>NZ_CP085973.1:0-3688120 GCF_020735985.1 Bordetella holmesii
GATCACGCCCAGAATGCCCCAGAACAACACGCGGTGTTGATAGATACGGGGGATGGCGAAGTAAGTGAAGATCAGCGCAATGACAAAGACGTTGTCCATGGACAGCGACTTCTCGATGAGAAAGCCGGTGTAGTAGGCCATGCCACTATCGGCGCCCATCTGCCACCATATCCAGCTGCCGAAGAGGAGCGCCGCCGCGATGTAGCCGGCCGACAGCAGCAGGCTCTCACGTACCCCGATTTCGCGTTCCTCTTTGTGCAGCACACCCAGGTCAAAGGCAAGCAGGGCCACGACCACGCCCAGAAAGAGCAGCCAGCTCCATACCGGCGTGCCCAGAAAATCGTTCAAAAAGAAAGTCATCAAGGCGTCCATGCGTTACCTCGTCTAAGAAGGTTGTCATCTTCCAGGCGCACGCCCTCTCTATAAATCAGCTTGAATTTGAGCTATGGTTCGGAAAAACCGAAGTAAATACCATGCTCAACTATCGCCATCTGTACTATTTCTGGGCCGTGGCCAAAGAGGGCGGCTTCGCTCGCGCGGCGGAGCGGTTGGATATGGCCATCCAGACCATCAGCGCCCAGGTGCGCGAACTCGAGCGCAGCCTGGGGCATCAATTGCTCAAACCTGCCGGGCGAGGCGTGACCCTGACCGAGGCCGGTGAGGCCGCTTTTGCGCGCGCCGAAGAAATCTTTCAGATCGGGCAGCAGCTCTCTGACGACGTGCGCGCTGCGGCCACCCGGCCGATGATGCGCCTGGCGATAGGCTTGTCCGATGGGATTTCCAAGCTGGCGGTACATGCCTTGTTGGGCCCGGTTCTGGATACACCGGATCTGCGCCTGACCTGTCACGATGGCGAGGTCAACGAATTGCTGGGCGAACTTGCCCGTCACCATCTGGACCTGGTCCTGACCGGGCAGGGTGCGCCGGCCAACCCCAATTTGCGACTGATTAGCGAACGGTTGATTTCTTCGCCCGTGGACTGGTATGGGCCGGCACGGTGGGTGCGTAGGGCTGATGTGGCGGCTTTCCCCGCCGTCTTGGCGCGTCTGCCTGTTCTTCTGCCCACAGGACACTCGGTCTTGCGCCAGACCTTGGACCGTTGGTTCGAGGCACAGGGTATCGTGCCCCAGATCGTCGGAGAGTTCGAAGACAGTGCGCTGATGGCCGTTTTCGCTGCGCGTGGCCTCGGAGTCTTCCCTCTTAGCCGCATGGGTGGCGAGGATGCGCGGCTGCTCAACGGCTTGCGGCCGTTGGGCCGCTGCGAAGAGGTTCGCGAGGACATTCACGCCATTCGTAACCGGCGCGGGCAGCAGCATCCCCTGGTGCAGCGTATCCTTGCCGAGGCCAAAACGTCGGTTTTTTCGTAGTATGGCTGCCGTTGGAGGACCATGTTGCCGGCTGTGCATCGCGCTATGCTGGCTCGTTTGCAGGAGCTGACATGAAAAAGATAATCTGGCTGTCCTTCGCGGCGCTGGCCGGGATGTGGACGCTGTTGATTTGGCTGCTGCTGCGCGTGACGGACGCGATGCTCTACGCCATTGCCGTGGCCAGCCTGCCGGCCGACACCGAGCCGCCGGAGCCGGGTTGGTTCTATCCCATGATGCCGCAGCCCTGGGTCGAGAGCATGCGGCAGACGTTGCTGGATTTTGCGCAGGCAGCCAATGCGGTGCTGCCCCTGACAGGAGGGCTTTCGGGGGCGATCAGCACGGCCGCCTGGATTTTCTGGGTGTGCATCATGGTGGGCTTGCTGATGCTGGCTGGTGCACTGCACGGGTTGGCAGGCCGAAAAAAAGGTTCATCGAGGAATACCGGGGAATGCAGACCGGATCTTGAGGAAGAAGTACTCCTGATCGCGGTAGCCGTAGGCGCGGCGCTTGATGACTTTGATGGTGTTGTTGATGCCCTCGACGATGCTGGTGTTGAGCCGGTGGCGACAGCGAGACAGAATCCCGTGCAGATAGGCTTTTAGCTTGAGCGCGAAGTGAGCCAAGGCGGCGATGCCGCTGCCCTGAGCCTGTTGCAGCCAGTGATCCCATGCCTGGCGGGCGTAGCCGGGGTGTTGGTAGAACCACAGCTGTTTGAGCTCATCGCGCATCAGATAAGCGGTGAGCAAGGGCTGGTTGGCCTGGAGCAACTCGTCCAACTTTACCGATTGGCACGGATCGAGGTTTTTGCGATTGCGCAGCAGTAGCCAGCGACTGGACTTGATCACCCGGCGGGCCGGCTTGTCGTGCCGCAACTGGTTCGCTTGGTCTACACGCACCCGGTCTATCACTTCACGGCCGTACTTGGCCACGACGTGGAACAGGTCGTAGACGATCTCGGCGTTGGGGCAGTTGGCCTGGATCTCCAGCTCATAGGCCGTCGTCATGTCGATCGCTACGGCCCGGATCTGCTGGGCAACTCCTGTTGGCAGTTGTTCGAAGAAGGCTCTGGCCGTCTCGCGCGAGCGGCCATCACCGATCCATAGCACCTGACGGCGGATCGGATCGACAACGACCGTGGCATAACGATGGCCCTTGTGTAGAGCGAACTCGTCCATCGCTAGGTAGTGGATCTGGCTCCAGTCCGGCTCTTGGATCGCCCGTCGCAGCAGGGCCTTGTCCAGCGCCTTGACCGTGTGCCAACCCAGTTGGAAGAAGCGCGCCACGGCCAGAATGTTGCTGGACTCAAGCAACTGGCTGACCGCCTCGGCCAGCCGGTCGGTCACTCGCTGGTAACGGCCCAGCCAGCTCAGCCTCTCCAGATGCGGTCCACCGCACTGCTCGCACCAGACCCGCCGACGCGGCACTACCAGCGTCACTCGCAGCGCCATTAGCGGCAGATCCCGCACCCGGCGCGTGGTCGTCTCATGCACCTGCCGACATCGGTTGCCGCAGTGCTCGCAGTGCATCGTTCGCGCTGAAGGCTTCAGGTAAATCGTGACCGTCCGGCTCTCACCTTCAGGCCACACGACCCGCTCCACCCGATAACCTTCCCACCCACCCAACCTCTCGATCGTCTTGCGGTCCAGCATGATCCCGGCCTTGATCCTTGAAAAATCAAGGATCAAGCGTAACGGCAATCAAGCACGGCTCCACGCTATTCCGCGATGAACCAAAAAAAACCGCTCACTGACGTGAGCGGCTTGCATGAAGTCATCGCACCGCTTAGTTGCGGTGATAGACCTCTGCACCTTTTTTCACGAACTCGATGGCTTTTTCCTGCATGCCTTGACTCAAGGCCTGTTGCTCCGACAGACCTTGGCTCGCGGCGTATTCGCGCACGTCCTGAGTGATCTTCATGCTGCAGAAATGCGGGCCGCACATCGAGCAGAAGTGCGCCACCTTCATCGAGTCTTTGGGCAGCGTCTCGTCGTGGAACTCCCGCGCGGTGTCCGGATCCAGCCCGAGATTGAACTGATCGTCCCAGCGGAATTCAAAGCGTGCCTTCGACAGCGCGTTGTCGCGCACGGCCGCACCCGGATGGCCCTTGGCCAGGTCGGCGGCGTGGGCGGCAATCTTGTAGGTGATGATGCCGTCCTTGACGTCCTTTTTATTGGGCAGGCCCAGGTGCTCCTTGGGGGTGACGTAGCAGAGCATGGCCGTGCCATACCAGCCGATGATCGCCGCGCCGATGCCCGAGGTGATGTGGTCGTAGCCCGGAGCGATGTCGGTGGTCAGCGGGCCGAGCGTGTAGAACGGCGCCTCGTGACAGTGTTCGAGCTGCAGCTCCATGTTTTCTTTGATCATCTGCATGGGCACGTGGCCCGGGCCTTCGATCATGACCTGCACGTCGTGCTTCCAGGCGACCTGAGTCAGCTCGCCCAGCGTCTTGAGTTCGGCGAACTGCGCCTCGTCATTGGCGTCATACCCCGAGCCGGGGCGCAAGCCGTCGCCAAGCGAGAAGCTCACGTCATAGGCCTTCATGATTTCGCAGATTTCCTCGAAACGCTCATAGAGGAAGCTCTCCTTGTTGTGCGCCAGACACCACTTGGCAATGATGGAGCCGCCCCGCGAGACGATGCCCGTCATGCGGTCGGCCGTCATGGGGATGAAGGGCAGGCGGACGCCGGCGTGGATAGTGAAGTAGTCCACCCCTTGTTCGGCCTGCTCGATCAGCGTGTCGCGGAAAATCTCCCAGGTCAGGTCTTCGGCCTTGCCGTCGACTTTTTCCAGCGCCTGGTAGATGGGCACGGCACCGATGGGCACGGGCGAATTGCGAATGATCCATTCGCGTGTCTCGTGGATGTGCTTGCCGGTGGACAGGTCCATGACGGTATCGCCGCCCCAGCGGATGGCCCAGGTCATTTTTTCGACCTCTTCGCCGATGCCCGAACTGACCGCCGAGTTACCGATATTGGCATTGATCTTGACCAGGAAGTTGCGTCCGATGATCATCGGTTCGACTTCCGGATGGTTGATATTGGCCGGGATGATGGCGCGGCCGCGCGCGATTTCGTCGCGTACGAATTCCGCGGTGATGGCCTTCGGGATCGCGGCGCCAAATGACTGCCCCGGGTGTTGGCGCATCAGGCGGCGGGCCATTTTCTCACCCTCGGGGCCGCTGGCGCGCAGCGACTCCAGATAGTGTTCGCGGCGCAGACTCTCGCGGATGGCAACGTACTCCATCTCTGGCGTGACGATGCCGCGGCGGGCGTAATGCATCTGCGTGACGTTGGCGCCGGTTTTGGCGCGGCGCGGCGGGCGGCGCAAATCGAAACGCATCGCCGTCAGTTTGGGGTCTTCCAGGCGGCCGCGGCCATATTCACTGCTCGGGCCGTCGAGGACCTCCACGTCGCCACGCTCGTCGATCCAGCCGCGGCGCAGTTCTTGCAGGCCGCGGCGGATGTCGATCGTGACCTGCGGGTCGGTGTAGGGGCCGCTGGTGTCGTAGACGGTCAGGGGCGGGTTGTGCTCGCCACCGAACATCGTAGGCGTGTCGTGCTGCTCGATTTCGCGAAAAGGCACGCGAATATCGGGCCGCGAGCCGATTTCGTAGATTTTGCGGGATTTGGGAAGCGGGGCGACGGCCGCGGCGTCGACCTCGGCCGTGGCGGCCAGGAACTTCGGGTTGGCATTCATGGAAAGCTCCAAAGAAAATGGAGCCGAGTCGGGATCTTCTCCCCGCGGGCAATACCCGGGGAAAGACGCTCCCAGCATCGGCATTATCCGTACTGGTACGAAGGGACTCTCTCAACACGCGCGCCTTGCGGCGCACGAGTACCCCTGCGTGAACCCGGAGTATAGGCCGTATTGGCTCTTTACATCTGGAAGCAGTCCGGCGTGAAGCCGCGTAATATGGCCCTGTAAACTTTGTTCACGAGCCAGGGGAAGCCCCTGCCCTGGTACGCAAGCCAACCTCAGAAGGAATCCACTATGCAACTGACTATGCGTAAACTTGCACCGGCAGCGCTGATCGCTGTCCTGGCGCTGGCCGGATGCGCAGCTCCCAAGGGTGCGGACAAGACTGCCAATGCCAATGGCCAACCCGATGCCGCGGCCTCGGCTCAGGCACCAGCCACCGCGTCTGCGGTCGAGTTCTATATCGCCTCGACGGACGCCGATCCTTCACTGACGCCGGTCAAGGTCTCCGACGGTACCCTGTACCTGCAGCGCGCTCCCGTGCTCACGCGCGCGGATCTGACCGAAGCCCAGGCTCTGGTGGACCGCCAAGGCCAAAATTTCGTCGGGCTGCGGTTTAGCGAAGCCGGCACCCGCAAGCTGACCGATGTCAGCACCCAGAATGTCGGCAAGATGCTCGTGCTGGTCATTGACCGCGAACTCATCGCCGCGCCGCGCATTGCCGAGCCGCTGAACAAGGGCGTGCTGGCCTTTGGCGTGCCCACCGCCAATGCGGCGGCTGCCATTGCGGCCAAGATCCGGGGCGATGCCCAGCCTGCTGCAGCACCGGCACCGGCACCGGCAACCGTGCCGGACGCCAAGCGCTAAGGCCGCGCGGTCTGCCGCATCAAAGCCCGCCCTTGCCGGCGGGCTTTTTCATGGAGGCCTCTTCGAGCGGCCACTCCAGACAGGCGCTGATATAAGCGTGGACCAAGCGGTCCAGAATGAATTGATCGCGCGGATGCAGCGCGTGCAAGGGCGGCCCGGGCTCATGCAGTTGGGGTGGCGTTTCGATGTCGCGTGGGCCTTGCCGGTCTCGAGCCAGTCGCGCTGGACCTGGAGGGCGCGCGCCAGCCGGCGCGACGCCCGGCTGCTGTGTCTGCGGTCGCTTTCATAGCTGGCGATGGCGCTTTGCGACAGGCCAGCAACGCGGGCCAGCGCCTGTTGCGTGTAACCCCGTAATACGCGAGCTTCTCTCAATCTGTCTGAAAAGGTGTTCACGGCGGGATTGAAGCGTGAGCTGCGCTTACCTTGGTGCTCAAATTAAGCACATACGTGATCTGTGGGGCGGGAAGCGCGCGTGAGGCGGA
This sequence comes from Bordetella holmesii, assembly GCF_020735985.1. NCBI lineage: Bacteria > Pseudomonadati > Pseudomonadota > Betaproteobacteria > Burkholderiales > Alcaligenaceae > Bordetella > Bordetella holmesii. Next base: position 6,413 of record NZ_CP085973.1, read on the forward strand.
CGCAGTGTAGAGGCGAGAGCCGGCGGGTCCTCGGATCAGCGGGGTTTTTTGGGTTTTGCGGGGCGGGGCGGGTTGCCGGGATCTGCCTGACAGGCTTCGATGAAGCTTCGGACAGTGTTTTCCAGCAGTCGCTGGTCCCGTTTGGACAGCGAAGCGATGTGTGCCGGGGTTACTGTACGGAAAGGCCAGGCCGCGACATGGTCGGCGGGTTCGGGGGCGGGTTCAGCCAGCGAGGTGCCAGGGTCCATCGGGCCGCGGCCCATCTCGAGCCAGTCCAGGCTGACGTTCAACGCCATGGCCAGGCGCCGCACGGACCGGCTGCTCAACCGCTGACTGGTTTCGTAGCTGCCGATGGCGCTTTGCGACAAACCACATGCGCGAGCGAGATCCTGCTGGGTGTAACCCCGCAATGCACGTGCCTGTCTCAATCGGTCTGAAAAAGTCTTCACAGGCTGATTGAATCGTGGGATTAAATTACTTTGGTGATTAATTAAACCACTTATGTGGTTCAGATAATGTCACTGGAATCCACCCACCATGATGCAATCTTTTCGAGATCTGGATGAAGGGCAGCCAGCATTCTGGAAGTTGAACAGCGCGGAAGGCCGCGGGCCCAAGGTCCCGTTGCTGGCGTTGATCAATTGCCAGGGCGCGGTACTGTCCGCCAGCGACCAGGACCACCTTGAAACCGCCTTTCGCCGTGGAGGCTGGCAGGTCTACCGTCTGAGCCTGGACGATGACTGGGAGCACAAGCTGGGCGAATTTACGCCGGACGTGCTTCTGGTGCGCAGCGGTGCGGCCGGTACGGCCAGTGTTACGCGCATTATCAGACTGGTGAAAGGGCGTGGCCAGGGCGTATGTGTGGCGGTGCAGTATGGCGATGTCGCGCCAGGCCTGCGTATCGCCGCGCTGAAGGCCGGTGCCGATATTTGCTTCAGCCTGGCCGAGACGGGCGGGCCCTGGTTGGCAGCCGAGTTGCTGGCGGTGGTCGATGCGGCACGGCGATCGCGCGGCCAGGGGCTGTCCAGAGGCTGGAGCCTGAGTGATACACGGCGCACGCTGTTCGGGCCTTACGGCGTCACCTTACCCCTGACGCCCATAGAAGGTCGGTTTCTGGCCCGCCTGTTCTCCTCGCCAGGCTGTTGCGTCAGGCGGGGCGCCAATGCCCAGGGCATGCAATCCCGGCACATGGACGTGCTGGTTTCACGGCTGCGCAGCAAGGCGCGCAGAGCAGGGGTCGATCTACCCCTGCATGCGGTCAGGCATTGGGGCTATATCTTTCTGGCGGAGCTGACCGAACATCCCTGAGGCGTGTGACTGTTGAGGGCTTACTCGGTGATCACCAAGTTGTCGCGATGCACGAGCTCAGGGTCGGTCATGTCGCCCAGAATCGCAGCGATCTGCGACGAAGGATGGCGCATGATGCGGCGCGTGTCCGACGATGAGTAATTGACCAGGCCGCGCGCGCATTCGCGGCCCACGGCATCCACGCAGGCGACGACATCTCCGCGCTCGAACTCGCCCTGCACCTCGGTCACGCCAATGGGCAGAAGGCTTTTGCCTTCGTTAAGCAGAGCGCGTACCGCGCCGTCGTCCAGCACCAGGCGCCCGCGCAGGCGCAGATGGTCCGCCATCCATTGCTTGCGCGCCGACCAGACGGGCAGGCTGGCCTGCAGCTCGGTGCCGATGCATTCGCCCTGCGCCAGCCGTGTCAGCACGTCGCGTTCACGCCCGGAGGCGATGACAGTGTGCGCGCCGCTGTGGGCGGCGCGTTTGGCTGCCAGGATCTTGGTCAGCATGCCGCCGGTGCCCACGCCGCTGCCCGCGCCGCCGGCCATGGATTCCAGCGCCGCGTCGCCCGCCGATGCATGAGAAATGAAGCGCGCGTCGGGATGCTTGCGCGGGTCGGCCTCATACAGTCCACGTTGATCGGTCAGGATGATGAGCGAATCGGCTTCAATAAGGTTGGTGACCAGCGCGCCCAGGGTGTCGTTATCGCCCAGACGTATCTCGTCGGTGACCACGGTGTCGTTTTCGTTGACGATGGGCACCACACCCATGCGCAGCAGCGCAAACAGGGTGGAGCGAGCGTTCAGATAGCGACGGCGGTCGGCCATATCCTCGTGCGTGAGCAGGATCTGTGCGGTGCGCAGGCCATGCTCGGCGAAGGCAGCCTCGTAGGCCTGGCACAAACCCATCTGCCCCACGGCGGCGGCAGCCTGCAGCTCGTGCATGACCGACGGGCGTTTGCGCCAGCCCAGGCGGGCCATGCCTTCGGCGATCGCGCCACTGGAGACGAGCACCACTTGCCGTCCCTGCTTGTGCAAGCCTGCGATCTGGGCAGCCCAATGGCTGACCGCTACGCGGTCCAGACCACGGCCTTCATTGGTGACGAGAGAAGAGCCAACTTTGGCCACCAAGCGGTTGGCCGATGCAATTACCGAGATAGGAGCGGCAGTCATGATGATGACCAGGGCGGTTTCAAGGATCGGCCGCTGTAGCGGCCGGTGACGCGGATGGGGGCAGGAGCTTACTCGTGGCCGCCAGGCGGCGTGGCGCGCGTCGTATCGAAGCGTGGATCCTCGTGCACAAAGCTGCCGTCGGCCTTGTCCTGGTCGATCTGGTCTTTTTGTTTTTCAGCGTCCAGATAGTCCTGCAAGGCCCAGATCAATTCCTGGGTGCCCTCTCCATTGAGTCCGGAGATGCCAAAGACCGGACCTGTCCAGCCGAACGCCGCGCAGAAACGCTTCTGCATGTCTTCGGGGTCGGGCACCATGTCCAGCTTGTTGAGCACGAGCCAGCGCGGCTTGTCGGCGAGTTCCGGGTCGTAGCGGCGCAGCTCTTCGACGATGGCGCGGGCGTTCTGAACGGCATCATCGACGGGATCGAAATCGGGATCGGGGCTGGAGACATCGACCAGATGCAACAGCACGCGGGTGCGCGCCAGATGACGCAAAAACAGATGTCCCAGACCCGCGCCTTCAGAGGCGCCTTCGATCAGGCCGGGGATATCGGCGACGACAAAGCTGCGCGAAGGCGAGGTGCGGACCACGCCCAGGTTAGGATGCAGCGTGGTAAACGGATAGTCGGCGATCTTCGGGCGCGCGTTCGAGATGCGGCTGATCAGAGTGGACTTGCCCGCGTTGGGCAGGCCCAGCAGACCGACGTCGGCCAGTACCTTCAGCTCCAGCCGCAGCTTGCGCTGGTCGCCTTCCTTGCCCGGGGTCCATTGGCGCGGTGCGCGGTTGACGCTGGACTTGAAATGGATATTGCCCATGCCGCCCTGGCCACCGGCGGCCAGCGTGACTTGCTCGCCGTGACGGTTCAGGTCAAACAGGATTTCGCCTGTTTCGGCGTCATGAACCACCGTGCCTACCGGCACGCGCAGCATAATGTCGGGCGCAGCGGCGCCGTATTGATCCGAGCCGCGGCCATTTTCGCCGTTCTTGGCCCGATGCAGGCGCGCATAGCGGAAGTCGATCAGGGTATTGATGTTGCGGTCGGCCACGGCAAAGATGCTGCCTCCGCGGCCACCATCGCCACCGTCCGGGCCGCCTCTGGGGATGAATTTTTCGCGGCGAAAGCTCGCCACGCCATTGCCGCCTTTGCCGGCGATCACTTCGATGGTGGCTTCGTCAACGAATTTCATAGTATGTATAGAGAGTAAGAGCCCGCACAGGGTGGCGCGGTATGGTGAATATTCTGCCTGAAAACAAAAGGCCCTGCCGTTTACGGCAGGGCCTTGCGTTCTGGTGGGAGCGCCAATTAGTTGGCGGATTCCACCCAGACCGTGGCTTTGTTCATTGCACCCTTGGTGCCGAACTTGACCTTGCCGTCCGCCAGAGCGAACAGGGTGTGGTCCTTGCCGATGCCGACATTCACGCCAGCGTGAAAGCGGGTGCCGCGCTGACGCACGATGATCGAGCCAGCCTGAATTTGCTGGCCGCCATACACCTTGACGCCCAGGCGCTTTGATTCTGAGTCGCGGCCGTTGCGAGTTGAGCCGCCGCCCTTTTTCTGTGCCATGTTTTAGCTCCTGCTAAAAAACCGTAAATCCATTAAGCCGTGATGGCTTCGATGCGGATTTCGGTGTAGTTCTGACGGTGGCCCTGACGCTTCTGATAGTGCTTGCGACGGCGCATCTTGAAGATCTTGACCTTGTCGTGCCGGCCATGCGCAAGAACCGTAGCCTTGACCACAGCGCCGGCGACGAGAGGCGTACCAACTTTCAGTTGGTCACCTTCGCCCACGGACAGCACTTGATCCAGGGTGATTTCTTGCCCAATGTCAGCAGGTATCTGTTCTACCTTGAGTTTTTCGCCAGCGGCAACACGATACTGCTTGCCACCGGTTTTTACGACCGCGTACATGGGGTTTTCCTTGAAAAGAAAGAGCAGGATGTAGGTCCATCCCTAATTGGCCTTGCATATTTCCAAAGCCAAGCTCACGATTCTAGCCCGCTGCCCCGGTTATGTCAAAAATCGCTTTCGACTTAAGGGCTTAGGTGGTATGGCTGAAACACTTTCGGTAGAAAAACGGGGTCCGGCCCCGAGTTTGGAGCGCGAGCGGCGCCATTCGGGCGTCCGTCCTGCACTGCCCGTATAATCCCCCGGGAATCCACTGCCTGAAGCGGTGGCCTAGCGGTAAGAGCCACCTAGCGGCTCGTTTCACAATCCGGACACGTCTTGAATCTCCCCGCGCTCATTGCTCCCATTGTTGACGATATGAAAGCCGTCGATGCGGTTATCCGCGAGCGGCTGAACTCCGATGTCGTGTTGATTCGCACTATCGGCGACTACATCATCGGCGCGGGGGGCAAGCGTATGCGGCCGGCCATGGTGCTCATGGTGGCCCGCGCGCTGGGTTATCAAGGGATGCATCATCAGTTGCTGGCAGCGGTCGTCGAGTTCATCCATACCGCCACGCTTTTGCACGACGACGTGGTCGACGAATCCGACCTGCGCCGCGGCCGTCAGACGGCCAATGCCGTCTTCGGCAATGCCGCGAGCGTCCTGGTGGGCGATTATCTGTACTCACGGTCGTTTGAGATGATGGTCGAAGCCGGTTCCATGCGGATCATGCAGATCCTCTCGGAAGCCACGACCGTCATTGCCGAAGGCGAAGTGCTGCAACTGCTCAATGTGCACGACCCCGACGTCTCTGAAGAACGCTATTTGCAGGTCGTGCGCTACAAGACTGCCAAGCTGTTCGAGGCGGCCGCCCAGGTAGGGGCCGTGCTGGCGGGTGCCACACCCGAGCAGGAGTCAGCTGCCGCCGCGTATGGCCGCCACGTCGGCACGGCCTTCCAGCTCATCGACGACGTGCTGGATTACACCGGCGACGCCGTGGCGTTGGGCAAGAATGTGGGCGACGACCTGCGCGAAGGCAAACCGACGCTGCCGCTTATCCGCGTCATGGAAGTCGGCACCCCCGCGCAGCAGGACCTGATCCGCAAAGCCATTGAAACCGGCGATGCCGATTTTGCCGCCGTTGCCCTGGCCATCCAGGAAACCGACGCGCTCGCGCATGCCCGCCAGGCCGCCGAAGCCGAGGCGCAGAAAGCGCGTGATGCCCTGTCCGTCTACCCCGTTTCCATTTATCAAAATTCTCTGTTAGAATTCTGCGCTTTCGCGGTAAACAGAGATCACTAGATCGAAGCGCGTTGCGAAGCGAGCTTTTTGCGTAATGCAGCAAGGCTCGGATAGTTGAAAGAAGAATCGGGGCGTAGCTCAGTCTGGTAGAGTACTGCGTTCGGGACGCAGGAGTCGGAGGTTCGAATCCTCTCGCCCCGACCAATTTCAACGGTCGAATTTACAGGTGCCTTTGGCACGTGCGGCAAAAGCCGGGATCGCGTAAGCGGTGCCGGCTTTTTTGCGTTTGCGTTCATCCTGCGCCAGCAGGATGAACGTCGCATCGATTGCGCCACCGGCTTTCTGAGCCATCAGCATAGCAGTGTGGTAGCCCGGCAGGTGCGTGCCTTTCACCTAGCGATCCAGGGTCTGTTGCTTCAGGGGGGATTACCGCGTAGTCCCACGTTACGGCTACTCAGGCGCGGCTTGCCAAGATCTGTAGGTTTGATGGAAAATCGATAGTAATTCTCATTACTAAATTTTCAATCCGGAGCGCTTGGTGTCCAGCATTCCTCCCGCTGCCGTATCAGCGATGCATACGCTTTACAGCGACAACCATGGGTGGCTGTTGGGGTGGTTGCGCCGTCGCGTGGGCGATCCGTTCGACGCGGCGGATCTGATGCAGGACACCTTCGTCAGGGTGCTGAAGTCGCATACCGGTCGATGTGGCGAAGCCAGCGCCGGCCCCGTCGCTGAGATTCGGGAACCGCGCGCTTACCTTGCGACCATCGCCAAAAGCCTGATGATCGATTTTTTCCGGCGCCAGGCGCTGGAGCGAACCTATCTCGAAGTCTTGGCCGCACTCCCGCCGCAGGAGGTGCCTTCGCTCGAAACGCAGGCCGTGTTGCGCAGCGCCTTGATCGAGATCGACGCCATGCTCGACGGACTCGGATTGAAGGTCAAGCAGGCCTTCTTGATGGCGCAGTGCGAAGACCTGCCCTATGCCGAGATTGCCCGCCGTCTGGGGGTGTCGCGTCGCAGCGTGGATAATTATCTGGCGCGCGCCATGGCGCATTGCTGTTTGCTCTTGCCGTGAACGGCGCACCGATGCCTGCGGACACTACGCCCAGCGCACGGGAGCTGCGCGCCGTCAAAGACGCTGCCACGTGGTACGCGCGCCTGAGTTCGGAAGCTGTCACCGCCAACGATCGCCACGCCTGGAGCCACTGGCTCGCCAGCGACGCGGCCCACCGCTCCGCATGGGGCAAGGTCGAGCAGGTTTGCCGCCAGATGGGCCGCTTGCCAGGCAGCATCGCCCGCCCCACGCTGGCGCCTGCCAACGCGCCTCGCCGCGCGGTGCTGCGTAGCATCGGTCTCGTAGCAGGCGCCAGCGCCGCCTCCTGGCTGGGTTGGCGCACCGTGTCCAGGGAGGGTTGGACTGCCGACTACCGTAGCGCCGTCGGCGAACGGCGCAACATCCAGCTGGCCGACGGCTCGTCAATGCTGATGGACACGGATACCGCCGTCGACGTGTCGTTCGACGCGCACGCCCGTATCCTGGACCTGCGGCAGGGCGCCATTCTGGTCTCCACGCATCCTGACTCGGCCGCCACGCCGCGCCCCTTCCTCGTGCGCACGCGCCAAGGCACGGCCACCGCACTCGGCACGCGTTACACAGTTAAGACCGAAGATGGCTGGACGCGCGTGGCCGTCCTGGAAAAGTCTGTCCGCCTAGAGCCCGCCCAAGGGCAAGACGCCTTCGTCCTGCATGCTGGCGAGCAGGCGCGGTTCAGCCGAGACACCATCGACCTCCCCAAGCCAAACGACATCACGACCGTGTCATGGATTGGCGGCAACCTCGCCGCACTGGACATGCCGCTGGGTCAACTGGCGGCCGAGCTGGGCAGATATCGGCGCGGCGGTCTGGGGTGCGACGCCGACGTTGCACTCCTTCTGGTGTCGGGCTCTTTTCCGCTGGACAATACGGATCAGGCTCTGGCCGCGTTGACGCAGAGCTTCCCAGTCAAAACCACGCGCGTGCTGGGCTACTGGACCAGGCTTGTGGCGCGTTGAAGCGCGCGGATGCCGAGCTCCGGAACTGTCCAGATTTATTTTTGAAGAATTTGCGTCTTCGGGTCGTTTCGTTCGTCCTCTCAGGCAGAACCCTTATTTCAAGTCTTCCTGAGAAACTTCATGTCGTACAACCCGTCTGTTCACGCCGCTTGCGCTCGCGGGATGCGCCTGCGCGCCTTGCCGTCCCAATTGGCGCTCTCGTTCATGGCGTCGGCCCTGCTTGCCTCGCCGATGCTGCATGCGCAAGGTGCCGTCATGGCCTCCGAGTCCACCGCCCGCCGCTTCGACATCCCTGGCGGGCCGCTGGCCCAGGTGATCAGCCAGTATGCAAGCGCAGCCGGCGTGGCCATCTCGTTCGATGCCGCGCAAACGCGCGGCCTGACCTCTGCTGGCGTGCATGGTACGTACATGGTGGATGCGGGCTTCGCGGTCGCACTGGCGGGTAGTGGACTGCAGGCCGTCCGCGGCGCGCAGGGCGCTTACACGCTGCAGGCGTTGCCCGCAGCGGGATCCGTGGTCATCCTCCCCAGCATCGCCGTGGCCGGCTCCACCGAGCGGCCAGCCGACGACGGCTTCGTAGCGCTGCGTTCGTCGGCAGGCACCAAGACCAATACGCCCCTGATTGAGATTCCCCAGGCTATCAGCGTCGTCAGTCGCGAAGAGATGGATCAGCGTGGGGTGCAGAATTTCAATTCTGCAGTGGCGTACACACCCGGCATTCGTGCCATTGACTACCCGGGCGGGCAAGGCGCACCCGACATCCACCTTCGAGGTTTCCGCGCCTTCAACCTGTTCTCGACGTTCCGGGACGGCCTGCGCGCGGGGGTTAACCAGTACGACATCGATATCGAGACCTACGGGCTGGAACGGATCGACGTTATCAAGGGGCCGTCGTCCGTGCTGTACGGGCAAATCGCCCCGGGCGGGCTGGTCGACATGAGGACTAAGCGCCCGACCGAAACACCGTTGCATGAAATCGAATTGCAGGGCGGCAATTTCGACCGTCGCCAGGCCGCGTTCGACTTCGCCGGTCCAATGGACCAGGAGGGCAAGTGGCTCTACCGCATCACCGGCGTGGCACGCGACAGTGGCACCCAGGTCGACCATTCGCCCGACGACCGGCTCTATCTGGCGCCGTCGCTGACATGGCGTCCCACCGACCGGACCAACGTCACCGTCTACGCGAGCTACCAGAAATCCAAGCGCGGCGGTTCGGAACAAAGCCTGCCGCTGACCGGCACCGTCAATGACAACCCGGCTGGCCGCTTCCCGTCGACTGTCTTTCTGGGGCAACCCGACCTGACGCACTACACGGTTGAGAACACCTCGGTCGGCTATGAAGTCGAACATGCCGCCACGCAAAACTGGACCGTGCGTCAAAAGGCCCGCTATACCCATGCCGACGTGGATTACGTGTCCAGCGGTGCACGCAACAGCGCGCAACTGACCGCCGGACGCTACTACACGTTCGGCATGCAGGACCGCCCGAAAAGTACCGACACCTTTCTGGTCGACACCAATGTCGAAGGCCGGGTTTCGACGGGTGCCGTGCAGCACACCGTTCTGGCAGGCCTGGACTATGGGTACTATTCCGGCCGCGAGTCCCGCACGGGGGGCACCAACGGCACGGTGGACATCTTCAATCCCGTCTACACCAATACCACCACGTGGAACAGCTTCAAATCGGTGGACGGCAAGAGCCAGGTCTATCAGACCGGGTTGTATGCGCAGGACCAACTGCGCTATGAACGCTGGATGCTGACGCTGGGCGGCCGCTATGACTGGGCCACCAACAAGGAATCCAACTATCTGGCCAATGCGTCCAGCAAGGTCAATTCGGAAGCCTTCACTGGCCGTAGCGGACTAACCTATCTTTTCGACAACGGCATCGCACCGTACGTCAGCTATTCCACGTCGTTCCAGCCCGCCTCGGGCACGCTGGCGCCGGCACGGGGCGGCGGCAATTTCGATCCGACCAAGGGCAAGCAGTACGAAGCCGGCGTCAAGTACCAGCCTCCGGGTTCCGACAGCATGATCACGGCATCCCTGTTCCAGTTGACGCAGCAAAACGTCACCACTGCGGACCCTGTGTACTCCGGCTACTCGGTGCAGGATGGCGAGGTGCGCTCGCGCGGCCTGGAGTTGGAGGCGAAGGCCTCGCTGGCCGCTGGCCTGAACGTGGTGGCGTCGTACGCCTATCTGGATGCCGAGATCACTAAGGACAATGCCAATCTCGTCACTGGCGTTAGCAAGAAGGGCCTGCGCCCAGCGGCGGTGCCGCGTCACATGGCGGGCCTGTTCGTCGATTACACCGTGCGCACCGGGCCGCTCGCCGGGCTGGGCCTGGGCAGCGGCGTCCGGTATGTTGGTTCGTCCTGCAACGCGTCCAACTCGGTCAAGATCGGTGGGTACACACTGGTTGATGCGGTGGTGCGATATGACCTGGGTCAGTTGAGTCAAGATCTCAAGGGTTTGCGCGCTTCGATTACTGCGACCAACCTCTTTGATAAGCGCTATTTCACCCCGGGTTTCTATGATCAGTCCGTGTTTTACGGCAATCGGCGCGCCGTGGTGGGAACATTGAGCTATAGCTGGTGACTTCACCGAACCGCGTGCTAGAAGACAAGGGATTCGGCTGAGGGATTAATTCGGTACGACAGTCTATCGAGCCAGTAAAACGGACTCAGGGCGCCCGTGCGCTCAGGTGAGGCGAAACCCAGCGATTAACAAGGCAACCGGGCATCAGTGCCCGGTGCCAATCAAAAAATGGAGAACGCCGCCAGATCATCGGCCTGATAAGCACGATCAATTGCGACGCGCAGTCGACTTTCTCAACAGAGTCGGCCGCAAGCGGACATTCGCGAACCGCTGCCTCCGGCGGGGAGCTGATTTCTCCGGCTCCCATAAGACGGCCGTTTTCAATGAACCTCGCCCTCGGGCTGAGCCAGTGTCATTCCCGGGTGAGGTGCCCGAGCATGCAGAATCGTGCCGGTGACCGATTCCGTGCAGAATACCGATCGCCGATCGGCTCCACCAAATGCCAGGTTGGTCGTAGACATACCGCTGGGGCTTCTCCATACCATTTGAGGTTCCGCTCGGTGATTGAGTAGCCACACGTAACCCAGGCCGGGATTGCAGAGCAGCAGATTCCCTTCGGTGTCCACCGCTAGGTGTGAACTGTCAATAGGTTGTATTCGTCCAGGTTGAGTCTGGAGATGGGTACAGCGCGCCCGATGCCTTGGTGGGGTCGATGCCAGTTGTAGTGGTGTAGCCAGGATTTCATGGCATCGGCTCGGTGTTGGGAGTTCTGGTAGGTGTGAGCGTAAGCCCACTCACGCAAGGCCGACTGGATGAAGCGTTCGGCCTTGCCATTGGTCTGTGGGCGGTAAGGTCGGGTAAAGCGGTGCTTGATGCCCAGCTCATGGCACAGCGCGGCGAAGGCGCGGCTGCGAAAGGCCGAGCCATTGTCGGTGAGCAAGCGCTGGATGGTCACGCCCAGGCGCTGGTAGTAGGCCACTGCGTCCTTGAGGAACTGGACGGCGCTGGGGAAGCGCTCGTCGGGGTGGATGTCGGTGAAGGCCACGCGGGCGTGGTCATCGATGGCCACGAAGACGAAGTCCCAGCCGGCCCCCTCAACGGTATCGCGTCGGTTGCCCGTGACCCGGTGGCCAGGGCGCTGGATACGTCCCAGCTTCTTGATGTCGATGTGCAGCAGATCGCCGGGGGCCTGATGCTCGTAGCGCACCACCGGCTCGGCCGGCTCCAGGTCGGCCAGGTGCGACAGACCGGCGCGGGCCAGGACGCGGCTGACGGTGCTGGCTGACACGCCCAGCGCCTGGGCGATGCGCACTTGGGTCAGCCGCTTGCGGCGCAGCTCCACGATAGCCAGCGCCTTGGCCGGCGCAATCGCTCGGGGCGAGACCGTCGGGCGCGAGGACGCATCGGCCAAGCCCGCCTGGCCCTGAGCCAGGAAGCGGCCCAGCCATTTGCGCACAGTCGGCGCGGTGACCCCATAGGCGCGGGCCGCTTCAGGCACACAAACTTGATGGGCGATCAATTGCTGGACCATTTCGAGGCGACGTAGGAAGGTCAATCGGGCATGCTTATGGGTGTTCATCCGGCCGGGCTCCTTGAGTGAACTGGGGGGTTGGCGATTTCCAGTTTCTCAAATCCGGTTCGGATGAACCATGCATACAACCTATTGAATCTTCACAGCTAGTCCTGATGCCCGCCTGCCACGTACATGATCTGTCCGGTGATGTACGACGCTTCCGGCGCTGCCATGAAGCAGATGGCGGCAGCGACTTCTTCCATGCTGCCCATGCGGTGCATGGGCGTGGTCGCCAGGCAATCGGTGTACATCTCGCGCTGCCAGGCCTGGTCCTGTTCGGACGGGGGTTGGGTGTTGCGCGGGATGGCGCGCACGCCATTGTCGAGCGCCCCAGGCGAGACGCAGTTCACGCGCACGCCGCTTTCCGCAAGCTCCAGCGCCATGCACACGGTGGCGGCGTGTACTCCGCCTTTCGATGCCGAGTACGGCACGCGATAGATGCCGCGTGTGGCGTTTGATCCTACGTTCACGATCGCGCCGCGTCCCTGCTTGCGCATCACGGGGATCACTTCCCTGCACGACCACAGCGTGGGCCAGAGCGAGCGGTTGACTTCGCGCTGCATCTCGTCGGGCGTGTACTCCCAGAAGGGCTTCATCCAGATGGTGCCGCCCACGTTGTGCACCGACACGTCGATGCGGCCGTGCAGGTCCAGTGCATATTCGACCATGGCGCGCGCGCCGGCATGCGTTTCGAGGTCGGCATGGAAGAAGGATGCCTGGCCGCCCTGCGCGCGGATGTCGCGGGCGACGGCCTCACCCTGGTCGTCCGCCCGGTCAACGAGCACCACGCTGGCGCCTTCGGCGGCCAGGCGCGCGGCGGTGGCGCGCCCCACGCCTTGGGCCGCGCCCGTGATCAAGGCAATCTGGTTTTCAAAGCGATTCATAAGGCGTAGTCCCAATCAGTGTGCGCGTGACAATTCACCCGATGCCGGCTGCGACGATTGCTTGTCAACAGCCAGCACGGCCAACAATGCCCCTGCCAGCGGAATGGCAAGCACCATGAAGAAGCCTGACGGGCCGGCCCAGCCCAGGACCGTGCCGCCGATGGCCGAACCGATGATGGCGCCTGCGCGGCCAATGTCGATCGACCACCCGGTGGCCGTGGCGCGCAATGCGGTCGGATAGGCGCCAATGACCAGATAGTTCAGCGCCAGCTGCTGGCCGCCGACACCCAGTCCGGCCGCGCCGATCAGGATGAACACCAGGGTCCAATCGGTGCCTGCATAACCCAGTCCCAACGACACCACGATTCCCAGCGCGAACATGGCGATCAGCAGCGAACGGGTCGGCACGCGCGGCATAAGGTAAGAGAGCGGAATTGCGCAGGCGATGAACACCAGGTTGATGGTGAACGTGCCCATGGGGGCCTGCTCGGCCGGCAAGCCGGCGGCCTTGAGCACCGTGGGCAGCCACGACAGCAGCATGAACCACGCCACCCAGTTCAGCAGGTAAATCGACCAGATCGACAGCGTCTTGCGCGCATAGCCATCCTTGAACAAGGCCTTGACGCTGGCGCGGATGGTGGCGTCTTCGGGCACCGTGAGGCGCGTGCCGGCCGGCAGCAGCTGACCCGAGATCTTTGCCAGAATGCGTGCCACGTAGCCCTGGCTCGCCGTATCGCCTCGCATCGCCTTGAACTGCAGCGATTCGGGCAGTAACGCAAACAAGGCGATCAGCAGGACCAGGGGAGCCACGCCGCCCACAATGAAGATGCCCTGCCACCCGATCACCGGCAGCATGCGCGCAGCCAGCAGGCCGCCCAGCATGGCGCCAGCGGGCAGGCCGAGCAGGACCCCGGTGATGACCGTGCCGCGCAAGCGCGCTGGGGCGTACTCTGCCGCCAGCGCCAGCACGATGGGCGTACAACCGCCCATGCCCAGGCCAGCGATAAACCGCAACACCAGGATCTGCCAGGTTTCGGTGGCGCCCGCCGTCACCAGCGTTGCCAGGCCGAACACGGCCACGCCCAGCAAAGCGGCCGGGCGACGGCCGATGCGGTCGCCCACCAGGCCCAGCAGCATGGCGCCCACGGTCATCCCGACAATGCCGGCAGTAAGAATCGGCGCCAGTTCACCGGCCTGCAATTTGAAGGCCACCAGAATGGCCGGGCCGGTAAACGCCATCGCCTGCGTATCGAATCCGTCGAACAAGGCGATCAAGAAACACAGAATCAGAACGCGCCATTGAAATGCGCTCATTCGATTCTTGTCGATCAGACTGGGTATGGAAATCGTTGCTGACATGAGAGTCCCCCCGTGGTTTAGCGTGACGAGTTATTGGTATGTAATAGAGAGGGCCTCGCGCGTTACGGCGAGAGGCCCGATGGCTTTACGCCTCGGCGCTGGCGCGCAGGCGATGAACGATTTGGTTGTCTTTGCCCTGCACCAGGCTGGTCAGCGCAAAATTGAATTCGATCTCCTTGTAGCTGTCTTCCTTCAAACCTAGCGCGGCACCACCAGTTTTCTCGACGACCGGCGGAATCAAGCCCTCGCGCGTGGCGTAGGCGAAGTCATCCCAGATCAGCGGATCGCCTTCGATATTGAATTGCGTGGTCAGCTTGCGGTGCTGGTCGGCGCTGACAAAAAAGTGCACGTGCGCCGGGCGATTGCCATGGCGGCCCAGCGCGTCCAGCAATTGCTGGGTGGCGCCCTTGGGCGGACAGCCGTAGCCGACCGGCATCAAGGTGCGGAACTCGTACTTGCCGTCAGGGCCGGTCTGGACGGCGCCGCGCAAGTTGAAATCGGTCTGCGCGCCCGTCGGATCGAAGTGCGAGTAAAAGCCTTCGGAGTTGGCGTGCCAGCATTCGACCACCGCGTTGGCCAGCGGCGCGCCGTTGGTGTCAGTGACCACGCCGCGAATCACCAGCGGGCCGGCGGCGGCGTCCGGGTCGATATCGATCCGCGACATTCCGGCGCGCAGCGGTGCACCCGCCACGTACAGAGGGCCTTCGATGGTGCGGGGCGTACCGCCTTGCAGGCCCGCACGCCTGTCTTCTTCATCCATGCGGATGTCGAGGTACTTCTCCAGGCCCAACCCTGCGGCCAGGAGCGCGGCCTCGCCATCGCGGCCCAATTGGTTGACGTAGTTCACACCTGCCCAAACCTCGTCCGGCGTGATATCCAGATCGTCGATCGCTTTGAACAGATCGCCCAATAGACGATGCACAATCTGTTTGAATCGCGGCGTGCCCTGGCCGCCTTCCACGTTGCTGGCTGCCGTCAGCAGGTCCTGAACTTCCTTGCTGTCAAATAGGTTGAGGCTCATGGTCGTGTCTCCGTGTGGTTATTGCTGAATGCGAGGCGGATGTCCGCGGTTAATCTCGTTTCGTCGTGGCTTTGCTCAGGCCGTCGCGTGTAAAGCGTTTGACCTTGGCATCGTCCAGTTCGATACCCAGGCCAGGACCGGTGGGCACGGTCAATTCGAAGTCGCTGTAGTCCAGCGGCTGCGTCAGGATTTCTTCAGTAATGAGCAAAGGACCGAACAGTTCTGTGCCCCATTGCAGTTGGGCGAAGGTGGCGAACAGATGTGCCGAAGCCGCTGTGCTGACTGCGCCTTCGAGCATCGTGCCGCCGTACAGCTCGATGCCCGCCGCATCAGCGATGGCTGCGACGCGCTGCGCAGCGAACAGCCCTCCGTTCTGCTCGATCTTGATGGCGAACACATCGGCGCCGTGCTCGCGGGCGATGTCAAACGCGCTCTCGGGGCCTTGCAGCACTTCGTCGGCCATCAGCGCCACGGGAAAGCGTCGCATCAGGCGCGCCAGGGCAGCGGCACTGGCCACCGGCTGCTCCACCAGTTCACACCCGGCCTGCGCCAGCGCGGGAACGGCCCACGCCGCCTGTGCTTCGCTCCACGCCATATTGACGTCTACCCGAACGGACCCCCGGTCGCCGAGCGCGCGCTTGATGGCGGCCACGTGCTGGATGTCGAGTAACGGATCCCGGGCCCCGATTTTGAGCTTGAAGACACGATGGCGCCGGACCTCTAGCATGTGTTCGGCTTCCTCGATGTCGCGCGCGGTGTCGCCCGACGCCAGCGTCCAGGCCACCGGCAGGCGGTCACGGCGTCGGCCGCCCAACAGTTCGCTGACGGACACGCCCAGACGCTTGCCTTGCGCATCCAGCAACGCGGTCTCCAGCGCGCTCTTGGCAAAGTGGTTCACTTTGACTCGCTTGCCCAGGTCGGCCATCAGCTCCTGGATCCGTGTGGCGTCCTGACCGATCATCGCGGGCGCGAAATAGGCGTCGATCGAAAGCTTCATCGCCTCGGGGCTTTCCGGCCCATAGGCCATGCCCGCGATGGGGGTGCCTTCACCGATGCCCACGATGCCGTCGCTGCAGTACACCTTGACCAGCATCAGTGTCTGCCCGTACATCGTGGCAACTGAGAGTTTGTGCGGCCGGATAGTCGGGAGATCGACGAGAGACGTTTCGATGCGTTCGATAGTTGCTACGGGCATGGTTGACGCTGCAAGAGTGACGGTCAGGGTGTGATTTATATGGCCGGCGCGCCTGCTGCGTCCAATACTTTAATGGTCCAGATCAATACCTGATGGGTATTAGCTAAAAATGGCTGTCATAGGGATGGTTGCTGTATAAATTGGCGTAAGGCCAGGTGGTAGACTATACCTTCTTGATATGGCGACCACGAATGCGGTCATATCCATCCAGGCAGTGCGCGCGCAGGCGACGGGGTGAGTCGAGCGTGTGTAAAATTGTCCGGCGTCTTCTGCAATGGAAGGCCTATCGCTCTGTGCGTGCGGTATATCTGGTGGACCCGGCAA
Source organism: Bordetella holmesii (assembly GCF_020735985.1). Taxonomy (NCBI): domain Bacteria; kingdom Pseudomonadati; phylum Pseudomonadota; class Betaproteobacteria; order Burkholderiales; family Alcaligenaceae; genus Bordetella; species Bordetella holmesii. Next base: position 22,950 of record NZ_CP085973.1, read on the forward strand.
GGCCGGGTGGCTCGGCCGGGCGCCTATCCCCCGGACAACTCAAGTGCATGGCCTCTCTCGTGAGGCTTGCGGTGCGCGTCGCGCCGTGATCTGTCGCTTGCTACCTTCGAGTTAGCTCATTTATGTCGTTGCATTCTTTTTCTCGTGGCCAATGGCTGTCCAATCCGCGCGCCGATATTCTGGCCGGCGTGCTCGTCGCGCTCGCCCTGATCCCGGAAGCGATTGGCTTTTCCATCATTGCTGGCGTCGATCCGCGTGTAGGGCTTTATGCCTCTTTTTCGATCGCGGTGATCATTTCATTGGTGGGCGGGCGTCCGGGCATGATCTCGGCGGCCACGGCGGCCGTGGCGGTGCTGGTGGGGCCTCTGGTCAAGCAGTATGGTCTGGACTATCTGTTTGCCGCCACTATTCTGATGGGTGTGTTTCAGGTCATTGCGGGGTTTTTGCGGCTGGATCTGTTGATGCAATATGTGTCGCGATCGGTTATCACGGGCTTCGTCAATGCGCTGGCGATTCTGATCTTCATGGCGCAACTGCCCCAGTTGATCGGCGTGAGCGGCGTGACGTATGTGATGGTGGCTGCGGGTCTTGCGATCATTTATCTGCTGCCGCGTCTGACGCGCGTGGTGCCTTCGCCGCTGGTGGCCATTATCGTGCTCACGGCGGTGTCCATCTATTGGGGGTTGCCGGTCAATACGGTCGGGGACATGGGGGCGCTGCCGTCGGCCTTGCCCGCTTTTGCGCTGCCGGCGGTACCCTTTACGCTGGACACTTTGCGCATCATCCTGCCGTATTCGTTGACCATGGCGGCGGTGGGCCTGCTGGAGTCGATGCTCACCGCGCAGATCGTGGACGACATGACAGACACGCCGAGCGATAAGCGGCGGGAGTGCAAGGGGCAGGGCATTGCCAATGCGGTGACCGGCTTTCTGGGAGGCATGGGCGGGTGCGCCATGATCGGTCAATCGGTGATCAATGTCCGCTCTGGCGGACGCAGCCGCCTGTCTACCTTTGTGGCCGGCGCCTTTTTGCTGTTTCTCATTGTGGGGCTGGGGCCGCTGGTGGCACGTATTCCCATGCCAGCGCTCGTGGCCGTCATGATCATGGTGTCCATCTGCACCTTCAGTTGGGAGTCCTTGCTCAAGCTCAGAACCCACCCATGGCAGTCATCGCTGGTCATGCTGGCGACCGTGGCCGTGGTGGTCTGGACGCACGATCTGGCGCGCGGCGTGCTGACGGGAGTTGTGTTGAGCGGGCTGTTCTTCGCCAGCAAGGTCAGACGCATGTTTGTCGTGCAGACACGCTTGTCGCCGGATGGCCGCACCCGGCGTTATGACTATCGCGGGCAGGTGTTCTTCGCTTCCGCAGACCGGTTCGCTGAAGCCATCGACTTCAAGGAAGACGTCGATGGCGTCCTGCTGGATGTGACGGCGGCGCATTTCTGGGATATTTCCGCCGTGGGTGCGCTCGATAAGGTGGTCCTCAAGCTCCGGCGCGAGGGTAAGCGGGTCGAGGTCGTGGGCCTGAACGAGGCCAGCGCGACGCTGGTAGGGCGCTTTTCCGCGCACGACAAGCCGCACGCCTCATCCTCCAATCCCTAGCGGGCGGGTAGTTCGATGATGCAATGAGGATCAAAGCTCGCCTGCTCGCCTTTTCTCGCGTAGCCCAGCGTGTTGGCAATGACGTGGCAGCGCCGGCCGCTGGCGGCGTCCTGCACCGTGTAGTCATTGCGGCAATGCAGGTGGCCGTGTATCCAGACATCGGCCTGGCAGAACAGGTCATCCATCGCATTGCAGAAACCGGCGGTGCCGGGCGTGACGCCATAGCGCGGATCGGCGCTGCGCAGGCTGGGAGCGAAATGCGTGATGACGACCGTTGCGCCATCGAAGGGTTGCGCCAGTCGGGCTCGCAGCCATTGTTGGCATTCCAGGCCCAGCGCGCGGATGTCTTCGGCCAGCATGGGCTGGCCGTCATCGTGCAGCGTTGTGTTTTTGCGTAGATAGAAATTGGCGGCGCGATAGGCCTTCTCCAGCTGCTGGCGGCGCAGGATTTCGGTCTTCTGGCCAGCAGCCAGCGCTTCGAAATCGGTCCAGAGCGTGGTGCCTAGAAACCGCACGCCATCGAGCACCAGTGATTCTCGCTCGAGCCAATGTATGCCAAGTCGGGAACAGATGGCCTGTAGCCGTTCGGTTGCTGCGCGATAGCCCAGCCCATCGAACTCGTGGTTGCCCGGCACGAAAATGATGTGCGGCGCGCGTCCGGGTGCATGGGCAAACCGGCCCAGGCCAAAATCGGCGTCCGGCAGGCGTGATCCGGCTTGATAGGAGCCGATGTCGCCTGCGAGCACCAGGATGTCCGCGTTCGGCGCTGGCGAGAACTCGAATTCCGGGTTGGTCTCGAGATGGAGGTCGGAGAGCAGTTGGATGCGCATGCGCCTAGTGTAGAACGCAAGGCGCCCTTCATGATGGGCGTCGGCGCCAAGCCTGGCGCCCGGTGCGCTTGAGTCGATCCAGTGCGAGATAGACGGCCGGGGTGGTGTAGAGCGTGAGCAACTGGCTGATGAACAGGCCGCCGACGATGGCCACGCCCAAGGGCCGCCGCAACTCTGACCCTTCGCCTTGCCCCAGCACCAGGGGCAGCGCACCCAACAGGCCAGCCCGATTGGTCATGAGAATGGGCCGAAGACGCAGCATGGCCGCCTGATGGATGGCCGCTAGCGGGTTCAGTGCTTCCCGCCGCTCGAGCACGAGCGCGACGTCGATCATCATGATTGCATTTTTCATGACCACGCCCACCAGCAGAAAAAGCCTGAGCAACGCGATGAGTGAGAACTCCATCCCTGCCAGACGCAGCGCCAGCAGAGCGCCGATGCCTGCCGAGGGCAGGGTGGACAGAATGGTCAAAGGGTGCAGCAGGCTTTCGTAGAGAACGCCGAGCACCAGGTAGATGGTGATGAGTACGGCAAGGATCAAGACCGGCTGGTCCTGCAGGGTCTGCTGGAAACTTCGGGCGCTGCCGCCCAAACGGGTCTGGATCTGAACGGGCAGCATGAGTTCAGCCATGGCGCGGTCGATGGCCATGAGGCCTTGCTCCAGCGATACTCCCGGCGCAAGCGAAAATCCCAGGCCCGTTGCCACAAACTGCCCGTCATGAAAGACGCGGTCGTTGACCATGCTGTAGGTGTAGTTGGCGAAGGCGGTCAGCGGTACGCGTTCGCCGGCGGCCGTCAGTACCTGAACGCGCTCGAGGACATCAGGATCTTCGGTGTAGCGTGGGTCCAGCTCGAGTACGACGCGGTATTGATTCAGCGGATCGTACAGCGTGGCGACCTGCCGTTGACTGAACGAATTGGACAACACGCTGGCAACCGTCTTCATGTCGACGCCGAGGCGCTGGGCGGCAAGGCGGTCTATTTCGATGAACACCTGCTGTGTCGCGGCGTCTCCGACGGCGTCCACGCTCTGAAGCTCGGAGCCATCCTGCAGTTTCTGCGAAATGTTGCGCGACCATAGCCGCAGCATGTTGACGTCGCTGGCGAGGATGGCGAGCTCCTGATCTCCGGAGGTATTGAAGCCGCCGGGCAGGCGCAGATCCTGATCCACATTCACGTAGAACATGCCGCCGGCGACTTGCGGGGCATGGGTACGCAACCATTCCACGACTTGGGCGGCGCGCTCTTTGCGGTCGGACTTGAGTCGGATGAGAAAGAACGAGTTGCTGATGCCCAGGCTGCCGCCGTTGTAGCCGATGACATCCTGGACCGCGGGGTGTGCGAGGACCAGTTGGCGATAGGCGTCGATCTTGGGCTGCATGACCTGGAAGGAAAAACCGTCGTCGCCGCGAACAAATCCCAACAGCTGACCGGTATCCTAGGTGGGCAAGAATCCCTTGGGCGCCTGCGCATAGAGGAGAATGTTCAGTCCGATGATGGCCGCCAGAGCCGTCATCGTCAGGCGCGGGTGGCGCAATATGCGCCACAGGCTGGTGCCGTAAGCGTGCTGGAGTTTGCCAAACAGGCTTGGGCCTGTGCGTGGCGGCGCCGGTTTCAGCCAGGCCGCGCACAGGCTGGGGATGATGATGCCTGCCACGCCCAATGAGATCAGCGTGGCGGCGATCAGCGTGACGGAGAACTCGCGAAACAGGCGTTCGACCAACCCGCCCATAAAGAGAATCGAGGCGAACACGACGGTCAGCGCCAGTGTCATGGCCACCAGCGTGAACCTTACTTCGCTGGCGCCGCGCAGCGCGGCGCGTCTGGGCGACAGCCCCGCCTCCATGTGGCGGCGGATGTTCTCCAGTACGACGATGGCGTCGTCGACCACCAGGCCGGCCGCGACGATGAGTGCCATGAGCGACAGGTTGTTTTGAGAGAAGCCGGCCAGATACATCACCGCGAATGTGGCGATCAGGCTGATGGGAATCGCCAGGCTGGGAATCGCCGCGGCGCGCCAGTCGCCCAGAAAACCCCACACCACAAGGATGACGAGCAGCGTCGCCAGGCCCAGGGTGATATGGGCCTCTTTCAACGTAGCTTTGATGCCTGCGGAGCGATCCAGCACGACGGTGAGCGCGACGTCCGCTGGCATCAGGGCGCGCAGCGCGGGCAGCGTGGCGTCGATGGTGGCGATGGTGTCGAGGATGTTGGCGCCCGGTTGCCGGCTGATGGTGAGCACGACAGCCGGGTGCTCATTGTGGAACCCGCTGCTGTAGCGGTCTTCGACAGAATCGCTCACGCGGGCAATTTGGCCCAGGCGCGTGACGGCTCCGTCGCGATGCCGCAAGATCAAGGTCTCGAAGTCGCGCGCGGTGCGGGGTTGGCTTGGCGTAGCAACTTCCCAGCGCTGATCGGACGTCTCTACCGTACCCTGAGGGCCGAGCGTGGCCGCCCTATCGATGGCGTTTCGCACGTCATCGAGCGCGAGCCCGTAGTGCGCGGCCAGGTTAGGGTTGATCTGCACGCGTACGGCAGGCAAGGAGCTGCCTCCGAGTGTGATTTCCCCCACTCCGCTGACCTGAGCCAGGCGCTGCGCCAGGATCGATGCGCCGATGTCATACAACGCGCCTGCCGAGCGCGTGGGCGAGCTCAGGGCCAGCGCCATGATGGGCGCCTGCGACGGATTCACTTTGCGGTAGGTCGGGCTGCCGGGCATGCCGGCCGGAAGATCGCTTTGCGAAGCGTTGATGGCGGCCTGCACGTCCCGGGCTGCGGCGTTGATGTCGCGATCCAGCGCGAACTGCAGCAGAACGCGGGTAGCCCCCTGGTTGCTGGAGGAGCTGATGGCCGTCACGCCCGGGATGGACCCCAAGGCACGCTCAAGCGGTGCGGCCACGGTGCTGGCGATGCTCTCCGGGCTGGCGCCGGGCAGTTCGGCGCGCACCTCGATGGTCGGGAAATTCACTTGGGGCAGCGGCGCGACGGGCAGCAGGCGCCAGGCAGTCAGGCCCACCAGTATCAACGCCAGACCCAGAAAGATACTGGCAATGGGGCGTTTGATCAGGGCGCGGATCATGAGCGCGGCTCGGCCCGGGTTTTCCAGGCGCGACGTTGCCCGAACTTATGGAAAAAAAGATAGACGGCCGGCGTGGTGAACAGGGTAAGTACCTGACTCACCAGCAGTCCGCCCACCATGACCCAGCCCAGGGGCTGGCGCAGCTCGGCCCCCGAGCCGTTGGCCAGCATCAGTGGCAGCGCACCGAACAAGGCGGCCAGGGTCGTCATCAGTATGGGGCGCAACCGCAGCAAGGCGGCCTCGCGGATGGCAGCCTTTGGCGTCAGGCCGCGCTGACGCTCGGCCTCCAGCGCGAAGTCCACCATCATGATGCCGTTCTTCTTGACGAGTCCGATCAGCAGAATGATGCCGATTACAGCGATCAGATCCTGCGGACGGTTGCTGATCATGAGCGCAAGCAGCGCACCGACCGTGGCCGAAGGCAGAGTGGAAAGAATCGTGATGGGGTGAATGGCGCTCTCATACAACATGCCCAGCACCAGGTACATGGTGATGATGGCGGCCAGCATCAGCCAGAGTGTGTTGGACAGCGAGGCCTGGAATGCGGCGGCGGCGCCTTGCATGCGCAACTCGACCCCGGCGGGCATGCCGATACCTGCACGGGTGTCCTGGATCTCCTGGACGGCCTGCCCGAGCGAGGCGCCAGACGCCAGGTTGAAGGAGACGTTGACCGAAGGGAACTGCCCCAGGCGTGACAGGCTCAGGGGGGCTTCGCGCTGCGTCACCGTCGCCAGGGCGGAGAGGGGGATCGGTTGACCGGCCGCGGTTTGCAGATAAATACGTTCCAACGCCTGCGGCGTCGCAGCCAGCGCGCGGTCGACCTCCATGACTACACGATACTGATTGGATTGTGTAAAAAGCGTGGTGATCTGACGCTGCCCGAAGGCGTTGTAGAGCGCTTGGGATATGTCTTCCATGCTCAGCCCCAGCCGAGCAGCCGTGTCGCGCGAGATGTCCAGGTAGGTCTGGCGGCCGCCGTGCTGCAGGTCTGCCGATACGTCGCGCAACACAGGGTTTGTCTTCAGTGCCTGAAGGAGCGGCCCGGTCCATTGCGACAGCAGTTGCGCATCGGGGGAATTGAGCGTGAATTGATACTGGCCGCGCCCGACCCGGTCTTCGATGTTCAGCTCCTGCACGGGTTGGAGATGCAACCGGATTCCCGCCACGGTATCGGCGCGCTCGTGGATCCGTTGCAGGATCTCTGCCATCGGCGCGGAACGCTGGTCCCAGGGTTTGAGGTTGATCAGCAGCCGGCCCGTGTTGAGCGTGGTGTTGGCACTATCGACACCGATGAAGGACGACAAGCTGACGACATCGGGGTCTTGCAGCAGCGCTTCGGCCATTGCCTGTTGGCGCGCGGCCATGGCGCCATAGGAAATCGTTTGCGAGGACTCGGTCACGCCCTGCAGCAGGCCACTGTCTTGCGTGGGAAAGAACCCCTTGGGAATGGCGGTGTACAGCAAACCCGTGAGAGCCAGCGTGGCCAGCATGACTCCCAGCGTGGCGCGTTGATGATGCAGTGTGACATCAAGCAGACGTGCATAGGCCGTTTGCAGGCGGCGCATCACGCCGTCAGGCCGCTCGTGATGGGCCGGCAGCATATAGGCGCACATCATCGGCGTGAGCGTGAGGGAGACGGCCAGCGAAATCAGAATGGCAACCGCCAGCGTGACCGCGAACTCACGGAACAGTCGTCCGACGACGTCTTCCATGAACAGTAACGGGATCAGCACGGCAATCAGCGAACGCGTGAGCGAAACCAGGGTAAAGCCAATCTGGCTGGCTCCTTTAAGGGCTGCCTCCAGTCGGCCCAAGCCTTGTTCGCGATAGCGGGCGATATTCTCCAGCATGACGATGGCATCGTCCACCACGAAGCCCGCACCTATGGTCAGGGCCATGAGGGTCAGGTTGTTTGCCGAGAAACCGGCCAGATACATGACGCCAAAGGTTCCGATCAGCGACAGCGGTACGGCCAGGCTGGGAATGAGCGTCGCGGGCAGGTTGCGCAGAAACAGAAAGGTCACCAGCACCACCAGGCCCACGGCAAACACCAGTTCCCATTGCACGCCGCGGATCGAGGCGCGGATACTTTCCGTGCGATCGGTTAGGACCGCAATTTCCACGCCGGCAGGCATCGAGGCGGCCAGTTGAGGCAGCAGCGCCTTGACCTGTTCTGCGACCTCGATCACATTGGCGCCGGGCTGGCGCTGGATGTTGATCAGTACGGCGGGATGACGGTTGACCCAGGCCGCCAGATAGCGGTCTTGAGCACCGTCGTCCACACTGGCGATGTCGCCCAGCCTTACCGGCGCCTCATTGCGCCACGCGACGATGAGCTCTGGGTATTCGGCCGCGCTTTGCAGCTGGTCATTGGCGTCCATGAGCACGTTGCGCAACGGGCCGTCGAAGCTGCCCTTGGGCTGATTGCTATTGGCCTTGGCGATGGCGTTTTGCACATCGGTCGATTGCAGTCCTCGCGCGGCCAGGGCAAGCGGGTTGAACTGCACACGCACCGCTGGGCGTTGACCGCCGGCCAGGCTGACCATGCCCACCCCGGACAACTGCGCCAGGCGTTGGGTCATGCGGGTGTCGACCAGGTCGTAGATTTGCGGCAGGCTCAACGAGTCGGAGGTGGCCGCCAACGTCATGATGGGGACGTCCGCCGGATTGACTTTGCGGTAGACCGGAGGCGCCGGCAGGTCCTGCGGCAGCAATGCCCGGCTGGCGCTGATGGCAGCCTGCACTTCCTGTTCCGCGACGCCCAGGGGCAGGGTAAGCGCGAACTGCAGCGTGATTACCGACACGCCATGACCGCTGGACGAAGACATCTGCTTCAAACCCGGAATCTGACCGAACCGCCGCTCCAGCGTGGCGGTAACCACACGCGCCATGACATTGGGTCCCGCACCGGGGTAGTTGGTGGTGACCTGGATGATGGGATAGTCCACCTGAGGCAACGCTGCCACCGGTAGAAGGCGCCAGGCCAGCAGCCCGGACAGCAGCAGAGCGATCATCAGGAAGCTGGTGGCCACCGGGCGGAGAATGAAGGGGCGAGACAGATTCATGACGCTTCCTGGGTGGCCAGCACGTTTGCCAGACGCCCCTCGTTCAAACGGTCGACGCCTTCTATGACCACCCGGTCGCCGTCGCTCAGGCCGTCGAGCACGGACGCGCGTCCTGCGGTATTGAGGCCGATCTGCAGCGGTCGGCGTTGCGCCTTGTCCTCGTGATCGATGACATAGGCATAAGGGCCTTGCGCGCCGTACTGCACCGCTGCGGAGGGAATGCTCAGCGATGGGTCGCGCTGTTGCAGCGTCAGGCAGATATTGACGAACTGGTAAGGAAAAAGGGCTTCCTGTTCGTTGGCAAACGCCGCGCGCAATCGCACGCTGCCTTGATCCGCACGATTGTCCAGGGCATGCAGCGTACCCCGTGCGATGAGTCGTTTGTCATCCGCATCCTAGGCCTCGACATCCAGTGCCGGGGAGCGGGCAAGGGCCTCGCGCACCGCAGGCAACCGCGCTTCGGAAAGGGTAAACAACACCGACGTCGCGCCGGTCTGCACCAACGTGGTCAGGCCCGTGGCGTCGTTGGCGCGTACGTGATTGCCAGCGTCGATATGACGCAGGCCGACGCGCCCGGTGATAGGGGCGGTAATGCGCGTGAGAGCCAGTTGCCGGCGCGTTTCATCGACGCCGGCTTGTTCCGCCGCGAGTTGGCCCTGTGCCTGTTCGACGTTGCTGCGGGCGGCATCGAGCACACTGTGCGCGACGGCTCGTTGGCGCCCCAACGCGGCGTACCGGATCAGGTCGGCGCGCGCGTTGTCCAGGCGCGCCCGGGTCTGGTCCAGTTTTCCCTGTGCAGCTTGCAATGCATGTTCATAGGGCCGCGGGTCGACCTCGGCGAGCAGTTGGCCTGCCTGTACCGACTGCCCTTCGTGGTAATGCACACGAAGGAGTTGGCCGCTGACCTGAGGCCGCAGCACGACGTGAGCAAGAGGGGTGACCGTACCGATGGCATGAAGCTGCAGGCGCAACGGAGCCGCGCGAGCCAGTACCACCTCGACGGGAACGGCTTGCTGGGGGGAGCCAGTGGCGCCGGAGGGGGAGTCATCCCTCCATACCCAGGCGGCGGCCACCGCTACGATCAGGAGCGCTGCCAGCCAGCGCCAGGAGCCAGCCTTGAGCGAAAAATCCATCTGCGCGTGCGAGCAAGGGTAGTGAGGGCAGGCCGTATTCTATATGGAAATGATTGTTATTTATTGCCTTGGGGCCTCACCGTTGCGGCGCACGCCTGCGCGAGGCTCGCAGGCGTGCTTCGTCCATCAGAACTGATAGCGTGCCGTCAGCATGGCATTGCGCGGCTCGCCGTACACGTTGCTTGGAAAGCTCACGCTGCCAGACAGTGCGTTGTAGTACTTCTTGTCGAACACGTTATTGATATTGAGTTGCAGATCCAGCTTGGGCGTGGCCTGCCAGCCCAACACGAGGTCGGTGATGGTGTAGGCGCTCTGGCTGATCCGGAAAGGTACGCCGCTCGTGGTGCCCTGGTTATAGATAGCTCCCTGGCGGTAGAACGATCCGCCAATGCGCCAGCCTTGAAGCGCGCCGGTCATGCGATACATGGTGGACAGCTTGAACAGATGGCGGGGCGTATCGGTGTCGAAGAGTTCCCCGACGTTGGCGGCATTGGCATCTTTGCGGTAGCGAGCGATGGCCACGGTATAGCCCACGCTGACCTGCCAATTGGGGGTGATGGCCCCTTGCACCTCGAACTCCACGCCCTGGCTGCGAACTTCACCGGCAGCCGAGTAGCAGGTAACTGTTGGGTAGCCCGAACACTGCGTCTGGTCCGTGGCGCGGAAGGCGCGGTTTTTCTGGTCCATGCGGAATACCGCCGCCGACGTGTTCAGTGCCCCGTCAAAATATTCTCCCTTGACGCCGAATTCATAGTTCTGCCCGACTACCGGGTCGAGCAGTTTGTTGTTGGCGTCCAGGTAGTTCTGGGGCTTGAAGATATCGGTGTAGCTGACGTAGACGGAGTGATGATCGTCCACATCGTAGATCAGTCCGGCGTACTTGGTCAGCTGGTTGTCGATGCTGTAGCGGTTGTGCGCCGTGACCGAAGGCGTGTTGGCATTGAAGTTGGGATAGGTGTTGACGGTGTCGTGGTAGTCGAACCAGTCCAGGCGCGCGCCCAGAATCATTTTCAACCGATCCGCGAGGCTCAGGCGTGTGGTGGCGTACACGCTGCGCTGCGTCACGCTGGTGTCCATCCAGTCGCGCAGGGGGATGTTCGGATTGGCCACCGCGCTGGGGTCGAAGTTGTAGAGATCCAGATTGCTGTTGAGCACCACGCCCTGGCGGCTGTTGCCGTCGAAATCGATGTGGCGGTAGCTGCTGCCCAGCACCAACTCATGCGTGCGCCCCAACAGATCGAAAGGCCCGCTGGCATACATGTCAACGCTGCTTTGCTTTTCTTTTTGCAGGTTGCGCGCTCCAAGCTGAGAGTATCTGCCCGAGGTCATGTTGTAACTCAGGTAATGCCCCAGCATATCGATGTCGGCCTGCGCATAGTAGGCCGACATATGCATGCGCCAACCGTTGTCAAAGCGATGCTCGACCGCGGCGAAGGCCGAGTCTGTCGTCTTGTTCCAGTGTTCCCAGTCGTTGGCGTAGGAGGTCGAGCGCGGCAGATCCAGATTGCCGCCGTCGCGGCCGACGGGCAAGCCAGTAAAACCGTTGCCGTGCACCCGGCTTTCCTGATGCAGGGCGCTGAGCGTGACTGTGGTGGCTTGGCCGAGATCCTTCTCCAGGATTCCGTAGAACGTCTGGCCGGAGCTGCTCTCGCCGCGTTTGTAGCTGCCGTAGTCCTGCGTGGCGATCACGGCGCGCCCGCGCAGGCTGCCGTCCTCGGAGAGCGGGCCCGAGGCATCCAGCTCGCCGCGATAGCGGTCCCGGCTTCCGCCGGTTGCCGTCGCGGATACCTGAGCCTGCCTGGTGGGCCGCTTGCGCACCATATTGATGGCCGCGGCCGGGTTACCGGCGCCTTGCACCAAGCCTGTGGCGCCGCGCACGATCTCGACGTGATCGTAAATCGCCATGTCGGTGACCAGCAGATCCTGCGACAGATTGGAGCTGTCCAGAGCGACGGGCAGGCCGTCGTACATGATGTTGTCGATGTACATGCCGCGTGCGAAGAAGGACACACGCTCCGGCCCGAACCGCCGGTAGGTCAGCCCAGGCGCGGCCTGCACCACGTCGTTGACCGTCGCCAGGCCCTGGTCCTGGATGCGCTGCCGCGTCATCACCGTTGTGGCTTGCGGTGTCTCCCGCATGGACAGATTCATACGCGTGGCGGTACTCGTGCTGTCGGTGGTGTATGACTGTGTGCCTTCGGTGGTGCCAGGGGCCGCCGCCGAGGCGGTGACCGTGACCAGGGGCAGCGTGGCCGCGTCCTGGCTCAACGGGGGAGCCTGGCGCAGCACGAAAGCGCCGGTGTCCAGTTGCACGGCCTGCAAGCCAGTGCCCGCGAGCAATAGCGCCAGCGCGCTGCTGCTCGCGTGGCGGCCCTGCAGGCCCGCGGTCTGTTTGCCATCGGTTTGCTCGGCGGTAAAGGTCAGCATGATGCCGGCGGTGCCTGCCAACTGGCGCAGGGCAGGGGCCAGGGGGCCGGCGGCGATCTGGAACTCGGGCAGTTCGGATTGGACCGTGTTCGGCGCTTGCTGGGCCTGGGCGGGGGGAGCGCAGGTTGCAAAGACGGCACTCAGCGCCAACAGAGCGGGCACGACTGGGGATGTTAGGGGCAGCGCCACGTATTTCCGGGCGCGTTGCTGGTTCGGCATGTTCTTCCTCTTGGCTGGACCTCCGTGAATTCCGGTCCCTCATTAAGTAGGTGCCGCGAGAAAGAAAAGCGGGCAGTCGATCGGCAAACTTTTTCTGCGCAACCTCAGTCCGCCGGCATGACTGTCGCCCAGAAGCGGGTGCGGCGTTGCACTCTTATTGGCAGCACGTGGCTGAGCGTATCCAGAATTCGGTCGGTGTCGCCCAGCGGAAACACGCCGGACAGACGCAGATCGGCGACCCGGGGGGCCACACGCAATATGCCTGGACGGTAGCGGCCCACCTCAGCAAGAAAGTCCGCCAACCTTTGTTCGTCGGCGTTCAGGTAGCCGCGCGTCCAGGCATCGGTGTGCTCGCCAATCGGGCGCGGCGGCTGGACCTCCTGACGGCTGAACTGCGCGCGTTCGCCGGCATGCAGCAGGCGGGAGTCGCCTGCGTTTTGCAGGGGCGTGATCTCGACCGCGCTCTCCAGTACGGCGACGCTAGTCAACCCGGCGTGTTGCCTTACGGTAAAGCGCGTACCCAGCGAGCGGATGCTGCCTTCGGCGGTTCGCACCATCAAGGGCCGGGGATCATTCTGACCGGGTTGATGCCGGGTGGTGACCATGATTTCGCCGTCTATCAACAGAATCTGGCGCGAATGGGCGTCAAAGCTCAGGTTGACCGCACTACCTGTATTGAGCGTGAGCTGCGTGCCGTCCTCCAATGTGACGTCGCGCCGCTCGCCCGTGCCGCTGCGGTACTGTGCCGTCCCGCTCTGCCAGGCTCCCGTGCGCGAGACCAGCACGCCAAGGCCGCAGGTGGCTCCTCCCCAAAGCAACATCCGCGTGGCGCGGCGGCGCGCGGGCGAGGCCGGTTTGCCAGCCGGGCCATAGAACGACAGCGCCGCATAAGCAGGCGTACGCTCGAGCGACTTCATGCGACCCGCGATGGATTCGATGTGCTGCCAGGCCGCTTCATGGTCGGGATGCGCCTGACGCCATTGCATCCAATGTTGATGCTCCTGCTCGGCGGCCTCGCCAGACATAAGCAGCGTGAGCCAATCCGCGGCGGCGTTGGCGGTGGCCCGGCTGATCAAGCGACCACAGGGCAGAGTCAGTGCATGTGTTGACGCGGGCATGGCGTCAGAGCGCCAGCGCAAAGAGACATTCCTGGTTGGCCCGGGTGAGATACTGCTTGACCGAACTACTCGAGGCTCCAAGGCGCTCGGCGATTTCGGCGTAAGTCATCTCGAACAGATGCGCCAGCAAAAAGGCCTCACGCACTTTGGCAGGCAGACCGTCGAGCACGCGATCGATCTGTTGCAGGCTCTCGAGCGCCAGCAGGCGTCGCTCCGGCGAAGGCGCCACCTCTTCGGGCAGGCAGGCCAGGGCTTCCAGATAAGCGGTTTCGAGCAATTGACGGCGATGCCGGTGCGCCAGCAGGCGCCCCGCGATCGTGGCCAGAAAGGGGCGAGGCTGGCGGATTTCTCCGGGGACGATCTTACCGTCGAGCAGGCTCAGAAACGTGTCCTGAGCCAGATCCTCCGCTGCGAAAGTATCGCCTACCCGTTTGCGCAGCCAGCCCTGCAGCCAGGTGCTGTGTTCGACATACAGCCCGGTCAAATCCGGACGAACGGGGAGTTCCTGGGCAGACATGGAAGCGCACTGGGGGATGGGCGTGTATTAAATAAGAATCGATCTCATTGTACACAAGCCTGGATACCCCCTTTGCCGTTATCCAATTCATCAAACGAGGGCATCTGCAGCAGGAGCGTAGGTCAGGATTCCGGCATCGCTCGGACTTACGGCGGGCCGGATGATGTTCGCGGATGGCGCACTCGGCGAGTGCTGAACTGCAAGATGTTTGGTGAGGTTGCGCGCGGGCACGTGCAGTCGCTACGTGGCCCACCGCGCATAACTGCGTTGTGCCGTAAGGCGAGTGTCGCCGCGCAAATGAAAATGCCCAGCCGTTAGGCTGGGCATTGAATCTTTTGGTGGCCTGGGGCGGAATCGAACCACCGACACAAGGATTTTCAATCCTCTGCTCTACCGACTGAGCTACCAGGCCAACGAAGACCGCAACTATACACGTTTTTTTTCGGATGTGCAGGCAATCGCGTGTTTTTTTTCTTGGTGGGTAGAAATCCGTGTTCTGCTGGGATGCGTCGGCCGGGTAGCGGGCGGTTTGGGGGTGGCGCTGGGCCGGGCGGGCGGGGGGTATAATCGCAGGCATCGCTGTTACCTGCCGCAGCCGCGTTCTCTTTTCTGATGTCAGTCGCTGTTCTCGCCTTCGGTCTGAACCATACCTCGGCGCCGGTTTCGGTGCGCGAGCGCGTGTCCATGCCCGTCGACTTGGTCAAGCCGGCACTGGAAGGGTTGCGTTTGGCGTTTGGCGGGGCGGTGCGCGAGGCGGCCATTTTGTCGACCTGTAATCGCACCGAGATTTATTGCGCGGCCGATGCCACGGTGGCCGAGAAGTTGCCGGTCTGGCTGGCGGATCACCATAGTCTTGATGCCGGCAGTCTGCACCCACATCTTTACCGTTTGCGCCAGGACGAGGCCGTGCGGCATGCTTTTCGCGTGGCCAGCGGTTTGGATTCCATGGTGCTGGGCGAGCCGCAGATTCTGGGGCAGATGAAAGACGCGGTGCGCGCGGCCGAGCAGGCCGGGTCGCTGGGCACGTTGCTGCATCAGCTTTTTCAGCGCACGTTTTCCGTTGCCAAGGAAGTCCGCTCGCAAACAGAGATTGGCGCGCATTCGGTTTCCATGGCTGCTGCCGCGGTGCGCCTGGCCGAGCGCGTATTCGGTAATCTGGATCAGGCTCGCACCTTGTTTATCGGCGCCGGCGAGATGATTGAGCTGTGCGCGACGCATTTCGCCGCGCAGCGTCCGCGGTCGATGGTGGTGGCTAACCGCACGGTCGAACGTGCCGAGTCGCTTGCCGGCCGTTTCTTGGCTGGCACGATGAAGCTGGCCGATCTGACGGAGCGGCTGGCCGAGTTTGATGTCGTCGTTTCCTGTACGGCCAGCTCCCTGCCCATATTGGGTCTGGGGATGGTAGAGCGCGCAACGCGGCAGCGTCGCCATCGCCCGATGGTGATGATCGATCTGGCGGTGCCGCGCGATATCGAGCCCGAGGTCGGTCGCCTGGACGACGTCTATCTTTATTCCGTCGACGATCTGGGCCGCCTGGTTCAGTCCGGTACGGATGCGCGCCGCGCGGCCGTGGTGCAGGCCGAAGCCATTATCGAAACCCGCGTCCAGGGCTTCATGCATTGGTTGCAATCGCGCGAGGTGGTGCCCGTCATCCGCGATCTGCATCAAGCTGCCGAGGATGTGCAGGCCGCCGAGCTGGAGCGCGCGCGCCGTATGTTGGCGCGGGGCGAGTCGCCCGAGGCGGTGCTGGAGCAACTGGCGCATGGGTTGACGCAGAAGTATCTGCATGGCCCTCTGGCCGAGCTCAACCGCAGCGCGGGCGACGAGCGCAAGCAGTTGCTGGCTTGGGTGCCGCGCCTGTTTCCAGGCCGCGATTCGCGCCGTTAGCTGTCCCGTCGGCTTGCGCCGTGATGGCACGGCAGCGCATGCGCGCGCGTGATTTCCAATTTTCTTTTCTCGACTACGCCCATGAAATCCTCCATGCGAGGCCGGCTGGAACAGCTGGCGCACCGCCTGATCGAAGTAGATGCCTTGCTGGCCGACCCGGAAACGGCAGGGAATATGGATCGTTTTCGCAAGCTCTCGCGCGAGCGCGCCGAGCTGGAGCCGGTGGTGGTGGCCTTCACGGCGTTCGAGGGCACCGAGGCGGATCTGGCTACGGCCCAGGAGATGCTGTCCGATCCCGAGATGAAGGCCATGGCCGAGGACGAGATCAAAGCGGCACGCGAACGCCTGGAGGTGCTGGAAGGTGAGCTGCAGCTGCTGCTGTTGCCGCGTGATCCGAATGATGGCCGCAGCTTGTTTCTGGAGATCCGCGCCGGCACGGGTGGTGATGAGAGCGCGCTGTTCTCGGGCGATCTGCTGCGCATGTACTCGCGCTATGCAGAGAACCGCGGCTGGCGTGTTGAGATCATGTCCGAGAGCCCTTCGGAATTGGGCGGCTACAAGGAAGTGATTGCGCGCATCGATGGCGACGGTGCCTATGGCCGGTTGAAGTTCGAGTCGGGGGTGCATCGTGTGCAACGCGTTCCGGCGACCGAGGCTCAGGACCGTATTCATACGTCCGCCTGCACGGTGGCGGTCATGCCTGAAGCCGATGAGATGAACGAAATCGTCATCAATCCGGCGGACCTGCGTATCGACACGTTTCGCGCCAGCGGCGCGGGTGGGCAGCACATCAACAAGACGGATTCGGCGGTTCGGATCACGCATTTGCCGACCGGGCTGGTCGTCGAGTGTCAGGACGATCGGTCGCAGCATCGCAACAAGGATCGTGCGATGCAGGTGTTGGCGGCGCGCCTGAAGGACAAGGAATTGCGCGAGCGGCAAAGCAAGGAGGCCGCCGAGCGCAAGAGCCTGGTGGGTTCGGGTGACCGGTCCGAACGCATCCGCACGTACAACTATCCGCAGGGCAGGGTCACGGACCATCGCATCAACCTGACGCTGTACAAGCTTCAGCACATTCTGGAAGGCGATCTGGATGAGTTGACCGGGGCGCTGTTGGCCGAGCATCAGGCCGAGCAGTTGGCGGCGCTGGGCGACGCGATCTGATCGCCATGCAGATCAAGGACCTGTTGCAGGACCGCCGCCTGCCGCGCCTGGAGGCGCGGATGCTGGTCGAGCAGGTCTGGCGCCGCTCGCGCGCCTGGTTGCTGGCCCACGATGACGATCCGGTCGACGCCGCCCAGGCCGCTGCCTATGAGGCGCTGGCGCAGCGCCGGCTCGCGGGCGAGCCCATGGCCTATGTCATCGGGCATCGGGAGTTCATGGGGCATGTCTTTCAGGTGACGCCCGATGTCCTGATGCCGCGGCCCGATACGGAAACCCTGGTCGAGGCGGCGCTGGCGTTTCTTCGCGACCGGCCCCGGGCGCGGGTACTGGATCTGGGCACAGGTAGCGGCGCCATCGCAATTTCGATTGCCCTGGCCTGTCCCGAGGCCAGTGTGACGGCGACGGACCTCAGCGCGCAGGCCTTGGCGGTGGCACGCGGCAATGCGCTAGCGTTGGGAGCGCGTCTGGCGTTTGCTCAGGGCAGTTGGTTCGAGGCGGTGGGGCCCGACCAGCAGTTTGACCTCATTGTGTCCAACCCGCCTTATATTCACGCCGAGGACGTGCATCTGGGGCAGGGCGATCTGCGCTTTGAGCCGCGCTCGGCGCTGACGGACGGCGCCAATGGGCTGGCGGCGTTGGCTGAGATCGCGCATCAGGCGCCGGCGCGGCTGCTTGCCGGAGGGGCTTTATGGATGGAGCATGGCTGGGATCAAGCCCTGGCCGTGCGCGCTTTGCTGCAAGAGGCGGGTTTGCGAGAGGTTGCAAGCCGCCAGGATCTTGCCGGGATCGAGCGGATTTCCGGCGGTTTTCTATAATAGGGTTTATGTTCCGCTTGTTCCTTTTGCGAGTTAATCCATGAGCGACGTACAAGATTTCATCCGCGACACCGTCAGTCAGCATCCTGTTGTGCTGTTCATGAAGGGTACCGCGCAGTTTCCGCAGTGCGGGTTTTCGGGCCGTGCCATCCAGATTCTCAAGGGCTGTGGCGTCAAGAAGCTGGTGACGGTCAACGTGCTTGAAGACGACGAAGTGCGTCAGGGCGTCAAGACGTTTTCCAACTGGCCGACCATCCCGCAGTTGTATGTGGGCAGTGAGTTCATCGGTGGTTCGGACATCATGAACGAGATGAACGAAAGCGGCGAACTCAAGACGCTGCTGGATGACGCTGGCGCGACGGTCTGAGCATGCGCCGTCTGGTCGTTGGCATCACCGGCGCCACGGGCGCCCTTTATGCCGTGCGCATGTTGCAAGTTCTGCGCGGCGTCGAGGATGTGGAAACGCATCTGGTGGTGTCGGCCTCCGGTGTACTCAATATCCAGCATGAGTTGGATATTGGGCGCCATGAGGTACAGGCCCTGGCTGATCATAGCCACGGTGTGCGGGATGTCGGCGCAACGCTGGCCAGCGGCGCGTTCGCTACGGCCGGCATGGTCATCGTTCCCTGCTCCATGCGCACGTTGGCCGCGGTCGCGCACGGCCTGTCCGATAACTTGATCACACGCGCGGCGGATGTGACGCTCAAGGAGCGCCGCCGTCTGGTGATGATGGTGCGCGAGACGCCATTCAATCTGGCGCATCTGCGCAATATGACCGCCGTCACGGAAATGGGCGGCATTATCTTTCCGCCGCTGCCGGCCTTCTATCATCGGCCGGCAAGCACCGAAGAGATGATCGATCACACGGTCGCCCGCGTGCTCGATCTCTTCGACATCAAGGTGCCCGGCCCAAGCTGGGACGGCACGCGGGCCTGAGCGCCGGCGCAGCCGGATCAGGCCGGGATGGGATAGGTTTGCTGGTAGCGCACGCTGAAGGTCTTGAAGGCCTGCAGCGCCTGCTGTGGGTCATGGCCCGGTTTGACCAGAAAGCTGTCAAATCCCACGCGCGCTTGATAGTAGATGGTGTCGATCATTACATCGCCCACGGCCCGCAGCTCACCCTTCCACCCGAAATTACGGCGCAGCAATTGCGCCAGCGAGTAACCGCGCCCATCGGTATAGACGGGGTGACCTGCCCCCAGATTTAGTACGGCACCGACATAGAGCCCAGGGGTAAAAGACCTTCTTTCTGATGAGCCTGCACGAATTGCGCCGGCGTTAAATATCCGAGCGCGCTGTGAGGCCGATCGGTGTTGTACTCGACTCGCCAGTTTTCGATCAAGCTTTTAGCCTGTCGCAGGGACAAGAACCAGTGCTCGTTAAGGCATTCGTCGCGGAACTTGCCGTTGAAACTTTCGATATAAGCGTTCTCCACCGGCTTACCCGGCCGAATAAACGACAGCTTTACGCCTGCTTGGTAGGCCCAGGCGTCCAAGGCTCTTCCGGCGAACTCTGGCCCGTTGTCCACGGTAATAGATCGCGGCAGGCCACGCATCTCCGCCAGCCGTTGCAGCACCATGGCAACACGCAGTCCCGGCAACGACGTATCGACCTCGATGGCCAGGCATTCGCGAGTGTAGTCATCGACGATAGTCAAACAGCGGAATCGGCGGCCATAGGCTAGGCCGTCGGCCACAAAGTCCATTGACCAACTCTGATTCGGCGCGATTGCCGCTGGGCGAACCACGCGCTCGGTCGCCGCGATTCGCTTACGCTTTCGTTTTCGCACGCTTAACCCTGCCAGACTGTACAGCCGCCAGATTCGCTTGTGATTTGCTTGCCAGCCTTCGCGACGTAAGAGCACATGGATCCTCCGATAGCCGTAGCGTCGTTTCGCCACTGCCATCTCTTTCATGCGCTCGGTCAGCGCAGCATCGCCTGAGCGTGTGCTCTCGTAGGCAAACAGCGACCGCGAAATTCCTACCAGCCCACAGGCCCGGGTAACACCCATGCTGCGCTCGGTCATTAATGTCCTGACCGCCTCGCGTTTGGCCTGCGGGCTGACTACTTTCGGCTTAGCAGATCCTGAAGCGCCGCCTTGTCCAGCATCGACTCGGCCAACAGCTTCTTGAGCTTGTTGTTCTCCTGCTCCAGCTCCTTGAGCCTCTGAGCGTCCGACACCGTCATGCCACCGAACTTCGCCTTCCAGTTGTAGTACGTTGCCTCGGAGATTCCGTGCTTGCGGCACAACTCTGCGGGCTTGGCACCTGCATCGGCTTCCTTGAGCACGCCGATGATTTGCTCTTCCGTAAATCGTTTCTTCATTGCCATTCCTTTGGGAACGGACTCTACATCGATTTCGTACTAATCACGGGGAGCAGGTCAGAATGACAAGATTTCTAGCATCGGTAGTCGAGGCAGTATTGCATGGCGGAGGAGGATAATGAACACGCCGCACAAGTAAATCCATGGAATGGATGGTTGTATTTCTTACCTGCTGTGCTTGGCACGGTGCGCGGGCAGATGATCCGATAGCCGGAAAGGCTGCCGCCGCCCGGCTGCGGATACGGCGTTGCAATAGCATCCGCCAGCGAGAATGGCCGGGATAAATGAATCATCCCGGCGCTCAGTGACAGAAAAAAACCCGCAGTCGACTGGCGACGGCGGGTCTGAGACGGTTGAAAGCGGGCCAGCGCGTGTTGGCTAAAGCTCGATGAGCAGCAAAGGCCGGGCAGGACAAGCCTGTTTGCCCCTGGCGGGGTTGAGCCACCGCCAGGTCCAACAGGGGTTAGCCCTGTCAGAACGCGTAGCGGACACGCAGGTTGGCTGCTCCCCCCTGACGGTCGCCGACATATCCCTGAAGACCCACGTTCATCGTCAGGTTCTGTTTGTCCGCCAGCGGCGTCATGGAAACGCCCAACTCGGCAATGCCGGTATTGCCTTTTAGCGTTGGGGAGTTGATAGACAGGTTGTAGGCCGTGCCTTTCGCATTGCCGGAAAACTCCCGCTCATACGCCAACCCGACATAAGGCGTCACTTGAGGCGTCACGGCATAGCTGTAGCGTGTGCCTATCCGCACGCGCGAGCTATTGGTGGTTCCGAAGTCCAGGTGATCCTTGCCGAGCTCCACGCTGTCTGAGCCAAGCCGGCTCCAGGTATAGCGGCCATAGACATCGAGCTTTTGTTTGGCATCCAGGCGCAGGGCATAGCCCACGCCAGCCATGGCGCTGAAATAGTTGGCCTTGGAGTCGTACTGGCCCCGGTTGCCTTGAGGATCGATCAGGTCGCTGTCAAAACGCGTTTTGGCTTGACCCGCCCGGACCGCGGCCTTGAGATACAAGCCGTCATCATCCTGGATGGACGGCGCCGAGGCGGCCGGGCCCATGCCGGTGCCAGCCACATTCATGTGAAACAGCGCGCCGCCACCGGTGTAACGCACGCGGCCGTCGCCATGCACGTCGCCGTAATTGTCAAAGCTGTTGTAGCTGTCATAGTGGCCGTTACCGTGCTCGACAAAGGCACCTACCATCATGGTGCTCTGGCTGCGCAGCGTGAAGGCCTGTGCGGCACCCATCACAAAGCCGACGTTGCGCAGTTTGATGTGCGAGCCGGTGTCGTAGCGGCTCTTGCCGCCGTCGATGAGTGCGAACAGGTTGCTGTTGCCGGTACCCAGGCTTGCACGCGCCGCGCCAATGGCCGAGTCACTGATCAGGTCCGCGCCCTGGTTGATCTGAGCGAGCGCCGCGAGACGTCCCTCCAGGAAGGCTTTGGACGTCGGATTGATTCGAACCGCTGCGGGCGTCGTCGAGCCGGTGCTTTGCTTGCTGGCGATCGTGAGCACCAGTTCGTCGTTGACCACGGTCAATGTGGTGTCGTAGACGAGGAAGTGCCCTTGCTTGACATTGGGGGTCGTCAACGTCGGCGATCCGGTGGCCTTGTCGATGAGGGTGATCACATCGCCGCCATTGAGCTGGTTGCCGCCGCTTTGCAGCGCCACGCTGTGCTTGGTGTTGTCCAGTTGCACGGCTTGCGACCCGGTGATGTGAATCAGGCTGTCCTTGTTGACGACATCCGTGGGTAGCACCCAGTTGTAGTTTTCGAAATGCTGAATGTTCGTCACCGTGCCCCGGTAGCCCTGCAGGGTCAAAGTGTTGCCTTGATAGTAGCTGGTGAACGTCGGGTCCAGGTTGACGAGGCCGTCGCCATTGACGCTCAGGCCGCCATAAAGCGCACCCGCGATCGCGATCTGATCGCCGATGAGCGTTACGGTGTTGTTCTGCGTCAGGCCCCCCCGGCCCGCTTGCCCGGGAGTCGTCGTCGTCGTCGACCCAATTGAAATCGAGACCGCTCCGGCCTGCCCGCCCTGGCTGACGCCGCCATAGATGTCGCCCGTCAACGAGGAGGTGCCAGCAATGCGAATGCTGTTATTGGACGCCGCGCCCCCGTTGCCGCCGTTGGCCGAGAGGATGCCATGGGTCTGGGAGTAGGTGTTGGCGGATCCGCCTGTGCCACCCGTGCTGATCCCCCCGAAGACAGAACCGCCGTCATAGCCGGCGGCGCCATTGCCTCCCGCAGCACCCGTGCTGACCCCGCCGAACACCGATCCGCCTCCATGCCCTGCTGCGCCACCGCCTCCCGCCGACAACGTGGAGCCGAATACGCTGCCACCATCGCCACCGGCGGCACCTTGCAATTGAACATTGGTCAGTGTGAGGGTGTTGCCGGTGATATCGCCTCCGGCGCCGCCTTCCGCGTAACCGCTTGCAGAGCCGTAGCTGTATCCACCCGCGCCGCCGGTGCTCACGCCACCGAATACGGATCCGCCGCCATGCCCGGCCGCGCCACCGCCGCCAAGGGAGGTGGTGGCGCCGTTTACGCTGCCGCCATTGGCGCCAGCGGCACCTTGCAGTTGCGCATCGGTCAGCGTGATGATGTTTCCACTGACCGCACCACCTGAGCCGCCATTAGCGGAAACGGTGGGCGTCTGTTGGCCGAGGAATGCTTCTCCACCCGCTCCGCCCGTGCTCACACCACCGAAAATCGGGTTCATCGAGGAATACCGGGGAATGCAGACCGGATCTTGAGGAAGAAGTACTCCTGATCGCGGTAGCCGTAGGCGCGGCGCTTGATGACTTTGATGGTGTTGTTGATGCCCTCGACGATGCTGGTGTTGAGCCGGTGGCGACAGCGAGACAGAATCCCGTGCAGATAGGCTTTTAGCTTGAGCGCGAAGTGAGCCAAGGCGGCGATGCCGCTGCCCTGAGCCTGTTGCAGCCAGTGATCCCATGCCTGGCGGGCGTAGCCGGGGTGTTGGTAGAACCACAGCTGTTTGAGCTCATCGCGCATCAGATAAGCGGTGAGCAAGGGCTGGTTGGCCTGGAGCAACTCGTCCAACTTTACCGATTGGCACGGATCGAGGTTTTTGCGATTGCGCAGCAGTAGCCAGCGACTGGACTTGATCACCCGGCGGGCCGGCTTGTCGTGCCGCAACTGGTTCGCTTGGTCTACACGCACCCGGTCTATTACTTCACGGCCGTACTTGGCCACGACGTGGAACAGGTCGTAGACGATCTCGGCGTTGGGGCAGTTGGCCTGGATCTCCAGCTCATAGGCCGTCGTCATGTCGATCGCTACGGCCCGGATCTGCTGGGCAACCCCAGTTGGCAGTTGTTCGAAGAAGGCTCTGGCCGTCTCGCGCGAGCGGCCATCACCGATCCATAGCACCTGACGGCGGATCGGATCGACAACGACCGTGGCATAACGATGGCCCTTGTGTAGAGCGAACTCGTCCATCGCTAGGTAGTGGATCTGGCTCCAGTCCGGCTCTTGGATCGCCCGTCGCAGCAGGGCCTTGTCCAGCGCCTTGACCGTGTGCCAACCCAGTTGGAAGAAGCGCGCCACGGCCAGAATGTTGCTGGACTCAAGCAACTGGCTGACCGCCTCGGCCAGCCGGTCGGTCACTCGCTGGTAACGGCCCAGCCAGCTCAGCCTCTCCAGATGCGGTCCACCGCACTGCTCGCACCAGACCCGCCGACGCGGCACTACCAGCGTCACTCGCAGCGCCATTAGCGGCAGATCCCGCACCCGGCGCGTGGTCGTCTCATGCACCTGCCGACATCGGTTGCCGCAGTGCTCGCAGTGCATCGTTCGCGCTGAAGGCTTCAGGTAAATCGTGACCGTCCGACTCTCACCTTCAGGCCACACGACCCACTCCACCCGATAACCTTCCCACCCACCCAACCTCTCGATCGTCTTGCGGTCCAGCATGATCCCGGCCTTGATCCTTGAAAAATCAAGGATCAAGCGTAACGGCAATCAAGCACGGCTCCACGCTATTCCGCGATGAACCGAAAATCGAGCCGCCCCCATGGCCGGCGGCGCCGGCTCCTCCAACAGCGGTATCGGAGGAGTGGTTGCCGCCGGCCCCGCCGGCAGCACCGTCCAGTTGAACATTGGCCAGAGTGATGGTGTTTGCGCTGACCTCACCGCCGGCGCCGCCGTCAGCGTTGACGAGGGACTCGCCGCCGGCCCCGCCGGTGCTGATTCCACCGGAAACCGTACCACCTCCATGGCCTGCTGCTCCAGCGGCGCCTCGCGCGCTGTCAGTCGGACTACCTGCTTCGACGTTTCCGCCGTTGCCACCGGCGGCGCCTTGAAGCCGCACATGACTCAACGTGATGATGCTGTTGCCGATGTCTCCCCCTAAGCCGCCCTGAGCGGGGGTGGGGGTGGGGGAGTTGAGTGAGTTGCCGGCCGCTCCGGCGGTACTTATCCCGCCGATGGCAGATGCCCCGCCGGTGCCGCCTGCTCCGGCACCTGCTCCGTAAATGGGATTGAACACGGAGTAACTGTAAGTCTCGCCACTCATTCCACCGCTGCCGATGACCAGCGAGCCAGATGAAGCTGGCCCGTTGAACGTTACCGATTTCCCGGTAATATTGCTGGCAGGCTTGCCCGCTGCATCGGCATCGGTGGTGCCTGGCCCACCATTTGCGAAACCGCCAATGAGGTTAACCGATGCCGACTGAACCGCAGAGCCGCCGTCGGCGCCATTGGCCCCGCCAGTATCCGTTGCTGCATGAGAAAAACTGCTGACCAGCAAGGTCGAAGACATCATGGCCGCGAGCGGGGACAGCTTAAATTTCATGCGAACTCCTGGGTCGGTCTACGGGGGCGGACGGCATCCGTTGTCGGAGTCCGAGCTGTTTTAAGAAGGTTGTAAGTGTTGCTTCCGGATCAAATTAAAACAAGATGTTTTCAATTATTTTTTGGGGGCTGGATCATGTTTGCCCCCCCCCCCCACCGGAAAAGATCGGGTTATCGAAAAAATACGTTATTCACACTTGCCCGAATAACGCGAGGCGACAGGGTGGTCAGCTTCCGTGGAGGCAGGGCGACCCACAACCGCCGTCCTCTATGTCGCAGCGTGCCGGAGCCTCATCGCCTCCGTGCTGGGTCATAGGGCGTTCGGGCGCACTCAATGGCGAGGAAAATGGGCGTGTCAGTCACGCCGCCAGCGAACGTAATAGCGCTTGCTTTCGGCATTTGGTGTTCAAGAAAACCAGCGTCGTCTGTTTGAATGGAGGCGTGCTCGCCATTCATATCGCGTGATCCGAAATAAATGTTTTATTTTGAGTTTTATTTCTTGCAGAGGCGGCTAGGTCATGATTGGCGCGGTGCTGACATTGCTGTGAGTTGCCTATCAAGGCACCGCGGGCTGAAATAGTGGGCAGGCGTGCACGTTGACGCGTTTGTTTTGGGTCGACGATCCAAGACAAGGTTGCAAGTGACGGCATCGGTCATATCCGCCCACAGGGGCCCACGGCGACGGATCTTCCCGATGTTACGGCGGGGTGGCCTGCTCAATGGAAAGCGTCGCCTGGCGGCGCCGAGGTAGCTCGATCACCCGCGCGCCGGCCTCGGCGCGCGCGCGCAACTGGCCACAGCCGGCGTCGACATCCTGGCCGGCGCTGTTTCTGACCTTGGTCAATACACCCCGGCTGTGCAGATAGCCGACGATGTGGCGCGTGCGGGCGCCGTCGGGGCGCTGGAAGTCATCGCCCTCCAGGCTGTTGAAGGGGATGACGTTGAGCACGCCATACTTGCCCTTGAGCAGCGTCACGATGGCGTCGAATTCGTCATCACCATCGTTGACGCCTTTGAGCAGCGTCCATTGGTATTGGATCGGGTAGCCGGTGGCGCGGGCATAGTGCTCGCCAAGATCGACGAGCTCCTGAGGTGAGATTTTTGGCGCGCGCGGCAGGAGTTGCTGGCGCAGATCGGCCTTGGTCGTGTGTAACGACAGTGCCAAGGCGGGCTTGATGCGCTGTTGCGGCAAGGCGTCGAACACGCGCCTGTCGCCCACCGTGGAGAACACGATGTTCTTGTGGCCGATATCGCCCTCGGTGCCAAGCAGGTCGATGGCTTCGAGGACGTTGTCGAGGTTGTGCGCCGGCTCGCCCATGCCCATGAAGACGACTTTTTTTACCGGGCGCAAGCGTCTGGCCAGCACGACCTGGGCAAGGATCTCCATGCTCGCGACCTGCCGGATCAGACCGCTCTTGCCGGTCATGCAAAAGCGGCAGCCCACCGCGCAGCCGACCTGGGTCGAGACGCAAAGGCCATCGCGCGGCAACAGGACGCTTTCGATCATCTGCCCGTCGGCGAGCTCGACGAGCAGGCGCGAGCCGTCATGGCCGGCATGCTCGGAGTGGACACGAGCCAGACCATCGAGTTGCGCCGTCAGGGCAGGCACGGCCTCGCGCAGGGCAAGCGGCAGAAAGTGTTCAGAGCTGCGCCGTCGCGTGCCGGTGTCCAGCGGCTGTCCTTTCAGCCAGACGCGCGTCAGCCGTGCGCGATGCACGGGCAGTGCGCCAAGAGCGGCAAGGCGGAGGTCGAAGTCGGAAAAGCGCATGGGGGCGCATTTTACCGGGTGCGCGCTCGGCCGCTTGGCGGGCCTGGGCGCCAGGCATTTCGCCGACCCATTATCGGCTGATGACCATCCCGTCCCCCTGTGAAGCCACAGGGGGCAGAGCACGCGATACGTGTCCGCCCCGTTTCTTATTGCGCGTTTGCCTTGACGTGGCGCACGACTTCCGCGTGGGTGGCGATCCAGGCGCCTTTGGCGCGCGCGGCTTTGAGGATTTCTTCGAGAATCCAGATCCGGGAGCGGGCGGTGATGACATGCGGATGCATGGTCAGTTGGAACAGGCCGCCATCGGCGTGAGCCCCTTCGAGTTCGCGCATGAAGATATCCAGCACGCTTTGAGGAGGGGTGTAGGGCCGCAAGGACTGGAAGCGATGCATGACGAAATAGACGGCATCGTCGCGGATCCATTCGACGGGCAGCTCCACCACGCCGGACAGGCGTCGAGGTCAGCCATGCGATGGTGCATGGCGGGCCTTTCCCGGCAACGACCAATGCGATGTACACCTCGGTGGGGGCCACGGCCATAGACCGGTTTCTGCGGCCGGTCTGCTACCAGGATCTACCGGACGTGCTGCGGCCGCCGGTGTTGCAGGAAGGCAATCCGTTGGGGATTTGCCGCATGGTCGACGGGGATCTGACGCTGCCGTGGGCACCGGTGGCGGCAGCGTGCACGCACGGCGCTGCCGGCTCCTCAGGCGGCCAGGTCCTTGTCCCAACGTGGCAACTCGCTGCGGATCCAGGAGGTGGCGGCAAAGGTCGCGAACAGCTGTCCTGTCGTCTGTACCAGACGGGATAGCGACTCGAGGTCGTCTTCCTGGGCGCTCATGCGGTGCCAGGCGCGTGTTTCGTGTTCGATCAACTGGATATAGCCGTAGATATTGGCAACCACGATCAGATCGGCGTGCGGCAATGTGGTCGATTTTTCGATGTGCGCATGCAGGGCGTCGAAGTACAGGCCGGCGCGCGCGCTGCGCAGATACTGCCTCAGGCCGTCGAGGTCGGTGCGAGCGCAGACTTCACGCAACAACAGCAGATCGCTCCAGGCCGCCAGGATGTTGCCCACCAGCATGCGCTGGAAGAGTTCTGCCACCGCGGCGCTGGCGCGCTCCTGTTCGCGTCGCTGCACGAATGACAGCCACAAGGCCACGATCACCGCGCCCACCGTGCCGCTGGCGGTCATCAACTCCAGCAGTTTGATTTCCTGGGGGAGGGTGCCGTTGCTGACTGCCACGCGTTGCAGCAGCACGAGTCCCAGACCGATGGCCAACAGGAGCAAGACAAGCCAGACGCCGGCTTGCAGGCGGTTTGATTTGGATGCGCGGTCTTGAATGCTCACGGCCAATTTCCTCGGGATTGGCCGCATCATACCCGCAGGGCGGTGTGCCGTGGCGGGTCGGTGTGCGGCGCGGGCCTTTACACTGTCGGGCAGGCGTGTTTGTCTTCAGGAGCGTTTATGAGTTGGTCCGCCAAGCAGTACTCCGCTTTCGAGAATGAGCGTACGCGTCCGGTGCGGGATCTCGTGGCAGCCATCCCCGATGCCGAGGTCCGGCATGCGGTCGATCTCGGTTGCGGCCCGGGCAATTCGACCCAAGTGCTGGCGGACCGTTATCCGCAGGCCAAGGTCAGCGGCATGGACAGTTCGCCAGACATGGTTGCCGCAGCCCGCAAGCGTTTGCCCGGACTGGCGTTCAGCCAGGCAGATATTTCCAGCTGGCGTCCCGCCGATCGTTACGATGTCATTTTGGCCAACGCTTCTCTGCAATGGGTGCCCGACCACGCGACACTCTATCCACGGCTGCTGCAGACGCTGACACCGGGCGGCAGCCTGGCCGTCCAGACACCAGACAACCTGGAAGAGCCGGCGCATCGTCTGGCGCGGGCGGTGGCCGCCGAGCAGCCCTGGGCCGCCAAGCTGGCAGGCGTGCGTCACCCCGACAGGCACAGCGCGGAATGGTATTACGCCCTGCTCTCGCCCCTGGCCCAGCGCGTGGATGTGTGGCGTACCACCTATATGCATCCGCTGGCCGGCGCGCGCGCCATCGTCGAGTGGTTCAAGGGCACGGCGTTGCTGCCCTACCTGAATGTGCTGGATGACAACGAGCAGGCGGCGTTTCTGGCACGCTACGAAGCCGCGATTGCCCAGGCGTATCCGGCGCTGCCCGATGGCACCGTGCTGCTGCCGTTTCCGCGCCTGTTCGTGGTGGCTTCCCGCAAGGCCTGATGCCCCAGGGGCAGGGCAGGCGCGGCGCGGGTCTGTCCGCCGCGCCAGGGCGATACCTAGCTGTGAACTGTCAATAGGTTGTATTCGTCCAGGTTGAGTCTGGAGATGGGTACAGCGCGCCCGATGCCTTGGTGGGGTCGATGCCAGTTGTAGTGGTGTAGCCAGGATTTCATGGCATCGGCTCGGTGTTGGGAGTTCTGGTAGGTGTGAGCGTAAGCCCACTCACGCAAGGCCGACTGGATGAAGCGTTCGGCCTTGCCATTGGTCTGTGGGCGGTAAGGTCGGGTAAAGCGGTGCTTGATGCCCAGCTCATGGCACAGCGCGGCGAAGGCGCGGCTGCGAAAGGCCGAGCCATTGTCGGTGAGCAAGCGCTGGATGGTCACGCCCAGGCGCTGGTAGTAGGCCACTGCGTCCTTGAGGAACTGGACGGCGCTGGGGAAGCGCTCGTCGGGGTGGATGTCGGTGAAGGCCACGCGGGCGTGGTCATCGATGGCCACGAAGACGAAGTCCCAGCCGGCCCCCTCAACGGTATCGCGTCGGTTGCCCGTGACCCGGTGGCCAGGGCGCTGGATACGTCCCAGCTTCTTGATGTCGATGTGCAGCAGATCGCCGGGGGCCTGATGCTCGTAGCGCACCACCGGCTCGGCCGGCTCCAGGTCGGCCAGGTGCGACAGACCGGCGCGGGCCAGGACGCGGCTGACGGTGCTGGCTGACACGCCCAGCGCCTGGGCGATGCGCGCTTGGGTCAGCCGCTTGCGGCGCAGCTCCACGATAGCCAGCGCCTTGGCCGGCGCAATCGCTCGGGGCGAGACCGTCGGGCGCGAGGACGCATCGGCCAAGCCCGCCTGGCCCTGAGCCAGAAAGCGGCCCAGCCATTTGCGCACAGTCGGCGCGGTGACCCCATAGGCGCGGGCCGCTTCAGGCACACAAACTTGATGGGCGATCAATTGCTGGACCATTTCGAGGCGACGTAGGAAGGTCAATCGGGCATGCTTATGGGTGTTCATCCGGCCGGGCTCCTTGAGTGAACTGGGGGGTTGGCGATTTCCAGTTTCTCAAATCCGGTTCGGATGAACCATGCATACAACCTATTGAATCTTCACAGCTAGCCCATGATTCCGATCTGCCACGGGACAAATTCGTTGTCCCCAAGGCCCAGGTCTTCGCTCTTGCTGTGTTTGCCGGATGCTGTCGCCAGCAACTCTTCAAAGATGCGCTGCCCCATTTCTTCGAGCGACATGGTCCCATCCAGGATTTCTCCGCAATTGATGTCCATGTCTTCGGACAGGCGCGAATACATTGGGGTGTTCGTCGCCAACTTGATCGAGGGAACGGGTTTGGCCCCGAACATGGAACCGCGCCCCGTAGTGAAAGCGATGAGATTGGCTCCCCCTGCTATCTGGCCCGTGGCCGAGCACGGGTCGTAGCCTGGGGTGTCCATGAAGACCAATCCGCTCGTGGTGACTGGTTCGGCATACTTATAGACCTCCATCAAGGAGGTGGTGCCGCCCTTCATTGAGGACCCAAGGGATTTCTCAAATATGTTGGCCAGGCCACCCTTGTTGTTGCCAGGGCTGACAGCGGCATTAATCTGTACGTCGCGTCCTTTGGCGTAGTCTTCCTTCCACCAGCGTATGCGCTCGACCAGTTTCTCGCCAACCTCGCGACTGGCCGCCCGGCAAGTCAATGTTTGCTCGACGCCATAGATCTCCGGCGTTTCCGACAAGATCGCCGTACCGCCATGGCGAACGAGGATATCCATGGCGGCCCCCAGTGCGGGATTTGCGGTAATGGACGAAAAACCATCGGAACCGCCACACTGCAGACCTACTTTGAGATGGCGCGCTGACACCTGGGTGCGCTTCACGCGGTTGGCTTCCGGAAGCAAGCTCTAAATTTCAGCAATACAGGCCTCGATCGTTTTGCGCGTGCCGCCCGTCTCCTGCATAACGAACGTCTTCAAGCGCGAACCGGAAGTCAAGCTCTCCTGTTCCATCAGGCCCGAAATCTGGTTCCGCTCGCACCCCAGGCCGACAATCAGCACCGCCGCGAGGTTCGGATGCCGCGCATAGCCGGTGATCGTACGGCGAAGCAGTGCCATAGGCTCGCCGGTCATTTCCATGCCGCACCCGATAGCATGGCTGAACGCCACGACGCCATCGACGTTTGGATAGCCGGCCAGGCGCTCAGGCGTAAACCATTCTGCTGCCTTCCGAATGACCGTTGCGGAACAGTTCACGGTTGACAGCAGGCCAATGTAATTGCGCGTGCCGACGTCCCCGTTGGCGCGGACGATGCCTTCGAAAGTGGCCCGGTTCTCCTCGGCGACGAAGTCAGTCGGCTTATAATCGCGAGCGTGCGCATAGTCACGGTCGAATTCCCGAAACTCGACGTTGTGGCTGTGGACCATTGTGCCCTGAGGGATATCTTGCGCCGCAAAGCCGATGATCACGTTGTACTTTCGGATCGGCTCACCTGCCCTGATATCTCGTGAAGCAATCTTGTAGCCGGCTGGCGCCTGACTGCGCGACCGGTAAAGGCCGCCTTCAAGCGCTTCGCCCAGCCCCACATCTGTGCGAGCGATGACTACGTTATCCTCGCCGTGCAATCGGATCACTGACCCGATCACACGTTTCCCGCTCGTTGCCAGCGGGGCTGCTTCCTGTATAAACGTTGCGCAGTGATTCGCCATGATCAGGCCCTTTTCGCAATCGCCTTTTCGACACGGCGCACGAGGACATCGATGTCCTTGAGGTCGGCTTGCGTCAACGCCGGACCGGGTGCGCGCATCGCTGCGGAGCTGATTGCGCCGCGGCGCTTGAGCACTTCCTTGCGCACTGCGACGCCCCACTGCGATTGGTTCTCGAAGCTGAGCAGAGGCAAATAGGTGTCAAAGAGATCGTGTGCTTCCTCGACCTTGCCGGCACTGTAAAGGTCGTGAACACCTGAAAGCATCTCGGGATAGGAGAAGCCTGCCATCGGGCCTTCGATCCCGTGGGCGAGCTCCTGCAACAAGAACACTCCGTTATTGCCAGTGAGAATCGGAACGGGGCGCACGAGCGCAGCCCGGATACGTGTGATCTTTGCGGCGCTCGGAATATCCTCTTCCTTGATGGCCTGGATCTGGGGAAACCGCTCGATAAGACGCGCGATCGTCGGCACCGACATCCACACTCCAGTCGAGAACGGAAAGTCCTGCAAGACCGTGGGGACGTCGCCGATACGGGCAAATACGGCGGCGAAGTAATTGAGGATCTCTTCTTCGGTTTTCAACCCGCTGGCCGGGGCAATCATCACGCCGTACGCGCCTGCCTCCATCACCTCCTTCGTCAAGGTCGCCAGTTGCGCGACGCTCGGATTGCTGACGCCAGCGATGACCGGCTTGCCGTTGGCGCGGGCGACATAACGACGGACCGTGGCGATCGATTCTTCCATCGACAGCTTTGCCGCTTCTCCGGCTACGCCCAGAACCGTCAGTCCAGCAGCACCATGTTCCAGATAAAAGTCGCACAGCGTGTCGACGCTGGGAAGATCCAAGCTGCCGTCGTCGGTAAACGGGGTTTGGGCGACGACGAAGAGACCACTGAAAATCTTAGACATTTGATTACTGCTCCTGTTTGTTAGCGCTAATATTAGCGCTAACAAACTTGATCGGAGTACTAGGGTTGTCCCTAGCTATTAGCGCTAACATTCCCGAAAAGCATGCTATCTTTCCGCCATAAGTTCAGCCGGCGACTCCGAAATGCAGATTCTTCCCCCACCCAAACGCATCAGGCGAGGTTCTGGCCGAGTCACGCTTGCCGACGTCGCCAAAGTCGCCGGAGTTTCCGCACAGACCGTCTCGCGCGTCCTCAATAACCCCAAGTCGGTTCCGGAGCCAATGCTGGATCATGTGCGCGCTGCGATCGCGCAAGTCCGCTATGTCCCGAATCGACTTGCCGGTGGACTGGCTTCCGGGCGAAGCAAATTGGTCGCAGCCCTCGTGCCGGCGATCGCATCCCCCGTCTTCCAGGAGACACTCCAGGCATTGACCCAGGCGCTGGCCACCAGGGGATACCAGCTCATGCTGGGCGAAAGCGGCTACGACGATGCAGACGAACTGGAACTCCTAGAAAACCTCATCAGCAGAGGCCCCGACGGTATCGTCCTCACGCGTGTCGTGCAGTCGGAATTAGCCAGGCAGCGACTGGCCGCATCCGGAATACCGGTGGTGGAAACATGGGATTTGACCGACCACCCTGTCGATATGCTCATTGGCTTCTCTCACGAGAAAGTGGGCGTGGCTGTTGCCGATCTGCTCCTGGAACGGCAAGTCAAGGCGCCAGCGATGATTTCTGGCAACGATCCGCGTGCGCAACGCCGCAGAAAGGGATTTACACAGCGCTTAATTGAGAGCGGTTGCATCGGGGCGGAATCAGATTTGCCCGTGGCTGAGGTGAATGCCCCGGCCCACTTCGGAGATGGGCGTCGCGCCATGAGCGAACTGCTCAAGACCGGGATCTCGATAGATGGCCTGTACTGCAGCACTGACGCCCTCGCGCTGGGCGCTCTCATTGAACTGAAAGAGCAAAATATCCTAGTGCCTGATCAGGTTGCCGTTGTCGGCTTTGGCGATTTGGCGACCTCCCCATACACCAGTCCTCCGTTGACCACGATCCGGATAGATGGACGCAGAATGGGAGCTTTGGCCGCTCAACTAATCTTTGAACGAGCCAGTGGAGATCTCGTGTCGCCGGCGATCCAGGACATCGGGTTCGAGGTCGTGCGGCGAGCCAGTGCCTAGAAAAAAAATCGCCCTAGCACAGCAGGAGCGATTTAAGATCGAAGGTCTGCGTTCCAGCCTGACCGGGAGACGCGTGCTGCCGACCCAGCCCTAATGCCGGGATAAACCACCCTCACAGATAAGACGGGCACCCAAAACAAAACAGCCCGCGCGAGCGGGCTGCTTCATGGGACGGCGCCGGAATCAGCGCTTGAGCTGAGACAGATCGCGCACGGCGCCCCGGTCAGCCGAGGTGGCCAGCGCGGCGTAGGCCTGCAAGGCCAGCGACACCACACGCTCGCGGTCGACCGGTTTCCATGCCTGCTCGCCGCGAGCCTCCATCACGGCACGGCGGCGCGCCAGTTCGGCATCCTCGACCGCCAGGTGCATCCGGCGTTGCGGAATGTCGATTTCGATGATGTCACCATCCTCGACCAGCCCGATGGTGCCGCCTTCGGCCGCTTCGGGCGACGCGTGGCCAATCACCAGGCCGGACGAGCCGCCCGAAAAACGCCCGTCGGTAAAGAGCGCGCACGTTTTACCCAGGCCCTTGGACTTCAGGTAAGAGGTCGGGTAGAGCATTTCCTGCATGCCGGGGCCGCCCTTGGGGCCTTCGTAGCGAATGATGACCACGTCGCCATCGACGACCTTGTCGCCCAGAATGCCCTCGACGGCGTCTTCCTGGCTCTCATAGACGCGCGCCCGGCCGGTAAACACCCATTGCGACTCGTCCACGCCGGCAGTCTTGACGATGCAGCCCTTCTCGGCCAGGTTGCCGTAAAGCACGGCCAGGCCGCCATCCTTGGAGTAAGCGTGCTCTTTGCTGCGGATGCAGCCTGCCTGACGATCGACATCCAGGGTCAGGAAGGTTTTCTCCTGGCTGAACGCTACCGTGGTCGGCACGCCGCCAGGGGCCGCGCGGTAAAACTTCCGGGCCGCATCGCCTGCGCCGCCCGCCACGTCCCATTGCGCGATCGCATTGCCCAGCGTGCCGCTGTGCACATTGCCGCAGCTCAGATCCAGCAGATCGGCTCGGCCCAACTCACCCAGGATGCCCAGGATGCCGCCGGCGCGATGCACGTCTTCGATGTGGTACTTGTCGGTCGCCGGTGCGGCTTTGCACAAGCAGGGCACCTTGCGCGAAATGCGGTCGATGTCAGCCATGGTGAAGTCCACCCCGGCTTCCTGGGCGGCGGCCAACAAATGCAACACCGTGTTGGTCGACCCGCCCATGGCCACATCCAGCGCCATGGCGTTCTCAAAGGCGGCCTTGGTGGCAATGCTGCGCGGCAGCACCGAGCTGTCTTCCTGTTCGTAGTAACGGCGGCACAGGTCCACCACCAGGCGGCCAGCCTGCTCGAACAGCCCCCGGCGCCAGGCGTGCGTGGCCACGATGGTGCCGTTGCCCGGCAGCGCCAGGCCGATGGCCTCGGTCAGACAGTTCATGGAGTTGGCAGTGAACATGCCGGAACAGGAGCCGCACGTCGGGCAGGCGCTGCGTTCGACCTGCTCGGCTTCGGCGTCGCTTACGTTGGGATCGGCGGCCTTGATCATGGCGTCGACCAGATCGAGCTTGATGATCTTGCCGTCGGTGGGCGAGGTCACCTTGCCAGCCTCCATCGGGCCACCGGAAACAAACACCACGGGGATGTTCAAGCGCATGGCAGCCATCAGCATCCCCGGCGTGATCTTGTCACAGTTGGAGATGCAGACCATGGCATCGGCGCAATGGGCATTGACCATGTATTCAACCGAGTCGGCGATCAGCTCGCGCGACGGCAACGAATACAGCATGCCGCCGTGCCCCATGGCGATGCCGTCGTCCACGGCGATGGTATTGAATTCTTTGGCCACGCCGCCGGCGGCTTCGATCTGGCCTGCCACCAGCGCACCCAGATCCTTCAGGTGCACGTGGCCGGGCACGAACTGCGTGAACGAGTTGACCACTGCGATGATGGGCTTGCCGAAATCGCCGTCCTTCATGCCGGTGGCGCGCCAGAGTGCGCGCGCGCCGGCCATGTTGCGGCCATGAGTAGAGGTGCGTGAACGGTAGTGCGGCATGATCCTTCTCGGGCGATGATGTCAGCAAAGGCGTAAATATTACGCTGGATCGGCCTGCGCTGCGCTCAAACCCCTCGAGACGCCGCGGCAATCAGGGTGCGTCCCCGGGCAGTTTGAGACTCAGCAGGCCGTCGAGCACCTGGCGCAGGGCGCGGCTGACCGGCTTGTCGCGCCGGGTGACCATGGCCAACTCGCGCCCAAGCCGGGGCTGCAGCGGGCGCGTCGTGAGGCTGGCGCGGGCCCCGGCGGCCGATACCGCCATACGCGGCAGGACGGCGCAGCCCAGGCCGGCACCGACGATCTCCTTCATGGCCTCGGTGCTGCCCAACTCCATCGTCGGCTTGGCCGACAGACCTGCCGTGCCGAACCAGCCGTCGACCAGCACCCGGGTCTGCGCACCGGGCTCAAACAATACCAATGGCCGTTGCATCAGCAGCCGGGGCGTGATGCGGCCGGCGGGCGCCGGGGCATTGGCCGGAAATATGGCCACGAACTCGTCTTTGAGAATGGGGGTGGCCAGCAGTTTTCGAGCGCGTATGGGCATGGTCAGCAGGCCGACATCCAGCCGGTTGTCTTCGATATCCCGTAGAAGATCCACGGTGTTTCCCACCCTGACCACGATATCCAGATCCGGAAACCGCTGCCGCAGATTGGCCAGCAGCGCAGGCAGCAGGTAGGTGCAGGCCGTCGCCCCCGTGCCCAGCCTGACACGCCCCGCCACCCCGCAAGCCAGCGACTGCATGGCCCGGTCGGCATCGTCGACCGCCGCGAGGATGCCGCGCAGATGGGTGGCCAGCTCCGTGCCGGCAGCCGTGGCACTGGCGCGCCGGCCCATGCGCTCGATCAGGCGCAGACCGAAACGGCGCTCCAGTTGCCGCACCTGCTGGCTCACGGCGGGTTGCGACAGCCCGTGGCGTTCAGCGGCCAACGAAAAACTTCCCTGCTCCATGACATCGAGCAGAACGCGCAGATGATCCAAGTTAAGGCCGGCGGTTTTCATGGCATACAGAATATTTTCTTATACGAATGATAATTCCAAGAATATTCACTTATCCATGGCCGGGGCGCACACTAGCGCCTCCCCGCCGCATCGCCATTGGTTGCCATGAACCCTAGCCTGACCCCTTTCATCCTGATTCGCTCCAGCGCCGAGCAGGACCTGGCCCAGATCCAGGCCATCTACGCCCACCATGTCGTCCATGGCACGTCATCCTTCGAGCTCGAGCCGCCTTCGACCGAAGAGATCGGCCAGCGCCGTGCTGCCGTACTGCAACACGGACTGCCGTATCTGGTGGCCGAGTGCGGCGGCGACATCGTGGGCTATGCCTATGCGACGGTCTACCGGCCCAGGCCCGCCTACCGGCATACCTGCGAAGACTCCGTTTATGTACGCAACGGCCGCCACGGCCTGGGCATAGGACGCAAACTGCTCGAAGCCCTGATCGAGCACTGCACAGGGCAAGGCTGGAGTCAGATGCTGGCGGTCATTGGCGACAACAACCCGGCCTCGCTGGGCTTGCACGCCCGTTGCGGCTTTCAGGTTGCCGGCACGTTGCGCGCTGTGGGTTTCAAGCACGGCAAGTGGCGCGATACGGCCCTGATGCAGCGTGCGCTGGGCGCGGGCGACCTCACTCCGCCCGAAGACTAAAGCCTGGCGCCTTCAGTCTTCGGCGCGGGCCACCCAGCGCAACCAACCAGCCTTGCGCAGGCTGCAGGCCGGACACTCTCCGCAGCCATAGCCCCAGTCATGCCGCTGGCCCCGCTCGCCCAGATAGCAAGTATGGCTTTCCTGCACGATGATCTGCACCAGATCCGGACCGCCCAGGGTGTCAGCCAATGCCCAGGTATCGGCCTTGTCCAGCCACATGAGCGGGGTCTCGATGGTGACCCGCGCCCCCAGCCCCAGGCCTAACGCAACCTGTTGCGCCTTGATGGTGTCGTCGCGGCAGTCCGGGTAGCCCGAAAAATCCGTCTCGCACATACCGCCTACCAGCACATCGAGCTGACGACGGTAGCCCAGCGCCGCGGCCAGCGTCAGAAACAGCAGATTGCGCCCCGGCACGAACGTGTTGGGCAGGCCGTTGGCCTGCATCTCGATGGCGCGATCGCTGGTCATGGCCGTATCGCCGACCTGGCCCAGTACTTTCAGATCCAGCAAATGATCCTCACCCAGGCGCGCGGCCCAATCCGGGAAGCGGGCGCGAAACTCGCGCAGCACATTCAGGCGGGCATCCAGTTCGATGCGGTGGCGCTGACCATAGTCGAAGGCGACCGTCTCGACGTGGGCGTAACGCTGCAGCGCCCATGCCAGGCAGGTGCTCGAATCCTGGCCTCCGGAGAAAAGAACCAGGGCGCGACGTTGATGATTTTGCATGACGGAAAGACGTAAACAGTGCCAGAGGTAGCCGCCAATGTAACGCAGCAGACGCCGTAAGCAAGCCTGCGTAGAATTTGGGTGTCCCGAATTTTTGCATTGCCCTATCGCCACACCATCCTTCCCATCCTTTTACGGAACGCTTGATGAACGCCACACGCGCGCAATCTGAATTGGCAGACCCCTTACGCAATGACATCCGACTCCTGGGACGCTCCCTGGGAAGCGTGATTCAGGCCTGCGAAGGCAAACGGGTTTTCGACACCATAGAGACGCTGCGCCGCAGCGCCGTGCGTTTCCGCCGCCAAGGACGGGAAGAGGATGGCCAACTCATGCAGCAACTGGTCAAACAGTTGCGCTCGGACGACCCCAACCTCGTGGCGCGGGCCTTCAGTTATTTTCTGCACCTGTTCAACATCGCCGAGGATCGCGACCAGAATCGCCGCAAGCGCGCCCGGGCGCTGACCGATCCCGCTGCGGCGGCCGGCAGCCTGCGCCAGACCGTGCAACTGTTGCATGCGCAGGGTGTGACGGCGGCGCGCATACGCCGCCTCATCGGCGAGGCCTGCGTCATGCCGGTACTGACCGCTCACCCCACCGAAGTCCAGCGCAAAAGCACGCTGGATGCCCACCGCGAGATCGCCGCACTCATCACCCAACGTGATCAGCCGTTGACCCACGACGAAATCG
The DNA here is from genome assembly GCF_020735985.1 of Bordetella holmesii. Lineage (NCBI taxonomy): Bacteria > Pseudomonadati > Pseudomonadota > Betaproteobacteria > Burkholderiales > Alcaligenaceae > Bordetella > Bordetella holmesii. The sequence continues at coordinate 61,842 of NZ_CP085973.1, forward strand.
CCGAGATCGACAGTGCCCTGCTCGGCCGCGTGGACACGCTCTGGCAGACGCGCATGCTGCGCAACACGCGCCTGACCGTCGCCGACGAAATCGAAAACGCGCTGAGCTACTACCGCAGCACCTTCCTGGCGGCCATCCCCCGCCTGTACGCCGATCTGTCCCGCTTGCTGGGCCAGGAAGCCGCCAATCCCTTCGCTGCCCCGCCTGCGCCGCTCGAGCCGTTCTTGCGCATGGGCAGTTGGATAGGCGGTGACCGCGACGGCAATCCCAATGTAGACGCCGCCACCCTCGACCTGGCATTGCTGCGCCAGGCCACGGTGGTGTTCGAGCACTATCTGAACGAGATCCATGCTCTGGGCGCGGAAGTCTCGGTCAGCACCTTGCTGATCGACGCCGGCGATGCGTTGCAGGAACTGGCCGATGCCGGCGGCGACACCTCACCCCATCGCCGGGACGAACCCTACCGGCGCGCGCTGATCGGCATTTATGCCCGTCTGGCGGCCACCGCCCGCACGCTAACCGGCCGCGAACTGGCGCTCAGGGCGGCCCTGCCCGCGCAACCCTATCCCCATCCGCAGGCGTTCGCGCAGGACCTGGCCGTCATTGCCGAATCGCTGGCCAGCCATCACGGCACACCGATCGCAAAGCTCCGTCTGTCAGGCCTGCAACAGGCCGTCGAAGTGTTCGGCTTTCACCTGGCCACGGTGGACCTGCGCCAAAGCTCTGACGTGCACGAGCGTGTCCTGACCGAGCTCCTGGCACGCGCGGCGCAGGATGACCCGGGTCCCAGCTACGACCAGTTGGATGAAGAGGCCCGCGTGCAACTGCTGCGCCGCGAGCTGGCCACCGCGCGTCCGCTGGCTTCGCCCTGGATTACGTACAGCGAAGACACCACACGCGAACTCGCCGTGCTGCGCGCGGCCGCGGCCGCGCGTGCACGCTATGGCCGCGCCGCCGTACGGCAGGCCATCGTGTCGCACACCGAAACCCTGAGTGATCTGCTCGAAGTCCTCGTGCTGCAGAAAGAAACCGGGCTTATTTCCCCGGCGGGCACGCAGCCCCAACCCGAAGACGGCCTGATGGTCGTGCCGTTGTTCGAAACCATCCCTGACCTCGAACGCGGCCCGGCCATCATGGCCGCCTGGCTGGATCTGCCCGAAGTCCGGCAGCGCGTGCGTCTGGCTCAGAACGAGAGCCAGGAAGTCATGCTGGGATACTCCGACAGCAACAAAGACGGCGGATACCTGACGTCCAACTGGTCGCTCTATCGCGCCGAGCGCGAACTGGTCGATGTCTTTCGCGCCCGCCAGGTCAAACTGCGCCTGTTCCATGGCCGCGGCGGCTCCGTGGGCCGCGGCGGCGGCTCCAGTTTCGACGCCATCGTCGCGCAGCCTCCGGGCACCGTGGCCGGCCAGCTTCGCCTGACCGAGCAAGGCGAAGTCATCCAGACCAAGTACAAAAATGCCGATATCGGACGCTGGCATCTGGAACTGCTGGTATCTGCCGTGCTGCAGGCCTCGCTGGCTCAGCAACCCGCCGCCGCACGCCAGGCCGAAGACGCCCACATGGCGCACCACGGCCAGACCATGGACTTCCTGTCGGCCAGCGCGCAGACCGGCTATCGCAAACTGGTCTACGACACCCCGGGCTTTGACGACTACTTCTTCGCGGCCACGCCCATCAACGAAATCGCCGGCCTGAACATCGGTTCGCGCCCGGCCTCACGCAAGCAAGGCCAAAAGATCGAAGACCTGCGCGCCATCCCCTGGGGATTCTCGTGGGCGCAATGCCGCCTCATGCTCACCGGCTGGTACGGCATGGGCTCGGCCCTTCAGGCCTATCTCGAAGAGGGCGCGACTGGCGCGCCGCGCAGCAAACGTGCCCGCCTGGCGCAATTGCGCGAAATGGCCCGGGACTGGCCGGCCTTCCGCACCTTGCTGTCCAACATGGAGATGGTGCTGGCCAAATCCGATCTGGCCATCGCCTCGCGCTACGCCATGCTGGTGCCGCAGCGCGGCCTGCGCGAACGCATCTTCGGCGCCATCTCGGATGAGCATGGGCGCACGCTTGCCATGCTCAAGCTCATCAACCAGCGCGACCTGCTGGCCGACAACCCCGCACTGGCTGCCTCGCTGCGCGAGCGCTTTGCCTACATCGATCCGCTGAACTATCTGCAGATCGATCTGCTGCGCCGCCAGCGCGCCAGCCAGCGCCGGCCAGACGCCAAGGCGGACCCACGCATCACGCCCGCCATTCACCTGACCATCAACGGCATCGCCGCAGGCCTGCGCAACTCAGGTTGAGCAGGCGCCTGAGGGACGTGGCACGTTCCCCCTTTAGAGTCGCGGCAGGATGTTGAGTGCCTAGCGCGCGCAGCCGGAAAGTTCCGACAATCTAAAGGAGTGATCGCACGCCCTTAGGGGAACCCTACTGTCGCGCGCCTAATTGAATTCTTACGTGACATCTCCAGGACTTCGACTGATATATGCATGGAGGCGGCATATCGGACGGTTTGGCTGAGCAAAATGGCTATCGTTTTTTCGTCTTGCTCCGCTCGTCATGTCCACCCGCCCTACCTTCATGGCGGCGCAACGCCTCTCGCGTCGCGCCAGCCTCGCGCTGCTTGCTTTACTTTCTGCCTGCGGTGGAGGCGGCGGCGGAGGTGGCAGTACAGGAGATGACGGTCGAACCCCTCCCGCGCCCCCTCCCTCTGCCACGCCCCCCCTTTCGCCCTATCTCCCCGTGCCGCCCGCCCTGCCCGACCTTGCAGCGGATGGCCGTCCTGCGGCGCCGGTCCCATCCGCGGGCTACGCCAAGACCGCGCCCAGCCACTTTGCTTCCGCGCCGGGCCGCGCTTTCAATGCCGACCACGACCGGGTACTCAACCTGGTCAACCTCAAACCCGCGCATGACGCCGGTCTGAGCGGCTCACGCGTCAAAGTTGCCGTCGTCGACACCGGAGTCAGCCTCGACCACGCCCTGCTTCGCGTCAACACGCGCCACGGCGGGGACTACCAGGCCAATGGCACACGCAGCGCGGCCAATCGCGCCAATCAAGGCGAGCACGGCAGTTCGGTGGCCCTGGTGCTGGCCGGCCGCCCCACCGCCAGTTATCGCGGCGGCGTGGCGCCCGACGCCGATCTCTATTCCGCCAACATCGCCACCGCCGCGGACCGAGTGTCCGACGGTGGCGCGTTTCACGCCTGGAAGGATCTGCTCGGTCACGGCATGACGATCTTCAACAACAGCTTCACCACCGACGGACCAGATGGCGAGCGACGCGTCAAGCAAGACCAGATGGAGTACCAGCAGGCCGCCGACAAATCCCAAACTCAGATCGGCAAACTCCATGAGTTGGTCAAAGGCGGGGCATTATTGGTTTTTGCCGCGGGCAATGGCAGTAACGTGTCGGGGCGCGGCTACCAGGAAGTGGGCAGCCTGGGACGCACGCCACTGGTCGAGCCCGAACTGCAGAAAGGCCTGCTGGTCGTCACGGCAGTAGACAAGTTTGGCGATCTCGAGCGCTGGTCCAATCGTTGCGGCCAGGCCAGACGCTGGTGCCTGGCCGCAAGCAGTCAGGCCTATCTGCCCGGCATCAAGACTCACGACCCCAACTTTTTTCGTGTCCACCAGGGCACTTCGCTGGCTGCGCCTCAGGTCACGGGCGCGGCCGTGCTGGTCAAACAACGGTTTGGCTGGATGGACAACGACAACCTGCGCACGACACTCCTGACCACGACCCAGGATAAGGGCCGCCCTGGCGTGGATGCCGATTACGGCTGGGGCTTGCTGGACATCGGACGGGCAATAGAAGGCCCTGCCAAATTTGCCTTTGGCGATTTCGTCGCGAACGTGCAAGGCCAATCGGTGTTCGGCAACGACATCTCCGGCGCCGGAGGGCTGACCATCGATGGCCCGGGCCTGCTCACGCTCGCCGGCCACAACACTTACGCTGGTGCGACCGTCATTCGCCAGGGCACGCTGGACGTCCTGGGCAGCATCCGCTCGGGCACCACCGTACTCGAGCACGGCACGCTCGTGGGCCGGGGCAGCGTCGGCGCCGTCGACAATCACGGCACCGTCGCCGTCAAGGAATCCGGGCTCACCGTCAACGGCGATTACCACCAGCACGCGCAAGGGCGGCTGGTCACCGACATCGGCAGCGCGCTCAATGTCGCGGGCAAGGCGCGCCTGGCCGGGCAACTCCATGTCGAAGGCATTCGTCCGGGCTATGTGGTGGCTGAAGGCAGCGTGCACACCGTCGTGAAGGCTGCCTCGATCGAGGGCCGCTTCGACACACTCACCCGCGCGCCGAACCTGCTGCTGCAGGCGCAGTTGGACTATCAACCCCAAGGTGTCGGCCTGGCCGTGCGACGCGCGGCCTCGGTCGAGGCGGTAGCGCGGCGGCTGCCCTCTGGAGCCGACCGCGTGTCTGTCGTCGCTGGAGCGAGGCACTTGGACGCCGCCATGCATGCGCTCGATGCCCTGCCCCAAAAACAGCGGCAGACCACGTCGGCAGCCGCCTCGATCGCGCGGATCCAATATGCTCAAAATGGCATCGCGTTGCGCAACAGCCTCTACTCGCTATCCGGCAGCATCTACGCCAACGCCTCGGCACTCGTCACCCTGGGACAGAGCCAGTGGTCAGACATCTTGCAATCCCGAATCGCCCTGGCCTCGCCAGGCGGCCAGCCGCTGGCAGAATACCGTCGCGGCAGACTACGCTGGCAACCCCCTGGCCTTGACGGCCACCAGCGCAACAACGGCTTGCTGGCCGGCATCACCCACGAGATCAGCCCGCAACTGAGCGTGGGCGCAGCCTTGGCCTACGACCAGGGCAACTGGCGTGAGTCCGCCACCGCAGGCGCCGGCAGCAATGCCAAGGCCACCACCACGGCCGCCTTGCTGGGCGCGCGCAGGTCCTGGGACTCCGGATGGTTTGTGCAGACGGGGCTGAGTTACGGCCACTATCGCAACCGCGTCGAGCGGCAACTCGTTCTGGCCGATGTGCGCCAACGTGCGGCGGGCCTGGCGCGCGGCCAGCTCTGGCACGCCGAGCTCGGTGCGGGCAGACGCTGGCAGGCCTGGCCTGGCGTGGGGCTCACACCATCGGCAGGTGTAGCCGTCAGCCATCTGCGCCAACGCCGGTTTCGCGAAACCAGCGCATCGGGGCTGGGCCTGCACGCTGCCGGCCTGCATCGAAGCGTTCCCACGCTTTGGGCTCATCTGCAGGGTGACCACGCCCTGGCCGACGCGTTCGCGCTGCAATGGCACCTGGCCCTGCATCACGACACGCGGGAACGCCGTTATGCACCGCGCGCCAGCTTCGATGGGCTTGGCGACCCTCAAGACGTCAGCGGCCACTGGCCCCTGCCACGCACTCGTCTGTCGTTGGGGCTGAGCGCACACGCCCACCTGGCCGACGGGCTTGCCTTGCGTCTGCGCTACACCGGCCAGGCCGCAAGCCACTGGCGGGACCATCACGTCGGCGCGGCCCTCACCTACCGTTACTAGTCCCTAGGCGTCCACCAGATGGACACCATGTCGCGGCATTTGTCCACCAGCAGCAATTCTTAGCAATATCTGAGAAGAAATTCTATATCCGCACAAATGTTCGTATATAGAACATAAAGATTTTTCTGGCTACGGTACGGAGAAGCGCCCAGGACGAGACACCGGCCACGCCCGGACCCCGACCACAGGGAGGCGTCGTGCCAAGGCCGCTGGTAAGCGAGCTTCGTCATGGATTTCCCCATCCAGAATCTGGCCGTCATCGGTGCAGGCGCCATGGGCAGCGGTATTGCCGCCCTGTTCGCCTCTCAGGGACTGCCTGTTGTACTGATAGACCCTGTGGACGGAGCGCTTGCGCGCGCCACGCAGATCATTGAGCGCCAACTGAGCGTCTACGCCCCCCAGGACGTGGACAACTGTATGGCCCGCATCCAGATGTCCGCCGACTTGCTGGCCGCTGCCGAGTGCGACCTCGTGATCGAAGCCGTGCCCGAGAAGCTGGACCTGAAGCGCCATCTGTTTGCGCAGCTCGATCAGATCTGCAAACCTGCAACCATCTTTGCGACCAACACCTCGGGCCTGTCGATCAATGCCATTGCCCAGGCCGTCACAAGGCGCGACCGGTTTGTCGGCACGCATTTCTTCACGCCGGCCGATGTCATCCCGCTGGTCGAAGTCGTCCGCGGCGATGAAAGCGCCGACGCCGCCGTCGATCTTGTGATGGCCACGCTGAAGGCCGCTGGCAAGCGCCCGGTTCGCGTCAACCGCGACATTCCCGGCTTTATCGCCAACCGCATCCAGCATGCCCTGGCCCGCGAAGCCATCTCGCTGCTCGAAAAAGGTGTGGCCAGCGCCGAAGATATCGACGAAGTCGTCAAATGGAGCCTGGGCATCCGCCTGGCGCTCTCCGGTCCGCTGGAGCAGCGCGACATGAACGGCATCGATGTCCACCACGCCATCGCCAGCTACCTCTATGCCGACCTGGAAAACCGTGAAACGCCCTCCGCGCTGCTGACAAGCAAGGTGCAGAACGGCGAGATCGGCGCCAAAGCAGGTCAAGGCTTCTATGCCTGGCCCGCCGAGCGCCGCGAGCGCGTGCTGCGCGACAAAAGCGCAGCCCTGGCTGGCCTGGTCCAGTGGCTCAACACCCAAAAACTCGATTGATCCCCGGCTCGTCCGAGCTGCCTGCACGGGCAGCCTCGGCGCGGCCGCACGCATAAACACGCCTTAAGTATTACCGGAGTCTGTAGGAGGCACCATGAATAAACTCGCTTCATTTTTCACGGAGCTGATGCGCAAGTATCTGTCCGATCCGTTTGTGTTTGCGATCGGGCTGACGCTGCTGACGGTTGTGTTGGCCTTTGCCGTCGAAGGCCAGGGCCTGCCGCAGATCACGCGCGAATGGGGTTCCGGCTTCTGGAGCCTGCTGGCCTTCACGACCCAGATGGCCGTCATTCTGGCCATGGGCTATGTGCTGGCTACGGCGCCGCTGACCGACCGGCTGCTCAACCGTATCGTCAGCCACGTGCACAACCCGCGCACCGCGATCATCATCGCCACGCTGGTCGGTGGTATCGGCAGCTATCTGAACTGGGGCTTCGGCTTGGTGATCGGCGGCATCGTCGCCAAGAAACTGGCGCTCAAGGTCAAGGGTGTGCACTATCCGCTGATCATCGCGGCCGCCTACAGCGGATTTACGCTTTACGGCCTGGGCTTTTCGGCGAGCATTCCGGTGCTTGTCGCCACGCCTGGACACCCGATGGCCAAGGCCATGGGCGTGATCCCGCTGTCTGAGACCATTTTCTCGGTGCCCATGCTGCTGACCAGCTTGGTGGTCATCATCACGCTGCCTCTGCTCAATGCCTGGCTGCACCCGAAGGCCGGTGAGAAAATCGTCGAGGTTGACCCCGACATCGACAAGGCCAGCGAGAACACCTCGTCGGCGCACAGCATCGGCGGCGAAAACACCTTGGCCACGCGCTTAAACAACAGCCGTGTGCTGAGCATGCTGATCGGCATTCTCGGCATCGCCTATGTGGTGTTCTATTTCGCCGACGGCAAGTCGCTGGACCTGAACCTCATCAACTTCATCATTCTGTTCCTGGGCATCATTCTGCTGGGCTCGCCGGCGGCCTACGTCGCCAAACTGAATGAAGGCATCAAGACCATCTCCGGCATCATCCTGCAGTATCCCTTCTACGCCGGCATCATGGCCATCATGGCCGGCTCGGGTCTGGTCACGACGATCTCCGAAGTCTTCGTGGACGTTGCCACGCCAGGCAGCCTGCCCTTCTGGGGCCTGGTGGGCTCGTTTGTCATCAACTTCTTTGCGCCTTCGGCTGGCGGCCACTGGGTCATCCAGGGTCCCTTCATGATCGACGCGGCCAAGGAAATCGGCAGCGCCCTGAACCAGACGACCATGTCGGTCATGCTGGGCAATGCCTGGAACGATTTGATCCAGCCGTTCTGGATCCTGCCGGCGCTGGCGCTGTCCAAGCTCAAGCTGCGCGACGTGATGGGCTATACCGTGATTATGATGATCTGGGTTGGCGCTATCTACATCACCGCCGTGCTCGCTTGGGGCTACATGACCCACTAATCGGAGATTCCGCATGAAACCCACCGCCTATCTGGTCACCGGCGCGAGCAACGGCATCGGCGCGGCCATCGCCCGCAGCCTGCTCGATGCCGGCCACACCGTCGTCAACATCGATTACCGTCTGCCGGATGCGGCGCCCGCCGGGCTGGTCTCCTTTCAGGCCGACCTGACCGATGCCGCGCAGACCGAGGCGGTGGCCCGCGAAGTCACCGATCGCTACGCCATCGTTGGCCTGGTCAACAATGCCGGTGCCACGCGCCCCGGCTCGGCTGACACGGCCACGCTGGCCGATCTGGATTACGTCGTTTCGCTGCATCTGCGCACCGCGCTCATCCTCATTCAGGCCGCGCTGCCGGCCATGCGTGAGGCGGGCTTTGGCCGCATCGTCAACATGTCGTCGCGCGCAGCATTGGGCAAACCGGATCGCGTCGTCTACTCGGCCACCAAAGCCGGCCTGTTGGGCATGACGCGCACGCTGGCCATGGAGTTGGGCGGCGACGGCATCACCGTCAACGCCATCGGGCCCGGCCCCATCGCAACCGATCTCTTCACGAAGAGCAACCCGGCCGGCGCTCCCAAGACGCAACGCATCATCGACAGCATCGTCGTCAAGCGGCTGGGCACTCCGGAAGACGTGGCCCGCGCGGCGATGTTCTTCTTGTCGCCGGATAACGGGTTCGTCACGGGCCAGGTGCTCTATGTATGCGGTGGCACCACGCTCGGCGTGGCTCCCGTCTGAGAACGGGATGCTCAAGGCCCGGGTTCGCGTCTGGCAATCAGCGCCGCAACAAGGCCTGATTGACCTGGCCCGCTGCGTGCTGCAGGCCAGGCAGAAAGGCCCGCAGCATTTCATCGCGCGAAAAACGGCTGACATGGCCGCTGACATTCATCGCGGCGATGACGCGGCCACTGCGATCCATGATGGGCACAGCCACCGATTGCAGACCGGGTTCGAGCTCCTGCACCACACAGGCGTAGCCCTGTTCACGCACGCGGGTCAGCTCGTCCTTGACCTGCGCGACCGTGGTCAAGGTGCAGGCGGTGTAAGCCTGGATCGGGCTGGCGGCCAGCACACGGTCCAGCTCGGCCGACGGCAAGCCGGCCAGCAACACCCGCCCCATGGACGTGACCCACGCAGGCAAGCGGCTTCCAACGGCCAGATTGATGCTCATGACCTTGTGGGTGGACAGCCGCAAGATGTAGACGATGTCGGTGCCCTCGAGTACCGATACGGAACAGGACTCCCGCGTGGCCTGCGCCACCTCTTCCATGTAGGGCAACGCCAGATTCCACAACGGCGTGGCCGACAGATAGGCATAACCCAGCTCGAGAATGCGCGGCGTGAGCGAAAAGCGCCGCTCTTCCTGGGTGACATAACCCAGCTGCACCAGGGTCAACAGGATGCGGCGCGCGCCTGCGCGCGTCAGTCCCGCCACCGTGGCGACCTCCGACAGTGTCATCTGCGCGCGGTCCGGCCCAAAAGGCCGGATCACGGCCAGGCCTCGGGCGAAAGACTGCACATAGCTGTCGCTGGGGACTTGGGGGTGACCTTCTTCAATCACGCTCGCTCTTCCTACCGCAAGATTATGGGTGTTCGCGCATGCAGGCCTTGCCCTGGCATGCCCCCCCATCAAAGGATGTTCTACTGAAGAACGAATGTTCTACAGCAGAACAAAATTATCACACGCCACCTCTCTCGCAGACACCTATGATTTCTAGCTCGTTCCAAGCGCGGCGGCCGCCCTGGCGGATGTGCCGGACGGCGCCACCATCATGATCGGCGGCTTCGGCACTGCCGGACAACCCATGGAGCTGATCGACGCCAGCAGCGTCAAGGAGTAACCATGAGCGAAAAACTGAGCCGCGATGCAATGGCCGCCCGCGTTGCGCAAGACATCCCTGAGGGCGCGTACGTCAATCTGGGCATCGGCCTGCCCACCCTGGTCGCGAATCATTTGCCGGCCGGACGCGAAGTCATCCTGCACACCGAAAACGGCATGCTGGGCATGGGCCCGGCGCCGGCAAAAGGCCAGGAAGACTACGACCTCATCAATGCCGGCAAGCAACCCGTGACCGAGTTGCCAGGTTGCTCGTATTTTCATCACGCTGACTCGTTTGGCATGATGCGCGGAGGCCATCTGGATATCTGCGTGCTGGGCGCGTTTCAGGTGTCGCAGCAGGGCGACCTGGCCAACTGGCACACCGGCGCGCCCGATGCCATCCCGGCCGTGGGCGGCGCAATGGATCTGGCCATCGGCGCCAAGCAGGTCTTCGTCATGATGGATCTGCTCACCCGCGAAGGCCAGAGCAAGCTGGTTCAAGCCTGCACCTACCCGCTCACGGGCGTGGGCTGCGTCTCGCGTGTATACACCGATCTGGCCGTGTTCGACATCAACAAAGACGGCGTGACGGTCACCGACCTGTTCGGTGGCGTCACGCCCGAACGCCTGCTCGAACTGACCGGCCTGCCGCTGAAGTTCACCAACTGAATTTGGGCATGCCCCTGCGCGGGGCCTGCCACATCGACGCCGGACGCCCCGGCCAAGGAGAAAAAACATGTTGTATATGGTCGAAATGCAAGTCAACCTGCCCGTGGACATGCCCACCGACAAGGCTGACAAACTCAAAGCCGACGAGAAGGCTCTGGCGCAGAAACTGCAGCACGAAGGCAAATGGCAACACCTCTGGCGCGTGGCTGACCGCTATGCCAACGTCAGCATTTTCGACGTGGCCAGTCACGACGAACTGCATCAATTGCTGTCCTCGCTGCCGCTGTTTCCTTATATGGACGTGCGTGTCACCGCGCTGGCGCGCCACCCCTCGGCCATCTGATCCCGGAGCCGCTCATGCCCTACATCATCGAAACCTTCGACAAGCCCGGCAGTCTGGCCCTGCGCCAGGCCACGCGCGCCGAGCATCTGGCCTTTCTGGACGCCAACAAGCATCTGCTGCTGGCCTGCGGCGCCAAGCTGCATGAAGACGGCACGGATATCGACGGTGGCCTCTATGTCGTCAATGTCGATACCCGTGAAGAAGCAGAGCGGCTGATCCAGGCCGACCCCTTCCATAAGGCCGAATTGTTCGAGCGCGTCGCGATCACGCGCTGGCGCAAAGCCTATGTGGACGGCAAGAGCTATCTTTGATGTTGTAAACCGGCGCGCAGCGCCAAGGAATTCCCATGCCCTACGCTGATCTCAGCCAGGCTCGCCTGTACTACGTCGTTGACGGCCCCGCCGACGCCCCCGCCCTGGTCCTGTCCAACACGCTGGGCACCAATGCCGACATGTGGGCGCGCCAGGTGCCGGCCTTTGCCAAGCACTTTCGCGTCGTGCGTTACGACACACGCGGCCACGGCCGCTCGTCCGTGCCGCAAGGCGAATACCGCTTTGATCAACTGGCCGGCGACGTGGTCGAACTGCTGGATCACCTGGGCATCGAACGCGCCCACTTCTGCGGTCTGTCCATGGGCGGCCCCACGGGCCTGACCCTGGCTCTTGACCACGCCAGCCGCATCGATCGCCTGGTTCTGTGCAACACCGCTGCCCGTATCGGCAGTGCGCAGGGCTGGAGTGATCGCATCGGCGCCGTGCAGAAGCAGACGCTGGCCGCGATGGCGCCCGCCCTGGTCGAGCGCTGGCTCACGGAAACGTACCGGCAGCGCGAGCCGGGCCTGTCACAAGTCCTGATCGACATGCTGCGCCGCACGCCCGACGCCGGCTACAACGGCAACTGCGCCGCTCTGCGCGATGCCGATCTGCGCGAGCGCCTGGGTCAGATCCGTGCGCGCACCTTGGTCGTAGCCAGTACGCACGACCTGGCTGCCACCCCCGCCGATGGCCGCTACCTGAGCGAGCAGATCCCCGACGCGCGTTATGTCGAACTGAACACTTCGCACATTTCCAACTGGGAAGATCCCGAGACCTTCACCCGTGAGGTCCTGGCCTTCCTGACGGAGTAAGCCATGCAACGCTGGAAAAACCGCCCGCCGGGCTCGAACTGGGGTGATTACGGTCCGGACGACCAACTCGGGCGCCTGAACCTCATCACCGAAGAGCAGGTCCTGAAGGGCGCACGCGAAATCCAGGCGGGCAAGACGTTTTGCCTGTCCCTGCCGCTGGATTTGCCGGGCGGCAATGTCCTCAATCCGCGCCGGCATCCGCCTCAACTGAGCCCGACGCGGCTGCATGACACGCCCTACGTCAACTTCCCGCTGCGCGCCATCAATCCGGACGCCGTCGACGTCCTCAGCGATGACCAGGTATTGCTGTCCATGCAGTACTCGACCCAATGGGACTCGCTCGCTCATGTCGGCGCGCTGTTCGATGCCGACGGCGACGGACGCGACGAGCTGGTCTACTACAACGGCTTTCGGGCTGGGGTGGACGTGATTGGTCCGGCCGATGGCGACCACACCGGTTGCGGCTGCAACAGTGGCGGCCCTTCGGCAGCACTGAAGATCGGCGTGGAGAACCTCGCCGAAAAAGGCATGCAGGGCCGCGGCGTACTGGTGGATCTGGCGCGCGAATTCGGCACCGGCCGCACCCTGGTCGGCGCCGCCGAGCTGCATCAGGCCATGAAGGCGCAAAACGTGGCCATCGAACCTGGCGACATGCTGGTGCTGCGCACCGGCTACGCCGAGGCGGTGGTGCAGATGCAAGGCACTCCCGACGCCAACGTGCTGCACCAGTTCGGCGCGGCGCTTGACGGCACGGATGAGGCGTTGCTGTCATGGATCACGGAAAGCGGCGTAGCGGCCATCTGTGCCGATAACTACGCGGTGGAAGCTTATCCGGCGCGAGACCGCCAGGGCCGACGCGCCATGCTGCCGCTGCACCACCATTGCCTCTTCAAGCTGGGCCTGCCGCTGGCAGAACTCTGGTACCTGAAGGATCTGGCGCAATGGCTGCAGGACAACGGCCGCAACCGCTTCATGCTGACTGCCCCGCCGCTGCGTCTGCCGCATGCGATCGGTTCGCCGGTCACACCCATCGCCACGGTTTGAGGTCTACGTCACCCGCGCGGCGTGCCGCGCGGGTCACTGCCAGATGCTTTAGCCGCCCTTGAGGCAAGTGCTCATGAAGGTCTTGCGCTGGTCACCCGCCAAAGACTGAGCCCCCGCCTTGGCGTTGCAGTCTTTCATCCTCTGCTGCTGCGGCGTGAGCGGTTTGGCCGGCGCTTCGCCCTTGAGGCAGCTGCTCATATACGTTTTGCGGTCATCGCCCTTTTTACCCGCTGCGGACGCATTGCAATCGGACATGCGTTTTTGCTGCGGGGTCATTTCCTTGGTTGCTGCGGCCGGGGCCGCCGTCTGAGCAACGGCCGTGCCGCCGGCCATGAGGGCCAGACACAGACCGGCAACGATGGTGGATGTGCGGAAAATCATGCTTTCCTCCCTGCTCCAGCCCGAGCACGCTGCGCATCAACGCCGGAAGCGGACATGCCGGGGCCGTCCCCGGTCGGCACCAGTGTCGATCAAAGGTCTGGCTCTGGCAAGCCCGCTCAGGACATAATGGCCGGGTCTGCCACCCTGGAGGTGCACCATGACACTGTTCAAGAAATTGTCAGCTACCACCTTGCTTTGCCTTAGCACGCAGGTATCGGCCCAGAGCCTGCCCCAAGGCGTGAGCCTCGGCAATCTGGAGGCGTCCCGAGACGCCCAGACCGGGCAAACCGTCATTACGGGCACGTATGGCAATCAGAGTCAGGCCCGCATCGAGCACGCGTCGGTCACCTTTGCGCTATTTGATGCAGGCGGTCGCGAAATTGGCCGCATTTCCACGCAATCCGAGGCGGCGCTACTGCCGGGCGCCGTCTGGCACTTCCGCGCCAGCACACCGCTGGATGTCCGGCGCTTTTCGGCCATAAGCGCTACGGCGCAATAAGCCCCGGCCACCCGCCGTTTTCCAGCATCCAGCCATTGTGGGAAAATGCAGTACGCCCAGGGCCCGCCTAAGCGATCCCGGTGCGCGGCCTGGTCTGGCACCATGCAACGCGCCCAAGAGGCACTAACCGCAGGATACGATCATGTTTCCCAAAAGACTTACCGACGGCTACCAGTCCTTTCTCGAGGGCCGCTTTCCCGCTGAACGCAGCCGCTACGAAGCCCTGGCTGAGAAAGGCCAGCGACCGGAAATCCTGATCATCAGTTGCTGCGACTCGCGCGTATCGCCCGAAGCCATTTTCGATGTGGGCCCCGGCGAACTATTCGTCGTGCGCAACGTGGCCAACCTGGTGCCACCCTGCGATCCCGACTCCGAATCCTCCTACCACGGCACCAGCGCGGCAATCGAATTCGCCGTCAATGGCCTGGAGGTCAAACACATCGTCGTGATGGGCCACGCGTCCTGTGGCGGCATTCGCTCTTATTACGATGATGCCGAACCGCTGTCCAAGATGGATTTCATCGGCAAATGGATGTCGCAGATTGCGCCGGTGGCCACGTCGTTGGGTGAGAGCACAGGCGACCGCGCCCAGGATCTCAAGCGCCTGGAGTTGGCCGTCATCGGACACAGCCTGGACAATCTGATGACCTTCCCGTCCATCCGCCGCCGCGTGCAAAGCGGCGCGCTGCAATTGCATGGCTGCTACTTCGGCGTGGCCTCGGGTGTGCTGTTCGTGCGCGACACCGCATCCGGTGCATTCGTCCCCTGCCTTGAACATCAACCTGGCTGACATGCCACGGCGGTTGCGCTCGCGCGCCGGCCGTCACGGTGGCGACGCGTCGCGATGACTCGTTCCCGCGCCTCCTGGCTCGGCGGCCGCGCCCTGCCTTCGCACGAAGGCCGCGCCCCTTCGGCCTGCCTTCCCCGTCCCGAGGCCGACGACACACCGCTGGGCCGCGCCATTGCCCCACGTGTGGCACGGCATCCTGGCCTGGCAGGCATCCACGCGCTGGCCGACGCGTACGACGCTTTCGCCGCACGCATGCTGCTGGCGCGCGCGGCGCAGCGCACGCTGGATGTGCAGTACTACATCTGGCATGACGACATGACGGGCACGCTGCTGCTGGAGGCCTTGCATCAGGCGGCCGAGCGAGGCGTACGCGTTCGCCTGCTGCTCGACGACAACGGCACATCCGACCTGGATGCCACGCTTGCTGCACTCGCTCAGCATCCTCATATCGAGGTGCGGCTGTTCAACCCCTTCGTCGTGCGCCGCCCCAAGGTCATCGGCTACCTGACGGACTTCAAGCGCCTTAACCGGCGCATGCACAACAAATCCTTCACTGCCGACAACCAGGTGACGATTCTGGGCGGTCGCAATGTCGGCGATGAATATTTCGGTGCGACCGACAGCGTGCTGTTTGCGGATCTGGATGTCCTGGCCGTCGGGCCGGTCGTGCAGGAAGTCTGCGCGGATTTCGATCGCTACTGGAACAGCCCCCCCGCGTATCCGGTAGAACAGATTCTCGGCGCGGCGCCGGCGGGCGAACTCGGCCGGCTGGCCAGAACCGCCAGACGGCTCGAAGGCGACCCCAAGGCTGACGCCTATATCAAGGTACTGTCGCAGACCCCGCTGGTGCATCAGTTGTTGCAGGGCGAACTGCCGCTGGAGTGGTCGCCTGCGAGCATGGTCAGTGACGATCCCGCCAAGACGCTAGGCCAGGCCCGACCTGAAGCCCTGCTGACCTATCAGCTCAAAACCGTCATTGGCGAACCTCAGGCGCACGTGGACCTGGTCTCGCCCTACTTCGTGCCCACCACGCAAGGCACGGAGGCATTCTGCGCCTTGGCACGCCGCGGTGTGCAAGTGCGTGTACTGACCAATGCACTGGAGGCGACCGACGTCAGCGCGGTGCACTCCGGTTATGCGCGCCGCCGTAAAGATCTGCTGGCCAGTGGCGTACAGCTGTTCGAGATGCGCCGCACGGGCGGTGCCATGCAGCGCAACCGCAGCCTAGGCCCATTCGGCAGCTCCGGATCCAGCCTGCATGCCAAGACCTTCGCGATCGACGGCCACAGCGTTTTTGTGGGCTCTTTCAACTTCGACCCGCGTTCGGCTCACTTGAACACCGAACTGGGCGTGGTCATCGAAAGCCCGGCCCTGGCGCAAAGCATCTGCCAAAGCTTCGACACGCAGATACCCGCGGGCGCCTACCATGTGCGGCTGGACGAACGCGGCCGGCTCTACTGGCTGGAGCCCACCACAGGCGGCACCTTCATCCGCCACGATCGCGAGCCAGGCGCCAGCCTGTGGCAGCGTTTTGCCGTGTGGATCCTGTCGCTGTTGCCCCTGGAGTCGCAGCTCTGACGGCCCAGGCGCTGCGCTCCATATCCATATAACCACAATGACTTAGACGGGCTCGCGGGCCTGCTGTTACGGTTGTGTGCAAATCACCGCAATGGCGCCCGTCGATGCCGAGGCGCCTTTTGACGCCGGCGCGCCGGCGCATTCAGGGTTTCCATCATGTACGTGTATGACCCCGTCGACCAACAGCTCGTGCAAGAGCGCGTGGACCAATTCGCTGGCCAGACGCGCCGCTTTCTCGATGGCCAGTTGAGCGAAGACGAATTCCGCGTTCTGCGCCTGCAGAACGGCTTGTATATCCAGCGCCACGCCCCGATGCTGCGCGTGGCCATTCCCTACGGCATGCTGTCGGCGCGGCAACTGCACAAGCTGGCTCATATCGCGCGCCACTATGACCGCGGCTATGGCCACTTCTCCACCCGCCAGAACATCCAGTTCAATTGGCCGCGCCTCGAAGACGTGCCCGCCCTTCTGGGCGAGCTGGCCGAAGTGCAGATGCACGCCATCCAGACCAGCGGCAACTGTATCCGCAACACGACCACTGATCACTTTGCCGGCATCGCTCCCGATGAGTTGATCAATCCGTTAGTGTGGTGCGAAATCATCCGTCAGTGGTCCACGCTGCATCCGGAGTTCGCCTTCTTGCCCCGAAAGTTCAAGATCGCCGTCAGCGGTGCCATCGAAGACCGCGCGGCAGTGGGCGTGCACGACATCGGCCTGCAGGCGGTCGAGCGCGACGGCGAAGTCGGTTTCCGTGTCTGGATCGGAGGCGGCATGGGCCGCACGCCGATGGTGGGCCATCTGATCAAACCCTTTGTCGCGTGGCAGCATCTGCTCACGTACATGCAAGCGGCGCTGCGCATCTACAACCTGCACGGCCGGCGCGACAACAAGTACAAGGCCCGCATCAAGATCCTGGTCAAAGATCTCACCCCCGAGGTCTACGCCCAGCAGGTCGAAGAAGAATGGCTACGCATCAAGGACGGCCCGGACACCATCACCCAGCAGCAGCTCGACACCATCGCCGGGCGCTTTGTCTGGCCCGACTATGACGCGGCGGCCGCCAGCGAGCCGGATCCGAGCCCCGAACTCGCGCTCCAGGACAAACACTACGCCCGCTGGCTGCGCAGCAATGTCCATGGCCACAAAATCGCGGGTTACGCCGCGGTATCGCTATCGCTCAAACCCACGGGGGTGCCGCCCGGCGATATCACCGCCGACCAGATGGACGCCGTGGCCGACCTGGCCGAACGCTATGGCTTTGGCGAGCTGCGTGTCTCGCATGAACAGAACCTCATCCTGGCCGACGTCAAGCGTTCGCAACTGCCCGCGCTGTGGGCGGAACTCAAGGCGCTGAATCTGGCCACGCCCAATATCGGCCTGCTGACCAACATCATCGCCTGTCCGGGCGGCGACTTCTGCGCCCTGGCCAATGCCGCGTCCATCCCGGTGGCCGAAGCCATCCAACGCCAGTTCGATGACCTCGACTACCTGTTCGAGATCGGTGAGCTGGATCTGAACATCTCTGGCTGCATCAACTCCTGCGGCCACCATCACGTCGGGCATATCGGCATTTTGGGCGTCGATAAGGCAGGCGAAGAGTGGTATCAGGTGACCATCGGCGGACGCCAGAACGGGGCGGCACGGCCCCTGCCGGACCTCGAGTGACCTGCTCCCCGTGATTAGTACGAAATCGATGTAGAGTCCGTTCCCAAAGGAATGGCAATGAAGAAACGATTTACGGAAGAGCAAATCATCGGCGTGCTCAAGGAAGCCGATGCAGGTGCCAAGCCCGCAGAGTTGTGCCGCAAGCACGGAATCTCCGAGGCAACGTACTACAACTGGAAGGCGAAGTTCGGTGGCATGACGGTGTCGGACGCTCAGAGGCTCAAGGAGCTGGAGCAGGAGAACAACAAGCTCAAGAAGCTGTTGGCCGAGTCGATGCTGGACAAGGCGGCGCTTCAGGATCTGCTAAGCCGAAAGTAGTCAGCCCGCAGGCCAAACGCGAGGCGGTCAGGACATTAATGACCGAGCGCAGCATGGGTGTTACCCGGGCCTGTGGGCTGGTAGGAATTTCGCGGTCGCTGTTTGCCTACGAGAGCACACGCTCAGGCGATGCTGCGCTGACCGAGCGCATGAAAGAGATGGCAGTGGCGAAACGACGCTACGGCTATCGGAGGATCCATGTGCTCTTACGTCGCGAAGGCTGGCAAGCAAATCACAAGCGAATCTGGCGGCTGTACAGTCTGGCAGGGTTAAGCGTGCGAAAACGAAAGCGTAAGCGAATCGCGGCGACCGAGCGCGTGGTTCGCCCAGCGGCAATCGCGCCGAATCAGAGTTGGTCAATGGACTTTGTGGCCGACGGCCTAGCCTATGGCCGCCGATTCCGCTGTTTGACTATCGTCGATGACTACACTCGCGAATGCCTGGCCATCGAGGTCGATACGTCGTTGCCGGGACTGCGTGTTGCCATGGTGCTGCAACGGCTGGCGGAGATGCGTGGCCTGCCGCGATCTATTACCGTGGACAACGGGCCAGAGTTCGCCGGAAGAGCCTTGGACGCCTGGGCCTACCAAGCAGGCGTAAAGCTGTCGTTTATTCGGCCGGGTAAGCCGGTGGAGAACGCTTATATCGAAAGTTTCAACGGCAAGTTCCGCGACGAATGCCTTAACGAGCACTGGTTCTTGTCCCTGCGACAGGCTAAAAGCTTGATCGAAAACTGGCGAGTCGAGTACAACACCGATCGGCCTCACAGCGCGCTCGGATATTTAACGCCGGCGCAATTCGTGCAGGCTCATCAGAAAGAAGGTCTTTTACCCCTGGGCTCTATGTCGGTGCCGTACTAAATCTGGGGGCAGGTCACCAGCCTTGACGTGCGGACTGACCGCGCTCAAATTCAAGAACCCCACATCCGAGTGGCCCGCGAGCAAGTCTGAAACCGCCTGACCTGACCCCTTGTAGGGGACATGCAGCCCTTTCGTTTTGGTTTCCTGCCAGAAGAGTTCTGTATTCAAATGCTCGGACGAACCCAGGCCGCCGCTTGCGAAACTTATCTCGCCGGGCTTCTTCTTCAGCAGCTCAATCAACTCCGCAACGCTGTTGGCCGGGAAACTGGCGTTTGTCACGAGAACGTTGGGCGTGCGAACCGCCTCGGTCAGCAACGTGAAATCTTCCTGAGGCTTATAGGAAAGACGTGGTTGAATGGCCGGGTTGATAGCGTAGACGCCTATCGACGCGATCAGCATCGTGTCGCCATTGGGGTTAGAGCGAGCGACGGCGGACGCGCCAATTGCACCGGTGGCGCCCGGCTTGTTGTCAATGACGACGTTCCGTCCGAGATCCTGGCCTAGTTGTTGTCCGATAGTGCGGGCCACTATGTCCGACGATCCGCCGGGCCCAAACGGAACCACGACCATCAGCGGATGAGACTGCGCTGCGGCCTGAGATGCGGCACAGAGAATGCCTGCCGCGAAGAATGCGGTGGTGAGCTTTTTGAACGTGCTACGTCGCGCGTCTTGCATGGTTGTCTCCTGAAAGTTTTCTTTTGTTTGATTGGTCGCTAGCTGTGAACTGTCAATAGGTTGTATTCGTCCAGGTTGAGTCTGGAGATGGGTACAGCGCGCCCGATGCCTTGGTGGGGTCGATGCCAGTTGTAGTGGTGTAGCCAGGATTTCATGGCATCGGCTCGGTGTTGGGAGTTCTGGTAGGTGTGAGCGTAAGCCCACTCACGCAAGGCCGACTGGATGAAGCGTTCGGCCTTGCCATTGGTCTGTGGGCGGTAAGGTCGGGTAAAGCGGTGCTTGATGCCCAGCTCATGGCACAGCGCGGCGAAGGCGCGGCTGCGAAAGGCCGAGCCATTGTCGGTGAGCAAGCGCTGGATGGTCACGCCCAGGCGCTGGTAGTAGGCCACTGCGTCCTTGAGGAACTGGACGGCGCTGGGGAAGCGCTCGTCGGGGTGGATGTCGGTGAAGGCCACGCGGGCGTGGTCATCGATGGCCACGAAGACGAAGTCCCAGCCGGCCCCCTCAACGGTATCGCGTCGGTTGCCCGTGACCCGGTGGCCAGGGCGCTGGATACGTCCCAGCTTCTTGATGTCGATGTGCAGCAGATCGCCGGGGGCCTGATGCTCGTAGCGCACCACCGGCTCGGCCGGCTCCAGGTCGGCCAGGTGCGACAGACCGGCGCGGGCCAGGACGCGGCTGACGGTGCTGGCTGACACGCCCAGCGCCTGGGCGATGCGCACTTGGGTCAGCCGCTTGCGGCGCAGCTCCACGATAGCCAGCGCCTTGGCCGGCGCAATCGCTCGGGGCGAGACCGTCGGGCGCGAGGACGCATCGGCCAAGCCCGCCTGGCCCTGAGCCAGAAAGCGGCCCAGCCATTTGCGCACAGTCGGCGCGGTGACCCCATAGGCGCGGGCCGCTTCAGGCACACAAACTTGATGGGCGATCAATTGCTGGACCATTTCGAGGCGACGTAGGAAGGTCAATCGGGCATGCTTATGGGTGTTCATCCGGCCGGGCTCCTTGAGTGAACTGGGGGGTTGGCGATTTCCAGTTTCTCAAATCCGGTTCGGATGAACCATGCATACAACCTATTGAATCTTCACACCTAGCCAGGTATCGCCGGCCCTATGCGCGCGGCCGCCTGCCGGGCGTTCAGGGCGCCGGATTCGGCCAGCGCGCCTGGATGGCGTTGACGGCCTTGACGATTTCCGGCGATAGCGTGACGTCGGCGCTGTCGATATTTTCTTTGAGCTGCTCCAGTGTGGTCGCACCGATCAGGTTGCTGGTCACGAAGGGCTGGACGTTGACCCAGCCCAGGGCCAGCTGCGTGGGCGTCAGTCCGTGCTGGCGGGCCAGGGCGCAGTACTCGGCCGTGGCGGCTTCGGACTGCGGATTGCTGTAGCGCGTAAAGCGCTCGAACAGCGTCAGGCGCGCCCCTTCGGGGCGGGCCCCGTCAAGGTATTTGCCACTGAGCATGCCCATGGCCAGCGGCGAGTAGGCCAGCAGACCCACGTCCTCGAAGCGGCTGAACTCCGACAACCCGAGCTCATAGTGGCGATTGAGCAGGCTGTAGGGGTTCTGGATGGAAACCAGACGCGGCAGTTGGCGAGTCTCGGCCTCTTTGAGGAATTGCGCCACCCCCCACGGGGTCTCGTTGGAAACACCGATATGGCGGACTTTGCCGGCGCGCACGAAGTCGTGCAGGACTTCCAGCGTTTCGCCGATGGGCACCGTATGCGCATCGTCGACCCAAGGATAATTGGGGCGGCCGAACGTCATGGTCGTGCGGTCCGGCCAATGCAACTGGTAGAGATCCAGATAGTCTGTCTGCAACCGCTTGAGGCTGTCGTCCAGCGCCTGGGTCAGGTTCTTGCGATCCAGGAAGGTCTTGCCGTCACGAATGTGTCCGGGCCGTTTGGCGTCCCGTACCGGGCCGGCCACTTTGCTGGCCAATACGATGTCCTGCCGGCGGCCGCTTTTGGCCAGCCAGGTGCCGATGTAGCTTTCGGTGCGGCCCTGCGTTTCGGCCTTGGGCGGGACGGGATACATCTCGGCCGTGTCGACCAGGTTGACCCCGCGCTCCAGTGCATAGTCCAGCTGCTGGTGAGCGTCGGCTTCCGTATTCTGCTGGCCCCAGGTCATGGTGCCCAGGCCGATCAGGCTGACCGAAAGGTCGGTGCGGCCAAGCTTGCGGTATTCCAAGGAAGTGCTCCGGTCGGTGCGTCGCCCGCGGCAACGCCTTGGCTGCCGATCTTACACCCCGCCCCGCTGGCACGTGCCTGGGGGCTTATCGGCGGCGGGCCGCCCGGATGGCGCTGCGCGATGCCTGGCAGCGTCCGAGCAAATGGCCGTCCTTCCATGCCGCGGCGTTCTGCGGCAGATAGAAGGGATCGCGGCAGACGACGTAATGGGTGTCGATGACGTCCTCCAGCAGACTGCGACTGGTTTTCGCCCCCATCGTCGTGCCACTGATATGGCCGGCCGCGCAGTCATCGCCATCGCGTTTGATCTGGCAAAACGTGATGTTGATACGGAATGTGCAGAGGTTATGCAGTCTTTTGACGCTGGGCCCTGCCGGCTCGCTGACCAGGCATTGGGTGACCGCTGCGCCATAGACAATGTCGCTTGGCGGCGCCGCCAGTGTGGGCCGGGCGAGGGCGAAGACGAGCAGACAACAGAGGAATCGGGCGGCCTGGCGCATAGGGGGCGGTGTCGTGTACGCAGAGCGTTATACGCAATTCCGGCAAGCATGGCTACAAATTGTTGCGGCAGGCCTGCCTCGCATTGTTAGCATGAATTGCCGGCATATGCCGGCTGTCCCCTGAAGGAGGTCGTTATGCGAGAGCAGATCAGCAAGCGTGTTGCGGTCGTCGGCGTGATGGGCGCCCTGCTGTTGGCAGGTTGCGCCACGCCACAGCAAACGAATACGGCGGTGGGAACTGGCGCGGGTGCCGCCGTGGGCGCGGGCGTGGGCGCCTTGGTCGGGCATGGCAAGGGCGCGGCCATCGGGGCAGGCATCGGCGCGGTGGCCGGTGGCCTGATTGGCTACAACTGGAAGACGGTCAAGGACGATGTGCAGCAATCCGCCGCCTCGTCGCTGGGTGTGGACGTAGTCGAGATGCCGGACGGGTCGTTGAAGGTCAGCATTCCTTCGAATGTGTCGTTCGACACCGGGCGCGCCACACTCAAGCCAGCCTTGTTGCCTGTGCTCGATAGCGTGGCCAAATCGGTGGAGCAGCACCCGGAACTGCGGGTCAAGACCGTGGGACATACCGACAATACCGGCTCGGTGGCCACCAACCAGAAGCTGTCGCAGGCGCGTGCCCAGGCGGTGGCGACCTATCTGTCGCGCCACGGTGTGGCGGCTTCGCGCATCATGGTCGAGGGCCGGGCGGCCACCGATCCGATCGGCGACAACAGCACCGTCGACGGGCGTGCGGCCAATCGCCGCGTCGAGATATACCTCTACGCCGTGAAGCAGTAGTATGACGCACGGGTCTGCTCGCGAGGCAGCGGGCCCGTGCTGGAGGTGCATTCATGACTCAACGATATCTGCGCATGGACCTGTCCATTGCGCGCGCCGCGCTGCCGTCCTGGCAGGCGCACCCTAACCGTCAGGCGCTGCAAAAACGCTTCCGGTTCGATCACTTCAATGCGGCGTTCGGCTTCATGAGCCGGGTGGCGATGTTTGCCGAGAAGATCGATCATCACCCGGAGTGGACCAATGTCTACAACCGGGTGGATGTGATTCTGACCACGCACGACGCCGGCGGCGTGACCGAGCTGGACGTGCGGATGGCGCAATTCATGGATGAGGCGGCCGCTCAGGCCGGTGCCACCGGCCTGGCGATCCCCGCCTGAGGCCAGGCTCAGTTCACGCGCGCGCCGTCGGCGTTGCGCACGTAGTAGATGCGCATGGCGTGCTGGCGCTGCTGCGCGTCGAGCACCCGGATGGTGACCGACCGGGGCGTGAAGCCGGCGGGGGTGGCCAGTTTGCCCACCGCGTGGTCGTAGCGGGAAAGCGTCAGCGGGATTGCCTCGGGCGTGATGCGATCGCGTTTGCCGTTGGCGTAGTTGCCGTCGACCACGAGCTCGAGGGTGCCCTGAAAGGGCTTGCCGGTGTCGGTGTCGCGCATGACCAGCACCTGATAGTCCAGGTTGCCGGGCTCGCGCTTGAAGCGCGCCGAACGCACGCCGATGTCGCCGCCGCGCGGATCGGGAGGCACGGCATCCTGAAACAGCGCCAGTTCCTGGTTGAGCGCCTCGACGCGGCTGCGCGCCTGAGCCAGGTCGGTGGTGAGTTGTTCGTGCGTGGATTTGTTGCTGTCGCGTTGAGCGACCGCGTCATCGAGCTGGCTTTGCAGGCGTTGCCGGTCAACGTTGGCCGCGCTCAGTTCGGTGTGCAATTGCTCGGACTGCTCGACCGTCAAGCGTTGAGGGCCGTAATTGGCCTGCAAAAACAGCACGCCGCCGGCTCCCAGGGCAATGCCGATGAACCGTAATACCAGCCAGCGCGGCAAGCGGCGCGAGCGTTTTCCGGGTTGGTAGAGCGAAGGCCTGAATACCGGTTTTTGCGACCGTCCGAACATCCCCATGCGAGCTGAATCCTATAGCGGGTGTAATGCGTGGCGCCAGGCGCCTGCTAGCCAAAACGAGAGAGGATACCGCGAGACCTTGCCCGGATGGGTTCCGGACAACTCTGGTTTCCTCCGTTGATAACGTGAAATACGGGGCATCTATTGATCCCTGAGGGATTGGTCCAGCGCCGCCAATCGCTCGGGGGTGCCGACATCGGTCCAACGCCCTTGATGGTGCTGACCGCGCACGCGGCCTTGCCCCATGGCCGCGCGCAACAGCGGCGCCAGCGGTGCCGGCGTATCCGGCGCCATGCCCTGAAACAAGGCAGGATCGTAGATGCCTATGCCCGAGAAGGTCAAACGCGGGCCTTCGGCGCTGGATACCTGGCCATCGGCAGCGAGCAGGAAGTCGCCGGCCGGATGCTGGGGCGGGTTGTCCACCAGCAGCAGCCAGGCGCCGCGGGCCGGCAGTTGCGCCGCGGCCGCGCCGGCCTGCGCCGGATCCCAGTCGCACCAGATGTCGCCATTGATCACCAGAAAAGGAGCCTCGCCCAGCAACGGCAAGGCGCGCACGATGCCTCCTGCCGTCTCCAGGGGCACCGTTTCGGGCGAGTAGCGCACCGTCAGACCGTAGGCCTGACCGTCGCCCAGCGCGCTCTCGATTTGGCCGCCCAGCCAGGCATGGTTGATGACGACCTCGCGAAAGCCGGCAGCGGCCAGCCGTTCGAGGTGCCAGACGATCAAGGGTTTGCCGGCCACGGGCAGCAAGGGTTTGGGCGTGCGGTCGGTCAGCGGACGCATGCGTTGGCCGCGTCCGGCCGCCAGGATCATGGCGCGCATCAGAAGGTGTACCCCACCTTGACTTCCCGGTTGTCGAGTTTGTCCAGCAGGCGCAACAGCGGGCTGAAGACGCCGTAGCGCTGCGCGACCTGGCGAACGTAGGCATTCACGCGGGGCATGTGGTCCAGATAGCCGGGTTTGCCGTCACGGTGGTTCAGGCGGGCGAACACGCCCAGGATGCGCAGGTTGCGTTGCAGCCCCATCCACTCGTAGGCCCGGTGAAACTGCGCGAAGTCGTCGTCGACAGGCAGGCCCGCCTTGCGGGCCATTTCCCAGTAACGAATGGCCCAGTCCAGTTGCTGCGGTTCTTCCCAGGTGGTTCGGGCATCGGTCACCAGCGACGCCAGGTCGTAGGTGATGGGCCCGACCAGGGCGTCCTGGAAGTCGATCACGCCGGGGTTGGGACCGAATCGGGGTTCGTCGCAGACCATGAGGTTAGGCGAGTGGAAATCCCGATGAACGAAAACGGCCGGCTGGCTGCCGTTGCTGGTGGCCAGCAAGCTGAAGATGCGCTCGAGCGACTGCGAGGTCTGGTCGTCCAGCGTGGTCTGGTGGTGTACGCCGACGTACCATTGCCCAAACAGCTCCAGCTCGGCGCGCAGGCGCGGCGCGTCATAGGCGGCCAATCCGGCGGTGTCGGCCTTTTGCATGTGGACCAGCGCGGCCAGGGCGTCGCGGTACAGCTGTTGGAGGGTGGCGTCGTCGATCCCTTCGCGGATGCGCTGGGTATAGTTTTTTTCACCCAGATCGCTGAGCAGGAGCACGCCCTGGGTCGAATCCTGCGCTACGATGGCCGGCACGTTGACGCCGGCGGCCGCCAGCACGCCGTCCACATGGACGAAGGGCCGGATGTCTTCGTGCGGGGGCGGGGCGTCCATCAGGATCAGGCTGCGGCCCGCGGCCTGAAGCCGGAAATAGCGGCGGAAACTGGCATCGCCGGAGACGGGCGCCAGGGTTGCCGGTTGCAGGCCGAGGTCGGAGGGCAGGGTGGCAAGCCAGGCGTGCAGGGATGCCAGGCGGGGATCAGTCTGGGGGGAGTTCAAGGCGGCCAGTCTCGCGAAATGCACGTGGGTGGACGGGCGGCTCCCGAACCGGGGCGCCCAGCCTCGGGCGATCGGGGAAACCGGGTCGGCGAGGCTTCTCTATAATACCGGGTCAATCCAGCGTCCGCCCGGGGCTGGCAAGTCCTCACAGACACAGGTTGGTTTTTACTCGTGCATATGATCAGGTGGTTGATCCTCTCCGCTTTCAGCGTCGCCGGGGCCGCTCAGGCTCAAGGCAGCCAGGATGTCGCCCCGGTCAAAAAGGGAAGCCCGGCAGCCAGTACTACCACGGCCGGCGCCGCTGCGGACTCGGCTCAGGAGATGCCCGGCCTGCGTATCTCGCCGGGCTTGCGGGTCCGCCACTTTCCCGACGAGCAGATTCCCGCCTATCTCGAAGCCGATGAGATCGCCGGCGATCCCGATTCGGAGATCACGCTCAAGGGCAACGCCCAGGTGCGGCGTCTCGACGGGGTGGTCAAGGGCGACAGCATCCACTACAGCAATGAAACGGGCGACGTGAACGTCCAAGGCAATGCGCGCATCATGCGCGACGCCACGCTGGTGACCGGTCCGTCGGCCCGGCTCAACATGAATACCTACAGCGGCGAGATCGAGCAGCCCAATTTCTGGATCGGCGCCAGCGGCGGCACGGCCCGCGCCGACCATGCGGACATCTTCAGCCGTTCGCAGATGCGCCTGACCGAGGTCACCTACAGCGGTTGTCCCTGCGCCAAGCCGTCCTGGTACATCGAGGCCAATACCGTCGACCTGGATTTCGATGAGAATGAAGGCGTGGCCCGCAATGGGGTGCTGTACTTCAAGGACGTGCCGATTCTGGCGTCGCCCTACCTGACGTTCCCGATCCGCAAGGAGCGCAAGTCGGGCTTCCTGTTGCCAACCTACGGCTCGTCGAGCAAGACCGGGCTGGATATCTCGGTGCCGTATTACTTCAACCTGGCGCCCAATTACGACGCCACGCTGATCACGCGCTATATGGGCAAGCGTGGTCTGCAGATCGGTGGCGAAGGGCGCTATCTGGGCGAGAGCTATGTCGGGTCGGTGTCGGGCACCTATCTGCCCAACGACCACGACGCCGGTTTTGACCGCTATATGTACCGCCTGACGCACCGGCAGTTCTTCGGCGGCGGCTTCTACGCCGACTGGGATATCAACGGCGTGTCCGATGATAATTATTATCGCGACATGACCACGCTGGGCCTGAATACGGCTTCGACGACGTATCTGCCCCGCCAGGCGCGGGTGGGTTGGTCGTCCAGCTATTGGCAGACCTATGTGCAGGTCTACAAGTACCGCACGTTGCAGGATCCCGACGCGCCCATCGTCCCGCCGTACAACAAAGAGCCGGAGATCTTCCTGCAGGGCGCGCGTTACGACTGGAACGGTTTCGACGTACGCATGGACTCCACCGCCGTGCGATTCCGCCGCGCGTTGTTTGCGGGCACGCGCGTCGGCCAGGAAGGCGAGCGCCTGCAGGCTTATCCCACGATTTCCTATCCCATCGTGCGTGCCGGCTGGTACATCACGCCCAAGGTCGGCGTGAACTACACCCAGTACCACACCTCCTGGTTCAACACCGATTGGAACAAACTGGGCAGCATGTCGCCCTACCAGGCGACCGACTCGCGCACGGTACCGATCTTCTCCGTGGATGCGGGGATGACCTTCGAACGCCCCACGACGCTGTTCGGCAAAGAATCGACGCAGACGCTGGAGCCGCGCCTGTATTACCTGCGGGTGCCTTACCGCAATCAGGATGCTCTGCCGGTCTATGACACCAGTCTGTCGGACTTCAGCTTTGAGCAGGCTTTCCAGGAAAACGTTTACACCGGCGGCTGGGATCGCATCGCCAATGCGAACCAACTGACTGCCGCGCTCACCACGCACTGGCTGGACGCCAACACGGGCTTTCAGCGGGTGGCGCTGTCCGTGGCGCAACGCCTGTACTTCGAAGACCAGCGCGTCACCTTGCCGGGCGAGACGCCCCGCGAAAACGTGCGCTCGGATTTCCTGGTGGGTGCCAGTGCGGCCCTGACCGACACGCTGACGACCGATGTCGCCGCCCAATACAACCCGTATGACAACAACTGGTCGCGCGGGCTGGTGAGCGCGCGCTGGTCGCCGCAGCGTCAAACGACGGTGGCGGTGGCCTATCGTTATCAGCGCGACCCGATCAACAACATCTCCTACGCGCCGCGCGGACAGAATCAGGTCACGTTGGCGCTGCAATGGCCCTTCACCAACCGTTGGTATGGCGTGGGCCGTATCGACTACGCTATCAAGTCCGACCCGGGCTCGGTGGTCGGTGCTTCGGATGGTCCGCGGGTGACGCAGGCCATTGCCGGGGTCGAGTACAAGGGCGATTGCTGCTGGACGGGCCGGATGGTCTTCCAGCGTTATGCCGTGGCGGCCAACGACACCAATACGGCGATTTTCTTCCAGCTCGAATTGACCGGGCTGGGTGCTTTGGGGACCGATCCCCTCAAGCTGCTCGATAAGAGCATTCCGGGCTATCAGCCGGTTTCGCAGCCTGCCGCGGCAGGCACGACATTTGAAAGGTATGAATGATGCGTAGGTTGCACTCGTCGCGCCGTTTTCGCGGCAGCCTTCTGGCGCTGGCCTTGGGCCTGGCCATGCCCTTGGCTCACGCAGCGGACAAAGCAGGAGCCGCCAAGCCGGCACCGACCAAGGCGCCCGCCGCGTCCTCCGAGCAGTTTGTCGACGGCATCGCCGCCATCGTCAACAAGGATGTCATCACCATGCGCGAGGTGCAGGAAGCCACCACGCGCGCCAAAGTGGACCTCAAGCGCCGCGGCATTCAACTGCCCGACGACAGGACGCTGCAGAAGCAAGTGTTGCAACGGTTGATTTTCGAGCGCCTGGAGCGCCAGGAAGCCGACCGTCTCGGCATCCGCGTCGATGATAATCAGGTCAATCAGGCCATCAACATGGTGGCCACGCGCAACAAGATCACGCAGCAGCAGTTGCGCGCCGAAGTCGAAAAGAGCGGCGTGAGCTGGGATGAGTACCGCAAGTCGCTGCGCGACGAAATCCGCGCCGATCGCCTGCGTCAGCGCACCATCGATAACCACATCGTCATCACCGACGCCGAGGTCGACGCCTATCTGAAGGATCAGGCACGCAATCCGGCGCTGCAGCGCGAGGCTGCGGCGCCTGCTGCCGCACCCGCGCCGCAGCAGGCTCAGCCTCAAGCGGCGGGCCCGGAGCAGATCGCGCTGGCGCAGATCCTGGTGCGCGTACCCGAGGGTTCATCGCCCGAGACGGTAGCCAGCCTGCGCAAGAAGGCCGAGGAGGTGTTGGCCCGCCTCAAGCGAGGCGATGATTTCGCCAGCGTGGCGGCTGCGGCCTCCGATGGCCCCGAGGCGCTGCAAGGTGGCGTCATGGGCGCGCGCACGCTCGACGGCTGGCCGGATCTCTTCGTCAAGGCCGTGCAAGGCGTGCCGGCCGGACAGGTCAGCGGCATCGTGCAGTCGGGCAATGGCTTCCATATCCTGAAGGTGTTGCAGCGCGCCGATGGCCGGGCCCCGGCCCGCGCGCAGCAACGTCCCGCCCCCGCCCCCGCCCCGGCCGCACAGGCGCCCGGCCAGCGTGCCTCGCAAGGCCCGGTGCGTGTGACGCAGACGCATACCCGCCACATTCTGATCAAGACCTCGACTGTCATGAGCGATGACCAGGCGCGCCAGCGTCTGGAGCAGGTGCGCCAGCGCCTCGCTGCGGGCGGAGCCAAGTTTGAAGACATGGCGCGCCAGTATTCGCAGGATGCCACGGCGCCGCAAGGCGGCGATCTGGGCTGGGTCAATCCGGGGGAGATGGTGCCGTCGTTCGAGGCTGCCATGAATTCGCTCAAGCCGGGCGAGGTCAGCCAGCCCATCGAGTCGCCGTTCGGCTGGCACTTGGTCCAGGTGCTGGAGCGCCGCGAAAAAGACGTCACCGACGAGGTTCAGCGCATGCAGGCCCGCCAGACGCTGTTCGAGCGTCGCGCCGGCCCGGCGTTCGAGGATTGGATGGAGCAACTGCGTGGCCAGGCTTTCATCGACAATCGCCTGGAAAAGCAGGACCGCATCGAGCAGAACAACCGCTGAGTACGGAAGCACCATGTCGCAACACCAGGCGCGCAAGCGCTTTGGCCAACACTTTCTCACCGACGAGAGTGTGGTGGAGTCCATCGTGCGGGCCATCGCGCCCGCGCGTGACGACGCCGTGGTCGAAATCGGCCCCGGCCTGTCGGCCCTTACCGCTCCCTTGCTGGAGAAGCTGGACACGCTGTCCGTGGTCGAGATCGATCGCGACCTTGCTGCCCGTCTGCGCAAGAAGTATCCGCCCGAACGCCTCGTGGTGGTCGAGGCCGACGCCCTGACCGTGGACTTCGGCCAGTTTGGCGCGGGTATGCGGGTGGTGGGCAACCTCCCCTACAACATCTCCAGCCCCTTGTTGTTTCACCTGATGAGCGCAGCGGATCTGGTGCGCGATCAGCATTTCATGCTGCAGCGTGAGGTCATCGATCGCATGGTGGCCGAGCCCGGCACGGCCGACTACGGCCGCTTGTCGGTGATGCTGCAATCGCGCTATCGCATGGAGAAGTTGTTTGATGTCCCTCCCGAGGCCTTCGACCCGCCTCCGCGCGTGGTCTCGGCGGTGGTGCGCATGATCCCCCTGGGCGCGGATCGGCCGCGTCCGGTGAGCGCGGCGGCCTTTGAAGCTGTCGTGGCGCGAGCCTTCTCGCAGCGGCGCAAGATGCTGCGCCGGGGACTGGGTGACTGGGCGGCCCACGTGCCCTGGGAAGCCGTTGGCGTGCCGCCCACGGCGCGCGCCGAGGAAATCGGCGTGGCGCAGTTCATTGGCCTGACCGACGCGCTGGTCAACGCCGGCGTGGTCAAGGGCTAGCGTCTGGCTGCGGCCTGGCCTGAAGGGGCTAGCCGCGCGCCGGCTTGAGCGGCAGGATGCGCTGGTAGCCGGGGGGCAGTGGATGGCGGGCATGCGCCTGGACGATGCCAGCCAGCCGCCGGGCCAGATCCGGTGCAAACGGCGTGGCGCGGCGCAGGCTGAGATCCACATGTAGCGAAAGCTGCTCCATCGTGGCGGCCAGATAGTTGTCGCGCGTCTGCCAGAGCTCCATCAGACAAAGCAGGCGTTTGTCATCGGCATCGAGCAAGCGCAGTTGCAGCGCCAGGGGATCGCCGTCGAGCACCTCGCGCATGTAGGCGACCTGGATATGCATCGTATAAATGCCGCAGCCGCTCGTGCGGGTGTAATCCAGGCCCACGCCCGCCTGTCCCAGAAGTTCGAAACCCAGGCCATCGAAGACGCCTACATAGTGAGCGGCGTTCATGTGGCCGTAGGCGTCGATCCAGGCCGGATCGACGCTGAGCGTGGTACGAGGCAGGTCTGTCATGGGGAGTTGTCGCAGGGTTCACAGACGACGCCGGGCGGCCGCCATCCACAGTTGCATGACATCGCGCGCGCGCGCGGTGAGGTAGTCGCTGGCATGCGTCAGGGCATGCTCCAAGGTGTGCGAGCCGGGCAGCAGGCTGAACGCGGCGGTGATACCCGCCGGGTGCAAGGCTTCGTAGCCTTCGCCCAGCGATCCGGCCAGGGCCACCACGGGCACTCCCGCCTGTTGGGCCAGGCGGGCGACGCCGGCCGGTGTCTTGCCGCGCAAGGTCTGCGCATCCATGCGGCCTTCGCCGGTGAAGGCCAGCGTGGCGCCTTGCAGCGCTTGCGCCAGGCCTCCCCGTTCGGCGACGAGTTCCACGCCCGGCCGAAACCGGGCGCGCAGAAACGCGTGCGCGGCAAAGCCCAGGCCGCCGGCGGCTCCGGCACCTGCGGTGTCGCGATGGTCGTGCCCCAGCGTGTGATGAGCGATAGTGGCCAGTTGGCCGAGTGCGGCGTCGAGTTGCGCGACCTGTTGAGGATTGGCGCCCTTCTGGGGGCCGAAGACATGCGCCGCCCCTTGCGGGCCGCACAGCGGATTGTCGACGTCGCAGGCGACGTGCACATCCAGGCTGGCCAGACGCGCATCCAGGCCGTCGAGGTCGATGCGGGCCAACGTTTGCAGCGCCGCGCCGCCGGGCGCGATCTCCTTGCCCTGGGCATCCAGAAAACGCGCGCCCAGCGCTCGTAGCATGCCGCTGCCGCCGTCGGTGGTGGCCGAGCCGCCCAGCCCCAGGATGAGTGTGCGGGCGCCGTCGTCCAGGGCCGCCAGGATCAATTGACCTACGCCATAGGTATCGGCGCCCAGCGGGTCGCGCTGCGCCGCGGCGATGCCTTCCAGGCCGGCGGCCGATGCCATTTCGATGACGGCCGTTGCGTCATCGAGCCAGCCCCATTGCGCCAAGGTGTCGCGGCCCAGCGCGTCGCGCACACGTGTCTGGCGGGCCTGTCCACCCGTGGCCGCCAAGACGGCCTCGACCGTGCCTTCGCCGCCGTCGGCCATGGGCACGAGCACGGTGTGAGCGCCGGGGCAGGCCTGCTTGACGCCGCGCTCGATGGCGCGCGCCGCGTCGGCGGCGCTGAGACTTTCCTTGAACGAATCCGGGGCAATGACGATCTTCACGGCCGCTCCTGTGTCGAGGCAAGCGGCCATGATACCCGCGTGCCTCGAGGCGGCGTACCATAGGGTTTCCTGTGGACTCCTCCCTGAGCGTATTCATGACTGTATTGCGCCGCACCAAAATTGTCGCAACCCTGGGGCCTGCCAGTTCAACACCGCAGATGATCGGCGCGCTGATCGACGCCGGCATGGACGTGGCCCGCTTGAATTTCTCTCATGGCAGCGCGGATGACCACCGCGAGCGCGCGCGCACGATACGCCGGCTGGCTGCCGAGCGCGGGCGCTTTGTGGCCATCATGGGCGATCTGCAGGGGCCGAAGATCCGCATCGCGCGGTTTGCCGACAAGCAGGTCACGCTGGCGGTGGGCCAGCCTTTCACGCTGTCGCGCACCCATCCCAAAGACGCCGGTAACGCCACCGTGGTCGGGATCGATTTTCCCGAGCTGGTGCATGACTGTCGGCCCGGCGACGAGCTCTTGCTCGACGATGGCCGCATCGTCCTGCAGGTGGATCGTGTCGTGGGTGACGAGGTCCACACCACGGTGACCGTGGGCGGCTCGTTGTCAAACAACAAGGGCATCAATCGGCGGGGAGGCGGAATCTCGGCGCCCAGCCTCACGGACAAGGATCGCGAGGACATCCGGCTGGCCGCCGAGCTGGCGCTGGACTACGTGGCGGTGTCGTTTCCGCGCTATGGCCATGATATCGACGAGGCGCGCGCCCTGGTGCGGGCGGCGGGCAGCGAGGCCTGGATCATCGCCAAGATCGAGCGCGCCGAAGCCGTTGCCGACGACGAGGCGCTGGATTCGCTCATCCGTGCCAGCGATGGCGTGATGGTGGGGCGCGGCGATCTGGGAGTGGAAGTCGGCGACGCCGAGCTGGTCGGTATCCAGAAACGCATCATCCAGCATGCCCGCACCCTGAACAAGCTGGTCATCACTGCCACGCAGATGATGGAGTCCATGATTTCCAGCCCGATGCCGACGCGCGCCGAGGTATCTGACGTGGCCAACGCGGTGCTGGATTACACCGATGCGGTCATGTTGTCGGCGGAAAGCGCGTCGGGGCAATACCCGGTGCAGGCGGTGCAGGCCATGGCCCGGATTTGCCTCGGGGCGGAAAAGCATCCGACCACCACGCATTCGCATCACCGTTTGGGCGAAACGTTCACGCGCTGCGACGAGACGATCGCGTTGGCGGCCATGTATGCGGCCAATCACTTTCCGGGCGTCAAAGCCATCATCGCCCTGACGGAAAGCGGGCATACGCCGCTGATCATGTCACGCATCCGCTCGGGCGTACCTATCTATTGCTACAGCCCGCATCCGTTGACGCAGAATCGCGCCGCGCTCCTGCGCGGGGTGTATACCGTGCCATTCGCGCCAGCCGACTACGAGCCGGCCGAGCTCAGCGACGCGGCCATCGAGGCGCTCAAGCAGCGTGGCCGCGTCGAGACCGGCGATTGGGTCATCCTGACCAAGGGGGACTTCTAT
This sequence comes from Bordetella holmesii, assembly GCF_020735985.1. Classification (NCBI taxonomy): domain Bacteria; kingdom Pseudomonadati; phylum Pseudomonadota; class Betaproteobacteria; order Burkholderiales; family Alcaligenaceae; genus Bordetella; species Bordetella holmesii. The sequence goes on from NZ_CP085973.1 coordinate 96,244, forward strand.
CGCGACAGCGGCGGCACCAATGGCATGAAGATATTGCGCGTGGAGTGATCAGCCGAAAAACCAGTAGCACACGCCGATGGACGCCAGCACACCGGCCAGGTCGGCGATGAGCGCGCAGCCGACGGCGTGACGCGCGCGCATGATGCCCACCGAGCCGAAGTACACCGCCAGCACGTAGAAGGTGGTTTCGGTGCTGCCTTGCATGACGGCGGATAGCAGCGCCGGAAAACTGTCCACGCCGAAGTGCGCCATGGTTTCGAGCATCATGGCACGCGCGGCGCTGCCCGAAAACGGTTTGACCAGGGCGGTGGGCAGGGCGTCAACGAAGCGGGTGTCCCAGCCGGCCGACGCCGCCAGCCAGCGAATGCCATCGAGCAGGAAGTCCAGCGCGCCCGAGGCGCGCAGCACGCCGACGGCACACAGCATGGCCACCAGATAAGGAAGCAGATCGCGCGCGATACCGAAACCCTCTTTGGCGCCGGCGATAAAGCTTTCATAGACGGGGACTTTTTTGCATGCGCCGACCACCAGGAAGGCCACCAGCACGGCAAATAAGGTCAGATTCCCCAACAGCGACGACAGGGCGGCGATGGCGCTGGCGGACATGCCGGCCAGCAGCCCCATGAAGCCGCCAAGCAGCAAGGCGCTGCCGCCCAGCCAGGCCAGCACGACCGGATCCCAGAGCCTGAGCCGCTGGCAGACCGCCACGGCGAGCAGGCCGGCCAGCGTGGAGGCGCAGGTGGCAAGCAAAATGGGCAGAAAGACCAGCGTGGGGTCGGGCGAGCCCTGCTGGGCCCGGAACATGAACAGCGTGACCGGCAAGAGCGTCAGGGACGATGCGTTGAGCACCAGAAAGAGAATCTGCGCGTTGCTGGCGGTGTCGGGCCGCGGGTTGAGCGACTGCAGTTCACGCATGGCTCGCAGGCCGATGGGCGTGGCGGCATTGTCCAGGCCGAGGCCATTGGCCGCGAAATTGAGCGTGATCAGGCCGATGGCAGGGTGGTTGCGCGGTACGTCCGACATCAATCGCGCAAACAGCGGCCCGAGCAGCCGGGCCAACGTGCCGACCAGGCCGGCGACCTCGGCGATGCGCAAGAATCCCAGCCAAAGCGTCAGCGTGCCGAACAGCAGCACCATGACCTCGACCGAGACGCGCGCCATCTCGAACAGGCTGGCGACGATGGCACGGAACACGTCGGGCTCGCCCAGCCCGATCCAACGCACCAGGCCTGCGGCCGCGGCAACCAGAAAGAAAGCCAGCCAGAGTTTGTTCAGCATTGCTCACCAGGGAAGCAGGGGTGGCGCTATTGTCGCAGACCGCCATCGCGGCAGGTTTGTGCGAGGCCGTTCAAACTGGTAACTTGGTTACATAATCATGCTCCCGCGGAGGACAGCCATGAGTGTCAGATCACGCTTGGCGCAGTGGCGTCGCAAACGCATTTCCGAGCCCGCCTATCACTGGGCCCGGGCGGCGCTGCCAGGCCTGTCGGCCACAGAGCGCGAGGCCATCGAGGCGGGCGACGTCTGGTGGGACGGCGACCTGTTTACCGGCAACCCGGACTGGAACAAGTTGCTCGCGGTGCCCGCGGCCACGTTTACCGAACAAGAGCGCCAGTTCATCGCCGGGCCGGTAGCCCGCTTGTGTGCGCTGCTCGACGAATGGGAGATCGAGTGGAAGCGGCGGGATCTGCCTGCCGAGGTCTGGGATCTCATGCGGCGCGAGCGCTTCTTCGGTATGATCATCCCCAAGGAATACGGCGGACTGGGTTTTTCGCCTTACGCGCATTCCGAAGTCGTGCGACGCGTCTCCGCCTATTCGATCACCGCCGGCGTGACGATCATGGTGCCCAATTCGCTTGGCCCTGGTGAGTTGCTGCTGCAGTTCGGTACGGATGCGCAGCGCGAGTTCTGGTTGCCGCGGCTGGCCGATGGCCGTGAGATCCCCTGCTTCGGGCTCACCAGTCCGCAGGCCGGGTCCGATGCCGCGGCGATGACCGACGTCGGCGTGGTGTGCCGCCAGGTGATCGATGGGCAGGAGTTGTTGGGTATCCGCCTTAACTGGCACAAACGGTATATCACGCTCGGGCCGGTGGCCACGGTGCTGGGCCTGGCCTTCAAGTTGCGCGATCCGGACGGGCTGCTGGGCGGGCCGCAAGAGATCGGCATTTCGGTGGCCTTGGTGCCCACGGATGCGCCCGGGGTCGAAATCGGCCGTCGCCATCTGCCGTCCATGCAGGTATTTCAGAATGGCCCGAACCACGGCCGGGATGTCTTCGTGCCGATCGAAGCGCTCATTGGCTGCCCGGCCAAGGCCGGACACGGCTGGCAGATGCTGATGAGCGCGCTGGCGGCCGGGCGCGGTATTTCCCTGCCGTCGCTGTCGGCCGCCGGCGCGGTCATCAGCGCGCACACCTCGGGGATGTACGCGCGAGTGCGCCGCCAGTTCGGTATCCCGGTAGGACGGTTCGAGGGGGTGCAGGAGAAGCTGGCGCGCCTGGCGGGCCACGCCTATCTGATCGAGGCGGCCCGGCGGCTGACGTGCGCGGCGCTGAATCAAGGCCACAAACCGGCGGTGGTTTCGGCCATCATGAAATACCACGCGACGGAACGCATGCGCATGTCGGTCAACGACGCCATGGATATCCACGGCGGCAAGGCGGTGATCGACGGGCCGGGCAATTACCTCGGCGCGCTCTACCGCGCGCTGCCCATCGCCATTACCGTGGAGGGCGCCAACATCCTCACGCGCTGCCTCATCGTCTTCGGTCAGGGCGCCATCCGCGCCCATCCCTATTTGATGCGCGAGGTCATGGCGCTGGGAGAGACCGATCAGGCCGTAGGGCAGGCGCAATTCGAGCAGGCGTTCTGGTCGCATATGCGGCACAGCGGCATGACCTTTCTGCGCGCCTGGGGGCGTGCATGGACGGGGGGGCTGTTCGCACCCGCCCCGCCGGTGCGTGAGGTCAGCCGGTATTTCCGCCGGTTGAGCCGCTATTCAGCCGGGTTTGCCCTGCTGGCGGATGTTTCCATGGCGCTGCTGGGCGGTTCGCTGAAGCGGCGCGAAATGTTGTCCGCGCGACTGGGCGATATCCTGTCCGAGCTTTATCTGTTGTCGGCCCTGCTAAAGCGCTGGGACGACGAGGGCCGTTGCCACGCCGATCTGCCGCTGGTGGCCTGGGGGATGGAGGAGGGTTGCCTGCGCATCGAGCAGGCCATGGATCAGGTCCTGTCCAATCTGCCGCGCCGCGCCGCGCCGCGCCGCGGCCGTCGCGTTGCGCGCTGTCATCCTGCCCATGCGACTGGCGCGCGGGCCGAGCGATGCGCTCACACGCGAGTGCGCCAACGTGTTGCTGGAGCCTTCGGCCACGCGCGACCGGCTCAACGCCGATCTGCAGCGCGGGGGGGCAAAGACGCCATCGCCACGCTGGAGGAGGCCTTTGCGCGGGTGACGGCCTTGGGACCGTTGCGAGACCGGCTGCGGCGCGAGGGTGTCAAAGATTGGCGCCAGGCGCACCAGGCCGGGGCCATCAGCGACGAGGTCGCGGCCCAGATTCTGGCCGCCGAAGCGGCCGTGGCGGAAGTGGTCGCGGTCGACGACTTCGCGCCGGAAGAACTGACCGGCCAGACCGAAAGCCCGGCGCACCGCGCGCTCTGAGCCTGGATGGGCCTCAATCGTCCTGATTGGGGTCCATATCGGGGAACAGGATTTCGGTGTAGCCAAACTGCGAAAAATCCTGGATCCGCGAAGGATAGAGGCGGCCGATAAGATGGTCGCACTCGTGCTGAACCACGCGCGCGTGGAAGTCGCTGGCCTCGCGGTCGATGCGTTGGCCATCGGGATCGCTGCCCTGGTAGCGGATATGGCGGTAACGCGGCACCCGTCCGCGCAGGCCAGGTACCGACAGGCAGCCTTCCCAGCCGTCCTCCATCTCATCGGACAGCGGCGTGATGACCGGATTGCACAGCACGGTCTGGGGCACCGCCGGGGCGTCGGGGTAGCGTGGGTTGCGCTCGAAACCGAAGATCACCAGTTGCAGATCCACGCCGATCTGCGGCGCGGCCAGGCCGACGCCGTTGGCGGCGATCATGGTTTCGAACATGTCTTCGATCAGTTGCCGTAACGCAGCGCTGCCGAAGTCCGTCACCGGAGCGGCCACCCGCAGCAGGCGCGGATCGCCCATTTTCAGGATGGGGTGAATCATGGGTGTTAGTCCGCGCGGCCTTTTTTCTGGATGAATTCGATCTTGTAGCCGTCGGGGTCTTCGACGAAGGCGATGACCGTGGTGCCATGCTTCATCGGGCCGGCTTCGCGCGTGACCTTGCCGCCCTTGGCCTTGACCTTGTCACAGGCTTCGTAGGCGTTGTCGACTTCGAGCGCGACGTGGCCATAGCCATTGCCCAGATCGTACTGCTCGGTGTCCCAGTTGTGGGTCAGTTCGATGACGGCGCCTTCATCTTCGTCCTGGTAGCCGACGAAGGCCAGCGTGAAACGGCCATCGGGGTAGTCTTTCTTGCGCAGCAGGCGCATGCCCAGCACGTTGGTGTAGAAGTCCAGGGATTTTTCGAGATTGCCGACACGCAGCATGGTGTGCAGAAAACGCATATTTCTATCCTCAAGGCGAGCCGCGCCAAGCGCGGCGTTCAGACCCCAATCGTAACAGGGGGGCGCCGGATGCCGCGAGGGCTGCCGAATCGGCGCCCGCCTCGAGGGTTTTCCTAATCGGAGCCCAGTTGCAGTTTGCTGGGCTGGCATTTTTCGATGGACGATTTCAGTAGTGCGGCGCAGCGGAAGATGCCGTGGGCGAATTTGCCATAAGGCAGGGTCAGAAACAGCGCCATCACCACGCCCAGATGCACCGCCAGCATTATCCCCATCCAGCCCGTGTCGCGTAGCGCCAGCAGCAGCAGACCCAGGCCGCCGGCCGTGCCCAGGAGCACGGGCAGGCTGAAGAAGGGATACGGCGCGTGCAGGTCCAGCAGATAGTGGTAGAGGGTGGCGACGGAGGTCGCGGCAAAACACAGCATGAAGCCGTAGAAGGTGAAATGATGGAAACGCCGGCGAGCCAAGGTGAAGGCGTCGTCGGCCTCGTTGCAACCCTTGCCATGCCCGCCATCGAGGTATTTCAGCCGCAGTGCGTCGTGCGCCGCTTCGGCCACCGCCGGGCCGCTCGCCGCGCCGGGGCTGACATCGCGCCAGAAGCGGATCACACCCACGGCCAGCGCAACCACGGCGAAAGCGAACACCACGCCGAACATCAGCGCCAGCGTGTTGTGCGGGAAGATGGCGTAGAAGTTGCCGGCCAGGGGGGCGTGCAGCCAGCCGCCATTGATGCTCACCACCAGCACCAGAAACAGCGCCAGCGTCGCGGCCACGGCCAACGACAGGGTCAACCCATTGTGTTTGTACAGCGAACCCAACGCCTGAGGCCAGGCGTAGTCGGTATAGGTCTGCATGCGCACGCGCGCCATGGCCTGCGGCACGTTCACGCCGGATTCGTGTGGCGGCGCGTACTGGCAGGCATGCAGACAGGCGCCACAGTTGTGGCAGAGGTTGGCCAGGTAATTGACGTCGCCTTTGTCGAACTCCAGCCGGCGCGTCATGGCGGGAAAGACCGCGCAGAAGCCTTCGCAATAACGGCAGGCATTGCAGATCTGCATCATGCGTGCCACCTCGCTTTCGTCTGCGCTCATGCGCGCGCCCGCCGTGGTGGCATGCGCGACGAATGTCAGGGGTTGCGCGCTGGCGGGGGCGGCGCCGGTCAGTTCTGCCTGGCGGGCAAGGTGTTCAAGCTGCTGCACGATGGGCTCCTTCTTGGGCCAGGTCCCGCGCTGCCGCGGCGGCCCGGGTGCCGGCGATGCGGCCGAAGGCCGTGCCGATGGACATGCCGACACCGGCGGTATAGCCCTTGCCAAGCACATTGCCGGCCATCATCTCGCCGGCCACGAACAGGTTGTCGCTGGGTTTGCCGCCGAAACGCACGGCGGCGGTTTCGTCGACTTTCAGGCCCAGATAGGTGAAGGTGATGCCCGGCCGCAGCGCATACCCGAAGAAAGGGGCGGTGTCGATGGGGCGGGCCCAGTGTGTCTTGGCCGGTGTCAGGCCGTCGGTGTGACAGTCGTCCAGGCTGGTGTGGTCGAAGCGGCCGACGCGACAGGCCTGGTTGTAGGTGTCGATCGTGGCCACGAAACGCTGTGGGTCGAGTTGCAGTTTTTCGGCGAGTTCGGCCAGCGAGTTGGCGCGCACGCCCGGAAACACCGGTGGCATGAATCGGCCCACGGCCTTGGCGTCGATGATGGAGTAGGCGATCTGCCCGGGTTGCATGGCGACCAGGCGACCCCAGATGGCGTAACGCTTGGGCCAGAAATTCTCGCCCTCATCATAGAAGCGTTGCGCGTCGCGATTGAGGACCACGCCCAGCGAGACGCAGTCGATCCGCGTGCAGATGCCGCCGTCGTAGAGTGGCGCACGCGCATCGATGGCCACGCAATGGGATTGCGAGGGGTCGCCGATGATGTCCGCGCCCGCTTCCATCATGAACTTGAGCAGCACGCCCTGGTTAAAGCGTGTGCCGCGGATCAGGAAGTTGTCGGCCGGCCATTCGCCGCGCTCGTTCTGGCCCCAGGCTTGACGCATCCATTCGAGGTTGGACTCGAAACCGCCGGCGGCCAGCACGCAACTGCGCGCTTCGATGCGCTCGGCACCGATGCGGGCGGCCACGAAGCGGCCATCTTGCAGTTCCAGCGCGTCGACCGCAGCGTCATAGCGTATCTGCACCCCCAGTTTCTCGGCGCTGCGGTAATAGGCATTGACCAGCGCTTTGCCTCCGCCCATGAAAAAGGCATTGGTACGCGCTACGTGTAACGCGCCGGACAAGGGCGGTTGAAAGTTCACGCCATGGCTGCGCATCCAGTCGCGACAGGACGATGACGCGCGGATGACCAGGCGCGCGAGCTTTTCGTCGGTCATGCCACCGGTGACCTTAAGCAGGTCCTGCCAGTACTCTTCTTCGGGGTAGGCGTCGATGAGCACATCCTGGGCAGCGTCGTGCATGCAGCGCAGGTTGCGGGTGTGCTGGGAGTTGCCGCCGCGCCATTCCCGTGGCGCGGCCTCGAGCAGCAGCACACTGGCGCCGGCCTCGCGGGCCATCAGCGCCGCGCACAAAGCGGCGTTGCCGCCGCCGATCACGAGTACGTCTATCATGTTGTCGTCCATCTTCAGATGGTGGCGACTATAGGATGCGCGTTCAACGCCCGCCAGAAGGCGGCGGGCAATGCCTCTTCACGATTTGTGAAGGGTAGCGCCAGGCCATGCGCCGGCGCGCACCAGGTCGGCAGCCACCTGAGCCAGCAGGACCCTGACGGCCAATGCGGCCGGCGACAGTTCGTCGTCCGAGAGGCTGACCAGCAGATTGCTGCGAGCCAGTTGGCGGTCGCGGATCTGGCGGGTGGCCAAGGGGGCACCGCGCAGGCGCACGGTGGCCGCGCCGGGCTGGATCGTCGCGCCCAGGCCGGCCTCGACCAGTTCCATCAGGACATCCAGCCCGTCGATTTCGGCGACCAGGTCGGGCCGCTCATTGAAGCGGGCAAAGCCGTTGTTGACCAGTGCGCGCAGGCCATGGCTGTCGCTGGGCAGCAGCAGTGGCAGCCCCGTCAGATCGCGCAGCCGCACCCGCCCGGCCGGGGGCAGGCCGGGCATATCGTCGCGCGCAATCAGAAACAGGCTTTCGTCCAGCAGGGGCATGACGCTCCAGCGCCGGGCGGTTTCGGTCTGAAAGACGATGGCCAGGTCCAGCTGCCGTGCATTGAGCATCGTGGACAAATGGCCGGACAGGCTTTCGACCAGCCGCAGGCGTACATCCGGATAGCGCTGGCGCATGGCGCGCATGAACGGCAGCGCCAGCACCGAGGCGGTGGTCTGTACCAGTCCGATGCTGACGTGCCCGCTCAGGCGCGACTCGCGCGCGGCCTTCATGGCATCGTCGGCGTGGCGCAGCGACAGTTGCGCCTGCCGCAGAAAGGCCAGGCCGGCATCGGTCAGCACGACACCGGTGGAGGTGCGCGTGAGCAGGCGTGTGCTCAGCTCGCCTTCCAGCCGGCTGATCTGCTGGCTCAGGGCCGAGGTGACCACGCCCAGTTCGGTGGCCGCACGCCCCAGGCTGCCGCATTCGACGACCTTGACGAAGTAGCGCAGCTGGCGCAGTTCCATGGTGTCAGAACCGGGGCAGCGTGGCGGGATCGTGGCGGCGCAGGACTTTCTTGGCGGCTTCGAATCCGGGCAGGATGTGGCCGACTTCGGCCCAGAAATCCTGGCTGTGGTTCATCTCGCGCAGATGCGCGAGCTCGTGGGCGATGACGTAATCGATGATGTCGGGACTGAAGTGGATCAGACGCCAGTTGAGCATGATGTTGCCGTCGCTGGTGCACGACCCCCAGCGGGTGGCCGCCGACGACAGGCGCCAGCGGCGGATCTGCAGACCGGTGCGCATCAGGAAATGAGCCAGGCGCTCGCCAAAGAGGATGCCGGCACGTTGCTGCAGCCACGCTTGCGCGGCGCCGCGGATGCGCGAGGCGTCGGCGGTGGCCGGCAGCGGCAGCCAGAGCGTGGCACCATCGAGCGGGTTGGCGGCATCGCCGTCGAGATGGGCCTGCCGTCCGTCGGCCGCCAGACCGATGATGATGCGCTTGCCCAGGTAGGGCAGTTCGCCGCCGGCCTGCCAGCGAGTCTGCGACATCGCGAGCTGTTCGCGGCGGGCGTGCCAGTCGCGCAGCTTGGACAGTATCCAGCGTGCTTTTTCGCGCACGGCGTCGTCGATCTGGGCCAGTGTCACCCAGTTGGGCGCGGTCACCCGCAGGCCGTCGTCGGCGATGACGAAACCGATGCTGCGGCGGCGTGAGCGCAGCAGTACGAAACCGATGACTTGCTGTGGCGTTTGCACCTCGCGCCAGCGGGCGCCGGCGGGCAAGGGATCGGGGCAGGGGGTGGCAATGGAGGCAGACGGCGCGCCGGCGTCGAACGAGAGTTCGAGCTGATCAGCGCTGGTCATACCTTTCTGGACTGAGCGTGCGCATTTCCGCGTCGATCCAGGCATGGACCTTGGCGTTGAGTTCGTCAGGGGTGAGCCCTTGCGATGCGATGGCGGGCCCGAAGAAGACGGTGACCAGCCCGGGCCGCTTGACAAAGGCATTGCGGCGCCAGCATTCGCCGGCGTTCAAGGCGACCGGAATCACGGAGGCACCCGTGCGCGAGGCCAGCAGGGCGCCGCCCATCTTGAAGCGGCCCATCTGTCCTGGCGGCACGCGCGTGCCCTCAGGAAACAGCAGCGGCCAGCGGCCGTCGTCCAGGCATTTCTGCCCTTCTCGCACGACTTGCTCGAAGGCGTCACGGCCTTTGGCGCGGTCGATGGGAATCATGCGCAGCAACGCCAGACTCCAGCCGAAAAAAGGCACCCAATGCAGCGATTTCTTGTAGACGAAGCACACCGGACGCGGCATGTGCCCCGGGAAAAACAGGGTTTCCCAGGCCGATTGGTGTTTGGACAAAAGCACGATGGGGCCGTCGGGAAGGTTTTCCCAGCCTTTGACCTGCCAACGGATACCGCAGATCACCTTGGCGCCCCAGATTGCCAGGCGCGGCCAACCCACGGTCAGCCTGTAGCGCAGACGCAGCGGCAGCGGCGCCCAGAGAATGCAGGCAAACGCGTAGGGGATGACCGTGACGGACAGGAACACCATGTAGAGAAACGAGCGCAACCAGGCCATGGCTTATTCGTCCTGCAAAAGAAGGTCGACCACTTCGCCCAGATGGGCGCCGACCCGCGTGCCCTCGGGCAGGTTGCCTTTGGCGCGGGTCTTCTCGCCGTTGCCGGTCAGCACGAGCCAGGGCGAGCAGCCGGCCGACGCGCTGGCCTGCAGGTCGCGCAGCGAGTCGCCCACCGCGGGCACGCCGTTCAGATCGGCGTCGTAGCGCAGGGCGATGTCGTGCATCATGCCCGGCCGCGGTTTGCGGCAGGCGCAGCCATCTTCCGGTCCATGCGGGCACAGAAAAATCGCGTCGATGCTGCCGCCCAGCGCGGCCAGTTGACGGCGCATCTTGATATGGATGGCGTTGAGCGTGTCCATGTCGAACAGCCCGCGCGCCAACCCCGACTGGTTGGTGGCCACGACCACCCTCCAGCCCGACTGACTCAGGCGGGCGATGGCTTCCAGGCTGCCTGGCAAAGCCACCCATTCGTCAGGGGATTTGACGAAGGCGTCGCTGTCGCGGTTGATGACCCCGTCGCGGTCCAGGATGATGAGTTTCACTGCGCCAGCCTGGAGATGTCAGCGACCTGGTTCATCAGGCCATGCAGTTGCTTGAGCAAGGCCAGGCGATTGGCGCGCAGCGCCGGATCGTCGGCCATCACCATGACGTCGGCAAAAAAGGCGTCCACGGGTTGGCGGGCCTGGGCCAGCGTGCGCAGGTTGCCGGCGAAGTCGCCCGCAGCCAGTTGTGCGCCGGCCTGCGGGCCGAGCGTGGCGATGGCTTCGGCCAGGGCTTTCTCGGCCGCATCGGCCAACCGTGCGTTGTCGACGGCGCCGATGTCGCCTTCGGCCTTTTTCAGCAGGTTGCCGATGCGCTTGTTGGCCGCAGCTAGGCTGGCGGCTTCGGGCATCTGGCTGAACGTCGTGACGGCGCGCACACGGTCTGCGACCTGATGCAGCGGCGGCGTGAGCGCGATCACGGCTTCGACGGCGTTGCGATCATGCTCGGCGATCAGTTGATTGCGGTAGCGTTCATAGATGAATGCCTGTACTTCGGGCAGGGTGCTGGCGGGCACTTTGCCGGCCGGGAAGCTCGCGCCGGCCAGCCCCAGCAGGCTGGTGAGCGACAGCGGGCCGTTCTCGCTGATCTTGAGCCAGCCGCCGGCGGCCAGTTGCTCGAATGCGCTGATCAGGCCCAGCGCGGCGCGGCGCAGGCCGAAAGGATCGCGCTCGCCGGTGGGCGCCAGGCCGATGGCCCAGATGCCGACCAGGGTTTCGGCCCGCTCGGCGATGAACAGGACCGCGGCAGTCAGGGTCTCGGCCGTGACCGGGCTGTCGTAGCGGTTGCGGTACTGCGTGCGCAGCGCTTCGACCACCTCGGCGGGCTCGCCGTCACCGGCGGCGTAGTACGCGCCCATGACGCCTTGCAGCTCGGGGAATTCTCCCACCATGTTCGAGCCCAGGTCGGCCTTGGCCAGCAGCGCGGCGCGGTCGCTTGCGGACACGTTCGCGCCCAGGGCTTCGGCCACGCCACGCGCGATGGCGCGCACGAGGTCGACGCGTTCGAGCTGGGTGCCCAGCTTGTTGTGATAGACGATGCTGCCCAGCGGCTCGACGCGTGCGGCCAGGGGCACCTTGCGGTCGGTCTCGAAGAAGAATTGCGCATCGGCCAGCCGTGGCCGCACGACACGCTGATTGCCTTCGACGATGTTGACGGGGTCGGCGACTTCCATGTTGCTGACGATCAGGAAGCGGTGGGTGAGCTTGCCCGTGGCCGGATCGAACAGCGGAAAATATTTCTGGTTCAGGCGCATGGTGAGGATCAGGCATTCCTGCGGAACCTGCAGGAATTGTTCCTCGAACTGGCCCACGTAAACGGTGGGGTGTTCGACCAGGGCCGTGACTTCGTCAAGCAGCGCCGCCACTTCGGGGTCATTGCCCAACGTGGCCGACAGGCGGGTGGCCTGCGTCTGCAGTTGCTGGTCGATATCGGCGCGGCGTTTCTCGAAGGACGCCACCACGCGCGCCTGCGCCAGCGTGGGCTCGTAGGCGTCGGCCTGCGAGATCACGACGTCGCCTTCGCTCATGAAGCGGTGGCCCAACGTGTTGCGGCCGGCCTGAAGGCCCAGGGCCGACACCGGAACGATGTCCGCGCCAAAGAGGGCGATCAGGCGGTGGGCGGGGCGCACGAACTTCACGCTGCTGACGCCGTCGGCCAACTGATAGCGCATCACTTTGGGGATGGGCAGTCCGGTGAGGGCCGTGTCCAGGCCCTCCTGCAGGCCGGCGGCCAACTGGGCGCCGGGCGCGGTGCCACGGGCGATCAGGTAGTCCTGCTTGCCATCGGATTCGCGTTCCAGCGTGGCGGGGTTGAGATGCTCCAGACCCTTGGAGGCCAGTTTCTTGATCAGCGCGGGGGTGGCCTTGCCGTCTTCGGTCAGGCCGATCTTGGCTGGCATGAGCTTTTCGGCATAGGCCTGGTCGGGGGCTTGCGCCCGTACGGCGGACAGATGCACGGCCAGCCGGCGCGGTGTGGCGTAGGCGGTGACCTGGCAGTCCGGGGCCAGCAGGCCCAGGCGGTCCAGCGTGGCGCGCACGCCTTCAGCGAAGGACTGTCCCAGGCGATTCAAGGCCTTGGGCGGGAGTTCCTCGGTCAGCAGTTCAACCAGCAGGGGGCGGATAGTGGTGGTCATGTCAGGCAGCCTCCCCGGCGGGGGCGCTGCCGCCCAGCATGGGAAAGCCCAGTCGTTCACGGGAGTCGTAGTAGGCCTGCGCGACGGCGCGCGACAGGTTGCGGATGCGGCCGATATAGGCGGCACGCTCGGTCACGCTGATGGCGCCACGCGCATCGAGCATGTTGAAGGTGTGGGCGGCTTTCAGCGCGGCCTCGTAGGCCGGCAGGGCCAGCGGCACGTCCATCAGGCGTTTGGCCTCGGCTTCGTAATCGTTGAAATGTGCGAACAGCATCTCGGCCGAGGAGTGCTCGAAGTTGTAGGTGGATTGCTCGACCTCGTTCTGGTGGAACACGTCGCGGTACAGCACGCGGCGGCCATTGGCGCCTTCCGTCCAGACCAGGTCGTATACGCTTTCGACACCTTGCAGATACATGGCCAGACGCTCCAGGCCATAGGTGATCTCGCCGGTCGTGGGCGTGCAGTCCAGCCCGCCGACCTGCTGAAAATAGGTGAATTGGGTGACTTCCATGCCATTGAGCCAGACTTCCCAGCCCAGGCCCCAGGCGCCCAGCGTGGGATTTTCCCAGTCATCCTCGACGAAACGGATGTCGTGCTCGGCCGGATTGATGCCCAGGGCCTTGAGCGAACCGATGTAGAGATCCAGGATTTCAGGCGGCGCCGGCTTGAGCACGACCTGATACTGGTAGTAGTGCTGGAGGCGGTTGGGATTTTCGCCGTAGCGGCCATCCTTGGGGCGGCGCGAGGGCTGGACATAGGCGGCGCGCCAGGGTTCCGGCCCGATGGCGCGCAGAAAGGTCGCCGTGTGCGAGGTACCGGCGCCGACTTCCATGTCATAGGGCTGCAGCAGGGCGCAACCTTGTTTGTCCCAGTACTCCTGGAGCGTGAGGATGATTTGCTGAAAGGTAAGCATAGAAGTTGGAAATTGGGGCGCGTTGGGCGCGCCGCCCGCCAGCGTGGAAAACCCGGCATTTTAACTGGCCTTGGCGCCGGGGGTGGGCCGGCAGCGTTTTGCCGGCCGCCGGCGCGTTCGCGACAGGGGACGGGTCTGGCTAGAATAGCCGCTGCCCGTCCGCAGGCTTTTGCCGTTCACCTTGCCGCCTACCGTGCCCGATACCGATCCCGATTCTGATTTCCGGCTGCGCGCCATCGCCATCCCCGCCTTTGGCCCTTCCTTGCTCTACGGGGTGAGCAACGGCGCCATTTTGCCGGTGATCGCGCTGAGTGCCCGCGATCTGGGCGCGTCGATGGCCGCCTCGGGTTTCATCGTGGCGCTGGTGGGCGTGGGGTCGCTGGTGAGCAATATTCCCGCCGCGCTGTTTACGGCGCGTCATGGCGAGCTCCGGTCGATGGTGGCGGCATCGCTGGTCAGCGCCGTGGCCATGTTGCTCTGCATTTTCGCCTCCTCGATCTGGGCGCTGGCTGCCGGCGTGTTCATGGTGGGGGTGGCGTCGTCGGTGTTCCTGTTGGCACGCCAGGGGTATATGGTGGACGCCGTGCCCGTCTGGATGCGGGCTCGCGCCTTGTCCACGCTGGCCGGCACCATGCGTATCGGCGTGTTCGTCGGGCCATTCGCCGGCGCGGCGTTGATACATCTGATCGATCTGCAGGGCGCCTACTGGGTGGCGCTGGTGGCCGTGTTGGGCGCGGGCGCCATCGCGGCGGTCGCGCCCGATATGAAAACCCCGGCCGCAGCCGGGGCGGTGCCGCTTGCCCGCCCGCGTATGCATGAGGTGTTTCGCGCCCATCGCCAGGTCTATCTCACGCTTGGGTTGGGCATTTTGCTGGTGAGCGCCGTGCGGGCATCGCGCCAGGTGGTCATCCCCTTATGGGCGGATCATCTGGGGATAGACGCGGCGGTCACGTCCTTGATTTATGGGCTGGTTGCCGCCGTGGACATGTCGGTGTTCTATCCGGCAGGCGTGCTGATGGACCGCCGCGGGCGGCGCGCCGTGGCGCTGCCGTCGGCGCTGATGATGGGGCTGGCATTTATCGGCATCGCGTTGTCAGGGGGGACGGTGGCCTTTGTCGTCACGGCCATGCTGCTGGGCCTGGGCAATGGCATCAGTTCCGGTATCGTGATGACCCTGGGCGCCGACGCCTCGCCCGCGCATGGCCGCACCGAGTTTCTGGGCATATGGCGCTTTATGGCAGACCTGGGCAGCAGCCTCGGCCCGGTGCTGCTGTCTGCCCTGACCGCGTTGGTGTCGCTGGCTGCCGGGGTGGCGGCCATGGGCGCGCTGGGTCTGGCCGCTGCGGCGGTATTCTGGCGTCGCCTGCCGCGCGGGCCGGCTCAGCGGTAGCGTTCTGCCCGGGCCAGCAGTTCGGGTGTGCCGATGACGTCATTGAGCTGGTCGAAGTCCAGCATCTGCGAGCGCCAGGCGGCGGTGCTGCCCTGGGCCAGCAGGCTGCCGTAATAGCCTTGCAGGGTGTGGGCGACGGCCCGCGCGGTGCCACCCGGGAAAATCACGATCTGGAAGCCGCGGGCGGCCAGAGCCTGGGCGCTTTCTATCGGCGTTTGACCGCCTTCGACCATGTTGGCCAGCAACGGTACCCGGCCGGCAAACTGCGCGCAGGCGGCATCCATCTGGGCGGGCGAGCGCAAGGCCTCGATGAACAGGGCGTCCACGCCGCAGTTCAGATAGCGCTCGGCGCGTTCGAGGGCCGCCTCCAGCCCCTCGACGGCCACCGCATCGGTGCGTGCCAGGATCAGCGTATCGTCGTTCTGCCGGGCGTCGAGCGCGGCGCGCAGCTTGCCGCACATCTCGTCAGCCGAGACGAGCGACTTTCCCTCCAGATGGCCGCAACGCTTGGGGAAGTCCTGGTCTTCGAGCTGAATCATGGCCGCGCCGGCGCGCTCCAGCCCGCGTACGGTGCGCTGGACGTTGAGCGCATTGCCAAAGCCGGTATCGGCGTCGACGATGACCGGGCAGCGCACGCGCTCGGTGATGCGGCCCAGCACGGACTCGACCTCGCTGTAGGTGGTCAGGCCGACGTCCGAACGCCCGAGCCGGCTATAGGCGATGGAGGCTCCCGACAGATACAGGGCGTCAAAGCCGGTTTGCTCAGCGATCAGGGCGGACAGCGCGTCATAAACGCCGGGAGCCAGCAAGGCCTGGCCCGTTCGCAGACGGGATTTCAATGCGGAAGAAGTCATAGGGCACTCATGGGATGGCGGGGCAGGCTGCCGTCTGCCAGACGGCGTTTGAGTTGCATCAGCAGGCCTCCGGCCTGCACCATATCGAGCAGGAAGTCGGGCACGGGTTCGCAGGGCAGAACGGTGCCGTCGACCTTGCGCACGCATTGGCCGGGCAGGTCCAGTTCGATCGAGTCGCCGGCCGCAATCTCGTGGGCCCGTGCGCAGGTCAGCAGCAGCAACCCGACGTTGAAAGCATTGCGAAAATACAGGCCGCTGTAACTGGGGGCAATGACCGCACGCAGCCCGAGTTGCACCAAGGCGGAGGCGGCCTGTTCGCGCTGGCTGGCGGGCGCCACCAGCAGGTGCACCTGAGGGGGCACACGGCGGCCGCGCAGGACACTGGCTGCGGCGCGCAGATCATCCAGTTTGGCGCCCGTGCATGCGCCGATGTAGGCGACCTGGACGGGCGTATCGGGGTAGTCGTAGACCGGCGCGGTGTTGGCCGGGCTGTGCGGCGCGGCGACCTGAGGCGCCAATGTGCTGGCGTCGAACTCATGCCAATGCGCCGGCGCGCCGGTGTCGGATCGCCAGTGCGCGATGTCGGTCAGCGCGGCGCCGGCGTCGTGCAGATAGGCCTGCGTGACGGCGTCCGGCGCGATCAGGCCGGCTTGCGCGCCCATCTCGGCCGAGAGGTTGGACAGTGTCATGCGTTCGCGCATCGAGAGGGCGCCGACGGCTTCGCCACAGAATTCAACGGCCTGATAGCGCCCGCCGTTCATGCCGTAGCGGCCGATCAGATAGAGCATCATGTCCTTGGCCATCACCCCGGGCGCGAGGCGTCCGTGCCAGCACATCATCAGGGTTTCGGGCACGCGCATCCAGATCTCGCCGCTGCTGACCACGCCCAGCATCTCCGTGCTGCCTACGCCGAACATATAGGCCCCGAACGCGCCGCCGGTCGGCGAGTGCGAGTCACCGCCGACGCAGAACATTCCGGGTCGGATATGGCCATGTTCGGGCAGCACGACGTGGCAGATGCCGACCGAGTCGTAGACGTGCGGCAGGCGCTGCTCCTGCGCCCAGTCGCGCGCGATGCGGACGATGCGGCGCGATTCGTCGTCGGCTTCCGGCACATAGTGGTCCATGACCAGCACCACCTTGTTGCGGTCCCACAGGCCGGTGTCCAGATCCTGCAACATGGGCTGCAGGCGCCGTGGGCCGCTGGAATCGTGGAACATGGCGAGAGCGACCTTGCAGGTGATGATTTCGCCGGGAAGGGCCGCGTCGCGTCCGGCGGCGGCGGCCAGCAGCTTCTGGGCCAGGGTCTGGGCAGTCATAGACGGAACATCTCAGGTGGAAGGAGTGCCCGCCGGCAGCCAGGTCGGTTGCCCCGGCATGTTATGGGCTTGCATATCCATGCGGTATTTATAGCGGTCCGGCCGGTACAGGGCGTGCAGCCACTCCACCGGCTGGCCGTCGGCGGCACGCACGCGCCGTTGCAGGCTCAGCAGTGCCGAACCCACCGGCACGTTCAGCGCGGCGGCCGCGTCGGGTTCGGCCAGGACCGCCGAGATGGTCTGCTCGGCCCGCGCGACCTGTATGCCCAGGTCGCGGAAGATGGCCAGCAGTGGCTTGCTTACCAGATCGGCATGCGTGATCGCCTGGCCAATGGTTTGCGGCACGTAGGTGGTCAGATACGAAAAGGGCTGGTTCTCATGGCTGCGAACGCGGATCGCGCGTTGCACCGCCGTGCCGGGTGCCTGCTCCAGGTGGGCGGCGATCAGGGACGAGGCGGCGATGGTGTCCAGCGCCAGCAAGGTGACTTGAGTCTGCATGCCCATGCGAGCGAGGTGGACCATCAGCGAGTCCATGTCGGAGCTGTGCTGGGTGGACGACGCGGCGCTTTGCAGCGCTGCGAATGTCCCCCGGCCCTGATGCCGCTCGATCAATCCATCCGCTTCGAGCGCTTCGAGCGAGCGGCGTATCGTCAGGCGTGACACTCCGTACTCGGCTGCCAGGGCGTTTTCCCCCGGCAGCGCCGTCTGCGGGGCGAAGCCGCCCGCCAGCAGGCGTTGCCTGATAAGCAGATAGACCTTGTGATAAAGCGGTAGCGGGCTGTCGGCCACAGAGACTCCAATGAGTAGTGATCAGTCGACCGTCGCACCGGTGAACTTGACGATCTCCGCATAGCGGTCGATGTCCTGGCGCACGAAGGCGCCTAATTCTTCCGGGCTGCTGCTGACGGCGGTAGCCGATTCATTTTCCAGCAGTTTGCGGAATTCCGGCGCGGCGACGGCTTTGCTGGCGGCGGCATTGACCGACTGCAGCGTCTGCGGCGGCAGATCGGCCGGGCCCAGCAGAGCGAACCAGGCATTCGATTCGAATCCCTTGACGGTGTCGCCGATGGGTTTGACGCCGGGGTACTGCGGCAGTTGCTGCGGGCTGGTGACGCCCAGCGCTTTGAGCGATCCGCTCTTGATATGCGGCTGCGCGCTGAGCGAGCTGGCAAACATCATATCGACCTGTCCGCCCAGCAGGTCGGCCAGTGCGGGTGAGGTGCCTTTGTAGGGAACGTTGAGAATGTCCAGGTCGGCCAGCATTTTCATGCGTTCGCCGGCCAGGTGCAACGACGAACCGACCGCGCCAAGAGCCATGGTGTATTTGCCCGGATCGGCTTTGACCTGTTTGAGCAACTCCGGAATGTCGTTGGCCGGGAAATCCTTGCGGGCGACCAGGACGCTGGGCACTTGAGCCAGCATGCTGATGGGCGTGAAATCCTTGACCGGATCGAAGGGCAACTTGCGGTAGAGCGAGGCGTTGATCGAAAAGCCCGTAAAGGTCACCAACAGTGTGGTGCCATCGGCGCGGCTTTTGGCGACGTAGTCAGCCGCGATATTGCCGCCGGCGCCGGGGCGGTTTTCCACCAGGACCGTGCGCTGCAAATCTTTGGCCATCGTCTGGGCAATGCTGCGCGCGACGGTGTCGGTGGTGCCGCCCGGGGGGGCGCCGACCACCAGCTTGATGGCCTCCGTTTGCGCCCAGGCCGGGGCCAGGGCGGCGGCGCTCAAGAGTGCGCCGGCCGTCAGGCGTTGCCAACTCTGCATGTCTCTCTCCTGTTATGTTGTACTTACAATAATACAAGCGTACGGGACAGACCTCGTTCCCGGCAAGCGCGGCGAGGGCAGGATCCGGGCGGGATGGGCAATGGTCGTATGATTCTGGTTTCCGCAGTCTTATATAGAAGTTGGGAGCCGTTCCCAAACGCCTCAGGAAGGAGCACTACATGTCAGAGTTGGTCAAGGTCGACGTCGCCGACGGTATCCAGGTCATCACGGTCAATCGTCCCGATGCCAAGAACGCCATCAATCTCGAGACTGCCCAGGCCATGGCCGAGGCCCTCGATCAGCTCGATGCCCGTGACGACATCCGCATCGGTATTCTGACCGGCGCGGGCGGCACGTTCTCCTCGGGTATGGACCTCAAGGCGTTTGCCCAGAGCGGCCAGCGCCCGCTGATTCCGGGTCGCGGCTTTGCCGGTCTGAACGAGCGCCCACCCAAGAAGCCGCTGATCGCGGCGGTCGAAGGTTATGCGCTGGCCGGTGGCTGCGAAATGGCGTTGGCCTGCGATCTGATCGTGGCGGCCAGTAATTCCAAGTTCGGGCTGCCCGAGGTCAAGCGTGGCCTGGTCGCCGGTTCGGGCGGCATGATCCGCCTGCCGCGCCGTCTGCCTTACCACGTGGCCATGGAAATCGTACTGACGGGTGACATGCTCGGTGCCGAGCGGGCCCATCAACTGGGTCTGGTCAACCGCTTGACCGAAGCGGGCCAGGCCCTCGAGGGTGCACTGGCGCTGGCGCGCGTCATTGTCGAGAACGGCCCGTTGGCCGTGCAGACGGCCAAGAGCATCGTGCAGCAGTCGCTGGACTGGGAACAGGAAGGCATGTTCGATCGCCAGCGTCCGTTGATCGCGCATATTTTCACGTCCGCCGACGCCAAGGAAGGCGCCACCGCGTTTGCCGAGAAGCGCAAGCCCGTCTGGCAAGGCAAATAAATCGAATTCGCGGGCCGGGCCTGGTGTCCGGCCGATTGTCCCCGTTGTTTCTTACCGTAACGCCATGACAGTCATCATCAAAGAAGAAGACCTGATCCAGTCCATCGCCGACGGGATCCAGTTCATCAGCTATTACCATCCCCTGGACTACATCCGCCATCTGGCGCGCGCCTATGAGCGCGAGGAAAGCCCGGCCGCGCGCGACGCGATGGCCCAGATCCTGACGAATTCGCGCATGTGCGCCGAAGGTAAACGTCCCCTGTGCCAGGACACCGGCATCGTCAATGTGTTTCTGAAGATCGGCATGGATGTGCGCTTCGAGACCAAGCGCAGCCTGCAGGAACTCTGTGACGAGGGGGTGCGGCGCGGCTACACCAATCCGGACAATCCGCTGCGCGCCTCGGTGCTGGATGATCCGCTTTTCGCACGCAAGAACACGCGCGACAACACGCCCTGTATTCTGCACGTCGACCTGGTGCCTGGCGCCACGGTCGACGTGCAAGTGGCTTCCAAGGGTGGTGGTTCCGAGAACAAAACCAAATTTGTCATGCTCAACCCCAGCGACTCGCTGGTGGACTGGGTGCTCAAGACCGTGCCGACCATGGGTGCGGGCTGGTGCCCGCCGGGCATGTTGGGCATCGGCGTGGGCGGCACGGCCGAAAAAGCCATGCTCATGGCCAAGCAGTCACTGATGGAAGACATCGATATGTACGAGCTGCTGGCCCGTGGCCCGCAGAACAAACTCGAGGAACTGCGCATCGAGCTGTATGAAAAGGTCAATGCCCTGGGCATTGGCGCGCAGGGCCTTGGCGGCCTGACGACCGTGCTGGACGTCAAGATCAATACCTTCCCCACGCATGCGGCCTCCAAGCCCGTGGCCATGATCCCCAACTGCGCGGCCACGCGCCATGCGCACTTCGTGTTGGACGGCTCGGGCCCGGCACGGTTGGATCCGCCAGCCTTGAGCGAATGGCCCGATGTGCACTGGGCGCCGGACTACAACAAGTCCAAACAGGTCAATCTGGATACGCTCACCCGTGAAGAGGTGGCAAGCTGGCAACCCGGCCAGACGCTGCTCCTGTCGGGCAAGATGCTGACCGGACGCGATGCTGCGCACAAGCGTATCCAGGACATGCTCGCGCGCGGCGAGACGTTGCCGGTGGATTTCACCAACCGTGTCATCTACTACGTGGGGCCGGTCGATCCGGTCGGCGACGAAGTGGTGGGTCCGGCCGGCCCCACCACCGCCACGCGCATGGACAAATTCACTGACATGATGTTGGCGCAGACTGGCCTGATTTCGATGATCGGCAAGTCCGAGCGCGGTCAGGTCGCCATCGAAGCGATCAAAAAGCATCAGTCGGCCTACCTGATGGCCGTGGGCGGCGCGGCCTATCTCGTGTCCAAGGCGATTCGCCAGGCCCGCGTGCTGGCCTTCGAAGACCTGGGCATGGAGGCCATCTATGAGTTCGATGTCAAGGACATGCCTGTGACCGTCGCCGTGGATGCGCAGGGGGTGTCGGTGCACACCACGGGCCCCAAGGAATGGCAGGCCAAGATCGGCAAGATTCCGGTCGCCGTGGCCTGATCGGCCAGGTTCTGCCAGCGGTCTGAAGCGGCCCCCGCAAGCTGGATGCCTGTCCGGCCTGCGGGGGCCGTCGTGTTCTTAAGGTGGATCAAACCCGGGCTTGAGCAAAAACGAATTTACAGCCCGGGCCGGCCCCGGCATGCTCCTGTGGGACTACACGCAAAGGAGTGAATTCATGTCTGAGCAGGCCCTAGACCAGTGGATCGGCAGCACGGAGCGCATGGCCGATACCCTGGACCCGGTGCACGCGGCGCGTATTGCCGCCACGCTGGGAGTGGCGGCGCCAGCCGCCGGCGAGCCGTTGCCGCCGCTGTGGCAGTGGGCCTATTTCATCCGTACTGCCGACATGGCCGGACTGGGCCGTGACGGTCATCCGGCGCGCGGCGGGTTTCTGCCTCCGGCCGATGACCGCAACCGTATGTGGGCGGGCGGGCGCGTGGATTTCCATCATCCGTTGAAGGTCGGCGTTGAGGCCGAGCGTGTGTCGACGGTTGCGGCCATCAAAGAAAAAAACGGCCGCACCGGCAAACTGCTGTTTGTGACGGTACGCCACGAGTTTATGCAACAGGGCGAAGCGGCCATCGTCGAAGAACAGGATATCGTCTATCGCCAGCCGTCGCCGCCCAAGCTGGAAGGCACCGAGCAGGCTGAACAGTCGCAGTGGCGCGAAACGGTCGAGCCCAGCGCGGTACTGCTGTTTCGCTATTCGGCGGTGACCTTCAATGGCCATCGCATCCATTACGACTATCCCTATGTGACCGAGGTCGAGGGCTATCCCGGTCTGGTCGTGCACGGGCCGCTGATCGCCACCGCCATGTTGTCGGCGTTTTGCCGGGCGCATCCCCAGGCACGGCTCAAGCACTTCGCCTATCGCGGGCTGCGCCCGCTCATCTCGCCCAAGCCCTTCGAGGTCGCGGGCCTGATCGACGCGCCTGGCATAGCCCGTGTGTGGGCCGAGCAGGACGGCACCCTGGCCCATCAAGCTGAAGTGAGGTTCGAAGCATGAGCGCACCCCGTCCCCTGGATGGCATCACTGTCGTCAGTCTCGAACACGCCATCGCGGCGCCTTTCTGCACCCGGCAACTGGCCGATATGGGCGCGCGGGTCATCAAGGTCGAGCGGCCTGGCGTGGGTGACTTCGCGCGCCGTTACGACGAGCGTGTTCGCGGCCAGGCTTCGCACTTCATCTGGACCAACCGCTCGAAAGAGAGCCTCACGCTCGATTTGAAAAAGGCCGAGGCCGGGCAGATGATGGAGCGTCTTCTGGCCGGCGCCGATGTGCTGGTGCAGAACCTTGCTCCGGGCGCCGCCGCCCGCCTGGGGCTGTCCTTCGACGCGCTGCGCGAACGCTTTCCGCGCCTGATCGTCTGCGATATTTCGGGCTACGGCGAGGGCGGGCCCTATCAGGACAAAAAAGCCTATGACCTGCTGATTCAGAGCGAGAGCGGCTTCGTGTCGGTCACCGGTACAGCAGACGAGCCGGTCAAGGCGGGCTGCTCGATCTCGGATATCGCGGCGGGGATGTATGCCTATAGCGGCATCCTGAACGCGCTGCTGTTGCG
Organism: Bordetella holmesii; assembly: GCF_020735985.1. NCBI lineage: Bacteria > Pseudomonadati > Pseudomonadota > Betaproteobacteria > Burkholderiales > Alcaligenaceae > Bordetella > Bordetella holmesii. The sequence goes on from NZ_CP085973.1 coordinate 119,018, forward strand.
CGGCCGTACGGGGCAGGGCAGCCGGGTGGATGTCTCCATGCTGGAGAGCATGGTGGAGTGGATGGGGTATCCCATGTACTACGCCTTCGAGGATGCTCCCCCGCCGCCGCGCGCCGGCGCCTCGCATGCCACCATCTATCCCTATGGGCCGTTTCCGGTGGGCGACGGTAAGACCATCGTGCTGGGATTGCAGAACGAGCGCGAATGGAAGGTGTTCTGCGACCAGGTGCTTCTGCAGCCCGAGCTGGCCGGCGACAGCCGTTTTGCCAGCAACTCGCTGCGCACGGCCAATCGCGAGGTCTTGCGCGCGCTCATCGTGCAGGCGTTTGCCGCCTTGACCATCGAGGAGGTCAGCGAACGTCTGGAGGCCGCGCAGATCGCCAATGCCCGCGTCAATGACATGAAGGGAGTGTGGGACCATCCCCAGCTCAAGGCGCGCGACAACTGGCGCGAGATCGACAGCCCGGCCGGGCGCATTCCATCGCTGCTGCCGCCGGCGCACAACAGCGCCTTCACGCCGCGCATGGATGCCGTGCCGGCCATCGGCGAGAACACCGACGCGGTGTTAGCATCCCTGGGGTATGCGCCCGACGAGGTGGCGCGCCTGCACTCCACGGAGGTTGTGTAATGGTCCCTGTCATCCGAACCGCGCTGTTCGTACCGGCCAACCGGCCGGACCGCTTCGACAAGGCCCTGGCCGCCGGCGCGGATACCGTCATTGTTGATCTCGAAGACGCGGTCGAGCATCTGGGCAAGGAGCGCGCGCGCCAGACCCTGGCCGAGTTTCTGGATACCCGGCCGGACCACGGTCAGCGGCATTGTGCTGCCCAAGACCGAAAGCATGGCTCAGGTCCGGCATGCGGCGCAGACCAATATCCCCATCATCCCCATCGTCGAGACGGCGCAGGGCGTGCTCCATCTGGCAGAAATCGCCGCCACGCCCGGTGTGCAGCGCCTGGCGTTTGGCTCACTGGACTACTCCCTCGATCTGGCCATGACACCCGATACCGAGGGAGCGGATCTGGTGCTGGACCATGCCCGTGTGCAGATGCTGCTGCATGGCCGCGTGGCAGGTCTGGGGCAGCCTCTGTATGGGGTGTTTCCGGGCATTCAGGATACGGCCGGCCTGCGTGCTGCGGCCATTCGCGCGCGCGACATGGGCTTTGGCGGACTGCTTTGTATTCATCCCACCCAGGTGCCGGTGGTGCACGAGGCGTTTCTGCCGCCGCTGGCCGATCTCGAATGGGCGCGCGAGGTGGTGCGCGCACACCGCGACAACGGCCTGGCGGCCTTCAAGCTGGACGGCAAGATGATCGATGCGCCCGTGATCGCGCGGGCACGCCGCCTGCTCGTGCGTTATGGCCATCTGGTCAAGATCACGCCAGAGCGGCTTGCCGCTCTGGAAGAACAGTTCCGCAAGCGCGGCTTGTATCTCGTGATGGGCGCCCGCTTCGTGGTGGTGCTGCGGCAGCTCAATGGCCTGATCGCAGGCTCGGCGGGCATGCCGTTTCACCGGTTTCTGGCGGCCAATGTCGTTGGCGCATTGGCCTGGACTGCGGTGTGGGGGGCCGGCCCGTATCTGGCGGCGGATGTGTTTGTGCCGTTCTGGCATTGGTTGCGAGGGTAGTCCATCAGCGTGAATTTGCGGCGCCTGTCATGAGCACTTAACGTTCAGTTCTTAGGATCTTGCTTCCCACAACTGGCGCGACTCTACGACAGGAGCCCACATGAGCAAGTCCATAACAGACAAGGTCATCCGCAATTCCAGCGGCAATCTTCCTTTTAGCGAAATCCTCGAGCGCAACCTGTCGCGCCGGGCGGTGATGCGCGGCAGCCTGGCCGCCTTGGCCACCATGGGGTCGCTGAGCCTGGCTGCCTGTGGCGGCAGCCACGACGACGACGATGACGAGGCCGCCACGCCGGAGACCGGCCCGGGCACGACGCCAACCACGCCGCCGCAGGCCTTGAAGCTGGGCTTCGATTCCCTGCCCGCGTCCATGACCGATGCCTGTGTGGTGCCGGCCGGTTATGTCGCGCATGTGATCGGTGCCTGGGGTACTCCGCTCAATGACAACGCTCAGGCCTGGGACAAGAACGGCAACAACAGCTCCAACGATTTGCTCAACTCCACCGGCATGCATCACGACGGCATGCACTACTTTCCACTGGAAGGCAGCGCCACCGAGGGCCTGCTGGTCGTCAACCACGAATACATAGACCAGGGCGCCCTGCACCCGAATGGCGCCACCCGTGTGGCCGGCAAGCGCCCCGCCGAAGAAGTGCGCAAGGAGGTCAATGCGCATGGTGTGGCCGTCATGCATATCCGCAAGGACAATGGCCGCTGGCAGATCGTCAACAACTCGCGATTCAACCGCCGCTTCACGTCGGCCACGGCCATGAAGCTGGCTGGTCCGGTCGCCGGTACCGACTGGGTCAAGACGCCGTTCTCGCCCAATGGCTCGCAAGTGCGCGGTGACCTGCCCCCAGATTTAGTACGGCACCGACATAGAGCCCAGGGGTAAAAGACCTTCTTTCTGATGAGCCTGCACGAATTGCGCCGGCGTTAAATATCCGAGCGCGCTGTGAGGCCGATCGGTGTTGTACTCGACTCGCCAGTTTTCGATCAAGCTTTTAGCCTGTCGCAGGGACAAGAACCAGTGCTCGTTAAGGCATTCGTCGCGGAACTTGCCGTTGAAACTTTCGATATAAGCGTTCTCCACCGGCTTACCCGGCCGAATAAACGACAGCTTTACGCCTGCTTGGTAGGCCCAGGCGTCCAAGGCTCTTCCGGCGAACTCTGGCCCGTTGTCCACGGTAATAGATCGCGGCAGGCCACGCATCTCCGCCAGCCGTTGCAGCACCATGGCAACACGCAGTCCCGGCAACGACGTATCGACCTCGATGGCCAGGCATTCGCGAGTGTAGTCATCGACGATAGTCAAACAGCGGAATCGGCGGCCATAGGCTAGGCCGTCGGCCACAAAGTCCATTGACCAACTCTGATTCGGCGCGATTGCCGCTGGGCGAACCACGCGCTCGGTCGCCGCGATTCGCTTACGCTTTCGTTTTCGCACGCTTAACCCTGCCAGACTGTACAGCCGCCAGATTCGCTTGTGATTTGCTTGCCAGCCTTCGCGACGTAAGAGCACATGGATCCTCCGATAGCCGTAGCGTCGTTTCGCCACTGCCATCTCTTTCATGCGCTCGGTCAGCGCAGCATCGCCTGAGCGTGTGCTCTCGTAGGCAAACAGCGACCGCGAAATTCCTACCAGCCCACAGGCCCGGGTAACACCCATGCTGCGCTCGGTCATTAATGTCCTGACCGCCTCGCGTTTGGCCTGCGGGCTGACTACTTTCGGCTTAGCAGATCCTGAAGCGCCGCCTTGTCCAGCATCGACTCGGCCAACAGCTTCTTGAGCTTGTTGTTCTCCTGCTCCAGCTCCTTGAGCCTCTGAGCGTCCGACACCGTCATGCCACCGAACTTCGCCTTCCAGTTGTAGTACGTTGCCTCGGAGATTCCGTGCTTGCGGCACAACTCTGCGGGCTTGGCACCTGCATCGGCTTCCTTGAGCACGCCGATGATTTGCTCTTCCGTAAATCGTTTCTTCATTGCCATTCCTTTGGGAACGGACTCTACATCGATTTCGTACTAATCACGGGGAGCAGGTCAGCGGCACCAACAACAACTGCGGCAATGGCACGACCCCGTGGGGCACCTACATCACCGCCGAGGAAAACTGGGCCTCCTGTTTCGTCAATACGGCCACGCGTCCGGCGCACCAGGTGCGGGTCGGCGTGAGCACCGCCACTGGCCGTTATGGCTGGGAAAGCGCGGCCAATGATCCTTCCGAAGTGCTGGGCGAATTTGCGCGCTTCAACATCACCCCAACGGGCATCGATGCCACTCAGGATTGGCGCAACGAGGTCAATGGCTTCGGCTATCTGGTCGAGATCGACCCGTACGACCCCAACAGCATCGCCACGAAACGCAGCGCGCTGGGCCGTTATGCCCACGAGGGCTGCGCTTATGGCAAGCTCGAAGCCGGCAAGCCGATTTCCTTTTATTCCGGCGATGATTCGCAGTTCGAGTACATCTACCGCTTCGTCTCGGAAGCCGTGTGGGATCCCAAGGACGCCGAGCGCACCGACCGCCTGGCGGTGGGCGCCAAGTATATGGATCGTGGCACGCTGTACGTGGCGCGCTTCAATGCCGACGGCAGCGGGGAATGGTTGCCGTTGACGCCGGCGTCGGTGGGAACGGGTGGGCGTACGCTGGGTGATGAGTTTGGTTCGCTGGAGAACATCATCATCAATACGCGTGGCGCGGCCGATTTCGTCGGTGCCACGCCCATGGATCGTCCGGAGTGGACGGCCACGCACCCGGGTAATGGCGACATCTATCTGAGCCTGACCAACAACACGCGCCGCAACGCCACCTCGGGCGTCAACGCCGCCAATCCACGGCTCAACAACGTCAACGGGCACATCGTCCGCTGGCACGACGAGGCAGGCGCGAATACGTTCAAGTGGGACATCTTCGTGTTTGGTTCGGGCGCCGGCGCCGATGCGGACACCAATCGTTCGGGGTTGACGGCCATGAACGAGCTGGCCAGCCCGGACGGTCTGGCGTTCGACGATCGCGGCATTCTGTGGATCCAGACGGACAACGGCATCGACAATGGCCGCAACAACGATGTGGCCCGCACCATCAACGACCAGATGCTGGCTGTCATCCCCGGCGCGCTGGCCGACAGCAGCGGCACCGGTCCGGTGATCAATGCGAGCAATCAGGCCGATCTGCGCCGCTTCTTCGTCGGGCCCAATGAAGCCGAAATCACAGGGTTTGCGTTTACGCCTGACTATACCACGATCTTTCTGAACGTGCAGCATCCGGTCAACTGGCCGGCCTACGACACTGACGATGCGACCGTGGCCACGACGAGCCGGGTGCGGCCGCGTTCGTCGACGGTGGTGATCCAGCGGGCCGACGACGGAAAGATCGGCGTCTGACGCCATCCGGCAGCGAGCCAGGCGGCCCCGAGCGGGGTGCGCGGTTCGTTGCCTGGTTTGCGCAGCACGGAGTCAGAGCCGCGCTATGCCCTGATCTTGCAGGCCGTGCAGCAGGTCGGCATAGCTGCCCTGCGGCAGGCGAAGATCCGGCGCCAGATCGCGTAGCGGATACAGCACGAAGGCGCGTTCGTGCAGGCGCGGGTGCGGCAAGATCAGGCGCGTGGTCTGCAGCTCCAGATCGTCGTACATCAGCAGATCCAGATCCAGCGTACGCGGCGCATTGCGGTAGGGGCGCTGGCGGTCATGGCGCTGCTCGATGGCCTGCAGCGCATCGAGCAGCCCCAAGGGCGTGAGCGTGGTCTGCAGGGCGGCTACCGCATTGATGAAGTCGGGCCCGGTGGCATCGACAGGCGCGCTGCGATACAGCGGCGAACTGCGGCAGTCCTGCACGCCGGGAAGGGCGGCCAGCTCGGTCAACGCCTGCCGCAGGGTGGCTGCACCGTCGCCGAGGTTGGCGCCCAGGCCGACATAGGCGCGCGAGCTCATTCGGCGCTGTTGCGCGTACTCCGGCGGCGGGGACGCCGGCGGCGACGCGACGGGCTGCTCTCGTCGCTGCTTGCTTCGCTTGGCAGATGGGCCGACGCTTCGATCATCTCGGCGCGGGTGGCGTCGTCGGCGTTGGCCAGATCCATCCACCACTGGGCCTGCACGCTGTCAAACTCGCCGGCGGCGGCGCGCAGTTGCAGGAAGTCGCAGGCGGCGCGAAAGCGCGGCTGCTCGATCATGCGATAGATGGTCTTGCCGCCACGGCGTTCAAAGCGTGGCTGCATGAACCAGATTTCGCGCATGTCCGAAGAAAAGCGGCGCTGGATGGCGAGCTTCTCGGTCTGCTCGTCCAGTACGGAGTCCGCCGCCTGAAGCAGGGAGGGGATATTGTGCTCGCCACGGCCGCGTAGTTCTTTCCAGCGCGATTCGACCTGTTGCCAGAGCAGCGCGGCAAAGAGGAAGCTGGGGCTGATGGTTTTGCCGGCCCGTACGCGGGCGTCGGTGCGCTCGAGCGCCAGTTCGACGAAGTGTTCGCCGCCGGGTTGCTCGAGCACCACGTCAAGCAGGGGCAGCAGGCCGTGATGCAGGCCATCGGCACGCAGTTGGCGCAGACAGTCCATGGCGTGGCCGCAGGTCAGCAGCTTGAGCATCTCGTCGAACAGCCGCGAGGCGGGCACGTTCTCGATCAGCTCGGCCATGGTGCTGATGGGCTGACGTGTGGCTGGATCGATGGTGCCGTTGAGTTTGGCGGCAAAGCGCACGGCGCGCAGCATGCGCACCGGGTCTTCGCGATAGCGCTTGACCGGGTCGCCGATCATGCGGATCTGGCGTTTTTTCAGATCTTGCACACCGTTGTGATAGTCGATGACCTCTTCGGTATGCGGGTCGTAGTAGAGCGCGTTCATGGTGAAGTCACGCCGCGCGGCGTCTTCTTCCTGACTGCCGAAGACGTTGTCGCGCAGAATGCGGCCATGCTCGTCGGTTTCCTGGTCGGCCGAGGCCGGTGCCCGGAAGGTGGAGGTCTCGATGATCTCCTGCCCGAAAACGACATGCACCAACTGGAAGCGCCGGCCGATGATGCGGGCGCGGCGAAACAGCGGGCGGATCTGCTCCGGCGTGGCATTGGTGGCCACGTCGAAGTCCTTGGGCTCCAGGCCCGTGATCAGGTCACGGACGGCGCCGCCAACGATATAGGCCTCGTAGCCATGCTGGCGCAGCACTTCGCAGACTTTGATGGCATGGCGCGAGACGTTGCGGCGGTCGATGCCATGTTTGTCGCTGGCGATGCGTTGCGGGCCGCGATTGACGGGCCCGAACAGGCGTCCGACGAATTTTCGTATGGTGTCGGTGATCATCAGGACTTATGGTCCTCGAGGTGGTCGAACATGTCCAGCACCTGCCAGCCGCGCTCCGTCGCGGTCTGGCGCAGGCTGGGGCTGGGGTTGGTGGCGATGGGACGGGTGACGACTTCCAGCAAGGGGATGTCGTTGGTCGAGTCGCTGTAGAAAAAAGATTCGGAAAAGTCGCCCAACGTGAGGTGCTGAGCGGCCAGCCATTGGTTGACGCGCAGCACCTTGCCCGCCTTGAAGCTGGGCATGCCTTCGATGCGGCCCGTGTAGCGGCCATTGAGGTACTCGGCATCGGTGGCGATCAGATGCGGGATACCGAAAGCCCTGGCGATCGGCGCGGTCACGAAACTGTTGGTGGCGGTGACCACGACGCACAGATCGCCTGCGGCCAGGTGGCTGGCAACCAGTTCCATCGGGCGGGCCTGCAGGGCCGGCCGGATCACCTCGGTCATGAACGCCTCATGCCAGGCGGCAAGGTCGAAGGGACTATGCGCGGCCAGCAGACCCAGCATGAACTCGGCGGCCTGTTCGGCGGTGAGCTCACCCTGGTTGTAGCGCTCCATCAGGTCGTCGTTGCGGCGGCGGGCCTGCTCCGGATCTCCTGCGCGGCCCGTGCGAGCCAGGTAATCGGCCCATTGGTAGTCACTGTCCAGAGGCAGCAGGGTGTGGTCCAGATCGAACAGGGCGAGGCGGCGGGTGCTCATGTGGCTTGAGATTCGGCAAGCATGGCGCGTAGAAGCGCGGTGGTGATGGGGCGGCCTGTGGCCAGGGAGTAGCGGTCGAGCGCATCGAGCAGCGCGGCCAGCTTGCGGATGTCGCGCTCGTGGTGCGTCAACATCCAGTTGATGACTTCGGGTGCCAGTTGCAGACCGCGGTCGGCCGCTTGCGCGGACAACGCGGACAACTTGTCTGCGTCCGACAGCGGTTCGAGTCGAAAGACCAGATCCCAGCCAAGTCGGGTACGAAGATCTTCGCGCAGCGGCAGCGACATGGGTGCCCGATCGCCGGCCACAGCCAGCGCGAAGGCGCGGTCGGTCGCAGCCGATTCGCGCCAGCGATTGTACAGGGCAAAGAGCGCCGCCTGCCGCGACTTGTCCATCAGGTGCACGTCGTCGACGGCGATGATGGCCGGCATGGGGGCGGTGGAGTCGGCTTGAGCGAGCTGGCGCAGCAACTGCGGCCCGCTGGCCGCATCGAGATAGACGGCCTGGGTCCGTGTGGCCAGTCCGCGCAACAGGTGGCTGCGGCCGCATCCGGCCGGGCCCCAGAGATAGATGGCGCGCCCGGCCGCGAGCGCGCGAGCGGCGGCCAATGCCTCGCCGTTTGGGCCGGCAATGAAGTTGTTCAGCGATGGCGCTGGCGCAGGAAGTACGTCAAGCAGCAGCTGGCGGTTCATTGAAAGTGCAAGAAAACGAGCTCGGGGCTGGGCGCGGCGGCTTGCCGTGCGCGGCTAACCCTTAACTTTAAACCACGAAAGCCTCTGCCGTCCTGCTGCGCTGCTCCGGTCGGGCGCTCATCGAAAAAAAATGGTGCCGGAAAGCAGCGAAACCACGGCCGGTGAACGTCGGATTGGGTCTGTTCGCGGCTTCGTCTAAAATCCCGCTCTAGCCCCCCGAATCCGAAATTATTACATTTCCCACGGTTTTTCCCATGACCACTGAAAACAACGCACCTCTGACCTACCGCGACGCCGGGGTTGATATCGACGCCGGCGACGCGCTGGTCGATCGCATCAAGCCTTTGGCCGCGCGCACCATGCGCGCTGGCGTGCTGGGGGGCATTGGCGGCTTTGGCGCCTTGTTCGAGGTGCCCAAGAAGTACCGTGAGCCGGTTCTGGTCTCGGGTACCGATGGCGTGGGTACCAAGCTGCGCCTGGCGTTCGACTGGAATCGCCACGACACCGTCGGCATCGACCTGGTCGCCATGAGTGTGAACGACATTCTCGTCCAGGGCGCCGAGCCCCTGTTCTTCCTTGACTACTTTGCCTGCGGCAAGCTGTCGGTGGATACCGCTGCGGCGGTGGTCGGCGGCATCGCCCGCGGCTGCGAACTGGCCGGTTGCGCGTTGATTGGCGGCGAAACCGCCGAAATGCCGGGCATGTACCCTGAAGGCGAGTATGACCTGGCCGGCTTTGCCGTCGGCGCGGTCGAGAAATCGGCCATCATCGATGGCAAGTCCATTCAGCCGGGCGACGTGATCCTGGGGCTGGCATCCAGCGGCGCGCATTCCAACGGCTATTCCCTCGTGCGCAAGATCCTCGAGCGCGCAGGTGCCCGCCCGGACCAGGACTTCGATGGCCAGCCGCTGGTCGACGTCGTCATGGCTCCCACCCGCATCTACGTCAAGCAGGTGCTCGCTGCCATGGCGCAGCACGGCACGGCCATCAAGGGCCTGGCCCACATCACCGGTGGTGGCCTGGTCGAGAATGTGCCGCGTATTCTGCAGCCTGGCCTGTCCGCCAAGCTCAACCGCGATGGCTGGACCATGCCCAAGCTGTTCCAGTGGCTGCAGCAGCAAGGCGCCGTGGCCGATGCGGAAATGCCCCGTGTCTTCAATTGCGGCATCGGCATGGTGCTGGTGGTGGCGGCCGATCAGGCCGACGCCATTGCGACGACCCTGCGTGGCCAGGGCGAAGTGGTCAACCGTATCGGCGAGATCGTGGCCCAGGAAGACGGCATGGCCCGGACCTTCGTGGTCTGAACCCGCGCTTTGTACGGAAAAAAAACCGCTCTCAGCGGGTTTTTTCATGCTTTCACGTGTGGATGGCGGCGTCGAGGTAGGGCGCAGCCAGGTCGACCACGCGCGCAGCGGTGCCCGGCGCCAGGCAGTTGATGACCCGGCGCTCGGGCTGGGCACGCAGCCAGGTCAGTTGCCGTTTGGCCAGTTGACGCGTGGCGGCGACGCCTTGCTCGCGCGCGTCGTCCAGGGCGAGCTCGCCATCCAGATAAGCCCAGATCTGGCGGTACCCGACGCAGCGCACCGAAGGCAGGCCGGGATTGAGGTCCGCGCGCGCATGCAGTGTGCGCACTTCATCGACCAGCCCGTCGCCGAGCATGGCGTCAAAGCGCTGCTCGATACGGGCATGCAAACCGGCCCGGTCGGCGGGCTCCAGGCTGATGGTCAGGAACTGATGATCGCCGGCCGGCTGGCGCGCGGCGCCGGTCAGCAGCGATGACATGGGCTGGCCAGAGAGCAGGCAGATCTCCAGCGCACGTTGAATACGCTGGCTGTCATTGGGCGAGAGCCGGGCCGCGGTCACCGGGTCGCGCAGCGCCAGCTCGGCATGCAGGGCTGGCCAACCTTGAGCGGCCGCCTGGGCCTCGAGCTGCGCGCGCAGGGTCGGATCGGCCTGGGGCAGGTCGTCCAGGCCTTCGCGCAGCGCTTTGTAATAGAGCATGGTGCCGCCGGCCAGCAACGGAATGCGTCCGCGCTGCCGGATGTCGGCGATCAGGCGCAAGGCGTCGGCGCGGAACTCGGCGGCGGAATACGCCTGGGCCGGGTCGCGGATATCCAGCAGATGCTGCGGCACCTGGGCTTGCTCGGCCAGCGATGGTTTGGCCGTGCCAATGTCCATGCCGCGATAGATGGTCGCGGAGTCGACGTTGATGATTTCCAGCGGCCAGCGCTGCGCCAGGGCGAGGGTAGCGGCGCTTTTGCCCGCGGCGGTGGGGCCGGCCAGGCAGATCAGGGGGGGCGAGGTCATGCTCATTGTCCGCGCAGAAACAGTTTGTCCAGGTCGCTCACGGACCACTGTATCCAGGTGGGCCGGCCATGGTTGCACTGGTCGGCGCGTTCGGTGGCCTCCATCTGGCGCAACAGCGCATTCATTTCCTCGAGGCTCAGGCGACGGTTGGCACGCACCGAGCCATGGCAGGCCATGGTGGACAGCAGTTCGTTGCGTTGTTCGGTCAGCAGCCGGGACTCGCCCACCGACCCCAGGTCGCGCAGCACCGCGCGCGCCAGGCTTTCGATGTCACCGCGCGCCAGCAAGGCCGGGACGCTGCGCACGGCGATGGCGTTCGGGCCGGCCGGGCGCATCTCGAAACCGAGCTCACCCAACGGGTCGGCAAACTCTTCGACCAGGGCGACGTCTTTTTCCTGCGCATGAAAGACCACGGGCACCAGCAGGTCCTGACGAGGCAGGCTGCGTGTGTCGAGCGCACGCTTGAGTTGCTCGTAGACCACGCGTTCGTGCGCGGCGTGCATGTCCACCAGGATGAGACCGCGGGTGTTCTGCGCCAGGATGTAGATGCCGTGCAATTGACCAAGCGCCATGCCCAAGGGCTGTTCTTCATGCTCGGGCAAGGCGCTGGCCGCCGCGGCGGCTTCCGCCAGCCCGGGCGTAGCGGCGGCCGTCTCGGGCAGCGGGCGGTAGAGGGATTGCCAGTCGCGGGCGGCAACACCCTCAGGCTCCTGCAGACGGAAAGGCACCTGCGTATGCGGGCGCGTGGCGGGCGCATAGGAGCTGGGCGGCAGCATGGGCGGGGGCAGGGGCTGTTCTGCGCGGGCCGCTTCGGCAGGTGCGTCTGTCGTGACGGCCGCCTGGGGCGTCGGTTCGGGCAGTTGCGAGCCGCCGGTCTGCGCCAGCGCCTGGCCGACCACTTGCGCCACGAATCGGTGCACGGCGCCACTGTCGCGAAAGCGCACCTCATGTTTGGCCGGATGGACATTGACGTCCACGGCGGCCGGGTCCACGTCGAGATAGAGCACGTAGGCGGGCTGGCGGTCGCCATGCAGCACGTCGGCGTAGGCGCTGCGCAAGGCATGGCTGACCGTGCGGTCACGCACATAACGGCCGTTGACATAGAGGTACTGGCGGTCGGCGCGCGCGCGTGCCGCGGTCGGGCGGGTCACCATGCCCATCAGGCCGATGGCGCCATAGCGCGTGTCGACGGGCAGCGCCTGGCTGGCGAACTCGGCGCCGAGCACATCGCGGATACGCTGGCCCGGATCGGCGGGCAGCCATTGGCGTTGCGCCTTGTCGTGATGAAACAGCCGGAAGGCGATGTGCGGATTGGCCAGCGCAATGCGTTCCAGGGCATCGAGGCAATGGCCGAATTCGGTCGCCTCGGAACGCAGAAACTTGCGCCGTGCGGGGACGTTGTCGAACAGTTGCCGCACATCCACCGTGGTGCCGGCCGGCCCGGAGGCGGGGCTGATCTCGCCGCTGGCCGCGTCGATCTGCCAGGCATGCTCGCCCTGGCGCACGCGCGAAATGATGCTCAGGCGGGCCACCGACGCAATAGAGGCCAGCGCCTCTCCGCGAAACCCCATGGAGGCGACGGACTCCAGTTCCGACAGCGACCGTATTTTGCTTGTTGCATGCCGTGCCACGGCCAGCGGCAGTTCGTCGGGAGGGATGCCAAAGCCGTCGTCGCTGACGGCAATGCGGCGAATGCCTCCACCTTCCAGACGGATCTCGATGGCGCGGGCGCCGGCGTCGATGGCGTTCTCCAGGATCTCCTTGAGCACCGACGCTGGCCGCTCGATGACTTCACCGGCCGCAATCTGGCTGATCAGCAGGTCGGGAAGTTGAGCAATGGAGCGGCGATCGGACATGGCGGGCGGGGAACAGGCAGGAAAGAGCGCTGATTTTAGCCCCTGCCTGCCGCTGGGCTATAGTGTCTCTTCTTTTCTAGGCAAGGCTGGGGCGCTCGCGGACGATGGATTTTCTCTCTATGATCCTGCACATCGATCAGACGTTTGGTGTCTGGATCGAGCAGTATGGCGCATGGGTCTACCTGGTATTGTTTTTGATCGTTTTCGCCGAGACCGGATTGGCCGTGCTGCCTTTTCTGCCGGGTGATTCGTTGCTGTTCATCGCTGGCGCTTTCGGCGTGAATGGGGCCATCGATCCGGTGCTGCTGGGTGTTTTGCTGGTCATTGCCGCCATCACGGGCAACACGCTCAATTACTGGATAGGCCGTGCGGTCGGGCCTCGGGCCTTCACCATGAATGTGCGCTTTCTGGATCGCGGCGCGCTACTCAAAACGCATGTGTTCTACGAGAAGCACGGCGGCAAAACCATTGTCATGTCGCGCTTTATCCCCGTGGTGCGCACGTTCGCGCCTTTCGTGGCCGGCGTGGCGCAGATGCCGCAGGCGCGGTTCCAGTTTTTCAATATCACCGGCGCCTTGCTCTGGGTCGTGGGATTGGTGACGGCCGGTTATTTCTTCGGCAACATTCCGATTGTCAGGGACCACCTCAATACCATCGTCCTGCTCGGCCTGGCCGCGGCCGTCGTACCCGTCGCCGCGGCGGCGGCCCTGCGCGTGGTGCGAGGCAGACGGCGCAACGGCAACGCCCGCTGAGCGCGGGCACGACAGCGCTGCCATCGGCGAAAAAAAATCCATCCCGAGGGATGGATTTTTTGTTGCCTGCCGATCTCAGCTGACATCCGCCATGCGGGCCAGCGGCGGGTTGGCCGTGAAGTAGCGATCTATGCCGGTCAGCATGGCCTGGGCCAGCTTGTCCAGGTGCGCATTGCTGCGCAGCTTGGATTCTTCTTCAGGGTTGCTGATGAAGGCCGTTTCGACCAGGATGGATGGAATGTCCGGCGCCTTGAGCACCGCGAAACCGGCCTGTTCGACATGGTTCTTGTGCAGGCGGTTGATCTTTTTTATCTCATCGAGAAAGGCCGTGCCTACCTTGAGCGAATCATTGATCTGCGCGGTGGTCGACAGATCCAACAGCACCTTGGCGACCTGACGGTCGTGGCTGCCGAGGTTGACGCCGCCGATCAGGTCGGCCGCGTTTTCTTTGTCGGCCATCCAGCGCGCCTGCGTGCTGGATGCGCCGCGCTCGGACAGCGCAAACACCGAGGAACCATTGGCCGACGGTTTGACCCAGGCGTCGGCATGAATGGAGATGAACAGGTCGGCACGCACACGACGCGCTTTTTGCACCCGCACATGCAGCGGCACGAAGTAGTCGTCGTCGCGTGTCAGATAGGCCCGCATGGCAGGCTGTGCATCGATCAGGGTCTTGAGGCGGCGTGCGATGCGCAGCACCACGTCTTTTTCGCGCAAGCCCGTGGCGCCGATGGCTCCCGGGTCTTCGCCGCCGTGGCCGGGATCCAGCGCGATGGTGAGCATGCGACGGCGCGTCCGACCCGGTGCGGGTGTCGCCGGTTTGGGCGTGGGCACTGGCAGTGCCGCCGCGGGCTCCTGGCCGCGCGCCAGCGGGGCGGGAGCGGGCGTGGGCTGATTGCGCGAAATCTCGTCAAGCACGCGGGCCAGCGGGTCGTCGACATCCGGGCTGGCCGATTTGTTCAGGACGGCGACCAGCGGATCCTGGGCAATCTTGGGATAGAGGTCGAGCACCAGGCGGTATTGATAATCGCCCACGGGCTTGAGCGTGAAGACCTGCGGCGCGACGGCCTGCTTCAGATCGAATACCAGGCGCACGACGTTGGGGCGATTCTGCGCCACGCGCAGGCCCTGGATGTAGGGATCGCCCGGCCGTACCTTGGCCACCAGATCGTTCAGCGCGGCGTTGGTCGTCAAGCCTTCGATGTCGACCACCAGGCGGTGCGGATTTTCGAGGGTGAATTGCTCGGCCTTGAGCTCGCGGTCGAGCTCCAGCGTCACGCGTGTGTACTCTTCGGCCGGCCAGGTGCGAACGGCCAGGATGGTGGCCGCATGTGCCAGCCGTGGAAGGACCGGCAATACGAGCAGCGTTGCCGCGACGCTGATCAGGCGTCGGCGCGTGGCGGCGCGTGGCTGGAGTGCGCCGCTATCGGAGGGACAATCGCGTTCAACCATGTTTGTCCTCGGGCCGTGTAGGCGGTCAGGTTGGCATCGCGTCCCTGCTCGGTATGAAGCAGGGCGATCTCCAGATCCGGCACCGGTAAAAACGCACCGGCCCGCTCGGGCCATTCGATCAAAACGACGGCGTCGTCACGCAGTAAATCGCGAAATCCTGCGTCCAACCATTCTCGCGTATCACTAAGTCTATAAAAATCAAAGTGATAGAAGTATAAGTTAGAAACTTTATAGGATTCAAGCAGGGCATAGGTCGGACTTTTGATCCGGCCCTTGATGCCGCTTGTGCGCAACAGCGCCCGGGTGAACGCGGTCTTGCCGGCGCCCAGGTCGCCCCGCAGGTGTATCCGTCCCCCTGCCGGGCCGTTGGCGCCATTGACCAGGGGCGCCAGTTTCTCAGCCAGCGCGTCGGTGGCGTGTTCGTCGGGCAGATGCAGTTCGAGATGGGCAAGCGGAGCGGACATGGCGGCGACCAGGTGGTAAAAACAAATTGGTGAGTCGGATTATAGGAAGAGCTATCTTTCTGCTACGCTTTCGAGTTGATAGTGATTCTCATTGTTCTTGCCGGATCCGACCTGGCAGGATTGTCTCGTTGTTACGGAGCCGTGATTCATGAAGACCCGCACCGAAAAAGACACTTTCGGCCCAATCGAAGTCCCTGACGAGCATCTTTGGGGCGCGCAGACCCAGCGTTCGCTGCATTTTTTTGCGATTTCCACCGAAAAAATGCCGGTGCCGCTGATCACCGCCATGGCGCAGCTCAAGCGCGCCGCCGCCCAGGTCAATGCCGAGCTCGGTGAGCTCGACCCCGCGATCGCCAAAGGCATCATCGCCGCCGCCGACGAAGTCATCGCCGGCAAATGGCCGAACGAGTTTCCGCTGTCGGTCTGGCAGACCGGCTCGGGCACGCAAAGCAATATGAACATGAACGAGGTGCTGGCCAACCGCGCCTCGGAGATTCTGGGCGGGGTGCGTGGCGAAGCGCGCAAGGTGCACCCCAATGACCACGTCAATCGCGGCCAGTCGTCCAACGACACGTTCCCCACGGCCATGCATGTGGCCGCTGCCGTGCAGGTCGAGCAGCACCTGCTGCCTTCGCTGAAGACGCTGCGCGCGACGCTGGCGGAAAAAAGTGCTGCCTTCTATGACATCGTCAAGATCGGCCGCACCCATTTGCAGGATGCCACGCCGCTGACGCTGGGCCAGGAAATTTCCGGCTGGGTTGCCCAGCTCGACCTGGCCGAAGCGCAGATCCGCGCCACGCTGCCTGGGCTGCATCAACTGGCCATCGGCGGCACGGCGGTCGGCACCGGGCTCAATGCCCATCCGGAATTCAGCGCCAAGGTCTCGGCCGCGCTGGCGCACGACACGGGTGTGGCTTTCGTGTCGGCACCGAACAAGTTCCAGGCGTTGGCCTCGCACGAAGCGTTGCTGTTTGCGCATGGCGCGCTCAAGGCACTGGCTGCGGGCGCGATGAAGATCGCCAACGACGTGCGCTGGCTGTCCAGCGGCCCGCGTTCGGGTCTGGGCGAAATCAGCATCCCGGAAAACGAGCCAGGCAGCTCCATCATGCCGGGCAAGGTCAACCCGACGCAGTGCGAAGCCCTGACCATGCTGTCGGCACAGGTGCTGGGCAATGACGTGGCCATCAACATCGGTGGGGCCAGCGGCAATTTCGAGCTCAACGTCTACAAGCCTGTGATTATCCACAATTTCCTGCAGTCGGTGCGCCTGCTGACGGACGGGATGGCCAGTTTCGACGCGCATTGCGCGCGCGGGATCGAGCCGAATCTGGAGCGTATCGCCGAGCTGGTCGATCGTTCATTGATGCTTGTGACGGCGCTGAATCCGCATATCGGCTACGACAAGGCCGCGCAGATTGCCAAGAAGGCGCACAAGGAGGGCTTGTCATTGAAGCAGGCCGCCCTGGCGCTGGGCCATGTGTCGCAAGAGCAGTTTGCCGAGTGGGTGGTGCCCGGCAACATGACCAACGCCAAGACCTGATTCCAGGCATGGCATACGTGCCGCCCGCCCTATAAGGCGGGCGGCACTTTTTTTTCAGCCTGCCATCAGCCAGAGTGGGATGGTCAGCGCCGAGATCAGGGTGCCCAGCGACAGCAGAACGGCCACCATGCGGCCGTCTCCGCCCATGCGCATGGCCAGAACATAGCTGGCCGAGGCCGTGGGCAGGGTGGTGAACAACAGCAACATGCGGGCCTCCAGGGCGGGCATCTGCAAAAGCCGCGCCACGCCCAGAGCCACCAGCGGCAGCGCCAGCAGTTTGACGACCAGCATCCAGGTGATCAGACGGCCATGCCCGCGTCCGCCCTCCCAGGAAAGGCTGGCGCCCACGCACATGATGCCCAGGGCGATGGCGGCCGCGCCCAGTCGCCCGAGTACGGTGTCCACCGGGCCGGGCAGCGACATGCCGGCGAGATTGCAGGCCAGGGCCAGCAGCGTGGAGACCACGAGGGGATTGCGGGCCAGTTCGCCCAGCAGTCTGTTGCCGTTATGCCGGGCCAGGCCGTAGACGGCAGCGATATTGGCCATGGGGACGGCAAACCCGATGATGAGCGCCATGACCGTCTGGCCGGCAGCGCCGTTGAGGCTGGCCGCCAGGGCCAGCCCGATGTTGGTATTGAAGCGATAGCCGCACTGTGCCGCCGAGGCCAGGGCCATGGGCTGCGGTTTGAGCACCGGGGCGGCCAGCTAGGACAGCGCCACGCCGGCAGCGATCACGGCAAAGGCAGCCTGCAGCAGCAGTACGGCATTGCCCGCGCTGATGGGCGTGCGCAGAATGGACTGAAACAGCAGCGCCGGAATGAGCACGAAGTACACCAGACGCTCGCAGCCTGCGAAAAATTCGCGCGTAAAACCCAGCCTGTGACGCAATACCCAGCCCAGGGCGACCAGTAGAAAATCGGGCAAAACGAGGAGGGCAACCGACATGGTTCAGCGCGGGGCGAGGTGTTTGGCAAGGCTGAATCCTACCGCGTGTGCGTCGTTTGCTGCTATTCTGCGACATCGAACGCACGCTGTACGGCCCCCCGGACAGCGGCAGACGCAGATCGCGTTCGCAAATAACCATACAGACAGAGGCCGTCTACAGATGGCCGATCCCGCACACCAGCGCTGCTCACGCGTGGCGCTGCTTATCAGGAGGAACTCACCGATGATCAAAACACGTACTCTCGTTCAGGCGTTGGCCGTGGCCATGGGCGTTGCCGCAGCCGCCGGCGCGCAGGCCGCCAACTACCCGGACAAGCCGATACGCGTGATTGTGCCTTTCGCACCAGGCGGTTCGACCGACATCATCGCCCGTATCGTTACCCAGCGCATGTCCCAAGAGCTGGGTCAGCCCATGGTGGTCGAAAACAAGGGCGGCGCAGGTGGCGCCATTGGCGCGGCGGAAGCGGCGCGCGCAGCTCCGGACGGCTACACGCTGTCGATCGCGACCGTGTCGACCATGGCCGTGAACCCGGCCTGCCGCCCGAACGATCTGCCTTATGACCCGATCAAGGACTTCCAGCCTGTCACCAACTTCGCCAATACGGCCAACGTGGTGGCGGTCAATCCGAAATTCCCCGCCAAGGACTTCAAGGGCTTTCTCGAAGAACTGAGGAAGAACCCCGGCAAGTATTCGTATGGCAGCTCGGGCACCTGCGGCGTGCTGCACCTGATGGGTGAATCCTTCAAGATGGGCACCGGTACGGACATCGTGCACGTTCCCTACAAGGGTTCGGGCCCGGCCGTCGCCGATGCCGTGGGCGGCCAGATCGAACTGATCTTCGACAACCTGCCGTCGTCGATGGCGCAGATCCAGGCGGGCAAGCTGCGCGCCATGGCCATCGCGTGGCCCAAGCGCATCGACGCCATTAAGGATGTCCCCACCTTTGCCGAAGCGGGTTTCCCAGCGTTGAACCAGCCGGTCTGGTATGGCTTGCTGGCACCGAAGGGCACCCCGCCGGAAATCGTCACCAAGCTGCGTGACGCGGCCGTGGTCGCTCTGAAGGATCCCAAGGTCCTGAAGACGCTGGATGACCAGGGTTCGGCGCCGTCGGGCAATACGCCGGAAGAATTCGCCAAGGAGATCAAGGAACAGTACGACTGGGCCGCTGATGTGGTGAAGAAGCAGAACATCAAGCTGGACTGATCCCGGCCTGAGCGTGGCGAAAAAGCCGTGTATTTACACGGCTTTTTCATTTGCTGCGGACCTGTGTTGCGATTTGCCGGAGTCCGACGCACACCCGGCTCTAGTCGGTGCGGGGCAGGCCGGCACGCTCCAGGGCCCGGCAGTGCGCGCGCAGACGGTCGACGAAGTCCTGGTAGAGCGTGGGCAACGGGTCGCGGCTGCGCGTCAGAATGCCGATCGGCACGCGCAGCGCAGGCTCCAGGGGCCGCACCGTCATGCCGGGGCGCAGCATGGCGCGCGCGGTGATGGCGTCGACGATGGCGTGGCCGCAGCCCGCTTCGGCCAGGGCGCAGGCGACATAATGCGTCTGCACCTGTATGGCCACCGTGGGCGCCAGTCCCAGCGTATCGAGCGCGGCCTGTAGCAGCGACCCGGAGGCGTCGCGCGCATCGAGGACGATCAGGGTGTCCTCGGCCAGATCGGCCAGCCGCGCGGGCCCCTGGCCTGCCTGGCGGCTCAGGTGTACCAGCGAGGTGTATCCCAGCTCGCTGCGTGTCAGACCGGGATGCGCGTTGGTGTCGAAAGTGACGGCCAAGTCCAGCTCGCGCGCCAGCAGGCCCTGTACGAGCTCGGCACTGTGGTGGGTATGAATGTCGAAGGTCAGGCCGGGATGATCGTCGCGGCAAGCGCGCACCACTGCCGGCAGCAGACCCAGGCCGAGCGCCGGGGCGCAGCCTAGCCGCAGGTGGCCATAGGGGCTTTCGCGCAGCGAGGCCGCCAGCCTGCGCACGCTGTTGAGGTCCTTGTTGAGGCGGGCGATTTCCGGGGTAAGGATATCGGCCTCACGCGTGGCGACCAGTCGGCCTTTGACGCGCTCGAACAGTTTGAAGCCAAGCTGCGCTTCGGCATGGGCAAGCAGTTTGCTGGCCGCTGGCTGCGAAATGTGCAGCGCCGCGGCGGCCTCGGTCAGCGAGCCCGTGCGTCGGATGGCTTCGAACACTTCGATATGGCGCAAGCGCATGGCGGTCGGCAGAATCCAAAAAAACCGATTTTAAGGCCGAAAGCTCAGCCGGCGGCTTAAGATGGGGGCTTACGCCCATCCCGTCGAGACTGCTGCAATGCCGCGTTTATCTGCCCGTTACACCGTATTTGCCAGCCTGGTCCTGGCGTTGCTGGCGTGTGGGCCGGCGTGGGCGCGGGACGTGAATCCGGAGGGTGCCAGCGGGTATCAGGCCAAGTCGCTGGCGATCGCGCACACATACATGATCGCCACGGCCAACCCGCTGGCCAGTCAGGCGGGCGAGGCGATGTTGGCGCGCGGCGGTAGCGCGGTCGATGCCGTGATTGCCGCGCAACTGGTGCTGAACCTGACCGAGCCGCAGTCCTCCGGCATCGGGGGCGGTGCTTTCATGCTGCACTACGACGCTGCCACGCATGAACTGATCGCCTACGACAGCCGGGAGACCGCGCCGGCGGCCGCGCAGGCGGATCGGTTTCTGCGCGAAGGCAAGCCTATCCCTTTTGCCGAGGCCGTCAATAATGGCCGCGCCGTGGCCACGCCGGGGCTGCTGCGCGGCCTGGCTCTGGCGCACGCCGACAAGGGGCGCTTGCCCTGGCCCGATCTGTTTGCACCAGCCATTGCCCTGGCAGAGCAAGGGTTTGCGGTCTCGCCACGCTTGCACACGCTGATCCAAAGCAGCCCTCAATTGGCTGCGCAGCCCGCTGCGGCGGCGTATTTTCTGGATGAGCAGGGCCAAGCCTGGCCAGAAGGCCATGTGATGCGCAATCCTGCGTTTGCCCGCCTGCTGCGGCGCATCGCTGCGGAAGGGCCGGATGCCTTCTACACGGGAGAGGTGGCGCACGATATCGTGGCTGCCGTGCGGTCCCATCCCCAGCCGGGCGATTTGAGCGAGGCCGATCTCGCGGGCTATGAGGCCGTCAGGCGCGAGCCGATCTGTGGGCGGTATCGGGGCTACCGGCTGTGCGGTCCACCGCCGCCGAGCAGCGGGCCGTTGGCGGTACTGCAGATACTGGGGCAGTTGCAGCCCTACCGACTGCAGGGTGCGCAATCGCTACGTACGGTGCATTATTTCGCCGAAAGCGGCAGGCTTGCTTTTGCCGACCGCGATGTTTATGTGGCCGACCCGCAGTTCGTGCCGGTGCCCACGGCGGCCATGCTCGATCCTGAGTATTTGCGCCAGCGTGCCGCGCTCATCCGTGCGGATCGGAGCATGCGGCACGCCCTGCCCGGCGACCCGGAGGGATTGCGTCAGGCGCGTGCGCAAGACGATGCCTTCGAGGTGCCGTCCACCAGCCATCTGGTGGCCGTCGATGACCACGGCGATATTGTGTCCATGACGTCCACGATTGAATCGGCCTTTGGCAGCAAGATCTTCGTGCACGGCTTTCTGCTCAACAACGAGATGACGGATTTCTCGTCCTCGTGGCGCGATGCCCAGGGCCGGTTAGTGGCCAATCGTATCGAGGGCGGCAAGCGGCCGCGCAGCTCGATGGCGCCGATGATCGTATTCCGCTCGGGCAAGCCGTGGCTGGCGCTGGGGTCGCCGGGCGGCAGCGCCATCATCAACTATGTCGCCAAGACCTTGGTGGGGGTGATCGACGGGGGCCTGGACATCCAGGCCGCGATTGCCCTGCCCAACATGGGCAGCCGCAATCAGGCGACCGAGCTGGAGCAGGGCAGTGCGTTGCAGGCCCTGGCGCCAGGCCTGCGCGCGCTGGGGCACAAGGTCGAGATGGTGGAGTTCACCAGCGGTGTGCAGGGCATCATGATCGAGCCCGGGCGGCTGGCGGGCGGCGCCGATCCGCGCCGCGAAGGGGTCGCGCTCGGGCGCTGACGGCCCGTCCTAGCGGAAGACGACGGTCTTGTTGCGATTGAGCAAAATACGGTGCTCGACGTGGCTGCGCACGGCACGGGAAAGCACCATGGACTCGATGTCGCTACCGACTTGCGTGAGATCCTGCGCCGTCATGGTGTGGTCTACGCGCTCGATGTCCTGTTCGATGATGGGGCCTTCGTCCAGGTCGGAGGTGACGTAATGGGCGGTGGCGCCAATGAGCTTGACGCCACGGGCATGCGCCTGGTGATAGGGGCGTGCACCCTTGAAACTGGGCAGGAAGCTGTGGTGGATATTGATGGCGCGGCCGGCCAGTGCGTGGCACAGGTCGGCCGACAGGATCTGCATGTAGCGGGCCAATACCACCAGATCGATGCGTTCGCGCTCGACCAGCTCCAGCACCTGGTGTTCCTGCGCCGTCTTGGTGTCGGCCGTCACGGGCAGATGATGGAACGGGATGCCGTATGACGCGGCCAGCCCGGCGTAGTCATCGTGGTTGGACACGATGGCGGCGATCTCGGCATGCAACTGGCCGCTGCCCACACGGAACAGCAGGTCGTTCAGGCAATGGCCCTGCTTGCTCACCATGATGAGCAGGCGCGGCTTCTGGCGCGCATCATGAATCTGCCAGTCCATGCCGTAGTCGGTCGCCACGGTGGCGAAGGTTTCGCGCAGCATCGCGGCGTTGCCTTCGCCCGGCAGGTCAAAATGCACGCGCAGGAAAAAGCGCCCCGTTTCTTCGTCGCCGAACTGCTGCGAGTCGAGGATGTTGCAACCCAGTTCGAACAGCAGGCCGCTGACGCGATAGACGATGCCCGTACGGTCAGGGCAAGACAGGGTCAGGATGTAGTCGTTGTGCTGCATGTTCTTGGGATCAATAAAAGCGGTACGATCAGCCGACCAGCAGGGCCAGGGTTTCTTCGGCCAGCGCGAGGCTGGAGGTCAAGCCGGGGGATTCGATGCCATACAGGCCCACGAAGCCGGCGATGCCATGTTGGGCCGGCGCCGAAATCATGAAGTCTGCGGCCGGTTCGTGAGGGCCCGAGATTTTAGGCCGGATGCCAGTGTAGCCGGGTGCGAGCGCATGGTCGGGCAATTGCGGCCAATAGCGGCGCACAGCCTCGTAAAAGACGTCCGCGCGCTCGGGGTGCAAGGTGTAGTCCTCGACCGGAATCCATTCGGTATCGGGACCGAACTTGGCCTGCCCACCCATGTCCAGCGTCAGGTGCACGCCCAGGCCGGCGTGTTGCGGCACCGGGTAGATGAGACGGCCAAAGGGTGTCCGACCGGCCAGCGTGAAGTAGCTGCCCTTGCAGAGGTATTCGGCCGGGATGCTGGCCGCCGGCAGGCCTTCGATGCGGCGCGACAGCGTCGGGGCATGCAGCCCGGCGCTGTTGATGAGCACGTTGCAGCTCAGTGTCATGGGCTCGGGGCCGCCGAAGTCCACGTCGAAGCCGCCTTGGGCGCGCACGCGCGCGCCAAGCATACGGGTGTGAAACACGAACTGCGCGCCCGCGTTTTCGGCCTCGCCCTGGTAGGACAGCATCAGGGCATGGCTGTCGACGATGCCTGTCGACGGCGACAGCAGCGCGGCCGTGCAACGCAGTGCGGGTTCGAGCGCCTGGGCCTGCTGTGCGCTCAGCGGCTGGAGATCGTCCACGCCATTGGCAGCGGCGCGCTGCGCGATGCCGGCCAGGCTGGCGGCCTCGGTTTCGGAAGTCGCGACGATGAGTTTGCCCAGACGATGGTGGCCGATGCCCCGCGTGGCGCAGTATTCGTAGAGCAGGTGTTTGCCGCGCACGCACAGGCGTGCCTTCAGGCTGCCTGCCGGGTAGTAGATGCCGGCATGGATGACCTCGGAGTTGCGCGAGCTGGTGCCCGTGCCGATGGCTTCGGTGGCTTCGGCCACCAGGACCTCCCGGCCGGACAGCGCCAGTGCGCGGGCAATGGCCAGGCCGACGACGCCGGCCCCAATGACAATGCAATCGATGTCGGTGTTCATGGCGTTCAGGTCTGACGGGCAGGAGTGAGATCGAATCCGCCGGCATGAAAGACCAGCGGGTCTTCGGTGCTGCAGCCGCAGGCCAGTACCTCGCCGACCATGATGACATGGTCGCCTTCTTCGTATTGGCTGCGGTTGCGGCATTCGAACCAGGCGGCGTTGCGGTCGTCCAGGCGCGGTGTGCCGTGAGGCGCGCTGATCTCGGGCAGGCCGTTGAAACGCTCGCTGGTCGTGCCGGTGGCGAAATGGCGGGCCAGGGCGATCTGCTCGGCCGACAGCACGTTGACCACGTAATGCTGACACTGCAGGAAGGCCGGCAGCGACGAGGACGTGCGCGACAGGCTCCAGAGTACCAGCGGCGGATTCAACGAAACCGAGTTGAACGAACTGACGGTCATGCCGATGCGTTCGCCGGCCAGGCCGGTGGTGCTGACCACGGTCACGCCCGTGGCAAATCGCCCCAGTGCGGTGCGGAAGAATGCGGCATCAAATTCGGTAAGAGGGGACATTCGGCAGGCGTCAGGGCGAGAGGCGATCCATCACCCAGCCCTGCTTGCCATCGGCGCGATAGCGCAGGCGGTCGTGCAGACGCGACGGGCGGCCTTGCCAGAATTCGAAGCACGTCGGCACCAGGCGATAGCCGCCCCAGTGCGGCGGCCGCGGCGGGTCGTCGCCATAGCGAGAGCGGAAGTCGCGTTCGCGCGCTTCCAGGTCGTCGCGCGTGACAGGTTGGCTCTGGTTCGATGCCCAGGCGCCGATGCGCGAGCCGACCGGACGGCTTTTGAAATAGGCTTCGGACTCTTCGGGCGAGACGCGCTCGACGACTCCCTCGATGCGCACCTGGCGCTCGAGCGGCTGCCAGAAAAACAGCAGCGCGGCGCGCGGGTTGGCCAGCAAGTCCTGGCCTTTGCGCGAGTCGTAATTGGTGAAGAAGGTAAAGCCCCGGTCGTCGTAACCCTTGATCAGGACGATACGTGCCGACGGCTGGCCGCTGGCATCGACCGTGGCCAGGGTCATGGCGTTGGGTTCGGGGACCTTGGCGGCGATGGCCTCGTCGAACCACAGCGCAAACTGGTCCAGAGGAGCAATGGCGGCCTGGTTTTCCAGCAGGACGCCTCTTTCATAGCTTTGACGCAGATCGGAAACGGACATGATGGTCAGCGGTGGCGTGGGGAAGTTGTCAGTTTACCGCCAACCGCCGCGGGTTTCCCCGGGGCGGCCGTCAGATCGCGGGCGTTTGCCGCGGGTCACGTTCGAGATGGCGGGCCAGGCCCTCCAGGCGCGCGTCATGGATGCCTGCGGCGCGCAGGGCGCGGGCCGTCTCGACCACGTAGTCCGTGCAGGGGCCGTACCGCCCGGCCGCGCGGCGCACGATGGCCAACACCTCGTCTTCAGGCAGGGCGCGGATATAGGCCGGGTTGGCGCGGTTCATGATGAAGACCAGCGCCTGAACCGGGCCGGTCTCGGTCTGGCAGTTGATCCAGCGCGGCAGGTAGGCGCCGGTGGACATTTCCCGATCCCAAAGCGCGGGGAAATATTCCGGTACTTGGGCGCCGGCGAGGCGGTAGACCACCCCGCGGCAGGAACCGCCACGGTCCAGCCCAAAGACCAGGCCCGGGCACTCGGGGGTGCCGCGGTTGACGCGCGACCACAGGCACAGCGCGCGGTGATGTCCGCGCAGCATGGCCAGGCGGCGCTCTTCGAAGGCGAAATCCGGGCGCCATATCAGGGAGCCATAACCATAGACCCAGAGATCCTGATCCTTGCGCCAGTGCGCCAGGGCGCGGTCGAGCGACGCACGGCGCTCTTCGGGGGTCTAGAGGCGAAAGGGGGTGGAGGCGCCAGACAGAACAGGCGCGTCGGCGGAGGCAGAAAACGGCGAGGTCACGACGGCATTTCAGTATCTTGCGGCGGATGGCGGTTGAACCAGCCCCCGGCCGTCAGGGCCAGGGCATAGGCCCAGAACAGCGGCGCCACGCCTATGATTGCGCCCAGAGCGCCGAAAGTCAGCGGCAGGGTGACCTGCGACGCATTGATCAGGGCCATGCGGACCCCGACGGCTTCGGCTGCGCGCCCATGCGGCGAATAATGATGCAGCATTGAAAGCATACTCGGTTGGCAGCAACCCAGGGCCAGGCCAAGAATGAAAGACAGCACGATCAGGGTGCTGACGTCGGTGAAAAACGGGTAAAGCATGAAGTCGACGGCCGCGGTCGCCATGGCTACACGCACCAGGGTCCACGACCGTACGCGCTTCTGGATGACGGGCAGAAGAAGACGAATGACGAATGTTGCCGCCGCGAAGGCGGCGAGTATGAGACCGATGGTGGTGGCCGACAGCCCGAAGGCAACCCCGAAGATGGGCACGACGAACAGATGCGTGTCCCAGGCGCCGGACAGGATGGTGTTGACCATGAGCACGCGCCGCAGGGGAGGGACGGCCAGCAGTTCGGTGACCCGGCGCTTTTGCGCGGCGCGCTGTGTGCTGGCGCCGGCCAGCGCCTGATCGGCGCGCGTGAGGCGCCGGCGCAGGAGGTAGAGACCGCCAATGGATAGCAGGGGCCCCAGCGTCAACAGACCGAAGGCCATGCGGTTGCCAAGGTGATCGATGGCCAGGCCGGCGATCAGTGGCCCGGAAAAGCCCGAACCCGCCAGCGCCAGCGACATCCAGGAGAAATTGCGCAGGCGCTCGCGGGGTTCGGCGTGGCCCAGCAGATCCTGGGTCGCCACCTGATGCAACATAAAACCGATGCCGATGCAGCAGGAGGCAATGAGCAGCGCGCTCTGGGTGGTCGTCAGAAAGGGCAGGGCAGTGCCCAGGGTGACCAGCGAGGTGCCGATGATGAGCGGGCGTCGAACCCCGACTTTGTCCACCCAGCGCCCGGCATGGACCGAGAAAATCATGGGTAGCACGGCGAACACCGCGACCAGCGTGCCGACCTTGAAGGTGGACAGACCGATTTGCAGCGCAGTCAGCGAGACGGTGATACGGCCGCCGGTCAGGGCCACGTGGTTGAACATGGCCAGCAGGCACAGCCAACTGGCTCCTCGGAATGCGGAGCCGGACGATGAATGCGAAGGGGCTTCGGGGGGCTTGGACACGGCTATTGCAATGATTCTGTGCCTAACGTCGGCGAGTGTCGAGGCGCAAGCCCGGGGATCCGCCTCAAGCGCAAGCCCGGCACGAGAAGGCCGCCACGGTGCGGTACGCGGCACCAAGCGTGAGATTGGCAGTAAGTTAGAGGCATTTGGCGCCAGAACGCGCGGTGCCTGGCGGCAGCTCCGCGTTGTCACGGGCCAGGGGGTGTGTCCTGCATACAACGCTTTAGGTTTAGACCGTTGGGGTGTCAGCTATCTCGCCTGATGCCGGCTTTGTCACCGGCCCCGTAGAATGCGGACAGCTCGCAGATAAAACTTCTTCTTGTTCAGGGGCAGTGCCCCAAGGGTGTCGATGAAAGCCAACTCCGGCCGCTTCAAGCGCTATGTGTGGATCGCCGTCGGCCTGTTGGCCGCCGCTTTGTTGATCAAATGGCTGGTGTTTCCCGGCGCGGCGGCACCCACCTTTGCCACGGCCACCGTCAAACGCGGTGATCTGGAGAACAGTGTCCTGGCCAGCGGGACGCTGGAAGCCGTGCGCCAGGTCAGCGTGGGGGCCCAGGTCTCCGGCCAACTGAAGTCGCTCAAGGTGAAGCTGGGCGATGAGGTCAAGCAGGGCCAGTTGATCGCCGAGATCGACGACATGACGCAGCAAAACGAGTTGCGTAATGCGCAGGCGGCGCTGGAGACCCGGCGGGCCGAGCTGCGCGCCAAGCAGGCCACGCTCAAGCAGGCCGAACAGGCCTATGCGCGTCAGCGCAAGATGCTGGCTGCCGATGCGAGTTCGCGCGAGTCGTACGAGTCGGCCGAGGCCACGCTCCATGTCACCCGTGCCGACATCGTGGTCCTGCAGGCGCAGATCGCGCAGGCCGAAATCGAGGTGGACAAGGCCAAGGTCAATCTCGGGTATACACGCATCGTCTCGCCGATGGACGGCAAGGTCGTTGCGGTGGTGACCAAAGAGGGCCAGACGGTCAACTCCATCCAGAGCGCGCCGACCATCATCAAGGTCGCCCAAGTGGGCACCATGACGGTCAAAGCCCAGATCTCCGAGGCCGACGTCACGCGGGTGCATCCCGGCCAGAAGGTGTACTTCACCATTCTGGGCGAGCCGGATACCCGTCATTACGGCGTGCTGCGCGCCATCGAACCGGCGCCGGACTCCATTCAACGCGACGAAAGCACTTCTGCACTGACCGGCAGTTCCAGCACGTCGACCTCTTCGGCGGTCTACTACAACGGGCTGTTCGACGTGCCCAATCCGGACGAGGTGTTGCGGATTTCGATGACGGCGCAGGTGTTCGTGGTGCTGGGCGAGGCCAGCCAGGTGCTGCAGATCCCGTCGTCGGCCTTGGGCAAGAAAGACGAAGACGGCCGTTACTGGGTGCGAGTGGTGGGCAAGGACGGGCAGCCGCAGGAACGTCAGATCCGCGTGGGCATGAACAACAACGTCATGGCCGAAGTGCTCGACGGGCTCAGTGAAGGCGAGAGCGTGGTGTCGGCGGATTCGGCGCCCATGCCGGCGGGGCGTCCGTGAGCGGCGCGCTGATCCAGTTACGCGATGTCTGGCGGGAGTTTGCCGCCGGCGATCAGGTCATCGCCGTCTTGCGCGAGGTCAATCTCGAGATCGAGGCTGGCGAGATGGTGGCCATCGTGGGCGCGTCCGGGTCGGGCAAGTCCACCCTGATGAATCTGCTCGGCTGCCTGGACCGGCCGTCGCGCGGCGTGTATTGCGTCGACGGGCGCGAAACCTCCAGCATGGGTCCGGACGAACTGGCCGAGTTGCGGCGTGAGCATTTCGGTTTCATTTTTCAGCGCTACCACCTGCTGGCGGATCTGACCGCGCAGGGCAACGTCGAGATGCCGGCGATTTATGCCGGGCTGGCGCGCGGGCCGCGCCAGCAGCGCGCCGCCGGGCTGCTGCGGCGGCTCGGTCTGGCCGAGCGCCTGGACTATCGGCCGGGGCAATTGTCCGGCGGGCAGCAGCAACGGGTCAGCATTGCGCGCGCGCTCATGAATGGCGGGCGGGTCATTCTGGCCGATGAGCCCACCGGCGCGCTGGACAGCCAGACGGGTCAGGATGTGTTGCGCATTCTCGAGGAGCTGAATGCGGCAGGACACACCATCGTGCTGGTCACGCACGATATGAGCGTGGCGCGCCATGCACGACGCATCATCGAGATCAGCGATGGCCGCATCGTGTCGGACCGCGCCAATCCGGATGCGCCCGCGCGCGCCGCGCTGGCCGGCGACGCCGGGCCGGACGCAGACAAACCGCCGCAACGGCCATGGCGAGCCTGGTTGGACCGGGGCCGCGAGGCCCTGGGCATGGCGCTGCTGGCCATGAACGCCCACCGGCTGCGTACCTGCCTGACCATGCTGGGTATCATCATCGGCATCGCCGCCGTGGTGTCGGTGGTGGCGCTGGGCACCGGGTCGCGGCAGAAGATTCTGAGCGACATCAGCGCCATGGGTACCAACACGGTGGATATTTTCCCGGGCAAGGATTTTGGCGACGAGAAAGCGGCCACCATCCGCACGCTGGTGCCGGCCGACGCCCAGGCCCTGGCGCGCCAGCCCTATGCCGATAGCGTATCGCCCGAAGTGTCCACGACCACCACGCTGCGTTATCGCAATGTATCGGTCAATGGCTCGGTGCAGGGGGTGGGCGCGCAGTATTTCCGGGTGCGCGGCGTGAGTATTGCGCAAGGACAATTCTTCGACGAGACCGGCGTGACGCGCCGCAGCCAGGACGTGGTGATCGACACCAATACCAGCAAGACGCTGTTTGGCAATCACACCGATCCCATCGGGCAGGTGATTTTCCTGGGTTCGGTGCCCGCGCGGGTGATCGGCGTGACCCGGCCGCAGGAGACGCTGTTCGCCAATGCGGATACCCTGCATGTCTGGATCCCCTACACCACCGCGCTCAGCCGCATCCTGGGCCAGCAGCATCTGCTCAGCATCACCGTGCGGGTGAGCGACAGCATGCCGACCAAGGCCGTCGAAGACGCCATCACGACGCTCATGCAGCAGCGGCACGGGACGAAGGATTTCTTTGTCTTCAACACCGACACGATTCGTCAGACGATCGAGCGCACGACGGCCACCCTGACGTTGCTGGTGTCGTTGATCGCCGTGATCTCGCTGGTGGTCGGCGGCATCGGCGTGATGAACATCATGCTGGTGTCGGTGACCGAGCGGACCCGCGAGATCGGGGTGCGCATGGCGGTGGGCGCACGCCGCAGCGACATCATGCAGCAGTTCCTCATCGAGGCCATTCTGGTCTGCCTGATCGGCGGGCTGTTGGGCATCCTGCTGTCGCTGTCGATCGGTATGCTGGTCTCTCAGGCCACGCGCGGCGCCTTCGAGATGGTCTATTCGGGCGCGTCCATGGTGGCCGCCTTTGTCTGCTCCACGCTGATCGGCGTGGCCTTCGGCTATCTGCCGGCGCGCAATGCGGCGCGTCTGGATCCCATCGAATCGTTGGCACGAGAATGAAGCCAGTCTTTCTTCTGACGTCCCTGTTGCTGGCTGGATGCCTGCACACGCCCTACGAGCGTCCCCAGGTGCAGACGCCCGCACACTGGCAGCAGGGGCAGGGGGCCGCCGCTGTGGCGCCTGCCGGCGGCCAATGGTGGCGCAATTTCCAGGATCCGGTGCTCGATACATTGGTCGAACAGGCGCTGGCGCGCAACAACGACCTGACCGTGGCCGCGTTGACGGTGCGCCGTGCGCGTCTGCAGGCC
Source organism: Bordetella holmesii (assembly GCF_020735985.1). Lineage (NCBI taxonomy): Bacteria > Pseudomonadati > Pseudomonadota > Betaproteobacteria > Burkholderiales > Alcaligenaceae > Bordetella > Bordetella holmesii. The sequence continues at coordinate 149,520 of NZ_CP085973.1, forward strand.
GGGCTGGCGCAAAGCGATCTTTATCCCACGGTCAGTGGCACGGGCAGCTTCAACCGCAGCCGCAACCTGGATGGGGGGCGAGCCAGCGTCCGGACCACCAATGTCGAACTTGCCGCCAGCTGGGAGCTGGACCTCTGGGGCCGTCTGGCGCGTGCGCGTGATGCGGCGCAATGGCAGGCCGTGGCCACGGAAGAAGACAGGCAGGCGGCGGCACTTGCGCTGGCCGGAACCACGGCCGAGCTCTATTGGCAGACGGCCTACCTGAACCAGCGGCTGGCCAGTAGCCGCGAAAGCATTGCGTATGCACGCCGCACGCTGGAACTGGTGCAGGCACAGTACGCCGCAGGCGGCACCTCGGGCCTGGAAGTCGCCGAAGCCAGGCAGACGCTGGCCAGTCAGCAAGCCACGCACACCGAGTTGCTGCAACAGCGCGTGGAGGCCATCAATGGCTTGACCATTCTGTTTGACGGGCCACCGGATCGCATCGTCGCCGACCCGCAGCGGCTGCCGCAGGGGCCGCTGCCCGGTGTGGATCCTGGCCTGCCCGCGCAATTGCTGGCCCGGCGGCCCGATCTGCGCGCGGCAGAGGCACGCCTGCGTGCCGCGGTGGCGGCCACGGATGCCACGCGCGCCAGCTATTACCCGCCGCTGACGTTGACCGGCGCGCTGGGCTCGGCCAGCGACTCGCTGGGCAACCTGCTGGCCAATCCGGTCGCCGCGCTGGGCGCCGGGCTGGCCTTGCCGTTTCTGAACTGGAACCAGATGCGGCTGAACATCCGAATCTCCGAAACCGACTATGAGATTCTGGTGGCGCAGTTCCGTCAGGCGCTCTATCAGGCCATGAGCGACGTGGAGAATGCCTTGTCGGCGCGCGGCCAACTGGCGCAGCGGGCGCGCTTGCTGCAGGACTCGCTGGAAGCCGCCCGTGAGGTGGAGCGTCTGTACGAAACCCGCTGGCGCGCCGGTGCGGTGGCGCTGCGTATCTGGCTCGATGCGCAGGAAAAACGCCGCGCCGCCGAAGTCGCCGTGGACGAAAACCGCCTGCAGCAGTTGCGTAACCAGGTCCAGGTCTATCAGGCGCTGGGGGGCGACGCCATCGTGGGACAATACGGGCCATGATTCTGCCCGACACTGTTTCCTGCGATATCGACGCCGAGCGCCGGTTCGGCGGCCTGGCCCGCCTTTATGGCCCCGAGGCGCCCGCCCGCCTGCGCGCCGTGCATGTGGCGGTGGCGGGCTTGGGCGGCGTGGGCTCCTGGACCGCCGAGGCGCTGGCGCGCTGCGGGGTCGGCGCCCTGACGCTGATCGATCTGGACAATATCACCGAGTCCAACGTCAATCGCCAGATCCATGCCTTGAGTTCCACCGTGGGACAGGCCAAGGTGGACGCGATGGCCGAACGCATTGCGGCCATCAACCCGGAGTGCCGCCTGACCCGGGTGGAAGATTTTGTCGAGCCGGGCAATGTAGGACAGGTGCTGGCCGGCGAGTACGCGATGATCGTCGATTGCACCGATCAGGCAGCGGCCAAGATCGCCATGGTGCTGTATGCGCGGGCGCGCGGCCTGCCCATGCTGTTGTGCGGCGGCGCCGGGGGCAAAACCGACCCGCTCACCTTGCGCGCTGGCGATTTGTCCCAGGCCGTCAACGATGCGCTGCTGTCCAAGTTGCGCAATACATTGCGGCGCGAGCAGGGGTATCCGCGGGGCAGCGATGCGCAGGGGCGGGCCCTCAAGCGCGTGCCGCGCATGGGTGTGCGCGCGTTGTGGTTTGATCAGCCGGCCATTCTGCCGTCAGCCTGGCAGACCGCCGAGCCGGCTCCTGACGGTGCGCCGCAAGGGCTGTCATGCGCGGGTTACGGCTCGGTCGTCATGGTGACGGCCGCCATGGGGATGGCGGCGGCCAACGAGGCCGTTCAGGCCATTTTGGCCGCGCCCGCTACAGGCGGCTGAGGCGCTGGCGGTGCTCAGTAGTCGTGCAGGGTGACATCTATCCAGCCGCGCAGGGCGTTGGACAGACGCAGCCCGTCGGCGCGACGCAGATCATCGACGTCGAGCACGCGTTCGCGAACCTGGCCGGTTTCGAGCAGTTCGGCCCGTTGCACCCCGGGCAGCAGGCCGCACTCGACCGGCGGCGTATACCACTGGCCCTGGAGCTGCAGATAGAGATTGCTGCGGCTGCCCTCGCAGAGCTGGCCTTTTTCGTTGAGAAACACCATGTCGAAGATCTGCGGGTGCGCCGGCAGCCAGTCGGCCGCCTTGGCATACCACGGGCGGAAGGTGGTTTTGTAGCGCAGCAACGGCTCGCGCGAGTCCAGCGGTTCGGGCGCCAGCAGGATCTCCTGGACCAGCGGCAAGGGGGGCAGCGGCGCGGTCTGGATGTCGTAATGGCCGCTACGTTCGAGCAGCAGACGCATGCGGTAGGGTTCCAGGCCGGCCGGCGCATGCGCTGCCGTCAGGAGGTCGCGTTCGATGGCGGCCTGGTCGCAGTGATAGCCCAGGGCCTGGGCGGCAGCGGCCAGTCGGGTCAGGTGCCGGCCCAGCAGCGGCAGGCTGCGGTCGGCGGTCACGAGTAGGGTTTCGATGAGCTCGGGGGCCATGGCTATCCTAGTGAGGCCGGCCCAGGATGCGGGCCTTCCATTGGCATTCCTGCCACTCTAACTCGGGGTCCGAGTCATGCACAATCCCGCCCCCCGTGCTGTAGACCCCTTGCCCCTGGTCATCGAGCACCAATGTGCGGATGGCGACGTTGAGTGAAAAGTCCCCGTCCGGCGCCAGCCAGCCCACGCTGCCGCAGTACAGCCCGCGCGGGGCGACCTCCAACTGGCGGATGCGGCGCATGGCCGAGATCTTCGGGGCGCCGGTGATCGAGCCGCAGGGAAACAGCGCGCAGAGGACCTCGGCCAGGCTGGCATCCGGCACATGGGCGCTGACCGTCGAGGTCAGGGTCCAGACGGTGGGGTAGCGCTCGAGGGAGAACAGGGCATCCACGCTCACCGAGCCGGTTTGCGCCAGGCGGCCCAAGTCATTGCGCAGCAGATCGACGATCATCAGGTTTTCGGCGCGGTCCTTCTCGCTGGCAAGCAGGCGCTGGCCCAGGCGCCGATCTTCGTCGGGGTCGGCCGAGCGTGGCGCCGTGCCTTTCATGGGGCGCGTGACGAGGCGCTCTGCCTGGCGGGCGACAAAAAGCTCGGGCGAGAAGGACAGCACCGTGCGGCGGCCATCGCGGATGTACGCGGCGTGGGCCACGGGATGACGCTGGGCGATGTCGCGATACAGCGCGGCCGGATCGCCCTCGATGCGAACGTCCAGGGGCTGGGTGTAATTGACCTGATAGAACTCGCCCTGCGCAATGCCGGCGCGAATGCGTTCGATGCGGTCGATATAGTCGGCGCGCGACTGCCGCGGCCGCACGGCGGCCACGCGCGCGCCGGTCTCGCCCGTCCATGGTCCGGTGAGCTCGGCGTGCTCGAACACCAGTGCGGTCAGGCGGGGTGGCAGGTCGGTGCGAGCAGGCGGGTTGGGCCCGTCAGCGGGAGCGCGCAGCGATTGCGGCAGCAGCCACTCGCCTAATTCGTAATCCAGCAGCAGCGCCACCCAATGCCCGGCGCGGCGCGCGGCCTCGATGGCCGCCCAGGCAGCCGGCAGCTCTTGCGGCTGTGCGGCCTGGATACGCGCGACCTGCCCCGACAGGCGGCGCGACCGCCCGGCCAGGCGGTCTTCGAACCAGCAATCCATATTTCTCTATTGGTTGAGGAACTCGGCGAGTACTTGCCCCGTGTGGGACTGTTTGCGCAGGCTCATGATGTGTTCCGGAGAGCCTTCGGCCACCAATTGGCCGCCGCCCGTCCCGCCCTCCGGACCGAGGTCCAGCAGCCAGTCGGCTTCGGCGATGACATCGAGATTATGCTCGATCACGACCACCGTGTTGCCCGCCTCGACCAGCCGGTGCAGCACGTGGATGAGTTTCTCGACATCGGCCATCGACAGGCCCACGGTGGGTTCGTCCAGGACATACAGCGTGTGCGGGATGCGCGAAGCCCGGCCCGTTTTGATGACGCCGTCGGTCAGACGGGCCTTGGCCAGCTCGGTGACCAACTTGATGCGCTGGGCCTCGCCGCCGGACAGCGTGGGCGAGGGCTGACCCAGGGTCAGATAGCCTAGGCCGACGTCCTGCATCAATTGCAGAGGGCGGTGGATCTTGGGGTGCGCAGCAAAGTAGTCCAGCGCATCGTCGACCTCGAGCGCCAGTGCTTCGCCGGCGTTCTTGCCGCGCATCTGCACGCTCAGGGTGTCGGCGTTAAAGCGTGCGCCATTGCAGGCGTCGCATGGCACTTTGACGTCGGGCAGAAAGCTCATCTCGATGGTGCGCATACCCTGGCCTTCGCAGATCGGGCAGCGGCCATCGCCGGTATTGAAGGAGAAGCGTGCCGCGCTCCAGCCGCGCATGCGCGCTTCGCGGGTGTCGGCAAACTGCTTGCGGACATCGTCCCAGAACCCCACGTAGGTGGCCGGGCACGAGCGCGGTGTTTTGCCGATGGGGGTCTGGTCGACCTCCAGGACGCGATCGATGGCCTCCCAGCCTTCGATGCGTGCGCAGCCCACCCAGTGCTCTGCGCTGCCTGCCGCCACGACGCGGCTCAGATTGTCCAACAGAACTTCGCGCGCCAGGGTGGACTTGCCCGAGCCGGATACGCCGGTGACGACGGTGAGCCGCCCGACCGGTACGCTGGCATTGACGTTGCCCAGGTTATGCAAGTGCGCGGCCTTGATACGCAACATCGGGGTGTCGCGGTCGACGGCGTGCCGGCCCTGCAGAGGATGCACCAGTGGCCGGGCGAGATAGCGGCCCGTGACGGATTCGGGTGCATCCATCAGGTCCTGGGCCGTGCCTTGGGCAACCACGCGGCCGCCACGGATGCCGGCGCCCGGGCCGATGTCGATGATGTGCGAGGCGCGCCGGATGGTGTCGTCATCGTGTTCGACCACCACCAGGGTGTTGCCGTTGCCTTCCAGGCGCGCGAGGGCGTCGAGCAGGATGCGGTTGTCGCGCGGGTGCAGGCCGATCGTGGGTTCGTCCAGCACATAGCAGACGCCTTGCAGGTTGGAGCCCAGCTGCGCGGCCAGACGGATGCGCTGGGCCTCGCCGCCGGACAGCGTGGGCGCGGCGCGATCCAGCGCCAGATAATTCAGGCCGACCTCCTGCATGAAATCCAGCCGCCCGCGGATTTCGGCCAGGATGTCGCGCGCGATCTCGGCTTCGCGGCCCCGCAGGACCAGGCCGGTGAAGAAGCTGTGCGCTTCGGACACGGGCAGGCAAGCGAGTTGGGCGATGGAGCGATCGCGCCAGCGTACGGCTAGTGCCGTGCGGTTCAGGCGCTGGCCGTGGCAGACGCCGCAGGCCTTGGCCTCGCCTTCGTACCAGGCATTCCAGGCGGTTTCCTCGCCCGTCTGTTCGGCGTCAAAGCCCTGCAGTTGCAGCCCGGTACCGAAGCATCCCTCGCACCAGCCATGTTTGGAGTTATAGGAGAACAGGCGTGGATCGGGCTCCGGGAAGCTGATGCCGCACGAGGGGCAGGCACGCTTGACCGAAAAATGCTGCTGCTGCAGGTGCGCGCTCAGGCCAGTCTCGCGGCGCAGCGGCGCGTCGCCTTCGGCGCCGGGCGTCAGATCCCAAAGGATGCTCATCACGCCCTGGCCGTGTTCCAGCGTGCGTTTGACGGCCTCGCGCAAGGCGGTCTCGTTGTCCGGGTCGACCACCAGGTCGGCCACGGGCAATTCGATGGTGTGCTCTTTGTAGCGATCCAGCCGCGGCCAGGGGCTGACGGGGATGAACTCGCCATCGACGCGCAGATGCGTGTAACCCTTGCCGCCCGCCCATTTTGCCAGGTCGGTGTAATAGCCTTTGCGCGCGGTCACCAGCAGCGCCAGCAGACCCAGATGGCGTCCCTTGTGCTCGCGCATCAGGCGCGCGACGATCTGTTCGGTGTTCTGGGGCTCGACCGGCACGTTGCAGTCGGGGCAGTACTGTGTGCCCAGCTTGACGTAGAGCAGCCGCAGGAAGTGATGGATTTCGGTCATGGTGGCCACGGTGGACTTGCGTCCGCCACGGCTGGTGCGCTGCTCGATGGCCACCGTCGGCGGGATGCCGAAGATGGCGTCCACATCGGGCTTGCCGGCCGGCTGCACAATGGCGCGCGCATAAGCGTTGAGCGACTCGAGGTAGCGGCGCTGACCCTCATTGAACAGGATGTCGAAGGCCAGGGTGGACTTGCCGGAGCCTGACACCCCGGTGATGACGGTGAACGTATCCCGTGGGATCTCGACGCTGATGTTCTTGAGGTTGTGCTCGCGGGCGTTGCGGATCTCGATGGACCCGGCCTGTTGGCGGCGCCGGCGCATGAGGGATTGCAGTGGCGTGCCGCTTTCATAAGGCGTGGCGGGCTCTTCGATGACGGCGGTCAGCCCGGCCTGCTCGGCTTCCTGGCGGTCGGCATCGGTGCTCACGACGACGTCGGGCGGCAGAATGCTCGTTGCGTAATCGCGCAGCGCCCGGCCTGTGTAGGAGCGTGGATTGTCCATCAGGTCCTGGGGCGTGCCCACGCCGACGAGTTCGCCTCCGGCGTCGCCGCCATCGGGGCCGAGATCGATCAACCAATCCGCGGCGCGGATGACGTCGAGGTTGTGCTCGATGACCAGCAGGGTATGGCCAGCGGCCAGCAGCTTGCGGAAAGCGTGCATCAACCGCGCCACGTCGTCGAAATGCAGGCCCGTGGTGGGCTCGTCAAACAGGAAGAGGCTGCCTTTTTTGGCCACCTTGGCGGTGGAAATGCCCGACCGCGCGGCTTCGGCCAGGTGGCCGGCAAGCTTCAGGCGCTGGGCTTCGCCCCCGGAGAGCGTGGGCACGGGTTGTCCCAGGCGCACATACTCCAGGCCCACGTCGGCCAGGGGCGCCAGGCCGGTCTGCACGTCGCGCAGACCGCGGAAAAACTCCAGCGCTTCGCTGACGGTCATCTCCAGCACCTGGTCGATCGAGGCGCTTTTACCCAGATGTTCGACGCGGACTTCGAGAACCTCGGGGCGGAAGCGTTTGCCATCGCAGTCCGGGCAGCGCAGATAAACGTCGGACAGGAATTGCATCTCGACGTGTTCGAAGCCGGTGCCGCCGCACGTGGGGCAACGTCCATCGCCGCTGTTGAAGCTGAAGGTGCCCGCCGTGTAGCCGCGCTCTTTGGCCAGGGGCGCTTGCGCGAACAGTTTGCGGATGGCATCGAAGGCGCCGACATAGCTTGCCGGATTGGAGCGGGCCGTCTTGCCTATCGGTGTCTGGTCGACCATGACGACGTCGGCGATCTGCTCGGCGCCCAACAGGCGGTCGAAGGGACCGGGTGCTTCCGACGGTTTGCCTTGGTGCTTGAGCAAAGCCGGAAAGAGGACATCCTGCACCAGCGTGGACTTGCCCGACCCCGAGACCCCTGTCACGCAGACCAGGCGGCCCAGCGGCAACTCGATCGAGACATTCTTCAGATTGTGCGCCCGCACGCCTTCGAGCAGCAGGCGGGGCGTGTTGGGCGCCACCGGCATGGGCCGGGGCGCCTCGACATGGCGCCTGCCACCGAGGTAGTCGCCGGTCAGGGTGGGGGCTGTGCGCAACTGATCGGGCGTGCCGTCAAAGACAATGCGCCCGCCGCGCTCGCCGGGGCCGGGGCCTACGTCGATGATACGGTCGGCAGCGACCATGACTTGCGGGTCGTGCTCGACCACCACCAGCGTGTTGCCGGCGTCGCGCAGGCGGTGCATGACCTCGACCACGCGATGCATGTCGCGCGGATGCAGACCGATGGAGGGTTCATCCAGCACGAAAAGCGTATTGACCAGCGAGGTCCCCAGTGCCGTCGTGAGGTTGATACGCTGCACCTCGCCGCCGGACAGGGTGCGGCTCTGGCGGTCCAGAGTCAGGTAGCCCAGACCGACATCGCACAGGAATTTCAGCCGCGCGCGCGCCTCGGTCAGCAGCAGGTCGGCGGCGGCATCCATGGCGCCTTGAAAACGCAGCTCATCGAAGAAGCGCCGCACGCGCTCGATCGGCAGCAGCATCACATCGTGCACCGACAGGCCGTCGAGGTGTTCGAGCAATTCGCGTGTCCAACTCACGCCGGCCGGCATGAAGCGCTGATAACGTGCGTCGCCTGGCGGCAGCACGGCATCGGCTTCGGCTTTGCTGCCCAGGCGCCAGAGCAGCGCATCCGGTTTGAGGCGGGCGCCGTGGCAGGTGGGGCAGGGGGTGTAGCTGCGATATTTGGACAGCAGCACCCGTACGTGCATCTTGTAGGCCTTGCTCTCCAGCCAGGCGAAGAAACGGTGCAGGCCATACCACTGATGTTTCCAGGCCGACGCGCCGCCTTTGAAGTCCGGATCGCCATCGAGCACCCAGTCACGTTGGGCCTGGGTCATGGCTTTCCAGGGGACGGAGACAGGCACGCCGGCGCGCGGCGCGTACTTCATCAGCTCGTCCTGGCACTCCTTGAACGAGGGGGTTTGCCAGGGTTTGATGGCGCCTTCTTTGAGCGTCTTGTTTTCATCCGGGATGACCAGGCCCAGGTCAATGCCGATCACGCGGCCAAAGCCGCGGCAGGTCTCGCAGGCGCCCAGCGGCGAATTGAAGGAGAAACTGCTGGGCAGGACTTCGCTGTATTCGATGTCGCAGTCCGCGCAATGCAGGCGGTCGCTGTATTTCCAGACGGCGCTGTCGCCGCCGTCGGCATCCATGGCATAGACGGCCAGGTGGCCGGCGCCCATGCGCAAGGCCGTATCGAGCGCTTCCATGACGCGCTCGCGTTCAGCGCCGCCAAACCGCAGGCGATCCTGGACGACATGCAGCGTGCGGCGGGCTTGGGCCGCGTCCGTCTTCTTGCCGCGGGTCTTGCTCTTGGCCGGTGCCGCGACCGCGGCATCTTCGTGATGCACGCGGGTATAACCCTGGCCCTCGAGAAAACCTTTGACCTCTTCCTCGGTGAAGTTGGCCGGGACCGTGATCGGGAAGGTGATGACCAGGCGCGGATCGGCCGCTGCCGCGCTGCGCTCGGCCAAGGAATGGTAGATGGATTCGGGTGTGTCGCGCCGCACGCGCTTGCCACAGCCACGGCAGAAGAGTTGCGCGCCGCGGGCAAACAAGAGCTTGAGATGATCGTTGAGCTCGGTCATCGTGCCGACGGTGCTGCGCGAGCTGCGCACCGGGTTGGTCTGGTCGATGGCGATGGCCGGCAGAATGCCTTCGATGCGGTCGACCTGCGGCTTGTCCATGCGATCCAGAAACTGGCGCGCGTAAGGCGAGAAGGTTTCCACATAACGGCGCTGGCCTTCGGCATACAAGGTGTCGAAGGCCAGCGAGCTCTTGCCGGAGCCGGAAACCCCGGTCACGACGACCAACTCGCCGGTGGCGATGGTGAGATCAAGATTCTTGAGGTTGTTCTGGCGGGCGCCAACGATGCGGATGTGGGAGCTCATGAGGCGTAATCGTAGCCGGTGAGGGTGGGCCAGTCCGAGCGCGGGTCGCCGGACTGGCCAGCACAATTGGGGCACAAGGGTCTGCCCACATTATGGGCGGGCCGGTGCGGGGGCGCTGGCAAAACTGGATGAATAAACAGTACAACAAATTTATGGCCGGATCGCAAATCCGGCACACGCCGAGGACGACCGCCGGCACGGGCGACATCTGCCGCTGCGGCGGGATAAGGGCGTTAATAGGGGCGGATTGACAAGCGCAGGTTTGTCGCTTGCCCCCGTTTCGGGCTAGAATCCCGAGTTACCCGAATTTTCGCCACGCGCAGCTTGCGGGGCGGCTCGAACCCTACGAATCCTTTAACGGAGTAATTCATCATGGCTGAACGCAAGCGCGTACGTCGCAACACCCTCGAACGCCGTTGCCTGGGCAAATCGTTCAAGCGTCTTTTCGTCAACGCTCCGAAGGGCGTTTTCAAGATGCTGGAAAAGATCAAGCGCGTCTAAGCCGCTTGCTGCTTCCTTGGTGGAGCCCGCAGTCAGAAGCCCCCGCAAGGGGGCTTTTGCTTTGGGGGCTCAAGCGCGGACAAGCGTGTCCGTGTGTAAAACTGCCCCGGGGGCGGGTGGGGCGGGTTTAGATTCTGTAAAGCTCCCGACAGACAGCGCCAGGGGCGCTCCGTAGAATGGGTGCTCTCATCCAAGAGGTATGTCGATGAAACATCTGCTTCTGGCCCCCGTGCTTGCCGCCGTGCTGGCAGCATGCGCGCCCGCCTCCGCTCCTGGCGAAGGATCCACGTCCATGACCGCTGACACGGCCTCGCTGCCCCTGACCGCCTACACCTGGCGCCTGAACGGCGCGACCGATGCCAAGGGCCAGCCCATCCTGCGCACGGGCGTCGAGCGGGGGCTGCGACTGTCGTTTACGCAGGATGCGCTGAGCATCCAGGGCGGCTGCAATACCCAGTTCGGCGGCTACCGGCTTGCCGCCGGTGTGCTCAGCGTCGCGCATCTGGCAGGCACCATGAAAGCCTGCGAGCCGGCCCTGATGCGTCTGGATGCCGACGTTGCAGGCGTGCTCAAGGGCGACATGCGCCTGCGCCGGTCCGGCGATGCCGCCGCGCCCGAGCTGACGCTGACCGCCCCTGACGGTAGTGTGCTCCGCTTTGCCGGCGAGCCGACCGCCGAGACGCGCTATGGCGGGCCGGGTGAAACGGTGTTTCTGGAAGTGGCTGCCGCGACCGTTGCCTGCAACCATCCCATGATGCCGGGCCAGCGCTGCCTGCAGGTGCGTGAGCGCCGTTACAGCGAATCCGGTGTCGCATTGCCTGCGCAAGAGGACTGGCACCCGCTCTATCAGACCATCGAAGGCTATCAGCACCACGACGGCGTGCGTACGGTGCTGCGCGTCAAACGCTATGAGCGCAAGAATCCGCCGGCCGATGCATCGGCCACGGTCTACGTGTTGGATATGGTGGTCGAGCAGCAACTGAGCTGATCGCGCCAACCGGGCCGGCTTAAGGGGCGATAGAATCAGCCTCCCTTTCTCTTGCGGCCTGCGACAGGCCCTGCCCGGACTCTGACCGAAGCATGACTGACTCGACCTCCGATCTGCACCAGCGCGCCTCGCAGGCGTTTTCTTCCGGCGATTATGCGCAGGCCGCTGACCTTCTGTCGGCAGCCTTGCAACGGGCGCCGGATGACGCCAGCCTGCTCAGTGCCGCCGGCTATGCACTCGCCCGCCTGGGCCGTCTGGCCGAGGCAGCGGATCGCTTCGACGCCGCGGTGCGTCTGCGTCCGGCCGACGTAGCCTTGTTGCGCGATGCCGGCTCGGTCAATCGCAAGGCCGCGCGCCTGGAGGCCGCACTGGGCCATTTTCGGGCGGCGTACCGGTTGTTGGGCAACGATGTTGCCCTGCTGGGCCAGATCATCGCCGTGATGCAGCAACTGGGGCGGGCCGATCAAGCCCTTGTGCTGATCGATGGTACGTTGGCCTTGGCGCCGCAGTCGGCCGCATTGCATTATCTGCGTGGCGTGGCGCTCAGCGCGCTCGGACGCCGTGCCGGAGAGCGACAGGCCTACGAAACCGCGCTGCGGTTCGATGCGCGTCTGGTAGACGCCCACACCAATCTGGGCGTGCTGGCCCGTGACGAATTGCGTCTGCAGGATGCGCTGCGGCATTTCAAACAGGCGCTGGCCATCGACCCCGACAACGCCGGGGCGCGCAACAACCGCGCGCAGACCAATCTGCTGGCAGGGCGCTATGCCCACGGCTGGCGCGATTACGAATGGCGCTGGCGCGATGGTGTGCAAACCATGCCCTTCGAGGGCGCACCCTGGCTGGGCGAGCCGTCGCTGGCCGGCAAGACGCTGCTGGTGCACGCCGAGCAGGGCTTGGGCGATACGCTACAGTTCAGCCGCTATGTGCCGAGCGTGGCCGCGCAGGCCGCGCGCGTCGTGCTGCAGGTGCAGCCCGCCTTGCAGGCATTGCTGCAGGCGAATCTTCCCGAGGTGACCGTACTGGCGGTGGGCGATGTCCTGCCGCCCCATGACCACCACGTGCCGCTGTTGAGTCTGCCGCTGGCGCTGGCTTCCCAGCGTGCCGAGCCCTGGCCGCTGGCACGCCCCATGCAGGCCGAATCGTCGCGCACGGCAGCCTGGGCGGCTCGTCTGGACGGCGTGTTCGACGGCCCAAGGCGACCGCGTATCGGGCTGTCGTGGTCCGGCAATGCAGCGCATCCGGATGACCGCAACCGCTCGATTCCGTTCTCGCAGCTGGCCGCGCTGCTCGATGTCGCCTGCGACTTCGTGTGCGTGCAGAAAGACGTGCGGGAGTCGGACCGGCAGGCCATCGACGCCTGGCGCGGCCAGGGCAGCGCGGGACGGCTGTATGTGCCGGCGCTGGACGATGTCAGCGACACGGCCGCCTTGATGGCCAACCTCGATCGCGTCATCAGTGTGGATACCGCGGCCGCGCATCTGGCCGGCTCCATGGGGTTGCCTACCTGGATTCTGTTGCCCGCCATGCCGGATTGGCGCTGGCAGTTGCAGCGCGCCGATACCCCCTGGTACGGTTCGGTCGAGCTGTGGCGCAGCACACAGCAGGGCTGGCCGGTGCTGATCGAGGCATTGCGCCAGCGTCTGCCGGCGCCCGCTTGAGTCCCTCCGGGGCTGCGCAAGGCGAAAAAATGCCTGCGAGTCGCAGGCATTCAGGTTGGAGCGGCGGGCGCGTCACGCGCCCAGATAAGCTTCCAGGACGCGGGGGTGACCGAGCAGTTCGCGTCCGCTGCCTTCCAGCGCCATGGCGCCGTTTTCCAGCACATAGCCTTTCTGGGCGATCTTCAGTGCCTGGCGCACGTTCTGTTCGACCAGGAACAACGTCAGGCCGTCGGCGTTGATGGCGCGCAGCGAACGGAAAATATCCTGCACGACGATGGGAGCCAGGCCCATGGACGGCTCATCGAGCAGCAGCAGTCTCGGTTTGGCCATCAGCGCCCGGCCGATGGCCAGCATCTGCTGTTCACCGCCGGAGAGGTTTCCGGCCATTCCCTGAATACGCTCTTTGAGCCGCGGGAACAGGTTAAACACGTATTCCAGATCGCTGTCGAGGTTCTTCAGACCGCGCCGGTAGGCGCCCAGCTCGAGGTTCTCCAGCACCGTCATGGTCGTCAGGATGGCGCGGCCTTCCGGGACCTGGACGATGCCGCGCGCTACCAATTGGTGCGGCGCGAGATGGGTGATGTCTTCGCCTTCGAAAAGGATCTGGCCGGCGGCCTTGGGCAGCAGCCCTGACAGCGCCAGCAGCGTGGTGGACTTGCCTGCGCCGTTGGCGCCGACCAGTGCGGTGATGTCTCCGGCGTGCAGGCTCAGGTTGATCCCGCGCACCGCTTCGATATGGCCGTAGTTCACTTCGAGCCCACGGACTTCCAGCATGGCGCTCATTGCACGGCCTCCGCCTGTTCGGTGTCTTCGTCGTCTTCGCGGCCCAGATAGGCTTCGATGACCTGCTCATTGTTGCGGATCTCTTCCGGACCGCCGCAGGCAATGATCTTGCCGAAGTTGAGCACCGCGATGTTCTCGCACAGCCCCATCACGAAGCGCATGTCGTGTTCGATCATGAGGATGGTGTAGCCGCGGTCGCGGATGGCGAGGATTTCGCGCATGAGTTCGGCGCGTTCGCCGGTGTTCATGCCCGCCACCGGCTCATCGAGCAGCAGCAGCTTGGGTTCGGTGGCCAACGCGCGCGCCAGCTCCAGCCGGCGCTGTTCGCCGTAGGAGAGATTGTCCGCGATGTCGTTGGCCTTGTGGTCCAGGCGCATCCAGGTCAGCAGTTCATGGGCGCGCTCGCGGGCGCGCCGCTCGGCCTGGCGGAAAGCCGGCAGGCTGAGCAGGAGCCCGGGCAGGCCGTAATTCATGTGGCGGTAGGCGCCCACCACCACGTTCTCCAGCAGCGTCATCTCCTTGAACAGGCGGATGTTCTGGAACGTGCGCGCAATGCCCATACGGGTGATTTTGTGCGGCGGGCGCTTGAGCAGGCTTTCGCCATTGAAGCGGATATTGCCGCCGCTGGGCGGCAGCAGACCGGTGATGAGATTGAACACCGTGGTCTTGCCGGCGCCATTGGGGCCGATCAGACCGTAGATACTGCCTTGCGGCACCGTCAGGTTCACATCGTGCAGCACGTGCAGGCCGCCAAAACTCTTGGAAACGGAGGAAAGCTCAAGCATGGCGTTTGCCTCCTTGACGCAACCAGCGCTTGAAACGCGCCGGATCCCAAATGCCTTGCGGCAGGAACAACACGATCACAACCAGGATCACTCCATTGATGACCAGACGGAAATCCGCGAAACCGCGCAGCAGCTCGGGCAGAACCGTGACGATGGTGCTGCCCAGCACGGGGCCGGCCAGACTGCCGATACCGCCCAGAATCGCCATGGTCAGAATCTCGACGCCACGGTCAAAGCCGTACTCATTGGGGCCGATGAAGAAGGTCAGGTGGGCATTGAGGCCGCCGGCCAGACCGGCAATCATGGCGCCCAGGACGAAGGCCAGCATCTTGTTGGCGCGCACGTCGATGCCCATCAGGCCGGCGGCGGTTTCGTCGCCTCGAATGGCGTCGAACGCGCGACCGATCTTCGAGCGCCGCATGCGCCAGAGCACGAGCAGCACGATGACCAGCGACAGCACCACATGCCACCATTGGGTCAGTTGCGGGATGCCATTGAGGCCCAGCGCGCCGCCGGTGACCGACTCGGTGTTGAGGATGGTGACCCGCACCACCTCGCCAAAGCCCAGCGTCGCCATGGCCAGATACACGCCCGACAGCCGCAGTGTCGGCAAGCCGATCAGGGCCGCCACCACGGCCGGCGCAAGCATCCCGCCGGCCAGCGCGCCCGGAAAGGACGCGTCGTAGTTCATCGTCAGCAGTGCCGCCGCATAGGCGCCGATACCCATGAAGGCCGCATTGGCCATGGCCAGCATGCCGCAGGCCAGGGTCAGCCAGATGGACAGCGCCAACAGCGCGTTGGTGCCCAAGGTAAGCACCAGGTTGCCATAAATGGCCCAGAAGTTCTCAAATCCGCTCATCACTTACGCCTTGCGTTGAACCACTTTGCCGAACAGACCTTGCGGGCGCACCAGCAGGATCAGGAACAGCAGGCCGAATGCCACCGCATCGCGCATGGTCGAGCCGATATAGGCGACCGACAGCACCTCCGCGAATCCCAGAAAGAGACCGCCCAGCATGGCGCCGCGTATGTCACCCATGCCGCCGAGAATGATGACCGCGATGCCCTTGTGCAGCATGGGCTGGCCCATGAGCGGAAAGAGCGCGTTGGAGTACAGGCCGATCAGCACGCCGGCCACGCCGCCCAGGGCAGCCGCGGCGAACGAGGTAGTGATGAACAGCTTTTCGACATTGATGCCTAGCAGCCAGGCGGCCTTGGGCGATTCGGCGATGGCGCGCAGCGCCCGGCCGAACTGCGTGCGGCGCATGACGAACATCAGCACGGCCATCAGGGCAAAGGACAGGAAAATGATGCCCAGTTCGATGACGGTCAGGTGCAGGCCGGCGATTTCGATGACTTCCTCGGGCACGGTGCCGTGCGGGAAGCGCATGTTGCCAGCGCCGAAGATGCCTTGTGCGGCGTTATTCAGGATGATGCCCACGCCGATGGTGGCGATCATCGGAATCAGGTGGGGAGCGTTGCGCTTGCGCAAAGGCTTGAGCACCAGGAAATCGATGAGTACACCGGTCACGCCGGCGACAAAGAAGGCGACGACGAGCGCCAGCCACAGCGGCAGCGCGAACAGCTGGACCACGGTCAGGGCCGCGTAGGCGCCCACCATGAAGACGGCTCCGTGCGCCAGATTGATGACGCCGAGAACGCCGAAGACCAGTGTGAATCCCAGCGCAAAGAGGGCGTAAACGCTACCCAGAGAGAGCGCGTTGACGAATTGTTGTTCCAACATAAGGGACTTCCCAAATCAAGCGCCTTGCGGAGGATTGTGTCTTCCGCAAGGCGCTGTGCTTCCCGATAGAGAGGCGGCTTACCGGTAACGCGGCAGCTTACTTCTCGATGACGTACTTGCCGTCCTTGGTGACGCTGATGATCGGCGCCTGGTCGGCGTCATAGCCGGCCGGCTTGCCTGCACGGTCGTTGGCCTGACGGAACTTGAACGGGCCGGTCGCGCCGGTCCATTGCACCGCGGGCAGCGCTTCACGCAGTGCGGCGCGATCCTTGGGCAGGTCGCCAGTCAGCTTGGTGTTCTTCAACGCCTGAGCCGCGATATACATCGCGTCGTACGATTGCGCCGAGAATTGATCCGGAGCATTGCCGTACTTGGCTTTGTAGGCCTCGATGAACTTGGTGTTCTGCGGCGTCTTGTTCTCGATCGACCAGGGGCTGCCGATCCAGAGGTTGTTGGACGCGCCGCCCGGGGCCAGTTCGAAAATCTTGACCGAGTTCATGCCGTTGCCGCCGATGACCGGCACGTTCAGGCCCAGCTGGCGCGCCTGCACCATGATGGGGGCACCTTCGGCCAGCAGCGCCGACAGCACGATGGCGTCGGGGTTGGTGCCTTTGATCTTGGTCAGTTGGGCCTTGAAGTCCACGTCGCCCTTGGCGAAGGTTTCAGTGGTGGTGACCGGAATCTTCTGGTCTTCCAGGGCCTTCTTGAAGTTGTCGTAGCCGCTCTTGGTGAAGACGTCGTCGTTGCCGTAGAGCACGGCGACGTTCTTCAGGCCGGTCTTGGCCTTGACGGTCGAGATGGTCGCCGGCAGGACGTCGGCTTCGGTGACCGAGTTGCGGAACACGTAGTTGCCGATGGAGGTGATGCCGTCAGCCGTATTGGACGTGCCGAAAGCCACGGTCTTGGCGGCTTGGGCGATCGGGTCGGCGGCCTGGGCGGAGTTCGACAGCGTCGGGCCGAAGACCATCAGGACGTTGTCCTTGAAGATCAGTTTCTTGAAGACGTTGATGGCTTCTTCTTTCTTGCCTTGCTCGTCTTCGACAACCAGCACCAGCTTGTTGCCGTTGATGCCGCCGGCGGCGTTGATCTCGTCGGCAGCCAATTGGAAACCATTGCGGATCGAGTTGCCGTACTGGGCAGCGCCACCCGACAGGGCCTCGGCCACGCCGAGCTTGATGTCAGCAGCGTGGACC
Source organism: Bordetella holmesii (assembly GCF_020735985.1). NCBI lineage: Bacteria > Pseudomonadati > Pseudomonadota > Betaproteobacteria > Burkholderiales > Alcaligenaceae > Bordetella > Bordetella holmesii. Next base: position 166,681 of record NZ_CP085973.1, read on the forward strand.
GCCGGGATGAGGCCGGCAGCGGCGATGGCGATCAGCAGTTTCTGGGGCTTGAATTGCATGTTGGGTACCACCCTCGTTGTCTCGAATAACTAATAGGGATCCGGCCAAGTCGTGCCCAGCCTGGAGATCGAAGACGCGTCGGACGCGGATTTTCGATCAAGAGCACGAAGAATACCTGTTTGATCCCGGGGTTTATGGAATCTCGCTACGAAAAGTTGCCGTTAGATGTGGGTTTTTCGCAAAAAAAGCGGCAAACCCAGGGTAAACCCGCAATATTATTGTGCCAATGGCTTCCAGAGCAAGCCGGGCTCGCCCCTGGGCTGGAGGCGCCGGGTTTCAAAACGTGCCTGACCGGTGCGGGCCGTAACGCGCCGGCCCATCGGACGGCGTGCCAGAGCCACGATAATCGGCCGCGTCGGCGGCCGAGGCAGCCCGGGGCCATGTGTTGAATCAGTCGCTCCCTTCCGGGCCATTACATGGGCCGCAGACCCGGCGGCACGGTATATGGATATGCCCGCGCCGCCTGCTGCCGGGTCCTTCATCGCGCCTACAATCGTGCGCAAACCTGGCTTGATCAGCGTACGAAAAATGAGGAGAAAGACATGAATGCATCCCCCAAATGGCGCCTGGAAACCGTTGCCGTGCACGGCGGCTATCGGCCCGATCCGACCACGCGTGCGGTAGCCGTGCCCATCTACCAGACCGTCGCCTACGCTTTCGACGACACGCAGCACGGAGCGGATCTGTTTGATCTGAAGGTGCCGGGCAATATTTACACGCGCATCATGAACCCCACCACGGATGTGCTGGAGCAGCGGGTCGCCGCCCTGGAAGGCGGCATCGCCGCGCTGGCGCTGGCCTCCGGTCAGGCGGCGGTCACCTATGCCGTGCTGACGATTGCCGAGGCGGGCGACAACATTGTGTCGTCGAGCACGCTTTATGGCGGCACCTACAACCTGTTTGCGCACACCCTGCCGCAGTATGGGATTACGACACGGTTTGCCGATCCCCGCGACCTGAGCAGTTTCGAGCGCCAGATCGATGATCGCACCAAGGCGATCTTCGCCGAGTCCGTCGGCAACCCGCTAGGCAATATCACGGATATCGCCGCACTGGCCGAACTGGCTCATCGCCACGGCCTGCCGCTGATCGTCGACAACACCGTCCCCTCACCCTATCTGCTGCGCCCCATCGAACATGGTGCCGACATCGTGGTGCAGTCGCTGACCAAATACCTGGGCGGCCATGGCACCAGCCTGGGCGGTGCCATCATCGATGCGGGCACGTTCCCGTGGGCGCAGCACAAGGCGCGCTTCAAGCGACTGAACGAACCCGACGTCAGCTATCACGGTGTGGTCTATACCGAAGCCTTTGGCGCGGCCGCCTATATCGGCCGCGCGCGGGTCGTGCCGCTGCGCAATACGGGCGCGGCCATCTCGCCTTTCAATGCCTTCCAGATTTTGCAGGGCATCGAGACGCTGGCGCTGCGGGTCGACCGTATCGTCGAGAACGCCGTCAAGGCCGCCGGGTTTTTGCGCGGCCACGCCAAGGTGGAGTGGGTCAACTACGCCGGGCTGCCGGATCATCCCGAGCACGCGCTGGTGCAGAAATATCTGGGTGGCAAGGCGCCGGGCCTGTTCACGTTCGGGGTCAAGGGCGGGCGCCAGGCCGGGGCGCGCTTTCAGGATGCGCTGCAGCTCTTTACCCGGCTGGTCAATATCGGCGATGCCAAGTCACTGGCCACGCATCCCGCTTCGACCACCCACCGCCAGCTCAATCCCGAAGAGCTGGCGCGGGCAGGGGTGCGGGAAGAGACGGTGCGGCTGTCCATCGGGATCGAGCATATCGACGACCTGATTGCCGACCTGGACCAGGCGCTGGCGCAGGTGTGAGGCAGCGGCGGGCAGGCCTGGGTGCCTATTTCGAGAGCTTGAAAGCCTGGTTCATGGCTTCGGTGACATAGGCCTGCAGCACGGGGGTGGAGCGCACGCGCATGTCTTCGCCGATGTCTCGCTGGCGCTCGGCGAACTTGGCGGCCACCGGCGAAGCCTGGCCGTCACGTGCCAGCGACGCCAGTTCGGACGCGTCGAATACGCTGGCGTAGGCCGCAGCAAGGTTGGCATTCCATTGGGGTTGATAGTTGGGCAGCGCGTGCTTGAGTTGCTGGCGCACCAGTGCGCCGGCCTGCTCTTGCCCCAGGCGTTTGACCAGCACCGCATAGGTGGAGGTACGGACGGCGACCTGGGCACCCAGCGCGGCCAGGTTGTCGCCCAGATGGCGTTGCGCGATCAGCGCCAGGGCAGCGGCCTGGCCGTCTTGCGCGCAGGCCGGCATGGCGGCGGCAAGCAGCAGGGTCAGGCAGGCGGCGCGCGCCAGACCGCGGCCGCTGCGGCGCAGAGAGGTAGCAGCAAGGAGCATCGCAATCAGGCGGCCGTTGGAACGGGCGTTACGGTAGCAGAGGCCGCGCCGGCGCGCCATGAGAACGACTACCGGGGCCAGCGGCGGCGCTAAGGCGTGGGTGATAATGGGTTTCTCCGTTACCGACCAAGCCCGTGCGCGCCGATGGAACTCCGACAGCTTCGCTACTTCATCCGTATCGTCGAATTGGGTTCGATGAGCCGCGCGGCGCTGGAGCTGGATATGGTGCAGTCCGCGCTCAGCCAGCAGATCAGCCGGCTCGAGGGCGAGCTGGGGGCTCGCTTGCTCAAGCGCAACCCGCGCGGTGTGGAACCGACCGAAGCCGGAACCGCCTTTTTCCGCGAGGCCAGACTGACCTTGCGCCATGCGGAGCAGGCCAAGCGCAGCGCGCAGCAGCCGCGCCTGACGGGCACGGTCAGCATCGGCCTGCCAGCCACCACCGAATCCATGCTTGGCCTGCCGTTGATCGCGGCGGTGCGCAGCCGCCTGCCCGACGTGCGGCTGCACATGGTGGGCGGGATGTCGGGCATGTTGGCCGATATGCTCAACGCGCGGGCCCTGGATATGGCCATTCTGTTCGACCAGCGTGGGCGCCAGAGTGTTTTTTCGGGACGCGACTGGAGCGTGCGCGCGCTGTTCGAAGAGGAGCTGTTTCTCATCCGGGCAAGGCGCCGCCAGGGTCCTGCGCTGCCGGCGCACGTGCGGCTGACGGATCTGGACGGCGAGCCGCTGATCCTCCCGACGGCGGGCCATGGCCTGCGCGCCGTGCTCGACGCGGCGTTCGCACGCGCGCAGATCCAGCCCCGGATTGCGCTGGATGTCGATTCGCAACCCATGACCATGGCGGCGCTGGCAGCGGGACTGGGCGCGGTCATTCAACCGTGGGCGGTCATGGGTAGTGTCAAGGACGCCGCACAGCGCTTCGAGTGGGCACGGATCCAGGATGAGGACGCGCTCAGGATCAATGTGTTGTGCAGTCTGAATGAAGACACCCTGTCGCCGGCCGCGCTGACCGCGCGCACGGTCATGGCCGAATGCATCCGTCAACTGATCGCCGACGGTGTCTGGCAGGGGACCCGCCTGATCCATCACAAAAACTGATGGCGCCATTCCCGCTGCGGGGTACATAGCCCTTCAGACGCTCCCTACACTTTTCTCTCCGATCATCAGAGCAGCAGAGAAGGGAATCGTGGAGCAAATCAAGCCTTACACCGGGCCGCAGGAGCGGCATATGTTGCCGGAGCTGTTCGTCCCCGACGTGCTGGCGGCCGACGACGACAGGTTGTGGGTGCCCAACGGCGAGAACCGTTGGTCCAGGCCGCTGTGCCTGAACCTCTCGCAAGGATATTGGGTGCATCTGACCCGCTTCAAGGGGCGCGGCTTTCTGTCGCGCCACCGGCATCCGGCGCCGGTGCATGCCTACGTCATCAAAGGCTCCTGGCGTTACCTGGAAAGAGACTGGGTCGCGCGCGCCGGGTCGTATCTGTACGAGACGCCCGGCGACATCCACACACTGGTGGTGGACGAGGACCAGGACGAAATGATCACGCTGTTTCAGAACCACGGTGCCATCACGTACTACCGGGAGGACGGCAGCATCGAGAAAGTGGTCGACGCCTTTTACTACGCCAATCTGGCCGAGGCGCATTTCGAGAAAGTGGGGTTGGGCAGAGACTTCGTCAAGCACTTCATACGCTGAGTGCCAAGATCAAAAAAAGAGGAGACAACATGAAAACCATCATCAAGGGGTTGCTGATCAGCGCCTGTCTGACCGTGTCCGCGCACGCGGCCTATCCGGAGGGGCCGGTCAAACTGATCGTGCCCTTTCCGCCCGGGCAGACGACAGACATCATCGCGCGCGCGTTCGCCGAAGAACTGCAGAAAGAGCTGCAGCAGCCCATCATCGTGGAAAACCGCGCCGGCGCCGGGGGCATCATCGGCACCGAGGCGGCCAAGCGCGCGCCCAACGACGGCTATACGGTGTTGTTCACGTCGGGCGGACCGGCCTCCATCAATGAAAGCCTCTACAAAGCCATCCCCTATCGCACGTTGAGCGATTTCGACCAGGTCGCCGTCCTCTACGAAATGGCCCAAGTGCTCATCACACGCGCCGATATGCCGGCCAGCCGGGTCGACGAGCTGGTGGCTTATCTGAAAAAAACCGGGGACCAACTATGCCTCCGGCGGCATCGGGCTGACCAATCACCTGACCATGGAGATGTTCAAGCGTGAAGCCGGTGTGGATGTGCTGCACATCCCGTACAAGGGGACGACCGCCGCCTTGACGGGCCTGATCGGCGGCGACGTCGATTTGATGGTGGAATCGCTGCCGGCAGCCAAGCCCCACATCGACTCTGGGCGAGTCAAGGTCATCGCCACCGGCTCGGCCAAGGGATTGACAGGCTATCCGGAGGTGGAAACCGTGGCCAAGTACTACCCAGGGTTCAACGCCACGACGTGGGTTGCGCTCATGACGCCGAAGGGGACGGCGCCCGGCGTTCTGGACAAACTGCACGCGAGCACGCAGGCTGTCATCAAAACCGATAGGCTGCAGAAACTCTTTCGCGAGAACGCGGCCGAGCCTATGGTTTTGTCGCGGGCGCAGTCGCACGACTACATCGCCGGCGAGGTCGCCAAGTGGAAGGGCATCATCAAGCAAGGCAATATTTCCGCCGATTGATCGGGCTGTCGGCCCACGGGCCGACAGCGATTCAGGTCCACAACATGAGCAAAGAACACATGGACGAATTTTCCGGGAAAGTCATCGTCATCACCGGTGGCGCGCGTGGGCAGGGCCTGCTCGAGGCTCGCATGCTCATCGAACGCGGCGCCAGCGTCGTCATCGGTGATGTGTTGGAGCAAGAAGGCGCCCAGGCGGCGCGGGAACTGGGCGAGCGCGCCCGATTTCTGCGGATGGACGTCAGCCGCGAGGAGGATTGGCAGCAGGCGCTGGCGGCCGCGCAAGACATGGGGCGAGTCCATGGGCTGATCAACAACGCCGGTATCTATGACCCTCATCCCATCGGCGCGACCACGGCGAAGAATTTCGAGCGCCATTTCCAGGTCAATCAACTCGGCGCCTTTCTGGGCATGAAGGTTTTCGCCGGCCATATGCGCGCTCAGAGACACGGCTGCATCGTGAACATCGGGTCGGCGGCGGGGATGCGCGGGTCACCCAATTCTTTTTCGTATTGCGCCACCAAATGGGCCTTGCGCGGCATGACCAAGGCGCTGGCTGCCGATGTCGGTGTTGACAATGTGCGCGTCAACTACGTTGCGCCGGGTCCGGTGAATACGGCCATGATCGGTTTCCGGGGCGAGCAGGCCAACCGGCAGCGCGCCGCCGAGGTGCCGCTGGGCCGGCTGGCGGACGCCGAAGACGTGGCGCCGACGGTGATTTTTCTGCTTTCCGATGCAGCCAAGTACATCACCGGGGCAGAAGTGATGATCGACGGCGGCCTCTATCTTTGATGGTCGCGGCGCTGCCGGGGGCGGTTTGCGCTTGCCCGGGCGCCAGGCGCGAATACCGCCATGGCGCACGGGGGCTTTCGCATGTGGGTCAATTATTAATGATTATAATTTTCATCCGCGAAGGGCCTTATGTCGGCCATCGTGCCCACGAGCGGCCGTGCGTCGGGGACGCGCCGCGACAACATCAGCAAAAAGGAAGGCAATATGCGCATCATCAAATCCGTGGCGGCGCTCGCGCTGCTGGGCTGGACCACCATGGCATCGGCCCACTTCGTGTGGCTGGAGCCGGCCGGCGAGAACAAGGTCCGTGCTTACTTCGGCGAATGGGCCGACGATCAGCGCGAGAAGACCGAGGGCTTCCTGGGCAAGGTCGTGGTCGAACCTTCGGTCAACGGCAAGAAGGTCAAGCCTTCGGCCACCGGCGCGGACTATTTCGAATTTGAAGCGCGCGGCGACACGCGTCTGGGCCAGCCCGTGCTGTTCAAGGAAACACTGGTGGACTACAACGCCCGCCTGGGTCGCACCGACACCAAGGCGCTGTTGCCGCTGGAAATCGCCCCCACGGCGGCGGGTGGCAATACCTTCGTCCTGACCTTCGAGGGCAAGCCCTTGGCCAAGACCGAGGTGACGGTATTCGGCCCGCCGAAGTGGATGAAGCAATTCCACACGGATGAAGCCGGCAAGTTCACGATCGAAACCCCCTGGGCGGGCCAGTACGTGCTGGAAGCCGGCCATACCGTCGAGAAAAACGGCCAGCATGATGGCAAGCCGTTTACCAAGACGCGTTTCGTGACCACGCTGACGTTCGAACGCGCCAAGTAATCCGCGCGAAGGTAGCGAATGACGCCCGGCGCCTGAGCGCCGGGCGTTTTTGTTTGGGCGAGGCGTGCCCCATTTGGTGGGGTGTCTTTTTTAATGGATAATTCATCTATTATGATGGATACTCCGATGGCTGCCGACCCTGACCCGCAAGACGTCAACGCGCGCATTGCCCAGCGGGTGCGCGCGTTGCGCGCTGCCGGCGGCTTGTCTCTGCAGGCCTTGGCCGAGCGCAGCGGCGTGAGCCGTTCGATGATCTCCTTGATCGAGCGCGGCGCGGCAAGCCCGACTGCGGTGGTCCTGGACCGCTTAGCCGGGGGCTTGGGCGTGCCGCTTGCCGGCCTGTTCGAGGCCGGTTGCCAGGCGCGCGGTCCGTTGCGCCGCCATGGCGAACAGACGGTCTGGCGCGATCCGGCTTCCGGTTACGAGCGTCGTGCCCTGTCGCCGCCGGGCTGGCCGTCGCCGCTGCAATTGGTCGAGGTCGTTTTCCCGCCAGGAGCACGCGTGGCCTACGAAACCGGGCTGCGCCGCCCCGCATTGCAGCAGCAGATCTGGATGCTGGCAGGCAGCATCGACATTGCATTGGGCGAGGACCGCTTTGCGCTCAACGCCGGCGATTGCCTGGCCATGGTGCTGGACCAGTCCATCGTATTCAGTAATCCGCGGCCAGAGCCCGCCCGCTATCTGCTGGCGACCCTGGATCCGCTTGCCCCATGACCTCCCTCACTTGCCGGAGCCTCTGATGAGCGCCGCTATGCCGCACGATGACGTGCACCTGATCGATTGCACGGAGGCTGAACACGCCGCCGCGATCCTGGACATCCTCAACGATGCCATCGTCAATTCGACCGCGCTCTACGATTATGTTCCGCGTCCGCCCGCCGCGATGGCCGCGTGGTTTGCCGCCAAGCGCGCCGGCGGCTTCCCGGTGTTGGGCGCAGTCGATGCACAAGGCCATTTGCTGGCCTTCGCCAGTTGGGGCGCGTTTCGCGCCTTTCCGGCCAACAAGTACACCGTCGAGCATAGTGTCTATGTGCAGCGGGAGCAGCGCGGCAGGGGCCTGGGCGCGATGCTGTTGAGAGCCCTCATGGCGCGCGCGCAGCAGGCACAACTGCATGTGATGGTGGGTTGCATCGACGCGAGCAACGCCGGCAGCATCGCCTTGCATGAAAAGCTCGGCTTCACGCATAGCGGTACCCTGCGGCAGGTCGGCTTCAAGTTCGGCCGCTGGCTGGATGCGGCCTTTTATCAAGTCCTTTTGCCCACGCCCGTCGAGCCGCGCGACGGTTGAGCGCGCCAGCCCGGCTGTCGACAGACGAGGGTTACTCGAGGCGAATACCGTTTTCTCGCGCGATCTTGCCCCATCGCTGGATGTCCTCCAGCCAGAAATTCTGGAATTGCGTGCGCGACATCGGCTGCGGCTGCACGCCGGCACCCTCCCAGACTTTCTTGAGCTCGGGGGTCTGCAGGGCCTGTTCAATGGCGTCATGCATGCGATCCATGAGGGCAGGAGGCGTGCCCGTGGGCGCCATGACGCCGTACCAGCTCGAGACGGCAAAGCCGGGCGCCACGGTTTCGTCCAGGGTGGGCAGATCCGGCAAGGCCGGCGCCCGCGCCTGGCTGGTCACCGCGATGGCGCGCACCGCGCCCGAGCGGGTCTGCGCCAGGGCCAGCGGCATGGTCTCGAACATCAGGTCCACTTGTCCACCCAGCAGATCGCTCATGGCCGGGGCGCTGCCGCGATAGTGCACGGCGACGGCCTTGACGCCCGTGATCGCCTTGAACCATTCCATGCTCAGATGCTGCAACGTGCCCGGTCCGCCCGTGGCGTAGTTGGCGCTATCGCTCTTTCGCTTCATCCAGGCAACGAGCTGCTGGGGCGTGTTGACCGGAATCTTGTTGTTGATGATGACGACGTTGGGCGTCGTGCCGATACTAGCCACCCCGACGAGTTCGCGCTCGGGTTTGAACATCAGATTCGGGTTGACCGTCGCGCCGATGGCGTGGTGCACGGTACCCATCAGGAAGGTATAGCCATCCGGCGTGGCCTTGGCGGCGTAATCGGCCCCCAGCATGCCGCCGGCGCCGCCGCGGTTCTCGACAATGACGGTCTGACCCAGGATGGCACCCAGCTGCGTGGCCAAGGGGCGGGAGAGGATGTCGAGCGAGCCGCCGGGCGCGGCCGGCACGATCAGCCTGATCGGTTGCTGGGCAGGCCACGGCGCAGCCTGCGCGCTACAGGTGAGGGCCAACGCGAAGAAGGCGGCTAGCCAGCCGCGTGCCCGGTTCCCCTTGGGGCGAATGCATTGCATGGTTGTCTCCCGCCGCGTCATGGCGCGGCTTATCGTGGATGAATGGGTCAGTGCTTGCCGTGGCCGCGCGATAGCGGGCGCCGGGCGATGTCCTGGATGCGCTCCCAGTTCGGGGTGAAACCCAGGCCGGGCGTGTCGGGCAGAGGCAGCCAGCCGGCCTGTGGTTGCGGCAGACCGTCAAAGAGCTGTTCGCAGACCTTGACCGCGACGGTGTGGTACTCGATGAATCCGCCATGCGCCAGGCCGGCATGCAGGTGCATGTTGTGAAACGGCCAGGCTCCGCCATTGGCGATAGCGACGTTGCAGGCCTGGGCAATGCCTGCGATGCGCAGGCATTGCGTATAACCGCCGGTGATCGCGACATTGGGCTGAGCGATATCAAGGGCGCCGGCGAGGAAGAAATCGGCAAAGCGAGACGCCAGGCCTTCGTTCTGGCCCGCGGCCAGCGGCATCGGCGCGCGCCGCCGCAAGTCGGCCAGGGCGTGTACGTCGTTCTGAGCCAATGGCTCTTCAAAGAAGGCGATATCGCAGTCGGTCAGACGCTGAGCCAGCCGGCGCGCATGGTAGGCGTCCAGGCCGCAGTTCGCGTCGATGCAGAGCTCGACATCGGGGCCGACGCGCTCGCGCACGGCGCGCACCCGCGCCTCGTCTTCGCGGATGAGATCGGCCAGAGGACGCGGCTCGTCGCGCCGTTGCAGACCGTGGTTGCCAACCGTCATTTTCAGGCGTGAGAAGCCGCGTGCGGCCCATTGCGCCGCGGCATCGGCCAGTTGCTCCCGGTCCAGGAAGTTGAAGCCGAAGGTCGCATAGACCGGCACGCGCGCGCGCGCCCCGCCCAGCAGCCGCCACAGCGGCAGGTCGAGTCGCTGCGCCTTGAGGTCCCACAGGGCGATGTCGATGGCCGCGATGGCGTGGCTGGCATAGCCGCTCTGGCCGCGCGGGGTGAGGAGCCAGTAGAGCTTTTCCCAGAGCTTCTCGCTGTCCATGGCCGACTCGCCCAGCAGGGCATCGGCGGCGACGTGTTCGATCGCGGCGGCGACGACTTCCTCTTCGGTGATGGCGGTGAAGCCGCAGCCGCTCAGGCCACATGCCGTGTCGATGCGTACCAGCACACAGGACAGGTTGCTGCGTTTCTCGCCGCCAGGCACGGGCATGCCCACGTCGATATTAAGGGGGATGGCGGACACCCGGGTGATGTCTATGTCCGCGCCGATCTGCTGCATGATTGTCTCCGTGATGGGCTTTCCGCGTTATAGGACGTTCGTGGCTCGGTGGACAATCGCGTTTTTATCAAACTGCTTTCGACTTAGGTTAAGGCAGGTGCGGCCAGAAGATGCGCAATGAGGGCTTGCGCGCCCGGCGAGGGCTCGCGCTGCTGGGGCCAGCCCAACATCAGTTGCCGGTGTGCCCAGCTGTCGCTGAGCCGGATCTGGCGCAGCCGCCGCAGCGTTACATAGGATTGCGCCACCCGGGCCGGCACGATGCCAATGCCAATGCCGCTTTCGGCCATGCGGCAGACCGCATCAAAACTGGTGACCTGAATGCGCAGCCGCAGGCTGCGTCCGGCCTGGGCGGCGGCGCGCTCCATCTGCGTCAGGATGGCGGTGCCTCGGTATAGCCCGACGTGGTCATGCTCGAGCGTCTGCTCAAAGCGCAGGGCCCCGCGTACGCGCGCCAGCCTGTGATGCGGATGGGTGACGCACACCAGCGTGTCGGCGCGATAGGGATGGCAATGCAGGTTGGCGGCGGCATAGCCGCCGTCGAACAGGCCCAGGTCGGCGCGGTCGGTCTGCAACTGTTCGACCGCAGAACGGCTGGTGTGCTCTTCGAGTTCGATGCGCACGCGCGGATTGCCCTGCATGTAACCATGCAGGTCTTCGGGCAAGAACTGCACGATGGCGGCGGAGTTGGCCACGATGCGTACCCGGTCCTCGACACCGTTGGCGTAATCGCGCAGGTCTTCTTCCATCGCCCCGGCCAGCGTGGCCATGCGCCGTGCGTGGGCGATGAAAATTTCGCCGGCAGGCGTCGGCTTGACGCCGCGTCTGTGGCGCAGCAGCAAAGCCGTGCCCACGCGGGCCTCCAGATCGCTGATGCGTTTGCTGGCCGCGGCCACCGACAGATGGCTGCGCGTGGCACCGGCGCTGATGCTGCCCTGGTCGGCGATGGCGATCAGCAGGCGAAGCGCGGCGATATCAAGTTGAGACAGAGTGCTCATGGCGTCATAAGTCCTGCAAAGCCAGCACGATCTGTTCCGCAAACCATTGAACGGCGGGCTGGGATGCATGGTAAGTGTGGACATGCACACGGACTTCGAACTCGGGGATGTCTACGGGCAGGTCCCGGCTGCACAGTTGACCGTAGGATTCGAACACGCGCGCGACGCGCAGAGGCAGCGTCGCCAGCAGATCACTTTGCGCGATCAGCCCGGGCAGGATGGTGAAATGCGGGATACGCAGGGCGATTTTTCGGTGTATGCCGAAGGCGCGCAATGTGTCTTCCACATTCTGGTGCGCAAAAAAGGCGACGTCACGAGCACGTGGCGCGCCGCCAGGAACGAGGTCAGGGTCAAGGCCCTGTGCGAGGCAGGGTGGCTCTGAGCCATCAGGCAGACATAGTGCTCTCGAAACAGCAGGCGGCTGTGCAGCTTTTCGTGCAACATGGGCAGATTGCCGATGGCGGCATCGACCTTGCTGCCAGCCAGATGTTCGATGAGGGTGTCGACCGGCATCTGCACGACCTCGAGATCGGCCAGCGGCGCGACCTTGCGCATATGCGCGACCAGCGGCGGCAAAAAGCACAGCCCGCCGATATCCGACATGGCCACGCGAAAGCGCCGCGTGGTGCTACCCGGGTCGAACGGGCTGGCGAGTTCATAGGTGCTGTCGATACAGGCCAGGGCTTCCTGGAAGGCCAGGTAGATCTGCTCGGCGCGCGGGGTGGGCGCCATGCCGCGGCCGTCGCGCACGAACAGCGCGTCGCCGTAGGCCTGGCGCAGTTTGGCCAGCCCATAACTGACCGTGGGCTGGGTCAGGCCCAGCCGCTCGGCAGCGAGACTGACGCTCCGAGTCTCGAATACTGCGGTCATGAGCCTGACGAGATTGAGGTCGAGCCGCGGCTCGGCTGGGGTGTCCATGGCGCTGTCTCCGTGGCGTCTGGCGCCTTGTTTTATCTATCGATCACATCGATATGAAACATATCGGACATCGATTGTTTAGATTGTAGTTCCACTCCTACTATGCCTTCAAATCGATGATGGCGGTGCGAAGCCGCCCGGGAGACAAGGGGTATGGAGCGTTCATTCGCACGCGAAGTGGGCAGTCTTTCACTCGGCGCGGGGGAGGTCTTTCATGGTGAAGGCATTCTGGCCGTCACCAAGGCCTTGCTGCAATCGGGCGTGAGCTACATCGGCGGGTATCAGGGGGCGCCCGTGTCCCATCTGATCGATGTGTTGGGCGACGCCCGCGACCTGCTCGACGAACTTGGCATCTACTTCGAGAACAGCGCATCCGAGGCGGGGGCGGCGGCGATGCTGGGCGCTTCGATTCACTATCCGGTGCGCGGCGCCGTAACCTGGAAGTCCACGGTGGGCACCAACGTGGCCTCGGATGCACTGTCCAATCTCGCTTCGGCCGGGGTGACCGGCGGGGCGCTCATCATCCTGGGCGAAGACTACGGCGATGGTTCGAGCATCATCCAGGAGCGCACGCATGCGTTTACCATGAAGTCACAGATCTGGCTCATGGACCCGCGGCCCAATCTGACCTCCATCGTCGACGCGGTCGAACAGGATTTCCAGCTGTCCGAAGCCAGCCAGACGCCGGTGATGATGCAACTGCGTATCCGCGCCTGTCATGTGCACGGCAGCTTTGTGTGCAAGGACAATGTGGCCCCGGCCATCTCCACGCGCCAGGCGCTGCGTGAAGGCAAGTTCGATTACTCGCGCATCAATCTGCCGCCCTCCATCTACGAGCACGAGCGCCAGAAGGTACAGGTGCGCTGGCCGGCCGCGCTGGAGCACATCCGCCGCGCGGGCCTGAACGAAACCTTTCCGGGTACCCGTGAAAAGCTGGGTCTCATCGTGCCGGGCGGGCTGTACAACGGCCTGATCCGCGCGTTGCAGCAACTCGGACTGGCCGACGTGTTTGGTGCCAGTGAAGTACCGATTCATGTGTTGAATGTGGTCTATCCCCTGGTGCCTGATGCGTTGCAGGCATTCTGCGCCGGCAAGGATGCGGTGTTGATCGTGGAGGAAGGGCAGCCGAATTATCTGGAAGAGGCGCTCACCGCCATGTTGCGGCGCGCGGGATTGCCCACGCGCGTGCATGGCAAGGATGTCTTTCCGCTGGCCGGGGAGTACAACGGCGAGGTCATGCTGCGTGGTGTTGCCGCGTATCTGGATCGTGCACAGCCCGATGCCAGCCGCGCGGCGGCCGCCGGCGGGCTGCCCGGTCACAAGCAGGCGGCCGTGCAGGCGCTGGGCGAGCCCGTTCCCAACCGTCCACCGGGCTTCTGTGTCGGTTGTCCGGAGCGGCCGGTGTTCTCGGCCATCAAAATGGTGCAGCAGAAGCTCGGGCCCCTGCATGTCAGCGCCGACATCGGTTGCCACACGTTCGGCACGCTGGCGCCGTTCAACATCGGCAGCACCGTGCTGGGTTACGGGCTGGGCCTGGCGAGCTCATCGGGCATCGCGCCATTGATGGGCCGGCGCGTGGTCAGCGTCATGGGCGATGGCGGTTTCTGGCACAACGGCTTTACCAGTGGCGTGGTCAATGCCATGTATAACAACCAGGACTCGGTGCTGGTCATTCTCAAGAACGGCTACACCTCGGCCACCGGCACGCAGGCCATTCCGTCCTCGCCCTCGCAGCCGGCCGCCAAACCGCTGACGCTGGATATCGAGACGGCCTTGCGTAGGGTGGGCGTGAAATGGCTGCGCAAAGTGCCCAGCTATCAGGTGGCGGATATGAAGCGCACCCTGGATGAAGCCATGACCACCGAAGAGGGCGGCCTGAAGGTCATCATCGCCGACGGCGAATGCCAGCTGGAGCGCCAGCGCCGGATCAAGCCGCAGAACGCCCAACGACTCAAGCAGGGCTTGCGGGTGGTGCGCACGCGCTTTGGCATCGATGAGGATGTCTGTACGGGCGACCACTCCTGTATCCGGCTCTCAGGATGCCCGTCGCTGTCGGTCAAGCCCAATCCCAGCCCGCTGCGCAGCGATCCGGTGGCCACGGTCAATCAGGGCTGCGTGGGTTGCGGACTGTGCGGCGAGGTCGCGCATGCCGCGCAGTTGTGTCCGTCGTTTTTCAAGGCCGAGATCGTTCAGAATCCCGGGAGATGGGAGCGGCGCCTGGCGCGCTGGCGTGAACGGCTGATCCACGCCATGGCCGGGCGGGCGCGTCTGCCGCGCGAGGTGACGGCATGACGGCGCCAGTGACCATATTGATCGCCGCCTTGGGCGGCGAGGGCGGCGGCGTACTGGCCGACTGGATCATCGCGGCGGCCACCGCGCAGGGTTTTCCGGTGCAGAGCACCTCCGTGCCGGGGGTGGCGCAGCGTACCGGCGCGACCAACTACTACCTGGAGATACTGCCGGTTTCCCGCGCCGAACTGTGCGGGCGCGAGCCGGTGTTTTCGCTGGTTCCCTACCCCGGTGATGTCTCCATCGTCGCCGCCTCGGAGCTGGTCGAGGCCGGACGCATGCTGCAAGGCGGTTATGTGCATCCGCAAAAAACCGTGCTGGTGGCCTCGACCCACCGGGAGTATGCGGTGTCGGAGAAATCGGCCATGGGAGATGGCCGGTATGACGGCGAGCGCGTCATGAGCGCGGCCGCGACTCTGGCGCATGAGGCAATTCTGTTCGATATGGCGGTGCTCGCGGCACGGCACCGCACCGTCATCAACACCGTGCTCTTTGGCGCCATGGCCGGCAGCGGGGCCTTGCCGTTTGATCGTCAGGCTTGTGAAGCGGCCATCCGGCAGTCCGGCAAGGCGGTGCAGGCCAGTCTGGCCGGTTTTGCGGCCGGCTACGACAGGGCGCGTGGCGTGGCAGCCAGCGAAGCGCCACCCATGCCGGGCACGGCGACCGCATTCCCGGCGCGGGTGGCGGCGCTGCCGCCGGCCCTGCGAGAGGTGGCCAGCCATGGCGTTGAGCTGGTGGCGGATTATCAGGATCAGCGTTATGCCGGTCTTTATCTGGATCGTGTCGAGCGAATGCTGCGCGCCGAACAGGCGCACGGCGGCGGCGCGCTGGATGTCAGCCGCGAGACGGCGCGCTATCTGGCGCTGTGGATGAGCTACGAGGACGTGATACGCGTGGCGGACCTCAAGACACGACGTGAACGCCTGGCGCGCGTGCGGCGCGAGGTGGGGGCCGGCCAGCAAGAGCCGCTGCATGTCACGGAGTTTCTCAAGCCCGGTCTGGACGAGGTCTGCTCCGTGCTGCCCCCTGGTCTGGCTGGGTGGCTGCGCCGCCGATTGACGCGGCGCCTGGGCAAGCAGGGCATGGGGCTGCACGTGCGCACCAGCACGGTCGGCGGCTTTGCACTGCTGTGTCTGCTGCGCGGCCTGCGCCGCTGGCGTCCGCGCACTGAGCGCTACCACCAGGAGCAGGCGCTGATCGAACGTTGGCTGCAGCACGTCCAGGCGCTTTTGCCCATATCGCCGCCCGCCGCGCTGGAGCTGGCGCTATGCGGCAATCTGGTCAAGGGCTATGGCGAGACCAGCGAGCGCGGGCATCGCAATCTCGGCGCCATTCTGGACGACACCCAACGCTGCGGCTCGGTGCCTGACCTGACCGAGCGCATCGCGGCGGCTCGCCGTGCCGCGCTGGCCGACCCGCAGGGCAAGGCGTTGGCGCGTGCCCTGGACCTGCCGGACCCGCCCATGATCGAGCAGCCATTGCGCTTTGTGCGCAAGGCAGCCAGTTCCTGATTGGCGGCCAGCCGGCCGCACGCTGTTCCCGCATCGCCGCGTCAGACGGCGGGCAAGCCCAGTAGTCCCAAAAACGACTAGGAGACAAACGATGAAGCGCATGTTGACCCGGCGGCTGCCCGCCGCCTTGGTCTGTGCGGCCGCGGTATTGGCCGGCGCGGTACACGCCGAACCGGCCCCGATCAAGGTGGGGGCCGTGGTCTCGGCCACCGGCCCGGCCTCTTTTCTGGGCGACCCGGAGCAGAAAACTCTGCAGCTGTACGTGGACAAGCTCAATGCCGAGGGCGGCGTTCTTGGGCGCAAGCTGGCGCTGACGCCGTATGACGATGCCAGCGACGCCAACAAGGCCAACGCCTTCGTGCGTCGCCTGATCATGCAGGACGGTGTCGATGTGATCGTGGGCGGCTCGACCACCGGTTCGACCATGGCCATGGTGCCGCAGGTGCAAAGCGCCAAAATTCCGTTCGTGTCGCTGGCCGCAGCCAGTGTCATCGTCGAGCCGGTCAAGCCCTGGGTGTTCAAGATGCCGCACTCCGACCGCATGGCTGCCGTCAAAGTGATCGAGGACATGAAGAAAAACGGCGTCACTCGCATGGCGCTGCTTTCGGATACGGGTGGCTTTGGCAAGTCCGGACGGGCCGAGACGCTGAAGCTTGCGCAAAGCCTGGGCGTGGAAGTGGTCGACGACCAACAGTACGGCGAACGCGATACCGATATGACGCCGTAGCTCACGCGCATCAAATCGAGCAATGCGCAGGCTGTCTTCGTGTTCGGTACGGGGCAGGCGCCCGCCATCATCGCGCGCAACTACCGGCAACTGGCGATGAAGCAACCGCTCTACACCAGCCACGGTCAGGCATCGATGGAGTTTGTGCGTCTGGCCGGCGAAGCCGCCGAGGGCATACGCATGCCATCGCCCGCGCTGCAAGTCGCGCGCAGCCTGCCTGCCAGCGACCCGCAGCGTGAGGTCAGCGTCAGTTATGCACAGGCCTTTGAAGACAAGCACAAGGTGGAAGTGTCGACCTTTGGCGGCTACGCCCATGATGGCATGTTGATGGTGGCCGACGCCATCAAGCGCGCCGGCGGCACGGATCCGGAGAAGCTGCGCAAGGCGCTGGAGGAAACCAAGGGTTTTGTCGGGGTCAGCGGTATCTACACCATGACGCCCGAGGACCACATGGGCCTGGACATCTCCGCCTTCCGGATGGTGGAGGTCCGCAAGGGGGCCTTCCAGGCGCTGCCCTGACGAGGCCCATATGAGCTTGAATGTCGCAGATTTCCGTCAGCGGGCCCGCCGCGTGCTGCCGCGTTTCGTCTTCGATTATGTCGAGGGCGGCGCCGAGGACGAACGGTGCCTGGCGCGTAATCGGGCGGACCTCGATCGACTGGATCTGCTGCCGCAAGGCCTGCGCGATACGCGCCGGGTCGATACGGCGGTCGAGATCCTGGGCCAGACGTGGTCGGCGCCGTTTGGCGTAGCGCCGGTCGGGCTGGCGGGTCTGTTGCGCCCGCAAGGCGATGTGCTGGCGGCGGCGGCCGCCGGCGCGGCAGGCCTGCCTTATGTGCTGTCGACGGCGTCGAACAGTCCCCTGGAGGCCGTGCGAGCGGCCACGTCGGGGCCCTGTTGGATGCAGCTCTACGTCATGCAGGCACGCGCCGTGGCCGAGCAGATCGTGCAGCGGGCGCAACGGGCTGGCTTTGATGCGCTGGTGCTGACCATCGACGTGCCAGTCAGCGGCTATCGGGAGCGCGACGCGCGCAATGGGTTTTCACTGCCGTTTCGACCAGGCCCCGCCATGCTGTGGGACATGGTTCGCCACCCGCGCTGGCTGGCCCGGATGGCTGCGGCGGGCGCGCCGGATTTCGTCAACCTGGCGCCCCCGGAGCAACAGGCCTCGCCCCAAGCCCAGGCGGCCTTGCTGGCGCGGTCCATGGATTGCTCGCTGGTTTGGGAGGATCTGGCATGGCTGCGTTCGCTGTGGCGCGGGCCGCTGCTGCTCAAGGGTGTCCTGCATCCCGAGGATGCGCGCCGCGCGGCCGGTCTGGGTGTGGATGGCGTCATTGTGTCCAACCACGGCGGCCGGCAGTTGGACGCTGCGCCGTCGGCGATCCGCATGCTGCCGCGCCTGCGCGCCGCCGCCGGGCAAGGCATGCCGCTTTTTGTGGATGGCGGGTTTCGTCGCGGAGCGGATATCGCGCGGGCGCTGGCCAGCGGCGCCGATGGCGTCTTCGTGGGCCGTCCCATGGCGTATGGCCTGGCGGTAGGAGGCCAGGCCGGCGTGCAACAGGTATTGAATCTTCTGGCTGCCGAGCTGGCGCGCACCATGACCCTCATGGGGGTGGTGCGGCCCGGCGAGTTCGGCGCTATCCATCTATGCAATCGGGATTTCGACAGTCGAGGCTCGCATGGCTGATTTCGCGCAATTCGTTTTCGCCGGACTGACCACGGGCGCCATATACGCCCTGGCGGCACTGGGGTTCTCCGTCATCTACAACGCCAGCGGCATCATCAATTTCGCACAAGGCGATTTTCTGATGGTGGGCGGTATGGTGGCTGCCACACTGGTTGCCATGCACGTGCCGCTGCCTGCCGCGGTGGCCGCCGCGGTGGCGGTGGGCATTGTCGTGGGGCTGTTGCTCTATTTTCTGGCGATACGACCGGCCCGCGAGGCCAATGTGTTGTCGCTCATCATCATCACCATCGGCGCGTCGCTCTTCATCCAGGGAGTCGTGCAGCGGGTGCTGGGCAAGAACCAGCGCACGCTGCCGGCTTTCAGCGGCGACGATGCCATCTCGCTGGCCGGCGCCTATGTGCTGCCGCAGAGTCTGTGGATCTGGGGCGTGTCCCTGGTGCTGGTGGCAGGCTGTGCGGTCTTTTTCCGCTTCACGCTGACGGGCAAGGCCATGTTGGCCGTGGCGGCCAACCGCCTGGCCGCCCAAGCAGTGGGCATCAGTACCTCGCGCATTCTCATGCTGTCGTTCGGCCTGGCAGCCGGACTGAGCGCGGTGGCGGGCGTGACGGCCGCGCCCATCACCACCACGGTCTACGATCTGGGTCTGATGTTGGGCATGAAGGGTTTCGTCGCCGCCACGCTGGGTGGACTCGGCAGTGGCGTGGGCGCGGTAGCAGGCGGTCTGCTGGTGGGGCTGCTGGAGGCTTTCATGGCCGGTTATGTCTCGTCGGCCTACAAAGACGCCGTACCTTTCGTGCTCATCATCGTCATCCTGCTGGTCATGCCTCAGGGCCTGTTCGGCAAGCGCAGTTCGGAGCGCGTATGAGAGCGCTCGCCCTGCGTCCTTCGTTATGTGTGCTGGCTGTGGCGCTGGCTGTGCTGCCCCTGGCGCTGAACAACAACTTTCTCATGGATCTGGCGATCCGCATCTGTCTGGCGGGGATTGCCGCCGTCGGGCTGAATCTGCTGATGGATTTTGCCGGGCAGGTCAGTATCGGCCATGCGGCATTCGTGGCCATCGGCGCCTATGGCGGCGGCATTCTGACGGCCCATCTGCACTGGCCGCCACTGCTGGCAATGGCCGCCGCCGTGCTGGGCGCGGACGGCGTGGCGTATGTGGTGGCCCGGCCGATTCTGCGCCTGCGCGGCCATTCGCTCACCATGGCCACACTTGGCTTGGGGATCATCGTCAATATCGTCCTCATCAACGAAGTTGACTGGACGGGCGGCCCCGACGGCATGCCGGTCGGGCCGCTGGAGGTCATGGGCCATGCCGTCGAGGGGATGGGCATGTGGTACGGCCTGGCGGCGGTGCTGCTTTTCGGCGCCGTGGCGCTGTCGCTGAATCTGTATGCCTCACAGGCCGGCCGAGCCTTACGAGGCCTGCACGGGTCGGAAGTCGCGGCGCGCGTGGCTGGCGTGAACGTGGCCAGTTACAAGGTGAGGGCTTTCGTCGCCTCGGCGGTGTTCACGTCGCTGGCTGGTTGCCTGAGCGCGCATTACCTGGGGTTCATCACGCCCTCGCTGGCAGGTTTTACCTATTCGGTGGAGTTGGCGACCATGGTGGTGCTCGGTGGCATGGCGTCGACCTTCGGCGCGGTGCTGGGTGCGGCGCTGCTGACCTTGCTGCCGCAATTGCTGGGCGGGCTGCACGAGTACGAAATGATGTGTTTTGGCCTCATCCTCATGCTGACGATGATTTTTCTGCCGAAAGGGCTCGTGCCCACGCTGCAACATCTTTTGCGCCGGAGGTCATGATGCTGGAAGTCCAGGGATTGAGCCGCCATTTTGGCGGTGTGGCCGCCGTCCAGGATGTCAGCTTCAGCGTGCGGGAGGGGGATGTGCATGCGGTCATCGGACCGAATGGCGCGGGCAAAACGACGCTGTTCAACCTCATCAGCGGGGTCTATGCGCCCAGCGCCGGCGCCATCCTGCTCGATCGCAAGCCGGTCGGCGGACTAGCCCCCGAGCAGCTGGCGCGGCGGGGGGTGAGTCGGACGTTCCAGAATCTGCAGGTCTGCATGAATATGACGGCCTGCGAAAACGTCATGCTGGGCGCACATCTGCGCCAGCATGCCGGCTTGCTGGCCGGGCTGTTCGGCTGGACACGGGCGGCTGACCGGCGTCTGGCACAGGATGCCTTGGGATGGATGGAGATGGCCGGCGTGGGGGCTTACGCCGCCCACCACGCCTCGCAATTGTCTTTCGGTGTACTCAAGCGTCTGGAGATCGCTCGTGCATTGGCCAGCGAGCCCCGTCTGCTCTTGCTCGATGAGCCGGCTGCCGGCCTCAACGATAGCGAGACCGCCGAGCTCACCCGGCTGATCCGCCGTATCGCCGACAGCGGCATCACCATCCTGCTGGTCGAACACGACATGCGGCTGGTGATGGAGGTGTCCAATCGCATTCTGGTGCTGGATCACGGCAGGCGGCTGGCAGAAGGCAGCGCGCAGGAGATACGCGCCGACGAAAAAGTGATCCAGGCCTATTTGGGAGCCGAAGATGTCAGCCATGCCGAATGAAACCGCAAGCGCCGCGCAGGCGTTGCGCGTGCGCGGCCTGAAGGCGGGTTACGGCCGCATCGAGGTGTTGCATGGCATCGACCTGGATCTGCCGCGCGGCAAACTGGTGGCGCTCGTGGGCGCCAATGGAGCGGGCAAAACCACTTTGCTGCGCACGCTCTCCGGGCTGGTGCCGGCGCGTGCCGGAAGCATCGAGCTTCTAGGCAACGACATTGGCCGCACCAGTGCCGACACCCGGGTCCGGCTCGGGCTGGCCCAGGTTCTGGAGGGGCGGCAGGTCTTCGGCCCGCTATCGGTCGAAGACAATCTGCTGCTGGGCGGTTATGTGCGGGGCCGCCAGGCTCGCGAGCGCATGGACGAGATGTTCGCGCTGTTTCCCGTGTTGCAGCAGAAGCGGGGCTTGCCGGCGGGCACCTTGTCGGGCGGGCAGCAGCAGATGCTGGCCATTGCCCGGGCGCTCATGAGCCGCCCCAAGGTTCTGCTGCTGGACGAGCCTTCCATGGGGTTGGCGCCGTTGCTGGTGCGCGAAGTGCTGGAGGTGGTGGCGCGTCTGCGAGACCTGGACATGCCCGTATTGCTCGTGGAGCAGAACGTCCGCGCCGCATTGGCGTTGGCGGATCAGGCCTATGTACTCGAGGTAGGCCGCATCACGGTGGCGGGAACCGGCCAGGAACTGCTGCGCGACCCCCGCGTTATGCAGGCCTATCTGGGTTTGTGATGGCGCCTACCCGCCATACAGGAGAGCGCGACATGCAAGACGCCGGTTCAGATCTGGTCATCACATCGGTTCAGGCGCGCGCCGTACAGGTGCCGCTCGAGCATCCCATCCGTACCAGTGTCGGTGTGGTCGATGCCGCCCCGCTGGTGTTGATCGACCTGTACACCAGCCGCCCGGAGGTGGTCGGGCGCGCCTATCTGTTCACGTATACGCCGCTGGCGCTGGCGCCGACCTGCCTGGCGGTCAGGCAACTGGCCGGAGTGCTTCAGGGGCAACCCCTGGCGCCCGTCGAGCTGGATCGCCTGTTGTCCTGCCGGTTGCGTCTGCTGGGCCGGACCGGCCTGATGGGAATGGCCTGCGCGGGGCTGGACATGGCAGCCTGGGATGCGCTGGCGGTGGCCCACGGCCTGCCGCTGGCGCGGCTGCTGGGCGGCGAGTGCCGCCCAGCAGCCGGCGTATGACAGTCATGCCATGGATGGCGAGGCCATGGGCGTGCGGCGGGCGGCGCAGGCCTGCGAGCAGGGGTTTCGCGCGATCAAGACCAAGATCGGCTATCCCTCGCTGCAAGAGGATCTGCGCGTGTTGCGGGCCTTGCGCCACGCGGTGGGCGATGAGGTCGCCATCATGGCCGACTACAACCAGGGGCTGACGGTGCCCGAAGCCGCGCGGCGGCTGCGCGCCTTGCGTGACGAAGGGCTATGCTGGATCGAAGAGCCGACTCTGCAGGAGGATTACCTCGGCCATGCGCGCCTGCGCGGCGCGGTGCCGGTGCAGATGGGGGAGAACTGGTTCGGGGTGGAAGAAATGCAGAAGGCGCTGACGGCCGGTGCATGCGATTACGCCATGCCCGACATCATGAAAATAGGCGGGGTGACGGCCTGGCTGCGGGCCGCGGCGCTGGCGCACGCGCATGGGGTACCCATGTCCAGCCATATTTTCCAGGAATTCAGCGCGCATGTGCTGGCCGTGACGCCCGGCGCCCATTATCTCGAACGCATGGACCTGGCGGCTCCGGTTCTGCAGCAGCCGCTGCGTTTCGAGGAAGGCCAGGCCATCATCGGCCAGGCGCCAGGCGTCGGTCTGCAGTGGGATGAGCGCGCGGTAAGCCGTTACGGCGTGTGAGGCCGGGCGCTTATATCCTTAGTCGCAATCGTGCGTTTGCAGGCAGAGCCGATCGTCTTGGGCTATGCGCTGCTGCGGGCGCGGTGCCCGCCGGCCAGCCTTTCCCCGGGGTGTACCGGGCGACTCATGCAGGAGAGTATTCATGACGCTTCCCATCATCAATGCGCGCAATCAGTTTCGCGGCAAAATCAAGGAGATTGTCCTGGGCTCGGTGGTATCCGAAGTGGATGTCGAGACGCCGGCCGGCATCGTGACCTCGGTGATCACGACGCGGTCGATCAAGGAACTGGACCTGCAGGTGGGCACCGAGGTGCTGGCCTTCGTCAAGGCAACCGAGGTCTCGGTCGCCAAGCTGTGATCGCGCTCAGGCTGCCGCGCGCGCCTGGCGCGCGACGGCTGCCGGATGCGCCGGCCGTCGCAGGCCGAGATGGTCGCGCAGGGTGCGACCCTGATAGTGAGTGCGTACCAGGCCGCGGCGGCGCAATTCGGGCAACGCCAGCTCAATGAAGTCATCCAGCCCGCCAGGCAGCCAGGGCGACATGATGTTGAAGCCGTCGGCGCCTTCCTCCTCGAACCATTGCTGCAACTGGTCTGCCACCCGTTCGGGCGTGCCCACGATCTGCTGGTGGCCGCGCGCGCCGGCGATACGCAGATACAGGTCGCGAATGCTCAGCCCGTCTCGCCGCGCAAGATCCACCAGCAATTGTTGGCGGCTTTTGCCGCCGTTGGTCTGCGGCAGGTCGGGAAGGGGACCGTCGACCGGATAGCCGCTGAGGTCCGCGCCTATCATGTTGGACAGTAGCCGCACGCCGACCACCGGGTGGATCAGCTCTTGCAGTTGGGCGAATTTTTCTTCGGCCTCTTGTTGTGTCCTGCCGATGACCGGAAAGATGCCGGGCATGATCTTGATCTCGTCCGGATGCCGTCCGTAGACACCGGCCCGTTGTTTGATGTCGCGATAGAAAGACTGGGCTTCGTCGAAGGTCTGATGCGCCACGAAAATGACTTCGGCCGTGCGCGCCGCGAGGTCGCGGCCAGCCGCTGACGCGCCCGCCTGGACGACGATCGGCCGGCCCTGGGGCGAGCGTGCGACGTTCAGGGGGCCACGCATCCGGAAGTGTTCGCCGCGATGATTGAGCGGGTGTACTTTTTCCGGGGCGAAGTACTGCCCGCTGGCCGTGTCGCGCACGAAGGCGTCGTCTTCCCAGCTGTTCCACAGGCCCAGCACGACATCGTGGAACTCTGCGGCACGCGCGTATCGGATGGCGTGCTCGAGATGCTCGTCGAGATTGAAGTTCTGGGCTTCGCCCAGACCGCTGGATGTCACCAGGTTCCAGCCGGAACGTCCGCCACTGATATGGTCGAGCGAGGCGAACTTGCGGGCGACATGGTAAGGCTCGTTGTAGGTGGTCGAGACGGTGGCAATCAGCCCGATTCGCTCTGTCACCATGGCCAGCGCCGACAGTAGCGTCAGGGGTTCGAACTGATCGCTGCGCGCGGTGCGAGCCAGAGAGTCCAGTTCGCTGTTGCGCACACCCACCGAGTCTGCCAGAAAGAGGGCGTCAAAGCAGGCCGCCTCCGCGCGCTTGGCGAGTTCGACATAGTGGCGGATATTGATGCTGGCGTCGGCTTGGGCGCCGGGGTGGCGCCAGGCGGCGATATGGTGCCCTGTCTGCATCAGGAAGGCACCGAGTTTGATCTGTCTTGTCGTCATGAGAATCTCCAGACCTGTTACCAGGCCATGCGCAGGGAGGCGAGAGAGGGGTGAGCCGGGGCACGCTCGGGCAGCGGTGTTTGCGTGGCTACGGGGCCCAGAAAGTCGGACAGCACGTCGTCGCGAATCTGAATGAACCGGGGGTCGCTGCGGTTGCGGGGATGCGCCAGCGGCACGGGGACGATGCACCGGATACGCCCGGGCCGTGGCTGCATCACGACGACACGGTCGCCGAGGAAGACGGCTTCTTCCACGTCGTGCGTGACCAGAATCATGGTGATGCGCTCTTTTTGCCAGATCCGCTGAAGTTCGGTTTGCAGGCGCGCTCGCGTCAACGCGTCCAGCGCGCCGAAGGGTTCGTCGAGCAGCAGCACGCGCGGCCGATTGACCAGGCCGCGCGCGATCGCCACGCGCTGGGCCATGCCGCCGGAGATCTGATGTGGATAGGAGCGCTCAAAACCCTCCAGGCCAACCAGCGCGACGTGTTCGGCTACCCGGTCGCGCTTGTCGGCCTCGCTGATGCTGGCGTTGCGCAGGCCGACTGCGATGTTCTGTGCGACGGTCAGCCATGGGAAGAGCCGGTGATCCTGAAAGACGATCCCGCGCTCCGGGCCGGTGCCCTGCACGGGAGCCCCGCCTAGCGCGATCTGTCCTTCGTAGTGGCTGTCCAGACCGAGGATCAGCCGCAAGAGGGTGGATTTCCCGCAGCCGCTGGTCCCCACGATAGAGAGAAACTCGCCCGAAGGGATATGCAGGTCGATGCCGTCGAGCACCTGAAGCGCGCCGCCTTCGGCCTGATGGCTGGCGTAGCGCTTGCTCACCGTCTGCAGATCCAGGTCCAACGTGGAAGTAGAGTGTGTCATGCGGATGCATCCTGTCGTTATTGCGCCGCGCCACGCAGAAAGGCGAGACGGCGTTCAATGGAGCGGGCCAGCGCGTTCAACAACCAGCCGACCAGGCCGACGACGAACATGCCGAAAATGACCAGATCCATCTGAAAGTGTTCGCTGCCCTCGATGAGCAGATTGCCGATTCCCACGCCGGCCACCAGCAGGTATTCGGCGCCTATGGTGGCCAGCCAGGAATAGATAAGCGCCAGATAGATGCCCGTGAAGATCGCGGGCGTGGCAGCCGGCAGCACGACATACAGAAAGGTCTGGCGCCGCGTGTAGCCGTAGACGCGCGCGACTTCCAGCAAGGCCGGGGGCGTGCTGCGTATGCCGTCGCAGGTATTGACCACAACGGGCACCAGCGCGGCCAGCGACAGAAACACGACCTTGGCGATGTCGCCCAGCCCGAACCACACCGAAATCAGCGGAATCCAGGCAAAGAGCGAGATCTGCTTGAACGTATTGAAGCTCGGCCCGACCAGCCGGTTGAACACGCGCGACACACCCAGCAGCGCGCCCAGCACCAGCCCGCTGGTGGTGCCGATGACAAAGCCGGTCAGTTCCCGCGCGAGGCTGGCTCCCAAGGCGCGCCAGAGCTTGCCGGTGAATATCTGGTCGGCGGCCGTTTCCAGCACCTTGGCGGGCGAGACCAGCAGCGCCGAGTTGACGACCCCGGCCTGAGAGGCCGCCCACCAAAGCAGGATGAGGGCCGCCGGCAGCACGGCACCTCGCCAGCGCCGCTGGTTTTCGTCGACTGCGGTGATCGGTTGCGCGATCATGGCCGTTCTCCCTGCGGATTGCCGGCACGATGCGCTCCGATCAGAAGCGTCTCGCTCCAGTCGAGCAGACGGTCGATGGCGTAGCCCACTGCGCCGACGATGATGACAGCGGCCATGACCAGATCGAGCTGGAACAACTGCCGGCCGTAGACGATCAGGTAACCAAGGCCTTCGCTCGAGGCGACCAGTTCGACCACCACCAGCGACAACCAGGCTTTGGTAAAGCCCAGGCGCAGTCCGGTAAAAATCGTGGGCGTGGCCAGCGGCAGCACGACCTCCAGCACCTCCTGGCGCCGGCTGTAGCCATAGACGCGGGCGACTTCGCGCAGTGCCGGGCTGGCCAGGCGGAAGCCTTGCAGCGTGCCCAGCGTGACCGGCACCAGGGCGGCCTTGGCGATGAGGATGTACTTGAGTGTCTCGCCGATGCCCACCAGCAAGAGCACGAAGGGCAGCCAGGCCAGCACCGGAATCTGCACCAGCGCGTTGAACAGGGGCAGCAGGTAGGCCTGCAACGGACGCCACAGGCCCATGGCCACGCCCAGGACCAGGCCCAGCAAGGCGCCGGTGGCAAAGCCGACCAGGACACGTGCCATGCTCGCGCCTAGGTGCAGCCAGAGGTCGCCACTGGTGGCCAGTTCGCGCAGCGTCTCCCACACATAGGCGGGAGGCGGCAGCACCTGGGAGGAGATCCAGCCTTGCGCGGCGCCGGTATGCCACAACAGGTAAAGCAACAGAGGCAGCAGCCAAGGGGCCAATTGCCAGGCCAGGCCTCGGCCATCCAAGGCAAGTGCCGGTAAACGGGGCAGGCTCAGCGTGCTCATGATGACTCCTTGATGGATGGCGTCAGCGCGTGCTGGCCTGGGGAGCCTGGCTGGCGGGTAGGCCGCTGGCATCAAACGGCGTCCAGTGGCCGGTCAATCCCTGCGTCTTGAGCGCCTGATCGATATAACGGGTGTCGAACCATCCATCGATGGCGACCGGGCGGCAGATGAGTTTTTCCTTCAGCGCGTCGGCGGCCACGGCTTTGTAGCGGGCAATGATGAAGTCATCGACCAGCGGCGAGTTGCGCACCGCCAGGTCTTGCTTGTCGAACTCGGCGGCCCAGGAGGCATAGGGAACGCCGCTTTTCTCCCAGATCTTGAACAAGGCATCGCGGTTTTTCTCGTCCGAGGCCCATTTGGCGGCCTGTACGAAGACGTCGACCACCTTCTGCA
The DNA here is from genome assembly GCF_020735985.1 of Bordetella holmesii. Taxonomy (NCBI): domain Bacteria; kingdom Pseudomonadati; phylum Pseudomonadota; class Betaproteobacteria; order Burkholderiales; family Alcaligenaceae; genus Bordetella; species Bordetella holmesii. Next base: position 194,049 of record NZ_CP085973.1, read on the forward strand.
CCTGGGCCGGGTTCTCGCGCTCGAAGTCTTCGCGCACCAGCAGCGAGGCCTGGCGCGTGAAGGCGGGATCCTGGCCCTGCGTGGAATAGATCACCTTGGCCAGGCCTTTGTCGCGGACCTTGAACCACTCATAGCCGCCGAATGCGGCGTCCACGCCGTTGGAAACGAGCGCGGCCTGGGCGCTGCCGGTGTCCAGATTCACGCTCTTGATATCGCGTTCGGCCAGACCGTGCGCGGCCAGTACATTGATGGCGACCAGATGACCGTTGGTGCCGCGGAAGATCGACACCTTGTGGTCTTTCAGGTCTTCGATGCGCGAGAGCGTCGAGGCCGGCGGCGCGACGACGTACAGGTTGTTGCGCGCGCCGCTGACCAGCAGCAACTTGGTCTTCAGACCATTGGCCCGGCCCACGACCTGCGGCAGGTCACCTTGATAGGCAAAGTCGATCTGCTTGTTGGACAAGGCTTCGTTGACAGCAGGGCCGGCGCCCTTGAAGAACAGCCACTCCACCTTCACGCCGTCGTCCTTGAAGGCTTCTTCCAGTGCTTGGGTGGCGCGAACCACGCCGCCGGGCGAGCCGCCCCAGGTGATGGGATCTCCGCCGCCGGCCGTGGCCACGCCGATGCGGACCACCTCGGCAGCCTGTGCGGCGGCGGTCGTGGTAAGAAGAATGAGCAGGGCGGCGCGGGCCACCGTTTTGGACAGCGTATTCATGCATGGACTCCAGGGATCAGGCGGCTTTTGCTTGCGAGGCGAGCTTGCGTTCGACTTCGGTGCCCACGAAGAACGCGGGGTTGGCTTCGGTGTAGAAGCGGTAGGGGTTGCCAAAGACAAAGGCCTTGAAGTCGGCGGCGCTGATGACGCCTTGTTCGACCAGGTCCCAGCTCTCTGCCAACGGTTCGGTCAGATCCGGCACATCCCAGTGGCCGACGTCCGATGACCAGATGGCGTTGATTTTTGTACCCAGCGGATTGACGCGGTCGTTGAACGCGGCGGCCACGGTACGATCGTCGGCCTCTGAGCCAAAATAGAAACTGTCGACCCAGCGCGCACGGATGTCCTCGACGCTTTCAATGCCTGCCAGTGCGAAGTCGTCGAGTTCGTCGGGGTTGGGATCGCGGCTGTGGGGCAGTGCGGAGATACCCAGGCTGTCGCGCAGCAGTTGGGCCGGATCGATGTCGCGGCCCTTGATGAAATCGGCCCCGTAGCGCTCGAACAGGTTTTTCAGCAGCGCCAGGTCGGCATGGGCCGGGTTGTAGTTCTGCACGGCGACCCGATTGCGTTTTTCCCAGCGGTCGACCAGGTGCGTATACACATGCGAGCCCCAGTCCGCGCCGCCTTCGAGCAGGCCGACGCGCAGGCCGGGAAAACGACGCGTGACGCCGCCGAAGAACAGCGCCTTGGCAAAGGCCTGCGAGCCATCGGCGAAATGCCCGATGTGGTTGAACATGTAGTTGCTGATGGACTGGCGTCCCGTCCACCCCTGGCTGCCGTAGTGCGTGGTCACCGGCACACCCAGCTCGACGACCTTGGCCCAGAACGGGTCGTAGTCATACTCGCTGTCGATGCCGTAGAAGTCGGTGTAGTGGGCGTGTTTGGCAATCTCGGGGTAATCGCTGGCGGGATATTTGTCGGCAATGGCCTTGATGGGGCGTTTGACGCCACCCGGGATATTGATGACCTTCAGGCCCAGGGTCTTGACCGCGAACTCCAGCTCCTCGATGGCCTCTTGCGGGGTGCTCATCGGAATGCCCGCCACCGGCGTGAGGCGATCGGCGTACTTGCGGTACTGGTCGGCGTGAAAGTGATTTATGGCGCGGTGCAGTGCCTGACGCGTATCGTCACGCGCGGCCAAGGGCGCCAGCACATCATTGGGAAACAGGACGGAGTAATCCGAGCCCTGTTCCGCCAGGCGCTCGTAGAGCAGTTCGGGAAGCGTGTAGGTCGCCAGATCCAGGGTATTGCGCGTGACGCGTGCCCACCATGGCGCGCGCGGCGTGCGGTTGTACTGACGCTCTTCGGCCGTTTGCGCATACCAGTCTCGGCCTTGCGATTTTGTCGCAAAGCGCGCGCCCAGCGCACGGCGCAGTGCGTCCACCAGTTTGGCGCCGCCATAGTGCTGCACGTAGTCTTCCAGAATGGGCGCGTAGTCGTTGACGTGGACATCGGTGTCGATCACCGGGTAGTCCAGCGTGGCTTTGACGGCGGCGGATCGCGAGGCTTGGACGCGGCTGAGACGGTCGTTCATGGCGGGCTCCAGAAAAGAAAAACGTCGGTATCACTGCTGACGAAAAACTCTAAGACAGTGCGTCGTGCAGCCCAACGAAGGATTCGTTCTTTTCTTGTGCTTATGAGCAAATACCCCGTAGAGAAAGCGGTCTGGCGCAGCGTCGCGTCCGCGGCTGGCAGACGGCGGCGCGAGGTGCCGGCCCGTATTTGCCTTTATCATGAAGGCCTGGCCCGACAGGGGCCGGATGGCAGTCGCCACACGAGTCGGCGCCCGACGGTGGCTCAAAAGGCGTACCGAGACAGTGCGGGCTGCGCCCGCGACGATTCCTCTTTGCGAGCTCATCATGAAACGTATTCTTGCCGGCCTGTGCACCAGCGTCGCGCTGGCCTCGGCCGCTCACGCCGCTTATCCCGACCGCCCCATCCGCCTGATCGTGCCTTTCCCGCCCGGGCAGGCCACCGACATCTTCGCGCGCGCGTTGGCCGAGAAATTGGGCACCGACCTCAAGCAGACGATCGTGGTCGAAAACCGCGCGGGCGCGGGCAGCAACATCGGCATGGCCGAAGCCGCTCGCGCCAAGCCCGACGGCTATACGCTGGTGATCGCCGGGAGCGCGGCGGCCGTCAATCAGACCCTGTACAAGAACATCAATTTCAGCTTGACCCAGGACTTCGCTCCCGTGTCGGGCGTGTTCTCCGTGCCGCTGGTTTTCCTGGCCACGCCGGCTTCAGGCATCACCAGCATTGCGGCGCTGGTCGAGCGCGCGCGCGCCCAACCCGGCGACCTGGTCTACGCCAGTGCCGGCATTGGTGGCACGCAGCATCTGGCCGCGGAAATGTTCAAGGCAGCCGCGAACGTCGATGTCCGCCACATCCCGTACAAGGGCAGCGGCCCGGCGCAGGCCGATTTCCTGGGGGCGCAGGTTCCCCTCATGGTGGATTCGGTCACCGCGGCCTTGCCGCATATCCAATCGGGCAAGGCCGTGCCGCTGGCCGTCACGACGAGCAAGCGCCTGGCGCAATTGCCGGATGTGCCCACGGTGGCCGAGAGCTATCCAGGATTCGAGGCCATCGGCTGGGCCGCCGTACTGGCGCCGGCCGGCACTCCCGACGACATCACCGGCAGCCTGAGCAAGCACATCGGACAGGTGCTCACCAGCCCGGAGATGAGCAAGTTCTTCACGGATCGAGGGGCTCAGGCCATGCCGTCTTCGCCCAAGGCGACGGCCGATTTTGTCGCCGCTGAAGTCGGAAAATGGGGCGAAGTGGTGCGCCGTTCCGGAGCCGAGGTGGATTGAACCCGCGCCGGCCGGCCGGATGGTGGGCCGGCCGTTTTGTAATTGATAATTGAAACTATTATCATGTGTGGCCTTATCGATCATGTGCCATGCGTCCTTTCGGTTTCCTTGTCTTTTACGAAGAGCTGCTTGCGGTCTGGACCCGCAAGCTGGGCTGCCGCGACGCGGCGCGGGATCTTGCGCACGACGCCTTCGTCAAATGCCTCGAGGCCGACAGTTCCAAGATCGAGCAGCCGCGCGCCTATCTGCATCAGGCCGCGCGCAACGCCGCGATCGACAACTTTCGCCGTGAAGGCGAGCGCCAGTGGCTTCCGCTTGATACCATAGCCGGCGAGCCCGGCACGCTGGGCGATCCCGTGGCCCAGGCCCGTGCCCAACAACTGGGCCAGGCGCTGGAAGTCGCGCTGGCGGAACTACCGCTCAAATGCTGCCAGGTTTTTATCTGGCAGCGTCTGGAGGGCCTCACCCAGGCCGAGATCGCCGAGCGCATGGGTCTGTCGAAAAACATGGTCGAGAAATACATGATCCGCACCGCCTTGCATCTGCGCCAGCGCTTGGGGGCTTATGCGCCCAACTGACCGCAAGGCTGATCCGGTACGCGAGCAGGCCGCGCGCTGGTTTGCGCGCAGCCGCGACGGACTCGACGCCGCGTGCCGCGCCGAGCTCGATGCCTGGCTGCGCGAAGATCCGCGCCACGCTTATGAATTCCAGGCGCTGCACGCCATCTGGCAGGCGGCCACTCAGGTGCCAGCCGACCGCCTGCGAGCGCTGGCCGAGCCGCCCGCTCGCCGCCCTGTTTCCGCCCGCCGGGCAGTGCTGACGGCCGGCGCCTGTGCGCTGGCTCTGGGCCTGGGAGCCGTCGTCTGGGGGGTGTTGCCGGGCGCGGACGTCGTCGACTACCGCACGGCCGCCGGCGAGCGCCGGGAGGTCCGGTTGCCCGATGGCTCGCTTGCCCTGCTTAACAGCCGCAGCCATCTGCGCGTGACCGTCGACGCGAGCAGCCGACGGGTCGATCTCCTGGCCGGAGAAGCCCTTTTCTCCGTGGTCAAGGATGCCAGCCGATCGTTCTCGGTCGATGCCGGGGCGGGCACGGCCACTGTGACCGGAACCCGCTTTGTGGTGCGCCGCGACGGCGAGGCGCTGCGGGTGGCCGTCGAATCCGGTTCGGTGAATGTAGCCGGCACGCGCGATGCGCACGGTATCGCGCTGGGACCGGGACAGGCGATCCGCGTCGATCCGCAAGGCCGGGTCGGAGCGATCGAACCCGCGGCTCTGGATACCACCCTGGCCTGGCGCTCGGGGCAAATCATCTTTACCGATACCGATCTTGGGGCCGCGCTGCGTGAGGTGTCGCGCTACCGCGAGCAGCCGATCGTGCCGGCCGCCGATGCGCGGCTGGCATCCATGCGGCTGAGCAGTGTGTTCCGCACCGACGATACGGACGCCTTCCTGTGCGCCTTGCCGCGTATCTTGCCGGTCGAGCTGCGCACGTTGCCCGGTGGCGGCGTCGAGGTCGTGGCACGCTAAAGCAAGGCTGTTACAAAATACTTGTTCAGGTCGTTCAGGTTTTTGGGCGCCGCTGCGTCTTCTTCGCCATTGCCGGGAACATGCCCGGTCAGAGTCAGGGAGAAGCCGACGTGAATCACACAAAAAAGAACCGCCCGCGAGTGCGGCTGGCCACCGCAGGTGTCATGCTCTGGATGGCAAGCGCTGCAGCCTGGGCCGATGACATCAACGTGGCGTTGCCGGCCCAGCCGTTGGACCAGGCGATCCGGACACTGGCGCAAAGCCAGGGTCTGCAGATCTTCTTTTCGTCTGACCTGGTGCGCGGCATGCAGGCGCCGGCGGTGGCCGGGCGCATGTCGGCGCGCCAGGCGCTTGACGCCTTGCTCGCGGGCAAACCGTTGCGCTTGCGCGAGGATGGCGATGCCTACATCCTGGAGCCGGCGCCGGCGGCGGCCGCTGCGATCGACCTATCGCCCATCGAGATCAGCGCTTCGCGTACGAGCGGCCTGTTTGCCACGCAGCAAACCATCGTGCTCGAGCGCGAGGCCTTGCAGGAACTGCGTACTGGTTCGGACAGTCTGGCGACCTTGTTGTCCAAACAAGTGTCTGGGATGGCGGACTCCAGCCGAACGATCACCGACTATGGCCAGACCCTGCGCGGGCGCGGCATGCTGGTGCTGGTCGATGGGATCCCGCTCAATACCAATCGCGATTCGGCGCGCAATCTCGTCAATGTCGATCCTGCGACCATCGAGCGTATCGAGGTCATGCGCGGCAGCAGCTCGATCTACGGCGCCGGCGCCACCGGGGGGATCGTGTCGATCACGACACGGCCGGCGGGCGGCGAGCCGGTAGCCGAGACGACCGTGACGGCCATCTCGCCCCTTAGCCGGCTGCGGGCCGACGGGCTGGGCGGCCAGTTGCAGCAGTACTTCGCCGGCAGCCAGGGCATGCTGGACTACTCGCTGGATCTGGGCGCGCGCCACAACGGCGCGTCCTATGATGCGCGCGGCCGACGCATTGCCTCGGAGCCGAGCCAGGGCGATCTGTTCGACTCGAACATCTACAGCCTGGGCGGCAAGTTGGGGCTGCGCATCGATGATCGGCAACGCGTGCAGCTATCGGCCAGTTATTACAACGCGGATCAGGATTCCGATTATGGTTCCGACCCACGGGTCGCGAGCCTGCCCCCTGGCACCGCGCACGCCTTGCCGCTGGGCGGCCTCGAGCTGGTGGATCAGAATCAGATTCGCAACACCATGCTCAACCTGGAGTACGAGCACCTGAACGTCTGGGGCAGCAAGTTGTCGGCGCAGGTGTATTACCGCGATTTCTACACGCGCTTTACGCCCTTTGATGCGCGTGCCGTCGTCACGCGCGGCAACCATGTCGATCAGGTCATGCAAAACTCCAAGGTGTGGGGCAGCCGCCTGACGCTGGACACGCCGCTGGCCGAGCACACGCGGTTGCTGTGGGGCGCTGACTTCAATCAGGAACGCAGCGACATGCCCATCGATATCTTCGATGCGGCCGCCTTCGACGCCAGCGGGGGCAGAGTTTTTCGCAAGACCGGGCGCTTGACGTATATGCCTTCCCTGACCACGCGCAGCACGGGCATCTTCGGTCAGCTCGAGCATCGTTTCAATGAACAGTGGTCCGCTCACGGGGGTCTGCGTTACGAGTATGCGCAGGCCAGCTTCGGTGACTTCGTGCCGCTGTCGCAGTTGCGGGTCGCCAATCCGGCCACCGTCACCGGCGGTTCGGTCAATTACGATGCGCTGCTGTCGAACATCGGGCTGACCTATGCGCCTGTGCCGGACCACGAGTTCTACACGACCTTCAGCCAGGGCTTTCAGTTGCCGGACATCGGCGTGCAGATGCGCAACGCGCGCCCGGGCTTCGATATTGCGTCTTCCGATCTCGAGCCGGTAAAGATCAACAACTATGAGGTGGGCTGGCGGGGCACCTTCGGCCGCACCTCGACATCGCTGGCCGTCTTCTACACGACCTCCAAGCTCGGTGACGTGCAAAGCTTCAACAACGGCCTCATCCTCACGCGCACCAAAGAGCGCATCTACGGCGTGGAGGCCACCGTGGATACCTCCACCGACGACGAGCGTTGGGGCACCGGCGGCACGCTGACCTGGATGCAGGGACGCGAGCTGCCCGACAACGGCTCCTGGCGCGACATGACGGGATATCGCATTCCGCCGTTGAAGCTCAGCGCCTACCTGCAGTACCGGCCAAATGAACGCTGGTCGGCGCGGGTGCAGGGCAACTTCCAGGCCTCGCGCGACTATCGTCTCGATGGCGTGGCGAGCTTCGGCCGGCGCGATGTCAGCAGTTACTTCACGGTGGACCTGATGGCGCGTTATCAGTTCACGGCCAAGGACACCTTGACGCTGGGCGTGGAAAACGTCTTTAACCGCGACTACTACCCGCTCTACAGCCAGTTGATGCGCAGCAATACCAACACCAGCCGTCTGCCTGCTTCCGGGGCCGTGCTCAAACTGATTTATCAGCACCGCTGGTAAGGGCATTGCCGTGTGCGGATCCCGCCCGCGCGGGGCGGGATCCGCACGAGGTCATGATTTATTCTCGTTGGGACTTATTTCATGAAAAATACTCGCTTGTTGTGATCAACGCCGCCCCTTAGCATCGGCGGCATGATCACAGTTGGAGTCTGTTCATGAGCGCGCCTGCCACCATTCCCGTCTTTGCCCATGCCATCGTCAGCCGCGACGAGCGCGGTGTCTACACGCTGTGCATCCACGACGCCAAGAGCCTGAATATCCTCGCCTCGGCCGTGACGCTCAGCCTCACCGAAGCGGCGCGCTGGGTGGCGGCGCAACCGGATGCGCGGGGGGCCATCCTTCGCGGCAGCGGCGAGCGGGCGCTGGTCGGCGGGGCCAATATTTACGAAATGGCCGATCTCGACCCGCAAGGCGCGCGCGAATTCATCACCCGACTGCGCGATCTCTGCGATGCCGTGGCCGACATTCCGGTGCCCACGATCGCGCGTATTGCCGGGTTTTGCCTGGGCGCGGGGATGGAGCTGGCCGCGGCCTGCGACATCCGTCTGGCCAGCGAGGATGCGGTGTTTGGCATGCCCGAGGTCCGGGTAGGCATCCCATCCGTCATCCACGCCGATTGGCTGCTGCTGACCGGAGAGACGATCGACGCCGGTCAGGCATTGCAATGGGGTTACGTTGAGTTCGTCAGCGAGCGGGACGAGTTGGATGCCCTGGTCGAGAAGACGGTCGCGCCCATTGCCGCCAGCGGCCCGCGTGCCGTGCGCTCGCAGAAAGCGCTTTTGCGCTACTGGAGCACATCGACCGTCCAGGCGGGGCTGGACCGCAGCGTTGCGGCGTTCGGCGAGGCCTTCACCACGGACGAGCCGCGCCGTTACATGGCGCCCTTTGTCGCACGCAGACAGCACAAGGAGAGCCGGTGATGGCAGGGCCGCTGCAGGGCGTTCGGGTCGTGGATATGACGTCGGTGGCCATGGGCCCGTATGCCACGCAAATTCTGGGTGACATGGGGGCCGAGGTCATCAAGGTTGAAGCGCCTGAGGGCGATGTCTTCCGGACGTCGGCTCCGGCCGCCCATGCCGGCATGGGGCCGGCGTATCTCAACCTCAATCGCAACAAGGCCAGCGTGACGCTGGATGCCAAGCAGCCGGCTGATCGTGATCGGCTCTTCGCCCTGATCGCCGAGGCGGACGTGTTCGTCTCCAATGTGCGCACGGCGGCGCTGGCCCGTCTGGGCCTGGATGCGGCCACGCAGTGTGCGCGTCATCCCCGGCTGATTCACTGTTCGGCGGTGGGCTTTGGTCAGGACGGCCCCTATGCTTCGCATCCCGCTTTCGATGACATCATCCAGGCCATGAACGGCATGGCGGATCTGCAGGGTCGCAATAGCGGCGCGCCCGCCTATGTGAACACCATCATGGCCGACAAGGTGGCTGGGCTGACACTGGCTTATGCCATCCCCATGGCCTTGTATGAGCGCGAGCGCTCGGGGCAGGGCCAGGCCATCGAGGTGCCCATGTTCGAGACCATGGTGTCCTTCACCCTGGTCGAACACATGAGCGGGCACACCTTTGTGCCGGCGCGTGGCCCCATGGGCTACAGCCGCGTGCTGTCGCCGCAGCGCCGGCCTTACCGCACGCGCGATGGGTATCTGGCGCTGCTGCCTTATACCGATGCGCAATGGGGGCGTTTCTTCGCGTTGGCGCAGCGACCGGATCTGGCGGCCGATCCGCGTTATACGGATGCCGCCACACGCGCCAGGCATTTTGATGCGCTCTACCAGGACCTGGCAGATATCGTGGCCAGCCGCGACACGGCGCAGTGGCTGGCGTTGCTGGCCAACGCCGACATCCCGCATTCGCGCGTCAATTCGCCCGAGGCGCTGTTCGATGACCCCCACTTGCGCGCGACGGGCTTCTTTGAGCAGGTGGAGCACCCGACAGAAGGCCGCCTGGTGACCACGGCGGTCCCCGTACGGTTTTCGCGCACGCCTGGCGGGTTGCGACGCCTGGCACCGCGCCAGGATGCCGATCGCGATATTCTGTAGTTCACTGCCCGGCGGTCCAGGCCGGCGACCGCGACCATGAACATCACACTCAAGCAACTGCGCGTCTTCTGTGCGCTGTATGAATTGCGCAGTTTCACCGCGGCCGCCCGCGCCGCCTTCGTGACGCAATCGGCCGTCAGCAAACTGTGCGCCGAGCTCGAGGCCGAGGTCGGCCAGCCGCTGTTCGAACGCTCCACGCGCAGCATCACGCCGTGCGATGGCGCTGCGGATTTCTATGCGTATGCGCAGGAAATTCTGGGTACCGTGCGTGCGGCCGAACGCAGCATGTCCGGGCTGCGCAGCCTGGAGCGCGGACGGGTAGGGGTGGCGACCTCGCCGCTCATGATGGTGGGCCTGCTGGGCGACGTCGTGGTCGATTATCATCGCGCGCATCCCAGCGTGGCGCTCGATCTCTTCGAGCTCTCCACCGACGACACGATAGAGCATGTACGCAACGGTCGTGCCGATTTCGGCATCGTGTCGCTGGAGACCCCGGCGCAGGAGCTCAGCACGCGGGTGATCTACCGCGACACCATGTTTGCGGTGTGTGCGACGCATCATCCATTGGCGGGCCAGGAGGCCGTCACGTGGGCTGAAGTGGCCGCGCAAGAGCTCATCATGCTGCGCAACGTCTACAGCGTGCGGCGCAGCCTCGATCGGGTCGCGGCGGACCTTCGGCTGGATTTCGACTACCGTATCGAAGCCGGTATGTTGACGTCGGTGTTGAAGCTGGTCGGCGCGGGGCTGGGCATCACCGTGGTGCCGGGCTATGCGCGCGGCCTTGCCCGCGAACTAGGCCTGAGGGTGCTGGACATCGATGGCGCGCGCCGCCATGGCCACGAGCTGTGGCTGATCCAGCGCCACAACGCCCGCCTGTCGATGGCGGCGTCGGCGTTTCTGCACGATACCGAGCAGGCGCTGCGCCAGCGCGAGGCCAGGGAAGATTGATCCGTAACCGGAATAAGTCTATGAAAATTAGTCCCTTGTTGGGATAAACGATGGACGCGCATCATACGTTTCCACGCAAACGGGCCTGAGCGGTCCGCAGGAGACAAAAAAATGATGAAGCGCACCTTCCTGAGCCGCGCCGCCAGTGTTGTGGCCATGAGCGGTCTGACGCTGGCGAGCGCGCTGGCCGCCGACATGCCGCCGGCCGGCTATCCTGACAAACCGATCACCATCGTGGTGCCGTTTTCGCCGGGCAGTGCGACGGACACGAGCGCGCGCATCATCGCTGAAAAGCTTGGCCCGCGCCTGAACGTGCCCATCGTCATCGAGAACAAGCCCGGGGCGTCCGGCACCATCGGCGCGGCCTTCGCCGCACGCGCGCAGCCCGACGGCTACACGCTCATCCTGACCAGCAGCTCGACGCACTCGGCCACCCCAGCCCTGTTTCGCAAACTGCCGTTCGACCCCACGGGTGATTTCGTCCACGTCATCCGCATCGCGACCATTCCCATGATGCTGGTGGTGCGCGAGGACGCACCCTATGACTCGCTGCAGTCCCTGGTCAAGGCCACGCAGAGCAAGCCGCTGAATTACGCCTATGGCTCGCCCACCAGCCAGATCGCGGGCGCGACGTTCAATACCGTGGCCGGCGCGGCGGCCAATGCCGTGCCCTACAAGAGCCAGCCGCCGGCCGTGACGGATCTGCTGGGCGGCCATGTCGATTATCTGTTCGCGGACCTGTCGGTCGTGACGTCCTTCATGCAAAGCGGCAAGCTGCGCGGGCTGGCCTTCACCGGGCACGAACGCGCCAAGGATTTCCCCAAGGTGCCCACGATCCTGCGCGAGCCAGACGTGGTGCAGCGCTTCGAGTCGCTGGGCATGCAGGTCTCGCCAAATACGGTCGGCGAGCACAAAGCTTTCGCTCAAAAGCAGCGCGAAATCTGGACGCAGCGCGCGGTCGACGCCAAGATAGAGCCGCAGTAAAGCGCTCAGGACGCGCGCAGCGCGGCCACATCGACGGTGCGGGCGCCGCAGGCCTGCACCAGATCCGGGTCATGGCTGGCAAACAGCACCACCCGGTCGCGCGCTCATAGACGGAACGTCTCGGCCAGCACGTCGCGGGCCTGGGCGTCCAGGCCCTGGCTCGGGCCGTCCGCCACGACGACGGCCGGGTTGCCGATGGCCGCTGCGGCCACAAAGACCTTGCGCCGCGTGCCGGTCGACATCTGCTCGAAGCGCTTTTCCAGATGCGGCTCGAGGCCCAGCCGCATGGCCAGGTCCATGACGCTGTCATCAAGCGCGACCTGCTTATCGGCGGCGGCCTGCCTGAGCAGGCCCAGCCCGGTCTGCTCAGGAAACAGCAGTCAATCGTCGGGGACGTAGGCCAGGCGCGGGCGGGCCGCTTGCGGCTCGCCCGCAAGATCGTGCCCGCCGATCCAGACCGTGCCCGTATCGGGCGTCATGACGCCGGCGATGATGTTCAGCAGCGTGCTTTTGCCGGTGCTGTCCTGTTCGCACAAGGCCACGCAGCCCGGGCCAAAATCGTGCGTCAGCCCTTCGAAGACGAGGTGGTCGGCGTAGCGTTTGCTCAGGTTTTCGATACGCAGCATGCGGCCGGCATCCTTCAGGAAAGAGGAGGAGTGAAAGTGCGCGCGGACCTGCCTGGCGGCTTCGGCCCATAGCGCTGGCGCGCCGCGCTCGATGACGGGGCCGTAGCGCGCCACGACCTGGGCCTCGTTCAGGTGCGCCGCATTCCACGTGCCGCCATCGGTGGCGGTGTTGTGCAGCAGGGGTTGCAGTCTGTCGAGCGCTTTGGCAAAGCGCGCGTCGTCGCTGCTGCCGGCTTCGAACTCCTGCCACAGCGCGTAGAGGGCTTCGCCCTGATCGGGCGGCAACAATGCAAAGATACGCAGCGCGGCAGCTTGCTCACGCTCGGCCTGGCCGGCTTGCGCCGTTGCGTCATGAAAGGGGGTGTCGCCGGCATCGATCTCGACGATGTCGTGGATCAACAGCATCTTGACTACGCGCAGCACATCGACGGGCGCGGCGGCGTGCTCCGCCAGCGTGAGCGCGTACAGCGCCAGATGCCAGGAATGCTCGGCGCTGTTTTCGCGGCGCGACGCATCGATGAGCGTCGTCTGGCGCAGGACGCGCTTGAGTTGGTCTATCTCTCGCAGGAAGGAGAGCTGGCCTTGCAGCGGGGCGGGATTCACGCGGGGGTGGGGTCAGGGTGTTGCGTGAAAAAAGTATAGCAGCGCGGCCTCGCGCCGGGCCGCGGGCAGCCCCGCACGTGGCCGTCAGGCGCGGATATAGGCCCAGCCTTCGGCTTGTTTCTGCGCCAGGTAGAGTATCGCGGCGGGCACGATCGTCAGATTGGGTGGCGCCTGCGTGCCCGTGGCCAGCAAGGTGTTGGCGCAGACGCGCAGACGGGCATCGGTGGCGTGCGGGTCGGCCAGCGCGGCCGCGACGCCGGCGGCGTTGACCACGATCTCGACTGCGGCGTGTGGGTCGGCCTTGAGCAGGTTGGCGGCGTTGTTGCGAGCGCGGCGCAGGGCGTCGGCGGTGGGGGCGTGAATGAGCACGCGCAGGAGGTCAGGCATGTTCGAGGATATGGGAGATTTGCGCCACGTTCTGGGCAAAGTCCGGCAGCGCGCGATTGCGCGGGCGATGCCCACGCGTTGGGCTTGTCCGCCGGAGAGTTGGTGCGGCCAGCGGTCGTCCAGGCCCTCCATGCCGGTCAGCGCCAGAGCCTGCCGCGCGCGGCGGCGTTTCTCTTCGCCGGATAGACCCAATCCCTCCAGCCCATAGGCCACATTGGCGCCGACTCGGCGCCAGGGCAGGAGCCGGCTGTCCTGGAACACCACCGCACGGGCGCGGCAGCCGGGCTTGGGGCGAGCCTCGAAGCGCACGCTGCCTCCACCCGGTTCGGTCAGGCCGGCGGCGGCGCGCAGCAAGGTGGACTTACCCACGCCCGAGCCGCCGACGATGGCCACGAAGCTGCCGGCCTGGATGTCCAGCGTCAGGCCGCGGATCACCGGCGCGGTCGCGCCGGGATGGGTGTAGCTGAAGTTCTCGAAACGCATTACGGCCGCCATTGCAGTACCCGTTTTTCCAGTTGGCCGTAGGCGAAATCGCACAGCGTATACACCAGCGAGATGGTCAGCATATAGACGACGACCGCGTCGTAGGCGCCTACGCCCGCGGCGGCGTTCATCTCCTGGCCCATGCCGGGCACGCCCAGCAATTCCGCCGCGATCAGTGTCATCCAGGCCTGGCCGATGCCGGCGCGTACACCGGCCAGCGCGCCCGGCGAGATGGCCGGCAGCGTGATGCTCCAGGCGCGTGCCAGGTAGCTGCCATGTCCGAAAGCCCGCGCCAGTTCGTACAGGCGCGGATCGACGTTGCGCACCGCGGCATAGGTGGCGAAGTAGTTGACCCAGAACACGCCGATGGCGATGACAAAGGCCGCGCCGGCGTGGCTGACCTTGAACCAGGCAATGGCAAACACCACCCAGGCCAGCGGCGGGATGGGGCGCAGTACGCGTGCCAGCCAGGCTTGCAGCATGTCGAAGCGCTGCGTCGTGGCGGCGGCCAGGCCGACGCCGAAGCCGAACAGGGTGCCCAGCGCCAGGCCCCAGAAGTAATGCACCAGGCTGGAGCCCACCGCCGGCAGCAGCCGGCCGTCACGCCACTCGCGCATCAGCGCGCCCGGTAGGGCGAAGGGGTCGGGCAGCGTGCCGCGCGGCGCCCACTCCCAGACCTGGGCGGCTTTCCAGATGGCCAGAAAGATCAGCACTCCCCGCGCGCCATAGAACATGCGCCGGGGCCAGAGCCGCCGGCGCGGTAGTGACGGCGCCAGAGCGATTACGCTGGTGTCCATTTGGCGTTGACGTAGAAGCGAGTATCAAAGAGTTGGCCGATGTCCACGCGCTCGGCTTGCGTGCCCAACTGGGCCTGGAAGTCCTGCAATTGCGCGGTGGCCGCTTCGATGGCGCGGGGGTCGGCTTCGAATTGGTCTCGCGAGTTGCGGATGGCTGCTTCGACGAGGTCCAGCGGCAGGCGACCGCCGCCGACGAATTTCTGCACATAGCCGGCCGCCTTGGCGGGATCGTCGCGCAGCATGGCCGTGGCGGCAATCTGCGAACGCACGAGCGCCTGGACGATCTCGGGGTGGTTCTTGATCAGCGTTTCGCGCACGAGAAGAACGGCGCCGGGCTGCTTGGGAAAGAGCTGCGAGCCGCGAGCGACCACACGTGCGTCGGGCTGGCGGCGCAGGACCGAGGTGGTGGTGGGTTCGAGCACGGCCGCACCGTCGATGGCACCGGTCATCAGCGATTGCTGGATCTGCGCTTCGCCCTGATAGACGAAATCGATGTCCGCCAGATCGGCTTTCAGGACGTTGCGCAGCCAATATTGGAGGGCGGCTTCGGGCACCGCGCCTTTGGGATAGCTGGCAATGACGGCCTTGCGGCCTTTTTCCTTGGCAAAGCGGGCAAAGGCGGTAGACGGGTCGCCCGAGGCGAAATACGGCGCCAGCGGGCCCAGGGCCAGGACGCCCACCTGTTCGACGATATTGGAGGCGACCACCTTGATGTCGGCACCCTTGGCGCGCGCCACCAGGGCCGGGCCGATGCCCACATAGGCAGCGTCGAGCTGTCCGGCGATCAAGGCCTGGGTCAATGCCGGGCCGCTTTGGAACTGCACGAGCTTGGGCTGAGTGACGCCATCGGCGGCCAATGAGCCGCTTTCCAGTGCGACAAAGAGCTGGGCATCGGGAAGAATGGGCAGGTAGCCGATTTCCAGTGCGGGTTGGGCGGCCTGAGCGGCGCTGCCCAGACCGGCGGCCAGCAAAGCGGTGGCAAACAGCTTACGCAACATGATTCAGTGGTCCTGTGCCCGTTATGGGCTTAGCTTATGTCTTAATAATTTTAAGGAAGTTGTCCTAACAATTTCATTCATTTTGGTTATATGCATAGTTGTATCCGCGCGGGTAGCGCGCGCGTGGGCGGTTATTGCTGCGAGCTATTAGTGTCCAAGAGATCGGTCTTCGACCCACGCGCCGCCTTGCGGTAAGCTGGCGTTTTCTCCTGGCCGGCATTTCGCATGACGACATCCGAATATCTCTGGTACATCCCCAATCACACCGAGGCCGGTCATCGCGGCGACACCGCGGCCGACGATCACAACAGCCTGGACACGCTCACCCGCCAGGCGCTGGCCCTGGAAACGCATGGCTGGACCGGAGCCTTGCTCGGAGCCGGATGGGGACGCCCCGATACCTTCACGGTGGCTACCGCGCTGGCCGCACGCACGACCCGCTTCGAGCCCTTGATCGCCGTGCGGCCGGGTTACTGGCGTGCCGTGCAGTTTGCCGCCGCCGCGGCCACGCTGGATCACCTGAGCGGCGGCCGCGTGCGGGTGAACATCGTTTCGGGCAAGGATGACCTGCAGGCTTACGGTGATCACGAGGGCGGGCAGGACGAACGCTATGCGCGCACGCGGGAGTTCATGCAACTGACGCGCCGGTTATGGACAGAGGAGGCGGTCACCTACGACGGGGACTTTTTTCAGGCCAGGCAGGCACGGCTGCAGCCGCAGGTGGTGACGCGGGGGGCGCGGCGTCATCCCAAGTTGTACTTCGGTGGCGCCTCGGCAGCGGCCGAGCGGGTGGCTGCCGCGGAGGCGGACGTGCAGTTGTTCTGGGGCGAGCCGCTGGCCGATCTGGCCGAGCGCATCCATCGGCTCAAAACACTGTCGGCACGGCTGGGTCGTGTGCACGCGCCGCTGGAGTTCGGCTTGCGCATCACCACCGTCGTTCGTGAGACGACGGAGCAGGCATGGGCCGACGCCCAGGCACGGGTGGCTGCGATGGCGAACGCGCAAAACGGGGCCTGGCAGGATCATCGCCGCGCCGTGGCTGTGGGCCAGCCGCGCTTGTTCGACCTGCAGCAGCGCGGCGAGGTGCTCGATGACATCCTCTACACCGCACCCGGCCGCCACGGCGGCGGCGGGGCGGCGACGACCTGGCTGGTGGGTTCCGCCCGCGATGTGGCCGCAGCGCTGCGGAAGTACCAGGATCTGGGCATCACGCAGTTCGTGCTCTCCGATACGCCTTATCTGAACGAGATCGGGCGGCAGGGCCGTGACCTGCTGCCGCTTCTGCGGGCCGGCTGACGGCGGCCGCGCTGGCATGCCCGGGCAAGCGCGAGCCCGGCGGGGACGCTACTATCGTGTTCTCTCTTGTCTGGCGGGCACTATGTTGACGACGCAGGATCATTTCATCGAGACGGATCACGGCCGTCTGTTCGCCCGCCGCTGGCATGCTGGCGAGACTGGCTTGCCGCCGGTGGTGTTGCTGCATGATTCACTGGGCTGTGTAGCGTTGTGGCGTGATTTTCCTGCGCGGCTGGCTCAAGCGGCCGGCCGGGACGTGATCGCGTATGACCGCCTCGGTTTCGGGTGCTCGGATGCGCATCCTGGCCGGCTGGACCTGGACTTCGTCAGCCAGGAAGCCGAGTCGGGCTTGCGCTGCGTGCGAGAACAGCTGGAGATCGGGCCGTTTGTCGCCATGGGCCACAGCGTGGGCGGCGGCATGGCGATCGTGGCTGCTGGCCGGTATGCGCACGATTGCTGGGGCTTGATCACCGAGTCGGCCCAGGTCTTTGCCGAGTCGCGCACCCTGTCCGGGATCCGGCAGGCGCGCGAGGATTTCGCTCTGCCCGGTCAGTTGGACCGATTGAAAAAGTATCACGGCGACAAAGCCGCCTGGGTGCTGAGCGCCTGGGTCGATAGCTGGCTGTCGCCGGATTTCGTGCAGTGGAATCTCGACACGGCGCTGGCCGAGGTCCGCTGCACGGTGCTCGCGCTGCACGGCGACAGCGATGAATATGGATCCCTGATCCATGCCGAGCGCATCGCCGGCCAGACCGGCGGGCAAAAAAAGGTCTTCGCCCAGTGCGGACATGTGCCGCACCGTGAACAACCCGAGGCCGTGCTGGCGGTCATCGGTGCGTGGCTGGCGTAGTCCCCCCGCGCCGGTTCGCCGGCCCCGGCCGGATCGACTGTGGCGTGCAGCCAACTATGGCCGCCATCGATCTGAAACGAATCCCTACAAACCCGGATAATATCGCCGGCAACGGCGGGCACGAGCCTGGCCGCAACGCAAGCAAGGAGTCCTGATGTACGTCGGAATGTTTACGAAAGGCGCGCTGGCAGCCGTAGCGGTGGCGGCATGCTCGCAAGCCGCAGCGCAAAGCCAGAACTTCATCGGGCTGGGCGTCGGTGTCGTCCCGGTGTATGACGGGTCGAGCGAGTACCGCACGGTTCCGCTGCCGCTCATCAATTACGAGTCGGGCAATTTCTTCATCACGCCGCGCGCCGGTCTGCCGGCGATGGGTTTGAAGACCACGCTGGCCCCGGACCTGAGCGCCGGCGTGTTCATCGGAGCCAATCTCGGCCGGGACGCCAGCGACGCCGATCGCACGCGCGGCATTGGCGACATCAAGTTTCACGCGGCCTACGGCGCCTATGTCGAGTGGGCTCCGGGCCGCTACTCCCTGGGCGCAGCCTACCGCCAGGCCGCACACAGCGGTTACGGCGGTGCGCTGGAGCTGCGCACCTCTTATGCCGTGTTGCAGACCGAGCGCAACAGCGTTCGCGTCGGAGCCGCGACCCAATGGGGCAGCCGCGACGATATGCAGACGTGGTTTGGTGTGACGTCCTCGCAGGCGGCCAACAGTCGTGAGGGCCTGTCGACGTATTCGCCTTCGGCCGGCTTCAAATCGGCATCGGTGTTTGCCAGCTGGGCCTACCTCTTCGATGCGCGCTGGAGCCTGCTGACCAATCTGGGCGTGAGCTCCGTGTTGGGTGACGCGCGCGACAGCCCGCTGAACGAACGCCGCACGAATCTGTTCGGCAGCGTGGGCATGGTCTACGCGTTCTGAGCGGGTGGGCTTCGGCGTGCTGCGCCACGCCTTGGCGAATGCGCCGCTTGCGTAGCCCGGCGAGGGTTCGCGGCGTCGGAGACCGTACCGCGGGCCGCCCCGGCGGATCGTCCCTGACGGCGTCGGCGCGAACGCCCCCCTTGTTCTTCATCATGTAAGCCCCGAGGGTTGGAGGGATCTCCAACCCTCGGGGCCAGTACGCCTGGCGTGTTTCCGTTCAGAAGTCGATCTGCGCCGACAGCAGCACCGCGCGTGGCGCAGCCACCGAGGCATAGGTGCCGCTGGCCAGCCAATAGCTCTTGTTGAACAGGTTTTCGATGTTGGCGCGGAACACGATGGCATGGCCCATCATCCGCGTGCTGTACCGCGCGCCCACGTCGTAGCGGGTCCAGGAGGGCAGGCGGATGGTGTTGGCGGCGTTGAACCAGGCCGACGAGGTGTGGATCACGCGGGCATTGAGGCTCAGGCCCTGTACCCACGGCATGTCCCAGTCCACGCCAAGATTGAAGGTGCTGTCGGGTACGCCATTGGCGTCGTTGCCGTCGTTGACGCCGCCCGCGCTGCGGGTGATCTTGGCATCGTAGAAGGTGGCGCTGGCCATCATGCGCAGGCCGGAGACGACTTCGCCGGTAGCGGCAAGTTCGAAGCCACGGTTGCGCTGCTCGCCGTCAAAGCTGTAGACGTTGGTGGTCGGGTCCGTCAACGCGTTGGGACGCTTGATCTGGAACACCGAGGCGCTGGTCATGACACGGCCCCAATCGACCTTCACGCCCGCTTCGTATTGCTTGGATTTGTAGGGGGAGAAGACCTGCCCGGCATTGGCCGCGGTAGCGGGTGCTACGCCACCGCGCGTCAGGCCGGACGTGAAATTGCCGTACAGCGAGACGTTGGACCAGGGCTTGAACACCACGCCCGCCAGCGGAGAGACGGCGCTCTCGTCGTAGGAACTGGTGAGGTCACCCGTGGATGTCGAGTAGTTATCCAGCGCCACGCGTTGCTGCCGCAGGCCGCCGGTGATCATCAGGCGGTCGTCGGCAAACGACAGCGTATCGGCCAGCGTGAAGCTGGTGAGCGCGGTTTTCGACGCCTTGTTGGGCGAGCCCCGATGTCCGGTGACATCAGGCAGGGGGGACGGGTTGTAGATGTTCGACGGTGTAGTGGCCGTCGAGGTGAGGTAGAAGTTGCCGAGCTCCTGGTCCAGGCGCGTGGCACCCAATGCCAGATTGTGCTTGACGCCCCAGGTGTCAAAGCGTGCGCGCAGCCCGGCCTCGCCGGTGGAGGTGCGCGAGTAAGAGTCATAAAAGGCATTGCGGGCCGTGAAGTCGCCATTGGCATCGACCGGACCGGGCGGGAACGTCTGATCGGCCGTGCCATAGCGATAGCCGCCGGCGGCATAGACCGTGACCGCGTCGTTGATGTCGTACTCCAGGCGCGAGGCGACGGTGGAGTCCTCCAGTTTGAGCTGCGTGCCCGGGTAGAAGTTGCGGTGGCCGGACGGCGGCGAAGGCAACTCGGTCACCGAGGATTGGAAGCCCACCTGAGGGCGGAAGTTGTCGGTGCGCTCGCGTTGCGTATAGGCATCGAGCGACCAGCGCAGGCGCTCGCCGCGGTAGTCCAGCGCCAGCGCGCCCATCCCCTGGCGCTGACTGCCGCCATCGAGCGTGGTCTGGCCGTTGTGATAGACGCCGTTGACGCGGATGCCCCATTCCTCGTTGTCACCGAAACGGCGTCCCATGTCGAGCATGCCCCCCAACTGGGACTTGTCCTGATAGGTAGCGGTCAGGCGGGTGAGCGGTTCGTCGCCGGCTCGCTTGGTCACCACATTGATGCCGCCGCCGATGCTTCCATTGGGGCCGACGCCATTCATGAGCGTGCCGGGCCCTTTGAGCACTTCGACCCGCTCCATGATGGCCGCCGGCATGCGGCTCGAAGAGGTCAGGCCGAACAGGCCGTTGAGCCCCACGTCGCCACTGGAGACGGTGTAGCCCCGGATCTGGAAGTCTTCGCCAAAGCCGCCGCTGGAGGTCAGCGTGCGCACCGAGGCTTCGTTGACCACGACATCGGCCAGGGTGCGCGCCTGTTGGTTTTCCAGTGTCTGGGCGGTGTAGTTGGTCGTGTTGAAGGGCACGTCCATGACGTCGGCGCTGCCCAGCATGCCCAGACTGCCTCCGCGGGCGACCTGCCCTCCGGCGTAAGGCGCAGGCAGTCCGTCGCTTGAGGCCTGGGCCGCCACGGTGATGGCCTGCAATTGGGCCACGCCGCCATGGCGTTCGAGCACATATCCGCCGGCGCCTTGGGGCCGGACCTCAATACCGGTGCCGGCCAGCAGGCGTTCGAGACCGGTTTGCACGGTAAAGCTGCCCCGCAGGCCGGCGCTGTCCAACCCCTGCGTGACCTCAGGGCGGAAGGACAGCAAGACGCCAGCATCGCGGCCAAAACGGCCCAGCACTTCTTCGAGCGTGCCGGCGGGGATGTCGAAGCTTCGTGCGGTCTGGGCCTGGGCCGCCAGCGGCCAGGCGGCCGACGCGGTCACGCCCAGCGCGCCCAGGGCCAGGCGAGTCGCCAGGGTGACGGTGCGCAGGGAAAGCAGAGAGCGTTGTTTCATGGACAGGTCTGTTTTGAGAGAAGGTTCACTCCCCTTGACCCGCGAGATCCGAAAACGGATCAGTATTCGGCAGA
This sequence comes from Bordetella holmesii, assembly GCF_020735985.1. NCBI lineage: Bacteria > Pseudomonadati > Pseudomonadota > Betaproteobacteria > Burkholderiales > Alcaligenaceae > Bordetella > Bordetella holmesii. The sequence continues at coordinate 215,231 of NZ_CP085973.1, forward strand.
AATGTTGTAACCGCGGTCAGGACAGGTGTAGCCGGCGCGCCCGCCACAGCGGCGCCTGTGTGTCCAGGTGCAGGCCCAGGGTGATCGCCACGGCGGCCAGCACGCGCGGCACATCGCCGGTGGGAAAGGCTCCGGAGACCTGAAGATCGGCCACGGCCTGGGCGCAGGACAGGTCGTCGGCGGTGTAGCGACTGAGTTCGGTCACAAAGTCAGCCAGCCGCATGCTGCGCGCGACAATGAAACCGTCTTTCCAGGCAAGGTCGCGCTCATCGGCTGGGGAGGCCTCGGCGATGCCTGCGGCGGTGTAGCGCGCGCGGCGTCCCGCTGCCAGCAGCAATCCCTGTGCGGGATAGTCGCGGGGTTCTATCTGCACCTGGCCTTGCAGCACGGTCACGCAGGTCGCGCGCGAATGTTGCCGCACGCTGTATTGCGTGCCCAGCGCCCGCGCCACTCCCTGACGGGTCTGCACCAGGAAAGGCCGGGGCGGGCTCTGCGGGTCAGGGGCCGTTGAGATGAGCACCTCGCCGGCCACCAGAGAGAGCAGCCGTTGCGCCGGACTGAAGCGAACATCGACGGCGCTGTTCGTATTGAGGATGAGGTGCGTGCCATCGGGCAGCGTGAGCGCGCGCCGCTGACCCGGGCGGGTGCGCTCATCGGCAGACCATTCGCGCCAGATCAGCGTATCGCGCAAGGCCCAGGCAGAGCCGCCCGCCATGGCCAGCACCGCCAGGGCCTTGATACCGTTACGCCGCGCCGGCAGCAGGACGGTGCGGCTGGCCGCGGCGCTGTCGGGCGCGGCCAGCGGACGCAGTTGGCCCAGGACAGACTCGATGCGCGCCCAGGCGCGAGCGTGGTCCGGATGCGCTTGATGCCATTGTTGCCAGGCCATGCGGTTCTGCGGCGAATGGTCTTCACGCAGGTCGAGCAGCCAGTGCAGCGCGCGTTCGGCCACCTCGGACGTGACCTTCCCGGCATCCTGCGTGTGCCGGTACCACGCGGAGTGCCCGCTCATCGCGAACCGCCGAGATCGGCGAAGCAGCAGCGTGTCAGCGCGCGGACGATGTGGCGTTTTACCGTCGGCACGGATAGGCCGAGGGTCTGGGCAACCTGCGCATGGGTCTGGCCCTCCAGTTGCGACAGTAGAAAGGCACGCCGCACGAGGGTCGGCAGCCCGTCGAGCTGCCGGTCGAGTTCGAACAGCGTCTCGAGCAAAAGCGCGCGCTCTTCCGGCGAGCGGGCCAGGGGCTGTGGTGCCAGCGCCAGAGCGTCGAGGTAGGCGCGTTCGAGCTTCTCGCGGCGCCAATGATTCGACAGCAGCCGCTGTGCGACCGTGGTCAGAAAGGCGCGGGGCTCGTCCAGGACGGCCGGCACACGCTCGCTGCACAGCAGGCGGATGAAGGTGTCGTGCGCCAGATCGGCGGCTTGTTCCCGGTTGCCCAGGCGGCGGTGCAGCCACCCTCGCAACCAGGAGTGGTGGTCGATGTAGAGGGTTTCTAGGGTCGTGGGCAGCACACAGAATCTCGCCGTTCGTGTAACAGGGCCGGCGTGCTGTCTTGCCCGTGCGGCCCGTGATCAAACGGGTAATAATAATCGTTATTGTTTTTGGCGGGTGCGGCCCGCCGCCGCGGGCCGGCCGGATCAGCCGCGCCGCCGCCGCCGCACCAGGACAAACACCCCCAGCAGCACAAGCACGGCGGCCACGATGAGGGCCGGCAGTATGTAAGGCTGCATGCGCGCCAGCAGCGGCGGGGCCCCGCCGCTGCGCGCGACCTGGACATCTTCGGCAGTGACGGTCAGCACGGGATTGCCGTAGTTGGCCAGCACATAATTGGCGATGAGGGCGATTTCGTTATTGGTCAGTGGTTGGACATACGATTTCTGATCGAAGCGAGGCATCAGCACGTGTTGTCCGGCGGCATTGCGCTCGACTCCGTAGAGGATGGCGGCGACCAGGTTGTTGGCATTGTCCGCCCCGGTTGCCGTGTTGTGAAACAGGGCAGGGTAGGCCTGGCCGGTGCTGCCGGTGCCGCTGGCCTGGTGGCAACTGGCGCAATAGGCGCTGTAGAGCGCCGCGCCGGTTTTCAGGGTGTGGTTGGCCGTTTGTGGATGGGTGCCGCGCAGTTGCGCTTCGGCGCTGGCGGCAGCTCCGCGCGCGTAGCTGGCCGGTGCCGCAGAGGCCGCGGGCACGGGCGGCGTCTGTTTGAGCCAGGCCGCGATGGCCGTCAGATCGGTCTCGGACATATGTTGGAAACTGTGTTCCACGGCTTCGGCCATGGAGCCTGCGGCCTGCCCCTTGCCGGCCACGCGGCCCGTGCGCAGGTATTGCACGATCTCTTCGTTGCTCCAGCCTCCGATGCCAGCGGCGGGGTCGCTGCTGATGTTGGGCGCATGCCAAGGCCCCACCATGCCGCCGCCCAGCGGGCGTTTCACGTCTTCGGCCATCAACGCATTGCGCGGTGTGTGGCAACTGCTGCAATGCGTCAGGGCGCGGGCCAGATAGGCTCCCCGGTTGATCTCGGCGTCTTTCGTCGGGTCGGGCGTAAAGCGCTCGTCGTCGAAAAAGAGCGCATTCCACACGAGCATGGAAGCCCGGATACCAAAGGGGAAGGGCAGGTCGGTCGACGGCGGTTTGTCGTCGACGGCCTGCACGCCGTTCATGAAGTAGGCGTACAGGTCCCCGATATCCTCGTCGGTGATGAGCGTGTAGGAGGTGTAGGGCATGGCCGGATAAAGCCGGCTGCCGTCACGCCGTATCCCTTGGCGCACCGCGCGGGTGAAATCTTCCAGGCTGTAGTCGCCGATACCCGCACTTTTGGACGGGGTGATGTTGCTGGCGTAAATCGTGCCCAACGGGCTCTGGATGGGGTAGCCGCCAGCGAAGGGCTTGCCCGAAGGCGCCCGCGTATGACAGGCCATGCAGTCCGCGGCGATGGCCAGGGTACGGCCGCGCTCGATCCGTTGCGCATTGTCATTGGCGTGCGCGCCCGTCGAGGCCAGCGCCAGCGCCAAGGTCAGGAGCAGACGCTTCATGACGTGGCCTCCAGGCGCCTGGCGATGGCCGCGGCGGCCTTCAGTCCCAGTGCCGCCATGCTGAGCGTGCTGTTGACCACGCTGGCCGATGGCATGGCGCCGCCGCCAGGCAGCCAGAGGTTGTCGTGATCGTGCGCGCGGCAATCGCCATCGACCACGGAGTCGCGCGGATCCGAGCCCATGATGACGCTTCCCATCATGTGGTTGTTGGCGTTGAGGTCCGTCGTGATGAGAAAGTCGGTTGCGCCAAACAGGCTGCCGATATGACGCAGTTGAGTATGGGCGGCCTCGGCGCCTTTGCGCACGTACTCTCCGACGTCATAGTGCACGTCGGGGCAGGGCAGGCCGAGCGGATCCATGCGTGTCTTGCTCAGGGTGACGCGGTTGCCGGGTTCGGGCAGCGGCTCCAGATTGATGGACAGATCCACTCCGTGGGCAGCGCGGCGGCGTATTTCGGCATCGAGCGCCTTGCCGCTCAGGCCCCGGGCCAGGGCGGTCTTGGTTGCCAACGTGACCTGGGTGATGTTGTTCAGGATCATCTTGTTGGCCGAATAGCGGGCCCGGAAGGCGCCATCGCGCGGGCCGACCAGACAACTGCTTTGCGCCGGCCCTCGGCCCGGCCAAAGCGGCTCCGCTGACTGGAAGTAGCAATGAAAACCCGAGTGATCCATCAGGTTGCGGCCGACCTGATCGGAGCGATTGGCAATGCCTTTCGGATTGCGTGCATCGGCGGCCATGAGCAGCAGGCGCGGCGTCTCCATGGCATTGCAGGCCAGGACGAAATGCTTGCCGGTGGCCTTGTGGGATTGGCGCTGCGCGTCATACCAATGCACGGCCGTGATGCGGTTGTTCTCGTCGGTGTCTATCTTGTAGACGACGGCCTGCGCCAGCACCTTGGCACCTTTTTCTTCCGCAGCCTGTACATGGTGAATGCCGTTGTACATTGCGCCGATGGGACAGATGGGCTGGCAGTTATTGTTGCCACAGCAGGTGGGGCGGCCGCGCCAGGGATGGATGCTGCGGCCCTGCGGGATGGGCACCGAACGATATCCATGCGGATTGACGACGTCGGCGAAGCGCTGGTCGCCATACGCCCAGGGCACCATGTCCATGGGGTAGGGGCCGCTGCGCTCGGAGGGCGATTGTTGCGCCGGGTCGTTCGGGCCCGCTACGCCCATCTCATCTTCGGCCTGGAGATAAAAAGGCTCGAGTTGTTCGTAGGAGATGGGCCAATTCCGGCCCACGCCGTAGGTCGATTTCATGCGCAGATCCACCGGCAGGTGGCGCCAACAGGACGCGGCCCAATGCCATGTCGTCCCGCCCACGGTACGCAGATAGCCTTGCTTGAAGCTGCCGGCGCTCGGGCCGCTCAGATGCACGTAATGGTTCTCGGGGAAATAAAGCGGCGCCGGCGCATCGGGACTCTGCGGGTACAAGCCCTGGAAGTCGGAGCCCGCGCGATTGGCAAAAGGCATGTTGCGCCAGTTCTCGACGGCCTGGCCGCGTTCGATACGCAGGCCGGCCTCGAGGATGAGCACGGCGTGGCCGCGAGCAGCCAGTTGGTCGGCGATCATGGCGCCCAGCACCCCCGAGCCCACGATGACGATATCGGCCTGGGCATCGCCGTTGGCCTGAAATTCTGCTTGCCGGGTCATTACAGCCCCCTTGCGTCGGGAATGAGGTCAGGTTCAGGCGGCATCACCGCCACATCCGGAGGCATGCCCGTCCACCACATCGGCCCGTAGTTGCAATAGGTGGGCACCGTCAGCCCGTCTCGCACGGGTTGGTACATCAGCGCTTCCTCGTAGGCGACGACCACGGCCTTGGGGCCCTGGCCGACGGTCCCGGTGTACCAGGCGGTGACGATGTCGATGGCCAGGTCACCCAGACCGGCTTCGGTGGCGGCGTGCATCAACTGCGCACTGTCGCTGGCCGAAGCCGCTAACGCGAGCAGTTCGGGAAGACGCGCGGCCTGCCGCACACCTGAACCGGCCAGGGCCGCTTCGATGCGCGAGGCAGTCAGGGGATTGAGGTGGTGCCGGTCCGTGAGAATGCTCGACAGCGCCAGAAATGCGGTGCCGCCCGCTGGCGCGCTCATCATGGCCGCGACGCCGGGCAACGGGGCGGCCACGCAGAGGCCGGCCATGCCGAGCAACAGCGCACGCCGCTGTCGTGACGGCTGCCGTACGCCGCTTCCGGTGGGGGGGGCAGTGAGATCCAACGCAGCTCCTTGAGTGTTTCGCGTTACCTTAAAGGGCCGGCCTGACGATCTTCTGTCAAAACGGCAAAGGCCATGCGGGCAGCAGGGTATTGCTTGGGTCGTGGATCCTGCAGTGGGCGCGCCAAGCGCATCCGTCCCACCGTGGACGATAGACCTTATCATGGTTGAGGAGCCTTCAGGGAACGGCGATGGAACTGGAAACCGCGTATTGGGATGGCGAATTGGTGATTGCCGTGCAGCCTCGTGAGGCGCGCATGAGCCACTGGATACATGCACCCCGCGCCTGGCGGTCGCTGGACGGGCAGATGCTCTTCGATCTGACAGACAGCGATTGGGATCTCTACGGGGTCAGCGGCGACGACGAGGATTGCCTGGTGCTGGCGCTGCGGCGCTACCCGGGCGCGGGGCCCCTGGTCAGGCTGACGATTGCCCGAGGCAGTCTGGACATGCACCTGGAGGGGCGCAGCCTGCCTGCGGATGATCTGTTGCAGCAGTTGCAGGCATGGACAGATGCCTGAGCGCAACGGCTCCGAGGCGGGCCGACTGTCGTCGCCGGTGGAACAATCTGTCTCGCCTGGTCAGGCCCGCGCGCGTCAATAAAGGCTGGCTCCGGGGCCATCTGGCTAGGTAGAATCCCCAGGTTCCTCTCTGTTTAACCCTGCCAAAGGCAATCAAGGTCATGAGCAACGCTTATATCGACGCGCTCAAGCAGCGCCGCACCCAATACGCCCTGGGCCGCAATGTTTCCCTGTCCAAGGAAGCCCTGGTCAATCTGATCCAGGAAGCCATCAAGCACAGCCCGTCTTCCTTCAACTCGCAAACCTCGCGCGCCGTGGTGCTGTTTGGCGCCGAGAGCGAAAAACTCTGGGCCCTGGCCGCCGATGAGGTTCGCAAGGTCGCCCCGGCCGATGGTTTCGAGATAACCGAAGCCAAGCTCAAAAGCTTCGCCGCCGGCGTGGGCACCGTGCTGTTTTTCGAAGACCAGGACGTCGTGCGCGGCCTGCAGGAAAAATTTGCGCTCTACGCCGACAACTTTCCCGTGTGGTCGGAACAGTCCAGCGGCATGGCGCAGTTGTCGGTCTGGTCGGCCCTGGCCAGCGCCGGCGTGGGCGCCAGCCTGCAGCACTACAACCCGCTGATCGACGATGCGGTGGCACGTGAATGGAAGGTGCCGGCCTCCTGGAAGCTGCGTGCACAAATGCCCTTCGGTTCGAACGAATCCGGCCAAACCGAAAAAGCCTTCATGAACGACGCCGACCGCTTCATCGTGGTGGGCTGAGCGTCACTGGCTTGGCAATGAAACACGGGGCCTGCGGGCCCCGTGTTTTTTCTGGCCCGGATTGCGGCGGGCGCGCGTTTACGCCTTGGGAACCTTGTCGAAGTCGGCCGCGTCATGCCGCTCGTGCAGTTGCTCCGACACCGGGCCGCGCAGGCGATTGACGATGCGTCCGCGCTCGACGGCAGGACGGGCCTTCAGGCTGTCTGCCCAGCGTTGTACGTGACGGTATTCATGCACGGCCAGGAACTCGGTGGCGTCATAGATCCAGCCCTTGATGAGCCCGCCATACCAGGGAAAGATGGCCATGTCGGCGATGGTGTATTGGTCACCCGCCACATAGGCGTGGTCAGCCAGGCGCCGATCCAGGACATCGAGCTGACGCTTGACCTCCATGGTGAAGCGGTCGATGGCGTACTCGATCTTCACCGGCGCATAGGCATAAAAGTGGCCGAAACCGCCGCCGACATAAGGGCCGCTGCCCATTTGCCAGAACAGCCATGACAGGCATTCGGCGCGTGCCGCCGGTTCGGTCGGCAAAAACTCGCCGAATTTCTCGGCCAGGTAGAGCAGGATGGCGCCGGACTCGAATACGCGTATCGGCTCAGGCCCGGAGCGGTCCACCAGTGCCGGGATCTTGGAGTTGGGGTTGATGTCGACAAACCCGCTGCCGAACTGATCGCCATCGCCGATGCGAATCAACCAGGCGTCATACTCGGCGCCCGCATGGCCGAGCGCCAGCAGCTCTTCGAGCAGAATGGTGACCTTCTGGCCGTTGGGCGTGCCCAGCGAGTAAAGCTGCAAGGGGTGGCGTCCCACGGGCAGGACTTTGTCATGCGTGGCGCCGGAGATGGGGCGGTTCAGGCTCGAAGCATTGGAGGCGGTGCTGGCACTGTTCTTGTTCCAGGTCCAGACCTTCTCAGGGGTGTATTCCGTCGTCATGATGGGGCATTCCGGTTGGGGGATGACGAGGAGGATTGTCCCGCGTTTTCGGTCGAATGCTCGGATTATCCCTGCCGCCGTGCCCGTTTTACGTCCGCTGCTGTCCTCAGGCCGCCAGGTGCGCGCGCACCAGATGCAGCAGCAGCGGCAGCGACCCCGAAAAAAAGTGATCCGCGCCCGGCACCACGGTGACCGGATGTCCGGTGGGCCGCGCCCACTCCATCAGCAACGCCAGCGGCGCCTGCTCGTCGCGTTCGCCATGAATGAGCGCGACGTCTTCGGGCAGCGCCGGGGTGTCGTAGAAGCGCTCGGCGGGGACTTCACCCACGGGCAGACCGGCCAGTGCGACGCGTTGCGCCGGGGAGCCGGCATCGATGAGCGCGCGGGCCACGCGTGCCTGAACAAAGGCCCCGAAGGAAAACCCCACCAGCGCCAGCGGCAGGGTGGGGGAGGCGTCGCGCAACGCGTGCACCAGAGCCAGCATGTCTTCACTTTCGCCATCGCCATGGTCGTATTGCCCCGCGCTGCGGCCCACTCCGCGGAACGCCGGGCGCACGGCCAGCCAGCCGTCATCGCGCAGCGCGTGCGCCAGCCGGTGGGGAATTTTGTGACGGGGGCTGCCGCCCAAAAGCGGCTGGGGATGGGTGATGAGCGCGATGCCACGTGGTGTCTGCACCGGGGCGTCGATGAGGATGTCGATGTCGCCGGCCGGGCCGGCATAGAGGTGATGTTCGGTTTTGCCGGCAACGGCAAACAGGGACCCGGGCATGCATGGCTCCATCAGGAAGGATTCAGGCGACAGGGTAGCCCGGCGCCTGCGCCAAATGGGCTTGCCTTGGGGCCCGTCAGCGGGCGGCCACGCGCAGACCAGGCTGCGGTTACGGCTCTAGGATTTACCCTCGTTATGGCCGTGCCGCCGTCCTAAGTAGTTACCACTAGCGGGCGCCGGCGCTGCCCAGGTGGCGGGCGTTTATGTCTGCAAGTTATAACCCTGCGGAATAGGAGGCTCAGGTTGAGGACTTTGACGCCATGGTCGTCTGGCTCGTAGTCTGCGCTTCATCCAACAATGGCTGCGTTCAGGCGCGGCGATACCCAGGGGAAATCCATGAAGCGGAAAGTCTTGATGCGTTGCGGTCTGGTGGTGGCGCTTGCAGCCTGTGGGCTGTCCTCTTCGGCTTGGGCCGAAGACCGGCAGATGTTGCGTTTGAGTTCGGGCGCGGCCGATAACGCCACGCTGGATCCGCACCGGGCAACGTCGACCGCCGACAAAGGGGTGGCAGCCGAAATGTTCAACGCGCTGGTGCGCTTTCCTCCTGGCAGCGCCGACCCCAAGGCCCTGGAGCCCGACCTGGCCGAACGTTGGGAGTCGTCGCCCGACAGCAAGACCTGGACGTTTCACTTACGCAAGGGGGTGAAGTTTCATGGCGGCTACGGCGAGCTCAAGGCCGACGACGTGGTCTACTCCATTCAGCGCGCCGCCGACCCCAACCGGTCCAGCTTTGCTGCGGCCTTTGGCCTGATCGACAAGGTCGAGGCCCTGGACGACCACACCGTGCGTTTCACGCTCAAGTATCCGGATGCGGCTTTTATGGGGCGGGTGTCCAACTATCACGGCGGCAACATCGTCAGCAAGAAGGCCGCTGAAAAGTTGGGCGACAAGTTTGGCGCGGCGCCCGTGGGTACCGGGCCGTTTGCCTTTGGCGAACACGTCACGCAGCAGTACGTCAAACTGGTGGCCAATGACGAGTACTTCCGCGGCAAGCCCAAACTGGCCGGCATTATGTACCGCATGATCCCTTCGGACAGCGCGCGCGAGCTGGCGTTCACGTCCAACGAGATCGACGTGATGCAGGGCAAGCGTGAGCAGCGCTGGGTGGAGCGTTCGGGTAAACGGGGCATGCAGGTCGATATTTTCGAGCCGGCCGAGTTCCGCACGCTGCACGTCAATCGCAACATCAAGCCGTTGGACAACCTCAAGGTACGCGAGGCCATTGCCGCGGCCATCAATGTGGATGAGATCGTGCGCTACGCCGGCAAGGATGTGGCCGACAAGGGCTGTTCGGTCGTGCCCAATGGCTATCTGGGTCAGGATTACGGCGTGGGCGCCTATGCCTACGACGTCGAGCGCGCCAAGAAGCTGTTGGCCGAAGCCGGGTTTCCCAATGGGATTCAGATCAAGTCCGTGGTGTCGAACATCTCCGCGCAACAACCCATCATGGAGATCGTGCAGGCCCAGTTGGGCAAGGCTGGCATCAAGCTGGACATGGAAGTGGTCGATCACGCGACCTATCAGGCCAAGAGCCGTCAGGATCTGAGCGGTCTGGTGTTCTATGGCGCGGCGCGCTTTCCGAATGCCGACACCTACCTGACCGAGTTCTATGACTCGGCCGCCGCCATTGGTGCGCCGGGTGCGATGTCGAATTTCTCGCACTGCGCGGTCGTCGATGAGCCCATCCGGCAGGCGCGGGTCGAACCCGACGCCCAGAAGCAACTGGCGTTGTGGAAGGATGCCCAGGCCAAGATACGCGCCGATGTCTGCGCGGTGCCGCTGTTCGGCCTCAAGCAGGTCTGGGTGCACAGTGACCGTGTGAAGTACGGCTACAAGCTGGACGGAGCGCTCAATCTTCAGCCGCCCGTCACCGAAGTGACAACCGTCACTGCCCCTTGAGCACCTCGCGCGAGACGTGCGCGGCGACGTCGCGTACGTCTTGCACGAAGTCTTCGACCAGCGCCGCGTTACGCGAGGCCTGCGCCCGGCACAGTTGGAAATGGAAATGCAGCTCCGGATCGAAACGCCGCAGCACGAGGCGGCTTTGCATGCCTTCGGCAAACAGGGGATGGATGAGCGATACCCCCAGGCCGGCGGCGACGAACTCACAGACCGTCGGCGCGGTGTTGGTGTCGAGCACCACGTTAAGGGGCAGCCCGGCCGTGTCGAAGGCGTGCTGCACCAGTTGGTGGGTTTGACTGTCCGCCCCAAAGGATACAAAGGGCTGGCCGGCGAGATCGCGCGCACGGATGACGCGCTTGCGCGTCAGGACGTGGTTGACGGGCATCGCACAGACCAGGGGTTGGCGAAACAGCGGTTCGCGATCGATATAGGGGTTGTCGACATGGCGCCGAGCAGGGCCACATCGATGTGGCGCGTTGCCAGCCAGTCAGCCAGAAAGAGCGAGCCCCGGCTCTGAATGGAGACGCGCACATCGGGATGGCGCGCGAGGAACTGCATCGTCACGCGACGGATGAAGGGGGCCGCCAGTGCGGGCAGCACGCCCACATTGAGCGTGCGCTGTTCGGCGCGGCGGATGGACTCGACGGCCTGTTCGACCTGGCGCAACCCGTTGAAGACGCGGTCGATCTCGCGATAGAGGCGCATACCCTGGGTAGTGGGCGCGAGTTTTCCCCGGACACGGTCGAACAGCTTGAGGCCGCTGTCGGCTTCGAGATGCGTGAGCAACTTGCTCACGGCGGGCTGGGACACTCCCAGGACCGTTGCGGCCTGACTAACCGTGCCGTGCTCGATCACCGCCTTGAAGGCTTCGATCTGGCGGAGATTGAGAACGTCTTTCATGACATGAGCGGAAACGGACATGAATACAGAGGGTAGTCAAAAAGGTTATAGGTCCGCAGCAGACAAGGCAAGGGAAGAACTCGATGTCATTGTGGCCGGGGCAGGCATGGTGGGAGCGGCCATTGCCTATGGACTGGCCGGCCTGGGCCAGCGTGTGCTGCTGATCGATGGCGCGGACACCGACTATCGGGCGGCCAAGGCTAATTTCGGCCTGGTATGGCTGCAAGGCAAAGGCCTGAACCACCCTCACTACCAACGCCTGTCGTACCGGTCGGTGCGGCAGTGGCCGGCGTTCGCGCGCGAGCTGCAGGAAGAAAGCGGCGTGGACCTGCACTATGAACGGCGGGGCGGACTGCATTTCTGTCTGGGCGAGGCGGAGCTGGAGGCCCGCGCGGCACGCATGCAGGCCTGGCTGCGGCAAGCCCCGGAGGTGGGCGAGTGCGTCAGCATCCTGCCGCGTGATGCGTTGTTGCGGCGGTATCCCGGACTGGCTCTGGGGCCCGAGGTCAGCGGTGCCAGCGTGGGCGAGCTGGATGGTCACGCCAACCCGCTGCGATTGCTGGCAGCGCTGCAATCGGGCTTTCAACGACGCGGCGGCCAGTTGTGGGGTAATTCTCCCGTGCATGGCATCCGTGCCTTGAGCGGCGGAGGATTTGAGGTCGAGGCCGGCACGCGCCGCGCGCGCGCTGCACGTCTGGTCATTGCCGCCGGACTGGGGTCGATCCGCCTGGGCCCGATGGTGGGCTTGGATGTGCCCCTGCGGCCGCAGCGCGGCCAGATTCTCGTGACCGAGCGCTTGGCGCCGATCCTGCCCGTGCCGGCAAACGGCATCCGCCAGACCGGCGAAGGCACGGTCATGGTCGGGCTGACGCAGGAGGAGGTCGGTTTTGATCTGTCCACCACTACGGATGCCGCCGTGCGCATGAGTCGCAACGCCTTGCGGGTGTTGCCGGCGCTGGCGCAAGCCAGGCTGGTGCGACAGTGGTCCTGTCTGCGTGTCATGACCCCGGACGGCTGTCCGGTCTACGCATCGTCGCAACATTTTCCCGGCGCCTACATCGCGCTATGTCATTCGGGCGTGACCCTGGCGGCGGTGCATGCGGGCGAGTACGCCCGTAGCCTGGCCGCGGGCGCCCCCCCTTCTTTCCTGGATGTCTTTCATCATGAGCGCTTCAATGTTCAGAAAGTTGCATGAATCCGGCGCGGCCTCGCTGACGCTGACCATCGATGGCGAGCCGGTCACGGCCGAGGCGGGAGAAAGCGTGGCAGCGGTGTTGTTGCGACAGACCACGCCGGCCAGTCGTAGCACGCCGGTCAACGAAAGCCCGCGTGCCCCGTACTGCATGATGGGCGTGTGCTTCGAGTGCCTGGCCATCATCGACGGGGTGGCGTCCACGCAATCCTGTATGGTGCCGGTACGCGAAGGCATGCGGGTCGAGCGTCAACATGGCAAACGGAGCGTGCAAGCATGAAGCGCGAATTTGATGTTGTCGTCATTGGCGCCGGTCCGGCCGGCATGAGCGCGGCGCTGGGCCTGCGCGCACAGAATCTGCGGGTGCTGGTCGTCGACGAGCAACCTGCCCCCGGGGGCCAGATCTGGCGCGCGGTCGAAACCATGGCCGCCACCGACACGGGCAGGCTGTTGGGCGAGGAGTACCGCGCAGGCGCCGCGCTGGCCGAGCGCTTCCGGCAGTGCGGCGCGGTTTACGAGCCGCAGACGCAGGTCTGGCAAATCGAAAGCGGCTGGCATGTCTACATGACCCGCAATGGCCGGGCCGAGGTGGTGCGGGCCGATCGCATCGTGCTGGCCATCGGAGCGCAGGAGCGCCCGGCACCGTTTCCGGGCTGGACGCTGCCGGGCGTGCTGACGGTGGGGGCGGCGCAGATCTTGCTCAAGACATCCAGACAGGTGCCTGCGGCGCCTGTCTGGGTGGCCGGCAGTGGCCCGTTGCCGCTGCTGTACATGGCGCAATTGCTGCGCGCCGGCGGCAAGATCGCCGGCTGGCTGGACACGACCGCTCCGGGGGCCTGGCGCCGAGCCCTGCCTTGGGCCGGGGCAGCGCTGGCGTCCTGGGGCGATGTCCGTAAGGGACTGGGCTGACTGCGGGAGTTGAAGGCGGCCGGGGTCAGGCACGTGCGCGGGGTTACCGGCCTGCGCGCGCTGGGCGAGTCCGCGCTGCGCGAGATCGAGTACACCCTGGCGGATGGCAGCAGCCATCGCGAGCCGGCCAGCGTGCTGTTGTCGCACGAGGGTGTGGTGCCCTCCATTCATATGACGCGCGCGCTGGAGTGCGACCATCATTGGGATACGCGCCAGGCCTGCCTGGCACCGGTGCTTTCGGCATGGGGCCAGACCAGCCGCGAGGGGGTCTACGTCGCCGGGGATGCGGCCGGCATCGGCGGGGCGCTGGCAGCCTGCGTACGCGGTGAACTGGTCGCCCTGGGGGTGGCGCAGCAGGCAGGACGGCTCAGCGCCCAGGCGGCCGAGCAGGCGGGCGCGCCGCTGCGCGCCAGGTTGCACGGCCTGTTGCGTATGCGACCGATGCTCGATGAGATGTATCCGCCGCGTGCCAGCATTTTCAATCCGCCCGATGACACCATCGTCTGCCGTTGCGAAGAGCTCACCGCGGCAGACATCCGCCGCGCGGCACGTATCGGTCAACCGGGTCCCAATCAGGTGAAGTCATACACGCGAGCCGGCATGGGTCCCTGTCAGGGGCGTCAATGCGGCTACACCATCGCGCACATCGTGGCCGCCGAAGAAAAGCGGCCCGTGGCCGAGGTGGGTTTCTACCGTATCCGCCCGCCGCTCAAGCCGTTGACGCTGGGCGAGCTGGCCTCGCTGGACATCGAGGACGAGCAAGCATGAGTACGCCAATTTTCGATGTGGCCGTCATCGGTGGCGGGCTGCACGGCCTGTCGGCCGCCTTGCACATCGCCCGTCAGGGCAAGCGCGTGGTCGTTCTGGAGCGCCATTGGACCGAACGTCATGCGTCGGGAGCCACAGCGGCCGGTGTGCGCACGCTCAACCGTGACCGCCGCGAGCTGGACCTGTCGCTCGAAGCGCTGGATATGTGGCACAACATGGCGGCGCTGGTGGGCGATGATTGCGGTTTTCATGCGCACGGACAGATCTGCGTGGCCGAGACCGAACAGGGCCTGGCCAAGCTCGCCGCGCGCGTGGCGACGTTGCGTGCGGCGGGCTATACGCATGAAGAGGTCATCGACGCGGCCGAGCTGCGCCGCCTGTTGCCCGAGCTGAGCCCGCATTGCGTGGGCGCGACCATGGTGCGGCGCGACGGCGCGGCGGATCCGCACCGGGCGCTGCGCGCGTTTCGCGCCAGCGCCGAGGCGGCTGGCGTCACGCTGGTCGAGCATTGCGCGGTAACCGGACTGCGGCGCCAGGGTTCGGACTGGTGCGTGGTCACCGAGCGCGGCGAGTGGGTGGCGCCGGCCGTGGTCAACGCCGCCGGCGCCTGGTCGGCGCGCATTGCCACGATGGCCGGCGACGATATTCCGCTGGACACCAAGTCCTCCATGATGATGGTCAGCGAGCGCCTGCGGCCGTTCATCAAGCCCGTGGTCGCCATCGTCGGGCGGTCGTTGTCGTTCAAACAATCCGATCAGGGCACGCTGGTCATTGGCGGCGGCCTGCAGGGCACCCCCAATCTCGAGCGGGAAACCTCGACCGCGCGCATGCGCGTGCTGGCCAAAGGCGCGCATGCGGCCACCGACCTCTTTCCGATGGTGCGCGATATCCGCATCGTGCGCGTCTGGGCGGGGCTTGAGGCCAAGACCGAGGATCTGTTGCCCGTCGTCGGTCCGTCGCCCAATGCGCCGGGTCTGTTCCATGCGTTCGGTTTCTCGGGCCACGGTTTCGAACTGGTGCCCGTGGTCGGGGCGGTCATGGCCGATCTGGTGCTGCGCGGCACAACCTCGCGGCCCATCGAGGCATTGCAGGCCACGCGCCTGATGGGAGCCCAGCCATGATCCGTTATGCGATCAAGCGCCTGCTGTTGGCGATTCCGACCCTGCTGGCCATGCTGACGGCAGTTTTCGTGCTGGTGCGACTGGTGCCGGGCGATCCGGCAGCCGTCATGCTGGGCGATCAGGCCAGCGCCGAGGCCCTGGCCGCCTTGCGGCTGCGCCTGGGCCTGGATATGCCCATGTACGAGCAATACCTGCGCTTTCTGGGCGATATGCTGACGGGCAACTTTGGCGTATCCATGGCCAGCGGCCGCACGGTACTGCAGGAGGTGGCGCTGGTTCTGCCGTGGAGCTTGCAATTGACGGCCGCAGCGGTCCTGATCGGAGTGGTCTTCGGCCTGCCGCTGGGTATCTGGGCGGCACTGCGCCGTAACGCCTGGCCCGACTATCTGGGCCGTCTGCTGTCGCTGACCGGTCTGTCTTTTCCCGCGTTCGTGTCGGCGATCCTGATGCTGCTGGTCTTTGCCATCGAGCTGCGCTGGTTTCCGGTGATCGGCAGCACCACGGGCGGGGATTGGAGCACGCAGTTGCGCAATCTGACACTGCCGGCGTTCAACCTCGGTCTGATCATGATGGCTTACGTGATGCGCGTGACCCGCTCGTCCATGCTCGGTGTGATGGGCGAGGACTATGTCCGCACCGCCCGCGCCAAGGGCGTGCGGCCGCTGCGGCTGATCCTGCGCCATGGCCTGCGCAATGCGCTCATCCCCATCGTGACGGTGGTGGGCCTGTACTTCGGTACGTTGATCGGCAACTCGGTGCTCACCGAAATCGTCTTCAACCGGCCCGGGCTGGGCAAGCTCATCCTCGGCGCGCTCAATACGCGCGACTACACGCTATTGCAGGGGCTGATGGTCGTGTTCGCCTCCTGCGTGATTCTCGTCAATCTTCTGACCGACCTGGTGTACGGGCTGGTCGATCCCCGGGTGAAATACAAATGAGCGCCGTCATGTCCTCCGCCCGGCCCA
Source organism: Bordetella holmesii (assembly GCF_020735985.1). Classification (NCBI taxonomy): domain Bacteria; kingdom Pseudomonadati; phylum Pseudomonadota; class Betaproteobacteria; order Burkholderiales; family Alcaligenaceae; genus Bordetella; species Bordetella holmesii. Next base: position 231,226 of record NZ_CP085973.1, read on the forward strand.
ATCCGCTGTTGCAGGCGCTGGCCAAGAACCGCCTGTCCTGGGTGGGTATCGGGCTGCTGTTGTTCATTATCCTGGCCGCCGTGCTGGCGCCATGGCTGGCGCCGCACGATCCGCTGCAGCAGAACATCGCGTTCCGCCTGGAGCCGCCCTCGGCGCAGTTCTGGCTGGGCACCGACAGTTATGGCCGGGATGTGCTCTCGCGTCTGATCTACGGGGCGCGGGTGTCGCTGCTGGTGGGGTTCGTGGCCATCATGATCGCCATGTGCATCGGCTCGGCGCTGGGCATTCTGGCCGGCTATGTGGGCGGCGTGATCGATCAGGTCATCATGGGGCTGGTCGATGTGCTGCTGTCCTTTTCGACGCTGTTGCTGGGCCTGATGATCGCGGCCATGCTGGGCGCCAGCCTGGAGAACCTGATCATCGCCATCGCCATCACCGAGATCGCGCCCTTCGTGCGCGTGGCGCGTGCGCCGACGATTGCGCTCAAGCAACGCGACTTCGTCGAAGCAGGCAGGGCGCTGGGTTATGGGCCGCTGCGCCTGATGGGGGTGCATATCCTGCCCAACATGATCTCCGATGTCGTGGTGCTGGGTTCGCTGTGGATGGCCTCAGCCATTCGCACGGAAGCGTCGTTGAGCTTCATCGGGCTGGGTGTGCCGCCGCCGGCGGCCACCTGGGGCAGCATGATCCGCGAAGGATTCGAGAACATCCTCGATGCCTGGTGGCTGACCGTGTTTCCCAGCCTAGCCATTCTTTTGACGGTCCTGGCGCTGAATCTTCTGGGCGACGCCCTGCGCGACGCCATCGACCCCAAGCTGCGTTCGGAGCGATCATGAGCACTCCCGTACTGGAATTGCGTCAACTGCGCACCGAGTTCCGCATCGGTGGCGCCTGGCACGCCGCCGTGCGCGATGTGTCGCTGACGGTCGCGCCCAACGAAACCTTGGCGGTGGTCGGAGAGTCGGGCAGCGGCAAGAGCGTCACCGCGTTGTCGGTGTTGCGGCTGCTGCCAACCTCGGGGGCGCGCCATGCAGGCGGGCAGATCCTCCTCGAAGGCCAGGACATCGCGTCCTTGCCCGAGAAGCAGATGATGCGGCTGCGCGGCGACGCCATCGCCATGATCTTTCAGGAGCCCATGACCTCGCTCAACCCCACCATGACGGTGGGGGGCCAGATCGCCGAGGCCATCCGTCAGCATCGCAAGCTGTCCTGGGCCGAGGCACGCAAGCTGGCCCTGGAAGCCTTGCAGGAAGTCAAGATTCCTGCCGCCGAGAAGCGCTTTGATGCTTACCCGCATCAGTTCTCGGGGGGGATGCGCCAGCGTGTCATGATCGCCATGGCGCTGGCCTGTAAGCCGCGCGTGCTGCTGGCCGACGAGCCGACCACGGCCTTGGACGTCACCATCCAGGCGCAGATTCTGACCTTGCTGTCCGAGCTGAAGTCGGCGCACGGCATGGCCGTCGTTTTCATCACGCACAACCTCGGTGTGGTGGCGCAGATTGCCGACCGCGTTGCCGTCATGTATGCCGGCGAAGTCGTCGAAACGGCCGACGTGCAGACGCTGTTCGCCCGCCCCTTGCATCCGTACACCGAGGCACTGCTCAAAGCCATGCCGCGCGTCGATTCCGATGCCGAATCGTTGGCGTCCATCCCCGGCGGGGTGCCGGCCATCACGGCCATGCCGCCCGGGTGCGCTTTCGCGCCGCGTTGCCCCTTGCGCCAGCAACGGTGCGACGCGCAGCCGCCGGCACTGACAGGTGTGGCGCCCGGACACGAGGTGCGGTGTCTGGTCAGGGCCGAGGCGGCGCAGGGGCAAGCAGCATGAAAAACAGCGGCAAGGAAGATCAAATGGACGACATTCTTCAGGTCAGGAACCTGGTCAAGCGCTTCGAGAGCGGCGGCGGTTGGCTGGGAGGCCAGAAGCAGGTCGTGCGGGCGGTCAACGATGTTTCCTTCAGCGTGCACCGAGGCCAGTCGCTGGGATTGGTGGGCGAGTCCGGCTGTGGGAAATCCACGGTGGCGCGCACGCTGTTGCGCCTGATCGAGCCGGACGAGGGCAGCATCGTGTTCGACGGGCAGGATATACGGCGTGCTGGCGGACAGGCCATGCGGGCCTTGCGCCGGCGCGTGCAGATCGTGTTTCAAGATCCCTACGCGTCACTGAACCCGCGGCGCACCGTGCGCCAGGCGCTGACCGAACCGCTGCATGTGCATCGCATGGGCACGCCAGACGAGATCGCGCGCAAGGTCGAGCAAGCCATCGACGAGGTGGGGCTGCCTGCTTCGACGCTGGACCGCTATCCGCATGAGTTCTCGGGCGGGCAGCGGCAGCGCATCGGCATTGCGCGCGCGCTCGTGCTGGATCCCGAGCTTATCGTGGCCGATGAGCCCGTGTCGGCGCTGGACGTGTCGGTGCAGGCACAGATCCTGCAACTGCTGGACCGGCTGAAGCGCGATCGGGGGCTGTCTTTCGTGTTCGTCTCGCATGATCTCGGGGTGGTGCGCCACTTCTGCGACTCGGTGTGTGTGATGTACCTGGGGCGCATCATCGAGCAGGGGCCTACCGCGCAGGTACTGGATACGCCGCGTCATCCGTACAGCCGGGTGCTGCGTGACTCGTCCCCCGTGCCCGATCCCCAGGCGCGTATTCGTCTCATGAAGATCGAGGGCGAGATCCCATCGCCCACTCATCTGCCGCCCGGTTGTGCCTTTCATCCGCGCTGCGCCCGTGCCCAGGCCGACTGCAAGAGTGCGGTGCCGCCGTTGGCCGGCCAGGGCGATCGGCGCCTGGCCGCCTGTTTCCATCCACTGGTTTGATCGGGATCGGCCCGATGAGGCGGGTCAGGCTAAGATCGCCGTCATTCACACGTCATCGAGGGGACACGGATGAAGAAGCGGCTTTCGATCATGGCGTTGGCTCTGGCCGCTGCGGCGGTGCAGGCCGCGCCTGCCAAACCATTGCGCACGCCTCAGGCCGGCGTGCTGTGTGACAGCCATTTCTGCGCCGATGCGCGCGGCCTCTCGACCGCGCTCACCCAGAAGTATCTCGGCGCGCAGGCCGCTGGCGCCTTGCGCGAGCAGGGCGCGTTCGATCACCAGGCATTTACCTACGAAAACGGGGTGTTTTGCGACACCCGCGAACGTCTGTGCCGCGAGAATCGGTATTTCGGCAGTGACGGCAAACGCAGCGCGGCGGTCGAACCGGTGTTCACGCGTCTGCTGTTTCCGGAGTAGCCGCCCGGTGGGAGCCGCCGGGGCCGGGCGAGAAGCGGCAAAGATTGTCTGACAGCCGGCGCCGGCAGGAATACACTGCCGCACAATAAATTCAGCCACCATCCAGGTGGCAGACAATGGGGGAGACCATGATGCACTATCGCAGTATTGCTGCACTGGCGTTGGGCCTGGCGTTCAGTAGCGCGCAGGCCAATGATGCCAACGGGGTCAAGATTGGGGTACTGACCGACATGGCTGGCGTCACGGCCGATGCCACCGGCAAGGGGTCGGTCGAGGCCGCGCGCATGGCGATCGAGGAAGTGGGCGGCCGGGTGCTGGACAAGCCTGTGAGCCTGGTGGTGGGCGATCATCAGCATAAGCCGGACATCGGCAGCAGCCTGGTGCGCAAGTGGTACGACGCCGACGGCGTGGATGTGGTGGTCGACGTCCCGAATTCGTCGGTGGCGTTGGCGGTGCAAGGCATCGCCCGCGAAAAGAAAAAACTCGTTCTGGTCTCCAGCGCCGGCACGACGGCGTTGAGCCAGGCGCAATGCTCGCCATATGGCGTGCAGTGGACCTACACCACCTACGCGCTGTCGCGCGGTACGGCCAACGCCGTGGTCAAGGAAGGCAATAAGCGCTGGTTCATCCTGGCCTCCGATTATGCGTTCGGCAAACAGCTTGCCGCCGATACCGAAGCCGTGGTCAAGGCCGATGGAGGCCAGGTGCTGGGCACGGTCTACCATCCGCTTAACGCGTCCGATTTCGCGTCCTTCCTGCTGCAGGCGCAAGCGTCCAAGGCGCAGATCATCGGTATCGCGAACGCGGGCGGAGACACCATCTCGACGATCAAGCAGGCCGCCGAGTTCGGCGTCTCCGGTGGCGGGCAGCAATTGGCAGCCATGCTGCTGCTGCTCACCGACGTGCACAGCCTGGGCCTGCAGGCCGCGCAGAAAACCTATCTGACCGTGCCGTCGTATTGGGACATGAATGAGGGCACCCGCAAGTTTTCCAAGGACTTCCAGGCCCGCGTGGGCCATCCGCCAACCTTCCTGCAGGCCGGTGTCTATGGTTCGGTGCGCCATTATCTGCGCGCAGTGCAGGCGGCCGGCACCACGGACAGCGATGCCGTAATGGCCAAGATGAAGGCGCTGCCCATCGACGACGCGTTCAGCCAGAACGCCCGCATCCGCGAGGATGGCCTGGTGGTGCGCGACATGATGCTGGCGCAGGTCAAAACCCCCGAGCAGTCCAAGGGCGCCTGGGACTATTACAACATCGTGCGCACCATCCCCGGCGACACCCTGGTTTGGCCGCTGTCCGAAAGCCAATGCCCGCTGGTGAAAAAACCGTGAGTCTGCATCTGGCCGATGTCGGCAGTTTCTATGCCGGCGGTGAGCAGGTCCGGCTGCAGGGCCAGCCCGTGCGCGACATTCAGTTCACGCGCACGGCGGCGTACTCCTACGACCCCAACGGCCTGTATCACTTCGGCCAGGCCTATGTGCAGTATTTCATCCCCCAGCGGCGGGTGCAGCCCTTGCCGCTGGTGCTGTTGCATGGTGGCGGCATGACCGGCAGCATGTGGGAGCAGACGCCGGACGGCCGGCCCGGATGGCTGCGGCACTTCCTGCAGCAAGGCCACGCGGTCTATGTGGTGGACAACGTCGAACGCGGCCGCGCCGGGTGGGCACCGTTTACGGACGTCTGGCCCGACGCGCCCATCATGCGCACGGCCGAAGAAAGCTGGTCGTTGTTTCGTTTCGGCCGCGCCGACGATTACGCCCAGCGGCGGCCGTTCCCGGGCCAACGGTTTCCGGTGCAGGCGTTCGACGCCTTCATCCGGCACGCCGTGCCGCGCTGGCTCGGCAATAACGACGCCGCGCTGGCGGCTTTTTGCGCCGTACTGGATCGGGTGGGGCCCTGCCTGGTCCTGGCCCACAGCCACGGCGGTGAGGTCGCCTATCGGGCCTTGCACGAGCGTGCCGACCTGGTGCGAGGGCTCATTGGCATCGAACCCTCGGGGTTTTCCGCCGACGTGCGTGCCGACTGCGTGGCGGACAAACGCTTTCTGTTCGTCTATGGCGATTACCTCGACGCCACGCCGTTGTGGGCGCAATTGAGTGCCAGCGGTCTGGCGTATGCCGCCCGCCTGAGCGGGCAGGGCGCACGGGTTCAGACCTGGAAGCTGGCCGATATGGGCATCGCCGGCAACTCGCACATGCTCATGATGGATGACAACAGCGACGCGCTGGCCCAGCGTATCGGTGAGTGGATCATGCAAGCATAGGCTTCAATTAATGGCATACAATTAGTTTGCATATCATCTAATTGTATTGTCCATGCCGGATTCCACCTCGGCAGCCGTCCGTTTCGGGCCGCTGCTTGCCCAGGCCGCGCGCAGCTGGCGCCGTGCCGCCGATCGCCGTCTCGTCCCGTTCGGATTGACCGAAGCCACCTGGCTGCCCTTGTTGCGCGTCTCGCGCGCCGGCCATCCCATGCGCCAGAAAGACTTGGCCGCCTCGTTGGGGCTGGATGGCTCTTCCATCGTCAGGGTGCTGGATGCGCTCGAAGCCAGCGGTCTGCTGGCGCGGCAGCCGGATCCCGAGGATCGGCGCGCCAAGGCGCTGGTGCTCACGCCCGCTGGGCAGGCGGTGGTCGAGCAGGTGGAGGCCGTCGCCCGGCAGGTGCGCGAGGCCGCGCTGGCCGACCTGCCCGATGAGGAGGTGCTGCGCGCCTGCGCGCTGCTCGATCTCATCTGCCAGCGGCTCGATGGCGAGGGAGAAAGCGCGTGAGCAAGGCCATCCCCCGGGTGCAGTTGTGGATGCTGGCGGTGTTTACGTTCAGCGGCACGCTGGCCATGCATATCTTCGTGCCCGCGTTGGCGATGGCGGGTAAGGATCTGGGCGCGAGCAATGCGTCCATGCAGATGACGGTCAGTCTTTACATCCTGGGCCTGGCCGGCGGGCAGTTGGTCTACGGCCCGCTGTCGGATCGGTTTGGGTGCCGCCCTGTCCTGATGGGCGGCTTGTTCATCTATACGCTGGCGGGCCTGGCGGCGGCGCTGGCCCCGGACGCCCATGCGCTGATCGCCGCGCGGCTGTTCCAGGCCTTGGGAGGCTGCGCCGGCCTAGTGCTGGCGCGCGCCATCGTGCGCGACACGGCCGCCGACAGTTCGGCTGCCAAGCGGCTTGCGCTCATGAACATGATGGTCATGATCTCGCCCGCCCTGGCGCCCTTGCTGGGCAGCTTTCTGGCCGCCACGCTGGGTTGGCGTTCCATTCTGGTGGTGCTGTGCCTGCTGGGCGTGGCCAATCTGTTGCTGGCCTGGCGCAAATTGCCCGAGACGCTGCCGCAGACCGCGGCCCTGACGCCATCCCGATTGCTGCGTGACTACCGCGCGCTGTTTCGTTCACCGCGTTTCGTGGGCTATACCCTGGGCGGCGGTTGCGCGACGACCTCCATGTACGCCTTCGTGGCGAGCGCGCCGTTCATCTTCATCGATCAGTTGCATCGCCCCGAGCATGAGGTCGGGGTCTACCTGGCGATTCTGGTCTCCGGGGTATGGCTGGGCAATGCGATCTGCGGGCGCTTGCTGAACACCGTTCCGATCGACCGCCTGCTGATGGGCGGCAATCTGCTGAGCGCCATCAGTGTGCTCCCCCTGCTGGTCTGCGTGCTGGGCGGCGTGATGAACACCACATTGACCATGGGGCTGATGTTTGTGTTTTGCGTCGGCGCAGGAGCCTGTTCGCCGGCAGCGCTGACGCTTGCCATGAGCGTCAACCCGCAGGTCATCGGTTCGGCGTCGGGGCTCTACGGCTGCACTCAGATGGCCATCGGGGCAATCTGCACTAGCCTGGCTGGCCTGGGTTCGTCGCCGTTGCGCGCGGCCGTGCTGGTGATCGCCGTCGCCTGCGTGCTGTCGCAGTTTGCGTTGCGTATGGCGCAGTCGTCTCGCGATCCCGCGCCCGCCGCGTCCTGAGCGATAGTGATTTCAATGGCGCACGCATTGGCGGTATGCTTTTGCGAGCCGCTTATTCCTGTTTAGCTGGAGACACACATGAGTCAAGACAAACCCGAGTTCCTGCTTGAGCGCCACCCGAGTCCGGTGGCGCCCGCCGAACGTGAGCGCCTGCTCCAGGATCCGGGATTTGGCCGGATCTTCACCGATCATATGGCCACCGTGCGCTATAACGCGGACCGCGGCTGGCATGATGCCAAGATCGAGGCGCGCGCCGATCTGCGCCTGAATCCGTCGACGCTGGTGCTGCACTACGCGCAGGAGATTTTCGAAGGCCTCAAGGCCTATCGCCTGCCCGATGGCAGCGCCACGCTGTTTCGCCCCCAAGCCAATGCACGGCGCTTCCGCAACTCGGCGGCCCGTCTGGCGATGGCCGAGCTGCCCGAAGCCGTCTTCGTCGAGTCGGTCGAACAGTTGGTGCGCTTAGAGCGCGACTGGATTCCGTCGGCCGATGGGGCTTCGCTCTATCTGCGCCCTTTCATGATCGCCACCGAAGTCGCGCTGGGCACCAAGCCGTCCGCCGATTATCTGTACGCCGTCATCGCCTCACCGGTGGGCGCCTATTTCAAGGGGGGCGGTTCGGCCGTCACGATCTGGGTGTCGGATAACTACACGCGCGCCGCGCCCGGCGGCACCGGTGCGGCCAAGTGCGGCGGCAATTACGCCGCCAGCCTGCAGGCCCAGGCCGAAGGCGCGCGCCAAGGATGCGACCAGGTGGTGTTCCTCGATGCGGTCGAGCGCCGCTGGGTCGAGGAGCTGGGTGGCATGAATGTCTTTTTCGTCTTTGCCGACGGTTCGCTGCAGACCCCGCCGCTGACCGGCACCATCTTGCCCGGCATAACCCGTGACTCGCTGATCACCCTGGCGCGCGATCTGGGCATGACAGTGCGCGAAGAGCCGTATGCCATCGACCAGTGGGAGGCCGATGCCAAGAGCGGCAAGCTGGTCGAGTCGTTTGCCTGCGGGACCGCGGCGGTGGTCACCCCGATCGGCCAGGTCAAGGGCCGCCAGCACGGCTTTACCATCGGTTCCGGGGCGGTGGGCGAGATCACGGTGCGTCTAAAAGCCGCGCTCGAGGATATCCAGCGCGGCCGCAGCGAGGACAAGCACGGCTGGCTGCATAAAGTCGCCTGACCGTCCGGCATGCACCTGACGGCCGTCCGTGGCATTTAGGTTGCGGACGGCCGTATTTCTTCCTGGTTCAGGGTGATCTGATACAAGGCGGCAATGAGGTCGGATTGCGTGACCACCCCCTTTAGCTGCCCATCGTGGTCCAGCACCGGCACGCCATGCAACCCGTCGGCCATGGGGCGCGCCAGGGTGACCGCCGGCAGGTCTTCGGTGGCGAAGGCGCCATCGCGACTGAGGCAATCGACCAGCGCGCGGCCTGCCGCCTGGCCCGCCTGGGCGGCATGCTCATGCAACATGCCCAGGTAGGCACCGGTGGCGGGGTCGACCACCGGCAGGGTGTGCAGGCGGTGGTGGCGCATCAACGCCTGGGCATGGTCCAGCGTGTCCTGCGGCGACAGGCGCACGATGTCGCGCGACATGATATCGGCGCATTGCACCGTGGCATGCCGGCGTGCGGCGGCGCGGGCCTCGGCGGCCAGGATGATGTCCTGGATATCGTCGGGGCTGATATCCAGCAGGCCTTCGTGCGAATCCAGCGTCTGCCGCAGGTCGTCGGCCGAAAATCCCAGGCGTTCACTGGGCAGTGGGTTGCGGGTCGCATGCGGCGAGGGGGTATCGTGCGTTCGTTTGGGGTAAGGGCGTTTGAGCAGGCCATTGAACATCACGGCCACGCACAGCAGCGCCAGCGAATTGATGCCGACTGGCCAGATCGCAAAGCCAAACCCCAGTTGGCTCACGGCAGGGCCGCCGAGCACGGCTGTCAGGGCCACGGCGCCGCCGGGCGGGTGCAGGCAACGCAAGGCAAACATGGCGGCAATGGCCAGCCCTCCCGCGGCGGCCGCGGCCAGCGCGACATCAGGGATATAGCGGGCGCAGACCACGCCTATCAGGGCCGAGACAACGTTGCCGCCCAGGATCGACCAGGGTTGCGCCAGCGGGCTGGCCGGCACGGCAAAGAGCAATACGGCCGAGGCGCCCATGGGCGGGATGAACCAGGGGCTGGCCTGGCCCAGCGCCAGGCGGGCTATCCATGCGGTGCATAACAGTCCAAGCAGCGCACCCAGGGCGCCATAGCATTTTTCTCGCAGGCTGGCTCCGACGGGAGCCGGGGCAAAGGCGCGTAACCAATGGGCAAAGCGGACGGGCAATGTGTTCTCCTCGTGACCGAGCAATCACGCGGGAAAAGACTGTAGCACGCGTGCCGAGGGTGCTGCCGCGCTAAGCTTGGGGCGGCGCAGCCCGCAGGTGTGACCCCGTTGGCGGGTCTTGCGGCGCGCCGCAGCCAGGAGCACAGAATGCCCTCTCATTTTCAAGTGGTGGCGCTCGAGCATGCCAGCCGCCTCATCAATCATGGTCCGACGGTGCTGATCACCACGCGTCATGGCGCCGTGCGCAATATCATGGCCGCGGCCTGGTCCATGCCGGTGGAATTCACGCCGCCGCGCATTTCGGTGGTGATAGACAAGCACACCTATACGCGTGAGCTGATGCAGGCCAGCGGCCATTTCGGACTGCTGATCCCGGGCGCCAAGGCGGCCGATCTGACCTATGCCGTGGGGAGCGTGTCTGGCCGCGACGGTGACAAATTCGTGCGCTGCGGTGTCGAACCCCTGAGCGGTCCGGCGCTGGGCCTGCCCTTGCTGGAAGACGGCATGGCCGCCTGGATGGAGTGCCGCTGGATCCCCGAGACGCATACCGAAGACGCTTACGACACCTGCTTTGCCGAGGTCGTGAGCGCGGCGGCAGACAGCCGCATTTTTGCCGGCGGGCATTGGAATTTCAGTCAGGACAACCGCGATCTGCATACGCTGCATCATCTCGGTGGGGGCGCCTTCGCCATAGCCGGCACCCCCATCCAGGCGCAGGCGCGCTGACGTCAGCCGGCCGTGGCGCTCAGGTGCTCGTAGAGAATGGTCGATCCGATACCGATCAGAGCCACACCGCCCAGGATCTCGGCGCGCTTGCCCGCCATGGCGCCCAGGACGCGGCCAAGCATGACGTCCAGGGTCACCATGGTCCGCGTGGCCAGGCCGATGGCGATGGCGGTGAGTACGATATTGGTGTCGATGAAGGCCAGGCTCACTCCCACGGCCATGGCATCGATACTCGTGGCAAAGCCCGTGGCCGCCAGAAGCCAGAAACCGTGTCGGGAAGGGGGAGCGGCCTCTTCCTGCGGCCCTGACAGCCCATTGCGTATCATCATGACCCCCAGCACACAGAGCATGCCGAAGGCAATCCAGTGGTCCCAGTCGGCGATGAATGTGGCGGCGATGGAGCCCAACGCCCACCCGATGACGGGGGTGATCGCGTCGATCACCCCGAAGATCAGGCCGGTGCGCAAGGCTTCGGAGAAACGGGGTTTGTGCAAGGCGGCGCCTTTGCTGACGGCGGCCGCGAAAGCGTCGGTCGACATGGCAAAGGCCAGCACCAGAATGGACAACAGATTCATTAACAGCTCCAGCCGGGCAACGTACGCATAGACCTCTGCCTGCCGCCCGGCGCAGCAGGAAAGGTCCATGGTCTCGCCAGGCCGGCAGGCTGCGCGCGCCATGGCCGTGTCGGGCCAAGAGTGTTGACGCGTGCCCTTTCCGCAACGGAAAGGAGGCTACTCCCCAAAAGGATGGGCCGAGTGTAGCAGGGTATTTCGTGACAGCCCTCCAAGCCGCATGGCTGCGGGCGGCAATCCCTGGTCTGGGTATGATTGAGCCATGATTGCCGCCGCTATTCCCTCTATCTGGTCCTATCTTCTGCCTTTGTTGTCCCTGCTGGCCCTGGTGTGTCTGGTGGTGTGGGGGCTGGGGCTGGCGGTGAGCCGGGGTTGGCGCGCGGCGATACGCCGGCACCCCTGGCGTGCCCTGGTTCTGCTGCTGCCCCTGGCGTCGTTGCTGGCGTATGGCGTGGCATTTGCGCATTCGGTCTGGCGTTACCAGCAAGTCGTGGCGCGGCAGGAGGCCGCGCGTGCGCTGGTGCTGGAGCACGCGCAGACGATCGACGGGATCGCCATGCCCGCCGGCAGCCGTCTGCAATTGCAGCGCGCCGGACACCCCGAGAGCTTCGTCGAGGCGGAGTTCGCCCAGCCCGTCATGGTGCAGGGGATCGCCGCGCGTCGTCTGGCACGCCGCGTCTCCACCCGATACGACGCCCAGAGTCATGCCGAGATCGGTAGCGACGTGCTGTCGATGTCGGTGTTTGGCGACGGCCCCCAACGTGTGCATGGCTGGTCGTGTGACGCCGCGCTGCCGATCGAGTTCGAGTTCAAAGGTGGCCGTGCGGTATTCGAGCAATGCACGTTGGCTGCCGGCGCCGCCCACCCCCTGGCCATCGCTGGCGCGCGCCTGCGCGCCAGCGCGGGTACGGCCTACACCGACGGTCATATCGATCCGGATCGCTGGATCATCAGCCTGAAAGAAGGCCAGAGCCTGCGTCTGGCGGGGATGTGGTTGGCCGAAGCGAGTCTGCGTCTGCACGACGATGGCACTTTTTTTGCATTGAGCGCAGGGACGCTTATCTGCCCTCATGTCATGGGCCCGATGCGTTATCCGCCCGGCACGCAGGTCCAGACCATCGCGCGCGGGTGGCAAGGCCGCCGGCCCTGGCTGTTCACACCTGCGGCGCACACGCATGCCAGCTATGCCGGTCACGCAGACGTCGAGGCCTCCTCATCGGTGGTGCAGTCGCAGGACGGCGAGGTGCTCAGCGTGGCTCCCAGCCGCGAATTAGGCGTCAGGGATTGGATGAAGCTCGGCCCGCACGCCGCTTTGCCGGCTTGCCCGGACTAGTCTTGGCGGGTGAGGGCAGTGCCGTATTCAAGCGCTCCAGGCCGCAGAGCGTGTCCACATAGGCCATGAACTGATGCAGGTAGTCGGGCGAGAGCGAGCGCAAGTGCGACAGGGCCCGGTGTACCAGATGGTCGGAGTTCAGCGCGAACAGCACGCTGCCACTGATGCCGATGCGGCCGTCGACCAGCGTGACGCGTCCGGCGGCCAGAGGGCCGGCCAAGGCCTGCTCGAGGGTCTCGCGGCGCTGGGTTTCAGCCTGCCTTTCTTTAACCTCTTCATCGAGTTTGGTTGTCAACTGCAACTGGAACCCGATGATCCCCACCAGAATGAGTACGAAGGCGCCCAGCAGCACCGACATCAGGTCGCCGAAGACCGCCCAGGCAGGCGCCGGGGCGTCCAGGCCGGCATCGAGCTCGTCGTTCATGTGGCCTGAGCCCCGTCACGGTCGCGTTGCTGCAACTGCTGCATGATTTGCTTCTGCGACAGCAGCGACAGGTCGACGACCTCCCGGGCCTGTGCCACGTAGTAGGCCAGTTGTTCGTCGCTGCGCGTGAGCGATTTGGCCAGCGCCGCCTCGATGCGCTCGAGCTGGCCGATGAGCCTGGCGTTGGCCTGGTCGAATGTCTGCACCGCCGCGCCGAGCGCCTCGCCCAGGCTGGCGACTTCGACGGCGCTGCCCGTGACCTGTTCTGCGACTGCGCCCAGCTTGCCTGTCTCCCCTTCGAGGTGGTCGGTAAAGCGCTGTCCCACACGCTCGAGCAGTTCGGCCGAAGACGCCACCAGGGCGTCGACCGCCCCGCGCTGTTCATGACTGGCGTGGTTGATGGCCTGCAGCAGGGTGTCCACGGTTTCGAGGAGATGGCCGCGCTCTTGCAGCATGGCGTTGTCGCGCGCCATGCTGTCGGAGAGTTTTTCGCGCAGCTCGCTCACCATGGCCGCGGCGGCCTTGGGGGCTTGCGAGGCGGCTTCGAGCAAGTGCTCGATCTCGCCGATCATGCGCTGCGACTGCGCATCGGCCAGGGCGGTGATGGCGCCGACCGCAGCCGAAAAGCTATCGCAGATCTCTTGTTGGCGCGCCAGGGTGCGGTTGCCGGTGGTCTCCCATTCCGCGCGCAACGCGGCGGCGACATCGGCCAGGGATTCGGTCCAGGTGGCCAGGCGCGCTTCGTCGCGGGTGGCCAGTTCGCCATGCAGGCGGCCATGGGCCTGGTCGACCGTTGCCAGCAGCGCGGCGGAATGGGCCTCGAATCGTTCGGCCGCTGCGTCCAGGGCGACGTGGTGCGCATCGGCCAGCGAGGCGCTGGCTGCCTCGTGGCGCCCCAGCGCCTCGCGCCAGGCCTGAGCCAATTGCTCGGTGGTGAGGTCCATGCGGCTGGCGACGTTGTCGACCAGGCCGATGGAACGCTGGTCAAACGCCGAGCAAAAATCCTGCAGCGTGGCGCGCAACGCGTCGGACAGGCGGGCCTGGTCTTGCGCCTGTTCGGCCAGTGCGGCCTGCCAGTGTTGCAACGTGTCGGACGTACCCTGGGTGACGGTCCGGGCCGTGCCTTCCAGTCGCGTAGCGATGCCGTCGATGAGGGCGGCCGAACGCGTCTCGAAGGAGGCGGAGAACTGCTGCAGGGCGTCGTGCAAGCCCTGGGCGGCGTCCTGCTGGCCGCGGCGTTGCTCGCCCAGCGCGGCCTGCCAGGCGCCCAGCGCAGCCTGCACATGGGCCGCGATGCCGCTGGCCGCGCCGTCCAGGCGCGCATCCATGCGCGCAACCAGATCGGTGGCGCGGCCGTCAAAGCCCGTGCTGAATTGCTCCAGCGCCACGCGCAGATCCTGCGCCAGCGTGGCCTGCGCGGCGTGCTGTTCGGCCAGCGCCGCTTTCCAGATAGCGGCCACGCCCGCCGTGGTCTGCGCGACGCTGTCCGTGGTGCTGGACAAGCGGGCGGCGACGTCGTCGAGCAGGCGGCTGGAGCGGCTTTCGAAAGTCGCCGCGAACCGGTTCAGCGCCGTGTCGAGTTGGTCGGCCAGCGCGGCGGACCAGCCGCTGGCGGTCTGTTCGGTGCTGACGGCCAAGGTGGCGGCGGTCGTGTCCAGCCGGGCCGAGACATCGGTCAGCAACGCCGATGCGCGGCCGTCGAAACTGGCGCCGAACTGCTCCAGCGTGGCGCGCAGATCCTGGTTCAGCGCCAGATTGGCCTGCTGCTGTTCGGCCAAGGCCTGGCTCCAATGGTCGGCCAACGTCGAACTGGTCTGCTCCAGCCGCCGGGACAGCTCGTCCATCTGCTGCTGCAGCGCCTGGGTGACGGTGTCGCGCCAGGCGCTGGTCTCACGCGCCAGGGTCTGCATGGTGGTCTGCACCGCTGGCTGGATGGCAGCCCCGGCGGCCTGGGCGCTTTCGGCCACGCTGTGCGTGAGCGCGGTTTGCACCGAGCTGGCCAGACGGCCGTAGACCGCCTCGGTGTTGCCGTAGAAGGCCTGCTGTCCGTCGAGCAGCCGCTGGTTCAGCGCCTGGCTCTGGTTTTCCATCGAGGCCATCATGGCCGCCAGGCGGTCTGCCAGCAGCGGCAGGGTGTCTGCCTGGCTGCGCAGCAACCGGAAACTCTCTCCCCGCTGATGGGCCAGTGAATAGCCGCGCAGCGTCGTGGCGGCCTTGGTGTCGAGCAATTCGCCGGCCTGCAGGCGCGCGCGCCGGCACAGGGCCGAAAGCAGTCCCAGCATGGCCGAGGCAGCCACGCCCGCGACCGAGGTGCCAAAGGCAAACCCCAGGCCTTTGACCGGCGCGGCCAGCGACGCCCGCATGGCGGCCAGGTCGGTGGCGCTTTCCAGGGCCAGTCCGGTCCCGCGCAACGTGGCGACCATACCGAGAAAGGTCCCCAGCATGCCCAGCAGGACCAGCAGCCCAACCAGGTAGGGCGTCAGGGCCGGACCCGGCAAGCCGGCACGTTCGCCTTCGATGCGCAATCTGACCGTATTGCGCAACCCCTGGGGCAGCACGTCGAGCCAGGGGCCAAGTTGCGCGGGGGCTTCGGACAAACGCTCCAGGGCATGCGTGAGGCTGCGCGTGGCTTGCTGATAGCGCAGCAGCTCCAGCGCGCCGGCCAGGTAGCAAACACCGATCAGGGCGGTGACGGACAGCGCCAACGGATTGCTGCCGAGATAGCCGACGCCGATCCAGCCGATGGCGGCCAGGCCGACGAGAAAGACGATGAGATGGAGGATGCGAGTCATGAGGGCCTGATTAGCGGGCGCGAAGGGCGGCTAGCTGTGAAGATTCAATAGGTTGTATGCATGGTTCATCCGAACCGGATTTGAGAAACTGGAAATCGCCAACCCCCCAGTTCACTCAAGGAGCCCGGCCGGATGAACACCCATAAGCATGCCCGATTGACCTTCCTACGTCGCCTCGAAATGGTCCAGCAATTGATCGCCCATCAAGTTTGTGTGCCTGAAGCGGCCCGCGCCTATGGGGTCACCGCGCCGACTGTGCGCAAATGGCTGGGCCGCTTCCTGGCTCAGGGCCAGGCGGGCTTGGCCGATGCGTCCTCGCGCCCGACGGTCTCGCCCCGAGCGATTGCGCCGGCCAAGGCGCTGGCTATCGTGGAGCTGCGCCGCAAGCGGCTGACCCAAGTGCGCATCGCCCAGGCGCTGGGCGTGTCAGCCAGCACCGTCAGCCGCGTCCTGGCCCGCGCCGGTCTGTCGCACCTGGCCGACCTGGAGCCGGCCGAGCCGGTGGTGCGCTACGAGCATCAGGCCCCCGGCGATCTGCTGCACATCGACATCAAGAAGCTGGGACGTATCCAGCGCCCTGGCCACCGGGTCACGGGCAACCGACGCGATACCGTTGAGGGGGCCGGCTGGGACTTCGTCTTCGTGGCCATCGATGACCACGCCCGCGTGGCCTTCACCGACATCCACCCCGACGAGCGCTTCCCCAGCGCCGTCCAGTTCCTCAAGGACGCAGTGGCCTACTACCAGCGCCTGGGCGTGACCATCCAGCGCTTGCTCACCGACAATGGCTCGGCCTTTCGCAGCCGCGCCTTCGCCACGCCGCAGCGCAAGGCCACGCCATGGTCGCGCAGTTCCGCGGTTGGCAGGCGGCGAGCGACGCGGCGCCGCGGCACGTCGCCGCGCTCGATATGACGCCAGAGATCATGCGCGTCCTGGCGCAGTTCGATGAGCCGGTCCAGGCGCATGGCCAGGCTGGTACGAAGAATGGCCTCCCAGGCCTGCGTGCCGGGCGGCGAGCGGGTCATCTGTGCACTGCTGCGCAGTTGGCCGATGGCCACGCGCAAGCGGTGCAGATTGGCCGCATCATCGTCGTGCGTCGGCGGACGCAGCCACCGCTGCAGTAGGCCGGTCAGGCGGGCAATGTCATCGGGGCAGGTCCCTGCGGCTAGCGTGGTGAGCGCGGTGACGCGGTCGGAGATGGCGCCGATGACCGGCAGCATCAATGACATGCGGTCATGCAGGATGCGCAACGCGCCTTCGCCCCCGCGCAACTGAGGTTTCTCATAGGCCAGGTGAACGAAGAAGGTACGCAGCTCCGCCACCCCGGCGGCCAGGTTCTGCATGTCGTGCGGCATGCGCTTGTGGCCTTGAGGGCCATGCAGGCTGTCGATCAGCAAGGTGGCCGAGTCACGCAACCAGCCTTCGATGCGCGCTGCGATCAGCCCGCCGACATGGCGCGGCAGAATCAGATGGCTGACCAGCGTCGCGCACAGAATCCCCAGGGTGATTTCTTCGCAGCGCGCCAGTGCCGTATCAAAGACCGCGAGGGGTTCGGTCGCGCTCGAAAAACCGACAATGGCTGCCGTGTAGCCGGCCAGCATGAAGATGTAGCTGCGCGGGCGCCTGTCCAGCATGGAGACATACAGGCACAGACCCACCCACAACGCCAGGGTGCCGGACATGAGCGCCGGCGCATTGACCAGCCTCGGCACGAGCAGTACCGCAACGGCTGCGCCCAACCATGTGCCGATGACACGGTAGATGGCCTTGGACGTCAGCGCGCCGGACAACGGATGAGCAATGATGTAGGCCGTGGCCATGGCCCAGCCGGGACGCTGAAAGTCCAGGCACAGCGACAGGTAGAGCGCCAGCATGGACGCAATGAAATTCTTGCTCGAGAAGATGGCATCGCTCAGGGTGGGGCGGTAGGTGAAGATCTTCGCGATCATGCCTGGGAGTCTGAGGTGTTGAGGGTTTCGAGCCGCTGCTGTATGGCCCGCAACACGCGTTCGGCGATGCGCAGTTCGGCCGGATCGATCCCGTTGACGACGTCGGCGCGCACCCGGTCGACGATGTGGGCGATGTCCGCCGCCTTGGCCTGGCCGGCAGCCGACAAGGTGACGCAGCGGGCGCGCCGGTCTTCGGGATCGGCCAACCGCTCGATCAGGCCGGCCGTCTCCAGCGCGTCGATCACCCGGACCAATGACGCGCCCTCGACGCCTATCTCGTCGGCCAGAACACCCTGGCGCAGCGGCACGCCGTGCACGCGCAGCACCAGCAGGGGCCAGGCGGTGGCCTGCGACAGGCCCTCGCAGGCCAGGGCCTGGTCGATGCGCTTGCGCCATTGGCGGCCGCTGTTGACGAGCAGCCGGCCGATGGAGGCGGGGGGGAGGAGATGACATGGATGACTTCCGTTTATTGCTTAGTATTCTATATATTATAATTCTATGTATATCGGCCAGGCATACCCCTTGGCCGACGGGGGGCTCTGCGCGGGCGGCCGGCACCCGCGCTAAACTGACGCTTCTCTGTGCCCGGGCGGTACGGTTGACCATTTCACATGCAGGGGGCGAGCGACGATGCCTCTGCATGCCCACCTGCGCCTGCCTGCGCGACGCACTTGAGCGGTCGCGCGTGCGGCACCAATGCCGGGCGAGACCTGGCGGGTCGCCGCGCCTTCTCCGGCCTGACCCTACGCTGCCTTTACCGCGTCTGCGGTAGGCGCTGTTGCTCTCCTTGCGTGCCGGCCCTCGTGCCGGCCTATTTACTATGGCTAGATCCCACCAAGAACGCCGCGGGCAGACTTTCCGCAATGTGCTGGTTTTCACGCTGCGCCGCTGGGTCAAACAGTCCTGGCGCCTGAGCGTGGTGGCCGCAATGGCGTTGCTCTCGGCGGGGGCCGATGTGCTCACGCCGATGTACGCCGGGCGGCTGGTGGATGCGCTGGTGTCCGGCTCGCCGGGTGAGCAAGCGGTCTGGCATGCCGCGCTGACGGCCTTCTGGATGCTGGTGGCGCTGGGGGGGGGCGGCACCTTGCTGCGCCAGATCGCGTTTCGCAACATCATTCCGTTTACGCTGACCTTGATGCACGGCATGGCGTGCGACGCCTTTCACCGAGTCCAACGCCTGTCGTCGGACTGGCATGCCAACAGCTTTGCCGGTTCGACGGTACGCAAGATCACACGGGGCATCTGGGCTGTCGACCTGCTCAATGACACCCTGCTGACGGCACTGCTGCCGTCAGTGGTCATGCTGGTGGGGGCGACCGTGCTGCTCGGGGTGAGCTGGCCGCTGATGGGGTTGGTGGTGGGTCTGGGTGCGCTGCTCTACATCGGGGTGGCGGTCGTCATGGCGCTGCGCTACGTCGCTCCGGCTGCCCGGCTGTCCAACGCCTGGGATACGCGCATGGGCGGGGCACTGGCCGATGCGGTCAGCTGCAATGCCGTGGTCAAGGCCTTTGGCGCCGAGTCGCGTGAAGAAACCCGCTTCGAAGGTGTGCTGGCCAAGTGGCGTGCGCGTACGCGCCGCTCCTGGTTGCGAGTCACGCTCAACGGCGGGCTGCAGGGCGTGATGATGACGGCCATGCAGGCCGCCATGCTCGGGGTGTCGCTCTACCTTTGGATCAACGAGAAAGCCAGCGTGGGAGATATCACCTTTGCGATGACGATGTTCTTCGTCCTCAAGGGCTATCTTCGCGAAGTCGGCATGAACCTGCGCAACCTGCAGCGTTCGATCAATGACATGGAAGAGTTGGTCATGCTCGATACGCAGCCGCTGGGTGTGGAAGACCGGCAGGGCACGCGGGCCATCAAGGTGGCCGACGGCGAGATCCGGTTTGAACACGTCACCTTCCGCTATGGGGCGCAGCAAAAGCCGTTGTATGAAGACTTCTCGATTCGCATCGCGCCGGGCGAGCGTATCGGCCTGGTGGGGCATTCGGGGTCGGGCAAGACGACCTTCATCAAACTCATCCAGCGCCTGCACGACCTCGACAGCGGCCGCATCACCATCGATGGGCAGGACATTGCTCTGGTGCGCCAGGCCTCGCTCAGGCGGCAGATCGCCATCGTGCAGCAGGAGCCGATTCTGTTTCATCGCACGCTAGCCGAGAACATCGCCTATGCCCGTCCCGATGCGTCGCGGGCGGAGGTCGAGGAGGCCGCCCGCCAGGCCAGCGCGCACGATTTCATCATGGCCTTGCCCAAGGGATATGAGACGCTGGTGGGCGAGCGCGGCGTCAAACTTTCCGGCGGCGAGCGCCAGCGGGTGGCGATTGCACGCGCTTTCCTGGCCGATGCGCCCATCCTCATCCTGGATGAGGCGACCTCCAGTCTGGACAGCGAAAGCGAGGTCCTGATCCAGGCCGTCATGACACGGCTGATGCAGGGCCGCACGACATTGGTCGTCGCGCATCGGTTATCGACCGTGCGCGCCCTGGACCGGTTGCTGGTGATGGATCACGGCAAGGTCGTCGAAGCGGGCAGCCACGAGGCACTCATCCGCCGCGAGGGGGGCATTTACCGGCGTCTTTTCGAGCGGCAGGCGCTGGCGCTGACCGAGGGGCTTGACGAGGCGCTGCCCCGAGGGTGACCTGCCAGGAGAAATAAACCGACATGCAAGGACAAGAAAGCGGCTGCCGGCGAAATTAATGTAAGCATCCATCCTTTCGCCCGTTGTGCTGCCTACACTGGGCAGGTGCCCGTCGTGGGCACCTGCCCTGGAAGGCGTGGCTCATGGATGAAGGCTCTCTCTCGCTGTGGACGACGCGGCGGCGCATGACTCTCAAGCAGGCCTTGCTGGCCCTGGGGGCGGTATGTGCGTTGCCCGCCTGCCTGATTGCGGCTGCCGTCGCTTACGAGGATTACACCCTGCGCGAACAGCGGGTGTATCAATCCGTGGTGGAGACGGCTCGCGCCGTCGGCGCGGGGCTAGAGCATGACCGCAACACCGTCGAAGGCGGACTGCGCGTGCTGGCCGCCTCCGAGGAGTTGCGCCATGTCGACCTTGCCGGTCTGAGCGGCCGTATGGTGCAGATCATGAGTCTGCAGGGCGTCGATGGTTTTGTGCTGGCCGATGGGGCGGGGCGGATACTGCTGAACGTGGGCGATGCTCACTGCGCCACGCGCATCCCTGACACCTTGCTGGCCGCACGCTTGCGCCCGGAAGCCGTGGCGGTCTCCGGTGTGCAGTCCGGTGCTCGGGCAGGCCAGGCATGTCTGCTCATGGGCCTGCCGGTGCGTCTGGGCGAATCCGCCGATCACGCCCTCTACGCCAAGGTACGCTCGGACCGCCTGAGCCAGGCCTTGCGGCGTTATCCGTTGATCTCTGGCTGGGTGGTTGCCGTGCTCGACGATAGCGGACATATCGTTGCGCGCTCGCGCGATGAACTCAATCACGTCGGCAGTGCGTCCACACCAAGCCTGATGCAAGCCGTCAGCGAAGGAACCGAAGGCATACTGCATACGATGACGCGCGATGGCGTGGACGTATTGACGGCCTTTACGCGCATACCGGGTGGATCGGTGGCCGTGGGTGCGCCGTCGGCCACGCTGCGCTCGGGGCTGTACCGCTCCATGTCGCTGGCCATGGTCTCTGGCTTGCTGGTGCTGGTCGCGGCCCTGATGGTGGCCTATGCGCTGGCCCGTTCCATCACCCGGTCGGTGAGGGCCCTGATCACGCCGGCCGAAGCCTTGGGGCGGGGGGGCGCCGGTCTGGGTGCCCGAGACTTCCTTTCGCGAGACCGAGGAGCTGGCAGCCGCGCTGGTGCATGCGGCCCGGACCTTGACCCGCGCACGCGAGCAGGCCTATCACGACCCGCTCACCGGGTTGAACAACCGGCTTCTGTTTCGCGAGTTGGCGCAGTTGACGATGCGTACCGCGCAACGCGAGAAGCGCCCCTTGGCCCTGTTGATGCTCGATCTGGATGGCTTCAAGGCCGTCAACGACCAGCATGGCCATGCCGCAGGCGACAGTGTGCTCAAGCAGGCGGCCCGGCGCATGACCGAAACCGTGCGCGGCAGCGATGTCGTCGCGCGCCTGGGTGGCGACGAGTTCGTCGTGCTGCTGCCGGGCGCGGATGCGCTGGCCGCCGAGCGGGTGGCGAGTCTGCTGATCGCCGTGCTGTCATATCCTTTTGCCGGTGTCAGCGCGTCCATTGGCGTATCGGTCGGCATCGCGCTCTTTCCGCAGGATGGTGCGACGCTGGATGTGTTGCTCGACCGGGCCGATCGTGCGCTGTACGAGGCCAAGCGGGCGGGACGCTCCTGCTATCGCGGCGCGCAAGCCAGAGAAGCGCTCGCGGGTGTGGCGGCGGAGTGACAGCCGTATTTTTGTTTTACGCGCCGCTCGCGGGTTGGGATAATGTCAGGGCGGGGCGGGCGTCGCCCTTTGGAAGGAAGCCGGCATGACAACGCAAGTTCAACGATCGCTCCGTAAACGCCTGGGCAGGGCCGGCCGCTTGGCTGCGGCCGCGCTGCTATGCGCGCCGCTTGTCGCTCAAGCATGCACGCGCGTGGTCTACCTCGGGCCGCAAGGCAACATCATTACCGCTCGCTCCATGGACTGGAAGGTCGATGTGGGCACCAATCTATGGATTTTTCCGCGCGGCATGGCGCGCGACGGTGCGGGAGGCCCTGGCGGGTTGCGCTGGACGTCCAAGTACGGCAGCGTGATCGCCAGCGGGTACGATATCTCGACCACGGATGGCGTGAACGAGGCGGGTCTGTCCGCCAACGTGCTCTGGCTGGTGGAGTCCAACTATCCGAAGCCGACGGGCGACAAACCGCCGCTGGCCGTGTCGGCCTGGGCGCAATACGTGCTGGACAATTACGCCACCGTGGCCGAAGCGGTGACTGCGCTGGAGAAAGAACCTTTCACCATCGTGACCGAAAAGGTGCCTGGCGAGAGTCGTCTGGCGACCTTGCATTTGTCGCTGTCCGACAGCACGGGTGACAGCGCCATCGTCGAGTACATCGACGGCAAGCAGGTGATCCATCACTCGCGTGAGTACCAGGTGATGACCAATTCGCCTATCTTCGAGAAGCAATTGGCTCAGGAGGCCTATTGGCGCGAAGTCGGTGGCACGGTGGTTCTGCCCGGCACCAACCGGTCGGTCGATCGCTTTGCCCGCGCCATGTTCTATATCAACGCCATCCCGAAGAGCGAAAACCCGGACATGGCGCTGGCCAGTGTCTTTAGCGTCATCCGCAACGCATCGGTGCCTTACGGTATCACCACGCCGGATCAGCCGAATATTTCCTCGACCCGCTGGCGTACCGTGGGGGATCACAAGCGCAAGCTGTATTTCTTCGAGTCGGCGGTCAGCCCCAATATTTTCGGTTCATCGAGGAATACCGGGGAATGCAGACCGGATCTTGAGGAAGAAGTACTCCTGATCGCGGTAGCCGTAGGCGCGGCGCTTGATGACTTTGATGGTGTTGTTGATGCCCTCGACGATGCTGGTGTTGAGCCGGTGGCGACAGCGAGACAGAATCCCGTGCAGATAGGCTTTTAGCTTGAGCGCGAAGTGAGCCAAGGCGGCGATGCCGCTGCCCTGAGCCTGTTGCAGCCAGTGATCCCATGCCTGGCGGGCGTAGCCGGGGTGTTGGTAGAACCACAGCTGTTTGAGCTCATCGCGCATCAGATAAGCGGTGAGCAAGGGCTGGTTGGCCTGGAGCAACTCGTCCAACTTTACCGATTGGCACGGATCGAGGTTTTTGCGATTGCGCAGCAGTAGCCAGCGACTGGACTTGATCACCCGGCGGGCCGGCTTGTCGTGCCGCAACTGGTTCGCTTGGTCTACACGCACCCGGTCTATCACTTCACGGCCGTACTTGGCCACGACGTGGAACAGGTCGTAGACGATCTCGGCGTTGGGGCAGTTGGCCTGGATCTCCAGCTCATAGGCCGTCGTCATGTCGATCGCTACGGCCCGGATCTGCTGGGCAACCCCAGTTGGCAGTTGTTCGAAGAAGGCTCTGGCCGTCTCGCGCGAGCGGCCATCACCGATCCATAGCACCTGACGGCGGATCGGATCGACAACGACCGTGGCATAACGATGGCCCTTGTGTAGAGCGAACTCGTCCATCGCTAGGTAGTGGATCTGGCTCCAGTCCGGCTCTTGGATCGCCCGTCGCAGCAGGGCCTTGTCCAGCGCCTTGACCGTGTGCCAACCCAGTTGGAAGAAGCGCGCCACGGCCAGAATGTTGCTGGACTCAAGCAACTGGCTGACCGCCTCGGCCAGCCGGTCGGTCACTCGCTGGTAACGGCCCAGCCAGCTCAGCCTCTCCAGATGCGGTCCACCGCACTGCTCGCACCAGACCCGCCGACGCGGCACTACCAGCGTCACTCGCAGCGCCATTAGCGGCAGATCCCGCACCCGGCGCGTGGTCGTCTCATGCACCTGCCGACATCGGTTGCCGCAGTGCTCGCAGTGCATCGTTCGCGCTGAAGGCTTCAGGTAAATCGTGACCGTCCGGCTCTCACCTTCAGGCCACACGACCCGCTCCACCCGATAACCCTCCCACCCACCCAACCTCTCGATCGTCTTGCGGTCCAGCATGATCCCGGCCTTGATCCTTGAAAAATCAAGGATCAAGCGTAACGGCAATCAAGCACGGCTCCACGCTATTCCGCGATGAACCTTTTTTTGTGCACCCGGGTCAAGCCCGGGTGTTTCTTGATCAGGCGGATGCCTGTGTTTCGCTCTGCGGCATTTCGATCTTGACTTCGAGCACTTCCAGGGTGTCCTGGCGCTCAAGGTTGACCTTGATATCGTCGGGATTGATCTTGACGTACTTGGAAATCACGGCCACCAGTTCCTGCTGCAATTGCGGCAGGTAGTCGGGGGAGTCGCCCCGGCCTGAGCGCTCATGCGCCAGGATGATCTGGAGCCGTTCTTTGGCGACGCTGGCCGAAGCTTTCTTCTGGCCGAGCAGAAACGACAGGAAGGACATTGCTTACTTTCCTCCGAACAGGCGCTTCAGGAAGCCGGGCTTCTCATACTCAGTAAAGCGCAGCGAGCGTTCTTCGCCCAGATAGCGGGCCACCACATCTTTGTACGCCTCGGACACATCGGTGTCCTTGAGGTGGATGGCGGGCAGACCCTGGTTGGACGCCTGCAGCACCGCTTCCGATTCGGGTACCACCCCGATCATCTTGATGCGCAGAATGTCTTCGATATCGCCCAAGGACAGCATTTCGCCGTCGATGACGCGCTTGGGGTTGTAGCGCGTGAGCAGCAGGTATTCCTTGACTGGCTCGTCGCCCTCGACGGCGCGGCGCGACTTGGCTGCCAGAATGCCGAGGATGCGGTCGGAATCACGCACTGACGAGACTTCGGGGTTGGTCACCGCGAGCGCGTCGTCGGCGTAATAGGCCGCCAGCAGCGCACCGGTTTCGATGCCGGCAGGTGAATCGCAGATGATGTAGTCGAAGCCCATTTCCTTGAGGTCTTCGATGACCTTACCCACGCCTTCCTGCGTCAGCGCGTCTTTGTCGCGCGTCTGCGAGGCGGGCAGGACGAATAAGTTTTCGAGGTGCTTGTCTTTGATGAGGGCTTGCTTGAGGCTGGCCTCGCCTTGAATCACGTTGACGAAGTCGTACACGACGCGCCGCTCGCATCCCAGTTCGTCTTCCTGGGCGTATAGGGAGCGGGCAGGCGCGTGTGGGGTCGGGTTATGCTCGGCAGGGCTGCGGATCTCGTGACAGCCGCTCCTGGAGAATGATTTGACCCAACCCCACTCCTCGCAGGCCCAGGGTATGCCAGCCGAGTCGGTTTCGGCGCCCTCGGGCCTGAGGCGCACGCTGTCGGCGCGCCACCTTTCCATGATCGCTGTGGGCGGCTCCATCGGTACCGGGCTGTTCGTCGCCTCGGGCAACACCATTGCACAGGCCGGGCCGGGCGGGGCCCTGCTGGCCTACGGGCTGATCGGCCTGATGGTCTACTTCATCATGACCAGCCTGGGCGAGCTGGCCGCCAGCATGCCGGTTTCCGGTTCGTTTGCGACCTATGGCGCGCGTTATGTCGAGCCCGGCTTCGGGTTCGCGCTGGGCTGGAACTACTGGTACAACTGGGCCGTCACCGTGGCGGTGGATCTCGTAGCCGCGCAACTGGTGATGGCGTACTGGTTCCCGGACGTGCCCGGGGTCTACTGGAGCGCCCTGTTCCTGGTGCTCACCTTTGGCCTGAATGCGTTGTCGGCACGCGGATTCGGGGAAGCAGAATTCTGGTTCTCGTTGATCAAGGTGGTCGCCGTGCTCGCCTTTATCGTGATGGGCGTGTTGATGCTGCTGGGCATCATCCGCGGCGGTGAGGGGGCGGGCCTGCATAATTGGACCGTCGGCGAGGCCCCCTTTGTCGGGGGCTTCGCCGCCTTGATCGGCGTGGCCATGGTGGTGGGATTTTCGTTCCAGGGCACCGAGCTCATCGGTATTGCCGCTGGCGAATCCAGAAACCCCGCGCGCGACCTGCCGCGTGCGGTGCGCCAGGTGTTCTGGCGCATTCTGCTGTTCTACGTGCTGGCCATCGGCATCATCGGCCTGCTCATTCCCTATACCGATCCGCAGTTATTGCGCAACGAGGTCGGCGACATCGCCGTCAGCCCCTTCGCCCTCATTTTCGAGCGGGCCGGTCTGCTGGCGGCGGCCTCCATCATGAATGCCGTCGTGCTGACCTCGGTGCTCTCGGCCGGCAATTCCGGCATGTATGCCGCCACGCGGATGCTTTATGCGCTGGCTCGCGAAGGCAAGGCGCCGGCCCTGTTCGGCCGCGTATCCCGGCAGGGAGTGCCGCTGGTGGCGCTGCTGGCAACCGCGGCGATCGCCGCGCTGTGTTTTCTGTCCTTTCTGTTCAGCCCGAATCAGGTGTATATCTGGCTGCTCAACACCTCCGGCATGACCGGCTTTATCGCCTGGCTGGGTATCGCCATCAGTCATTACCGGTTTCGGCGCGGCTATGTGGCGCAAGGTGGCCGCTTGCAGGATTTGCCGTATGTCTCGCCTTATTTCCCCTTCGGGCCGTTGTTCGCCTTTTCTCTGTGCCTGGCCATCACGCTAGGGCAGAACTACGAAGCCTTTCTTCAGGATCGCATCGACTGGACCGGCGCGGCCGCCACCTACGTCGGCATCCCGCTCTTTTTCCTGATCTGGGCGGGGTACCGCCTGGCACGCGGTTCGCGCTTCGTGCGCTACGCCGAGATGGAGTTTCCGATTCGCCGCCGCGGGGAATACTGAGGGTTGGCGGGCTGCGGCACGAGCCCCTGGCGCAGCGGCTCGTGCCGCCCGACCTGCCGGCGCGCGGCGACACCATCGTCAACGCCATCTCCGCATCGCCCTGTGGCGGGTGCCGGAAATGGGCCACCCAGGCCATCTGCATCTGTGGATGATGAGTCGCAACTGGCCAGGCGCCGGCCGAACGGCGGCACCTGCACCGGCTCTGCGCGCCGCTTTCAGATCTTGCTGCCCTTGGTCACGGCCAGGGCCAGATGCAGCGTCTCGGTGATGCGGCGTTTGGCGGCGGCCTTCTGATCGGCGGGCAATTCCAGGCTTTTGCTCAGGTATTGCAGCAGCGAATCGGCGACGTCTTCCAGCACGCCCAGGGCTTCCTGCGGCTTTTGCTGGCGCATGGCAAACAGCGCGATGTGAGCGGCGTTCAAGGCCAGATCGCCCAAGACCTGTGGGTCGACGGCGGGAGGGGTGGTGGATGCGCTCATGATCGGCTCCTGTGGCCAGTGGATGCGGCAGCGGCCGCAACGACCGACGCCAAAGGCGAGACTATAGGAAAAACAGGCGGCCAGGACAAACCGGCCCGCCCGTGCCGGGCAACGCCTCGGTGGGCTGATGTCCGTCACCGGGGAGGCGGATCGCGGGCCCATGCGCGCCGGCATTCCCATCGCGGATCTCAGCGCCGGTCTGTTCGCAGCCATCGGCATCCTGATCGCGTTGCTGGACCGCGAACAGACGGGCAAGGGGCGTTGGGTGCAGACCTCGCTGTTGCAGTCTCAGGTGTGGATGATGGATTTCCAGGCCACGCGCTGGCTGATCGACGGCGAGGTGCCCGGGCAGTCCGGCAACGACCATCCCACCAGTTCGCCCACGGGTGTCTACCCCACGGCCGACGGCTACATCAATATCGCTGCCATGGGTTCGAGCATGTTCGCGCGCCTGTGCGACGTGCTGGAAATGCCGGGCCTGATCGACGATGCGCGCTTTGCCTCGGCCGGGTTGCGGGTGGAAAACCGCCCCGCGCTCAACGAGCAGATCGTCTCGCGGACCCGTCAGCGCACGAGCGCGGAGTGGATCGAGCGCCTCAATGCCGCCGGCGCGCCGTGCGGCCCCATCCTGTCCATGGATGGCACGTTCGCCAACGAGCAGGTGCATCACTTGAACATGACGCGCAAAGTCAGGCATCCGCAGCGCGGCGAGGTCGAGATTCTGGCCCAACCCGTGATCTTCGCCGATAGCGAGCCCGGACCGGTCACGCCCGCGCCGGAGACCGGGGCCCATTCCGACGACATTCGGACCTGGCTGGGGTTGGATGGAGCGGCCCGCGAGCGTTTGCGCGCCGTCGGGGCGGTGTGACACCATCGAAGCTTTTGCTCTCATCAGGAGTCCCATGGCTACGCCCGCGCACGATACGCTGTTTGGCAATCTCAACCGGCCCGAAAATCTGGCCGATGAGATCGCGCAGCAGATCCGCCAGAAGATACTCAGCCAGGCGTTCGAGCCTGGGCAGCGCCTGCCTACGGAGTTCGACCTGGCGCAGCGGTTTGGCGTCAGTCGCAACGTGGTGCGCGAGGCCATCGCGCGTCTGAAACTGTCGGGTTACGTGGAAACCCGCCGCGGGGTGGGTAGCTTCGTCGCGGCGGGCGGGCAGACCAGCTTCGAGATCCTGCCCGAGGATCTGTTGCGCGTCGACGCGCTCGAGCAGATATATCAATTGCGCGTGGAGATCGAGGCGGGGGCAGCCGCGCTGGCCGCGCAGCATCGCAGCGAGCAGCAGCTCGAGGTCCTGCGCGGCGCCTTGGCCCAGGTCGATGCTGCTGGTGACAACTGGCGCCAAGGCGCCGATCGCGCGCTGGACTTTCACATGGCTGTCTGTCAGGCCAGCAACAACCCGTATTTCGTGCGCCTGCTGTCTTTGTTTGGCAGAGCCATCGGCGACGCCGTGCGCACGCTGCGTTATGGCAGTACGGGCACCGACCGCATTTCTGAGGTCGAACAAGAGCATCACCGGATTTTTGACGCTATCGCCGCGCGCGATAGCGAAGGCGCCCGCGCCGCGATGCGCGAGCATTTACGCAACGGCATGCTGCGCCGTCAGGCGCAATTGCGCGCACGTAGCGAAGACTGATAACGAGACAACACCATGCAACGCCAGCGTATTCTGCAGGATCGCGTCACCGAGCACCTCATCGTGGAAAAGCGTGGCTCTGCCGGCTGGATCACGTTCAATGATCCGGAACGACACAACGCCGTGTCCTTTGCCATGTGGGAAGGGATTCCGCTGGCGCTGCAGGCGCTGGCTGACGACCCGGCCATTCGCGTGGTTGTTCTGAGCGGCGCGGGGGAGCGCGCCTTTGTCAGTGGCGCCAATATCTCGCAGTTCGACACGCTGCGTTCGGGCGAGCAGGCCGTGCAGGCCTACGAGCGTGTCGCCGAGGCGGCGCAACTGGCGCTCTACAACTATGAAAAGCCCACCATCGCGCGCATCAAGGGCTATTGCATTGGTGGCGGATTAAACATCGCGTTGTGCTGCGACTTGCGCCTGGCCTCGGAAGACAGCAGTTTCGCCATCCCGGCTGGCAAGCTGGGGCTGGGTTATCGCATGACCGCCATTCGCAATCTCGTGACGGCTACCGGCGCGGCGCGCGCGCTGGAAATCTTTCTGACGGCCGCCCGCTACCCGGCGCCGCAGGCGTTGCATCTGGGGCTGTTGCACAAAGTGGTGCCGGCTGCCGAACTGGATGTCGAACTGCAGACGTATATCGATCAGATAGGTGCCAATGCGCCGCTGACGCTCATGGCTGGCAAGAAGATGATTCGTCAGATGCAGCAACTGGGGCCGCAGATCGATCTGCAGGCCATGACGGATCTGGTGCTCGCCTGCTTCGAAAGCAATGATTATCGCGAGGGGCGACGAGCCTTCGCCGAGAAACGCTCGCCGGTGTTCACCGGCACCTGAGCCTGGGCCCGAAGCGGCCATGACTCCGACGTTTGTTACATGCCAGCCTGCCTGGCAGGATCACGTGCGCCCGCCACGTGGAGGAGGCGCACGTGCCTACCGCGGGACGCCAGGCCGGGCGTGGCGGCCATATAAAAGACGGAGACACCCATGAGAAAAGCTTTGGCAGCCATGCTGTTCACCCTTGCCTTGCCCGCCGCGCACGTGGCCTATCCCGAGCAGCCGATACGTCTGGTCATCGGCTACGCGGCTGGCGGCACCACCGATATTCTGGCGCGTGCGCTGGCCGAGCAACTGAGCAAGTCGCTCAAGCAATCCATCATTGTCGAGAACAAACCGGGGGCAGCGGGCAACATCGCCGCCACAGCGGTACAGCAGGCCAATTCCGATGGCTACACGCTCTTCATGGCGACGGTATCCAGCCACGGCATCAACCCGGCCTTGTACAAGAAGTCGCTGGGCTACGAAGCGGTAGAGGGCTTCGAGCCCGTAGGGATGGTGGCGTCAATCCCGCTGGTGCTGGTGGCCAATCCCAAGTTGCCGGCTACCGATGTGCCAGGGCTGGTGGCGCTGGCCAAAGCCAAACCTGGGGAGCTGAATTACTCCTCCAGCGGCAATGGCTCGCCCGTTCATCTGGCCGGCGCCATGTTCGCCCAGCAGGCCGGGCTGGACATGGTGCACGTTCCGTATCGCGGCGGCGCTCTGGCCAACACGGCCGTCATGACGGGCGAGGCCCAACTCAGTTTCGCCACCTTGCCCGGCGCCATGCCTCAGGTCAAGGCGGGCAACTTGCGCGCGCTGGCGGTGACCACCCGCGAACGTTCCTCCCAGTTGCCCGATGTGCCGACGCTGGCCGAGGCGCCCGGTTTTGACGGCTTCGAGATCAATACCTGGAACGCGCTGCTCGCGCCCAAGGGAACGCCTCCTCAAACGGTCGCCACCTTGAACGCCGCGCTCAAGCAAGCCATGACGTCGGACAAACTCAAAGAGCACTTCAAGCGCGAGGGCGCCACGCCGGCCACCAGCACACCGGCCGAACTGGGCACCTTCATCCAGGCCGAGCTCGACAAGTGGGCCGGTGTGGTCAAAAGCGTGAACATCCGGGTTGACTGAGCTCCTTCAGTTCTGAAAGTAGAGCCGCTGGGGGTTGTCCACCAGCAGTTGCTGCAATACTCCGGCGTCGCCGTACAGAGGCAGGATGTCGATGAGGTCGCCGTCATCGGGGACCTCCCGCACGTTCGGATGGGGCCAGTCCAACCCCCAGACGGCGCGCTCGCCCGCCACGCCAAGGATGCGGCGGGCGATGGGCACGACGTCCGCATAAGGCGGTTCGCTCGCGCTGAGCGTGGCCGACAGCCGTTCGGGGCCGCTTACCTTGATCCAGGCGCCCGGGTGTTCGAGCACCCGCAGCAACTGGTCCAGCTCCGGCTGCATGGCATCGGCCATGACCCGGGCCATGTGATCGATGACGTAAGGCACGGGCAGCGCGTGCAGGAAGGATTGCATCTGCGCCAGTTCGGCCGCATGGGCGTGCAACTGGATATGCCAGCCCAGATCGGCGACGCGTCGGGCCATGCGCGTGACGGCACCGAGATCGGCCGAGGGGCCTAGATGCGGCATGAAGTTGTAGCGCAGGCCGCGCACCCCCTGCTCGTGCAGCGCGCGCAGTTGTGCCGCGCTGATGTCGTCATCGACAAGTGCCACGCCGCGATAGCGCTGCGGCTCGCGCGCGATGGCGTCCAGCATGGCGCGGTTGTCGGTGCCGTGCACGGTGGCCTGCACCAGGACGGCACGCTCCACGCCCAGCAGGCGATGCAGCGGTTGCAGTGTCTCGATCGGGGCATCGGGCGGATCGTAGCGCCGCTCAGGCGCATACGGAAAGCGCTCGGCGGGTCCATAGACGTGGACGTGGCAATCACAGCTGCCCTGGGGCAGTTTGTAGCGGGGCGCACGCGGGTTGGGGTGGGGCGGCGGGACGGTTTTCAATGGAAGTCTCCTCTTGGGCTGTGGGCCCAGTATGAGGGGGGCGCCGCCGCGAGGGTTGCGTTCGGGGCGGGGCGGCGATCGAATCGGCTTATGCCGTGGTGATCTGCCGGGCCTGGGCCTGGACCTCCTGCAGCAGGGCGTTGGCCCCGGGCGATAATTGCGCGCCGGCGCGCACCGTCACGCCGATGTCGCGCTGCATGCCGTCGAGCGAAAAATTCAGCGCCTGTAGGCCTCCGCTGGCCACTTCATAGTGCATCTGGTGACGCGACAGCGCGGTCAGCATATCCGAATGCAGCAGCAAGCCTCGCAGGGTGGCCAGATCGGCCGTCTCGACCGACGGCTCCAACAGTGGCTGCCCTTTGGCACGGAAGAAGTCGTTCAATTGGTAACGCAAGGGAGACGAGGCGCGCGACAGTACCCAGGGATAGCTTCGTAAATCGTCAAAGTCTATCGTTCGGCGGCGGGCCAGAGGATGGCCGGCGCGCGCCAGCAGCACGATGTCCTCGTGCATCAACACGCGTGTGCTGAGCGATTTGTCATGCAGTGGGCGCAAGGCGCCCAGAATGAAGTCCACGTCGGCACTTAGCAGGCCGGCGCACAGGTCGCCATAAGGGCTCTCGAGGGTGCGGATCCTCAGCCCTGGGTGCCGCGCCAGCACCGCAGCGATGGCGCTGGGTAGCACCAGTGTACGTATCAATGGCAACGAACCGACGGTGACGGTGCCTTCGATGGCGCCGTTCAGTGCTGCGACATCAGCCTCGATATTGCGCAGCTCGGCCAGCACCCGTTTGAAGTTCCGGACCCAGCGCTCGCCCGCTTGGGTGGGGATCATGCCACGCGGCGTGCGTTGAAAGATCGCTTGTCCCAGGCATTGCTCCAGCCGTGAGACGGCGGCACTGATGGCGGGTTGCGTCAGGCCTTGCTGATGGGCCACGGTGGACATATGGTGCACGTCGGCTAGCAGCACGACGCTGGCCAGCCGGCCCGTGTGATACAGGGCCGCCGAGGTTCCTGCCCGGGCGCCGCGCTGCCGGGCTTCGTCCATGACGGACTCCAGCTCGTCCTGGATGCGCGCCGTGCGCACGCGTACGGTGTCGCCCGCCGCCGCCACCGCCACCGCGTTGAAGACGTGCAGATGGTGAAGATTCAGGGGCGGATGCGGATCCATGTTTCAAGGGAATCTGAGGTCATAAATTTATTAGAACGGTCATTCGCGCACAAGGCAACCCCGATATCGGCATATGCCCACATACTTTTGCACAAAATGTGAAGCCGGATATCGGGCATGGATACTCAGGATAAAAATCAAACGCAGCAGGCGGTGGACTGCCTGTTCATGCGCGGTGGGACCTCGCGCGGGCCGTTTTTCCGCGCGGCGGATTTGCCGACGGACCTCATCAGTCGAGACGCCTTGCTGCTGGCGATCATGGGTTCGCCGGATACGCGGCAGATCGACGGTCTGGGCGGCGCTCACCCGTTGACGAGCAAAGTTGGCATCGTCGGTCCGGGCCGCGAGCCCGGTGTGGATCTGGAGTTTCTGTTCGCGCAAGTTGCGGTGGACCAGGCCCGTGTCGACACCACTCCCAATTGCGGCAATATGCTGGCCGCTGTCGTTCCGTTTGCCCTTGAGACGGGGCTGGTCGCCGCGCGCGGCGAGTGCAGCAGTTATCGCGTGCTCACGCTCAATACCGGCATGCTTTGTGATATCGAGGTGCAGACCCCGGGTGGGCAGTTGCGCTATGACGGCACCGCCCGCATCGATGGCGTGCCTGGCACGGCCGCGCCTATCGCCATCAATTTTCTGGATACCGCGGGCTCAGTGTGCGACAGCCTGCTGCCGACCGGCCATGCCCTGGACCGGCTCCGTGTGCCGGGGCAAGCGGACATCGACGTCACATGCATCGACAACGGCATGCCCATGGTTCTGATGCGCGCGTCGGACTTGCAGCGTCGCGGCGACGAAAGTGTGGCCGAACTCAATGCAGACGAAGCCCTCAAAGTCCGCCTGGAGGCCTTGCGCTTGGCGGCCGCAGAGCGCATGGGTCTGGGGGATGTGCGCGATAAACCTTATCCAAAAATGTGTTTGTTATCGCCGCCCCTTCGGGGCGGCAGCATCGCGACGCGTTGCTTCATCCCGCATGTCTGCCATGACGCCATTGGTGTGCTGGCCGCGGTGACGGTGGCAACGGCTTGCGTATTGCCCGGTTCCGTGGCCGACGGCCTGGCGCGGTTGCCTGGCGGAACAAAGCAGTGCCTGCCCGTCGAGCATCCTTCTGGTGAGTTCAGTGTGGAGTTGGAACTTGACGCGTCGGGGCAGGTGAGTCGCGCGGCGCTCTTGCGCACGGCCCGTTTATTGATGCGCGGGACGGCCTATGCGCCGCGCATGGTTTCTTCCGGAGAGTCCGCTTGATTATCGATTGTCATGGCCATTACACGACGGCCCCACCTGCACTGCAAGCCTGGCGCCAGCGTCAGATCGACGCGCTGAACAATCCGTCGGCCGCGCCTCGAGCCAGTGAGCTGCATGTCAGCGACGACGAGATACGGGAGTCTATCGAGGCCAACCAGTTACGTCTTATGCGCCAGCGCGCCTGCGACCTGACGATATTCTCACCGCGCGCGAGCTTCATGGCTCATCACATCGGTGACCTGTCCACCAGCCAGACGTGGGCGGCGTTGTGCAATGAGATGTGCCACCGTGTTGCTCAGCTCTTTCCGGACCAATTCGTGGGAGCGGCCATGCTGCCGCAGTCCCCTGGCCAGCCCATCCAGACCAGTCTGGCCGAGTTGGACCGCTGCGTGCAGGAGTACGGGTTTGTGGCACTCAACCTCAATCCCGATCCCTCAGGGGGGCATTGGACTTCACCGCCCCTGTCGGAGCCCTACTGGTATCCACTGTACGAACACATGGTCGAGTACGGCATTCCCGCCATGGTCCACGTCAGCACCAGTTGCAACGCCTGCTTTCATACCACCGGCGCGCATTACTTGAACGCGGACACCACGGCGTTCATGCAGTGTCTGACGTCAGATCTGTTCAAGGTGTTTCCCCAGCTGAACTTCGTCATCCCACATGGCGGCGGCGCCGTGCCCTATCACTGGGGCCGCTTTCGCGGCCTGGCTCAGGAGATGAAAAAACCCCCGCTCGAGGACTGGCTACTGGATAACGTCTACTTCGACACCTGCGTCTATCACCAGCCTGGCATCGACCTGCTGGCACGCGTCATTCCGGTGAAGAACGTGCTGTTTGCCAGCGAAATGATAGGCGCGGTGCGCGGTATTGATCCGCAGACGGGTTTTCACTACGACGATACGCGGCGCTACATCGAGGCTGCGGACCTGAGCGCCGAAGACCGGTTTCAGATTTATGAGGGTAATACGAGGCGGGTCTATCCGCGCCTGGACGCCGCGCTCAAGCGCAAGGGACTGTAAATGAATGATCTGCTCAACACCCTGGGTGTGGTCAAGCGCAAGTTCGACAGACCCGATCCGGCGCTGGTGCGCCGACTTTCCGCCCATGGCGTGGCGACGGTGCACGAGGCGCTGGGACGCGTGGGGCTCATGGATCCCGGCATCCGGCCCGTGTACGACGGCGCGCGTCTGTGCGGCACGGCGGTGACCGTATTGCTGCAACCGGGCGATAACTGGATGCTGCATGTCGCCGCCGAACAACTGCAGGCCGGCGATGTCGTGGTGGCGGCATGCACCACCGACAGCCACGATGGCTTTTTTGGCGAGCTGCTGGCCACGAGTTTTCGGGCACGGGGAGCGCAGGGCCTGGTCATTGACGGCGGCGCGCGCGATATCAGCGAGTTGCGCGAGATGGATTTCCCGGTCTTTAGCAAGGCGGTTTGCGCCAAGGGTACTGTCAAGGCCACGCTGGGCTCGGTGAACATCCCGGTCATTTGCGCCGGCGCGCTGGTGCGCCCTGGCGATGTGGTGCTGGCCGATGCCGATGGCGTGGTCGTTATCCCTGCCGCCCAGGCCGCAGAGGTCGCAGACCGGGCCGATGAGCGACTGGCCAACGAGGCACGCAAGCGCGCCCGACTGGCGGGCGGAGAACTCGGGCTGGACATCTATTCAATGAGGGAACCGCTGGCGCAGGCCGGCCTGCGTTACCTCGATTGAATCGGGCGCTTTGCGCTCCTAAAAACGACAAGGAGGAGACTATGAATCGACGCGAGTTTATGTGGAAATCGGCCCTGACCCTGGCGGCCGCGCAGGGCTTGCCGCGCCTGGCCCTGGCCGCCTATCCGGAACGGCCATTGCGCCTGATCGTGCCGTTTGCGGCCGGCGGCAATATCGATGCGGTCGGCCGCATCATCGGCGCGGCCATCGGGCCCAAGCTCGATGTGCCGGCCGTGGTGGAAAACAAGCCCGGAGCGGGAGGCAGTATCGGAGCCGACATGGTCGCGCGCGCGCCCGCTGACGGATATACCTTGCTGGTCGGCTCCAATGGCCCATTGACGGTCAATCCCTTCATTCAGGCGCAATTGCCTTATGAACCGTTGAAGGATTTCACACCCGTGGGCATGGTCGGTTACGTACCGCATGTGCTGGTGGTCAACCCTAATGTTCCCGCCAAGAATCTGGCTGAACTCGTGGCCCTGTCGAGTAAGCAGGGCATCAATACCGGAACGTCCGGTGTGGGTAGCGCCACGCATTTGACCTTGTTGCGCATCAACGCGGCCACCGGCGCCAAGCTCGTCAATGTACCCTACCGCGGCGGCGCACTGATTCCCGATCTGCTGGGCGGCAACATCGAAGCCACGGTCACGGAGTTTTCGACGGCATTGCCTCTGCATCGCTCGGGCAAGGCCCGGATTATCGCCATCACCTCCGACCATCGTCTGGCCCTGGCCCCGGAGCTGCCGACCCTGGCCGATCAGGGCTACGACAATCTCGTGGCCGCCAGCTACATCGGCCTGCTGGCGCCGGCGGCCACCCCTCCCGACGTGATGGCTCGCTTGCAAAAAGCATTGGCCGACGGCGTGCATGACTCGTCCATCGCCGCCAAGCTCAAAGACTTTGGCGTGGAGCCGGCCACCGCGCAACAGGAAACCTCGGCGGGATTCTCCGCATTTCTGCGCGACGAGTATGCCCGCTCCAAGGCTGCTGCCGAGCAGGCGGGCATAAAGCCGGAGTAAATCCGGGATAGGGCAGGGAGGGGCCGTGGGCCCCTCCCGGGATTCTGACGTGAAAGCGTTCAAGACGTCGTATGTGCAGGTGCTGACAGCCGGCTACCGGCTCACCAGCGACGACGCCATGCCTACACATGGCCTGCGGCGCAGGATTCATCGCGCAGGCTGCCGACGCGGCGTTGCCCTTGTCCGGCGGGCCTGCTGTTCGGTACCGACCGCATATGGCTAGCGTCACACCAACCCCTCATGCCATCGGCAATAGCGTGGCCGTTCTGGTGTTCGCGAAATGGCTGAGCCTTTTCGCCCGCCTGAAATTCTCAATGCCTGCGCGCGCCGCCGTGGTGCCGCGCCGGCCGTCAACACACCCTCACTGTACTTCCGGAGATATGCATGTCTGCCCCCACTTCCCTCCCCCGTATCGCCATCATCGGATTTGGCGAGGTTGGTCCGATCTTTGCGCAGGCCTTGCACGAGCGTGGCTGCGAGGTGGCCGCCTATGACCTGAAATTGCAGGATCCGGCCAGCGCCGACGTGATCCGGGCCAAGGCGGCGCGCAGCGGCGCCCGCGTGGCCGGCAGCCTGTCGGATTGCCTGAACCAGGCGGATTGGATTTTCTCGGCGGTCACTGCCAGCCAGGCTGGCGCCGTCGCGCGCGATGCCGCCGCCTTCATGCAGGCCGGTCAGATTTTCATCGACCTGAACTCGGTGTCGCCGCGCGTCAAGCAGGAGAATTGCGCGCGCATTCAGCAGGCCGGCGGCGAGTATATCGAGTCGGCCGTGATGGCTCCGGTGCCACCGCAAGGTGTACAGGTGCCGATGCTGCTGGGCGGGCGCCGGGCACGCGAGATGGCCGAGTCCCTCAATGCGCTGGGAATGCGCACCCAGGCCGTAGCGGATGACGTCGGTTTGGCCTCGGCCATCAAGCTGTGCCGCAGCATCATGATCAAGGGCCATGAGGCGCTTTGCCTGCAATCCATGCAGGCCGCTCTGCATTTCGGGGTCGACGAACGGGTGCTGGCCTCGCTGGCCGCCACTTTTCCTGGGGTGGGTTGGGACAAGGGCTATGAAGCCTACCTGATTGGCCGCGTCGCCGAGCATGGGCAACGGCGCTCGGAGGAGATGCGCGAGGCCGCCGCCATGCTTGACGAATTGGGGCTGGACTCTGGTTTGGCCAGCGCTATTGCCGACGTGCAGCAGGATTTCGCGCAACGCGGCCGGGGTTGGCTCACAGACCTGGACGCTCGCGGTGGGCTGCCCGGCTGGCGCGATCTGCTGGCATGAGTACAGGGGCGGCTGGTTGATGCCGGCCCCGGCCGCCGAGAGCATTCCTCGTTGTCTTGCCGGGCTGGCGGACTCGCGTTATACGATAGATGCAGGCGTGCCTGCGCATCGGGCGGGTTCGACTTGTCTGCGTGCGGCTTGCGGGCGGGACAGGCACGCGATCCATGGACAAGGAGGTTGAAGATGCGAAATCCCGGATGGCTCATTGCCGCATGTGTCAGCATGGTGGCGCCGGCAGGCGCGGCAAACTCAGAGTCGGCGTTGCTGGAGGCCGCCGCCCAGGGGCAGGCCGATCGTGTAAGGACCCTCATCGCCCAGGGTGCTGCGCTCGAATCGCGTGATGCGCAGGGCAACACCCCATTGTTGCGCGCCACCGACGGCAATCATGTGGCCGCTGCGCGCGTGCTGATGGAGGCCGGTGCCAACGTCAATGCGCAGAACCGCATGCAGGATAGCGCCTACCTGCTGGCAGGGGCCTGGGGCTACGACGATGTTCTGCGCCTGACGCTTGAGCGCGGCGCGGATCTCAAAAGCACTAACCGGTATGGCGGCACGGCGCTCATCCCCGCTTGCGAGCGCGGCCACGTCAACACGGTGGATATCCTGTTGCGGGCCGGTGTAGACCCCGATCACGTCAATCGTCTGAGCTGGACCGGCTTGCTGGAGGCGATCCTTCTGAGCTATGGAGGCCCCCGTCATCAGGCCATCGTGCGCCGTCTGATCGAGGCCGGGGCCGATGTCAATCTGCCCGACGGCCAGGGCGTCACGCCGCTGGCGCATGCGCGCCAGCGCGGGCAGAAAGAGACCGAGCGCCTGCTGCTGGCAGCCGGCGCCCGGTAACACTGCTTGACGGTCAGAACTTGACCGTCGCGCTCAGGCTGTACGTACGCGGGTCACCCGGCTTGATGTATTCGGCCGTCTGGTAGAGCCAGTAACGTTTGTTGGCGAGGTTGTTGATGCCCGCGCGGAAAGTGGTTTCGTAGCCGGCGATGCGCGTGTCGTAGGTCGCGCCGATGTTGACCAGCGTGTAGTTGTCGAGCTGGATGTCGTTGGCCTGGCGCAGTTCGCTGCTGCCGGTGAAGCGAACATCCGCGCGCAGCTTCAGCCCGGGCAGTTGCGGCACGCTGTAGGCCAGTTGCGCGGCGGCCACGAAACGCGGAGCACCGGCGACGCGGTTGCCGTTGTAGGTGGTGCCCTTGCGGTATTCACTGTCCAGGAACATCAGGCTGCCGCCCAGCGTCCAGAGTTTGGCCAGCCGGGTCGAGGCCGCCAGCTCCAGGCCCTGATAGCGCGACAGGCCGTTTTGCTCGAGCCGCGCGCGGCCCGTGTTGGGATCGACCACCGGGTTCTCAGTCTTGCGCTCGATGCGAAACAGCGCGGCTGTGGCGGCCCAGTCGTCCTGCTCGGTCTTCAGGCCAAGTTCATATTGTTTGCTCTTGAGCGGATCGAGCAGGGTGCCGGCGTTGGTGTGGTTGTTGCCCACGACCGACCCGGCCTCCAGCGACTCGATGTAGCTGGCGTAGGCCATCGTGCGCGGCGTGATGTTGTACATCAGGGCCACGGTCGGTGTGAGCACGCCGTTCTTGTCGTACTCGGAGTTGCGCGCCCCGTTCACGCCAAACCCCTTCTGGCTGTAGTCCGTCACGCGCAGGCCGCCCAGCAAGGACCAGCCATGCGTCAGATCGATGGTGTCGCTGGCGAAGACAGCCTTCTGGGTGATCTCAGCCGCGCGATACAGCGACATATTGCCGTTGCTGTAGTAGGCATTGTGGTTGGTCTGGTAGAGATTGCCCGTGCCGACCGAACCGTAGAAGTACGTCGACGAGTAGTCGTTTTTCTGTTTTTGCCAGGAAGCACCGGCGACGAGCTGATGTTTCAGCGCGCCGGTTTCGAACTTGCCTTCGATCATGCCGCGCCACTGGTTGTAGCCGTAGGCCTCGCCATAGTCGGAGCGCTGGTCGTCATAGTTGCCGGCGCTGTCGAGCAGCGCCAGCACGACTTCGTTGCGGCGCGTCTCGGTAGTGCTATAGCTGTAGTTGGTGCTGACCGACCAGTCGTTGTTGATCTGGTACTTCAGGCCGGTGTTGTAATAGCGGAAGTGATTCTTGACGTAAGAGCCCTGGCCCACGAGCGAATCGTCATCCTGGCGCACGGGCGAGGGCAGACGCGTTCCCACCAGGCTGAAACTGTTGATGGTCGGATCCTGGCCGATGGTCTTGCGGTCCTGGTAGATGGTCTGGAAATCCCAGGTCAGCTTCTCGGTCAGGCGGGCATCCAGCGCCAGCGAAGCGGAGGTCCGGTAGAGGGATCTGTCGTTGTAGGTGCTGCCCTCTTCGTGCGTGGCATTGAGGCGGTAACCAAAACGGTCGTCCGGCCCCCCCCGTCCGCCCAGATCGATATGTTCATGGATCAGGCTGTTGGATTGCACGCCGATATCGATGGCGCGCAAGGGGTCATCCGTGGGCTTTTTGGTGACGTAGTTGATCATGCCGCCCGGTGAGCCGAAGCCGTACATGAAGCCCGTGGCGCCCTTGAGCAGATCGATCTGCTCGAGCTGCTCGTACGGCAGCACGGTGACATAGGTGGGGAAGGGATTGCCGTCGATACGGAAGGAGTTCTGCCAATCGAGTTGCAGCCCGCGCACGGTCAAGTAGCTGGCCCAGGCGCCCGACGAGGAGCCGTTGTCATTGACCGAGGCGTCCAGCGCGAAGACGTCGCCGAGTTTGGAGATCTGCCGATCCCGCAGTTCGGTACTGCCCACTACCGTGGTGGCAAAAGGCGTTTCGAGCTGGCTGCGATTGCCCAGCGCGCCGCTATTGACGGGGACACGCAGGTTCTCCAGGTCATCTTCAGCGGTGTCATTGGCCTTGACCGACACGGCAGGAAGCTGGGTGACCTGGCTGGACGTCTGGGCATGAGCGGCCGCGCTCAGTGCCAGGGCCAGGGCCAGGGCGGTTGGGATGAGGCGGGGTGCGCGCAAAGCAGTTCTCCGATGGCGACTTTCGAGGAATGCGATGCTAGTGGCGAATGGGAGTGATTAGCAATTGAAGAATGATTGCGGCGTCCAGAAAGCAGACAATGGCGGTCTATATCGGCCAATCGCCCCGCATCGTTGATGCGCAGGCGCCACACTTCGCCGGTGCGCGGGTCTAACGCTGGCGCAACGCGGTCAATGCGTCGAGGACGTGACGAGTGGCCAGGTCCAGGCAGCCGGTGCGGTGCTCGATGCCTAGCGGACGCCACAAGGCCGGGCGCAAGGCGCGCATGGCGATCCGCGCGTCCGGTGGGGGCGCCGTTGCCTCCTGAGGCAGCAGCGCAGCGCCATAGCCGGCGGCCACCAGACTCTTGATGGCGTCGTTGAAGTTCAGATGGATGCGCGCACGCACGGGCAGTCCGGCTGCGCCAAACCATTCGGTGGTAAGCCGTGAAAGGCGGGTGCTGGCGTCGTTGAGGATGAGCGGGCGCTGCGCCAGCCACTGAGGCGTGACGCGGGCTGGCGGATGCCAGGATGCAGGCAGGAAGGCCATGACCGGATCGCGCCGCCAGGGCAAGACGGGCAGGCCGGCCACCGGAGCCTGGGGCAGGGCGATCAAGGCGGTATCCAGCGTGCCCTGCGCCAGTCTGGTCAAGCTTTCCTGGGAAGTGAGCACCGCGACCTCGACGTCGATCTGAGGGTGGTCGCGTCCCAGCGTCTCCAATGCCTGCGGCAAAAGATGGGCGATGGCACCCGTGGAGGCACCCAGGCGAACCCGGCCGACCAACCCTTGCACCTGGCGTTGGACGTCCTCCAGGGCCTGATCCGCCTCGGCCAGCAGGCGGCGGGCCCGTTCGAGCAGTGTTTGACCGATGGCGGTGGGGCGCACCTGACCACGCCGGCGGCTCAGCAGCGCCGCGCCGATGCGGGCCTCGAGGTCGGCGATATGCAGGCTGACCGTGGGGGCTGCCAGATGCAGGGCGCGCGCGGCGTGCGCGAAGCTGCCCAGATCGGCAATCGCCACCAGCGTACGTAAGCGGTCCAGACTGATTTCGCGCATGGGGATGATTCAGAAAAGCTGAACTGGATCGTTATGAAATTCAACTTTTCGTAGTTTAGTGGATGGTCGAAGATAGCGGCATCCTTCTTCCAGGCAGCTTCCATGACCCAGACACTTGTTTTCATCGATGGAGATCAAGGCACCACCGGACTGCAGATCCATGAGCGGCTGCGCGGCCGCGAGGACCTGAACCTCATCACGTTGCCGGCGGCCGAGCGCAAAGACAGCGTCCGGCGTGCCGAGGCCATCAACCAGTGCGATATCGCCATTCTTTGCCTGCCCGATGCCGCGGCCCGCGAAGCGGTCGGCGCGATCCGCAATCCTGCCGTGCGCGTGCTCGACGCCAGTTCGGCCCACCGGCTCAGTCAGGGCTGGGAGTATGGTTTCGCCGAATGGAAACCGGGGCAGGCCGAGCGCATTGCGCAGGCCTCGCGCGTGAGCAATCCGGGCTGCTATCCGACGGGCGCCATCGGCTTGCTGGCCCCCTTGATCGCGGCCGGCCTGGTGCCCGCGGATTACCCGCTGACCGTGCATGCGGTGTCCGGTTACTCGGGCATGGGCCGGGCAGGCGTGGACGACTATGAGGGCCCGGGCGCGGCCCAGGCGTTGCCTTACGCGGCCTACGGCCTGACGTTGGCGCACAAGCATACGCCCGAGATTCAACGCTACGCTGGCCTGACCGAGCGGCCGGTCTTCACGCCTGCTTACGGGGCCTATCGTCAAGGCATCGTGCTGACCATCGCGTTGCAGCGCCGCCTGTTGCCTGCCGGTGTCGATGGCGCGGCGCTACGGGCTTGCCTGGCGCACCACTATGCCGCCAGTCCATCCCTGCGGGTGTCGGCCGACGGGCAGTCGCCCGAGCGTCTGGATCCGAGGGTTGCCAACGGCAGCAACGATCTTTATCTGCATGTCTATGAGAACGCCGAGCACGGCCAGATTCTGCTGGCTGCGGTGTTCGACAATCTGGGCAAGGGCGCATCGGGCGCGGCGGTGCAGAATCTGGATCTCATGCTGCAAGGCGCGGCTGGCCGCGGGGCGTGATGCGCACGCGGCGGCCGGATTCTCTCGCTGCCTAGCCCCACTCGCGGCGGTTGCGGCCCAAGGCCTTGGCACGGTAGAGCGCCAGATCGCCGCGCGCCAGCACCGTCTGCGGGCCGGCGTCGTCGGCACGCATCATGCTCAGGCCCACGCTGGTGGTGAGCGCGCGCGCGCCGCCAGGCAAGGGCGTGGCGCGGGTGTCGCGCAGGATGCGACAGGCGAAGGCGTCGGCCCGGGTGGCATCGGCCTGCCCCAGAATAACCGCGAACTCTTCGCCCCCCATCCGCCCGGCATAGTCGCCGGGCAGCAAGGCCGCGCGCAGGATGTCGGCGAAGTGCGACAGCGCGTCATCACCGGCGGCGTGGCCATGCCGATCGTTGACGTCCTTGAAGTGGTCCAGGTCGAGCATCAGCACGGCCGCCGGCTCGTCTGGCGCATGTTGCAACTGCTGCCACCGGGTCTGTAGATAGTGCAGCAGCTGCCGGCGGTTGGGCAGCCGGGTCAGGCTGTCGGTGGTGGCCAGTTCATGCAACCGTGCTTCGGCCAATTTGCGGTCGGTGATGTCGACCGTAGTGCCCATCATGCGCAATGGGCGGCCCTGCTCGTCATGCGCGACGATGCGGCCTCGGCTGGCTACCCAGCGATAGCTGCCGTCGCGGCACCGCAGGCGGTGTTCGACGTGGTAGGCATCGGTGGTGCTATCGAAGTGCGCCTGCATGGCGGCTTTGACGTAATGAGCATCATCGGGATGAAGACGTCCGTAGCTTTCCTCGATACGGGAGCCAACCTCGTGATCGGCATAGCCGAGCAGGGCCTTCCACCCTGCGGAATAATGGATTTCGCCCGTCTGGATATTGCGATCCCACAGACCCGTGCCGCTGCCGGTCACCGCCAGCAGCACGCGCTCCTGGTCCGCGTGCCGGGCCTGCAGCGCGACTTCGGTCTGGCGCAGGGCGGCCAGCAGTTGCGCCTGCGCCTGGGCCAGGGCGGCAAAGTGGGCCAGGCGGTTCCGCATCTCGGGCGCGGGCGGGCAGGCCAGCAACAGGCCGACCACCCCCTGCACGTTGCCGTCGGTGTCCAGCCAGGCTTGTCCGGCATAGAACAGCGGCGCGTCCTTGTCCTGATCCGGCCAAACCAGCAACGCGCCGCCCTCATGCCTGCCGACGAAGGCCAGAGCATCGGCCGTGGGCAGGCCGGCGATCTGCCAATCCGCCGCAGGCAGGCGCAGCGCCACGAACGCTGCTTCGCACTCGAACTGCTGGGACATCAATGAGGCCAGCAGGCTGGGGGCGCTGGCCAGAGGGGGGAAGGGGTCCGGCATAGGGCGGGTCACAGATCAATGAGCGGGAGTGTACGTCAGCTCAGTGGCGCCAACGATGACGGTTTGACCCGGTCAGGATCGGGGATTCAGGGGCGAGCCGCTGAGCGGCCGGGCGACGGGGCCGGCGCGTCAGGGCAGGGCGGTCTGCATGTCGGCCCAGATGCCCTGCGCGGCGGCCTTGCCGCTGGCCAGGCAGGCGGTCAACAGGTAGCCGCCGGTCGGCGCCTCCCAATCCAGCATTTCGCCGGCGCAGTAAACGCCGGGCAGCGCATGCAGCATGAAATGGGGTGTGAGCGCCTCCAGGCGCACGCCGCCGGCGCTACTGATGGCCTCGTCAATGGGGCGGGGCCGCAGTAGCGGGATGGGCAGGGCTTTGATGCGGCGCGCCAGCAGGT
Source organism: Bordetella holmesii (assembly GCF_020735985.1). Classification (NCBI taxonomy): domain Bacteria; kingdom Pseudomonadati; phylum Pseudomonadota; class Betaproteobacteria; order Burkholderiales; family Alcaligenaceae; genus Bordetella; species Bordetella holmesii. The sequence goes on from NZ_CP085973.1 coordinate 275,964, forward strand.
CGAGATCATTGAAGTCGGGCAGGCATTCGCGCAGCAGCGCCGTCTTTACCCCTTTGAGGCCCAGGCGGCTTTGCATGTGGCTCGACCAGGAGCGCGCGCCGCGCGGATGGTGCACGGCCTGCAGAACGCGTTGCGCGCTCCAGCCGGGCAACAGGTCGAGCCACGCGGTCGCATGGCCCGTGGCCGCGAGGCTGTCGCGCAACGGCGCCGACAGGGCGTAGACCAGCCCACCCTCGATGCCGTGGGCGCTGATCATGCATTCGCCGGCCCGGCCAGGCGCCGCCTCGGCCAACGACAGGCGTACCGATTTCAGCGGCTGGCCGGCGTAATGCGTCTTGAAGTGTTCGCTCCAAGACACATCGAAGCCGCAATTGGCCGGCAGCAACGGCGTGGTGTCCACGCCGTTGGCCGTCAAAGGGGCCAGCCACGCACCGTCCGAACCCAGGCGGGCCCAACTGGCTCCGCCCAGCGCCAGCAGCACCGCGTCTGCCGCGTGCTGTTCCTCGCCCTGGGGAGTGTCGAAGCGCAGACAGCGCGGGCCGGCCGGTGTGCCGGGCGGCCATCCCAGCCAACGATGGCGCATGTGAAAGCGCACGCCCTGGGCGCGCAGCCGCGCCAGCCATGCCCGCAGCATGGGCGCGGCCTTCATTTCCTTTGGAAAGACTCTGCCCGAGCTGCCCACGAAGGTTTCCACGCCGAGCCCATACGTCCATTCGCGCAGCGCCTGCGGGTCCATATGGGTCAGCCAGGTGGCGACCTGCCCGGCTCGGGCGCCGTAGCGGTCCACGAACTGTGGCAGGGGCTCGCTGTGCGTGAGGTTCAGCCCGCCCCGGCCGGCGAGCAGGAATTTGCGACCCACCGAAGGCATGGCGTCGTAGACATCGACCTGGGCGCCCGCCTGGGCCAGGGTCTCGGCGGCCATGAGACCGGCTGGGCCTGCGCCGATTACGGCGATGCGGGAGGAAGAAGGGGACATGAGAAAGAATGCCGACTGTTCAGGCCGGCATTGTCTCACGCGCCGCCGCAGGGGCCCGGCGTCTGGGCCGCCTCGGGGTTGGATTGGCCACGGCTGCCCACCAGACGAATCAAGCTGATTTCCGATGGTGCCGCCAACCGCATGGGCGGGCCCCAATAGCCAGTGCCTCGGCTGGTGTAGACCCAGAGCCCGCCCTGCCGGTGCAGGCCGGCGGTAAACGGCTGCTGCAGACGCACGAAAAATCCCCACGGGAAAAACTGCCCGCCATGGGTGTGGCCCGACAGTTGCAAGGTGTAGCCCAACGGGGCTGCGGCGGCCGCGCTGCGCGGCTGGTGCGCCAGCAGAATTTTCACCGGCGCGCCGGCCGGTGCGCCTTGCAGCGCCTTTGCAGGATCGCTGCGTTGACCCGGATCGAAGGCACCGGCCCCGAAATCCGTCACGCCGGCGACCACCACCGGTTGGTTCCTGACCCGGATCACGGCGTGCTCATTGAGCAGAACGGTCAGCCCCAGCCGCCGGAATTCGTTGACCCAGGACGCCGCGCCCGAGTAGTACTCGTGGTTGCCCGTCACCAGATAGACGCCGCCCGGCGCGCGCAGATCGGCCAGCGGGCGGGTATGGGCCGCCAATTGCGCCACGCTGCCGTCGACGACGTCGCCCGTGATGGCGATGAGGTCGGGATGCAAGGCATTGACCGCATCCACGATGGCCTGCACATAGGGCGCTTTGATCGTCGGGCCCACATGGATGTCGCTGATCTGAGCGATGCACAGGCCTTCGAGCTCGGCCGGCAATCCGTCGATGGGTACGTCGATGTGTTTGACCCGCGCCAAGCGACGCGCATTGAAAAACCCCCACACACTCCCGGCCAATGCCAGCAGCGGCACGGCGGCGGCACTGGCCGGCCGCAGTCGCGCCATGTCCGGCACACCGCTTGCCAGGCGCAGCAGCCCTGCCATGACCAGCACGACGTCGCGCAGTACGGTCAGCACAAACAGCGACGAGAAAAACCCCATGGCCAGCAGGCCGATCCAGGCCATCCGGTCGGCCCACGGCGGCCGCCCCGATGAGCGGCTGAGCATCCCGACAGGGATGAGGATGCAAGAGGCAATGAGCACGAGGATGGCAATGGATTTGCCTGCCATGCCCATGGGCAGATCCGGGATGATGCGGATGCCGACATACACATGTGCCAGCGCGCCCAGGGTGAGAAAACGGATGAAAAATGAGGACTTGCGCAGTGCCACGTTGCCTCCGGATCGATGCGCGGACAGAATAGGCTAACCGATACCGCCGGCAGACGGCGGCCTTAACATTGGCTTTTCTTTTGCGCAGAGGCATCGAGCATGCACCGGCTTGTACGCGCTCCCAGTCTGTTGATGGCCCAGCATTGGCTGAATCTGTTGCGGCAGGCCCGCGTGGCCGCTGACGTGCACAATCAGCATCTGCAAGGTGCATTGGGCGAAATCCCGGCCGACCAGTGCGGCCCTGAAATCTGGATCGAACGCGAGGCCGACCGCGATCTGGCCTTGCGGCTCATCGGTCTGGCGCCCGGGGGAGACGGGCCTGCCTTGCCCTGGCGGTGTCCGGCGTGCGGCGAGCGGCTCGAGCCGCAGTTCAGCGCTTGCTGGCATTGCGGCACGGACCGCTCCTGACAGGCGGGCATGCGCCGAGCCTGGCACTCGGCCAGGCCGGCAGCGGTCAGGCCGGCGCGTTAAGCGACGTGAGTTTGCGCAGCTCGGGGAATTTCCACATCCAGATGCCCGCCACGGCGATGGTCCCCACTCCACCGAGCACGACCGCGGCAACGGTGCCGAACATGGCCGCGGTGACACCCGACTCGAACTCGCCCAATTGGTTGGAGGTGCCAATGAACAGCGTGTTGACCGCGCTTACTCGGCCCAGCATCTCATCCGGCGTGTTGAGCTGCACCAGGGACGAGCGCACGACCACGCTGATCGAATCGGCCGCGCCCAGCACCACGAGCGCGCCCAGCGACAGGGGAATGGCGGTCGACAGACCAAAGACGATGGTGGCCAGGCCAAAGAGAAACAGAGCACCGAAAAGCAGCCGGCCCACATGGCGCTCCATGGTCATGCGGGCCAGCATGAGCGACATCAGCGCAGCACCCACGGCGGGCGCGGCGCGCAGTGCACCCAATGCCCAGGGGCCGGCATGCAGGATATCCTTGGCAAAGACGGGCAGCAGGGCGGTTGCGCCGCCCAGGAGCACGGCAAACAGATCCAGCGACAGTGTGCCCAGCAGCAGGCGCCGGCTGGCAATGAAGCGGATGCCGGCGAACAGCGTGTGCCAGGTCGTCGGCGCCCGGTGCGGGGGCGCGCGCTCCGTGCGCACCCGCAGAATGGACACCAGGCCGAATACATACATCAGCGATGCAATGCCATAAATCCAACCGGCTCCGATGCCGTAGCCGATGCCGCCCAGCGCCGGGCCGGCAATCTGGGCGATCTGGTTCGACGAGGCCGACAGGGCTGTGGCGCGCGGGATCCACGCGCGGGGCACGATGGCCGGGATAAGCGTGGGTAGCGTAGGCGCTTCGAAGGCCCGCGCCGAACTGATCACCATCACTGTCAGGTAAACGAGGGCTTTGCCGCCGAAGCCCTGTACCGCGGCCACTGCCAGCAGCAGGGTGGCCGCTCCTTCCAATGCCATGCAGACGGCCACGATGCGGCGGCGGTCATAACGATCGGCGACGTGGCCCACGACCAATGTCAGGCACATCATCGGCAGAAACTGCGCCAGGCCGATCAGCCCCAGATCGAGTGCATTGCCGGTCAGGGCAAAGATCTGCCAGCCCACCGCGACCGACACGATCTGGTAAGCCAGCGAGGAGCAGAAGCGGGCGGCGAGAAAACGTCTGAAAGCAGGTCGCGACAACGGCGTGTCGGCAGGGGGCGAGTCAGCGGAGCTGGCCGGGGACATGGGACGGTCCGGAAGAGAGTGGCCAGGCCACCGAAGGCGCTGATTGTACGGACAACCGCTGACGGCGGCCTGGATCCGCCCGTGCTGGTCCCGGTGGGCCAGCGGGGCGGGCAGAGGCTCAGAAGGAGCCGAACATCGTTCCCAGGGCGATGACGGTGATCAGCGCGATGACGGGCATGAGAATGGTCACGGCGGCGATGTCGCCATAGGATTTGCGGTGAGTCAGGCGGCAGATGGACAGCAGCGTGATGATGGCGCCGGAGTGCGGCAGGGTGTCCATGCTGCCCGAGGCCAGCACCGCCACCCGATGCAGCAGTTCAGGGCTGATACCGGTTTTTTCGGCCATGGCGAGATAGTCGCTGCCCAGCGTGGCCAGCGCGATGCTCATGCCGCCCGACGACGAGCCGGTGATGCCGGCCAGCGTACCCATGGCGATGGCTTCCGAGATCAGCGGGTTGTCGGGCGCGACATCGAGCACGGCGTCGCGGATGATGGCAAAGCCGGCCAGGCTGGCGATCACGGCGCCATAGCCGACCTCGGAGGCGGTATTGAACAGCGGCAGCATGAAGCCGAAGACGCCCTTGTTGACCGTGTCGCGCAGATCGGCCCAGTGCTTCAGGCGTATCACGATCAGCATGATGCAGGCCGACGCCAGGGCAATGATGAGCGACCACAGACCGCTGACGCGCTTGGGGTCGATATCGGCATAGCGCTCGCCCATGGCGCTGAAATCCATGTGCGGAAAAATCCCATAGGTAAAGAGGGCGTTGACGCCGACGACCATCAGCAGGGGCAGCACCGCCAGCGCCAGCGGCATGCCGGGGTGGTCGCCGTGGTCGGGCGCCTGGATGGCATCCTCCGCTTCGCCATAGCCCTCGCCTGCGAGCAGGGCGCGACGGGCACGGGCAAGCAGCCAGGCCATGCCCAGCCCCAGCATGATGACCGCAGCGATGATGCCCAGCCCGGGCGCGGCAAACACATTGGTGCCGAAATAAGGAATGGGGATGGCGTTCTGGATCGACGGCGTGCCGGGCAGCGCGGTCATGGTGAGGGTAAACGACCCCAGCGCGATCGAGGCCGGTATCAGTCGCTTGGGGAGGGTGGCGTGGCGAAAGAGCGCTGTGGCAATGGGATAGACGGCGAACGCCACGACAAACAGGGAGACCCCGCCATACGTCAGCGCCGCGCAGGCCAGCACCACCGTCAGGATGGCGTGACGCGAGCCCAGCTTGTCGGTGATCCAGCGTGCCAGGGCGTAGGCCGCGCCAGAGTCGGCCATCAACTGGCCGAACAGCGCACCCAGCAGAAAGATGGGTAGAAACGAGATGACGTAGCCACCCAGCGCGGACATGAAAGTCTGCGTATACGCCGGCAGCAGCACGGCCGCGTCGCCCGATAGAATGACCGCCACCGCCGCCATGATGGGGGCGAGGATGAGCACGGTCACGCCCCGGTAGGCAAAGAACATCAACAGCAGCAAGGACACGACAATGGCCAGCGTTCCCATCTATGTTTTCCTAGAGTCAGCAGTAAAGAGTGTGAGGTGGAGGCAGGTACGCCTGGCCCATTGAACAGGTCGTCGGGGTACGGGCGGGCCAAAGGGGGAGATTATCGCGCCCGGCCGAGGTAAGCGGTGTGACAGGTCTAGCGAGCCTCGGACGCAGGGTGATCTTGCCGGGGCCATGGTAACCGCAGCCATCATCCCTGTCCGTGCGCGGCTGTCACGCCCGATTGCCGGGCAACTGTATCTGTCGCGCGCGGCACCGCGAGTTCACAATACGATAGTTCCCCATCGTACAGGCCAGGCATGCGTATCCTCGGTAAGGCGTCCTCGATCAATGTCCGCAAAGTCCTCTGGACGTGCGACGAACTGCGCTTGTGGCCTTGTCGCGAGGAGTGGGGAGCAGGCAAACGCGAACTCGATGAGCCGGGCTTTCTGGCGCTCAATCCCAATGCGCAGATTCCGGTCCTGGTCGACGGAGATTTCGTGCTCTGGGAGTCCAATAGCATCCTGCGCTACCTGGCCAACCAGAATGGGGCGGACTGGCTTTACCCGGCCGCGCCGCGCCCGCGGGCGCGGGTGGACCAATGGATGGATTGGCAGGCCAGCGACCTCAATTCGTCCTGGCGCTATGCCTTTATGGCGTTGCGGCGGCAGGCGCCTGCGTTTCAGGACGCCGCGCAGATCCAGGCGTCGTGCCTGGCATGGACACGGGCCATGGGCGTGCTCGAGGCGCGCTTGCATGACACCGGCGCCTATGTAGCGGGTCCGGCGTTCAGCTTGGCCGATATTGTCATCGGCTTGTCGGTGCAGCGCTGGCAGGCAACGCCTTGGGACAAGCCTGCACTGCCGGCTGTCGCCGCTTATTGTGCGCGGCTGGCTGTCAGGCCGGGTTTTAGCGCTTACGCCGAGCCCTGATCCCGCCATTCCTGCGCCAGCGCAGCCACCAATTGCGCGGCGGGCAGGCCCCGCGACAAGGCGGCGGCCTGGCCGGCCCATTGGGCGGCGTACCCGTGTTCGCCTCGCGCCTTGGCAGCGGCGTTGAGCGCTTTGCCGGCGTCGTACGTCATGGGGTAGCCGGGCGCCGGTGGCGTGCCGGCCTGCTCGCCGAAGGCCGTGAAACGATTGACGACGCTGCGCGCCAGGCGCCCGGAGATCGCCCGGGTGAACGTGGTGGCTACGTGATCGTGGCCCAGCAGGGCCGCGCGATAGGCCGCGTCCGCGGCGGATTCCGGGCAGGTGATGAAGGCGGTGCCCAATTGCGCGGCCTGCGCGCCCAAGGCCAGGCCGCGGCAATGCCCGCCCCATCCATGATGCCGCCGGCGGCGATGACAGGCCGCTGCAGGCGCGAGGACAGCAGTCGAGTCAGGGCCAGCGTGCCCAGGCGCTCGTCACGTGCCGTGTCATCGAACGTGCCTCGGTGGCCGCCCGCCTCGATGCCTTGCGCCACGATGGCGTCGACGCCCGCCTCGGCGACACGGCGGGCCTCGTCGGGCTGGGTGGCCGTGGCCATCAGGTAAATGCCCGCCGCCTGCAAGGCCTGGAGTTTCTTGCGGTCGGGCAGGCCGAAGTGCAGGCTGACGACCGCAGGCCGTGTATCGAGCAGCATCTGCAGCATCTCGTCATCGGTCTGGAAACTGGTATAGATCTCGCGCAGCTCATCGGGCGGCTCGGCGCCGAACGCGGCAAAGTGCGGCGCCAGCGCGCGCAGCCAGGCGGCCTGGCTGACCGGGTCGGCCACCCCGGGACGATGGCAGAAGACGTTGACCGCGAACGGGCGCTGGGTCAGGGCGCGGGTGGCATCGATGGCTTGGCGCGCGGCCTGCGCGTTGCCCGCGCCCAGGCCCAGCGCGCCCAGGGCTCCGGCATTGGAGACCGCCGCCGCCATGGCCGGCGTGCTCACGCCCGCCATGGGCGCCTGGACGATGGGCAAGGACAGGCCCAGACGGGCAGTGAAGTCGTTCATGATCAGGCTCCTTGGTGATCAGTCGCGCAGTGCGGCCAGCAGCGCCTGGTAGTTGGCGCTGGCATGGCCCTGGCGGCGAATGAGAAAGCAATGGGCGGGCCCGATGGCGCGCGTGGGCAAGGCAAAGGCGTGCAGCGCCAGCACCGATTGGGGCAGTACGGCCATGGCCGAGCCTGCCATGACGCAGGCCAGCATGGCGTGATAGGATGCCAGCTCCATTATTTGCAGCCGGCCTGGATCGCTGCCCGCCTCGCGCAACCATTGCTCGGCGCGCTCGCGGTACACGCAGCCGCGCGCGAACGCGGCCAGCGCCTGTGGCTGGCCGCCGCCTGGCGGCAAGACCAGCAACAGGTCCTCGGTAAAGAGATAGTGGCCCTGCAGGCCAACGCCCAGGGCGCCGACATCGTCGCTGCGTTGCGGATAGGGGTGAGCCACGATGGCGCAGTCCAGCGCGTGGCTGGCCACGGCATCGGCCAGCGCGCGCGTCGTGCCGGTGCGCAACTGGAGGTCGATGCCAGGGTGGCGGGCGTGCAGGCGGGCCAGGGGCTGGGGGAGCCGGCTGGCCGCGGTGCTCTCCATCGAGCCCAGGCGCAGGCAGCCGCCGGGCTCGGCCACGCGCACGGCCTGCTCGGCCTCGGCGGCCAGATCCAGCAGGCGGCAGGCGTAGCCCGCCAGAGTCTGGCCTGCATCGGACAGCAGCATGCGTTTGCTGTCGCGGGTAAACAGTGCCGCGCCGAGGCTGTCCTCCAGTTGCTGGATCCGGGTGCTCACGTTCGACGGCACCCGATCGAGGGCCTTGGCCGCTCGGGTGACGCTTTGCTCGCGGGCAACCGACAGAAAAATGCGCAGATCGGAGAGTTCCATTGCAGAGTCCTGAGCGTGGCCTGCGAGCATAGCGCAATATTCTTTTTAAAAGAAATAATTAAAAAAATTATTCATATAAAAAGAACAAAATGGTGAGGGCGCTATCATCTTCCGTCTATTTGAGGAGTCGTCATGCGGGATTGGTTGATCCGTCTGCCCAAGGCCGAGTTGCATATTCACCTGGAGGGCGCGCTGGAGCCCGAGCTGCTTTTTGCGCTGGCGCAGCGCAACGGCATACGCTTGCCATGGGCCGATATCGAGTCCTTGCGCCAGGCCTATCACTATCAGAATTTGCAGGAATTTCTGGACCTGTACTACCTCGGGGCTCAGGTGCTGCAAACCGAGCAGGACTTCTATGACCTGACCTGGGCGTATCTGAACAAATGCGCCGAGCAGGGCGTCACCCATACCGAGCCTTTTTTTGACCCCCAGACGCACACCGATCGCGGCGTACCGTTCGAGACGGTGCTGTCGGGTATACAGGGCGCCTTGGCTGACGGGCGCCGGCAGTTGGGTATATCGAGCGGCCTGATCCTGAGTTTTCTGCGCCATTTGCCCGAGGCTGCGGCCATGGCCACGCTCGAGCAGGCGCTGCCTTATCGCGATGCCTTCATCGCGGTGGGTTTGGACAGCAGCGAGGCAGGATTTCCACCGCGACTGTTCGAGCGCGTGTTCGCCCGCGCCCGGGCCGAGGGGCTACCCGCCGTGGCGCATGCCGGAGAGGAAGGCCCACCGGCCTACATCTGGGAGGCGCTGGATCTACTGAAGGTCAAGCGCATCGACCATGGCGTGCGCGCTTGGGAGGATGCACGGCTGATCGAGCATCTGGTCGATATCCAGATGCCGCTGACGGTGTGCCCGCTGTCGAATGTGCGGCTTAACGTGTTCTCGCATATGGGTGAGCACACGGTGTTGGACATGCTGGACCGCGGCCTGAATGTCAGCATCAATTCGGACGACCCCGCCTATTTTGGCGGCTATGTGCTGGAGAATTTCCTGGCGCTGCAGCAACACTTGCCGCTCACACCCGAGCAGGCTCGCCAACTGGCCGACAACAGTCTGGCTGCGGCGCTTGCCCCGCGCGCCTGAGCACGGGCTTGCAAGCACCCTAGGTTTTTGCCCCAAGCCTCCGGATAAGCGCCTCGTGCGAGGAGTAGGCGCGTAAAAGCGCGGCCGTATCGGCCAGCTCGAATTCGCTGAACTCGAACCCCGGCGCGACCGTGCAGCCGACCAGCGCAAACCCGCCGGGGTCGGCCAGTTCGGCGGCAAACCAGTTGCCCGCCGCGACGGTCACCTGAAATTCCGTGTCGGTCAACGAGGCGCCCAGCCGGTGCGTACGCAGCCCGCCGTGAGCCTGCAACTCATGAACACGCAGTTCGGTGCCGGTGTAAAAATGCCAGGTTTCATCCGACTGGATACGGTGCCAGGCCGAATAGGCCCCATCGCATAGCAGGTAGTAAATCGCCGTCGCGGCGCGGCGGCTGGCGCCGTCGTCGCGGCGTACGGTTTGCGCGGCGCGATAGGTTTCGCGGTAATAGCCGCCCTCGGGGTGGGGGATGAGCTTGAGGCGGCGCACGAGGTCTTGCGCATTCATACCGGTAATCCGCCAGTCAAAACGCTATTTTGCCGGGATATCGAGCAGGCGCAAGAGGTTGTTGACGACTGCCGCGCGCTCGCCGCGGCGCACGGCCAGCCCGAGCACGGCGCGCGGCCAGTCAAGCTCCAGGGGCAGATAATGAATGCCGCGCGCGCGCATGTGCCGCATGGACGCCGGTACGATGACCACGCCGAGACCGGCGGCCACCAGGTTCACGGCCGACGACAGTTGCGGGGCGCGCTGACGAATGGCCGGGTTGAATCCCTGACGGCGGCAGGCGGCGATGATGTCGGCCGACAGCCCATAACCCGATTTGCGCGAGTAATCGATGAACCGATCGTCACGCAGGTCCGCCAACGCGATGCGAGTGCGCCCGGCCAGGGCATGGCCGCTGGGCAGGGCGGCAATCAGGCTTTCTTCCTCGAGCGGCAGATAATCGATCGCCCCGGACAGGGCAAACGGCGGGCGCACGAAAGCCGCATTCAGATCACCGGCCGCCAGGCTCTGCACCAGGCTCTCGCTCTGGCTTTCTTCCAGGCGCAGCTCCACATCGGGATGCGCCTGCTGATAGGCGCCGATGGCGCCTGTGACGGTGTCGTTGAACGACGCCGATTCGGTAAACCCCAGTCGCAGCACGCCGACTTCGCCGCGGGCGGCACGGCGGGCAATGTCGCCGGCCTCGGCCACGCGCGCCAGGATGTGCTGGGCGCAAGGCAGAAATGCGCGTCCGGCTTCACTCAACACCACGCCGCGGCCCACGCGGTCAAACAACGGGGTGCCGATTTCGCGCTCAAGTTCGCGGATCTGCTGGCTCAGCGGGGGTTGCGCCATGCCCAGCAGCTCCGCGGCCCGGGTGAAATGCTGCGTCTGGGCCGTGACCACGAAGTAGCGCAAATGCCTGAGTTCCATCGCCCAAAATCCATACGTTAAAGGTACTGGTAAGTCATTTTTAATATATTAGACATTTGGATTGAATCTGACCATCATGGCGACCCCAGGGGCCGCGGCCCCCTTTGCGAGGAGTTTGCTCATGAAACCCACCCAAAAACTGCGTCTGGCGCTGTCCGCCGGCCGGACCCTGGTGGCGCCTGGCGCGTACGACGGCATGTCGGCCCGCCTGGTTGCCGATGCGGGCTTTGACGCCGTCTACGCCAGCGGCGGCGCGATCGCGCGCGCTGCCGGCTACCCCGATCTGGGTATTCTGAGCTTTGCCGAGGTGCTCGACCGCATCGAGAAAATCGTCGAAGCCAGCGGGTTGCCCGTTGTGGCCGATGCCGATACCGGCTTTGGCGGATCGGCCAATGTCGAACGCACCGTGCGTGCGTTCGAACGGGCAGGCGTGGCCGGGTTTCATATTGAGGATCAGTCCTTTCCCAAGCGTTGCGGCCACCTCGATGACAAGAGTCTGGTCGACGCCGATGAGATGTGCCTGAAGATCCGCATCGCGCGCCAGACGCTCAGCGATCCGGATTGCCTGGTGATCGCCCGTACCGATGCGATCGCGGTCGAAGGGTTCGAGGCGGCCTTGGCGCGCGCCGAGCGCTACGTGCAGGCCGGCGCCGACATGATCTTCGTCGAGGCGCCCGAAACCCTGGAGCAGATTCGCGAGATCGCCCGGCGCCTGCCCGGCCCCAAGCTCATCAATATGTTTTACGGTGGCAAGACCCCGCTGGTGCCGGTCGAAGACCTGTCGGCCATGGGGTATCAACTGGCCATCATTCCCTCGGATCTGCAGCGCGCGGCCATTCATGCCATGCAGAAGACGCTCGCCCAAATCCGAGCCACAGGCGATGCCAGCGCGTTGGCCCAGGAGCTCACCAGCTTCAAGGAACGCGAAGAAATCGTGCAAACCCGCCGTTACCTGGCGTTGGACGCGCTGTAATTTCGCGCGCCCGAGTTTTTTCTGAGGAGACACCCTATGAAACCTTCGTTCAAGGCAGCCATGGCGCTGACCCTGGCTGGATTGGCCTTCGGCGCTCAGGCCGCCGACTGGCCCGATCACCCGATCACCTTCGTCGCACCGTTTTCGGCCGGCGGCGCCAATGATCTGGTGGCACGCATCGTCGCCAAGGCGGTGGCCACGGAGCTCAAGGCAAACGTCATTGTCGAAAACCGTCCCGGCGCCGGAGGCGTGGTCGGCTCGGCCCATGTGGCACGCAGCGCGCCCGATGGCTACACCTATCTGGTCGGCAGCAACGGCACGGTCACCAACAGCCTGATTCGCTCCGACCAGCCCTACAAGGACGAAGAACTCACTCCGGTCGCCCTGTTGTCGATCACCCCCTCGGTCATTGTCACCAACCCGGACAACCCGGCCAAGGATCTGAAGGAGTTCGTCGCCAACGCCCGCGCCAAGAAGACCGATCGCATCACCTTCTCGACGGCTGGCAACGGCAGCACGCCGCATTTCGTGGCCGTCATGATGAAGCAGGCCACGGGCCTGCCGGTCGAGCCGATCTCGTATAAAAGCGGCTCGGAGGGTGTGACCGCGGTGGTTGGCAAGCAGGTCGACGCGACATCCGAGGCCAGTATCGTGACGCTGCCCCTGGTCAAGTCGGGCAAACTCAAGGCCCTGGCCACCACATTGGACAAGCGCATGGCCAGCGCGCCGGATATCCCCACCACCAAGGAAGCCGGCTTCCCGACGATTCAGATCGGCCATTGGGCTGGCTTGTATGCGCCGACGGGTACGCCGGCCGACGTCATGGACAAGATGAACGCCGCGGTCAACCGCGCCCTGAAAACCCAAGATGTGCAGGACGCGCTCAAGTTGAGCAGCATTGAGCCGGGCGGTGGCAGCCGCGCCGAGTTCACCGACTTTGCGACCAGCGAGCGTGCGCGCCTGACCGACGTGGTCAAGCAAGGCCACATGCGCGGCGACTGAGCGCCGGAAAAACGGTCTGTCGCAGCGAAAAACGCCGGGGTCCGCCCCGGCGTTTTTCGTGTCGGCCACGAGAGTAGAATGGCTCGCATCTTTATGGGGGAAGTCCGTTATGTCCAAACTTCGTATCGCCCTGGCCCTTGCCGGCCTGGTCGCCAGCGCTGCCGTGTCGGCGCAAACCACCTTGCGTATCGGCCTGCAGGATGATCCTGACGTGCTGGATCCGGTCCGCGCGCGCACCTTCGTCGGACGCATTGTGTTCGCCTCGCTGTGCGACCGTCTGGTCGACATCACGCCCGATCTGAAGTTCGTGCCGCAACTGGCCGAGTCCTGGTCCACGTCGGAAGACGGCAAGTCGCTGACCTTCACGCTGCGCAAAGGGGCGGTCTACCATGACGGCGCACCCATCGATGCCGCCTCGGTAAAGGCCAACCTCGATCGCGCCATGACGCTGCCCGACAGCAATCGCAAGAGCGAGTTGTCTTCGGTGGCCAGTGTCGAAGCGCCCGATGCGCAGACCGTCGTGTTGCGCCTGAAAGAACCCGACGCGTCCTTGCTGTCGCAACTGTCGGACCGTGCCGGCATGATGATTTCGCCGGCCACCTTCGACAAGGATCCGGGTAGCAAGCCCGTTTGCTCCGGCCCGTACCGGTTCAAGGAGCGCGTGCAGAACGACCGCATCGTGCTGGAGAAATTCCCGCAGTACTGGGATGCACCCCACTACCATTTCGATCAGGTGGTCTTCACGCCCATTCCTGATTCGACCGTGCGCCTGAACAACCTGCGCGCCGGTGGCCTGGATATTGTCGAGCGCATTGCGCCCTCCGACGCGGATGCGGTCAAAAACGACGCCAAGCTGACGCTGGCGCCGGTCACCGGCCTGGGCTTTCAGTCCATCGCCGTGAACATCGGCAATGGCGCGCGCGCCGACACGCCGCTGTCCAAGGACGCACGCGTGCGTCAGGCCCTGGATCTGGCGATCGATCGCGATGTGATCAACCAGGTCGTGGGCCAGGGCATGTTCCAGCCTGCGCACCAACCTTTCCTTCCCGCCAGCTTCGCCTACGACAAGAGCGTCGAGCACGCAGGGCGCGATCCCAAAAAGGCCAAAGAGTTGCTCAAGGCCGCCGGCCATGACCGTGTGAAGTTCGAGCTCACCTATGGCAACAACACCACCATGCAGCAGGTGATGGAAATCATCCAGGCCATGGGTGCAGAAGCCGGTTTCGACATCACGTTGCGGCCGCTGGAGTTTGCCGCGGTGCAGGCCGCGCTGGCGCGTGGCGACTTCCAGGTCGGACAGACGGGCTGGTCCGGCCGTGTCGACCCGAGCGGCAATATCCACCAGTACGTCAGTTGCAAAGGCAATCTGAACGATGGCCGCTTCTGCAACGCCGATGTGGACAAACTGCTCAACGAGGCGCGCGTGACGTCCGACGAAGGCAAGCGCCGCGCCCTGTACAGCCAGGTGCTGCAGACGATGCAGGCTGAGCGTCCGCAGATCTATCTGTTCTACCTGCCCTGGGTGTTTGGCGCGCAGAAAAAGCTCGAGGGATTCGTTGCCTATCCGGATGGCCTGATCCGCCTCAAAGACGTCAAGGTAGCCAAGAAGTGATCATGGACACGCGCATGTTCACGACCCGCCCCGAGATCCTGGGCAGCTTCGGCGTGGTCACCTCCACGCACTGGCTGGCCAGCGCCAGCGGCATGAGCCTGCTCGAGCGCGGCGGCAATGCGTTCGATGCCGCCGTGGCCGCAGGCTTCGTGCTGCAGGTCGTCGAGCCGCATCTGGTCGGCCCGGCCGGCGAGGTGCCGGTGCTGTTTCACTCGGCGCGTACGGGCAGGACGGAAGTGCTTTGCGGGCAGGGCCCCACCCCGGCTGGCGCCACGCTGGAGCACTATCGCAGCCTGGGGCTGGATCTGATCCCCGGCAACGGCCTGTTGCCGGCAGTCATCCCCGGGGCGTTCGATGCCTGGATGCTGCTGCTGCGTGATCACGGGTCGATGCGCGTGCGCGATGTCCTTGAACCTGCCATCTTCTACGCCGACACGGGTCATGCGCTGATGCCGCGCATCAGCAACACCATCGCCGGCCTGAAGGATTTTTTCCTGCAGCACTGGCCCAGCACGGCCGAGGTGTATCTGCCTGGCGGGCAGGTGCCGCGCGCGGGCAAGCTTTTTCGCAATCCTGCCCTGGCGCGCACGTGGCGCCGCGTGCTGGCGGCCGCGGAGGCCGCCGGCGCGGATCGCGAACGCCAGATCGAGGCGGCGCGCGATGCCTTCTATCGCGGCTTTATTGCCGAAGCGATAGACAGCTTCGTTCGCAACGAGGTCATGGATGAAAGCGGACGCGCGCATTGCGGCGTGTTGCGGGCTTCGGATCTTGCCGGTTGGTCAGCCACCTACGAAGCTGCCGCGACCTACGATTACGGTGACTACACCGTGGCCAAGGCCGGCGCCTGGAGCCAGGGGCCGGTGTTCCTGCAGACCCTGGCGCTGCTCAAGGGAACCGATCTTGCGGCAATGGGACCGAGCAGCGCGGACTTCATCCATCATCTGACGGAGGCGATGAAACTTGCCTTCGCCGATCGCGAAGTCTATTACGGTGACCCGGCATTCACCGATGTGCCGCTCGATACGCTGCTGTCGGACGCCTACAACGACGCACGCCGTGCGTTGATCGGCGGGTCCGCCTCGCAGGAGCTGCGCCCGGGACAGATCCCCGGGTTCGAAGCGCAACTGGCGCGCGTCATGGATACGCTGTCGCGCCTGTCCAAGGTGACGCCGGTGGGGGCGCCGGGCAGCGAACCAACACTTGCCGACATGCGCGCCTCGGTCAAGCGGGGCGATACCACCCATGTGGATGTCATCGACCGTTGGGGCAATATGGTCTCGGCCACGCCCTCGGGTGGCTGGTTCCAGTCGTCGCCGGTCATCCCCGAACTCGGTTTCGGCCTCAATACCCGCGCCCAGATGTTCTGGCTGGAGCCTGGCCTGCCGTGCTCGCTGGCTGCGGGCAAGCGGCCACGCACCACGCTCACACCGACACTGGCTCTGCGTGAAGGCAAGCCGTACATGGTGTTTGGCACGCCCGGTGGCGACCAGCAGGAGCAGTGGCAGTTGCTACTGTTCCTGCGCCACGTCCATCATGGCCTGAACCTGCAGGAGGCCATTGATATGCCGATGTCGCACACCCAGCATTTCCCGACCTCGTTTTACCCGCGCGACCGCAAGCTCGGACATCTGGCCGTCGAGGTCAGCTTCGGCCGTGACGTGATCGAGGACCTGCGCCGCCGCGGGCACGCCATCGAAGAGGCGCCCGCCTGGAGCGTGGGCCGTCTGACGGCGGCCGCACGCGACGCAGACGGGCTGCTGCATGCCGCCGCCACGCCGCGTCTGATGCAGGCCTACGCGATCGGTCGCTGACGCGCGGAGCCGGGGGGAGATCCCTGGTTGCAGGTCGATGGAAAAAAGGGGCGTTTTTCTTCCATATGCCTGCGCCAGGCCGATCCGGCAGTAAGCGGGGCCGCGGCGTCCCGAGACCCGTGGCACGAGCGCCAGGGTGCAATGAAAAAGCCGCCCCGCGGCGGCATGCAGAACGATCGTGGGACGGCTGACGCTTACACTTCCATCAAGTCGCGACCGGTGCGAGTCTGTAACCACACCTGCGTGTCGTGCCGCAGGCTGCGGACATACTGCAGCAGGAAAGCCTGCACGGCGCGCATTTGCTGCGGGTCGAACTGCCGACTTAAAAAGTGCACCTCCTCCAGGACGGCCTGGCGGGCCTGAACGAGTTCCTTGCAGCGCTCCGCCACCGGATGGATGACGATGATCCGACGGTCCAGCGGATGGCGGCCGCGCTGCACGAAGCCCGCCGCTTCGAGCCGATTGATCAGGGCCGTGGCGCCGCCCCAACTGATCCCCAGCAACTGGCCCAGTTGGCCGGTGGGCAGCGACTCCAGCTCCTGCACCAGCTCCAGCGCCTTGATCTCCGTGACGGACAGACCAAGTTTTTCCGCTACCGCGGCCTGGTTGGCGGTGGCGTATACCGCCAGTTGCTGGCTCAGGATGGCGGCAATGTCGGCCGCCGCGCCCGTTTGGGCAGCGGGCGGTTCCCCGAATTTGCTAAGGTCGACCTCGCGGTGACGTTCTTCGGTAACGATACGGTCTGCTTCGAACATGGCGTTGCTCCGGGAGATTGGCTCGGTCCGGTTGAGTTACTTCTTGCTGCCCAGGCCACCCAGCAGTCCGCCGAGCAGTCCGCCGAGCAGTCCGCCGTTGGTCGTTGCGGAGGTTCCGGTGGTGGTGCTGCCGGTGTTCAGGCCGCCCAACAGTCCACCGAGCAGCCCGCCGTTGCCCGCGTTGCCGGCCGAGGAAGTGGCCGAGGCCACGCCGCCGGTGACCGTGGCAACCGTCGTGGTCACCGTGCTCACCACACCGCCGACCAGTCCGCCTGCGGCGCCGCCACCCAGTACACCACCCAGCGCGCCACCGTTGGCCGTGTTGGCGGCACCCGTCACGCCGCCCAGTACACCCCCCAGCAACCCGCCATTGTTGGCGGTGCCGCTTCCCGATGCGCTGGCCGTGAGCCCGCCCAGCAGGCCACCCAGCAGACCGGAGTTGCTGCCGGTGCCGCCCGTCGTGCCGCCGGTGACGCCACTGAGCAGGCCGGTCACCGGCGAGAGCAGGCCACCGTTGGCTGCGCCGCCCGTCACCCCGCCAAGCAGTCCGCCCGTGATGGGTGACAGGAGTCCACCCGTGCCGGCGTTCAGGCCCAGGCCGCCGGTCAAGGAGGCGACGGCGCCAGTGGCATCCTTCAGCACCGTACCCAAGGGGTTGGCGTTGCTGGCGTCAGCCTTGACCAGACCGCCTGCGTGCGCCACGGCGTTGCCTACGCCTTGCAGAACGCCGTCCAGGCCGCCGACGGGCAGGCCACCACCGAGCGACCCGCTGGCGCCAGCGATCGTGCCGCCCACGCTCGACAGCAGGCTGGAGACGGGTGCGCCCAGGGTCGTCGTGGCACCGACAGTCTGCGTCAGGTTGGTGACCGTCGCGCCGACGGGCGCCACGGTGGGGTCGAGCCCTTCACCCACGGCGCTCAGTGCGGTTTGCAGGCCGAGCGGCAGAACATTGTCCGTCGCCTTGCCCGTGTTGTTCAGGGCAGGTTCCAGCAGGGCACCCTGAGACTGTCCCAGCAGGCCGCCGGTCAGTCCGGCGACGGCCTGTGTGACAGGTTGCAGCAGGCCACCGTCGCCGGTCAGCCCGGCGGTGAGTGCGCCAACCGCTCCGGTGGCGTTCTTGGCCACTTTGGTCAGCGGATTCGGATTGTTGGCATCGGCCACCAGAAGTCCGTCCGCGCTGGCCACCGTCTCGCCCAGGCCGCTGACCAGACCACCCAGGCCGCTGCTCAGGCCGCCGGGCAGCCCGCTGCCCGACAGCGTGTCACCCAGATTGCTGACCGTGCCGCCGACCGAGTTAAGTGTCGCTGCCACCGGTTCGCCCAGGCCGGTGGTGCTGCCCAACGTCTGAGTCAGGTTTTCCACGGTGGCCACGACCGGCTGAAGCGTGGGATCCAGCGCCTTGCCGACGCCGCCCAGTGCCGCTGCGGTATTCAGGGGCAGGGCGTTATCCACGGCTCCGCCCGTGCCTCCCAGCGCGGTTTGCAGCAAACCTGCCGTAGTCGTATTGACTGGAGGATTGGAGGGATCTTGTCCACCGTTGTTGCCACCTCCGCCATTATTGGTGCCGCCGCCGGTATCACCGCCCAGGCCGGGGCCGACGCTGGCCGTATGTCCGCCACCGCCGCCGCCGCCGCAAGCGGTCAGGGCCGCCAGTACGACCGCGCTCATCAGGGAAAGTGCAAGCCGGGACGGTGCGCGGCGAGTCTGGGTCTTCTCTTGCATGACGTGCTCCTTTGGAAGGTGATTCAGGCCGTTTGCCGCCCGATGCCTTTCCATACGCAGGATTCATGCCAAGTTTTTGAGGATTATCCCTGATATTGGGTGTTAACGTAGTTGTTGATTTTTAAAACCCATGCATATCAATGGCTTGCATTGATTATTGCAAGTATTGCGGCATAAAAAAACCTGCTTTTTTGCGAAAGCAGGCCTGATGTGAATGTGGTTATTCCTCGATATTCGCCGGGTGTTACGTCGAACGTTACGTCCGACGTAACGTAACGCGGGGCGTGTTACAGCGCATCGTAGAACAGGGAATAATTGGCGTTAAAACGTATGTCGCGGTCCCTGTCGTTCGCCGTTACTGAGCCGACGGGCTTGGCAATATTGAAGTCAAACAGGTAATACTTGTCGTCGGTAACCCGAAAACCCAGGGCCACCGACGACAGATGCTTGGGATTGACCGGCTTCAATGCCGGATTGTTGTACCAACTGCGTGCGTAATCGACCAGGGCATAAGGCTGCAGAGCCTGCAGATACTTATAGCCGATATTGAATCGGCGATTCACCTCCGCCGAAAGTCCCAGCCCCTTGTCACCGCTGATTTCGCCTTGCGGATAACCCATGCCGAAGCGCCAGCTGCCATATGACACCTGTTCCGAGGAGAGCAGAATGTCGCTGCTGTATTGCCCGGCGCCGCTGAGCACCAAACCGAATTGCGCCGGCAGCGTCACTGCCTGCCGCACGCTCAGGTTCCAGAGCGTGAAATCCAGATCCGTCGCCGGCGTGGCCTGATAGCCGTAATTGCTGGTGATCTTGGCCCGGGCGCCCATGCTGTCGACGCCCTTGGACACGCTCACCGTCGCGTCGGTGGAGCGCTCTGGCAAAACATCCAGGTAACGCAGTTCGGCGGTGGCCGCGCGCACGCGCGAGTCTTCCCGCAGCCAGTTGTCGCTGTTGTGCTGGTCATAGCGGTCTTTGGCGTTGGTGGCGTACACGCCCAGCGTCCCCGTCAGGGACCGGCGGTTATTCAACAGAAGCGGGTAGCTCACGCCTACGCCAATGCGGTCCGTCGTCACCTTGCGGCCAAAGCCCAGATACTGGATGGCTTCGTCGCGCGGCTTGGCCTGGTAATGGTAGCCGTCGACCTTGATCGCCCAGCCGTCATTGCCCACGGGTACACGGACATCGGCGGAAAAATACCGCACGTCGTCGGTATTCAGGGGCACGCTGGCCGTCAGGCGCACCTGTTCGCCCAATGGGGTGAGGCTGTTGGCACCCACGTTGACCATGGGTTGCATGCCTGTGCCCATGTCCGCCACGCCGCCGTTGCCGGTGAATTTCTTGCGGGTGGCGTTCACACTTAATTCAGTCGCGCCATTGGCCCGCTTGGGCAATTCCAGCGCGGGCGTGAACGACACGCCAGGCACCGTGCGCATGAGATTGAGCACGCGTTCCAGCGTCGCCTGTTTGAGGGGTCTGTCCTGCAGCAGCGGCTGGGCCAGATCCTGCAGCCTGGCTTGAGCATTACCGAGGTCGCCATCGATGCGCACAGTGTCGATGTAGCCTTCGACGACCGTCACCACCACCAGGCCGTCGGCAAAATCCTGGTTCTGCACGAGAGCGAAAGACAGTGGATAGCCACGTTCCCGATAGAGCGCGGTGATTTTGTCGACTTCGGTCACCAGCTGGGCAACGGTGATGTCCTTGCCCGCCAGCGGGGTGAGAAACGCGGACACCTCCTCAAACGGGAGGGTTTTGACGCCTGAGACGTCGAAATGGCGCGGAACAATATGTTGCGCCAACCTCGCGGCTACCGCCTGTTGCTCGGGCGTGGGTGCCACCGGTGTTTGCGGAGCGGCCGCGGGCGGGCGCTCGATGGTGGGCAGGGCATCCACGGGGTTGCCCCGCAGCGGACCATCGGCCCAGGCATGGGACGTAAACAGTGCCAGGCTGACGGGGATCAGCAAACTGCCGAAGACGGGATGCTTCATCGATGCGGGCTGTTTGAAATAAGGCGCGTGCGCGCGCTGGGGATTATTTTCGATTCGTGATCGCCACGATTTTTGTTGCATAGTGCCAGCAACAATTGCGCGTATCAATCCTGTGCAAACCCCATGAACTTAGATTGCGATTGTTGCATTGCACCCCCCTCGATGGCGCTCAATTGCCAGGGGTGGCCCCACAAAATTGCATATAAATTCAGTTTATTGCCAAAAATCCGAATATCTGTAGCAATTCTGTTGTCGCAATAGTTCGAATATAAGGGAAAACCCGGATGTAAGGAGAATGTTAATAGATAAGACTAGATAAACATTTC
Source organism: Bordetella holmesii (assembly GCF_020735985.1). NCBI lineage: Bacteria > Pseudomonadati > Pseudomonadota > Betaproteobacteria > Burkholderiales > Alcaligenaceae > Bordetella > Bordetella holmesii. The sequence continues at coordinate 296,909 of NZ_CP085973.1, forward strand.
AAGACAAAAATTGCAGTAATTTTTGGCCACGGGGACCGTAGTTCTATATATCAGGAGACACGGCAATGATTTATTTTTTGCTGATGCTCGGTGTGAATTGACTGCGGAGTGTAGATGAATCCGGGTGATGTAATACCGCTCTCTTTTCAGATGGCGCTGGTGGCACTGTCTTTTGTCATCGCCTTTCTGGGAGCCTATGTCGCATTAAGTGCGGCTGCCAGAATTCGCCTGAATGTCCAATATGGCGACAACTGGCGGGGTTTTGCTGTGGTGGGAGCGGTGGCGATGGGCGGCATCGGCATCTGGGGCATGCATTTCATCGGCATGCAAGCGCAGTATCTGCATTCAACGTGACCTACAGCCTCTGGCCGACCATATTTAGCGCACTGGTCGCCATGGGCTTTTCCGGCGCGGCCTTTCTTTATGTCGGCGGCAAACCTTTTTCATTGCCGCGCTGCCTGGTCGCCGGCGTGGCCGTCGGCCTGGCGGTGGCCGCCATGCATTACATCGGCATGAGCGCCATGCGCATGCCCGCTATTTTTCGCTGGAACAGTTCGCTGATCGTGCTGTCCGTGCTGATCGCCATCCTCGCTGCGACCGTGGCGATCTGGCTGGCTTTCAATGTCCAGCGCGAGGGACAACGAGTGGCCGCCGCAGTGGTCATGGCCGTGGCGATCGGCGGCATGCATTACACCGGGGCCGCGGCTGGCGTGGTGGTCTGCAGCTCGCCGCTGGGGCCAGGGCAGGCCGGGCAGGTCGGCGGCGCGGCCCTGCCGTATGTGGCATTTATTGGTGCGGTGACGATTTTGATTGCGATGCGCTGGCAGATGCATCGCAGTTATAGACGCTATCAGTTGCGCATGGCGGCCCGGGTCGATGACCTGCTGGGCGCGGCGCACCCGGCCAGACCCGTGGTCTGAGCGCGAAGGACAGAGACAGTTGGTAAACCGGTTCAAGAAGGACCCCTGCCCGCGACGCCGGCAGGGTTAGTGGCAGCGCCCGAAGAGCGGGCGCGTTCATTCAACCTGTGCAGTACCTGTTTTCTCGCTTTTGGAGGTGTCTATGTTGGCGCAACTCTCTTCTTTCTGGCGTGACGAGGACGGCGCGACCGCCATTGAATATGGCCTGATCGCTGGTTTGATCGCAGTGGCGATTATTACTGCGGTCATCGAAGTGGGTGATGGGCTGAACGGGCTGTTTGGTCGAATCAGCACGGCATTGACCACTGCGACCGACGCACCGTAGGCCAGTTTCTACTTGTGTGGTGAAGCGATGAGGGCCGCGAGGCCCTCATCGCGGTAGTAATGCCCAGGAGCCCGACGGGCGTATCTCGCCTTGATGCCGTTGATCAACGACGGGAGTAGTGCCTTGTTGAAGGAGAATGCGTGGTGGATGGCTTGGCTGGCCTTCAACGCTGCCGTCGTGGTGTACGACCTGGGCTGGCGGTGCGTACCCGACTGGCTGGTGTCTCTGGCCGCGTTGGCGCAATTGGCCTGGCTGGCCGCGCATAGCTTGAGCGGAACCTGGCCGCCGGTCGGTCCGCATGGCTGGTTCGATGCCTGGCTGCCATTCGTGTTGGGATTGCTGTTCGTCGCGTTGTGACGCCTGCGCCTCATGGGGGCGGGCGACGTCAAGTATCTGGCCGTCATCGGCCTGTGGCTGGGGCTCATGCCCTGGCTGATGGTCCTGGTGCTGGCGAGCGTGCCGGCGGGCATCCATGCGCTGTGCCAGGCTTGGGGCGTGCTGCGCCATCCCCGGCGCGCGCGCCGGGGCGTTCCGTACGCGGCCTACCTGGCCCTGGTCGCGCTCAGTCTGGCGGTTATGCCGTCGAGTTGGCCCTGGTGTTCCTGGTGTTCTTCCTGGTGGTTTACGGCATTCTGACCTGGGGCCTGATCTTCGTGGCTCAGCAGTCCGTCAACTACGCCGCCGAAGAGGGCGCGCGCACGGCCCTGAAATGGCAGGGCGCCGACGCCATGGCACTGCGGGCCCAGCAGGCGCGCACCGAGGCGGTGCGCCAGTTGTCCTGGGTGCAGGCGATGGGCCGCGCCGATGCCACGATCGCTGTGTGCGGCGCTGCCGGACTGGTGCAGGGCGAGGGGGCGTGCAGCGGCGTGGCACTGGACGCCGATCAACTCGAGGTGCTGGTGCGTTACCCCTATACCTCGGGTCCGTTGGTGCCGGTCTTGCCGGGCGTGTTGCCCTGGCTGCCCACGCAATTGGCGGCCCGCGCCTCGGTGCGCCTGGGCGGGCCGTTGGGAGGCAGTTGAGATGCCGCATCTGCCTGCGCTGCGTCAACGCGGTGCTGCCGCCATCGAGTTCGGCATCACCCTGATTCTCCTTCTCATGCTGGTGGTGGCCATCGTCGGCTACGGCGCCTGGTTCTGGGCGCAGCAAAAGGTCACCAAGGCAGCCGGGGAGGGTGCCCAGGCGCTTTTGCAGACCGGTTTTCATACCGGGTCGGCGAACATGGCGGCCGCCTGCGCGGCGGCGCGTCAGGAGGCCGCCTGGATGGCGATCACCTGCGCGGCGCAATCGCAGCCGTGCTCATGGACCAATGCGGCCGGTGTGGCCCAACGTTGCGCGCGTGTCTCGGTTTCCTATAACGCCAATACCTGGCCACTTCTGGCGACCATGAATTCGCTGGCGGCGGCCTTTTCTTCCAACCCCTGGTTCCCCAGTACGCTCAATGCCTGGGCCGTTGTGCAGATCCCGCAGGATGTGACGCCATGAACAGTCTGACCAAAATCGCCGCCGTGTTCTTTCTTCTGGTGGCCCTGGCGCTGGGCTATCTGGCGGTTCGTCTGGCCATGCGCGAGGCCCCGCCGCCGCCGCCAGCCCAGGTGGCGCAAAGCGCGCCTGCGCCTGCCGAGAAAACCCATGCCGTGGTGGTGGCCAAAAAAGACCTCGAAGCCGGCACCCGGCTGAGCAACGACATGCTCGAGGTCGCCCAATGGAACGCGGCGCCCGACATCGCCGTGGCCGATCCCGGCCTGGTGAGCGGCCACATCCTGCGCCAGGCGGTAGCCAAGGGGCAGCCCGTGGGGCCCTATGTCCTGGCCAAAGGCCTGGCGGCTCATCTGGCGCCGGGCGAGCGCGCCATCACCATCCCGGTCGATGAAATCGTCGGCGCGCAGAACCGTATCCGTCCCGGTGATCTGATCGATGTCTTCATGATGATGGAGCGCGGCCCCGAGGTGCAGGGTTCGCAGATGCGCCTGCTGCAGTCGCGGGTCAAGGTGCTGGCCTATGGCCGGGACTCGGTCGACGGGCCGGGCGAGCCGGACCGCGCCGCAGGTGGCGGCTCGGGCAACCCGGCGCCTGTGGCGCGCAACGCCATGCTGGCCGTGCCGGTAGCCCAGGTCAATGAGCCTTTGCTGGCAGCGCGTGCCGGCAAGTTGCAACTGGCGCTGCGCTCGCCCGAGGACACCGCCGTGCCCGATCCCAGCCTCTTCGTGGCGCGCACACCGGTCCTGGCGCCGCGCGCCAACCTGACCGCAGACCAGAACGCCACCGTTCACGACGGGGTGAACATGGCGTTTGCGGCGATGGCCTCGCGCAGTTGGCTGGCCCCGCTGCGGTGGCCCAGCCCGCGGCGCGCGCCTCGTCGATTGGCTCCGGCCGCAGCGTTGAAGTGCTGCGTGGCTCAACCGTACAGAACGTGGCGTATTGATGATTGTTTCCCCAGACCTCGACGTGAAAACGCGCATGACTACCGTACGCACTGCAGGAAAGTGGACGTTGCTCATGGCCATCCTGGCCACGATGCCGGCCCTGCCTGTCCAGGCGCAAAGCGCGCCGGCGGTGGCGGCGGCCGCAAACGCCCCCGGCGAAATCGTCGTGGCCGTCAAAGGGCAGGAGCCTCTGCGCCTGAACGCCACGCCGGCTCGTATCGCTGTGGCGGATCCCGAGGTCGCCGATGTCAAAGTGCTCGGCCCGGAACCGAATCGGGCGGGCGAAGTGATCATCATCGGCCGCAAGCCCGGCGCCACCGAGCTGCGCATCTGGGCGCGCGGCCAGCGCGATCCCCAGGTATGGGTGGTGCGCGTGGCCTCCGATGTACAGGCGGCGCTGGCGGCCCGCGGCGTGCAGCCGGGCGCCTTTGTCGACCGGGCCGGAGACCGGGGGGTGGTCAACCGTGTGGCGCCTTCGGCCGAAGCGCATCGCGGCGCGGTCGAAGCGGCCGGCGGCGACAAACAGGTGGTGGATGTGTCGCAGATCAACACCAGCGGCGTGGTGCAGGTGGAAGTCAAGGTGGTGGAAGTCTCGCGCACCGTCATGAAGGACATCGGCGTGAGCTTTAACGCGGGTGGCTCGCGCTTTAACGGCGGGGTGAGCCTGCTGCCGGATCTGGCCGGGGGGGTTCTGGGGTCGTTGACTTATAGCAGCCGCGACTTTAACGCCACGCTGCAGTTGTTGCAAAGCAATGGTCTGGCGCGCGTGCTGGCCGAGCCGACGCTGCTGGCCTTGTCGGGCCAGAGCGCGAGCTTTCTGGCCGGTGGAGAGATCCCGGTGCCCGAGTCCGGCGGATTGGGTACGCAGAACGTGACTTACAAGCCCTTCGGGATAGGCCTGACCGTCTCGCCCACCGTCATCTCGCGCGAACGCATCGCGCTGAAGGTCGCGCCGGAGGCCAGCGAGTTGGACTACACCAATGGCACGACCATCGTGAACGCCAACAACACGACCACCATCATTCCGGCGCTGCGTACGCGTCGCGCCGACACCATGGTCGAACTTGGCGATGGCGAGAGCTTTCTTATCAGCGGCCTGGTTTCGCGCCAGACCAAGGCCAACGTGAGCAAGATCCCTTTGCTGGGCGATCTACCCATCATTGGCTCTTTTTTCCGCAATGTGCAGTACTCGCAAGAGGACAACGAACTGGTCATCGTCGTCACCCCCCGTCTGGTCAGGCCTATCGCCCGCGGCGTCACCTTGCCGCTTCCGGGCGCGCGCCAGGAAGTGACCGACTCCGGCTTCAACGCCTGGGGGTATTACCTGCTGGGGCCCATGGGCGGCCAGCAAATGCCGGGTTTTTCACAGTGAATGATATGAAAACACACGCCCGAGAATGGGTTGGCCTGGACAAGGCCAACTGCTTTCTGTTTTGCTCGAGTGACAACGGCGTGGCGCAGCAACTGGGACAGGCGGTCGGGGATCTCGGCATGCTGACTCAGGAATCGCCCTCACTGGACGTGCTTGCCCAGCGCCTGGCGGAAATCAATCCGCAGGTCGTTTTTCTGGATTTCACCGGCGGGCAGGCGCAGCCGGGCAAGTTGTTGATGGCTTCCGACATGGCGCGCGTGCTCATGCGTGTGGCGCCTTCCTTGCCTCGGGTGGCCGTTGGTTACCTCTCTGAGCCCGACGGCGCGATCGCCGCCTTGCGCGCGGGCGTGAGCGATTTTGTCGACCCGTCCGTTTCTCCCGACGAGGTGCAGGCCGTGGTGCAACGCCTGCTGGCGGACTGCCGGCAAGCCGGTGGCAACGGCAGCTCGCATCGCAGCGTGCTGGTGCTCGGCGCGCGGCCCGGCGTGGGGGCCAGCACGCTGGCCGTGCACGCTGCCGGCCTGGCGCAGCAGCATCTGGCGCAGATCGCGCTGTCGCGCCAGCACGCCCAGGGTGGCAAGGCGCATGGCAAAGGTGAACTCCTGGCCGCGCAATTGCCGCTGAACGAACGGGTGTGTGTCCTGGATCTTGGCTGGCCGATAGGCGATTGCCTGCTCTACCTGAATATCAACAGTGACTTCGATTTTGCCGAGGCGGTGCGCAATCTGCGCCGGCTCGACGGGACGTTGCTGAGCTCGACCGTGGCGCATACGGCAGCCGGCATCAGCGCCATGACGCTGCCGCGGGACATGGCCCAGGTGCGCACGTTGTCACCCGCGGACTCGCTTTCGCTGTTCGAGCGTCTACGGCAGCACTATGGCGTTCTGGTGACCGACGCGGGTGGTTTTTCCAATCCCGATTTCACCGCAAAACTGGCGCGAAGCTCGCATGAAGTCTGGTTGGTCACCGATCAGAGCGTGAGTTCGCTCGTGTCGCTGGCGGGGGTGCTGCAGGAGCTGGAGCAGCAGCACGTGCCGCGCGACACCCTGAAACTCGTGGTCAATCGCTATGACGAACGCTATGGCATGACCTCCATGCAGATTGCCGAGCGCTTCGGGCTGGCCCTGGCCGGCACGCTGCCGGATCGCACCATGCCGCTGATGCTGTGCACCAACCAGGGCCGTCTGCTTTATCAGCAGGCCGAGCGCGATATCTACGTAAGGGCTGTGCAAGGGCTGGTGGACCGCATGCTGGCCGAACGCATGGCCCCGGGGGCGCGCCAGGGTTGGCTGGCAGCGTGGCTGCCCGGCGTTCACAAACGCATGATGCTGCACTGAGGGAACGACCACCATGATCATGTCGGCATCGATGGTGTTTGGTAACGGCGAGGCGGCGGACGAATTCGCCGGTTCGCAACGCTACCAGGATGTCAAAAGCCAGGCGTATGAACACCTGCTCTCGCGCATCGAAGAGTTGGGAGCGGAATTTGGTCGTTGGACACGCGCGGCCATTCAGGAGTTCGTTGAAATCGAGGTGGCCGGCTTTGCCCGCATGCGGCGGTTGGCGCTCAACGAAGCCGAGCTGTCCCACATCAGCAGCGCATTGACCAAGGAGCTGGCGGGGCTGGGCCCGCTGGAGGATCTGCTGGCCGATCCGGCTGTCGAAGATGTGCTGATCAACGGCTACAACAATGTCTTTGTCTCGCGCCGCGGCGTGCTGGCGCGCGAGAGCTTGCGATTCACCGACAACCAGCATGTGCTGCGTATCGTGCGCCGCATTCTGGCGCCGATAGGCCGGCGGCTGGATGAGTCCAGTCCCATGGTGGACGCGCGGCTGCCCGATGGCGGCCGGCTTAATGTGGTCATCGAACCCCTGGCCGTCGACGGGCCCATGGTGTCCATTCGAAAATTCCGCCAGGATCCGCTCAAACCTGCCGACCTGCTCGTGCTGGGGACGTTCAACGAAGAGATTCACCGCTTGCTCAGCTTGGCTGTCAAACACCGCTGCAATGTGCTGGTCTCCGGTGGAACGAGTTCCGGCAAGACATCGTTGCTCAATGCCTTGGCGTTTTTCATCCCGGAAGGCGAGCGGGTCGTCACGGTGGAGGACACGGCCGAACTGTCGCTCAACCACCCGCACGTGGTGCGGCTGGAGTCGCGTCAGGGGGGATTTGACGGCGCGGGCGCCATCAGCATTCGCGATCTCATACGCAACAGCCTGCGCATGCGGCCCGACCGCGTGGTGGTGGGCGAAGTGCGCGGCGCCGAGGTCATGGATATGTTGCAGGCCATGAATACCGGTCACGAAGGTTCGATGGCCACCATTCACGCCAATTCGCCGCGCGAATGCCTCTATCGCATCGAGATGCTGGCCGGTTTCGCAGGTTTTCAGGGCAGTGAGGACAGCCTGCGGCGGCAGATCGCCAGCGCGCTGGATTTCATCATCCAGATCGGCCGCCTGCCCAATGGCAAACGTCGCGTCATTTCCGTGACCGAGGTCACCGGCATGGGCGATAACGTGATCGCCACGCAGGAGCTCTATCGGTATGAGTCTGTCCTCGCGCCAGATGGCGAAGACAGGGACAACTGGGTCGGCCTGGGCATCAATCCGCATACGCCCAAGTTGGCGCGTGCATGGGCCGATATGCGTGCGTCGCTCGCGCCCGAAGACCCCGAACCCAGTTCGGGTGGCGCGGGCTTCTGGGGACGGCGTCGATGATGACGGCCCTGGCTCTGCTGGCTGCGGCGCTCTTGCTAGCCGCAGGCGCATTTTTATTGCTGCGCCGCGCCAGCGCCGGGCAACGGCGCTCGGCCACGTCGGCCTTTCTGGCCTCACGCCTTGACCCGTCTGCCGCCCGGAGCACGGCCGAGAAACTGTTGCGCCCGATACGCAAAGGGGGCAACGCCTGGGCACGCTTGTTGTTGCTGGCCGGCGAGCGTTCCGACGGGAAACTCTATCTCGTATTGCTGTTGCCCGCCCTGGTGGCCGCCGCGCTGGGCGCGATGTTCGGAGGGGCGGCATCGGCCTTCGCGGCCTTTGCGCTGTTCTTGCTTCTTGGCTTGTTTCGCCTGTGGCGCAAGGCCGACAAGCGCCGGCGGCGCGTGATCCATCAACTGCCGGGCTTTCTCGATGGCGTGGTGCGCTTGATCACCATCGGCAACAGCGTCAACGCGGCGTTCCAGGGCGCGATGCTCGCGGTCGACGATCCGCTGCTCGAAGTGTTGGAGCGCACCGACGCGTTGACCCGCTCGGGCAAGGAGCTCGATGCCGCGCTGCTGATCGTATCCCGGCAGTACGGGTTGCAGGAACTCTTCCTGGTGTCGTCGGTGATCTCGCTGGCCCTGCGGTTTGGCGGGCGCAGCGAACAGGTGCTCGAACGGATGTCGGCCTTCATGCGCGATCTGGAGCAGGCGCGCGATGAGCTGGTGGCGTTGTCCGCCGAAGTGCGCCTTTCGGCCTGGATTCTGTCGCTGCTACCCATTGGTCTGGCGTTGTTCATCATCATTTTCAACAACGACCTGTTCATGAATATGTGGCGTGATCCGCTGGGTTTCAACATGCTGCTCGGCGGGCTGGGGCTGCAGATCATCGGGACCTATTGCCTGTTCCGCATGGCCCGGGGCGTGTGAGGAGGGTGCTATGCAAGCGATGCTCAACGACCCGAGTGCCCGCTGGTTCCTGATCAGCGCCGTTATCGCCATGATGATCGCCTGCCTGGTGGTGAGCGTGGCGGTGTTTGTGCGTGTGGGCCGCGCGGATCGCAACCGCGCGGTGGTCGACCGCGCGCTGGCCGCGCGCGAGGGCGTTGCGCTCGATGCCGTACGTCCGCCCAAGGGCGCGCGCGAGCGCGCCGCCGCCATGACGCATGCCGCCAGCTCCATGGGCTTGCGCATCGGTCAGGGCAGACTGGGTGAGTCGCTGCTCGCTGCCGAAGATCGCCGCCTGGTCGAACTCTATTTTCTGGATCAAAGCCAGCGTGCGCGCGGCCTGTTCATCATGAGCCGCGCCGTTCTTGCGGTGCTTTTTCCCTTGCTTGCGTGGTGGCTGCTGGACGACTTCCTCGATCGTCGCGGCGTCTTGGCCTGGATGATCGCCGTGTTTTTCGGCTTTGCCGTGGGCTGGATGTTGCCCAAATGGTGGCTGATGCGTCGCTGGCGCGCCCGGCGCAAGCAGGCCGAGAATGAGTTGCCGCTGCTGATCGACCTGCTCCGTCTGTTGCAAGGGGTCGGCCTATCGGTGGATCAGAGCATCCATGTCCTGGTGACCGACTTCCGTACCGTGATGCCGGTGCTTGCTGCCGAGATGCGCCATTCGGCGGAGTTGCATACGCGCGGGCGCAGCCGCGAGCAGTCGCTTGGCCGGCTGGCCGTGGACTACGAAAACGATGATTTGACCGCCATCTGCCGGCTCATCGTGCAGGTGGACAAACATGGGGGCGCGGTGCAGGAGCCGCTGGCCCGTTTCAGCGACCGCGTGCGCGAGCGGCGCAAGCTCGATCTCAAGGCCCATGTAGCACGGCTGACCGTCAAGATGACGGGTGTCATGGTGTTGACGCTGTTGCCGGCCTTGCTGATTGTGACCGGTGGCGCGGGGTTTCTGGCGGTGATTCGCGGCCTGTCGCGTATCAATGGAGGCTAGGCATGAGGATGTGGAGAATACCGGCGGCAGGTTTGGGGCTCGCGCTGCTGGCCGCCTGCGCCACCAATAACGTGGACAGGGCCTGGCAACTGATGCAGCAACAGCAGCAGGAGCAGGCCCTGATGCAGCACAAGAACGACGCGGCCGATCGTCAACGCGCGATGGCCTCGCGGCCCGCCATGGCGCTGTCGGTCATACGCGAGGCCCAGCAGAGCGGGCGTTATTTCGCGTCGCTGGCCTATCTGGACGCATACCGGCAGACTTATGGCGAGACGCCGCAAGTGCAGGTCATGCGCACCGATGCCCTGCGCATGACCGGGCAGGCCGACAGCGCCGAGGCGCTCTACCGTGCGCTGCTCAACGGCGAAGAGGCTGCGCAGGCCTGGCATGGCCTGGGCTTGCTGGCGGCCGGCCGTTCGGACTTTGCGCAGGCCGCCACGGATCTGGCGCGCGCGGCCAGCTTGCGGCCCACGGATGCCCAATACCTCGGGGACCTGGGCTATGCGCGGTTGCGCGCCGGCGACCTGCAAGGCGCCCGTTTGCCCCTGGGGCAGGCCGCCGAACTCGATCCCTCCAATGCCCGCATTCTGGGCAACCTGGCGTTGTTGCTGGTGTTGCAGGGCGAGGAGGGCGGCGCCCAGCAGATCATGACGCGAGGCCAGCTCAGCCCCGCCGCGCGCGACAGGGTGTATCAGTTGGCCGCCGAGATCCGCCGGCCCGCCGCGGTGTCGGCCGTCGCGCCGGCTGCGGTGGCCACGAGCGGGCCGGTCGTGCGTGCGGTCGCCAGCGGTCAGCCGACCACGGTCGTGGCCGCCGAGCCTGTCAGCGTCCTGCCCATGGTGCAGCGTCCTTTGTTGGATCGCTTGGGCAACCCCCCTTTAGTGCAATAACGCCCGTGGAGATGCCGACGTGACCCGTACCCTGAAATACTGCCTGTTAACGGCTTTGTTGTTTGGCACCGTCGCCCAGGCGCAGACGCAAGGCCGGCTCACCGGCCCGGCCGCAGCGGGCGTGCCGCCCGTCAGCGCGCCATCCGTGGCACCGCCTCCTTCCGACGGCGCGGCGCCCCCCGTGGTACGCCAGATAGACGTCGCGGCCCCGGGCGTCTCGGCCTCCGCGCCGGCCGCCCCGGCCGCAACGTCCACCGACTTGGCTCAGGAGAACCCTGGCGACGTGACGCGCGCGCTGATGCAGGCACAGGCCGACGGGCGGCGCTACCTAAAGAGTTTCGATCAACCCTTGCCGCAGTGGTTCGATAGCAGCTCGACCAGCGGCAAGAGCGGCTCGGGCGGCGGCCTGGGCGCAGGCCAATAGGATCGCCATGGTCGGGCGCAACCGGTCTTTCCGTCAGCGTGGCTCCATCCTGGTGTCGGCCGCACTGATCATTCTGGTTGGCATCATCCTGCTGGGTGGTGCCCAATTGGGCTATTTCTATTACGTCAAACGCGAACTGCAAAAGGCCGCCGACCTGGGTGCGCTGACGGCGGCACAGATGCTCGACGGCACCAGTTGCACCTGGGCTGCTTCGGCCGCCAGGGTCAACGTGCGCGAGAATCTCAGCGGTTACGCGCAGGCGCTGTTGCCTACCGGCGTCGAATGCTATCGCTGGGATCCGGATAATGCCTCGCTGGCCCCTCGTTTCGTGCGAGCCCCGGCGGCGGGGGAGCGGCTCAACGCCGTGCGCGTGGAGGTCTCGCTTCCGGTGTCCGCGCTCTTTCCCTACATGTCGTCCCGCACGCTGCAGGCCGAAGCGGTGGCGGCCCGCCCGGCCGAGCCGGTGGCGTCTTTCTGGGTGGGTGACCTGCTCCCCGTGATTAGTACGAAATCGATGTAGAGTCCGTTCCCAAAGGAATGGCAATGAAGAAACGATTTACGGAAGAGCAAATCATCGGCGTGCTCAAGGAAGCCGATGCAGGTGCCAAGCCCGCAGAGTTGTGCCGCAAGCACGGAATCTCCGAGGCAACGTACTACAACTGGAAGGCGAAGTTCGGTGGCATGACGGTGTCGGACGCTCAGAGGCTCAAGGAGCTGGAGCAGGAGAACAACAAGCTCAAGAAGCTGTTGGCCGAGTCGATGCTGGACAAGGCGGCGCTTCAGGATCTGCTAAGCCGAAAGTAGTCAGCCCGCAGGCCAAACGCGAGGCGGTCAGGACATTAATGACCGAGCGCGTGGTTCGCCCAGCGGCAATCGCGCCGAATCAGAGTTGGTCAATGGACTTTGTGGCCGACGGCCTAGCCTATGGCCGCCGATTCCGCTGTTTGACTATCGTCGATGACTACACTCGCGAATGCCTGGCCATCGAGGTCGATACGTCGTTGCCGGGACTGCGTGTTGCCATGGTGCTGCAACGGCTGGCGGAGATGCGTGGCCTGCCGCGATCTATTACCGTGGACAACGGGCCAGAGTTCGCCGGAAGAGCCTTGGACGCCTGGGCCTACCAAGCAGGCGTAAAGCTGTCGTTTATTCGGCCGGGTAAGCCGGTGGAGAACGCTTATATCGAAAGTTTCAACGGCAAGTTCCGCGACGAATGCCTTAACGAGCACTGGTTCTTGTCCCTGCGACAGGCTAAAAGCTTGATCGAAAACTGGCGAGTCGAGTACAACACCGATCGGCCTCACAGCGCGCTCGGATATTTAACGCCGGCGCAATTCGTGCAGGCTCATCAGAAAGAAGGTCTTTTACCCCTGGGCTCTATGTCGGTGCCGTACTAAATCTGGGGGTAGGTCAGATTGAGTGGCTTTCTGGGGGGGCTGACCGGGTCCACGCTCGATATCCTGGGCAGCCTCCTGACACTGAATATCCCCGGTCTGCTGCAAGGTGTGGGCAGTCTCGTCAATGGTGTGGTGGGTCTGGTCGGCGGCTTACTCGGCGGCTTGCTGGATGCCCTGGGGTTGAACACTTGCAGCGGCTACCTGTCAGGCAGCGAAACCGGCTGCCTGAACCAGTTCAAAAGCACGTTGACCACGACAGCCAACAATGCGCCTGGCGTAGGTAATGCGTCCAATGCCGTGACTGCCCTGGTGGGGCTGTTGCTCAAGGTGCTGCAGCCGGCCCTCGATGCCGTGGGCGCCTCCGTGCTGCAGCCGCTGATCAACGATACGATCGGGCTCAAACTGGGCCTGACCGACGTGCACATGTTGTCCGTCGATTGCGACGGCAAAGGAGTTCAGCTTGTTTATTGAGAGGCGAGTATGAGCGAGAGCCTGCTCACTGAGGGCCTGGACGTGTACGTATGGGAGGGCAGTTCCGATATCGCCCTGCGTACCGAGCGCGCCCTGGCGGGCTATGACGCCACGGTCATCCATGCGGACGCCTCGGCGACTTCGCTGCCGCATGACCGCGATGCCGCGCGCCTGGCCGTGGGGGGCGTCTCCGTGACCATCATGGGCGATGGCCGCTTTTCCAGTGACTGGCTGGCCACGCAGGGGATCCCCGTGGTGTGGGTGGCTGGCCAAGAGCGCAGCCAGGATCACCGCTTCTATCCGCCCGAATACTCCTACACCTTGCCGCTGGCCTTCAGCGGCGCCGAACTGCGCCGGCTCCTGTTTCGCGTGGCGGGCATCGCCCAGCGGGCTGCCGTGCCCGATGGTGCGCGCGTGCAGCCGGCGCTGGTGGCCGAATCGCCCGCGATGCGCAGCCTGCTGGCCGAGGCCACCATGTTCGCCGATTGCCGTTCCAACGCGTTGATCCATGGCGAAACCGGCGTGGACAAAGAGCGCATTGCGCGCCTGCTGCACGAGGCGGCATCCTGGGCGAATGGGCCTTTCGTTGCAGTCAATTGCGGTGCCATTCCGGAGGGGCTGTTCGAGGCGCATTTCTTCGGCCATGCCAAGGGCGCCTTCACGGGCGCGGTAGGCGCGCACAAGGGCTATTTCGAACAAGCGCACGGCGGCACGCTGTTTCTCGATGAAATCGGCGACCTGCCGCTGTATCAACAGGTCAAGCTGTTGCGGGTGCTGGAGCAAAGCACCGTGACGCGCCTGGGATCCACCACGGAGGTGCCGGTGGCCTTCCGCCTGGTGGCCGCCACGAATAAGGACTTGCTCGCCCTGGTCGCCCAGGGCGAATTCCGGGCCGATCTGTATTACCGCCTGGCCGTCATCGAGCTGCACATTCCCAATCTGGAGGTGCGAGGCCCGGCTGAAAAGCGCGCGCTTATGACGGCGATGCTGAAACAGCAGGGCATCGATGAGGACGTGCCGGCCTGGGTGCTGCAACGGGTCGAGAGCCTGCGCTTTCCCGGCAATGTGCGCGAACTCTCCAATCTTGCCGAGCGCGTGGCCATCGTAAGGCGGCAACTGCAGGGCTGGGATGCCGAGCGGCTGCAACGTATCTTCGACGGCTGCGGCGCCGCCCTGAAAGCACCGCCTGTGGTGATGCCGGCCACGGCGCTGTCCGATGCCGAGCGGGCCGAGCGCGAGCGGATCCTGGCGGCGCTCGACAGCAATGGCTGGCGGCGGCAGGACACGGCCCATCATCTGGGCATCAGCCGCAAGGTCTTGTGGGAAAAAATGCGCAAGCTCCGTCTGGGCGACGCCCAGAGTGAGGCGGTCGAAGGCATGGGCGAGTTATAGCCGCCGGAAATGGTGTTTCGCCCCTGTTTTCCGGGCGGACGCTGATACGAATATTCGCGATTAGTTGCTATAGTGCGGTACTCACCGCATAGGGGAAGGAATTGAAGATCGATATCCTGGGGAAAGGCACGCGCCTGGCCATGGCCGGCACGATCCTGACCGCTTTGGCCGCCTGCGCCACTACCCAGCCGCCAGAAGAGCGCCCGGTAGTGCAACAGGTCGAAGACAAAGATGCGGCCACCACGGCCGTCACCCCCCCCCCCGCCGCCTCCCCAGGCAGCGCCTGCGACGCCGCGCGTCAGCTCCACCGCCTCCGAGTTGCAAGGCCTGATCCAGGCCCGCCAGGTATCGGAACTGCGCACGGCTTATAACGGCAGCTACGGCGCCAGCCTGTTGTTCAAACCCGACGACCAGACGTATTTCGTCGTCCTGTTTCAGCACAAGGATTTCTGGCGTGTCATCAAGACCCGCAACGCCGCGCAGGCCGAGTCCACCTATCGTGCCTTCGTCGCTCGCTCCTCCGAGCTGGCAGGCATAGAGATCAAGCGCATCCTGTTGCAAGCCGAGTACAACCAGGCCGAGCAACAGCTCGCTGCCCGCAATGCCGAGTTGGCGTCCTTGCAGGCGGATCAGACCTTGCGCCAGGAGCAAGAGCAGCAGGTGGCGGCGCGTCAGGAGCAGTCGATCCAGGAAACCCGCGCGCTTACCGACCAGAACAAGGACGTGCATCAGCAACTGCGCGCCTTGCAGCGCCAGATCGACACGCTGCAGGCTGAGCAGATGCGCATAAATACCCGGCGCAAATGAGGGGCGGCATGGGGGGCGCTTTTTCTGCGCCCCGAGCCCTTGTTTTCCCGGCTGGATTCTCCATCTATCCGCCATGGCATTAAAAGTTTTTGATCTCCAGTGCGAGCATGGCCACGTCTTCGAGGGCTGGTTCGGCTCGCATGACGACTATGACGCTCAACAGGCGCGAGGCCTGTTGAGCTGTCCGGTCTGCGCATCGGCCAGTATTACCAAGCGGCTTTCGGCGCCACACCTGAATGTCGCCCATTTGCACCAGCCGACGCCCGCGCCAACTGCCGCCCCTGCAGCCATGCAGGCCGAAGTCATGCGCAAAGTGCGTGAGATCCTGCGCAAGACCGAAAACGTCGGAGCGGGTTTTGCCGCCGAGGCCCGCCGCATTCACGAAGGTGAAGCCGTCGAGCGTCCCATCCGCGGCACCGCCACGGCTGACGAACGTGCCGAATTGGCTGAAGATGGCATCGACATCTTGTCCGTGCCGGCCTTTCTGGACGAAGACCAGCTTCAGTAGACCAGCCCCCGGCGCGGATCACGGCCCAAAACAAACGCCCATCTTGCGGTGGGCGTTTGTTTTGGCGGGCAGCTTGCGGACTTAGTTGACGCGGCTGCGGTACTCGTTGGTGCGCGTGTCGATCTCGATCTTGTCGCCGATCGCGCAGAACAGCGGAACATTCAGTTCGTAGCCGGTGTTGATCTTGGCCGGCTTGAGCACCTTGCCCGAGGTGTCGCCGCGTACGGCTGGCTCGGTATAGGTGATTTCACGAACGAGGATGGTCGGCAGTTCGACGGAGATGGCGCGGCCATCGTAGAACACCACTTCAACCGGCATGGCTTCTTCGAGGTAGTTCAGGGCATCGCCCATGCTCTCGGCCTCGATTTCGTACTGGTTGTATTCCGTGTCCATGAAGACGTACATCGGGTCGCCGAAGTAAGAGTAGGTGCACTCTTTGCGTTCCAGCAAGACGATATCGAACTTTTCGTCGGCCTTGTAGACCGATTCGCTGGCCGAACCCGTCAGCAGGTTCTTGAACTTCAGCTTGACCACGGCGGCGTTACGGCCGGACTTGTTGTATTCGGTCTTCTGGACCACGAGCGGGTCCTTGCCGACCATCACCACGTTGCCGACTCGCAATTCCTGAGCGGTTTTCATCGATTAAAACTCCGGGGATAAAGTGCGCGCTCGCCGTGCATGCGCGTAAGCGGAGTTAACCATTCTGCGCGCCCCGGGAGGCCAACAAAAAAGATCTTTGCAAGCGCCACAGACTCACGGGCTGGCCGTGTCGGCATATTGCAGAAAACTCTCTATTCTAGCGCGTCTTGGTCAGGCTCGCGCAGAAATCCGCCAATGCGTCCCCTAAGTCTTGTCTGGCGGCAAAGCCCGCATCCCAATCGCTTGCGGATTGCCGCCATGCATCCCAGGCCTGGCCTTGCAGCGCGGCATCCAGGGTGGTGGCCCAGTCTGTGCCGGTTGCCGGGGCATTCCAGGCGCGCAGCAAATGGTGCGCGGCCGGCGGGGCCGGATACCGTGCCAGCCAGGCTTGCAGCTTTTCCAGATGGATATTTTCCTGCTGCGGATAGATCTGCCACACCAGGGGCCGCGCAGCCCAGGCCGCGCGCACGAAAGAGTCTTCCCCGCGCACGAAATTCAGGTCTGCACACCAGAGCAGGCGATCGAAATCCGGCTGCGTGACAAAGGCGATGCGGGCGATCTGCACCTCGCCGCCGGCGGCGTCTTCCAGGCCGGGCGCCACACCCTGAGGAACGATCACCAGCGTAGGCCAGCGGCGCAATGCCTGCACCAGCTCCCGATAGGGGGCCTCGGGATAACAGAACAGCGTCAGAATGCGGCGGGCGTGGTCCGCGCGGGGCACGCCCAACGTGCTCAGAAACGCTTGCTGCGCGGCATGGCTGCTCTGCAAGGCATCGCGCTCTGCGCTTAACCCCGGTTCGCGGATCAGCCCCCCCGTGGCGGAGGTGAATCCGGGGAAGAAAAAATGTTTGACCAGCCCATCCGGGCGTTGCGATGGCAGGCCGTGGCAACTCTCCACCCAGTCTTCGGCGCTCAGGTACTCGAGATTTATCCAGGCGGGCAAGGGATGGCTGCGCCGCATCGCTTGCACAAAGCCGGCCGGTGGGTCACACGCAAAGGCTTCGATCACGACGTCGCCCGGCAGGAGGTCCGGGTGCTCGCCCCAGCGAATGACGTCGATGCCTTGCACCTGTTGTCGTGCGGCGGTGGGATCGACCTCGGGTTGCAGCCGGGCGAAAGCCCGCAGGTCATCCACCCACAGGCGTATCTGCCAACCACGGCCGGCATGCAGCCGTCGCGCCAGGCGCCAGCACACGCCGATATCGCCGTAGTTGTCGACCACACGGCAGAAAATATCGGCGCGCATACTGGCTCAGTGGAACTTGGCCGGTACGGCCTCGGCGTCCTCGGGCAGCTCGGCGTGCACCATCACGCCCAGCGGGTCGGGGAAGTACGGCGCGCCGCAATCCTCACAGAACTCGGTCTGCAGACGGCCAGGAATGCGGCGGATGTCGGTCACGCCATATTCTTTCAGCACCGCGGCGATCTGTTCGGCGGGGTCGGCCGCATTTTCATCTTCGCCGGGCAGAGCCTCTTCCCGGCCATACACCGGCCAGACGCAACCGTAATACACATCGTTGCTGTTGCGCGGCGTAAAGCCGATGCGGAACTCCTCGATATGCTCCTGACCGCAGGCGGCAATGACCGCGCGCAACTGATCCGCTGGCAGGCTGGTGGCGCCTTCCAGCCAGCTGACGGCGGCGCGCAGCGACAGCGGCCGCACCCGGCGATCGGCTTCACGGTTGCTGACGTAATAGGCATCGGGCAGCAGACACTCCAGCCCGCAACCGGGCATCAAGCCGGATAGCGTCGGCATGGCTTGCTCCGACCAGCGCGCCAGGCAGGCGTCGCGGCTGGATTCGGCGTCTTCGGGCTGCTCCTGCCAGCGGAAAATCGGCGCATGCTCAGGCACGGCCACGGCGGCGACCAGATAACGCGTATCGGCCAGCATGTTGGCGGTCTCGACCGCGCTGTCGATCATGGTGCGCGTCGGCGTGGCGCCCAGCGCCTGGCTGGCCAGGCGCTGCATCCATTGCGCCGTCTCCGAAAAGGTGCGCGGCATCTGGTCGATGCTGACCAGATGCGGCATCAACGCCACACGGGTATTGCTGGCCAGCACATGACCATGCAACTGGGCCAGCAGCGCTTGCTGAGCCGGCGCCGGAATCGGCCCGGTCGGGATGGCATAGCGCGTCCACGCCACCACGGGTGCGACCAGCAACAGCACATCATGGCAGACGCCGTTTTTGTCGGCTTTCATCGATTCGGAGAGCGTTTCGGCCTGTTCGATCAACACTTCGTAGGCGCCGATGTCGCTTTGCGCCAGATGGTCCAGCGCGGCCTCCAGCGGGCCGTCGCTGCCGGGGCGCAGCAGTTTGCCGATGGATTCGGCCAATTGCGCTTCCCAGTACAGATCCTCGATGTGGCTGCCCGAGCGATTCAGGGCCTGGGCAAGACTGGCCAGGCGGGTTGCCTCGCGGTTCAAGCGGGGAGCGGTGGTGCTGCGGGTACGGGCCATGACTTCGTCGGGTCAAAAGTGCGTAACGGAATAGTTTACCGCTGTCGGCGTGTCGGCTTCGCAATTGTTGCCAATTCGGGAATGGTCCATAAGTGATTAGAGGCTTTATTGCCGGTTGCCGCGCGCGCACAATGGATCCATCAACATTTGGAAGTAATGCGATGACCTGGCCTGTTCTCTTTGTTTCTCACGGTTCTCCCATGCTCGCTGTCGAGCCGGGCCGCACCGGCGCCGTCCTGCAGCAGTGGAGCGCAGCGCAGCCGGACAAACCGCGCGGCATACTTGTGGTCTCGCCCCACTGGATGGGGCATGGCTTGGCCGTATCCACCCGAGACCGGCAGATCGCCTGGCACGACTTTGGCGGCTTCCCGCCCGAGCTGTATCAACTCCAGTACAGCCCGCAGGGATCCCCGTCACTGGCTGCCCGGGTGCGTGACGTGCTGGCGGCCTCGTCCATCGAAGCGGCCGACGACGTCCGCCGGCCTCTGGATCATGGCGCCTGGGTGCCATTGCGTTATCTGTACCCGCAGGCCGATGTGCCGGTGGTCCAGCTGGCCCTGGATGTCGGGCGCGATGCCCGCGGGCAATACGACCTGGGTCAGGCACTGGCGCCGTTGCGCGAGGAGGGCATTCTCATCATCGGCTCGGGCTCGCTCACGCACAATCTGCGCGACGTACGCATGCCGCAGTCAGCGCCACCCAGTGCGTACGTGCCCGGTTTTCAGCAATGGTATGCCGATCGGCTGGCCGCCGGCGATCTGCCCGCCCTGTTTGACTGGCAGAGGCTGGCGCCTGGCGCGGGCCAGGCGCACCCGCACGATGACCACCTCATGCCGCTTTACGTGGCGCTGGGTGCTGGCGGGTTGCCCGCACGGCGCCTCAATGATGAGGTCAGCTACGCGGCGTTGGCCATGGATGCCTACCAGTTCGGCCTCGATGCCTGAGCTGCCTGCCCAATGCATCACGCCCCGCAAGCGGGGCGTGATGCATGATGGACCGAAGCCGCCGGTCAGGCAGCCAGTAACTGGCGCAGCACGAAGGGCAGAATGCCGCCGTGCAGGTAGTAGTCGACCTCGATGGGTGTATCGATGCGCAGCAACAACGTGACGTCCTGCTTGCTGCCATCCTTGCGATGAATGGTCAGAGTGACATCCTGCATGGGTTTGATGCCATGCTCCAGACCCGAGATGTCGTAGGTTTCCTCACCGGTGATGCCCAACGACTGCACGCTGTCGTCGCCCTTGAACTGCAAGGGAAGCACGCCCATGCCGACCAGGTTGCTGCGGTGGATGCGTTCGAAGCTGCGCGTGATCACGGCCTTGACACCCAGCAACTGCGTGCCCTTTGCGGCCCAGTCGCGCGAGGAGCCCGTGCCGTACTCTTCGCCGCCGAACACCACCGAGGGCGTGCCCTGAGCCACATAGCTCATGGCGGCGTCATAGATGGACATCTGTTGGCCCGAGGGCTGCAGCAGCGTTTCGCCGCCTTCGAAGCGGCTGCCATCGGCGCGCGCCGGAATCATGAGGTTCTTGATGCGAACGTTGGCAAAGGTGCCGCGCATCATGATCTCGTGATTGCCCCGCCGTGAGCCGTAGCTGTTGAAGTCGGCTTTGAGCACGCCATGATCCTTGAGCCATTTGCCGGCGGGCGAGGTCTCCTTGATCGAGCCTGCCGGCGAGATATGGTCGGTGGTGACTGAATCACCAAAAACGCCCAGCGCGCGCGCGCCCTTGATCACCGGGATGCTGCCCGGCGTCATGCTGAAGTCCTGGAAGAACGGCGGTTCGGCGATATAGGTCGAATCAGGCCAGTTGTACGTGTCGCCCGACACGCCCTTGATGTTCTCCCAGAGCTTGCCAGGATTGCTCTTGACCTGGCTGTAGTTGGCCTGGAAGGCTTTCGGGTTCATGGCGAATTTCAGCAATGCGTCGATTTCTTCGGTCGACGGCCAGATATCGCCCAGCCATACGTCGCCATGCTTGCCGCGGCCGACCGGCTCGGTCATGAGGTCGCGCGTCATGGTGCCGGCCAATGCATAGGCCACCACCAGCGGGGGCGAAGCCAGGAAGTTGGCCTTGATGTTCGGATGAATCCGCGCCTCGAAGTTGCGGTTGCCCGACAGCACGGCTGCGCAGATCAGATCGTTGCTGGTAATGGCTTCGTTCAGATCCGGCGTGAGGTCGCCCGCGTTGCCAATGCAGGTCGTGCAGCCGTAGGCGGCAATATCAAAGCCGAGCTTCTCCAGATAAGGCAGCAGTCCGGTCTTGGTCAGATACTCCGTGACCACGCGCGATCCGGGCGCCAGCGAGGTCTTGATGTGCTTGGGCACTTTCAGACCGGCTTCGACGGCCTTCTTGGCCAGCAGGCCCGCGGCCAGCAGCACGCTCGGATTGGACGTATTGGTGCACGACGTAATGGCAGCAATGAGGATGTCGCCATTCTTCAATTTGGTGCCGGTGCTGGTCGTGAAGACTTCCGACAGCTTCTGCGCGGGCTGATTGAAGCCGTTCTCGGCGATGGGCTTGGAGAACAGATCGATGAAGGTGTTCTTCACATTGCCGATCTCGATGCGATCCTGCGGGCGTTTGGGGCCGGCCAGCGAGGGCGCGACCGTGGACAGGTCCAACGTGAGCAGCTTGCTGAAGTTGATCTCGCTGGCCTTGGGCACGCCGTACATCTTCTGCGCCTTGAAGTAGGCTTGGAACGCCGCGATTTCTTCCTCGGTACGGCCCGTACCCTTGAAGTAATCGATGGTGCGGTCGTCCACCGGAAAAAAGCCCATGGTCGCGCCATACTCGGGCGCCATGTTGCCGATGGTGGCTCGGTCGGTGACCGACAGGCTGGCGGTACCTTCACCACAGAATTCGACGAACTTGCCCACGACCTTTTCGCGGCGCAGCATCTCCGTGATGGTCAGCACCAGATCGGTGGCGGTGACGCCGCCGCGCAACTGACCCTTGAGCTCGACGCCCACGACATCGGGGGTCAGAAAATACACGGGTTGGCCCAGCATGCCGGCTTCGGCCTCGATGCCGCCCACGCCCCAGCCCACCACGCCAATACCATTGATCATGGTGGTATGGCTGTCAGTGCCCACGAGCGAGTCCGGGTAGTAGACGCCCGTTTTCTTGTCCTGGTGCACACCGCGCGCCAGGTATTCCAGATTGACCTGGTGCACGATACCGAAGCCCGGGGGCACGACGCCGAAGGTGTCGAAGGCCTGCATGCCCCATTTCATGAACTGGTAGCGCTCGCGGTTGCGCTGAAACTCCAGTTTCATATTCAGGTCGAGGGCATTCTTGGTGCCGAAATAATCGATCATCACCGAGTGGTCGACCACCAGGTCCACGGGCACGAGGGGTTCGATGCTCTTGGGCGACTTACCCATCGTCTCGGCGACCGAGCGCATGGCGGCAATGTCGGCCAGCAACGGCACTCCGGTAAAGTCCTGCAGAACCACGCGAGCGACCACGAACGGAATCTCGTCCTCACGCTTGGCGTTCGGTTGCCAGTTGGCCAACTGGCGGATGTGCTCTTCTGTGACCTTCTGGCCATCACAGTTGCGCAGCACCGACTCCAGCACGACACGGATGGACACCGGCAGGCGCGAAATATCGACGCCCAGCGACTTGCCGAGCGCCGGCAAGGAATAGTACTGACAGGTTTTTTTCCCTATCTTGAAGGACTTCAGGGTGTCGAGCGTGTTTTGCGGCATGATGGACTCCGGTTGTTTGACCGCGTAGAACCACCATTTTCTGGCGGTCGTGCGCATTTGTCATGATACGGCGAGCGGCGCGGCCCGCATTGTGCAGTGCCTTCAATCTTATATAAGACCGGGATGTCCGGTCAAAGTTCAGGCGCTCGATGCAGCGGCCAGGGCAGGGCGGTCAGGCCCGGCGCGCGCCGGATCTTTATTATTACCAAGTTTCCATGACGCGCGCCTTGCTGCGCGCCACGCCAGGGCTAAAACAGCCAGCCGCCCCGGCTCAGTTCGCGCTGGCACTGCTGGTACTGCGCGCCGAACCGCTCGGCACGGGCTTGAACCTGGCGCGCGACCCGTTGCAGCCAGGCTTTGCGCTCAAAGCTGCGGTTGCGGTAGCCCGTCCAGCCTTCGTGGTAATTCAGGTACTGCCCATAGGCATCCCATTTGGAAATACTGTTGATGCGTTGGGTCTTGGCCATGTACCAGCCCATGAAGTCGATCGAGTCGGCGAAATCGTCCCGGTTTGCCAACCAGCCGCCGGCCTCGCGCTTGTAATCCTCCCAGGTTTCGTCCTTGGCTTGTGCATAGCCATAGGCCGAACTGACGCGTCCCCAGGGGATGAATCCCAGAAAGTAATAGCGTGGGGGCAGCGCATCGTGTTTGAAACTCGACTCCTGGTACATCATCGCGATCGGCACCTGCACCGGCGCGCCCCACTTTTCCTGAGCCTTGAGCGCCGCGTCATGCCATTGCGGCTTCTCGCGGAAGATGGCGCAGATATTCTCGGGATCGGCGGGCGGGCGTGTGCTGGCGCAGCCGCTCAAGATCAGCAAGGTGGTGAGAAGGGCCAAACGTGGAAGCATCGGCGGCGTTCTGCGGCAATGGTCAGGCCGATTCTAAGGGGTGGCGGCCGGAATGCCCGAAGGCGGATTAGGGATGCGCGGGGGAAGATGCGGCATGGTTGTTGCATGCGCGCCACGCAATATGCTGAAAATAAGCTTACAAATGAGAATCATTCTCCTCGTTGGTTATTATTCAGCCCGAGCCGGGACGGCATCGGCGGCCCACATACCGTTTGTGCAGTGTGGCCTGGTGTATCCCGTGACAAGACCTTATCCCTCCGGACGATCAATGAAAAATCTCCCCCGTCTCGCTTATTTGGCGGCCGTCCTGCCCTGGGGCGTCCTCCACGCTCAATCGGCGCCGGCCACCAGCGACAATTCCGTCACCCTCGGTTCGATCAAGGTCGAGGCCAGTGCCGATGCCTCCGCTGCCGGTCTGGCCCCGGCGTTCGACGGTGGACAGGTCGCCACGGGCAGCCGTGCGGGGATTCTGGGTACGCGCGACAACCTGGAGACGCCGTTCTCCATGACGAGCTACACCAGCGAGTTGATCAAAGACCGACAGGCGCGCAGTGTGGCCGATGTCCTGCAAAACGATCCTGGCGTGCGCGTGGCGCGTGGCTTTGGCAATTTCCAGGAATCATATTTCGTGCGTGGTTTTCTGCTTAGCTCGGAAGACATCGCCTATAACGGTCTCTATGGCCTGATGCCTCGTCAGTACATTGCTTCGGAGTTCTTCGAGCGCGTCGAGGTGCTGCGTGGGGCATCCAACTTCCTGACCGGCACGCCGCCGACCGGCGGCGGTGTAGGGGGCGCCATCAACCTGGTGCCCAAGCGCGCCCCGAATGAGCCGCTGACCGAATTCACCACGGGTATTTCTTCTGGCGGCGCGGCGCAGTTCTCGGCCGACATCGCCCGCCGCTTCGGCCCGGATGACAGCACCGGCATCCGCATCAACGTCGGCCAGCGTGGCGGCGAAAGCGAGGTCGACGGCGAGTTCGGCCGGACTACTGCCGCGTTGGTCGGCCTGGATTGGCACAACGACCGCGCACGGATTTCGGCCGACATCGGTTATCAGTACAACCGTATCAAGCGCGGTCGCCCCAACGTTTCGTTGGCAGGCACCGCCACGTCGGTACCGGATGCGCCGCATTCGAGCACCAACTACGCACAGGACTGGAGTTACTCCAACGAGCGCGATGTTTTCGGTACTTTGCGTGGCGAGTACGACCTTACCGACACCCTGACGGCCTATGCGGCCTACGGCCATCGCGACAGCAAAGAAATCAACTCGTTGGCCAACGTCAACAACGTCGATTCCTCCGGCAACGGAAACTTCTACCGTTTCGATAACGTCCGCAAAGACAAGGTCGACACCGGTGAAATCGGCTTGCGTGCCAAGCTGGACACCGGGCCGGTCAAGCATGAAGCGGTACTGGCGGCCTCTTACTTCGAGCTCGAGAAGAAAAACGCCTATGCGATGGACTATGCCAACACCACGGCGACCAACATCTATAGTCCGGTGCACAGTCCCAAACCCGCTTTCAGCGCGGCCACGCTGTTTGGCAACGATCTGGGAGACCCCGCGCTCAACGGCCGCGTGCGCATGACCAGCGTTGCCTTGGGTGACACGATGTCGGTGCTCGACGACAGCGTGCTGCTCACGCTCGGACTGCGGCATCAGCGTCTCTACAGCCGCGACTTCGCCTACAACACCGGCGTGGGTTCCAAGGCGTATGACGAAAGCCGCAATTCGCCGGCCGCCGGCATCGTCTGGCGCGTCACGCCGGAAATCTCGCTGTATGCCAATTACATCGAGGCGCTGACGGCAGGCGATACTGCACCGGCCAACTCTAACGGCCTTCCGGTGACGAACGCGGGCGCCATGCTGCGTCCTTACGTCTCCAAGCAAAAGGAAGTGGGCGTCAAGCTGCAGCGTGACGGCATTGGCGCCGGCCTGGCCTTTTTCTCCACCGACAAGCCCCGTTCCTTCGTCAATGCCAATCAGCAGTTCACGGAAAGCGGCAAGGATCGCCACCAGGGCCTGGAGCTGACCTGGTACGGCCAGGTGGCCCCCAGCGTTCGCGTGCTGGGTGGCGTGACCTGACTCGATGCCAAGCAGCGCTCCACCGGCTCCAATACCACCGATGGCAAGCGCGTGATCGGCGTGCCGGAATACCAGGCCAACCTGGGTGTGGAGTGGGATATCCCCGGCATCGAAGGTCTGTCTATCGACGGTCGCGTGGTCTACACCGGCTCGTCCTACGTCAATGCGACCAATACGCTCAAGGCGCCGGGCTTGGACCCGTCTGGATGCCGGCCTGCGCTACGCCACCGAAATCAGTGGCCACACGGTGGTCTGGCGCGCGCGCGTCGAAAACCTCGCCAATCGCGACTATTGGGCATCGGTGGGCGGCTACCCCGGCTATGGCTACCTGGTGCAAGGTGCGCCGCGTACCTTCACGTTCACGGCCAGCATGGCATTCTGATCCTTCTGCGAGCCAAACCGGCGCTATTGCCGGTTTGCCAAGGCCCGAAACCCCCGATAGCCTCGTGGCTGCCGGGGGTTTTTTTGTGGCCGCCGATTGGGCCGCCGCGCAGCGGCCCAAAAACGACAAACCCTCCGTTTGACGGGAGGGTTTGTCGTTTCAGCCCGGCCGGGGTGGGGCTGGAGGGGCTGCCAGCTTAGACGGCGACCGAATCGGCCACGTCTTTGTAGTCAGCGATCTGATCGAAGTTCAGGTACTTGTAGATCTGGTCGCCACTCTTGTTGATGACGCCCATATCGGACAGGTACTCTTCCTTCGTCGGGATGCGGCCCAGACGCGAGCAGATGGCTGCCAGTTCCGCCGAACCCAGGTAGACATTGGTGTTCTTGCCCAGGCGGTTGGGGAAGTTGCGGGTGCTGGTCGACATGACGGTCGCGCCCTCGCGGACTTGTGCCTGGTTGCCCATGCAAAGCGAGCAGCCCGGCATTTCGGTGCGGGCGCCAGCAGTACCGAAGACACCGTAATGGCCTTCCTCGGTCAACTGCTGGGCATCCATCTTGGTCGGCGGAGCCACCCACAGCTTGACCGGGATATCGCGCTTGCCTTCGAGCAGCTTGGACGCTGCACGGAAGTGGCCGATATTGGTCATGCAGCTGCCGATGAACACTTCGTCGATCTTGGCGCCGGCGACATCCGACAACGTCTTGACGTCGTCAGGGTCGTTGGGGCAGGCGACGATGGGTTCGTGAATATCGGCCAGATCGATTTCGATCACGGCAGCGTACTCGGCATCGGCATCCGGCTCGAGCAGCTTGGGGTCGGCCAGCCAGGCTTCCATGGCCTTGATACGGCGAGCAATGGAACGCTCGTCTTCGTAGCCATTGGCGATCATCCACTTGAGCATCACGATGTTGCTGTTGATGTACTCAATGATGGGTTCTTTGTTCAGGCGCACCGAGCAACCGGCGGCCGAACGTTCAGCCGAGGCGTCCGACAGTTCGAAAGCCTGTTCGACCTTCAGATCAGGCAGGCCTTCGATCTCGAGAATGCGGCCGGAAAAGATGTTCTTCTTGCCTTGCTTGGCGACGGTCAGCATGCCTTGCTTGATGGCATACAGCGGAATGGCGTTGACCAGATCGCGCAGCGTCACGCCAGGCTGCATCTTGCCCTTGAAGCGCACCAGCACCGACTCCGGCATGTCCAGCGGCATGACGCCGGTGGCAGCGGCAAAGGCCACCAGGCCCGAGCCGGCCGGGAAGGAAATCCCGATCGGAAAGCGCGTGTGCGAGTCGCCGCCAGTGCCGACGGTGTCGGGCAGCAGCATGCGATTGAGCCACGAGTGAATCACGCCATCGCCCGGACGCAGGGAAATGCCACCGCGCGTGCTGATGAATTGCGGCAGCGTGTGGTGCGTCTTGACGTCCACGGGCTTGGGATAGGCTGCGGTGTGGCAGAACGACTGCATCACCAGATCGGCCGAGAAGCCCAGGCAAGCCAGATCCTTGAGTTCGTCACGGGTCATGGGGCCCGTGGTGTCCTGGCTGCCCACCGAGGTCATCTTCGGTTCGCAGTAAGTGCCCGGGCGCACGCCCTGGCCTTCAGGCAGACCGCAGGCGCGACCGACCATCTTCTGAGCCAGGCTGAAGCCTCGGCCGCTGTCGGCCGGATCCATGGGCAGGCGAAACAGCGTCGAGGGCGGCAGACCCAGCGCTTCACGGGCCTTGGCAGTAAGACCGCGGCCGATGATGAGCGGAATACGGCCGCCGGCGCGCACTTCGTCAAACAGGACATCCGACTTGACCTGGAATTCGGCAATGACCTCACCGTTCTTCAGGGCCTTGCCGTCATAGGGGCGCAGCTCGACGACATCGCCCATTTCCATCTTGGAGACGTCCAGCTCGATCGGCAGGGCGCCGGCATCTTCCATCGTGTTGTAGAAAATGGGAGCGATCTTGCTGCCCAGGCACACGCCGCCGAAACGCTTGTTCGGCACGAAGGGGATGTCTTCGCCCGTGAACCACAGCACCGAGTTGGTTGCCGATTTGCGCGAAGAGCCGGTACCGACCACGTCGCCCACATAGGCGACCAGATGGCCTTTGTCCTTGAGCGATTCGATGAACTTGACCGGGCCGCGCTTGCCGTCTTCTTCGGGCTGGAAGTTGGCGCCTTCGCGCTTGTTCTTCAGCATCGCCAGAGCGTGCATGGGGATGTCCGGGCGCGTAGTCGCGTCGGGAGCGGGCGACAGGTCGTCGGTATTGGTTTCGCCCGGCACCTTGAAGACCGTGATGGTCAGGCTCTGGGGCACTTCGGGGCGGCTGGTGAACCACTCGGCATCGGCCCAGCTCTGCAGCACGCCGCGCGCATTGGCATTGCCCTTGTCCGCTTTTTCCTTCACATCATGGAAGGCGTCGAACATCAGCAGGGTTTTCTTCAGGCCTTCGGCGGCAACCGTGCCTACCTCGGCGTCATCCAGCAGTTCGATCAGCGGGCCGATGTTGTAGCCGCCGAGCATGGTGCCCAGCAGTTCGGTTGCCTTGGCGCGGCTGATCAGCGCACACGATTCTTTGCCCAGCGCGACGGCGGCAAGATAAGACGCCTTGACCTTGGCGGCGTCATCCACACCGGCCGGGACGCGATGCGTCAACAGGTCCAGCAGGAAGTGCTCTTCGCCCGCGGGCGGGTTCTTCAGCAGTTCGATCAGGTCAGCGGTTTGTTGGGCGGAAAGCGGAAGCGGGGGGATGCCCAGCGCGGCGCGTTCAGCCACATGTTGGCGGTACGTTTCCAGCATGAGAGGCCTGCGAGTGTCGGTTAGTAGGAAGTGTGGGCATTTTAGAACCAACCGGCGTTCGCAAGCAAATGTCTTATATCTTATATAAGACCTGTGACCTGTGCGCCACGGCCCACGGGCGGACCTACAATGGCAGCTTTCCTGTCTGCTGGGGTTGGACTTGCCACCTTCTGTTGCCTTGCGCCGTCGCCCGTCTACCTCCGACGCGGCTACCTCGCGCGCCTTGCGGGCGCTGAGCGGCGATTTCGTGGTTGCCGACCTGGAGACCACGGGGTTGTCGGCGGCCTCCTGCGAAATCCTTGAGTTTGCAGCGGTTGCGGTGGATATCGAGGGGTGGATCACGCGCGAGTTCAGTCAGGTGGTGCGTATCCAGGGCACCGTCCCGAGTTTTATTGCACGGCTGACCGGCATTTCCCAGCAGGAAGTCACCCGGCAAGGACAGCCCGTCGAACAGGTCTTCGGCGACTTTCGTGCGTTTGTCGGAGCCGCGCCGGTGTTTTTTCACAATGCGGCCTTCGATACGCGATTCCTGCTGGCGGCCTCGCAGCGTTGCGGCCTGCCATTCGACAACGAAACCTATTGCACCTTACGGCTGGCCCGCCAGGCCTGGCCGGAGCTGGCCTCGCACAAACTGGGCATTCTGGCCCATCATCTGGGCGCGGCCACCCCTACCCACCGGGCGCTGGCCGATGTCCATACGACCGTGGCCGTGGTCCTGGCCGCACGAGCTCGCCTGGCGGTCAGGCAGACGCCTGCGCCCGTTTAGGGGCGCCAGGCGCGATCAGACCACGCGTGCTTCGTGGTGGACTTGCGGCGGCGCGGCAAAATGCTCGCCTACCAGTCGGCGCCACTCCTGAAAGTCAGCCGAATTGCGGAAGTCCACCATGTGGTTGTCTACCGTTTCCCACTGGACTACCAGGGTGTAATCCTGCGCCGACTCTTCCCAACGATGCAATTCGACGCCATGGCAGCCTTTGGCGCGCAGAAACAATGGCACGGCAGCTTTGACGCCGGCCTCGAATGCGGCTTCCTGGCCGGCCTTGATACGAATGCTGGCGATTTCCTGGATCACGTTGATTCTCCTTGAAGAGCGCGGCCTGCGGCCTGCGGATCGCAGCATCCTAGCGTGAAGCTGTCACGCTTGCCCATGGGCCGGGCCTGCGGCGGATGCTTACCGACGCCTTAATGCGTGGCCAGCGAGGCTGTGGACACTTCGGTACACTCGCCTTCTTTGCCATCCGCCGGCGGCGCTGCCATGCCCTTTACCCATTTGTTGTTGGCCTTGTTAGTGGTTTTCATCTGGGGCACCAACTTCGTCGTCATCAAATGGGGGCTGGCCGATTTTCCTCCCTTTTTGTTCGCCGCCTTGCGCTTTGTGTTGTGCGTAGTGCCCTGGCTGTTTTTTTTCCGCCGGCCGAACGTTCCATGGTCCGCGATGGCGGCGGTGGGCGTATTGCTGGGCGCAGGCCAGTTCGGGCTGCTCTATTGGGCCATGCAGGGCAGCATTTCGCCCGGCCTGGCTTCGCTGGTGGTGCAGTCGCAGGTGTTTTTCACCATCATTCTTGCCATGATCCTCGCTGGCGAACGGCCGCGCCTGGGCCAGTATGCCGCATTGAGTCTGGCCGCAGCCGGGTATCTGCTGGTGGCCTGGCACAGCGTGGCGGACCCGATGGCCGCCGTGACGCTGGCAGGCCTGGGACTGGTGCTGGCTGCCGGATTGTGTTGGGCCTGTGCCAACACCGTGGTGCGTGGAGTCGGCCG
Source organism: Bordetella holmesii (assembly GCF_020735985.1). Lineage (NCBI taxonomy): Bacteria > Pseudomonadati > Pseudomonadota > Betaproteobacteria > Burkholderiales > Alcaligenaceae > Bordetella > Bordetella holmesii. Next base: position 327,159 of record NZ_CP085973.1, read on the forward strand.
CGTCAATATGGCCGCATTTATCGTCTGGAGCAGTATCTTTGCCATCATTCCCGTGCTGGGTATCAGCCTGCTCGTGGAGGGCCCGGGCCGTATCGTTGACGCCGTCACACATGCCAGCTGGCTCGGTTGGGCGACTGTGTTCTGGCAGGCCGTGGGCAATACCGTGCTGGGCTTCGGCATCTGGAACTGGTTGCTGGTGCGGCATCCGGCCGCGTTGGTCACGCCATTGGCGCTGCTGGTGCCGGTGTTCGGCATGGTGTCGTCCACGCTTTTACTGGCCGAACCATTGCCGGGCTGGAAGATCCTCGCGACGTGCCTGGTCCTGTGCGGCCTGGCCCTGAATATCTATGCCGGCCGGGGCCGTCGCGCATGAGTCCCGGTCAGCACGTGCTCTTTCTGCTGGCTGTCGCGCTGGCGACCTACGCGCAGACCATGACGGGCTTCGCCTTCGGGTTGGTGCTGCTCGGCCTGTCCAGTCTCGCCGGCCTGGCGCCGTTGCCCGATATGTCCAATACGGTCAGCATCCTGACACTGATCAATGCGCTGGTGGCCATAGGCCGCAACCGTCCGCAAGTGAATTGGGCCTTGCTGCGGCCGGCCTTGATCAGCAGCCTTGTCGGCGTCGCGCTGGGCGTAGCGGCCCTCGATCTCATCCATGGCAGGCTGTCCGTGATCCTGCAATGGTTGCTGGGGCTGACCATTCTGGTGTGCGCATTCATGCTGGTAATGCAGGCCCGTCAACTGGCGCAGATCTCGTCCCGGCGGGTATTTCTGTCGTTTGGCCTGGTATCCGGGCTGCTGGGGGGATTGTTCTCCAGCGCGGGCCCACCCATGGTGTATCAGTTGTACCGGCAGCCGCTGCCCCTGGCCGTCATCCACAATTCGCTGCTCGTCCTTTTCGCGGCCAATGCCGTCGTTCGCCTGAGCCTGGTGACATGGCAGGGCAGCATTCATGTCAACACCCTGTGGATGAGTCTGGAAGCCTTGCCGGTCGTCGTTATCCTGACCATGCTGGTGCGCCGCTTTGCCTCGGCGCACGCCATCCGGTCAGTCAAACGCATGGTTTTCGTACTGCTCATCGCGGCGGGGCTGGGTTTGTTCGTCCCCGCCTCGCGCACCTTGCTCCAGATGATATTGTGAGTCAGAGCGGGGCGGCCGCCGAGCTGGGCGGCGGCTCCAGCGGCGGGCTATTGTCGGCGCGCAACACCATGGTGTTGGGCGAAGACATCTCCAGGCCCGCCTCGTCCAGCCTGCGCAGCATCTCGAACAGTAGCGCGCTGCGTACCCCGTAGGCCGTGCGCGGAGAGCTGACGTACGCCTTGGCGTTGAACAGCAAATGACCGTTGTCGATGCCGTCCAGATAGACATTGGGGGCGGGACTCTCCAGGATGTTTTCATGGGCGGCAAACGCCTCCAGCATGATCTGCCGCACCTGTTGAGCGTCCGTCGACAAGGGCATGGGCAATTTGATCTGCACCAGGCCGATGGGATTGGCGTGCGTGACGTTACGTACGGTCTTGGTGATGAACTCCGAGTTCGGCACGATGACCGTAGAACGGTCGCTCATCTGGATCTCGGTGGCGCGCACGTTGATGCGTTGAATGTCGCCCTCGATGCCTCCTAACGACACCCAGTCGCCGACCTTGACCGGCCGCTCGGCCAGCAGGATGAGGCCGGACACAAAGTTTTGAACCACCGCCTGCAAGCCGAAACCGATACCCACTGACAGCGCGCTGGCGATCCACGCCACGCGTTCCAGGCCGATGCCCAGCGCAGATAAAGCAAGAGCGACGGCAACCACCACGCCAGCGTAGCCAAACAGCGTGGCCGCCGACACCTGCATGCCGGGATCCAGCTCGGTCGTGAGCAAATAACGTGTGGCCAGCCAGCGTTTGAGCAATCTGACCGATAGCAGGCCAGCGGCCAGCACCAGCAGAGCCTGGGCAACGGCTCCCGGACGGATCTGGACCTCGCCTATCTGCAGGCCTTTGTATAGCTGATCCAGCCTGTGAAGCAGGTCGGTGGGAGCTTCTCCGAACGGCGCAAGCAAGAGAACCACGGCGATGAGTATCACCATCAGCCGGCCGACCCCAGACAGCAGAACCCCCGCCTGCCCGCGCAGACGCGTCTGCAGGGTCGGCGGCTCTTCTTTGGCCGGCCCGCCCAAAAGCGTCGTGAAGCCATCGTCGATCAGCACGGAGGCCAGATAGGCCGTGGCCATGACGATCAGTGTCCAGATGGTCTGCCGGACGAGAAAACTGCCCAGCGCCGCATAACCGGTCAGTAGCGCCAGCAGGCTCAATCCCAGCACGATCCAGGCGATGACGGTGAGTGCGGCCAGCCATAACGGCCGGGGAGGGGGCGTCTCGCCCAGCCGGCGGCGTAACCGTTCGGTGCGCGCCAGCGCCGCCATCAGTACCAGCGTCATGACCGTGACGACCAGACTGTTCAACGCGATCGTGCCGGTCAGGCTGGCGTTGATGAGCACGGGCAGGCGTTCGGCCAACCAGGCAGCCACCACGAGTATGCCCAGTGTCAGAGGCAGACGGCGCAGCCCGTCGGCGGCCACGTCGGGCAGGGGCGGCAGGCGCCAGGAAGGACGGTGAATGGACAGCAACGCATAACCGAGTCCCGCCACGAAACCGCCGAAAGCCGCCATCTCCACCAGACTGGTCAGCAGTATTTGCACATCGTCGGCGATTTCGCCATGCCAGGTCAGGCCGATGACCACCAGCTCAGCGACCAGCGCCGGGGCGAGGGTCGACAGCGCCACAACCGCCACGGCGAGCACCGAACGCCGCAGTCTGCCGGGTGGCACGCGGGTGGCGGTCAGCCTCAACAGCATCTGCCCGGCCCAATAGCGCAGGGCAACCCCTACCGCGACCAGAACGGCGATCGACGTCCAGACCCAGCCCGGAGTATCGGCCACTGTGGCGTAGAGGTCGTCTAATAGATCACTCAACCGCGAAAGGTCGCGGGGCAGTTCGCCGCGCAGCTCCGACCAGAAGCTCGAGGCCAGCAACGAGCCACGGCGTTCACCCAGTTTGGCCTGAAACTGGGTGCGGCGCAGCGCCGAAATCTGCTCGGCCGTCTGGGCGGCTTCGACCGAAAGCAGGCGGGCAAGTTTTACCTGGGCATCGAGGTTGCGATTGTTCTTTTCCAGTTGGGCGCGTTGCGCGGCCACATCTGGCGTGTCCCGGGCGCCGTCGGCGATCGGGCCCAGTTCGGTCAGCCGCGCGGTTACGCTGGCTTGCTGAGGCGCCAGCGCCTCGGCGATGGCATCGGCCTGCGCCTGTATCTGCAAGGCATCGCTGCGGCGCTGGACCAACACATCGTCATTGGTCTGCTGGTCCAGATCTTTGCGCAGCGCATCGATGGTCTTGCGGGCCTCGGCCAGGGTCGTCTCGGCGTCCGCGGCCGCCGTTGCGGGCGGTGCCCCGGCCGCGTTGCCCAGCGCCAGCGCCAAGGACAGGACGACAAACAGGCGCATGCAGGCCATGCGCCAGAAAGAGAGAGTCGGTTTCATGGTCAATGCTCAAGGACTGAGCCAGAATAGCAAGCGGCGCTTCGCCATGTGCAACAGGGACATGCAGCGATGCAACAGGATATATCGGCAGGCAGTTTACGCCTGCTCGGACGACGCGGCTTGCGCCCGCGCTCCCGCACCAAGAATTTCATCGCAGACCTCGAGCCAGGCACGGGCGGCATAGGAGAGATAACGGTCGCGCACCCATATATGGCCGATTTCCCACTGCACGCCGGCGCGGGCCAGACGCGCCATGGTCAGGCCCCGCGTTTTGAGCATCTGCACCAGCGGTTCGGGCAGAATCGCCGTGCCCAGCCCTGAGCCGGCCATGGCGGCCAGAAAATCCCAATGCGCGCTTTGCGCGGCGATCTGCGGATCGAAGCCGGCAGCCTCGCAGGCCTGTCGTAACCGGCGGGTCAGTGCGAAATCGTCAGTGGGTATGAGCAAGGGCACCTCGCGCAACGCGGTCAACGGCAAGGTGAGTTTTCCCGCCCACACCGCATCAGCGGGCCCCACCGCCCACAGCGAATAACTGCCGAAACGCCGGGCCTGTAGCGGTCCGTTGGCGGCCACGGGCAACACGGTGGCGCCCACTTCGATTTCTCCGGCGGATACCAGACGTTCGACCGCCTAGCCGGTGCCCTCGCGCAGACTTAGGCGGATCTGTGGATAGCGCTGCCGAAAGCATTGAACCACGGGGATAAAAAGCAGGTTGATCATGGGCGGGATACCCACTTCGAGTTCGCCGCGTTCGAGTTCGACCGCCTGGCGCACTTCGGCATTGAGCTGACGCATTGCGCCCAGGATATGCAGGCCGCGCTCGTAGACGATGCGGCCCGTATCGGTGGGGCGGGCGGTATGGCCATCGCGGATCAACAGTGGGGTGCTGACCTCATCTTCCAGTTGCCGAATCATCTTACTGACGGTCGACTGCGTCACGAATAACTTTCTGGCCGCCTGCGTGAAGCTGGCGCAACCGACGGTTTCGACGAAGTAACGCAGCGCGCGGATATCCATAAGCGTCAAATGATGAAAAAAACGACTTAACTTGATGATTTTAAGTCATTACGAGATTCTTCCGGGCGTTTCTATACTCCAGAGATCACGCCATACGCCGGCAGCAGCCCGCGATGGCGAATTGGAAAACGCCGCGATAGACGGTGTCCAGGCATGTGGAGACCCGATCTGTCAGCAACGTGCCGTGGGCGCTCGTTGGTCGGCACAGAAGTCTGGAGACACCATGGACCTCGACCGTATCCGTCACGCCGGCCTGCGCTCGCGTGTGACGACTGCCCAGGCAGCCGTCGAACTCATTCAGAATGGCATGACCGTTGGCATGAGCGGCTTCACGCGCGCTGGCGACTGCAAGGCCGTGCCGGCCGCGCTGGCCGAGCGCGCCGGACAGTTCCCCCTGCAGATCACGCTTATCACCGGCGCTTCGCTGGGTCACGATACCGACAAACGGTTGGCCGACGCCGGTGTGCTGTCGCGTCGCCTGCCATTCCAAGTCGACAGCACGTTGCGTCGCAAAATCAATCAGGGCGACGTGCGCTTCATCGACCAGCATCTGTCGGAAACCGTCGAGCAACTGCGCAGCGGCCATATCGGTCCGATCGATGTGGCCATCATCGAAGCGGCCGCCATCACCGAAGATGGCAGCATCATTCCGACCATGTCCGTGGGCAATTCGGCCTCCTTTGCCGAGCAGGCTGCCGTCGTCATCGTCGAAATCAACCAGAGTGTGCCGGTGGAGATCGAAGGGCTGCACGATATCTATGTGCCGGCGGCCCACGGGCAGCGCCAGCCTTTGCCGCTGATCGCGGCGGATCAGCGCATAGGCAAGAGCGCCATCGCCGTCGATCCGGCCAAAATCGCGGCCATCGTGTTCACCGACGCGCCGGACAGCCCCTCGAACGCGTTGCCCGCCGACGAAGAAACCGCCCTGATCGCGGGCCATATCGTGCGCTTTCTCGAAGGCGAGGTGGCTGCCGGCCTACTGACGCGGTCGCTGTTTCCTCTGCAGGCAGGCATCGGCACGATTGCAAATGCCGTACTGCAGGGGTTCGAGCAGGCGGACTTTGAGGGCCTGACAATGTATTCGGAGGTGCTCCAGGACAGCGCCATTTCCCTGCTCGACAGCGGCAAGCTGGCGTTTGCCTCGGCGTCGTCCATCACCGTGTCTCAGCCGGTCTATGAAAAACTGCTCAATAACCTGGACGACTACCGAGACAGGCTGGTGCTGCGCCCGCAGGAAATCAGCAATGCACCGGAAATCGTACGGCGATTGGGCCTTATCGCCATCAATACCGCCCTGGAGTTCGACATCTACGGCAACGTGAACTCCACCCATGTGGGGGGGACCCATATGATGAACGGCATTGGTGGATCCGGGGATTTTGCCCGTAACGCTCATCTGGCAATCTTCGTGAGCAAGTCCGTCGCCAAAGATGGCGAGGTCTCCAGTGTGGTGCCCATGGTGCCTCATGTGGATCACAACGAGCATGACGTCGACATCCTGGTGACCGAGTGTGGTCTGGCAGATCTGCGGGGCTTGTCGCCCCGCGAGCGGGCTCAGGCAGTCATCGCGAATTGCGTTCATCCCACATACCGTGCCGCGCTGCAGGACTACTACGACCGCGCCTGTGAGCGGGGCGGGCAGACGCCGCATCTGCTCGAAGAGGCTTTCTCCTGGCACCAGCGTTACAACGAATCCGAGTCGATGCGTCTGCCGGAGCCTGCCAACCGGCGTGCGGCTTGATCCTTGTCTCCGGCGCGCGCGGCGTCCCTTTAAGGGCCCAGGGCCCTTTTTTCATCTGTGCCGGCCGGCGGCGGCCTTCTATATATAGGGAGCGTCTTCTGACGAGGGCCGCCCTTCCCGGGTTCCTGGCGGGGACGGGGTGTCACGGGGTTATCCCTGTCAGGGCAACTACGGGTCTGGTTTTGACAGATAAAAAACCGTGCTATAGTTCGCCCCCTCGCAGCACAGACAGCAACGCAGATGCAACGCAGTCGGTGTAGTGAGGACCGAAGCGAGATTGGTTTTTCGGTTTCCGAGGCGATTGCCGCATGAGCGGGGCGCAGGAAGCGGGAAGTGATTTCGAACACGGGGAGTGAGGATTAGGCGAAGAGCCGGCCGGGATTCCAGTGTTGCACGACGGTGTAGAAATAAAGCGGCTTCGGTTGCATGATCTGCAAAAGTTGTGTTATAGTTTCGGGCTTGGCAGTTAACGAAACGTCAGGGTTAATCCTGATCTGCACTGAAAGGCGCAGGACGCTTCGCTAGTTGCTAAGCAGGGTTGCCGAGGGGTGATCCCGGGGGCGCGAGTCTCTGAGGAGGTGGTGAGTTGGCAAGGCAAACGTGAGCAGAAGAAATTTTGCGAGCGTCGCGAAAAAAGCGAAGCCGAGTTGACAAACTTAAAAAACTTCTTCATAATCTCGTTTCTCTGCTGCTGACAACGATGCAGCGACGACAGCAAGGCAAGGCGCTGTAAGTTGCACGACGTTGGCAGGCAAGCGAAGCAGTTTGGCAGTACCGCTCTTTAACAATTAAACAACCGATAAGTGTGGGCACTTGATGTGAGTGCGCAACGACTGGGTTTCAGCCTGGTCGGGAAGCGAAACTATCAAGTGCTCATATATGAAGTAAGGAATAGTTTTTCGAAACTATCCCTCACTTCCTTTGAGCAAGCGAAAGTCGTCATTGGGTAACACTGATGGCGCAACACAGAGATTAAACTGAAGAGTTTGATCCTGGCTCAGATTGAACGCTGGCGGGATGCTTTACACATGCAAGTCGGACGGCAGCACGGGGCTTCGGCCTGGTGGCGAGTGGCGAACGGGTGAGTAATGTATCGGAACGTGCCCGGTAGCGGGGGATAACTACGCGAAAGCGTGGCTAATACCGCATACGCCCTACGGGGGAAAGCGGGGGACCTTCGGGCCTCGCACTATTGGAGCGGCCGATATCGGATTAGCTAGTTGGTGGGGTAACGGCCTACCAAGGCGACGATCCGTAGCTGGTTTGAGAGGACGACCAGTCACACTGGGACTGAGACACGGCCCAGACTCCTACGGGAGGCAGCAGTGGGGAATTTTGGACAATGGGGGCAACCCTGATCCAGCCATCCCGCGTGTGCGATGAAGGCCTTCGGGTTGTAAAGCACTTTTGGCAGGAAAGAAACGGCACGGGCTAATATCCTGTGCAACTGACGGTACCTGCAGAATAAGCACCGGCTAACTACGTGCCAGCAGCCGCGGTAATACGTAGGGTGCAAGCGTTAATCGGAATTACTGGGCGTAAAGCGTGCGCAGGCGGTTCGGAAAGAAAGATGTGAAATCCCAGGGCTTAACCTTGGAACTGCATTTTTAACTACCGAGCTAGAGTGTGTCAGAGGGAGGTGGAATTCCGCGTGTAGCAGTGAAATGCGTAGATATGCGGAGGAACACCGATGGCGAAGGCAGCCTCCTGGGATAACACTGACGCTCATGCACGAAAGTGTGGGGAGCAAACAGGATTAGATACCCTGGTAGTCCACGCCCTAAACGATGTCAACTAGCTGTTGGGGCCTTCGGGCCTTGGTAGCGCAGCTAACGCGTGAAGTTGACCGCCTGGGGAGTACGGTCGCAAGATTAAAACTCAAAGGAATTGACGGGGACCCGCACAAGCGGTGGATGATGTGGATTAATTCGATGCAACGCGAAAAACCTTACCTACCCTTGACATGTCTGGAATCCCGAAGAGATTTGGGAGTGCTCGCAAGAGAACCGGAACACAGGTGCTGCATGGCTGTCGTCAGCTCGTGTCGTGAGATGTTGGGTTAAGTCCCGCAACGAGCGCAACCCTTGTCATTAGTTGCTACGAAAGGGCACTCTAATGAGACTGCCGGTGACAAACCGGAGGAAGGTGGGGATGACGTCAAGTCCTCATGGCCCTTATGGGTAGGGCTTCACACGTCATACAATGGTCGGGACAGAGGGTTGCCAACCCGCGAGGGGGAGCCAATCCCAGAAACCCGGTCGTAGTCCGGATCGCAGTCTGCAACTCGACTGCGTGAAGTCGGAATCGCTAGTAATCGCGGATCAGCATGTCGCGGTGAATACGTTCCCGGGTCTTGTACACACCGCCCGTCACACCATGGGAGTGGGTTTTACCAGAAGTAGTTAGCCTAACCGCAAGGGGGGCGATTACCACGGTAGGATTCATGACTGGGGTGAAGTCGTAACAAGGTAGCCGTATCGGAAGGTGCGGCTGGATCACCTCCTTTAAGAGCTTGAGTGCTCGTGTCAAGTGTCCACGCTTATCGGTTGTTGTTATATAGCTGCTGGATCGGTGGCTGCTGATCCGAGAGAGAAAGGTTTCGCGGGTCTGTAGCTCAGTCGGTTAGAGCACCGTCTTGATAAGGCGGGGGTCGTTGGTTCGAATCCAACCAGACCCACCAAGGTTTCCTGAGAGGGAAATGGGGGTGTAGCTCAGCTGGGAGAGCGCCTGCTTTGCAAGCAGGATGTCATCGGTTCGATCCCGTTCACCTCCACCAAAGCCTGTCCAGAGGATGGGTGTGGGGCGAGACCAGAAGGCGAGAGAGCAACGCTTAGTGCTGCGAGTCAGTGTTAAGCGTTGGGTTTTGGCCCGACAGCTATATATGTTCTTTAACAATTTGGAAGAAACACAACGTAAAGTGTTCGTTTAGTAGTCGGCGCGAGTCGATGAGGACGGATACGGGTTGTGATTGCATGATTTTGTTCCAAGTCTCAAGAACTGGCTGGGCGCGCAAGCGTTTGGTCAGATGCTTTGAACTTATGAACGGCACAAGCACGAATGAACAGCACCTATAAGACTTTAGTGTTATAGGATCAAGCGACTAAGTGCATATGGTGGATGCCTTGGCGATCACAGGCGATGAAGGACGTAGTAGCCTGCGAAAAGCTGCGGGGAGCTGGCAAACAAGCATTGATCCGCAGATATCCGAATGGGGAAACCCACCGCGCAAGCGGTATCCCTGGCTGAATACATAGGCCAGTGGAGGCGAACCGGGTGAACTGAAACATCTCAGTAGCTCGAGGAAAAGAAATCAACCGAGATTCCGAAAGTAGTGGCGAGCGAAATCGGAAGAGCCTTTACGATTTAGCATTTTGCATAGTCGAACGGAATGGAAAGTCCGGCCGTAGCAGGTGATAGCCCTGTAGACGAAATGCAGAGTGTGGAACTAGGCGTAAGAGAAGTAGGGCGGGACACGTGAAATCCTGTCTGAAGATGGGGGGACCATCCTCCAAGGCTAAATACTCGTGATCGACCGATAGTGAACCAGTACCGTGAGGGAAAGGCGAAAAGAACCCCGGAAGGGGAGTGAAATAGATCCTGAAACCGTATGCATACAAACAGTCGGAGCCTCTTTATGGGGTGACGGCGTACCTTTTGTATAATGGGTCAGCGACTTACATTCAGTGGCGAGCTTAACCGAATAGGGAAGGCGTAGCGAAAGCGAGTCCGAATAGGGCGTCCAGTCGCTGGGTGTAGACCCGAAACCAGATGATCTACCCATGGCCAGGTTGAAGGCACGGTAACACGTGCTGGAGGACCGAACCCACTAGTGTTGAAAAACTAGGGGATGAGCTGTGGATAGGGGTGAAAGGCTAAACAAATCTGGAAATAGCTGGTTCTCTCCGAAAACTATTTAGGTAGTGCCTCAAGTATTACTGCAGGGGGTAGAGCACTGTTATGGCTAGGGGGTCATGGCGACTTACCAAACCATGGCAAACTCCGAATACCTGCAAGTACAGCTTGGGAGACAGAGCACCGGGTGCTAACGTCCGGACTCAAGAGGGAAACAACCCAGACCGCCAGCTAAGGTCCCGAATTATCGCTAAGTGGGAAACGAAGTGGGAAGGCATAGACAGTCAGGAGGTTGGCTTAGAAGCAGCCACCCTTTAAAGAAAGCGTAATAGCTCACTGATCGAGTCGTCCTGCGCGGAAGATGTAACGGGGCTAAGCGATAAACCGAAGCTGCGGGTGTGTACTATGTACACGCGGTAGGAGAGCGTTCTGTAAGCCTGCGAAGGTGGCTTGTGAAGGCTGCTGGAGGTATCAGAAGTGCGAATGCTGACATGAGTAGCGATAAAGGGGGTGAAAAGCCCCCTCGCCGTAAGTCCAAGGTTTCCTGCGCAACGTTCATCGGCGCAGGGTGAGTCGGCCCCTAAGGCGAGGCAGAGATGCGTAGCTGATGGGAAGCTGGTTAATATTCCAGCACCGTCGTACAGTGCGATGGGGGGACGGATCGCGGAAGATCATCAGGGTGTTGGATGTCCCTGTTGCTGCATTGAAGATGGCGCTTAGGCAAATCCGGGCGCGTAAATCAAGGGTGTGGCTCGAGCGAGCATGTCTCGCGAAGTGATTGGAAGTGGTTCCAAGAAAAGCCTCTAAGCTTCAGCTGTACGAGACCGTACCGCAAACCGACACAGGTGGACGGGATGAATATTCCAAGGCGCTTGAGAGAACTCGGGAGAAGGAACTCGGCAAATTAATACCGTAACTTCGGGAGAAGGTATGCCCCGGTAGTGTGAGGCGCCTGCGCGCTGAGCATGATGGGGTCGCAGAGAATCGGTGGCTGCGACTGTTTATTAAAAACACAGCACTCTGCAAAGACGAAAGTCGACGTATAGGGTGTGACGCCTGCCCGGTGCCGGAAGGTTAAGTGATGGGGTGCAAGCTCTTGATCGAAGCCCCGGTAAACGGCGGCCGTAACTATAACGGTCCTAAGGTAGCGAAATTCCTTGTCGGGTAAGTTCCGACCTGCACGAATGGCGTAACGATGGCCACACTGTCTCCTCCCGAGACTCAGCGAAGTTGAAGTGTTTGTGATGATGCAATCTACCCGCGGCTAGACGGAAAGACCCCATGAACCTTTACTGTAGCTTTGCATTGGACTGTGAACCGGCCTGTGTAGGATAGGTGGGAGGCGCTGAGCTCGAGTCGCTAGATTCGAGGGAGCCGACCTTGAAATACCACCCTGGTTTGTTTGCGGTTCTAACCTTGGTCCGTTATCCGGATCGGGGACAGTGCATGGTGGGCAGTTTGACTGGGGCGGTCTCCTCCCAAAGTGTAACGGAGGAGCTCGAAGGTACGCTAGGTACGGTCGGAAATCGTGCTGATAGTGCAATGGCATAAGCGTGCTTGACTGTGAGACTGACAAGTCGAACAGGTGCGAAAGCAGGACATAGTGATCCGGTGGTTCTGAATGGAAGGGCCATCGCTCAACGGATAAAAGGTACTCTGGGGATAACAGGCTGATACCGCCCAAGAGTTCATATCGACGGCGGTGTTTGGCACCTCGATGTCGGCTCATCTCATCCTGGGGCTGTAGCCGGTCCCAAGGGTATGGCTGTTCGCCATTTAAAGAGGTACGTGAGCTGGGTTTAAAACGTCGTGAGACAGTTTGGTCCCTATCTGCCGTGGGCGTTGGATACTTGACGGAGCCTGCTCCTAGTACGAGAGGACCGGAGTGGACGTACCTCTGGTGTACCGGTTGTCATGCCAATGGCATTGCCGGGTAGCTAAGTACGGAAGAGATAACCGCTGAAAGCATCTAAGCGGGAAACTCGTCTGAAGATTAGGTATCCCGGGGACTAGATCCCCCTAAAGGGTCGTTCAAGACCAGGACGTTGATAGGTCGGGTGTGGAAGCGCAGTAATGCGTTAAGCTAACCGATACTAATTGCCCGTGCGGCTTGATCCTATAACTCTTTAGTCTTACATATACGATTGCTGGCCAGTTCGCGCCAGTGCCGTCTGAACATACATCAACGCAACCTCAGTTGCTGCTTCTTCCAAATTCAAGCCGTTGACAACGCGTCAACCGCTTAGCCGGTTACGCCTGACGACCATAGCAAGGTGGCCCCACTCCTTCCCATCCCGAACAGGACAGTGAAACGCCTTCGCGCCGATGATAGTGGACGTACGTCTGTGAAAGTAGGTCATCGTCAGGCTTTTATTCCTCAAAACCCCGTAAGCTATCCGCTTACGGGGTTTTGTTTTGCGCAAAACATTTACACCGCCCCTACACCGTCCGCCGGCATAACCCGGCCAGGCTCGGTTGCCTCGTAGCGCACTTCTCCGTGCCTCGCCCCCCTTCGCCACGCCGCGGGCCCAGTGACCTGCCCCCAGATTTAGTACGGCACCGACATAGAGCCCAGGGGTAAAAGACCTTCTTTCTGATGAGCCTGCACGAATTGCGCCGGCGTTAAATATCCGAGCGCGCTGTGAGGCCGATCGGTGTTGTACTCGACTCGCCAGTTTTCGATCAAGCTTTTAGCCTGTCGCAGGGACAAGAACCAGTGCTCGTTAAGGCATTCGTCGCGGAACTTGCCGTTGAAACTTTCGATATAAGCGTTCTCCACCGGCTTACCCGGCCGAATAAACGACAGCTTTACGCCTGCTTGGTAGGCCCAGGCGTCCAAGGCTCTTCCGGCGAACTCTGGCCCGTTGTCCACGGTAATAGATCGCGGCAGGCCACGCATCTCCGCCAGCCGTTGCAGCACCATGGCAACACGCAGTCCCGGCAACGACGTATCGACCTCGATGGCCAGGCATTCGCGAGTGTAGTCATCGACGATAGTCAAACAGCGGAATCGGCGGCCATAGGCTAGGCCGTCGGCCACAAAGTCCATTGACCAACTCTGATTCGGCGCGATTGCCGCTGGGCGAACCACGCGCTCGGTCGCCGCGATTCGCTTACGCTTTCGTTTTCGCACGCTTAACCCTGCCAGACTGTACAGCCGCCAGATTCGCTTGTGATTTGCTTGCCAGCCTTCGCGACGTAAGAGCACATGGATCCTCCGATAGCCGTAGCGTCGTTTCGCCACTGCCATCTCTTTCATGCGCTCGGTCAGCGCAGCATCGCCTGAGCGTGTGCTCTCGTAGGCAAACAGCGACCGCGAAATTCCTACCAGCCCACAGGCCCGGGTAACACCCATGCTGCGCTCGGTCATTAATGTCCTGACCGCCTCGCGTTTGGCCTGCGGGCTGACTACTTTCGGCTTAGCAGATCCTGAAGCGCCGCCTTGTCCAGCATCGACTCGGCCAACAGCTTCTTGAGCTTGTTGTTCTCCTGCTCCAGCTCCTTGAGCCTCTGAGCGTCCGACACCGTCATGCCACCGAACTTCGCCTTCCAGTTGTAGTACGTTGCCTCGGAGATTCCGTGCTTGCGGCACAACTCTGCGGGCTTGGCACCTGCATCGGCTTCCTTGAGCACGCCGATGATTTGCTCTTCCGTAAATCGTTTCTTCATTGCCATTCCTTTGGGAACGGACTCTACATCGATTTCGTACTAATCACGGGGAGCAGGTCAGTACCATGCCGTTCAGGGTGATTACGCAGCAGGCACGTTCACCGCCAGTGCCGAGGGCAGCAGCACGCTTGTGATCTATGACGGAGCCAGCGGCAGCAACGTAGCGGCGACGGCGATATTGCTCAGCAACGTGACACTGGACCAGTTGCAGTTCAGCAACGGGGCGATCACGCACGCATGAAGGGCCGTTGCCACATGCAGATGCCGCCGCGCTCTGAGCGTGGCGGCTGGGTGACACTGGGCCGTCGGGGGCTGGTGCTGGGGCTGTGCTGCCTGGCGCCGGCTATCTCCATGGCCAGCCGGGATTGGACCCTGCCGGCCTTGTTGTTGGCGGCCGAAACCACGCACCCCTCCGTGGCGGGGCGGCGGGCCGACGAGGCCGCCGCTCAGGCTAATCGCGACGCAGCTGGTTGGCAGCGTTTTCCGACCCCCAGCGTGGAGATCGGATCGCGTTCACTGTCTAACGGCAACTCGGGCAATGCCAATGGGTCGACGCGCGCCATACGGTTGGACCAGCCGCTGTGGACCGGAGGGCGGATCGATGCAGGTATCGACGCGGCGGATGAGCGTGTGCAGGCGGCAGCATCGGCCATCAGCGAAACACAGCTCGAGTTGCGCTTGAGGGTCGCCAATGCCGCCAGTGAGGCTATGCGGCAACAGGAGCGTATCCGGGTAGCGCAAGGGCACGTTGTCCAATTGGACAGGCTGCTGGAGATGATACGCAGACGCGTCGCTCAGGAGGTCAGCGCCACGGCCGACCTGAACCTGGCGCAGTCCCGCATGCTCACGAGTGTAAATGATGTCAATACGGCCAGGCAATCGCTGCGCATCGCGCTGGTGCAGTTGGAGCAGTTGGTGGGCGAGCCCGTAGCGCGTGTCATCGGCAGCGCGGCGGACGAGACCGGGGTCAGCGACAGGGACGCGCTGCTGGAGCGGACGCTGGCGCTTTCGCCGCGATTGAAGCGGCTGCCGTCCGAGCTCAGGCAGGCCGAAGCCGTCGTGCGCGAGCGTCGCGCGGTGCTCAGCCCTGCAGTGTTGCTGCGACTGGAAAACGTACAGGGCGCTGCCTTGGTGGGTAGCGGCACGGGGTCGACGAATCGGGCGCTGGTGGTCATGCAATGGCAGACCGGAGCCGGGCTGTCCGCCGTCTCGGCGGTAAGCGAGGCCAGATCGCAGGTGGAGTCCGTACGCATGCTGCGCGAGGCGGCCAGGCGTGAGGTGTCGCAGCAGTTCGAGACGGACTGGGCGCAGTGGACGGATGCAAAACTGCGGCTTGACATCGCCCGGCGCGTCGAGGTGACGGCCGCCGAAGTGGCCGATTCTTATTCGCGACAGTATGTGGCCGGACGCAAAAGTTGGTTAGACATGATGAACTCGGTTCGTGAAGTGGAGCAGGCCGAACTGGCCAGCGTGGATGTGCGATATGAGGGGCAGGCGGCGGCGCTGCGCCTGCGGCTGCAGTCCGGGAGCCTGCAATGACCGCATTGCCGCCTGCAAACGCTCCCGACACGCAGGCCCGGGCCTTGCGCTGGGTGGGCGCCGCGCTTTGGCGCAGGCGCTCGCCCTTTGTCGAGGCCTTGGTGGCCACGACAGTGGCCAACCTACTGGCACTGGGCACGTCGATGTTCTCCATGCAGGTGTATGACCGGGTGATTCCCAATGACGGTCATCAGACCCTGTGGGTGCTCACGGTTGGCGTCAGTTTGGCCGTCATTCTGGAGTTCTTGCTCAGGCTTGTGCGCAGCCGTATGCAGGAGCGCGTCGCCAGCTCGGTGGATCAATCGCTGTCGCGGCGTTTGTTCGAGCGAATGCTGCGGGTCAGAATGGAAGCGCGCCCGCCCATGGTCGGCACGCTGGCCTCGCAGATCAAAGGGTTTGAATTGGTCCGGGGCGTATTGACCTCCGCCTCGCTGCTCGTGCTGGCCGATGTGCCTTTTGCCTTTCTGTATATCGCGGTGATTGCGATGGTCGGAAGTTGGGTTGCGCTGGTACCAGTGGTGGTCGCGCCGCTGGCCCTCTTGACGGGCCTGGGGCTGCAGTCGCTGGTGCGCAAGCATGCCCGGCGACAGCAGACTGCCGCCAACCGTAAAGCCGGTCTGCTGGTGGAGGCCGTCGATGGTGCCGAGTCCATCAAGGCCAATGGTGCTGAGCCTGTCCTGCAGGCGCGTTGGAGCGCGTTGGTCGACGAAGCCGCTATCTCCGAGCGGCAATCCCGGGACCACAGCAGCCTCGCGCAGCAATTGACAGTCACTCTGCAACAGTTGGGATACGTCGCGACGATCGCCTTCGGCGCCTGGCTGGTCTCCGACAACAAGATCACAATGGGTGGTTTGCTGGCGTGCTCGATTCTGAGCAATCGTGCGCTGGCACCGCTCATCCAACTGCCGGGCGTGATGATGCAATGGGCCCATGCCCGTGTCGCGCTCGACTCCCTGGACCATTTGCTTGCCCTGCCCAATGAAGAGGATGAGCGCGAGCAGACCCTGAAGCCGGGCGTGATCGAGCCGTCTGTACGGTTTGAGCGCGTCCGCTTCGCGTACACGCGCGAAGACCAGGCGGCATTGGATGTCGAGCGGCTCGACATCCGCCAAGGTGAGCGCGTCGGCGTGCTGGGCGCCGTAGGGTCGGGCAAGAGCACGCTGCTGAAGTTGGCCAGCACGTTGTATCGTCCGCAGGAGGGCCGCATTCTGCTGTCTAACCTCGATGCAGGTCAGCTCGATCCGGTCGTGGCGCGGGCTGCAGTCGGTTATCTGCCTCAGAACTTGCGGCTGCTCAGCGGCACCCTGCGCGAGAATATTCTGCTGGGCTTGCCTGATCCGGGCGATGCCGTCGTGCTCGAGGCCGCCGGGCGTACGGGGCTGTCACGCCTGATTTGTGGGCAGTCCAAGGGCCTGGCCTTACCGATCGCCGAGGGAGGGCGCGGGATCTCCGGCGGGCAAAAGCAGCAGTTGGGGCTGACGCGGCTGCTGCTGTCCGGCCCATCGTTATGGCTGCTCGATGAGCCCACCGGCGCCATGGATGCCGACAATGAGGCGCTGGTCGTGCGGCTGTTGCAGCAGGAGTTGCAGGACGGCAGACGCACAGCATTGATCGCGACGCACAAGACCGCGCTTTTACCACTCTTTACCCGCCTTATCGTGATGCACGGCGGGCGGATATTGCTCGATGGGCCGCGCAATGAAGTCATTGCAAAACTGAACGCCGCCAACAAACCTGCCGAGGTGGTCCCCGCATGACGCATGATCCGGCTCAGGAGGGCAGCATGGAGGCAGACGCCAAGGTGGGCAGTGGCAGCCGTGCGCTGCTTTGGCTCGTCGTCGCGGCGGTAGGCAGTTTTGTCGCGTGGGCCCATTGGGCTGAGCTCGACAAAATTACACGTGCCAGCGGACAGGTGATCGTCAGCTCCCGCAACCAGGTGATTCAGGCGCCCGATGGCGGCGTGCTGGAGGAGATGCTGGTGCGCGAGGGAGACACGGTCAGACGTGGCCAAACCTTGTTCCGCTTTCAGCAGACGCGCGCCCGTGCGGCGATGCAGGAAAGTGTCGCCAAGGTTGCAGGTCTGAAGGTGGCGGTGGCGCGGTTGCAGGCCGAGGTCTTTGAAACGCCGTTGCAGTTCGACGCCGATGCCAGCGCCTTTCCGGAGCTACGCGACAATCAGATGGCCTTGATGCGGCGACGCCAGGCTGCGTTGAGCGAAGAGCTCGGCGCCCTGGAACGCGCGCGTAAACTGGCCCAGGAGGAGTTGAACCTCAACCAACCCCTGGTGGCGCGCGGGGACGTCAGCCGGGCCGAAGTACTCAAACTGCAGCGGCAAGTGGTCGACCTGACCGGGCAGATCACCAATAAGCGGAACAAGTTCTACCAGAATGCGCAGGCGGATCTGGCCAAGGCGCAGGAAGACCTCGAAGGCGCACGGCAAGTGCTGGCGCAACGTCAGGATCAGCTCGAGCATACGGAAGTCTATGCACCAATGGATGGCGTCGTGCGCAATGTCCGCTTGACGACGGCGCAGGGCGGAGTGGCTCGTCCGGGCGATGAGATCCTGCAAATCGTGCCTGTCGATGAGGATCTGGTGATCGAGGCCAAGGTCAAGCCGCGCGACGTTGCCTTCATCAAGGCGGGACTGCCCAGCAACATCAAGCTCGACGCCTATGATTACGCCATCTACGGATCTCTGCAGGGGCGGGTCAGTTATATCAGTGCCGACACGCTCTATGACGAATCCAAGGAGGGTGCTCAGCAGCCCTACTATCGTGTGCAGATAAAAACCGATGCCCGGGATCTCGGTGCTGCCAGCGGGCAGCCCATCCAGACTCAGCCGGGCATGACGGCCACGGTGGAAATCAAAACGGGCAAGCATTCGGTATGGGACTATCTGACCAAACCGATCACCAAAACGCTGGGAGAGTCCTTGCAGGAGCGCTGAGCCCGCACGCGCTCACGCTGGGAACTCGCCATCCACATAGTACCAACGGCCATCGATACACTCGAAGCGGCTGATCTCGTGCAGTCGGGTCGCGCGTCCTGCCTGCCGGTAGCGCGCCACGAACTCCACGATGGCGTGAGCCTCGCCGTCCTGCTCGTGACGACGTACCTGCAGGCCCAGCCATTTGAGATCGGGCGGATTGGGGGCAAGCTCGGCGGGTCGCGTCGAGGGGTGCCAGGTCGTCATCAGATAGTCCAACTCGTCCATGACGAAGGCGCTGTAGCGCGAGCGCATCAGGCTGGCCGCATCGGGCGCAGGTGATTCGTTCTGGTGCCAGCGGCCGCAGCAACCGGAGTAAACGTCGCCGCTGCCGCAGGGGCACATCAACGAGCCGGGTTTCATGCGAGCAGGTCGTTGTACTCGGGGTGGCGCTTGAAATAGACCACGGCATAGGAGCACAGTGGGCGCACCTTCCAGCCGTGTTCGCGCGCCGTATTCAAGGCCGACGTTGTCAGTTGGGCTGCGATGCCGCGTCCGCCGACGGCTGCGGGCACGCCCGTGTGCAGGATGACCATGACGCCATCGTGCAGTTGGTACTCCAGTTCGCTGACAAGGCCATCGACAATGATTTCGAATCGGCCTTGATCGGCAAGATGCGTGACTTCCGGCGTGGTCTGGCTCATGCGGATCTCCCTGAGGTGTCGGGGTAAGCAGTGGGCAGGGCATTGCCTGGCAGGCCCTGGCTCCATTGTTGCATGCCCGGCGCCTGGCCGCGCCGGCGCACCTTGCCGTGGTCTGTCACCAACGCGCTCGTGATCGGAGGGGCTGCTATCCTCAGCGGCCGAGCATCAGCATGATCCACAGGGCGATCATGGCGATTAGGCCTACCCAGCACGAACCCCAGAATCCGATGATGGGCCACTTGACGTCCAGCGGCACTTTCTTGGGATCGACATACTTGAGCTGGTAGTTGGCGTAGCCGGCCACCCAGCGCTTGGCGCGCGGGAAGGTCAGGCGCAGGAAGTAATCCAGGAAAATCGCCGCCTGAATCGAGAAGGAATACTGCCGGAAGGGACGGTGTTCGAGGAGGGGGTGTTTGAGCACGCTGTTGACACGCTTGCTTTTCCAGAAAAAAAGCACCAGGCCGCAGATCGTGCACGTAATGAAGCACAGCGCGAACAGGCTGAAAACGAAAACAAAGGTCTGAGAGTAAAGGGCCGTCATAGTGGACTATCCGCGGGTCTGGCCTTCGCCAGTGAGTACCCATTTGTACGTGGTCAGGCCTTCGAGGCCGACCGGGCCCCGGGCGTGCAGGCGGTTGGTGGAAATCCCGATCTCCGCTCCCAGGCCGTACTCAAAGCCATCGGCAAAGCAGGTGGGCAGGTTGGCGTAGACCGAACTGGAGTCGACCTCGCGTTGAAAACGTTGGGCGGCAGCCAGGTCTTCCGTGACGATGGCGTCGGTGTGCCCGGAACCCCAGCGGGCGATATGTTCAATCGCCTGATCCAGGGTATCGACCACTCGGACGGCCAGGATGGGGGCGAGGTACTCGGTACCCCAGTCTTGCTCGTCGGCCGGTTTGATGGCCGGCAGGATTGCGCGGCTGCGCTCGCAGCCGCGCAATTCGACGCCGTGCTGCTGCAGAGCCTGGCCAATGCGAGGCAGCAGGGTGGGGGCCACAGCCTGATGCACCAGCAATGTTTCCATGGCCCCGCAAATGCCATAACGGTAGGTCTTGGCGTTGAAGGTGATCTCGAATGCCCGATCCGCATCGGCGGCGGCATCCAGGTAAACATGGCAGTTGCCGTCCAGATGTTTGATGAGCGGCACGCGGGCTTTCTGAGCCAGGCGTGCGATCAGGTTTTTGCCTCCGCGGGGCACGATGACGTCCACGTGCTCGGTCATGGTAATGAGTTTGCCGACCGCAGCCCTGTCGGTGGTGTCTACCACCTGAACGGCCGCCGGTGGAAGTTCCGCGGCAGCCAGACCCGCTTGGATGATGGCGCCCAGGGCGACATTGGAGTGGAGCGCTTCGCTGCCGCCACGCAGGATGGTGGCGTTACCCGACTTCAGGCAGAGCGCCGCCGCATCGATGGTGACGTTGGGGCGCGACTCATAAATGATGCCGATCACGCCCAACGGCACCCGCATTTGCGCCACGCGCATGCCATTGGGGCGTACCGTGGTCGGGCCGAGACTGCCGACAGGGTCGGGCAACGCGGCGATCTGACGCAGGCCTTCGGCCATCAGTTGCACACTGCGATCCGATAAGGTGAGCCGGTCCAGCTGCGCCGCCTCCAGGCCGTTTGCGCGCGCGCTGTCGACATCACGCGCATTGGCCTGTTGCAGGGCCTGCTTGCCGTCGGTCAGCAGTTCGGCCATGGTGAGCAGGGCCCGATTTTTGGCCGAGCCGCTGGCACGCATCATGGCACGCGCGGCTTGCCGGGCGTTTACGCCCAGCGTGAGCATGGTTTGTTCGATTGAGGACATGGGGGACATCCAAAAATGGGGGATCAGGCGCGTGCGCCGGTCGCAGCCACGCGCAGGGTCAGACGTGTCATTTCTTCCCAGGGGTCGGTCAGACGCCCGGGGACGGTAAGGCCTTTGATCAGCCGGTCAACCTCATGGGCATGCTGCACGGCGGCAGGCCAAGCCTGGGGAGGGACGCGGCCCAGGGCCTGCAAGGCCAAGCGTTCATGGGCGCCGAAGATCCGCAGGCGGCGCATGAGAGCGCCCACGTCCTGGCGGTGCTGCCGGGCTTCGGCAATCCTGGCCAGCAGGCGGATTTCTTCACCAACGGCCCAGAGCACCAGCGGCAGCGCTTCGCCCTCGGCCCGCAGGCCGTCGAGCATGCGCACCGTACGGGCGATATCACCGGCCAGCATGGCGTCGCGCAGACCGAAGACATCGTATCGCGCGACATTGAGGACGGCGCGCTCGACATCTTCGGCGGCGATCTCGCCTTCGGGATACAGCAACCCCAATTTGAGGATTTCCTGGTGTGCGGCCAGAAGATTGCCTTCCACCTTGTCGGCCATCCATTGCAGGGTGGCGCCATCGACGCGCTGATTCTGGCGTGCCAGCCGTGCGCCGACCCAGGCGGGCAGGCGCGTGCGCTCTATCGTCGGGATATCGGCGCTGATCCCGCTGCGCGCCAGGGCCTGAGCCCATTTGGATTCGCGCGTCGCGCGATCCAGGCGGGGCAGCGACACTACGATCAAGGTGTCGGCGTCCGGTTGGCGTTCGGCCTGCTCGGCCAGGCGTGTGAGGGTATCGGCACCGGTCTTACCGGGTTTGCCGGTGGGAATCTTGATTTCCAGCAGGCGACGATCGCCGAACAACGACACGCTTTGCGTGGCCGCGAGGACTGCGCTCCAGTCGCCGCGGGCATCCATGACCAGAGAGCTGCGATCCGTAAACCCCGCCTTGCGCGCCGCGGCCCGCAAGGCATCGCCAGCTTCGGTGACCAGCAACGGTTCGTCACCCGAGAGGGTGTAGAGCGCGGCCAGCGGGCCGCGCCTCAGGTGATCGAGCAGCCCGTCGGCATCCAGATGCTGCGCCATTATTCAGGCTGTGCGCCACGCCCCGGGGTGATATTGGGCGTATTCCAGAGCGCCGGGCCCTGTCGTTGGTCGGTGCGTACGTTCGGATCGAACAGCGGAGTATCTTCGCTGATGTCATCCTTGGTTTGCTCGAGTCGGTGCATCGATTCCGCCACGTCCGGCGCCGTCAGGCGGCGTAGCAGGCGGCTGAGCAGGGTCTGCTGCATGGATTCGTACAGCGCCTCCATCTGCGACTGTTTGGCTTGCACGACGCCATCGTCGTAAGGCAGATCGCGATAGACCGTGAAGGTAGTGTCGGGAATGATGGCGCGCCCGGTGGAGTCGACCAGCCGGAACGTGAACACCAGCCCCAATTCGTACTCCTCGACCCGGCCCTGGGCATTGAGCGCCACGTCGCGCAAACTGCGTGTGCTGCTGACCTGCTGCAGATTGGCCGCAGCGGCCTTCGGGTCAGCGACAATGCGCGTTTCCGGAGAAACCGCTCGGATCGAACGCCTGACGTCCGCGCCGAAGCGCGTGTTGTCGGGAATACCGACATACAAGGTTTTGAAGGGCAGGGGCGTTTCCCCCCGCATCTGGAAGCCGCAGGCAGTCAGCAGCATGACCACGGCCAGGCCAGTAGCCTTCAGGCCCCGTGACCTTGGGAAAAACAGCAGGAAAAACCCGGCGAGGTTCATGCGTATCCTTGTCAGCCCACAACGTTGACCAATTTGCCCGGCACCACAATCACCCGCTTGGGCGGGCGGCCTTCGAGGAAGCGCGTCACCTCCTCTTGAGCCAGGGCGATCTGTTCGATGTCTTCCTTGGCGGCCTTGGCGGTCACGCGGATGGCTCCACGCAGCTTGCCGTTGACCTGAAGCATGAGCTCGATTTCTTCGGCCACCAGGGCGCCCTCATCGACGTGCGGCCAGGCAGCGTCAAGCAAATCGCCCATTTCCTGAGCGAAGCCCAGATCGCGCCAGAGTTGCCACGTGACATGCGGCACCACCGGATAGAGCACTCGCAACAGCAGGCCCAGACCTTCGGCACGCACGGCGTCGCTGGCGTGGCCTTCGGGCAGCTTGGCGTTATCCAGGGCGTTGAGCATTTTCATGCAGGCCGACACCACCGTGTTGTATTGAATGCGCTGGTAATCGTACTCGGCCTGCTTGAGCAGGCCGTACATTTCGCGGCGCAGATCCTTGACGACAGCGGGGGCATCTTGCCAATCGGTGCCCTGGGCCAGACCGCGGGCGACGGCCTCGCGGTGCTCGTAACCCAGCGACCAGAGGCGGCGCAAGAAGCGGTTGGCGCCTTCGACCCCCGAATCCGACCACTCGAGTGTCTGCTCGGGCGGGCTCGCAAACGTGACGAACAGCCGCGCGGTGTCGGCACCCAGCGTATCGATGAGAGATTGCGGGTCCACGCCATTGTTCTTGGACTTGGACATCGTACCCACGCCGCCGTAGGTGATTTCAGAGCCGTCGGATTTCAGGCGGGCACCGGTGATGGCGCCCTTGGCGTCATAGATGTTCTCGACCTCTTCGGGCCAGAAGTATTCGATGCCACCTTGCGGGGTGCGGCGCGAATAAATATGGTTGAGCACCATGCCCTGGCAGAGCAGGCGGGTAAAGGGCTCGTCGAACTTGAGCATGCCGAGGTCGCGCATGACCTTGGTCCAGAACCGCGCATAGAGCAGGTGCAATACGGCGTGCTCGATGCCGCCGATGTACTGGTCCATGGGCATCCAGTAATCGTTGCGATCATCCACCATGGCCTGGTCGTTGCCCGGCGAGGTATAGCGCATGAAATACCAGGACGAGTCCACAAAGGTGTCCATGGTGTCGGTTTCACGCCGCGCCGGCTTGCCGCAGGACGGGCATGAGCACGACAGAAAGGCCTCGTTCTTGGCCAGCGGATTGCTCGAGCCATCCGGGATCAGGTCATCGGGCAGCACTACGGGCAGGTCTTGCTCGGGCACGGGCACGGGACCGCAATCCGGGCAGTGAATGATAGGAATGGGCGTGCCCCAGTAACGCTGGCGCGAAATACCCCAGTCGCGCAGGCGATAGGTGGTTTGTTTTTCGCCCAGGCCCTTGGCAGCCAGGTCGCCGGCGATGGCATCGATGGCCTCGGCCGAGCTCAGGCCGTCGTAGGCGCCCGAGTTGATCGCGCGGCCCGACTGCTTGTCGCCATACCATTCCTGCCACGCTTGTTCAGAGTAGGTTTTGCCCTCGAGGGCGATGACCTGGCGGATGGTCAGGCCATACTTGCGGGCGAAGGCGAAGTCGCGCTCATCGTGGGCAGGAACACCCATTACGGCGCCGTCGCCATAGCTCATCAGCACATAGTTGCCGACCCAGACCTCCACCGGCTGACCGGACAAGGGGTGCGTGACGGTCAGGCCGGTACGCATGCCTTCCTTTTCGCGCGTTGCGATCTCGGCTTCGGTGGTGCCACCCAGCTTGCATTGCTCGATGAAACTGGCCAGCGCCGGATTGTTGCGCGCCGCATACGTGGCCAGCGGGTGCTCTGGTGCGACGGCGCAGAACGTCACGCCCATGAGCGTGTCGGCACGCGTGGTGAACACAAACAGCTTGCCCTCCTGGATGGGCTGGCCGTCTTCGTCCTTGATGTCATGGGGGAAGGCCAGACGGACACCGGCGGACTTGCCGATCCAGTTCTCCTGCATGATGCGTACTCGCTCGGGCCAGCCGGGCAGATGGTTCTTGACCTGGTCGAGCAGTTCGTCGGCGTAGTCGGTGATGCGCAGGTAATAGCCGGGGATTTCCCGCTTCTCGACCAGCGCGCCAGAGCGCCAGCCGCGGCCGTCGATGACCTGCTCGTTGGCCAGCACGGTCTGATCGACCGGATCCCAGTTGACTACCTGGGTCTTGCGATAGGCAATGCCTTTTTCCAGCATCTTCAGGAACAACCATTGGTTCCATTTGTAGTATGCGGGATCGCAGGCGCACATCTCGCGCGACCAGTCGATGGCCAGCCCCATCGCCTTCATCTGCTTTTTCATGTAGGCGATGTTGTCATAGGTCCACTTGGCTGGCGGGACCTTGGATTTGATGGCCGCGTTCTCCGCAGGCATGCCGAAGGCATCCCAGCCCATGGGCATGAGCACGTTGTAGCCGCGCATGCGCAACTGGCGCGCCATCATGTCGTTGATCGTGTAGTTGCGCACGTGGCCCATGTGCAGCTTGCCGCTGGGGTAGGGCAGCATGGAGCAGGCATAGAACTTGGGCTTTTCGGAGCCGTCAGCGTTCTTTGCGTGCTCATGGACGAGATAGGCGTCACGGGCCTGCCAGTCTTCTTGGGCGGCCGCTTCGACGAGAGTAGGTTGATAGCGTTCCTGCATGGACTCGTGCGTAGAAATAGGGATGGGTGCGGCCGGCGGACGGACGCTCAAACCCTAGATTATAGGAGGTGCTAGGTCGAGGATGGGGAAGCCGGGGTTGCGGGGATGCTGGCCCCCTTGGCCAGGCAGCCGTAGAGCAGCGCCAGCAGGGCGGTGATAGCGCCCGTGGCCGTCACCCCATACCATCCATAATGGCCGTAGATCCAGGCCGACGCGAGCGAGCCGGCGGCTCCACCAATGAAATAAGACGTCATATAGCCAGCCGTGAGCCGGCTGCGCGCCTCCGGGCGCAGCCGGTAGACGGCGCTCTGATTGGTCACGTGCACGCCCTGGATAGCCATGTCCTGGATGATGATGCCGATCAGCAGGGGGATGACGGCGTGGGCGCCCCAGGCGATCAGTCCCCAGGATCCCAGCAGCAGGACCAGGCCTGCAACCGTGGCGCGGTTGCCCAGGCCCTGATCTGCCATGCGTCCAAAGGCGCGGGCCGCGTAGGCGCCGAGCGCACCGGCCAGGCCGAACAGCCCGATGGTCGTGGTGCTGTAGCCGTAGGGCGGGCTCGACAGCAGGAAGGTCAGCGGCGTCCACAACATGCTGAAGCAGGCGAAGATAAGCCCGCCGATGATAGAGCGCGCGCGCAGTAGCGGCTCTTCACGGTAGAGATGGACGATGGACATCAGCAGGCGCGGGTAGCTCAGTTGGGCCGAGCCGCGGTGATCGAGCAGGATACGCCACAGCACGACAGACATCCCCAGCAGCAGCACCGAGGCTACCCAATAGACCGTGCGCCAACCGCCCAGATCGGCCAGGACCCCCGAGGCGGTGCGCGCCAGCAGAATGCCAAGCAGCAAACCGCTCATGAGCGTGCCGACGATGCGGCCGCGCTGCGCCGGGTCGGCCAGCGTCGCAGCAAACGGCACCAGCACCTGGGCGACGACCGACAGCATGCCGGTCAGGAAGGTGCCCAGCATCAACCAGCTGATGCCAGGGGCGCTGGCCGATATCAACAGCCCGACGGCCGACAGCGCCGTCATGAAGACGATGAGTCGGCGCCGCTCCACCAGGTCGCCCAACGGAACGATCAGCACCAGGCCAACGGCGTAGCTCAATTGGGCAATCGTAACGATGCTGCCCGTGGTGGCGTTGGAGACCTGGAATTGTTCGCCGATGATATGCAGCAGAGGCTGGGCGTAATAGTTGCCGGCCACCGCCAGGCCGGTGGCCACTGACATCAGGAAAACCATCGCGGGAGTAAGACGGGAGTTCAAAATTCGACGCCTCCAGGGGCATGTTGATCGTGCGGGGCCAGCAGGCGCTTGAGCAGGCCGGCGAGCTGACGGCGTTCGCTGGCGTTCAGCGGAGCCAGGGTCTGCTCCATTTCATCCAGATATGCCTCCAGCACGTGGCGCAAGGCGCGCTGACCTTGCTGGGTGAGTGAAACCAGCACGCTGCGGCGGTCCTCGGGATTCGGGCTGCGCGCGATCAGGCCGGCACTCTCGAGCCGGTCCAGCCGGTTGGTCATCGCGCCCGAAGACAGCAGCAAAGCCCCGATCAGTTGCTGTGGGCTCATGCTGTAGGGCAGGCCGGCCCGAAACAACGTGGCCAGTACATCGAATTCACCCTGATGCATGCCGTGCGCGCGAAAAGCTCGGTCGGCATTACGCGCGGCGACGATGTTCATGCGAAACAGGCGGCTGCAAACCGCCATCGCAGAGACGTCCAGATCCGGGCGTTGTTGCGCCCATTGGGCTAGGACAAGGTCGACGTGGTCTTTCATGAGGCACTTATCTTTATGTAGAGTATCTTTATATCAAGATAAGTGGGCTGCAATCAACCCCCAAAAGAAAGAGCCCGCCTCAGGTCTCTGAGGCGGGCTCTTTCCGGTTTGACCGGACGACGAGGCTTACTGCGCTGCGTCCTTGAGCTTCTTGAGCGGGCGAACCTTGACCTTCACCGAAGCCGGCTTGGCCGGGAACCAACGCTCTTGGCCAGTGAACGGATCCTTGCCGAAGCGCTTGGCCTTGGCCGGAACCTTTTGCACGGCAACCTTGAACAGGCCAGCCAGCGTGAATTCGCCAGCACCCTTCTTGTCAACCGAACCCAGCACGGCGGCTTCGAGGCCAGCCAGAACTGCCTTGACCGACTTGGCTTCGACGCTGGTGCTTTCAACCAGGTGAGCGATCAGTTGCGACTTGTTCAGTGCTTCCTTGATGGGGCGCACGGCAGCGGTGGCCGTCTTCTTCACGGCCGGCTTGGTGGCGACGGCCTTCTTGGCAGGAGCCTTGGTGGCGGTTTTGGTGACTTTCTTGGCGGGAGCTTTTGCTTTGGTAGCCATGGTCAAGATCCGTATGTTGGGTAATAAAGCGGCGCTTGCGACGGATGTCCGGCACCACGCGCCCGATGATAGCGGAAACTACGGCGCGCGCATGAATTTTTACGCGGTTTAATACTTACGAGATGTTGTTTTCGCGAGAAACAGGATGCACGGCCGCGTGCGAGGTCTTGTTTTAAGGTGTTTGCAATGCCACGCACTCGTTGCGTGAGTGCGTGGCGCAGATTACGCTAGGCGCCTTGGCGCGGATGTCGCGCAATCAACAAACAAGGGGAGATACTTGCGCGCTGCTCGATGGATGGGAAGCTGGGTTCTCGACATTACGCCCGCCGTCCTGCGCAGCGATGCGATGGCTGGACTGCTCGGCGCGTTGCTCGTGCTTCCGCAGGGCATGGCATTTGCCTTGCTGGCCGGCTTGCCGCCGCAATATGGGCTTTACAGCGCAGTGGTGCCCTGCGTCATTGCCGGACTCTTCGGCTCTAGCCGGCATGTCTTGTCCGGTCCTACCAATGCCAACTCGCTGGCCTTGCTGGCCGTGCTCGCACCCATGGCCGTGCCGGGTTCGCCCGGCTATATCGAGCTGGCGCTGGCCGTCACCGTGCTGGTGGGGCTGATGCAACTGGCAGTGAGTTTGTTGCGGCTGGGCGTGCTGGCCAATTTCATTTCGCCGGCGGCACTGTTCGGCTTTACCAGTGG
This sequence comes from Bordetella holmesii, assembly GCF_020735985.1. NCBI lineage: Bacteria > Pseudomonadati > Pseudomonadota > Betaproteobacteria > Burkholderiales > Alcaligenaceae > Bordetella > Bordetella holmesii. The sequence continues at coordinate 355,387 of NZ_CP085973.1, forward strand.
CGCAGCGATCCTGATTGCCCTGCATGCCTTGAAGGATGCTTTTGGCGTGCCTCGCGAGGCCGCGCATGGCCTGTCGGAAACGTTCTCAGCCCTGTTTGCAGGGCGGATCAGTGCAGGCGCCATCGTCGTGACCGTGGTCACGTTGGTCAGCGCACTGGCGGTGCGGCGCTGGGATCGGCGCCGTCCGCATATGCTGGTCGGGCTCGCGGCTGGCACGCTCGCCGGCTGGCTGATGGATATGCTTGGCGCCGGGCTAGCTGTGCTGGGGCCTATCGCGCAGCCTTTGCCGCCGCTGCATATTCCTGACGTGGAGTGGCGCCGGCTGCCCGATATGCTGGGTGTGGCCGTGCCGCTGACCATCGTGGCCCTGGCGCAGTCCATCTCCATCGCCAAAGCGGTGGCCCAGCGTTCAGGCCAGGTCATCGATCCGAACCGGGAGTTCTTCGGGCAGGGGCTGTCCAATGCCGTCGGCGGCTTGTTTTCCTGTTATTTGTCCTGCGGATCGCTGAACCGGTCGTTGCCCAACTATGAAGCCGGTGCACGCACCCCCATGGCTGCGGTGTTCTCGGCTCTGATACTGGTGGGGCTGGTGTTGCTGAGCGTACCCTTGCTCGCTCACATCCCTTATGCGGCCATCGCCGCCTTGCTATTGCTGGTGGCCTGGACCCTGCTCGATGTCTCGCGGTGGTACTGGTTGGCCAAAGTCGATCGCAACGAGGCCATGATCGCCGCGGCCACGATGGCCGCGACCTTGTTCATCCGCATGGAAGTGGCCATCATGCTGGGCGCCTTGCTGTCGTTGTCGGCCTACTTGTATCGCACCTCGCGGCCTGCGATGCGCATCATGGGGATCGATGCGCAGGATGCTGCACGTCATTTCGTGGTGCGAGACAGCAGCGCCCCGGTATTGCCGCCGTGTCCGCAGCTATGTCTGTTGCGTATGGAAGGTTCGGTTTACTTTGGTGCCGCCGCTTATGTGGACGAGCGGTTGGGCGCCTTGCGGCAGGGGGGGCGCCCCATTTGCTGGTTATGACCAAGAGCATGAACTTCATTGATCAGGCGGGGGCGCAGGTCTGGGAAGACGAACTCAAGCGCCGAAGGGCCCTGGGCGGTGATATTTATTTTCATCGTCCGTGGCCCGAGGTGCTGGCGACGTGGCAGCGCACGGGCTTCGTCGAGCGCCTGGGCCCGGATCACATCTTTCCCGACAAGGCCACTGCCATTGGCAGCATCTACCAGCGCCTGGATCCTGCCGTATGCCGTTCTTGTCAGGCCCGCTGCTTCCTGGAGTGTGGGCCGCCCGGCACGGCACATCAGTCGGGCCAGGCCGAAAGCGCGGTTCCTCCGGGGTGCAATCCAGATGCGTCGAACGTGGGCAGGTGAGGCACGGCGGCAGAACTGACGCTTGGCGGCGGCGCAGGCGGCGTCGTTCTCACGGGCTTGCGCAGCCGTTGCGCCACGGCGTCAGGCAGTTGCAGCCGGCTGCCCTCGAGATAGGTGAGCGGGCCGAGCCCTTTTTCTTGGTTCATCGAGGAATACCGGGGAATGCAGACCGGATCTTGAGGAAGAAGTACTCCTGATCGCGGTAGCCGTAGGCGCGGCGCTTGATGACTTTGATGGTGTTGTTGATGCCCTCGACGATGCTGGTGTTGAGCCGGTGGCGACAGCGAGACAGAATCCCGTGCAGATAGGCTTTTAGCTTGAGCGCGAAGTGAGCCAAGGCGGCGATGCCGCTGCCCTGAGCCTGTTGCAGCCAGTGATCCCATGCCTGGCGGGCGTAGCCGGGGTGTTGGTAGAACCACAGCTGTTTGAGCTCATCGCGCATCAGATAAGCGGTGAGCAAGGGCTGGTTGGCCTGGAGCAACTCGTCCAACTTTACCGATTGGCACGGATCGAGGTTTTTGCGATTGCGCAGCAGTAGCCAGCGACTGGACTTGATCACCCGGCGGGCCGGCTTGTCGTGCCGCAACTGGTTCGCTTGGTCTACACGCACCCGGTCTATCACTTCACGGCCGTACTTGGCCACGACGTGGAACAGGTCGTAGACGATCTCGGCGTTGGGGCAGTTGGCCTGGATCTCCAGCTCATAGGCCGTCGTCATGTCGATCGCTACGGCCCGGATCTGCTGGGCAACCCCAGTTGGCAGTTGTTCGAAGAAGGCTCTGGCCGTCTCGCGCGAGCGGCCATCACCGATCCATAGCACCTGACGGCGGATCGGATCGACAACGACCGTGGCATAACGATGGCCCTTGTGTAGAGCGAACTCGTCCATCGCTAGGTAGTGGATCTGACTCCAGTCCGGCTCTTGGATCGCCCGTCGCAGCAGGGCCTTGTCCAGCGCCTTGACCGTGTGCCAACCCAGTTGGAAGAAGCGCGCCACGGCCAGAATGTTGCTGGACTCAAGCAACTGGCTGACCGCCTCGGCCAGCCGGTCGGTCACTCGCTGGTAACGGCCCAGCCAGCTCAGCCTCTCCAGATGCGGTCCACTGCACTGCTCGCACCAGACCCGCCGACGCGGCACTACCAGCGTCACTCGCAGCGCCATTAGCGGCAGATCCCGCACCCGGCGCGTGGTCGTCTCATGCACCTGCCGACATCGGTTGCCGCAGTGCTCGCAGTGCATCGTTCGCGCTGAAGGCTTCAGGTAAATCGTGACCGTCCGGCTCTCACCTTCAGGCCACACGACCCGCTCCACCCGATAACCTTCCCACCCACCCAACCTCTCGATCGTCTTGCGGTCCAGCATGATCCCGGCCTTGATCCTTGAAAAATCAAGGATCAAGCGTAACGGCAATCAAGCACGGCTCCACGCTATTCCGCGATGAACCTTTTTCTTCCCATACGCCTAGCGACAGGCCCATGGTGGATTGATGGTCTGCCTTACGGTACAGGATGGGCCCTACTGCGCTGTCTACACGCAGCCCCTCGAATGCATCTGTCAGTTTCTCGGGGTCGGCAGATTGCGCCGTGCGCAGCGCCGCGACGAGGCTGTGCAGCGCCACATAGCCTTGCAAGGCCGCCAGATTGGGCGGGTGCCCCATGCGTGCGCCGTACTCAATGGCAAAGCCATCTTGCTCATTCAGGGCGCCGTGTGTGGCGACGATCCAGCCAGCCGGCGCCCTGTCGGGCAGGTCTTCGCCATGCAGGATGATTGCCGGCAACTGTTGCAGGGTGGGCAACTGCAGGACCAGTTTGCTGAAGGTAATCAGATCCTGACCGCGCAGGGCCACCAGTAGCGCCTGCGTATGGCTGGCTTGCAAGGCCCGCATCAGGTCTGCATTGACTTGACCGGCGGTGACGGCCTGGCGGCTGACGATGTCGTGCCTGGCTTGGAAGGCCGCCAATGTGGCAGCAAACGACGCGGCCTGCTCCTGCCCATCCTGGGAAGCGGCATGAACAAGGGCCCAGCGTGTCTGTCGCAGGGCCAGTGCCCGGGGGGCGAGCGCGGCGATGCGCATCCGGCTCGAGGGTGCCAGGCGGAAGGTATAGCGATTGCCTTCCTGCCAGACCAGACGGTCGCTGGGGGCGCGTACGACCAGGTAGGGCAGCTGCCACGCGGCGGCCTGCCGGGATGTCAGCAAGGCTTGCGCGCTGTCAGGTTCTGGGTCGAAGAGCGCAATGACGTTCGGCACTGGTGCGCCGGGGGCAATCTTGATCGGCACGACTTGCACTGGACGGCCCAGGACGCCGCCGGCCTGGTTGATGTCCTCCAGGGCCATGCGCCAGCCCTGCGCAAACTCTTTGTCGGCGACCATGGATTGGACTTCGCCCAGCCTGATGGGGGGGGAGTCTTGCGCCCGGGCAACGGAGCCCGCCGCCATGAGGGCCAAACCTAGCAGGAAAGCGTTGCAAGAGCGCATGAGGCTGGGGCAGTGGTCTTTTGGTCGAGTGTAAGGGTGCCGGCGGCGGCGTTACCGTACGAATTCGCGCCTGTTTTTGCCGCTTTCTGCTTGTTTCCGGGGTGCAAAAACAAAAAGCCCTGCGAGGGCAGGGCTTTTGCGACCGAAACGGCTGAATTACTTCAGCTTGGTTTCCTTGTAGTCAACGTGCTTGCGAGCGACCGGATCAAACTTCTTGATCAGCATCTTTTCGGGCATGTTGCGCTTGTTCTTGGTGGTCGTGTAGAAATGGCCCGTGCCGGCGGTCGACTCGAGCTTGATCTTTTCGCGGATACCTTTGGCCATGTCGGGCTCCTAGTATGAATTTGCAGTTCGTGGCGCTATGTGGCGCGCACGGAATGAGGCGTGATGGGGCTGCGCCGGGCTTAGGCCACTTCGCCGCGTGCGCGCAGGTCGGCCAGCACGGCGTCGATGCCGTTCTTGTCGATCGTGCGGATGGCCTTGGCCGTCACGCGCAGACGGACCCAGCGGTTTTCGCTCTCAACCCAGAAGCGGCGCGACTGCAGGTTGGGCAGGAAGCGGCGCTTGGTTTTGTTGTTGGCGTGCGAAACATTGTTGCCCACCATCGGGCCTTTGCCGGTTACTTGGCAAACACGTGCCATGGATGCACCTCTTGTGTTTATTCGCCGGGAGTCTCGCAAGGCCGAGGCTAAGGGGGATATTCGCACAAGCAGGGATTGGAAATCTCCTGCTAGCCACCCAAAAACCTGGATGAGGGCCGCTGCGTGTAGCGGTCATCGTAGTGCTGATGACCCGCAAGCTGGCCCGTGCTTATACCCGCTTAGCCGCTGACTAGAAAAAAACCCAGGCAGAAGTAAGTAATGTGGCAACTACAAAGCATAGTAGTCACGCACGGGATATGGAATTAATGCTCAGTCTTCGACTATACGACGAATTGCAATTCGAGGTCAAGCCCCGCGTCTTGCGATGCGCCCGGCCGCCCAAGACAGGCAGGCACACCCTGCCAGCACCGTGGTCAGCGGCAGGGCGCTTTGCGTCTGCCAGAGGCTGATGATCAGACCGGCCAATGCTCCGCAGGATAACTGCAAGGTGCCCAGCATGGCCGAGGCGGCACCCAGTCGTCGGCCCTGCTCGGCCAGGGCCAGCGCGGCCGAGTTCGGATTCACGAAACCCTGGCTGAACATATAGCCGATCAGGCAAAGCATCAAGAGCGGCAGGCTCATCATGCCGGTAATGGTCAATACCACCGCGGTAAGGCTGGCGATGGCCAGCGCGTTCTGGGCTCGGCGCTGCAAGGTCGCTGGCTGCAGGCGGCGCAGCAGTCGGGCGCTGACCTGCGAGCCCACGATGAGCGCTGCGGCATTGGCGCCAAACAGCAAACCATAGTATTGCGGCGCCACCCCGTAGTACTCGATAAAGATGCGTGGTGAACCCACGATGTAAGCAAACATCCCCGCCTGTCCCAGGCCGCCTGCCAGGCTGTGGGCCAGAAACGAGCGGTGCGTCAGCAGGGCACCGTAGTTGCCGAAAATGGTATGCCAGCGCAGGGGGACGACTCGTTCGGGAGCGAGGGATTCCTTCATGATGAAAATGACGCTGGTCAACATGGCGGCCGCCGCTAGGGCCATGAGCCAGAACAGGCTGCGCCAACCGACGATACTGAGCAGTTGTCCGCCAGCCAGCGGTGCCAGAATCGGGGCGAGCCCCATGATGAGCATGAGCAGCGACATGGCTCGGGCGGCATCCTGCGTCTCATAGTGATCGCGGATGACCGCGCGCGGGATGACCACGCCGGCCGCGCCCCCCAGCGCCTGAATCACCCGCCACCAGGTCAGCGACTCGATGTTGCCAGCCAGCGCACAGCCCAGCGAGGCCACGATGTAGAGCACCAGCCCCGCCATGACGGGCAGCTTGCGTCCGTAGCGGTCAGCCAGAGGGCCATAGACCACCTGTGCCATGGCCAGCCCGACCAGATAGGCCGCCAGCGTGCGCTCGACGTCCCCGCGCGCCACCCCAAGGTTCTGCGCGATCGTCGGAAACGCCGGCAGATACATATCAATGGAGAAAGGTCCGATGGCGGTGAGTGCGCCCATCAGGATGAGCCAGCCTGGCAGGCTGCGGCCTAAGGATTCGGAACGGGAGGCAGGCGGGGGGAAGAAGGTGGCATCTGGGGGGCGGAAAACAGCGGGCGGCTCGGCATGCAGCGGGAGGTTCCCCAGGATTGGCCGAGCCAATGACTGTAGCACGCACGCCCTTACGTACAAATTTCAACTGTTTTCCGATAAAGTCGCTGTGTCGGTCATGTTCCAGTGGAGAGGGAATTGGTTAATCCTTTGCTGTCTGTTGTCGAACGTAAGCTTGCCGCCCTGCCGGTGTCGGTACAACTTCAACTGCCTGACGGGACCGTATTGGGGCCGCCTCAGGCCAAGGTGCGCTTTGCCGCTCGCGACAAGGGGGCCCTGGCTCACCTGGCCGAGGGCTCCGTGGGGGTCTTGGGTCAGGATTACGTCGAGGGCCGGATTGACATCCAAGGCAGCATGCGCGATGTAATGGCCGCGGCGGCCGCGCTTCTGCCCGGGTCGCCGGTCGATGCTGCTCGTGGCGGATGGTTGACCGAGCTGATACGCAAAGTGACGTCCGTATGGCGGCATTCCGTCGAACGCGATGCCAAGCAGATCGAATTTCATTATGACTTGTCGGATGAGTTTTACGCCTTGTGGCTCGACCCGCGGCGCGTCTATTCTTGCGCCTATTATCGCGAACCCGGCATGACGCTGGCGCAGGCCCAGGAGGCCAAGCTCGACCTCATCTGCCGCAAATTGAAGCTGCGTCAGGGTGAGCGCTTTCTGGACGTGGGCGCCGGCTGGGGCGGGTTGCTGCTTTGGGCGGCTGAAAATTACGGCGTGGATGCCACTGGCATCACGCTTTCGCGTAACCAGCATGCCCACGTCAACAGGCTGATCGAGAGCAAGGGGTTATCCGGGCGGGTGCGCATGGAGTTGCTGGATTACCGCAAACTCGATGAGACCCAGCCGTACGACAAAATAGCATCTGTCGGCATGTTCGAGCACGTGGGCCGCGCGCAGTTGCCGGGTTACTTTGCCAAGTTGCGCAACCTCATCAAGCCGGGCGGTCTCATCATGAACCACGGTATCACGGCTGCAGGCCTGTACAACTCCGAGTTGGGCAGCGGCATGGGTGAGTTCATCGAGAAGTATATTTTCCCCGGCGGCGAGCTTACTCATATCAGCAGCGTGCTCGAAGCCGTTACCGCCGGTGGCCTGGAGGCGGGCGACGTCGAAAACCTGCGTCCGCACTATGCCCGCACGCTATGGGCCTGGAGTGACGAACTCGAAACCAAGTTGGAAGACGCTTCCCGCATTTTGTCGGGCGAGCAGGGCGCCCGGTCGCTGCGCGCCTACCGGCTTTATCTTGCCGGGTGCGCGATGGCCTTCGAGCACGGCTGGATTGCCTTGCATCAGATCCTGGTCAGCACGCCGGCCAAGGGGGATGACCAGGAGCTCAATTACCCGCCGGATCGGCAGTATCCTTGGCGACGCGAGTACATGTATCAGGATATCAAGGCCTGATCGGTCCGCGAGGGCAGCCCCGAAAGGGGCATTTTTTTGGTTCATCGAGGAATACCGGGGAATGCAGACCGGATCTTGAGGAAGAAGTACTCCTGATCGCGGTAACCGTAGGCGCGGCGCTTGATGACTTTGATGGTGTTGTTGATGCCCTCGACGATGCTGGTGTTGAGCCGGTGGCGACAGCGAGACAGAATCCCGTGCAGATAGGCTTTTAGCTTGAGCGCGAAGTGAGCCAAGGCGGCGATGCCGCTGCCCTGAGCCTGTTGCAGCCAGTGATCCCATGCCTGGCGGGCGTAGCCGGGGTGTTGGTAGAACCACAGCTGTTTGAGCTCATCGCGCATCAGATAAGCGGTGAGCAAGGGCTGGTTGGCCTGGAGCAACTCGTCCAACTTTACCGATTGGCACGGATCGAGGTTTTTGCGATTGCGCAGCAGTAGCCAGCGACTGGACTTGATCACCCGGCGGGCCGGCTTGTCGTGCCGCAACTGGTTCGCTTGGTCTACACGCACCCGGTCTATCACTTCACGGCCGTACTTGGCCACGACGTGGAACAGGTCGTAGACGATCTCGGCGTTGGGGCAGTTGGCCTGGATCTCCAGCTCATAGGCCGTCGTCATGTCGATCGCTACGGCCCGGATCTGCTGGGCAACTCCTGTTGGCAGTTGTTCGAAGAAGGCTCTGGCCGTCTCGCGCGAGCGGCCATCACCGATCCATAGCACCTGACGGCGGATCGGATCGACAACGACCGTGGCATAACGATGGCCCTTGTGTAGAGCGAACTCGTCCATCGCTAGGTAGTGGATCTGGCTCCAGTCCGGCTCTTGGATCGCCCGTCGCAGCAGGGCCTTGTCCAGCGCCTTGACCGTGTGCCAACCCAGTTGGAAGAAGCGCGCCACGGCCAGAATGTTGCTGGACTCAAGCAACTGGCTGACCGCCTCGGCCAGCCGGTCGGTCACTCGCTGGTAACGGCCCAGCCAGCTCAGCCTCTCCAGATGCGGTCCACCGCACTGCTCGCACCAGACCCGCCGACGCGGCACTACCAGCGTCACTCGCAGCGCCATTAGCGGCAGATCCCGCACCCGGCGCGTGGTCGTCTCATGCACCTGCCGACATCGGTTGCCGCAGTGCTCGCAGTGCATCGTTCGCGCTGAAGGCTTCAGGTAAATCGTGACCGTCCGGCTCTCACCTTCAGGCCACACGACCCGCTCCACCCGATAACCTTCCCACCCACCCAACCTCTCGATCGTCTTGCGGTCCAGCATGATCCCGGCCTTGATCCTTGAAAAATCAAGGATCAAGCGTAACGGCAATCAAGCACGGCTCCACGCTATTCCGCGATGAACCTTTTTTTCTGTCCATGGCGGCCGTGAACGGGTGTTTCAGACCGTCTTTCTCCTAGCAAAATTCTCTAAATTAGTAACGTAATGAAACTGTCGGGGTGGTTTTTTTGTTGCACTCCAATGGCAGGGGGAACCCCCCGGCTGTCATGCGTATCCCTGGGAGTTTCCCTAGGCTGTTTATGGCCCAAATGCTACTTAATGTAATGGCCTGAGCTTGGTTGAGTCGTCAAAATCGTCTAACATGCAGTCTTCTTCATTGAGTTTCTTTCAATTTTCTGCGTTTTGATTGGCGGCATGCGCCGCAAACAACGCGCTGTCATTTGGAAAACCGGCCGCCCGGCTGGATTTTCTGCTGTGAGTGTCGGTTTGTATTGGTGGTTTTGCCCGTCTTCCGCACAACCCCCTTAGCTCTACGGCACGGCCTGCGATTCGCGCAGCCGCTGTGTCCTTGAACCTATGGAGGCAAAAGCCATGCGTTTCACCCCCCTCAAGGCCTTGGCCGCTACGGCCATTTTTTCAGTGTTCGCCGGAGCCGCTCATGCCGCCCCGCAATGCGAACTCAAACGTCCCGTGAAGTTTGGCGCAATGAACTGGGAATCCAACCTGGTCCTGGTAGACGTAGAACGTTTCATCATGGAAAAGGGCTACGGCTGCAAGACCGAAACCCTGCCCACCGAAACCTTGCCTGCCCTGGCCGCGCTGGAGCGTGGTGACCTGGATATCAATTCCGAGATTTGGCTAAACAGCGTGGCTGATCCCTGGGAGCGCGCCCAGAAGACCGGCAAGGTCAAGCGCGTCGGTGATATCTACATGGGCGGCGAAGCCTGGTTCATTCCCCGCTACACGGCCGAGCGCTACCCCGAGTTGAAGTCGGCGGCCGACCTGCCCAAGTTCAAGGATAAATTCAAGGACCCGGAAGAACCTGGTAAAGGCCGTTTCTACGGTTGCCCGGCCGGTTGGGGATGCGAGGTCACGAGTACCAATCTGTTTCATGCGCTCAAGCTCGACGACAGCTTCACGCTGTATTCGCCTGGCACCGGCGCGGCCCAGAAGGCTGCCCTGATGTCGGCCTATAAGCGCAAGCAGGACGTGGTGTTCTACTACTGGTTCCCGACGCCGCTGGTTGGCGCCATGGATCTGGTCAAGCTGGAAATGCCCCCTTATGACGCTGAGAAGCATAAGTGCCTGACCTCGCCCAAATGTGACAAGCCGCAGGCCAGCGCCTATCCCGAGAATCCGGTCTTCACCGCAGTGAACACGGCTTTCTCGAAAGAGGCGCCGGAGTTGACGGGCTTTTTGTCCAAGGTCAATGTGCCGCGCGCGCAGATGGACGAGACGCTGGCTCACATGGAGTCCTCGGGTGACGATTCCGCCGAAGTGGCGCAATGGTTCCTGAAGAACAAGGCGGATATCTGGAAGAAGTGGGTGCCGGCTGATGTGGCCACTCGCGTCGAGGCCTCGCTCTGAGTTCAGGCAAGCCGGCCCCTCCCCGGGGCCGGGGACGACCTCCGTCCCGATCCGGTCGCAATGGCCGTGAAGATTCCCGAGCATGCTGCCCCAGCCGTAATGGCCGGGCCATGCAATCTCCCGAAAGAGGAGTTCTCTGATGTTTCCTGAATGGATACCCGCGAAATCCGTTCGTGGGGTGATCGACGAGTTCGTCGATCATCTTGTGACCAATTACGCCGATACGCTTGAAGCCCTGGCCAGCCCCGTTCTCAAAGTGCTGGTGTGGCTCGAGCAATTGCTGCGCACCTCGCCTTGGTGGGCTGTCGTGCTGGCCACGGTGGCCATTGCCTGGCTGGTCAGCCGCCGTATCGGTCTGAGCGTGGCCATGGGCGCCTTGCTGTGCGTGATCGGCTTTCTCGGCCTGTGGGATGCCGGCATGCAGACGCTGGCCCTCATGATCATGGCCGCCGGCCTGTCGGTGATCATCGGTATCCCCTTGGGCATACTCATGGCACGAGTGCAGTGGTTGCGCTCGGTCATGCTGCCCGTGCTGGATGTGATGCAGACGATGCCCAGCTTCGTCTATTTGATCCCCGTGGTCATGCTGTTCGGGCTGGGCAAGATTCCGGCGCTGATCGCAACGGTTATCTACGCCGTGCCCCCGTTGATCCGCCTGACCGACCTGGGTATTCGCCTGGTCGATCACGAAGTCCTGGAAGCCTCGCGTGCCTTTGGTGCCAATTCGCGCCAGCAACTGTTCGGCGTGCAGCTTCCCCTGGCGCTGCCCAACATCATGGCTGGCGTGAACCAGACAACGATGATGGCGCTGTCCATGGTGGTGATCGCCTCCATGATCGGCGCGCGCGGCCTGGGCTATGAAGTGCTGCTGGGTATCAACCGCCTGGAGGTGGGCCGCGGCCTGCTGGCGGGTCTGGGCATTGTGGTGCTGGCGGTATTGTTTGATCGTATTACGCAGTCCTATGGGCAGCGTGTGCGCGCAGGAGGCCACCGATGAGCAAGATTGAAGTCAAGAATATCTACAAGATCTTCGGACCCCATCCGCAGAAATGCCTCAAGGCCGCGCAGGACGGTATCAGCAAGGAAGCGCTGCTGGCGGAAACGGGTCATACCCTGGGCTTGCGCAACATCAGCCTTTCGATTGACGAAGGCAGCATCTTTGTCATCATGGGGCTGTCCGGATCTGGCAAGTCAACGTTGATCCGTCATTTCAATCGTCTGATCGAGCCCAGCGCGGGCCAGATTCTGGTCGATGGGGTCGACGTGGTGAGCTTGAACAAGCGCGACCTGGAGGCTTTCCGCCAGAAGAAAATGAGCATGGTCTTCCAGCGCTTCGGGCTATTTCCGCACCGCACGGTGCTGGACAACGCGGCCTATGGGCTGGCAGTGCAGGGTGTGTCCCGCGCCAAGCGCGAAGAACGTGCGCGGCACTGGCTGGATCAGGTGGGACTCAACGGTTTCGAGTCGCAGTATCCTCACCAGTTGTCCGGCGGCATGCAGCAGCGCGTCGGCTTGGCCCGTGCCCTGGCCACGGATGCCGAGATTCTGTTGATGGACGAAGCGTTCTCCGCGCTTGACCCGTTGATCCGTCGCGAGATGCAGGATCATCTGTTGCAATTGCAGGCCAAGCTGAACAAGACCATCGTCTTCATCACGCACGATCTGGACGAAGCTCTGCGCCTGGGAAACCGCATCGCCATTCTCAAGGGCGGCGAGTTGGTGCAGGAAGGAACTCCGGAAGACATTCTGCTGAGCCCGGCGAACGATTATGTGCAGGCTTTCCTGCAGGACGTCAATCGCACCAAGGTCCTCAACGCGGCCCACGCTGTCAATCCGTCGCGCCTGACGCTGACGATGCGCTCCCGCCCTGCGCACTCGCTCGAACGGATGCAGGCACTCAATTACGAGTACGCTCCGGTGCTCGGCGGCAAGCGTCTGGCAGGCATACTGACCGGGCAAGCCGCCATGTTGGCGCAGCAGGAAGGGGCGCGCGACGTGTCGCGCTATGTCGAAGACCTGGCGTCCGTCCCTGCCACAGCAGGTCTGGATCAGGTACTGTCCCAATTGGTGCACAGCGATCAGCCCTTGGCTGTCACCGGTGAGGATGACGAGTTTTTGGGCATGCTATCGCGCAAGAAGGTCGTCGAGCTTGTTGCTCCCGTCGTGGCCGAGAGCAACGAAGCCGCTGTGTCGGCCGAGCCTGCCGCGCCGCTTGACCCGGCCGATCCGGAAAAGCTCCCGAACTGAGCTGGCCTGCCTGGGCACGGCTTGCCTGTGAGGCTATGATGAGGCCCCCCGTCAGTGACAGGGGCCTCATTTTCATTGGAAAAACGCCATGCCCATCCTGAACGTCCAGATCATGCAGGGCTACGCGCCCTCGGCCAAGACTGCTCTGCTCAAGTCCCTCAGCCAGGCGGTGGTCGACAGCATCGGCGCGCCCGTGGCCAGCGTGCGCATTACCTTGGCCGAAGTTGACGCAGGGCATGTCATCGTGGCGGGTGAGTTGGGCAAGGACATGGCCCTTATCATCGTGGACCTGATCGCAGGTCGTACCCCCGAGCTAAAGAGCGCACTCATCTCGGCCTTGAATCAGGCCGCCTGCGAGAGCCTGGGCATCAGTGGTCAGGATGTCAGAGTCGTGTTGCACGACGTGCCCAAAACCGACATGGGCGTGGCTAATGGTTTGAGCGCCGCCGCCGCCGGTCGCTAAGCCGCGGGTATGATGATCCTCCGAGACGTTTAATCCAGGAGGAACATCATGAAGGAAGTGCTGGTCATCGCCGGCGCGCGCAGCGCCATAGGGGATTTTGGCGGCGCGCTCAAGGATGTGCCCCCCTGCGATCTGGCTGCCACCGTCATCCGTGAGGCGCTCAATCGCGCTGGCGTCAACGGCGATGAGGTCGGTCATGTCGCCGTGGGCAACGTCATCTGCACTGAACCGCGCGACATGTATCTGTCGCGCGTGGCCGCCATCAACGCCGGAATCAGCAAGCAGACCCCGGCCTTCAACGTCAATCGCTTGTGCGGTTCGGGTCTACAGGTCGTGGTGTCCGCAGCCCAGTGCATCCTGCATCGGGGATGCCGAGGTCGCCGTGGCTGCGGGCGCCGAAAGCATGAGCCGGGCCCCCTATATTGCACAGGGACAGCGCTGGGGCGCGCGCATGGGCGACAGTGTCATGGTCGACATGATGACAGGAGCATTGTCGGACCCCTTTGGCCGTATGCACATGGGCGTGACGGCAGAGAATGTGGCGGCACGTTTTGGCGTCAGCCGGGCCGATCAGGATGCCCTGGCCGCGGAGTCGCACCGGCGCGCCAGCGCGGCTATTGAGGCGGGCCGCTTCAAGGATCAGATCGTGCCCATTACCCTAAAAACCCGAAAAGGGGAGGTGGTGTTCGACGTCGATGAGCACGTGCGTGCGGATGTCGACGTGGCCGGCCTGTCCAAACTCAAACCGGTATTTCAGAAAGAAAACGGCACGGTGACGGCCGGCAATGCATCAGGCTTGAACGACGGCGCCGGCGCACTGGTGTTGATGGACGGCGGTGTGGCGGCGCGCCGTGGGGTCAAGCCCCTGGCCCGTCTGGTCGCTTACGCGCATTCTGGCGTGGATCCGGACATCATGGGTATCGGCCCTGTACCGGCGACCCAGGCCGCGCTCAAGCGCGCCGGCCTGACGGTAGATCAGCTCGATGTCATCGAAGCCAACGAGGCGTTCGCCGCACAAGCCTGCGCGGTCACGCGTGAGCTTGCGCTCGACCCAGAGAAGGTCAATCCGAACGGCAGTGGTATCAGCCTGGGGCACCCCATCGGTGCGACGGGGGCTATCATCACCGTCAAGGCGCTGTATGAACTGCAGCGCATCCAGGGTCGATATGCCTTGGTGACGATGTGTATTGGGGGCGGCCAGGGTATCGCTGCGATCTTCGAGCGCGTTTGAGGTGCGGCGGGTTCAGTAGCTCAAAGTCTCGATGCGGTAGGCCGCCTGGCCCGTGCTCAGCCTGCCGCGCGGCTGCCTGGCATCGAGCGTCAGGCGCAGCGTGCTGCCTAAACGGAACATCCGCAGCAAATCATCGGTGGCCGGGCTGGAAAGCGGTGCATCCAAGCAACCTGCAGCCACGGGCTGACCGTGGCGGCTAAAGCGGGCGCACATCTTGCCGTGCGGGCGTTCGAGCGCGCTGACCTGCACGTCGACGTAACGTAGCCGGCCGTGGTCATGCGGCGCCTGCGGCGTGGCCGAATCTATGGTCGGTCGTATGGGGCCCCAAGCGAGGCAAAGATTGCGGGGCAGGCTGGCGGCCTCGTCAGCCGTTGCCGTCACCAGCGTGCCACCTTGTGGCTGGCTCAGGTATTTGCCGTCGGACAGGCCATAGGTGCCGGGCGGCAAGGCTTGCAATTGGGGCAGCAGGGTTGGCAGGCGCGCGTGCTCCATGGGCAGCCCGTGATAACCATCGGGGCAATGGCCATAGCCCTGGCCCACGAGCAGGTGCGGCGGCCACGGGTGCGCCCAGGCGGACACGCTCAGCAGGCTCGCCAGCAGGCACAGCCGTTTTTGCAGAATGCAGGCAAGCATAGTCGGCCTATGGCTGGATGTGCGTGATGCGGAAGGTCTCCTGCCTGTGCACCGGCGGATAGCGTCTGGTGTGATCCAGGTAGACCCGCAGCGAACGATTGGTCATGAGGCTGTCAGCGAGGCGGTAGGCCGCAGACACCGGAGCGCAGCCCGCCACGACCCACTCAGGGCCGCGGCCAAACAGCGCGCAGATGAGATCTGCCCTGCGCTCCAGGGCGACGACCCGGACGTCCGAATACCAGCCTATGCCGTTGGCATCCAGTTTGCGCTCCTGAGCGCCCGCGTTGCGGGCCATCGGCCTGCCCAGCCCACGGTCTATCTCCTGCTGCATGCCCTGCAGAATATCCTGGGCCCATTGGGGAGGCTGGCTGGCTGAGGGATGCGATGGTCCGAAGGAATAGGCTAGAGCCGGCGCTGCATAGGCCAAGGCCAGAGCCAGCGCCGCCTTGCATGGCGCGAGTCTGAAAGAAGCGAGGCGCATTTCATCGATCCTGCAACGAAAGGATCGAACATACCCAGCGGCAGCACGGCGCCAGGGCGCCGTGCTGGAGAATCAGGCCAGTCTGTCAGGCCGGCAGCGAAGGGGCGTACTGTTCTTCAGGCGACTGCTTTTTGCGGTGGAACTCCACGATATGGCGCACGGCTTTCTCCGGATCGTCCTCGATAATGAACAGATCCAGGTCGTGGGCCCCGATCATGCCGTTGCCCAGCAACTGTGCGCCCATCCAGTCGATCATGCCATGCCAGAACTCACTGCCCACCAGGACGATAGGCGCGGGTGGCACTTTGCCAGTCTGGATGAGCGTGAGGGCCTCGAACAATTCGTCCAGCGTGCCGAAACCGCCCGGCATGGAGACATAAGCCATGCTGTGCATGAAAAACGTCGCCTTGCGCGAGTAAAAATACTCGAACGACAGGCTGATGCTTTGATACGCATTGTTGTGAGCTTCGTGCGGCAGGCTGATATTCAGCCCGACGCTGGTGCCATCGGCTTCAAATGCGCCTTTGTTGGCGGCCTCCATGATGCCCGGGCCGCCGCCGGCAATGACGGCGAATCCTTCGCGCGCCAAGGCAGCCGCGATGGCGACCGCAGTCTCATAATAGGGGGAATTACGGCTTATCCGGGCGCTGCCGAACACACTCACGGCCGGGCCGATGTCCGCCAGCTTTTCGGCTGCGATCCCTATCTCTGACATAATCACCGGAATTTGTTTGCCGGCGGGTGTGTCCATCTCTGCCTTTGTAACCATGAAAAAAACCTTGTTGCTGGTAGACGGTTCGAGCTACTTGTACCGTGCCTTCCATGCCATGCCGGATTTGCGCAATGCCCAGGGGGAACCGACCGGGGCGCTCTATGGCGTGATCAACATGCTGCGCAAGTTGGTCCTGGACCATAAGGCAGAGTATGCCGCATGTATTTTCGATGCGCGCGGCAAAACGTTTCGCGATGATCTCTATCCGGAATATAAATCGCATCGCCCGCCGATACCGCCTGACCTTGCCGCCCAGATCGAGCCGATTCACGCCGCCGTGCGCGCCTTGGGCTGGCCGGTGATGGCCGTCGAGGGCGTCGAGGCGGACGATATCATCGCCACGCTGGCGCGGCGCGCCACCGAAGAGGGCCTGCACACCGTCGTATCGACGGGCGACAAGGACCTGGCTCAGTTGGTCAATCCCCAGGTCACCCTTGTCAACACCATGACCGGCGAGGTGCTCGATGAGGCGGGCGTCGTCAACAAGTTCGGGGTGCCTGCCAATCGTATCGTGGATTATCTGATGCTGGTGGGCGATGCCGTAGACAATGTGCCGGGCGTGACCAAGGTCGGCCCCAAAACAGCCGTCAAATGGCTCAGCGAATTCGGCTCCATCGACAATCTGATCCAGCACGCCGACGACATCAAGGGCGTGGCGGGCAGCAATCTGCGCGAAGCGATGGTTCACTTCCCGCTGACCCGTAAGCTGCTGACCGTCAAAGAGGACTGCGATCTTGAGGGCCTCATTACGTCCGCCGAGGATCTCAAACCCAAGGCGCCCGATCAGGCGACGCTGAGTGCGCTTTTTGACCGGTATGGCTTCCGTACCTGGCTGCGCGAACTCTCGGGCGATGCAGAGCGTCTACCGTCCGGCGATGCGCGTGCCGCTGAGGTGGCTTACCAGGCGCCTGCCGAGCAGCACTATCAGATCATTACAGAGTGGCACGATCTGGATGCCTGGATGGCGCGTGTGGATAAGGCTGGCCTGGTCGGTCTGGACACCGAGACGACGTCCCTGGATGAAATGCAGGCGCGGCTGGTGGGCATTTCCATGGCCATCGAGCCTGGCGTGGCCTGCTATATACCGGTGGCTCACCGAGGACCTGAAGCTGGCACGCAACTGCCGCGTCAGGAAGTGATCGAGCGTTTGCGTGCCTGGCTGGAAGATCCCGCGCGACCCAAGCTCTTGCATCACGCCAAGTACGACACGCATGTCTTCGCTAATGAGGGTGTGACGCTGCGCGGCGTGACGGAAGACACCATGCTTGAGGCCTACGTGCTCGAATCGCATCGCGGCGTGGGGCTGACCGATCTGGCGCAGCGTTTTCTGGGCCGCAGCGGTGTCAGTTACGAGGATCTCTGCGGCAAGGGTGCCAAGCAGATCGGCTTTGACGAAGTGGCCGTCGACAAAGCGGGTTATTACTCCGCTGAGGACGCCGACTTCACCTTGCAGCTGCATCAGGTCCTGCGCCCGCGTGTGGCAGCCGATGCCGGCCTGGAGCGGATCTATGCGCTGGAGCTTGAGGTTTCCCGTGTGCTGGTCGTCATCGAACGCAATGGTGTGAAGGTCGACGCGGCCGAGCTGGGCCGCCAGAGCCACGAACTGGGCCGTGAGATGCTGAGCCTGGAGCAAAAAGCCTACGACCTGGCCGGCCAGCCCTTTAACCTCAACTCGCCCAAGCAATTGGGAGAGATTCTGTTCGGCCGCATGGGTTTGCCCGTGGTGCGCAAGACCGCGGGCGGCGCGCCTTCCACGGATGAGGAGGTGCTCTCCAAGCTGGCACAGGACTATCCCTTGCCGCAGGTTCTGCTGGACTATCGCGGCCTGTCGAAGTTGAAGTCCACCTATACCGACAAGTTGCCGCGCATGATCAATTCGGCAACCGGTCGGGTGCACACGCATTATTCGCAAGCGGCGGTCATCACCGGGCGCCTGGCGTCTTCCGATCCCAATCTACAGAACATCCCGGTTCGCACGGAGGCCGGCCGGCGCGTGCGCGAGGCGTTCGTGGCCGAACACGCCGGTTTTCTGCTGTCGGCGGATTACTCGCAGATCGAGCTGCGCATCATGGCACATGTCTCCGATGACGCCAATCTGCAGCGCGCCTTTGCCGCGGGGGAAGATATCCACCGCGCCACCGCAGCCGAGGTCTTCGGGGTAGCGGTGGACGAGGTCACGAGTGAGCAGCGCCGCGCCGCCAAAGCCATCAATTTCGGCCTGATATATGGCATGGGCGTCTTTGGGCTGGCGTCCAATCTGGGCATCACCCGTGATGCCGCCCAGGCTTACATCGATCGTTATTTCGCCCGCTATCCTGGCGTGGCGCGTTACATGGAAGATACGCGCCGACTGGCACGCGAACAGGGCTACGTCGAGACGGTGTTCGGGCGGCGTTTGCAGTTGCCCGATATCCGCGCCGCATCGGGGCCACGGCGGCAGGGAGCCGAGCGCGCTGCCATCAATGCGCCCATGCAGGGCACGGCGGCGGATCTCATCAAACTGGCCATGGTGGCGGTTCAGGATTGGCTGGTCGCCGAAAATATGCAAGCGCGCTTGATCATGCAGGTGCACGATGAGCTGGTGCTGGAGGCCCCCGAGGCCGAGGTGGAGACACTGCGCGTGGCCGTGCCGCGCTTGATGAGCGACGTCGCGACGTTGCGCGTGCCACTTATCGCCGAGGTAGGGGTGGGTCGTAACTGGGAGCAGGCCCACTGACGGCCAGTCTGGCGCGGAGACGTTTTTCGTCGCGTGCGATCATGATCCCGCCGGCCATCACCAGGCCGGCGAGGGCATACCAGGTGATAGCGTAGACGAGATGATGGTCGGCAAAACGCAGCACGGTCAGCCCGTCCGCGGGCTGGCGTGACGGATTCACGGCGCCCGGCGTTGCGTCGCTGTCGATGAAATACGGTGCTACCGCGCCCAGGCCGCGTGCCTGGGCGATGCCCCGCACATCGCGGGAGTACCACCGGCCGGCCGCGGCATCGTTGCGGCGCAGAAAGCCCCATGGAGGTTCTCCCATGCGCAGCAGGCCTGTGACCACGATGTCCTCGCTTTCCTGCGGCGGCTGGCGCCATGCTGGCAGCACGAACCCGCGGTTGACCAGTATCGTACTGCCGTCATCGCGCAGCAGCGGTGTCATCACCCAGTAGCCGTCCCCCATTTCGGTCACTGCCTTGACGAGGGTTTGCCGGCCGAAGTCGTAGCGGCCCAACGCGTGGACGCGCCGGTACTCATCCTTGGCCGAACTCAGTGTGGGCCAGAGCGACGCGCGGGGAGCAGGAACCCGCGGCGCCTGCAGGTGGGCGTGTACTTGGGCGATGAGGGCATGCTTGCTCGTCCGGTGCTGAAGCTGCCAGGTCCCTAGCGCGCACAGCGCTGTGAACGTCAGGACGGCAGCAATGGACAGGACGACGAGCGTGCGCACACGGCGCGGCGCTCTCGGCGAAGTCGTCTCGTCAAGGGACGTTGCGCCAATCATGCGTGGTCATAGGCATCATGTTGGCGTCCAGGTGATACATGATCCAGATCGATCCGCTCAGCGTGATCACCACCAGCACCAGGGTGAAAATCAATGCCAGCATGTTCCAGCCGCTTTCGGAGCGCGCGTCCAGATGCAGGAAGTAAACAATGTGCACCACGATCTGCACGGCCGCCAGAGCCAGGATAACCAACGCCGTATTGCGCGAGCTTTCGAATACTCGCGCCATGACGATCCAGAACGGGATAACCGTGAGTATGGACGCCAGGATAAATCCGGTGGCATAGCTTTTGAGCGTGCCGTGCGCGGTTTGCTCATGATGGTCGTCATCGTCGTCATGTCCGCGATGAGTGGTGCGCGTGGTCATGGCAGGACTCCCATGAGGTAAACGAAGGTGAACACGCCTACGCAGATGAGATCCAGGAAGTGCCAGAACATGGACAGGCACATCAGGCGCCGGCGATTTGCAGGAATCAGGCCGTGCAGGCGCAGTTGCACCATCAGCGTGATCAGCCACACGATGCCGAAGGTCACATGCAGGCCGTGGGTACCCACCAGCGTGAAAAATGACGACAGAAACGCGCTGCGCCCCGGCCCCGCGCCCTCGGCAATCATGTGTGCGAATTCATAGATTTCCAACGAGAGAAAGCCCAGCCCCAGCAGCCCGGTCACGGCCAGCCAGGCCTGCACGCCGCCCAGGCGCCGCCGCTGCATCTCCAGCATGGCAAATCCATACGTAATGGATGACAGAAGCAACAGTGAAGTATTGGCGGCGACCAACGGCAGATCAAATAGCTCTGCGCCCGTGGGCCCGCCTGCGTAGTTGCGGCCCAGGACTCCATAGGTCGCAAACAGGCAGGCGAAGATGAGACAGTCGCTCATCAGGTAGACCCAGAACTCCAGCAACGTATCGTTTTGCGGGTGATGTTCGTCCGTGATGTGAAAGACTGGGCCGGGCGCCTGGGGCGAGCGGCCGGGATCCGCGGTGGCCAGCGTGTCAGACATGGCTCTCCAATAGGCGGGTGCGCGCCGTTTCGGTGCTCAGGACCTCTTCGGCTGGCACGTAGTAGTCGCGCCGGTAATCGAAGGTGTGGACAATGCAGACCACGATGAGGGCGGCAAATGCCAGCACGGCTAGCTGTGAACTGTCAATAGGTTGTATTCGTCCAGGTTGAGTCTGGAGATGGGTACAGCGCGCCCGATGCCTTGGTGGGGTCGATGCCAGTTGTAGTGGTGTAGCCAGGATTTCATGGCATCGGCTCGGTGTTGGGAGTTCTGGTAGGTGTGAGCGTAAGCCCACTCACGCAAGGCCGACTGGATGAAGCGTTCGGCCTTGCCATTGGTCTGTGGGCGGTAAGGTCGGGTAAAGCGGTGCTTGATGCCCAGCTCATGGCACAGCGCGGCGAAGGCGCGGCTGCGAAAGGCCGAGCCATTGTCGGTGAGCAAGCGCTGGATGGTCACGCCCAGGCGCTGGTAGTAGGCCACTGCGTCCTTGAGGAACTGGACGGCGCTGGGGAAGCGCTCGTCGGGGTGGATGTCGGTGAAGGCCACGCGGGCGTGGTCATCGATGGCCACGAAGACGAAGTCCCAGCCGGCCCCCTCAACGGTATCGCGTCGGTTGCCCGTGACCCGGTGGCCAGGGCGCTGGATACGTCCCAGCTTCTTGATGTCGATGTGCAGCAGATCGCCGGGGGCCTGATGCTCGTAGCGCACCACCGGCTCGGCCGGCTCCAGGTCGGCCAGGTGCGACAGACCGGCGCGGGCCAGGACGCGGCTGACGGTGCTGGCTGACACGCCCAGCGCCTGGGCGATGCGCACTTGGGTCAGCCGCTTGCGGCGCAGCTCCACGATAGCCAGCGCCTTGGCCGGCGCAATCGCTCGGGGCGAGACCGTCGGGCGCGAGGACGCATCGGCCAAGCCCGCCTGGCCCTGAGCCAGGAAGCGGCCCAGCCATTTGCGCACAGTCGGCGCGGTGACCCCATAGGCGCGGGCCGCTTCAGGCACACAAACTTGATGGGCGATCAATTGCTGGACCATTTCGAGGCGACGTAGGAAGGTCAATCGGGCATGCTTATGGGTGTTCATCCGGCCGGGCTCCTTGAGTGAACTGGGGGGTTGGCGATTTCCAGTTTCTCAAATCCGGTTCGGATGAACCATGCATACAACCTATTGAATCTTCACAGCTAGCGGCCACATGTGCCAGATCAGGCAAAAGCCCAGAAACACACTGATGGCCGCCAGCACGATGCCGGCCCAGGTATTCTTGGGCATATGGATGGGGATGAACTCGCCTTGCGGCCGCCGGTAGCCGTATTGCTTCATCTGCCACCAGGCATCGAGGTCATGCACACGGGGGGTGAAAGCGAAGTTGTAGACTGGTGGCGGCGACGAGGTTGACCACTCCAGCGTGCGTCCGTCCCAGGGGTCGCCTGTGAAGTCCCGCAGCGCGTCGCGCCTGCGATAGCTCACGATCAGTTGGATGATGAAGCTGGCGATGCCCAGCGCAATCAATACCGCGCCCAGCGCCGCGACCTGAAACCAGATCTGCAGCGACATGTCCTGGAAGTGATTGATACGGCGGGTCACACCCATCAGTCCCAGCATATAAAGGGGCATGAAAGCCACGTAAAAACCCACCAGCCAGAACCAGAACGAGCATTTTCCCCAGAATGGATCGAGCCGGTAGCCAAAGGCCTTCGGAAACCAGAAAGTGATGCCCGCCATCAGCCCGAAGAGCACGCCGCCGATGATGACGTTGTGAAAGTGCGCGATGAGGAAAAGGCTGTTGTGCAGCGCGAAGTCTGCGGGGGGCACCGCCAGCAGCACGCCGGTCATGCCACCGATCACGAACGTCACCATGAAACCCAGGGTCCAGAGCATCGGCACTTCGAACTGAATACGACCCCGATACATGGTGAACAGCCAGTTGAAGATTTTCGCACCCGTCGGGATGGAAATGATCATGGTGGTGATTCCGAAGAAGGAATTCACACTGGCACCCGATCCCATGGTGAAAAAGTGATGCAACCACACCAGATAGGACAGCACGGTGATCACCACGGTGGCATACACCATGGAGGCGTAGCCAAAAAGCCGTTTACGGCAAAAGGTCGCGACCACCTCCGAGAAAATACCGAACGCCGGAAGAATGAGGATATAGACCTCGGGGTGTCCCCAGATCCAGATCAGGTTCACGTACATCATGGCGTTGCCGCCAAGTTCCGTCGTGAAGCAATTGGTGCCGACATACCGGTCCATGGTGAGCATGCCCAGAACGGCCGTCAGAACCGGGAAGGCGGCCACGATCAGCACATTGGTGCACAGCGCCGTCCAGGTGAAGATGGGCATGCGCATCATCGGCATACCGGGGGCGCGCATTTTGACGATGGTCACCAGCAGGTTGACCCCCGACAGAAGTGTCCCTACGCCCGCTATCTGAAGTGCCCATATGTAGTAGTCCACCCCCACATCCGGGCTCTGGGCGATGCCCGACAGCGGGGGGTAGGCCAGCCATCCTGTGCGGGCAAACTCGCCGACGAAAAGCGACATCATCACCAGTACGGCGCCGCCCGCAGTCATCCAGAAGCTGAAATTGTTCAAAAACGGAAAAGCCACGTCGCGCACGCCGATCTGCAGCGGCACGATATAGTTCATCAGACCCGTCACCAGCGGCATGGCGACGAAGAAAATCATGATCACGCCATGGGCCGTGAAGATCTGGTCGTAGTGATGTGGCGGCAGATAACCGGCCGAATCGCCAAATGCGATGGCCTGTTGCAGGCGCATCATGATGGCATCGGCAAAACCGCGCAGCAGCATGATCAGCCCAAGGATCATGTACATGATGCCGATCTTCTTATGGTCGATGCTCGTGAACCATTCGCGCCAGAGATAGTTCCATTTGCCGAAGTAGGTAAGACCGCCCACGAGCACCAGTCCGCCCAGCGCCACCGCGGCGAACGTCGCCAGCAGGATGGGCTCGTGATAGGGAATGGCCTCCCAGGTCAGGCGGCCAAAGATGAGACTGCTGTGTTCTGGCTGGTCAATCATCCCGACTCCAGATGAAAAGCGAGGCTGACGCCTACAGTGCGAGGTCCTGCTCGGAGCGGCAAATGGCCCCCAGGTAGCTCTGCCCGGCGGTATTCAGATTCAGGGCGCCTTTGGCGCGGGCATGGTTCATGCGGCAGGGACGTGCCGGGTCGACACACTGCTCGACAATGGCGTCGAACAGGCCGGGCGTTACGCTGCCGAAGTACTGCACAGGGTTGCGCTCGCTGGGCCGTTCAAGCTGGAGATAGGTCTGGCGGTCGAGCGTATGTCCCTGGTCGCGCACGCGGGATATCCATTGCTGAAAGCCCGCTTCGTCGACCCCGTGAAATGCAAAGTGCATGCCTGAAAAGCCGGCGCCACTGTAGTTGGCCGACAGTCCTGCATACTCGCCTGGGTGATTGATGACGGCATGCAGTGTGGTCTGCATGCCCGGCATGGCATAGATCTGACCCGCCATGGCCGGAATGAAGAAAGAGTTCATCACCGTCGATGAGGTGATGCGGAACTGTATGGGGCGATTGACCGGCGCGGCCAGTTCATTGACCGCCGCTACGCCTTGTTCCGGATAGACGAAAAGCCATTTCCAATCCAGCGCAACGACCTCGACGACCAGAGGCTTGGTATCCGGTGGAATGTCGTGGCCTTCGGACAGCCGTGAAAGCGGTCGGTAGGGGTCCAGTTGATGCGTGCTCACCCACGTTAGGGCGCCGAGCGCGATGATGATGAGCAGCGGTCCGGCCCAGATCAGCAGTTCGAGCACGGTGGAATGGTTCCACTCGGGGGTATAGGCCGCAGAGGTATTGTTTGCCCGATAGCGCCAGGCGAACCAGAGGGTCAATACGATGACCGGCACGATGACGATGAGCATCAGGCCGGTTGAAATGAGGATCAGATTGCGTTGCTGTACGGCGATATCTCCGGAGGGAGATAGCAGCACGGCATTGCATCCTGTCAGCAGGGGCAGGAGACCGATCAGCAGTATTCCGCGGAACCTTGGCAAGGACGGCATTGACCATACCCCGTGACGAACCCGTGGGACATAAGCAGCAACACTACGCCCGACCGCGCAGAAAATCCAGCGTATTTCTGCATCGGCCGGTTCGACGAAGTCATGAGAGGCCGGATTGCTGGATGAGTGCTTGCAGGGCAGGCAGACCTGGGCGTACCCTAGAAACCGCTGTATGTGGGCAAGGTGTAGCTGGAACCTCCTTTCGCGAGCGAGCCTATGTCAACCTCCACGCATTACCCCAGCCAACTGCTCGAGGCAGATGGGCATGATGGTCACGCCAAGGTCGCACCGGGCGAGATCGCCGTCGGCGTCGTGATCGGACGCGCCTCGGAGTACTTTGACTTTTTTGTCTTCGGTATTGCCTGTGTGCTGGTGTTTCCGCAGGTTTTCTTCCCGTTCGAAGCGCGGCTGGAGGGCACCCTCTGGTCGTTCGTCATTTTTTCTTTCGCTTTCATCGTGCGCCCTGTCGGGACGGCGTTGTCCATGGCCGTGCAGCGACGCTGGGGGCGGGCGACCAAGTTGACCCTGGCGCTCTTCGTACTGGGCACCGCCACGGTCGGCATGGCTTTTCTGCCCAGCTATAACGACATTGGGATACACGCGATTACGCTGCTGGCATTGTTTCGCTGCCTGCAGGGCCTGGCTTTCGGCGGGTCATGGGACGGGCTGCCGTCTCTGCTGGCACTGCGCACCGCCGGGGAGGAGAGGCTGGTACGCCATGATGGGCCAGTTAGGGGCTCCGGTCGGCTTTCTGGTCGCCAGCGCGCTGTTTCTCTTTCTATTGCTGACCCTGAGCGAGGCGGATTTCCTCGCCTGGGGTTGGCGCTACCCGTTTTTCGTGGCGTTTGCCATTAATGTCGTAGCGCTGTTTGCTCGTCTGCGTCTGGTGGTCACCGAGGAATACACGCGCCTGCTCGAAGAGGGCGAACTCGAGCCCATCAGCGTCAGCGAAATCGTGCGCGTCCAGGGCTATAACCTTTTCATCGGTGCGTTCGCCGCCTTGGCCAGTTATGCGCTGTTTCATATGGTCACGGTCTTTCCGCTGTCATGGATCGCCGTGAGTGGCACCCAACAGATAGCCGACGTGCTTGTTGCCCAGCTCATCGGGGGCGTTCTGGGGATATTGGGCACCATCGCCTCCGGCATGCTGGCCGATCGAATTGGAAGACGCACCACGCTGGGGCTGCTGGCCTTGCTGATCGGCGTATTCGCCTTGTTCACGCCCTGGCTTCTGGGAGGCGGCCCGAAGGCACAGAACGCCTTTATCCTGATCGGCTTTTTCTTGTTGGGGCTGTCCTATGGGCAGGCATCGGGCACCGTGACAGCCAATTTCTCCCGGCGTTTTCGCTACACCGGAGCAGCGTTGACGTCGGACATGGCGTGGTTGATCGGGGCGGCGTTCGCCCCATTGGTCGCGCTGGCGCTGTCGGCGCGTTTCGGCTTGGTGGCCGTCAGTATTTATCTCTTGTCCGGATCGGCCTGCACTTTGCTGGCCCTGGGAATCAACCGGGCGCTTGCGGTGCGTGAGTGAGGACGTGCGCATGGCCAGCCAGGCGCCGGGTTTTTACCTTGTTGTTTGAAACAATATAATATTGCGCTTTCCGCCACCATCCTCCCACCTCCATGTTGCTCCTTTGGATCATCCTGGCCACGATCACAGGCGGCCTGATCGCGGTCGCCATCGCCCATTGGCTGGCCTATCGCGTCTTCGCGCAATATCTGCATCACATGGTGAGCCTGTCGGTCGGCGTGCTGCTATCGGTGGCGTTGCTGCATTTGTTGCCGGAGGCGTTCGAGCAAGCCGGGGTCGGGGCGCACACCCTTTTCGGGCTCATGCTGGCCAGCCTGATCGGTTTTTTCGTCCTCGAGAAAATCGCCCTGTTGCGGCACAGCCATCACCATGAACATGATGGCCATCATCATCACAAGGGTCACGATCGGCATGAAGCAGGCCGCGGCGGAGTGCTCATTCTCATCGGCAGCTCTTTGCACAACCTGTGCGATGGCGTGTTGGTCGCTGCGGCATTTCTCACGGATCCGCTGCTCGGCGTCCTGACCGCCGCGTCCATCATCGTCCACGAAGTCCCTCATAAGTTGGGCGACTTTGTCGTGCTGATCAATGCCGGCTTGCAGCGCCAGCGCGCCTTCGGGCTCATCCTCTTTACCAGTCTATGCACGGCCATTGGGGGCGGTGTAGGATACTTCGTGCTGCAGGAAGCCCAAAACCTGGTGCCTTACGTGCTGGTGGTTGCGGCCAGCAGCTTCCTCTATATCTCGGTCGCCGATCTCATGCCGCAAATGCACGAGCGCGTGACCCTCTCTGACGCTGTTCCGCAACTCTTGCTCGTAGGTGTGGGCGTAGCCATTATCTATGGCGTGACCTCCCTCATGCACCATGGCCATGAGCATGGCCATGCTCATGATCACGATCATGCCGCGGCAGTGCTCGAAGCGGGCCCGCATCGCCATTGACGCACTGAAAGGCGGCCCCCTGACCAACGGAGTCCGCCCATGAGTTTCGCCCCCGCCGCCGGCACCCCTGCTGCAACCACCATCCACACCGATACCCAGGGTCTGTCCCAGGGTGACTTCGAACTGCCCGTCGCCGGTGGTACGCAACAAGCCTATTACGCCGCGCCCGCCGACGTAAAGGGAGCACCGTTGGTGCTCGTGGTGCAGGAAATCTTCGGCGTCCATGAGCACATCAAGGACGTCTGCCGCCGGCTGGCCAAGGCGGGTCACTTCGCCGTCTCCAGCAATCTCTACCAGCGTCAGGGCGATGCGTCAGCCTATACGGACATCGCAAAGCTGGTGGCCGAGATCGTCGCCAAAGTTCCTGATGAACAGGTCTACGCAGATCTGGACGCCGCGGTCGCCTGGGCGGCCACGCAGGGCGCGGATGTCTTGCGCCTGGGGATCACCGGGTTTTGCTGGGGCGGTCGGATCACCTGGATGTACGCGGCCCAGAATCCCAAGGTCAAGGCAGGCGTGGCTTGGTATGGCAAGCTGGCTTCCGGCCATGGTCCGCTCATTACGTCGGTGGCGTTCGACATCGCCGATCGATTGCACGGCCCGGTTCTGGGCCTGTACGGCGCGCAAGACCACAGCATCCCGCTCGAGGATGTGCGCACCATGCAGGCCAAGCTTGCCGAGGGCAACGCGGCCTCCAAGGCATCGCACTTTGTGGTCTACCCCGATTCTGGTCATGCCTTTCTGGCCGATTACCGGCCCAGCTACAACGCCGCCGATGCCAAGGACGGCTGGGCGCGCATGCTGTCGTGGTTCGACCGCTATCTGACGACGTGAATACCTGCCTGAGGCGGGATCTCGGGCAAGTCAGAGCACGTAGGCGTTAACGTCGGCCAGGTCGCCGACCGTCCCGAGCGCGCCCGCATGGCGCAGCCGCGCATCATGGCCGGCGGCGATATGCGAGGCGCCGGTGTAACCGAGTACGGGCATCCCGGCCGCGCGAGCCGCGGTCACGCCCGGTACGCTGTCCTCGATGACCAGGCAGCACTCCGGCGCCACGCCCATCTGTTTGGCAGCAAACAGGAAGATATCGGGTGCCGGTTTTCCGCGACGCACCTGGCTGACGCTGAATACATGAGGTTCGAACAGGGGCCACAGGCCCGTCAGGCCCAATGCTTTACGCAGCTTTTCCGGCGTGCTGCTCGAGGCTACGCAATAAGGCACGCCGCGCGCTCGCAGCGTAGTGATCAGATCCTGGGCATGGGGCAGGGCGCGCAGTTCGCTCTCGAAGACCTTTGCCAGGTGCGCGGCATAGTCGCTCTCGAAATCAGCCGGCAACCGGATGCTCGATTCGGACTGCAGCGTCAGCCACATATCGTGATCGGGGATGCCGGCAAACCGCCGGGCCGCGTCCTGGGGGGAAATGTCGATGCCATGTGCTGCGAGCGCCTGGGATTGGGCTCGGGCGGCGATGATCTCGCTGTCGATCAAGACCCCGTCACAATCAAAAATGACAAGCTCAGTGGTGGCCCGGTTCATGGTGCTCCGCCTGTAGAGGGCCGGGCGTGTTCCCGGCCCGGCTATGGTGCAGCCGCGCGAGCGGCACGTCAATCGGCGCTGGCGTCGCGCAAACGGCTGGGCAGCAGTTCGCCATGGCGGGCCAGCAGCGGATAGGCCGCCGCGCCAACCAGGTGCGAATTGATACCTTTCAGGTCGCGCAATATGTCCAGATAGAGCGCTCCGGCTTCGGCTGCGTCGACTTCTCCGTTCTTGATTTTCTGCAGATGAACTTCAGCCGCTTCGGCTTCCATAGCCCGAAAACGCGACTTCTCGCCCGCCAGCACGCGGGCCTGGCGCAGATCGTCGTTGACGAATAGCGCGGCGGCCTGGCGCTGATTGGCCACCAGTGCCGCCAGCGTATCGTCAATCTGCGCGCGCTGTTCGGCCGACAGTTGCAGCCCCTGTTTGCGCAGCCGTGCGATATGGCCCAGGAGGCCATGAAAGGCAATGTCGGAGGCATGTCCCACATTGCTGATGAACGCCAGAATGCTGTCGATCTGCTGGCGGTCTTCTTGCGTGAGGTCATCCTGATCCAGCGTGGCGATATAGGTGGTGATTGCGGTTTCCAGTTTGTCCAGCGCGCTGTCGAGTTGGCGGGCCTGCACCATGCGGTGCCGGTTGTCGCGCTTGAAGCCGGCGCGGGCATATAGCAACAGCGTCTGCAGCATATCCGTCATGCGCAAGGCTTCGCGCCGCGCATTGCCCAGGGCCGCCGCGGGGACGTCGTGGGCCCACTCATCCAGATACTGCGGCCGCGCCGGATCATTGGGATCGCTACGCTTGGGCAGCCAGCGAGTCAGCAGTGCGCCGTACGGCGTGAGCAGAGGTAGAAAGGCTGCCGCGACCACGACGTTGAACACGGTGTGAAAGTTGGCCACCATGCGGCTGGGGTCGGCCTCCAGCGTGGCCATGAGCGGAGCGACGTACGGCAAGAGGATAAGACCGATGATCACGCCGGCCACGCGGGTCAGCAAGTTGCCAAGTGGCAGGCGGCGGGCGGCCGGATCATCGCCCGTGACGCCTTCGATCATGGGATTGACGGCGGTACCCAGATTGGCGCCGAGCACCAGGGCCATGGCCACATCGATGCTGACGATCTGATGGCTGACCAGCGACATGATCAGGACTACAACCGCCACGCTGGAGTGCGCCGCCCAGGTAATCGCTGCCGCCCGCAAGACGGCCAGCACCGGCTGGGAGGCCAGCGATTGCAGGATGGTCGACAACAACGGGGCCTGCTCCAGAGGATGGAACAGCTCCACCAGCGCGTGCAGGGCCAACAGCAACAAGCCCAGTCCGATGAACACCCGTCCGAGGTCGCGGGTGCGACCCGGCGGGTAGCGGCGAAACATCCACACCCCGATCAGCGTGAGGATAGGAGCCAGCGATGTCAGGTCGAAAGACAGCAGTTGCACGATCAATGTCGTGCCGACATTCGCCCCCAGCATGGCGGCCAGAGCAGGCACGAGTCCGACCACGCCGGCCGCGGCAAAGCCAGTGATCATCAGGCCCGTTGCCGTGCTGCTTTGCAGGGCGGGGGTGATCACCAGCCCCGCGACGAAGGCTCGCACGCGTGTTCCCAGGGCTCGGCCCAACGCGGCGCTCAGCGCGGCACCAAAGGGGCGTTGCACACCGGTCTGCACCATATGCACGCCCCATAGGAGCAGGGCGACATACCCGGCAAAATCCAGCATGGTCAGCAATCCCGACATAGGACTCCTCAGGCGCGCGGCCTAACTCAAATTTGAATGTGACAAGAAATATGTTTGCAATAATGGCATGTCTGGGACGGACCAGGAAATACCGCCCTCATGTTCGGACGCGCGAGCCGCCAAGCGCCGCGTATCATGGGCCCATTATGCGCCGGCAGGTTCGCCAGGAGGTTTCAGGTGGCAGTTTCCGTCTTCGATCTCTTCAAGATCGGTATTGGTCCGTCCAGCTCGCACACCGTAGGACCCATGCGTGCGGCGTTGCTCTATGTGCAGGGCCTTGAGCGCGACGGTCTGTTGCCCCAGGTGGCCAGCGTGCGTTGCGAGCTGTACGGTTCACTGGGCGCGACCGGCAAAGGCCACGGCACCGACAAGGGCGTCATGCTGGGCCTGATGGGGGAAGCACCCGATAGCGTCGATCCCAGCGCCATTGCTGGCATGTTGCAGGCGGTACGCGCCAGCCGCAGCCTGCCTCTGCTGGGCCGTCACCCCGTGTCCTTCGTTGAGAAGGAACACGTTCTGTTCTATCGCCGGGAGGCGCTGGCCGAACATCCCAACGGCATGAAGTTCCATGCCTTTGATGCCGCCGGGTCCTGTCTGCGCGAATCGCGTTACCTGTCGGTGGGCGGCGGATTTGTCGTGACACCAGGGGCGTCCAACAGTCAGGTCATCGCCGCGCATGACCAGCTACCGTTTCCCTTTCGCACCGGGCGTGACCTAGTGCAGATGTGCCGGGACAGCGGTCTGTCCATAGCCGGCCTGATGATGCGTAACGAGCTTACGTGGCGTGATCGCGAGTCCGTCGAGCAGGGCCTGGACCATGTCTGGCAGGTCATGCAGGATTGTGTCGCGCGCGGCTGCGGCATAGGCCACCCTGAAGCTGACGCCGAATTGCCGGGTCCGCTCAGGGTGCGCCGGCGCGCCCCCGAGTTGTATCGCAGCCTTACGCAACGCGCCGAACGATCGCTGTCCGACCCCTTGTCGGTAATGGACTGGGTCAATCTCTATGCCATGGCCGTCAATGAGGAAAACGCCGCTGGCGGTCGGGTGGTGACCGCGCCTACCAATGGAGCCGCCGGCATCATTCCCGCCGTGATGCACTATTACGACCGGTTTGTGGCGTCCGCCAGCCGCCAGGGCATACATGATTTTCTGCTTACTGCCGCGGCTATCGGCCTGCTGTACAAGTACAACGCCTCCATTTCTGGGGCCGAAGTCGGTTGTCAGGGGGAGGTTGGCGTGGCCTGTTCGATGGCCGCGGGTGCGCTGGCCGCGGTGTTAGGCGGATCGGTGGCTCAGGTGGAAAACGCCGCCGAGATCGGCATGGAGCACAATCTTGGGCTGACCTGCGATCCAGTCGGTGGTTTAGTGCAGATTCCTTGCATCGAGCGCAATGCGATGGCGTCCGTCAAGGTGGTCAATGCCGCCCGTATGGCGCTTCGCGGGGACGGCCACCACTATGTCTCGCTGGACTCCGTCATCAAGACCATGCGTGAGACTGGCGCCGACATGAAGACCAAGTATAAAGAGACCGCGCGCGGCGGTCTGGCCGTCAATATCGTCGAGTGTTAAGCGGCTTCAGAGGGTTTCTTCATTGAGGAGTTCTTCCTTGCCGTAGAACTTCACGCCGATGTGGATGCGCTCGCGGCCCTGTTCTCGCCGATGGCGATTGGTGTCGCGCAGCGAGTAGACGCAGCCGCAATACTCTTGCTGATAGAAATTTTCGCGCTTGCTGATCTCGATCATGCGCTGCGAACCGCCACCTTTACGCCAGTTGTAGGTCCAGTACAGCATGCCGTCATAGCGTGCTGCGGCACGCTCGCCACAGCCGTTGATCTGGTTCATGTCCTTCCAGCGCGAGATGCCCAGTGAGCTGCTGATCGTGTCGTAACCATGCTCATGGGCGTACAGCGCGGTGCGCTCGAAGCGCATGTCGAAGCAGACCGTGCAGCGTTCGCCGCGTTCGGGTGAGTTTTCCAGCCCCTTGACGCGGTCAAACCAATTGTCCATGTCATAGTCGGCGTCGATGAACTTGATGCCGTGCTTTTCCGCAAACCGGATATTTTCCTGTTTGCGGATTTCGTACTCCTTCACCGGATGAATATTCGGGTTGTAGAAGAAGATGTCGTAGTCTATGCCCGATGCCGTGATGGCCTCCATCACCTCGCCGGAGCAGGGCGCGCAGCAGGAATGCAGCAGCACTTTGCCGTGACCGGCAGGCAGTTCAAGTTTGGGGCGCAGAAGTTCAGACATGGCAAGATTCGGCAGGAAGGTCCAACGTAAGGCGGTATTTTACGATGCCGCGCCGGGCATGCTTGCGTCCCCGAATACGGTACGCCAGAGGCCACGCACCGCGTCGCGTTCGTCGGCCAACTCCGCCGGCGGCACGCGCGCACGGTCTATGCCCTTGAGACGCATTTGATGCTGGACCCGTCGCAAGGTGCGGTAGGCGTTGCCGGCGGCCAGGCCCAGATTGGAGGGGATGAGGCCCGCCTGGCCTGCCAGGCGCAGCAACGCGATATTGCCGAGGTTGTTGACCAGCACCCTGTGCTCGCCTGCATGGCATAGCACCAGATATTGGGTGACGAACTCCACATCGACCATGCCGCCACGGTCATGCTTGAGGTCGAACAGTTCGCTGTGATTCGGGTGGCCCGCATTGATCTTGTCGCGCATGGCCAGCACTTCGCTGCGCAGTACGGCGGTGTCGCGCGGCATGACGAGGATTTCTCCGCGAATGCGCTCAAACGCCGCGCCGACTTCGGTGTCGCCTGCCGCATAGCGCGCGCGCGTGATGGCCTGATGTTCCCAGGGCCAGGCATGCTTGCGTTGGTATTGCTCGAAGGCCTCCAGCGACACGGCCAGCAGTCCGGCGTCGCCATCCGGGCGCAATCGCAGATCCACCTCGTACAGTCTGCCCGAGGACGTCATGGTCGACAGCCAGGATGTCATGCGCCGACCAAGTTTGGCGTAGATCTCGGCGGCGTCTTCGCGCTCATCCTGAAAGAGATAGACGAGATCAAGGTCCGAGGCGTATCCCAGCTCCTTTCCCCCCAGCTTGCCATAGGCAATGACGGCGAACTGCGGCTGCGCTCCAGGCAGACGGTTGACCAGTGGCCAGACACGACGGATGGTTTCGGCCAGCAGCAGGTCGGCCAGCGCGGAGAGTTGATCGCCCAGTGCCTCGACGCTCAGGCGGCCCTCCAGGTCCTGTGCCAGCAACTGGAAGCTGGCCTGGCGTTGCACATCACGCATGAGATTCATCTGACGCTCAACATCGGGGCTGCCATCCGGCAGCAGGCAGGCATCCAGATCGGCGCCGAGCTGACGGGCAATCTGCGAGAAGTCCAGCGGTTCGAAGAGGGTGCGCCAATCGATCAGGCTGTCGAGCAGCAGGGGGTGCTGGGTGAGGTACTGCGCTGCCCATGGACTGGCGGCCACCATGCGCGCCACGCGCGCCAAGGTGTCCGGATACTCGGCCAGCAGTGCGAGGTAGGCGCTGCGTTGTGCAATGGCTTCAATGAGATCGAGCAGCCGTTTGGCAGCATCCAGGGGCGCACTGGTTTGCGCGGCTGCTTGCAGGGCGGCGGGCAGCAACGCCTCGAGGCGGCGGCGGCTGCTCTCCGGCAGGCTGCGGATGCGATGACTCGACAGCAGGGATTCGGTGCGGTGCAGAAGGTCGTCGGCCTGTTCGCCAAACACTTCCTGAATCTGCTGACCCAGGCGCTCTTCGGCATTGGCCGGGCCGCGTCGCGGCGGCTCGTCTTCCTCGCCCAGGCCGGCCAGGCGGAAGGCATTGCGAAATGTCTGCGACACAAACTCGCGATGCCCGGCCAGGGTATCTTCGAATTCGGTGGGCGTGTAGCCCAAGGCGCGCGCCAGGGTGTCGCGTTGCGCGCCAGTGCCAGGCAGCAAATGTGTTTGCTCGTCCTCGCGGTATTGCAGCGCGTGTTCGGTGCGGCGTAGAAAACGATAGGCCGCCTCCAGTCGGGTCGCGTCTTGTTCGGACAGCAGCCCGGCGTCCCGCTCCGCGTGCAAGGCTTCAATCAAGCCGCGCTTCTGCAGCGCGGGCATGCGTCCTCCACGGATCAGTTGCGACAGTTGCACCACGAATTCGATTTCACGGATACCTCCGTCGCCCAACTTGATGTTGTTGGCGCTATCCACGCCGCTGCGTGCCAGTGCTCGGCGCTGCCAGTCCTGACGGATGCGTTCACGCAGGGCGCGCAGCGCGGCCAACGCATCAAAATCGAAATACTTGCGATAGACGAACGGCACGCGCAGGCTTTCGAGCTGTTGGGCCTGCAGCCGGCTGTCACTGCCCGCGAACGCCTCGGCGGGCATCAGCCTCGCCTTGAGCCAGGCGTAGCGTTCCCATTCGCGCCCCTGGCCGATCAGATAGTGTTCAAAGGCATCCAGGCTCCAGGCCAGAGGTCCGGCGTCGCCATCGGGGCGCAGGCGCAGGTCGGTGCGAAACACTTGTCCGTTGGCGTCGACTTCCGAGAGCGCCGGCATCATGCGGCGGGTCAGGCGGCCGTAGAACTCATGATTGCTGATGCGGCGCGGGCCATCCGTATCGCCCTCGTCGCCATAGAGCATGACCAGATCAATATCGGAGGACACATTCAACTCACGTCCGCCCAGCTTGCCCATACCAACGATGAGCATTTCCTGAGGGGCGCCGTGGATGTCACGTGGCACGCCATGCGCCTGAGCCAGATCTGCGGCGACGCAGCGATAGGCGGCTGAAACGGCAAGGTCGGCCAGCTCGGTCATGGCGCCGACGACTTCTTCGAGATCAGCCTGCCCGCCCAGATCGCGCGTGATCAACGCCAGGAAAACCCGTTCACGCAGCTTGCGCAGCACGGTGCGCGTCGTATCGATACGCAACATGTCTTCTGCGCCGGCCAGTTCGCACATCCAGGCCTGCAGGCGCGCGGCATCCACCGGCATCGGGGCCGCCTCATCGAGCCAGTCGAGCAGATCGGGATGGGCGTCCAGACGGCGCCGCAGGTGGCCGGACCAGGCAAGTGCCTGATCGAAAGAAGAGGTGGATGACGACATGGCGTAATAGAGAGAGACGGCGCGGCCGGTTTGGGTTATAAGGGGACGATACCCCAAGATGCGTCAATTGCCGATAGTCCCGTGCGTGTACCCACCCAAGTCTTTCGCTGGCTCTTTTGGGGCCTGATGACCCTTTATGTCGTGGCGGCCATCGGTCTGCTGGGGCTGCGTTACTGGGTATTGCCGCGCGCCGACGAATGGCGTCCGAGGATAGAACAGTACGCGAGTCAGGCCTTGGACGCACGCGTGACCATCGACCATCTGAGCGCGGATTGGACGGGGCTCAATCCCCGCCTGACGCTGAAAGGGGTACGTATCCAGACCCGTCACCGGACGGACGCGGTGTTGAACATTCCGTCCGTCGGTGCGGTGTTGAGCTGGCGCAGTATGTTGCGGATGTCGCCTTCCCTGCTGACATTGCGGGTTGACGGTGCGGATATCGCATTGCAACGCGACAAGCAGGGACAGCTTTGGGTGGCAGGCCAGTCCTTCGATCTGTCCCAGCAGAGCACCCACGATGACAGTCCTTGGCTGAACTGGCTGGGCCGGCTCGGCGAACTGACACTCTATGACACGACGGTGCGCTGGCTGGATGAAAGCCGCCAGGTGCCGGAGATCGCGCTGACGGACCTCGACCTTCTGGTGCGCAATGGTCGCCTGTCGCATCGGTTTTCCTTGCGAGCTCGGGCTTCCGGTGAGCTCGCCTCCGGTGTCACCCTGCGTGGCGAGTTCAATCGCGGCCTGTTTGCGTCTGACCCTAATGCCTTGTCGAGCTGGAGCGGACAGATTTACGCCGAGCTACGCGACGCCGAGCCCCTGGCCTGGCGTCCCTGGATCGACGTCCCCGACGTGCAGGGCCGCATGTCCACGCGCGCTTGGCTGCAGATCGATCATGGAAAGCTGGCCGACTTCACGATGGATGCCGTGACCCGAGGGCTATCCTGGCAGATCGGCGGCCCGGCCAAAGCGTCCGCCGCTCTGGCCGCGAACCGCTTGCGTTGGCGCTTGCAGGGCATGCCGGGTGATGTGCTGGAATTCGACGATCTGCCGCTGGCCCGCAGCCATAACGGAGCAGGGATGCATCTGAAGGCGCATGCCGAGCAGGCTAGCGCTTATCTGCCCGAGTGGTTCGAGTTTCCCGACATCCAGGCCAGCGAACTGGACCTGGACACGACTTTCGTGCGCCCAAAGGATCAGCCCTGGCGTATGGAGCTGAGCCAGTTGCGGGTAGCCAATGAGGACGAGGAACTCAAACTCTATGGCACCTGGCGGGCCGAGGGGAAAACGGCTGCGGGCACCGCGGATCTGCGTGGCAGCATGATGCGTGCGCACATGAACGCGATCCATAAGTACTTGCCGCTGGAGGTCAATGCGGATGCGCGGCAATGGTTGGCCGTGGGTTTGCCAGCGGGCGAAATCCGGGATGCCGCCGTGACCATTCAAGGGGACTTGGCGGACTTTCCTTATGCCGCGCCAGGTGTGGCGGGGGCATTTCGCATCGCGGGCCATTTCAGCCATGCAACGGTCGACTATGCGCCGGCTAGTGCAGGCCGCAAGGCCTGGCCCAGGCTGGAGCAATTGGGCGGCAGTTTTGCGGTGGACAAGGCCAGCCTGACGCTGGATTCGCCGGGCGGCGGGCGCCTGCCTGTGGGAGCCTCGCAGTTCTTGACGCTGGGCGCGGTCAGTGCGCGTATCCCCGACATGGAGAACAACGCGCGCCTTCATCTGGATGGCGCAAGCTCGGGTCCGGTGGCCGCCTACCTGGCGCTGGCGGCCAATTCGCCATTGGGCGGGCTGCTGGACGACGCCTTGAGCGAGTCGTCCGGAACCGGCGACTGGCGGGTGCCGTTGACGCTGGACGTGCCGTTATTGAACGCTGAAGAGACGGCCGTGCAGGGGCAGGTGATTTTTTCCGGCAATAACTTCCGCTTCATGCCCGAGATCCCCGTACTCGAGCAGGTATACGGCACGCTGGATTTTTCTGATCGGGGTATCGAGGTCAAGGACATCCAGGCGCAGTTCCTCGGCGGGCCCGTGCGTATCTGGGGCAAGATGGAAAAAGGCAGCGAGCCACTGCGGTTCGAAGGCACGCTGGCGGGGCACGCGTTGACACAGGTCATTAACGCACGCGCCATGAAGCGGTTTTCAGGCAAGACGGCTTACCAGGGCCAGCTTAATTACCAGCGCGGTGGTGCGGTCGATGTGTCCGCGCGTTCGGACCTCATGGAGCTGGCCATAGACATGCCAGCTCCCGTTGGCAAGAAGGCCGGCGCGGCCTTGCCGTTGAAGATGCAATGGACGGCTGCGACCGACGCCGGTAGTCGCAATCGCCGTTGGCTCACAGGCAGCCTGGGCGAAAACATCAACGTGCTGCTCGAGCGCGACGAACGTGACAGGTCCGGGACATATTTTGCGCGCGGAGCGCTGGGCATGAACCGGGCGGCATCCTTGCCGCGTCAGGGGCTGACGCTGGCCGCGTCGTTGCCCGAGATCGATGTGGCGGGCTGGGAAGCGGTCATCGATGAGTTTGATGAGCCGGCCCACCGCGCCACGGCCCGCAAAACCGCGCAGCCCACGCTGCCGCCGCTCAATCAGGTCAATCTCGCTACGCCGCTGCTGCGCAGTTCCAGCATGGATCTGACTGACCTGAAGTTGTTCGCGCAACGGCCCGCGCCCGCGCAATGGCGTGTCGATCTCGAATCGCGTCAGGCCACGGGCCGGCTGGAGTGGACCGAAGGCTCGGGGGCAATCGCCGGGCATGTCGTGGCTCGGTTGAAATCCCTGTCGCTGGCTGCTGCGGGAGACAGCAACAAGGTCAAAGAACGCGTTTCGACGGGCAGCGATCTGTCGGATATCCCCGGTATCGATCTGCAGGTGCAAGACTTCTCGCTTTATGACAAACCGTTGGGCAGTCTGCAATTGCGTGGCACCAATACTGCCCGGGGCCGGCTTTGGCAACTGGAGAAGCTGCAGATTCAGAACACGGACGCCACTCTCCATGCGACGGGCAGCTGGAAGCTGGATAGCGCCGAGCGTGGTTTGACCGTGCAGGCGCGGGTTGATTTCAAGGACGTGGGCAAATTTCTCGACCGCATCGGCGTCAAAGAGGTGATGGCAGCCGGGGTGGGCAGTGTCGAAGCAGACTTCACCTGGGGCAATCTGCCCTGGACGCATAACCTCATCAACATCAGAGGCCAAGGCAAAGTGAGCATCGACAAGGGGCGTTTTCTAAGTGTGAATTCGCGCACTGCGCGTCTGTTGGAGCTTTTGTCCCTGCAGTCGCTGCAACGGCTTGCCAAGCTGGAGTTCAACCCCTCCAGCCTGGTGCGCGACGGTTTTCCCTTCGATACCCTGCGTGGGGATATGGCGCTCAACGGCGGTGTGCTCAAGACCGAGGGTTATCGCGTCACGGGTCCGGTGGCAGATATCGCACTGTCGGGCAACACCAACATCATCAGCGAGCGCTGGGACTTGAAGGCCGTCGTGGTGCCCAATCTGGATGCCAGCGGCGCCGCCGTGGCGACGGCGTTGGTCAATCCCTTGGTTGGCCTTGGCGCTTTTGTCACCCAATGGCTGCTCAAAAAGCCGCTCGAGCGAGCCATGACGCAGGACTACAAGGTCACCGGCTCCTGGGAAGATCCCAAGGTCGAGCCCGTCACGTCGAGCGCGCCTGTACGCCGTCAGGGGTTGCCGAATTTCGACACAGGCCATTGAGCGGGTTCTCGTAAAAACACCCCACAGTCTGGATGACAGTCCAGGCTGTGGGGTGTTTTCCGGGGCGTAGCTTTCGCTGCGCTTATTTCTTCATCATGTCGAAGAATTCAGCGTTGGTCTTGGTGGCCCGCATCTTGTCGACAATGAATTCCATGGATTGGATTTCGTCCATGTCGTGGATGAACTTGCGCAACACCCAGACCTTTTGCAGCAGTTCGGGCTTGATGAGCAACTCTTCGCGGCGGGTGCCTGACTTGTTCAGGTTGATGGCCGGATACACACGTTTTTCTGCCAGGCGGCGCTCCAGGTGCACTTCGGAGTTGCCAGTGCCCTTGAATTCTTCATAGATGACTTCATCCATGCGGCTGCCGGTTTCGATCAGCGCGGTGCCCAGGATGGTGAGCGAACCGCCTTCTTCGAGATTGCGTGCCGCGCCGAAGAATCGCTTGGGCCGCTGCAGAGCATTGGCGTCCACGCCACCTGTGAGCACTTTGCCGGAAGCAGGGACCACGGTGTTGTAGGCGCGAGCCAGTCGGGTGATCGAGTCCAGCAGGATGATCACATCCTTCTTCATTTCGACCAGGCGCTTGGCCTTCTCGATCACCATTTCGGCGACCTGGACGTGGCGCGTTGCGGGCTCATCGAACGTGGAGGCGACCACTTCGCCGCGCACGGTGCGCTGCATTTCGGTCACTTCTTCAGGGCGTTCGTCGACCAGCAGGACGATCAGCACGGCATCGGGGTAGTTGGTGGTGATGGCATGCGCGATGTGCTGCATCATCACCGTTTTGCCCGACTTGGGTGGAGCGACGATCAGGCCGCGCTGGCCTTTGCCGATGGGGGCAAAGATGTCCAGGATCCGGCCGGTGAGGTTTTCTTCGCTTTTGATGTCGCGTTCGAGGCGCATTACCTGGTTAGGGTGCAGCGGCGTCAGATTCTCGAACATGATGCGGTGCTTGATGGTCTCGGGCGTGACGCTGTTGACCTTGTCGACCTTGACCAACGCGAAATAGCGCTCGCCATCCTTGGGCGTACGCACTTCGCCTTCGATCGAGTCACCTGTGTGCAGGTTGAAGCGGCGGATCTGCGACGGCGAGATGTAGATATCGTCGGTGCTGGCCAGATACGACGTCTCGGGCGAGCGCAGGAAGCCGAACCCGTCAGGCAGGACTTCCAGCACGCCGTCGCCGAAGATCTGTTCGCCTTGCTTGGCGCGTCGCTTCATGATGGCGAACATCAACTCCTGCTTGCGCAGACGGTTGGCGTTCTCGATTTCCAGGCCAGCGGCCATTTCCAGCAGCTGCGACACGTGCAGCGCCTTCAGTTCATTGAGGTGCATCGCGGTGAATGTGGGGGAGATATATGAGATGGGATCTGGCGGCGAGCCACGGACGGGCTCGCGCGGTACTCTTGGCGCACCACCGTGGGCGGCGCGCCGTCCGCTGCGCGTAGTTTACAACGCGCTGTCCAGAAATGCGGTTAGCTGGGACTTGGACAGGGCGCCGACCTTGGTCGCGGCAGCCTGGCCGTCCTTAAAGAGCATGAGGGTCGGGATACCGCGGATACCGTACTTGGCGGCAGTGTCCTGGTTTTCGTCGACGTTGAGCTTGGCCACAGTCAGACGGCCGGCATATTCGCTGGCGACTTCTTCCAGAATGGGGGCGATCATTTTGCAAGGGCCGCACCAGGCTGCCCAGTAGTCGACCAGCACAGGTTGGCTGGACTTCAGCACATCGCCTTCAAAGCTGGCGTCGCTGACGTTCTTGATTTGCTCGCTCATGATGGGGATATCCGACGGAGGCCTCGGGCCAAGAGGGGGCCGGGCCTTTGTTACTTGTTTGATGGAAGGATTAAAGCATACCACTGTCAATAACAACAGGGTTTGCCGGTTTTGTGTAGGATGATGCGGCGCGAGCAGCCAGGGCGGCTCGCTGTCTTGTCCATCCTACCGAATACTGGCCTGCTCAGGGCGTGCGCATCCCACCAAAAGCCGCGCCAAATATGGGCTTGTACGTAAAATGTAGGTTTTTTTCCACAGATGTTGGGGATAACTTGGCCACACCACGTTACACCGAAGCGTCGATCCGCGTTCTGAAGGGGTTGGAGCCTGTGCGCCAGCGCCCGGGCATGTACACCCGTACCGAGAACCCCCTGCATATCGTGCAGGAGGTCATCGACAACGCGGCCGACGAAGCATTGGCCGGCCACGGCAAGCAAATTCAGGTCACGCTGCACGCCGACGGCAGCATTTCCGTCGAGGATGACGGCCGGGGCATCCCGGTCGGTATGCATCCCGAAGAAAATGCGCCCGTCGTGGAGCTGGTTTTCACACG
Organism: Bordetella holmesii; assembly: GCF_020735985.1. Taxonomy (NCBI): domain Bacteria; kingdom Pseudomonadati; phylum Pseudomonadota; class Betaproteobacteria; order Burkholderiales; family Alcaligenaceae; genus Bordetella; species Bordetella holmesii. The sequence goes on from NZ_CP085973.1 coordinate 396,861, forward strand.
CCTGCACGCAGGCGGCAAGTTCGACAAGCAGGGCGGCGGCGCCTATGCCTTTTCCGGCGGCCTGCACGGCGTAGGCGTGTCCGTGACCAATGCCTTGGCAAAACGCCTGGAGGTCGTGGTCTGGCGCGAGGGCGGTGTGCATCGTCTGGTGTTTGCCGGCGGTGATGTCGTCGAAGCCATCGCCCCTTATCCCGAAGGTGGCCGCAAAAAGTCTGGCACCCGCGTACGGGTATGGCCCGACCCAAAGTATTTCGACAGCCCCAATATTCCCATGGGAGAGCTCACCCATCTGCTGCGTAGCAAGGCTGTGCTGCTGTCTGGCGTGAAGGTGGTGCTCGTCAACGAAAAAAGCGGCGACAGCAAAACCTGGCACTACCAGGATGGGCTGCGGGGCTACCTGTCCGAAGCCTTGGCTGGGGCCGAGCTCATGGTGCCGTTTTTCGAGGGCGAGCAGTACGCCGGTTCCGACCATGAGAGCTTTGCCGAAGGCGAGGGGGCCCAATGGGTCGTGGCCTGGTCAGAGGACGGCAATGTCGTGCGCGAGTCCTATGTCAACCTGATTCCGACCCCCGCAGGCGGCACGCACGAGTCCGGCCTGCGCGAGGGCCTGTTTGGTGCGGTCAAGAGTTTTGCCGAGCTGCACAGCCTGCTTCCCAAGGGTGTGAAGCTTCTGCCCGAGGATGTTTTTGCACGTGCCAGCTTCGTGCTCTCGGCCAAGGTCCTGGATCCGCAATTCCAAGGCCAGATCAAGGAACGCCTGAACAGCCGTGACGCGGTGCGTCTTGTGGGCGGTTTCGCCAAGGGCGCGCTGGACCTCTGGCTGCACAGTAACGTCGAGTACGGCAAGAAATTGGCGGAGCTGGCCATTCGCCAGGCGCAGGCGCGCGTACGCTCGGCTCAGAAGGTGGAAAAACGCAAGAGTTCGGGCGTGGCCGTGCTGCCGGGCAAGCTGACAGACTGCGAGGCCAGTGACGCCAGCCGCACCGAAGTGTTTCTCGTCGAGGGCGACTCCGCAGGCGGCTCGGCCAAGATGGGGCGCGACAAAGAATTCCAGGCCATTTTGCCCCTGCGCGGCAAGGTGCTCAATTCCTGGGAGGTCGATCGCGACCGCCTGTTCGCCAACAATGAAATCCACGATATTTCCGTGGCGATCGGCGTGGACCCGCACGGCCCGAATGACCATCCGGATCTGTCCGGTCTGCGCTATGGCCGCATCTGTATTCTGTCTGATGCCGACGTCGACGGTTCGCACATTCAGGTGTTGCTGCTGACGCTGTTCTTCAAACACTTCCCACGCCTGGTCGAAGCCGGGCACGTCTACGTGGCCAGGCCGCCGCTCTTTCGTCTGGATGTTCCCGCGCAGGGCAAGCGGCCGGCGCGCAAGATCTATTGTCTGGACGACGGCGAGCTCGAGGCGGCGCAGGACAAGTTGCGCAAAGAGGGCGTGCGCGAGGCGGCCTGGAGCGTGAGCCGCTTCAAGGGCCTGGGCGAAATGAACCCCGCGCAACTCTGGGAAACCACGATGAATCCGGACACCCGACGGCTGCTGCCGGTGGGCTATGGGAATCTGTCGCCATCGGATACGACACGCATGTTTGACATGCTTATGGGCAAAGGCGAGTCGGCACAACGGCGCACCTGGATCGAAGAGAAAGGCAATCTGGCGGAGCTGGACATCTGATGAGTGAGGTCGACAAGGCTGGCCTGTCCGTGGACCTGAAGGTCGAAGACTACGAGGCTTTCATTACCCACGCCCACACGCGCCGGGAGCTCAAACGCAAACGGCTGCGCAGCCATTTGCGGTTCGCCGGGCTGATGATCGTCGGCTTGTTGCTGCTGATGGTTTCGCGCACCCGTGATGCCGAAGGTCATATGGATTGGGGGGCGGCCATGCCCGCCTTTTTCCAGGCTGCCGTCGTGGCCGCGGTGGCGCTCGTTTTGCTCAGCCTTGTTTTCGAACGGCTCATTCCGGCGCTGGCGCGAAAGAACGTGCGCCGCGCGTTCAAACGCGACCCGGAAAATCCTTTTCTGGGCGAGCATCGCCTGGATTTCAGGCCGGAGGGCGTGACCGACGCCGGTGAGCGAGCCAGCGGCAGCCTGCCGTGGGATCTGGTGCGCGAGGTCGAGGAAACCTCCGACTACCTTTTTCTTTTCATTGCTCCCACGCAGGGCGTCATCGTCCCCAAGCGCGGTCAGAGCGAGCAAGACTTGCGAGCCGTGCGCGACGTGCTGCGCGCCCATGTGCCACGCGCCGTCTTGAGTTATTGATACGACACACACCATGACTGACAGCAATCAAGCGGGGCTGTTCGATGCTCCGTCCGGCGGCGATGATGCCGCCATCACGCTGGGCCTGTATGCCGAGCAGGCCTATCTCGACTATGCCGTCTCGGTGGTGCGCGGTCGTGCGCTGCCCGATGTCGGCGACGGTCAGAAGCCTGTGCAGCGCCGGATTCTGTACGCCATGCAGGCCATGGGCCTGCAAAGTGGCTCCAAGCCCGTGAAGTCCGCCCGGGTGGTCGGCGATGTGTTGGGCAAGTACCATCCGCATGGCGATCAAGCCGCCTATGACGCTATGGTGCGCATGGCCCAGGACTTCTCCTTGCGATATCCCTTGATCGACGGGCAGGGCAACTTCGGGTCGCGCGACGGCGACAACGCGGCGGCCATGCGCTATACCGAAGCGCGGCTGACCCCGATCGCCCGGCTGCTGCTCGACGAGCTCGATGAGGGTACGGTCGACTTCGTTCCCAACTACGACGGCAGCCAGCAAGAGCCGCAGATGTTGCCCGCTCGTCTGCCTGTCATGTTGCTCAACGGGGCTTCGGGCATTGCGGTGGGCATGGCGACTGAGATTCCCTCGCACAATTTGCGCGAGGTGGCGCAGGCATGCGTGGCCTTGATCCGTAATCCCAAGCTGCCCGATGCGGAGATTCTGCAGATCATCCCGGGGCCGGACTTCGCAGGTGGCGGGCAGATCATCACGCCGGCGACCGACATCGCTCAGATTTATGCCAATGGGCGTGGCTCACTCAAGGCTCGGGCTCGATGGCAGTTCGAAGAAATGGCTCGCGGCCAGTGGCAACTGGTCGTGCATGAGTTGCCGCCCGGCACCTCCTGCCAGAAAGTGCTCGAAGAAATCGAAGAATTGACCAATCCCAAGGTCAAGACGGGCAAGAAAGCCCTGACGCCGGAGCAGCAACAGAGCAAGGCCATGATGTTGGCGCTGCTGGATGCCGTGCGGGACGAGTCGGGCAAGGACGCGGCGGTGCGTTTGGTGTTCGAGCCCAAGACATCGAGGGTGGATCGCGACGAGTTCGTCAACACCCTGCTGGCTCAGACCAGCATGGAAAGCAACGTGCCGATCAATCTCGTGTGCATCGGCACCGACAGCCGGCCGCGCCAGAAAGGGCTGCGCGACATCCTCGAAGAGTGGGTGGCTTTCCGCACAGATACCGTTTTGCGCCGCACGCGCTACCGGCTCGATAAAGTGCTGGACCGTATCCATGTGCTGGAAGGCCGCATGGTGGTCTACCTCAATGTCGACGAGGTCATTCAGACCATACGCGAGTCCGATGAGCCGCGTCAGGCACTCATGACGCGTTTCAACCTGACCGAGCGTCAGGCGGAGGACATCCTGGAGATGCGCCTGCGCCAATTGGCGCGGCTGGAAGGCTTCAAAATCGAGCAGGAGCTTGCCGACAAGCGCGAAGAGCAAGTCCGTCTGCAGGACTTGCTGGAGAATCCCAGCTCGCTCAAGCGTACGCTCATCAAGGAAATCGAAAGCGATGCCAAGCAGTTCGGGGACGAACGCCGCACGCTCATCGAAAGCGCCGAACGTGCCGTGCTGGAAACCAAGGTGGTCGACGAGCCGGTGACGGTCATCGTCTCGTGCAATGGCTGGCTGCGGGCCCGGCAGGGGCATGGGCACGATGCCGGCCAATTCAGTTTCAAACAGGGCGATGATCTGTACGGCGCTTTTGAATGCCGCACCACCGATACGCTGATTGCCGTTGGCGACAATGGACGGGTTTACTCGGTCGCCGTTTCGGCCTTGCCCTCGGCGCGTGGCGATGGCCAGCCCGTGACGACCATGATCGACCTCGAGGCCGGCACGCGCATCATGCATACCATCGCCGCCGCCACGGATAGCCGCTGGTTGCTGGCCACGCGCAGCGGCTATGGCTTTGCCACGAAGCTGTCGGATATGAGCAGCCGTCAGCGCGGTGGCAAACAGTTCGTGACGCTGGACAAGGGCGATGCGCTGTTGCGGCCGGTGCCGCTGTTCGAGGGCGCTCGTCAGTTGGCTTTGCTTTCTTCCAAGGGCAAGTTGCTGGTGTTTGGTCTGGATGAGCTAAAGAGCTTGTCCGGAGGCGGACGGGGCACCATTTTGATGGGACTGGAGGCTAACGATCCCTTGGATCAGGCCGTGCCGATCGGCGCGGGTGGCCTGCGGGCAGCCGGCATTTATCGCAACAAGGCCACCGAAGACATTCTGGTGGGCGCCACGCTTGCTCCTTATCTGGGCAAGCGTGCCCGCAAGGGACGCGCGCTGGACGTGCGCCCCAAACAGCCATTGCTCTCGCCTGTGTTGTAAACCGGCGGGGGCGCGCCGCCCCCGCCATCTTTTGCTCTCATGACGTCTTCTCGCCTGCCGTCGCTCGATGCCCTGCGCGGATTCGCGCTGCTGGGCATTGTGGTGGTGAATTACCAAGTTTTTGCCTTGCCATATCTGGGGTCAGGCCTGATGGCTCCCGGATTTGACCGTCCCGTGGACTGGCTGGTCCAGGGGCTGGTCGCCCTGTTTTTCGAAACCAAGTTCTATCTGCTTTTTTCATTCCTGTTTGGTTACAGCTTTGTGCTGCAGATCGACCGCGCACGCATCGAGGGTGCGGATCCGGTCGTGCGCCTGCGGCGCCGTTGCCTTGCGCTCATGGTCGTAGGGCTGTTGCACGCAGTCCTGCTCTACCAGGGTGACATTCTGCTGGCTTATGGCGTGTTTGGCCTCGTATTGCTGAGTTGTCGCGATTGGCCGGCGCGGCGTGCATGGAGGGTGGCGCTGGGGCTCGTCGCCACGGGTTCTGCGTTGTGGCTGGCTGTCGGCCTGCTGGCGCTCGATCAGCCATGGCCGCGCGATGCGCTTCTGGCGCAAATCGCCGGCATCGAGGCCGCTGCGGCGGCTTATCGCAGCGGCGTGCAACAACTCATCGCCCAGCATTGGCGCGACCTGACGGGGGACGTTTGGCGGACGATTTTTTATGTCCAGGGCCCGAATGTACTGGCGATGTTTCTGGCAGGTATGGCTCTGTGCAAACGCCAGGCCCTGACCCATGCGCCTGCCGCTTTGCTGCGGGGGCTGGTTTGGCTGGGATTGCCTCTGGGCTTGGCAGGTGCCGCGCTTTACGCGCTGGGCACTCAGCCGCCCTGGGCGCCGGCCTGGAGCCTGGCGGGGCTGGGTCTTGGACTTTTCACTGCGCCCTTGCTTGCGCTGGGGTATGGCGCGCTCTTTCTACTGGCATGCCGTAAATGGCCGGCCCTTCAAGAAACATTCGCTCCGGCAGGCCGTATGGCGCTGTCCAACTATCTGCTGCAGTCGTTGGTGGGGGCCTGGCTGTACTCGGCGTGGGGGCTGGCGTTGATCGGACATGTCTCGCCGGGTGTGGTGGTGGCCCAAGCGCTGGCGGTATTTGCCGTGCAACTGCCGTTGTCCGCCTGGTGGCTGCATCGGCATGTTTACGGACCGGCGGAGTGGATGCTACGGGCGGTTACCCTCGGCGCTGGCCCGCTTGGCTGCGGGCCTCTTAGCCGGCTGGCAGGTCCCGGGATTGTCTCCAGGCGCTTTGTCGGCCGAGTGTCATCCGGCGATGGCCGCATCGATGGCGCCATGCAACCGCTCAGTGAGCTGATCGAGCTCATCGTCGCTGATGATGAACGGCGGGGCGATGAGAATGTGGTCTCCCTGCCGGCCGTCGATGGTACCCCCCATGGGGTAGACCATCAGCCCGCGGGCCATGGCTTCGCGCTTGACGCGCGCGTGCAGATTCAGCGCTGGATCGAATGCGGTTTTGTCGTCGCGCTCGGCGACCAGTTCTACGCCGACGAAGAGGCCCCGTCCCCGGATGTCGCCCACATGAGGATGCTCGCCCAAAGCGGCGTGCAGGCGTTGCATCAGGCCTTCGCCCTGCAGGCGCACGCGAGCCAGCAATTGATCGCGGCGGATGACGTCCTGCACGGCGAGCGCCGCTGCGCAAGCCACGGCATGGCCCAGATAAGTGTGGCCGTGCTGGAAGAACCCGCTTCCAGTGCGCATCGCCTCGACAATGTGATGCTGCACCATGACCGCGCCTATCGGTTGGAAGCCCCCTCCGAGTCCTTTGGCAATGGTGATCAGGTCGGGCGTGATTGACTCTTGTTCAACGGCATACAGGCTGCCGGTGCGGCCCATGCCGCACATGACCTCGTCAGCGATGAGCAACACGCCGTGACGGTTGCATACCTCGCGCACCTTGCGGAAGTAGCCTGGAACGGGAGGTACGGCGCCTGCCGTGGCACCGACCACCGGTTCGGCCACGAAGGCCATGACGGATGCAGGTCCCAGTGCCTGGAAAGCCTCCTCCAATTCGGCGGCCAAGCGATCGGTGTAATGGTCGTCAGTTTCTCCCGGCAGTTGGTCCCGATAGGCATAGCAAGGCGAGACGTGGCTGACCTCGATCAACAGCGGTGCAAACTGGGCTCTGCGCCACGCATTGCCGCCCACGGCCAAAGCGCTTAGCGTATTGCCGTGATAACTCTGGCGGCGTGCGACGATGTGACGCCGCTCGGGCTGGCCGATCTCCACAAAATACTGTCGGGCCATTTTTAACGCTGCCTCGATGGCTTCGGAGCCGCCGGAGACGAAATAGGCATGGCTGGTGCCCGCGGGCGCATCGGCCACCAGTCGGTCGGCCAGTCTTTCTGCGACGTCCGTCGTGAAAAAACTCGTATGGGCATACGAGATGGCGTCGATCTGCGCATGCATGGCGGCCTGCACATCAGGGTGGTTGTGGCCCAGGCAGGAAACCGCCGCGCCGCCCGAGCCGTCGAGATAGGAGCGGCCTGCGTTGTCGTGGATCCAGACGCCCGACCCCCGTATCGCCACGGAAGGCGTCTGGCGCAAGGACCGGTGCAGTATATGGGTGTTGCTCATGATGGGATGCCCCAGGAACGTTTATGAACTGACATGCTCAGCCTGCCGCCGTGCGTCTGGTCGGCGCCCAATACACGTGCTCTTCGGCCAGCCGGGCCTCGACGTCGCTCAAACGTTGAAGTGCCTGAGGCCCGCCCAGCGTGGCAACGCGCGCGATGACATGCTCGGCCAGGCCCAGCAGCCCTGCCGTAGTGTGAAAGAAAGACCCCTGTCCTGAGTGCGTCGCCGCGTTGTCGGCCTGTTTCGCCGCCGTGAAGCACAAGGTGTGAAGGGCACCGGTGGCCACCGGCGATAGCGGGCTGTCGGTCAGTGCCACCACCGTCACACCTCGGAGGATGCCTGGCGGGCCAGGCGAACGCAGGCCGTGGGGTAGGGCGCTTGGGAGATGACCACAAGTGCGTCGCCTTCCTGCAAGAGGTCTGCCTCCTCGGCTGTCATGCCGCCCAGTCCGTCGAGCAGCAGACCGTTGCTGCGCAGCATCTGAAAGGCATAGCGCATCTGGTAGGCGATGCCAAAAGCGGACCTCGTGCCCAGGAAAACCCAACGTGCGGCTCGTTGCAACTCCGGCGGTAGATGATCGAGGCGGGCGCGCGGCGTCATGGGCAGTTCGGCGGGCAAGCGTGGTTCCTCACGAAACAGAAAACAAATGATAAAACCCCGCCATAGAAAAAACATACGTTTTATCTGACTAGGGGAAATCGCCAATAAACACGTCCCTAATTATTTTTCTGAAATGCCCAAGCTACTGAGATAACGGTATTTTTTGCGATCTTCATGGCATCGGTGTCCATTTAATTACATCGTGCACGGAATTTTGGTTTGACTTGAATAACATCGACCCATATCATTAGTATAGAAATTAATTTTCGAATCATGAATATGAACAGCGTCAACACGACGGATCCCTCGCAGCAGTACGACTTGCGCATCCTGCGCGCCTTGCGCCGGATTACCCGCTCGATCGCATTGCATTCGCGCCAGTTGGCCGCGGTCAGCCATATCACCGCGCCCCAGCTCATGTGCCTGCGCACGGTGATTGCCAATGGCCCCTTGACGGCCACGGCCATCAGCCGCGAGATCCACGTCAGCCCCAGCACGGTGGTTGGCATTCTGGATCGCCTGGAAGACAAGGGCTCCATTCGCCGGGAGCGCGGTCGTGAGGATCGCCGTATTGTGTTTGTCACTGCCACCGACGCCGGCCGAGAGCTGGCGTCCCAGGCGCCTTCGCCGTTGCAGAAGCATCTGGCGGATGCCCTTAACGCGCTGCCCGAACTGGAGCAGGCCACGATCACGCTTTCACTCGAACGCATCGTGGCCCTGATGGAAGAGGAGGGACATGTGGCCGAAGCCCATGGTGATCCTGCCTCACCCATTCTCGAGGTTCCGACGGGGGGAGCGCCGCCGGAATCGGGGTTGGTTGTATGAGAACTATAGACACAGAGACACGCACTACCTCTTCACCTCAATCGGCCGCGCCCGGCGCGGCCCGTCAAACCGAGAGCCATCTGCTGCGGGCCCCCCGCCTGAATGATGGCGCTGCCATCCACCGGTTGGTTGCCGACTGCCCGCCGCTGGATCTCAATTCTCTCTATGCCTATCTGCTCCTGTGTGAGCATCACGGCGCGACCTGCGTACTCGCAGAAAGCGCCGGCGGGAGCATTGATGGGTTTATTTCTGCTTATCAGCCGCCGACCCGGCAGGACGTTCTGTTCGTCTGGCAGGTCGCGGTTCACGAAAGAGCGCGAGGCCAGAAACTGGCCCGCGCGATGCTGAATGCATTGCTGCGTCGCGATGCGCTCAGCCAGGTTCGCCATCTCGAAACCACAGTGGGGCCGGATAACCACGCCTCGCGCCGTACGTTCGCCGGCCTGGCCGCCGAATTGGGCGCCCACATCGCCGAACAGCCGTATTTCGACCGGCAGACGTTCGGCGGCGCGGACCATGATGACGAGATGTTGTTGAAGATTGGCCCGTTTGCACCAGTGTCCAACTAGCCCTTAGCCGGGCAGGGGCCGCACGGTCCTGCAACACCCTCAGGATGTCGATCCCGCTGGTCCCGTAAGGGAGCGGCGCGGGATTTGTCGTCTCTCAACTACAGATAGGGAGGATCACATGGATTTGAAGATTTTTGATCGGATGGAGTCTGAAGTGCGTGGCTACATTCGGTCCTTTCCGGTGATATTCAGCCAGGCCCGCGGGTCGGTGCTGATAGATGAAGAAGGCCGCGAGTACATCGACTTCTTCAGTGGCGCGGGTACGCTGAACTACGGCCACAACAATCCCGTCTTCAAGGAAAAATTGCTCGACTACCTCGCTGCCGACGGCGTGGTGCATGGGCTGGATATGGCCACCAGCGCCAAAAAGCGCTTCCTGGAGACTTTCGAGCGAGTGCTGCTCAAACCCCGCAACTGGAAGTACACGCTGCAATTCACTGGTCCGACCGGCACTAACGCCGTCGAGGCGGCGTTGAAGATCGCGCGCCAGGTCAAGGGACGCTCGAACATCATTTCCTTTACCCATGGCTTTCACGGTGTCAGCGGCGGCTCGCTGTCCGTCACGGCCAACATGAAGTTTCGCGACGCGGCGGGTTACGCGTTGGGCAATACGACCTTCATGCCTTATGACGGTTACTTCGGACCCGACGTCGACACCATCGCCTATCTGGAGCGGATGCTGGACGATCCCAGCAGCGGCCTGGACAAGCCGGCCGGTGTGATTGTCGAGACGGTGCAGGGAGAGGGCGGTGTCAACGTGGCCACCCTGCGCTGGCTCAAAGAGCTGGAAAAACTCTGCCGCCGTCACGACATGCTGCTCATAGTCGATGACATTCAAGTCGGTTGCGGGCGCACAGGCAGCTTCTTCAGTTTTGAGTCGGCGGGCATTCGTCCCGACATCATCACACTGTCGAAGTCTTTGTCCGGGTTCGGCTTGCCCATGTCACTGGTACTCATGAAGCCTGAGCTCGACATCTGGAAGCCGGGGGCGCATAGCGGCACCTTCCGAGGCAACGACCTGGCGTTCGTCACGGCGGCGCAGGCGCTGGACAGCTACTGGGCCAGTGACGCCTTCTCCACCGAGGTTCAGCGCAAGGAGCGCGTCGTTCGCGACTGGCTGGAGAATCTGGCTCACAGCTATCCCAACGCCGGTTTGGCGGTGCGCGGCCGGGGTCTGATTCAGGGGTTGGTGGCCACCACCACGCCGGAGTTGGCCAACGAAATCGCGCGTAAGGCATTTGAGCGCGGCGTGGTCATCGAAACCTCGGGTGCGCACGACGAGGTACTCAAGGTGTTGCCGGCGCTAACCATCGAGGACGACCTCCTCGCCCGCGGCCTGGACGTCATCGAAGCCAGTGTCGCCGAAGCCCTGGGGCAGAAACAGTCCTCGGCCCGTGTTCTCAAATTTGGAGGTAAACGCTAATGATCGTTCGTAACGTAAAAGACGTGATCGGAACCCCCGATGAAGTACGCACCGATACCTGGATGAGCCGCCGAGTGCTGCTCAAGAAAGACAATATGGGCTTCTCGTTTCACGAGACCACGATCTTTCCGGGCACTCGTACGCACATCCACTACAAGAACCATCTTGAAGCGGTGTGGTGCATCGAAGGGGATGGTTCGATCGAGACCATCGCTGACGGCAAACGTTATGACCTTGGGCCCGGCGTGGTCTATGCCCTGAACGAGCACGACGAGCATTGGCTGTGCGGCGGCAAGGAGCCGTTGCGAGTGATCTGCGTGTTCAACCCGCCGTTGACCGGCCAGGAAGTGCATGACGCCGATGGCGTTTACGCGTTGCCGCAAGCCGAGGCGGCCTGACTATATATAGGAGGCTGATGATGATTTCAACTGCGCAGGACCCATACGCGTCGCGGACCGACCGTGCCGCAGCCATCATTGCGCGCCAGGATCCGGTGGTCTACGGAGACGGCTCGTATGCCGATGCGTTGAGCTCGGAGCAGGTTCAGTCGTACGAGAACAATGGTTTTCTGCTGCTCGAGAACCTTTTCTCATCTGAGGAAGTCGCTGCCTTATTGGCCGAAGTCGAGCGCATGACTCGCGATCCGGCCATTGTGCGTCGCGAAGAGGCCATCACCGAGCCCGGCAGCAATGCCGTGCGCTCAGTGTTCATGGTGCACGTGCTCAGTCCCATTCTGGCTCGTCTGTCGCGCGACCCGCGCGTGGCCAATGTGGCCCGCCAGATTCTGGGATCGGAAGTCTATATCCACCAGTCGCGCGCCAACATGAAGCCCGGCTTCAAGGGTAAGGAGTTTTACTGGCACTCCGATTTCGAGATTTGGCATGTCGAGGATGGCATGCCCGCCATGCGCGCGTTGAGTTGCTCGGTGCTGCTGTCGGATAACAACGAGACCAATGGGCCGCTGATGTTGGTGCCAGGCTCGCACCGCCAATTCATTTCATGCGTTGGCCAGACGCCGCGCGAGCACTATAAACACTCGCTCAAGAAGCAGGAGTATGGCGTGCCAGATCCGGTCAGCCTGCAATTGCTGGCCGAGCAGGGCGGCGTGCAGACCATGATGGCGCCCGCCGGCTCGGTGGTGTTTTTCGACTGCAACACGATGCATGGCTCCAACAGCAATATCTCGCCGTGGCCACGTTCGAATGTGTTCATGGTCTACAACAGCATGGAAAACACGCTCACGGCCCCCCGGTACGGGCTCGACCCGCGACCGGAGCATATCGCCACGCGTAAGGCCTTCAAGGCCGTCACGCCGCTGGACGCGCTCAAACTGGTCGAGCGTTGAGCTAGGCACCGCGGGTGTGAGGGCTCGCGGTCGCATTTGACCCCGGCGCTTGGCGTCGGGGATTTTTTTCTACGGGCCAACTGCGACCATTTCCGGGGGCGTGGCACCACGTATCGGCGTGTTCTGGCTCCATGGCCCTCTGCTATGCTTGCGCGGTCCATTCGACTGTCCGCCAGCCATCATGTCGCTTACCGTCCGCAGCCTGCATATCTATCCCATCAAGTCATGTCATGGCATCGATCTGGCGCAAAGCCAGATCGGGCGCGCCGGCCTGGCCCATGATCGTCGCTGGCTGATCGTGACCGCAGCGGGTCAATTCATGACGCAGCGGCAATGGCCCCGGATGACGTTGATACACACGGCATTGACTGGCTCCGCCTTGTACTTGAGCGCACCCGGCATGGACGACATCGAGGTGGCTCTTGATGGCAGCCAGTTGGCCTCGGAGGTCGAACTGGTAACGGTCTGGCGCGACAGCATACCCGCGCGGGCCGAAAGTGCGGCGCTGGCAGGTTGGATGAGCCGCTTTTTGGGGGAGCCTTGCCGCCTCATGAGGGTCGATCAGCAAGCCTGCCGACCAGCCCGCGATGAGTGGGTCAAGGGTTGGCGCGAGCGTCATCCGCAGGCGGCGGACGTATTCGAGGGAGACCATTTTTTTGGCTTCGCCGATGGTTTCCCGCTGCTGGTGACCAACCAGGCATCGCTGGACGACTTGAATCAGCGTTTGGCTGCCAAGGGGCACGCTCCGGTGCCCATGGACCGTTTCCGGCCGAATATCGTGCTCGAGGGGGACGACTGGGCGGCTTTCGACGAAGACCTGACTGTCACGATCGATTTTGGCCACCTGCGGGTGGCGCTGGTCAAACCATGCACGCGCTGCAGCATTCCGGATGTCGATCAGGCCACCGCCGTGGCCAACCCGGAGCCGGGCCAGACCTTGGCCGCCTATCGCAATCTGGACATCGGCGTGGTATTTGGGCAAAACGGCATCGTGGATGTCCGGGCCGAGACGACCTTGCGAGTGGGCGACAGCGCTGAAATCGAGTTGAACTTCTGAGCGCTCAGCCGCTGGCCAGCTTCAGGCCGATCAGGCCCGCGACAATGAGCAGCACGCTAATGACACGCAGTCCGTTGAGGGCTTCCCCGAACAACACGATGCCGGCAACAAACGCGCCGATAGTGCCTATGCCAACCCAGACCGCGTACGCGGTGCCAAGCGGCAGGCTTTTCATGGCCGTCGACAGAAGCCAGAAGCTCACCAGCATGCCGCCCACGGTGATGAGCGACGGCACCAGGCGCGTGAAACCGTGCGTGTATTTGAGACCGACCGCCCAGACGACCTCAAAGAGGCCCGCAAAGACCAGAATGATCCAGGTCATGATGATGCTCGCGAAGACTGGGCAGGCAGGCCGCCCAGGGGGCCGTCCCCGGATGTAACTCAGGCTCAGGGTCGTCCCCAAGCGCAAAGATTATAAAATACCCCCCGGTAGGGAACCAGCCGGAACTCCCCACGGCCGCGGTTGTCCCTTTGGACGACATGGCAACACTCGCGGTCCGGCCCGCATACCCAGGAACATTTTTTATGCAACGCATCATGCTGCGTGCAAAGCTGCACCGCGTCACGGTCACCGAAGCCGACCTCCATTACGAGGGATCTTGTGGCATCGATGAAGATCTTCTCGATGCTGCCGGCATGCGTGAGTTCGAACGCATCGAACTCTATAACGTCACTAATGGCGAGCGCTTCGATACCTACATCATCAAAGCTGCCCGTGGCAGCGGCGCTATTTCCCTCAATGGTGCGGCAGCCCGCCGTGCCCAGGTCGGCGACCTGATGATCATCTGCACCTATGGTCCGATGTCCGAAGAGGATTCGGCTCGTCACAAGCCGACGGTCGTGCTGGTCGGCGACGGCAACCGCGTCAAAGAAATCCGCAAGTTTCCTGACTGATATCGCGGGCGCCCGAAAGGGCGCCTGTTTCATTTCTCCACCGATTCGTATTCTCTATGAGCTTCCAGGTCACCATTGAACCCAGCCAGCATCAGTTTCCGGTCGAGCCGGGCCAGACGGTGCTCGATGCGGCACTGGCCGCCGGCATCGTGCTGCCCTATAGCTGCCGCACCGGCGCTTGTTCGACCTGCAAGGGCAAGGTGGTGACAGGCGAGTTCGATGCGGGCAATACGCCAGCGCAAGTTTTGTCGCCCGAGCAATTGGCCGAAGGGTACACGCTGTTCTGTCAGGCCCGGCCGCAAACTGACCTGGTGATCGAGTCCGCCGAGGTGCGCCTGGCCAGTGACATTCAGATCCGAAAAATACCCACCCGCGTCCAGAGTCTCACGCTGCTGGCGCCGGATGTGATGGAAATCAAGCTGCAACTGCCGGCTTCCGAGCAGTTTCGTTATTACGCGGGACAGTACATCGAACTCATCCTCAAGGATGGCAGACGGCGCAGTTACTCGATGGCCACAGCCCCCCACAAGGGCAGCCCGCTTGAGCTGCACATCCGCCACATGCCTGGAGGCGTGTTTACCGATCATGTTTTTGGCGCTGCCGCCACGCAGATGAAGGAGCGCGAGATTCTGCGCATGGAGGGGCCTTTCGGCTCTTTCTTCTTGCGTGAGGACTCCGGCAAGCCCATCGTGTTGCTGGCCAGCGGCACGGGCTTTGCGCCGGTCAAGGCCATGGTCGAGCACATGGCGCATAACGACATACGCAGGCCGGTGACCTTATATTGGGGCGGGCGGCGTCCACGTGATCTCTATATGTGTGAGTTGGCCCAGGCATGGGCGGCTAGCCTGCCCGATTTCCGCTTTGTCCCGGTCATCTCCAACGCGTTGCAAGAGGATGCCTGGGCGGGTCGGGAGGGTTTCGTTCACGAGGCTGTGATGCAGGATATCCCCGATATGTCGGGCTATCAGGTCTACGCCTGCGGCGCCCCGCCCATGGTCGATGCTGCCCGGCGCGAGTTCAGCTTGCAGTGCGGTTTGCCTGCCGAAGAGTTCTATGCCGATGCCTTTACCTCGGAGGCCGACCTGGCTAAGGGCTGAGCGTTAATATAGGTACGGGAAACAGGGGGGGCTATCCGGGTCGCACGCGACCGGGATGCAACCCTTTTTTTCGAAATATAGGCGCGTCGCGGCGGCAAGAGTAAACTGCCCGACCAGTGTTTAAGCGGGAACCTGGCCGCGAGCACGATGTTGGCGTTTGGCCGGGACACACGGAGTGATTGGCGCATGAAAGTAGCGGTTTTGGGCAGCGGCATCATAGGAATCTCAAGCGCCTGGTGGCTCAGGCAGGCAGGCCATGACGTCGTGGTCATTGACCGCTCCACCGGGCCGGCCCAGGAAACCAGCCTGGCCAACGGTTCGCAGATATCGGTTTCCTACGCCGAGCCTTGGGCCAATCCGCAGGCACCCTTGAAGCTGCTCAGGTGGATGTTCCAGGACAATGCTCCGCTGTTGTTCCGCCCGCAATTGGATTGGCGGCAGTGGATGTGGGGGCTGGCCTTTCTGCGGGAGTGCCTGCCTTCGCGCCTGGCACCCAATATCCGGGCCATGGTCCGGATGGCCGAGTACAGCCGATCGACGCTGCAAGGCATGCGCGCCGAGCTTGGCATTCAGTATGACCACCTCGAGCGCGGCATCCTGAATTTTTATCGCGATCCCCACGAATTCGAAACCTCCCAACGCGCCGCGGGCCTTATGCGTGACTTTGGCGTCGAGCGCCGCGTGGTCAATGCCGATGAGGTCATCGCCATTGAGCCGGCGCTGGCCCCTCAACGGGCCAATATCGTAGGGGGGGATTACACACCTGAAGACGAAAGTGGCGACGTGCACCTGTTCGCCGTGGGGCTGGCGCAGCGATGCGAAGCCGCCGGTGTGGAGTTCCTCTACAGCACACGGGTTACGCGTTTGCTGAGCGAAGGTGGGCAGGTGCTGGGTGTGGAAATCATCCAGCCTGACGGCCGCTATGGCCGTGTGCAGGCCGATGCCTACGTCGTGGCCATGGGCAGTTACAGCCCCCAATTGGTACGGCCTTTAGGGGTTCCTTGCAATGTGTATCCTGCCAAAGGGTATTCGGCGACTTGTCCTATACTGAACCCGGCGGCTGCTCCGACGGCCAGTCTTACTGACAGCAGCCACAAAGTCGTTTTTTCGCGCCTGGGCAATCGGCTGCGCATGGCTGGAACGGCTGAGCTTTCGGGGTACTCCCGCGAGCTCAACTCTAACCGGTGCGTGGCGCTGACCAACTTGGCGCGTGAGCTTTTCCCTGACGCGCTTGATTTCCAGGGCGTCAGTTATTGGTCGGGTCTTCGTCCGTCGACTCCATCGAATGTGCCACTCATCGGCCGTACTCGCATCGCCAACCTGTATTTGAATACCGGGCACGGCACGCTGGGATGGACGATGGGGGTGGGTTCGGGCCGGGCCCTGGCTGATCTGTTGAGTGGACGCCGGCCGGAGCCGGAATTTCCTTTTCTTGGTCTATGAACCTATGAAGAAACTGCAATTTACGGGCGTAGCCCGTGCCATGACCGCCAGCCGGCGCGCGTGGGTGTTTGGCTTGGCCATGGCGGCCGCCGGCGTGGCGCATGCTGACGTCACCCAGATTCAGGTCTGGCATACGTTGGTTGGCGCAAACAAGGCCGAGTTCGAGAAACTGGCCAAGCAATACAACAAAGAACAGAACGAAGTGGAGGTCAAACTGCGCGACTTCCCCACGCAAGCGGCCCTGCAACAGGAGACCGCTGCGGCGCTCAAGGCCAAGAAGGGCCCGAATCTTATTCAGTTGGCCGACAATCATTCGCCCGAAGTCGTGGCCGAACACAAGGCCATCCTGCCGATGTACCAGTTGTTGGCGAAGTATCCGGTCAAGGACCTCAACTGGTTCCTGCCCAATACCTCCAGCTTCACGCGCGACGGCAAGGGCCGCCTGCTGGCCTTCCCCTGGATGGCCGAGGTTCCGGTAATGTTCTTCAACACCGCCCTCTACAAAAAGGCGGGTTTGAACCCCGATCAGCCGGCGCGCACCTGGACAGCCCTGCAGGGCGAGCTGCTCAAGTTGCGTGACGTGGCGGACATCGATTGCCCGTACGCTTCCAGCAACCAGGTATTGGTGCACCTGGAGAACCTGGCTCCGATGAACAACCAGCTCTATGCCAGCAACAGCAATGGTCTGGCAGCAGCCAAGCAGGCCCCTGCCATGCAGTTCGACACGCTGTATATGCGCCACATCTCGTTGATGGTGAGCTGGAAGCGTTCGTTGCTGTTGACCGCGTACGCCAATGACAACAAACCCGACTCTCAGTTTGCCAAGGGTGAGTGCGGTGTGTTGACCGCAGGCTCCTCAGCCTTCGGCGCGCTGAACAACACCCGTGGCTTGTCTTTCGGTGTGGCACCCCTGCCGTACTACGACCAGGTCACGCAAACCCCGGGGCGTCCTTTCGTCAGCGGCTCCGCCCTCTGGACGCTCGAGGGCAATCCGGCTTCGCAGGAAAAGGCCACCGCGCAGTTCCTGGCCTGGCTGTCCAAGCCTGTCGTGGCCGCCGAATGGCATCAGCGCACGGGTTATCTGCCGTTGACCGAGGCCGCTTTCCGGGCCTCCGACGTCTCGTTCTACAACAAGATTCCGGGCGCCCAGCAGCTCGTGGCATCGTTGCGCGCGCAGCAGGTAGCGCCGCAGGCGCGCGGCTTCCGCATCGCCAATTACGATCGCATCGAGAACGTGCTCAACACGCAGTTGACTGATGCACTCGACGGCAAAACACCGCCCGTCTCCGCGCTGAACAATGCCGTGGACCAGGCGCGCAACCTCGCCGCGCAGCGTTAAATCCCGGTTGCGGGCAAGCAAAGCCGCCCTGGCTGAGCAGACCCCTGAAAGTTGGATATGGATCCAGCTTTCAGGGGTTTTTACTTGGTTCCGTACCACGAGCAGACCAAGTTAAAGGTGGTTGCGGGAGTGCCTGACTGGCACTGAGAGTTATTCGCGGTGCACTTCGTGCAGGGCAAGGTGACGTTGAGGGCGAGGCGTGGCTTTGTCCTTGCGTACATGCCGGTCTGGCGGCGCATCGTATGTTTATCGATCATGACTCTGTTCTGCCCTACAGAGTCAACGCGATGTGTCGTCTCCTTCCCTGGATTTTTCTTCTGTTGATAGGGGGCTGCCAGTGACCTGCTCCCCGTGATTAGTACGAAATCGATGTAGAGTCCGTTCCCAAAGGAATGGCAATGAAGAAACGATTTACGGAAGAGCAAATCATCGGCGTGCTCAAGGAAGCCGATGCAGGTGCCAAGCCCGCAGAGTTGTGCCGCAAGCACGGAATCTCCGAGGCAACGTACTACAACTGGAAGGCGAAGTTCGGTGGCATGACGGTGTCGGACGCTCAGAGGCTCAAGGAGCTGGAGCAGGAGAACAACAAGCTCAAGAAGCTGTTGGCCGAGTCGATGCTGGACAAGGCGGCGCTTCAGGATCTGCTAAGCCGAAAGTAGTCAGCCCGCAGGCCAAACGCGAGGCGGTCAGGACATTAATGACCGAGCGCAGCATGGGTGTTACCCGGGCCTGTGGGCTGGTAGGAATTTCGCGGTCGCTGTTTGCCTACGAGAGCACACGCTCAGGCGATGCTGCGCTGACCGAGCGCATGAAAGAGATGGCAGTGGCGAAACGACGCTACGGCTATCGGAGGATCCATGTGCTCTTACGTCGCGAAGGCTGGCAAGCAAATCACAAGCGAATCTGGCGGCTGTACAGTCTGGCAGGGTTAAGCGTGCGAAAACGAAAGCGTAAGCGAATCGCGGCGACCGAGCGCGTGGTTCGCCCAGCGGCAATCGCGCCGAATCAGAGTTGGTCAATGGACTTTGTGGCCGACGGCCTAGCCTATGGCCGCCGATTCCGCTGTTTGACTATCGTCGATGACTACACTCGCGAATGCCTGGCCATCGAGGTCGATACGTCGTTGCCGGGACTGCGTGTTGCCATGGTGCTGCAACGGCTGGCGGAGATGCGTGGCCTGCCGCGATCTATTACCGTGGACAACGGGCCAGAGTTCGCCGGAAGAGCCTTGGACGCCTGGGCCTACCAAGCAGGCGTAAAGCTGTCGTTTATTCGGCCGGGTAAGCCGGTGGAGAACGCTTATATCGAAAGTTTCAACGGCAAGTTCCGCGACGAATGCCTTAACGAGCACTGGTTCTTGTCCCTGCGACAGGCTAAAAGCTTGATCGAAAACTGGCGAGTCGAGTACAACACCGATCGGCCTCACAGCGCGCTCGGATATTTAACGCCGGCGCAATTCGTGCAGGCTCATCAGAAAGAAGGTCTTTTACCCCTGGGCTCTATGTCGGTGCCGTACTAAATCTGGGGGCAGGTCACCAGTCCTCGACGCCTCCGACCTGGCAAGCCGCCGCGCAGCACTTTGATTTCCGCTGGCACCTGAGCGGTGACGCCGAGGTCGCGCCGCTGCAGGTGTTTGCAGGCAGCCACGAGGTCTGGCTGCAATTCGCTTCGGGGCAGGCCTGGCCTGCCATCTTCGGGTTAGGTCCCTCTGGCGAGCAGCCGTTGCCGTACTCGCGCCGCGAGCCCTATGCCGTCGTGGCGGGGCAGTGGCAAACCCTGATCATGCGCGGAGGCCATCACGTCGCTTATGCGCGCAAGGTTTCTCAGGATGAACCCGCCGCCGTCGCTGTGACAAGTGCATCACCGCAGCCCGTCCCGCCCGTCGAGCCCGAGATTCCGGTACCTGCCCCGTCGGCAACCGCTAGCCCCGTGTTCTTTGCCGGCCCACCCGACGGCACCTTGCGTGCGGTGCTGGCTCGTTGGGCAGCTCAGGCCGGATGGACGTTCGCGGCCGAGCACTGGGTGCTCAGCGTCGATATTCCTTTGCAAGGCCAGGCCCGATTCGAGGGCGATTTCAAGACCGCAGTGCGCGAGCTCTTACGTTCCATCGAGCTCGCAGATCGGCCGGCTCAACCCTGCTTCTATGCCAATCAGGTACTGCGGGTGGTGCCTTTGGCACAGAGTTGCGACCGCAGCCGCGGAGCTTCCGCATGAGGGCGGTGTTTTTTCGTTTGCCGGTGTTAGCTTGCTGCCTGAGTCTGAGCGGATGCGCTCTGCAGGCCCAGTGGCAAAGCCTGCGCGAGATGCTCGGGCGGTCGCGTGATGAGGTGCAGGCGCTGCACGAGGCGCAGGCCCGAGCGACGAATGCCGAGGCCGCTCGGAGCCTGCGCGAAGCCGCGCAAGACGTGGGCAAACCCTGGCTTGCCGGTCCGGCCCAGGCGCTGGCCCGTGAGGTGGCCCTGCCCGCGCCACTGCGCGCCCGGGTCGATACGACGCTCATTTTTGCCGAGCGGGCAGGGTTGGCCGTAATTGCCGAGCGGCTGCATAGGGCTACCGGCATTGCCGTGCGCGTTCTGCCAGAGGCCTTGCTGCCGCCTGAACTCTTTCTGCCTCGCCTGGCCGACAATGCCGCGCTGGTGATACCCGCCCAACCGCAGGTTGAGCTGCATGAGGGGCCAAAGCCGTTGGCCGACATTCTGGATGCTCTGGCAGCACGATTGCTTGTCTGGTGGCGATACCGCGATGGCGCCATCGAGTTCTATCGCAGCCAGACTCAGGCTTTCGACTTGCGTATGTTGCCTTTGTCGGTGCAATCCCAGGCCCAGCTGGGGCGGCGCGTGGCCGAGGCCGAAGGATTCGACAACGCCATCCAGGCCAGCGTCGAGGTCAAGCTTCCTTCGCCAACTCAGATGTTGCGTGCCCAGATCGAGCCCTTTCTCTCGCGCTCCGGGGTGGCCTCACTGGCCGGGACAGAGGCTACGCTGGTTGTCACGGACACTCCGGCCGTCCTGGCGCGTATCGAGGCCTTCATCGCGCAACAGAATGCGCGGGCAGGGCGCCGCGTGCGTCTGCTCTTCGAAGAAATCACGCTTCTTATGCACAACAGCGCGGAAGGGGCCATCGATTGGCGTGTCTTGCATGCCAGTGCACGCGCGGCGCTCGAAGGGGTGTTCCCCTCCGTGGCCCGCACGATCTCGCCCGGCCTGAGCGCGGGCTTGCCGCAAGGACCATGGGGCGGCTCGAAAGCACTGCTTAGCGCGTTGGCCCAGTTTGGCGCCGTTCGTCACCATCGCTCGATTCCGTTGCTCACCCTCAACCGTCGGCCTGTGACGTACGCGGTGCACAGCACGTTTTCCTACATTGATCAGGTGCAGAGTTTGCAGGCCGGGCCAGGCAAATCCGAGCTGCCTGCCGTGTCCATCAACCAAAAGCGCGTCACGGTGGGAACCTTCCTGACGCTGCTGCCCGATGCTCAGGACGACGGCAGCATCCTGCTGTCCATCGGGTATGACAATACTTCGGCTCAACCGCTCAAAACACTGGCCTTCGGCGATGACGACCTGCCTTTGCAATTGCAGCAGCTCAATCTCGACGGCAATGGCAGCGTACAACAGGTGCGCGTGCGGCCAGGACAAGCCGTGCTGCTGTCGGGCTTCGACCGCAGTGTAGACAGCTACGATCGACAGCGGTTGACGCCCGATGCTCCCTTGGTGGTTGGCGGCAAAGATCAGGCGCGCCAGGAGCGCCTGCTCACCGTGATCGTGCTCAGCGCCCAGCTGGAGGAAGCCGATGGCTGACCTCTGCCTGCGGCAGGTCGGTGCTCACGGCCAGTGGGTGCACGGCTTGTCCTGGTTTGCCGTAGTGGGCAGCCATGCACGTGCGCTGGCCCGTCTGCGCGCCAGGCAGATGCGGGCCAGCCATTATCTGCTTGGCGGAGATCGCGCCATGACGGCGGGTTGCGCAAGGGTGCCAGGACGTGGGCCGCGCTATTCCGCAGCACAGCAAGTGGCGTCCCGCTACGGTTCAGAAACCTTTGCGGCTATCGTGACGCTGGATCAGGGGCATTGGCTGGTCGCCGTCCAGGATGGCGCCGTACTGGTCGGAGGCGATCAGATGTTCTCCGATAAAACACAGGCGCTTGCGGCGTTGGAGGCATTTGATCTGCCAGAGATCGCTTCGCCTGATGCGATCTCCCTGGCCTTGCAGATTGCGCCATTGCCGGCTGCGCGGTTGCGGGCGTTGCCACCACGGCCTTCGCGCTGGTTGGGAGGGCTGCTCGTAGCGCTCGGCTGCGCGGTGGCGTGGTCGGCCTTCATGGGGGAGCCAGTCAAGCCAGCGCGGCAGGTGGCAAGCGTTTCTGCCGAACGTCCGTTCCGGCCAGCGCTGTGTCTCGGGCCGGTGCTGGGTAGCTTATACCGCTTGCCTATGCGTACGGCCGGTTGGCGGCTTTCCGGAGCGCAGTGCTCGCCACAGCAGCAGTGGCAGTGCCAGGCCCGCTATCAGCCAGAGTCGGCCCAAGCATTGAGCGTGGACTTTCAAAATCGGGTGAGTGACCAATGGCAGGTGGATTTTCCGGGTCTGGACGAGGCGGTTCTGCATTGGACGGCCGGCAGTGTCTGTCGCGCGGATCCGCAGCCCCTGGAGCGACGCTGGATGCAGGCTTTGCAACCTTGGCGCGGCGCGTTCTCCGAAATGCGCATCGGCCCATGGGCCGACACCCCTGATGGGCGGCTGCGGCTTTTGCGCCTGGCCGGCCCGCTGCGCTCTTATTCCTTACCCGTCTGGGAGATTCTGCCCGCGCATTGGCAAGGGCTGCGCTTGCAGGTCGATCTTTCGCAGAGGGTCGATGCCCGGCGCAGCCCTCTGACTCTGCATCTCGAAGGAGAAATTCATGCCGACACATCCCTGCCTTGACGGTTGGTCACGCGTGGTGCTTTTCCGCACAGGGTGCGCGCTGTTGGCTTGCCTGATCATGTCGCCCGCTTCCGGCGCCCATGCCGATGCCTTGAGTCAGAGCGTGCAGCAATGGTTGCAGCAGGAAATCCAGACCCACGCGGGCGCAGAAGCCGAGCCGGAGGCAGGCTCGGACGCCGTGAAGTCGAGTGCTCCCCTGGAGTTGCGGGCCGTCTACGGTGTGGGGTCCAGGTTGACCGCAGAGTTCTTCGCATCGGGCCAGGTTTTTGTCGCGCGTTCTGATGCGCCGCGCCTGCAAGGCTCCACCACAATGGATGAAACGTCAGTGGCGCTGCTTGGCGTGCGCGGCCCCTGCGCCAAGTTGAAACAGGCTTCAGGCGCCCTGATCCAGGCCTGCATCCTGCCGCGGGAAGCAAGTCATGAATGAGGCTGTCGTCTCTCTGCATGCAGTGGCGCAGTTGCAGCCGCCCCTGAAGCGGGTTCTGGATGCCGAGCTCGAACTGGGCGGGCTCAGGGGGCATATTTGCCCTGTTCTGCTGGCTAATGGCCAGGTCGCCGTGCTGGCCCAGGCTCGCTATGTCCGCGGCGCGTGGATGAATGAAATCCTCCGTCAACTTGATGACAAGGGTTATTCGCTTGCCCGTCCGGTCTGCTACCAAGTGGACGCCGCCTTGTTGCTGGATCTGCTGCGTCCCTTCCGCGCCCCAAGTGCTCTGCCGTTGGCGCCGCGCGAGTCGGTGCCACCAGGAGGAAGGCCAACGCTGGCGCTGCTGTTCGAAGACATCGTCCGTGCGGGGCTAGGCGCCGGAGCAAGCGATATTCACCTCAATGTGTTGGGGCAGGATCGCGCCGAAGTGCGCTACAGCATAGACGGACGCTATGTGAGCCTGCCGGAGGTGCGTGCCCTGACACGGGCCACCACGCTGGCCACCCTGTTACGCGGCCTGTCCCGCACCCGAAAAATCATCACCCTGGAGGATCCCGTCGAGATACGCATCACGGATGCGCTGCAGAACACCGTGGGCCGCGGGCTGGACGCCGATCATGATGGTGTCTTCGACGCCAAGCTCAAGACCATCAAGCGCAGCGCAATGAATGATGTCTATCTCGGTGAAGTGCGTGATCGAGAAACCGGACGAGCCTTCATGGATCTCGCGGGCTCGGGAGTGAGTGTCTATACCACCGTACATGCCGGATCCGCGCAAGGCATACCGGCCCGGCTGTCGTCGGACTTCATCGGCATACCCGCAGATTTCCTTCAGATGCGCGGGGTGCTGAAACTGCTGGTCTATTAGGAGTTGTTGCCTCGCCCCTGTCCTCTCTGCGCACGGGGGGTCGAGGTCTTGTTGCGCGGCCCACGGGCCGCAGATTGGGCACGGATATTCGAGGCATTGCCGACCGCCGGCGTGCGGGGCCGCCGCGCCCATGGCTGCCGCCATTGCGCCTGCGGGCCTCGGCTGCTGCACGGCTATAGCGGGCGCAGCGTGGCTGCTGAACTGATTCAGGGGCCGGGGGGCGATGGTATGCCTTGGACCGATGTGCTCATGGCCAAGGTGTTGCGCGGCGACCTCGATCCCCGGCATTGGGCGGTCCAGGCAGGAGGAGTCCGGGCGCTGGCAGCGGCACTGGAGGCTGCGCGTGCGTGAGTCCTGGTGGTTGCTGCGACTGGATGCCTGGCGGTTTCAGCGGTCTCGCGCCGACTACTACGCCTACCTGAGTGCACTGCTGCGGGCCAGCGACGGCCGCCTGGCGTTGCGTGAAGTCTTTGCCAATGACGCCGCGCGCTATGGACGGGGCCACTGGCGCGGACGGTTGGCGTTGCGTTGGGCAAAGGCCAGCGGGGTCTATGGCGGGAATCTGGCTGCGCTATGGGCCGGGGTGGCGCCCGCCCAGGACTGCCTCATGCTGGCTACCGCTCAGGCCGCTGGCAGCGCTGCGCTGGCGCAGGGTCTGCAGGATCTGGCCCAGGCTTGCCAGCTTGCCGAGGCCGCCCGCAAGCAATTGAGCGCCAGCCTGCGAGCGGTGGTCGTGGCACTGGCGGTACTGGTAGGCACGGTGTGGGCGGTGCCGCTGTTCACCGTGCCGCATCTGGCGCAGGTGTTTGGTGATTTGCCCTACGAGTATCACGGCCCGCAGACGCGTCTGCTGTTCTGGTTTGCCGCTCATGTCGTCTGGTGGGGACCGTTGGCTGCCGTGGGGGCGTCAACGGGGTTGACTTTGTGGGTCTGGTCGCTGGCGAACTGGCGAGGACGATGGCGGCGGCACTGTTATGCGATCGGCCCGTGGCGTCTTTATCGGGATGCTCAGGCCATACGGTTCTTGAGCCTGCTGGAGGTGCTCATTCGCGATGGGGCCAGCATGGATACCCGGCTACGGATGGCGCTGACCGCCTTGCGGCAATACGCCACGCCGTGGCTGGCCGGGCACATCACGCACATGCTCGAGCGTGTCGAAGCCGGGCAGGTGGATGCCTCCACGTTCGATACGGGGCTGTTCGATCGGCAACTGTGGTGGTTCATGAGCGACATGATTGCCGCCCACGGTATCGAGGCTGGCATGTCGCGCGCGCGGGAGCGGATCGAGCAGGCTTGGTTGCCGCGCCTGGCCGCACAGGCCTTGTTCTGGCGTTGGGTGTTGTTGTTGTCGACCGTGGCTGCCATGTTGGGGCTGGTGCTGTGGCATTACGGGGTGATCGATGAGCTCAGGCATGGCCTGACACATTTTTATTCCGCGTACTGACGCGTTTTTACGGGAGGTGATCTATGTCTGATTTTCTGCGACCCAGGTGGTCGTGCCAGCAAGGTTTTTCGTTGATCGAGATATCCGTCGTTGCAGCGATTCTGCTTATCGTGGCCGTAATAGGCGTGCCCGCCATTCAGGGGTATGTGGTCGAGAGCCGGGTACCCAAATTGGCTGAGGCTCTGCAGCGCTTCGTGGTACGCGCCAGAATCGCTGGCACGGGAGCACCGGCGCCGTATGCAGGGATGGAAACACCCATACTGGCCGAGGCGCTACGCGAGTCCGGGGTAGTGACGGTGACAGGGCAGGGAGCTGGCGCGCAGGTTCTCCATGGATTGAACGACGGCACGATCAGTCTGGCCGCCGCGGCGCGGCCGGGCCAGGCGGCGGGTTCGGCCTTCACTCTTACGCTTGATCGCGTGCATGCAGCTGCTTGCCCTGGCCTGGCTGCGGCCATGCAGTTGCTGGCTTCACGGGTAAGTGTGCAGGGCAGGGGAGCCGCGGTGCTGGTCAAAAATGCCGACGCCAGTCCCGCGCAAGCCTACGATGGTTTGCGGGCGGCGGCGCAATGCACGGCATCCAATACTTTTGTCTTTACCTTTCCATGAGCCGCAGGCAGCAGGGGTTTGCGCTGCTCGAACTCGTCGTGGCGCTGAGTATCGGGCTGTTGGTGGCCGTATATGCGGCCGGGCAGTGGGCGCGGCAAGCCGAAGAAGCCGCTGCGCGGGCCAGCGGGCAGTGGATGGAGCAGGTGAGGTTGGCCCTGGAGCAGGCGTTAGCGCGCGACCTTGGAGGCTGGGCGGGCGGTACGTCGACGACAGCCTTATTCGCTGATCCGCGTACGCCAACCCTTGATGAGCTAAAAAAACACGGACTGTTACCCGTAGGCTTCCCGGTTCTGTCGCCTTTGGGTTTTGGGGTGCGGATGCTCGTGTTGTCCAGCGAGCAGTGTCCCTCTGAGCATTGCAGGGTGGACGGTCTGGTCGTGGCAGACCGCGCCTTGCGTACGCGTTCCGGGCAGGCAGACCTGATGCGCCTCGGTGCGCTGTTGCAGCCTTTGGGGGCGGCCGGGGGGTACGCCCGGCCAGCCTTGCAGGGAGCGCAGTTCAGCTACCCCAACCCACCCCGCGCGGATCTGCCAGTCGTACCGTTGGGCACGCCCTTGGGGTGGGCCGGCTCGCATGGCGGGCTGGATCCGCGTTATGTCAGAGTGGGCGATGATCGCGATCCGCGCCTGCAGGCTGGGTTGACGGTCGCAGGCTCGATAGTGGCTGGCGATCGTTTGAGCGCGGGCGGATATTTGCAGGCAGGTGCCAGGAGGGTCTTGGGTCGTGCTTGCGGCACTCACGAGACGGGCGCACTCGCCCAGGGGGATCAGGGCGAGCTGCTGCAGTGCCATCGCGGCCGATGGCGCCCCGGCGAGGGCAGTTTCGGGGGCACTTACGGCTATAACAACCGTACCCGGTGCGCCCTGCATACGGGACAGTCCATGCTTAATCCTGTGTCCGGTGGCTGCCACTGCCCGACCGGCTTCAAGGCCGTGCCCGTGTCGTACGGCGGGAAATGGACTGAAACCGAGGGTTGGACGACGGGTTTTGTTTGCGTGCGTCCCGTCGACAGCGGGCCGTGATGCCCGCTTTCCCTGGGCTTTTCTGGCAAGGGCTCGCCTACCCTCTATAATCAAAGATTCGCCCAAATCCCGATTCATCCACGATGAAATCCTCCGAGATTCGCCAGAAGTTCCTGCAATTCTTCCAGTCCAAGGGCCACACCATAGTGCCGTCCTCGTCGCTGGTCCCGGGTAATGACCCTACACTGCTCTTCACCAACTCGGGGATGGTGCAGTTCAAGGACGTCTTTACCGGCAAGGAAAAGCGCCCCTATTCCCGAGCCACTTCGTCGCAGCGCAGCGTGCGCGCCGGAGGAAAGCATAACGACCTGGAAAATGTCGGCTATACGGCGCGGCACCATACCTTTTTCGAGATGCTGGGTAATTTCAGCTTCGGCGATTATTTCAAGCAGGATGCCATCCGCTATGCCTGGGAGCTGTTGACCACGGTCTACAAACTGCCGGTCGAGAAGCTCTGGGTGACGGTATACCAGGAAGACGACGAAGCCTACGACATCTGGGCCAAGGAAGTCGGCGTGCCGGCCGAACGGATCATCCGCATCGGTGATAACAAAGGCGCGCGCTACGCTTCGGATAATTTCTGGCAGATGGGCGATACCGGCCCTTGCGGCCCGTGTACAGAGATTTTCTACGATCACGGCGCAGATATCTGGGGGGGGCCTCCCGGCTCTGCCGAAGAGGATGGCGATCGCTATATCGAGATCTGGAACCTCGTATTCATGCAGTTCGAGCGTGATGCGGCCGGGACCATGACGCGTCTGCCCAAGCCTTGCGTGGATACGGGCATGGGTCTGGAGCGTATTGCCGCTGTGTTGCAGGGCGTGCATTCCAACTACGAGATCGACCTCTTCCAGAAGCTGATCGCCGCGGCGGCCCGCGAAACCGGTATCAACGATCTCGAGGACAATTCGCTCAAGGTCATCGCCGACCATATCCGCGCCTGCTCCTTCCTCATCGTCGATGGCGTGATCCCCAGCAATGAGGGGCGTGGTTACGTGTTGCGGCGCATTGTGCGCCGCGCGTTGCGCCATGGTTACAAGCTTGGACAGACCAAGCCTTTCTTCTATCGTCTGGTGCCGGATCTGGTGGCCGAGATGGGTGAGGCCTATCCCGAACTGGCCACCACGGCACAGCGCGTGGCCCAGGTACTCAAGCAGGAAGAAGAGCGCTTCGGTGAAACGCTCGAGCACGGCATGAAGATCCTGGACGTTGCGCTGGCTCAGGTTCCCAAAGGTGGCCAGCTCGATGGCACGACGCTTTTCACGCTCTATGACACCTACGGTTTTCCGGTTGATCTGACGGCTGACATCTGTCGCGAACGCGAGGTCGAGATCGACATGCCCGGATTCGAGGCGGCCATGGAGCGTCAGCGCGACCAGGCACGCGCGGCGGGCAAGTTCAAGATGGCCGAGGGCTTGAGCTACGAAGGCGCGCAGACGCGCTTCGAAGGCTATGAACAACTCGAACTCAGCGGCGTTCATGTGACGGCGCTGTATGTTGGCGGCACGCAAGTTGATGCGGTGCAGGCAGGTCAGCAGGCGGTGGTCGTGCTTGATGCGACACCCTTCTACGCGGAGTCGGGAGGCCAGGTCGGAGACACGGGCTTGCTGCAGGCCGATGGCCTGCGTTTCGCCGTGGGTGACACGCTGAAGATCCAAGCCGGTGTGTTCGGTCATCACGGCGTACTCGAAGAGGGAACGCTCAAGGTCGGTGCGACGCTATTGGCTCGCGTCGACCCGGTGCGCCGCGGCCGTACGGTACGCAACCATTCGGCCACTCACCTGATGCACAAAGCGCTGCGTGAAGTGCTGGGCTCCCACGTTCAGCAGCGCGGCTCTCTCGTCGACCCCGATAAGACCCGGTTCGACTTCGCGCACGATGCGCCCATGACCGCCGAGCAGATCGCCCGTGTGGAGGGTATCGTCAACGCCGAAGTGCTGGCCAACCAGCCGGCTCAGGCCCGTGTCATGGCGTATGACGACGCGGTCAAGGGCGGTGCGATGGCCTTGTTCGGCGAGAAGTATGGCGATACGGTCCGCGTGCTGGATATCGGCTTTTCGCGCGAGCTCTGCGGCGGCACCCACGTCAGCCGCACCGGTGACATTGGCCTGTTCAAGATTGTGTCCGAAGGGGGCGTTGCTGCGGGTGTGCGCCGCGTCGAAGCCATCACCGGCGACAACGCGCTCGTGTGGGTGCAGGAGCAGAACGCGTTGCTGCAGCGCGCTGCTGGCGTGTTGCGTGCTCCGTCAGCCGAGCTGCCCGAACGTATCGCCCAGGTCCAGGAACAGGTCAAAGCACTGGAAAAAGAACTGGAGCAGGCGCGTTCCAAACTGGCAGCCAGCGCAGGCAATGATCTGGTCGATAAGGGCACGGTCGAGATCAAGGGTGTCAAGGTCTTGGCCGCGGCCATTGCCGACGTCGATCCGAAGGCGTTGCGTGGCATGGTCGATAGTCTCAAGGATAAGCTCAAGCCCGCTGTCGTGTTGCTGGCGGCCAGTGCCGACGGCAAGATCAGCCTGGCCGGTGGTGTGACCGCCGACCTGACCAGCAAGGTCAAGGCCGGAGATCTGGTTGGCTTCGTTGCCGCTCAGGTCGGTGGCAAGGGTGGTGGCCGTCCCGATATGGCCATGGGCGGAGGTACAGACGCTTCGGCATTGCCAGCGGCTATCGCCAGCGTGCAGGGTTGGGTCAATGAGCGACTCTGATTTCGCCGCGCTGCCCGTTGCGTCGGAGCTCGATGTCAGCGGGCTGACGTGCCCGTTGCCGATTCTGCGTGCCAAGAAGGCCTTGACGCAGTTGGAAAGCGGCCAGACCCTGCGGGTCATCACGACCGATCCCAAGGCTGAGCGCGATTTCCAGGCGTTCTGCCAGCAAAGCGGGAATCTTTTGCTCGGTCAGGACGTGCAGGGCGATAGCATCGCCCACTATGTGCGGCGGCGCTGAGTTCGATCGATCGGGCTCGGCCTAGCAAACAGGGCAGCCGTCAGGCTGCCCTGTTTACGTCGGTCTCGGGTAATGCGGGTTCGCGTGCTGTGCAGAACCTGCAGAACTGGGGGAAAGCCCCGCGGTTCGCCGATGTCTTAGCCGGGGTAGGGGTAGATGGCTCGCGGGGGTTTCCGGATCGGGGTGCGCTGGCCGGCTGCCTTGAAAAAGCCAGACGGTGTATGCTTGCGCCTAGCCGAGCAGGTGTCATGCACCCACTCGTCATACATCCGGCCAGCATCGCATGGGCCGGTACCGGTCTTGCGATCCATCCGCGTGGCATTTGCCCCGTGAAGCGATTGCGGTGCCTATGGTGGAACATGAGCCGAAATGCCCCTGCGGGAGGCAATGCGCCGCGCCAGCACCTTGTATGTCGCTAAAAAACGGCAGGCTATTTGCCAGGGGCCGCGTATGGATGCTAGAATTTCCCGTTTTTCACATCTAATTCAAGGGATTACCTATGGTGGTGATTCGTCTGGCCCGTGGAGGCTCGAAGAAGCGTCCGTTTTACAATCTGGTGGCAACTGACTCGCGCAATCGCCGCGACGGCCGTTTCGTCGAGCGTGTGGGTTTTTACAACCCCGTCGGCGCTGATGGCTCGGAAAACCTGCGCATTGCGCTGGACCGCGTCAAATACTGGACCGACAACGGCGCCCAGCTCTCGCCTGCTGTCGAGCGTCTGGTCAAAGGTTACTCGGCCAAGGTTTCGGCTGCTGCCTAAACCGGATTTGGCTTGCCTGCTCCATGAGCTGGGTCAAGCCCTGATCCAGGGTTGGCATTGTTGCCGATCCTATAAAGCTTAAAGCACGGATATTGCCAGGACGCCGGTCGAAGGCCAGTTCTTTGTCGCGTCTTCGCTTGTCTGGCCTCTCTGAGGCCGCATGGTTTCCGTGCTGTGGACTCGGCCACGCCTTGTGCGTGGCTTTGTCTTCTGCGCCGTTTGCGTACATGCGCCGCGCCTTGCCATCGGGCAGGGCGCTTGGGCGCGAATATTGATTTCTAGGATCTGCTCATGTCCAAACACGCGGACGCGCTGCCTGACGACCTGGTCGAGCTCGGCCGTGTGGTGTCGGCTTATGGCGTCAAGGGTTGGGTCAAAGTCCAGCCGCACTCCGCTCAGGCCGATGTGCTGCGAGCCGTCGCTCGTTGGTGGCTGGTTGCTCCCGGGCCTGCGGGGCGCCCCAGTGCCGCCGCGCGCGCTTTTTCGGTGCAGCAGTGCCGGGTGCATGGTGCCAGCGCCGTTGCTCAGATCGAAGGGATAGCAGACCGTGACCAGGCCGAAGCGCTCAAGGGCTGCTCGGTGTGGGTGTCGCGCTCGGCCTTTCCGAAGGCTGCCGACGACGAGTATTACTGGGTTGATCTGATCGGTTGCGCTTTCTTCAGCAAAGCCGAGGGTCAGGCGCGCCGCGTGGGTGTGGTCGAAGATGTGCTGGAGAATGCGGCCCACGCGATTTTGCGGGTGGCTTGCCAGACCGAGGATGGTCAACCGTTGCTCGACCTCAAGGGTCGGGCGCGCGAAATGCTAGTGCCTTTCGTGCGGGCCCACGTTCATGCGGTGGATCTGCAGGCGCGCCGTATCGATAGCGACTGGCCGCTGGAGGACTGATGCGTATCGACGTCATCACCCTGTTTCCCGAAATGTTCGGGGTGGTGCGTGATCTCGGCGTGACGGGGCGCGCGCATGGTCAAGGTCTCTGGTCATTGCATACCTGGAACCCGCGCGATTTCACGACGGATGTGCACCGCACGGTGGACGATCGCCCTTATGGCGGTGGTCCGGGCATGGTGATGATGGCGCCGCCGCTTGAGGCAGCAGTGTGTGCCGCACAGGCGCAGCGCCAGGAACAGGGTCTGGACAAGGCGCCGGTGGCGCTGCTGGCCCCGGTTGGCCGGCGCTATGATCAGGCTGCGGCTCAAGGAATCGCGGCCAGCAGCGGGCTTATCCTTGTCTGCGGCCGCTACGAGGGGCTGGATCAGCGCTTCATCGATCGTTGTGTCACCCTCGAAATCTCCCTAGGCGATTTTGTGCTGTCCGGCGGCGAGATCGCCGCCTTGGCCGTCATCGACGCCGCCGTGCGGTTGTTGCCGGGCGCGCTGGGTGATAGCGACTCCGCATTGCAGGATTCGTTCAACGACAGCTTATCCGGCTTGCTGGATAGTCCGCACTACACCCGCCCCGAAGCGTATGAGGGTCAGGCCGTGCCGGCCGAACTGCTCAGTGGCCACCATGCGCGCATTGCACGCTGGCGGCGTGATCAGTCCTTGCGGCTTACGTTGGCCCGGCGCCCAGAGCTCATTGGGCAGGCTCGTGCCAACGGTTGGCTGGATCACGCCGATGAGTGCCAGCTCGCGCTACTGCAGGGGCTGGAGCCGCCAGTCGATCCGCGCAAGCGCCGGCGCCGCAAGCCCACAGGCATGATCCATGCGAAAAAAAAGGTTCATCGCGGAATAGCGTGGAGCCGTGCTTGATTGCCGTTACGCTTGATCCTTGATTTTTCAAGGATCAAGGCCGGGATCATGCTGGACCGCAAGACGATCGAGAGGTTGGATGGGTGGGAA
This sequence comes from Bordetella holmesii, assembly GCF_020735985.1. Classification (NCBI taxonomy): domain Bacteria; kingdom Pseudomonadati; phylum Pseudomonadota; class Betaproteobacteria; order Burkholderiales; family Alcaligenaceae; genus Bordetella; species Bordetella holmesii. The sequence continues at coordinate 429,463 of NZ_CP085973.1, forward strand.
GGTTATCGGGTGGAGCGGGTCGTGTGGCCTGAAGGTGAGAGCCGGACGGTCACGATTTACCTGAAGCCTTCAGCGCGAACGATGCACTGCGAGCACTGCGGCAACCGATGTCGGCAGGTGCATGAGACGACCACGCGCCGGGTGCGGGATCTGCCGCTAATGGCGCTGCGAGTGACGCTGGTAGTGCCGCGTCGGCGGGTCTGGTGCGAGCAGTGCGGTGGACCGCATCTGGAGAGGCTGAGCTGGCTGGGCCGTTACCAGCGAGTGACCGACCGGCTGGCCGAGGCGGTCAGCCAGTTGCTTGAGTCCAGCAACATTCTGGCCGTGGCGCGCTTCTTCCAACTGGGTTGGCACACGGTCAAGGCGCTGGACAAGGCCCTGCTGCGACGGGCGATCCAAGAGCCGGACTGGAGCCAGATCCACTACCTAGCGATGGACGAGTTCGCTCTACACAAGGGCCATCGTTATGCCACGGTCGTTGTCGATCCGATCCGCCGTCAGGTGCTATGGATCGGTGATGGCCGCTCGCGCGAGACGGCCAGAGCCTTCTTCGAACAACTGCCAACTGGGGTTGCCCAGCAGATCCGGGCCGTAGCGATCGACATGACGACGGCCTATGAGCTGGAGATCCAGGCCAACTGCCCCAACGCCGAGATCGTCTACGACCTGTTCCACGTCGTGGCCAAGTACGGCCGTGAAGTGATAGACCGGGTGCGTGTAGACCAAGCGAACCAGTTGCGGCACGACAAGCCGGCCCGCCGGGTGATCAAGTCCAGTCGCTGGCTACTGCTGCGCAATCGCAAAAACCTCGATCCGTGCCAATCGGTAAAGTTGGACGAGTTGCTCCAGGCCAACCAGCCCTTGCTCACCGCTTATCTGATGCGCGATGAGCTCAAACAGCTGTGGTTCTACCAACACCCCGGCTACGCCCGCCAGGCATGGGATCACTGGCTGCAACAGGCTCAGGGCAGCGGCATCGCCGCCTTGGCTCACTTCGCGCTCAAGCTAAAAGCCTATCTGCACGGGATTCTGTCTCGCTGTCGCCACCGGCTCAACACCAGCATCGTCGAGGGCATCAACAACACCATCAAAGTCATCAAGCGCCGCGCCTACGGCTACCGCGATCAGGAGTACTTCTTCCTCAAGATCCGGTCTGCATTCCCCGGTATTCCTCGATGAACCAAAAAAAATCCCCCGTCTGATTGCCAGCGGGGGATTTTTCATTGGAGCGCTTAATTACCCAGCTTGCCGCGCTGGTCGCGCACCTTGGCCAGCGTTTCGTTGAACTGGGCCACGCGGGCCTTTTCTTGTTCAACCACGGCGGCTGGCGCCCGTTCGACAAAACTGGGGTTGCTCAGTTTGCCGGCAGCTTTGCCGATCTCGCCCTCCAGGCGGGCGATCTCCTTGTCCAGGCGCGCGCGCTCGGCCACGACGTCGACTTCGACATGCAGCATGAGCCTGGCCTTTCCCACCACCTGCACAGGGGCTCCGGCGTCGGGCAGCGTGTCGGCAACATCGACCTGGCTGAGTTTGGCAAGCGCCGCGAGATACGGCGCATTGCGGCGCAGCAGGGCGGCGTCACCCTGCGCGATCAGCGGGACGCGCTGCGCCGGCGACAGGCCCATCTCGCCGCGCAGCGCGCGCACGGCTTCGATCTGGGCCTTGAGTTCAGCGACTTCGGCTTCCGCCTCGAGGTCGATCGCGGCGGGATTGGCGCGCGGGTAGGGCTGCACGCTGACGCTGTCGGCGTGGCCGGCGATGCGTTTGCCGGCGACGACCGAAACTTTCTGCCAGAGCTCTTCCGTAATGAATGGGATGATGGGGTGAGCCAGGCGCAGGACGACTTCCAGCACGCGGATGAGCGTGCGGCGAGTGCCCAGTTGCTGGGCAGGGGTGCCGGTCTGGATCTGAACCTTGGCCAGTTCGAGATACCAGTCGCAGTACTCATCCCAGACGTAGCGATACAACGCATTGGCGATATTGTCGAAGCGGTAGTCGTCAAAGCCGCGCGCAATGTCTGCTTCCAACGCTTGCAATTGGCTGACGATCCAACGATCCGCAAAGGACAGCTCGCCTTGCTCGGTGCCATGCAGAGCGTGGCCTTCCGTGTTCATCAGCACGAAGCGGGTAGCGTTCCAGAGCTTGTTGCAGAAGTTGCGGTAACCCTCGCAGCACTTGAGGTCGAAATTGATATTGCGGCCCAGCGTGGCGTAGGCCGCCATGGTAAAGCGCAGTGCGTCCGTACCGAAAGCCGGAATGCCATCGGGGAACTGGCGGCGCGTGGCCTTTTCAATCGAGCCGGCCTGCTTTGGGTTCATCAAGCCATAGGTGCGCTTGGCTACGAGCTGTTCCAGGTCGATGCCGTCGATGAGGTCGACGGGATCCAGCGTGTTGCCTTTGGATTTGCTCATCTTATGGCCGTCGGCATCGCGGATCAGTCCATGCACGTAAACGTGCTTGAACGGAATGTTGCCGGTCATGTGCATGGTGAGCATCACCATGCGCGCGACCCAGAAGAAAATGATGTCAAAGCCCGTGACCAGCACGCTGGACGGCAGATAGCGGGCCAGGTCTTCGGTCTTCTCGGGCCAGCCAAGCGTCGTAAACGGTACGAGGCCGGAGGAAAACCAGGTGTCCAATACATCCGGGTCACGTGTCAGCGGACCGGTCACGCCAGCGGCGCGGGCCAACTCCAGTGCCTCTTCTTCGGAGTGGGCCACAAAGCAACGGCCGTCCTCGGCATACCACGCAGGAATCTGGTGGCCCCACCACAACTGGCGGGAGATGCACCAATCCTGGATATTGTTGAGCCACTGGTTATAGATAGTGGTCCAGTTCTCGGGATAGAACTGAATACTACCGTCGGCCACGGCCTGCAATGCCACCTCGGTGATGCTCTTGCCGGGATTGAACGTGCCCTCCGGGGCCGGTTCGCTCATGGCGACGAACCACTGATCGGTCAGCATGGGTTCGAGCACCACACCAGTGCGATCGCCCTTGGGCTGCATCATCTTGTGCGGCTCGACCTTGACCAGGTATCCTTTTTGCTCAAGCTCGGCGACGACGGCCTTGCGGGCTTCGTAGCGCTCCAGACCCTGGAATTGCGTGGGGCCGTTTTCGTTGATGTGAGCGTCGAGCGTAAAGATGACGATCAACGGCAGTTTGTGGCGCAACGCGCAGGCGTAGTCGTTGAAATCATGCGCCCCGGTGATCTTCACGCAGCCGGTGCCGAATTTCGGATCGACGAAGTCGTCTGCGATGATGGGGATGTTGCGGTCGCACAGGGGCAGTTCGACCAGCTTGCCCACCAGGTGCTTGTAGCGCGGGTCGTCGGGATGCACGCACAGGGCCCCATCGGCGAGCATGGTCTCGGGGCGGGTGGTCGCGATGGTCATGCCGCGCAGGGTGACCGGATTGCCTTCCTCGTCGATGATGGTTTGCGGGCCGTCGACGAAGGGGTAGAGGATGTGCCACATGTGGCCATCGGTCTCCTCGGATTGCACCTCGAGGTCGGAGACGGCGGTCAGCAGCTTGGGATCCCAATTCACCAGCCGCTTGCCGCGGTAGATAAGGCCCTGGCGGTAGAGCTCAACGAACGTCTGGACGACGCCGCGCGACATGCGGTCGTCCATCGTGAAGTACTCGCGTGGCCAGTCCGCCGAGGCGCCCAGGCGGCGCACTTGGCTGGTGATGGTGTTGCCGGACTGTTCTTTCCATTCCCACACTTTCTCGACGAAGCGCTCGCGCCCCAAGTCGTGGCGCGAGAGTTTCTGCGCGTCCAGTTGGCGTTCGACCACGATCTGCGTGGCGATGCCGGCGTGATCGGTGCCAGGGATGAAAACGGTGTCATCGCCCGTCATGCGGTGGTAGCGGATCAGGCCATCCATGATGGTCTGATTGAAGGCATGGCCCATATGCAGCGTGCCCGTCACGTTCGGCGGCGGGAACTGGATGCAATAGGGCTGAGGGTCGGTCCCTGTTTCTACGTGGCGGCCTGCCTGGAAGTAGCCGCGAAGGTTCCATTCGTCATACCAGCGTGATTCGATATCGGTGGGCTCGAAGCTCTTTGAGAGCTCCGCAGTGTCGTTTTTGGGGTCGGCAGCTTGAGTCATTACGGGGTTCCGGCAGACAGGGGGCCAGCAAAAGCCGGCCAGGCAAACCACTGATTTTAAGATGTAATAGGTTTTTGTCGCCGTGCTAGAATGTTGGGTTACTGTAAACCTTTTAGAAGTCCCTGTTTTTATTGGAGAAATCTGACTGGTTGGCAGTGCCGAATCCGGGTTTTGACGAGTTCGGGCGCGTGATTGCGTCCTTGCCTGCGCAAAACGGCCAGGCGCAAGAGATGCAGCGAAGCCATTCGCGGAACGCTTTGTCCGGACTCGCGTCAAATTCCCTCAGCATAAAACTGTCTCAGCAGACTTTGGAGTTTCCATGTCGATTCAACGTACCCTCTCGATCATCAAGCCTGATGCCGTCGCCAAGAACGTCATCGGTCAGATCGTTGCCCGCTTCGAGCAGGCCGGCCTGAAGGTCATCGCCGCCCGCTTGCAGCAACTGTCGCGCGCCGATGCCGAGCGCTTCTACGCCGTGCACAAAGAACGCCCCTTCTTCAAGGACCTGGTCGACTTCATGGTCTCCGGTCCCGTGTTCATCCAGGTTCTCGAAGGCGAAAACGCCATCCAGACCAACCGTGACCTGATGGGTGCCACCGATCCCAAGAAGGCCGCCCCGGGCACCATCCGCGCCGACTTCGCCGACAGCATCGATGCCAACGCCGTGCACGGTTCGGATGCTCCGGAAACCGCCGCCGTGGAAGTCGCGTTCTTCTTCCCCGAGATCAACATCCACAGCCGTTGATATTCGATAGCTGCTTTACTCTGTAAGTCATGGACAACGCCGAATCAATCAATCTGCTGGGCATGGATGCCAAGGCACTGGCCGACCTGGTTGGCCAGTGGGGTGGCAAGCCTTTTCGCGCCCGGCAGTTGCAGCGCTGGATACACCAGCGCGGCGTGGATTCGTTCGACGCCATGAGCGACCTTGCGCGCGATTTTCGCGCGCAATTGACAGAGCGATGCGTCATCGAGGCGCTGCCGGTAAACATCGAGCAGCGCTCGGCCGACGGTACGCGCAAGTGGCTGTTCGACGTCGGGCAGGGCAATGCCATCGAGACCGTGTTCATCCCCGAGGATGATCGCGGCACGCTGTGCATTTCCAGCCAGGCAGGTTGTGTGGTCAATTGTCGTTTCTGTTCGACTGGACACCAGGGCTTTAACCGTAATCTCAAAACCAGCGAGATCATCGGGCAGCTCTGGTGGGCCAAGCGTGTGCTCGAGGCCGACGTCGGCAGCGCGCGGCTGGCACAGGCCAGTGGCGAAGATACGCGCGTCATCAGTAACGTGGTCATGATGGGCATGGGTGAGCCCCTGCTCAATTATGATCAGGTTCTGCCGGCGCTGCGCATGATGCTCGACGACAATGGCTACGGCCTGTCGCGCCGCCGGGTCACCGTCTCCACCTCGGGCGTCGTGCCCATGATGGACCGCCTGTCGCAGGACTGCCCCGTGGCGTTGGCCGTCTCGCTGCATGCGCCGAATGATGCGCTGCGCGACGACCTGGTGCCGCTGAACAAGAAGTACCCGCTGAAAGAGCTGCTGGCCGCCTGCGAGCGTTATCTTGCCCATGCACCGCGCGATTTCATCACTTTCGAATACTGCATGTTGGACGGCATCAACGATACCGACCAGCATGCGCGGGAGCTGATCCAGTTGGCCCGCCAGGTGCGCTGCAAGCTGAATCTCATTCCCTTTAATCCCTTTCCCGCTTCCGGTCTGAAACGTTCGCCGGCGCCGAGAGTAAGGGTTTTCGCCCAGCGCCTGATGGACGCGGGCATCATCACCACCGTGCGCAAGACGCGGGGAGACGACATCGACGCCGCCTGTGGTCAATTGGCCGGTGAAGTCAAAGATCGCACCCGCATCACTGAACGTAACGCCGCCGCCCGTTCCATTCCCATCAGACAGGTGCATGCATGACGCAGGATCTCGCTTCGGCTGTTCAACCCTCAGCGGCAACGCCCGCGCAAGGCGGCAGCGTCGGGGCGGCCCTGCAAAGTCTGAGGCAAGCCAAGGGCTGGTCGCTCGAAGAGGTTTCCAGTCGGATCAAGTTCTCCACGCGTCAGCTCGAGGCCCTTGAGGCCGAACGTTGGGATGAGCTGCCTACGGGCGTGTCCTTGCGTGGTCTGATTCGTAATTATGCCCGTCTGCTGGGTGCCGACCCGACGGCCATCGTCGGTTCGCTCGACGGTCAGGTGCGTGCCACGGCTCCCGCCAGACTAGGTGCCAGCCGCTCCCTGCATGGCAATGGCCTGGCGGTGGATGAAGAACGGACCGCCAGCTCATGGGGCTGGATAGTCGTCATCATCGCTTTGCTGGCCGTGGGGGTTGCTTACGCATTCTGGCAAGGCTGGCTGCCGCAGCACTGGCTGCCATCCCAGTGGTTTTCCAAGTTGAGCCAGTAACTCCGGACCAACATGCAAGATTTGCCCAATCCCTGCGAGGACACGCCGCCACCGGCCGCGGGTTCTTTGCCGCGTCGCGCCACGCGTGCGGTCCAAGTCAAATGGGGTGAACGGGTCGTCACCGTCGGTGGCGGCAATCCGGTCGTCGTGCAATCCATGACGAATACCGATACCGCCGACCCCATTGCCACCGCGATCCAGGTCAAGGAGCTGGTGCAAGCCGGCTCCGAGATCGTGCGCATCACGGTCAATACACCCGAAGCGGCACGCGAAGTCATCGCCATCCGCGAGCAGCTCGACCGCATGAATGTGTCGGTGCCGCTGGTGGGCGATTTTCACTATAACGGGCACAAGTTGTTGACGCAGTTTCCCGACTGCGCTCAGGCTTTGTCCAAGTACCGCATCAACCCCGGCAACATGGGCGGGGGCAAGCGGCGCGACGATAACTTCGCGCAAATGATTGACGTGGCCTGCCGTCACGACAAGCCGGTACGCATCGGCGTGAACTGGGGTAGCCTGGACCACGAACTCATGGCCCGCAAGATGGACGAGAACAGCCGGCGCGCCCGTCCTTGGGAGGCGCAGGCGGTGATGCGCGATGCGTTGGTGATTTCAGCTATCACCAATGCGCAACGCGCCCAGGAGCTGGGTCTGCGCGGCGACGCCATTATTCTGTCGTGCAAGGTCAGTCACGTGCAGGACCTCATCGCGGTCTACCGTGATCTGTCCTCGCGATGTGACTATCCGCTGCATCTGGGCTTGACTGAGGCGGGCATGGGCAGCAAGGGCATCGTGGCCTCCACTGCCGCCCTGGCCGTGCTGTTGCAGGAAGGTATCGGAGATACCATTCGCATATCGCTCACCCCTGAGCCGGGCGGAGATCGGGGGCGTGAATCCATCGTGGCGCAGGAAATCCTGCAGACCATGGGCTTGCGTGCGTTCACGCCCATGGTCGTGGCCTGCCCCGGTTGTGGCCGCACCAGCAGCACGTTCTTCCAAGAGTTGGCCGACAGCATCCAGACTTTCTTGCGCCGCCAGATGCCAATCTGGCGTAGCCGCTATCCCGGTGTGGAAAGCATGAACGTCGCTGTCATGGGCTGTGTGGTCAACGGTCCCGGAGAAAGCCGTCATGCCGATATCGGCATCAGCTTGCCCGGCACCGGTGAAGTGCCCGCGGCGCCCGTTTTCATCGACGGTGAGCGCACGGTTACGCTCAAGGGCGACCATATCGCCGAAGAGTTCCAGGCCATTGTCGAAGACTACGTCGCGCGCCGTTATGGCGCCGCTGTTTCCCATTAAGTACAAGGACAGGCGGGTGGTTCGCCGCCGGCATGACAGAAATGACGCAAGCTTTTCAGAAAGTCTCCGCGATTCGCGGGATGAATGATGTATTGCCTGACACGAGCGCCCAATGGGAGCGTTTCGAGGAGATCGTGCGCGATTGGTTGCAGGGCTACGGCTACCGCAACGTGCGAACACCCATTCTCGAGCAGACCCGGTTGTTTACGCGTGGTATCGGCGAAGTGACGGACATCGTCGAAAAAGAGATGTACACCTTCACCGATGCGCTCAATGGCGAGTCGTTGACGATGCGTCCGGAGATGACGGCTGGCGTGGTGCGCGCCGCCATCGAGCACAACTTGCTCTATGATCGCCCGCAGCGCGTCTACTCGATCGGTCCGGTCTTTCGCCATGAGCGTCCTCAGCGTGGCCGTTATCGCCAGTTTCATCAGATCGATGTCGAGGCGCTGGGTTTCGCCGGCCCGGATATCGACGCCGAACTTATCGTCATGTTGGCGCGCTTGTGGAAAAAACTGGGCCTGACGGACATCCGCCTTGAACTCAATTCACTGGGCCAGCCCGCCGAACGCGCCGCCCATCGCGCCGCGTTGATCGAATACCTGGAAAAGCACGCCGACATCCTGGATGAGGATGGCAAGCGGCGCCTCTACACCAATCCGCTGCGAGTGCTGGACACCAAGAATCCGGCGCTGCAGGATATGGCTAATGGCGCGCCGCGACTGTTCGATTTCCTGGGTGAGGAGTCGCGCGCGCATTTTGACGGCGTCTGCCAGCGTCTGGACGAAGCCGGCATCGCCTTTCGCCTGAATCCGCGTCTGGTGCGCGGTCTGGATTACTACAATCTCACGGTGTTCGAGTGGGTGACCGACCGTCTCGGTGCCCAGGGCACGGTGTGCGGCGGCGGACGCTACGACGGGTTGATCGAGTTGTTGGGTGGCAAGGCGGCGGCTGCCGTCGGGTTCGCCATCGGCATGGAGCGTCTGCTGGATTTGTGGGAGCAAAGCGCAGGTGTGCAGGTGCGCGCCGAATGCGAGGTCTACATCGTGCATCAGGGCGAGCAAGCTCAGCGTCTGGCCGCGAAGGTGGGCGAAGACTTGCGCGATGCAGGGCTGTCGGTCGTCGTGCATGCCGGAACGGGCAGTTTCAAGTCCCAGTTCAAACGTGCTGATGCCAGCGGTGCCCGCGTTGCGGTTATTCTTGGCGACGACGAAGTGGCCACCCAGACCGCAAGTGTCAAATATTTGCGCGCCGATGCCGGTGGTGAAGGCGCTCAGGAAAAAGTCTCGCTGGCGATGCTGGCTGGCGTGTTGGAATCCAAGGGTTAACGCATGGCATACGATCTCGAAGAACAGGAAAAACTGGACGCTCTCAAGGCATGGTGGTCGCGCTACGGCACGCTGCTGCTGTCGGTGGCGACCGTTGTCGTGGTGGTCTGGGGCGGCTGGAGCGGCTGGAAGGCCTATCAGACCTATCGTGCCAATCAGGCCATGGGCTATTTTGAGGCGCTCGAGGATGCTGCCCGGCTGGGCGGTACCGATTCTGCGGCGCGCATCAAGGCTGCGGTCAACACGCTGCGTACCGATTACCCTCACACCGGATATGCTGGGCGTGGGGTGCTGATCGCGGCCAATGCGCTGGCCGAGCAAAAGGATGTCGATGGCGCGCGTCAGCAGCTGGAATGGCTGGCCGCCCAGGACAAGCAGCCCGCTTTGCAGCCGGTGGCGCGTCTGCGTCTGGCTGGCCTGCTGCTGGAGCAGAAGCAGTACGACGCGGCGCTGGGGCAGTTGAACAATCCTCCGGCGGCCTTCGCGGCGTTGTTCGCAGACCGCCGTGGCGATATTCTTGCAGCGCAAGGCAAGCGCGAGCAGGCTCGCGCTGCTTGGCAACAGGCTATTGACGGCCTGGGTACCAACAACCCGTTGACCCAGGTCGTGCAACTGAAACTCGATGCTTTGACCGGAGCTTGAACGCGATGCGCATTTCCCTTTCCGGCCGCGCCCGACGCGGTGCAGTGGTGGTCTGCGGACTGTTGGCCCTTTCCGGGTGCTCACTTTTTTCCAGCTCGGACACCCGCTATGATCCTGCCCCGCTGACGGAGTACGTCGCCGGCATGTCGGTGCGCACCGTCTGGTCGCAGTCGATCGGCAGCGGTTCGGGCCTGGGCTTTGCGCCAACGGTTCTGGGCGATGCGGCGTACGCCGCATCGCCCGATGGTTCCGTAGCCAAACTGGATCTGCTTAGCGGCCGCATCCTCTGGAAGGCCGCCGCCGGATCTTCGTTGTCGGCCGGCGCCGGCAGTGATGGCACCACGACCGCCGTTGCCTCCCCGGGCGGCATGATCATCGCCTTTGATGAGACGGGCAAGGTCAAGTGGCGCGCTCAGGCAACCAGCGATGTGGCGATTCCTCCGGTGGTCGGGTATGGCGTCGTTGTCGTGCGTAGCGGCGACTACCGTATCCAGGCGTTTGATGCCAATAGCGGCGAACGCCTCTGGAGCCTGCAACGACCCGGTCCGGCGCTCGCCTTGCGTAGCGTCTCCGAGATGATAATGGCCGAAGGCATGGTCATCACCGGTTTGCCGGGCGGCAAACTTTTGGCCATCAATGCCGCGTCGGGCAATGTCCAATGGGAAGGCACCGTTGCTACACCCAAGGGTGCCAGCGACCTGGAGCGCCTGACCGATGTGGTTGGCTCGCCCCGTATCGCGGGCCCGTTGCTGTGCGCCGTTGCCTATCAGGGGCGTATCGTCTGCTTTGATGTGACGCAAGGCGGCCGGCCGGTATGGGCCAAGGATTTCTCCAGCTCCACTGGCATGAGCATCGACCAGCGCTTTGCCTTTGCGTCCGATCAGTACAGCGTCGTGCACGCTTTCGATCTGACCAACGGCAACAATGCCTGGAAACAGTCCGCCCTGAAGAATCGCGGACTGACTGCGCCGGCCTTCCTCGGTGAAGGCATGGCCGTGGGTGACAATGAAGGTTACGTGCACTTCCTGTCGCGCAGCGACGGCCATCTGCTTGCCCGTTTGTCCGTGGGTGGCGGAGCCGTCCTATCGCCGCCGCAATCGACGCCCCAGGGTGTCCTGGTCCAGACCGGCAACGGCAATCTGGTCCTCATCGGCACTAACTGAACCTCTTAGAGCAAGCCTTACACCGTGTCCTTCAAGCCTGTTGTTGCCCTGGTGGGCCGACCCAATGTGGGCAAGTCCACCCTCTTTAATCGCCTGACGCGCTCCCGCGCGGCGTTAGTGGCCGACTATTCCGGCCTCACCCGCGATCGGCATTATGGTGAGGGCAGGGTGGGCGACATTCCGTTCATCGTGATCGATACGGGCGGTTTCGAACCGGTTGCCAAGGATGGGATTCTGGCCGAAATGGCACGTCAGACCCGTCAGGCGATTGCCGAAGCCGACGTCGTGGTCTTTCTGGTCGACGCCCGTGCCGGTCTTAATGCCCATGATCATGAAATCGCCCGTTTGCTGCGTAAGTCCGGTCAGCAGCGTGTGCTGTTGGCGGTCAACAAGGCCGAGGGCATGAATGAAGGCAAGGCCATCTCCGAGTTCTACGAGCTGGGCCTGGGCGAGCCACATCCCATCTCGGCTGCGCATGGCGACGGCATCGGCGACTTGATCGAGGTTGCGCTGCAAGACTTGGCTGCACCCGAGGAAGAGGTCGAACCGAGCGAGCAGGACGGAGTCGAACACCGTATCAAGCTGGCCATCGTCGGTCGTCCCAATGTGGGCAAATCCACATTGATCAATACCTTGATGGGCGAAGAGCGGGTCATTGCCTTTGACCTGCCGGGTACCACCAGGGATGCCATCGAGATCGATTTCGAGCGCGATGGGCGCAAGTACACCCTCATCGATACCGCCGGCTTGCGCAAGCGCGGCAAGGTGTTCGAGGCGGTCGAGAAGTTTTCGGTCATCAAGACACTGCAAGCCATCGAGGCTAGCAATGTGGTGCTGTTGATGCTGGACGCCCAATCCGAGATTTCCGAGCAGGATGCCCACATCGCCGGCTTCGTGCTGGAGACCGGGCGCGCGGTCGTCGTGGCCATCAATAAATGGGATGGCCTGGACGACGAGCAGCGCGAACGCATCGAACGCGAGTTCCAGCGCAAGCTGCGCTTTCTGTCGTTTGCGCGCATGCACACGATTTCCGCGCTCAAGGGCCAGGGCATTCGTCCTTTGCTCAAGTCGGTCAATGCGGCGCACGCCGCGGCCTTTGCCAAGCTGTCCACGCCCAAGCTTACGCGCGAGCTGCAGGCGGCGGTCGAGCAGCAGCAGCCGCCGCGCAAGGGAATTTTCCGCCCCAAGATGCGCTACGCGCACCAGGGTGGCCAAAACCCGCCGCTTATCGTCGTGCACGGCAGCGCGCTGGATGCCATTCCCGATTCTTATCGCCGCTATCTGGAGACGCGTTTCCGTAACGCCTTCGATTTGGCCGGCACGCCATTGCGCATTGAGTTCAAGGCTTCGCGCAACCCTTATGCCCAGGATAAGGAATGAGCCAGTACTGGAGTCCCGTGGTCGCCACGCTGAGCCCCTACGTACCCGGCGAGCAGCCCAAGTTGCAGAACCTGGTCAAGCTCAACACCAACGAAAATCCCTATCCTCCCTCACCGAAAGTGCTGCAAGCCATCCGGGCTGCCGCTAGCGATGCGCTTCGACTCTATCCGTACCCTACGTCCGAAGGGTTGTGTCAGGCCGTAGCCCGGGCACTGGCCGTGGAGCCGGATCAGGTATTTGTGGGAAACGGATCCGACGAAATTCTGGCTCACGCCTTCCAGGCTTTCTTCAAGCATGATGGCCGTCCGCTGCTGTTTCCGGACATAAGCTACAGCTTCTACCCCGTTTATTGCGGGCTCTACCAGATCGAGCATCAGACGATCCCGCTGGATGAGTCATATGGTGTGGTGGTTGACGACTACTTGCCGCGCGCGGGCTGCCAGGCAGGCGGAGTAATCCTGCCCAATCCCAATGCGCCTACCGGCCGCGCGTTGTCTTTGACCGACATTGAGAGGCTGGTTACGGGCAATCCGCAGTGCGTAGTGTTGATCGATGAGGCCTATGTCGATTTCGGTGCCGACTCTGCTGTCGCGCTGGTGGGCCGGCACCCCAATCTGCTGGTCGTGCAGACGCTGTCCAAATCGCGCTCCCTGGCCGGCTTGCGGGTGGGTTTCGCTATCGGTCATCCGGCACTCATCGATGGCCTCAAACGCGTCAAGGACAGCTTTAATTCCTACCCGATAGACCGAATTGCTGCCGTGGGCGCGACCGCCGCCATGGATGACAAGGCTTACTTCGAGCGCACTCGCCAGGCGGTGATGGCCAGCCGGCAGCGTCTGGTTGCCGGGTTGGAAGAGTTGGGTTTTGACGTGCTGCCGTCCGCAGCCAATTTCGTGTTTGCGCGGCATCCCGCGCACGATGGGGGCCAACTGGCCGCGCAACTGCGCGAGCGCAACATCATCGTGCGGCACTTCAAACGGCCGCGCATAGACCAGTTTCTACGTATTACGGTGGGGACGGACGCTGACTGCTCCAGTTTGATCGCAGCGTTGAAGACCCTATTGAATTGACACTGCCCCGGAATCGCGCCGCCCGTGGTGATCTTTGTTTTTTAAAGATTTCCATCGGTCCGGGGAGTTGAAATCTCTCGTGGCAATTCCATTTTTGGCCAAGTGGCACGGGCCGGGAAAACCCTGTAGAGTACACATTTCGGCGTTTGCCACCACTCAAAACAAACAAATGGAGCCTGGCCAATGAGCAATAAAGGGCAAACTTTGCAAGATCCGTTTTTGAACACACTGCGCAAGGAACACGTGCCGGTGTCGATCTATCTGGTAAACGGCATCAAGCTTCAGGGGCAGATCGAATCTTTTGATCAATACGTTGTGCTCTTGCGCAACACTGTCACGCAGATGGTATACAAGCATGCCATCTCCACGGTTGTGCCGGCCCGTGCCGTCAACTTTCAGGTGGAAGTTCCCGCTGAATAAACGTCTCGCTCCAGCTTTACCTCTTGCTGCCCGCCGCACGTCACGTGCAGGCGGGCATTTTCGCTGTGGTTCCAAAATGGAGCATCCATGCGCGCATTGATCATCAGTGTTGACCTCGGAGATCCTGATCATCAGGCGCACGCCGATGAGTTTCTCATGCTGGCCGAAGGCGCCGGCGCCGAGATCGTCGGGACGCTGAATGCGCGTCGCGACAGGCCTGACGCCAAATACTTCATCGGTTCCGGCAAGGTGGAGGAGGGCGTGGCGCTGGCGGGGGCCGCTCTGGCCGACATCGTTCTTTTCGATCAACCGCTTTCCCCTGCGCAGCAGCGCAACCTCGAACGCGAGTTCAATCTGCGCGTGGTCGATCGGGTCGCGCTCATTCTCGATATCTTTGCGCTCAGAGCCAAGAGCCACGAAGGCAAGTTGCAGGTCGAGCTGGCCCAGTTGCAGCATCTGTCTACCCGCTTGACCCGGATGTGGAGTCACCTGGAGAGGCAGCGCGGCGGCATAGGTATGCGTGGCCCGGGCGAGTCCCAGCTGGAAATGGATCGCCGCATGATCGGGGCCAAGGTCAAAATGCTGCGCGAGCGCCTGGATCGTGTCGAACGCCAGCGCGTCACCCAGCGACGCGCCCGAGCCCGCGGTGGTGCATTGTCCGTGTCGTTGGTCGGCTATACCAACGCCGGCAAGTCGACGCTGTTCAACTCCCTGACGCGTGCCGGCGCCTATGCTGCCGATCAGCTTTTTGCCACGCTCGATACGACCACACGGCGCATCTGGATCGAGGGGGCGGGTTCGGTAGTGCTCTCGGACACGGTGGGGTTCATTCGTGATCTGCCGCCCAATCTCATCGCGGCGTTTCGGGCCACTCTTGAAGAAACCGTGCATGCCGATCTGCTATTGCATGTCGTCGATGCTGCGAGCCCGCAGCGCGACGAACAGGTTTTCGAGGTCAACAAAGTCCTTGCGGAGATTGGTGCAGCAGAGGTCCCGACAATTCTGGTATACAACAAGATTGATCGCGCCGGCCTCGAACCTCGGGTCGAGCGAGATGCACATGGTACGATTGCGCGAGTATTTGTAAGCGCGACCGAGCGCGCTGGTCTGGATGCGTTGCGCGGGGCAATTGCAGAGATCAGTCAGATTGCGGGAAACAATGCCTCGAATCACCAAACTCTTCAATCTGAATGACCCCGGTTGGGGTCGTGGAAACAACAATGGCTCCGAGCCGCCGAAGCGGCCGCAGGGCAACGGAGACGGTCCGCCGGATCTGGACGAGGTCTGGCGCGATTTCAATAATCGCCTGGGTTCATTGTTCGGGCGCAAGGGCGGGGGCGGCAATCGTCCGAATCCGCCGCGTGGCGGTGGTTTCTCCGGGCCATCTCCCAAGGGAGCTCGCATCGGCTTAGGGGTCATCGCCCTGGTGCTGGTTGCGCTTTGGTTGGCCAGCGGCTTTTTCATCGTGCAGGAAGGCCAGGTTGCCGTCGTGACCCAGTTCGGCAAGTACAAGAGTACTGCGCCTGCTGGTTTTCAGTGGCGCCTGCCTTATCCCATTCAGAGCCAGGAGCTCGTCAATATCTCGCAGTTGCGCACCTTCGAGGTGGGCTTTCGCGGCGGCTCACGCAATAAGGTGCTGCCAGAGGCGCTGATGCTCACCACCGACGAGAACATCGTCGATATGCAGTTTGTGGTGCAGTATCGTCTGCGCGCCGACGGAGCACCGGACTATCTGTTCAAGATGCGGGATCCGGACGAAGCCGTGCGTCAGGCCGCCGAAACCGCCATGCGCGAAATCGTCGGCAGAAAGCCCATGGATTTCGTGCTGTACGAAGGCCGCACCGAGGTCGCCGGCGAAGTGCAAGCGCTGATGCAGCAGATTCTTGATCGTTACAGTGCCGGCATTCAGATCAGCACGGTGGCCATCCAGAACGTGCAGCCGCCCGAGCAGGTTCAGGCCGCCTTCGATGACGCCGTCAAGGCCGGTCAGGACCGCGAACGCCAGATCAACGAGGGTCAGGCTTATGCCAACCAGGTTGTGCCATTGGCCAGTGGTCAGGCCTCGCGCATGCTCGAGCAGGCCGAGGGCTACAGGGCCAAGGTAGTGGGCGATGCGCAAGGTAATACCGCGCGCTTTTCCTTCATCCTGGGGGAGTATCAGAAGGCGCCGCAAATCATGCGCGATCGCATGTATCTCGAGACGATGCAAGAGATCTTCGCGCGCTCGAGCAAGGTCATGGTCGATGCCGGCAAGTCCAACAATATGTTGTATTTGCCCTTGGACAAGATCATGCAGCAAGCCGCGCAGGACGCAGGCTGTCCGGGTAATGCGCTGAGTGTCCCGGGGGCTGCTCAGCCCGCGGTGCCGTCGGCCCCCACCCGCGCCAGCACGCCCGCTAGCTCATCCGGCAGTAGCGGCAGCGCAACGAGCAATACGCTGCCTCGCGACCGCATGTCGCGCTAACCGGAGGAGTCCAGATCATGCAACGTTTCATGCCCTACCTGGTCGGCCTTCTCATCATTCTGGCCGTCTTGTCATCTTGCGTTTTCGTCGTACGCGAACGCGATTACGCCTTGCAGTTCACCTTGGGTGAGGTCCGCAAGGTCATCAGCGAGCCGGGTCTGTATTTCAAGGCCCCCCCGCCGTTTCAGAATATCGTCACCTTGGACAAGCGCATCCTGACGATTGAGTCGAGCGATGCCGAGCGCATCCAGACTTCCGAAAAGAAGAACCTGCTGATCGACTCCTACGTCAAATGGCGTATTGCTGATCCGCGTCTGTTCTACGTGACCTTCGGAGGCAATGAGCGCGCCGCTCAGGAGCGTCTGCAGGCGCAAATCCGTGATGCGCTCAACGCCTCGGTCAACGTGCGCACGGTCAAGGATGTGGTCTCGACTGAGCGCGATAAAATCATGTCCGAGATCCTGGCTAACGTGGCCAAGCGCGCCGAGCCGCTGGGTGTGCACATCGTCGACGTGCGCCTGCGCCGTATCGAGTTCGCACCCGAGATTTCCGAGTCGGTATATCGCCGCATGGAAGCCGAGCGGACCCGGGTAGCCAACGAACTGCGCTCCATCGGTGCAGCGGAAAGCGAGCGCATCCGCGCCGAGGCGGATCGTCAGCGCGAAGTCATCGTGGCTGAGGCGTATGCCAAGGCCCAGGGTGTCATGGGGCAGGGAGATGCTCAGGCCAGCGCGATCTATAGCGACGCCTACAGCAAGAACCCCGATTTCTATCAGTACTACAAGAGCCTTGAAGGCTATCGCGCGGCGTTCTCCAAGCCAAGCGATGTGTTGCTGGTAGACCCCTCTTCGGACTTCTTCCGTTTCTTGAAAGGGCCGCAAGGCCAGCCCGCAACGGCCAAGTAATCGTGAAAACCACATCGGCGCCCTCGGGCGCCGATGTGGTTTCCGCCCATCAAAAAATGGTTCATCGAGGAATACCGGGGAATGCAGACCGGATCTTGAGGAAGAAGTACTCCTGATCGCGGTAGCCGTAGGCGCGGCGCTTGATGACTTTGATGGTGTTGTTGATGCCCTCGACGATGCTGGTGTTGAGCCGGTGGCGACAGCGAGACAGAATCCCGTGCAGATAGGCTTTTAGCTTGAGCGCGAAGTGAGCCAAGGCGGCGATGCCGCTGCCCTGAGCCTGTTGCAGCCAGTGATCCCATGCCTGGCGGGCGTAGCCGGGGTGTTGGTAGAACCACAGCTGTTTGAGCTCATCGCGCATCAGATAAGCGGTGAGCAAGGGCTGGTTGGCCTGGAGCAACTCGTCCAACTTTACCGATTGGCACGGATCGAGGTTTTTGCGATTGCGCAGCAGTAGCCAGCGACTGGACTTGATCACCCGGCGGGCCGGCTTGTCGTGCCGCAACTGGTTCGCTTGGTCTACACGCACCCGGTCTATCACTTCACGGCCGTACTTGGCCACGACGTGGAACAGGTCGTAGACGATCTCGGCGTTGGGGCAGTTGGCCTGGATCTCCAGCTCATAGGCCGTCGTCATGTCGATCGCTACGGCCCGGATCTGCTGGGCAACTCCTGTTGGCAGTTGTTCGAAGAAGGCTCTGGCCGTCTCGCGCGAGCGGCCATCACCGATCCATAGCACCTGACGGCGGATCGGATCGACAACGACCGTGGCATAACGATGGCCCTTGTGTAGAGCGAACTCGTCCATCGCTAGGTAGTGGATCTGGCTCCAGTCCGGCTCTTGGATCGCCCGTCGCAGCAGGGCCTTGTCCAGCGCCTTGACCGTGTGCCAACCCAGTTGGAAGAAGCGCGCCACGGCCAGAATGTTGCTGGACTCAAGCAACTGGCTGACCGCCTCGGCCAGCCGGTCGGTCACTCGCTGGTAACGGCCCAGCCAGCTCAGCCTCTCCAGATGCGGTCCACCGCACTGCTCGCACCAGACCCGCCGACGCGGCACTACCAGCGTCACTCGCAGCGCCATTAGCGGCAGATCCCGCACCCGGCGCGTGGTCGTCTCATGCACCTGCCGACATCGGTTGCCGCAGTGCTCGCAGTGCATCGTTCGCGCTGAAGGCTTCAGGTAAATCGTGACCGTCCGGCTCTCACCTTCAGGCCACACGACCCGCTCCACCCGATAACCTTCCCACCCACCCAACCTCTCGATCGTCTTGCGGTCCAGCATGATCCCGGCCTTGATCCTTGAAAAATCAAGGATCAAGCGTAACGGCAATCAAGCACGGCTCCACGCTATTCCGCGATGAACCATAAAAATTGGGTTGACCTGCTCCCCGTGATTAGTACGAAATCGATGTAGAGTCCGTTCCCAAAGGAATGGCAATGAAGAAACGATTTACGGAAGAGCAAATCATCGGCGTGCTCAAGGAAGCCGATGCAGGTGCCAAGCCCGCAGAGTTGTGCCGCAAGCACGGAATCTCCGAGGCAACGTACTACAACTGGAAGGCGAAGTTCGGTGGCATGACGGTGTCGGACGCTCAGAGGCTCAAGGAGCTGGAGCAGGAGAACAACAAGCTCAAGAAGCTGTTGGCCGAGTCGATGCTGGACAAGGCGGCGCTTCAGGATCTGCTAAGCCGAAAGTAGTCAGCCCGCAGGCCAAACGCGAGGCGGTCAGGACATTAATGACCGAGCGCAGCATGGGTGTTACCCGGGCCTGTGGGCTGGTAGGAATTTCGCGGTCGCTGTTTGCCTACGAGAGCACACGCTCAGGCGATGCTGCGCTGACCGAGCGCATGAAAGAGATGGCAGTGGCGAAACGACGCTACGGCTATCGGAGGATCCATGTGCTCTTACGTCGCGAAGGCTGGCAAGCAAATCACAAGCGAATCTGGCGGCTGTACAGTCTGGCAGGGTTAAGCGTGCGAAAACGAAAGCGTAAGCGAATCGCGGCGACCGAGCGCGTGGTTCGCCCAGCGGCAATCGCGCCGAATCAGAGTTGGTCAATGGACTTTGTGGCCGACGGCCTAGCCTATGGCCGCCGATTCCGCTGTTTGACTATCGTCGATGACTACACTCACGAATGCCTGGCCATCGAGGTCGATACGTCGTTGCCGGGACTGCGTGTTGCCATGGTGCTGCAACGGCTGGCGGAGATGCGTGGCCTGCCGCGATCTATTACCGTGGACAACGGGCCAGAGTTCGCCGGAAGAGCCTTGGACGCCTGGGGGCCTACCAAGCAGGCGTAAAGCTGTCGTTTATTCGGCCGGGTAAGCCGGTGGAGAACGCTTATATCGAAAGTTTCAACGGCAAGTTCCG
This sequence comes from Bordetella holmesii, assembly GCF_020735985.1. Taxonomy (NCBI): domain Bacteria; kingdom Pseudomonadati; phylum Pseudomonadota; class Betaproteobacteria; order Burkholderiales; family Alcaligenaceae; genus Bordetella; species Bordetella holmesii. The sequence goes on from NZ_CP085973.1 coordinate 449,024, forward strand.
CGACGAATGCCTTAACGAGCACTGGTTCTTGTCCCTGCGACAGGCTAAAAGCTTGATCGAAAACTGGCGAGTCGAGTACAACACCGATCGGCCTCACAGCGCGCTCGGATATTTAACGCCGGCGCAATTCGTGCAGGCTCATCAGAAAGAAGGTCTTTTACCCCTGGGCTCTATGTCGGTGCCGTACTAAATCTGGGGGCAGGTCAGGGTAGCGCAAAGGTAAACAGATAAGACGTGCCATTGAAGCTGGGCTGCAATGCGCCTAGTTTGATGGTGATGGTCCGGCCTTCGGCGCCATCGAACTTCTCTGGCGCGACGCTCTTGATGTAGCGGATGGTGTCGGCAATGCGTGTGCGCAGCGCGTCCAATGTGGTTTCGGTGTCAGCAAAGCTGGGGGCGGCCACGCCGCTCAGTCGCTGGACGGCGAATTTGGAGGTGTCGCTTGCCCGCTGTATCTGCCCGGCCAGCGGGTACATATCGTCGGCCAGTCCGGCTTGTACGAGGGCGGCCGCATCCAGCCCGGCAGCCTGGGCATGGGCTTCGGCCTTGTCCAGAAGCGCAACCAGCGTGTTGAGGCCGCGCACGAAAACGGGCACCGAAGCTTGATAAATCGAAATGGGCATATAGTCTCCTGGACCCCTGTTGGCTATACCATCTTAGCTCTAGTCCTAGCCCCGGCAACGATGTGGCCGCCGCGGGCAAGCGGCGGGGCGCAGGCCTCGTGATCAGATTGAAGGAAGAAGAATGAAGCTCAAGCAGATAATGCGGGGCCTATGCGCCGCTGCAGCGCTCGCGCTCGGTGCCGCACAGGCCGCCACAGAGCGACCTTTGGTGCTCGTCGTACCTTACCCGCCGGGAGGCAGCACGGATATTCTGGCGCGCATCATGCAGCCGCGTCTGTCGCAGGAACTCGGCGGGCGCCCCGTCGTGGTGGAAAACCGCGTGGGTGCGGCCAGCCAGATCGCTTCGGCGTTCGTGGCGCGGTCCGAGCCAGACGGCAACACGCTGTTGGTCAGTTTTGATAATCACGCCATCAACCCCGCCGTCCGCAACAATCTGCCTTATGACACCTTCAAGGATTTCAAAGGCATCAGTCAAACGGTGCGGTTTCCGCTGGTCATCGGTGCCAACCCCAAGGTGCCGGGGAAAAACCTGGCGGAGTTTCTGGCTGTCGCCGGCAAAGAGCCCGCCAATAAATACAACTACGCCTCCACGGGCGTGGGTTCGTTGAATCACCTCGCGCCCGAGGAGCTCAAACAGCGCTCCAAGGTCGATTTGCTGCATGTGCCCTATAGCGGCGCCGGTCCGGCGGTGCAGGCCGTGGTGGGCGGGCAGGCCGATATGACCTGGCTGAGCTTTGCTGCCCTGCGCGGACAGATCCAGGCGGGCAAGATCAAGCCGCTGGCCGTGGCCGGTGAAAAGCGCCTGCCCGATTTACCTGACGTCCCCACGCTGGGCGAATCGGGTTTTCCGGGCCTGGTGGCTTACTCGTGGAGTGGCATGTTTGCACCGGCCGGCACGCCCGAGCCGGTCATCAAGACGCTGACCACGGCGTTTCAGACCGTGCTCAAGGACAGCGAGGTCCGCCACAAGCTGGAGGAAGCCGGCTTTGAGGTGGTGGGATCGGATGGGCCGGCCCTGGATGCCTACGTCAAGGGTGAGTTTGAGCGCTGGGATGCATTTATCAAGGACAGCAAGATCAGTCTGGAGAACTGATCGCCGCTTCGGTGTCGGGCTGAGTCGCGGCCGGCGGCACCGTGATGTTGACGCCGGTGGCGATGTCCGCTTGCGGCACGCCATAGATATGAAGCGAGATGGCGGTCTGCGGGTCGGCGTTGCCCAACTGATGGATCTGCTGCAGGCCAGGCATGGCCGTGACAATCTCGCCGGGGCGGCGGCGTTTGCCGCCGGCAGGCTGTGCCAGGCCGCTGCGGGCGTCCCAACGGAAGTGCCGTTCGTTGAGCTGGCCTTGCAGCACGCGGTAGGTACACCATGTCTTGTGGCCGTGTACGGGGCTGAACTGCCCTTGCCGTCAGATGAGATAGGCGATGGTGTAGCGGCCATGCGGATCCGCATAGGCGATATGGCGGGTATAGCTGTCGGGCCGGCCCTGGCGCAAATCGATGGGCAGATGAGCCAACATGCCATCGGTTGTCGCGACGCCCTCGGCCAGTTCGGCCAGCAGGCTGGCAGCGGCCTTTTGCGCGGCAAGGTCGACGAGACGACAGCGTTCGCCTAGAGGCGAAGCGGTGCGGGTCTGAGGCATGGGATAGGACGGGGACGACAGCATGGCCTCTATCCTAGGCAGGCTGGCCGAGTATGGTTTTGCCAATTGCAGGCCGGGCAGCGACTTTTTTAGAAATTTTTTCCCGCTGCGCGACCGGTGAGCGCTTGTGCCGATGGACTCGGCGGCGGGGAACGTGCAAGATGGGTGCGGTGCGCGGGGCGCGCTGATAGCCCGGTCAGGCGGCAAAGTATTTGGGAAAGGGTGCAGTGGACCAGACCGACATCAAGATTCTGAGCTTGCTACAACAGGATGCCACCCGTTCGGTGGCGGAGATCGCCGATCAGGTGAATCTGTCGGTTACCCCTTGCTGGCGGCGCATCCAGAAGCTCAAGGACGACGGCGTCATCGCCCGCAACGCCATTCTTCTGGATCCGGCCGCGCTGGGTTTGAATCTCACCGTGTTCGTCACCATCAAGACCAGCCAGCACAACGCAAAATGGACACAGGCCTTGATCGGCGCGGTGATGGCGCTGCCCAATGTGGTGGAGTTTCATCGCATGGCGGGCGATATCGACTATCTGCTCAAAGTCGTCGTCGAAGACATGGCCGCCTATGACCGCTTTTACCTCCGGCTGATCGACGCCGTGGATCTGCTCGACGTCAGCGCCAGTTTCTCGATGGAAGTCATAAAAAGCACGACCGAACTGCCGCTGCCCGGCATCTGAAGGGGCGCTTGAGAATTTTTTTTCAGCCAGGAAGGCTCGCGCGGATGAGATTTTTATTTCAATGGTTTGCGCAGTGCCCAGGTGGCAATCCATTTGCGCCAGTGCCGGCTTAGCATATCTCCCATTCTGACCCGGTTGCCGCCGCTACGCACTTCCCGCCATGATGTTCCCGCCCTCGGCCTTCTGCGCCGAACCTGCTTCCGTCGACGATCTGCTGCGCGGCTGGAATCGCTCCGAAGATCTCTGGGTCTTTGCCTACGGATCGCTCATATGGCGACCGAGCTTTAACTGGGTTGAGCGGCGTCTGGCTACGGTCCGGGGCTACCACCGCTCGCTTTGTTTATGGTCGCATGATCATCGCGGCTCGCCGGACCTGCCCGGGCTGGTTTTCGGTCTGGATCGTGGAGGCTGTTGCCGCGGCGTGGCCTATCGGATCGCCGCGGCCGACGTGGCCGATACGTTCGAGATGTTGTGGGCGCGCGAGATGCCGCGCGGCGCCTATGTCCCGCGCTGGCTGAGTTGCGAAACCGACGCGCACGCCGTGCGCGGACTGGTGTTTCTGCTCAACCGCCGTTGCGGCGATTATGCGCGTGGCATCTCCGAAGACCTCTTGCTGGACTCGGTACGGCGCGCCGTGGGGCAATCCGGGCGTTGCCTGGATTATGTGGTGCAGACGGAGCAGGCGTTGCGCGAAAGCGGCATCGACGATGGGCGGCTGGGCGCGCTGGTGCGCCGGCTGGTGCAGGCGGCAGGCTGAGCCAGCCGGGGCTCAGAAGTGCCAGCGTCCGAAAACGAACAAGACGTTGCCATTGCCCTTGCCGCCGGGGATGTAGGTGGCGTAGAGCATGGCATCTTTGTAGCCGGCGCCCACCAGAGGAAGAATCCCCGGGAAGGGCACGTAGCTCATGATGTCGTGGCGTGCCGTCATGAAAACCGTGTAGCCCGTGCCCAGGCGGAAGTTTTCGCTGACCTTGCCGATTTTCAGAAAGCCATAGCCCGCGATGGGCTCGACCTTGCGATGCGAATCCAGAAACGCCATGGCGTACAGGCCCTGCCAATCGCCGTCTTCGTCGTACAGACTGCGCCCCCCAGCCGCCACCCCAGGCTTTTTCGTTGAAGGAGCGGATCTTGGAGGCGCTGTACATCGAACGGTTATGCCAGGCGTAGCCCGACACATACAGATCGTCGCCGCCTTCAGTCCAGATCTGGTCCAGCCGCTGACAGGCGGATTGCGCCCAGGAGGGCAAGCTGTCACAGGCGTGGGAAAGGGCGGGCAGGCAAAGAATAAGCCCGATGAAGAAACGACGAAACACGGTTGGCACGGCAGCAATACACCAAACAGATGACAAAATTACTGCTGTAAATGTACACCGATTACGTCTTTTCTCCTGTCGCGTTTTTACAGCAGAAAGATGGTGGCTAAGCCCAGAAAAATGAAGAACCCCAGCGAGTCGGTCGCGAAGGTCAGCAAGACCGAGGAGCCGATGGCAGGGTCTTTGCCAAAGCGTGCGCGCACCATAGGCACGAGCACGCCGACGCCGGCGCCGACCAGCATGTTGCAGATCATGGCCGCCATCATGACCAGCGCGATGGAGAGCGACCCTGAGATGGCCCAGGCGAACGCGGCGGCAACCAGGCTGCCGCACAGGCCGACCAGCAGTGTCACCAGCATCTCGCGTTTGACGAGCTGCCAGATGTTGCGACCGGTGATGCGACCGACGGCCAGCGCGCGGATGATCATCGTCATGGTCTGGTTGCCCGAGTTGCCGCCGATGCCGGCAACAATGGACATCAGGAAGGCCAGGATCACGATATGGCTGACCGTGCCCTCGAAGCGCGATGCCACGAAAGACGCCGTGGCAGCCGTACAGAGGTTAAACAGCAGCCAGGGCGCACGGTTGCGCAAGGCCATCGATACCGGGGCGAAGATGTCTTCTTCTTGCAGACCTGCGCGCGACAGGGCTTGTTCTTGTGAGTCTTCTCGCATCACATCCACCACGTCGGCGATGGTGACGCGTCCGATGAGGCGGCCCTGGTCATCGGTGACGGGGGCGGACACCAGATCGTAGCGCTCGAACGCGCCGGCCGCGTCGGCGTCGGAGTCCAGCGGGCCCAGCGTGAGGTAGTCGGTGTTCATGACCGAACGCACTTCGGTCTCGGGTTCGCTGACCAGCAGCACGGCGATGGGCAGGACGCCCTGCAGCTTGTCCTGGCGGTCGACCACGAAGATCTGATCGGTGTGGTCGGGCAGTTCGTGCAGGCGGCGCAGATAGCGCAACACCACCTCGAGCGAGACGTCCTCGCGCACCCGGACCATTTCGAAGTCCATGATGGCGCCGACGCTATCTTCGGGATAGCCCATGGCCTCGAGCAGCTGCGCGCGCTCTTCTTCGGTGAGGCCTTTCTGCACTTCGGCCACCACGTCCGGAGGCAGATCGGGCGCCAGATCGGCCAGCTCGTCGGCATCCATGTTGCCGGTGGCGGCAACCAGATCCTGGCGGTCCATCGCCTCGATCAGCGATTCGCGGACCCAGTCTTCGACTTCCAGCAGCACGTCGGCGTCGTGCTCGGGGCTGACCAGATGCCAGACCTGCTGGCGCTCGTCCTTGGGCAGCGACTCGAGAATGAAGGCGATGTCGGCCGGATGCAGGCGGTTGATCAGCGTCTGCAGCTCGGCTTGCTGCTGGCGGTGAACGAGGTCTTCGACCAGGTCGCCCTGCTCCTGGCGGTGCACCAGATCGGAGACGAGCTGTTGCCGCCGCAGGCATTCCTGGACTTCTTCCAGGGCGTGCTGGGCGTCTTCAGGATCCAGGCGGCGTGGCGTCGTGGGAGGCTTTTGCGCGGCGGACTGCGTCATGCGGTTCTGGCTCAGAGAGAGGGCAGCGGGCGGCTACGGCGCGCTTCGTCGGTGGCGACGTAGGTCAGCGTGGCGTCGGTGACTTTGACGATCTCGGCGTCCAGCCTCTGGCGTTGGGCATAGACCTCGACCTCGACGGTGACCGAGGTGCTGCCCGTTTTGACGACTTCAGCGTAAAAACTGAGCAGATCGCCGACGAAGACGGGTTTTTTGAACTGAAATGCATTGACCGCCACGGTGGCCACACGCCCGGCGGCGCGGCGCGCGGCCGGGATGGAACCCGCGATATCGACTTGGGACATGATCCAGCCGCCAAAGACATCTCCGTGGATGTTGGCGTCGGCCGGCATCGGCATGACGCGCAATACGGGCTCTCGGCCGGCGGGCAGGGTGGTGAAATGGGCTTTGGTCGTCATGGCCGGCTCCTGATGGCGAACCGACCGATTATGCAGGAAAAACGTGACCCGGTCGTGCTCGCGGCCGACCGGGTGCGTCATCAGACGGCCAGTTTGACGATGGCGTAGCCGCCGAAGATCAACCAGACGTACAAGACCAGGCCCAGGGCCATGACTCGCGGACCCGCCTTGCGGATTTGCGCAAAGCGCGTTTCGATACCCAGGGCGGTCATGGCCATTGTGAGCACGAAGATGTCCAGGCGGCGAATCGCGGTGATGGCGTCGGCGGGCAGGATGTTGAGCGAATTGATGATGGCCAGCACCAGAAAACCGACGGCAAACCAGGGCACGGGCAGGCGATTGCCGCCTTGGGCGGCGTCGTGGCTGCGCGAGCTGCGTAGCCACATGCCCAGCACCAGTAGTACCGGCACCAACAGGGCCACCCGCGTCATTTTGACGATGGTGGCGACTTCAGTGGTGGCCGGGTCGATATTGCTGGCCGCGCCCACGACCTGTGCGACTTCATGGATGGTGCCGCCGATGTAGATGCCCAGGGCCTGGGTATCGAGGTCGATCCAACCCGCGTGATAGGCCACCGGGTACAGAAACATGGATAGCGTACCGAAGAGCACGACGGTGGCCACGGCCACGGCGCTCTTGTGCGGCGCGGCCCGCAGGGTGGGCTCGAAAGCCAGCACGGCGGCCGCCCCGCAAATGGCGCTGCCAGCCGAGGTCAGCATGGCCGTGTCACGATCCAGGCCCAGCAGGCGCTGACCGACCACGGTGCCGATCACCAGCGTACCCACCACCACCGACACCGATACCGCCAGGCCGGGCAGGCCAACGGCCATGATCTGCTGGATGCTGATGTTCAGGCCATAAAAGGCCACGGCAATGCGCAGCAGTCGCCGGGCGGTGAAGTTGACGCCCACGCCCCAATCGGCGGGCATGGTGCCGCGCAGGAAGTTGCCGTAAAGCATCCCACAGACGATCCCGACCACCAGGGGCGAGAAACCCAACTGTTTGATGGCAGGGATGTCCGCCAATTGAACGACGGCGCCGGCCATCAGGGCGACGAACAGAACGCCGTTGAGCTTGTCACGCCAGGGAGTGGGTGCGGGAAGGGCTGCGGTAGTCATGGGATGGAGGGATAACTAAATAACTGGAAGAAATATTAAGCGCTTGCCAGCTATCTGAAAAATCTTTATTGTCTATGTGTAATATAAGAATTTCCGATAGATATTCATGACCCCCGAGCAGCTTCTGAGCTTTGCCTGTGTGGCCGATGCCGGCAACATCAGCCGCGCCGCGCAGCAATTGCATTTGTCCCAGCCAGCGTTGTCGGGCCAGTTACGCCTGCTTCAGGACTGGTTTGGCGAACCGTTATACCGGCGTAGCGGCCACGGCATTGCGCTGACCGAAGCCGGCGAGCGCCTGGCGGTGCACGCGCGGCAGTTGCGCCAGGTCTATGGGCAGGCGCGGGCGATGCGGGATGCCTGGCGCGGGCTGGAGACAGGCTCGCTGTGGCTGGGGGGCAGCACGACACCCGCCAGCTATCTCTTGCCCGCCCTGGTGGCGCAATTCCGGGCGGAGTTTCCTACGATCAGCCTGCACCTTTCGGATGGCAATACGCGCCAGATCGTCGAGCGGCTTGCCAGCCTGGATCTGGCCTTCATCGAGGGGGAAGTGCCCGCAGGTCTGCCCGCCGATACGGAAGTCCATGCCTGGCGCCGCGACGAGGTGGTGGCCATTGTGCGGGCCGATCATGCACTGGCGCGGCGAGACAGCGTGACGCTGGCCGAACTGGCGGCTTTGCCGCTGGTCATGCGCGAACCGGGCTCGGGCGTGCGTCGGTTGGTGGAGCAGGCGTTCGAGCAGGCTGCGCTGCCGGTGGTGGCCGGGCTGGAGCTGGCCGGTGTGGAAGGCGTCAAGCAGGCGGTGCGCGCAGGGCTGGGCGCGGGTTTCGTGTCGGTGATGTCCATGCGGCACGAGGACGGCACCCTGGCGGCCTTGCGCCTGGCACCAAAGGCCCTTACCCGGACACTCAGTATCCTCGTGCCGCACGCGCCGGGATGCTCACGTGCGGCACGCCGCTTTCTGGCCGCCTGTCAGGCGGCGGTTTGAGCCAGCCGCCTCAGGCGGGCTGGGCCAGCCACTTGAGCGCGAGCTGGCTCCAGTAGGTCGCGCCCAGGGGGATCAGCTCGTCGTTGAAGTCATAGCTGCCGTTATGCAGCATGCAGGGGCCCGCCCCGTGGCCGGCGTCGCGATGGTCGCCGCTGCCATTGCCTATCCAGACATAGCAGCCGGGTTTGGCCTGCAGCATGAAGGCGAAGTCTTCCGCGCCCATGGTCGGGGTGACTTGGTCGAACACGTTCTCGGCACCGACGATGTCGCGCATCACGTTGACCGCGAAGACGGTTTCGGCGACGTGGTTGATGGTGGGCGGATAGTTGCGGGTGAACTCGAACTCCAGATCGCAGTCCATCGCCGCGCAGGTGTGGCGGGCGATTTCTTCCATGCGCCGCTCGATCAGATCGAGCGTTTCGTGGGTGAAGGTGCGCACGGTGCCGCGCATGATGGCGTCATTGGGCACCACGTTGTCGGCGCTGCCGGTGTGGATCTGGGTGATGGACAACACCGCCGCCTCCAGCGGCGCGCGGTTGCGGGTGATGATGGTTTGCAGGCTTTGCGCCAATTGCACGGCCGTCATGACGGGATCGACGCCCAGGTGTGGCATCCCGGCATGCGTGCCCTTGCCGATGATACGGATGAGAAACTCATTGGACGAGGCCATGATGGGGCCCGGGGTGACACCGAACTGGCCGGCGCGCATGCCAGGCCAGTTGTGCATGCCGAAGACTGCATCCATCGGAAACCGCGTGAACAGCCCGTCGTCGACCATGCGCTTGGCGCCGCCGCCGCCTTCTTCGGCCGGCTGGAAGATCACATAGACGGTGCCTGCAAAATCCCGGTGTTCGGCCAGATAGCGGGCCGCGCCAAGCAGCATGGCGGTATGGCCGTCGTGGCCGCAGGCGTGCATCTTGCCTGCGTGCTGGCTGGCGTGCGCGAACGTATTGACTTCCTGCATGGGCAGCGCGTCGAGATCGGCGCGCAGCCCCACGGCACGCGGGCCGTCCTGCTTGCCCTTGATGATCCCCACGACACCGGTGCCGCCCAGACCGCGGTCAACCTCGATGCCCCATCGCTGAAGGCGCTCGGCGACCAGATCGGCCGTGCGAAACTCCTCAAACGCGAGTTCGGGGTGCGCATGGATATCGCGCCGCAGCGCGGCGATCTCGTCGCGCCAGGCAAGGAAGGGTTCGAGGATTTTCATGCGGAAATCTCTATGTTTGAGCAGTGACGGTTGAAGGGTATCATCAAATAAAAAATAAACTAATGGAGGCAAACACCATGCAGAGACCCTGGCTCGCGCACTATCCGCAAGGCGTGCCCGCCGAGATTTCCATCGCGCCCTACGCCTCGTTGACGGACTTGCTGGATCAAGCCTGCAAGCGTCACGCCGATCGCATCGCCTGCACGGCCATGGGCAGCGACATCCGGTTTGCCCAATTGGATCAGTGGGCGCGCAGTTTCGCAGCTTGGTTGCAGGCGCGCGGTCTGGCGCGTGGCAGCCGGGTGGCGCTGATGATGCCCAACGTACCCGCTTATCTGGTGGCATTGCTGGGCAGCCTGCGCGCAGGCATGGTGGTGGTCAATGTCAATCCGCTCTACAAACCCGATGAATTGCAGCGTCAACTGCTCGACAGCGGCGCCGAAACCATCGTCATTCTGGAGAACTTCGCGGCGACCCTACAGGCCGTGGGCGATCGCAGCGATCTCAAACACGTGGTCGTGGTGGGGCCGGGGGATCTGCTGGGCGGCCTGAAGGCGCCGCTGGTCAACTTCGCGGCGCGTCACATCAAAAAGCTGGTGCCGTCCTGGCATCTGGAGGGGGCCTGGCCGTTGTCGCGGGTTCTGCAAGAGGGCGCGCGCGCGGGTTTCACCCCGCCCGAACTGAGCATGAACGACCTGGCCGTGCTGCAGTACACGGGCGGCACTACGGGGGTGCCCAAGGGGGCTATGCTCACGCATGGCAACCTGGTGGCCAATATCCTGCAGGTGGGCGCCGTTGCGCGGCCGGTGCTGGGCGACCTGAACGGCCCACCGTTGACCATGCTCAGCGCTTTGCCGCTCTACCACGTGTTTGCGCTGACGGTCTGCGGATTGTTCGGCCTGCACGCCGGCATGCGCAACCTGCTCATCATCAATCCCCGCGATCAGGCCTCGTTGATTGCCGCCTGGAAGCGCGTACCGGTCAACGTGTTTCCGGGTGTCAATACGCTTTTCAATGCGCTGGTGGATAACCCGGGCTTTGCCGGGCTGGATTTTTCGGGCCTGAGGCTGACCTTGGGCGGCGGCATGGCGGTGCAACCCTCCGTGGCCGAGCGTTGGTTGCAGATTACCGGCCATCCGCTCATCGAGGGTTATGGCTTGTCGGAGACATCGCCGGTGGCGACCGTCAACCCGACCGATTCGGCGGCCTATTCGGGCGCGATTGGTTTGCCTTTGCCGTCGACTGACGTCGCCATTCTGGATGATCTGGGTAATGAGGTGCCGTTGGGCGAACGTGGCGAAGTCGCGATCCGTGGCCCGCAGGTCATGGCCGGCTATTGGCAGAAACCCCAGGAAACCGCCCTGGTCATGACCGCGGACGGTTTCTTTCGCAGCGGTGATATTGGCATCATGGACGAGCGCGGCTACACGCGTATCGTGGACCGCAAGAAAGACATGATTGCCGTGTCCGGCTTCAAGGTCTACCCCAACGAAGTCGAAGCCGTCATTGCCGCCTATCCGGGCGTGCGCGAATGCGCCGTGATCGGCGTGCCTGACGGGCATTCGGGCGAGGCCGTGCGCGCCTACGTTGTCAGGCGCGATGCCTCGGTGACCGAAGCCGACATTCTTAAGTGGTGCGAAGGCAAGCTTACGGGCTACAAGCGGCCGCGGGCGATACTGTTTCGTGATGAGCTGCCCAAAAGCAATGTGGGCAAGATATTGCGGCGCGAGCTGCGTGACGAGGCGGTGGCCAGCCGCACGTAAGCGCGCCCGGCCAGGCGCCGCCGCTGGAGCGGCGGCGCGGGCCGGTTCAGGCAGGGCGTTTCAGGTGGGGCGTGACCATGTCGTGCAGAGCGTCGTAGACGGCCGGGTTGCCCGACACCAGCCGGCCCGTAATGGGCCAGGATGCTTCGCGGCTCATGTCGTGGCAAATGCCGCCAGCTTCGCGCACGAGCAGGGTGCCGGCAGCCACGTCCCATGGGGCCAAGCCCATTTCCCAATAGCCGTCGTAGCGACCGCAAGCCACCCAGGCCAGATCGAGCGCCGCCGCGCCCATGCGGCGCACGCCGCGGCTGCGGCTGATCGCATCGCTGAGCATGGGCATGTATTCGGGAGCAAAGGAGAAGTCGCGAAACGGAAACCCGGTGGCCAGCACCGAGTCTTCCAGGCGTGGCGTACGCGAGCAGGCGATGCGCCGTCCATTGAGCCAGGAGCCGATACCATAGACGCCGGCAAAGAGTTCTTCGCGGTTGGGGTCATAGACCACGCCGACCACCGGCGTGTCTTCTTGCAGCGGCACGCCGGGCGACGCCTGGGTGCCTGCGTGGGCGACCAAGGCGATGGACACCGCGTAATGGGGAATGCCGCTCAGGAAATTGGTCGTGCCGTCCAGCGGGTCGATGTACCAGGTCGCCGGGCCCTGCGCCTGGCCGCCGGTTTCCTCGGCGACAATGCCAAACGCCGGGCTGCGCTCGCGCAGGACGTCCAGGATGGCGGCTTCAGCCTCCCGGTCGGCTTGCGAGACGAGGTCATTGCGCGCCTTGTGATCGATGATGAGATCGCTGCGATGATGCGCATATGACTGCAAGATGGCCGCGCCAGCGTGGGCTGCGCTTACCGCGACATCGATGGCGGCGCCGAGATCAAGCACCGCCTTGGGGGAGAGAATCTCTGAGCTTTGCATGTTTCGAGTGTAAGCCCAGGCAACTCGGACACTGTTTTTTAACGACAATTTAATCTTTTGCCGTGGCTTGAGGCCAACGCATCCCTGATAAGCGGGCCGCTACGCCCGTCAATTCCATGTCTTCCGCTTATACCCCTCTGATACCCGCACAGCCCGATCTGGATGGGGCCGGCCGCCTGGTCAGCCGCAGCTATGGTGACGTCTACAACGGCCTGACGGACGCGCTGGGCCAGGCGCGCTCCGTGTTTCTGGGCGGCAATGATCTGCCGCACCGATGGCGCGGGCGGCAGGGGTTTACGGTCTGCGAGACAGGGTTCGGTTTGGGAACGAATTTTCTGGCGCTTTGGCAGGCCTGGCGGGAAGACCCGGCGCGCTGCGCGCATCTGCACATGGTGTCCATCGAGGGGCATCCGTTTACGCGCGAGGTCTATCGCGATCTGTGCAATAGCCATGTTCCCGAACCGCTGCGAGGCCTGGCGCGCGAGCTCGCCGCCCAATGGCCCGCGCTGCTGCCCGGCATGCATCGTCTGGAGTTCGAAGGCGGCGCGGTTACCCTGACGCTGGCGTTTGGCAGCATCGACCGCATGGTGCCGCGCTTGTCGGCCTGCGTGGATGCGTTTTTTCTGGACGGCTTTGCGCCCAGAGTCAATCCGGCCATGTGGGAGCCTGGCCTGTTGCGCCGTCTGTTGCGCCTGGGCAGCGCGGACGCGACCCTGGCGACCTGGTGCAGCGCGGGTTTCGTGCGACGCGCTTTGCAGGCGGGCGGTTTCGACGTCGAGCGGATGCCAGGCGTTGGCGGCAAGCACCACATAACGGTCGGGCGCCGCTCGGCGTGGGCGCACAAGCACGCGCCCACGCACGCGCTCAGGCCTCGCGCGCCTGTGATCGTGGTGGGCGCGGGGCTGGCCGGCGCCGGTGTGGCGCATGCGCTGGCCTTGCGCGGGGTCGCCGTCGAGGTGATCGCCGCCGCGCCACTGGCTCACGGCGGTCATCTGGCGGCCGCCATGACGCCTATCGTGGCCCGCGATGACAATGCACGGGCCCGATTGGCGCGGGCCGGCAGCCAGCGGGCCCTGCGCCGCTGGGAAGACATGCCGGCCGTGCGCCGGGTGGGCGCGCTGCAACTCGAGCGCGATGCGGGGCGCACGGCCGCCTTGGGCGAGACCTTGCGAATTCTGGGGCTGCCTGCTGACTGGGTGCGCGAGGTGGGGCGTGACGAGGCCTGCGCGCTGGCCGGGCTGCCGGTAGCCCGCGGCGGGCTGTACTTTGGCGACGGGATGCTGGTGCAGCCGCAGCGGCTCATCGACGGCTTGCTCGCGCAGCCGGCCATTGCACGGATAGACGGGACCGTTGCACGGCTGGCTCGCACGGGCCCTCATGGCTGGCAGGCGTTGGATGAGGCGGGGGGCGTATTGGCCGAGGGCGAACATATCGTGCTGGCCAACGGCCTTGGCGCGCAGGCGGTGTTGCAGGCCAGCGGCTTGCTGGATGACCTGCCGCGCCTGGCGCAGATGCAGGCGCTGGCCGGCGAGGTCACGCACGTGCCCGCTGTCGCGCTCGACGGCGGGCCACGCTGCGTCATCGCCGGTGAAGGCTATCTGCTGCCGGCCGTCGAGGGTTGGTGCGTGGCTGGCAGCACCTACGCTCTCGAGGTGCAAACGAGCGTGATCAGTGCCGCCGGCCAACGCGCCAATCTCGCCAAGGCCGCGGGTTTGCTGGGCTCGGATCTACCCGTGCAGGGCGGATCGCTGCCTGGCTGGGCGGGCTGGCGCGCGGTGTTGCCGGGCCGCTCGCCGACCATCGGCGGGTTGCTCCAGGCCCCGGGCGTGATGCTGGCCACCGGTTATGCCTCGCGCGGATTGAGCTGGTCGGCGTTGGCCGGCGATATTATTGCGGCCCGTTTGTGCGCAGAGCCTGCGCCCCTGGAGCGCGATCTGCTGGCCGCGATCGCGCCACGTTGACGGTGAATATGTCGTTATTTAGGGAAAATTGATGGCCGTTAGGGTGTTTTTATTCGAATTTTTATCCGGGAGCGGGCTGCCGGGCGTAGAGTAAATACGCACTTGCAGCACCGCTTGCCAGCGGATGGTGGCACCTGCTTTGAGGACGGCTTCAAAGGTAAATCAGGGACCGAGTTTATTTCGGGGGCCAAATCCGTCAAAATAACGACTTTTATTGGTTTTTGGCTAAAGCCGGGGGATGCTCTGTGCCGCCGAAGTACGACTTTGCTCATACTAACCAACTCGATTCCATCGAGTTGCTGACATCCCGCCCCAGCCGCATCGACTTTGACGCCGGTGGCGGGCTGCATATGGTGGTCGAGGCTCATGCACCGGGCGTGTTTCGCCTGCGCTGTGGTGCGGCCGGCCTGTTGACGGACGAAAGGCCGAGTGCGCGCGCACGCGCCGTGGCCGAGATGCTGCTCGCCCGTCAGGAGGCGGTCGGCGAGGCCACCATCGCCCCGCGCGACGATGCCCAGGGCTGGCGCATCACGCAGGGGGACGTCGCGCTGGAGCTGCGTACGGATCCGCTGCAACTGACCTTGTATCGCGGCGAGGCCGACGTACTTACGTCGTCCTTGTCGCCGCACAATCCGCCCTTCGGGCACAACGCGCTGGACGAGCCGGATGAGGCTGTCTGGACGGCCGCGTTCGCGCTGCGCGAAGGCGAGCCTGTCTATGGCCTGGGCGAGACCCCGGGCGACCTCAATCGCCGCGAAGAATCCGTCGTGTCGGATGATCCCGAGCACCGCGCCTTGCCGCTGGCCTGGAGCCCGCGTGGCTGGGGTATCTACGTCAATACCGCAAGCCGTGTCGAGCACACCGTAGGCGTGGCGCCGGATGACAGCAGCTATGTGTTGACGCTGGATGATCCGGTGCTCGACGTATTTCTGTTTGCCGGTGATCCTGCCGAGATTCTCAACCAGTATTCGGCCTTGACCGGCCGCGCCGGCCAACCGGTGCTGTGGGCCATGGGTGCCTGGCTGCAGCAGGTTGCCGGTCAGATGCCCACCGAAACCGCCGCCTTGGTCGAAGAGTTCCGCGAGCAGCAGATCGCGCTGGACGCCGTGACGCTGGCTCTGCCTGCCGCCTGGACTTTCCAGGCCGACAAGTCGGCCATCGAATGGGATGCCCAGCGCTTTCCGGATGCCCGCCAGACGCTGGCGCTGTTTCATAAACTGCACGTGCACGTGGCCGGACATGGCTTTCCGGCCGTGCTCAGGCACACGCCGCTGTTCGAAGAACTCGAAGACCGCGGCTGGCTGCTGACTCGCGACGATGGCAGCGCCCAGGTGTTCGATGGCAACGAGGCCACGGCGGGCCAGCCGTATGGCTTGCTGGACCTGACCTACCGCGACGCCTACGCCTTGTGGGTCGAGCGTCATCGTCAGTTGGTCGACGACGGCCTGGACTCGCCGGCTTGCAACGCGCAGATCGCCATCCCTGACGGGGTCTCGGCCCGCAACGGCGAGACGGGTCCGGCGCTGCGCACGATTTACCCGCTGCTGGCGCGCCGCGCGCTGTTCGACGCCGTGGCCGGGCACAAAGTGCCGCCTGAAGGCGTAGTGCCGAGCACGGATCTCTTTCCCGCCGCGCAGCGCCTGCCCTGGCAGAGCGGCCCGCAGGTCAGCAACGACTGGGCCGGGCTGCAGCACACGCTGCGCACGGCGCTGTCCATTGGCGCGAGCGGCCTGCCCGTCCAGGTGCACAACCTGGGTTCGGCCACGGCCAGCCTCGACGGCATGACGCCGGAGTTGTATGTGCGCTGGCTGGCGGCCAACGTGTTTTCGGCCAACTTCAGTTTCCAGGGGCTGCCGGGGTTATTGCCCTGGGCCTTCGGGCCCCAGACCCTGGCGCACGTCCAGACCTGGATGCAATGGCGCTATCGCCTCATCCCCTATGTGTTGGGTGCGATCGAGGACGCGGCACGCACGGGCCTGCCGGTGCAGCGTTCGATGGCGATGTCCTTTCCCAACGACCCCGACGCGCATGCCTGGGATCTGCAGTACCTGCTCGGTCCTGCCCTGCTGGTGGCTCCCATCCTGGAGCCGGGGCGGCAGGCGCGCGTGTATCTGCCCAAGGGCGAGGCCTGGTGGGACCTGAACACCGGGCATCGCTACGAAGGCGGCACGACCTGGACGCTGGACTGTGACCTGGACCAGTTCCCGGTCTTTGGCCGCGAAGGCCATATGCTCTGCCTGGGTCCGCAAGCCCAGCACACGGGCGAGTTCAACTCGGCCCGCATCCTGGACGAGGTATGGATGTTCGGCATGCCGGTCCACAACCCGGTTGTCATGCGGAATAAAATCCGCGTGATGCAGATGCAGGGTTCGAGCTACATCAAGGGGCTGGAGGGCTTGCGCATTCTTCCCTCCGAAGGCCTGGAAGTGAAGCGGCGCGGCGCAGAAGTGCGCATCTCCCGGGCTCGCTGATAACGTGCCGGCCTGCCGGCCGGCACGATTCCTTAGGTTTCCTCCCGACCCGTTCCGCGCCTGTGCGTGGTTCGGGTTGTGTCCTTTTATATAACTAACAGTTATTAAAAGAGGAATAAACAGTCGTTCTCTTCACAAGGGCGGCAAGACAAAATCACATGCCATGATTCATATTCAAAACCTATCCAAGACCTATGCCACGCCGCATGGCCGCTTCGAGGCCTTGCGTGGCATCGAGCTGCTCATCGAGCAGGGCGAGGTCTTCGGCATCATTGGGCCAAGCGGGGCGGGCAAAAGCACGCTGGTCCAGTGCATCAATCTGCTCGAGCGCCCCGACCAAGGCAGCATCAGCATAGGCGGCCAGGAGTTGACCGGCCTGAGCGAGTCGCGCTTGCGGGCCCAACGCCGCCGTATCGGTATGGTGTTTCAGGGTTTCAACCTGTTGTCGCGCCGCACGGTCTACGGCAACGTGGCCTTGCCGCTGGAGATCGCAGGCGTGCCGCGCCAGGAGATCCCGGCCAAGGTCGAGCGGCTGCTGGCGCTGGTCGGCCTGCAGCATCTGCGCGACCGCTACCCCAGCCAGATTTCGGGGGGGCAGAAACAGCGTGTGGGGATTGCGCGAGCCCTGGCCAATGATCCGGATGTATTGCTCAGTGACGAGGCGACCTCGGCGCTGGACCCGGAGACCACGCACAACATCCTGGCGCTGCTGCGCGACATCAATCGCAAGACTGGCGTGACCGTCGTCATGATTACCCATCAGATGGAAGTCGTGCGCGAGATCTGCGATCGCGTCGCCGTGCTGTCGCACGGGCAGGTCGTCGAAATGGGCCGTACCCAGGACGTGTTTGCCTCGCCCAAGCATGACGTCACGCGCGCCATGGTCTCGGCCGCGACGGCTTCCGAGCTGAGCGAAGGCACGCTGGCTGCCGTGCGTGAGCGCATCGCCACGCACACCAGCGCCCAACCCGGGCGCGCCGCGCGTCTGTGGCGCTTGTCGCTCACGGGCAAGGACGCAGGCGGTGCGCTTGTCTCCGATCTGGCGCGCGACCATGCGCTGGACATCAGCCTGATTCAGGCCCGCGTCGACGATATCCAGGGCGTGGCCGTGGGCACCTTGTTCGTATTGGCGCTAGGCGCTGCGCAAGCTATCGAGGGCGCCCTGGCAGCACTGGCCGCCCATGACATCACCATAGAAGAAATCGCACATGAGTCCGCAACTGATTGATCTGTTAATCACGTCGCTGCTTGAGACCCTGCTTATGGTCGGCGTGGCGGGCGGCATCGCCGTGATCGTCGGCATCCCGCTGGGTGTGACGCTGATCGTCACCGGCCGGGGCGCGCTCCTGCAGAATCAGCCCGTCAATCACGTCCTGGGCATCATCATCAATGCCACGCGCTCGGTGCCGTTTGTCATCCTGATGGTGGCGATCATTCCGTTTACGCGCTGGGTGGCGCAGACCTCCATCGGTACGACGGCAGCCATCGTGCCGTTGTCGGTGGCGGCCATCCCGTTTATGGCGCGCATCGCTGAGAACGCCATGCGTGAGGTCGATCCCGGCCTCATCACGGCCGCGCGCGCCATGGGCGCAAGCCCCATGCAGATCATCTGCAAAGTCCTGCTGCCCGAAGCCCTGCCCGGGCTGATCGCCGCGACCATCGTCACCATCGTCAGCCTCATCGGTTACTCGGCCATGGCCGGCGCCATCGGCGGCGGCGGGCTGGGTGATCTGGGCATCCGTTATGGCTATCAACGCTTTTTGCCCGAGGTCATGCTGGCTGTCGTGCTGGTATTGATCGTTCTTGTGCAGGCCGTACAGAGTTTTGGTGATTGGCTGGTGCGGCGTCTGTCGCACCGCTGATCACGGTTTTCCCCTTCAATTACCGGAACCCACCGCAACATGAGCAACACGTTTCTAAAGTCGCTGGCCACCCTTGCCCTGGGTGCGGCCGTGCTGGCCCAACCGGCCCTGGCACAGAACAAACCCCTGAAAATCGGTGTGACCGCCGGCCCGCACGCGCAAATCTTTGAAGTCGTCAAAGAAGAAGCCGCCAAGCAGGGCCTGCAACTGCAGGTCATCGAATTCACCGACTACGTCCAGCCCAACGTGGCCCTGGCTACCGGGGATCTGGATGCCAACAGCTATCAGCACCAGCCCTACCTGGATAACGCCAACGCCGACCGCAAATACGGCCTGGCTAGCGTCGCCAAGACGGTGATCTTCCCCATCGGGATCTACAGCAAGAAAATCAAGTCCCTCGATCAACTGCCCAATGGCGCACGCATCGGCATCCCCAATGATCCGACCAACGGTGGCCGCGCCTTGCTGCTGCTTCAATCCAAGGGCCTGATCAAACTGCGTCCCGAGGCCGGCCTGAAGGCCACCCCCATCGACGTCATTGAAAACCCCAAGAAGCTGCGTTTCATCGAACTGGACGCGGCCCAGCTGCCGCGCTCGCTCGACGACACCGACGCCTCCGCCGTGAATACCAACTTCGCGCTGGAAGCCGGACTGGACCCCGCCAAGGACGCCATCGCCCAGGAAGCCCCCGATTCTCCGTATGCCAACGTGCTGGTCGTGCGTGGCGCGGACAAGGATCGCCCCGAGATCAAAAAGCTGGTTAGTGTCTACCAAAGCGACGCCACCAAGCAGTTCATCCTGAAGAAGTACAAGGGCGCTGTCATCCCGGCCTGGTAAGCACACAGCCCGGCCAGCAAGATTTTTTGACAAAGCTGGCAAGTTAAGCCATAATTTCTGGCTTCGGTCGGGTCGTTAGCTCAGTCGGTAGAGCAGCGGACTTTTAATCCGTTGGTCGCGCGTTCGAGTCGCGCACGACCCACCACCAAATACAGCCTCTGGGTTTTTCAGGGGCTTGCAAAGCGCCACACATGCAAATGCGTGGCGCTTTTGCTTTGGGGCGGCCAAAAGCGGCGTGGCCGGGGCCGCGTGGCGCGAGGGAGGCGGCGCGGATAGCCCCGGAACAGGCGGGAATCATGACTCGCTGCCGCAGCCTATGCGGCGCTTACCGGGCAGATTTTTTTAGTGTCATGCGGTTTTGCAATGCGCCGTGATTACCGCACGAATATTGGCAAGTTCGCTTTGCCATTAAATATTAAGTTGCAATTGATTATAAAGAAAAAGAAATCTTGCGAAGCCTGCATTACAATGCGCCTTCCTCGCGTCCTAGTGCAGCCTATCTAGCTGTGAAGATTCAATAGGTTGTATGCATGGTTCATCCGAACCGGATTTGAGAAACTGGAAATCGCCAACCCCCCAGTTCACTCAAGGAGCCCGGCCGGATGAACACCCATAAGCATGCCCGATTGACCTTCCTACGTCGCCTCGAAATGGTCCAGCAATTGATCGCCCATCAAGTTTGTGTGCCTGAAGCGGCCCGCGCCTATGGGGTCACCGCGCCGACTGTGCGCAAATGGCTGGGCCGCTTTCTGGCTCAGGGCCAGGCGGGCTTGGCCGATGCGTCCTCGCGCCCGACGGTCTCGCCCCGAGCGATTGCGCCGGCCAAGGCGCTGGCTATCGTGGAGCTGCGCCGCAAGCGGCTGACCCAAGCGCGCATCGCCCAGGCGCTGGGCGTGTCAGCCAGCACCGTCAGCCGCGTCCTGGCCCGCGCCGGTCTGTCGCACCTGGCCGACCTGGAGCCGGCCGAGCCGGTGGTGCGCTACGAGCATCAGGCCCCCGGCGATCTGCTGCACATCGACATCAAGAAGCTGGGACGTATCCAGCGCCCTGGCCACCGGGTCACGGGCAACCGACGCGATACCGTTGAGGGGGCCGGCTGGGACTTCGTCTTCGTGGCCATCGATGACCACGCCCGCGTGGCCTTCACCGACATCCACCCCGACGAGCGCTTCCCCAGCGCCGTCCAGTTCCTCAAGGACGCAGTGGCCTACTACCAGCGCCTGGGCGTGACCATCCAGCGCTTGCTCACCGACAATGGCTCGGCCTTTCGCAGCCGCGCCTTCGCCGCGCTGTGCCATGAGCTGGGCATCAAGCACCGCTTTACCCGACCTTACCGCCCACAGACCAATGGCAAGGCCGAACGCTTCATCCAGTCGGCCTTGCGTGAGTGGGCTTACGCTCACACCTACCAGAACTCCCAACACCGAGCCGATGCCATGAAATCCTGGCTACACCACTACAACTGGCATCGACCCCACCACGGCATCGGGCGCGCTGTACCCATCTCCAGACTCAACCTGGACGAATACAACCTATTGACAGTTCACATCTAGCTGTGAAGATTCAATAGGTTGTATGCATGGTTCATCCGAACCGGATTTGAGAAACTGGAAATCGCCAACCCCCCAGTTCACTCAAGGAGCCCGGCCGGATGAACACCCATAAGCATGCCCGATTGACCTTCCTACGTCGCCTCGAAATGGTCCAGCAATTGATCGCCCATCAAGTTTGTGTGCCTGAAGCGGCCCGCGCCTATGGGGTCACCGCGCCGACTGTGCGCAAATGGCTGGGCCGCTTCCTGGCTCAGGGCCAGGCGGGTTTGGCCGATGCGTCCTCGCGCCCGACGGTCTCGCCCCGAGCGATTGCGCCGGCCAAGGCGCTGGCTATCGTGGAGCTGCGCCGCAAGCGGCTGACCCAAGCGCGCATCGCCCAGGCGCTGGGCGTGTCAGCCAGCACCGTCAGCCGCGTCCTGGCCCGCGCCGGTCTGTCGCACCTGGCCGACCTGGAGCCGGCCGAGCCGGTGGTGCGCTACGAGCATCAGGCCCCCGGCGATCTGCTGCACATCGACATCAAGAAGCTGGGACGTATCCAGCGCCCTGGCCACCGGGTCACGGGCAACCGACGCGATACCGTTGAGGGGGCCGGCTGGGACTTCGTCTTCGTGGCCATCGATGACCACGCCCGCGTGGCCTTCACCGACATCCACCCCGACGAGCGCTTCCCCAGCGCCGTCCAGTTCCTCAAGGACGCAGTGGCCTACTACCAGCGCCTGGGCGTGACCATCCAGCGCTTGCTCACCGACAATGGCTCGGCCTTTCGCAGCCGCGCCTTCGCCGCGCTGTGCCATGAGCTGGGCATCAAGCACCGCTTTACCCGACCTTACCGCCCACAGACCAATGGCAAGGCCGAACGCTTCATCCAGTCGGCCTTGCGTGAGTGGGCTTACGCTCACACCTACCAGAACTCCCAACACCGAGCCGATGCCATGAAATCCTGGCTACACCACTACAACTGGCATCGACCCCACCAAGGCATCGGGCGCGCTGTACCCATCTCCAGACTCAACCTGGACGAATACAACCTATTGACAGTTCACATCTAGCGGGGATCTTCAGCTAACCAGGGAAATCAGGCCCTTAGCCGCCCGGCGCTCATCGTGCAATATTTCAGAGAAATACCATTCGTATTTGGATGTTCTTGCCTTCGCGTTAGAAGCGGCGCGGGCATTGCCGTTGTATGCAGCGCAATTCATGCGGTTTTTTTGCTGTATTGCCGTCCTCCTGATTGGATTTAAGCAACCATAAACGGAATGGGCGCATGACGAATCCAAACGGTATCCGGCAAAGAGATCCCGCTACCGTGCTGATCACGGGGGCGACCGGTGGCATCGGAGCCGCCCTTGCCCGCGAGTACGCACAGTCCGGCGCTCGTACCCTGATCCTGCAAGGCCGCAACGAAGCGCGGCTACAGGAGCTGGCGACAGAATTTTCGGCCATGGGCGTGCACGTCGAGACCCGGGTACTGGACCTTCGAGACCATGAGGCACTGACCCGATGGCTGCAAGATGTGTGCGCGCGCAACGACCTTGATCTGGTCGTGGCCAACGCTGGCGTCAACATCGATGTCGGCCCGGCCAACGCCGGCGAAAACTGGCCGGACGTACTGCGTTTGCTGGATGTCAACGTGCGGGCCGTCTTCGCGACTGTGCATGGCGTATTGCCGAGCATGCGCGCGCGTCGCACCGGCCAGATTGCCTTGATCAGTTCGCTGGCCGCCTGGCGCGGCCTGCCCGAGACGCCCAGCTACAGCGCCAGCAAGGCGGCGGTAAAAGTCTATGGCGAGGCATTGCGCGATAACCTGGCCGGCGAGGGGGTGCGCATCAATGTCGTGATGCCCGGCTACGTCGAATCGCAAATGTGTTTTGACATGCCAGGCCCCAAACCCTTCTTGTGGGGCGCGCCCAAGGCAGCGCGTGTCATACGCCTGGGGCTGCGCGCCAATCGGTCGCGCATCAGTTTCCCTTTCCCGCTGAATCTCGGCTGCTTTTTGCTGGCTGTCATTCATCCCGCCGTGTCAGGCTGGATTCTGCGCAGGATGGGCTACGGTGCTTGAGTCGCTCTGGCTGCCTCTGCTGCCGCCCGTTGCAATCGGCCTGCTGCTTGGCTGGCTGATGGAATCCCTGCTGCTGCCCCGACCGGCCGCGCCCTGGCGGCGTCCGGCAGCCGCCAACCTGATACATGTCGCGGTTTGGCTCGTCGCGTTTGGGCTGGAGCTGGCCCTGTTTCGCAGGCCTTACTTCGCGGTGGTCAACGTCCTGGCGATTCAACTCGTGATCGTTCTGGTCAGCCGCGCGAAGTACCAGGCTTTGCAGGAACCGTTCGTTTACCCCGATTTCGAGTACTTCACGGACGCGATAAAACATCCCCGTTTGTACGTACCGTTTTTTGGCGTGTGGAATGCGCTGGCCGCTGCCGCGGGCTATGGCGTGGCGCTGTGGGCGGGACTGGCGTTGGAGCCATCGATCCTCAGTGGCGCCGACGGGTCACCAGCGGCGCCAGGCGTGGCGCCGTTGCCCTTGACCCTGCTGGTCATCGGTCTGTGCGTAGTGGGCGTATTGAGCGCCAAATGGGCTGGCCGGCGGGTGGTCGTGGATTTCGATGCGGACAACGATTTGCGGCGCCTGGGGTTGATCGCTGCCCTGTGGGCTTATGCGAAAGCAGAGCGTGAGCCCATCGCTTTCTTGCAGGAGCAGGCGCCATTCGCAGCTAAGGCAGTGGGCGTTCCGCTGACTGAGTTGCCTGATCTCGTGTGCATTCAGAGTGAATCGTTCTTCGATGTGCGGCGCGCCTTCCCGATCGTCAAAAAGGACGTGCTCTCTAATTTTGACCAACTCTGCGCTGAGTCTGTTGCGTATGGGCAGTTGGAGGTCGCGGCGAGGCTGACCTGCCCCCAGATTTAGTACGGCACCGACATAGAGCCCAGGGGTAAAAGACCTTCTTTCTGATGAGCCTGCACGAATTGCGCCGGCGTTAAATATCCGAGCGCGCTGTGAGGCCGATCGGTGTTGTACTCGACTCGCCAGTTTTCGATCAAGCTTTTAGCCTGTCGCAGGGACAAGAACCAGTGCTCGTTAAGGCATTCGTCGCGGAACTTGCCGTTGAAACTTTCGATATAAGCGTTCTCCACCGGCTTACCCGGCCGAATAAACGACAGCTTTACGCCTGCTTGGTAGGCCCAGGCGTCCAAGGCTCTTCCGGCGAACTCTGGCCCGTTGTCCACGGTAATAGATCGCGGCAGGCCACGCATCTCCGCCAGCCGTTGCAGCACCATGGCAACACGCAGTCCCGGCAACGACGTATCGACCTCGATGGCCAGGCATTCGCGAGTGTAGTCATCGACGATAGTCAAACAGCGGAATCGGCGGCCATAGGCTAGGCCGTCGGCCACAAAGTCCATTGACCAACTCTGATTCGGCGCGATTGCCGCTGGGCGAACCACGCGCTCGGTCATTAATGTCCTGACCGCCTCGCGTTTGGCCTGCGGGCTGACTACTTTCGGCTTAGCAGATCCTGAAGCGCCGCCTTGTCCAGCATCGACTCGGCCAACAGCTTCTTGAGCTTGTTGTTCTCCTGCTCCAGCTCCTTGAGCCTCTGAGCGTCCGACACCGTCATGCCACCGAACTTCGCCTTCCAGTTGTAGTACGTTGCCTCGGAGATTCCGTGCTTGCGGCACAACTCTGCGGGCTTGGCACCTGCATCGGCTTCCTTGAGCACGCCGATGATTTGCTCTTCCGTAAATCGTTTCTTCATTGCCATTCCTTTGGGAACGGACTCTACATCGATTTCGTACTAATCACGGGGAGCAGGTCACCCGCGCCTATGGGGTCACCGCGCCGACTGTGCGCAAATGGCTGGGCCGCTTCCTGGCTCAGGGCCAGGCGGGCTTGGCCGATGCGTCCTCGCGCCCGACGGTCTCGCCCCGAGCGATTGCGCCGGCCAAGGCGCTGGCTATCGTGGAGCTGCGCCGCAAGCGGCTGACCCAAGCGCGCATCGCCCAGGCGCTGGGCGTGTCAGCCAGCACCGTCAGCCGCGTCCTGGCCCGCGCCGGTCTGTCGCACCTGGCCGACCTGGAGCCGGCCGAGCCGGTGGTGCGCTACGAGCATCAGGCCCCCGGCGATCTGCTGCACATCGACATCAAGAAGCTGGGACGTATCCAGCGCCCTGGCCACCGGGTCACGGGCAACCGACGCGATACCGTTGAGGGGGCCGGCTGGGACTTCGTCTTCGTGGCCATCGATGACCACGCCCGCGTGGCCTTCACCGACATCCACCCCGACGAGCGCTTCCCCAGCGCCGTCCAGTTCCTCAAGGACGCAGTGGCCTACTACCAGCGCCTGGGCGTGACCATCCAGCGCTTGCTCACCGACAATGGCTCGGCCTTTCGCAGCCGCGCCTTCGCCGCGCTGTGCCATGAGCTGGGCATCAAGCACCGCTTTACCCGACCTTACCGCCCACAGACCAATGGCAAGGCCGAACGCTTCATCCAGTCGGCCTTGCGTGAGTGGGCTTACGCTCACACCTACCAGAACTCCCAACACCGAGCCGATGCCATGAAATCCTGGCTACACCACTACAACTGGCATCGACCCCACCAAGGCATCGGGCGCGCTGTACCCATCTCCAGACTCAACCTGGACGAATACAACCTATTGACAGTTCACAGCTAGGCGGCTGCGCCGGCGGACATGCCTCCACTAAATGATTGGAGTCTCCTCCGTGACCACAGTGCCGCCTGCGCCGTTTTGGCCAATGATTGGTGTTTTCTCAAAAGGCATATTGCGCATCCCGTATCTGGATGTCTTTTTGGGCCAGCCCGTGCAAGCCTGTAACCGACGCACACCAGTCACAGGCCTGAGCGCCATTGTTGGGTGGGGGATGCGGCCGAGCACGCACCACGCGCGCAACTACGCGCTGCGCCACGGCCTGCCTTTTTTTGCTCTGGAAGACGGCTTTCTGCGTTCTTATGCGCCGGGGCCGACGACGCCTCCGTTGTCGATGGTGATGGACGTGGAGGGTATTTACTACGACGCGTCGCGCCCCGGGACGCTGGCCATGATGCTGGAGTCCGACAAAGATCTGCTGGTGGGTCGCGTGCACGAAGTGCGCTGTGCGCGGGAGCTGATACTGGCGCATCGACTCAGCAAGTACAACCATGCGCCAGACGCGCCGGCCGGGAGACTGGGGGACGTGCGACTTGCTGTGCTGGTAGTGGATCAGACGCGTGGCGATATGAGTGTGCGGCAGGCAGGGGGATCGCCCGAGGTGTTCGAGACGATGTTGCGCGCGGCGATCCGGGAGAATCCTGGCTCCCGGATCTACGTCAAGACACATCCCGAAGTCAATGGCGGTCGTAAGGCGGGCTATCTGGGCACGATCGATGCCGATGTCAGCATACTGCACGAAGATCTCAACCCGCTTAGCCTGATGCCTATGGTCGACCGTGTGTACGTGGTGTCTTCGCACATGGGTTTCGAAGCGTTAATGGCCGGCAAACCGGTGACTTGTTTTGGCACGCCTTGGTATTCAGGATGGGGGCTGACCGATGATAGGCGGCGCGCGCTGCTGCGGGGACGTTCGCGCAGCATGGAAGAGCTGTTTGCCGCAGCTTACTTCGACTATACGCGCTATCTCAACCCGCACACGCATGAGCGAGGCACGATCTTCGACGTGATCGAGTGGCTGGTGCGGCAGCGCGAGCAGACCGCTCGCGAGCGGGGCCGCAGCATCGCCGTGGGTTTCCGGCGCTTGAAGGCATCAAACGTGCGGCCCTTGCTGGGTCTGGATGCGTCTCGGGTGCGTTTTGTACGCAATGTCGGCGAGGCCGTTGCCCTGAAGCCGGGTCCGCAGGATCGACTGATTATATGGGGGGCGGACCCCGCGCCGGAGCTGGCTTTGTTGGCCCGCAGCAGCGCGGCACGCCTGGTGCGTATGGAAGATGGTTTTTTGCGGTCGGTGGGACTGGGTTCGGATTTCGTGCCGCCATTGTCGCTGGTGCTGGACGAGCAGGGGCTGTATTTCGATCCGCGCCAGCCTTCGGCTTTGGAAACTCTGCTGAACACTCGCGCCTTCAGTGAAGACGATCTCGCGCGTGCCCGTGCAGTGCGCCAGACCATTGTCGAGCAGGGGCTAACCAAGTACAACGTTGAGCCGCGTCGGATGCCGGACTGGGATGCCGGCGGGCGCAAGGTGGTTCTGGTGCCGGGTCAGGTCGAAGACGATGCATCCATCCTCTCGGGATGCACGGCTGTTGCCACGAATCTAGCCTTGTTGCGCGAAGCCAGGATTGCCGAGCCGCAAGCCTACATCGTCTACAAACCGCATCCCGATGTCATGGTGAAGAACCGCGCCGGCTGGGTCTGCCTGGAGGAGGCGGCGCAATGGGCGGACCGAGTGGAGACGTGCTGTTCGGTCGTGAGCTGCATCGAAGCGGCGGACGCGGTACACACCATGACTTCGCTGTCCGGCTTCGACGCCCTCTTACGTGGCAAGAGCGTCACGGTATATGGCGCGCCGTTCTACGCAGGCTGGGGGTTGACTCGGGACCATCACCCGTTGCCGCGCCGCAAACGCGACCTGCAGCTCGATGAGCTAGTTGCCGGCGCGCTCTTGCATTACCCGCTGTATTGGGATCGGAAGTTCCAGGGCTACACGCGCTGCGAGTCCGCCATCGGTCAGCTCGCCCGGGCCCGCGAGCGCGCGCCGACGACACCTCGGCTGGCAGGGCGGCTACTCAGAAAAATTTGTATGTACGTCAAGGGCGAATTCCGGCTGCAGGGTTAAGCCGTCGCCACACAAAAAAGGGAGTTCGCACTGAAGGAAGGTGCGCGAAGCAGAGCAGTCGATGAAGCGTTCATTTTTATTTCTGCAGGGCGTGTGTTCGCCGTTTTTTGCGCGTATGGGGATGCGGTTGCGGGCCCTGGGACATGAGGTCGTCAAGGTGAACTTCACCGTGGGCGACACAGTGTATTGGCAAAAGGACGGGGCGGTGGCCTATCGTTCGGGAATGCCGGCCTTGTCGGCTTTCTATTCCGAGCTATTCGCTAGCCGGAGCATCACCGATGTCATGCTGTTCGGTGATTGCCGCCCGGTACATCGGCCTGCTGTTTTGCTGGCGCGCAGCAAGGGCGTGCGCGTCCATGTGTTTGATGAAGGATATTTTCGGCCTTATTGGGTGACGATGGAGCAGGGCGGGGTGAATGCGCATTCATCGTTGCCGCGCGATCCCCAGTGGTATTGCGATGCCGCCCGCAAAGTGCCCAGATATGGCAATGGCCTGCCGTTTGCATCTCCCTTCTGGCAACGCGCGGCTCATGACGTGGGATATAACGTCTGGGCCGGCCTGAATCCGCTGCTGTACCCGGGTTACTGCAGCCATGTCCCTCACAATCCGCTGGCGGAGTATCTCAGCTATGCGAGGCGCGGCTGGCGTGTTTATCGACGTCGGGGCGCCGATGCGCGGACCATCGCCAGTGTCGTGGCGGTCAGCGAACGGCAGCCGTTCTTCCTCTTTCCTCTGCAACTGGGCTCCGACGCCCAAATTCGGTGGCACTCCCCGTTCGAGGACATGCGCCATGCCTTGGGCCATGTGATGCGCTCTTTCGTGCGGCACGCGCCGGTGCGCACTGCGCTGGTAATCAAGAACCATCCCTTGGATCCTGGCTTCGTTGACTATCGAGCGTACACTCGGCGTCTTGCCGTCGAGTACGGCTTGCAAGACCGGGTGCACTATCTGGAGAGTGGGCATCTGCCCACCCTGCTGTCGCATGCAACCGGGGTGGTGACGATCAATAGCACCGTAGGCGGCTCCTCGTTGGCTCACGGATGTCCGACGATTGCGTTGGCACCCGCCATCTATTCCTTGCCAGGGCTCACGTTCCAGCATGGGCTAGACTGCTTCTGGACTGAATACTCCGTGCCCGAGGACGCGCTTTTCCATGCTTTCCGTAATGTGGTCATCCACGCTACCCAGATCAACGGAGGGTTCTACTGCCAGCGAGGCATCGATATGGCAGTGGAAAACGCTCTGCCCCGACTGTCGCAGCCGTGGGCAAGGCTGGATCCAGTTCTAGGAGCGTTGGAGCGCCAGTCGGAGCTGGCCAGTTCCTGATCTGGCCTGGCTTATTCGATGCACAGCGGCGGCAGGTTCTTGACGAGGTCGTCGATGGCCTTGATCTGCGCCAGATAGGGCTCCAATTGGGCGAGCGGCAGCGCGCTTGGGCCGTCGCACAGTGCGTTGGCCGGATCAGGATGGGCTTCCAGGAAGAGGCCGGCCAGGCCCAGGGCCATGGCCGAGCGTGCGAGTTGGGCGCTTTGCTGGCGCCGGCCGCCTGAGGCGGCTCCACCCGGGTCACGCTGTTGCAGGGCGTGGGTGACGTCGAAGATGACCGGCAGGCCGCCTGTGGTTTTTTTCATGACGTCAAACCCGAGCATGTCGACGACCAGGTTGTCGTAGCCGAAGCAGGTGCCGCGGTCGCAGAGAATGAGTGTCTCGTTGCCGGCTTCACGGAATTTTTCCGTGATGTGGACCATTTGCGAAGGGCTGAGAAACTGCGGTTTTTTGATGTTGATGACTTTGCCGGTCCGGGCCAGGGCGACGACCAGGTCGGTCTGGCGCGCCAGAAAGGCCGGCAGTTGCAGGACGTCGGCGACTTCGGCGACGACGGGGGCTTGCCAGGGTTCATGCACATCGGTGATGACAGGCACACCGAACTCCGCTTTGACCTTCTCGAAGATGCGCATGCCGGCTTCCAGGCCCGGGCCGCGGTACGAGTGGATGGAGGAGCGGTTGGCTTTGTCGAAGCTGGCCTTGAAGACGTAGGGGATGCCCAGTTTCTGGGTGACACGCACATATTCGGCGCAGGCGTTGAGGGCCAGGTCTTCGGATTCCAGGACATTGATGCCGCCAAAGAGCACAAGGGGCGATTCGTTGGCGCAGCGGATGGTGTCCGTGATGTGAATGCTGAGCGTCATTTGGATTCTCGGTTCAGAGCAGGGCTTTCAATTTGCGGATGGTTTGCTGAATTTGTTCTTCGGTGTGCATGAATGATATGAAAAAGCGCAGACGAGCGACTTTCTCGGGCACGGCCGGGTAAAGAATGGGTTGGACGTTGATGCCCTGTTCGAACAACTGGGCCGACAGGCGGGTTGCCTTGAGCGAGCTGCCGACGATGACAGGCACGACGGCCAGGCCTTCGCTGGTGCCGGTGTCCAGCCCGGCGGCACGCGCCTGTGTCAGAAACTGCCTGCCGCGGGTCTGCAGGACCCGGGCCCGTTCGGGCACGTCATGCATGCGCTTGAGCGCCGCGAGCGCGGCGGCGGCCACCGGCGGCGGCATGCCGACGCTGTACAGAAACCCCGGTGCCAGGAATTTCAGGTGTTCGACCAGGGCGCTTTCGCCGGCGATATAGCCGCCGCAGGCGGCCAGGGTTTTGCTGAGGGTACCCATCCAGATGTCGACGTCGCCGCCATCCAGGTTGAAGTGCTCGCGAATGCCCAGGCCGCGCGGGCCCATGACGCCCAGGGAGTGCGCTTCGTCGACCATGAGGAAGCAGCGATGGCGACGCTTGAGCTCGATGAAGCGCGGCAGGTCGGGGTAGTCGCCGTCCATGCTGTAGATGCCTTCGAGCACGATGAGGACGCGCTCGAACTGGTGGCGCTGTTCGTCGAGCAGGTTGTCCAGCGTGCTCCAGTCATTGTGCGGAAAGGGCAGGCGCCGGGCACCAGACAGTTGGATGCCTTGCAGGATGCTGTTGTGGATCAGCTCGTCATGCAGGATGAGGTCGCGCGGGCCGAACAAGTGGCCGATGGTCGATACGTTGGTGGCGTGGCCGCTGACGAAGGTGACGGCGTCGTCCACGCCATACAGGCGCGCGATCTCGAGCTCCAGTTCGCGGTGAATCGGGCGCTCGCCCGAGACCAGGCGGCTGGCCGAGACCGACGTGCCATAACGATCGATGGCTTGCTTGGCCGCGTCGTTGACGATGGGGTCGCCGGACAAGCCCAGGTAGTTGTAGCTGGAGTAGTTGATGTAGGTCTGGCCGCCGATGCGTGTCTGGTCGCTGGCGGTGCCTTCATGCAGCTTGAAGAACGGATTCTGCAGGCCGAGCCGGGCGGCGCCATCGTTGAGGATGCGCAATTGCTTGTAGCTGGGATGCAGATGAAATTTATAGAACTCTTCCGCAATGGCATGCCGGTGGCTGCTCGGGCGAGGCGCGGCCGCGGCGTCCACAGCAGGCGCGGCCTGGCGCAGCTTGCGCTCCAGGGCCTGCTGTATCAACTTGTCTTTCAGCCCCGCCGCCAGGCCGGGTAGTTTGGGTTTGCTCACGATGCGGATAGGTACAGGGCAAATCGGCCAGGCCCGGGTCTGTTGACCCGGGCCTGGCCGGAAAGGGTTTACTGAATCATACGCTGCGGGCCGTCGGCCTCGCCGCTTTTGAGGTCCGCGACGAACGCGTCGATGGCAGTGGCCGAAACATCTGCGGCGTGATCCGCCACCAACTTCTCGACGGTCGAGGCGACGTGGTCGCCTGGCGTGGCGGCGGGCTCTCCGCGCAACAGCAAAATGAGACGGCCGGCCAGTTTGTTGACGGTCGGGCTTTCGGACAAGGCCATGACGGGTAACCGGATGCCGAAGCGGTTTTCCAGCGCGACGATGAGTTCCACCCCGATCAGCGAATCCAGGCCCATGTCGTAGATCGACCGCTCCGGGTCGATCTTGTCGGCGGAAACGCGCAGGATCTCGCCGATTTCGGTCTTGAGCATGTCGCCAAAGGCGGCCTGCAGCGCCGTGTCGTCCAGCGTGGCCAGCAGATGAGCGATGTCATTGGCGTCGCCAGCATCGTGGTCGCTGTCTCCTGCGCGGCGAGCCAGGCTGCTGAACTTGGGGGCGCTGGCCGTGGGCAGGAAGCGGTTCAGGGCGTGCCAGTCCAACTCCAGAACGGCCAGGCCGTTGCTGCGAGTCTGCAGCATGACCTCCAGCGCGGCCAGCGCCTCGCCTGAAGGAATGGCCGAGCCGCCCATGCGGCTTTGCAGGGCGTCGCGGATGGCTTCATTGCGCGCCAGAAAGCCGACATCGTCGATGGCGCCCCAGCGCACGCAGGTCGCGGGCAGGCCGCTGGCGCGGCGGTGCATGGCCAGGGCTTCCAGCCACATATTGGCGGCGACGTAGTTGCTCTGCCCAGGGTTGCCGAACAGGGTGGTGGCCGACGAGTAGTAGACGCAGAAATCGAGTGCCGCGTCGCGGGTGAGCGCATGCAGGTGATAGGCCCCCAGCACTTTGGCGGCCATGGTACGTTCGATCTGCGCGGCGCAGGTATTGCGCGCCAGGCCGTCGTCGATCACCACGGCGGCATGCACCAGCCCGCGCAGGGGCGGCATGCTGCGGCCGGTGTGGGCCAGCAGTTTCTGCAAGGCATCGCGGTCGGTGACGTCGCAGGCCGCCGCATGTACCGACACGCCCGCAGCCTTGAAGGCAGCAAGGGCTTCCTTGGCCTGGTCGCTCTGGGGGCCGCTGCGGCTGATGAGGATGAGGTGCCGGGCGCCTTTTTCGACCAGCCATTGCGCGGTGCGCAGCCCGAAACCGCCCAGGCCTCCCGTGACCAGATAGCTGGCATCGGCGGCCAGGACCAGCGGCTCGGCGGGCGGGTCGGCCGGCCGGTGCAGGCGCCGGATGCCATGGCGGTACGTCACAACGATCTTGCCGATCTGGCGCGCCTGCTGCATGTAGCGGAAGGCGTCTACCACGTCGTTGGCGTCAAACACGGTGTAGGGCAGGGGGTGCAGTGCGCCGTCGGCGAACAATTGCATCATCTCGCCGAACAGGCGCTGCGTCAGGTCGGGGCGTTCGTTCATCAGCTGATCGGCGTCGATACCGAAATAACTGATGTTGTTGCGGAACGGGCGCAGACCGATGCGGGTGTTTTCGTAGAAGTCGCGCTTGCCCAGTTCCAGGAAGCGGCCAAAGGGCCGCAGGACCTGGAGATTGCGGTTGATGGCTTCGCCAGCCAGGGAGTTGAGCACGACGTCCACGCCTTGGCCGCCGGTCTCGGCCAGGATCTCGTCGGCGTAGGCCAGCGAACGCGAGTCGTAGACGTGGGCCACGCCCATCATGCGCAGGAAATCCCGTTTTTCTTCGGAGCCGGCCGTCGCATAGATATCGGCACCCAGCCATTGGGCCAATTGGATGGCTGCAATGCCCACGCCGCCCGCGGCACCGTGGATGAGGATTTTTTCGCCTTCCTGCAGGTGCGCCAGGTGATGCAAGGCGTAGTAGACCGTGAAGAAGGTGCTGGGGATGGTGGCCGCCGCTTCAAAAGAGAAGTTGGCCGGAATCCGCGAGATGGCGGCCGCGCGCGTGAGCACGCGGTCACCAAAGCTGGCCGGGCCGAAGCCCACGACCGCTTCGCCCACGCGGTATTGCGTCACGGCCGGGCCGATCCGGCTCACCACGCCGGCGAACTCCAGGCCAAGGCTGGGGCCGGCAAAGCCGTTTTCGATGGCTTCGTCGGACAGCAGCCCAAGCGAATACATCACGTCGCGGAAGTTCAGCCCGGTGGCGTGGATCTGGACCTCGATCTGATCATCCTGGGGGGCGGCCGCGGTGTAGCTTTCCCAGCGCAGATTGCGCAACTGGCCGGGAAAGGAAAACCCCAGGCGGCTGGCATTGGGAGTGGCGGGGCTGGGGCTTAGCGGCCTTGGGGGGGGGGCACCACCCGCAGGCGCGGGGCAAAACGCTCGCCCAGCGCGCCAAACAGCACCTCGTCTTCGGCGTCGGGGTAGCGCACCTCGCGGGCAAGCGCGGCAATGGCGGCGGTGCCTTGCGGCAGATCCGCCAGCCGGATGCGGTAATTGGAGGCTTCGTTGGCCAGCGTGCGCCCGTAGCCCCAGAGGGCCGCGTCGCCGATGGCCGGGTCTTGAGGGGTGCCGCCGCCCATGGAGACCCCGGCGTTGCGGGTGACGATCCAGATCGTGGCGGCTGTCGCGGTGCGTTCGCAGGCCTGCGTGAGCGCGGCGGCCAACGCGCAACGCTGGACCTGCGCGTGCAGGCGGGCGGCATCGTCGGCGCTATCCGCTCCCCAGCCGTCCAGCAGCAGGATGTCGTGCAACGGGCCATGCCGGTTCTGTGTGTCCTGAATGAGGGCATCCAGTTGATCGGCTGTGTTGCCCGAAGCGAGCTGGCTGAGTTGGCCCTGCGCCTGCAGCTCGGTGTGCAGGGCCTGGGCCAGGGCCTGGTCAGGCCCGGCTGCGCTGGCCAAGATCAGTTGGCGGCGGATATCGGCCGCCGGGACAAGGGGCTGCGCCGCAGGCAGACTGGCAAGCAGCAGATAGGCACCCGTATAGGGGCTGGCGGTCAGTTCGATGACGGGTTCGCAAGCCAGGCCCTGGTCATGCAGCCATTGCTGCCAGCGGCTGGCCGGCGGCAAGGCCGTGACGTTGTCGGCGCCTTGCCACCATTGCGGGCGGCCGCCAAAGACGAAGTCCAGCCAGGGCGAAGGATGGGTGCCTCGCAACAGCAGTTTGCCGTCCGGTTTGAGGCTGGCGCGCGCGTAGTTCAAGGCCTGCTGGCAGGCATGCAGGGTGTCGAATTCGCAGTGGACAATGATCAGGTCATAGCGCGCTGCGGGCGAGGCAAGGGTCTCGTCGTTCAGCAGTATCGCGCTGGCATCGGGGAAGCTGTCCATCAGCGCGTGGCGGGCGTCATCGATGGCCTGGCTGTCTGGGCAGGCATAGCTATAGTCGGCCACGCCAAAGTCCATCGACGCGCAGCAGGCCGGCCCGATCAACGGCGCGCCTTGCGCGATCTCCAGAACGGCGGCGAGTTGCTGTCCGGTTTCCGCGCCCAGCAGCAGGCGGCTGACGGCAGTCGGTGTCACCGCAAGCGGGATGATGTCGTCGACCTCGGCCTTGCCTTGCAAAAGGGCAGTCAAATGCTGGCCGACGCGGCCGGCGGCGTAGATGGCCGGGAAGTAATCGGGGTACTCGCGCAGCAGGCTGTTCCAGATGTCGGCTGCGGTTGGCTGGCCTTCCTCGTCAGGGGGCAAGGTCCAGCCGGTGGGCGCGGGCTGCGCTACACCGGCGGCCACGCAACGCTGCAACACGTGCTCGAACAGCGCCACCGTCTGCGGGGCGCGACGCAGACGCCGCTCGATGAGCGCCGCCGACAGTGTCAGCCCGCCCGAGGCCTGGGCGCGCAAGGCTTCCAGCGACAGCCGGTCGCACAGGCTCTCGAGCAAGGGGTCGACCTCTTGCGCATACCGGTCGTTGGCGCGTTGCGCGGTCGTCTCGAGCATGCGCTCGATGTCGCGCAGCAGAGCGCTCGTCTGCAGCGGGTTGTCCGCCGCCGGCGCCAGCGGATGGGGGCGGGGCGTGAGCACGCAGTCGATGACGTCCAGGTGCTCGCCTGCGCCTTTGCTCAGCCGGATGCTGCGAAAGCGCGCGTCGCGCACACTGGCCAGGGGCCGGCCCTGGGCATCGAACAGAACGAAGTCCGCTGTCAGGGAGTGCGGAGCACGCCGCCGCAGGCGTGCGCGTGCATAGCTGGGTTGGCCTTGCCCGGCATGCAGGCTCAGGCGGCCAATCTTGGCCGGCACGAAAGCGATGCCCTGCCCGATGGCCGGATCATCCTTGAGCAACTGAATAATGAGTTGGAAGCTGCAATCCAGAAGCGCCGGATGCAGATGCGTGCTGGCCAGTTCGGCGGCCAGGCTGGCGTCGGGTTGCAGGACGGCGAGTACGCTGTCGGCGGATTCGTTCCAGCCATGCGCGACGGCGCGGAAAGCCGTGCCATAGTCCAGGCCGACCGCGCGCGTGAGGCGCTCGTGGTCATGCCGGTCGAAGTCGGGCGGGCGCGTCGGGATGTTCAGCGCAGGGATCTGGCCTAAGCCGATCGCGCCGGCCTCTTGGCGGATGCGGCCGCTGGCGTGGGGTGTCCAGGGCTCTTGGCTGCCTTGCTCGCGCGCCAGGATACGAAACCGGCCATCGGCCTCGTCCAGTTCAAAACGCAGACGCTTGCTGGGCGAGGCCGCCAGCAAGAGCGGCGCCCGGATTTCCAGCTCTTCGATATCGGCGTAGTCGCCGGGATGGGATTGCAGGGCAGCGGCCAGGGCCAGCTCGGCAAAACCTGTGCCGGGAAAGACGACGGCCTCGCCCACGACGTGGTCGGCCAGCGATGGCTGCAACTGGGTGTCGAGCACGTTCTCCCACAGCCCGGGGTGCTGCGCATGGCGATAGCCCAGCAGCGGATGGGCGCGCTTGCGCGTGAGCAGCAAGGGCGACTCGGCTGTGATGGCATGCCAGTGACGCTCGCGCTGCCAGGGGTAGGCGGGCAGGTTGGCGTGCTCGCCTTGCCAGGGAAAGAGCGTGCCCCAATCGACATCGGCGCCGCTGAGGATCAGTTGCGCGGCCACGTCGTGGATTTTTTCGGGGTCATCGCTGCCGCGCGACGCCGTGATCAGGATGCGGCCCGTCGCCCCGGCGGTATGCAGGGCATCCTTGAGATAACCTCGCAGGACGGGGTGAGGGCCGATTTCCACGAAGCTATTGAACCCGTCGGCGATGGCCGATGCGCAGGCGGGCTCAAACAGCACGGGCAGGCGCACGTTGCGCCACCAGTAGGCGGCATTGAGCGCCCGCCCGGGTTAGGCCTGGCCGCTGACGGAAGAGTAAAAAGGGATATTCACGTCGCGCGGCTTGATGTCGGCCAGCGACTGTTGGATGCCACCTTCGATGGGGTCCATCGCCGCGCTATGGAAGGCATAGTCCAGGCTCAGACGGCGATGGAAGATGCTGCGCTCGCCAAGCGCGGCCTCCAAGACGTCGAGCAAGGCCGGATCGCCTGCCACGGTCGCGCCGCGGTAACTGTTGGCTCCGGCTATGGACAGGCCACGGCCCAGTTTCAGTTCGGCAATCAGGGCCTCGGTTTCCGCGGCGCTGATGCCCACGGCCGTCATGCGGCCCTTGCCCTTGGTCAGCCCTTGCAGCCGGCTGCGGTGGTAGATGACACGCACGGCATCGGGCAGCGACAGGGCGCCGCAGGCCCAGACAGCGGCGACTTCGCCCACGCTATGCCCCATCGTCGCGGCCGGAACCACGCCGCGTTGCGCCAGCATGCGGGTGATGCCGACCTGCAGCGCAAACAAGGTCGGCTGTGCGATTTCGGTGAAGTCATAGCGCTCATTGGCGCTGAGGCTGCTCAGCTCGGCGGCAGGCGAGAAGTCGGCATGTTCGGAAAACAGCGCATCGACTTCGTGCACGGCCGACGCAAACACCGGGTCGGCCATGAGGCGCTTGCCCATGCCCGCCCATTGCGAGCCATTGCCCGAGTAGACAAACACCGGGCCGCGCGCGTCAGCCTGCACGGTTTCGGTGGCGACCCGGTATTTGGGCGCGCGGTCCTCGGCCAGCAACTGCAGGTCATCGGCGGCGCGCAGCCTGTCGCTGGCAAACACCAGGGCGCGATGCGGCTGCCAGTCGCGCCGTAACGCGGCGTGATACGCCACGTCGTAGAGCGGGCGGACGGTGTCCTGCCGCAGGCGCTGGGCCATGGCGGCGGCGGCGTCCCGCAAGGCTTGTTGTGTCTTGCCACTGACGATCAACGGAACGGGTGCGTTCTTGACCAGCTTGGTGGCCGAGGGTTCGGCCACGCAGGGCGGGCTTTCGAGGATGACGTGCGCGTTGGCGCCGCCAAAGCCGAAGGAGTTCACGCCGATGGTGAGCTTGCCTTGCGGCTTGAGGGGGCGGTTCTGCGTGGCGACCTCGATGTTCCAGTCGTCAAACGCAATGTTGGGGTTGAGCGTGCGCACGCCGATGGTCGCTGGCACCACACGGTGATTCAACGCGTAAATGGCCTTGACCAGCCCGGCCACGCCCGAGGCGGGCTCCAGGTGGCCGAGGTTGCTCTTGACGGACCCGATGGGCAGGGGTTGCGTGACCGGGCGGCGCTTGCCTAGTGCCGCGCCGATAGCGCGGGTTTCGATCGGGTCGCCGACCGAGGTGCCCGTGCCATGGGCTTCGAGATAGTCGAGTTCGGCCGGCGAAATGCCGGCTTGCGCGTAGACGTGGCGCAGCAAGTCGGCCTGCGCTTCGGCGCTGGGCACGGTCAGGCCGGCTTTGCGGCCATCGGTGTTGATCGCGGTGGCCGCCACGACGGCCAGGATGCGGTCGCCGTCGGCGAGGGCCTGGTCATAGTCTTTGAGGACGAAGATGCCGCCGCCTTCCGAGCGCACGTATCCATCGCCGGAGGCGTCGAACACATTGCACTGGCCGCTGGGCGAGAGCATGGACGCTTTCGAGAAGGTAATGAAACCGTAGGGGTGCAAATGCAGGCTGATGCCACCGGTCAACGCGTAGGTGCACTCTCCGCTTTGAATGGCGCGGCAGGCCTGGTGAAGCGCCACCATCGACGAGGAGCAGGCCGTGTCCAGCGCAATGCTGGGGCCGCGCAGATCAAAAAA
This sequence comes from Bordetella holmesii, assembly GCF_020735985.1. NCBI lineage: Bacteria > Pseudomonadati > Pseudomonadota > Betaproteobacteria > Burkholderiales > Alcaligenaceae > Bordetella > Bordetella holmesii. Next base: position 487,384 of record NZ_CP085973.1, read on the forward strand.
ATACGACAGGCGATTGGCGGCGATGCTGGCGGTGTTGCCGGTGGCCGTGGACGCGTCGATGGCCCCCAGGTCTTCCGACATCCGATAGGCATAGTCGGCGCTGGAAATGCCGATGTACACGCCGCAGTTGGAGCCGCGCAGGTGGGTGGGTTTGACGCCGGCGTCCTCCAGCGCCTCCCAGCTCATCTCCAGCAACAGCCGTTGTTGCGGATCCATGAGCGAGGCTTCGCGTGGCGAAATACCAAAAAAATTGGCGTCGAACTGGGATACATCCCCCAGAGAACCTGCTGCACGCGTATAGGCGGAGCCTGGGTGGTTCTTGTCAGGATGCAGATAGGCATCCTCGGACCAGCGTGTTGCGTCGACCTGGGTGATCAGGTTTTTGCCATCGAGCAGGTCGGACCAATAGTGTTCGGTGCTGGTCCCCGGAAAACGGAAGGCCAGGCCGATGATCGCTACGCGTTTAGTCATGTAAGGTCTTTTCCGCTCGGGCATTGCCGGCCTGCCTGAGGCAGGCGCGAGCCATCTGCGGACCTGAGGCCCGCTTGAGAGAGAACGTGCGCAGCCTGGCCTACCGACAACAGGAGGTCGCTCAGAGACTGCGAGCGGCAGCGCGGCGTGCGTTGCAGCGTCACTGCCCGAGTCTGGTCGTTCGAGAGATCGGCATGCCGTCGGTGCAATCCTGCCGTTGAGAGCAAACGGCAAGGCGTCTGGCGCAGCCGGCCATTGCCGCTGTGCCAGACGCAGTTGGTAGATTCATAGTGTGTAGGCTGAAGCCCCATCGATCTGGTTTGCGGCTGACCCGTCACTGGTATTGCACCAATATTGAGTTTCAGCATGATTCGTCACATTCGCAGGAGTTGCCTGCATTATGCGCACTGATTCGGCCCAGCCTGCGTCAAACGTTGCCAGGGTTTATTCCGTTTGAATTTGGATCACGCAAGATGTTGCTCGGCAAGATTGCCTTGGATTGATGTTTCTCTCTTGGTTACCCAAAACGGGGGAGACCATGCCGGATAAATATGGGTACCAAATGCCGGCTCGCCTTGCATTTTCCGGTCGCGGCGCAAGAGTATCCTCAGCTGGACTTGCTCAGGCTACTCCCGGTGATAAGAGACCACAATTTGCTTCTGCCACTCCACGCGCCTTTTTTTATAATTTCGGCTGTCCGGCCGCGAGGGGTCGGACAGCCTGAGTCAGGCTGCCAGCAGTGTGCGGCGCGCGGCGATAAAGGCCTGGGCGGCTTTGTCGGCCAGGTGATGCCGGCCCGACTCGACGTATTGGCGCCCGCCTATCCAGGCCGAGCGCCGGGTGTTGCTGCGGCTGGCAGCAAACACATGCGAAGCCAACATCTGCTCGGGCGAGAAATCCGCCAGTGCGGCCAGACGGGTGTCCAGGGTGAAGAAGTCAGCCAGTCCGCCCGCGCGCAACTGCGCGCTGCCGGGCCGGCCTGATGCTCGCGCCCCGCCATCGAGCGCTTGCTGCATCAGGGCTTGTGCCACCTGTGGGCAATGGGGCAGGGCGCCGACATTGCGCTGGCGGCTGGCCAGACGCTGGCTATACTCCAGCATGAGAATTTCTTCAGCGGCATCCACGCAGATATGGCTGTCCGAGCCCAGGCCCCATGCGCCGCCGGCCTCGCGCCAGGCGCTGAACGGAAAAATACCGTCGCCGAGATTGGCTTCGGTGGTGGGGCACAGACCCGCGACCGCGCCACTGGCCGCAGCCAGGCGGATCTCTTCTTCGTCCAGGTGTGTGGCATGGACCAGGCACCAGCGATCATCGACGCGCGCGTGGTCGAGCAGCCAGCGCACGGGGCGCTGCCCGCTCCAGGCCAGGCAGTCCTCCACCTCTTTGATCTGCTCGGCGATGTGGATGTGCACCGGGGCGCCCGGCGCGATGGCGTCCAGTCCGGCCAGGGCCGGGCCGAGGCTGTCCGGTGGGACGGCGCGCAGCGAGTGCGGCGCCAGGCCCAGCACGGCGTCCTGCGCCTGACAATGCGGGTTGAGGCGCTCGAGCAAGCGCAGCATGTCGTCGGTGCTGCGGATAAAGCGGCGCTGGCCATCGTTGGGCGGCTGGCCGCCAAAGCCTGCGGTTTGATAAAGCACCGGCAGTAGCGTCAAGCGCATGCCGCTGCGGCGGGCCGCCGCCAGCAAGGCCAGGCTGAGCGTCGCGTCATCGGCGTAGGGGCGGCCGTCGGCGTCATGGTGCACGTAATGGAACTCGCAGGTGCTGCCATATCCCGCTTGCAGCATCTCGATGTAGAGCCAGGTTGCGATGTCCTCCAGGGCCTGCGGATCCAGGCGGTTGGCGAACTGATACATCAGGGTGCGCCAGCTCCAGAAGCTGTCACGGGCCTGCCCGCGGTATTCGGTCAGGCCGGCCAGGGCGCGCTGAAAGGCATGCGAATGCAGATTGGGCATGGCCGGCAGCAGCGGCCCGTCGGCCTGCGGCCACGTCCCGGCGGGTATGCCCGGCTGCACCGAGGTCAGGCGGCCATCGTCATCCCACTGCAGCAGCACATCGCGGGCCCAGCCGTCGGGCAGCAGTGCGTGTTGGGCATGGAGGGCGTTCATGCCCGGGCTCCGGCCAACGGGGTCAGGCGCACGGCAATCAGTGCCGCGCCCTCGCTGTCGGCCGCCAAGGGTAGGGCGCCTGCGTCCGTGGTCCAGAAGCCGCCCTGTCCGGGCCCAAGCGCGTGCGAACCGGCCACGGTCCAACGGCCGCTGCAGGCATAGACCAGGCTGCCGCCGGCAGGGGCGAGGGTTGCATTCGCCCGCAAGATCTGCACCTCGGCCTGCCACCCTTGGCGGCGCGTCATGACATTGAAGTCGCGTGTGCGCCCGCCCAGCAGCGAGGACAGGATGGGCTCTTCGCCGGCAAAGGAAAACGGGGCCAGCGGCGCGTCGAGCCGGTGATCGATGCGGCCGTCCTCGGTATAGAGGCGCACTCCGTCGCCATCGAGCAAGGTGATGACGCGGTCAATGCCCGCAAAGGCGGAGAAGGGGCCGTCGGCGTCGATGTCGGCGATGCTGATGCGCCAGGCAAAGCTGTCCATGGCGGCGCCGGCCGGGAAGCAGGCGAGTTCGCGCGTGGTGCCGCCGCCATTGCGCCACGGGGTGGCGGCGACGGTGGCCGTGTCGAAAAAGTGGAGCATCATGCTGAGGCTGTCATGAAAGAGAGATGACTGCTTCCATGATAGGCAGAGCCGGGCCGCCTCTGGCCGCGTTTGGGAAGCCTGGGTGCGTTGTTCCCAGTTTTCGGGAAAGCCGGAGGCGTTCAGCGTAGCGCCATTACGACAAAGACGAGCACCAGCAGGCCAATATAGATGCGGGCGTGCAGGCGGTCGGGTATGCGGCCAGCCAGTGGTGCCGACAGCCGAATGCCGGCGTAGGCGCTGAGCGTGAGCACGGCAAAGGCGCGCAGATCGACATAACCGGCATGCCAGGGGCCGATCGAGCCGGCGTGCCGCCACGCCAGAAGCACATAGGCCAGCGTGCCCACGACCACCACCGGCAGGCTCAGCGGGTTGGCCATGGCGCTGGACGAGGCCATGTCCAGGCCGCGCCGGCGCATGAGGGGCACCGTCATGACGCTGCCGCCCACGCCGAGAAAACTCGCGATCGCCCCGATGCCGATGCCCGTGCCCGCCGTGGCGGCAGGTCCCAGGGAGCGCGCGGGTGCGCCCTCCAGAAAACCCTTGCGCAGCAGGCAATCGGCAATCGTGATCCCCAGATAAATCAGAAACGCCCACCGCAACAGGCTACCACTTGCCAGGACCGCCAACGACGCACCCAATAGCGCGCCCAGCGCGATGTAGCCGGCCAGCGGCCAAATCCAGGACCATTGCAGCAGATGAATGCGCCGCCGGGTGGCCAGGCCAGCCGAGACCATCATCACGCACGTCGAGGTCGCAATGGCGATGTGCATGGCCGAGGCTGCCTCGGGAGTGCCCGGCGCATGGGTGGCCAGCAAGCCCTGATAGAGCAGCGGCACCACCACAAAGCCGCCGCCGAAGCCGAACAGCAGGGTGGTCACGCCTGCCAGGACACCAAAAACCGCCAGAATTACGTAAAAAGTCATGCCTGCTCCCGTATTGAGGGTGACGATACGCCACGCCGCTTTGGCGTACATTCGAATTTCTGCCATCCATATTCGAGTTTTCGCCATGCGTAATATCGGCATCGCCCCCATCGAGGCCACGGACAGGGCCGTGCTGGCCATCGGGACCTACTACCCGGACGGCCTGCTGCTGGATTGGCATTGTCACCGGCGCGCCCAATTGCTCTACGGCGCCACCGGACTGATGCAGGTAGCGGCAGGCAAGGGAGCATGGGTCGTGCCCAGCGGCCAGGCCTTGTGGATCCCGGCGGGGGTGGAACATCGGGTGCGCATGCTGGGCGTGAGCACGCGCAGTGTCTATATAGAGCCGGAGCGGGCGCCGCGCCCGACGCACGCATGCGAAGTGCTCGAAGTCAGCCCGCTGCTGCGGCAGCTTCTGCTCGAGGCGGTGGACATGCCGCTGCGCTATGACGAACGCGGGCGCGACGGGGCGTTGGTGGCGCTGCTGCTGCATGAGGTGGCACGTGCTCCAAGCCTGCCGCTGCATATCCCCTTGCCCCAGGATGATCCGCAGTTTAACGACGCCTGCCTGGCTTTCATGCGCGCCCCGCGCATCGATGAGCGTCCTGCCGATTGGGCGCGGCGGCTGGCATTGAGCGAGCGGACCCTGTTGAGGCGTTTTCGCCGCGCCACCGGCATGTCGTTTGCGCAATGGCGCCAGCGCGCCTGCCTGGGGCAGGCCCTGGCTGAGTTGGCGCGCGGGGTGGGGGTGACGACGGTGGCGCTGGATCTGGGCTACGAGAGTCCGGCGGCCTTTTCCACCATGGTGCGCCGCGTGCTGGGCCGTCCGCCATCGTCGTTGGTGCGTGGTGCGCGTCCGTTTGTCGCGGGCCACCCCGAGGCAGGCTTTCTATAATCCGCGCATTGTTTCTTCCGTTTGAGTCCTCTGCCATGTCCGAGTCCCGCATCGATTCTCGTCCTTTCTGGCGCAAACACCTGCTGGCTGTCGTGTTTCTGGTGCTTGCGCTGTTGTTGGCGCTGGCCTTTACCGCCAACTGGGTGCTGCGCGAGAGCAGCCCGCAGTTCAGCGTGCAGGTGGATACGCCCGCCGGCCAATCGCGGACCATCACCCTCGAAGACGGCACGGAAATCGTCGCGGCGGGCGGCACCGAACTGGGTGTGGCGGTTTATCCGCGGCGCCGGGATGTCATCCTGGACCACGGGCAGGTCTACTTCCGCGTGGTGTACAAGTTCCGCACCAACCTGAATGTGCGCATGGGGGTCAATGAAGTCAACGTGTTGGCGTCGGCCATGGCGACTCCCGACACGATTTTCGACGTCAAGCTCGACGCCGGGCACCTGATCGTGCGCGTCAAGCAGGGCGAGGTCAAGGTGCGCACCCAATCTGCCGGGCCGCGTGAGTTCGTCGAGTTGTCCGCGGGCCAGGCCGTGGACGTAGACCTGAAGAAAGTGCGCCATGAGGTCCGCCCGATCGACCCGGCCAGCATAGGCGCGGGAAACTGACTCAGGCGGCTCGCGGCTGATCCGAGGGCGTGGACGGGCCCTGCGGGTCATTTTCCGCGTCGGGCCGCGCGCCCAGTGGCGCCAGGCCCAACTGCGCGCGCAGCCGCTGACAGTCCGGGTTGGCGCTGCCATCGGCTTGCCACATATCGAACTCGCGACAGGGTGTGGAGCGGTTTTCGTAAATGGCACAATGAATGCCGGGTTGACCCAGTTCGCCGCGCAGCGATATGCAGCGGCCGGAGCCTTGCTCCGTACCCTTCATGCAGACGCGCGACGGGCTGATCTGGGTGACCAGCGCCTCGGGCACCAGGCCGCCATGCACATCCACCTCACCGAAGTAGAAAGACACGCGGAAGTGGGCGCAGCAGGCGCCGCAGCTCAGGCAGGGATTGGCCAGGGGCTGTCCGCTCAGATCAGCCAGGGAAACAATGGTGGTGGGGTCAGGGGTGAGTCGCGTCATGGCGAGATCCGTACAGGTCGGCGCCGCGCCGCTGGCTCGCCGACGCGCAATAGTAGCAGGGCGGCCGGGGCCCGATTGCCGGGGCTGGCCAAGCCCGTCAGAATGACCCTTTCGTCAATCTGATAATTTCGCCATGGACGCTCGCAAGGACTTTCCCGATGGCCATCCGCGCTGCGGTTGGGTCGATCAATCCGTCATCTACTGCGACTATCACGATCAGGAGTGGGGGCGCCCCAGTGCCGATGACCGGCACCTGTTCGAGCAGATCTGCCTTGAAGGCATGCAATCGGGTTTGAGCTGGCGCACCATCCTGAACAAGCGCGACGGCTACCGGCAGGCCTTTGCTGGCTTTGACATCGACGCAATCGCCCGGTTTGGCCGGGAGGACGTCGAGCGGCTGGTGCAAGACGCCGGCATCGTCAGGCACCGAGGCAAGATAGAAGCCATCATCAACAATGCGCGGCGTGCACGCGAGATGCGCGAGCGTGAAGGTTCGCTGGCGGCTTTTTTCTGGCGCTTCGAAGGGCCGGACCGGCCGTTGACCGACGGCGCGCCGACGGCCGAAGCCATCGCGTTGTCCAAAGCCCTGAAGAACCTGGGCTGGTCTTTCGTCGGGCCGACCACGGTCTATGCCTTCATGCAATCGATCGGCATGGTCAACGACCATCATGCCGAATGCTTTGCGCAACAAGCGTGCGCGCATGCGCGCAGCCACTTCAAGCGCCCGAGTGCGTGACCACTGATTGCGCTTTGTATCCTGACGCTGCGTCGGGGTTTATCCCGCGCGGCGACTGCGATACCCTGACAGGGAGGCTTCCGGGGGCGCGGTGCTTGCCGGGGCGCGATCCAAGGCGCATAAACAATGACAACCCGGCGCAAGATCCTTGTTGCAATCCTCGTCGTACTGCTGGCCCTGCCCGTGGTCGCCGCAGTCGTGATCAGCAATCTGGACTGGAACCGCTTCAAACCCACCGTCAACGAAAAGGTGTCGGCGGCCATCGGCCGGCCCTTTGCCATCCAGGGTGACTTAAGCGTGAAATGGGAGCGCTAGGCCGAAGAAACCGGATGGCGTTCCTGGCTGCCGTGGCCGCGCATTTCCGCCTCTGACATCACCATCGCCAATGCGCCGTGGGGCAAGGCCCCGGCCCTGGCCACCCTCGAGCGCGCCAGCTTTACCCTGTCGCCATTGCCATTGTTGGCGCGCCATGTGGTCATCCGCCAGGTGCAACTCACCCACCCCAGCGCCAATCTCGAACGCCAGGCCGACGGGCAGGCCAACTGGGTCTTTGTGATGCCGGATACCGGCAAGCCCTCGCCCTGGACCATCGACATCAACGAAATCGGCTTTGATCAGGGCAGAGTCGGGTATCAGGATGCGCTCCTGAAAGCCGACCTCGAGGTGCTGATCGACCCGCTGGGCAAGCCCGTGCCCTTTGCCGAATTGGCCGGCAACGCCTTGGCCAAGAAGGATGCCCCGGCAGCGGCGGACAAGGCCGCCGAACCACAGCCGCCCGACTATGTCTTTGGCTGGAAGGTCAAGGGCAAATACAAAGACTTGCCCGTGCAGGGCGAGGGCAAGGTAGGGGGCATGCTGGCCTTGCGCGATGCCTCGCAGCCTTTCCCGATTCAGGCCGAGGTGAGCACGGGGTCGACCAAGGCGTCGATCGTGGGTACGTTGACCGATCCGATGCAACTGGGCGCGCTGGATCTGCGTTTGAAACTCTCCGGCGCCTCGATGGCCAATCTGCACGCCCTGACTGGCGTGACATTGCCCGACACCCCGCCTTACTCTACCGATGGCCACCTGCAAGCCCGCCTGCACGAGGCCGCCGGCCCGGTGTTTCATTACCGCGACTTCAACGGCAAGGTGGGCAACAGCGATCTGCATGGCGACATCAGCTTCGCCATGCAAGCGCCACGTCCCAAACTGACAGGTCAGCTATCCTCCAATTTGTTGCGCATGGCTGACCTCGGGCCCCTGGCAGGCGTGAAATCGGGGGCGGGCACTACCGCCAAAAGCCTGAAGGCCGAGGGAGAAAAAACCGTGGCCCAGCCGGCCGACAAGGTCTTGCCGGTGCAGGAGTTCCGCACCGATCGCTGGCACGACATGGACGCCGACGTCAAACTATCGGCCGCACGCATCATCCACGGCGACTCCCTGCCGTTGAGCAACCTGAACGTGGGCGTGCTCATGCAGGATGGCCAACTGACGCTGGACCCGCTGCGCTTTAACATGGCCGGCGGGCGGCTCAACGGCAAGCTCAGCCTGGACGGATCCAAATCGCCGATGGCGGGGCGCATCAACATGGCAGCCCGCAATCTGCAGCTCAAAGAGCTGTTCCCCAAAATGCAGTCCATGGAGCGCACGCTGGGCGAACTCAACGGCGACGCTACGCTCTCGGGGAGCGGCAACTCCGTGGCCGCCTTGCTGGGCACCGCCACTGGCGACACCCAGTTGCTGGTCAACGAAGGCGTCATCAGCCGCGCGCTCATGGAGATTGCCGGCCTTAACGTGGGCAACTATGTGGTCAGCAAATTGTTTGGCGACGACGAGGTCAAGATCAATTGCGGCGCCGCCGACCTGCAGATGAAATCCGGCGTCATGGACACGCGCCTGTTTGTGTTCGATACCGAAAACGCCATCATCACCATCGACGGCAGCATCAACTTCCGCACCGAAGCCATGGACCTGGACATCTCGCCGGAGAGCAAAGGCTTTCGCCTGTTCTCGCTGCGCTCGCCGCTGTACGTGCGCGGCACCTTCAAGCATCCCGACACCGGCGTGCACGTCCTGCCCCTGGCCGCCCGCGGCGCAGGCGCCGTCGCCTTGGGCGTGCTCCTGACCCCGGCAGCCGGCCTGCTGGCCCTCATCGTCCCCAGCTCGCCTCAGGACAACCAATGCAGCGAGCTCTTTCAGCGCTTAAAGCAGCCGCCCGCCAAGAAATGAGTGGGCGAGCGCAACCCATGTTTTGGAGCCTTTTTTGGACCCCGGTTGGACAAGCCGGAAAATCTATGTATAATTCGGCCTCTCGCAATTGCAGCGGTTCTACAGCGAAATAAGGCAAGCGTATCAAACCCCTCGGGGCCATGAATTGCTTGCACATTTCCTCGGTGATAACACTGCATGCGCCGGGCTGTTAGCTCAGTTGGTAGAGCAGCGGACTCTTAATCCGTAGGTCGAGTGTTCGAGCCACTCACAGCCCACCAGAATTCTCTAGTAGTATCAAGCACTTAGCCCACCGATTGCGGTGGGCTTTTTGCTTTCTGGGAATTTTGACCGCACTTCTAACGCACTCCGGTGTTTTGGCGGACTCTGGCAGTGACGGTAATCCCCCCGCAAAAGCGATGATGTGGATTCAGACGGTCAGAAGTAGAATTTTCTCGTTGAGGAGTTCTACCGCGTGAAGAAGTCGAGATTTACGGACAGCCAGATCATCGAAGCGATTAAGCGGGCCGAGGCAGGCTTGGCAGTGCCCGAGTTGTGCCGCGAGCTGGGAATCAGTTCAGCAACGTTCTACAAATGGCGGTCCAAGTTCGGCGGCATGGATGTGTCAATGATGTCGCGGATGAAGGAGCTGGAGGCTGAGAACGCCCGGCTTCGCAAGATGTATGTCGAGGAGAGGTGACCTGCCCCCAGATTTAGTACGGCACCGACATAGAGCACAGGGGTAAAAGACCTTCTTTCTGATGAGCCTGCACGAATTGCGCCGGCGTTAAATATCCGAGCGCGCTGTGAGGCCGATCGGTGTTGTACTCGACTCGCCAGTTTTCGATCAAGCTTTTAGCCTGTCGCAGGGACAAGAACCAGTGCTCGTTAAGGCATTCGTCGCGGAACTTGCCGTTGAAACTTTCGATATAAGCGTTCTCCACCGGCTTACCCGGCCGAATAAACGACAGCTTTACGCCTGCTTGGTAGGCCCAGACGTCCAAGGCTCTTCCGGCGAACTCTGGCCCGTTGTCCACGGTAATAGATCGCGGCAGGCCACGCATCTCCGCCAGCCGTTGCAGCACCATGGCAACACGCAGTCCCGGCAACGACGTATCGACCTCGATGGCCAGGCATTCGCGAGTGTAGTCATCGACGATAGTCAAACAGCGGAATCGGCGGCCATAGGCTAGGCCGTCGGCCACAAAGTCCATTGACCAACTCTGATTCGGCGCGATTGCCGCTGGGCGAACCACGCGCTCGGTCATTAATGTCCTGACCGCCTCGCGTTTGGCCTGCGGGCTGACTACTTTCGGCTTAGCAGATCCTGAAGCGCCGCCTTGTCCAGCATCGACTCGGCCAACAGCTTCTTGAGCTTGTTGTTCTCCTGCTCCAGCTCCTTGAGCCTCTGAGCGTCCGACACCGTCATGCCACCGAACTTCGCCTTCCAGTTGTAGTACGTTGCCTCGGAGATTCCATGCTTGCGGCACAACTCTGCGGGCTTGGCACCTGCATCGGCTTCCTTGAGCACGCCGATGATTTGCTCTTCCGTAAATCGTTTCTTCATTGCCATTCCTTTGGGAACGGACTCTACATCGATTTCGTACTAATCACGGGGAGCAGATCACCGCTTCCACCAGTCGGCTCACCGCCTCGTGCCTGAGGTCATGAAACCGGAAATCCGTCAGTCCCACTTCTTTCTTCGCATCCGTCCTCGCCTTATCGAATAGATACGGCTGTCGCACGCCATCGCGCCCCGGGTCACCAAAGAACACCAGATCGGTTTCGGGCGGTCGGGTGGGGTTATCCGTGGCCGTCTGAAACGCCGCCGTCGCCGCTTTGGTGAGGGGCACGGTGCGTGGCGATGAGTTCTTGGTGATGTCCAGGCGCACGACGCGTTTTTGCAGATCTACTTAGCTCATGCGTAGGCCGCCGATCTTGAAGAGCCGCATGCCGGTTTCCAGCGCGATGCGTACGATCCAACTGAACATGGGGTTGGAGTGGCATCGACGGCTGCCAGCAGGCGCTCCGAAAGTACGCTCGGTGCTTCGCCACTGTACCTGGCTCACAAACTTGGAAAATCCCCTAGTGCTAGGGAAAGACTAAAAATCGCGCTAGATGTTTGTAAACACTAGGAATTTTTAAGTGGTGCCCGGGGCCGGAATCGAACCGGCACGCCTTGCGGCGGGGGATTTTGAGTCCCCTGCGTCTACCAATTTCACCACCCGGGCGGGGGATGCGCTGTCCTGATGATTCAGGTCAGGCTGGCAAGAAAGTCCGCCATTATACGTGATCCTGGCGAGTTTGCCAGGGGGCTGCGAGAAACGTTGTTTTCGGAGCCCCCGTGAGGCTTATTCCTGACGGGGTTCGGGGAGGAACCAGTTCATCAGCAGGGCGCAGATGCCGCCGGTGGCCACGCCGGATTCGAGGACGCTTTTGAGGGCGTGGGGCATGTGGGCGAGGAATTCCGGCACTTGGGATACGCCCAAGCCGAGGGCCAGAGAGACGGCGATGATGAGCAGGGCGCGGCGGTCCAGGCGGATGCCGGCCAGGATGTTGATGCCCGAGGCGGCGACGGCGCCGAACATGACCATGGCGGCGCCGCCCAGAACGGGTTCGGGCACGGCTTGGAGGATGCCCGCTACGCTGGGGAAGAGGCCAAGGATGATGAGCATGGCGGCGATCCAGATGCCGACGCGGCGGCTGGCGATGCCGGTGAGCTGGATGACGCCGTTGTTTTGGGCGAAGACGGAGCTGGGGAAGGTGTTGAAGACGCCTGCCAGCAGCGAGTTGGCGCCATTGACCAGCACGCCGCCTTTGATGCGCTGCATCCATTGCGGGCCCTGGACGGGTTGGCGTGAGACCTGGCTGGTGGCGGTGATGTCGCCGATGGCTTCGAGCGAGGTGACCAGGTAGATGATGAGCATGGGCACGAAAAGCGGCCAGGAGAAGGCCAGGCCGAAGTGCAGGGGGACGGGTACCTGGAAGAGGGCGGCGTCGCGCGCGCTGCTCAGGTCGAGCCGGCCGAGGTAGGCGGCGGCCAGGTAGCCGATGGCCAGGGCGATGACCAGGGCGGCGCTGCGCACCCAGGTGACGGGCACGCGGTTGAGCACGATGATGGTGCCCAGGACGAGGCCGGAGAGCAGGAGGTTCTCGGCGTTGGCGAAGGTGCCGTTTTGCATGGCGGCAAAGCCGCCGCCCATGCTGATGAGGCCGACTTTGATGAGCGTCAGCCCGATGAGCAGCACGACGATGCCGGTGACCAGGGGAGTGATGAGGCGTTTGACGAAGGGCAGGATGCGCGAGATGCCCATTTCGACGAAGGAGCCGGCGATTACCACGCCAAAGATGGCGGCCATGACGGCTTCGACGGGGCTGCCTTGTTTGACCATGAGGCTGCCGCCGGCGATCAGGGGCCCGACGAAGTTGAAGCTGGTGCCTTGCACGATGAGCAGGCCGGCGCCAAAGGGGCCGAAGCGGTGGCATTGGACGTAGGTGGCGATGCCCGAGATGACCAGCGACATCGAGACGATGAGGGTGGTGTCGCGGCTGGGGACGCCCAGGGCCTGGCAGATGAGCAGGCCGGAGGTGACGATGGGCACCAGGATGGCCAGCAGATGCTGCAAGGCGGCGATGAAGGTCACGGGCGCCGAGGGGCGATCGTTGGGGCCGAAGACGAGGTCAGGGGCGGCCTGGGCAGGCGGGGAGGCAGGTAGAGGAGCGGAGCTCATGGTGTAAAGAGCGTTGGATGGGCCGAAGAAAGTGCGGGATTTTACCGATTTCCGGGGCGGCGCCCCGGCAGGGGCGCAACTGGGGCTGCGGCTAGACTCTTGAAATCGGTCCGAGCCATCCCCATGTCGAGAGGGCCTGGCGGGCCGCCGCCTTTTCACTATCCATTTAGCCAACGATCACCACCATGACTCAAAACGCCACGTCCGAAACCCTGGGATTCCAGGCCGAGGTCAAGCAGTTGCTGCACCTGATGATCCATTCCTTGTACAGCAACAAGGAGATCTTTCTGCGCGAGCTGGTGTCGAACGCTTCGGATGCCTGCGACAAGCTGCGCTTTGAAGCCATCGACCAGCCCGACCTGCTGGCCGGCGACGGCGAGCTGGCCATCCGCGTCAGCTACGACAAGGCAGCGCGCACGATCACCATTGCGGACAACGGCATCGGCCTGTCGCGCGAGGAGGCCATCGCCAATCTGGGCACGATCGCCCGCTCGGGCACGCGCGAGTTTTTCTCGCAACTGACGGGCGACAAGCAAAAGGACGCGCAGCTCATCGGCCAGTTTGGCGTGGGGTTTTATTCGTCGTTCATCGTGGCCGACAAGGTCAGTGTGTTGAGCCGCCGCGCAGGCGCGGACGACGCGATTCTGTGGGAGTCGGACGGCCAGGGCGAGTTTTCGATTGCACCGGCGCAAAAGGCCAGCCGCGGCACGGACGTGGTGCTGCATCTGCGTGCCGACGAGGATGAGTTTCTCAATGGCTGGAAGCTGCGCGAGATTCTGCGCCGCTATTCCGACCATATTTCGCTGCCCATCCAGATGAAGAAAGAGGAGTGGGACGCGGACAAGGGCGAGCAGGTCGTGCGCGATGAGTGGGAGACGGTCAACCAGGCCAATGCGCTGTGGACGCGCAGCAAGGGCGAGATCAGCGACGAGCAGTATCGCGAGTTCTACAAGACGGTCTCGCATGATTTCGAGGACCCGCTGGCCTGGACGCACAATCGCGTCGAGGGCCGCAGTGAATATACCCAGCTGCTGTATGTGCCGCGCCAGGCGCCGTTCGATCTGTGGGACCGGGACGCGCGCCGCGGGGTCAAGTTGTACGTCAAGCGCGTGTTCATCATGGACGACGCCGAGCAACTGCTGCCGGCCTATCTGCGCTTTGTGCGCGGGGTGATCGATTCGGCCGATCTGCCGTTGAACGTCTCGCGCGAGATTCTGCAGGAAAGCCGTGACGTGCGCGCCATCCGCGAGGGGTCGGCCAAGCGCATTCTGTCGTTGCTGGAGGATCTGGCCGAGAACCGCAAGGACGATTACGCCGCGTTCTGGAACGAGTTTGGCCAGGTGCTCAAGGAGGGGGTGGGCGAAGATCCGTCCAACCAGGAACGCATTGCCAAGCTGCTGCGTTTTGCGTCGACGCAGTCCGGCGATGCGGCGCAGACCGTGTCGTTGGACGAGTACTTGGGCCGCATGAAGGAAGGTCAGGACAAGATCTACTACGTCACCGCCGATAGTTTCTCGGCCGCCAGTAACAGCCCGCACCTGGAGATTTTCCGCAAAAAGGGTATCGAGGTGCTGTTGTTGTGGGACCGCGTGGACGAGTGGATGCTCTCGCATCTGCGCGAGTTCGATGGCAAGTCGCTGGTGTCGGTGGCCAAGGGCGGTCTGGATCTGGCCGAGCTCGCCGACGAGGAAGAAAAGAAGAAGCAGACCGAGGTGGCTGAGTCGTTCAAGCCGCTGGTCGAGCGTTTGCAGGCTGCGTTGGGCGAGCATGTCAAGGAGGTGCGCGTGACGCTGCGCCTGGTGGATTCGCCGGCGTGCGTTGTGGTGGGGCAGAATGACCTGAGCCCGCATCTGCTGCGCATGCTCAAGGCTGCCGGCCAGGAGGCCCCCGAGGTCAAGCCTGTGCTGGAGATCAACCCCGAGCACGCACTCATTGCCCGTATCCGGGATGTGCCGGAGGCGGACTTTGCGGCGTGGGCGCAGTTGCTGCTGGATCAGGCGCTTTTGGCCGAAGGCGCGCAAATCGCCGATCCGGCGGCCTTCGTCAAGCGGCTGAACGCCCTGCTGCTCAAGGTGTAAGGGGCCGCCAGGCCGCACGCGCGGCCGGCCCGGGAAGCGGACCCTGCGGGGTCCGCTTTGCATTGGCGCGCACAGGCGCGGGATCGCCGCACCGTTCTAGAATGCAGGTTTCCGGATCGGGTAGCTGCCGCGATGATAGATCTGCGCAATATCGAGACCTTTTTCTGGGTGGCCACGCTGGGCGGCTTTCGGGCGGCGGCCGAGAAGCTCAACGCCACGCAACCAGCCATCTCGCAGCGCATCGCCAGCCTGGAGGCCGACCTCAAGGTACGTCTGTTCGAGCGCGATACGCGCGGCATCCGGCTGACGGCCAAGGGGCAGGAGCTGCTGTCGCATGCCGAGCGCATGCTGCAGATGCGCCATGACATGCAGGCCGCCGCGGTGGCCAAGAACGTGATGAGCGGCACCTTGCGTCTGGGAGTGTCGGAGACCCTGGTGCATACCTGGCTGCCGCGCTTCATGGAGGGTCTGCACGATGTCTATCCGGCGCTCATGGTCGAGATCCAGGTCGACACCACCACGGCGCTGGAGGCGCAACTGGTCTCGCACCAGATCGACCTGGCGTTTCTGCTGGGGCCGCTCAAGGATGAACGCGCCGACAATCTGTTTCTGTGCGACTACCCGTTGTCGTGGCTGGCCAGCCCGAAGCTGAAGGTTGGCCGTCAGCCGGTGGCACTCAAGCATCTGGCGCAGTGGCCCATCATCACGTATAGCGCGACCACCGAGCCGCACCGTGCCGTGCGCCACGCGTTGCAGGAAGCAGGCGTCAAAGCGCCGCGCATGTATGGAAGTTCGGCGCTTAGCGTGATTGTGCGCATGGCCATGGATGGCATCGGCACGGCGGTGATCGCTCCGATTTTTCTGCGCGAAGCGCTCAACCAGGGCGAGCTGCGCCTGCTGCAGGTCAAGGCGCGCGATCTGCCGCCCTTGCATCACACCGCCAGCTGGATGCGCGGGCCCGACAGCCATGTGCCCGAGGTGCTCGCGCGCATGGCACAGGAGATCGCGCACGCCGACAGCCAGCGCCGCGCTAGTGTTTTCCCTTAAGGGTTTAACCCTGATAAGAAAACGTGATCGGCCCGTATCGCAAGATGTGATTAGACGCTTGTGAAAGCTTCAGGTGCAATGCCTACCAATAAGCCAAAAAACATCACAAGGGAATTTTCATGGCACCGTCGGCCAAGCTCGCGTATCAGGCGCGTCTGGATGCGCGCAGCGGCAAACACACCGGCCCCACGGCCAATGTCGCGCCCGGCCATGTCCAGGCCAATCTCGCCATTTTGCCGGCGGCGTTGGCGGCCGATTTTCTGCACTTCTGTCAGCTCAACCCCAAGCCCTGCCCGCTGCTTGCCATGTCCGAGCCGGGCAACCCCAGCCTGCCGCTGTTGGGCGAGGACATCGATATCCGTACCGATATCGCACGCTATCGCATCTGGAAAAACGGCGAGCTGGTGGCCGAGCCCACGGATGTGCGCGATGTCTGGCGCGATGATCTGGTGTCGTTTCTGATTGGCTGCTCGTTCTCGTTCGAGGAAGCCATGCTGGACAACGGGCTGCCGGTGCGCCACATCGAACAGGGCTGCAATGTGCCGATGTACCGCACCAATGTGCCCACGCGCCAGGCGGGGGTGTTTGGCGGGCCGCTGGTGGTGTCGATGCGCCCGCTCAAGGCGGCCGACGCCATTCGCGCGATTCAGGTGACGTCGCGTTTTCCGTCGGTGCATGGGGCACCCGTGCATTTTGGCGACCCCTCGTTTATCGGGATTGCCGATATCAATCGACCCGACTATGGTGATGCGGTCGAGATCCGCGAGGGCGAGGTACCGGTGTTCTGGGCGTGCGGGGTGACGCCGCAGTCCGTGGTGGCGGCCGTCAGGCCGGAGTTCTGCATCACGCACGCGCCCGACCACATGCTGGTTACCGATTTGCTGAATAGCCGCGTGGCCATCCTTTGAGCGACACCGACCTACGGTATCTGTTTCATCCGTTTTAGTGAACCAACGATCCTTCAAAGGACGCGATGCGACAAGGCTTTGAGCCGCGACGTCTCTGCGGCCAGGTGCCGAGCCGCTGTCCGGCGCGGCGCTCCCGATCTGCTTTCTACACAGAAGTATTTTTCAGGAGTCGAGTGATGAAGATGAAACGCTACGCAAGTGCAGCCGCGGCTGTGGCGCTGGCCTGCGCGGCCTTGGGCGCGCAGGCGGCGGACAAGACCGTGCGCATCGGCGCCATCTATCCGTTGAGCGGGGCGCTGGCGTCGACGGGCGCGGAGATCAAGGCTGCCGTCGAGCTGGCCGTCGATATCATCAACAACCCGCATCCAGAGCTCGAGGGCATTCCTCTGGCCGCCGGCAGTGGCCTGCCCGGGTTGGGCGGCGCCAAGCTGGAGGTGATTTTCGGTGACTCGCAAGGCAAGCCCGAGGTCGGCATGGCCGATGCGCAGCGGCTGCTGGATCAGGAAAAAGTGGTGGCCTTGACCGGCGCCTATCAGTCCGCCGTGACCAAGACCGCCAGCCGCATTGCCGAGCAGCGCGGCATTCCCTACCTCAATGGCGAGTCCAGCAGCCCGGACCTGACCGAGCGCGGCTACAAGTGGTTTTTCCGTACCTCGCCCAACGACGACACCTTTGTCGAGAACATGATGCAGTTTCTCGATGGTATCAAGGCCGTGCCCACGGCCAAGATCGCCGTGGTGTACGAGAACACCGACTTCGGTGTGAATACCTTCAAGGCGGTCGAGAAGTTCGCCAAGCAGTACAACCGCCAACTGGTGGCCAATATCGCCTACAGCGCCGGTTCGGCCTCGGTGACGGCCGAGGTGCAGAAGCTGGCTGCTGCCAAGCCCGATGTGGCGATCTTTGCGAGCTATACCTCCGACGCCATGCTGTTCGTGCGCACCATGCGCGAGAGCAAGTATGCGCCGCCGGTTTTCCTGGCCAATGACGCGGGTTTCATCGATTCGCGGTTTGTGCAGGAAGTCGGCCCGCAGGTGCAGGGCGTGCTGTCGCGCGATGTGTGGGGCAGCGATGTGGCCGCGGCCAAGGCGGGCCTGAAGAAGATCAACGATATGTACAAGGCCAAGACCGGCAAGGAGCTCAATGGCAACAATGCGCGCTCCATGCAGGGGGTGCTGGTGCTGGCCGATGCCATCAATCGTGCCGGCTCGACCGAACCCGAGGCCATTCGCCGGGCCTTGATCGCCACCGATCTGGGCGAGTCGCAGGTTGCCATGCCCTGGGCTGGCGTGAAGTTCGACGACAAGGGGCAGAACACCAAGGGTGCCGGCCTCATTCTCGAACTCAAGGGCAGCAGCTACCAGACTGTCTGGCCCGAGAAGTATCGCACCGACAAGAATCTGCCCACGCTGCCCTTTAGCTGGAAGTAAACCTCTTGCGTGACGGAGGCGGCCGCGCGGGGCCGCCTCGGGGAGTTCGACATGTTTGAAGCGCTTTCGGCCGGCCTGTTCAACGGGCTGATCTATGCGGCCGTCGCCGTTGGTCTGGCCTTGATCTGGGGCATCACCGACGTCATCAACTTCGCCCATGGCGAGTTTTTGATGTTGGGCATGTACTCGGCCTATTGGATGTATACCCTGGGCCATCTGGATCCGACGCTGTCGGCGCCGCTGGTGGCCATCGTGCTGGCTTTCGTCGGTTTTCTGACGTATGCCCTGATCATCAAGCGCCTGCAGAAAGGGCCGGCCATGGCGGTGATTCTGGCCACGTTCGGCCTGGGTCTGGTGCTGCGTCAACTGGCCTTCATTGCGTTTTCGCCGGACTACCGCAGCCTGCCCGATACGCTGATCTCCGGCAGCGTGAGCCTGGCCGGCGTATCGCTGGGTCGTCCGCAAGTGGTCACGGGCCTGGTGGCGCTGGCCATGGTGGTGGCGCTGTTTTTCCTGGTGTATCGCACATGTTGGGGGCATGCCCTGCAGGCCGTGGCCGAGGACCGGGACGTGGCGGCGCTGGTGGGGATTTCGCCCGACCGCGTCAATGCGCAGGTCTGGATGCTGGGCAGTGCCGCCGTTGGCCTGGCAGGCGCGTTGCTCACGACCTTCTTTTATGTGTTTCCGTCGGTGGGCACGGTGTTCGGTCTTCTGGCCTTCGTCGCGGTCTGCATGGGCGGCTTCGGTTCGCTGCCAGGCGCTTTTATCGCCGGCATTCTGATCGGAATCATCGAGGCGATGACGGGCTACTTCGTGGCGCCGGTGCTCAAGACCGTGAGCGTGTTCATCCTCTTTATCCTGGTGCTGTGGTATCGCCCGCGTGGGCTGTTCGGGCGGTGGTGAGATGTCGATGACGCAAACAGACAAACAAACCCTGGCTCCCGGTGAAGCGGGCCTGACCAAGTGGCCCATGGCCGTGGCATTGGTGATCGCGTTGTTGCTGGCGCTTCTGCCTTTGGTCGTCAGCGATGCGTTTACGTTACAGGTCTTGCTGCTGGCCATCATGTTCGGCGCGCTGGGTGCCTGCTGGAACCTGGTGGGTGGCTTTCTGGGCCGCATTTCGTTCGGGCATGGTGTGTTCATCGGCGTGGGGGCCTATACGACCTTGCTGCTGCTGCAGCATCTGAAGCTCACGCCATTGGTGGGTATTCCGTTGGGCGGCGTGATCAACGCCGCGCTGGCCTGGCTGGTGGGCGGGCCCACCTTGCGGCTGTCGGGCCACTATTTCGCGATGGCCACGATCGCCCTGCTGCAGATCGGCCTGTTGCTGATGGTCAACTGGGACTGGGCGGGCGGTGCGGTCGGCCTGGAGGCACCCATTGCCGATGCGCCGTGGATGCTGCTGTTTCGTACCAAAGTGCCCTATTACTGGATTGCCCTTGGCCTGGCCTTTCTGACCTTTCTGTGCACCTATCTGCTGGTGCATTCGCGCACCGGTTTCTATTGGCGCGCCATCAACGGTGATGAGGCCGCGGCACGCAGTCTGGGCGTGCCCGCGGATCGCTACAAGATGCTGGCCTTTGTGTTGTCGGCCGGGATGACGGGCGTGTGGGGCGGTTTTTTTGGTTCATCGAGGAATACCGGGGAATGCAGACCGGATCTTGAGGAAGAAGTACTCCTGATCGCGGTAGCCGTAGGCGCGGCGCTTGATGATTTTGATGGTGTTGTTGATGCCCTCGACGATGCTGGTGTTGAGCCGGTGGCGACAGCGAGACAGAATCCCGTGCAGATAGGCTTTTAGCTTGAGCGCGAAGTGAGCCAAGGCGGCGATGCCGCTGCCCTGAGCCTGTTGCAGCCAGTGATCCCATGCCTGGCGGGCGTAGCCGGGGTGTTGGTAGAACCACAGCTGTTTGAGCTCATCGCGCATCAGATAAGCGGTGAGCAAGGGCTGGTTGGCCTGGAGCAACTCGTCCAACTTTACCGATTGGCACGGATCGAGGTTTTTGCGATTGCGCAGCAGTAGCCAGCGACTGGACTTGATCACCCGGCGGGCCGGCTTGTCGTGCCGCAACTGGTTCGCTTGGTCTACACGCACCCGGTCTATCACTTCACGGCCGTACTTGGCCACGACGTGGAACAGGTCGTAGACGATCTCGGCGTTGGGGCAGTTGGCCTGGATCTCCAGCTCATAGGCCGTCGTCATGTCGATCGCTACGGCCCGGATCTGCTGGGCAACTCCTGTTGGCAGTTGTTCGAAGAAGGCTCTGGCCGTCTCGCGCGAGCGGCCATCACCGATCCATAGCACCTGACGGCGGATCGGATCGACAACGACCGTGGCATAACGATGGCCCTTGTGTAGAGCGAACTCGTCCATCGCTAGGTAGTGGATCTGGCTCCAGTCCGGCTCTTGGATCGCCCGTCGCAGCAGGGCCTTGTCCAGCGCCTTGACCGTGTGCCAACCCAGTTGGAAGAAGCGCGCCACGGCCAGAATGTTGCTGGACTCAAGCAACTGGCTGACCGCCTCGGCCAGCCGGTCGGTCACTCGCTGGTAACGGCCCAGCCAGCTCAGCCTCTCCAGATGCGGTCCACCGCACTGCTCGCACCAGACCCGCCGACGCGGCACTACCAGCGTCACTCGCAGCGCCATTAGCGGCAGATCCCGCACCCGGCGCGTGGTCGTCTCATGCACCTGCCGACATCGGTTGCCGCAGTGCTCGCAGTGCATCGTTCGCGCTGAAGGCTTCAGGTAAATCGTGACCGTCCGGCTCTCACCTTCAGGCCACACGACCCGCTCCACCCGATAACCTTCCCACCCACCCAACCTCTCGATCGTCTTGCGGTCCAGCATGATCCCGGCCTTGATCCTTGAAAAATCAAGGATCAAGCGTAACGGCAATCAAGCACGGCTCCACGCTATTCCGCGATGAACCGTTTTTTTGCCATGTACGTGGGGTTCATCGACCCGGAGTCCATGTTCAGTCTGACCATGTCGGTGCAGGTGGTGCTGGTCACCATTTTGGGCGGGGTGGGGACCTTGGTCGGGCCCTGGCTGGGCGCGGCACTGCTGCTGCCGCTGTCCGAAGGCACGCGCGTTGCCTGGGGCAGCTCGGGCCTGGGGCTGGATCTGCTGATCTTTGGCCTGGCCATCTTGCTGGTCACGCTTTTTCTGCCGGGCGGCCTGGTGACCCTGAGGAGGCGTCGTGGCACTACTTGAAGTCAAGGACCTGACCAAGCGCTTTGGCGGCCTGGTCGCCAACAAGGATATATCGCTGTCGGTCGAGCAGGGCGAGATCGTTGCCATCATCGGGCCCAACGGCGCGGGTAAGAGCACGCTGTTCAACGGCCTGGTCGGGCAGCATGAGCCGACCTCGGGGTCAGTGACTTTCCATGGCGAGCCGCTGGCCGGCAAGCAGCCCGAACAGGTCGCAGCCCTGGGGTTGGTGCGCACGTACCAGATCCCGCGCAGCTTCGGCCAGATGACCGTGTTGGAAAACGCCATGGTGGGGGCGCTGCTGCGCCACCCTCGTCTGGCCGATGCGCGCCGAGAGGCCATGCGCGTGCTGGAGCTCGTGGGTCTGGCCGAGCGGCACGACGTCAAGGCCTCGGGGCTTAACGTGGCCGGACAAAAACGCGTGGAGCTCGCACGGGCGCTTGCCACCGAGCCGCGCATGCTGCTGCTCGATGAAGTGGCGGGTGGCCTGAATCCTTCCGAAGCCATTGCGCTGGCCGAGATTTTGCGGGGAATCCACGCCGCAGGGGTGACGTTGATCATCGTCGAGCACGTGCTGGAGGTCGTGATGCGGCTGGCGCAACGGGTGCTGGTACTCAATTTCGGGCAGATGATCGCCGAAGGACCGCCGCAGGACATTGTGCGTCACCCCGCCGTGATCGAAGCCTATCTGGGGAGAAAGCACCGTGTCTGACATGATGCTCGAAGTGGAAAACCTGAGCGTGGCCTATGGTGGCGTCCAGGCCGTGCGCGATCTGTCATTGCAGGTACGAGCCGGCGAAATCACCGCGCTCTTGGGCGCCAATGGCGCGGGCAAGTCCAGCACGTTGATGGCCATCGTGGGCGCGGTGCGGCCGAAAAGCGGGCGGGTGAGTTTCGAGGGGCGTGACATCACGGGTACGCCGCCTCAGCATCTCGTCGCCCAGGGCATTGCCCTGATTCCGGAAGGCGCGCGGGTCTTTGCGCGCCAGTCGGTGGCGCAGAATCTGCGGCTAGGTGCGCATACGGTGCGCGATGAGGCGGTGTTCGCCGAACGCCTGCAGCGGGTCTATGACCTGTTTCCGCGCCTGAAAGAGCGTCAGGAGCAGTTGGCCGGCACAATGTCGGGCGGCGAGCGCCAGATGCTGGCCATCGGCCGCGCCCTCATGAGTGGTCCGCGTCTTTTGCTGATCGACGAGCCCAGTCTGGGCCTGTCGCCGCTATTGGTCGAGCAGGTTTTCGATGCGTTGGCCGCACTGAACCGTGACGATGGCCTGTCGGTGCTGCTGGTCGAGCAGAACATGAACCAGGCGCTGGAAGTCGCCAGCCGGGCGTACGTCATGCAAAGCGGCCGCGTCGCCCTGCAAGGCGGAGCCGAAGAGCTGGCCGCCTCCGATGAGGTGCGGCAGGCGTATCTGGGAATGTAGGCGCTGCGCGCAGATCCGGCAGCAGGGGGGTGTGCCGGCGGAGGGCAGCCGGCACACCGGGGCGGTCAGCTCAAGGGCAGCGTCAGCACACCCTGTACCGCCGGGCGCATCATCAGGCGGCGGTACCATGCCGCCAGATGGGGCGTGTCGGGGCGCTCGATGGGCAGGCCGAACCAACGGTGAGTGGCGCAGCCCAGCGTGATATCGCCCATGGTGAACTGCGGGCCGGCAATGAAGTCCCTGCCTTGCAGGGCCTGATCCAACAGCAGCGCGCAAGCCGTCGAGCGCTTGATGGAGGCTTCGATGGCCGCCGCATCGCGCTTGTCGTCGGGGGTGCGGATCAGGCCCAGAAAGGCCGGCCCCTGCGCAGGCTGCCACTCGGTCGTCTGCCAGTCCATCCAGCGGTCGGCGTCAGCGCGCACACACGGGTCGGCCGGCCACAAACTGCCGGCGCCGTAGCGCGCGGCCAGATAGCGCACGATGGCGTTGGACTCCCACAGCACAAAACCGCCGTCGTCGATGACAGGCACTCGGCGGTTGGGATTCATGCGCCCGTACTCAGGCGTATCCAGTCCGCCGAAAGCGCCACCGGCTTCGGTCAGGGTGTGGGGCAGCGCCAGTTCGCGCACGGCCCAGACGACTTTCTGTACGTTGACGGAGCTTAGCCGTCCCCAGATCTTCAGCATGGTCTGTCCTTGGAGTTAACGCGGCGGCAGTGCGCGCCGCAAGAAACCTGCGCCACGCGCAAAGCGTGGCCAATCGAAGCTGGGCCCGGGGTCGGTCTTGCGGCCGGCAGCGATGTGCTCATGGCCACGGGCCGCGCGCAGAGGCAGGCGGGCGCGCAGGCGTTGTGCAAGTTCGCTCAGGGTGGCGTATTGCGTGTCGGTATAGGGCAGCCTGTCAGTGCCTTCGAGTTCGACCCCCACCGAGAAATCATTGCAGCGTTCGCGCCCTTCAAAGCGCGACACGCCGGCATGCCAGGCGCGATCGTAGATGGAGGCGAACTGCACGATGCTGCCGTCACGGCGGATGAAAAAATGCGCGCTCACGCGCAAACCCGCCAGGCGCGCGAACCAGGGGTGAGCGTCAAGATCGAGCCGGTTGAGAAAAAGGTCGGCGACATACGGCCCGCCGAACTCGCCCGGCGGCAGCGTGATGTTGTGCACCACCAGCAGACTGACCTGCGCACCAGGCGGGCGGGCGTCGACGTTGGGCGAGGGCAGGCGGGTGACGGCAGGGGCGGGACGCAGCCAGCCGTGGCGATCCAATTGCAAAGACATGGCAAAGGGCGATTCAGGGTCAAGCCGCATTATGCAGGCTCGTTTGCAGCTTGCCTATCGCGGCGGGCCCAGCCGGGCGTGCTCGACGCTGCACCAGGTCTGGCCGTTTTGCAGCACGGCCTCCGAGCGCGGTATATGGATGCCGCAATGGGCGCACCGCACCATGGTTTCAGGGGGTTTGGCCACAGGCGGCGTGGCGCGGCGCCGGGGGGGCGCCGCGCGGCGGCTATTGCGCGCATTGAGCATGCGCCAGCCGGTCAGGATGACCAGGATGGCGATGAACCAGAAAAGTATCTTGCCCACCTGGGTCAACTCCGATGCAGAATCATTTCCAGCACAAAACGGCTGCCCGTATAGGCAAGGATCAGAAAGCAGAACCCCGCTACCGTCCAGCGCAGGGCCACGCGGCCACGCCAGCCGCGCACCTGGCGGCCCACCAACAGCCCGCCGAAGGTCAACCAGGACAGCAGGGTAAAAATCGTTTTGTGATCGAAGGGCAGGATGCGCCCGGTCAGGAGGATGGACGCCACCGAGCCGGTCGCCACCGCCGCACTGAGCACCAGAAAACCGATGAAGATGATGCGAAACAGGAGTTGCTCTTGCACGAGCAGCGGCGGTTGGGCGTCGAGCACCCGGCCGATGATGCTGCGCGAGGCCGGCGCATCCAGCGGGCGGTGCAGATGGCGGTCCAGCAGGGCCATGAGCATCGCATGCAGGGCCGCGATGGTGATTAACCCATAGGCGGCCAAAGCAATGATAAGGTGTATGCGCAGCCAGGGCGTGCCCACGTGCGGTACGGCCACGCCCTGCGGAAAGAGGGCCGCCAGCAGGGTTGCCAGCGTGGCGGCGGGCAACAGCAGCAACTGCACTCCATCGATACGGATGAAGAAACTCTCGAGCCAGTACATGATCAGACCCAGCCACATGGCCGCCGACAGGGCGAGGGCCCAACCGATGAAGATATGATCTGTCCCCAAAATGGCCTCGCGCAGGGCATAGCCATGCACGACCAAGGCGCCAAGCAGGCAGAACCGGGCAATCTTGCCGGTCTGTTCGACGCTGCCGGCCTTCTGCAGGCGGCGCCACATCGAGGCGCCCAGCACGGCGTAGACCAGTGCGGCCACGGCGTGAAATACAATGCCTGATGACATAAAAACCGTTGTCTGGGTGGGAGCAGGGCAAATGTCACCCGCTGACATCGCCCGCTGCCGGCCTTTATGGCCAGCGCGGTCCCGTTCAATCAATTAGTTTAAGCGGAAACGCCTCTCATGCTCGATAACCTTACTCAACGCCTGTCGCGCGTCGTCAAGACGCTGCGCGGCGAAGCCCGCCTGACCGAGGCCAACACCCAGGAGATGCTGCGCGAGGTGCGCATGGCGCTGCTGGAGGCCGACGTGGCCCTGCCCGTGGTGCGCGATTTCGTGGCGCGCGTCAAAGAAAAGGCCCTGGGCGAGGACGTCTCCTCCAGCCTGACGCCGGGCCAGGCCCTGGTCGGCGTGGTGCATAAAGAACTGACTTCCCTCATGGGGGGCGATCTGGGCCCGGGCAGCGGCGAGCTGTCGCTGGCCGTGCAGCCGCCGGCGGTCATCCTCATGGCCGGCCTGCAAGGCGCCGGCAAGACGACCACGACCGGCAAGCTGGCTCGCTGG
Source organism: Bordetella holmesii (assembly GCF_020735985.1). Classification (NCBI taxonomy): domain Bacteria; kingdom Pseudomonadati; phylum Pseudomonadota; class Betaproteobacteria; order Burkholderiales; family Alcaligenaceae; genus Bordetella; species Bordetella holmesii. Next base: position 513,114 of record NZ_CP085973.1, read on the forward strand.
CTGTCCGAGGGCGAACACACCCAGGGCGGCCGCAAGACGGGCAAAAAGAAGGTGCTGGTGGTCTCGGCCGACGTCTATCGTCCCGCGGCCATCGACCAGCTCAAGAGCGTGGCCGCTCAGGTCGGCGTGGATTTTCTGCCGTCGGATCCGAGCCAGAAGCCCGAGGACATCGCCCGCAATGCGGTCGAGCATGCCCGTCGCCATCATTACGACGTGCTGATCGTCGACACGGCCGGCCGTCTGGGCATCGACGAGGCCATGATGCGCGAGATTGCCGCGTTGCATGCGCTGGTCAAGCCGGTGGAAACGCTGTTCGTGGTCGACGCCATGCAGGGCCAGGATGCGGTCAATACCGCGCGGGCGTTTGCCGAGGCGCTGCCGCTGACCGGTGTGGTGCTGACCAAGTTGGACGGCGACGCGCGCGGCGGCGCGGCGCTGTCGGTGCGTCACATCACCGGCAAGCCATTGAAGTTCGTCGGCGTATCGGAAAAGCTCGATGGTCTGCAGGCCTTTCACCCGGAGCGCATGGCGCAACGGGTGCTGGGCATGGGCGACATCGTCTCGTTGGTCGAGCAGGCGCAGAAAAACATCGACATCGCCGAGGCCGAGAAGCTCGCCAAGAAGATCAAGTCGGGCGACAAGTTCGACCTCAATGACTTCCGCGAGCAACTGGGCCCGGTCAAAAAGCTGGGCGACATGAATTCGCTGCTGGAGAAGCTGCCATCGCAGTTTCAACAGGCTGCCGGCCAGTTGCAGGGCGGGCAGGCCGAGAAGCAGTTGCGCCGCACCGAAGGCATTCTGAACTCCATGACCGCAGGCGAGCGCGCCAAGCCCGAGCTCATCAAGGCCTCGCGCAAGCGCCGCATCGCCGCGGGCGCGGGCGTGCCGGTGCAGGAAGTCAACCGCCTGCTCAATCAGTTCGAGCAGATGCAGGGCATGATGAAGCAGATGAAAAAAGGCGGCATGGCCAAGATGATGCGCGCCATGCGAGGCCTGAAGGGCATGGGCCGTTTTGGCGGGTTCGGCCGGTAAAACGCACCTGCGCCATGAAAAAAGGGGCGCAAGCCCCTTCTTTCATGGCCAAGAGCCGTGTTTTACCGGGCCTTGGCCACGGCGGCGTTCCAGGCGGCGATCACTTTTTCGTAGTCCGCGGCTGCTTCCAGTTGATCCACGGGGAAGATCTTGATCGCGGCCAACTCGGGCAGCGTGGTCAGCTTGGAGACTTCGATGTCGCTGCGCGAGGGACGGCGGAAGTTCTTCACGAGCTGCGCGGTTTGCGCTTCTTTGCTGAGCAGGCCCTCGTAGAGCTGGCGCGCGGCCTCGGCGTTTTTGGCGCCTTTTATGATGAACATGCCTTCGGGCGCCAGGTAGCTGCCTTCGGACGGGTAGACCAGTTTGATTTCTTTCTGGCCCCCGGCGACGTATTCCTGAGCCGCGTATTCCAAGGTCAGGCCGACCGGGTATTCGCCCGCCGCCACGCCCTTGTATGTCGTGCCTGATGACCCGGTGATCACGGCATTGGCGGCGATCTTGTCCAGGCCTTCAGTGCCGAATTGTTTGTACAAACCGTAGACCAGCATATAGGCCGTGCCACTCTTGGAGGGGTCCGTAATGGCGAATTTACCCTTCCACTGGGGCTGCATCAGGTCTGACCAGGTCAGCGGCGCGGCGCTTCCCTTTAGCTGGCGTTCGTTGACCATCATCGCCATGACATGAACGTTGGTGCCCATCCACAAATTGTCCGGGCCGCGGAACTCGGCCGGGATCGCCGCAATGTCTTTGGGGGTGTAGGGTTCCAGCTGGGCACGATAGGCACCCAGCGTGCCGAAGCCGCCGCTCCAGAAGAGGTCGCCGCGCGGGTTTTGCGCTTCCGCCTCGATGCGTTTCATCAGCGTGCCGGTGCCACCGGTGAGCGGCCTGACGTCCAGCTTGGGCATGGTCTTTTTGACGGCATCCACCGCGGTATCGATGGTGTCGGTGTTGTTCGATGAGTAGAGGATGACCGTCTGAGCCTGGGCGGCGCCGGAGGCCAACGCAGCAGCCAGAACGCTGGATTGCAGCAGGTGAGAGAAGCGCATGGAAGAGCCTTTGTCTGAAGTTGCTACTTGCCGGAGAACAGGTTGACTTTGAACGCCTTGATCGACACGACGACCGGCACGAGGATCACGGTGACCAGGGCCGCGCCGTAGGCAGAGGCCATGCCCAGGCGCCCGCCGTCAACCTGACGAAAAATGGCGATGGGCATGGTTTCCAACCCGCCGCTATAGGCCACGATCGAAGCCGATAGCTCCGATATCGTGGTCAACCACATGAGAATGGCCGAAGAGATGATGGAAGCTTTCATGGCCGGCAACATCACTTTAAAAAACGTCTTCAGGGGCGATACGCCCAGGCTGATCGACGCCTCCTCGATGGAGTCGGGAATGTTGAACAGGGTGGACGAGGCGTTGCGCACGGCAAACGGCAGCCGGCGCACGGTGTAGCACAGCACCATGATGGCCGAGGTACCCGCCAGGACAAGCCATCCCGTATTGAAAGTCTGCACCAGCGCAATGCCCAGGACGGTGCCGGATATCGTCAGCGGCAGCACCAGGATGTAATCCAGAAACTGTGTGGCGCGACTGCGTTTTTTGACGGTGAGATAGCTCGCCAGCAGAGCAAAGGCCACCCCGATAAGCGTTGCCAGCGACGAAAACGTTATGGAGTTGAGAATCGGCTCCGGAGCGCCTTGCAGCGCGCGTTGCATGCTTGTCAGTGACCATGAACCCCAGTGCATGACCGGGCCGCTGGTGTGCGTGAACGCTGCGATGAACACTACCACCAGCGGCAGCATCGACAGCAGCACCACGAGGGTGACGCCACCGGCATAACCCGCAGCGGCCCAGGAGCGCACGCGCCGGGGGGCGGGCGCTCGGCCCTGTGTCATGGTGTAGACCTTGCGTTCGACCATGCGCTTTTGCACGAAGAGCACGGCGGCCACAATGCCGATGGACACGACCGACATGGCGCTTTGCAAGGTGGGGCTGCCGCCCATTTCGTTGACGAAGGTGTTGTAGGTCATCACGGACAGCAACGGCACTCGGCTGCCCAGCATGATGGACAAGGCGAAATTACCAACGACCAGCGTGAATACCACCAGTGCATTGACCAGAACGGCCGGAGCGATGACTGGGACCATGACGCGGATGCGGGTAAGCCACGGGGGGGGGCCAGGCTCAATCCGGCCTCTTCGAGTTGGCCGTCGAAGCCGCGCAATGCGGCCAGCACGCCGAGATAGATGTAGGTGTAGTAGACCAGTGTCATCGAGAAAATCATGCCGCTCCAGCCATAGAAGGAGGGCAAGTCGATGCCGATCTCACGTAGCGCATTGGTGAGCAATCCGTTGTTGCCCAGCACCAATAGCCATGATTGCCCCACGATGATCTCGGGGATGACAATGGTCAGGATAGGCAGGATGGCCACGAGGTTCTTGAGCGGAAAGTCGTAGCGCGCCACCATGTAGGCGAAGGGCACTCCCACCAGCACGGTGCAGCCGGTCACCACCGCCCCCAGCACCAGGGTGTTGCGCAGGGCCTGGAGATACTCTCCGTCCTGGGCCAAGGCGGTAAACCCTTCGAGCGAGAATCCGCCGGACGCCCCCGTGACGCTATTGCCGAAGAGAACGGCCAGCGGGTAGATCACGAAGAACAGCAGCAGCACCAGACACGCCACTGTCAGCAGGCCCCAGGGCCACCATTTGATACGCATCTGCGGCCTCTTACTCGCTGACCACGCGACTGTGCGCCGGAACCAGAACCTGCACGGTGCCTCCAGGCTGAAAGTCACCTACCATGTTGCCCGAGTGCAATTCCACGCGGATTTCGCCGCCGTCTTCCAGGGCGATGCGATACGCCGTCTTGAATCCGAGATACTGCCGGCGCAGCACGCGGCCGGGCAGCGCGTTGGGAATGCGGGGCGCCGGGGCGATGAGGCTCAGCTCCTCGGGGCGCGCAATCAGGATGCCGCGCTCGCCAAGCGTTGCGCTGCCTTGAACGCCATCGAAAGGATGTGGGCCGATGCGATAGCGCACATGGGGCAGGCCGCCGTTATCGCTGCCGCCGATGACTTCGGCCGGCACGGCGATGACGTTGGCCGAGCCGATGAAGTCGGCCACGTAGGCATTGACCGGGTTGCCGTACAGGGCCTCCGGAGAGCCGAGTTGAGCAATGCTGCCACGATCCATGATGGCGATCTGGTCGGACATCGCCAGCGCTTCTTCCTGGTCGTGCGTGACAAAAACCGTCGTGATGCGAGCTTCGCGCACGAGATCGAGAATGACGTCGCGCATCTGCACCCGCATTTTGGCGTCCAGATTGGACAGCGGTTCGTCCATCAGCAGCACGCGAGGACGGATGACCAGGGCACGGGCCAGGGCGACGCGCTGGCGCTGCCCGCCACTCATCTGCGCCGGGTAGCGCTGAGCCAATGCGGCCAGCCCGACTTTCTCCAGCGCTTCGATGGCGCGCACCTTGATGTCCGCGCGGCCGACGCCGCGGGCCTTCAATCCGTAGGCAACGTTGTCAAATGCCGTTTTGTCGGGGAAAAGCGCGTAGTCCTGAAACACCATGCCGATGTCGCGGCGGTGCGCCGAAACATGGGTCATGTCATCCTGGTCGAACAGCAAACGGCCCCCATCGGGCTCATAAAAGCCCGCGATGCATCGCAGCAACGTGGTTTTGCCGCAGCCGCTGGGACCCAGCAGGGTATAGAAGGCCCCGTCCGGGATGTGCAAGGACAGTTCTCGCAGGACGCTTTGTCCGTCGAAAACCTTGACGATTCGGTCGATAGTGATGGATGCCATGAGTGAGTCCGCTGCTTGCTGCCAGCCATCATAGAAATGCCCGCGACAGTCCACCAGCAGGCTTTTTTAAGGTTCATCGCGGAATAGCGTGGAGCCGTGCTTGATTGCCGTTACGCTTGATCCTTGATTTTTCAAGGATCAAGGCCGGGATCATGCTGGACCGCAAGACGATCGAGAGGTTGGGTGGGTGGGAGGGTTATCGGGTGGAGCGGGTCGTGTGGCCTGAAGGTGAGAGCCGGACGGTCACGATTTACCTGAAGCCTTCAGCGCGAACGATGCACTGCGAGCACTGCGGCAACCGATGTCGGCAGGTGCATGAGACGACCACGCGCCGGGTGCGGGATCTGCCGCTAATGGCGCTGCGAGTGACGCTGGTAGTGCCGCGTCGGCGGGTCTGGTGCGAGCAGTGCGGTGGACCGCATCTGGAGAGGCTGAGCTGGCTGGGCCGTTACCAGCGAGTGACCGACCGGCTGGCCGAGGCGGTCAGCCAGTTGCTTGAGTCCAGCAACATTCTGGCCGTGGCGCGCTTCTTCCAACTGGGTTGGCACACGGTCAAGGCGCTGGACAAGGCCCTGCTGCGACGGGCGATCCAAGAGCCGGACTGGAGCCAGATCCACTACCTAGCGATGGACGAGTTCGCTCTACACAAGGGCCATCGTTATGCCACGGTCGTTGTCGATCCGATCCGCCGTCAGGTGCTATGGATCGGTGATGGCCGCTCGCGCGAGACGGCCAGAGCCTTCTTCGAACAACTGCCAACTGGGGTTGCCCAGCAGATCCGGGCCGTAGCGATCGACATGACGACGGCCTATGAGCTGGAGATCCAGGCCAACTGCCCCAACGCCGAGATCGTCTACGACCTGTTCCACGTCGTGGCCAAGTACGGCCGTGAAGTGATAGACCGGGTGCGTGTAGACCAAGCGAACCAGTTGCGGCACGACAAGCCGGCCCGCCGGGTGATCAAGTCCAGTCGCTGGCTACTGCTGCGCAATCGCAAAAACCTCGATCCGTGCCAATCGGTAAAGTTGGACGAGTTGCTCCAGGCCAACCAGCCCTTGCTCACCGCTTATCTGATGCGCGATGAGCTCAAACAGCTGTGGTTCTACCAACACCCCGGCTACGCCCGCCAGGCATGGGATCACTGGCTGCAACAGGCTCAGGGCAGCGGCATCGCCGCCTTGGCTCACTTCGCGCTCAAGCTAAAAGCCTATCTGCACGGGATTCTGTCTCGCTGTCGCCACCGGCTCAACACCAGCATCGTCGAGGGCATCAACAACACCATCAAAGTCATCAAGCGCCGCGCCTACGGCTACCGCGATCAGGAGTACTTCTTCCTCAAGATCCGGTCTGCATTCCCCGGTATTCCTCGATGAACCTTTTTAAAGCCAGCTGTAAGTTTTTCTTGGGGCTGAATTTTCAGACATCACCTAGAATGGCCGCATCTGGGACAGCACCGCCGGCAAAGTATCGACGGCCGCAGAGAATCAACGGACAAGTGGGAAAGAATCGCAAACGCAGGCGGGCGGGGCGCTGACCATGGCCCGGAGTCTGCCTCCTCTGAAAGCCCTGAGGGTGTTCGAAGCCGCTGCGCGGCTGAGCAGCTTTACCGCTGCCGCCCAGGAGCTGAACATCACGCACAGCGCGGTCAGTCAGCAGATCCGTGCACTGGAAGACTTCATCGGGCAGCCTTTGTTTGCGCGCGCCGCGCGTGGTGTGACGCTGCTGCCCGACGCCCAGGCGTATTTTGCCGACGTCCAGGCCAGCCTTGAGCGTATCGCTCAGGCAACGGCCACCATGAAGCAGCCGCGCGAGTTGCGGCAGTTACGTCTGTACGCCACGCCCTCGTTGGCCATGAAACTCTTGATCCCGGGGCTGGCCGATTTCCAACGCCTGTATCCCGAAATCGATGTAGAGGTCACGACGCTGGGCAGGCAGTTCATCGACCGCGCCGACGGATCCCAGGATCTGATCATTCGCCATGGCGCCATGCATAAACCCGACTTCGTGTGTCAGCCGTGCCTGGAAGACAGCTACGTGCCGGTCGCATCCCCCCGCTTTATTGCGAGCCATCGTCTGCGCCGCCCGGCGGATTTTGTGGGTCATCCGTTGTTGAAAGTGCGCGGATGTCTGGATATCTGGACGCAGTGGTTCGGACTGGCCGGGGTCGATGTACCGTCCATGTTGCCCGGGCCGGTTTTCGACCATGATTTTCTGTCCATGCAGGCGGCCAGCAATGATCTTGGTCTGGCCCTGGCCCCGTGGTGTTTGCTGGCTGAAGATATTCAGGTCGGCCGATTGCAGCCCATCTTCGAAGCGCTTCGTCTTCCCAACGCCGGCGTGCACGCGTTGTTTCGCCCGGATTCGCCAGCCGCGCCGTTGGCGCGGCTGTTTCTGGACTGGTTCGCCCGGCCCAACAAGGAGTACGCATGACAGTATTGACGCTGGGCCCCGGTTTGAGCCTGCGTGATCCGTATCCTCGGCCCAGGTTGCGTGACTTCAAGCTCATTGCCTTCGATATGGATTCGACGTTGCTGGCAGTGGAGACTCTGGATGAGCTGGCGGATCTTGCGGGTTGCAAGGCGCAGGTCGCCGGGCTGACCGAGGCGGCGATGCGGGGAGAGAATCCCGATTACAAGGCCAGTTTGCGCCAACGCGTTGCGTTGCTGGCCGGTTTGCCGGAAAGTGCGCTTGACGTGGTGTGGCGAGAACGCGTGCGTCTGAACCCAGGCGTGCAGGCGTTGATTGCCGCATGTAAGTCCGCCGGCCTGCGCTGCATTCTCGTGACCGGGGGCTTTACCTGCTTTACCGACCGCCTGGTCCGCCAGTTGGAGTTGGATGATGTGCGGGCCAACGAGCTCGAAATCGTTCAAGGCCGCATCACCGGGCGCTTATTGCCTCAGTCGTGGGGCGATATCTGCGATGGCGAGGAAAAGCGCCGCAAGGTGTTGCAGACGTGCGAGGCCATGGGCATCGCCGCCGGACAGGCGATCGCGGTGGGCGATGGTGCCAATGATCTGGCCATGATGAGTGTTGTCGGATTAAGCGTGGCTTATCACGCGAAGCCCACGGTACGGCAACAGGCGCGGGTGGTCATTGATCAGGGCGGGCTGGACAGGCTGCTGGAGGTGTTCGAGGCGGTGTAGCAGGCGCAACGCGCAACTGCGCGCAATACACAAACCACCGACTGCTTCAAACCTGCTTCAAACAGGGAAAGCTTGGCAAGCCTCGAGCAAGTTCACGCAGTTACCCAACGATGGCGGGTCGAAATACCGCCGCGCCGGCGGTGCATCGCCACGATCTCGAATGCGAATTGCAGGCGGATTGCGAGCGGGATGACGTAGTCTCCAGTCTCTCCTGTGCCATTGTGCGTGCCTGAGCGAGCGTCAGTTGCCGTATTGCCCCAGGGCGGACTTGCGGCGCTGGCCAGCGTTCGTGCGGTACTGGAGCTGACCTGCCCCCAGATTTAGTACGGCACCGACATAGAGCCCAGGGGTAAAAGACCTTCTTTCTGATGAGCCTGCACGAATTGCGCCGGCGTTAAATATCCGAGCGCGCTGTGAGGCCGATCGGTGTTGTACTCGACTCGCCAGTTTTCGATCAAGCTTTTAGCCTGTCGCAGGGACAAGAACCAGTGCTCGTTAAGGCATTCGTCGCGGAACTTGCCGTTGAAACTTTCGATATAAGCGTTCTCCACCGGCTTACCCGGCCGAATAAACGACAGCTTTACGCCTGCTTGGTAGGCCCAGGCGTCCAAGGCTCTTCCGGCGAACTCTGGCCCGTTGTCCACGGTAATAGATCGCGGCAGGCCACGCATCTCCGCCAGCCGTTGCAGCACCATGGCAACACGCAGTCCCGGCAACGACGTATCGACCTCGATGGCCAGGCATTCGCGAGTGTAGTCATCGACGATAGTCAAACAGCGGAATCGGCGGCCATAGGCTAGGCCGTCGGCCACAAAGTCCATTGACCAACTCTGATTCGGCGCGATTGCCGCTGGGCGAACCACGCGCTCGGTCGCCGCGATTCGCTTACGCTTTCGTTTTCGCACGCTTAACCCTGCCAGACTGTACAGCCGCCAGATTCGCTTGTGATTTGCTTGCCAGCCTTCGCGACGTAAGAGCACATGGATCCTCCGATAGCCGTAGCGTCGTTTCGCCACTGCCATCTCTTTCATGCGCTCGGTCAGCGCAGCATCGCCTGAGCGTGTGCTCTCGTAGGCAAACAGCGACCGCGAAATTCCTACCAGCCCACAGGCCCGGGTAACACCCATGCTGCGCTCGGTCATTAATGTCCTGACCGCCTCGCGTTTGGCCTGCGGGCTGACTACTTTCGGCTTAGCAGATCCTGAAGCGCCGCCTTGTCCAGCATCGACTCGGCCAACAGCTTCTTGAGCTTGTTGTTCTCCTGCTCCAGCTCCTTGAGCCTCTGAGCGTCCGACACCGTCATGCCACCGAACTTCGCCTTCCAGTTGTAGTACGTTGCCTCGGAGATTCCGTGCTTGCGGCACAACTCTGCGGGCTTGGCACCTGCATCGGCTTCCTTGAGCACGCCGATGATTTGCTCTTCCGTAAATCGTTTCTTCATTGCCATTCCTTTGGGAACGGACTCTACATCGATTTCGTACTAATCACGGGGAGCAGGTCAGAGCCATCCTGAAGCAAAAAAACGGCCAAACATGGCGTTTGGCCGAATCAGCCGGCACGGACGGGGATAGCCCGTGTCGGCACACGCTGGTCAACGTGCGGGGTTGGCCAGCCTGATCTTCATGCGGTCGACGGCAGGGGCGCGATGCGCGGCACCCTCCGGGCGTTGATGACTACGAGGGCCAGGACCCGGGGATCCAGACACCAACCCCGATTATCGGCAAACGGGCGTGCCGGCGACATGGCGGGGTTGTAACTGCTTGCGAGCGGGCGGCTCAGCCGCCGCCGACGGCCACGACGATTTCGAGCTGATCGCCCGGGGTCAGCGGCGTGTCGGCGTGCTTGCTTTTGGGCACGATTTCGCCGTTGCGTTCGACGGCGACGCGTTTGCCGGTATAGCCCAGGGTGTCGAGCAGGCCAAGGACCGTGGTGGCGGCGGGCAGCTCGCGAGTCTGGCCATTGAGCGTGATCTGCATATCAATCCTTAGTGCTGGCATATCGGTTGGTGGCCTCGATGAGGCGGGCCAGGATGCCGGGCTCGTCGAAGGCGTGACCCGCATCGGGCACGAGGTGGAAGTCCGCCTGCGGCCAGGCGCGATGCAGATCCCAGGCGGTGCGTGCGGGGGTGCAGACGTCGTAGCGGCCCTGCACGATGGTGCCGGGGATGTCATGCAGCCGGTGCGCATCGCGCAGCAGTTGGCCTTCTTCCATGAAGCCGGCATGCACGAAATAGTGGTTCTCGATGCGGGCAAAGGCCAGCGCGGCACGATCGGCAGCATGGCTTTGCTGGTGGCGCGGGCTGGGCATGAGCGTGATGGTGTGGTCTTCCCATTGGCTCCAGGCCTTGGCGGCGCGCAACTGCTCGACGGCGTCGTCGCCGGTGAGTCGCTTGCGATAGGCCGCGATCATGTCGCCGCGCTCGGCTTGCGGGATGGGCTCGAGGTAGCCTTCCCAGCGATCGGGGAACAGCCAGGAGGCGCCTTCTTGATAGAACCAGAGCAGCTCGGCCCGGCGCAACGTGAAGATGCCGCGCACGATCAGTTCGCTGACGTGCTCAGGATGCGTTTCGGCATAAGCCAGCGCCAGTGTCGAGCCCCAGGAGCCGCCGAACACCAGCCAGCGCTCGGCACCCATGACTTCCCGGCGCAGGCGCTCCATATCGGCCACCAGGTCCCAGGTGGTGTTGTTCTGCAGGCTGGCGTGAGGCGTGGAGCGCCCGCAGCCGCGCTGATCGAACAGCAGCACGTTGTAGCGTTGCGGGTCGAACAGTTGCCGGTGCACGGGCGAGCAGCCGCTGCCAGGGCCACCATGCAGAAACACGGCGGGTTTGCCCTGCGGATTGCCGCAAAGCTCCCAATACACCTGATGACCATCGCCGGTGTCCAGCATGCCATGGCGGTAGGGCTCGATCGCGGGATAGAGCATTGGAGGACTCTCCTTGGTGGGCTCAGGCCTTGCGCTTGAAGATCAGGTCCCAGACGCCATGGCCAAGCCGCAGGCCGCGCGTCTCGAATTTGGTCTGCGGGCGGTAGCTGGGACGCTCGGCGTAATCGTGCGCGGTGTTCTCCAGCAGGGTTTCACCGCCGAGGACTTCCAGCATCTGCACGGCGTAGTCCTGCCAGTCGGTGGCGCAATGCAGGTAGCCGCCGGGGCGGATGCGGCTGGCCAACAGGTGCACGAAGGCCGGTTGCAGCAGGCGGCGCTTGTGGTGACGTTTTTTGGACCAGGGATCAGGAAAGTAGACGTGTACCCCGGCCAGCGAGTCGGGCGCGATCATGTCGCGCACCACTTCGACCGCATCGTGCTGGATGATGCGTACGTTCGGGATCTGGGAGGTCTCGATCCGGTGGAGCATCGAGCCCACGCCAGCGTTGAAGACCTCTACACCGAGAAAGTTGTCGTCGGGGCGGGCCAGCGCGATCTTCTCGGTGGTCTCGCCCATGCCAAAGCCAATTTCCAGGATGGTCGGCGCCTCGCGCCCGAAGGCGGCGGCCGGGTCCAGGGGGCGCGCCGCGTAGGCGATGGCCCACTTGTCCATCAGTTGTTCGAGGGCATCGCGCTGACGCTGCGTGATGTGCCCGCGTCGATGCACGAAGCTGCGGATATGCGTGGCGCCAGGGCTGGGCGGCGCGTGGTTGGCCGGTTCCAGGGCGGCCTGGGTCGCCGGCGTCAGGGGCTCGGCATCCGCCGGGGCAGGGGGGGTAGTCGTCGGGGTATTCGCGTTCATAACCCGGATTGTAGTGGGAGCCGCCGCCCCGGAAAATCGGGGGGCGGATCCGGGGCGTCAGGATGCCTCGGGAGGCACGCCCAGTTCGGCATTGGCCTCGCCCTTGGCGGGCGGCGCGCGGCGCAGGCTGGCCGGCGTGCGCGACAGCTTGATCGGGCTGGCCAGGCCTCGGTAGGCCTCGTTTTCGAGCACCATGCCACGGTGATGCGTATGCGGATGATCGAGAACCTCGGCCACGTCCTGCACGGCCGCGGCAGGCACGCCATGCTTGAGCAGGCGCTCGGCCAGCTCGGTAGCACGGTGATCGATGAGCCGGGCGCTCAAGGCCTCGCGCAATGCCGGCCGGTTGGTCAGCCGCGCGGCGTTGTCCGCAAAGCGGGCATCGGCGGCCAGATCCGGGGCGTCCAGAATCTCGCACAAGCCCGCGAACTGGCGATTGTTGCCGACGGCCAGAAAGATTTCGCCGGCGGCGGTGGTGAAGGTCTCGTAGGGCGCGATGTTGGGGTGGGCGTTGCCACTGCGCTGTGGAACCTTGCCGCCGTAGAAGTAATTGGCCGCATGCGGATGCAGCAGCGATATCGCGCAGTCGTACAGCGTGATGTCCAGGAACTGTCCCAGGCCGCTGCGCTCGCGCTCATAAAGCGCCAGCAGAATGGCCGAGGTCGCATTCAGGCCGGTCACCATGTCGACCACGGGCAGGCCGACCCGGGTAGGCGGGCCGTCGCGCTCGCCGTTGACGCTCATCAGGCCGCACATGGCCTGGGCGCAGGCGTCGTAGCCCGGCAGCCCCCCCAAGGGGCCATCGCCGCCAAAACCGCTGACCCGGCAATGGATCAGGCGCGGGAAGTCCGTTTTCAGGCGCTCATAGCCCAAGCCCCATTTCTCCATGGTGCCGGGTTTGAAGTTTTCCACCACGACGTCGGCATCGGCCAGCAGCGTCAGCAGGAACTCTCGCCCTTCAGGCCGCGCCAGGTTCAGCGTGATGCCGCGTTTGTTGCGGTTGACACCCGCAAAATACGAGGCCGAGCCGCCCGCCACACCTTCGGCAAAGGGCGGGCCCCACCCTCGGGTCTCATCGCCGTCGGGCGGTTCTATCTTGAGGACGTCGGCGCCATGGTCGGCCAGCATCTGGGTGCAATAAGGGCCACCCAGGACGCGTGACAGATCAATGACTCGGCAGCCGGCCAGGGCGCCTTGGGGCAAAGCGGATGCGTTCATGTCAGTCGATGGAAATATTGGCTTGATGAATGACCTTGCCCCATTTGTCCACCTCGTCATTGATGAACGTCTGCAAAGCCTGGGGGCTGCGATCTTTGGCGGGCACGATGCCTTGGCGTGTCAGCGTCTCGTTGACGGCGGGGGACTCCAGCGTATTGACGAAAGCATTGTTGAGCTTGTCCACGATCTCGGGCGGTGTGCCTTTGGGCGCGACGATGCCGAAGAAGACGCTGACGTCGTAGCCGGGCAGGCCCTGTTCGGCCAGAGTGGGCAGATCGGGCAGCGAGGCGGAGCGATCCGCGCTGGCCAGTCCGATGGGACGCAGCTTGCCCGATTGCACGAAAGGCAAGGCCGTCAGGATGTCGGTAAACGACATCGACACCTGGCCACCGACCAGATCGTTGAGCGCCGGGCCGGTGCCTTTGTAGGGCACGTGCAGAATGCGGGTCTGCGCCATGTTGTTGAACAGGACGCCCGCCAGGTGCGAGGACGCGCCGTTGCCGGACGACGCATAGCTCAGCTTGTCCGGATGGCTGCGGGCATAAGCGATGAGCTCCTGCTCGTTCTTGGCGGGCACCGAGGGGTGGACGACCAGGATATTGGGCAGGTGGCCGATGCGGGCGATGGGGGTGAAGCTGGTGCGCGGATCGTAGTTCTGGTTTTTGTAGAGGCTGACGTTGATGGCCAGCGGGCCCGAGGTGCCGAACAGCAGCGTGTAGCCGTCCGGTTTGGCGCGGGCGACATACTCGGAGCCGATATTGCCGCCGGCGCCGCCGCGGTTTTCCACCACGACGGTTTGACCGAGCTGATCCTTGAGGCCTTCGGCCAGACGGCGCGCCAGCGCGTCGGTCGGTCCGCCCGGCGGAAAGGGCACGACGAGCGTGATGGGATGGTCGGGATAGGCTGCCTGGGCGCCGCCCACCAGGCAGGCTCCCAGAGCGAGCGCCGCGCCCAGGCGGCGAAAAATCGTAGTAGGCATGGGGTGTCTCCTGTCGTTATGGACATGGGGCGGATCGAGCCGCCCCGCGGGATCAGGCTTGTGCCTGCAATACGCGCTGATTCAGCGCATCTTCGTTTTCTTGCGCCTGGCAGGGATTGCGCGGCAGTAGGCGATGGCGCAGGACCTGGTCGGCCAGCAAGCCGCGTCCCGCCAGCGCCGGCAGCCGGGCTTCCCAACGCAGCGCCGCCACCGACAGCGCGTGATACAAGGCCGAGGCCGCCTGACGGGCCAGGTCATCACGCTGTTCTTGCGCGGCGTGCGCGGCCAGCGCAAACGCGCCATCGACGGCCTGGCTCTGGCTGTCGGCCAGGGCTGGGTCGCAGGGTCGGCCGGCCTGCAACAGGGCGTCCACGTGGGCGCGCAGAGCGGGCAAGGCCTCTTCGCGGCGGATGGCGCGCAGCACGTCCAGCGCCACGATATTGCTCGTGCCTTCCCAGATCGAACCCAGATGGGCATCACGCATCAGGCGCGGTTCGACCCACTCTTCGATGTAGCCGCAGCCCCCGCGCACTTCCATGGCGTCGCCCGTGACCTTGCGTGCGTCACGGCATGCCCGAAACTTGATGAGCGGCGTCATGATACGCGCCAGCGCCGGACTGGCCTGGCCGGCTTCGGCCTGCGCCAGCGCCTGCGCGGTCTGGTACATGACGCTGCGGGCCTGTTCGGTCCAGAGCATCATCTTGGCCAGCTGGCGCCGCATCAGGGGCATGTCGACCAGCGAGCGGCCAAAGGCCTGGCGCTCGCGCGCGACGAACATGGCTTCACTCACTGCCCGGCGCATCAGGCCGGCAGCGCGCATGCCATTGGACAGCCGCGAGTTGTTGATCATGTCGGCCATCTGCTTGAAGCCGCGGCCGCGCTCGCCCACCAGCCAGGCGCGCGCGCCTTCCAGGCGGATCTCGCCGCTGGCCATCGAGCGGGTGCCAAGCTTGTCTTTCAGGCGCAGAATGCGATAGCTGTTGTGGCGGCCATCGGGCAGGTCGCGTGGCAGCAGAAACAGCGATACGCCTTTGAGGCCGGGATCGGCTTCGCTGCGCGCCAGCACCATGGCAAAGCCGGCGTCGGGGTTGGAGCAGAACCACTTGTCGCCGCTCAGGCGCCAGGTACCGTCGTCATCCAACAGGGCCTGCGTGGTCGTGGCGCTGACGTCGGAGCCCGCGCCCTGTTCGGTCATGAACATCGCGCCCTGGCGCAGGGTGTCGAAGTCCAGGCTGGTGACTTGCGGCACGACCTGCTCGACGAGCGCCGGATCTCCGTAGCGGCGCAGCGTGCGCGCCAGCGAATCGGTCATGCTCACGGGGCAGCACAGGCCGAACTCGGCCTGCACGAAAAGGTGGCTCAGCGCATACTTGGCCGCCGCCGGCATGGGCTTGGGCCAACCCAGCACGCCAGAGCGGTGCGACAAGGCCGCCAGGCCGAATTCGCTATAGGCCAGACGCTCCAGCTCGACGTACGCGGGGTGTTTTTCGACGCGGGACTCATCGGCGCCGCTGCGATGCCGCACCGACAAAGTTGGCGCTTGATGGTCGGCCGTCATGGCCAGCTCGTCCATTTGCCCGCCAGCCAGTTCCCCAAGCCGGCGCAGGTGCGGCAGCAGATGGGTATAGAGATCCTCGGGCAGGTAGCAGGCTGCCATGGGCGCTGCGTAAGGATCCACGTCGAAGAGGTTCTGTCCCCGGGAGTCCGGGACGGCGGTCTGTTCGGGCATGACGATTCCAATGGTCGGTTGGCTCGATGCTGCGCCGGCTTATCTATCCATACAAATACTGTTTTAATGTTGAGCAATACAAAAAAACTATCAATGGAGACGTATGGAGCTGCGCCTGCTGCGTTATTTCATCGCCGTGGCCGAGGAGCGCCACTTCGGCCGCGCCGCGCGGCGTCTGCATATTTCGCAGCCGCCCCTTTCCTACGCCATCCGGCAGCTCGAAGCGCAACTGGGTGTGACACTGCTCGAGCGAAACAGCCGCCACGTCGATCTGACGCCGGCGGGCCAGGTGCTTTATGGGCAGGCGCTGGCTCTGCTGCGCCAATCCGAAGAGATCAGTCTTCTGGTGCAGCGCGTCGACGCCGGTTTGCAGGGGCGGTGCCGCATCGGATTCGTCGGCTCCATGCTGTACCGCGGCCTGCCAGACGTCCTTGCGCAGTTGCGCCTGCAACTGCCCGGCGTGGAGCAGGTCTTGCAAGAGCGCAACTCGCATGACCAGATCGAAGCCATCCAGCGCGGTGAGCTCGACCTGGGGTTCGTCCACGCCAATCCGCTGCCACCCGAAGTGCGCAGCCTGGACCTCATGGCCGAACCCTTCGTGGTCTGCCTGTCGCAGGGCCACCCGCTGGCCGCGCGACGCAAACTGGAGCTGCGCGAACTGGTCAACGATGACTTCATTTTCTTCGCGCGCGAAGCCTCGCCCAGTTATCACGAAACCGTGCTGTCGCTGTGCGTCGCCGCGGGGTTTCATCCGGCCGTGCGTCACGAGGTCAGGCATTGGCTTAGCGTGTGTTCGCTGGTCTCCCAGGGCCTGGGCGTGTCCATCGTCCCGGCCTGCATGGCGCGCAGCCGGCTGGCGGGCACGCGGTTTCTCAATTTCGACCATGAGGCGCGTTCGCGCAGCCAGTTGATCTGGCCGGCGCGCCACAGCTCTCCCCTGGCCGAGCGCACGCTGGCCATCGTGCGTGAGCATTTCGGGGGAATGGCTTAGGCAGTGGCCGCAGAACCGCTGGGGCGGTACCATCGTGACGAACCACTCTGGGGCCCTATGCATGATCGACCATCTCGACCACCTCGTTCTGACCACCACCAATGAAGCCGCGTGCGTGGATTTCTATGTCGGCCTGCTGGGCATGCGCCTGGAGAGTTTTGGTCAGGGCCGCAAGGCGTTTCGATTTGGCAACCAGAAGATCAATCTGCACATCAAAGGCCGCGAGTTCGAACCCAAGGCCCATTTGCCGGTGCCGGGGGCGCTGGACTTGTGCTTTATCGCTTCCATTCCGCTCGATGAGGTCATCGCCCAGATCAATGCCAAGGGCGCTCACATCATCGAAGGCCCGGTGCGCCGTACCGGGGCCGAGCATCCGCTGCGCTCGATTTATCTGCGCGACCCCGACCTGAACCTGATCGAGATTTCCGAACGCGCCGAATAAAGGTGGGCAGGGCACACGACTGCCGCAAGGCAGGCTATAATCCTCGCCTGCGTTGAAACGGCCTTTGAGCCGGTTGCAGCGCCAGCCTCCCGATGCGGGTGTAGTTCAATGGTAGAACGGCAGCTTCCCAAGCTGCATACGAGGGTTCGATTCCCTTCACCCGCTCATTTTGCGAATCACACCTGCCGTGAAACTCTGAGAAGTTTCCTAAGTTGTTGAAATGGCATAAAAGTTTTCGGCTGAACCTCGCTGGCGATCAGTGAAGTCTGCCCACAGCTTACCCAGTCAAGTAGATTTTTCGGACCAACAATGCGGTATCCGGCTCGCCGCATTGACGCGACCTGAAGGTCGGCTCTGAAGCCGACGCGGCTCCTATCCCATCTAGTCGTTGTCCAGCGCGTCGCGGAAGCGCAGGTCGGGCTTGTCGGGTGAGGCGAAGATGAGATTCTTCGGCCGGCTCCTAGTCGCCGCGTGCAGTGAAAGCAATGAGAAGACCGGGTAACCGCCTTCCAAGTCGGTCTCGCGTAGTTCGACGTTGCAACCGCGCAGTGGCTCGTTGACGCAAGCGACGAAGTGGCGTTGCGCTGCCTCGTCGGGACGCACGTCGGCGGAAGCCATCCCCTCCGGGAACAGCGCGAAGCGCCGGTCGGAAGCGTCATAAGCGCCTAACTGGTCGAACAGCGTTTCGGCCGGCCAATCCTCTGGGTGCCGATCAACGTGCTGCTGGATTTCAGCGCGCAGGCCTGTGGGGTTGCCGCCTTTGAGGTGCATCCAGTCATCGGCGTTCAAGATCCACAGGCATTCCAGCAACTCGTCGAACCTCCGAGCATCCCCATACAAGTCTTCGCTATTAAGCCTGCGCGCGATCTCGCGCCGATACCGCCGCGGAATGGGCGGGCATGCACTGTCGCTCCAGAGGATGTCTTGAATCTGGTTGCGCGTAGTGGCATTGGGCGGTTGGCGGATCAGCAGTTTGCGGGCCACCGCAGGCAACTCGGTGTCCGCAAGCGCATTGAAGCTGGCTGTCATTCGTTCCCGCTTGGAGCCATCATCGGGAGGCACGGGCAGGCCCAACTCTTCGCAGAGTGTTGGCAGCATAGTGTGCGTGCCAGCATCCTTCCGACCGGTTACCAGGGGCTCCAACAAGTTGCGAAGTTGAGCGTAGTCCATGGGGCCGTAACTCAACCTCGCAGCGCCATCGCACGTAGGAGAGCATCGATCTGCCCAAACGCATCTCGTTGCCACTGTTCGGGTGTGCGATCACCCAGCGCATGCGTGTCTTCGACGAAACGCCTCACGCAGGTGGGACCATGTCCTTCGAAGGCGTCAAACTTGTCGGCGATGTGCTGGAACCCTCGTTCGCCACTTGCGTGTCCCAGGAGGGGAAGGCATTGCTGCGCCAGAGCCTCAATGCCATCAGGATAGTTCCGCACACAGTAGTAGATGTCGTAGGCATCCTTCTGCTTGTAGCGGCCCGCCAACGCATGGCCTTTCATTGCCAGTAGTGCAGGGATAGAGCACACCGCAATCTCCACGCGGTTGCTCCCTCCGTTCGGCATTGGGCCCGCCACCGCCACCAGTTGATAGAACCGCATCGCCAAGTCAGTGCCGTCAGCACGCTGTACGGCAAAGTCGCTGATCAGGGGAGGATTGTTCTTGACGATCTCTGCATCGCGCGGCATCAAGAAATCGACCACGATGTCGATCCCCTCTCCACCGTCCTTCACGGGAACCTGACGAACAAGTTGGAACCGTCGAAGCCCGTCGCGCTGGGCATATCCATGACCCTGAAGCGCACCGATCAAGGTTGCGTATTCACCTTCGCCGAGAGCTTCTGCATCCAGGCCAATGTCTACATCGAGTGTGCCGACGTGGGGCATCTCCTCGTTGGCCAGTAACAGCCAGGGGACTGCACCACCTACGATGGCGAACTTGCCTTTGAAGCTACCAAGTATCTGGCCGATCTCGATCAGCACGGATTTCACGGCCGCAGTCGTGCGGTCGTCATATTCGGCGGCCGATTGTGGTTCCTGGGGGGGGGTCATTTGGGCCATGTAAGCTTTTCCTTGCGCAGGTGGTCGGCGGCCTCGGCGCCGCGTTCGCCGGCAATGGAGAGGTCAAGGTAGGTTTGAACCAAGCTTGTGCAGACTGCGCCCGGCGCAGGTTCAATGGTGTCGGCAAACAATCCCGTGTCTTTCGGCACGGTGATGACCACGTTCTCGCCCTTCGCGGCAGGCGTGAGTTTCAACGTTGCCTGAAGCTCACGCAGACCATCTTCGTCGGCGAAGAAATAGTGCGTGCCGGTACGACCGTATGGTGAAAGCCACTGCGCTGCCGAGAACGATGCGAAGGCAGCATGTCCGAGACCGTCTTTGGCGCGCAATGCGCTACGGGCAGCTTCTTCGAACGCGCTGCCATGCAAAGGCGTGTAGAACCGCAGCCGCTCACCTGGCGGTGCTGTGTAGCTGTCCCGCCATGCGTCCACCAGTGCGTCGGGATCTGAGAGAACGAGGCCGTCATCTGAGGCGCGTGCCCATTCTCGATCGATCAACCCGGTGCGCACATTACTGACGTGCCCTAGGCTGACTCCGGAGATTTTTGATAGCTCGGTGACACGCCAGGCACGGCCTGGCTCGCGCAGCATGGTGCGCAAAACCTGGGCCGACTTCGGCCTGAACAACGACTTGAGTTCGCGTTGCTCAGCCGCAGGCTTGTCCGTCACCATGCGTTCGATGAACACGCCGCGGAAGGCGATCCGGGCGTTTCCTTCCAGGTCGAGATAGCTGACACCCTTCTCTTCGCACAGTTGCCTTACCGCAGGTGAGATATAGGGGGCGATGAAGACGGGCGTAGCCTCGGGAGTTCGCTGCGCAACGTAGTTCCGCAGTTCCAGCAGCGCGGACCGGGCGTACCGCGGTTGCCCGTTCGACTTGTACTCGCAGATGAGCAGATGCTGCAGCCCGTCCACGAGCAGCCGGGCGATAAGGTCCGGCTCCCAATCGTCGGACATAGCCTCGGCTTCGATCCCTTCGACCTGAAGGATCGGGATCTTTTCAAGCAAACGGCGCAGTGCCTTACCAGCTCGAGCTTCAGGATCTTTCATTAAATTGGCCTCTTTCAGCATTCGTTGAAAGTACCATTTTTTCTGAAGCACATCACCAAAATTTCATTTATAAGGATAATTTCAACATCTGCTGAAGCTATTAAATAGAGTGAAATTGCCTGTAGACGAAAGGAACAAAGACTGGGCTCCATGGAGCGGAAACCGCACGTAGCTTGTTGGAGCAGCAGCTTGCCAGTGTGCGCGCAACTGGTACAGATTGCGGTACATTCTAGCGCTCCGAATGGAAATAACAATTTATAAATCAATAAGTTAGATGATTTAAATTGTTCCGTTCACCGGCTCCACATTTGACTTTCCAGGGCGCACCAGGAAGGCCATCCAGTGTCGCAAGGCGCTATCGTCCGTGGGAAGCGGGCATACGCCAAGGTCTGTTGATCGTATCGTTCAGTTGCTTGTAACCAGGATGCGTAGGCGGTCATTTTCCAGGCCCCTCCACACGGTGTGGGGCCCTCCTCGCCGCTATGAGGTTGAGCCCTTCCTGGCGGCGTGCAAGCCCTGCTCACTTACCCCTCTGGTGTTGCCTCATGACGAGATCGTCGTACGTGAGTCGACCGGTCCGGCGCCGCGGCCGTCGATGCACAGGAAGTAGTCACGGATTCAAACCACGAGGATTCGACGCGACGGCAAGCGGGTTGGGGTCACGCATGCTGCAGGTCAGGTGGCGTGAAGCCGAGAAAATCCCGGGCCGTGCACGCGCCTTCTCTACGGTTGAATCAGGCACGACATGGAGCTGTTGCGCCCCATTTTCGAAATGAGATCCCAGCCGGGGATTCGCTTATCAAGGTGCCTGAGGCCGGCTGTCGGCAATGCCGGCGGCTCGCGCGATGTCGCTGCGCCAGAACGTCGGCCGCCTTAAGTCGACGCTATGAATGCCCGATGCAGGGCATCCCGCAAGGCTCGTGTGGTCGGCGACAGATAGGCGGCCCGCCGGGTGAGCAGCACCAATGGCTGCATGCTGGACTCGGCGTCGAAAGGCAGTTCGACGAGGCCCTTGCCGGCCGGCGACATGAACATGGGTGTCATCAGCGCCGTGACGAGATTACTGGCGCGGATGAGGCCGGCGAATTGGGCGGTGGAGGTGTCGGTCTGTACGGCGGTGACCGGGATGGGCAGGCCCAGGTCGATAAACGCGCGCTCTACCCACAGCCGCATGCCGACCGAAGGGGCCGGCAAGAGCCATTCCGCCTGCGCCAACGCCTGCATGGTCGATCGACCCGGCAAGCTCAGCGGGTGGCCGGCGCGTACGACGACGTGATAGCGCTGAGGTCCCAATGCCAGCGTTTGCAGATCCGAGCGTGGCGTCGGCGCAAAGCCGATCGCCAGATCAAGGTCTCCCTGGCAAACCATTTCTGTCAGTTCATCCGAGACCTTGACGCTGATCTGCAGGAATTGGCCGGGGTGTTGCTTGCGCCAGATGGCCAGTACCGGCAGGAGTTTGGCATCCAGCAGCGCGGGGATGATGCCTACGCGCACGACGCTTTGTTGGGCCGATTGAGCCGCGGCCATTTCATGGCGCAGGCTGTCATAGGAGCCAATGAGCGCCAGGGCCTTTTCCTGCAGCAACTGTCCGGCGCGGGTGGGTACGACGCCTGAGGCGCGGCGTTCCATCAACGGCAAGCCGAACTCGGCTTCAAGCCGCTGCAGAACTTTGGTCACGGCCGACTGAGTCAGGCCTACGCGCTCCGCGGTGCGCCGCACGTTCTGATGTTCGGCCAGCTTGAGAAAGACTTCTGCATCCTCGATGCGCATAACGGGAAGATATTCCGAATGGGAATTGATTGAGGAAACATATTATCTTTGTTCCGATGAAGAATGCGGCTGCAGGAGACCAGATTTTTACGCTTACAGAACTACAACAACGCCCGGTGGCTGTCATCGGCCTGGGCCAGATCGGCATGAGTTGGGCGGTTTATTTCGCGGCACAAGGCTTTGCCGTGCGCGCCACGGACCCGGCTGCCGACGCGGTCGAGCGTACGCGCGCCTATGTGCACAAGGTATGGCCTGTATTGGCCGACGTGGGCCTGGTCGTGGCAGACGCCAGCCCGGGGCGGATCAGTTTTCACGCGACGGTGGCCGAGACGGTCACTGGCTGCGGGTGGATACAGGAGAACGCGCCAGAGATCGAGTCGTTGAAGATCGACCTCCTGGCGCAGATCGATGCCGCCGCGGATGCACAGGCCATCATTGCTTCGAGTACCTCGGCTCTGGCGATGTCGGTGATGCAGTCCAAGTGTGTACATCCGCAGCGCTGCCTGATGGCGCACCCATTCAACCCGCCGCACCTGGTGCCGTTGGTCGAGTTGGTGGGAGGCAAGGCCACGGCGGCTCGCACCTTGGATATTGCCTTTGATTTTTACCGTGCCATCGGCCGCGAGCCCATCCGTCTGCGCCGCGAAATCTATGGGCATGTGGCCAATCGCCTGCAGTACGTGCTGTTCAATGAGGCGGCACGCCTGGTTCTCGACGGTGTGGCGACGGTGGAAGACGTCGATCGCGCCATCACCTGCGGGCCCGGCATGCGCTGGCCTTTCGTGGGCCCGTTCATGACCTTTCACATGGCGGGCGGCGAGGCGGGCATGGCGGGCGCGTTCGCCAAGTTTGCCGCGCGCGATGCCTTGAGCACGGATCGCAGCAAACGTATCAGCCTGGGTGCGGATGAGCGGCAGCAGTTGCATGAGGGAGCGTGCGAAGCGCAACAGGGCGTGTCCATGCAGGCGCTCGAAACGCGCCGGGATCGTCTGCTGGTGGAGTTATTGAAGGTCAAGGCGGAGATCGCCGCGCGGGCTGGCTGAGGCCTCCCGCGGGCATCGAGGCAAAACAGCGGCGCGTTTGTCCGCGCATTTACACCAAGAAAGACAGCCGGTGCGAAGCCGGCGCCCTGGTCATGGAGACAGCAGTGCACACTTATTCCGCCACCCGACGTTCGATGTGTTTGGCCGCAGCATTGGCCGCCCTGGCTTTGGGCCCTTTGGCCGCGCAGGCCAAGGCTCCCTATCCGGATCACCCCATCCGGCTGGTCGTGCCCTTTCCTCCGGGCGGGACCACGGATACGCTGGGTCGCTTGCTGGCGCCTCGCCTGGCCGAGCGACTGGGGCAGTCCGTCATCGTGGAGAATCGCGCAGGCGCGGCCACACAGATCGGGGCCATGGAGGTAGCGCGTTCACCGGCCGATGGCTACACCTTGCTGTTGACCGGGCCGTCCACGTTCACCGCCAACCCGGCTGTCAACACGCAAAGCCCCTACGATCCCTTGAAAAGCTTTGACTATCTTGGACTGACGGGGACCATGCCCGTCATTCTTCTGGCCCACCCGAAGGCGCCGTTCAAGGACGTTAAGTCCATGGTCGAGCAGGCCAAGCGTGAGCCGGGGCGTATGTTCTATGGATCGTTCGGGCCCAGGTCGATCATGCACTTCGCCGGAGAGACGCTCAATGCTTCGGCCGACGTCAAGCTTACCTCGGTAGCCTATAAAGGCAGTTCGCCGGCGATGACCGACCTGCTGGGCGGTCAGATACCCATGACCTTTGACACGGTGGTGGTCTCAGCGCCCTATGTGAAATCCGATAAGGTGAGTCCGTTGGCGGTGACGACGGCCAAGCGTTCGACGCTATTGCCTGACGTGCCCACGATGACGGAGGTGGGTTACCCCATGGACATCAGCAGTTGGTTGGGGATTGCCGCGCCGGGGAGAAGTTCATTCTTGGCAGGCATGAGTTTTGGCTCGTTCAAGCATACCCCAGGGCCGGGGCGTGCCACGCACGCCCGAGCGGTGCCAACCGTTGGCACGCCGCCGAGCAGGTTCGGTAGGGCGTGGGTACTGCCGCAGGGCGTGCATCCGGTTTGCGGGAAGATCCCTGGCGATTGCGCCTGGATGATCACCAGGTGGCGATTGGCACTATGATCAGTGCAGGGTTTCGTCGAGAGGCTTTTGTTTCTGTCTGGGTGTTCTCAATAGGGGGCTTTGCATGACAAGAAATGTGATTGCGGTTACGTGGGAAGATGAATCGCGTGCGTACAAGGCTTTTACCGAGTTATCTTCATCCCCGCCCGTTACGATCAACCAGATGGCGGTCGTGCAACGCGACTTGTCCGGCCATATCGCGGTTCGCGAAGGCGCCAACAGCATCTTTGGCGCGGCGGCGGCGGGCTCTGTCCTCGGCGCGGCCGTCGGTATCCTTGCGGGGCCGGTCGGCTTGCTGCTGGGGTTTTCCGGCGGCGCACTGTTCGGGTCGCTGGTCGACGCCGATGCGGCTGCCAGCAATGACCTGCTCCTGGCGTCGCTGAGTTCGAATATCAAGCCCGGCACGACCGCGCTGATCGCCGATGTCGAGGAGATCGATGCGACGTTGCTCGATGCATATGCCAAGACCGCTGGTGGCCAGATCCTGCGCGTGCGCTACGACGAACTGTTCGACGAGGTGGCCAGCGCGGTGACCGCCGCAGAAGCCGCTGCCGATGCGGCAGGCGCTGCGATTCGCGCCGGAAAGAAGGCCGAGCGCAAGGCCGAGCGCGAGAAGACCTGGGACGCGGTCAAAGCCAAGCTGGAGAAATTTTTCTCCAGCAGCCGTGCCTAGGGTACGGCACGCCGCCTGCTCACCGCTGTGAAAGACCGGCCGCTCACTGTTGAGCTGGCCGGTTTTTTTTGCAGGGTTGCGCCGGGGCGCGCGGGATTTTCAATCGCGATACAGATTGCTTAGCGAGGCCTTGAGAAAGCCACCATCGACCACGATGTCTTCGCCGTTGACATAAAGCGATGCATCGCTGGCCAGGAAGGCCACCGCGCCGGCGATGTCGGCGGGCACACCCACCCGGCGTGCCGGAATGCTGGCATTGCGTTTTTGCAGAACGCCTTCGTCGCGATAATGCACCTCCGACAATGGTGTGCGGATCATGCCCGGGCTGATCGCATTGGCACGTATACCCAGCGGCCCCCATTCGACCGCCATCTGGCGGGTGAGCGCCTGCAATGCGGCTTTGGCCGTGCCGTAGGCGCCGACCCGGGTGGGCGACTGGGCCGAAATCGAGGCCACATTGATGATGCTGCCGGTGGGTTGCTGGCGCATGAGCGCAAAGATGGATTGCGCGTACAGCAGCGCACCGCGCAGGTTCACGCGCAGGATGTGGTCCCAACGTTCGATGGGGAAATCCTCCAGGGCGGTAGGCGGGGCGCTGACGGCGGCGTTGTTGACCAGGATATCGCAGCGCCCCAATTGTTCGCGGACTTGCCGAGCCATTTCGGCTACCGAAGCCGGATCGGCAATGTCGCAGCGAAGGTGGATACCGCCTGCCGGGGCGGCAGCGCTCGGGTCGGCATGGATATCCACCTGGGCGACGGCCGCGCCCATGGCGTGCAATTGCTGGCAGATGGCTTGGCCGATGCCGCCCGTCGCGCCGGTCACGACGGCGACACGGCCCTGCAATGAGGTAGAAGAGAAAGCAGTATGCATACGAGGAGGCCCTTCTGGCAGGGCATGCGCCGGCGGCGCATCGCCCGATCTGGCAGCGCAAGGGTGCGCGTTTACTTGTTCTTCAGGTCAGACAGCTTGGCCAGGTCCTGCCAGATCGTGGCGTCGCGCTTGATCGACGCCGAGAACTCCTGGGCGGTCGCATCGGCCGGCACGATCATGTTCTGTCCTTCGATCTTCTCCTGGACTTCCGGATTGTGCTGCGCGCGATAGATCTCGGCGTTCAGTCGCTCGATGATCTCGGGCGGTGTGCCCGCCGGTGCGAAGACACCATACCAGCCATCGGCCTCGAAGGTATAGCCTTGTTCGGCCAAGGTGGGGACATCCATCGAGGCGGGCCAGCGGCGCGACCCTGTCTGGCCCAGCGCGACGAGTTTGCCGGCGCGCATGTGGGGGATGGGCGAGGCGATATCCATGAAGCCGACGCTGATGTTGTTGGCAATGAGGTCGGTGCTTTCGGTGACGAGCTGCTTGTACGGCACATGGGGCATGTCCAGGCCATACCGGGCTTTGATGCCTTCCATGGCCAGATGACCCGAGGAGCCGGTACCCCACGACCCGTAGGCGAGTTTGCCGGGATTGGCCTTGGCGTAGGCCACCATGTCAGCCAGGTTCTTGAAACCGGTGCTGGGATTGGCCACCAGCAGGATGCCGGCAGCACCCACTTGCGCCACGGGGATGAGATCTTTTTCGGTGTCGTAAGGCAGCGAAGGAAGGACGACCGGGTTGAGCAAAATGGTGGAGGAGGGGGCAAACAGCAGCGTGTAGCCATCGTTGGCCGACCGGACCACGTTGTCGGCGGCGATCATGCCGTTGGCGCCGGGCTTGGTTTCGACTACGACGGGCTGCTTGAGCGCCTGGGCCAGGGGTGTGGAAATGAGGCGGGCGAAGATGTCGCCGCCAGCGCCGGGAGAGCCGGCCACGACCATGCGTATGGGCCGCTGGGGCCAGGTTTGCTCGGCGGCAAAGGCCTGGCTGCCCAGGCTCGTCAACAGGGTGGCCAGCAGCAAGGCGCGCCGCGTCAGAAGGGTATGGGGCATTGCGTTGTCTCCCGAATCTTTGAGTTATGTGAAACCCCTAAATTCTAGGTAGCCCGGCTGAATTTCCTATAGCTCAAACCGCAGTTCACAACTGCGCGCAGGAGGGGGAATCGCAGGTGCAGCGATCGATACACTTCAGAAGGGGACAACCGAAAAGAGCGATCCATGACTCTGGCTATTCGTCGCCGTCTGCTGCTGGGCAGCGCGGCCTTCTGCACCTTTTTTGCCGTCGCCGCCGGCGCGGCGCCCACCGATTATCCGGACAAGCCTTTGCGGCTGGTTGTGCCGTATCCGCCTGGAGCGGCCACGGACGGGATTTCGCGCGCCTTTGCGCAGGAACTGGGCAAAATCCTGGGCCAGTCGGTGGTGGTGGAAAACCGGCCCGGAGCCGGTTCGGCCATCGGCATACAGGCCGTCAAGAGCCGTCCGGCGGACGGCTATACCTTACTGGTCCACGCCGAGGGTTTCTACAGCGCCAAGATCATGACTCCAGGCGCGGGCTACGAGTTTTCGGATTTTGAGATTCTCGCTCCGCTGGGCCAGAATAGCTATGCCTTCATCGTCCCGGCCGATCGCGGATGGACACAGCTCAGCGACCTCAAAGGCTTAACGCGCGAACTCGACATCGGTACCGCTGATCTGGGGGTGGGAACCTACTCCACGCTGGCCGCCCGGGCGGCGTCAGCCACCTCCCCGGCGTGAAGACATTTGCCGAGCTGGGCATTCCCGACATGGTGTCTCACAGCAGCTATAGCGTGGCCGTGCGCACGGGTGTCGACGCCGCCATACGGGAGAAGCTGGCCGCGGCGGTTCGGCAGGCGGTGGCCTCGGAAGCGATGAATAAAGCGCGGCAGGATCTGTTTCTGGAATCCTATGAAGGCAGTCTGGACGACTACAAGCGCGAGCTGCTGGAGCTGGCGCGCGAGTTCGAGGCGTCGGCGCGCAAGCAGGATAGAACGCCGCCCTGAGCGCTTGCGGCAAGGTCCCGCCGGCCGGTGAACCTACGTTTCGGTCGATTCCCGGGCGTGCACGGTGGCGCCCAGTGCCGCGCCATGGACGGCGAGATGCGCGCCCAACTGCATGGTTTGCAGCATGGCCGCCCGGCCCACACCCGTGGTCACGCCTCGTTGAATGAGCTTGCGCGTGGCGTCCGTATCCGCATGCGTGAAACAGGCGCGCAAGGCCAGATCAACCAACAAACACTCTCCGGCGTCCAGTCCGTCTTGCGGGCGGCCCAGTTCGAGAAAATCCAGCAGCACCGTCACGTAGTCGGGGTCCGCCGCGGCAAGGCGCACCAGGCTGTCTGCATGCTCGGGCCACGCCGCGTCGATACGCGCGCGCAGGGCGTGGCCAGGGGCCAGGGGCGGCAGGGGCAGGGCCTCGTGCAGGAGGTCGGCGGCGTGAAACACCGCGCTCAGACCTTGCAGCGTGACTCGGTGCAAGACGTCGAACAGGTCGGCTTCGGAGGCCCCCGCCTGGCGGGCCAGACGCAGGTGCGTGGTCAGGCCGGGTTCATACAGATGAGTGGCAGAGGCATCCAGGGCGATATAGATCAACTCCACCATGCGTGCCGAGAGCGGGCCGGTGCGTGCGGGATGGCCCGCATAGGCCGCATAGCGTTCGATGAAGGCAGGATTGCCGCGCAATAGGGCTTCGTTCCAGGGGCGCCAGTAGCCGCGTGCCGCAATGAAATTCGCTTTGATGGTGTCGACGTCAGATGGCTTCATGGGCTGCCCAGTGTCTGGCCGGTGAGGTACTGCGCTTGCGCTCCGGCCATGAAGCGCACGAGCGGTAAATAGGCCTGCACATCGCTGTCAGGCGCAATCTCGAGCGCGTTGACGCGTGTGGCGTGAGGGCCCCACTCGCAGGCGAGAGTGGAGACCAGCATGCGAGCGGCACCACGCTCGCCGGCTGTCTGCCAGCAGGTATGCGGATCGCGCGGCAGCAGCAGCGTCAGGCTTGCCGCACCTTGAAGGCCGGCCTGGCTTGCGGCTTGAACAATGGCGGCCAGCCGTTGACCGGGAGCCGCGCTCAGCACCCGGGTATCCAGCACCGCGGGGTAGCCCTGTGTGCCGTACTCCCTGGGGCCTTGCCAAGGGCCGTGCACGCGCAGGGCAAGCGGCGTATCACAGGCCACGGGCAGATGCGGAGTGGGGAGGTAGGCCTGGCTGCCACCAAAGATGGACGATCCGCCGTCGACGCAAAGCATGTCGGCGGGCAGCACGGCGGCCTCGGCGCTGGCCAGAAAACTCAGGGCGCACGCCAGGTCCTGGGGGTCGCCCAGGCGGCCCAGAGGAATCTTGGCTACCGCTCTGGCGGGGTCGAGTCGGCCTGCATCGATCAGGTTGGCCACTAGCTCCGTGCGCACGAAGCCTGGGCAAAGCACGGTGAAACGGTAGGCGGGCAGGGCGGCAGCCATGGCGCGCGTCTGCGCGATCAGACCTGCCTTGCTGGGGCTGTAGGCGCCGCGCCAGGGGATGGCGCGCAGCCCGGCGCCCGAGGCCACGTTGATGATGCGCGCGCCGGCGAGCAGGCGGCCGTCCAGCGCTTGCACGAGCCGTGCGGGTGCGTGCAGGTTCAGGTCGAGCAGACGCTGCCAGCCGGTAGGGTTCTGCTCGATGACGGGCAGGTTGCTGTCATCGGTCATGCCGGCATTGTTGATGAGCGCATCCAGCGCCGGCATGTCGTGTGCCAGTGCCGCGATCTGCTGCGCATCGGTCAGATCGGCCACACGGTGCAAATGCGGGCCACCGAGCTCATCGGCCAGGGTTTGCAAGGCCTGTGCATTGCGGTCGACCAGCACACAGCGTTGGCCGCTGCGGGCCAGTTGCCGTGCCGTGGCCCGTCCGATGCCGCTGGCCGCTCCAGTCAGTAGAACCGTCTCCATCACAGCGTGGTGAAGGTAATGCCGCCGTCGACGACCAGGCCTTGCGCGGTGATGAAGCGCGCCTCGTCGCTGGCCAGAAACGCGATGCCGCTGGCGATGTCCTCCACGGTTCCCAGACGGCCCATGGGCGTGCTGGCCACGCGTCGGGCGTCGCGCTCGGCATTGCGATTGCGCTGGGTGCCTTCGGTCGGTACGGCTGACGGGCAGACCGCGTTGACGCGAATGTTCTGTGCGCCCAACTCAGCGGCCGCGGCCCGGGTGATGCCCAGGATGCCGGCCTTGATGCCGGAATAGACGATGGAGTTGGGCGCGGATTTCAGCGCTGCCGTGGAGGCGACGTTGACGATCGCGCCACCGCGCGCGCCGTCCATCGCGGCGGCCGCGGCCTGGATGCCCCAGACCACGGCCTTGAAGCCGATATCCAGCATGCGGTCCATGGTCTCGGGCTGAATCTCCGGCACGCTTTGGTAGCGTACCCAGGCCGCGTTGTTGATCAGAATGTCGAACCGGCCGCCATGGCCGGCGGCGCTCTGCACGGCCTGGGTGATGCCCTCGCGCGTGGACACGTTCTGCGTGACGGCAAAGGCGCGGCCGCCCGCGGCGGTGATGCTCGCGACGGTGGCCTCGACCAGGTCCTGCTTGAGGTCATTGACGCCGACGATGGCGCCTCGCGCGGCCAGCAGATGCGCGGTTGCACGGCCTATGCCGGCACCGGTAACCAGGGCGACGCGTTCAGTGAGGTCTTGTTGCTGTGTCATGGTGTTATACCGATTGAATATAGGCGCGACCGGTGTCGCGCGACAGGCCGCCGAAGGCCGCATCCAGCTTGCGCACGGCGCGCAGCGCGCGGTGCAGCGGCAGCTCCCAGGTAAACCCCATGCCGCCGTGCAGATGGATGGCTTTCTCGATGACATAGGCGGCATTGCCCAGCGCGCCGACCAGAGCGGGACGGTCATCGCGCTGCGCGCCATACTCGTCGCACAGCGTGGCACGGCGGATGGCCGCGCTGGAGACATCCTGGAGCAAGCGCATGCGCGCCAGAAGATGGCGTACCGCCTGCTTGGTCGACAGCGGGCGGCCAAATTGCACGCGGGTGGCCATGTAGGTCGCTGCCGCCTGCAAGGCGCCTTCGGCCGCGCCATTGGCGAATTCGGCGAGCAGGATACGTGCGCGATGTTGAAGCGCCACCCAGGCCGCGGCATCCAGACGCGCCAGCACGGGCGTGCCTTGCAGCTCGAACCACGTCTGCGGCTGCTTAGGATCCAGGCATGCCTGGTCCTGCCCGACGGCGGCCGACAGGTCGAGCAGGCTCGCTCCGTCGCCGTCGGCAACCAGAAGCCAATCGACGGGCCCTTGGTCCACGCGAGCATGTCCGGACTGCACACTGCCTTGCCAGGCGATGCCGGCGAGCCGTTCGGCGCGGACCAACGTCGTGGCGTGCGGCGTGCCGGACAGCGCCAGATCCGCAAAGGCCTGATGGCATTCCGACCAGTAAAGCTTGGTCAACGAGCCACGGGCGCCGATGGTCTCGCCGCGCATCATGCGCTCGACGGTCAGTTCCACCAGTCCTTTCAGGCCATCGATCTGGCCGACGAGATCGCCGACCCGGCGCTGAAAATAGCCGTCGTCCAGCGTGACAGCCAGTTGGCGGTCCGATTTGCAGGCGGCGATGAGCTGGCGCAATTCGCATTCGAAACGCCATGGGCGGTACATGCGGTTTGTGGCGCGTTCGATGGACAGCACGCGAATGGCGGCGTTCCAGCCCTCATCGGGCGCGCCAAGGCGCGCGCTGTCGGGTACGACCACGTCATCGAAGAACACCTCGGCAAACGAGGATTTCCCGTCGATGGATTTGATGGGCGCCACGCGTATGCCCGGCGTGTCCATGGGCACGGCAAACATCACCAGGCCTCGGTGCTTGTCGGCGACGGTTCCGGTACGAGCGAGCAGCAGGCAGTCGTGCGCCTTGGCCGCGCCGCTGGTCCAGATTTTCTGACCGTTGATGCGCCAATGGTCGCCCTCTTGGACCGCCTTGGTGCGCAGCCTTGCCAAATCCGACCCGGCGTCGGGTTCGGAGAAGCCCTGGCACCAGTACTGTTTCATAGCCAGGATGTTGGGCAGAAAGGCCTGCTTCTGGGCTTCGGTACCGACGGCCATGATGATGGGGCCGGCAAGCTCCTTGCCAATGGAGCTGACGCTTTCCGGCATGGGCAGGGCCCCGATTTCCTTGTTGACGGCAAGGTGCTCGCGCAGGGTCAGGCCATGGCCGCCATAGGTCTTGGGCCAGGTCATGCCGGCCAGGCCGGCTTGATACATGGCGGCCTCCCAGGCGCTGCTTTCGGCCAGCGTGGGCGTGCGCCACTCCGGGCTGTCGCTACGCATGAACTCGGGCAGGTTGGCGCGCAGCCAGGTGCGCGCGTGCTGACGGTAAACCGCGGGGCCGGTTGCCGGGTCCGGAACCGCGACGTGGTGATCGAAGTGCATGCGTATCCTCAAGGTACGGGGTGGGTGCGCGGGACCATCAGGGCGTCGAGTACGACCACGCCCTGGCCTTGCGGCCGGACCAGAATGGGGTTCATGTCGATCTCGGCGATGTCATCCCGGTGCCGGTAGGCAAATGCCGACAGCCGGGCGACCGTGCGTGCGGCCGTCTCGATATCGGCCTTGGCTTGACCCCGCGCGCCATCGAGAATCGCAAACATTTTGAGCGAACGGATCATCTCCAGGGCCTCGTGCTCGCTAACGGGGACGGCCTGCACGGCGACGTCCTTGAGCACTTCGGCGTAGATGCCGCCCATGCCCACCATGACGATGGGGCCAAAGACCGGGTCCTGCGAAATGCCGGCGATCAGTTCCGTGCCACCACGCAGCATCGGTGCGACCAGCACGCCATCGATACGTGCCTGGGGCGCGTGGCGGGCCGCGTTGCTCAGAACCTGGGCGTAGGCTTGGCGCAGAGAGACCGCGTCCGTCAGGTTGAGCGCCACGCCACCGGCTTCGGTCTTGTGCGCGATGTCCTCGGAGACGACCTTCACGACGACGGGGTAGCCGATCGCGTCGGCGGCGCGAGCCGCATCGTCGGCGTTGTGAGCGATGATTTCCTGCGGCACATCGATGCCCGCCCGCGCCAATGCCCGTTTGGCTTCGAACTCATTGCGAAAGACCGTCGTGTCGACGGGTTCGGCGGGCGCCATCGAGGCAGGCGCAGGCGCGCCCGCCTGCAAGCGGCCCAGCTGCAAGAGGCCGGCCAGCCCGGTGGCCGCAGAATCGATGCTGGCGAACACGGGAATGCCCAGCGCCGTAATCTGTTCGACCGCATCGGCCGGGCCCTGGCTGATGATCATGAGCAGGCGGTCGGGATGGCTGGCCCTGACCTCGGCCAGCGCCTGCAGGTAGATGCCGCGCAAGCGCGTGTTGTAGAGCGACAGCGACATGAACAGCACCAGCGCACCCTCGGCGGGATCGTCCAGCAACGCGGTCAGCATCTTGAGCAGGATGTCGGGCCGGCTGGACATTTGTGCCGACGCATCGACAGGGTTGCCTGTGCTGGCGGTGGGAACTGCCTCGCGAATACGCTGCTGGGTGTGCTCGGCCAGCGCGGGCAGAACCATGCCCGCCTCGCTCATGGCGTCGGCCATCATGATGCCAAACCCTCCCGATGCGGCCACAAGGGTTACCGCGTCGGTACGTGGCAGGCGGTTCGGCATCAGCAGTGAGGCGGCATGGCCGATGTCGATCAGCGCCTCGACCGAACGCACGCGCAGCACGCCATGGCGGCGAAAAATAGCGTCGATCACGGCATCCGAGCCTGTCAGGGCACCCGTGTGCGACGCTGCGGCAGCCTGCCCCTTTTCCGTGGAGCCTATCTTGAGCACGATGACGGGTTTTCCGAGATCCCGCGCCATGCGCAAGGCGTCGATGAGTTTGCCGGCGTGGCGGCACGTTTCCATGCAGCACAGAATGATGCGAGTGGAGGGGTCCTGCGCCAGAGCGGCGATACCATCGGCTACGTCAACATCGGCTTCATTTCCGGTGGCGATGAAGCGGCTCACGCCCATGCCACGCCGCGCGACGCTTTGCATGGTGTGGCTACCCACATTGCCCGATTGCGAAACGATGCCAACGTGGCCGGCGGCAGGCATGTTCTCTTCGAGTGCGATCGAGAACGATCCGATCAGGCGGTCGGCCACGTTGACAGCGCCCAGGCAGTTCGGCCCCAGTATCCGCATGTCATGGTCGCGGCCTATCTGCACGAGTTCGGCCTGCAATGCCGCACCCTGCGGGCCGGCTTCGACGAAACCGGAAGACAGCACAATGGCGGCTTTGACGCCACGCGTGGCGCAGTCTCGCAATGCGGCTGCAGTGGCCGATGCCGGCACAGCCAGGATGGCCAGTTGCGGCACCGTCGGGGTGTCGCGCACGTTCGCGTAAGCGGGCAAACCCTGTACGGTACCGCCCTTGGGGTTGATGGGGTAGACCGGGCCGGCATAGCCATACTTGATCAGCATGTGCACCGGCCGGCCGCCAATTTTGGTGATGTCATCCGAGGCACCGATCACGGCGATGCCTTGTGCGTCGAAAAAATACTCAAGCCCGGCGCCGGGGCGTTGCGTCACTGCGGTCATGCTCAGCGCCCCTTGAAGTTGGGTTGGCGCTTTTCCAGAAAGGCCATGCGGGCTTCGCGCGCGTCGTCGGTCTTGGCAAGCGCCATGGTGAAGTCCTGCTCGAAGCGGTAGGCGTCCCGCTGCGGCATGAGATCCACCAGATTGGCGGCGCGCTTGGCGTAGACCACGGCCAGGGGAGCTTTCGAAGCGATTTCCTGCGCCAGCGCCAACGCGGCTGGCAAGAGTTCCTCGGCGGGCAGGACATCTTCGAGCACGTTGCGGCGCAGCAGATCCTGAGCCGTCAAACGCTGGCCGGTGAAAAACATACGGCGCAGCGTCGAGCGGCCAAACAGCGTGCGCAGCATGGAGGCGCCGCCAGCCAGCCCGACGTTGATCTCGGGCATGCCGAAGGTGGCGTTCTCCGAGGCATACATGATGTCGCAGGCCGCCATTAGACCCAGGCCCGCACCCAGTGCGGCGCCATTGACGGCAGCGATGACGGGTTTGCTGCATTCGCGGATGGCGTTGCCGGTTTCGCGAGTAATGCGGTTGTGTTCGAGGAAGTCGCCGGCGACGTCCGCGGCGGGGCGGTCTTTGAGGTCGGTGCCAGCGCAAAACACAGTGCCGCTGCCGGTCAGGACCGCGCAGCGAATGTCTTCTCGCTCGGAGATCTCATCGAATATGGCCACCAGACGGCGGCGGGTTTCGCGATTCAGCGCATTGATCGGAGGACGGTTGAGGGTGACCAATGCCACGCCTGCATCGACTTCGAACTTGACGGCGTCGTCGCTCATGCCTGCACCTCGGGCAACAACAAAGAAACGGGGGCGCCGGTTGCGCCATGGGCGTGCTGCATGGTGAGTCTCCTCGAGTCGTATTGACCGGCCAGGCCAAGCCTTGAGATTCCGGCCGCCGGTTTTTTTTGGATTATATGGACGCGTTATGCGCAGGATTTACCCCATAAATGTTGGTTGTGTTCTGCAGGAAATCGGCCTATTCCGCCCGCCGGCGAGCCGCTACCATGCGAGTGGTCAGGAGACTATCGACAGATGCAGATCGACAGAATCGGCACGACGCGCGCCGCATTGGGAGAGTGTCCGGTATGGGATGAGGCAGGGCAGCGGATCTGGATGGCAGACTGCCGCGCCGGTCGTGTTCTGTGCATCGATCCGGCCAGCGGGGCGTCACGTCAATGGCAACTGCCCGCACCCATCGGTTCGTTTGCCCTCAACGGCGACGATCAGCTCGTGGTGGCCCTCAAGGACGCGTTTGCGTTGTTCGACCTGCGCGACGAACACCTGCAGATCGTGGCCCGCCTGGGCGTGAGCCATCCCAATCTGCGGCTCAACGATGGCGTTGCCATGCCCGACGGCAGCTTTGTCGCCGGCACCATGCATATCTATCGCAAGGAAGACGAGCCTCCATTGGGAGGCCTCTATCGTCTGGATACTCGAGGGCGGCTGACGCTGCTGGCCGGCGAACTTGGGGTGGTCAACGGACCCGGGCCGGATCCGCTGGGTCGACACTTCTACGTCTGCGACAGTGCGCAACGCACGGTGTTTCGCTTTCGCATGGCGGCCGACGGCACACTGGCCGCGCGCGAGGTCTTCGTCGACACCGATGCGCTGGGCTCCGCGCCGGATGGCTGTTGCTTCGATGCCGAAGGTGGTCTCTGGACGGCGTTGGTGCACGCGGGCGCCATCGCACGATTCGACCAGCAGGGCCGGCTCGATGTCCGTATCGATCTGCCGGTACGTCACCCGGCATCCCTGTGTTTTGGTGGCGCCGATCTGACCGACATTTACGTGACGTCGATCAGCGACAGCGGGCGTCTGGCCGCGGATGGGCCGATGGATGGCGCCTTGCTGCGGGTTCGTGGCAGTGGCGCGCGCGGCGCGCCACGGTCGCGCAGCCGTATCTGCCTTTGATCCGGCTCAGTCGCTGCCGGCGGCGCTGGCTTTGTAGGCGCTAAAGCGCAGCGCCGGCCCGGAGACGTGGTCGGCCACGAAATCCAGAAAGAGACGTATCTTGGCCGGGATCATCGCCGTGTCCAGGATGGTTGCGTACATCCCCTCCTCGAACGTCGTGTTCGTCACGCGATAATCCGGGAAGACGCGCGCCAGCGTGCCGCGCGCGATGTCGCTCTGCACGGTGTAGTCATTCAGCAGGGCGATCCCTTCGCCTAACCGCGCCAGCTCCAGCAGGGCCACGCCGTTGTTGCTGACATGCCGCGGCTGGATCGGTATGTCGTCGATGAGGTCATCGCGCTTGAAGCGCCAACGGTACTGTTCGCCCGGCAGCAGATAGGCCAGGCAGGCGTGTGTGGCGATGTCGGCGGGCTGGGCAGGCATGCTGCGGCGGGCCAGATAGGCGGGCGAGGCCACCAGATAGCGCTCGCTTTTAAACAGAATGCGTCGCTTGAGGCCGGCTTCGACGGGCGGAGAAATACGGAAATCAATATCGAAGTTGTTGCGCCGCAGGTCGGTCTTGGCCTCGGAGAGCACCAGTTCGATATGGATGTCCGGATACTGTTGCCGAAACTCCGCCACCAGCGGCGGCAATACACCCAGGCCAAACATCATGCGCGAATGCACGCGCAGGATGCCTTTGGGCGCCGAGCGTATCTCCGTGATATTGCGATGCGCCTCGTTGATACTCCAGAGTATGCCGTCGAGCTGACTGGCGTATTCCTGGCCGGCTTCGGTCAGCACGACCTGGCGTGTGGAACGCAGCAAAAGCTTGACGTTCAGCTCGCTCTCGAATTCGGTGATCATGCGAGATACCGAAGTGGCCGATACTCCGAACTGCCGCGCGGTTTCGGAGAAGCTTTCCGTTTTAGATATCGACAGAAAAAGCTCCATCGCGCGCAGCTTGTCCATCATTCCTCCACTTTTCGCAGCACAGAACGCCGTTTTTCTTGTATTCCGGCCAGGGGTACCAGCCTCTAGAATTTCCTCAAAATCCGCTATTGAGGGGACATTATGGAATTCGGCGTATTCATTCTGGCGCAGCAACGAGGTTACCACCAGTCCTCCAAGCAAGTCATTAACAACTCCATCGAGCAGACCGTTGTGGCCGAGCAGGCAGGCTTTGACACGGCCTGGTATGCCGAGCACCATTTCAACAACTACTCGTTGTCGCCCTCGCCGCTGATGACGGTCGCGCACGCCGCGGCCAAGACGCAGCGCATTCGCCTGGGTACGGCCGTCTGCATCCTCCCGCTCTATCATCCGGCGCGTTTTCTGGCCGAAGTCGGATTTGTCGATACCGTCTCCAACGGCCGTCTGGAGCTGGGTGTAGGGTCGGGCTACCAGGAGTTCGAGTTCGAGCGTTTCGGGGTGCAGATCGCCGAGTCCGGTGCGATCTTCAATGAGTTCCTGGACGTGATTCCAAAGGGCCTGACGCAGAAGATCTTCGAGCATCAGGGGCAGTACCTGAACATCCCTCCGAGTTCGATCGCCGTGCGCTGTCTGCAGGATCCCATGCCGCCGATCTGGATCACCTCGGGCAATCCGGTAACGCTGGGCCGCGGCGTGCGCGAGAGCCACAACCTGTTCGTCACTGCACTGCTCAATGGCAACGAGGCCATCGCGGGTCTGCGTGGGCGCTTGGAGAAAGTGGCCAGCGACAACGGCAAGGATCTCGATCGGGACGTCAAGTTTGGTTTTCTGCGTTGCGGCTATGCGTCGGACAACAATGCCGAGATCGATGCCTATCTCGATTGTGCCCGTTTCCAACGCCGTATCTCCGAGAGCCTGAAGTATCGCCGCGCGCAAAGCGACGATGGTTACATGGTCAAGGAAGTGCCCTCCGAGACCGACCCCACATTCGAACAGTTGCGCAAGAATCTGCCCGTCGGATCGGTCAACGAGGTCATCGACAAGATGCTGGAAGAGATCAGCATCCTGCGTCCCAAACACATCGCGCTGCAAACCCAGCTCGGCGACTTCGATCAGAAGACCATGCTGCGGCAGATCGAACTCTGGGGCGACAAAATCATTCCGGCCATCCGCAAGGAAATCGGCAGCACGGCAGCGCTCGCCTGAGGAGGGAGCCATGCAGATCTATCTGAGCAACGCGGGGTCCATCACCCTGCGCAACCCGAAAGACTTCCGGCGCCTGGACGTGCTGGCCGATCCTCAGCCTCGTGAGCGGCTGGAGCAAGCCATCGCCCGGGTGGGGCGGCGCGAGGACGAACGCCATCTTCGACTGGCGCCGTCGGTGCTGCGTTTTCTGTCGCAGCATGCCGGCGATCCGCAATGGGAGGCCGACTTCTCGGCCATGGTCGACTACGCGGCCCAGCATGGCTGGGTGAACGAGCGCGGCGACATTCGCGCGCACATGATCGTCAACGAACGCGACGAAGTGGTGTCCATCGACGATTTCAAAGCCGCCATGCGGGCTTTGCCGGCGGGCATCAGTGCGATCAGCACCGGGGACGGTCAGCAGGTCGCGGGGATGATCGTCTCGAGTTTGACGTCGATCTCCGCCGAGCCGCCCATGGTCGGGTTCTTCGTGCAGCAGACCTCGTCGGCGCGCGATGCGCTTGTGCGCAATGGCCGCTTCGTAGCGAATGTGCTGGGCGAGGACCATGATGATGTCATCCAGGCCTTTTTG
The DNA here is from genome assembly GCF_020735985.1 of Bordetella holmesii. Taxonomy (NCBI): domain Bacteria; kingdom Pseudomonadati; phylum Pseudomonadota; class Betaproteobacteria; order Burkholderiales; family Alcaligenaceae; genus Bordetella; species Bordetella holmesii. The sequence continues at coordinate 551,920 of NZ_CP085973.1, forward strand.
CGCCAGCCGCAGGGCGAGGCGCGCTTTGCCAGCGGCGGCTGGGCGATGACCGAGCAAGGCCTGCCCGTGCTGGGTGATGCCTTGGCCAGCATCGAGTGCGACATCGTCTGCACGGAAGTGCTGGGCACGCACGATCTCATCGTCGGCAAGATTCGCAAGACGACGTGTCGCCCGGCGCAGCCGGTCATCAACTTCAATTCGGCCACGCACCGGCTCTCGCGCTTGCAATAATCGGAATGCCGAGCGGACGTGCCCGGGGCTTGCCGGTCACGGCTCAGTCGAGGACGATATGGTTGTCCTTGATGACCTTGCCCCAATACTGGCGATCGGCCTGCAGTTGGGCCTGCAACGCTGACGGCCCGCCGGCCTTTTCTGTTTGGCCGTTGGTCAGCAGCATTTGCCGGAAGGACGCGGTCTGCACGGTGTTGACGGCGGCTTCGGCGTAGGCGTGAATTAACGCCGCAGGGGTGCCTCTGGGGGCATGCAGCGCTGTCCAGTAGCTGGCTTTGAGCTGGGGATACCCCAACTCGGTGACGCACGGCACGTCTGGCAGCGCCGGATCACGGCGGTCCGTGGTGAGGGTGAGAATCTTCACCGCTCCGGCCTTTTGATGATCGGCCAAGGCAATCGGCGTCATGAACGACAGGTCGTTGCGGCCCATGATCAAGTCGATCAGGCTGGTGGGAGTGCTTTTGTACGGAACGGCTGTCAGCGGGATGTCCAGCGCCTTTGACAGGATCAGCCCATAGAGGTCCGTGACGCTGCCCGGCCCGAGCGATCCATACGTCAGCGCCCGCCCTTGCCGCCTGGCATAGGCCACGAGATCAGGCAGCGAACTGACTCCCAATTGCGGCGGCACGCTGATCGTCAGCGGGCCATCAAACAGCATGGCGACGGAGTCGAAACTCTCGAATCCATACTGCAGGCCAGGACGCAACAGGATGTTCAGCGAGATAGGTCCGGAGCCGCCCATCAGCAGGGTGGATCCATCAGGAGCGGCGCGCGCGACCTGGCTGGCGCCGATGATGCCGTTGGCGCCAGGTTTGTTCTCGACAATGAATGGGCGTCCGGTGCGGGCTCCCATGCCCTCGGCCAGCAGCCGTGCAAAATTGTCGTTGGGGCCGCCTGCGGCATAGGGAACGATCAGCGTGACGGGCTTGGCGGCCGCGCGCAAGGGCCGGGTGAGCGCCATGAGGGTGCCTGCCGCGATGAAACCGCGGCGCGTGGGCATATACATCGTTCTGTCTCCTGACCCCGGCGCCTCGTCTGCCCGCCTCCGCTTGCGGGCCGGCCTTGTAAGTCAGGCTGGCGTCTCTGGGTGAATCGGCGCCATCCGGCCGTCCGTGTTTGTTGTCTACACAATGGTAAGTTCTATCGGAAGGGGAGATTACCCCTTTCTGATGCAGAACAGTTATGCGCAAATCGCCGGAGTTCGTCCGTAGCATGGACGGTCGGATCCGGCGCCGGGTCGGGGTCGACGCCTGCCGAGTGATGTGCGAGAGTGCGTCGTTGTTCCGATGGGCGGCAAGCCGCCTGCGACCCTACGCAGAGAAGACGATGACCGTTGACACCGCACTTATGCGCGCTGCCTTGCAGGCGCCAGCCGTAAGCACTGTCGTGGCCGATCCGGCCAGTGTGCAAGCCGCGATAGCAAGCCGTTTCTGTTGCCGTGAATTTCTCGGCACGCCCGTGGCGCGCGCGACCATCGAGCGCATTCTGCGCCTGGCCAGTTGGGCTCCATCGGGGTCAAATATCCAGCCGTGGAAGGTCTATGTCGTGCAGGGGGCCAGCCGCGATGCGCTGTCGCGCAAGGTGTGCGAGGCCAACGATGCGCTGGCGGCCGATCCGGCGCTGGCCAGCCAGTACCGCGAGGAGTATCAGTATTACCCCGATCCCTGGGTGTCGCCATACCTGGAGCGTCGGCGCGCCTGCGGACTCGGGTTGTATGGTGTGCTGAATATCGCCAAAGGCGACAGGCTGCGCATGCATGCGCAGATGCAGTGCAACTACGAATTCTTCGGCGCGCCCGTGGGCATATTCTTTACCAACGAGAGTCTGATGGCGGAAGGGGCGCTGGTCGATACCGCGATGTTCGTGCAGAACGTCATGATCGCCGCGCGCGCCGAAGGCTTGCACACCTGCATTCAGGCAGCATGGAACCCTTTCGCCTCTATTGTCCTGCCGCATCTGGGCGCGCAGAAGGAGCGGCTGGTGTGCGCGCTGGCCTTGGGCTATGCCGACGAGCAGGCGCCGGTCAACACCTTCCGACCCGACCGCGTGGATCCGGCGGCCTATACGTCGTGGCTGGATTTAGCCCCGTCCGCTAGGGCTTGCCGGACCTTGGTTTCCGACACGTATGACGGTCATGCCGAAACCTCGTTGTCTTTCTCACTTATTGAGAGACAACGTCGCCGCGACTCGTTTTAGTATCATGGACGCACTATTTTTTGCGTAAGCCCTGCCTGCAGGCCGCTTCAAGAGTATCCATGAGCGACATCTTTCATTTCGAGGCCGGCACCGCGCCGCTGCTGATCTCTATTCCTCATCTGGGTAGCCTGATTCCCGAGACGCAAAAGCCGCTCATGACGCCGCTGGGGTTGCGTTCAGGGGACACGGATTGGCATCTGGATTGCCTCTATGCCTTCGGTAAGAAGCTGGGTGCCTCGTTTCTGTGGGCGCGTTATTCGCGCTATGTGGTCGATTTGAACCGGCCGCCCAATGACGAGAGCCTTTATCCCGGCCAAGCCAAGACGGGCCTGTGCCCGACGCAGACCTTTGACGGTCAGCCGCTTTATCTGGATGGCCGTGACAGCATTGCAGACGACGAGCGCGAGGCGCGCCGCATCCAGTACTGGCAGCCGTATCACGACCAATTGCGCACCGAGATCGATCGGCTGCGCGCACAGCACGGCAAGGTCTTGCTGTGGGAGGGGCATTCCATCGCCAGCGTGATCCCACGCCTGTTTGACGGCAAGCTGCCCGATCTGAATATCGGCACGGCGGCGGGCGCCAGCGCCGCGCCCGGAATTCAGGAGATTATCGAGCGTCAACTGGCCACGCAGACGGACTACAGTTGGGCAGTCAACGGCCGCTTCAAGGGGGGCTACATCACTCGCCACTACGGAAATCCCGCTGGCAACGTGCATGCGGTGCAGCTGGAAATGTGCCAATCCACCTACATGGAGGAGCACTATCCCTATGCCTGGGCCGAGGATGCGGCAGCCCGCGTGGGCGCGCTGGTAGAGCGGCTGGTGAGCCAGGCGTTCGAGCAACTCTGAGCCAGGCCCAACGCGGGTGCGTGACCGCCTCTTGAGGCCGTGGCGTGAGTCGACATCGGGCTCACGCCTTTTTTATGTCGTGCGTGTACGGGTTTCGGTGGCACGGTTTGACCTATGACAACTACAATTCCCCGACTCAACGGGGAACTCATGTCGATAGAAAGAAGCTCGGCCGCCGAGATTTTTGACAGCGTACGCGCGCAGGTAGAGGCCGGTGCGTACGCGCCGGGCAGTGTTTTGCCGCCCGTGCGCGAGTTGGCTGCCGCGTTGGGGGTCAATCGCAATACCGTGGCGGTTGCCTACAAGCGCCTGGTGGCAGCCGGCATTGCTCATGCCCAGGGGCGCTTGGGTACGATGATCCGCCCGCCGGACGGGCCCGGTCAACAGGAGGGCGCCCCGGTTGGCGGCACGCTCGTGGATGTTGCCAGCGGCAATCCCAACCCCGCCTGGCTGCCCGCGCCGCGTTTGTCCGTGCAGCCTGCCCGCTTGTATGGTGAGCAGACGGTCAATGTGGCGCTGCAGGCCTACTTGCGAGCCTGGTTCGGGCCGGATTGCCCCGGCGATTTTGAGGTGGATGTTACCCACGGAGCGGTTGATGCCATGGAACGTCTGCTGGGTGCCTGCCTGGTGGCAGGCGACGGCGTGGCGGTCGAGGATCCCTGCTTTCTGAGCAGCATCAACCTTTTGCGCCTGGGCGGTTTTCGGGCAGTTGGGGTGCCCGTCGATCAGGAGGGTATGCAGGTTGCCGGCCTGGAGGCGGCGCTGGCCGGCGGTGCGCGGGCAGTCATCATGACGCCGCGAGCGCATAACCCCACCGGGTGCAATCTGAGCCGCAGACGAGCCACGGCGTTGTCGCGGGTGTTGGCGCGGTATCCGCAGGTCATGGTGATTGTCGATGACCATTTTGCTTTGCTGGCCGAAGCGCCGTTTTATTCGGTGTTGGGGCGCCAGCGGGCACGCTGGGCGCTGGTGCGTTCGGTGTCCCAAGCATTGGGGCCGGACCTCAGGGTGGCGGGCGTGGCCAGCGATTCTGCGACGGCGCAACGGCTGCGGCTGCGACTGGCGCCAGGGACGAACTGGGTGAGTCATCTTCTGCAGGACATGGTGCAAGCGGCATTGCTTGACGACCGCGCACGGCAGTTGATTGCCCGTGCGAGCAAGGAGTATGCGCGCCGCCGACGGAATCTGATGCAGGCGTTGCTGGAGTTCGGCCTGGTCGGCGCCTGCGGCGCTGACGGACTCAATGTGTGGCTACCTGTCGCCGACGATAGCGCGCAGGCTGCAGCCATGGCGCGCCGAGGGTGGGCCGTTCGGGCCGGGGAGGGTTTTGGCGTGGAACGCGCCATCCATGGCCTGCGGTTGACCATCTCCACGCTCGATGCCGCGCAATGCCACCGTCTGGCGCGCGACCTGCGGGACTGTCTTGCCGGCACGGTTGCCGCAGAGTGATTGGCCGAAAGTCGTGGCCGCGTGGCGGCATTGCCGCGTGCTATATTGTCCTATGACAAAGTTAGCCGGGCCAGAAAAGCCGATCCTTTGGGTAGAGTGATATGTGCGCCACGCCGACACAACATGAATTGCATGGCCGTTGGCCGCAGGCCAGGACCGTGGACGACTTTCGGGTCAATCTGGCGGCCGTACAGGCGCGTATCGATGCGGCATGTGACCGCGCCGGCCGCGCTGCTGGCAGTGTGAGGCTGTTGCCCGTGAGTAAAACGGTCGATGAGGCACGCATCCGGCTGGCCTATGCCGCCGGATGCCGGTTCCTTGGCGAGAACAAGCTGCAAGAAGTCTCGCGCAAGTGGGAGGCGTTGGCCGACTTGCCGGATTTGCGCTGGTCGGTGATCGGTCATTTGCAGACCAACAAGGCCAGGCTCGTGGCGCGTTACGCGCAGGAGTTCCAGGCGTTGGATAGTTTGAGGGTCGCGCAGGCGCTGGAGCGGCGCTTGCAGGACGAAGGCCGCGCATTGGATGTGTTCGTGCAGGTCAATACTTCGGGTGAAGACAGCAAGTACGGATTTGCTCCAGACCAGGTCGAGTAGTTCTTGCGCGATCTCGCGCCGTTTTCTGCGTTGCGGGTGCGTGGGCTCATGACGCTTGCCCTGCTGTCGACCGAGGCAGAGCGCGTGCGGCAATGTTTTACCGGGCTGCGTGTGTTGCGCGATCGATTGCGCCAGGGCATGCCTTACGTCGAGGAACTCTCGATGGGGATGTCCGGCGACTATGAGATCGCCATCGAAGAAGGGGCTACGGTCGTGCGTGTCGGCCAGGCCATTTTTGGCGCCCGCGACACGCCTGACGCGTTCTACTGGCCCGAGCGCTAAGGCGGCCGCTTTTCCGAGGCGCGCAATGGCGGTACGCTAGTGTGCCAGGTGCAGCGCTCATGACTTCCGACTCGACAAACCACGGTTCTTCTCTTTGCGGTATCGGCATGGTGCTGGGCACGTTGCTGTTCGCTGCCTCATTGACGCCTTCGCTGGTGCCGCGTTCACCCATGGTCCAGGGGCTGCTTGGCGGGTTTTGCCTGGCGGCAGGGTATGGGCTGGGTGTGTTGATGCGACGAGCCTGGCAGATGATGGCCCTGCCCCGGCTGAGTCCATGTTGGCACAGGCGAGCGTTGGCCGTGACCTGGGCCGGATGCCTGTTGCTGGCGGTCTTGACCTTACGCTGGGCGTTGGAGTGGCAAAACCGTCTGCGCGCGCTCATGGATATGCCCGCCCTGGATAGCGGCGGACCTTGGACCGTGGCCGGGCTGGCGCTGCTGACGTTTGGCGTCTTGTTGCTGATCGCACGTCTGCTCGGTTGGGTGCGCCGCCGGCTGACCGCCAAGCTGTCGCGCTACGTCTCCGGGCCCTTGGCCGGTTTGGCGGCCCTGGTGCTGACGGCGGTGTTTTTCTGGATGTTGGGCAATGGCGTGCTGGTGCATGGCCTCATGCGGTCGGCAGATCGGCTCTATGCCGGGCTGGATGCGTTGGTCGAGCCCGACATTGCCCAGCCGCAGTCGGCAGGCAAGACGGGGGGGGCGGGCTCTTTGCTCGATTGGGAGCGACTGGGGCGGCAGGGCAGACGGATGATCGCCGCCGGGCCCGACGCCGCCGCCATTGCGCAGGCGACCGGGAAGGCTGCGCTGGAACCCTTGCGTGTCTACGTGGGCCTGAATTCTGCGGATACGCCGCAGGCCTGCGCCCATCTCGCCTTGGCGGAACTCAAGCGCATCGGGGCGTTCGAACGCGCCAATCTGGTCATCGCCACGCCCACAGGCACCGGCTGGGTCGATCCCGAAAGCCAGGAAGCGCTTGAGTATGTATTGCATGGCGATGTGGCAACCGTGTCGGTGCAGTACTCCTATCTGCTGAGCTGGCTGGCGTTGCTGGCGGATCCTGAGTATGGCGTGGAGACGGCACGGGCCGTGTTCGCAACCGTCTATGGTTACTGGCGCACGCTACCGCAAGACAAGCGGCCACGGCTCTACCTGCAGGGCTTGAGCCTGGGCGCACTCAACGCAGACTTGAGCCACGACCTGTTTCAGGTCATCGACGCGCCTTATGATGGTGCGCTGTGGTCGGGGCCGCCGTTTGACACGCCGACCTGGCGCGCGGTCACGCAGGGCCGCAACGCCGGCTCGCCGGCCTGGCTGCCTGTTTTTGGCGATGGGTCCGTCGTGCGCTTTACCAGCCAGCGCAACCACCTGGACGATGCCGCGGTACCGTGGGGCAAGTATCGGATCGTGTTTCTGCAGTATGCCAGCGATGCGGTGACGTTCTTTGACCCGCATGCGCTGTGGCGCCGGCCCGGCTGGATGGAGGCGCCTCTGGGACCGGATGTCTCGCCCGATATGCGGTGGATTCCCGTGGTGAGTTTTCTGCAATTGGCGTTTGACCTCGTACTCGCCGTCGAACCCCCCAAGGGGCATGGCCATGTCTACGCCTTTGACCATTATCTGGATGCCTGGGCCAGCCTGACCGGGCCGAGCGACTGGACCGCGTCATCCCTGGCCGCCCTGAAGCGATATCGGGCCGCGCGCAGCACCCCGCCTTGAGGCCGTGTCGGCCGCGCGGGTCGCATGCGCTAGCATGTCGACCATTCCTTGTCTGGAGATGACGCATGAGCGCCTTGGACGTTTTTCCCGTTACCCGCAAATGGCCGGCCCTGCACCCGGACCGTATTCAGCTCTATTCGCTGCCGACGCCCAACGGCGTGAAGGTCTCCATCATGCTCGAGGAAACCGGCTTGCCTTATGAGGCGCACCGGGTGAGCTTTTATGCGCAGGATCAGTTCTCGCCAGAGTTCTTGTCGCTGAGCCCTAATAACAAGATCCCGGCCATTCTGGATCCGCACGGCCCGGACGGCAAGCCGCTGGCCTTGTTCGAGTTCGGCGCGATCCTGGTGTATCTGGCCAGCAAGACCGGCCGCTTCTTGCCTGCCGAGGCGGTAGGCCGCTTCGAGACCTTGCAGTGGCTGATGTTTCAGATGGGGGGCATCGGGCCGATGTTCGGCCAGTTGGGCTTTTTCCATAAGTTTGCCGGCAAAGCGTACGAAGACAAACGACCGCTCGACCGTTATGTCGCCGAATCCAGCCGCCTGCTGAGCGTGTTGGACGGGCGGCTGCAGGACCGTCAATGGGTCATGGGTGAGCAGTACACCATCGCCGATATTGCCATTTTCCCGTGGGTGCGCAATCTGGTCGGCTTTTATGGCGCTGGCGAGTTGGTGCAGTTCGAGCGTTTCGCCAACGTCAAACGCGTGCTGGAGGCCTTTGTCGATCGTGCGGCCGTCCAGCGCGGCTTGCTCATCCCGGCGGCGTAACCCACCAAGCGGCCACTCTGGCGGCAGCGTCGCAAGAGTGGTCGGCAAACACGCACCCGTGGTTCTGGCTGGCGTGGGCCGAATTTGCTGGAGAAGTCGAAGGTGTTTCCGCTCGTCCCAGGCCTGGTTGGCCTTTATCTCGTCTGGCGCTATGTCAGCCGACTTCCCTTGGGTCTGCCTATCCGCTGCCTGTTGTCCTTGTTGCTCATGGGTCTGATCGAGCACCATTGGTTGGTGAGCCGATTCTTCGGCACGATTGCATCGCCGGAGATTCCCCGCCTGGCCATCATGGGCCTGGGCACGGTGTTCGGCGCGCTGATGCTGTTGGCCGCCGCGCTGCTCATCAAGGATGTCATCGGCCTGGGGCAGTGGCTGTTGACCCGTCAGGCGGGCATATGGCGCCGCCCTCCCGGGGCATGGACCCACGCCCTGGCACTGGTTTGCCTGGTGCTCGCCGGCATAGGTGTCTGGCAGGGAACGCGGCAGCCAGCGTTACGACAGATGGACGTCGCCATTGCGGGACTGGCTCCGGAGTTTGAGGGCTATCGTATCGCCCACCTGACGGATCTGCACACCAGCAGTCTGCTGCGAGGCCCGTGGTTGGCGGAAGTGGTCGCGCGTACCAATGCGGCGCAGCCGGATCTCATCGTCATTTCGGGCGATCTGGTCGATGGCACGCCCCAGGCGCGAGCGCAGGATTACCCGGCTTTTGGGCACTTGCGCGCGGCTGACGGCGTATTTGGGGTGACGGGTAACCACGACTACTACCAGGGCTATCCGCAATGGCTGGACGTCTTTGGCCAGCAGGGTATCCACATGCTGATGAATACCCACGTCGTTCTGCGGCGCGGGCAGGGCGAACTGGTGCTCGCTGGGGTGACTGATCAGATCGCACCCACGCGCGACGCCGCAGGGCCGGACGTTGCTCAGGCGCTGGCCGGACGGCCTCGGGGCGCTGCCGTGGTGCTGCTCGACCACAGACCGGGTGCCGCCCGGGCCAATCGTGCTGCGGGAGCGGACCTGCAGCTCTCCGGCCATACTCATGGTGGCCATATCCTCGGCATGGATAGGATCGTGGCGCGATTCAATGGCGGTTTTGTTTCGGGACGCTATGACGTGGACGGCGGTCAGCTCTATGTGAGCAACGGCGCCGGCCTGTGGCCGGGCTTTCCGTTGCGTCTGGGGCGGCCCTCCGAGATCACCGTCATGACGTTGCGGGCTGCGCCTTAATCCGTTGTCTCCTCGGCCGACAGGCGCAGCTGAGTTTTGAGCATGTCGTAGACATGACGGGTAAGCGGGTTGATGAGGTCCCGGCGTATCCAAAGAAAATAGTTCACGTCGGGAAGCGGCGGCAGGCCTTCTTTCTCGCCCAGCACGCGCATGTCCGGGCCCAGCAGTTCAACGCTGCGTGCCGTCACGCCCAGGCCTGCGCGCAGTGCGGCCTTTATCCCTACCAGATTGGGGGCGACATAGTTGGTCTGCCATCGCACTTGGGATTGCTCCAGCGCATTGAGCGCGAGGCGGCGGAAAATGCTGGGTTCGTCGGCCAACACGAGGGGAACGGGGGCGTGGTGGTCGTGGACGTAGTCGGCCGAGCACAACCACACGGTCGGCGACGTACGCAACACGACGCCTTCGAGCGCAGGGTCGAAGCGGGTCGAGACCGTCAGGTCCAGTTCGCCGTGGCGCAGTGCCGTCATCAGGTTCGGGCTGCGATCGACGCGGATTTCGAGTTTGACGCGCGGGAAGGTTCGCGCCACATGGGTCAGCAGGCTGGGCAGAATGCTGTCGGCCACATCGTGCGGCGAGCCCAGCCGCAATGCACCTTCCAGCAGGCTGTCCTGCAAGGCGCGTAGGGCTTCATCATTGAGGGCCAGCATATGCCTGGCATAGATGACGAGTTTCTCGCCGTGGGCCGAGAGCCGTTTGTGGCGGCCGCGTTTTTCGAACAAGGGCAGTTCGATAAGCTGTTCCAGCCGTTGCATCTGCTGCGTGATGGCCGATTGCGTCTTGTGCAGGTTGTCGGCGGCCGCAGAAAACGAGTCGTGTTCAACGATGGCGACCAGCGTGCGCAGCAGGTCGAGGTCCAGGGTGCGCATGGCGGGTTCTCGGTGTGGATGACTAGCTGCGTCGACAGTAGCGTAATTTCGCCGTTTGCGCCGCATACCAGGCCCTGCGCGTGTCAGGTCATGAACCGGAACGCAGCGCGCTCGCGCTCGTCGATCTGCGCGGTCAGGCTTGTTTCCCATTGCAAATACTGAATGGCGGCCTGGCGGTTCCCCTGGTGGCGGTCATGCACGAAGAAAAGAAAGTCGATGCAGGCTTCGTCGGCGGGCAGGTCGGGCGTGCGCGCCAGCGGCAGACCCGCTGCCTCCCATTGACCAGGCGTGTCCATGAGCAGTTCCGCGTCCGCGTGGCCGGCGTAGTCGCGGGCATACAGCTCGGCCACGCGGGCGTCGGCGGCGATGATGACCGCGCCCGCGGGCAACGCCTCGCCGCGGCTGCGAGTTCGCCACTGTGCCGTGGCGATATGGCTCTGACGATAGGCCATGCTGGGGCGCAGGTCGACGAAGCAGCGGCCCTGGTCGAACCGCTTGCGGGCCTGAGCGCTATCGATGAGCCGCAGCCCGTTGTCGGGCTCGGTAGGCGGATGTGGGGTCCAGGCAAGTGATCCGGCCTGCAGAACATAGACTTCCCAGCCTAACTGGCCTAGCCAGCTGGCCACGACCGGTGCGCGGATTTCCTCGCCGTCGACCAGCACCAGGCGCGCGCCGCGCGTACCCACGAACTGATCGGTGGCCTGCAGCAATTGTCCGCCTGCCGCGTGTGCGGCGCCGGGCTGCGTCGCCGCGGCGTACTCCTGCTGCGTGCGGATATCGAAAACATAGGTTGTGCGCGCCGTGTCGGCCTGCAGGGCAGCCAACGCCTCGGGGGTAATGACCGACACGCCGTGGCGCTCGGCCAGTGCCCCGGCGCGCTGCCGGGCCCGGCCTAGCTGTCCAGCAGAACACTCCATACCGTGACGCCGTGTCTGGCCGTGCTCCAGTGTGTAGTCGTGCAGAAACCACCCCTGGGTGCCGTTCTCCAGTGCATAGACAGGGTTGCGGACACCGAGGTTGATGAGTGTCTGCGCGCCAATGATGCTGCGGGTGCGACCGGCGCAGTTGATCACGATGGTGGTATCGGCGTCGGGCACGAGCGCGTCGATACGCAGCGCCAGTTCGCCATTGGGACAGCAGATGGCGCCAGGGATGCTCATTTTCCCGTACTCGCCATAAGGCCGGCCATCCAGCACGACGAGGTTATCGCCCCGAGTCTGCCGCCGATGCAGTTCGTCGGCGCTCATGGTCGGGGTGTGCAGGGTCTGCTCGACCAGCTCACCAAATGTTTTGCTCGGAAGGTTGACGCCAGCGAAGACGGCATATCCCTGGCTCTGCCAGGCGGGCAGCCCGCCATCCAGAATGGCGACCTGCGGGTAGCCCAGTGCCTGCAATACCGCCGCAGCCCGTTCGGCCAGCCCGTCGTCATTGTCATAGAGCACGAGGCGGGTGGATCGCCGCGGCACCAGCCTGCGGACGTCGAACTCCAGCAAGCTGTACGGAGCATTGACGGCGTAGAACAGATGCGCCTGACCATACTGGCCGTGCTCGCGGATATCGAGCAACGCGATCTCCGCGCCATCGTGCAAACAGGCCTTGAGCGCGCAGGCATGGATACGTAACGGGGAGGCCGGCGTTGAGGAGGCGCTCAGAGGCGGGATCATCGACGGGTGCTGACGCCGATGGCCATCTGCTGGCAGGTCCCGTTTTCCAGATCGAAAGCCAGCCGTTGATCCAGCGTCTCGAGGGCGCGGCCATACATGTGCAGATGCCTGATCACATCCTGTCCTTCGATATGGACGGCATGGATATCGTCGGGCATCAGTGCGATGCCGCCGCCGGGGCCGACCACCACGGTGCCGCTGCGGGCCAAGCGGGCCCGTCCCGGCTGGCTGCCATCGTCCAGGCGATCGTAGGTGTAGTTGAGCTCGACGCCATCGACAGCCGCGATGCAGGCCCAGGTGGTGTGGTTGTGGGGCACGATTTTCTTGCCCGGGCGCATGACGTTCAGATAAAGCGCATAGCTCTGGTCGTCGTCGGCATGGATCAGGTAGCGCGCCTGCAACTCGCCTTCCTCCGGCGCCGGGTAACGGGCCGCGTCCCATCACGTTTTGTGCGCGGCCAGATCGATGAGCTTGGCCAGCGTGGACGCCAGCGTGGCGCGGTTCTCGCCCTGGGCTTGGAGGTCGGTCCTTATCTGGGCGATGGTGGCGCGGATTTCTTCGGCCGCCGGATGGCGGTGCTGCATGAGCCGCTCCTGCAAAGTCAACGGAAACAGGCGTTCACCTTAAAGACCTTGGGCGGCAGATTCAAATTAGGATTACAGGCGCAATCATAAGCATGGCTAATGGATGCGCCTGTCTCCCTCACGGCGGGTCATCTGCGGGTGAAGATCTGCCCACGCCTGCAGTGAGATCATCTCCTGTCGGTCGGCTATCAGCGGTCGGTGAACACCGGGGGGCGCTTTTCAAGGAAGGCCCGCCGGGCTTCCTGGGCGTCCTCGGTTTTGGCGACCTGGGCTGTCATGTCCTGCTCGTAGCGGTAGCCGTCCCGAAGGCTCATGTCTTCGATTGCATTGGCGGTCTGGATCATCAGTTGCACCGACGTTGGGCTCTTGCTGGCGATCTGCTGCGCCATGTCACCGGCTGCAGCCAACAGTTCGGCGCCCGGCACGCAGGCCTCGACGATACCCAGCCGGTAAAGTTCTTGGGCGGATACGCGCAGTCCCGTGAGCATCATGCGGCGTAGGCGCGAGTGGCCGAACAGGCGCTGCGCATGCTTGACGCCGCCCAGCAAGCCGACGTCGACCTCCGGCAGCGCCAAGCAGGCCGTGTCGGCGGCGATCAGGATGTCGCAGCTGGCCGCGATACCCAGCCCAGCTCCCAGCGCCGGTCCATTGAGCGCGGCGATCACCGGCTTGGGACATTCACGAATGGCATGAAAAAGCTCACGTGTGCGGCGTGAATGCTGAGGCAGGCCGCCAGGTTCGGCGAGCATTTTCGAGCGGCCTTTCAGATCTGCGCCGGCGCAGAAAATCCTGCCCTCGCCAGTCAGGATGACACAGCGCACCTCGGGATCTTCTCCAAACATGTCCAGCGCCAGCGTGAGCTCCTGGATGAGGGTGGTGTTGACGGCATTGACGGGCGGGTGCGCCAGCCAGACGGTTGCGACGGAGCCTTTTTGCTCGACGCGCAATGTGGAAAATTCATAAACAGGCATGAAGTCCTTCCCGGATTCAGATGGCTTTTTCGGACCGTAACTGCACGATCTCCGCGTTCGATAAGCCCATTTCTGCCAGCACCTCGTCCGTGTGCTGGCCCAGCGTCGGTGGGCCTTGATCCAGACGCAGGCTGCTATTGCGAAAGCGGATGGGGCTTCGCACTTGGGGCATGGGCATGCCGTCAGGGTGAGATACGTCAAAGCGCATTTCGCGGTGTCGCACTTGCGGGTCCTGCAAAACGTCCGCGATAGTGTTGATGGGTGCCGACGGCAGGCCCTCGGCTTCGAGGGCGGCCAGAAGCGGCGCCTTGTCGTGCTGGAGCAGCTGTTCATCCAGCCAGGGATCGAGTTCGGCCAAATGGGTAACGCGGCCGGCGTTATTGCGGAACCGCTCATCCTGAGCCATGTCGGGGTGCCCAAGCACCCGACACAATTTGGCGAACTGGGTGTCGGACCCGATGGCCAGAATGATGCGACCGTCGCGGCATTGGTAGACCCGTTGCGGCTGGATATTGGGATGGCGGTTGCCGCGCCGTTGCGGAACCTGATCCGAGAGCATGTAGTTCATGGCCTGGTTTGTCAGCAACGTGACGCCGACATCGAGCATGGCCATGTCGACATGCTCGCCTTCGCCGGTGACGTCGCGCCGCGCCAGCGCGGCCAGAATGCCGGTGGCCGCGTACAGTCCGGTGATGAGGTCCACCATGGGCACGCCTATCTTCATTGGGCCGCCGCCTGCGCGATCGTCCGACTCGCCGGTAATGCTCATCAAGCCGCTCATGGCCTGAATCATGAAATCGTAGGCAGGCTGTTGCGCGCGCGGTCCCGTCTGTCCGAAGCCTGTTACCGAGCAGTAGATCAGGCGCGGGTTTTCTCGCCTGAGGTCTTCATAACCCAGACCCAGCCGATCCAGGGTGCCGACCTTGAAGTTCTCCAGTACAACGTCGGCATCGCGCGCCATGCGGCGGATGAGCGCCTGGCCCTGCGACGACTTGAGATTGACTGTCACCGAGCGCTTGCCGCGATTGCAAATGAGGTAGTAACCCGATTCGCCGGTGCGAGAGCCATCTTCGCGCTTCAGGAAGGGAGGTCCCCAGGCGCGGGTGTCATCGCCCACCTCGGGTTGTTCAATTTTGGTGACGGTGGCACCCAGGTCGGCCAGGGTCTGGCTCGCCCAAGGGCCGGCCAATACGCGGCTCAGGTCGAGGACACGGATGTGAGACAGCGGATGAGGCATAGAGACTCCTGGGCTACTTTTCGGCGATGCTGGCTTGGATGGCTCTGGCCAGTTTCCGAACGATGGGCTCAGGTGTGGCTTTTGGCACCGAGATGTAATTGACCGGAGAGGCGTCATAACCGGGCAGTGATCGCGACATAGGCGGAACACCTGGCAGCAGCGGAATCTCGGTGGTCGTGGTCACGCCCAAGGGAATGAGCCCCTTGTCCTTGATGAAGGAGGTATAGATACCTACCGTATCGATGGCCAGATCGCCATTGCCGGCCACCAGATCCTTGACTGCCTCGCCCGTGCCTTTGTAGGGCACATGTTGCAGCTTGATGCCCGCCAGGATCTGCAGGAGCTCGCCGTTGAGATGGCTTGACGCGCCAATGCCGGCGGAGACGAAATTCAACTCACCGGGCCGTTTCTTTGCCAGGGCGATGAGTTCGTCCAGTGTCTTGACGCCCAGCTTGTCGTTGACCACGAGCACACTTGGCGCAAGCGATACCTGCGAGACGGGGCGCAAGTCCGCCGGATCGTAAGGCATATTCTTCATGAGATAGGGCAATGTCATTTGCTGCCCCGGCGTCGTGTAGAGCAGGGTATAGCCATCGGGATCCGAGCGAGCCACTGCTCCCGCACCGATGACGCCACCGGCACCGGCCTTGTTCTCGACGATCACGGGCTGGCCGAGACGCTTGCTCAAGCTGTCGGCCACCACGCGCGCAGTCAGGTCCGCGCCGCCTCCAGGGGCAAAGGGCACCACCATTCTGATGGGCTTTTCAGGGTAGGCGGCCTCGACAGGGGTGATCCACGCCGTCAGGGCCAGTAACGCGGCCGGGAAAATGCGTTTCATGAGTGTCTCCTTGTGTACCAGCCCGCTGAGAGGGCGTTTTGTTGTCCCGGTCGAACAGCAAGTCTTGGAGTGGCTTCGAGCGCGAGGTCCCGCAACAGCGCGGCAACTACTTTGACGGCCTGGGTAGGGCGATCGGTCAACATCAGCGAAACAATGCGCAGGACCGAGGGCTCTACGATCTCGGCGGCTTGCAGTTCGCCTCGGCTGACTTCAGCGCTCACCACGTGCCAGGGCAGAACGGTGTAGCCCGCCCGTTTGATGGTCATCTGTTTCTGGATGAAGCCCGAGTCGGCCTCCACCAGCACTCGGATGTCGATGTTGTGGCGGCGCCCCATTTCATCGAGCATCATGCGCACCGACGATGGCTTGCGCGATAACACCAAGGGCAGGCCATGAAGGCGTGCGAAAGGCACCTGTGCCGTCGCAGTGACGCGGTCGCCGGGCGGACCGATGAGGTAGGAGGGCAGGCGCAGCAACACGTCCTCGTCATTGCCCAGAGCGTCGTGGCTGCGATAGGGCAGCCCGATGTCGATTTCCCGGCGGTGCAGCCAACTTTCGATCTGGCCTGCCGCGCTTTCGACGATCTGCAGCTGGATGCCGGGGTGCTCGCGCTGCACGCGCAGAATGAGCGGAATTACCAACTGCTCGCTCAGCGAGGGCAGGGTGCCGATACGCACGAGCCCACTTACGCGGCCTTGCGCGGCGGCCACCACATCGTTGAGGTCGTCGGCACTGGCCAGAACCTGCTCGGCCATGGGCAAGACTTGCTTGCCCAACTCGGTCATGCTGACTCCCCGGCCGTTGCGGGTAAAGAGGTAGCCACCGCACTGCTTTTCCAGCATGGACAGGTAGCGGCTGACTGCCGGCTGGCTAACCCCCAGGTCGATGGCCACCTTGGTGATGCTGCCGTGCCGCGCCACCAAGGAAAAGATACGCAGCGCGCGCAGGTCCCAGCCGGTGCTGTCTTGGCTTGCGCTCATGGTTGCGCCGAGAGGTGCTCGGCCGCGATGATGGCGCCCCAACGCCGGACTTCGCTATCGAAAAAAGCTTGAAAAGCTGCCTGGTCGCGGTAGACGGCGATGGCGCCCATCTCATTGGCCCGCTGTTGAACCGCCGGGTCGGCAACGACCTTGGCCAAGCGCTGCTGCAATGCCTGAACCTCGGCGGGCGGCGTTTTGGCCGACACAAAAATGCCCCACCAGCTCGACGCATGGACGTTGGGGATGCCAAGCTCGTCAAGGGTGGGCACGTCAGGGGCTTGTGGCAGCCGCTGCGGGCCGGCCACGGCAAGTGCGCGGATGCGACCGCTGGCCACGTGGTTCATGGCTTGTGGGGTATCGAAGTAGGCATCCACTTGACCGCCGAGCAGGTCATTGATGGCTGCCGAGGTGCCGCGATAACTCACATGGGTGACCTTAAGCCCCAGTTCGCGAGCAAACAGTGCCGCGGCCAGGTTGGGGCTGGAGCCCACTCCGGAGTTGGCAAACGACAGGCGGCCCGGGGATTGACGCGCGTAATCGATCAGTTCGGGTAACTGGTTGGGCAAACTTGCCCGCACATAGAGCACCAACGGGCTGATGGCGACCTGCGCCACAGGCACCAGATCGTTGGGGTCATAGGGCAGCGCTCGGATCATGGCCGGGTTGGTGGCGGTACCAACGCTGCCCAGCAGCAGCATCCTTCCGTCGCCTGCGCCTTTCGCTACGAAGGCGGTGCCGATGGCCCCCCCTCCGCCGGGGCGGTTGTCCACCAGGATGGGATGGGATTGCCCGGCCTGCAGCTTCTCTGCCAGTACTCGTCCGTACAGATCCGTGATGCCACCGACGGCGTAAGGCACCACGATACGTTCGGGATCGGCGGCATGCGTCAGGGACGCGGCGGCCAGGGCAGCGGCGGCCAGCCAGCACTTCATAAGCTGCATTTGTGTCTCCTCGCCTTTACGGGCGCTTCTTGGTGTAGCTGCATTCTAGGAAGGAAACTTGGCCCGCATCACAGGAATTCGCTAATAGCTGTTCTCAGCGTTGCGTTATGAATCAGCCGCCGTCTCAAACCTAGAATTTTCCCCATTGCAGGCATGGCCTCATGACCAAGGATCACAATGAAGGTTTACGACGCTTATTCGCTGTTCGGGCCGCTGCCGCGGCAGGCAGAGTTCATGGAAGCCGCCGCTGGCATCTTGGCCCGGGTCTCACCCCTGAAGCGATTGCGCGGTCTGCGCGGTAATTCTCCGGGCTGGGAAGCCGACATTTGGCGCCAACTTGCCGAAGCCGGATGGACCTCGGTCACGGTGCCCGAGGCGTTGGGCGGGCTCGGTCTGGGTATCGACGTTTTGGGCGCCATGGCTACGGCGGTGGGTGAGGCACCCCTGCCCGAACCCTACTTAGGTGCGGGCGTTTTGCCCGCGCTTGTGTTGCCTCCGTTTGCCGACCATCCACTGGCTGCAGACCTTCTGCAAAGCGTCGTCAGCGGCCAGGCCGTACTCGGGCTGGTGTGGCAGGAGGAAGCCGGGGAACTGTTGCCCAGTTCCGTGTCTACTTCCGTGGCGCGCGAGGGCGATCGTATTCATCTCATCGGCGTCAAGCGTTGGGTAGCTCCGGTGGGCGCGACGGGTTGGCTGGTGCACTCTCGACTGGGCGAGTCACCGACTTTGGTGTGGGTGCGGCCCGACGATCCGGGCGTACGTGTCGACAATGAACTGCGCGTCGACGGCAGCATGTTGTGTACGCTTCATCTTGATACGATCATCCCCGAGTCGCGCATGATTGGCCAAGGAGCGCGGGTCGATGACATATGCATTACGGCGCTGGAGACTGCCCGCCTGTTGCAGTGCAGCGAACTGTACGGCATCGCGCGGCGCGTATACACGCTGACGTTGGATTATCTGAAGACGCGCGTACAGTTTGGACGCCCCATAGGAGCCAATCAGGCTCTTCAGCATCGCATGGTAGATGCCTACGTGAGTGTGCAAGTTTGCGGTGCGCTATTGGCTGAGAGCTATCATCAGGCGCAGCAGTTTCCGCAGTCTCTCGGTCGCCAGGCCGCCCTGGCCAAAACCAGGATCGCCGACCGGGTGATCGCGTTGTGTCGAGAGGCGGTGCAACTGCACGGCGCGATTGGATATACCGACGAATATGACATCGGCCTCTATCTCAAGCGCGCGCTGCAGACGGCCAGTTGGCTTGGCAGCCCGCGCACCCTGTTGGCACGGTATTACACCTTACGGCCGCAACGCGATGCAGTGCAGGACGAGCCGCTGGCCGAGGGCAAGGATTACAACGCCATGAGCGACGAGGCCTTCCGCCAGCGGGTGCGCGGTTTTCTGCGAGAGCACTATCCTCAGGCTTTGCGTCATGTGCCTCGCCGCCTGCGATTGGCCGAGGTGCGCGAGTGGTATATGACGCTGTCGCGGCATGGGTGGCTGGCGCCTGCCTGGCCGCGGGAGTTCGACGGCATGGCGTTATCGCCGGCCAAACTGCTTATCTTTTTCGAAGAGATGGAGGGCTGGGGGGTGGTGCGTTTGCCCGATCAAGGCATCATCAACCTGGGGCCGGTGCTGATTCAACACGGTAGCGCCGAACAGAAAGCGCGTTATCTGCCCCGTATCCTTTCCGGGCAGGATATCTGGTGCCAGGGGTACTCGGAACCTAACGCCGGATCCGATCTGGCGTCTCTGCGTACAGAGGCGCGGCGTGATGGCAATCATTTTGTGGTCAATGGTCAGAAAATCTGGACGACTCTGGCTCATGATGCCAACCATATTTTTGCCCTCGTGCGCACCGACACCAGTGGCAAGCCTCAGGCCGGCATCAGTTTTCTGTTGATCGATCTGGCCACGCCGGGAGTCACCATCCGGCCCATTACCAATATCGTCGGCGAGCAGGAGTTCTGCGAAGTGTTCTTCGAGAACGTTCGTGTGCCGGCCGAGAATCTCGTGGGTGGATTGAATCAGGGCTGGGCAATCGCCAAAGACTTGTTGGGTTACGAGCGCGTCTTCGCGGGCAGCCCACAGCAATCGCGCCAGGCGTTGCATAATCTAGAGCAATTGGCGCATAGCCAGTCTCTGTTTGAGTTGCCCGAGTTCAGCCAGGCTTACTCGGCGCTGCTGGCCCAGGTTGCGGAGCTCGAGGCCCTGTATTGCTTGTTTGCCGATGTCGTGCGAAGGGGTGAGCTTTTGCCGGCGTCGGTGTCGGGACTGAAAGTCCTGGCCACCGAAACCTATGTCGGCATTGCGAGAGAGATCGTGCGTTGGGCGGATGAAACTGGTGGCACCTGGAGCGGTGTACCCATGACCGATGGTACGCCGTTGATTCCGGCCGCGCCGTTTCTTCAATCGCTGGTGACAACGATCTACGGTGGTTCCAACGAGATCCAACGCAATATCGTCGCCAAGGCAGTTCTCGGCCTCTGAGCCGATTCGGTCCGGCCGGTCGGTTCGTCAACAGGACGTTGTTGCTTGTGGACAGCCCCTGTGTGGGGGCTGCCCGTCTTTGAGGGTTCGTCATGTCGCTGTAGCAGTCGCTACCTAGACTGTGCGCTCCGATTGAATCCCAAAGAGGACACAACCTGATGAAGTTCACTATCCGCAACGCGGCGGCACTCTCCTGCCTGCCTCTCATGAGCCTGATGCACGTGGCTCAGTCCGTCTCTGCCACGTCGGTGCAGCTCTATGGGCTTATCGACGTCGGCGTCCAGCCCCTGACTCACGGCCCCAATGGCGCAAGCAAGACCGGCATGTCCTCGGGCAACCTGAATGGTTCCCGCTGGGGCATGCGCGGCAGCGAAGACCTGGGCGGCGGCACCAAGGCAGTCTTTACGCTGGAATCCGGTTTCGATCCGGCCAATGGCCAATCCCTGCAGGGATCCCGTCTGTTTGGACGTCAAGCCTATGTTGGCTTGTCCGATCGCAGTCTGGGCACGTTGACATTGGGGCGCCACAACACGCTCATGATCGATTGGATGAGCAAGTACAACCCTTTCGAGAACGCCAACTACGGTGGCAAGCGTATCGATGCGGCGTTCTCCGACCGGATGGACAACTCCATCAAGTACATCAACACGTTCGGCGGGCTGAGCGTAGGCGCTTATTACAGCTTCGGTTGGAATAACGACCAGAGCTGGACTGATACCAATACTGGCCGAATGATAGGTGCAGGTCTGCGCTATCAAACCGGCGGCCTGGATGCGGCGGTGCTCTATCACACCAAGCGGGCAGACGCGCCCAAGGCGGGAGCCGACAGTAGTAACCGCGAAGACCGCATCCTCGGTGCGCTCTCTTACGATTTTGGGCTCATCAAGCTCTATGGCGGCTATCGCTGGCTGGAGCAGAAGCTGGTGCAACGTGACTACGTCAGCCGCCTCTACTGGGCCGGCGCCCGGTATCAGGCAGCGCCCGCGACGAATCTTTCGCTGGCGATCTATCACATGCAGGGCACGACGTGCGACAACATGAACGTGGCGAGCTGCCCCACCGCCCAGGGCGCGGGTTCGGATCAGAAGCCGACGCTCTTGGTGCTGGGCGCGGAATATGACCTGTCCAAGCGCACCACGGTGTATGCGCTGAGCTCCTATGCACTCAACGACAACGGATCGTCGGTCAGCGTCATTGGGGGCAAATACGGTGTAAACGTGCAACCCGGCAGCAATCAGCTGGGCGTGGCGCTAGGCATGCGCCATCGCTTCTGATGGTGGCCGGCATCGACGTCGTGCTCGAAGGGGTGCGCCATACCTATCATGGTGTGCCCGTTCTGGCAGGGATCGACCTGGAGGTGCCGGCAGGCACCGTCCTGGCGTTGCTCGGCCCGTCCGGCTGCGGCAAGAGCACCTTGCTCAAGTCGCTGGCCGGCCTGTTGCGACCTTCCGAAGGACGCATCCTGCTGGGTGGGCGCGAAGTCGCCGGCCCAGCCGGTTTTGCGCCGCCCGAAGCGCGCGACCTGGGCATGGTGTTTCAGGACTATGCCTTGTGGCCCCACATGAGCGTGGCCCAGAACGTGGGCTTTCCCCTGCAGATGCGGCGAGTGCCGCGTGGCCAACGCGCCGCGCAAGTGGCCCAGGCCCTGGAGCTTGTGGGCCTGGCCGGCATGCAGACGCGCCGCCCGTCGCAGCTCTCCGGCGGGCAGCAGCAGCGTGTGGCATTGGCTCGGGCCATCGTGGCCCAACCCAGCCTGCTGTTGTTTGACGAGCCGCTGTCGAACCTGGATCGCGCTTTGCGCGAATCCCTGTGCGGCGAGATCGGCCGCCTGCTGCGCCGCCTGGGCACGACCGCCGTCTATGTGACGCATGACCATGATGAGGCCCACGCCTTGGCTCACCGGGTCGTCCGCATGGATGCTGGCCGCATCGCCGCTGTCGTAAATCTTTAACGGAATCTTCATAAAATGATCGCTCCGTTTTCATACAAGAAATTGCTTGGTCTTCTTATGGCATTGACCCTGGGCGTTGCCGCTGACGCCAGTTTTGCTGATGGCCGAGCGCTCACCGTCTATACCGCGGGCCCCGGAACGCTCATCAAGCAACTGGCCGACGGCTTTACCAAACAGACTGGCGTGCGCGTGGATGTTTTTCAGGCCACGACCGGCAAAGTGATGGCCCGGCTAGAAGCCGAGGCCGCCAATCCGCGCGTCGACGTGCTGATCTCGGCCTCCTGGGATACGGCGTTGGACATGGATGCGCGCGGCATGCTGCTGCCCTACGACGGCCCCAATGCGGCCCGGGTCCCTGCAGCCTATCGGGGCAAGACCTACGTGGCTCAAGGCATTTCGGCGTTGGGCATTGTCTGGAACAGCACGTCCAACACGCCCGAGCCCAAAGACTGGGCCGATCTTGCCAACCCGGCCTATAAGGATGCCGTGACCATGCCCGACCCGGCGCTGTCCGGCGCCACGCTGGACCTGCTGCTGGGGCTGCAAAGCGCACAGGGTGCGGGCGTCTGGACGTTGCTGGAGAAGCTGCGCGCCAACGGCATGGCCGTGTCCGGTCCCAATGCGCAAGCGCTGACGCCGGTTCTGCAGGGCGCGCGGGCGGCCGTGTTCGGTGGCGTTGACTACGTGGCCTACGCCAGCGTGCAGAAGGGCGAGCATATCAAGGTGATCTTCCCGACCAGCGGTACCGTGCTCGCGCCGCGTCCCATGATGGTCATGAGATCCAGCAAGTCGCCCGACCAAGCGCGAGCCTTCCTGGATTATGTGCTGTCCGAAGAGGGACAAGCCGCGGTGGCCCATGCCTGGCTGATCCCTGCGCGTGAAGACGTGGCGGCCCGTCACCCCTTGCTACGGGACCTGCATGTCCTGCAAAGCGAGAGCGGGCAGACGGCAGGGGGGCGAGAGGCGGCCCTTGCCCGCTTTGCCAAGATTTTCGGCCAGCACTGACCGAAAAAGGAGCGCGCGCCGCGGCGCGCGCTGCGCACTCATGAAAAGCCTAGCTCTGCTGGCGACCACTACCCTGGTCGCTCTATTGGTGCTCGTCGCTTTGCCGGTGAGCTTTGTCGTATTACAGGCCGTGTTCCCGCATCTTGGCGAGGGGTCGTTTGCCGCGCCATTTTCGACCTGGCGGCAGGTTTTGACCCAGCCAGGCACCTTATCCCTGCTGGGCCAGACCGTGTCGTTGGGCGTGGGGGTGGCCGCCGTCGCTGCCTTGCTCGGTATCCCGCTGGGCACCTTGCGTGGCCTGTGCCGCGTGCCGGCGGCACGCTTCTGGGACCTGATGTTCCTGTTGCCCTTTCTGCTGCCCCCGTATATCGCGGCCCTGTCCTGGACCATGGCGCTACAGCAGCGCGGGTATCTGGTTCAGTTGAGCGGCGTCGATCTCAGTGGCCTGCTGCACTAGCGCGCCGGCGTCATTCTCATCATGGGTCTGAGCATCTTCCCCGTGGTGTACTTTGCCGTCTCGCGCAGCATGGCTGCCAGTGGCGGGCGCCTGGCCCAAGTCGCGCGCGTATGCGGCGCGGGTCCTTATCGCGCCTTTTTGCGCGTGTCGTTACCGCTGGCCTTGCCGGCCATCGCCGCCAGCCTGTTGCTGTCGTTCACCTTGGCGATCGAAGAGTATGGCGTGCCGGCCGCGCTCGGCGGCCAGGCCGGGGTGTCCGTGTTGACCACGGCCATCGAGCGGCGGCTGGCGGATTGGCCCATCGACCTGTCAGGAGCCGCATTGTTGTCGTTGGTGCTGGTGGCGTTGGCGCTGACCGCTTATTGCGTGCAGCGTGCCGTGCTGCGTGGACGCGGTTTTGACACCACCAGCGGCAAGCCGGTGCCGCTTGCCCACGCCGAGTTGGGACCATGGCGTGGACCGGTTGTCGCGGTGTTCGCGGCCGTGGCGGTGCTTGCGGCGGTCGTGCCCCTGGCCAGCATGGCCGCCAGCGCGTTGCAACGTACGATCTCGGGTGGGCTCAGCCCGCATAACCTGACCTTGGCCAACTTCGCGGAAATCGTCGGTGACGCGCAGGGATACGAGTCCTTGCTGACCAGCCTGCTGTTGGCTGCCAGTGCGGCCTTGTTGACGGGCTCGCTGGGCTTCGTGGCGGCCTGGCTGGTGGCCGGCAAACACGTTCGCGGCGCAGCCTGGATCGATGCGCTGGCACTGTTGCCGGCGGCGCTACCCGGGGTGGTGGTGGGAGTGGGTTTGATTCTGGCCTGGAATCAGCCCTTCTGGCCGCTCACGCCCTATGGCACCTGGGCCATTCTGTTGCTGTCGTATTCCTGCCTGCTCTTGCCCTATCCCATGCGCTATGCCGGCGCGGCGCTCACTCAGCTTGGCCCCAGCCTGGAGGCCGCCGCGCGTGTGCACGGCGCCAGCGTGTTGCGCGCGCTCTGGCGCATCACGCTGCCACTGACCGCGCCGAGCGTCATCGCGGCGATGATGATGGTGTTCGCGGTGGCTTCGCGTGAACTGGTCACCTCGTTGCTGCTGGCGCCAGCGGGGATGTCGACCGTCTCGGTCTATGTCTGGCGGCAGTTCGAGCAAGGGTCGGTGGGGGCCGGCATGGCCATGGCCTGCGTGGCCGTCCTCATCAGCCTGACACTGATGCTGGCCGGCCTGCGCCTGCAGGCCCGGGGCGACACTCGCTGAGTGGGGGCGCCAGCCCTGGTCTGGCTCCTGCCAAAAGACCTGGACTGGCCCTATCGTGTGCACGGCTCGCCGCGCACAATACGGGCAGTGCTTTTGAGGATCGCCACCATGTATATCCCTGCCCATTTCAACCATGAGGATCGCGCCGCACTCAACGCCCTGATGCGGGAGTTTCCGCTCGGCGTGTTGATCACCGGAGGCCGCTCGGGGCTCGACGCCAACCACATCCCTTTCGAACTGGATGAGACGGCCGGCGCTTCGGGGGTGCTGACCGCCCATGTGGCGCGCGCCAATCCGGTGTGGCAGGACGTGGCCGACGGCGACGAGGTGCTGGTAGTGTTCCGGGCCGAGCAGGGCTATATCTCGCCGAGCTGGTACCCCAGCAAACATGAAGCGCATCAACAGGTCCCCACGTGGAACTACCGCGTGGTGCATGCGCGCGGGCGCATTACGATCATGGATGACGAGCGCTTCGTGCGCGGCGTCATCGCACGATTGACGCGCAGGCACGAGGCCGGCGAGCCCCGCCCCTGGAAAATGACCGACAGCGCCCCGGACTTCGCCGAAGGCATGCTGCGCGCCATGGTGGGTATTCAGATCGAGATCACCGCGCTCGAAGGCAAGTTCAAACTGAGCCAGAACAAAGAGGTACGCGATATCGAGGGCGCGGCGCAGGCCCTGATCGAGCGCGGCTCCCCTGGACTGGGCCAGCGGATGCAGGCCTGTGCCGATAGCAAGGCGCGCGCTGACTAGCGGCGCACCGCGCCGCGCAGCTATCTGGCGGCGCTTGCATGGCCGCGCGGTGTCGTCGCGCGAAGGTCCGCCGCGCCGTCTCCGGCGTCCTGGTCCTGCCGCTGCAGCACTTCCAGTGCGGTGCGCTCGGCATTGACGATGTGGTCGTGTGCCGCCGCCTGTGCCCCTGCGGGGTCGCGCGCCTGGATGCAGGCGAAGATGCGGTCGATTTCCGTCAGGCTCTGAGGCAGGCGTTGGGGGCTGCCAAACGAGCTGGCGCGCAGCAGATTGATGCGTGACAGCAGCCCCGGCAACATATCGCTGACCAGATCGTTGTCACAGCCGGCCAGCAAAACGTCATAGAACTCGCGTTTGGCAGCCAGCAGGCCGACCCGATCGCCCTTGTCCGCTTGCTCGCGCAACGCGGCTACCGACAGGCGTAAACGCTCCAGATCGTCGTCGCTGGCCAGGCGTGCGAACTCATGCGCGGCATAGCCCTCCAGCAGGGCGCGCAAGGCATACAGGTCGCGCGCGGCCTTGGCGGTAATGCGCACCACGGTCGGGCCGCGGTGTGGCTCGATGGTGATCAGCCGCTCGGCTTCCAAGGTGCGCAAGGCCTCGCGCAAGGTAGGGCGGCTGATGTTTAGTTGCTCGCACAGTTCATGCTCACGCAGCTTGTCGCCGCCTTTGAGCCGCCCCTGCATGATGGCCGTGCGCAGATATTCCTCGACGCGCGAGCGCAACGTGCTTGGCTTTTCGAAAACGGTATCGGACGAGCGGGCCATGGATTCCTCGGCATACATGTCATGGCGGGCCGGGGCTGCGGCCGCGCGCGGATAAGGCCGAACTATATCTTGTCGCACCCGGGTCAACCGCAACCGGGAGGGAGACCGGGGCCCGCCGCTCATCGGCGGCGTGGGCGCGGCGCGCACCTCCACGGTGGCTGCGCCCGTTACGAATTATGGAATTTCTGGGTATTGACTGTCAATAAGGTTGTCTGACAATATGACGTATGTTCCAAAACCCCGAGGCCGAAGACGCCGTTCGCCGGCCGGCCGCCACCCCCCCGAGGAGACATTTCCATGGCAGACAAGCAAAACCCCGTACAGGAACTTTTTGATCAAGGCCTGGAGCTGCGCCGCGAGGTGCTGGGCACGGAGTACGTTGACGGTTCGCTGGCGCGCGCCAATGATTTCATGATGGCATTCCAGCGCATCACCACCGAATGGTGCTGGGGCTATGCCTGGGGCCGTCCCGGCCTGGAGAAGAAGACGCGCAGCATGCTGAACCTGGCCATGCTGACGGCACTGAACCGCCCCGCCGAGATCAAACTGCACGTCAAGGGCGCGCTCAACAACGGCGTCAGCGCCGAAGAGATCAAAGAAATCCTCCTGCACGCCACGGTGTATTGCGGTATTCCGGCAGGATTGGACGCCTTCAAGGTGGCCAATCAAGTGCTCGAAGAAGAGGGCGCTTTCAAGGCGCAACAAGCATGAGCGCGCCCCGCGTAGGTTTCATCGGGGTGGGCAGCATGGGCTGGCCCATGGCGCATCAATTGCACCAGGCCGGCTTTCCGCTGACGGTGTTCGACGCCGCGCCCGGGCAGGCGGGGCGCTTCGCGGCTGAAGTCGGTGGGCAGGCGGCGGCCGACTGCCAGACATTGGCTCGCCAGAGCGACATCATCGTCACCATGCTGCCGACCAGCGCCATCGTCGAGCAGGTCTTGAGCGGCGCCGATGGGGTGCTGGCCGGCCTGCAGCCAGGCACGATCATCGTGGAGATGAGCTCCGGCGTGCCGGCGCATACGCAGAGGCTGGCCGCCCTGGTGGGCGCCGCCGGCGGGGAGCTGGTCGATGCGCCTGTCTCCGGGGGCGTGCCGCGCGCCCGCACGGGTGAGTTGGCCATCATGTTCGGTGGCGAGGCCGCTACCCTCGAGCGCGTGCGCACGCTGTTGCAGACGATGGGTAGCTCCGTCGTGCACACGGGTACGGTCGGCAGTGCCCACGCGATGAAGGCGCTGAACAATCTCGTCTCGGCGGGCGGGTTTCTGATCGGTGTCGAAGCCATGCTGATCGGACAGCAGTTCGGCCTGGATCCGGACGTCATCGTGGATGTACTCAATGCGTCTACGGGCATGAACAACTCGACGCAGAAGAAGTTCAAGCAATTCGTCCTTTCGCGCGCCTTTAATTCCGGCTTTGGTCTGGATCTCATGGTCAAAGACCTCGGCATTGCCCTGGGCATGGCCGATGACACCGGCACGCCCACGCCTTTTGCGGCCTTGTGCCGCCAGATGTGGGCCTCGGCGGGCAAGTCGCTGGGCCAGGGGCAGGATCACACCGCGGTGGCGCGGTTGTCCGAGAGCCTGGCCGGCATCGAGCTCAAGCCAAAAGCCTGACGGCAGGCGGGGCGCAACCCCCGCCCCGTGGTGTTTCCCTAAAACGATATCCGTCCTCAGGATGGAGGGCGTCTTGCGCCCTGGAGACAATGATGAAAGCAATCTGGTTGGCAGCGGCCTGCATGGCCTTCGCATCGACGGGCGCCAGCGCCCAGGACTATCCCACGCGCGCGATCTCCATGGTCGTGCCCTATGCTCCTGGCGGCTCTACGGATGGCCTGGCGCGTATCGTGGCCAATGCCATGGGCAAAAACCTGGGACAAACCGTCGTGGTGGAAAACCTCGGCGGTGGCGGCACGATGATCGGCAATCAGAAGGTCACGCGTGCGGCACCCGACGGCTACACCATCACCTTCGGGAATATGGGCTCGCTGGCGATTGCGCCGTCGCTCTATCCGAAGTCGAATTTCGACCCGCGCCGGGACATGGTGGGCGTAGGCCTGGTGGCCACCGTGCCCATGGTGCTGTCGGTGAGCAAGGCCAGCGGTGTCAAGACGCTGCCTGAGTTCGTGGCCCGCCTGCACGAAAAGCCCAATACGGTAAATGTGGGCAACGCGGGCTCGGGTTCGACCAGCCACATCGCCGCCGCCAACTTCCTGCATGTCACGAAAAGCGAAGGCGTGCAGATTCCTTATCGCGGCGCAGGGTCCGCGATTTCGGACCTGATGGCAGGCACGGTGGATGCGGTGATCGATCAGACGGTGACGATGATTCCCTTGCACGAAGGTGGACGGGTTCGCGCATTGGCCGTGGCCAGTCCTGCCCGTCTGCCGCAGATGCCCGATGTGCCGACGTTTGCCGAAGCGGGTGTGCCGGCGTTCGATATGAGCGTCTGGAACGGCATTGCCGCGCCCGCCGGAACGCCGCCGGAGGTGGTCAAGCGGCTGGAGTCGGCATTGGCCGCCGCATTGAAGGACCCTGCGGTGCGCGAGTCGCTGCAGAAACTCGCCGCGGCCGCACCCACCAAAGAGCAGGAGGGGGCAGCCGCCTTTCAGGCGCTGATTGCGCGCGACGTGCCGCGCTACGAGGAGTTTATCCGCGTGGCCAACGTCACGGTCAACTAAGCGCGTCAGAGCGGCACGCGAGCCAGGCCTTCGATGTAGAGATACGGCTTGGCTTGTCCCTGGACCGTGGTGCGCACGCCGTAGGCGCGCTCGAGCACCTCGGGCCGGATGACCTCCTCGCACCTGCCTTCGGCAATCACCTCGCCGGCGCACAGCATCAAGGCGTGATCGGCGTGCCGCAATGCGATGTTCAGATCGTGCAGCACGACCAGAGTGATGAGCCCATGGGCGCGGGTCTCGCGCTTGAGCAGGTCCATCACATGAAACTGGAAATTCAGGTCCAGCGCGGAGAGTGGCTCATCGAGCAACAGCACGCGGGGCCGGCGCAGCAGCGCCTGGGCCAGGGCCACCAATTGCAACTGGCCGCCCGACAGCGCGTCCAGCGACCGGTCTGCCAGCGAGGCGATGCCCAGGCGGTCCAGCAGCGCTGCCACGCGCTGCGGTGCGTCGGCTGGCCGTCGTTGCCCGCAGGCGATGAGCACCGCTTCGAAGACCGATAGCCGCACCGCCCGAGGCAGGGCCTGAGGCATGTAGGCCAGGCATTGTCGGCGCCGGGCCGGCGGCATCGCTGCCAGGCTCTGCCCGTCCAGGGTCAGCCGACCCTGAGCGGCAAGCAAGCCGGCAAGGGCGCGCAACAGCGTGGATTTGCCGCTGCCATTGGGGCCAAGCAGGGCGTTCAGGCTACCCGGTTTCAGTTCCGCGGCGCTGATGTCACGCAGCACCGTTGTCGCACCATAGCGCGCGCTCAAGCCCTGGATGCACAGCATGTGCGCCTCAGTGGCCCAGCACCAGCGTGCCGCGCATTTTCTCGGCGTGAGCCGGGAACGAGCAGTAATAGGTATAGGACTGGCCTGCGGCCAGGCGCTTGACCGGGAAGGTCACCGTGGCGGTTTCCTGGCCGCCCAGCATGGGCGTCTTGGCCACGACACGAGCATCCCCGGGGGCCAGCCAATCGGTCGAGGCTCCGGCACGCATGCCGTCGAGCATGACGCTGTCGGTATCTTCGCTGCGCGTGAGCACCCAGTTGTGCCCGGCTTTCTCCTTGCTATTGTGGCCCACGTGAACCAGGCGCACCGAGAAAAACTCGCACTGCGCGGGCACGACGATGTGGTCGGGCGAGAACTTCTTGCCCGGGCGGCCTTCGACGTCGATGCTGCACGCATCACCGGCATGCGCGGCGCCGCTTACGCAAATGGCCGTTAGGCCGAGAATCAGTGCTTTCATGTGTGCTCCAGAGGACTCGCCGTCAACCACGCCGCATGGCGCGCACGACGATGGTGAGAAAAAAGGGGATGCCGACCAGCGCGGTCACGATGCCGACCGGCACCAGCACGCCGGGTAGAAGCGTTTTGGAGGCCACCGAGGCCAGGGACATGATTAGCGCGCCGGCCATCGCGCTGGCCGGCAGATAGAAGCGATGGTCCTCCCCGGCCAGAACACGCGCGATGTGCGGCGCCACCAGCCCGACAAAGCCCACTGTGCCCACAAAGGAGACGGCCAGCGCCGCCGCGAAGGCGCACACCGAGACGGTCAGCGCCGCAGGCAGAACGGGCAACTGCCAGTCCAGCGTGATGGCCAGGGCGGCGCCGAATGCGGCGGCCGCCGACACGCCCAGGCACAGGCCGACTAGCTGTGAAGATTCAATAGGTTGTATGCATGGTTCATCCGAACCGGATTTGAGAAACTGGAAATCGCCAACCCCCCAGTTCACTCAAGGAGCCCGGCCGGATGAACACCCATAAGCATGCCCGATTGACCTTCCTACGTCGACTCGAAATGGTCCAGCAATTGATCGCCCATCAAGTTTGTGTGCCTGAAGCGGCCCGCGCCTATGGGGTCACCGCGCCGACTGTGCGCAAATGGCTGGGCCGCTTCCTGGCTCAGGGCCAGGCGGGCTTGGCCGATGCGTCCTCGCGCCCGACGGTCTCGCCCCGAGCGATTGCGCCGGCCAAGGCGCTGGCTATCGTGGAGCTGCGCCGCAAGCGGCTGACCCAAGCGCGCATCGCCCAGGCGCTGGGCGTGTCAGCCAGCACCGTCAGCCGCGTCCTGGCCCGCGCCGGTCTGTCGCACCTGGCCGACCTGGAGCCGGCCGAGCCGGTGGTGCGCTACGAGCATCAGGCCCCCGGCGATCTGCTGCACATCGACATCAAGAAGCTGGGACGTATCCAGCGCCCTGGCCACCGGGTCACGGGCAACCGACGCGATACCGTTGAGGGGGCCGGCTGGGACTTCGTCTTCGTGGCCATCGATGACCACGCCCGCGTGGCCTTCACCGACATCCACCCCGACGAGCGCTTCCCCAGCGCCGTCCAGTTCCTCAAGGACGCAGTGGCCTACTACCAGCGCCTGGGCGTGACCATCCAGCGCTTGCTCACCGACAATGGCTCGGCCTTTCGCAGCCGCGCCTTCGCCGCGCTGTGCCATGAGCTGGGCATCAAGCACCGCTTTACCCGACCTTACCGCCCACAGACCAATGGCAAGGCCGAACGCTTCATCCAGTCGGCCTTGCGTGAGTGGGCTTACGCTCACACCTACCAGAACTCCCAACACCGAGCCGATGCCATGAAATCCTGGCTACACCACTACAAC
Organism: Bordetella holmesii; assembly: GCF_020735985.1. Taxonomy (NCBI): domain Bacteria; kingdom Pseudomonadati; phylum Pseudomonadota; class Betaproteobacteria; order Burkholderiales; family Alcaligenaceae; genus Bordetella; species Bordetella holmesii. Next base: position 583,240 of record NZ_CP085973.1, read on the forward strand.
TGGCATCGACCCCACCAAGGCATCGGGCGCGCTGTACCCATCTCCAGACTCAACCTGGACGAATACAACCTATTGACAGTTCACAACTAGCGCGGCCGTCAGGGCATAGGGCAGCCGGAAGTCCCAGACGATGACCCGCGCCGCGGTGCCGGCTTGCCCGGGGTGCAGCAGCGTGCGTATCAGGGTGTCCCAGGTCAAGCCGGACGGGCCGGTAGCCATGTCCAGCACGAGTGCGCCCAGGATGGCCAGCGCCAGCGCCAGAGTCAAGGCAAGTCGGCGTGTCTGGGTGCGCTGATAGTGGGCGATGGTGGCGTGCATCGAAGTCTCAGCGTGTCCAGTAGCTGCCCTGGCCGTCGAGCGATACGAAATCGCGATACAGCCTATCCATGGACGCCTGGGGATTCAGATCGCTTGCCGGATAGAACCATTTGGCCAGCGCCTCGATGGCGATGATGTTGTAGGGCGAGTTGTAGAAGGCGTGCCACAGACCGTGAGCGCGTTGCTCGCGCACGGCGTTGAGGTCCTTGATGCCATCGCGGGACAGGACGGCCTGCAAGCTGCCGTTGACCACGCCCGGTGCCACGCCGGGTCCGGCAACGATGCTTGGCCGACCGGGCTCGTTGCGGCTGCCAGTGGCGATGTAAACGTCGGGTTGCTGCTGAATCAGATATTCCAGACTCACATCGCCGATGGCGCCAGGCACGCGTTCGCTGGCGATATTGCGTCCACCGGCCGCGCTCTCCATATCGCCCAGGCCGCCTGCGCCCGTGGTGTGGCAGCAGGCGGGCCAGACACCGGCCAGCAACTCGACGAAGACCCGAGGGCGTTGCTCCGCGGGCACGCCATCGACGACGGCCTGCACGGCGGCGCGGCGCTGCTGGGCGAAGTCGATGTAGCGCTCGGCTTCGTGTTCGCGGCCCAGTGCCTGCCCCAGCACACGCAGACTGGGAATCGTGTTCTGCAGCGGTTTGGCGCGGAAGTCGATGAACAGGATCGGAATGCCGGCGTGTTGGAGGGCGGCGATCATGGGATTGGCCGGGCCGGGGCCATGGCCACTGAGGCCGAAGATGGCCAGGTCTGGATGCAGGGAAACAATGCGCTCGGGGCTGACGCTGGCCTCGGAGTTTTTGCCGATGAAGGGGATGGCGGCTGCTTGGGGATAGCGGTCCAGCAATTGCTTCCAGGCCTGCGGATCCTGGGCTTTGAGCTCGCCTTGCCAGCCTACGACGCGCTGCACCGGGTTGGCGCGGTCCAGCAATGCCATGGCGAACACAAAACGGCCTTCGCCCAGCAGGATGCGTGTGGGGTGGTCAGGCACGTGCACCTGACGGCCAGCCAGGTCAGTCACTTCGCGCGCCTGCGCCGCCGCGGGCAACAGAAGGGCGGCCAGAGCAACCACTGCGATACGCAGGCTCTTCACGGGTAGTCTCCATTCAGGAATGGCCATCGCAGAAACGTTCTGAATGAAACGTATTCCTGATCGGCGGGCAGTATGCGGGGGGGAGTCTCAAGAATTCGTTAAGACGCTAGGGCAGCCCTACAATGAGCGCCTCAACCGTTTTGAGACCGGCTCCGCCATGCGCATTCTCGTCATCGAAGACGACCCGGATATTCTCGCCAACGTCGCCCATCACCTCGGAGCGCGCGGGTATATCGTGGATTGCGCCTGCGACGGGCAGCAGGGCTACGCCCTGGCGGCGGCCCACGACTTCGACCTGATCGTGCTGGATGTGATGTTGCCCCGCGTCGATGGCCTGCAGCTATGCCGCCGCCTGCGTGGCGAGGACGGCCGCGTCACGCCCATCATCATGGTCACCGCCCGCGACACGCTGGACGAGCGCCTGCAGGGGTTTGACGCCGGCGCCGATGATTACCTGGTCAAACCGTTTGCCTTGAGTGAACTGGCCGCGCGCGTCAAGGCGATTCTGCAGCGTGCGCATCCTGCCGCCATGGCGCGGGTACTGCACGTGGGTGACCTGCGGCTGCAGACCGATACGCTGCAGCTGTCGCGTGCCGGACAGGCCTTGCGCCTGCCCCCGGCGCCGCTGCAGTTGCTGCTCATGCTCATGCGCGCCAGTCCCGCCGTGGTGCCGCGCGCTAGGTTGGAAGAGGCGCTCTGGCGCGATTCGCCGCCCGATAGCGACAGCCTGCGCACCCACATTCACCAGATTCGGCACACGATCGACAAGCCCTATCCCAAGGCCTTGCTGCACACGGTGCATGGCATCGGCTATCGCCTGGCGGACGAAGATGGCAACTGACTCGCGTCTCTCGCGTCATCTGGTGCTGACCTATCTGTGCCTGAGTGTCGCCATCGGTGCCGTGCTCTCGGTCCTGTCATGGTGGACGGTGGTCAAGCTCGAGGAACACCTGCAGCGTATCGATATGGGCATGGCCGTCGAGCGCGTGCGCGGGGATTTTCTTGCGGGCAAGGAGATCGGCCGCGCCGACCGGTTTTTTCATGGCGAGCCGGGCAGCGCCGCATTTCCCGAATGGTTGCGCGGCATCCCGGCCGGTTTTCACAAGCTGCAGCAGGCCGGACGTATCTGGCATGCCATGGCCGACGACCACGGCGGCACGCGGTATGTTCTGCTGCGCGACTACACCGAGTATGAACACAGCCAGGTGCGTTCGCACTGGGTGACCGTTGCCGCGCTGGCGGCCAGCCTGCTGGCCGCGTTCGGACTGGGCGCGTTGGCCAGCCGGCGCTTCGTCAGGCCGCTGCTGACCTTGGCCGAGCAGGTGGGCCTGCGGCCGGAGTTGCCGCCCCGCACCCGGCTGGCCCAGGCCTACCCGCCCAACGAGATCGGCCAGCTGGCCCAGGCGTTCGATGAAACCTACAACCAGCTCGAGCAGGCCCTGGAGCGCGAGCGTCTGTTCACCGCCGACGTCAGCCATGAGTTGCGCACACCGCTCATGGTGATATCCAGCAGCGCCGAGGTGCTCGACGATACCCCCGATCTGCCGCGCGCGGTGCGCGTTCAGACCGTGCGCATCCGCAAGGCGGCCACAGAGATGCAGCAGCATCTGCAGACGCATTTGATGCTGGCGCGCGGCGCCTCGTCGGCCAAGGGGTTTGCGCAAGCCAGCGCTCAAGAGGTCGTTGAGGAAGAATGCCAGCGCTGGTTGCCCCGGGCCGAGGCCCTGGGACTACGGTTGCAATGCCGCCGCAGTCCGGGGCAGACCATGCAATGGCCTGCGGCGTTGTTGCATGTCGTGGTCTCCAACCTGATCCGCAATGCCTTGCAACATGCGAAGGGCGCGACATGGATACACGTGAGCGCCGACGATGACCGCATCACGGTCGAGGACGATGGGCAGGGCATCGCCGCGCAGACGCAGGCCGAGCTGTTTACGCCCTTTGTCAGCGGCCCGGAGAGCACTCGCGAGAACATGGGTCTGGGCCTGTCGTTGGTGCAGCGTATCTGCCAGCATCAGGGCTGGCGTATCGAACTGGATGGTTCGCCTGGGCACGGCTGCCGGTTTCATATCTGGCTATCGCCGTCGTCCTGATCCGTCCGGACGCAGTGCCGCCGTTGGGTCGGACATGCTTGCGCTTGGGCAGGATATTGAATCAAGATGGGCCAAATCGCGTCAGGAGACAGCATGCTGCCCAGGGATATCCGCTTGATCGGCGCGCCCACCGATGTGGGGGCCAGCGCTCGGGGCGCCTCCATGGGGCCCGAGGCCCTGCGCGTGGCCGGCCTGACGGAAAGGCTGCAGCGCCGCGGTCACCGCGTTCACGACAGCGGCAACCTCGCCGGGCCGCCGAATCCATGGCAACCGCCCGTAGAGGGCCTGCGTCACGTGGACGAAGTCATCGCCTGGAACCGGCTCGTGCATGACGCCGTCTATGACGCGCTGCAGTGCGGGCACGTTCCGGTCATGCTGGGCGGGGACCATTGTCTGGCGATTGGCTCGATCAGCGCCGTGGCGCGCCACTGCCGCACCGCCGGGCAAGGCCTGCGCGTGCTCTGGCTCGATGCGCACACTGATTTCAACACCCAGGTTCTGACACCGACGGGCAACCTGCACGGCATGCCCGTGGCCTGTCTGTGCGGGGCCGGCCCCCGGCCCCTGACCCAGTTGTCTGGCGCCAGCCCTGCTCTGCAACCCGCCTGGATCAGGCAGGTAGGAATACGCAGCGTGGACGAGGGCGAGCGCTGCCTGGTCCGGCAGGCGGGGCTGCAGGTTTATGACATGCGTCATATCGACGAGGCAGGGATGCGCGCCACCATGCAGGCGGCGCTGGCAGGCCTGGATGACGACATGCATTTGCATGTTAGTTTCGACGTGGATTTTCTGGATCCGGACGTCGCGCCGGGTGTCGGCACCACGGTGCCTGGCGGCGCGACCTATCGTGAGGCCCAGCTATGCATGGAGATGATCGCCGATACCGGGCGCATGGCATCGCTGGACATTGTCGAACTCAACCCCGCGCTGGATGTGCGCAATAAAACGGCCATCGTCGCCGCCGAATTGGTCGAGAGCCTGTTCGGCAAATCGACGCTGATCCGGCCTCAGGGGTAGACGATGGAGTACTGCACATAACTGACAAGCTTGCCTGCGGTGATGGCCTCCGAGCTGGTCCTGATGTAGCGCGCCAGATAGCGCAGCGTGGCGGCCTTGTTGGTCACCGTGGTGCTTTGCGCGGCTTGCGCGGTCGTGTCCACACCCACCTTGAGCGTCGCGCCATTGGGATTGGCCAACTGGATCTGCACGCTCTTGAAGATGGTGCCGGGTGCGGAGGGGATCGACGATTGGACGGTGGCGGCGGCCGTCGTCGAGTAGGCCTTCAGGTTGCCGGTGCCATAGTCGGTGGTCAGGCCGGGCTCGAAATAGGCCTTGATTGCCTTGGTGTTGAGCGAATCAGGGCATTCGCTGAGCTTGATTTCGAAGGGGGTGGCGCCGGCGGTGTCGTTGACGTTGGGGATGGCCTTGGTGCCGATCTTGGGCAAGGTGACCACCAGGTTGTAAGGCGGCTGGTTGCCGTTGATCTTGCACGTCTGATCGGTGATCTCGCCCGAAATGGTAATCGTGCCATCTACGGCATAGGCCGGTGGTGTGGTCATCATGCCGGCCACCATCAACGTGGCCGTCGCGGCCTTTACACACTCAATCCCGGTTGAAGAATTGCGGTCTTTCATGGCTGTACGCGTCTTGCTAAAGAGCCCTCAGTATGCCGAGGCTGCTTCATCAGACATGCCCGAAATCCGCCTGTTTTGATTGTTACTATAGTAATTACGGCGGATCGGAATCAGACCAACACCTAGTGCGGTGAGGGCGAGTTCAGTTCGGATCCGCCGCTGTCGCGTCGACCTCGCCGGCGAACATATAGCCCCAGCCGTGGACGGCCCGGATGGGCAGCGCCATCTGTTGCAGCGCCGCCTTGCGGCGCAGGCGACTGACCATCACGTCTACAAAACGGCTGCGTTGCGTAGGCGACTCGGCGCCCACATCTTCCGGCTGCAGGGCATCGCGGCTGAGCTTGCGTTCCGGAGCCGTCATCAGCCGCGTCATGAAGGCGCGTTCGCCCGTGGTCAGGCCGATGCCACGGCCGGCGGGATTCACCAGTGTCCAGCCTTGATTGGCCAGCCGCCACTTGGCCACCGTGCCAGGCCAGCCCGCCAAGGAGGCTACCTCGGGCTCGGCGTCGACGGCGGTTTCGGCACGCTCTTCGAGCGGCATGGGCAAAGCGGCCAGGCCCGCGATACGGCGCAATAAAGACTGCAGAACAGCGGCCAGTTCCAGTCCGCTGGCGTCGCGGTCTAAACAGGCGTCGGCCCCGCACAGCAGGGTGCGTACCCGGGCTTCGCTGTCGGCAAAGCGGGCCAGGGCGATGATGCCGACGGACCGATCCGTGGCACGCAGGCGCACGGCCGCAATGTGCAGATCGGCCAGGGGTGCGCACAACGCCACCAAAGGACAGGGCTGTCTGCCGTAATGCTCATAAAGCCCGGCCAGATCATGACAGACGCGCACGCGGAAGCCGAGGCGGCTCAGGCTGTCCAGTTGTTCTTCGTGCGTGGCATCGTCTTTGATCAGAAAGATGACATCCAGCGTTCTGTTCATTCGTTTTTCCGAGTGCTGGGGCGGCGGCTCGCGGCGTGTCTCACGCCGTTGGCGGATCCGGCTCCGCAGTGGGAGCGGGGGCAGGCCTCATCGGCCAGGGATGCCTGCTTCCAATTTAAACATAAATGTGTTTATTTGTGAATATAAGTTTCCTCATGGAAGTGAAACCGGATTTCCGCACCGTTTTGAGCGCTGTTTGTCTCGATTTATCCTGGTTTGTGTTTAATCTAGATACATTATTTTCTGAATGTATCTCGCCTGAGAGAAATTGGCTCCGCTACGGACGGTGGCCGGAATGCGGCCTGCCGGTTACAGTAGACCGATGAGCCTTTGACGGAGAACGTGCGATGTCTGTGATTTCCATCCCTCGAGCCATGGTGTGCGCGGGGGTGCTGGTGGCGGCGGCGGGTTGCGCCACGCACACGGGTCAGGCGCGCCCGGAAGGGGCCGCCGCAGCCAATGCCACGACCAGCGCGGATTCGCTGGCGCAAACCCGCTGGGAGCTCACCAGTTGGGTCGATGCCCTGGGCAACCCGCGTAACCTTGCGCACGGTGACAACGGCGAACCCATCTCGCTGACCTTCCTGGCCGATGGCAAACGTTACGTGGCGCAAGGGTTTGCAGGGTGCAATCGCTACAGCGCGACGTACAAGCTGGAAGCCGGCAAACTGACCATCACCGCGCCGGCCTCCACGCGCATGGCCTGCCCCGACCCGCGCCGGGCCCAGCTCGAGGCCGACTACCTGCGCGCCTTGGCCGATATCCGGTCGTTTACGCTGGACGCCAGCGGGGCGCCGCGGCATCTGACGTTCAATGTGGCATCGGGCGATGTGCTCGATTTCACGCGGCGTAAAGATCCTCCGACGCCCTGAGGCAGACGAGGCTGGGCAGGCCTAAAATAGCGCTTTAGCCGGTTTTTCCGGTCAGCACTCGTTGGAGGCAGTCATGCCCGTTTCCTTGCGCCCGCTGGGGCCGTTGATGCTCGCTCTCAGTCTTGCCGCCTGCGCGTCGCGCCCCGTCGCGCCGCCTATCGTGGGTCAGCAGCCCGGGCAGCAATCCGATGTCCTGGCGCAGACCACCTGGGAGCTGGCGCGCTGGACCCTGCCTGGCGGCGCCTTGCGCCCGGTTCCGCACGCGCACAGCAACGAGCGCCCCATCACGCTGACGTTTACCCGCCAGGCCGACAGAGGGCAGGCGACGGGTTTTTGCGGTTGCAACAACTACTCTGCGCAATACGTCGTCGCCAACGGTTCGCTGTTGCTGCAAGACACTCCGGTGTCGACCCGCATGGCTTGCCCGGCAGCCAATATGGAACTGGAACAGGAGTATCTGGCTGGCCTGACGCGCGTCACAAAAACGCAGTTCGACAATGTGGGCAACCCCGCGCGCATGAGCCTGACCCTGTCGACAGGGGATGTGCTGGACTTTGCCCGCCGTTAATCACCGTTGCCTTCCGATCGTCCGCGTCCCTTCTGCTGTAACCATGTCCATCGTTGATATTGCCGCCTATAAATTCGTCAGCCTGACTGACGCCGCCGAGTTGCGTGAGTCGCTGCTGGCGCAGACGCAGGCTCTGGCCCTCAAGGGCACGATTCTGTTGGCGCCGGAAGGCATTAATCTTTTCCTGGCCGGCACGCAGGCGGCGATCGACAGCTTTCTGGACAGTCTGCGCCAGGATGCGCGCTTTGCCGACCTTGAAGTCAAGTTCAGCCTCTCGCAGACCGTGCCGTTTGGCCGCATGCTGGTCAAGCTCAAGCGCGAGATCATCCGTATGGATCACCCGACCATCCGGCCCGAGGCCGGCCGCGCGCCCAGCGTGGATGCGCCAACGCTGGCGCGCTGGCTGGAACAGGGGCGTGACGATGCCGGCCGCGAAGTCGTCATGCTCGACACCCGTAATGCGTTCGAGGTCGATGTCGGCACGTTTCGCAACGCCATTGACTGGCGTATCGAGCGCTTCACGCAGTTTCCTGATGCGGTGCGTGAGCATCGTGCCGAGTTAGAAGGCAAGACCGTCGTCAGTTTCTGTACCGGTGGCATCCGCTGCGAGAAGGCCGCCATCTTCATGGGCGAGATCGGCATCGAGCATGTCTATCAGCTCGAAGGCGGCATCCTGAAGTACTTTGAAGAAACCGGGGGGCCCGGTTATGACGGGCCTGCTTCGTCTTCGATGAGCGGGTAGCGCTGGATCCGGCGCTCAAGCCGCTGGCCTGAAAAAAAGCGCCGCGAGCTACGGCGCTTGTCGGCATCAGTGGATGCGCATGCCCGGTTGCGCACCGGGCCAGGGCTCCAGCACATAAATGCCGGCATCGACCTTCTCGTCGGCATGGCTGGCGGCCAGCACCATGCCCTCCGAGACGCCGAACTTCATCTTGCGCGGGGCCAGATTGGCCACCAGCACCGTCAGTTTGCCAATGAGGTCTGCCGGCGTGTAGGCGGACTTGATCCCCGAGAACACGTTGCGGTGACGCCCCTCGCCGGCATCCAGTGTCAGGCGCAGCAGCTTGGTCGAGCCTTCGACTTCTTCGCAGTTGATGATCTTGGCGATGCGCAGATCGACCTTGGCGAAGTCGTCGATGGAAATGGTTTCGGCTAGCGCTTCGCCTCCCGGCGTGGCGGCCGGTTCGGGTGGTGCGGCAGGCGCTTCGAATAGCGCATCGAGCATCTTTGGATCGACGCGTTGCATCAAGTGCTTAAAAGGCGCGACCTGCGAGGGCAGTTCGGCCGCGTCGGTCCACACGAAGTCGCGTGGTGCGCCAAACAGCTCGCGCGCCACCCGTGCGGCCAATGCCGGCAGCACCGGCGCCAGCATGACCGACAAGGCCTTGAAACCGGCCAACGCGCGCGAACACACATCCTGCAACTGAGCGCGGCGCGATGCATCGGCGTCGGCGTAATTCTTGGCCAGAACCCAGGGCTGGGCGGCGTCGAAGGCCTGGTTGATGCCGTCGGCATAGGCCATGATTTCGCGGATCGCGCGGTTGTACTCGCGGCCTTCCAGCGCAGCGCGGATGGACTCGGCCTGCTGCGCAAATTCGGCCGACAGCGCCGCGGTATCGCCCACGTAGGCAAGCTTGCCGTCGAAATGGCGTGTGATGAAATTGGCTGCGCGGCTGGCAATGTTGACGTATTTACCGACCAGGTCGCTGTTGACGCGGGCGATGAAGTCTTCCGGATTGAAGTCCATGTCCTCGACGCGGGCGTTGAGCTTGGCGGCCATGTAATAGCGCAGCCATTCGGCATCCATGCCCACTTCCAGGTAGCGCAGCGGCGAAATACCCGTGCCACGGCTTTTGGACATTTTTTCACCGCTTACGGTGATGAAACCATGCACATTCAGCGCGTCGGGCGTCTTGCGGCCGGCGAACTTCAGCATGGCGGGCCAGAACAGCGCATGGAAGTAAATGATGTCCTTGCCGATGAAGTGCACTTGCTCGGTCGGCCCGGCCGGGTCGAGCAGCGCATCGAAGTCCAGACCCGTCTTGGTGCAATACGATTTCAGCGAGGCGAGGTAGCCCACCGGCGCGTCCAGCCACACATAGAAATACTTGCCTGGCGCGTCGGGGATCTCGATGCCGAAATAGGGGGCATCGCGCGAGATGTCCCAATCGCCCAGCTTGGCCTGGCCATCGTCGGTGCCCAGCCATTCGCGCGTCTTGGCCTGGACTTCGCTTTGCAGGTGCTTGGTGCCGTTGCGGTTGCTGCCCGTGGTCCACTGCTGCAGAAACTCCACGCAGCGCGGGTCGGACAGCTTGAAAAAGAAGTGATCCGAGGTCTTGAGTACCGGCGTGGCACCGGTCAGGGCAGAGTAGGGCTGAATCAGTTCGGTCGGAGCGTAGACCGCGCCGCAGACCTCGCAGGAGTCGCCGTACTGATCCTTGGCATGGCAGCGCGGGCATTCGCCCTTGATGTAGCGGTCCGCCAGGAACATGCCCTTGACCGGATCGAAAAACTGTTCGATCGAGCGCGTCTCGATCAAGCCGGCGGCCTTGAGCGCGCCATAGATCTCATGCGAGAGGGCGACGTTTTCGGCCGAGTCGGTCGTGTGCCAATGGTCAAAGCGCACATGGAAGCCGTCCAGGTAGCGGGGCCGCTCGGCGGCGTAGCGGGCGACGAGTTGCTGAGGGCTGATGCCTTCTTTCTCGGCCTTGAGCATGATGGGCGCGCCGTGCGCATCGTCAGCACCCACGAAATGCACGGTATTGCCCGCCATACGCATCGAACGGACCCAGATGTCGGCCTGGATGTACTCCATGATGTGGCCGATGTGAAAGGAACCGTTGGCGTAGGGAAGTGCAGTAGTGACAAATAGCGTGCGTGACATGACGGATTTGACGGTGGGATGAGGGCGGTTGGTCTGCAGGGCAGAAGCTGGCTATTTTAGAGCCAGGCGCCGCAGGCGCGGGCGGGCGGCCAGACCGGCAAGGGTCTGCCGCCAAAAGGGACATAGTAAACGGTACGCGCCAGGCGCAGGCGCGGCGCCGGGCAGCGCCTGCGCGGCGGACCTGGGCCGAGGCGGTGGTTAACGGATCTCGCGGGCCTCGACGTCGATGACGTCGCCGCCGCGAGCCGGTGCCGCGGCAAAGGGCGGCTGGGCCTGAAAGGGTCGGCCGGCCTGGCGCTGGCTCCAGTAGGCGCGCACCCCGAAAGGTTTGCCGCGCACCTTGGCCACCATGTACAGAATGCCCAGGGCGATCGCCGTGGAGGCCATGAAGACCAGCGCCATCAGCATGCCGATCAAGCCCAGCACGATGACGGGAATGGCGCGAAGAAAGCGGATGAGAGCGTTGGTCATGAAATTAGGATGTAAAAACAGGGCAAAAGGTTCCGCCGCATCCGCTATCCTTGTGGGTAACGGCTGACGTATTTCCCGCAGCGCCTCTGAAATCATAGTGACATGAGTATAACGATAGACCAAATCCGCGGCGTCCTGCGCACTGTTTCCGACCCCAACACCGGCCTGCCCCTGGGATCTTCTGTAAAAGATCGTGATATTCAGATCGAAGGCGGTCTGGTCCGCGTCCTGATCGAGCAAGGCTATCCGGGGCGTGAAGCACAGGCGCAATTGGCAGAACTGGCCCGTTCGGCGCTGGCTGGCGCGGGTGTGACCCAGGCCGAGATCGCCGTGGCGGTGCGTGTGCAGCCGCACGCGGTGCAGCGCGGGCTCAAGCCCCTGCCCAACGTGCGCAACATCATTGCCGTGGCGTCGGGCAAAGGCGGCGTGGGCAAAAGCACCACGTCGGTGAACCTGGCCCTGTCGCTGGCTGCCGAAGGCGCCAGCGTCGGCGTGCTCGATGCCGACATTTACGGCCCCAGCATCCCCACCATGCTGGGCATTTCGGGGCGGCCTGAAAGTCTGGACAACAAATCCATGGAGCCGCTCGTCGGCCATGGCATCCAGGCCAATTCCATCGGTTTTCTGATCGACGCCGACTCGCCGGCCATCTGGCGCGGGCCAATGGTCACGCAGGCGCTGGAGCAGTTGCTGCGCCAGACCAATTGGCGCGACCTGGACTATCTCATCGTCGACATGCCGCCGGGCACCGGCGACGTCGCGCTGACCCTGGCGCAGAAAGTGCCGGTGGTCGGGGCGGTCATCGTCACGACACCGCAGGACGTCGCTCTGCTGGATGCGCGCAAGGGTTTGCGCATGTTCCAGAAGGTCGAGGTGCCGATCCTGGGGGTGGTCGAGAACATGGCGATCCACATCTGCACGCAATGTGGCCATGCCGAGCCTATTTTTGGCGAAGGCGGCGGGCAGCGTATGGCGGCGCAGTACGAGGTGCCCTGGCTGGGTAGCCTGCCCCTGACGCTGGCCATCCGTGAACAGACCGACTCGGGCACGCCCACCGTCGTGGCCGACCCGCAAGGCGAGGCGGCCGGCCTGTATCGCGCGATCGCCCGCAAGGTGGCCGCCCAGGTGGCCGCCTTGCCCAAGGATATGGCGGGCAAGATGCCCGGCGTCGTGGTCCAGCCGCAGCGGCCTTCTTAAGGCATGCAGAAGTATCGCGCCGCCCTTGCCCTGGCAGTCCTGGCGTGGTCTGTGCAGGCATATGCCAGCCGTCCGGAGATCATCATCGATCCGGGCGGTGTCACGCCGCAGGCGCTGACGGTGATCACCGAGGCTGTCGATGCCATCGCTCGTCTGGCAGAAGATCAGGATGGCGGCGAAATCACCCGCCTGCGGCGCCGCGCGCGCGACGCGACTGTCGCGGCACTGGCCACGCAAGGCTATTTCACGGCCCAGGTCACGTTGGCGCCGGGCACCGATGTGGGCGGCGACACCTGGGATATCTCCATCCAGGCCGGCCCGCGCGCGGTCATCCGCTCGGTCGACCTGAATTTCACGGGCAGGGTGCTGCGACCCGAGTACGCCGCGCGCGTCGAGCAATGGCGCCAGGCCTGGAGTCTGAAGCCCGGCCAACCCTTCATCAATGGGGACTGGAACAAAGCCAAGGCGCATCTGCTCGATAGCGTGTCTTCGCGGGATTTCCTGCTGGCCACGATGACCGAATCGCAGGCGGAAGTCCAGGCGGATACGGCCGAAGTGGCGCTGTCGGTGACGATCGATAGCGGCCCGCTGGTACGGCTGGGCCAGTTGCAGACCCAGGGCCTGAAGCGGGTGCCGGAAAGCCTCATCACGCGGTATGTCCGTTATAGCGAGGGCGAGCCATACAACCAGGACCAGCTCGACGACTGGCAGCAGGAATTGCAGTCGACGGCGTTTTTCCGGGGGGCGTTCGTGTCGCTGCGCCGCTCGGGCGGCCAGCTTTCCGATGCGCCGGTCGGCAACACGCCTGATGGTGACGTCAAGGCGCGCGCGCCGGGCTCGAGCGGCCTGGCCGCCGTCCAGCCCTCGGGTGATGCCAAGGTCTCGGGCGCGCCCGGCGCCGCGCCTGCGGCGGTCTACGACCCGGATGGCGAGGTGACACTGCCCGTGGACGTTCGCGTGGTCGAGGCACCGGCCAAACGCGCCGCCGTGGCGGTGGGGTTCGACGATACGGCCGGCGCGCGCTTCGAGACGCTCTATCGGCAGAACGTCGTCTTCGGGCAGCCGGTGACGATGGAGACCGGCTTCGGCGTCGACCGTTTGCGCCAGCGCGCGTTTCTGGATTTCAACCTGCCGCCCGACAGCCGGGGCCGGCGCGACGCCGTCGGGGTGTTGGCGCAGCGATCGGACATCCAGGGTCTGGAAGTCACGCGTTACGCGCTAGGCTTTACGCGCACTCAGGAGCGCAAAGGCGCCGGCGACAGCCGCGTCGAGTACGAGACCCGTTGGGGGGCCCTGCTGGCGCACGATCATGTGCAGATCGACGGGGGCGACACGTATGACCTGCCCACCGCCACCGTGACGGCCGACTGGTTGCGGCGTGACGTTGACAGCAAATACGACCCGCGCGAAGGGAATCTGGTCGCCGTGGGTGGCGGCGTCGGCACGGTGCTCGATAGTGGCGACCCGTTTCTGCGATTGCGCCTGCGAGGCCAGAAGTGGTGGCCTGTCGGCGAGCGTGACGTGCTGACCCTGCGTGGCGAGGTGGGCCGGGTCTGGTCCAACGCCAAGACCCGGGTGCCGGATGACTTCGGTTTCCGCACTGGGGGGGCGCGCTCCATTCGTGGATATCGTTACCAGAGCATCGGCCTCAAACAGGATGACGCCACGGTCGGCGCACCCACGTTGGCCGTGGCCAGCGTGGAGTACGACCATTATTTCAATGAGCGCTGGGGCGTGGGCTTTTTCGTCGATGCCGGCGATGCGGCAGAGTCGTTCGGCGGCATGGACATCGCGGTCGGCTATGGGGTGGGAGCGCGCGTGCGCACACCGGCGGGCCCCTTGTTTCTGGACGTGGCCTACGGGCAGCGCGAACATGACCTGCGCCTGCATTTTTCGCTGGGGATCGCGTTTTGACGAAGCTGCGCGCCGTTTTGCGGCATCTGCTTATCTGGTGGTTGCCGGGCCTGGCCATTCTGGCCGCTGTCGTGGCCTCTTTCGTATTCTGGCTGGTGGCGTCGCAGACCGGCAGCCGCGTGTTGCTGAACGCCGCCGTGCAGATGGCCGGTGGCGAGGTCCAGCACATCGAGGGGTCGGTGCTCAAGGGCCTGCGCGTGGGCCGGCTCGACGTGACGGTGGCTGACACCCGTATCGAGGCCAGCAATCTCTGGCTCGATATCGATTGGAGCGAACTGGGTCACCGCCGCGCTTATGTGCGGGCGTTGACCGCGGACCGTCTGGCTGTCGGTTTGCCGCCAACCGCCCCGCAGAGCAGCACCCAGGCTGCTTCGGGCGGCATGCCCGACGCGCTATCCCTGCCCGTGTCCATCGACGTCGACCGGCTGGCCGTGGGCGAGTTCGCGCTGACCCGCGCAGGCCAGCCCCTGCCAGTCAGCCTGCACGATATCGCCTTGGCGCTGCATGTGCAGCGTGAAGCGGCCGCGCGGCTGGATATTCAAAGTTTACGGGTGGATCACCCCGAGGGCCGGGTGCGGCTCACGGGTTTGCTCGATGTGCAGAAACTGGCCGCGCCCTGGCCGTTGGCCGCGCGCCTGGAGGCGCGCATTGCCGCCGCTCGCCCGGACGCCACGTTCTGCATGGAAATTGGCGACCTGAAAGCCAGCCAGAAGACGCAGGACGACGCCGCGCGCGCAGCTCAGCAAGGGGCTTACCTGGTCACCCGTCCCGAGGTGGTACAGGGGGCGGCCAGCGCGCTGGGGGGCAAGGAGCTCGATGCGCTCGAGGCCGACTTGCGGCGCGAGCGCTGGCGGGAGGCGGTGCGGCAGCTTTGCCCGATCTCGCTGTCGCTACAGGCAGAAGGTACGCTGGAACAATTGGCGGTGACGTTGCAAGGCAGCGGCGCGGGCCTGGTGATCGACGCGCAGGCAGCGCTTGAACCCATGGCGAGCTTTCCGCTGCGCGATGCGCGGCTGGAGCTCAAACGTGACGATGGTTCGGGCCTGCGCGCGGTGCTGGATTGGGAGTCGGCCAGCGAGCCAGGCGCGCCCGATCACATCCAGGCGCATGTGGTCTCCGACCGGCTGGATCTCAAGCGGCTGCTGGGAGACTGGCTTCCTGCGGCCGTGTTGAGCGCGCAGGCCGATATTCAGGTTCAGGTGCAGGATCTGAGCGACTTGCGCTCGGCCGATCTGCAACTGCGGATCGCGCCCGATAGCCGCTGGAACAAACAGCCCTTGGCTGGGACGCTGGCGGCGCAGGTGCGCAGCCAGGAGGGCTCGGCCGTTTTCGCGCCGGGCCTGCCGCCGGGGTTGAGCGTGCCCCAACTGGAGATGGATCTCACGCTGGGTAAAAACCGCCTGCATGCGCACGGCGCCTTGCAGGACGTCCGCGCCACGCTGTCGCTCGACGTCCAGGCGCCTGATCTGGCCGCCTTCTGGCCAGATCTGCCAGGAGGCGGTGTGGTACTCAAGGCCGACGTGGATGGCGAATTAAGCCGCCATAAAGGGAAGGTGGACGCGCGCTACACGCCGCCCAAACCGCAGCCACGCCGGCTGGGCGACGCACCGGTTCAGGCCAAGCTGGAGTTCGAGGGCGGCTGGGCTGAACAGGATGGGCTGGCCGGCTGGCGCGGCCGGATCTCTGGTCTGTCGGCGCAGACGGCGGGCTTTACGCTGGCCGTGCCCGGCATGCTCTCACTGGCATATCAGCCTGAAGCCGCTGCCCCGGCATGGCAATGGCAGGTCGGGGCAGCCGACCTGCAGGCCACCTTTCCGGACAAGCAGCGCCTGTCGCTGTCGCACGCGGGCTCGCGCGGGGGGGCAGGTCGCTGGGAGACAGCAGGACGAGCCGACAATTTCGAGCTACGCGCCACCATGCTGCGCCAGCTCATGACCGCCTTGGGTCAGGAGAACAAAAACGCCCAGGCCAACCGGGTCAACGCCGTGATTTCCGATGAGCAGCGGCGGATCGCGCTGGATTTTTCCTGGGATCTGAAATATGCCGGGGCGCTGTCGGGGCGGGCCCGACTGGCGCGGCGCAGCGGCGATCTGCGCATCCCGGGCGACCCTCCCGTGCCGTTGGGCTTGAAGACGCTGCAGCTCGATGTCACCGCTACGGCGGCTCAGGGGGATGCCAGCCGGATCGATGCGACGCTGGACCTGAACACCGAAAAAATGGGCCATCTGACGGCCACCGCCACGACCCAGCTCAAGGGCTTGGCGCTGGAGCCTCGACAGCCCATCCGCGCCGATCTGAGCGCCGATATCGCCGACCTGACCTGGTTAAGCCTGTTCGTGGGCGATACGCTGGAGGTTGGCGGCGCATTGCGGGCCCAGGCTCGCGTCGACGGCAGCCTGGCCGGCGGCTGGAATGCCAACGGCACGATCGACGGCGACAAGCTGCGGGTGGTGCGCATTGACGACGGCGTGCGCCTGGTCGATGGCACGTTGCGTGCCCGCTTGGTGGGCGATCGCCTGGTGTTGGATTCGCTGCGTTTTCCTGCCGTGCTGCGCGTGATGCCCGACGAGTGGCGGACCAAGGAGTGGATCACCACCAACCCCCAAGCCAAAGGCGGATATGCCGAGGCCAAGGGCGAGTGGAACCTGACCAGTATGGCAGGGCGTATCGGCGTCACGTTGTATCGCTTCCCCGCGTTGCAGCGTTCGGATCGCTACGCCATGGTCAGCGGGCGGGTGGACATCGATATCGCCCTGCCGCGCATTACCATCGACGGCGACATTACGGCAGATGCGGGCTGGGTCAGCCTGGAAATTCTTCAGGGGGTACCCTCCCTGGACGATGACGTGCGCGTGGTCCGTCCCGGCCAGGACCAGAAGGCCGGCACGCCCATCCAGGTGCAGATGGACCTGAAGGTCGATATGGGGCCGCGGTTTTACATCACCGGTATGGGGCTGGAAGCGGGGCTGGTCGGCAATATGCAGATCCTCATGCAGGGCGGCCGCCTCACCGGCCTGGGGGCGTTGCACACGCGCGCCGGTGGCATCGAGGCGTACGGGCAGAGGTTGCGCCTGCGGCGGGGGACGCTGACCTTCCAGGGCCGGCTGGACAACCCCATCCTGGACATCGTGGCCTTGCGCACGGGCGAGGCGGTAGAGGCGGGCGTGCGGGTCACCGGTACCGCCCAGCGGCCGCGCATCGATCTGGTCTCTTATCCGGACGTCAGTGACGTCGAAAAGCTTTCCTGGTTGGTGCTCGGGCGTGGTCCTGATGCCGGCGGCGGCGATACCGCGCTGCTGTTGTCTATCGGCACGGCCTTGCTGGGGGGCGGTGAGCCTTTGTATAAGCAGTTCGGTCTGGACGACGTCAGCATGCGCACCGGCGCCATCGGCAGCTCGGGCAGCCTGCTGCCGGATCGCACGGTGGCCAGCTCCGTCAACCGCGACGCCGATGCGGACCTGGCCACGCAATTCCTGGTGGCGAGCAAGAATTTCGCCAACGGCATCACGTTGAGCGTGGAGCAGGCCATGGCCGGCAGCGAGACCGTGGGCCGAGCGAGTTACCGGTTGGCGCAAGGACTGTCTTTGGATCTGAAGGGCGGCTCGGTCAACGGCATCGAACTCATCTACCGGTGGGTGGTGGGTGAGTAAGCCAGGGCCTGCTCCCAGGTCCTGGCGGCGACGCGATAAAATACCGCTCATTGCATAGGGGTACCCGTTCATGAGCATCAAAAGCGACCGCTGGATCCGCCGCGCGGCCGAGGGCGGCATGATAGAACCGTTCGAGGCTGGCCAGGTGCGCACCGCGAACGGCGGCCGCATCGTCAGCTATGGCACGAGCAGCTACGGCTACGACGTGCGTTGCGCCGACGAGTTCAAGATCTTCACCAACATCAATTCCACCATCGTCGATCCCAAGAATTTCGACGAGGGCTCCTTCGTGGACTTCAAGGGCGATGTGTGCATCATCCCGCCCAACTCGTTCGCCCTGGCGCGCACGGTGGAGTATTTCCGTATCCCGCGCAGCATCCTGACCATCTGCCTGGGCAAGAGCACCTACGCGCGTTGCGGCATCATCGTCAATGTCACCCCTCTGGAGCCGGAATGGGAAGGACACGTGACGCTGGAGTTTTCCAACACCACGCCGCTGCCTGCCAAGATCTATGCCGGCGAGGGGTGCGCCCAGATGCTCTTTCTGGAAAGCGACGAGGTCTGCGAAACCTCTTATCGTGACCGGGGCGGCAAGTATCAGGGCCAGCGCGGCGTCACCCTGCCGCGGACCTGATCACAAGCGCTTGATCATCAGCGTCTCATCGAGATAGCGGCCGCCTACCCGCAGCGCGGCCGGTTCGCATCCGTAGGCGGTAAAACCCAGGGATTCGTACAGCCGCAGCGCAGCCGGATTGCCCTGGGCTACCGTCAGCAACACTTGACGGACATCCGTCCAGCCGGCCGCCTGCTGCAGCGCGGCGCCCAGCAGACGGCGTCCCAGCCCATGGTTGCGTTGCGCGGGCGCAACGTATATGCCCCATATCACGGCCTTGTGCATTTGTTTCAGCGTGCCCATGCGCATCAACCCCGCACAGCCCACCAGCCGGCTGCCGTCCCAGGCGCCAAAGACGGTCCGCGCGGCGCTGGGCTCGAGCTTGCGCGCCCAGTCGGGCACCGTGACAAGCTGCTCTTCTTCGTAACTTGATTCAAACGCCTCGGGCGCCTCGCATAGGGCGGCCAGTCGCAGCGACTTGAATTCTGAAGCATCCTGCGGCGTGAGCTGGCGTATCGTGAACGTTTGCATCGATCATCCTTTGCGAGAGGGCAGCGCTGCGCCGCCCTGCGGCTTCCTATAATGGAAGATACCCGAATGCAGGAGTCGCCCGATGTTTGGTTTCTTCAAGAAGCAAGCGCCCGAACCTAATCCGGAAGTTCAAGCCGAGTTCGGCGAGCGCGTCAACGCCGCCGCCGCCGATTTTCTGGCAGCGCTGCCGGATGCCTCCCGTTTCGATTACCTGCCGGCCAGCGTTGCGCTGCTCGACAGTGTTGCCGCTCAGGTGCGCGCCGGTGAATTCAGCCTCACGCCCATGCAGCGCGTGGGCATGGCGGCCTATCTGTACGAAGTTGCCCGGCGCAGCCACGGCGGGCAGTATGAGGTCTGCGACAACGACGACCTCGTCGTGCTGGTTACGGGCCAGCCCGACTTTGACGTCTGCCTATGTGGCATTTCGCGCGTTGAGCGAACGTTAAGCGGCAAGGAGGACGAGCCGCTGTTGGCGTTTTACCGCCGCTACGAGGCTGCTGTGTCAGCGGCTGCTCCGGCGACCCTGCGTTGACGCGGACCTCGCATGTCGGCCGACACGGGCCCCCTGTGGGGCTCCAGTTCGGCGGCGAGGGCCATGCAATTTCGGATCTGTCATCCGTGCTGCTAGGAATCCGTCCTACAATCCCTCCCGAATCGCCGGCCTCGCGCCCGTCTGACTATTTCAGGCGGGTGTCCCGAAGTACACTCGCGTCCGTTTTGCCTTGCCCGCCCCAGGAGCGCCCGCATGAAATTTCGCTTCCCCATATTCATCATCGACGAAGACTACCGCTCCGAGAACGCCTCGGGGTTGGGGGTACGTGCCCTGGCGTCGGCCATCGAGGCCGAGGGCGTGGAAGTCATCGGCGTGACCAGTTATTGCGACCTGAGCTCCTTTGCTCAGCAGCAAAGCCGCGCGAGCGCTTTCATTCTGTCGATCGACGATGAAGAGTTCGATGTGGATTCTCCCGAGGATGTGGCTAGCGCGATCAAGAATCTGCGCACCTTCATCGGTGAGCTGCGGTTTCGCAACGCCGACATCCCTATTTATCTGTACGGCGAGACTCGGACGTCCGAGCACATCCCGAATGACATCCTGCGCGAGCTGCATGGTTTCATTCACATGTTCGAGGACACGCCCGAGTTCGTGGCGCGCCACATCATCCGCGAAGCGCGCAGCTATGTGGACAGCCTGCCGCCGCCGTTTTTTCGCGAGCTGGTCAAGTACGCGCAGGATGGCTCGTACTCATGGCACTGCCCGGGTCACTCCGGCGGCGTGGCCTTTCTGAAAAGTCCGGTGGGGCAGATGTTCCACCAGTTTTTCGGCGAAAACATGCTGCGCGCCGACGTCTGCAACGCCGTGGACGAACTGGGCCAGTTGCTGGACCACACCGGCCCGGTGGCCGAGTCGGAAGTCAATGCGGCGCGCATCTTCCATGCCGACCATTGCTTTTTCGTGACCAACGGCACCTCGACGTCCAACAAGATCGTCTGGCACGCCAACGTGGCCGCCGGCGACGTCGTCGTGGTGGACCGCAATTGTCACAAGTCCATCCTGCACGCGATCACCATGACGGGCGCGATCCCGGTGTTTCTGCGCCCCACGCGCAATCACCTGGGCATCATCGGGCCGATTCCGCTGGCTGAGTTCGACCCCGAGAACATCCGCAAGAAGATCGAGGCCAATCCCTTTGCGCGCGAGGCCGTCAACAAGAATCCGCGCATCCTGACGCTCACGCAGAGCACGTATGACGGCGTGATCTACAACGTCGAGATGATCAAGGAAAAGCTGGGCAGCTACGTGGACACGTTGCATTTTGACGAAGCCTGGCTGCCGCATGCGGCCTTCCACGAGTGCTACCAGGATATGCACGCCATTGGCCAGGATCGTCCGCGCAACCAGGACGCGATGGTCTTTGCCACCCACTCCACGCACAAGCTGTTGGCCGGCATTTCGCAGGCCTCGCAGATCATCGTGCAGGAGTCGGAGTCGCGCAAACTGGACCGGAATGTGTTTAACGAAGCGTATCTGATGCATACCTCGACGTCGCCGCAGTACGCCATCATTGCGTCGTGTGACGTGGCCGCGGCCATGATGGAGCCCCCGGGGGGCACGGCGCTGGTCGAAGAAAGCATCCGCGAGGCGCTGGACTTTCGCCGTGCCATGCGCAAGGTCGAATCCGAGTACGGCAAGAACGATTGGTGGTTCAAGGTCTGGGGCCCGAATCGCCTGGTATCCGAAGGCATCGGCAATCGCAACGAGTGGATTCTGGAAGCCAACGATCACTGGCATGGCTTTGGCGATTTGGCCGAAGACTTCAACATGCTCGATCCGATCAAGGCCACCATCATCACGCCGGGGCTGGACATGTCAGGCAGCTTCGGCGAGACCGGTATACCGGCCGCGCTGGTGTCCAAGTACTTGACCGAGCACGGTGTGGTGGTCGAGAAGACGGGTCTGTATTCCTTCTTCATCCTCTTTACCATCGGCATCACCAAGGGTCGTTGGAACACGCTGCTGACCGCCTTGCAGCAGTTCAAGGACGACTACGACCGCAACCAGCCCTTGTGGCGCATCCTGCCGGATTTCTGCCGTGAACACCGGCAGTACGAACGCCTGGGCCTGCGCGATCTGTGCCAGGTCATCCATGAGGCCTATCGTGCGCGCGATGTGGCGCGTCTGACCACTGAGATGTACCTGAGCGATATGGTCCCGGCGCTCAAGCCCTCGGATGCCTTTGCGCGCATGGCGCATCGCCAGGTCGAGCGTGTCGAGATCGATCAGCTCGAAGGCCGGGTCACCGGCGTGCTGCTCACGCCGTATCCGCCGGGCATCCCGCTGCTGATTCCGGGCGAACGGTTCAATCGCACGATTGTGCAATACCTGCAGTTCGCGCGTGAGTTCAATGAGCGCTTCCCGGGTTTCGAAACCTATATCCACGGTCTGGCCCAGGACGTCGGTCCGGATGGCGCCAAACGCTATTACGTGGATTGCCTCAAAGAGAGCGACGCTGCCTGAGGTCGTCCGCCTGCATGTTTGACGTTGCGATAATAGGCGCCGGGGCGGCCGGCATGATGTGCGCGGCCGTTGCCGGTCAGCGCGGATTGTCGGTCGTGCTGATCGACCACGCCAGTCGCCTGGCCGAGAAGATCCGCATCTCCGGCGGCGGGCGCTGCAACTTCACCAATCTGGGCGCCACCGCGGCCCAGTTCCTGTCCGAAAATCCGCACTTTTGCCGTTCGGCGCTGGCGGGCCATACGCCGCAGGATTTTCTCGGACTCATCCGTGAGCACGGCATTGCCTGGCACGAGAAGCATCGTGGTCAGCTGTTCTGTGACCACAGCAGCGAGGACATCATCGAGATGCTGCGCCGCGAGTGCGATCGCGGCCGGGTCGCCTGGCGCATGCCGTGCGCGGTGCAGGCGATCACCCGCGACGGCCAGGGCTGGGCGCTGGCCACCGATGCCGGCGCGTTGCGCGCGGCGCGGTTGGTCGTTGCCTCCGGCGGCATGGCCATCCCGCAGTTGGGCGCGACGAATTTCGGATTGAAAGTGGCGCGCCAGTTCGGGCTCAAAGTGGTCGAGCCCCGGCCGGCGCTGGTGCCGTTGACCTTCGATGCGAAGCAGTGGCAGCCCTTTGCCGAACTCTCGGGCGTGGCGCTGGAGGTCAGTCTCGGCACCGGGCAAGGCAAGGCGCGCGGCGAGTTCCTGGAGGATCTGCTCTTTACCCATCGCGGCCTGTCGGGGCCGGCCATCTTGCAGATTTCCAGTTACTGGAAACCCGGGACGATCATCGACATCGACCTGGCGCCAGGGAGGGACCTTGCCGGCGAATTGCGGCAGGCCAAATCCGGTGCGCGCCAGCAGATGCATACCGTGCTGGCGGGTCTGTGGCCCAAACGCCTGGCCGATGCGTGGCTGGCCCAATCCGACGACCCCGGCCTGGCGCAGGCGCGCCTGGCCGATGTGCCCGACCGCAAGTTGCTGGATCTGGCCTCCCGGATTCACCATTGGCCGCTCGCGCCTACAGGAACCGCCGGCTACAAAAAGGCCGAAGTCATGCGCGGCGGCGTCGATACCCGCGCGCTGGATCAGCGATCCATGCAGGCGCGGGAGGTGCCGGGCCTGTATTTCATTGGCGAGACGGTCGACGTGACGGGCTGGTTGGGCGGATATAACTTCCAGTGGGCCTGGGCCTCCGCCGTGGCGTGTGGCCGCGCGCTTTGATCCCACCTGCCACCTGCCGGTGGGCAGGGCGCCGCGTGTCTGGCCGGGTGGTGAACCGCCTGGCGCCGCGCCGGGGAGATCCCGGGTTTTGTCGCCCCGCGCTTTCGTTGTATGCTTCGCACGCTGTCATGCATGTCGCGGGAGAGAGCGGGCCGTCGAGCCCGCCGCCGAAGGCGCAATTCGCCCGGAATCGCTCAGGTAACCCATACCGCGCATTGCACGTCCGGCCGCCTGGCGGTTGGATGTAACAGCACTCTGGAGAGACCTGGCGCCGCCTGGCGGTCAGCCCAGGCGCCGAAGGTGCAAACCCGCCATGCTGCGCGGGGCAACTCTCAGGCAAAAGGACAGAGGGGCGGAAACCCGACCGGCTACCGGGCGTTTTCCGCATCCCTGGGGCCGGCATTCTTTATGCCATTGGAGCGCCCCCGCATGTCCGCCTCTTTGAAACGTACTCCCCTGGCCGAAACCCATCTGGCCGCTGGCGCCCGCATGGTCGATTTCGGCGGCTGGGAAATGCCGCTGGCCTATGGCTCGCAGCTCGAGGAGCATCACGCGGTGCGCCAGGATGCCGGCATGTTCGACGTCTCGCACATGCTCAACGTCGATGTCGCCGGTGCGGATGCCACGGCTTTTCTGCGCCACCTGGTGGCCAACGATGTCGCACGCCTGACCACCCCGGGCAAGGCGTTGTACTCGTGCATGCTCAACCCGCAAGGCGGTGTGATCGACGATCTGATCATTTATTTCTTCGCGCCGGACAGCTGGCGCGTGGTGGTCAATGCCGGCACGGCAGAAAAAGACATCGCCTGGATGGCACGCGTGGCCGCGGTCGGCAACTTTACCGTCCGCATCACCCCGCGCCGCGATCTGGCCATGATCGCGGTGCAAGGCCCCAACGCGCGCGCCAAGGTCTGGGCGGCACGCCCGGGCTGGCAGGCCCAGACGGAAGGTCTGACGCCTTTTTGCGCCGCGCGTCTGCCCGAAGACACGTTGGTGGCGCGGACCGGCTATACCGGTGAGGACGGCTTTGAAATCGTACTGCCGGCCAGCGCCGCGGTGGCGTTGTGGCAAGACCTCACCGCTCAGGGGGTGCGTCCCTGCGGCCTGGGCGCGCGCGATACGCTGCGCCTTGAGGCCGGCATGAATCTGTACGGACAGGATATGGATGAACTCATCCATCCCAACCAGGCCGGCTTGACCTGGACGGTGTCGCTCAAGGACACGTCGCGCCGCTTCATCGGCCGCGATGCGTTGGAGCAATTTGCCACGCCCTGCGCCTTTCTGGGCCTGAAGCTCGGCGAGCGCGGCGTAATGCGGGCGCATATGCCGGTGCGCACGCCGCAGGGGCTGGGCGAGATCACCAGTGGCACCATGTCGCCGACCCTGGGCGTGTCGATCGCCTTTGCCCGCCTGCCCCAGGCCGTCAAGCCGGGCGATGCGGTCGAGGTGGACATCCGCGGCAAATGGGTGCCCGCCACCGTGGTCAAACTGCCTTTCGTACGTAACGGCAAAGCCGTCGAACACTCGTAAACTGCAGCCTTGCGCGCGGCCATCCCGCGCGCAAGGCGCGCACATCTTTTCCATACCCCATTCACCCCGATTTCTCCAGAAGCTCCCATGAGTCTGCCTACCGATCGCAAATACACTTCCTCCCACGAGTGGGTCAAGGCTGAAGGCGACGTCTTTGTCGTCGGCATCACCGATAACGCCCAGGATCAACTGGGTGACCTGGTTTTCGTGGGCGACGTCAACGTCGGTGCCACGCTCAAAGCCGGCGAAACGGTTGGTGTGGTCGAGTCCGTCAAAGCGGCCTCCGACATTTACGCCCCGGTCGACGGCGAGATCGTTGCTTTCAATGACGAACTCGAAGCCAACCCGAACCTGATCAATGAATCGGCCTTCACGGCCTGGATTTTCAAGATCAAGCCGGCCAATGCCGCCGACGCCGGCAAGTTGCTGGATGCGGCCGGCTACGAGGCCGTCGCCAACGGCTGACCGGCCGCGCGGGCCGCGGCCCGCGCCTCCCCCGAATTTTCGAGAACACCATGTCGCGCGCCTTAGACACCCACTCCGACTTCATCCCCCGCCACATCGGGCCGTCCGATGCCGACCAGGCAAAAATGCTGGCCGTCGTCGGCTGCTCCAGCCTCGATGCCCTCATCGAGGAAGTCGTTCCGCCTCGCATCCGCAATCAGGCACCGCTGGCGCTGCCGTCCTCGCGCAGCGAGCCCGATGTGCTGGCCGAACTCAAACAGGTGGCCGCACGCAACAAGGTGTTCCGCAACTACATCGGGCAGGGCTATTACGGCACGCACACGCCCAACGTGGTACTGCGCAATGTGCTGGAGAATCCCGCCTGGTACACCGCATACACCCCCTATCAGCCCGAGATTTCGCAAGGCCGGCTGGAGGCATTGCTTAATTACCAGACCATGGTGGCCGACCTGACGGGTCTGGACATCTCCAACGCGTCGCTATTGGATGAAGGTACGGCGGCTGCCGAAGCCATGACGCTGGCCCGCCGAGGCGCCAAATCCAAGAGCCAGGTCTTTTTCATTTCGCAGCACTGCCATCCGCAGACCATCGAGGTCGTGCGCACGCGCGCCGAAGGTCTGGGGATCGACATCCTGATCGGCGATGAGGCAGACGGCCTGCCGGAGTGTTTTGGCGTTCTGCTGCAGTATCCGCACAGTCTGGGCGGTGTGGTCAATTACGCATCGCTTGCCGAGGCCGCCCATGCCCAGGGCACCGTGGTGGCCTGCGCGACCGATCTGCTGGCGCTGGCATTGCTCACACCTCCGGGCGAGTGGGGCGCCGACATCGCCATCGGCACCGCGCAACGTTTTGGCGTGCCGTTTGGATTCGGCGGCCCGCATGCCGGCTTCATGGCCTGCCGCGACGCCTTCAAGCGCAACATGGCCGGTCGTCTGGTCGGAGTCTCCAAGGATGCCCAGGGCAACCCGGCACTGCGCCTGGCCTTGCAGACGCGCGAGCAGCATATCCGCCGCGAGAAGGCCACCTCCAATATCTGCACGGCTCAAGTGCTCCTGGCTGTGATGGCCGGGTTGTACGCCGTCTGGCACGGTCCGGCTGGGATCCGCCGCATTGCCACCCGTGTGCATAGCTTTACCGGTGTGTTGCGCGCGCAACTTCAGGCCTTGGGACTGACGGTCGAAAACGAAAGCTATTTCGACACGCTGTTGATCGACGCCGGTGCTGCGGCAACGGCCATCGTGGCGGCTGCCGAGGACGCCCAGATCAATCTGCGCCGTGTCGATGAGGCGCGCGTGGCGGTGTCGCTGGACGAAACGGTGACGCCCGAGGATGTGCAAGCGCTGGTCAATGTGTTTGCCGCTGCCTTGGGTAAGCCCGCCGGCCAGATCGATGTGCAAGCGCTGACGGCGCAAGCCGGCGCCGGATTGCCGCCTGGGACCGTGCGCACCACGCCCATACTGTCACATCCGATCTTCTCCAGCGTGCAGTCTGAAACCGACATGTTGCGTTATCTGCGCAAGCTGGCGGACAAGGATCTGGCGCTGGATCGCAGCATGATCCCGCTGGGCTCTTGCACCATGAAGCTCAACGCCACCGCCGAGATGATCCCCATCACCTGGCCCGAGTTTGCGTTGATCCATCCGTTTGCCCCGGCTGCACAGACCGTGGGCTACCTCGAGCTCATCGACCGCCTGTCGGCGGCGCTGTGCGAGATTACCGGCTATGACAACATCAGTTTGCAGCCGAACTCTGGCGCTCAGGGCGAGTACGCGGGTCTGCTGGCCATCCGTGGCTATCATCAGGCACGCGGCGAGCATCAGCGCAATGTCTGCCTGATCCCGTCCTCGGCTCATGGCACCAATCCTGCCTCGGCCCAATTGGCCGGCATGGATGTCGTCGTTGTGGCTTCGGACGCGCAGGGCAACGTCGACCTGGGCGACTTGCGCGCCAAGATCGAACAGGTCGGGGATCGCCTGGCCGCGCTCATGATCACCTATCCGTCCACGCACGGCGTGTTCGAGGAGGCCGTCACCGAGATTTGCGAATTGGTGCACGCCGCAGGCGGTCAGGTCTATCTCGATGGCGCCAACATGAATGCCATGGTGGGCGTGGCCAAGCCGGGCAAGTTCGGCTCCGACGTCTCGCACCTGAACCTGCACAAGACGTTCTGCATTCCGCACGGCGGCGGCGGCCCGGGTGTCGGGCCGGTAGCCGTGCGCGCGCATCTGGCGCCGTATCTGCCCGGTGTGCTCAACGAACAGGGCAAGCTGGATGCCCAGGCCAAGGTGGGCCCGGTGTCGGCGGCGCCTTATGGCTCGGCCGGCATTCTGGCCATTCCATACGTCTATATCGCCCTCATGGGCGCCGAAAGCCTGCGCCGTGCAACTGAAGTGGCCATCCTCAACGCCAACTATGTTGCGACACGCTTGCGTGAGCACTATCCGGTGCTTTATGCCGGCCGGCACGGCCGGGTGGCGCACGAGTGCATCCTGGACGTTCGCCCGCTCAAGGACAGCAGTGGCGTGAGCGCCGAGGACATTGCCAAGCGGTTGATGGACTATGGCTTCCACGCACCGACCATGAGTTTCCCGGTGGCCGGTACCCTGATGGTGGAGCCGACGGAATCCGAAGGCCTGGCCGAGCTGGAGCGTTTTATCGACGCCATGGTCGCCATCCGCACCGAGATCGCCCAGATCGAGCGTGGTGAGCGGGACCGCGAGGACAACGTCCTGAAGAACGCCCCGCATACGGCACAGATGCTGCTGGCCGATGAATGGCATCACGACTATCCGCGCCAGCAGGCGGCCTATCCGGTCGCGACGCTGCGTGAGGCAAAGTATTGGCCGCCCGTCGCGCGCGTGGATAACGCCTACGGTGATCGCAACCTGGTATGCGCCTGCCTGCCGATCGAAGCGTATCTCTGATCCGTTTACGCCCGACGGTCTGAGCCAGGCCCCTGCTCGCAAGAGCAGGGGCCTTTTTCATGCGCGGCAGCACCAAAAAAACGCGCCCGAAGGCGCGCGGCTACTGGAGTCAGTGTTCGTCGGGCGGCTCAGGGAAATCGTCGGCCACCGCCAGGAAGCCCTCCAGGAACATCTGGATCATGTCCAGCGACAGGCCTTCGGAGACGTCGACGTCATACTGCAACACCGCCTTGCCCTGTTTGTTCAACGAGGCCTGGCCGAACTCGGCGTACTCGGCATTCCAGTGTTTGATCACGGCAGCCGTGGGAGGCGTCTGGTCGCCGTAGACGGCCGTCATCCGGAGCTTGTCGCAGTCGGGCTCGCAGAGCAGCGCCACGGTGATGTCCGTCGGTGACAGCTCTTCGGCCAGTACGGTGAAGACCTTCTTGCCCTCGTCATAGCCGTACTCGTAGCCGGCCGCATCGATGATGTCGGCGACCGTCTCGGCGTCGAGTTCGTCAACGATGGGGGATTCCGACTCGTCCTCGTCCATGGCGGCCCCGCCGGCGTTGGCAAGCTCGGCCAGCCACTCTTTGACGGGAACCTCCTTGCCATTGAGTTCACCGCGGCCATCGGCATAGCTGAACGTGCTGACGATATTGTCGCCGTCATTGCGGCCCAGGTTCATCATCTCGGCCATGCCCGCGACAGCCTGGATGTTTTCTTCTGCCTCATTCCGGGCTTCGGCCGCATCGGCGCCGCGCAATTGCAGAATCTGTGCCCCCAGGGCGACAGCCATGGGCTTGGAGATCTGCAGGCTCGCATCAATGCGTTTGATGGCTTTTTGCAGGAATTCCGCACCGCTTTGAATGAAGTCCTCGCCGGTGCCGGCGTCACTCTGCGGTTTGGTCAGATCCAGCTTCAGGCTGAAACGGCTTTCACCAGCGGCATTGCGCCAGACGAATTGATCGACAGCGAGACTGGGCTTGGCGGCGAGCAGTTTGCCGCCGTTTTCGATGAGCGAGCCGATCTGCTCGTCGCGCAGGCCTTCGTCGGTACCACGGCCGGCCATCAGGCCCCGCGCCATCTGTTTGTAGGTATCCGAGAAGATCTTCATGGTCGGGCCGTCCAGGTGGGCGACCGACAGCGCCAGTTCTCCGCCTCCGAAGTCCTCTTTGGCCACGCTGATCTTGCCGATCTTGTAGACCGCCTTGCCGGCTACGTAGGCGTCGTCTTCGCTGACATCCAGCGCGTAGCCCAGATCGTTGATCGCCACGGGGGAGTCCAGGCCGGCAGAACCGATTTCCAGTGATTTGATCAGCAGAGCCGACGTGCCGATGGATAGGCCGAACTTGCCCATGCGGCTATCGATGTCCATACCCATGCCGCTGACATGTGCGTGCAGCGGCTCGCCGTCTTCGATGACGTCGAGCAACAGGTCGTCGGATTCGATGCGGCCCTTGATGCTCTGGTCGCGGTTGTCGTAGAGCGAATGCACCGTGGCGCCACTGAAACGGAAAGTGCCCTTGTCGTCCTTGAAGCTCAAGGCAGCGATGCCGCCTGTGCCGTCAGCCTGGCCGTTGTAGCTGAGCACCGAGTCGCTCCACAGCGGCGGCTTGCCCTGCGCCATATCAAAGAAGGGTTTGACCACCTCGTTATTGGCCAGCTCGGAGTGGATGAACGCCAACTGGGGCAGCCATTTGCCGCGCGCGAGGGCGCCGGCCGGGAAGGGGCCATGTTCGATCTCGCTGGTTACGGCCACGATCAGCGGTTTGTTGTCCTCTTCGGTTTTCTCGGTCGTGAACGTGATCGTGTATTGCGCGTGGCTGCTGAAGAAGCCGCGCGCATAGTGATCTTGCTCAATGCGGATGCCTACCCCCGGCACGGCAGCGGCCAGTTTGTCATTGGCCTGGACCAGATACTGCTGCGTCTGCTCCTCAATGCGCTTGCCCGTATACCACGTGGCGCCGAGCCAGACTCCCACTCCCACGATGATCACGCCGGAGGTGATCGCAACGCTTTTCTTCATTTTCTGTGTTCCTGAGTAATGACGCGGCGCGCGAGCAGGTGGCCCGGGCGCGACCCGCGGCGAGTATAGCCAGGGCCGCGCGGCGGCAGTAGCGTGCCCGGTTACCAGCCATTTCTAATTGCAAGGTACGGCGCGCCAGGCCGATGCCGCCGGACGGCGTCCGCGCGGCGTCGGGCACAGGCGGTTCAGTGAGGCAGGGCGCCGAGCACGGCATCGGTGGGCATTTCACGGCCATTCAGGTTGAGCTTGCCATCGCCGTACTGCAAGGTGCTCACGATGTCCTCGCCCTCGGGCTTGCCCAGGTTGAGCATCAGCGCCATACCCGCAATGTTGTTGACCTGGCGTGCCGCCTGCCTGGCCGCTTCTTCGTCGCTTTTGCCTTGCAGCTTAAGCACGGCGGTGCCCACTGCCGTCATCATTGGCTTGTTCAGCACCAGGCGGGCGTCGAGCTTTTTGATGAGCTCGCGCATGAATTCGCTGCCCTGAGCCTGCGGGTCGGCGGGTTGGGCCAGCGTAACGGCCAGATTCAGGCGGCTTTCGCCTTTGTCGTTCTTCCAGGAAAAGGGTTCAAGCGTCAGCGTTGGGTTATCGGCCAGCAGGGGGCCGGCGGCCAGGGCGAGCTGTTGGGCCTGCTCGCTGTTGAACTCACCGCGCGCGCGGCCCTGCTCGGCGGCCTCGTTGGCCAGGCGCAGATAGACCTCGTTGACGGCTTTGAGCTTTTCGCCATCCACCCGCGAGAACGTCATGGTGAGCTGCTGGCTGCCGAGGGCCGCGCCATTGAAGATGAGTTTCTCGGCGGAAAAATCCACTTGGCCATTCAGGAACCGGTCGTCTTCCTTGAGCACGCCTTTGTAGTCGACGTTCTCGCTTAGCCAGGAGCCTGCCTCGCTCTGGGAGCGCAGCTCGACGCGATCGATATGCACGCTGCTGGTGCCGATCTGGTAGCCATACTTGCCGGTCTTGCCGTCGATATCCATACGGCTGTGGCCTAACATGATCTGCGTGGCCGGCTGCTGTTGGTCGCGCGGCAGAAAAATCGCGGTGGGTTCCGCCTGGATGTGGCCTTTGATGCTGCCGAGGTGTTTGCCGATGTCGCCGTCAAAACGGGCGCCACCGAAATCCACCTGGGGATTGCTCCACTGCAGCGCAGCGGCTTCGGCCTTTACCGAGGCGCTGCCGCCGTAGTTCAGTACGACATCCGTGACCAGAGGGTTCTTGTCCTTGGCGACGGTAAAGAAGGGGCGGGCGGCCTCCGTGTCGGCCATGGCAGTGTGCACGAAAGCCATGGAGGGCATCAGGTGCCCCTCGGCCAACGCGCCTGCCGGCAACGGACCATGATCGATGCGGGCGTCGAATTCCAGTCGTTCGCCGGGTTTGAGTGGGCTGCCGGGCAGAGCGGCGGCCACCAGGCCGTAGCGTGCCTCGGTGGAGAAAAACCCGCGGGTAAAGGCAAGCTGCTCGACCTTCAGGCCGGTGCCCGGGTAGGTCGCGGCCAGATAGGCATTGACTTCATCGAGCCGTGCCTGGCTTTCGTCGGCCAGGCGTTCGCCGGTATACCAGGTGCCCCCCAGCCAGGCTCCCACCACCACTACGATCACGCCAGCGCCTATCGCTATGCCTTTTTTCATATTCTTCCTCGTTAGTGTTGTTGACGCCTGCCGCGCCGGCCCCTTGCCGCGCTGCGGCAAGGGTAAACCCGAGAAAGTATAGCGCGGGGGTATGCGGCTTACATCGCGTCGAGGGGATAGATGGGGCGCCTGACGTGCTTGAATTCGATCTGGCTGTAATCCGAAGTGGTGACGCCAACACCGGTGCATTCAATGATGTCGGTGGCCATCTCGGAGAACCCTGCGCGCCAGTGCACGCGCGACTTCAGCACCACATAGCGTTTTTGCAGAGGATCGATTCCCGCCGACAGCAGGCAGTTGATGTCGAATGGCTCCTGGTGGCGCGACACGACGACGATTTCCACCTTGCCGGTATCCAGCACCACGGTGAACCCGGTATCGTTGCGTACGCTTCGGTACATGGGCCCGCGGTTCAGGTAAACCCCGTCGAAGACCAATTTGACGCGTGCGGTCACCGTAAGTGGTGCGCTTTGAACCTTGAGGGCCGGCATGGGCACTTTGCCGCCCAGCTCGACGGTGATGGTCCTGCCCACGCCGGCGGCGGCCGCTTCCTCGGCGGCCTGCGGATCGCAAATGGCGTAGAACGCCAAATTCTCCAGTTCCTGCCGCAGGATCTCGGCCAGCATGGCTGTCGTGTCCATGGTGCCGCCCGAGCCGGTGTTGTCGAAGTGATCCAGCAGAACGACCGGTCCTTCGGTCAACGTCTTGGCATGAGCGACAGTCGGCTCCAGAGGCTGCGGGTGGAATACCCACTGTTCGCGGCGCTGCCAGGCCGCGTCGAGCAACTCATCGCAGTAGCGGGTGGCCGCGGGGGCATTGTCGTCCGTGCACACCACGGCGGACAGACCAGCCTGGTTGATGTCGGCATGAGGGAAGCCAACAAAGACCGACGCGGCCAGCACGGCGCCTTGCTCGAGTTCGATACAGCGGGCCTGCAGCGACTTGTTCGGATCGGCGTGCGTGCCCTGGCACATGATGTGTGGCAGCATGGGAACGTTGCCCCACCGCATGACGGGCTTGACTTCACCCTTTAGCGTGCGAGCGATGATGTTGGCGGCGCGCACGCCGCTTTCGCGGATATCGACGTGGGGATAGGTGTGGAAACCGGTGACGACGTTGGCATTGCGCACGATGTCGTCGTAGATGTTCGCGTGCATGTCCAGCGTCACGCCGATCGGCGTGGCGGGATCGATTTCACGCAGCCGGTGCAGCAAGGCTCCCTCGGCGTCTTCCATGCCCTTGGCGACCATGGCGCCGTGCAGATCCAGCAAGATCGCGTCATAGCCCCCTTTGCGTACCTCGTCCAGGATGAGGTTGCACAGGGTCTCGTAGGTGGTGGCATCCGTGGGCGAGCTCGGCCAGGACTCGGCGGCAACCGGCACCACGATCTGTGTGCCTTCTCGCCGCGCCACTTCGATATACCCCCCAGGCCGCTATCGGTGTTCTCGTACGCGCGGATGGCGCGCTCGCCCCACAGGATTTCCGGGTTGCCGCGAAAAAAACGCGCAAGCGGCGTGGGCACGGGAGAGAATGTATTGGTCTCGTGCTTGATCATTGCCAACAGCCAACGCATGTACTGCTCCTTCAGATGGGGGCCGGCCTGTGGTCCGGCCATACGGTGTGGCGGCTCAGGCGGCCGTCTGCAAAGGGCGGAAATTGCGGAAATCCCAATCGCGTCCTGGTGCGGCGTCGATCAGCGTGCGGGTGTAGGCGTGTTGAGGCCGGGTCAATACGGTGGTGGCGCTGCCGGTTTCCACCACCTGGCCGCGTTGCATCACCATGATGGTGTCGCAGATCTGGGCCGCCACGCGCAGGTCGTGCGTGATGAAGAGCACGCCGACGCCTGTGCGCCGACGCACATCCTCGAGAAGTTCCAGTACTTGTGCCTGCACCGAGACGTCCAGTGCAGATACCGCCTCATCGGCGACCAAAACCTCCGGTTCCATGACCAGTGCACGCGCGATACAGATGCGTTGCCGTTGCCCGCCGGAGAACTGGTGGGGGTAGCGCTGCATGACGTCCGGGCTCAACCCCACCACGCGCAGCATGTCGGCGGCGCGGGCCTGGGCCTGGGCACGAGGCGTGCCGAAGTTAAGCAGCCCCTCAATGATGGATTCGCCCACCGGTCGCCGGGGGTTGAGCGAGCGGTAGGGATCCTGGAAGACGATCTGGATGCGCCGGCGCAGGGGCCGCAGCGCCGAGCCCTGCACACGCGCGACATCCTTGCCTCCCAGGCAGAGAGAGCCTTCGGTTGGCTCTATCAGGCGCATGATGCACCGCGCCACGGTGGATTTCCCCGATCCGGACTCGCCGACGATGCCGAGGATCTCTCCGCGACGCAGCGTGAGATGGACATCGGCAGCCGCCACGACGCTGCGCCCCGGCGTGCCCAACAGCCCACGCTTGCCGACATGGGTACGACCGAGCTTTTGCACGTGCAGCACCGTCTGTCCGTCGGGGGTCGGGCGTTCCGGGGGCACCAGGCTCGGTACGGAAGATACGAGGCGTCTTGTGTACGCCTGTCGCGGGCGCGCCAGGATATCGTCGCGCGTGCCGGACTCGATCAGATCGCCCCGGTTCATCACGACGATGTGATCGGCGATCTCGGCAACGACACCAAAGTCATGGGTGATGAAAAGCACGGCCGTGCCATGCTTGTCCTGCAGTTCTTTGATCAGTGCGAGGATTTGCTTCTGGGTGGTGACGTCCAGCGCGGTGGTCGGTTCGTCGGCAATCAGAAGGCGAGGCTCGAGAATAAGCGCCATGGCGATGACGATGCGCTGGCGTTGGCCTCCCGATAACTGATGGGGGTAGGAGTCATAGACCCGTTCGACATCGGGAAGGTGAACCGAGCGGAACATCTCCAGCACGTGCTCGCGGCGCTGCCTTGCCGACAGTTTCTTGCGGTGCAGCCGCAGTACCTCATCGACCTGACGGCCTACCGTATGTACCGGGTTGAGCGCGGTCATAGGCTCCTGGAACACCATGGCCATGTGTGTGGCGCGCATTTGACGCAGACGGTGTGGCGTGGCCCGCAATACGTCCTCGCCGTCCACCAGGATGGAGCCGCTTTGCACGTTGAGCATGCCCGGCGGCAGCAGTCCCATCGTGGCAAGCGAGGTCACGGACTTGCCCGAGCCCGACTCCCCGACCACGCACACCGTTTGGCCTGCGCGCACCTGCAGGCCTAAGTCGTTGACCACCCGATGGCGGGAGCCGTGGACATGGACCGTGAGGTTCTGGATGGAAAGGACAACATCGCTCAGAGGCGTCTGCATGATCAGCTCCGACGGACCATCTTGGGGTCCAGCGCGTCGCGCAGCGCATCGCCCAGCATATTGACCGACAGCACGGTCAGCGACAGGAAAAGGCCTGGGAAAAGAATCAAGCCCGGCAGCATGCGGAAGTACATGCGGCCTTCGGACATGATGTTCCCCCAGGACGGGATCTCGGGCGGTATGCCCGCGCCCAGAAAACTCAGAATGGCTTCCGTGAGCATGGCCGAGGCGAAAACGTAGGTGCCTTGCACGGTCAGCGGCGCGATGGTGCTGGGGACCATATGACGCCACAGCAGCGAGGGCAAAGGAGTGCCCAGCGCCAGCGCGGCTTCGACATAAGGCTCCTCCCGCACGCTCAGAATCTGGCCTCGCACCAGACGGACCACACGGGGTATCTCAGGGATGGTGATCGCCACCAGTACCGTGGTCAGGCTGGCGCCACTGACTGAGACCAGTGCGATGGCCAGCAGAATGCCGGGGATGGCCATTATGGCATCCATGGTACGCATGATGATGCCGTCAAGGCTGCGAAACCATCCCGCCAGCACGCCTATCACCAGGCCCAGGCCCACGCTGATCAGGGCCGCGCCCAGGCCCGCGACCAGCGAGATACGTGCGCCATACACCACGCGCGACCAGACATCGCGGCCGAAAGCGTCGGTGCCGAAGAGATATTCTCCGAAGGGTGGCTTCAGGCGCGCTGCGGGATGGATGGCGGTGGGATCAACGGTGCCCATCCACGGCGCAAACACGGCAGCGACGACCACCAGCAAGAGGATGACCAGAGAGATCAGCACCGGCCAGCTGCGCAGCTCCATGCGCAGGCGTTGCCAGGCACCTGCGTTGGGGCTGCCACTGCCTGGCAGAGCGGTGTCGTTCAAGGCGTCTGTCTGCATGTTCAGTACCGGATGCGCGGGTCGAACACCGTGTAGGCGAAGTCGACAAGCAGATTGATGAATACATAAACGAAGGCGAAGAACAGCGTCAGTCCCTGAATGACCGGGTAGTCGCGCGCCAGTACCGCTTCGACCACCAGGCGGCCGAGGCAGGGGATATTGAACACAGACTCGGTGACGACCACGCCACTGATCAGCATGGCCACACCCACGCCGACCACCGTGGCGATGGGTACGGCGGCGTTGCGTAACGCGTGACCCAGCAGCACCGCCGTCTCTCCGAGACCCTTGGCACGCGCGGTACGGATATAGTCCTCACCCATGACCTCGATCACGCTGGTACGGGTGATCCGTGCGATAAGGGCGATGTAGACGGTCGACAAGGCCAGTGATGGCAGAATCAGACGGTGCAGGTAGGGCCAAATCCTTGCGCCAGAGGCGTGTATCCCTGCACGTTGAACCAGCCCAGCTTGATGGCGAAGGCCCAGATGAGCAGATAACCGGTCACGAATACCGGCACCGAGAACCCCAGCACGGAAAATCCCATCACGGCACGGTCTAGCAGTTTGCCGCGCCGCCATGCGGCCAGCACGCCCAGCGGGATGGCAATGATTAGGGTAAAGATGAGCGTGATCACCGCCAGGCTGAGCGACGGCTCCAGACGCTGGCCGATGAGTTCCCTTACAGGGACACCTGACATCAGCGATGTGCCCATGTCACCCTGCAGGAGATTGCCGCCCCAGATGAAGAACTGTTTGAGCAGCGGCTGATCCAGGCCCATGGTCTGCCGGATCTGCTCGATGCGCTCTGGTGTGGCGCCATCGCCAGCCATGATGATGGCCGGGTCGCCCGGGCTAAAGCGCAAGATGGAAAAGACGACTACCGCCACCATGATGAGGACCGCAATGGTGGCCAGCAGCCGGCGCAAGACAAAACCCAGCATATTTTTTCCCCATGGTTGAGCTGCCGTGTCGGCCGGCCTGCCCGCGTATCGCCGCACATAGGCCGGATCGAGCCGGAATCAGGGGGCTTTCTTGACGTTCCAGAACGCGAAGGCCGGCGCGTGCACCAGGCCGCTGAGCTTGGTGGAGTACACCGTCGGCACGGACATCTGACCCAGAGGCACATAAAGTCCCTCCTCGACGCCTATCCTCTGCGTTTCGTCGGCGATCTTCTTCTGTTGCTCCGGATCGGAGCTGAGCGCGAACTTGGTGCGCAGTTCTTCGATCTGCGGCAGATCGGGCCATCCAAACCATGCATTGTCGCCATTGGCCGCCGCAGGCGCCGAGCGCACCGGATCCATGATGTCGGTGGCGTACCAGTTGGTGTTAAGAATGCTCCAGCCACCCTCGGCCGGCGCGGCCTTGGACGCGCGGCGCGTGGCCACACTCTGCCAGTCCATGGCCTGAAGGTTGACGTTAAAACCCGCCTTGCGCAGCGCCTGCGCCATGACGACAGGCTGGGCACTGAGCGTGCCGACGTCGGTGGCATGCATGATCAGGATGGGCGTATTGTCGTAGCCTGCCTCTTTGAGCAGGGTCTTGGCCTTGCTGATATCGGAAGGCACGGTCATTTCCTTGCCAATATCGCTTTGCAGCGGCGTGCCGCAACCCCACAGGGAGGCGCAGGTCTGCCAGTACTTGGGATTGCCCACCAGGGCCCGCATGACGTCTTCCTGGCCGATGGCGTACATGGCGGCCTGTCGGATCTTCTTGTTGTCAAAGGGCGGGTGCTTGAAGTTGAAGCGGTACATGTTGAAGTAGCCCACCGGGCTCAGGGTCTCCTCCTTGAGCTCCTGGTGGCCTTCAACCATGGGCAGCAGGTCATAAGGGAACTGCTCCACGAAGTCGATCTCACAGCTCAGCAGCGAATTCGCTGCGGTCAGCGCGTCGGGCATGACCTCCCATTCGACCCGGTCCACATTGACGACTTTGCCTCCGGCCAGGCCGCTGGCCGGCTCTTTGCGAGGCACATAGTCGGCGTTCTTGACGTACACGGTTTTGACGCCGGGTTTGAATTCCGCCACCTTGAACGGACCCGAACCCGTCATGTCGGTAATGGGTTGCC
This sequence comes from Bordetella holmesii, assembly GCF_020735985.1. Lineage (NCBI taxonomy): Bacteria > Pseudomonadati > Pseudomonadota > Betaproteobacteria > Burkholderiales > Alcaligenaceae > Bordetella > Bordetella holmesii. Next base: position 621,032 of record NZ_CP085973.1, read on the forward strand.
CGATGGGCAGTTCAGCGACGCGTTTGGGCATCATGAACGCGGCCGTGCCTGTGGGCTTGGACAGCGCGCGCAGCACCAGATCGGTGGGTTCCTTCATGACGACACGAAACCGCTTGTCATCCACCTTTTCGATCTTGTCCGTGAACTTGAGCAGGGTGCGGCCCATGCCATCGCCGGCAGCCCAGCGTTTGATCGATGCCACACAATCGTCCGAGGTGACCGGCGTGCCGTCGTGCCATTTGAGGCCGTCGCGCAGGGTCATGGTGTAGGTCTTGCCGTCGGGCGAGACTTCCCATTGTTCGAGCATCTGCGGTTGGATCTTGTTGTCCGCATCGGTGGCCAGCAGCGTGTCGTAGATCATGTAGCCATGCCAGGTCGTGATGTACGCCGTGGTGGCATGCGGGTCGGTCAGCCGCAAGGGCGAGTGCATGACTGCCTTGATGGTGGTGTCGGCGTAAGCGCCGTGCGCCACCATCAATGTTGTGCCTGCAACGAATGCCGCTCGAACGAACTTCAGCATGGATATTCCCCTGATTCTGCAAGCAGGCGCCTGGTGGCCGCCCTTGTTGTGAACGAGCCGCCTGTGGCGGCGATGAGGGTTTTCACGCGGTGGGATGCGTGAATTCCGGACCGCAAGGTGCCATTCTGATGCCGTGTCGAAGCCGTGTCTACGGTTGTTTGGCCGCATCCATGAGCATCGAGCCGGGTGCCGCGCACACGAGAATGCGATCCGCAATTGCGGTGAAGTCGGCGCGAAAATGCGCCGTGCTCTTGAGTACCAGAATCGACGCGCGTTGCGGTTCGACGCCAGCAAAGCGAAACATCTCCTGATCGGCCATCTGCACCTTGACCGACGCCACCACAATGCGCACGTCGTCAATGCGAAGGCAGGCGCAGGGGCCGAGGTCCATATGAAAGCCGCGATAAAAGTCGCCGTGCGTATCGAAGCGGCCGTCGGAGATTTTCTCGACGATGAAGTCGGCTGTCAGGGGTTCGTCATCGGGAATACCCGAGTGTCCACCCAGTGCAACTCGCAGCGTCTTGCCTTCTCCCGCGCGGTGCGCGGCAAGCGCTGCCGGGGGGTCGACGATCAGGCCGATGGCGGCCCGACGCGCACGGTGACGGATCAGTGCGCGCAGAAGGCCCGTGGTGTCCGAACTGCCGCCGGCGCCCGGATTGTCCTGGACATCGGCGATCACCACCGGCTTGCTGGCCGTGGCAGCCCGCCGCATCGCTTCCTGCACCGCTTCATCAGGGTCATAGAGGCGTCCGCCAAAATCCGCTTCGGCATTCAACACCGCTCGGGTCATCTCGTCGGCGCAGGCATCGGCATCGCTTTGGCTATGCGCATACGCCCATACGGAGGGCGCGCAGCCGGGAAAATCGGCCGCCGGAAAGCCCGTGGCAAACGACAGGCTAAAGGCTGTGCGGCCTTCAAGTTCGCCGAGCTGGCGGTACAGACTGCGTGCCGGTTCGATGTCGGTCGACTGCCAGCAAAGCGAAATCAGATACGGCAGACAGCGCCACGCCACATAGGGGCGAGGTAATCCTTGCAGTCGTTTTTGCAGCAAAGCGGCTGCGCGCGCACCGGTTTGAGCCATGTCCACATGCGGATAGGTGCGGTAACAGACGAGCCCGTCGGCGTGGCGCACCATGTCGCGAGTGACGTTGGCATGCAGGTCGAGGCTGGCCACCAGCGGCAGATCGGGGCCGATCAATTCGCGCACGCGACGCAGAAGCTCGCCTTCGCCGTCGTCCAGATGCTCGGCGACCATGGCCCCATGCAGGTCCAGGTAGACGCCATCCAAAGGCATGGATTGACGCAGCCCATCGAGAAGCAGGGCGCAGATTCGCTCGTAGGCGTCGCGGGTGACGGGCCCGGAGGGACTGGCGGCCGTCCAGGTCGTGGGCAGCAGGGTGTGCTCTGCCATGGCTTCGATAAAGCCCGCTATCGGTATGTTGGCCCCCGCCACCGCATCGAACAGGGCAGGGCCGCTGACCAGTTTCGGCCAGCCGCCACCTTTGTCAGCGAAGTCCTCCCAGGTTGCAAGGGAAGGCGCGAAGGTATTGGTTTCGTGTTGAAAACCGCCTATGCCAATGCGCATTGCCAGACCCCTTCGTGAAACCGCTACGCGGCCGGCCTGACTGGGCAGATGCGTTCTGGCCAGGGGCCCCTCAAAAAAGCATGGCGGGCATCGCCCGCCTGTGACAACCGGTTTACTTCGCCACGGGCATGGTGAACTCCGCGCCCTTTGCAATGCTGTCGGGCCAGCGCTGCATCACGCTCTTGTAGCGCGAGTAAAAACGCACGCCCTCTTCGCCGTAGGCATGATGATCACCGAACAGCGAGCGTTTCCAGCCACCGAAGGAGTGCCAGGCCATGGGCACGGGGATGGGTACGTTGATGCCCACCATGCCGACCTTTATCTGGCGCGCGAACGCGCGCGCGATGCCGCCATCCGATGTGAAGCACGACACGCCATTGCCGAACTCGTGTCCGTTGATCAGTTCGACCGCAGACGCAAAGTCGGGCACCCGGACGACGCATAACACCGGCCCGAATATCTCTTCGCGGTAGACGTTCATCTGCGGCGTGACATGGTCAAACAGCGTGCCGCCGAGGAAGAATCCCTGCTCGTTGCCGGTGACCTTGAGGTCGCGGCCATCGGCCACCAGCGTGGCGCCCGCGGCGATGCCGTCTTCGATGTAGCCCAGCACTTTCTTACGGTGTTGCGCGGTGACCAATGGCCCCATCTCAGCATCGGCCTGCATGCCGTCTTTGACGATGAGTGCCGCGACGCGAGGTTTGAGCCGCTCGATGACCTTGTCGGCCACGTCGCCGACGGCCACGGCGACCGATATGGCCATGCAGCGTTCGCCGGCCGAGCCGTATGCCGCGCCCATGAGGGCGTCGGTGACCTGGTCCAGATCGGCGTCGGGCATGACCACCAGATGGTTCTTCGCGCCGCCTAAGGCCTGCACGCGTTTGCCGCGCCGAGTGCCTTCGGCGTAGATGTATTCGGCAATGGGTGTGGAGCCGACAAAGGACAGGGCTTCGACATCGGGATGGGCAATGAGTGCATCGACGGCGATCTTGTCACCCTGCACCACGTTGAAGACGCCGTCGGGCAGCCCGGCTTCCTTGAGCAGCTCAGCCAGGCGCAAGGGTACCGAAGGGTCGCGCTCGGAGGGTTTGAGGATAAAGGTGTTGCCGCAAGCCAGAGCCACCGGGAACATCCAGCAAGGCACCATCATCGGGAAATTGAAGGGCGTGATACCGGCCACGACGCCCAGGGGCTGGCGCATGCTCCAGTTGTCGATGCCGCCACCGATCTGGTCGCTGTACTGCCCTTTGAGCAACTGCGGGATACCGCAGGCGAATTCGACCACCTCGATGCCGCGAGTCACCTCACCTTTGGCGTCGGAGAAGACTTTGCCGTGTTCGCGGGTGATGAGCGCGGCCAGTTCGTCCTGGTGTTTGTCCAGCAGTGCCTTGAAGTTAAACAGAATGCGGGCACGTTTGAGCGCGGGCGTTTCGGCCCAGGCGGGATAGGCGGCCTTGGCCGCCTCCACGGCCGTGCCCACATCATCGGCCGACGCCAGTGCAATGGAGTTGATGATGTCGCCGGTGGCCGGGTTGTAGCCCTCGGTGTAGCGACCGGAGCGGCCTGCGTATGGCTGGCCGTTGATGTAGTGAGTGATCGTGTTCATGGTGACGGTGTGCGTGTTGGAGCCGCGCGGACTCAGGCGATTTCCTTGAGGACTTGCCCGATCGTATCGAAGATTTCTTCGATCTGCGCTTCGTTGATGATGAGCGGTGGCGAGATGGCGAGGATATCCCCGGTGTAACGGACCAGCAGGCCGCGATCAAAGCATTTCTGGAAGGCCTGCGCGGCGCGGGCGCCTGCCGCGCCGTCGCGAGGCGCCAGCTCGATGCCGGCCACCAGCCCGATGTTGCGCACGTCGATGACATGATGGGCGTCGCGCAGACGGTGGGCAGCGCGCTCGAAGGCAGGCGCGAGCTCACGCGCACGCTCGAAGAGCTTTTCGCGCCGGTAGATGTCCAGCGTGGCCAGGATGGCCGCGGTGGCCAGCGGGTGGGCCGAATAGGTGTAGCCGTGGAAAAACTCGATGCCGCCTTGCACACCTTCGATGACAGCGTCGTGCACCTGCCGGCGGACGGCGACTGCACCGGCGGGCACCGCGGCATTGCTCACGCCCTTGGCCATGGTGATGAGGTCGGGCGTCACGCCAAAGAACTCCGCTGCGGTGGCCGAGCCCAGCCGCCCATAGGCGGTGATGACCTCGTCGAAGATCAGCAGAATGCCGTGGCGGGCCGTAATCTCACGCAGGCGTTGCAGATATCCTTTGGGCGGCACCAGCACGCCGGTCGATCCGGCCATGGGTTCGACCACGACCGAGGCGATGGTCGACGCGTCGTGCAGGGCGATCAGGCGCTCAAGATCGTCGGCCAGATGGGCGCCCCATGCCGGCTGGCCTTGCGTGAAGGCGTTTTTCTCCAGGTTATGCGTGTGCGGCAGATGATCGACTGCCGGCAGCAGCGCCCCGGAAAACGCTTTGCGATTGCTCCCGATGCCACCGACCGAAATCCCGCCAAAGCCCACTCCGTGGTAGCCGCGCTCGCGGCCAATCAGGCGTGTGCGCTGTCCTTCGCCACGCGCCCGGTGGTAGGCCAGTGCAATCTTCAGCGCGGTGTCGATCGACTCCGATCCGGAGTTGGTGAAAAAAATCCGGTCCAGGCCTTCGGGCATGAAGCGAGCCACGGCGTTGGCCGCCTCGAAGGCGCCCGGGTGCCCGAGCTGAAAGCCTGGTGCGTAGTCGAGCTCGCCAGCCTGCCGGGCGATGGCGGTGATGATCTCCTCGCGGCCGTGACCGGCATTGACGCACCACAGCCCAGCGGTGCCGTCCAGAATCTGGCGGCCATCGACAGCGGTGTAGTACATGCCTTTGGCGCTGGCCAGCAGGCGGGGCTCGGCCTTGAACTGGCGGTTGGCCGTAAACGGCATCCAAAGGTGGGACAGATCGGGCAGGCCGGCGGGCGCATTCATGACAGAACTCCAGGGGACAAAACTGCACGGCGCTGGCTGCGCCGTGAGTATAGGGAATGTCAGCGATTCTCTGCCGTGGCCAGACGATTGAAAATATACAATCAGGTCAAAAGTCCAAAACCGTAGTGGCGATATGGCATCAACCGTACAGAAAACTCATGGAATTCCAGCCCGTCCGCTCGCGTAAACACGGCCTCACACTGGTGGAGCAGGTCGTGCAGGCATTTGCCCGGGCCATCGAGCAGCAGGTGTTGCGTCCGGGTATGCCCGTAGCCTCGGTGCGTGAGTTTGCCCGCGAGCATGGCCTGAGTACCTTCACGGTGGCCAGCGCCTATAACCGGTTGGTCGCGCAGGGCTGGCTCGCCGCCAGGCCCGGCTCGGGGTACCGCGTGCTGGCGGCGGCCCGTCCGGCGGCGCCCCGGCCTGCGGCGTGGGCGCCGCCGCGGCTCAATACCGATTGGCTGCTGTCGGACATCTATGCGGATCACTCCATTCCCATCAAGGCTGGCTGCGGCTGGCTGCCGGGCGAATGGCTCAACGAGGAAGGCCTGCACCTGGCGTTGCGCCACATGGGACGGGTGCCCGCCTTGCGCATTTCCGGTTACGGCCATCCGCAGGGCTACGCCCCGCTGCGCGAGAGCGTGGCCGCGGCAATGGCTCAGCATGGTTTGCAGGCGGACCCGGATCAGGTCGTCTTGACCCAAGGCGTCACGCACGGACTGGACGTGGTCATCCGCACGCTGCTGCGCCCGGGCGACACGGTGATGGTCGAGCAGCCGTGTTATGCCAATCTGCTGCAGTTGCTGCGCCTGGCAGGCATGCGGACGGTGGCGGTGCCGCGCGGCGAAAGCGGTCTGGATCTCGAGGTACTGGAGGCTGCTGTGCGCGACCATCAGCCGCGCGCGCTATTCGTCAATACGGTGCTGCAGAACCCCTGCGGTATGTCGCTGTCCATGGCCAATGCGTTTCGCCTGCTGCAGTCGGCCAACCGCCACGATTACTGGATCGTCGAGGACGATATCTCGCGCGAGCTGCAGCCTCAGTTGGCCCCGTTGCTGGCCGCGCTGGATGGCGCCGAGCGTGTTGTTTACCTTGGGGGCTATTCCAAAATCATCAGCCCGTCGGTTCGGGTGGGCTATTTGATCGCGCATCACGATCTGGCGCGGGATCTGGCCCGCACCAAGATGGCCGTGGGCCTGACTTCTCCCGAGATCATGGAGCGCGTGGTGCATCAGGTCGTGCGCGAAGGACGCTTGCGCGCCCATATTCTGCGTACGCGCGAGCGCCTGGCCCAGGCGCATGCGCAGGTCATGCGGCAGATGGACGATTGCGGCCTGGAGGTTGCCGCGCGCCCGCAGGCCGGCCTGTTCTTGTGGGCGCGGCTGCCCGGGCATGGTCAGGGGGCGTTGGCCGTTGCCGAGGCGGCGCTGCGTGATGGCATCTGGCTGGCGCCGGGTTGTTATTTCGACGCGGGGCAGGCCGATACCCCATGGCTGCGCTTTAACGTCGCGTACGCCGGGCAGCCCGTCTTGTGGCGCTTCATGCGCCGCGCTTGCGCCTAGGCTCCGGTTTCAGGCGCTTCGGTCGTAGACCACGAAGTCGTAGCGGTAGCCGTTTTCTTCGGGCTGCGCCGCGCGCGAGGTTTCTTTCCAGGCATGTCCAGGCAGCAGCGGAAACCAGGCATCGCCAGGCACATCGGCCTGGATCTCGGTGGCGATGATGCGGCTGGCCAGAGGGATGGCCTGCGCGTAGATCTGCGCGCCGCCTATGACATAGACGTCCTCGGCCTGGGCGGCGTCCAGCGCGGCCTGCAGATCGGGCACGACCACCGCGCCTTCGGCGCGGTAGGCCGGATTGCGGCTGATGACGATGTTCTGGCGGCCAGGCAGCGGGCGGCCCAGCGATTCCCAGGTATTGCGCCCCATCACGATGGGATGGCCCAGCGTCGTGCGCTTGAAGTGCGCCAGATCGCCGGGCAGCCGCCAGGGCAGGGCGTTGTCGCGCCCGATGACGCGGTTGCGGGCGTAGGCGACGACGAGGATCAATTTGGCCATGCTCATACCGCCATGGGCGCGGTCAGCGGCGCGTGGTGGTGATAGCCCTCGAGCGTGAAGTCGCCGGGTTCCACGCGCTCCAGCCATTCGGGCTCATAGCGCCCGGTCTGGTTGAAGTCGGGAATCCGGTCAGACAGCACGAGTCGGGGCGATTCGAAGGGGGCGCGCGTGAGCTGCTCGCGCAGCATATCGAGATGGCTCTCGTAGATGTGCGCGTCGCCAATGAAATACGTGAACCACCGCGGCGTGTAACCGGTCAGGCGGCCCACCAGATGCAGCAGGGCCGCCCCTTCGGTGAGGTTGAACGGCGTGCCTAGCCCGACATCGTTGGAGCGGATGTACAGGCACAGCGAGATTTCTCCCGTGCTGGCGTTGGGCAGGAACTGATAAAGCAGATGGCAGGGCGGCAGCGCCATTTCTTCGATCTGCGCCCAGTTCCAGCCATGAAAGAGGATGCGCCGGTCCGAGGGGTTGCGCTGGATGGTGTCCAGGCACTGGCGCAATTGATCGACTGCCTTGTAGAGCAGCACGTGCGGCACACCGCCCTCGTCGACGTCGGCCACGCGCGCATAGCCGCGTCCGAGTGCATCGTCGATTTGCGCCTGCCGTGTGGTGGGCAGGAGCTTGTAGGCCGGCCACCGGCGCCATTGCACGCCGTAGACCGGGCCGAGATCGTCGGGACCCTCGCGATACGGATTGGCCAGCCATTGGCTGTTCTCGTTGGCGTTTTGGTCCCAGACCTTGCAACCCAAGGCGCGGAATTCGGCGGCGTTGCGTGCGCCACGCATGAAGCCCACGAGTTCGCCAATGGCAGACTTGAAGGCGAGCTTTTTGGTGGTGACCGCCGGAAATCCCTCTTGCAGGTCAAAGCGCAACATGGCGCCCGGTATGGACAGGGTGCGCACACCGGTGCGGTTTTCCTGCCAGGCGCCCTGATCGAGGATGGACTGAACGAGGTCGAGGTACTGTTTCATCGCGGGGGCGGGCGCCAGGCACCCGGGGCAAGTCGGAGAGGGATCAGGCAGCGGCCGTATCGACGATCGTGACCGAGAAGGTCATTTCGGCGGTTTTTTCCAGCATGGCCGAGGCCGAGCAATACTTTTCGTGCGAGAGCTGGACCGCCCGCTCGACGGCGGCCTGCGGCAGTTTGTTGCCGGTCACGGTAAACGCGAAATGGATCCGCGTGAAGACTTTCGGGTCGGTGTCGGCGCGATCGGCCTGCAGCTTGACGCTGCAGCCGGTGACATCGTGACGGCCGCGCTTGAGAATGAGTACGACATCATAGGCCGTGCAGCCGCCGGTGCCGGCCAGCAGCATTTCCATCGGGCGTGGCGCCAGGTTGTGTCCGCCACCTTCGACGGCGCCGTCCATGGCGGTGATATGGCCGCTGCCCGTGCTGGCCATGAAGAGCATGCCCGAGGGGCCGCCCCAGTCGATCGTGCATTCCATCGCGAAAATCCTTGTGCGGGAAAGGGCGCTTTGCGCCCGGTCAAAGGGCGATCATACCCTTTAGCTAGAATACGGACTCGGGTGCCCGGCCGCGTTGATATGGGGGCACATTGAAGGAGCCGTCTATGATTTCCGCCATTCCGCTTTCGCGCCGCGAGGGCCCCCTTGACGCCCTGCTGGTCGAGGTGGACCGCGCGCTGCAGGTCCTGTCGCGCTCGGCTGTGGCCGGGCGAGCCTATCCCGCCCGCGCCGCCGAGTCGGGGCAGACGCTTTCCGAGACCGAAAAGCGCCATGCCGCCGGCTTGATGCGGGTCAACCACGTCGGCGAAGTCTGCGCTCAGGCGCTGTACCGGGGGCAGGCCGCGGTCTGCCGCGACGCGAACACCCGGGAGTTGCTGCGCGAGGCCGCCGCCGAAGAGGTGGATCACTTGGTATGGTGCGATGCGCGGCTCAAGGAGCTGGGCAGCCGTCCGAGTTTGCTCAACCCGCTGTGGTATGCCGGGTCGTTCGCCTTGGGGGTGGCCGCCAGTGTGGCGGGTGTGCCGCGCAATCTGGGCTTCATGGCCGAGACGGAGCGGCAGGTCGAGGCCCATTTGGAAGAGCACCTGCATACGCTGCCGGCGACGGATGAGCGTTCGCGCGAGATCGTGCGCCAAATGAAAGAGGATGAGGCGGGCCACCGCGAAAGCGCCGAGCGCGCCGGCGGCGTGCCCTTACCGGCGCCCGTGCGCGGCATCATGCGCGCGATGTCCAAGGTGATGACCACCACGGCCTACCATCTCTGATTTGCGGAATATGCTTATGGTGCGCTGCCGCATTCGCTGCCGCCCCGGACTGGCGAGGCGCTCGCGAGGGATGGATTTCTAGGGGTTAGTCCCCAAGGGTTTCCCCCTTCCACGGCAGGCCGTAAAAATGGGGTCGTACCACGGCGTGTGGTTGCAAACCCTTGTCAGGCCTCAGCTTTCCGGTGTGTTGCGGCGAGAATCCGACAATTGCACGTCGTGAAAGCAGATTCCGAAAAAAATCTTGCAACGCACAAAAGAATCCTCTACTATTCATTTAACGGATGCCGAAACGCAACGGTGCAAGCACCAAGCGAAGCGGTCCTAGGTAGAGCAAAGAGGCAGTGGTTTTTCCCCTCCCGCGCTCCCTGGATCGTCTGGGTTACCCAGGCATGCCACGGTTGTCTCCTCCACCCTCCTCCTTTGGTGGATTTAGCCCGAGATCGTTAGATCTCGGGCTTTTTTTTGGTTCATCGAGGAATACCGGGGAATGCAGACCGGATCTTGAGGAAGAAGTACTCCTGATCGCGGTAGCCGTAGGCGCGGCGCTTGATGACTTTGATGGTGTTGTTGATGCCCTCGACGATGCTGGTGTTGAGCCGGTGGCGACAGCGAGACAGAATCCCGTGCAGATAGGCTTTTAGCTTGAGCGCGAAGTGAGCCAAGGCGGCGATGCCGCTGCCCTGAGCCTGTTGCAGCCAGTGATCCCATGCCTGGCGGGCGTAGCCGGGGTGTTGGTAGAACCACAGCTGTTTGAGCTCATCGCGCATCAGATAAGCGGTGAGCAAGGGCTGGTTGGCCTGGAGCAACTCGTCCAACTTTACCGATTGGCACGGATCGAGGTTTTTGCGATTGCGCAGCAGTAGCCAGCGACTGGACTTGATCACCCGGCGGGCCGGCTTGTCGTGCCGCAACTGGTTCGCTTGGTCTACACGCACCCGGTCTATCACTTCACGGCCGTACTTGGCCACGACGTGGAACAGGTCGTAGACGATCTCGGCGTTGGGGCAGTTGGCCTGGATCTCCAGCTCATAGGCCGTCGTCATGTCGATCGCTACGGCCCGGATCTGCTGGGCAACCCCAGTTGGCAGTTGTTCGAAGAAGGCTCTGGCCGTCTCGCGCGAGCGGCCATCACCGATCCATAGCACCTGACGGCGGATCGGATCGACAACGACCGTGGCATAACGATGGCCCTTGTGTAGAGCGAACTCGTCCATCGCTAGGTAGTGGATCTGGCTCCAGTCCGGCTCTTGGATCGCCCGTCGCAGCAGGGCCTTGTCCAGCGCCTTGACCGTGTGCCAACCCAGTTGGAAGAAGCGCGCCACGGCCAGAATGTTGCTGGACTCAAGCAACTGGCTGACCGCCTCGGCCAGCCGGTCGGTCACTCGCTGGTAACGGCCCAGCCAGCTCAGCCTCTCCAGATGCGGTCCACCGCACTGCTCGCACCAGACCCGCCGACGCGGCACTACCAGCGTCACTCGCAGCGCCATTAGCGGCAGATCCCGCACCCGGCGCGTGGTCGTCTCATGCACCTGCCGACATCGGTTGCCGCAGTGCTCGCAGTGCATCGTTCGCGCTGAAGGCTTCAGGTAAATCGTGACCGTCCGGCTCTCACCTTCAGGCCACACGACCCGCTCCACCCGATAACCTTCCCACCCACCCAACCTCTCGATCGTCTTGCGGTCCAGCATGATCCCGGCCTTGATCCTTGAAAAATCAAGGATCAAGCGTAACGGCAATCAAGCACGGCTCCACGCTATTCCGCGATGAACCTTTTTTTTGTCCGAAATCGGCGGCAGCGCATGTAACCTTCGCGCCGCGGGTTTGTTAAAAAATGGGACAATCATCTAGGTGTTTTCCCTGGAATTTCTCGGCGCACCCCTCAGGAAAGCTCTACAATCGTTTTGTATCGGACATATCTTCGGCCGATAGGGTGGTGCCCTGTGACCCAGGCGTTACTTTCTGTACTTGCGACTTGCACTTGAATATCTCTCCCATATATGGGCGTTACACCTGCCGCACATAATGGCGGACCTGTTTCGATAGACCAACCAAAGGTGATCATGTGACCTGGCTGTATATCTGCGTGGTCGCGTTCATGGTGGGGGGACTCATCGTCGCGTCGGAGCGTTGGCATGGCGCCTTCACTGGCGACAGCGACCTCAATAAACCCCAGGCATCCCATACGCGCGCCACACCCCGCGTAGGCGGTCTGGCCGTGCTGGCCGGCACGCTGGCGGGCTTGCTGGTGCTTGGCCCCAGCAATATGACCTTGACCTGGCTGTGGCCTGCGCTGTTTGTGGCGGCGATGCCTGTGTTCGTGGCCGGCCTGCTGGAAGACATCACCAAGGACATCGGCGCGAGCAAGCGCCTGTTTGCGGCGTTTGCCTCGGCGGCCATCGCGTGGTGGCTGCTCGGCGGCGTCTCGCGCGTGGGCATCGCTCCGGTGGACTGGGTGCTCTCGTTCTGGCCTGTGTCGCTGCTCTTTACCGTGTTCGCTGTTGGCGGCTGCACGCACGCGCTCAATATCGTCGACGGCATGAATGGGCTGGCCGGGATGATCGCCACGTTGATGGCGGTGTCCATCAGTCTGGTCGCGCTGCAGGTCGGCGATATGCCCATCTTCATGATTTCGGCGGCGCTGGCCTCGGCCACGCTGGGGTTTTTAGTGTGGAACTTCCCCTTCGGGCGGGTCTTTCTGGGCGACGGCGGCGCGTACTTTCTCGGCTTCATGCTGGCTGAACTGGCGGTGCTGCTGGTGGTGCGCAATCCGTCGGTTTCGCCTTTTTATGCGCTGGCCGTGTTGTTTTACCCGGTGTTCGAAACCGGCTTTTCCATCTGGCGGCGCCGCTTCAAGCGCGGCGTGCCCGTGGATCAACCGGACGCCTTGCACCTGCATCAGCTGGTGTTCCGCCGCCTGGTGCGTGTGACCTTCAGTCGCCGCAGCTGGCATGCCGTGCCCGCGTTGTGCAATGCCCTGGCCTCGCCCTATATGTGGGTGCTGGCGCTGATCGGCCTGGTGCCCGCCACCATTTGGTGGGACAACGCATGGGCGTTGTGCGCCAGCCTGGTCGTTTTCGCCCTGGTCTATACCTGGTTCTATATGCGCCTGGTGTCCTGGCGCCGCCCGGGCTGGCTGTTGCTGCCCTCGGTGTTGCGCACCGACTGAAAATCTTGCGCCCGCCGCAACCGCGGCGGGCACGTCCAAACGACTTCCTGAAACTTTTATCGATGCCGTAGCCGTTGTACGGTAACTGGGAGATTTATCTTGCGTATTCAAGATGTGAAACTGGCCATCGTGGGCCTGGGCTATGTCGGTCTGCCGCTGGCGGTGGAGTTCGGCAAGAAGCGCTCCGTCGTCGGGTTTGACATCAACGCGCGCCGCATCGACGAGTTGCGCCGCGGCCATGACCACACGCTGGAAGTGGATGACAAGGAGCTGGCCGAAGCCAAGCACCTGAGCTATACGACCGACCGCGCCGAGCTGGGCCAGGCCAATGTCTTCATCGTGACCGTGCCCACGCCCATCGATGAGTACAAACAGCCGGACCTGACGCCGCTGGTCAAGGCAAGCGAAACCATCGGTGCGGTGCTCAAGCGCGGCGACATTGTGATTTACGAATCCACCGTCTACCCTGGCGCGACCGAGGAAGACTGCGTGCCGGTGCTCGAGCGCGTCTCGGGCTTGAAATTCAATGAGGATTTCTTTGCCGGCTACAGCCCCGAGCGCATCAACCCGGGCGACAAGGCGCATCGTGTCTCGACGATCAAGAAGGTGACTTCCGGCTCGACGGACGAAGTGGCCGAGCTGGTCGACCAGCTCTACAAGGAAATTATCGTCGCCGGCACGCACAAGGCCTCGAGCATCCGGGTGGCCGAAGCCGCCAAGGTCATCGAGAACACGCAGCGCGACGTCAACATTGCGCTGATCAATGAGCTGGCGCTGATCTTCAACAAGATGGGCATCGACACCGAGGCCGTGCTGCAGGCGGCGGGCACGAAGTGGAACTTCCTGCCGTTTCGCCCGGGCCTGGTGGGGGGGCATTGCATTGGCGTGGATCCCTACTACCTGACGCACAAGGCGCAATCCATCGGCTACCACCCGGAAATCATTCTGGCCGGCCGGCGCCTGAACGACTCGATGGGCGGCTACGTGGTGTCGCAGCTGGTCAAGTGCATGACGAAAAAGCGCTTGCACGTGCAGGGCGCGCGCGTGCTGGTGATGGGCCTGACCTTCAAGGAAAACTGCCCGGATCTGCGCAATACCCGCGTGGTCGACATCGTCAAGGAACTGGGCGAGTACAGCGTGGACGTGGATGTCTACGATCCGTGGGTCGACGCCGACGAGGCGCGGCATGAGTACGGCATCACGCCGGTGGCCCAGCCGGCCGAAGGCAGCTATGACGCCATCATCCTGGCGGTGTCGCACCAGCAGTTCGTGGACATGGGCGCCGAGGCCATCCGCAGGCTGGGCAAGCCCGAGCATGTGCTCTATGACCTGAAATACGTGCTGTCGGCCGAAGAGTCGGATCTGCGTCTGTAAGTTTTATCGCTGGAGGAACCGCCATAATGACCAACCGCTACGAAGTCGTCCGTGCCGAATTGCAAGCCCAGCCACGCAAGTGGCTGGTGACCGGTTGCGCCGGATTCATCGGCTCCAACCTGTTGGAAGCCTTGCTGAAACTGGACCAGACTGTGGTGGGTTTGGACAACTTTGCAACCGGCCACCAGCGCAACCTCGACGAGGTGCGAGGCCTGGTGACGCCGCAGCAATGGGCGCGCTTGACCTTCATCGAAGGCGATATCCGCGACCTGGACACCTGCCGCCGTGCTGTCGAAGGTGTGGACAACGTGCTGCACCAGGCGGCGCTGGGCTCGGTGCCCCGGTCGCTGAAGGATCCGATCACCAGTAACGCTGTCAATATCGACGGCTTCCTGAACATGCTCGTGGCCGCGCGCGATGCGGGAGTGGGCGCGTTTGTGTATGCCGCGTCCAGTTCCACCTATGGCGACCATCCGGCGTTGCCTAAGATGGAACCGAACATCGGTCGGCCCTTGTCGCCTTATGCCGTGACCAAGTTCGTCAACGAACTCTACGCCGATGTGTTCGCCCGTTCGTATGGGTTCGAGACCGTGGGTCTGCGCTACTTCAACGTTTTCGGTCGCCGCCAGGATCCCAATGGCGCTTATGCCGCCGTGATTCCCAAGTGGACGGCGGCGATGATCCAGGGCCAGACCGTCGTGATCAACGGTGACGGCCAGACCAGCCGCGACTTCTGCTATGTCGACAATGCGGTGCAGGCCAACATTCTGGCCGCGATGGCGCCCGCGCAGGGCCGCAATCAGGTCTATAACGTGGCCTTTGGCGGACGAACCACCCTGAATCAGCTCTTCGACTTCCTGAAGGAGTCGCTGGGCCGGCAGGGTGTGCGTTACGGAAAGTCGGCCGACCATGCGGAATTCCGTGCCGGCGACGTGCGGCACTCCCAAGCGGATATCTCCAAGGCAGGCGAACTGCTGGGTTATCAGCCCGCCTTCGATATCCTGCGTGGCCTGGATGCGGCCATGCCCTGGTACACGCAATTTCTGCGTTGATTTGAAAGCCCTACTGAGCAAACTCGGCAACATCCACCCGGACCAGCAGCGCATCTTCAGAGGCGCGTTCCGGGTAGCCGTCTTTCTTATCCTTGGCAAGGCTGCCGGCGCCATCAAGGAGATGGCGGTGGCTTATCGTTACGGCATCAGCGACGCCGTGGACGCCTACCAGTTCACGATGACGATGGCGACGTGGCTGCCAGTCACCATCGTGGGCGTGCTGTCCGTGGTGCTGATCCCCGTACTGGTGCGCCTGCGGCGCGAAGGCGGCGACGAGCGTAATGTCTTTGTCAGTGAGCTGCAGGGCTGGACCTTGCTGGCCGGGCTGGCGCTGGCCGGATTGACCTGGGCGGCCTGGCCGTACGTGCTTGCCTGGCTGGGGCCGGGGCTGCCCGCCGCCGTTTCTGCAATGACGCACGCGTTGCTGTGGGCGTTTGTACCCGTCAGCGCCATTTTGCTTATTGCCGGCATCAGCGCGGCGCGCCTGCGTTCGCACGAGCGCCATGTCAACACCTTGCTCGACAGCGTCCCGGCCGTCACTACCCTGGGCTGGGTCATGCTGGCTGGCGCCGGCGGCGATCAGATCGGGCCTTTGCTGTGGGGTACGCTGGTCGGCTATGTGATCCAGGCGGTGTGGTTGGCCTGGCTGGCCGCGCGTGCCGACCAGGGTTTCTGGGGGGCGCCGCGGCTGAGCCTGCAGTCGCCGCACTGGCCTGAACTCATGAGCGCGGCCGGCGTGATGCTCATCGGCCAGGTGGCCATGAGCTTCGTCAATCCACTGGATCAATACGCCGCTGCCAATCTGGGCGGCAATGCCAACGCCACGCTGGGCTACGCCAGCCGACTCTTGTCGCTGGTGCTGGGCATCGGCGCGGTCTCGGTGGGCCGTGCGGCTTTACCCGTACTGGCCGACGTGCAGCATCGCGGCGATGTGCAGCGCGCGCGCAGTATGGCGCTGAAATGGTCTTGGATGATGGTGGGCGCGGGTATCGCCGCGGTGGCTGTCGGCTGGACGCTGGCGCCCTGGGGGGTCGCTGTGCTGTTCGAGCGGGGGGCATTCACCGCTCAGAATACGGAGGCTGTGGCCAGCGTGCTGCGCTGGGGCCTGCTGCAACTGCCATTTTATTTTGGCGTGCTGATTCTCGTGCAGTTGTTGGCCAGCCAGAACCGCTATCGGATCATGTCGTTGATCGCGGTGGCCAACTTCCTGCTCAAGGCAGTGCTCAATGCGGTGCTCGCGCCGCGCATGGGGACCGAGGGCATCATGCTGGCAACCAGCCTGATGTATTTTCTGTCCTTTGTCTGTTATACGGTCGCGGCCATGCGGCCGGCCGAAGACCCCGAGGAGAGCGCCTAGATGCCCGGCCCCCGTACGCTGATCTTCATCCACTCTCTGCACGGCGGCGGCGCCGAGCGCGTGGCGGTAGACCTGGCCGGACATTGGGCTGCTGCCGGGCGCGAGGTGATGATACTGACGCAGGCCGAAGGCGATGCCTATCCGGTGCCGGCTGGCGTGCACCGCCGTGTGCTGGGCACCGACGGGCAAGGCGGCGACGGGCTGCGCGGCATTCTGGACAATCTGCGCCGTGTGCGCGCGCTACGCGCCGTCATCCGCGAGTTCAAGCCCGACATCGTGCTGGGCATGATGACGACGTCTTCCATTCTGGCTGTGCTGGCCGCTTGGGGGCTGCCGGTCAAGGTCATCGCCACCGAGCACACCCATCCGCCGTCTCAGCAGCTCTCGGGAATGTGGCAGCGCTTGCGCCGGCTGACCTACCCGCGGGCGGCGCGCGTGGTGGCGCTGACGGGCGGAACGGCCCAGTGGATCGATCGCCACGTGCCGGGCTCCCGGTTGGCGGTCATTCCCAACCCGGTGCACTGGCCGCTGCCGCGCAGCGAGCCTCGCCTGGCACCTCCCGCAGCCCCTGGCCGGCATTATCTGTTGGCCGTCGGCCGGTTGCATCCGGATAAGGGATTCGATGTGCTGGTCGAGGCCTTCGCCAGTCTTGCCGGCCGCTTCACCGACTGGGATCTGCTTATTCTGGGCGAGGGCGATGAGCGCGCCAGCTTGACCCAGCAGGTCCAGGCCGCTGGCCTGGACGGGCGGGTCCACATGCCCGGGCGTGGCGGCAACGTCGCTGACTGGTATGAGGCCGCCGACCTCTATGTGTTGAGCTCGCGATTCGAGGGCCTGTCGAACACCCTGCTCGAGGCCATGGCCAGCGGGCTGGCGCCGGTGAGCTTTGATTGCGATACTGGCCCCCGGGAAATCATTCGCGAAGGCGTCGATGGGGTGCTCGTGCGGCCCGCCGGCCAGGCGGCGGCGTTGGCCCAAGCGCTGGCTGCCGTAATGAGCGATCCTCCTTTGCGCGCCCGTCTTGGCGCCGAAGCCGTTTCCGTTCGCGAGCGTTTCTCGGCGCGCCACGTACTGAGCCTGTGGCAAAAACTTTTTGACGACGCCCTCGGGCGTTCTTCGACCTAGAGAACAGAGAAAACATGTGCGGAATCGTCGGTCTTTGGGGACCTCTTGAAGGCAAGGCGCAGATCCTGGCGGAAAGCTGCCATCGCATCCGCGAGCGTGGCCCTGACAGCAAGGGTTTCTGGGGAGATCCCCAGGCGGGCGTGGCGTTCGGCCATGTGCGCCTGGTCATCCAGGACCTGACCGAGGCGGGCCACCAGCCCATGGTCTCGGCCTGCGGGCGGTATGTCCTCACCTTCAATGGCGAGGTCTACAACCACATGGAGATGCGCGCAGAGCTGGAGCGAGCCGGCCATGCGCCCGCCTGGCGCGGGCACTCCGATACCGAAACGATTCTGGCGTACGCGGCCACGTTTGGCGTACAGGATATGTTGCGCGCCGCCGTGGGCATGTGGGCGATAGCACTGTGGGACCGCGAGACGCGCACGCTGACCCTCGCGCGAGATCGCATGGGGGAAAAACCCCTCTATTACGGCTACGTCGGCGCGACCCTGGTGTTTTCCTCTCAGCTCAAGGGCCTGTCGCCGGTGCCGGGCTTTGGACGCCAGATAGACCGCAATGCGCTGGCCTCGTTCATGCGGCACAACTATGTGCCGGCGCCCCAGTCCATCTACGAAGGCATCCGCAAGTTGCCCGCGGCCAGCCTGGTTGAAATCACCGAGGCGCAGATGGGCAGGCGCGAGATGCCCGCCCCGCAGACTTATTGGTCCGCCATGGCGGTGGCCGATGCCGGACAGCGTCTGCCGCGCCTGTTCGCCAACGATAACGAAGCCACCGACGCGTTGCAGGATGTGCTCATGCAGGCCGTGCGCGGCCAGATGCTCTCGGACGTGAGCCTGGGTGCATTCTTGTCGGGAGGCATCGATTCGTCGACGATTGCCGCGCTCATGCAGAGCCAGAGCAACGTGCCCGTGCGCACATTTGCCATTGGCTTTCACGAAAAAGAATACGACGAGGCTCCCTACGCCAAAGCCGTGGCCACCCATCTGGGCACTGATCATTCCGAGCTTTATGTCAGTGCCCAGGACGCGCTCGATGTGGTGCCAGGCCTGGCCGACATCTATGACGAGCCCTTTGCCGACTCCTCGCAGATCCCCACGGCACTGGTCACGCGCATGGCGCGCCAGCACGTCACTGTGGCGCTCTCGGGCGACGGCGGCGACGAGCTCTTTGGCGGCTATTCGCGTTATCCGCGCGTGGCCAACTGGTGGGAAAAATGCGCGCGCATGCCGGCGCCCTTGCGCCATATGGTAGGGGGCTTGATGCGCGCGTCGGCCGGCCTGCCGGGAGGGGGCGCATGGCGCGGCAAAGTTGGCAAGATGGGCGATCTGCTGCGCGCCGACTCTGAAGGCGAGTTCTATCGCCTGTTCGTTTCGTATTGGTCCGATCCTGCGCGAGTGGTCAAAGGTGCCACCGAGCCGGCGTCGCCGTTCGAGGCGCCGTTGGCCGGCCCCTTGTACGAGGCCATGATGAAGCTGGATACCATCACGTATCTGCCCGACGACATCCTGGTCAAGGTGGACCGCGCTGCCATGGCCGTGAGCCTGGAGACCCGGGTGCCGCTTATCGACCATCGTGTCTACGAGTTTGCCTGGAGCCTGCCATTCGATTACAAGGTGCGCGGCGGCACGGGGAAGTGGCTGCTGCGGCAGGTGTTGCACCGCCATGTGCCACAAAGTCTGGTCGAGCGGCCCAAACGCGGCTTTGCCGTGCCGTTGGCCGCCTGGCTGCGCGGGCCCTTGCGCGATTGGGCCGAATCCCTGCTCGACCCTGTACGCCTGCGCCAGGAAGGCTGGTTTGAACCTGAGCCGATTCTGCGCAAATGGCGCGAGCATCTGAGCGGCCATCGCAAATGGGACAGCCATCTATGGGGCGTGCTGATGATGCAAGCCTGGCTCGATCGTTACCACCGTAATGGGTCGGACGGCGAGCGATGAAGATTGTGCTGGCGGTCAGCTCCATGAATGCCGGCGGCGCCGAGCGCGTGGCAGCGACGCTGGCCAACGCCTGGGCGCAGCGCGGCGACGCGGTTACCTTGCTGCCGACTTATTCGGGGGGCGGTGATTGCTTTTATCCGCTGGCCTCCGACGTCGAACTGGTATGGCTGGCTAAGGCCGTGCCCGCCCGCGGCGCGCTGGCGCCGCTCAAGCGACTGCTCGGTTTGCGGCGCCTGATCCGCGAGCGCCGCCCCGATGTCGTCGTCTCTTTCCTGACCAACGTGAATGTGGGCGCCATCCTGGCCACGCGAGGGTTGCGCCAGCCGCTTATCGTCTGCGAGCGCACTAACCCCGTGGTCGATACCACGACGGGCAAGACCTGGCGCCGCCTGCGGCGCTGGCTGTATCCACGCGCCGATGTTGTCACCGTCCAGGCGGAAGACACGGTTGCGCCGTTTGCTGCCCAGGTGCCTGGCATACGCCATATGGCAGTCATTCCGAACCCGCTACCCGCTGAACTGCTGCAGGTGCCACTCGCCAGGCTCGAGGCGGATGCGCAAGGACGCCGCCGCCTCATGGCCATGGGCCGCCTGGTGCCGGACAAACAGTTTGGCATGCTGATCGACCTGTTTGCGGGGCTCGCGGAGGCGCACCCCGACTGGGATCTCTGGATCTGGGGGGATGGCCCGCTACGTGAGCGACTCGAAGCCCAGGTCGCGGGCCTTGGCATGCAGAGTCGAATCCAACTGCCCGGGCGGACCAATCAGCCCTGGCAGGCCTTGGACCAATCCAGCGCTTTCGTGCTCAGCTCTGCCGTGGAGGGGTTTCCCAATGTCTTGCTCGAAGCCATGGCCAAAGGCCTGCCGTGCGCGGCGTTCGATTGCCCGAGCGGGCCGCGCGAGATGACCCGCGACGGGGCGGATGCCTTGCTGGTGCGAGAGCCGGCCGTTATGCGCGATGCGCTGGTC
Organism: Bordetella holmesii; assembly: GCF_020735985.1. Taxonomy (NCBI): domain Bacteria; kingdom Pseudomonadati; phylum Pseudomonadota; class Betaproteobacteria; order Burkholderiales; family Alcaligenaceae; genus Bordetella; species Bordetella holmesii. The sequence goes on from NZ_CP085973.1 coordinate 641,365, forward strand.
CGGCTCATGAGCGACGCCGTGTTGCGCGCTGAACTGGGGCAGCGCGCCGCAGACTCGGTGCGCGAGCGCTACGCGTTGCCGGTCGTGCTGGCGCAATGGGATGAACTCTTCGCGCTTGCGCGCAAGTGAGGCCAGCATGCGTATCGCTCACATCATTACGGGCCTGGGGCAGGGCGGGGCCGAATCGGTGCTCTACCGTCTGGCAAGCTACACCGATACCAGCACCCGGCATGTCGTCATTTCGCTCACCGACGAGGGGGTGTACGGGGCGCGCCTGCGCGCAGCCGGCATCACCGTGCACGCCCTGGGTATGCCACGCGGCCGCGTGACGCTGTCCGGCGTGCTGGCCTTGCGCCGCCTCTTGCTTGCCGAGGCCCCGGACGCGGTGCAGACCTGGATGTACCACGCCGACCTCATCGGCGGCCTGGCCGCTCGGCTGTCGGGTATCAAGGCCGTGGCCTGGGGGATACGCAACTCGGGCAATCATCTCGATCGCAGCAGCCGCTCGGCGCGACTGGTGTTGCGTGCTTGCGCGGCATTGTCGGGCTGGATCCCGCGTGCCATCGTATGCGCGGCGCAGGATGCGGCGCAGCGTCATCAGGCGCTGGGTTACCGCGCCCAGAACATGGTGGTCATCCCCAACGGCTATGACTTGTCGCGTTATGCCCCGGATCCTGACGCCGGCGCTCGCCTGCGTACCCTTTGGGGATTGAGCGCTCAGACGCCGCTGATCGGCTGCGTGGCGCGGTGGGACCCCCTGAAGGACCACCGTAATCTGCTCGCGGCGCTGAGTGGACTCGTGCACCAGGGGCAAGACCTCAAATGCGTGTTGGTCGGGCGTGGAATGACCCCGGGCAACAGCGCCCTGGTGGCCATGATCGAAGCCCAGGGCCTCGAAGGCCGTGTGCTGTTGACCGGACCCAGCGATGATGTCGCCACTGTCATGAACAGTCTCGACCTTCATGTGTTGTCCAGTTGCGCCGAAGGATTCCCCAATGTCGTGGCCGAAGCCATGGCCTGCGGCACCCCTTGCGTGCTGACCGATGTGGGCGATGCGGCCCACATCGTTGGCGACACCGGGGTGGTCGTGCCTGCGGAGCAGCCCGAAGCGCTGGCCCGCGGTATCGCTCAAGCGCTGGAGGATGTGGCCCGGCGCGGGCGTACGGTGGTGGGCGGCGCGGCGCGTGAGCGGGTATTGGCGCTGTTTGACCTCGGCCGCATGGTGCAGGCCTATGAAACGGTGTGGCGACGCATCGCTGGAGAACGCTGATGGCGGTTCTCTCCCGACGTCTGATGTTCGTAGTGAACAATCCGGCCTTCTTCCTCTCGCATCGCGCCACGCTGGCCGAGGCGGCACTGGCTGCGGGGTACGAGGTCCATGTGGCCACCATGGATGACCCCTCCGTGCCGCGGATTCAGGCCATGGGTATCACCCATCACGTCATTCCCATGAGCCGCAGCGGCAAGAACCCTGTGCAGGAGCTCAAGACGCTGTGGGCCTTGTACCGCCTGTTCAAGGCGGCGCGTCCGGACCTGGTGCATCTGGTGACGATCAAACCGGTGCTGTATGGCGGCATCGCCGCGCGCCTGGCCAGGGTGCCAGCCATGGTGGCCGCGATTTCAGGCCTGGGGTATGTCTTCGTGGCCGAGGGCGCGCGCGCCCGTCTGGTGCGCAGCGTCGTACGTGGGTTTTACCGGCTGGCGTTGGGCCATCCCGACAGCCGCGTGATTTTCCAGAACACCAATGACCGTGATGTCTTGCGCAACTTGGGCGTGGTCCGTCCGGCTCAGATGGAGTTGATCCGCGGTTCGGGTGTGGACCTGGCGCAATACCGCTTCCAGCCCGAGCCGCCCGAGCCGCCCGTCGTGGTGTTGATGGTGGCGCGGTTGCTGCGCGACAAAGGCGTGCGCGAGTTTGTCGAGGCGGCCGCCTTGCTGCGGCAACAGGGATTGAATGTGCGCATGCGCCTGGCGGGCGATATCGATCCGGGCAACCCGGCGTCCATCAGCGCCGAAGAGGTGCAGGCCTGGAGCCGCGGCGGTTTGGTCGAACTCCTGGGTGAACGGAAGGACGTGGCCGAGCTCTACGCAGCCGCCCATATCGCCGTTTTGCCTTCTTATCGCGAGGGGCTGTCCAAATCATTGATTGAAGCGGCAGCTTGCGGGCGCGCCGTGGTGACCACGGACGTGCCAGGCTGCCGCGACGCGATCGATCCGGATGAAACCGGCCTGCTGGTGCCGGCGCGGGATGCGACCGCATTGGCCGCAGCGTTGGCGCGTCTGGTCATGGATGCGGCCCAACGCCAGCAGTTGGGCCGCGCCGGCAGGGCCTTGGCCGAGAGAGAGTTCTCGATCGAAGACGTCTGCAATCGGCATCTGGCCATTTATGCCAGTCTGTTGGTGGCCGCGCGTCGTTAAGCGCCGGAGTGGGTGCGAGACAGCACTTCGATCCAGTGCCGCGTCGAGGGGTCTTCCAGTTTGGGTGCGTGCCCGGGCTGGCCGAGTTCGTCGATGATGCGGCGTGCAAGGGCTTTGCCGAACTCCACCCCCCACTGGTCAAAAGGGTTGATCCCCCAGAGGACGCCTTGCGTGAAGACTTTGTGCTCATAGAGCGCCAGCAGGGCTCCCATGGTGCGTGCGGTCAGGCGCGGCAGCACGATGAGCGTGGACGGGCGGCGGCCCGGATGAATGCGATGCTGCGCCAGTACGCGTGCCTCTTGCGGATCATTGGTCAAAGCGCTGCATTCGACCAGCGCTTCATCAAAGGATTTGCCGCGCAACAGCGCCGCACGTTGCGCCAGACAGTTGGCGATGAGCAGACGATGATGCTCTTCGTAGCGGTGGTCCGGGCGCTCACAGAAGATGAAGTCCACCGGTGCGCCGGCCGTGTCCTGATGTAGCCACTGGAAGAAGGTGTGCTGGCAATCGGTGCCCGTCATCCCCCAGACTACGGGGCCCGTGGGCACGCCAGCCGGGCTGCCGTCGCGAGTGGCCACTTTGCCCAGCGACTCCATCTCGAGCTGCTGGGCCCAGGGCACCAGGTGCGTCAGGCGCGAGTCGTACGGCGCCATGGCCAGGGTTTCAAAACCCATCACACTGCGGTTGGCCATGCCGGCCAGCGCCATCTGTACCGGTGCATTTACCGCCAGAGGCGTGCGCAGAAAGTGCTCGTCCATGTCGGCCGCGCCGGCCAGAAGCTGATCGAAGGTGTCGCAACCCAGCGCCAGCGAGATGGGCAACGCGCCGATGGCTGACCACAAGGAATAACGTCCGCCTACCCAGTCCCAGAACTGGAAGATGTGTTCGGGTGCAATGCCGAAGTCGCGCGCAGCCTGGACATTGGCGGTGATGGCCACGACCTGCTTGAGCGGATCGGCCACGCCGGCGTCTTCGAGCCAATGGATCGCGACCTGTGCATTGGCCAGCGGTTCGGTCGTCGTGAAGGACTTCGATGCAATGATGATCAACGTGCTGTGGGGATCGAGCTGATGCATCGAATCCGCCACGGCATGCGAATCCACATTCGATGCGAAGCGGACTTCGCGGTCTATGCCTTGGTGACGCAGGGCACGCAGAATCATGCGCGGCCCCCAGTCGCTGCCGCCGATGCCCAGGTGCAGCACGTACTTGTAGTCGCCATTGGCGTTGGCTGCCGCGACGAAGTCGCGCACCCGTTGACGTTCGGTCAGGATGGCCTGAGCCACGCTGGCCGGAGGTTGCGCCGCGCGCAGTGCCGTATGCCAGGCCGGACGATGCTCGGTCCAGTTCGCCTCGCCCCCGTCGAAGAGCTGCTGGATGGCCCGTGTCAGGCCTTGCTGCTCGCATAGCGCCAGCGCGGCGGCGTCGAGTGAGGCAGAGTAGGCCTGGGCGGTGAGGTCGACGGACAGGCCGGCGGCCTCGAGCACCCGCAGATGGTCGCCGCGGTGCGACGCCTCGTGCACGGCTTGCGCATAAGATCGCCAGGCAGGGCTCGAAGAAAGAGACGCGGTCATGGTGGCGCTCAGAAGGGCAGTCGGGCCTGAGGTGCCAGACGCAGAAGCTCGCGTTTGAAGAGGGTCTGGATGCGGGCTAAGGCGGCGGCGTTCTCGGCCTCGAAGCGCAGCACGACCACCGGTGTGGTGTTGGATGCGCGGGCCAGGCCAAAGCCGTCGGTGAACTCCGCCCTCACCCCATCGATGGTGATGAGTTGCGTGGCGTCGTCAAACCGGCCATGTGCCTGCAGTTCGCGTATCAGCGCGTGCGGCTGGCCTTCTTCCATCTCGAGCTTGAGTTCGGGGGTGGACTCCGCCGTGGGCAGTGCTTCGAGCAGCGCCGAGGGGTCGGATTCGCGCGAGATGATTTCCAGCAAGCGCGCGCCGGTGTAGAGGCCGTCGTCAAAGCCGTACCAGCGTTCCTTGAAGAAAATATGGCCGCTCATCTCTCCGGCGAGCGGCGCGCCTGTTTCGGCCAGTTTGGCCTTGACCAACGAGTGGCCGGTCTGCCACATCAGGGGTTTGCCGCCGGCCTGCTCGACGGCCAGGCCCACGTGACGGCTGCATTTCACGTCATAGATGATGGTCTGGCCGGGGCAGCGTTGCAGCACATCGCGCGCAAACAGGATGAGTTGGCGGTCCGGCCAGATGATCTGCCCGGATTTGGTGACCACGCCCAGGCGGTCGCCGTCTCCGTCGAAGGCCAGTCCGATCTCGCAGTCGGTCGTGGCCAGGCAGTCGATGAGATCCTGCAGATTATGCGGGTCGGCAGAATCCGGATGATGGTTGGGAAAATTGCCGTCGACTTCGCAAAACAGCTCGGTGACGTCGCAGCCCAGCGCGCGAAATAGCTGCGGCGCGACCGCCCCGGCCACGCCATTGCCGCAATCGATGGCGATTTTCATGGGGCGCGCAAGTGTGATGTCCGAGACGACGCGCTTGATGTACTCCGGCACGATGTTGGCCGTGCGGCGCGTGCCGGCGCGGTCAGCCGACAGGCCTTCGGGGGCTTGCATGTCCGCGCGCAGCGCTTGCACATCGTCGCCGTACAGCGCGCGCCCGCCCAGCATCATCTTGAAGCCGTTGTACTTGGGAGGGTTGTGGCTGCCCGTGATGGCCACGCCCGCTCCGAGCTGGCCGCTGTAGGCAGCAAAGTACACCAGCGGTGTGGGCACGCACCCGATGTCGAAGGTGTTCACCCCGCCTTCCAAAATGCCTTCCTGCAGGGCGACCGCGAGGTCTGGGCTGCTCAGGCGGCCGTCATAGCCGACGACAAGCTCGGTATTGCCGCAGGACCTGGCCCGTTTTGCCAGGGCAAAGCCCAGGGAGCGCGCAAACGGCGCGTCGATGAGATCTGGGACGGTGCCACGAATGTCGTAAGCTTTGAATACCGAGGCAGGGTACGTGTTTTTCACTAGGCTTCCTTCAAGCGCGGGCGAACGGAGCTGCCAGCGGCAGCCAAGCAGGAATTATCCCCTATTTCTGTCCGGTGGCGGTCGTGGCGCACGCGTCATTCTTGGCGGTGGTGCGTCGCCGCCAGGCAAGTCCGGACGGCACGAATAATGCGTCTTCGCAGAAGTGCTACGCTTCGCTGTATGAACTTGAACGGGAGGTGGCTCATGGGTGCCAAGGTTTCGTTCGTCACCCCCTCGGCCGGTGTCGTCGATAAACGCCGCCTGCCGCCAGGCGGGCCGGTTGGCGGCGCCGAGCGCAGGCTGGATATTCACGTGCTGGGCCAGGAGGACGGGCATGTCGAGACCGGACGCGCGTGGGAGCGCAGTGTTTGGCGCGACCAGCGCGTCTTGATTGCCGAGTGCCCGGCGCCCCGGCTGTCGGCGCGCATGGAAGCCACGTTGCGCGATGTCGCTTCGTGCATTGCGGTCGATCGCGGCTGGTTGGGCTTGGGCACGGCGGTGTTCGCGCTCGATGACCAGAGCGGGCAGTTCCGCCTGATCGAGGCAACGCTGCAGGGCCGCCGAGGCAAGGCGGCATTGATGGAGCCGATGGCAGCGCATGCCCTGGAGGTCGGGATAGGGGCTTGCGCGGCCTCGGGCCGCCCCGGGACCAGCCTGCTGGTGTGGGGCAGCACGCGCGGCGAGGCGTTGCGCCGCGCCTATCAGGCCATCGGCGATATGCCCGGCCTGGCCGTGCCGGAACGCGCCTTTCTGCTCAACCGCATCGCCTCTCCTGCCTTCTGCTCGGGCCTGACCGGAATGCGGCTGGCCCGGATCGCCGATTGGAGTGACCACCGCGCCGCCAGTTGAGTCGGAAGCTCCTACAATAGGACGCTATCTATCGACCGGGCTGCCCCGGACGCCACTGCGAGCGCGCCTGACATGACTCTGCTGCAAGATCTCCAGTCCTTGCTGGGCCCGGCCCATGTGCTGGTCGGCGACGATGCCGAACCCTATGTTCTGGATTGGCGGCGCCGCTACCGCGGCCGCGCGCTGGCCGTTGCGCGGCCAGGATCCACCGAAGAGGTTGCCGCCGCACTGCGCCTGTGCCGCCAGCATGGCGCGCCGGTGGTGCCGCAGGGAGGCAACACCGGCCTTTGTGGCGGTGCCACCCCAGATGACAGCGGCACGGCCGTGATTCTGTCGACCGCGCGCTTGAATCGCATACGGGCCATCGACACCGCCAATGACACGATCACCGTCGAAGCCGGCTGCGTGCTGCGGGCCGTGCAGGACGCAGCCGAACAGGCTGGCCGGCTTTTCCCGCTGAGTCTGGCGGCCGAGGGCAGTTGCACCATAGGCGGCAACCTCGCCACCAACGCCGGCGGCACGCAGGTGCTGCGCTACGGCAATGCGCGTGAACTGGCTCTGGGTCTGGAGGTCGTTACCGCCGAGGGCGACATCTGGAACGGGCTGCGTGGCTTGCGCAAAGACAACACCGGCTACGATCTGCGCGATTTATATATCGGCAGCGAAGGCACGCTGGGTGTGATCACCGCGGCGACCCTCAAGCTTTACCCGCTGCCGGTGGCCCGTTGTACGGCATTGCTGACGGTCGGCAGTGTGCAAGAGGCGGTCGAGCTGCTGGCTCGCGCCCGCACCGGGTTTGGCGCCGCGTTGACGGGCTTCGAACTCATGGCGGCAGACTGCCTGCACGCCGTCGTGCGGTTGTTTCCGCAGCAGCGTCTGCCCTTTGAGGGCGCATCGCTGCAGGCACCCTGGTTTGCGTTGCTTGAGCTCTCCGATAGCGAAAGCGAAGCCCACGCCCGCGAACGGTTCGAGGCCGTGCTGGGCGCGGCTATCGAGGACGGCCTGGTGGGCGATGCCGCCATCGCGGAAAACCTGGCGCAGAGCCAGGCACTCTGGCACCTGCGCGAAAGCATTCCTCTGGCCGAAGCGGAGTTGGGCAAGGCGATCAAGCATGACGTCTCGCTGCCAATCTCTGCCATTGCGCATTTCGTGCAAGTCACCAATGCGCAGCTGCAGGCCCGGTTTGCCGGGGTGCGTAATGTGATTTTCGGGCATCTTGGCGATGGTAATCTGCACTACAACGTGGCGCGCGGCCCGGGCCAGACCGAGGCAGACCTTCTGGCGCTGCAGCCCGCCGTCTACGAGGTCGTGCATCGCAGCGTACAGGCTCACGGCGGGTCCATCAGTGCCGAGCATGGCGTGGGGCAGCTCAAACGTGACGAATTGCCCCGCTACAAAAGCGCGGTGGAGCTGACGCTGATGAAACGCATCAAGACCGCCCTGGATCCCGAGGGGATGATGAACCCAGGCAAAGTGCTGCAGGCGGATTGAGCATGACGGTCGCGCGAGTACTCATCGTCGAGGACAATCTCACCATTGCGGGCAATCTGTACGATTACCTGCAGATCCATGGGTTTCTGCCCGATGTTGCGTACGATGGGCATGCCGCGTTGAGTATGCTGCAGCGTCAGGAGTTCGATGCCGTGATTCTGGATATCGGCTTGCCCGGCAAGGAAGGCTATGCCGTGCTGCATGCGCTGCGCCAGGAAATGCGCAAGCCGGTCCCCGTGCTGGTGCTCACGGCGCACGATGGCCTGGAGGATAAGCTGGCCGGTTTTTCGCATGGCGCGGACGACTATCTCACCAAACCTTTCGCACTGGCCGAGGTCAAGGCGCGATTGCTGGCGCTGGTCCAACGCTCGCGCCGTTCGGTGGTCGATGCAATCTACCGTTGCGGGCCGCTGGCGTTGGATAGCCGTAGTCGTGAAGTCAGCGTGCAGGGCCGGCCGGTGCATCTGGCGCACAAGTCCGTGATCATCGTCGAGATGCTGTTGCGCGACCCGGGCAATGTCGTCTCGCGCGAGACACTGGAAAATGCGCTGTGGGGCGACGAGCCCCCGGCCTCCGATGCCCTGCGCAGCCAGGTGCATTTGTTGCGCCGGGCTCTGAGCGAAGCAGGTTTTGACGGTATCGAAACCGTGCATGGTATGGGTTGGCGCCTCGTGGCGCCAGACGCCTCGTGAGCGGCAACGGGACACTGACCCAGCGCGTGGTCTGGGCGCTGACCGGCATCGTGTCGGTCTTCGTCACGGTGTTGGCGTTGTTGACCTATCTCACGTTTGATCAGATGGAAGATGATCTGGTCAACGACATCCTCACCACCGAAACCGAGCGGGTCATTCAGCACCTGGCCGTCGAGCCGGCCTATGTGCCCGACCGCGGCTCACGCGAGCTGGGCGGCGCCATGCACGCCTGGCTTCATGTGCCCGGCGAGGTCGATGACGATATGCCGGAGCCGTTGCGCGGCCTGGACAATGGTTTGCATTTGCTCGAACCCGGCGCTGATACCTGGCATGTGATGGTCGCCGATGCCAGCCAGGGCAGGGGGAAGGTCTACGTCATGTATGACGCCACGGACAACGAAGAGCGGGTACAGAATTTTGGGCTGTTCGTGTTGGGCGTGGGGGCGGTGTGTATTGTGGTGGCGTATGGCCTGGCCCGCCGCCTGGCCGGCTATGTGGTGGGCCCGCTGATCGATGTCACCGACCACCTTGCCAACTGGGCGCCCGGCGCACCCGACATGGCTGTCACGCGTGATGATGAGGCCGGACGTCTGGTCGAAGCCTTCAATCGGGTACAGAACCAGGTGGACAGGTCCATCGCGCGCCAGCGCGAGTTCGCCGCCAATTTGAGCCACGAAATCCGAACGCCACTGGCGAGCATACGTTCCGATAGCGAGATGATGCAGATGGACCGGCGTTTGCCGGACGACACGCAGCGCCGGCTGGCGCGCATCGTCGATGACGTCGACAGCATTTCCTCCTCGCTCGAGAGCGCGCGCGCCATGGCGCGCGAAGAACCGCGGGCAGCCGAGAGCGTCAAGCTGGCTGACTGCATGCAGGCGGCCTGGCAGGGGTTTGCCGGCAGTGCCGAACTGGCGGGCTTGAGTTTTGCCAACGACATCGATGAGAACGTGTCCCGCCTCATCGACCGCTATGCCTTGCTGACGGTGTTGCGGAATCTGGTGCGTAATGCCATCGAGCATGCCGCCCCGGCGCAATTGCGCGCCAGCCTGAACGCCGCGGGTAACCTGGTGCTGGCCGACAACGGCCGGGGTATCGCGCCCGACGAACTGCCTTTTGTCTTTCAGCGCTATTACAGCCGCCGCCTGCGCGACACCGGGAGTGCGCTCAATGACAACGAGCTGCCGCATGGCCTGGGTCTGGCCATCGCCAAGCAGGTTTGCGACATGCAGGACTGGACGCTGGCGGTTGACTCCACGCGCGAAGGCCCGCAGCGCGGCACCCGCTTCACGCTTGCCCTGGGTTGAAGGCATAAGCAAACGCCCATAAACAAACGGCTATAAAGTCTTTGTGGCGGTAACCGGGTTTTTCTAGAGTGAGGGCTTTTCGCCGAGCCCTCATGATGCTTTCCCGTCGCCAACTCCTTCTGGCCAGCGCCGCGCTGCCCCTGGTTCGTGTCGCACGCGCCGCCTCGCCGTGGCCACAGCGTCCATTGCGGCTGATCGTGACTTTTCCGCCCGGAGGGGCCAGCGATATTGCCGCCCGTTTGATCGCGCCGGCGTTGGCCGAGCATCTGGGCCAGAGCGTGGTAATCGAGAACAAACCGGGGGCCGGGTCCACGCTGGGTGCATCCCTTGTCGCGCAGGCGCCTGCCGACGGGTACACCTTGCTGATGTCCAATTCGGCTCCTCTTTCGATCTCGCCGGCGTTGATGCCGGCGCGCGCCTACGATCCGATCAAGAGCTTTCGGCATATTGCCTATGTCGGTGCGGTTCCTACCGCGTTCGTGGTGCGTCCCGACGTGCCGGTGAGCACCTTGGCCGAACTCACCGCCTGGATACGCGAGCAGCCGCAAGCGGTGCAGTACGGCAGCGGCGGGCTGGCCTCGGTTGGCCAGATCGTGGGCGAACTCTATGCGCAGCAGGCAAGGCTGCGCCTGCAGCATATTCCCTATAAAGGGTCGGGCGCGATGCGCAACGATTTGCTGGGTGGCCAGATACGCGTGGCAGTGGATGCGTTGCCGCAGAATCTGCCCTTTTTGCGCTCCGGTCAATTGCGCCTGCTGGCGGTGACAACCGCCGGGCGCGTGCCGCAGGCGCCCGACATCCCGTCTGTCGGTGAGCTGGGACTGCCCGAATTGATCGCCGAGAACTTCGTGGGTATTTCGGCGCCTGCCGGGGTGCCGGAAGAGGTCGTGCAGCGGCTGGACCAGGCCACCACGCATGTCCTGGCCGACGCCGAGATCCGGAGCCGGTTACAGGCGCAGGGCTTCGTGCTGGATCGCAAGTCGCCAGCCGAGTTCTCCGCTTTTGTCAGTCGCCAGGCCTTGGCGTGGGAGCCAGTCGTTCGTCAAAGCGGAGCGGGGCTATGAGTGCGCGCCGTTTGCTGGTGTTATTTGGACAACGAGGCGGTTTCAATGAAGCGGCCCTGACCGGGGCCGCGCGGGCAGAGCAGGCCGGGCAGCGTCTGGAGGTGCATTGGATCGCCGATGCCCAGGCGCGGGAGCACGCCTTGCGGGCGTTGTGCGCCAGCTCGCCGGACTTAGTGATCGTGCACGGCGGGCAGGGTGATGTGCCGGTGTCGGCGGTGGCGAAAGACTTTCCCGGCACGCAGTTCGCCATTACCCAGGGCAGCCATGTGGCAGGCAACGTGGCCAGCTATGAAATCCTGCAGGAACACACCGCTTTTCTGGCCGGCATCCTCGCCGCCTTGCGCGCGGGAGACGGCGCGGCAGCGCATCTGTCGGGTGAGCGTGTGCGGCCTGGGCTCAAAGGGCGCGCCGCCTACGCAGACGGTGTCCAGCGCATCAGTGGCCGCGATCCCTTGACGGGATTTTGCGGCAACCAGCATGACCCGGAGCTGGCCGGCAGGTGGGGACAGGCCATGATGGCGCAAGGCGCGCGCGTCATCTTCGCCATGCTGGATGCCGGCAGGCCAGGGTTGAGCGCCGCGTGCAGGCAGGCTGGCGTCTGGCAGATAGGCAATGTTGTCGATTGGGTGGCACGCGATCCGCAGGTTTTTCTGGCCTCGGCGCTGGCCGACTCTGGGCTATGTGTCCAACGGGCAGCCGCAGACCATGCCGCCGCGCGGCTGGCCACGGGGCGGTTGACGACCTTCGGGCTGGAGCACGCTCAGGCGTTGCGGCTCGTGCTGGGCCCTGAGGTGAGTGCGGCCGAGCGTGCCGCGCTTGACGAATGGTCGGCGCGTTTGAGCCAGGGCCGGATAAGCCTCGCGCAGGACTACGTGGGACCCGAATTTTCACCTGTTTCAGAGGCGTTGTCGGAGGAGACCCCGCCGGTATAATGAGGCCGGTTTTTTTTCTCCACCCGGCTGTTGGCTGCCGGGACTCTCTCGATGACTGTTCTCTACGACTCGCAGGCCGTGCTACGGCGCCCGCGCAATCTGGCCCAAGGGCTGGTCGAGAGCTTTACCGAGCGTATACGGGCCGGCGCCATCGCACCCGGCCAGAAACTGCCGACCGAATCTGAAATCATGCGGCAGTTCGGGGTGAGCCGCACGGTCGTGCGTGAAGCCCTTTCGCGCCTGCAGGCCAGCGGCCTGGTCGTCACCCATCATGGCGTAGGGACATACGCCCTGCAACCGGCCGGCGGGACGGATTTTCGCGTCGATCCGGCCGATCTGGGCGCGGTGCGCGGTGTCCTGGTGCTGCTTGAGCTGCGCGTCTGTGTGGAAACCGAGGCTGCGGGTCTGGCGGCGTTGAGGCGCACGCCCGAGCAATTGGCTGCGATGCGGCGCACGCTGGACACCTTTCAGAGCCGGATGCGCGAGCAGGGCGATACGATCACGCCGGATTTCGAGTTTCATCTGCTCGTGGCCCAGGCAACGGGCAATCGTTATTTCGCCGATTTGATGTCGCACTTGGGGTCGGCGGTCATTCCGCATACCCGCATCAACTCGGCCCGACTCGCCTCCGAGGATGACGAGCCCTATCTGGTGCGCGTCAATTTCGAGCACGAAACCATCTACGGCGCGATTCGCCGCCAGGATGCCGAGGCCGCGCGCGCGGCCATGCGCACGCATCTGAGTAACAGCCGCGAGCGTCTGCGCGGTATGGATGCGTCGCGCTGAGTATTTTCATGGCCGGCGGACTGTGTCCGCCGACATCATGTGGACTGGGTCGGAAGCGGCTCGTTTACGGAGCGGATTTTGCGCAGATTGACGTTACGATTCGTGATTGCGGCCTTGTTGTTGCTGACTGCAAGCCGTCTGGGTCTGGCCTGCTGGCAATGGGGGCGAGTGGAGACGGCAGGTGGCCTCTGGCCCGTTGTGTTCGGTGGCTGGCGCATCGACCTGGTGATGGTGGGCATGGTGGTCGCCATCCCGGCGGTTTTCTCCTATTGGTTTGGTCACCGTCCGTGGGGCGTGAGACTGACTGCCTGGTGGTTCCGTATCTGGTGGATGCTGCTGGTGCTGCTGGAGGTCTCCACGCCGCAGTTCATTGCCGAGTACGACACCCGGCCCAACCGGCTCTACTTCGAGTATCTGGTGCATCTGCGCGAGGTGGCCGGCATGCTCTGGGAAGGCTACAAACTGGTATTGCTGGCGGCCTTCCTTGTGCTGGTGCTGGCGGCTTGGGCGGCGCGGCGTCTCTTTCCGGTCGGCCGCACCGACAGACGTATGGCCTGGTGGAAACGCCCCATTGCCTCGCTGGTTACGCTGGCGGTCGTGGTGCTGGCCATACGCGGCACGCTGGAGCATCGGCCCATCAATCCGTCGGTGGTCGCGTTCAGCAGCGATGCGATGGTCAACACCTTGCCCTTGAATTCGCTCTACAACGTGCTCGATGCCGCGTATCGCCTGCGCGATGAACGCTCTTCCGCCGCGCTTTATCCGCCGATGCCGGTAGACCGCATGAACGCCGTGGTGCGTCAGGCCTCAGGCATCGAGGGGCCTGAGCTTGATCCCGGATATCCCAGCGTGCATGCGCAAACGGCCACGGTGCGGCGTCAGAAGCCCCTGAATCTGGTCATCATTCTGCAAGAGAGCCTGGGCGCGCAGTATGTCGGCAGCCTGGGTGGCGCCAACCTGACGCCTGAACTCGACAAGCTGGGCAAGCAGGGGTGGATGTTCCACCGCGCGTACGCCACGGGCACGCGTTCGGTGCGCGGCATCGAAGCCGTGACCGCCGGCTACCTGCCTACGGTGGCCGAGGCCGTGGTGAAGCTGCCTCGCTCGCAGACCAACTTCTTCACGCTGGCGTCTGTGCTCAAAGCGCATGGCTACCATTCGCGCTTTGTCTACGGAGGCGAATCGCACTTTGACAATATGCGCGGATTTTTCCTGGGCAATGGCTTCGATCAGATCGTAGACCGCAAGGATTTCGTCGATCCCGTTTTCGTCGGCTCCTGGGGAGCGTCCGACGAGGACATGTTCACGCAGGTGGATAGGCTGCTGCGGCAGGGCGGCGACCAGCCCGTGTTCACACTGGCGTTTTCGGTGAGCAACCATTCTCCCTGGGAGTACCCGGCAGGGCGCATCACGCTGCAGGGCGAACCCGCATCGGTCGAGAACACGGTACGCTATGCCGATTGGGCGCTGGGTCAGTTTTTCGAGAAGGCGCGCCAGGCACCGTACTGGGACGATACGGTTTTTCTGGTCATTGCTGACCACGATTCGCGGGTTTTCGGGGCCAATCTGGTGCCGGTGCGGCATTTCCAGATTCCTGCGCTGATTCTGGGCGGCAGCATCGCTCCGCGGCAGGACGATCGCCTGGTCAGCCAGATCGACATGGCGCCCGCGCTGCTCTCGCTCATGGGCGTGGACAACGTCAATCCCATGCTGGGCAGTGATTTGATGCAGCGCGATCCTGATCGCGCCATCATGCAGTATGGCGACAACTATGGCTATCTGCGCGGCGACTCGCTGGTGGTCATTGAACCGCGCAAGACGCCAGAGTCATTCCGGTATGTCAGGCTGCCACGGGATCAGCAAGATCGCTTCGAGCCGATAGCGGGCGATCCTGCCCTGACCGAAGAGGCCCTGGCATATGCCTTATGGCCCAGTTGGGCGTATCGCGAGGAACGCTACCGCACACCCGCCCAATAATCGCGGCGAGAAATAAAAAAGGTCTTGCACGGCAGGCGTGCAAGACCTCGGCGCCTGGCGTGCTTTACAGGCGAGCAGGGGTCACCGTGCCGATGCACTGGCCAAAACCGATGCGCGGATAACCCGGTTTGACGCACTCGGCGCGGATGATGATCTGGTCGCCATCTTCCAGGAAGGTGCGCGTCTCGCCCCAGGGCAGTTCGATCGGGGTCTTGCCGCCCTGACTGAGTTCGAGCAGGGAGCCGGCTTCGCTGGCACCGGGACCCGACAGCGTGCCCGTGCCCAACATGTCGCCGGCCTGCAGATTGCACCCATTGACAGTGTGGTGAGCGATGAGCTGGGCCACATTCCAGTAGGCGTCGCGGAAGTTGCTGCTCGATAGCCGCGCCGGTTGGGCCTGCTGAGCACGCGACGCCTCGGTGGTCATCAGCACTTCCATCTGGACGTCAAAGGCGCCTTCTGCGCGGTTCGACGGCGACGCCAGATAAGGCAGAGGCTGGGGCTCGCCTTCCGTGCGCCGCCACGGCGTGCGGAAAGGCGCCAGCGCCTCGAGGGTCACGACCCAGGGCGAAATGGTCGAGGCGAAGTTCTTCGACAGAAACGGCCCGAGGGGCTGGTACTCCCAGGCCTGGATGTCGCGGGCGGACCAGTCATTCAGAATGCCCAGGCCAAAGACATGGCTCTCGGCCGAATCCAGCGGGATGCGTTCGCCTTGTGGATTGCCCTGGCCGACGAAGATGCTCAGTTCGAGTTCGTAGTCCAGCCGCTTGCAGGGGCCGAACAGCGGCGTGTCGCCTTCGGTTGCCGGGCGTTGCTGGCCGACCGGGCGCGCAAAACGCTGTTCCACGCCAATGGACGATGCCCGGCCGTGATAACCGATGGGCACCCATTTGTAGTTGGGCAGCAGGGGGTTGTCCGGACGGAACTGCTTGCCAATGGCGGTGGCGTGATGCAGCGAGATATAGAAGTCGGTGTAGTCGCCAATGCGCGCGGGCGTGGTGAACTCGGCGTCGGCCTGGGCGACCAGCAAGGGTTCGATGACCGTGCGCAGGGCCGCGCCTTCACGCAATGCGCGCGACAGCGCCAGACGCAAGGCGCTCCAGGCCGCCGGGCCCAAATCCATCAGCGTATTCAAGTGCGTATCGGCGCAGGCTTGCAGGGCTTGGGCGGCCGCGCCGTCAAAAGGCTCTGCTGCGCGCAGCGCGTCCAGATCGACGATGTACTGGCCAATGGCCACTCCCGGACGATAGGCCTGCTGCGAACCGCGGCGCCGAAACGACGCGAAGGGCAGATTCTGGATAGGAAAGTCGGTGTCGGCGGTGTTGGCGCTGGCTACCCAGCTCTTGATGGCCGGGTCATGGGTTTCGTTCAAAGTCATTTCGCGTCGGTCTCGGTTGTCCGCCGCTTGACGCGGCGGCGTAGTTGTTCTGGAGCGGCTCAGGCGCGCTCGGGGTTGAAGTGCTTCTTCAGGCCCTGCCAGCACTGATAGTAATCGCCTTGCAATTGGGGCGATTGCAGGGCTTGCTGGGTCGGCCGGATGACGCGGCGCGTCTCGAACATAAAGGCCATGGTGTCTCGGATGTAGTGCGGCTGGCGGGTGTCGGCGGCACTGGCCTTCTCGAAGGTGTCGGCGTCCGGGCCATGGCCGCTCATGCAGTTGTGCAGGCTTGCGCCGCCCGGGGCAAAGCCTTCGGCCTTGGCGTCGTAAACACCCTGGATCAGGCCCATGAACTCGCTGGCGATATTGCGATGAAACCACGGCGGACGGAACGTGTTTTCCATCGTCAGGATGCGCGGCGGGAAGATGGCGAAATCCAGGTTGGCCGTGCCCGGGGTGTCAGACGGCGACGTCAGCACGGTGAAGATCGACGGGTCCGGATGGTCGAAACTGATGGACCCCACGGTATTGAAGTTGCGCAGGTCGTATTTGTAAGGAGTGTGCGTGCCATGCCAGGCCACGACGTCCAGCGGCGAGTGGGTCCACGGGGCACGCCAGAACCCGCCGCTGAACTTGGCGATGAGTTCGACGTCGCCCTCGACGTCCTCATACCAGGCTACAGGCGCGAGGAAGTCGCGCGCGTTGGCCAGGCAGTTGGAGCCGATGGGGCCGAGCTCGGGCAGCCGCAAGGCGGTGCCGAAATTCTCCAGCAGGTAACCGCGCGCCTGCCCATCGGGAAGCTCGACGCGAAAGCGCACTCCCCGTGGGATGACGGCGATTTCCAGCGGCGCCAGTTCGATCAGGCCCATCTCGGTAGCCAGATGCAGGCGGCCCTCCTGGGGCACCAACAGCAGCTCGGCGTCGGCGTTGTAGAAAAAGCGGCCTTGCATGCTCTGGTTGGCGGCGTACAGATGAATGCCAACGCCGTTTTGCTCGTCAGGGCTGCCATTGCCACCCCACGTGTGCACGCCATCGATGAAGTCGGTCGGCTCGGCGGGCAGGGGCAGGGGGCTCCAGCGCAGCTGATTGGGCGTGACCGGTCCGTGGCCGAAGTCGCCCAGCCAAGTGCGCGCGCCTTCGTAAGGCAGAAAAGGCCGGTGCACGACGCCGGGCCGGATGCGATAGAGCCACGAGCGGCGATTCTCGCCGCGCGGCGCGGTGAAGGCCGTGCCGGAGAGTTGCTCGGCATACAGGCCATATGGGCATTGCTGGGGCGAATTGCGGCCGACGGGCAGGGCACCGGGCAGCGCTTCGGTGGCGCAGGCGTTGCCAAAGCCCGATTGGTATTGCAGGGACATGATTTGTCTCCGGTGGGCCGTTCAGGGGCCCGTTTGTTATGGATGCCTGGCGCAGGCCGGGCAAGTGAGGCGATTCTGCGCAAAATTGCCAATGTTGGAAATGGGAATGTATAAATACACACTATAAATTTTATGAATAGTCATCCCCGATATGGATCCGTTGCGGCAGCTCGACCTCAATCTGCTGGTGGTGTTTCAGCACCTGCTGCAGGAGCGCAATATCTCCGCGGTGGCGCGCCGCCTGGATTTGTCCCAGCCAGCGGTCAGCAACGCGCTGCGGCGCTTGCGCGCCGCCTTTGGCGACGAGCTCTTCGTGCGCACTGCACAAGGCATGTTGCCCACCCCCTTGGCCCAGGGCATGGGCGGGCCGGTCGGCGAGGCCTTGTCCTTGCTTGCGCATTTGACGGATGCTGCCCAGCCGTTTGATCCCGCTGGCAGTCAGCGGCGGCTACGCATCGCCATGTCGGATGTCGGCGAGATCCACTTCATGCCTGGCCTGATGGATGCCTGTGCGCGGCACGCCCCGGGCGTCAGGATTGACTCCGTACGTTTGTCAGGCGCCGACCTGTAGCGCGAACTGGAGGCGGGCCGGGTGGATCTCGCCCTGGGGGCATTCGACGGACTGGGTGGTGGCATCGTGCAGCGCATGCTGTTTCGCCAGGGGTATGCGACGCTGTTTCGCCGCGCCCATCCAAGAGCGCATGCGGGCATGGCGGCGCGGGCCTTCCGGGCCGAGCGGCATTTGATCGTCTCGCGTGCCGCGCCCGAAGGGCAGGTGAACCAGGCGCTCGAGCGTGCCGGCGTGTCGCTGGCCGATCAGTTCAGTGTGCCGCACTTTGCCGCCGTGCCCTATATCGTCAGCACGACGGATCTGCTGGCCACCGTGCCGCAAAAGCTGGCTGCCAGCGCGGCGTCGCACTTTGGCCTGCAAATGATGACGCCACCGCTCAAGGTGGCATCGCTGCAAACCAACCTTTACTGGCACCGCCGCTTTCAACGCGACGGCGCCAATCAATGGTTGCGTACCCTCATCATCGAGGTCTTCGCCGATCGGCTCTAGTTGATGGGCTGCACGGACTGGCGCGCCACGGCCAGCGCCTCGTTCAGTACGTCCGTCTCGCCGATGTGGTTGGCCAGAACAAGAATGAGAGCCGCGTTCATTTCGCGGCTCTGCTCGTCGCTCAGGTCCTGATGGGCGTCGATCAGGGCCTGGTAGAACGTGTCCGGGGCGTTGATATTGGCATTCAGATTCAAAGGCATGGAAGGCCTCCTTTACGGGTGACCGGCTGCGCGGCGAAGCGCTGCGCTCAATGCGACGGTATCCGTGTCCCGGCGTCGCGCGGCAATGTGCTGGTCGGGGCGGATCAGGTAGCAGGTTCCTGGCTGCGCGTCATAGCGAGCCGCGAGCATGCCGGCGGTATCCGTCACGCAGCAGGCACCGGGCTCGGCCTGCCAGCGCGCGCCAGCCGGGCGTATCAGGACGATCCGGGGCGCCAGGGGGTGGTCCGCCAGAGCACTCAGATTGGCCAGTGTCTGCCCGTCCGGTGCCTGCTCGCCGCCAAACCAGGCCAGGGTAAAACCGCCGTCGAGCACTTGCAGCCACCATTGGCGGGACAGGTCATCCGTGATGGGGGCGTCGGCTGCCACGCTACCGGGCGACATGGCGGCGGCGAAGGGATCCACGTCGGGGGTATTGAGCGGCGAGTCCGCGTAGCGCGCGGGCAGCGAAAGGCGGCCGCTGATGACCGCTTTCGGGCAGCAGATCAAAACGCCAGACTTCGCCTTCGCGAAAAAACACTTTGCCGACATTCCAGGATACGCCCTTGTCGACCATGCGTTGGCCGACGCCGAGACGATCCCAGATCTCCAGCGTGCGTTTGGAAAAACAGATGGCGCGCGAGCCGCTGGACAGCTTGCAATCGTCGTCCAGCACGATGACGCGGATGCCGCGCCGGGCCAGGTCCAGCGCCGTGGAAAGGCCCACGGGCCCGGCGCCCACGATCACGACGCGGTGCGCGGCGGCGGCGCCGGCCTGCTGGTCGGCGCAGGCCTGGTAGGCGAACTCCAGCGCCTGATAATCGATGTCTCCCACGACGGTCTCCTGCGTGGTTTTTCTTGTGTTGGGGCGTAACGTGGCGCGGCCCGCTCTCTGGGGGCCGGCGCCGGGGAAATCAAGCCGGACTCAGCCTTCGAGCTGCTTCCACATCTCGATGTCGCGCTTGTCGGTCCAGATGCGCGGATCGACGATGCCCTGAGCTTCGTCATACGCGCGCGAGACATCGAACGGCATGCAGTGGTCGAAGATCACCCAGTCGCTGTAGCGCGGCTTCATGAAGTCATAGACCTCGCGGTAGATGGTCTTGAGGTCTTTGCCTTCGGCGACGCCACGATTGACCGCGCCGTACAGGTCGGTCAAAAAGGCGCGCGTGCCCGCCAGCCCGCGGCGCACCTCTTCGGCGTCCTTGAGCGCCGGGCCGCGCCCGGGGACCATTTTCTCGGCGGCAAAGCCGGCCAGCGTATCCAGCGTCGTGGGCCAGTCGCGGAAATAGGCATCGCCGCAATAAGGCGTGGACTGGTACTCGACCAGATCACCCGCAAACAGAATTTTCTGCTCGGGCAGCCAGGCAATGGTGTCGCCTTTCGTGTGGCCACGGTCGACTTGCAGCAGCTTGACCTCCAGATTGCCAAGGTTGACCGTCATCTCGCCCTGGAACGTCATCGTGGGCCACACCAGACCGGGCGGAATCGATTCGGCATTGCGGAACAGGCGCGGGAAACGCCTGATCTCGCTGGCTTTGTCCTGTTCGCCGTGCTCGGCGATCAGATCCCAGGTGTCGCGGCTGGCCAGGATCTCCTGTGCCTGATAGGCCGAGGCGCCAAACACGCGCACGGCGTGATAGTGCGACAGCAGGACGTACTTGATCGGCTTGTCGGTGACTTCGCGGATGCGGCGGATCACGTCCTGGGCCATGACGGGCGTGGCCTGAGTGTCGATCACCATGACCGCCTCGTCGCCGATGATCACACCGGTGTTCGGATCGCCTTCGGCGGTATAGGCGTAGGCGTTGTCGGAAAGCTTCTCGAAGGACACCACTTTGTCCTCGAGATCGGCGTGAGATGCGAATTGCTTGCTCATGGTTGTCTCCGGTTTTGATTCGGTGCGCGCGCTGTGCATGGCGGGCGCGTCTGGCGGAGACTATAGCGACGCGTTAGTTTTTATGCAATACGTTTGTTATAGACGAATTTATAGGGGTCAGCGTTTCTGGCAGTGAGGGCAGAAATAGGTGGCCCGCTGCCCTTGGACGATGCGGCGGATGGGGGTGCCGCAGACCCGGCAGGGCTGGCCGGCGCGCTCGTAGACGGCGGCGTGGATCGCAAAATACGCGCCCGGCTCGCCGCTTGCGCCGACATAGTCGCGCAACGTGCTCCCGCCTGAGGCCAGCGCGTCGGTCAGTGTGGCCCGCACGGCGTGGGCCAGCCGCTCGCAGCGTGGGCCGGAGAGCTTGCCTGCCGGCAGCCTGGGATCGATGCCGGCGCGAAACAGGCTTTCCGAGGCATAGATGTTGCCCACGCCGACCACGGCATGCCCGGCCAACAGTGCCTGTTTGATGGCCACGCGCTTGCCACGGAATTGATCGTGCAGCCATTTGCCGTTGAAGCGCAGGTCAAAGGGTTCTATCCCCAGCCCGATGAGCAGAGGGTGTGTTTCGACGGGGCCGGTTTCGGCCGGATGCCAAAGGACCGCGCCGAAGCGGCGCGGATCGTGCAGCCGGAAAATCGCGTGGTCGAACACCCAGTCGACGTGATCGTGTTTGCGGGGGGCTTCGTCTATCGCCACGCGGCGCAGCGAGCCGGACATGCCTAAATGGATGATCTGCACGCCATGCTCGAAACGCAACAGCAAATACTTGCCACGTCGATCGGTGGCCAGCACCGGGCGGTCGGCCAGCAGCGCGGGAAGGTCGGCGGGAATGGGCCAGCGCATGCGCGGCTCCCGGACCACCAGGCGGCGCAAGGCCTGGCCTTTGATGATGGCGTCGATTCCTCGGCGCGTGGTTTCGACTTCAGGCAGTTCCGGCATGAGCCAGTGTAAGATGGACAATTACGTGTACAAAGATTGTGCCATCAACCGGACGGGCCGCGTGAAGTTGTCGCTCAAACAAATTAATTTCGGATTGGCCTCGTTGGCATTGGCGCTGACGAGTGTGCAGGCGGTCACTGCCCATGCCGCCGAGACGCGCCCCGCGCGGGACGCTACCGGCCCCCGGCTGATCGAGGCGCCGCGGCAACCGGAAACCCAGGTTATCCGCCTGCATCCTGGCCGTTTACCCGATGTCAGCCTGACCGGCGACATCTTCTATCGCATCCTGGCCGCCGAAATCGCGGCCCAGCGCGGGCTGTATGGCCCTGCGGCCACCACTTTGCTCAATCTGTCTCGCGAGACCAGCGACCCGCGCCTGGCGCGGCGCGCGTTCGAATTTCAATTGGCCGGTGGCAACCTGCCCGGCGCGCTGGATGCCTCGCGCGTGTGGGCCCGCCTGTCGCCGGGCGATATCGAAGCCAGCTCCACCGAGCTGGCCCTGGCCGCGGCCAATGGACAGACCAAGGGCCTGGCCCAGGCGTTGCGCCAGCGTATAGATGCGACGCCCGACAAGGTCGCGGGTATCACCCAGGCCATGGGCGTGCTCAGCCGGCTGAATGATCGCCGTCTTGCGCTGCGCATCCTCGATGAGGCGCTCTCGGACAACGTACGCAAGTTACCTGCTGCGCATCTGGCTCTGGCCGATGTGGCGCAGGCCGCGGGGGATTTCCCGCGTGCCGACAGCGAGGCGCGCGCCGCCCTGGCGGCCGACCCGCGCTCGGAAGCGGCCGCGCAGCGCGTGCTCGAATACGGCGCCCGCGTCGATCCAGCGCGCGCCGAAGAGGCCGCGCGCGCGTTCATCGCGCGCAACCCCAATGCGCGCAAACTGCAGTTGATGCTGGCCGGTCTGATGGCCGAGCGTGTCGATTATGATGGTGCCCAGGCAGAGCTGTCGGCCATGGCGCGCCGCTCGCCCGAGGACTTCGACCTTCTGTTCATGCAGGCCCAGTTGGCCTACAAGGCCAATCATCTCGATCAGGCCCGTGCTCTGCTGAACCAATATCTGGATGTCCAGGATCAGCGCAAGCAGGCCACCGTGCCCGGGGCCTCCGATGCCGGCGCGGCCGCCGCCGATGCCCATGTCCTGCTTTCGCGCATCGCCGAGGATCAGGGCCGATACGACGATGCCATCGCCGAGCTTGGCCGCATCGACGATCCCTCCATGCGTTATGGCGCCCATATGCGGCAGGCGACGTTGCGCGCCTGCCAGGGCCGCATCGACGAGGCGTTGGCGCTGGTCGACACCGCTGGCGCCCAGGACGACGAAGAGCGCACGCTGGGTGCGCTCACCAAAGCGCAGATTCTGCGCGACGCCGACCGCGTCGATCAGGCCATCGCGGTGCTTTCCAAGGCTGATCAGGCGCTGCCCGATACCGTTGAGATCAAATACGAGCTGGCCATGCTGCAGGAGCGCCGCGGCCATATCGACCAGCTCGAGAAACTGCTGCGCCAGGTGATCGCGCTCGACCCCGAGCATGCGCACGCCTATAACGCGCTGGGCTATACGCTGGCTGACCGCAAGCAGCGGCTGCCTGAAGCGCTGGACTTGATCACGCAGGCCCTGGAGCTCTCGCCGGATGATCCCTTCATCCTGGACAGCATGGGCTGGGTCAAATTCCGCATGGGGGATCTGCCGGCGGCCGCCGAGTATCTCAAGCGTTCTTATGCCAAACGTCCTGAGCCGGATATCGCCGCGCACCTGGCCGAAGTGCTCCTGGCCCAAGGCCAGCGTCAGGAGGCCGAGAACCTGTTGCGTGAGGCCTATCGCAAGGATCCCAAAAACGGCACCGTGCTCGACACCATGAAGCGTCTCGGGGTGCAGCCGTGAGCACGCGCCGCGACTGGCTGGTGCGCGCCGCGCGCCTGGGGCTGACCCTGTCGCTGGGTGTCGTTGCCGCTTGTTCCAGTCTGCCCAAATCGCAGGGCGTGGCAGGCGATAGCTTCGCGAGGGCCGGTCGCTTTGCCATTACCGCCACCGAAGCCGATGGCCGCCAGCAGGCGGTGCAAGGCGGGTTCCAATGGCAGGACAACGGCCAGGAGTTCGTGCTGGACCTGACCAACCCGCTCGGCTCGACCGAGGCCCGGGTGCAGGGTCGCCCGGGCGCGGCGCAACTGACGCGGGCCAACGGTTCCCGCCTGCAGGCCAACGATCCCGATACCCTGGCCGAAGATGCTCTGGGCAGCCCGGTGCCGGTCTCGGGCCTGCGCGACTGGTTGCGTGGGCGGCTGGCCAGCGAGCCGGCCGCGCAATCCGTGCGGCGCGACGAGGCCGGGCACCTTGCTCGCTTCGATCAGGGCGGCTGGTCCGTGCAGCTTTCGCGCTATGACAGCGCCGGGCCCCAATTGCTCATGCTGGAGCGTCAGGAGGCCGGGCGCCGCATCGTGGTGCGTCTGGTCATCAACCCGGCGTAAGTGCCGCCATCATGACGCTCTACGACGTACCCGCGCCGGCCAAGCTCAACCTCTTTTTGCACATCGTAGGCCGGCGCCCCGATGGCTACCATCTGCTGCAAAGCGTCTTCCGCTTTGTCGATCTGTGCGACACGCTGTCGTTCGAGGCGCGCTCGGACGGCCTGATCGAGCGCGCCTATGATCTGCCCGGCGTCGCGCCCGAGCAGGATCTCATCGTGCGCGCGGCGCGTGCCTTGCAGGCCGCATGCGGCGTGGCGCAGGGCGCGCGCATCGGTCTGGTCAAACGCATTCCGCAAGGCGGCGGGCTGGGGGGCGGATCCAGCGATGCGGCCACCACGCTGATCGCCTTGAACCGCCTGTGGGGCTGCGGACTGTCGCGCCGCGACCTCATGGCGCTGGCCCTGCCGCTGGGCGCCGATGTGCCGGTATTCGTATTCGGTCAACCGGCCTTTGCCGAAGGGGTGGGCGAGGACTTGCAGGCGGTGAGCCTGCCCGAAGCCGCGTATCTGCTCGTGCAGCCCGAGGCGAGCGTGCCCACGGCAGAGATTTTTTCTGCCCCTGATTTGACACGCAATTCAAAACACGTCAGAATTACGGACTTTCTTGCTTTGCCTAATTTCGGCTTTGGTCGAAATGACATGGAAGCGGTGGTTTTCCGGCGGTATCCTCAGATTGAGGCAAGCGTTCGGAGGCTAGGCGAGCTCGGTATACGGGTTCGCATGTCCGGGTCTGGTGCATGTTTATTTGCCGAGTACCCTACATTGTCCGCAGCCAGTCAAGCTCAAGACGTTTTGGCAAAGTTTGAAAATACCGCTACAATGCGCGGCGCTGGCAAAATAGTCAGCGAAACGCAGCCCGAATTTCAGTTGGGTTTTCGCTTGATCAAGGCATGCGCCGGGTTAAACGAGCATCCGCTGCGAAGTTGGATTGCAAGCTAGTTGGGGAGTCGCCAAGCTGGTTAAGGCACCGGATTTTGATTCCGGCATGCGAAGGTTCGAATCCTTCCTCCCCAGCCAAACCAATACATAAAAAAGCTGTTGAACTCCGCCTTCAGACTGGCTCAGGTTCAGCAGCTTTTTTGTTTTGCGGGCTTGGCGGTTTTTCCGCCCCCCGTTCAGTGTTAAACGACCATCATCTGCATCATGGCAAACGACAGCTTCATGATTTTCACGGGCACGGCAAACACCCGCCTGGCCGTGGACGTAGTCAACCACCTGGACATGTCCCTCGGCAAAATGACCGTGGGTCGCTTTTCGGATGGCGAGGTGATGGTCGAAATCAATGAGAACGTCCGCGGCAAGGATGTTTTCGTGCTTCAGCCGACCTGCGCGCCGACCAACGACAACCTGATGGAAATCATGGTGATGGTCGATGCCTTGCGCCGCGCCTCGGCCGGCCGCATCACCGCCGCCATCCCGTATTTCGGCTATGCCCGCCAGGACCGCCGCCCGCGCTCGGCGCGTGTTGCGATCTCGGCCAAGGTCGTGGCCAACATGCTGCAAGTCGCCGGTGTTGACCGCGTCCTGACCATGGACTTGCACGCCGATCAGATTCAAGGCTTTTTCGACATCCCCGTGGACAACATCTACGCGGGTCCGATCCTGCTGGGCGACCTGTGGCGCCGCAATCTGTCCAACCTGGTCGTGGTGTCGCCGGATATCGGCGGCGTCGTGCGCGCTCGTGCGCTGGCCAAGCAGCTCGAAGCCGACCTGGCCATCATCGACAAGCGCCGCCCGCGCGCCAACGTCTCCGAAGTGATGAACATCATCGGTGAGGTGGACGGACGGACCTGTATCATCATGGACGACATGGTCGATACCGCCGGCACGCTGTGCAAGGCCGCTCAAGCCCTCAAGGATCGTGGCGCTGGCGCGGTCTACGCCTATTGCACGCACCCCGTGCTGTCTGGCGGTGCGGTCGAGCGCATCGCGGCGTCCTCGCTGGACGAGCTCGTCGTCACGGATACCATTCCGCTGTCTGAAGAGGCTCAGGGCTGCGGCAAGATCCGCCAGTTGTCCTGCGCCGCACTGCTGGGCGAGACCATTCTGCGTATTTCCAACGCCGAGTCGGTCAGCTCGCTGTTTGCCGACTGATCCTGATTCAAGACTTTGCCCGTCGCTGGTCGCGGCGATGGGCCAATGCCACGCCGGCATGTCGCTTGGCGTGTTTTACACAGGCGGGCTGTTCCGCCAGATTGTTTGGAGTTTTCCATGAAATTCAATGCCACTGCGCGTAGCGTCCAGGGTTCGAGTGCGAGCCGCCGCCTGCGCCGCGCGGGTCGCGTTCCCGCCATCGTTTATGGCGGCACGGCTACCCCGCTGAACATCGAGATGGACCACAACGAAATTTTCCATGCCCTGCGCAAGGAACAATTCCACGCCTCCATCCTGACGATGGCTCTGGAAGGCGGCAAGAGCGAGCAGGTTCTGCTGCGCTCGGTCCAATGGCACCCGTACAAGCAGCAAGTCATGCACGTTGACTTCCAGCGCGTCGACGCCAACCAGGCTCTGCATACCAAGGTGCCCCTGCACTTCATCAATGCCGAGACCTCGCCGGCCGTCAAGCTCAGCGGCGCCATCATCTCCCACGTCGTCACCGAAGTGGAAGTGACCTGCCTGCCCAAGGCTCTGCCGCAGTTCATCGAAGTCGACCTCGGCAATCTGCTGGGTGGCGGTTCGGTGCACCAGAAGGACATCGTCCTGCCCAAGGGCGTGACCTTCACGCACCCCAACGATGAGCAGGTGATTGCCGCTGCCGTCGTCAAGGGCGGTGCTGCCGACGCTGACGAAGCTCCGGCTGCCTGATAGGCCAGTCGGGCGTGTGCCCGCTGCTGCCTCCAACCCTGCGCCTGCGAGTTGCAAGCGCAGGGTTTTTTATGTTCTAAACACGCCATCATGTCCGAACCGATCCGCTTGATCGTCGGGCTGGGCAATCCCGGCCCCGACTACGAAACCACCCGGCACAACGCCGGCTTCTGGCTAGCCGACCATCTGGCCGATGACTTGCGCGCGTCATTCACGCTCGAGAAAGCCTTCATGGGTCAGGTCGCCAAAGCCCGCTTCGAGGGCGAGAACGTACTGCTGCTCAAGCCCATTACCTACATGAACCGCTCCGGCCAGGCCGTGGGCGCACTGGCGCGCTTCTACAAACTCGCGCCCGAACAGGTGCTGGTTCTTCACGACGAGCTCGATCTGTTGCCCGGCCAGGTCAAAATGAAGCAGGGTGGCGGCCATGCCGGCCACAATGGCTTGAAAGACATCCAGGCCGCGTTGGGCACACCGAACTTCTGGCGCCTGCGCATCGGCATCGGCCATCCCCGCACCCTGAATCTGGCCCAGCAGGTGGCCGACTTCGTGCTGCATCCGCCGCGCCGCGACGAGCAGCTCGACATCGAGAAAGTCATCGACCGCTGCCGCGCTATCGTGCCCGTGTTGCTGCGCGGTGATTTCGCGCAGGCCACCCGCCAGTTGCATACCGCCTGATGCCACGCCTGACGCTACGCCAGGAGGTCGGCGACTGGTGGCGCTTTATCCGCCGGCCCACGCTGGCGGCCCGGCTGGGGCCGCGCCACGGTGGCGCCATGGCCGACTGGTGCCTCAATATCCGTGCCTCGCGTTTGCTGGCCTGGGCGAGCCTGCTGTGGTTGTTCAACCTGGTCGTGCTGGGCCCTATCGCCGTGGGGGCTGCCACCCTGGGCGGCGCGCAGCACCGCATGGACCCGGACAACATTCCATGGCTGGCAGCGGTCATCTGGGCCCCGCTGGTCGAAGAGCTCCTGTTTCGCTATGGCTTGCGCCGGCCCTTGCAGGCGCTGTGGGTCATTCCGGTCGTCTTGCCGGCCTTGATCTGGGGGCCCAAATTCTGGACGGGCTGCCTGGTTGCGGCCGTGATCCTGCTAGCCATATCCGGCACGCGGCACATGGGGCGCTTCAAACGCGGCCCGCGGCGCTTTTATCAGCGGCATTTCGGCCTCGTGTTTCATCTGGCCGCGCTAACCTTCGCCGCCGTGCATCTGGGTAATTTCTCGTTTGGCAGCACGGCCTGGTGGCTCTTACCTTTGCTGGTGCTGCCGCAGTGGCTCACCGGGCTGGTGCTGGGATGGATGCGGGTGCGGCGCGGCATCGCCGCGTCCATGGCCCTGCACGCGGTATTCAACGCCGGGCCCATGGTCATGATCTGGCTGCTGCTCAAGCTGGTGCCCGACATGGCGCTCTGAACGAGGCAGACTCGGCCTCGGGCTGGGCAACCGGGTAAAATCACCGTTTTCGCGGATTGATCATGGGCAGCGCGCCAGAGCGGCGCGGCTTGCCCGGATGAGCAAACACAGGCGCAGGCGCAATCGGCCGCGCACCCGGCAGCGCCGGGACATCGTCACTCAAGGATTTCCATGGCTCTGCAATGTGGCATCGTTGGCCTGCCCAACGTCGGCAAATCGACGCTCTTTAACGCCCTGACCCGTGCCGGTATCGCGGCCGAGAACTACCCCTTCTGCACCATCGAACCCAACGTGGGCGTGGTGGAAGTGCCCGATCCCCGCCTGGGCAAGCTGGCTGACATCGTCAACCCCGAGCGAGTCCTGCCGGCCACCGTCGAGTTCGTCGACATCGCAGGCCTGGTGGCGGGCGCCAGCCAGGGCGAAGGCCTGGGCAACCAGTTCCTCTCGCATATCCGCGAAACCGACGCCATCGTCAACGTCGTGCGCTGCTTCGAAGACCCCAACGTCATCCACGTTGCCGGCAAGGTCGATCCCATCGCCGACATCGAAGTCATCGAAACCGAACTCGGGCTGGCCGACCTGCAGACCGCTGAAAAAGCCCTGCACCGTCACTCCAAGACCGCGCGCTCCGGCGACAAGGAAGCCCAGCGCCTGGTCAGCGTGCTGGAAAAATGCATCGCCCATCTGAACGAAGCCAAACCCGTGCGCTCCATGGGCCTGTCCGATGATGACCTGGCCTTGATCAAGCCCCTGTGCTTTATCACCGCCAAGCGCGCCATGTACGTGGGCAACGTCAGCGATGACGGTTTCACCGACAACCCGCTGCTGGACCGCCTCACCGAATTCGCCACCAAGCGCAACGCACCCGTCGTCGCCATCTGCGCCGCCATCGAATCCGAGATCGTCGACCTGGCCGACGAAGACCGCCAAGCCTTCCTGTCCGACATGGGCATGGACGAGCCCGGCCTGAACCGCCTCATCCGCGCCGCCTTCAAACTGCTGGGCCTGCAAACCTACTTCACTGCCGGCGTGAAGGAAGTCCGCGCCTGGACCGTACCGATCGGCGCGACCGCCCCGCAAGCCGCCGGCGTCATCCACACCGACTTCGAACGCGGCTTCATTCGCGCGCAGACCATCGCCTACGACGACTACATCGCGTGCAAGGGCGAACAAGGCGCCAAGGAAGCCGGCAAAATGCGCGCCGAAGGCAAGGAGTACATCGTGCAAGACGGCGACGTGATGAATTTCTTGTTCAACGTCTGATCGGGCGCGTGGTGCCTCCAGGGTCATCCTGAACGCCGCAGCACTGCCCGCGCTGCACAAAGGCCGCATATCGATGCGGCCTTTTTCTTTTGGCGGGTTTGGCGAGGGGCAGTGCGTATGGCCAGCGACGTGATCGGCTAGGAAACGGGCGGGCGCAGCCTCGGAGCTCCTCACGTCACGGCTGGTATGCGGCTCGGGGTGCGGGTTTTAAGAGGTGAGTCGGAGCGCGGCGGTTCGCATCGCATCCAGGGTTTTGCATTCCCCTACCTGATAAGTAATAATTCTTAATTGCATTTAATTTGTGGGCCACCCATGCCCGAGTCGCTGTGGTCGCCCGCTACTATCGAGAACTGCTGAGCTTTTGCCTGCGCGCGTTGCGTGATCGCGAGGCGGCCGCCGATGTGGTGCAGGAAAGTTATGCGCGGTTTCTTGCCGTGGAGCAAAGCCAGGCGGTGGCCGAGCCGCGCGCGCTCTTGTTTCAGACCGCGCGCAATGTGATGGTGGATCAATACCGTCGAGCGCAAGTGCGCGGCAACGAAAGCCTGGAGTTGCTCGACGAGGCGCAGATGCCCGTGGCTGCCGCCGTGGATGCGCCAGAGTCTGCCGTGGCTTCGGCGCAGGCCGTGGCGGCCTACCTGTCGACCATCGAGGCCTTGCCGCCGCGTTGCCGCGAAGCGTTTATGCTTCATGTTTTCGATGATCTGCCCTATGCGCAGATCGCAGCGCGTATGGGCACGTCGGTCAGCATGATAGAAAAGCACATCGCCCGAGGCCGGCTGGCGTGCCGCGCGTGCGAGCGGCAGTTGCAGGGGCAGATCCCTCCCGGATAGCAGCCATGACGCTGCACGTTCCGAGTCATCTCAAGGGCGCGCCCTGCGCGGGGCCGGACGCGGATGAGCGCGAGCTCGAGGACTTCTTGCGAACGACTGACCCGGTCGCTTTCGAGGCGGCGCTGTGGTTGACCCGTCAGCAGGGCGGGCTGAGCGCTGCGGAGCAACAGTGTTTCGAACAGTGGCTGGCGGCCGACAGCGCCAATGCGCGTGCCTACGCCGATCTGGAGCCAGGCCTGGAGGGCCTGCGCGCACTTGCGGCGGCGGCCCGCGCGCGCTTGCCGGCGATAGCGTCATCAACGGCCGCTGCGCCGCCGATGCGGGCCGACACGCCGCGAGCCGGTGGGGCGGCCCACCAGCCTGCTTTGCCCGGGCGACGGGCCTGGCTATTCAATGTGGCGCGGCTGCCGCAGGCATCGCGGCTGCCGTCGTTGGCGGGCATTGGCTGGACTGGGACGGGCCGGCGGGGCGTTTGATCCACACGCGTCGCTACACCACCTCGCGCGGGGAGCTGCGTGAGGTGATGCTCGATGATGGCAGCACGCTGACGTTGGATGCCGGCACCTCGATCTGGGTGGCGCTTTATCAGGGCAGGCGCGAGGTGACGGTGCAACACGGCCAGGTCATGTTTGCCGTCTCGCCGGATGCCGGGCGGCCTTTTGACGTGCTGGCTGGCGCATTGCGGGTGACCGTGGTGGGTACACGTTTTGCCGTGCGGCAGACCGAAACCGGGTTGGACGCAGGCCGCACGGTGGTCGCCGTCGAGTCCGGCCGGGTGCGCGTCGAGCCTCTGCAACGGGGATTTGCGGGTGAGGCGACCTTTCTCGGGGCTGGAGAGCGCGTGAGCGCCGATGCGCAGGGCCGGCTCGACGAAGTCGTTCAGGTGGGGGCCCAGAGCGTGGCCGTGTGGCGCCAGGGCAGGGTCAGTTTCAATGACACGCCGCTATCTCAGGCGTTGGCCGAGTTCGAGCGCTACGGGCCGACGGGCCTGGCGTTAGGCGATCCCGCCGTGGGCCAACTCCGGTTGGGGGGCACCTTCGATCTGCACGCCGCGCAGAGATTTGCGCAAGCGTTACCCCATTTGTTGCCCGTGCGCGTGCAGAAAACGGCGCATGGCATCGTGATCGGCAGCAAGCGCTGAGCCGGCAGGTGAATTTTCTTTTGAACCGGGGTGAGGGTTTGGGCCGTTGATGCGACTCCATTAGTAATGATTCTTGTTGCTACCGTTCGGAGATGGCATTTCATGCGGCATTCCTATCTAGATCTGGCGCCTTTGGCGTTGGCCTTCGCACTGGCCATTGGCGCCCCGACCCGGGTCGCGGCGCAGGCCAGTGACGCCTATGTCAATCGCGTCATCCCATTCTCGATTGCCGCCCAGCCGCTGGGCCAGGCACTCAATGAACTGGCCCGTCAGGCGGGTTTGCAGTTGCTGTTTGCACCGGCCTTGGTGGCCAATAAAACCGCACCCGCCATCGCCGGCAGCCTGACGCCAAGCCAGGCCGCCGAACGGTTGCTCAAAGGCAGCGGTTTGCAGGCGGTGCCGCAGGGCGGGGCCATCGTGGTCAAGCCGTTGGCCGCTGACGCAGGGATGCTGGCTCCCGTGGCGGTGTCGGGCTATCTGCAGACGGGTTCAGGACCGTTGCAAGACTATGTCGCTACGGTCAGCGCCACGGCAACCAAAACCGATACGCCGCTGATGGAGACGCCACAGTCCATCGCCATTGTGGGCGCACAGGAAATTGAAACCATTAAGGCGCAGGATTTGAACGAAGCGCTGGGCTATGTGGCCGGCGTGGGACGCAAGTCCGGGTAGACGCGGTTTAGCGATGAGGTGGTGGTGCGCGGCTTTGAGATCAGCGCCTATACCGGTGGCTTGTATCGCGATGGCGGCAAGTATTCGGTCAACGTCTACAACGGCCAGCAGGAACCCTATGGCCTGGAGCGGGTGGAACTGCTCAAGGGCGCCTCATCCGTGCTTTACGGAGCCAGCGGGCCTGGTGGCATCATCAACACGGTGACTAAGCGGCCAACCACTGAGACCTTGCGTGAGCTGAACCTGGAGTCCGGATCGTTTGATCGCAAGCAGCTCTCCGGCGACTTCGGGGGGGCGTTGAGCGATGACGGCGTCTGGTCGTATCGAACCACGTTCCTGGCTCGCGACAGCAAGACCGCGACGGATTACATCGATGATGATCGGCGCTTTCTCGCCGGCGGCCTGACTTGGCGGCCCAGCGCCCGCACCTCATTGACGCTGTTGGCCGACTATCAGAAAGACAAGGCGGCCGAGAATCTAGGGCTGCCAGCCAAAGGATCGGTCTACAGCACCCGTTACGACCGGATCCCGACCAATCGTTTTACGGGTACGGCAGGGTATGACGGCTATGATGCCGAACGCTACACCGCCGGCTGGTTGTTCGAGCACGCCTTCAACGATACGGTCACTTTGCGCAACAACGTGCGCTACTACGACTTTCGCAGCACGTTTCCGGAGACGCTGACCTATAACCTTGCCGCCGATGAGCGCACATCGACGACGCGTTACGCCTTGGATAGAAGCGACAACTCGCAGGCCGTGGTGGCCGATACCGCTTTGCAGTTCAAGTTCGGGCAAGGGGCGTTGCAACATACTGCCCTCGTGGGCGTGGATTACACGCGCATGCGGCATCAGACGACACGCGAGCAGCGGCGCGCTCAGCCTTTCGATTACTTCGATCCCGATTACGGTATCCCGGTGGGCGATGTATATCGCTCGCAAGGCAAGTCGACAGACCGTACCCACCGCCTGGGCTTGTATGCGCAGGATCAGATAAAGATCGCCGAGAAGCTCGTCGTGTTGCTCGGTGGGCGCTACGATGATGTGGTCTACAGGAGCCACAACAGCATCTACCCTTCGCAAGAGGTCGATGACGAGAAAAGCCATGCGCTGACGGGCCGCGCCGGTCTGGTCTATCTGTTTGACAACGGTGTGGCTCCATTCTTTAGCTACAGCGAATCGTTCGAACCGGAAAGCGGCGCAGATCGCAACGGCAGCCGCTTCAAGCCGGTAACCGGCGAACAGTATGAACTGGGTGTACGCTATCAGCCACCAGGGTCGGATCTGATGCTGTCGGCGGCGGTCTATCAGCTCAAGCGTAAGAATATGTCCGTCAGTGATCCCCTGGATCCGAGCTACAACATCCAGGTCGGAGAGGTGCGATCGCGCGGTTTCGAACTGGAGGCGCGCGGCCGGGTGGGACGCAACACCCATGTGATTGCCGCCTATGCTTACACCGACGCGCGCACGACCAAGGCCAGCCCGCTTGCGCCGGAAGACGAAGGCATGCGGATCGGGCAGGTGCCCTATCACCAGTTTTCGCTGTGGACGGACTACAGTTTCGGTGACTTCGGTCTGGCGGGGCTGACCGTGGGTGCCGGAATGCGCTTTGTCGACAGCACGCATTTCCTGTACGGCACAGGGAAGGTGCCCGCCTACACCCTGGTTGACGCCATGGTGAGCTATAGCACCGGCCCTTGGCGGTTTGCGCTCAATGCCAGCAACCTGACGGACAAGCGTTATGTTGCGGTATGCCAGTCGGCCTGCTTCTACGGAGAGCCTCGCCGCATTATCGGCTCGGTCTCCTATCGCTGGTAAGCGGGGCCTGAAAACGTAGGCAGGAGCACAACGCGGCCGCGATACGCATGCGCGCTGAGGCCGCGTCGTGCCGATAGGTATCCGAAAAATAAGAAGTGCCAGACGGCGTTTACCGCGCCCCACTCCCGGCAGCCCTGCCTGCGTAGTCCGACGCCTGGATTTCTTCCAGCAGCCAGTCCTTGAAGCGGCGGATTTTGTCGACGCGACGTTCGGTGCTGCGTTGCGAGAAGAAGTGGTTCTCGCGGGTGATGCGGGCAAAAGCGAATTTTCCGGCCTCGACGAGCTCGCCGCGCGCCAGTTCGCGCTCGGCAAATCGCGTGGTCTCCAGCGCGACACCCATGCCGTCGACGGCAGCCGAGATGGACAGCGTACCACGGTCAAAGGACGTCCGCGGCCGCGAGGGCAGGCTCAGTCCATTGAGCACGAACCAGTCGTTCCAGCGCACCTGGCTGAGCGCCGAATCGATGAGCGGCGCGGACTCCATGATCT
This sequence comes from Bordetella holmesii, assembly GCF_020735985.1. Lineage (NCBI taxonomy): Bacteria > Pseudomonadati > Pseudomonadota > Betaproteobacteria > Burkholderiales > Alcaligenaceae > Bordetella > Bordetella holmesii. The sequence continues at coordinate 675,567 of NZ_CP085973.1, forward strand.
GCTTCCAGGTATGCCTGCGTGTTTTCAGGGCAGGCGCACACATGGGGATGATGTCTTCTTTGCCCAGCGCGGTGACGTCCACGCCCGAGAGCCGCAGGGCCAGGCCGTAGGAGATGGCGACGTCGACTTCGCGCGCCTGGGTGAGGTCCATGGGTTCGGACCCGCTGGACAAGCGGATGGTGATGTCCGGGTTTTTGGTCATGAAGCCCGGCAGGCGCGGGCCCAACCATTTCACGGCAAGGCTGGGCGCGCAATACACCGCTCGCACCTGGCCGGCCGGGGCGAGCTCGACCTCGGCACAGCAGGCTTCGAGCGCGTTGAGGATGCGCGTCAGGCTCTCGAGCAGGCGGCGTCCCTCGGGCGTGGGCTCGACCTGACGGTGGCTGCGCCAGAACAGGGGTTTGCCGAAGAGCTCTTCGAGCTCGCGAACCTGATGGCTGATCGCCGAGGGCGTCAGGTGCAGTTCCTGTGCGGCGAGCGTGAAACTCTGTAGGCGGGCGGCGGCCTCGAAGGCGCGCAACAGCACGAAGTTGGGGATTTTTCTCATCGGTTAAGTCGTGTCTGGGTGCGCCTGGTGTCGGGTCCGGGGATTTCAGATGAATGTGATTCATCTGAACATGAACATCTATCGTTTGTCCTGCGGTCCTTGTGGCGTTGATGATAGTGCCAGCCAACGCTAGGCTCAACCGAGCGTTGGGCCTCATCGCTTACACAAGGAGACGTTATGTCCGCCGTACTGGATCGCCCACGCAGTCATTCGACCGTGCTGCCAAAATTGCCTGATGGACGCGTGTCGATCTATGAGCCGCAGCAGCCCGGGTTGATCTATCCGCAGTTGCCGGAGTTTGCCAATGTGACCGAAGAGCGGCTGCATTTGAAGCAGCGCCTGGTGGCCGCCTGCCGCGCCTTTGGCAAGGAGGGTTTTGATTATGGGTTTGCGGGACATTTGACGGTACGTGACCCGGAGCATCCCGATCTGTACTGGACCAACCCGATGTGCGTGCATTTCAATGATGTCAACGTTTCGAATCTGATTCTGGCCGACCACAAGGGGCGCGTGGTCGAGGGGCGCCACGCGCTCAATCGCGCGGGTTTCGTGCTGCACGCGGCCGTGCATGAGGCCCATCCGGACATCGTGGCCATGTGTCATGCGCATACGGTATATGGCACGGCTTTCTCGGCGCTGGGTATTCCCCTGGCGCCCATCTCTCAGGATGCGGCCGCCTTCTTCGAGGACCATGTGGTCATCAAGAGCGAAGCCGGGCAGGTGGCGGTCGAGGAGCGCGCCGGCCTGGCAGTGTGTGACTGGTTCAAGGGGGTGCGCGCGGCGATTCATCAGAACCACGGGCTGCTGACGGCGAGCCGCTTCAGCATCGAGTCGGCGGCGTTCTGGTTCATCGCGCTGGAGCGTTGCTGCCGGCAGCAACTGATGGTGGAGGCCTCTGGTCACAAGCCTGCGCTCGTGCCGCCGGACAAGTCGCGCTACAGCCGCGAGCATGTGGGTTCGGAGTACATCGGCTGGCTGCATTTCCAGCCGATATACGAGCATCTGGCTGCCACGCAGCCCGACATGTTCGAGTAGTCGAGCACCAGTAGTGCGGCCCCGGCCGTCCAGCGGACCGGGGCATTCCAACACTCATAATATCTGGAGACAACCCATGAACGGCGACATCGCTGCGCAGCCATTCGTCAATACCGATGAGGAATCTGCCACTTACGCCAAGGTGGCCTGGCGTTTACTTCCCTTCTTGTTTCTCTGTTATCTCTGTGCGTATCTGGATCGCATCAATGTCAGTTTCGCCAAGCTGCAGATGGCAAGCGAACTGGCGCTGAGCGATGCGGTCTACGGACTTGGCGCCGGGGTGTTCTTCATCGGTTATCTGATGTTCGAAGTGCCGAGCAATTTGATCCTGATGAAGGTGGGCGCGCGGCGCTGGATTGCGCGCATCATGGTGACCTGGGGATTGATATCGGCGTGCATGATGTTTGTATCGGGGCCGGTCAGTTTCTATGTGCTGCGGTTCTTGCTCGGCGTGGCCGAGGCAGGTTTCATCCCGGCGATTCTGCTGTATCTGACCTACTGGTTTCCGAACAAACGCCGCAGCAAGGCGACCGCGTTGTTTCTGACGGGGATACCCATGTCAGGCGTGGTGGGCGGACCCATATCGGGCTGGATCATGCATTCCATGCATGGCGCGCACGGCTGGTCGGGCTGGCAGTGGCTGTTTCTGCTCGAAGGCCTGCCGACGGTGCTGATCGGCGTGATCGCCTTCTTCTATCTGGACGATCGCGTGGCGGACGCCAAGTGGTTGACCGACGCCGAGAAGGCACGCATCCAGCGCGATCTGGCGGCCGAGCAACAAGGCAACCATCTGCACTCCATTCGCGATGGGTTGACCAATCCGCGCGTGTTGCTGCTGAGCGGGATCTACTTCTTCTTCACCATGGGCCTGTATGGCATCAGTTTCTGGTTGCCCAGTCTGGTCAAAGCCAGCGGGGTGACGGATACCTTGAACATCGGCCTGCTGTCGGCGGTGCCTTATCTGGTCGCGGTCCTGGGCATGATTGTGTTTAGCCGCAGTTCGGATGCGACGGGCGAGCGCCGCTGGCATTTGAGCATCGCCGGTCTGCTGGGCGCCGTGGGCCTGGCCGCCAGCGTCATCTACGCCAAGGACACGACGTTCGCGTTGATCGCGCTGACCATAGGAACGGTCGGCGTCATGGCTACGATCTCGCAATTCTGGGTGCTGCCGCCGGCGATTCTGAGCGGCGGCGCGGCCGCTGCCGGTATCGCGCTGATCAATTCCGTGGGCAGTATCTCGGGCGTGGTCAGCCCCTATGCCATCGGTTGGGCGCAGACGGCGCACAACAGCACCGGGGCGGGCGTGATCGCACTGGTGTGCTGTCTGGTCATCGGCAGCATTCTGGTGTTTACCGTGCCGGCCAGGCTGGTCAATGTGCAGCGGCAGGACGCCGCACGCCGATAAGGAGACGCCGATGGGCCGCCTAGCTGTGAACTGTCAATAGGTTGTATTCGTCCAGGTTGAGTCTGGAGATGGGTACAGCGCGCCCGATGCCGTGGTGGGGTCGATGCCAGTTGTAGTGGTGTAGCCAGGATTTCATGGCATCGGCTCGGTGTTGGGAGTTCTGGTAGGTGTGAGCGTAAGCCCACTCACGCAAGGCCGACTGGATGAAGCGTTCGGCCTTGCCATTGGTCTGTGGGCGGTAAGGTCGGGTAAAGCGGTGCTTGATGCCCAGCTCATGGCACAGCGCGGCGAAGGCGCGGCTGCGAAAGGCCGAGCCATTGTCGGTGAGCAAGCGCTGGATGGTCACGCCCAGGCGCTGGTAGTAGGCCACTGCGTCCTTGAGGAACTGGACGGCGCTGGGGAAGCGCTCGTCGGGGTGGATGTCGGTGAAGGCCACGCGGGCGTGGTCATCGATGGCCACGAAGACGAAGTCCCAGCCGGCCCCCTCAACGGTATCGCGTCGGTTGCCCGTGACCCGGTGGCCAGGGCGCTGGATACGTCCCAGCTTCTTGATGTCGATGTGCAGCAGATCGCCGGGGGCCTGATGCTCGTAGCGCACCACCGGCTCGGCCGGCTCCAGGTCGGCCAGGTGCGACAGACCGGCGCGGGCCAGGACGCGGCTGACGGTGCTGGCTGACACGCCCAGCGCCTGGGCGATGCGCGCTTGGGTCAGCCGCTTGCGGCGCAGCTCCACGATAGCCAGCGCCTTGGCCGGCGCAATCGCTCGGGGCGAGACCGTCGGGCGCGAGGACGCATCGGCCAAGCCCGCCTGGCCCTGAGCCAGAAAGCGGCCCAGCCATTTGCGCACAGTCGGCGCGGTGACCCCATAGGCGCGGGCCGCTTCAGGCACACAAACTTGATGGGCGATCAATTGCTGGACCATTTCGAGGCGACGTAGGAAGGTCAATCGGGCATGCTTATGGGTGTTCATCCGGCCGGGCTCCTTGAGTGAACTGGGGGGTTGGCGATTTCCAGTTTCTCAAATCCGGTTCGGATGAACCATGCATACAACCTATTGAATCTTCACACCTAGCGATCGAGGATGTCCTGCAACTGCCCGACCAGATTCGAACGGGCATGCTCGATATGTTGATCGCTCAGGCGCACGGCGAGTCTGGCGTCGCCGCTGGCGATGGCTTGGGCGATGGCGGCGTGCTCATCCCAGAGGGTGCTGCGATGCGCCGCGCTGCGATGGACCGCTCCCATCACGCGTCGCAGATGCACCCAGTAATGGCGCGCGCTTTCGCCGATCAAGGGGTTGCCGGAGGCGTCGTAAATGGCGTTGTGAAAGGCCAGATCGGATTCGATGTTGGTCTTGAGATCGGCGCTTCGGGCGGCGATGCGACCGCGCTCGATGAGGGTGGGGTCGATGACGGCGCGGGCCTGGGCCGCCAGGCGCGCGGCCAGCGCGTCGAGCGCGCCGCGGACTTCATACAGATGCGCGACCCAGGCGGGGTCGAGCTGGGTGACCTGCACGCCGCGGCCCGGCGCATCTTCGATGAAGCCATCTTTTTTCAGCAGGCGCAGTGCCTGTAGTACCGGTGAGCGCGAGACGTGCAATTGCTCGGCAATCTCTTCCTGGGTGATGCGTTCGCCAGGCGCGAGGGAGCCATCGGTGATCGCGTCCAGCAATACGCGGTAGACGGTGTCGACGAAGTCGGTACGGACAGGGAGCTTTTCAGGATGCAGTTGCATAAGAAAATTCTAGCTTGGATACAGAGCTCGGAATACATGGATATCGATCGCACGCGTTCGGAACGTCGATGGCCGCTGGTCGATCTGCTTGTGATCGCGGCGGTTTGCGTCAATGCCGGCCAGGTGCTCATCCGGGCGTATAGCGCGGCGCCTGCGCCGGTGGCGCAGGCCGGGCCGTGGTACGGCATGGCGGCGGCCTACGGCGGCTTGTGCTGGGTGTCGAGCCGTGTGGCAGGCAGGTGGCAGTGGCTGGCGCGGGCGTTGTTCCTGCTGGTGGGCACGGCCTGCCTGATGTTCATGGTGCAGGGCGAGCCTTTGCCGGCCGGGCCTTCCATGCACTGGTATGACTGGTTTGTGCTTGGCGCCTGTTCCGCGCTGTGCGGCGGGCTGGGGCGCGGGTCGGGTGCGGGCTGACGGACATCCGGTTCATATTCAGAAACACATGGCTAGGGATAACCCCTTGATTCGGCGGGCCAGATTTTCGCTATTCTTTGTATACAGAGTTCAGAGTTCAATATCTGGCCAATTTTTGGAGAGAGACGAGATGAGTTCGAAGATTCAGGATCAGCACGAGCGCGCGGTCAGCACCGGCGGCACGACGGTGAAAAAACTGATCCCTTACGGCGGTTACTTCACCAACAGCGTGCCCGGGCACGATCCCGAATTGACCGAGGTCGGCCCCGGCACGCCGGCCGGCGAATATCTGCGCCGCTTCTGGCATCCGGTCTGTATGTCGATGGAGCTGACCGACACGCCGCGTTTTCTCAAAATCATGGGTGAGGAACTCGTGGCGTTTCGCGATGGCAGTGGCAGCATCGGTCTGCTGCATGCCCACTGCGTGCACCGCGGCGCATCCCTGGAATACGGCAAGATCGAGCAGCACGGCATCTCATGCTGCTATCACGGCATGGTGTTCGATGTGGACGGCACCTGCCTGCGGGTGCCGTTTCCCGAAGGCGAAGAGGAAGAGGGCGAGCGCTATCGTTGCTCGATCCGGCAGGGGGCGTACAAGGCGTTCGAGCGCAACGGTCTGGTCTTCGCCTACATGGGGCCGCCCGACGAGGAGCCGCCTTTCCCGGAGTGGGAGGGAGACTTCACGGTCGCGGAGACGGACGAGCTGGTGCCTTACAGCAACTTCCAGCACTGCAACTGGCTGCAGGTGCAGGACAACGCGGCCGACAACTATCACACCATGGCATTGCACGCCAAACGCCAGGTGACCGGCGAGCACTACCAGGGCACGACCTTTGACGAGGTGGGTGCCGCGTCGATGGAGGTGCCCCCCGACATGCAGTTCGTCCCCGTGCACGGAGGCCGCAGCCTGGCTTGCGCGGGGGCGCGCCGCTCGGATGATGAGCGTATGCACATCCGTGTTCAGCACCAGGTGCTGCCCAACTTCAGCCTGCATGCTTACACATCCGAAGATGGCAAAAAGAAGAAGCTCTTTAGTCGTTTTCATATGATCCGCTGGACGGTGCCGGTCGACGATCACAACAGTAAGATGATCGGCTGGCGCGTCATGGGCCCGGGCGTGGACACGCGCGGCATCGGCGACAAGAGCATGGTGGGCTATGAGACCATCGATTTTCTCGAGGGCCAGGTCGCCATGCGCCGGCCGGAGCGCTTCGGCCAATATGCGCTCGAGGATCTTCCGCCCATCCCGCCCGATCACCGCGCCCGGGCCAACTACAAGGATTGCCAGTACGCGCCGGGCGACTATGAGGCCATCATCAGCCAGCGGCCCATCGCGGTGCATGCGCTGGAGAACCCGACAAAGTTCGACGCGGGCTTGTATGTGTTTCGCAAGTTGCTGCGCGATGCCGTGCGGGGCAAGAACCCCAACGCCAGCCCGGAGCAGTTCGCGCAATGGCTGCGCGATTGTTCCGGCAACCCCAATAGCTACTGCTCGGGCAATGTGTTCGAGCTGCCAGTGGGCCGCACCACCGAGGAGGAAATCACCTTGCGCCGCCACCTTGCCCGCCAGGTGGTGCAGATCATCACTGAGGCCGACGGTCTGCGCGGCGCGCAGCGGCACGCCTTTGTGACCGACAAAATGGAAGCCCTGCAGCAGGAAGTGTTGGCGCGGAGGATGGCTTGAACGCGCCGGCCTCGTCGCCCGCGCTGCAGGCCATGGCCGGCTTGGACATCATCGAGGTCCAACTGAGGGCCATACGCCTGCAGGCGCAGGGCATTCTTGCATTCGAGCTCACCCATCCGGGCGGCGCGGAATTGCCCGCCGCGCAGGCGGGCGCACATATCGACGTGCATCTGCCCGGCGGGCAGGTGCGCTCCTATTCGCTGGCGGGCGACCCCGCGGACCGCTCGCGCTGGATACTGGGAGTCCTGCGCGAACCCAAGAGCCGTGGCGGTTCGCGCGCCATGCATGAGAGCTTGCGCGTGGGCGACATCGTCAAGGTGGGCCTGCCGCGCAATGCCTTCGGGCTGGCGCCGGAAGGTGAGCACGCCGTGCTGCTGGCTGGCGGCATCGGTATTACGCCGCTCAAGGCCATGGCCCATGCGCTCGCCGCACAAGAGCGCTCGTTCGAACTGCATTACTGTGCACGCACTGCGGGCCATGCGGCGTTCGTCGACGAGTTGCGGGCGCTGCTGCCCGAAGGGCGGTTGCATCTGCACTTCGATGACGGTGACAGCAGCAAGGGTCTGGACATTGCCGCCTTGCTGGCCGATTACGAGGCTGGCCGCCACGTCTACTACTGCGGACCCGCCGGGTTCATGGCCGCTTGCGCCCAGGCCAGCAGCCACTGGCCCGGCGCTGCAGTGCACAGCGAACACTTCAAGGCGCCCGAAGTGGTGCGTCCCGAGGGCGCGGGCGACGGCAGTTTCGACGTCGAGCTGTCTCGCAGCGGAGTGACCGTGACGGTGCAGCCGGATCAGACGATCGTGCGGGCGATGGAGCTGGCGGGCTTGCGTGTTCCGACCTCCTGCCTATCCGGCTTGTGCGGGGCCTGCAAGGTGGACTACCTCGAAGGAGAGGTGGATCACCGCGACTTCGTATTAAGCGACGAAGAGAAAGAGCATTGCCTGACGGTCTGCTGCTCGCGGGCGCGAAGCGCCAGGCTGGTGCTGGACTATTGATCCGGCCGGGGCGGCGCGCGCGCCGCCCCGCTGCCGTGCGCCGGCAAGAGGGCACGCAGACGATCAATCGAGGATGCGCCCGGGGTTGAGCGTATTGTCCGGATCCAGCGCCCGCTTGATGCGCTGCAGCAGTTGCAGTTCCCCGGCGCTGCGCGTGTAGCCGAGAAAGGGCTTTTTCAGAAAGCCGATACCGTGTTCGGCGCTGATGGTGCCCTGGCGGCCCCGCAACGCGCTATAGACGATCTCTTCGACGTTGAACCATTCGCTCTCCGGATGGGGGCCGGTGAGGATATGGATATTGTTGTCGCCCAGGTGGCCCATGAACAGATGCCGGGCTTGCGGGTAACGCTGCTGCAAGGCGCGTTGGACCTGATCCACGAAGTCGGGCATCTGGGCCATCGGCAAGCCACAGTCGAAATTGACTGTGGGTTTGAGCGCAGACATCAGTTCCGGGATGCTTTCGCGCAGGCGCCAGAATTTGTCGGCATCGGCCAGGCTCGCGGCTACGGCGCAGTCGGTCACCAGGCCATCGTCATAGGCGCGGGTGAGCGCGGCCTCCAGGTTCGCGTGCGACTCGGTGCCGCCGCTGGCCTGGATGAGGACGCTCCATGCGCTGCCCGGACCCAGCGGAGAGGCCACGCCGGTCAGTTCGCTGGCCTGTTGCAGGAACTGCGTTGACATGAACTCATAAGCGGTCAGCTGCGGGCCGAGCGTGACCCGCAGGTGACGCAGCAGGGCGGCCAGCGAGGCGATGTCGGGGATCTGGGCCAGGGCCGTGGCCGACGCGCCGGGCGGGGGCTGCAGCCGCAGCGTCAGACGCGTGATGATGCCCAGCGTGCCTTCCGAACCGATAAACAGAAAGCGCAGGTCCAGGCCCGAGCTGTTTTTGACCAATCGGGTCAGCGAGGTGACGACCTCGCCATCGGCGAGCACGGCTTCGATGCCAAGCACCGAGTCGCGCAAGGTGCCATAGCGCAGCACCTGAGTCCCGCCGGCATTGGTGGCCGCATTGCCGCCGATCTGGCAACTGCCGCGAGCCGCGAAATCCACCGGGAAGAACCAGCCTGCGGCAGCCGCGGCCTCTTGCACCTGTTGCAGCGTCGCGCCGGCCTGCACCTGCATGATGCCCTCGACGTCGTCCACGTACTCGATGCGGTTCATGCGGCCCATGTTGATGACGACATCGCCATCGGCGGGCACGGCGCCGCCCGCCAGGCCGGTCAAGCCGCCCTGCACGGTAATGCGGTGTCCCTCGTGGCGCGCCTGGCGTACCAGGGCGGCGACGTCGTCCGTGCTGGCAGGCTGGTGCACGGCGCGCGGCACCCCGCGCGTCAGGCCGCTCCAGTCGCGCAGATAGCGCTCATCGACGCTCATGCCTTCTTCTCCACGACCGGAGCAGGGGTGGCGCTGCTCGAGCCCATGGTCGAGGCGATCTGCACGCCGCCCAGGCGCTCGATCAGCGCGGCCTGATCCGCCTTGGCCTGCCGATCCACGTCCTCGGGATTGCAGATCGCATACAGCGCGGCCTTCATGTCGGCCAGTACCGTGGCATAGGCGGGGTCGGCGGCCAGGTCATGGAGCTCTTCGGGGTCCTGCTCGAGGTTGAAGAGCTCCGGCTCGAAACGGACATAGTGGTGATACTTCCACGGGCCTTTCCGGAGCATGAAGCCTGCGGTGTTGCTGCCGGCGGCGTGGTACTCGCTCAGAATGGCGCGCTGCGGATCGAATGGCTGTCGGTGAGCGCAAACAGGGATTTGCCTGGGCGCTGATCCATATAGGGCCCGGCATCCAGGCCCACGGCCTGCAGTATGGTGGGATACAGATCGAGCAAGTCCACGGGCGTCTCGCACACCCCGGGGGAGACATCGGGGCCAGCCAGCAGCATGGGGATCCCCACGCTTTCCTGGTAGAGCGTGGATTTGCCCCACAGGCCTCGGGCGCCGACATTGTCGCCGTGGTCGGAGGTGTAGACCACATGGGTGGAGTCCTTCAGCCCCAGGGTCTCCAGTTCGCTCAAAATGCGTCCGACATTGCTGTCCAGAAAGCTGCACAGCGCGTAATAGGCCAGGAACGCACTGACGCGCTCGTTCTCATCGGCAAATGTCTCTTCGCTGCGTTCGAACTCGGCGTAGGCCTGCACCCAGGGATGGCGCTCGTAGCCTTGCTTGGGGTGCAGTTTGGCTTGGGGGATCTGGCGGGCGTCATACAGCGCATAGAAGGCCTGCGGCGCGATGAGCGGGAAGTGCGGCGCGACCAGGCCGACATACAGGGCAAAGGGTCTATCCTTGGCGGCGGCATTGCGCAGCCAGTCCAGGGTGCGCTCGGTCACCGAACGATCGTAGGCGGTGTAGGGGGACTCGCCGATGCCGATGCGCTCGCCCAGCATGCGCTTGCGGCCTTGCGAGGGCAGATACGGGTCTCGTATCGATGCCCAGACCATGCCGTGGCCACCCAGCACGTGCATGGGGATATGCTCGGCATCGAAGCCGACCGGATCTTCTTCGTTGCGATAGTGCAGCTTGCCTATGCTTTCGACCCGCACGCCGTGCTCCTGCAGGGCATGTCCCCAGCCGGAGGGATCGCCGATGTAGGGCATCGCGTTATCCCAATGCCGGGTCTGGTGCACACGCTGCCCGGTCGCAAACGCCGCCCGGGCCGGTACGCAGATGGGGCTGGGCGTATAGGCGTTGGGAAAGCGCACGCCGCGGGCGGCCAGGGCATCGAGATGAGGGGTCTTGATAAAAGGATGTCCGGAGCAGCCCATGAACGCGGGGTTGTGCTCATCCGACATGATGACAACGATGTTTCTGCCTTTCATTGCATTTCCTAAAGATCGCTGGGGCGTTCGTGCCAGCCTCACGCTTCGGGCACGTAGCCGCTTTCCTTGACCACGGCGGACCAGAACTGGCTTTCCTGCTGTAGCTGCTGTTGCAAGCGCTCAGGAGCGGTGACCAGGGGTTCGAAGAACTGCTGGCGCATGATGGCTTCAAAGCCTTGCGACTGCACTGCGCCGGCCATGGCCTTGGTCAGCGCCTGCCCCGCGGCTGGGGGCAAGTCCTTGCGGCCCAGCAGCATGAAGTATTCCGATTGCGTGAGCGTGGGGTAGCCTGCGGCGGCGAAGGTCGGCACGTCATGCAGGGCGGGTGACGGCGCCGAACCGGTGGTCGCCAGGATGCGGATTTTGCCCGCCTTGTGCATGGGGATCAGGTTGGGCAGGGTGGTGATCAGCGCCGGCAGGACTCCGCCCATGGTGTCGGTCAGCGCGAGCGACCCGCCTTTGTAGGGGATGGGCGTGAGCGGCACCTTGCTTGCGCTCGCGAGCATCATGCCCAGAAACTGCATCACCGTACCGGCGCCCGGCGTGCCATACACGGCGAATTTAGGATCCTGGCGGGCCAGCGCCAGAAACTCGGCCAAGGTCTTGGCGGGGCTGTCGGCGCCCACCGCAAAGCCGAAGTCAAACTTGCAGGCGGTGCCCAACGCAGTGAAGTCGGTGGGCTGATAGTGGATGGATTTGTACAGGTAGGGATACAACGTCAGATTGGTCGACGGTGTGAACAACAGCGTATTGCCGTCGTTGGCCGCGTTGAGCAATGCGTCGACGGCGATACGGCCGCCTGCGCCCGCCTTGTTCTCCACGATCATGCTGTAGCCGGCGGCGCGCATGCCCTCGGCCAGCGCCCGAGCGACCAGGTCTATCGCCCCGCCAGGGGCGAACCCGACCAAAAGGCGGATAGGGGAGCTGGCTTTGGGCTGCGCGATCGGCAGCGCACTACAGCAAACGGCCGCGCCCAGGGCGCGCAGCAGGTGTCTGCGGGGAATATTCATCATTGTCTCCGTATCGGCACTTGTGGACGTGCCTGCTTGGCCGACAGCGTAAGGCTGGGCCAAGCGAGAGGACAAATATTATTTTTCGTGCCACAATATAGTTTTTTTCTTATGCCTTGATGGCCCAACGATCCCAGACCGGTCTGGCCGACGCGTTGACGCGCGCGGGCTCAGCGGAGGTTGCCGCGCAGATGGATGTTCGGCGGCCGTTGCAGGCCCAGGTTTTCACGCAGCGTCTTGCCTGGATAGGCGCCACGGAAGATGCCGCGCCGTTTCAATTCCGGCAAAACGTGGGCGACCACATCGCGCAAGCCGTCGATCAGGCGCGGCTGGATCAGGGCAAAACCGTCCGTGGCTTCGGCCTCCAGTCGAGATCACTTCCGGGATACTGATGGCATGCGCGATGGCTTTGCGGACCCGGATATCCTGCAGCAACGGCTTGTCCATGTTGTAGAAGAACTGGATGTGCGGCCCGCCGAGATCCTTGACGTCATGCGTCGGGTGTTTCCACATCGACCAGATTGGCGAAGGTGGATTTGCGGCGTGGATGGACTTTCTTCAGCGTCAGGATGGAGTACGCGACATCTGCGGAGCTGAAGGGTTTTCCGTCATGCCACTTTACGCCTGTGCGCAGATGGAAGGTATGGCGCAGCGCGTCGGGGCTTTGCTCCCACGAAACGGCCAGGGCTGGCACGAGCTTGAGGTCCGCATCGTGGTCGACCAGACCTTCGAGGATCTTGGCGCCGATGGCCTCGGGCCCGTTGCGATCGATCTGCGTCAGCACCGCGGGCTCGTTGGCATACTCGGTCACCGTGCCGGCGGATTTTCCGAACACCAGGGCCGGAACGGCGCCTTGGGCAGCGATGGCCAGGCCGAGGAAAAGATTGAACCGCCTGCGAGTAAAAAGCATGATGTTTTCCGCAGTGAGCGGAGCGAATTCCAGAGACTGGGAATCCTATATTTCATCGCCGCAGCGGTCTAATCATAAGAAAACATATGAATATCCGCGCAGCGGTAATTTGCTTAACACCTGAAGGCCGGGTGTGTTTGTCGTTCGCGAGTGCGCTGCGGCGTCGGGTCCTTGTGCGTGGCTCGTCCGGCCGGGGCGACGCGGCGCACCGGCAAGACCGTGTCGCCAGGTGCTAAGGCTGGGCGATGATGCGTCCGGTGAGCAGCTTGCTCTTGACCAGATCCTTCATGACCACAATGAGCGCCTGCCCGACGGCCTGAGAGGCTGCCGCCTGGGCGTCGCCCGGCATGCGGACGATGGACTGCACGCGCGTGATGGCAGGCCGGACGACTTTGCGCTCTTCGATGTGCCGGTCGTGCTTGCCGAGATCCAGGCCGGCGCTGGCCGGAAGGACGGCAAAGGCCAGCCCTTCGCGTACCAATGCATAGTTGAGATCGGGATCGTTGATTTCGTATTTGACGTTCAACGGGCAGTTCAGGTCGATCGCCGTGCGCTCGATGAGACGGCGTAAATCGTGATCTCTGTCCGGGGCGACCAGCGGGCGCGAGCCGATGGCGGAAAACGCGATGGTCTTGCCTGCGCGTTCGAAGAGCGAAGCGCGGCCAAACAGCGAGAACCCTTCTTCGTAGATGGGGGTGCAATCCAGCCCAGGCAACTCGAACGCGTTGGGCATCAAGGCGACATCCAGTTGGCGGGTTTCCAGCGCCGTGCGCATTTCGCTGGACAGCGCCGACGACAGCAGCAAGCGCACGTCAGGCAGCTCGCGTTCGACATGGCGCAGCAGCGGGGCGACCAGCACCCGCGCCAAGGAGCGCGACAGGCAGACCCTGACCGGCCCGCGCGGCTTGCCGGGCGGGCCCGGCACATCGATTTTGAGCGCATCCAATTGCGCCAGTATGGAGGAGGCGCGTTGCCGGAGGCGCTCGCCTGCCGGCGTCAATGTCACCCCCTTTGCACGTCGCTCGAACAACGTGATCCCCAGTTCGGATTCCAGCGCGGCGACATGCTGGCTCAGTGCCGGCTGCGCCACGCGTAACGCCGCCGCCGCGACCGAGAAACTGCCGCACTGTGCAATTTCGAGAAAGTATCGCAGCTGTCGAGGAGTCATTGGATAAGGAGGTGGTGTTTCAAATCACAAAGCCTGAGTCAAGGAGAGGCGCGGATGCGGATACGGCATGCCTCGACTATCGGCGGGCTGCCGTGCTTTCAGGGTGGCCCATCGGATGTTAGCCGCTCAAGCTGGGTGCTACGAGGGTATGTCTTTTCAACGCGTCACGCGGCCGCCTAGTCGATCACGCACAGCGCCGGCATGGAAAGCGCACGCTTCGCTGATCCTGCATGCGGAGCGGGCAGAAGGTTTCCGTTGCGCCCCGGAGGACTGGGGGTTGAGAGTCGTTCATAATGCAATCAATTCTCAATATTGTTTGTAGACGGCGAGCCTGATGGCGACCCTATCACGGAGGATGAATGACGGATTACGACATCGCAACTGTGCCGCAAGGCCGCCTGCGGGGACAACGCAAGGGGGGCGTGAGCGCCTTTCTTGGCGTTCCTTACGCCGAGCCGCCAGTGGGCGCGCTGCGCCTGCGCTCGCCCCGGCCTTGCCAGTCCTGGAGCGGTGCGCGGGATGCCTTGCGGCCCGGGCCGGCGAGTTTGCAGACGCCGCTGGGCAATCAGAGCTGGCTCAACGAACCGCCGGCCGCCCAGTCGGAGGATTGCCTGTTTCTCAATGTGTGGACACCCTCGACCTCGGGCCGTCAGCCGGTTCTGTTGTGGGTGCATGGCGGCGCTACCCGCAATGGCAGTGGCGCGGCCGGTGCCATCGATGGTGCGGCGCTGGCCGCGCATGGCGTGGTGGTGGTGACGATCAACTATCGGTTGGGCGCGCTGGGCGGGTTGGCGCATCCGTTGCTCGCCGACCCTGACACCGGCTTGTGCGCCAACTGGGGGCTGCAGGACAAGCTGGCCGCCTTGCGCTGGGTGCGCGACAGTATCGCGGCCTTCGGGGGCGATCCGGCCCGGGTCACGCTGGCTGGGCAGTCGTCGGGGGCGGCCAATGTCGCCCTCATCGCCCAGCATGGGCTGGAGGCCGGACTGTATCGCGGCATCATCACGCAGAGCCCGCCCTTGTTTCGCCCGCCCATGTTCGCGGAGATGGAGGCCGCCAGCGCCTATACCGAGGCGCTGAGCGCGTCGTTGGGCGTGGACGTCGCGGGCCTGCGTCAGATCGATGGTGCCGTGCTGCAACAGCAGGAGCAGGCATTTGCGGTCTCGGCGGCTTTCAAGCGGCCGGCTACGGCGCCGGTGCGTGACGGCCAACTGATACGGCAGTGGCCATACGATGCTCCGGCCGCCCGGGTGCCGCTGCTGGCGGGGTGGACGGCCACCGAAGCGGACTTCTGGTTTGATCTGACCGACGGCCAGGGGCAGCGCCTGTCTCCCATGCAGGCGCCGGCCACGCTGGCCGAACTGCAGCCGCGTGCGGCCGCCCTGGTCGCGGCCCACTATGCTTTCGCCCAGGCGCCCGACGTGCGCGAGGTCATCGACCTCTACGCCCAGGGGCACGACACGGCGCCAGCCATCTGGCGAGCGCTCTATACCGACCTGGTATTCCGAGCGCCGATGCTGCATATGCTGGCGCGCCATGCTCGCGCCGGGATGCCGGCCTGGGCGTACGAATTCGGGTTTCCGGTCGCCGGCAGCGCCGACAGTTCACCGCATGCGGCGGATGTTCCTTTCGTGTTCGGCAATACCGGCCAGGCGCACGTGAGCCAGAAAATAGGGCGGCCCGCCGAAGCGTTGGCCGTGTCGCAGGCCATGATGGGGCGTTGGCGTGATTTCATTGTCGACCAATCGCCAGGCTGGTCCGGGTTTGATCCCGCCCGCCCGGCGGTGATGCGTTTTGGCCTGGACGGCGAGCATGCTGCCCCTGTGCACGCAGCCTCGGCGGCGGGCTTGTGGCCCGGGTATTTCTCTGCGACGCAGGCGTGAAAGACGACTAGCGTGCCTCGCCGACGATTTTGGTTGGCCCATCATCAATGTACGTACATAATGAATAACAGCAAAGTATTCTATGTACGGATGTAGACGAAGAGCTATGCCGGGCCACCAAAGGAGAGTGAGGATGCGCAATTGGATTGCGGGTGTTCTGCTGGGCGCTGCGGGCGCGGTTGCGGCGGCGCAGGCGGCCTACCCCGAGCGGGGGGTCAAGATCATCGTGCCGTATCCGGCCGGGCAGACCACGGATGTGATTGCTCGCGCCATCGGGCAGGAACTCGGCCAAGCCCTGGGCCAGTCCTTTTTCGTGGATAACCGTGGGGGCGCCGGTGGCATCATCGGGATGGAGGCTGCCAAGCGCTCGGAGGCCGATGGCTACACGCTGCTGATGACGGCCAGCGGCCCGGTGGCGATCAATCCGGGGCTCTATAGCAAGCTGCCCTACAACGTCGAGAAAGACTACGAGCTCGTCGCGCTGGTGGCCATGGTGCCGCTGTTTCTGGTGGTGCGATCGGACTTCCCCGCCAACAATGTGCGCGAACTGCTCGACCACGTGAAGCAGCATCCGGGGCAGTTGAACTATGGCTCGGGCGGCAGTGGGCTGACCAATCATCTGGCGATGGAGATGTTCAAGAGCCAGGCGGGCCTGAACCTGACGCATGTGCCCTACCGGGGAGCCGCCGCCGCGCTGACCGGGCTGATCAGTGGCGATGTCGCCGTGATGTTCGAGGCCGGGCCGGCCATCATGCCGCACGTGCAGGCCGGCACCTTGAAGGTGTTGGCCGTCGGCGGCAAGGAGCCGGCGCGCGCCTTCCCCAAGGCCGCGCCCGTGTCCGAGGCAGGCGTGCCAGGCTACGAGGCGCAGGCCTGGATCGTGCTGCTGGCGCCGGCGGGTACGCCTCGGCCGGTCGTCGACATGCTCAATGCGGCAACGCGCAAAGCGCTGGGCCGCGCGGATCTGCAGGACAAGCTCGCGGGCCTGGGCGCCGAGACCGTGTCGGCCAGCCCCGAGCAGACGCGCGAATTCATTGCGCGCGAACTATCGGTCTGGGGGCAGGCCGTCAAAAGTTCCAACGCTCGGGTGGATTGATCCGCGCGCCTCGACGCTCGGATAAGAACCGTCGATCAGCGTGTGGGTCGACAGCACCAGGTCGCGCACCGCACGGCGGCTGATCTTGCCTTGTGGATTGCGCGGCAGTGCAGCGACCGCGATGTGGGCGCGTGGATGCTTGTAGCGGGCCAGCTGCGCTACGCGCTGTCGCGCGGCCTCATGCCAGGCCGGGGCCGCGTGTTCGGCCACGGCGATGATGACCTCGCCCCAATAATCGGAGGGCAGCGCCACCACGCAGATATCGCCGCAATCCGGCATGCCGGCCAGCGCGGCCTCGATTTCGTCGGGGTATATCTTGTAGCCGCCGCTTTTGATGACGTCTGCCATCCGCCCCAGAAGCCAGAGCCTGCCGTGCTCGTCGATGCGGCCCAGGTCGCCGGTGCGATGCCAGCCATCGGCAGGCGGGGCGTGGAAGCCTTCCTGGTCGATGTGCCCGATATACATATGCCGCGAGCGCAGTTCGATTTCGTCGTGGTCGTTGATACGCAACTGCACACCGGGCGCGGGCCATCCCAGGCAGGCACCCTCGGCCGGATTGGCGTCAAAGCAGGCTTGCGTGGCTTGGGGATCCAGCACGGTGATGGGGTTGACGTTCTCGCTCTTGCCGTAGGTGATGCGTACGGTCGGGCCGAACATGGCGCGGGCCTTGGCATACAGGCCTGGGGTGAGGGTCTGCGTGCCGGTGAAGACACACCGCACACTGGGGAATCGTTCACCGTCGAATGACGCGGCCAGTTTGGCCAGCATCGTCGGCGGAGCGAAGACCGCGTCCAGCGTGCCGCTGCGCAATTCGCGGCCGACTGCCTCCCGTTCCACCCCTTTGAGCAACACCGCTGTGCCACCGTGATCCAACCAGGCT
Source organism: Bordetella holmesii (assembly GCF_020735985.1). Classification (NCBI taxonomy): domain Bacteria; kingdom Pseudomonadati; phylum Pseudomonadota; class Betaproteobacteria; order Burkholderiales; family Alcaligenaceae; genus Bordetella; species Bordetella holmesii. The sequence goes on from NZ_CP085973.1 coordinate 693,149, forward strand.
CGCGCCTGCATGGATGCGCCGTGGACGTAAGGCGTCATCAGCAGCACCCTGGAGCCAGGCCCCGGCGTGAAGGGCAGGACGGCCCGCAGTATCACGGCGGCCAGCCAGCGGCGGCCCTGGTCGTAGAGCAGGGCTTTGGGCTTGCCCGTGGTGCCCGACGAGAAGATCACGCGGCCGGGGTCCGCAGCATTGACGGCGGGCAGCACCGGCGGCGTGTCCAGGGGCGCGATGTCTTCGCAAAGTACAAGCGCTGCCCCGAGGTCGGCGACGGTCGGAGCCAGGGCGCGGTCGGTGATGATATGGCGCATGGGGGTGAGCTGCTGGGCCCACATGATCTCGTCACGGGTGTAGGCGGCGTTCAGGTGCACCAGGCAGGCGCCGCTGATCGTCACGCCATAGTCGGCCCACACTGCCGCGCCGCCGTTGGGCAGATAGATGCCGACATAGTCGCCGGCGCCCACGCCTTGGGCCTGCAAGGCGCAGGCCAGCGCATGAGCGCGGCCGTTGAGGTCCGCGAAGCTCAGTTGGGCATGGCCATCATCGACGGCGATCGCTTGCCCGAAGCGTTGGGCCAGGGTGTGCAGTTCTCGCGACCAGGCGATGGTGTCGGTCATGCTCAACTCCGAAACAGCGTGCGGACATCGTCGACCTGGGCAAGGCTGGCCAGCCGATCGTACAAAATGCCTTCTGCCGGCATATCGGCAGGTTGAGGCTGTCTGCGCCAGATGGCCAGGCAGTCGTCGAACTTGGCGCGCAGCTCCGTCTCGGATAGGGGCCGATGAGCATGGCCGCGTGGATACCGGATCTCGCCCGATTGCAGAACCCGTCCGTCGTGCAAGGTAATCGTGACCGTGTCGTGGCGTGAAAAGGCGCCGTCCTCGGGGTCGGCCTCATCGATCAGCCCGATATCCACCACGCCGTAGAGTGCCCGCAGTGCCGGTTCATTGACAAAACCGTCGTCAAGTTCAGACAGTCCGACCTTGCCGCGGGCCAGCGCGGCGGCTACTGCGAACTGAGCACTGAACTTGGCTTCCAACGCCGTCACGGGGGCGGTGTTGCGCAGCATCGAGGCCTGAGGCCGGCCAATGCCGATCTCCACCCGCTGCACCTGCGACGCGTTGACCGAATGCTCGCGCGACAAGTCGATCACCGCGTCGATGACACGATGGCCGGAGTAGCAAACGGGATATTTCTTGATGGACAGGCCGGTCTTGAGAATGCGGGGCTCGGATCGGACGTAGGGGCGCTCACGGTCGGCCCGCCCGTGTGGCGACAGGGCGGCAAGAAATCCCGCATGATGCTCCAGCGCATCGAAGGCGGCTGTCAGCCCCAGACCGGTCAGGCTGATGGCCTCGAAGGCCAGCGCTGCGGATCGGCCGGCGTGCAGAGGCTTGGCCATGGTGCCGAAATTGGCGACCAGGCCGCTGGCCAGACTGGCGGCGATGGCCAGCGCCCGAGCGGCGTCGGCGGCCTTAAGACCGCGCAGAAAGGCCAGGGCGGCCGTAGCGGCCACGGTGCCGAATACGGCGGTGGGGTGCCAGCCCTTGATGTGATACGGATCCGGCTCGCGTGAGGTCAATTCGGCCCAGACTTCGTAGCCCACGATGTAGGCGCGCAGGCAGTCGCGGCCCGATGCGCCTTGCACGTGCGCCTGAGCCAGAATGGCAGGCGTGAGCACGGTGCTGGGATGGCCCGACAATGCCACGTCGTCATAGTCCAGCGCGTGGCCGGCTACGGCGTTGACAAAGGCGGCTTGCGCCGGCGGCAGCGACTCGGACCCAAACCATAGGGGGGCCTGCCCCTTGCCCCCTATGCTGCGGGCGTGCTCCAGCGCGATGCGGGTGACGTCCTCGTCGCTGGCCGCCAGCGCCACGGCGATGGTGTCGGTCATGCCCTGGCGGGCAATGGCCTCGGCCTGCGCCTGGCGCGGACCGAACTCGGGATTGGCGATATAGGCGCCCAGCGCCTGGGTCAGTCCTGTCATGAGGGTCTCCGGGGCGGGGCTCAAAACGAGCGTGGCATGCCCAGCATATGCTGGCCGATATACGAGAGGATGAGGTTGGTCGAGATGGGGGCAATCTGCAGCAGACGCGTTTCGCGCCATTTGCGTTCGACGTCATATTCGCGCGCAAACCCGAAACCGCCATGCGTCTGCAGGCAGGCTTCGGCAGCGTGCCATGACGCTTCGGAGGCGAGCATCTTGCCCATGTTGGCCTCGTCGCCGCATGGCAGCCCTGCCTCGAAAAGCGTGGCGGCTTTGCGCAGCATCAGGTCGGCGGCCTGGGTCTCGGCGTGCGCGCGTGCAATCGGAAACTGTATGCCCTGGTTTTGGCCGATGGGCCGGTCAAAGACGCGCCGATCGTTGGCATACGCCACGGCGGTACGGATGAACCACCGCGCATCGCCGATGGCTTCCGAGGCCACCAGAATGCGTTCGGCGTTCATGCCGTCCAGAATGTAGCGAAAGCCTTTGCCTTCCTGGCCGATCAGGCTGCTGGCAGGAATGCGCAGATTGTCGAAGAACACTTCCGTCGTGTTGTGATTGACCATGGCCTTGAGGGGGCGGATGTCCATGCCGTTGCCCAGCGCCGCGCGGATATCGACCAAAAAAACCGACAGGCCGTCGCTTTTCTTCTGGACGTCGTCGTACGGGGTAGTGCGCGCCAGCAATAGCATCAGATCCGACTGCAGGGCGCGGGAGGTCCAGACTTTTTGCCCATTGACGATATAGCTGTCGCCGTCTTTCACGGCGCGGGTCTTCAGCCGCGTGGTGTCGGTTCCGCTCGTGGGTTCGGTAACACCAAAAGCCTGAAGGCGCAGTTCGCCTCGCGCGATCGCGGGCAGATAGCGCGCCTTCTGCTCCGGACTGCCATGGCGCAGCAAGGTGCCCATGGTGTAAATCTGGGCGTGGCAGGCCCCGGCATTGCAGCCAGCGGCATGTATCTCTTCGAGGATGACGGCAGCCGCGCGCAGCGGCATGCCGCTGCCTTCATATTCTTCCGGTATCAGCGCGGCCAGAAAGCCGGACGCCGTCAGCGCCGCGACGAACTCGTCGGGGTAGCGTTCATCCTGCTCCAGGGCGCGCCAGTCCTCACCGGGGAACGAGTCGCAGATGCGGCGCACACTGTCGCGGATGTCGGGGAAATCATCGCCCAATGGCATGGAAAGCGGATTGGAATAGGTATCCATGATGCCTCGCAGCAGGTGTCAGGCGGCCAGCGATTCGCGTGCCGGGATAAAGCCTCGTGGCAGTCCTGCGCGGGCCAGTCCGCCGTACAGCGTGGCGTCGGGCAGCGTGGCTTGCAGCCGTTGGCGCACGCCAAGCAACGCCTCCAGGTCTATGCCGGTATCGATGCCCATCGACTCGAGCATGTAGGCGGCGTCCTCCATGACGATGTTGCCTGTGGCGCCAGGGGCAAAGGGGCAGCCGCCCAAGCCACCCAGGGACGCATCGAACGCGCGCACGCCGCAGTCCAGCGCCGCCAGCAGGTTGGCCAGCCCCGTGCCACGCGTATCATGGAAATGCGCGGCCACGGGCAGCGTCCCGACTTCGGCCAGCACCGCCTTGAAGACGCGGCGCACCAGTGCCGGGTGGGCATAGCCGACGGTGTCGGGCACGATGAGCTCATCGGCGCCGGCTTCGGCCAGGGCCACCGCATACCGGACCACATCATCGACCGGCGCGCGTCCCTCGTAGGAGCAGCCCAGCGCGGTGGCCAGTCCCCCGCAAAGGATGGGCCGGACTGGCTGCTCGCGCACCTGCTGCGCCATGGCGCGGAAATCGGCCAGGGATTCCTCGCGGCTGCGGCGTACGTTTTTCATGTTGTGGGTTTCGCTGACCGACATCACGAAATTGATTTTGTGCACGCCCAGCGCCAGGCCGCGCTCTGCCCCGCGCGTGTTTGGCACCAGCGCGGCCACCGTCAGATCCGGGATCTGCAAGGCGCCGAGAGTGACTTGCTCGGCATCCGCAAACTGGGGCAGAAGTTTGGGCGGCACATACGAGGTGACCTCGATTTCCGCTACCCCCGCCGCGGCTTCCTGGCGTATCCATTCCAGCTTGTCCTGCGTGGCCACGAAGGCGCTGACACTTTGCAAGCCGTCTCGCAGGCCCACTTCGCGCAGGCATACGTCTCTTGTCATGCTGCTCTCCCTAACGGCCCGTGAAGACCGGCTTGCGTTTTTCATTGAAGGCCAGCACGCCTTCTCGGCGATCGTCGGTGTCGATCAGATGGTTGTAGGCTTCGATCTCGAATCGAAAGGCTGTGCGCAGTTCCATCTGGCCGCCATAGCGCACGGATTTCTTGATCTGCCTCACCGACAGCGGCGCGTTGCCGGCAATGACCTCGGCCGTGGCAAGCGCAGCCGGCAGCACCTGGGCAGGGTCGTACAGCGCATTGGCCAGGCCCCAGTCCAGCGCCTGCCCGGCATCAAAAGGCCGACCGGTCATGAGGATCTCTTTGGCGCGACGGTCTCCGACGGCGCGTGGCAGATTCTGTGTGCCGCCGGCGCCAGGCATGATGCCCAGGGTGACCTCGGTCAAGGCAAAGCGAGCCTGCCGGCTGGCATAAACAAAGTCGCAGGACAGCGCCATTTCCAGCCCGCCAGCATAGGCGTGGCCATTGACGGCCGCGATGACTGGCAGCGGTAGGTCCACCAGCGTCCAGTACATGCGCTCGAACAGCTCATGCTGACGCTGCCAGGTTTCTCGGCTCATACCGTTGCGTTCTTTGAGGTCGCCGCCGGCGCAGAAAATTCGCTCGCCCGAGCCGGTGAGCACGACACAGCGAACCGCGCCGGCGTCTTCGGTCAGGCGGCTCCAGAGATCGAGCAGATCGCGCCCCATCTGGGTGTTGATCGCATTGCCGTTTTGCGCACGATCGAGCGTGACCAGTAAGGTGTGCGGGCCGTGCATGCGGGTGCTCACGGTCTCGTAAGCGGGAAGTTCCAGTGCCTGCGGATTCATAGACCTGTCTCCTGGGCTGCCGGGGTTCGTCCCAGCAGGACATGCGTATGCTCGCCCAGCGAGGGCGGGCCTGAGTGGGGGCGGGGCCGTTGGCCGTCGAAACTCAGTGGCAGGCCGATGACATCCATTTCCGTGCCGGGTACGAGCTGGATGAGGTCGAGCGCCTGGGTTTGCGGATGCGACAGCATCTGGTTCATGTCGTTGACGGGCGAGCAGGGAAGGCCGGCTGCCTCCAGCCGCTCGAGCCAATAGGCGGTTGGGTGCCGCGCGAAGAGGGCATCGAGCGCGGCATACAGGCTGGCCTGATTGGCCACGCGGCTCGGGTTGTCGGCATAACGCGGGTCGCCTGGCCATTCCGGGTGACCGACGACCTGCGCCAGACTGCGAAACAGGCCGTCGTTGCCGGCCGCGACGACGATTTCGCCGTCCGCGGTGGCATAGCCTTTGTAAGGCACGATGCTGGCGGTGCCCGAACCGTGCCGAGCCGGTGTCTGGCCGCAAGCCAGTACTTGCGCGGCGATCAGGGACACCCAGGTCGTCGCCGTCTCGAACAAGGACACATCTACGATCCGGCCGCACCCGCTTGCCTGGCGCTGCAGCAGCGCGGCCAGCACACCGATGACCGCCCACATGCCCGTGCCCATGTCAACGATGGATGCACCCACGCGCACCGAGGGTCGGCCGGCTTCGCCGGTGGTGCTCATGATGCCGCCGAATGCTTGCATCAGCGGGTCGTAGCCCGGATGCTGCCGCAGCGGCCCGGCACCTCCGAACGCACCCATATTGCAATAGACCAGGGCAGGCTGGAGTGCCAGCAGCGCCGCGCCACCCAGGCCCAACGCGTCGACCTGACCGGGCCGCAGATTCTGCAGCACGACGTCGGCGCGCTCGGCGATGAAGCGCCGCAGGGTGTCGGCCTGCTCCGGGTCACGCAAGTCGCAGACGACGGATTGCTTGTTGCGGTTGAGCGCCTGAAACAGCGTCGCGGCGCCTTCCTGGAAGGGCGGGCCCCAGGCGCGCGCGGAATCGCCATCGGCCTGAACTACTTTGATCATGCTGCCGAAGTGGGCGCGCCCATCCCCAAGGAACCCATCATCTTCATGAAGGCGACTTCCTGCATCCAGGGGCCGGACGACCCTGTCATGTTGCCGGAAGGCTCGCTCAAGGGCGATTGGGAGGTGGAACTGGGCGTCGTCATCGGCCAGCGCGCACGCTACGTTCAAGAGGATGCCGCGCTGGATTACGTGGCCGGGTACTGCGTGGTCAACGACGTCAGTGAGCGCGAGTTCCAGATGGATCGCGGCGGCACCTGGGACAAGGGCAAGGGTTGCGACACCTTCGGCCCCATTGGCCCCTGGCTCGTCACGCCAGACGAGGTACCCGACCCGCAGGCGCTGGATCTGTGGCTGGACCTCAACGGCCAGCGCATGCAGACCGGCAACACGCGCACGATGATTTTCAGCGTCAAGACCATCGTCAGCTACGTCAGCCGCTTCATGACGCTGCTGCCAGGTGATGTCATCATCACGGGCACCCCGCCTGGCGTGGGCCTGGGGATGACGCCGCCCGTTTTTCTGCGCGAAGGCGACGTGATGACCCTGGGCGTGCAGGGCCTGGGCAGCCAGCGCCAGCGCGTGGTGGGCTTCGCGCGCTAGCGCCGGTGGCCAGGCGCTCAGCCGGAACGGGCCGACAGGCGCAGCATCAGCCTGTCGGCCAGCCACATCAGGATGAGCGACAGGCCTACCAGCGGAAAAATCAGGTTCATCGAGGAATACCGGGGAATGCAGACCGGATCTTGAGGAAGAAGTACTCCTGATCGCGGTAGCCGTAGGCGCGGCGCTTGATGACTTTGATGGTGTTGTTGATGCCCTCGACGATGCTGGTGTTGAGCCGGTGGCGACAGCGAGACAGAATCCCGTGCAGATAGGCTTTTAGCTTGAACGCGAAGTGAGCCAAGGCGGCGATGCCGCTGCCCTGAGCCTGTTGCAGCCAGTGATCCCATGCCTGGCGGGCGTAGCCGGGGTGTTGGTAGAACCACAGCTGTTTGAGCTCATCGCGCATCAGATAAGCGGTGAGCAAGGGCTGGTTGGCCTGGAGCAACTCGTCCAACTTTACCGATTGGCACGGATCGAGGTTTTTGCGATTGCGCAGCAGTAGCCAGCGACTGGACTTAATCACCCGGCGGGCCGGCTTGTCGTGCCGCAACTGGTTCGCTTGGTCTACACGCACCCGGTCTATCACTTCACGGCCGTACTTGGCCACGACGTGGAACAGGTCGTAGACGATCTCGGCGTTGGGGCAGTTGGCCTGGATCTCCAGCTCATAGGCCGTCGTCATGTCGATCGCTACGGCCCGGATCTGCTGGGCAACCCCAGTTGGCAGTTGTTCGAAGAAGGCTCTGGCCGTCTCGCGCGAGCGGCCATCACCGATCCATAGCACCTGACGGCGGATCGGATCGACAACGACCGTGGCATAACGATGGCCCTTGTGTAGAGCGAACTCGTCCATCGCTAGGTAGTGGATCTGGCTCCAGTCCGGCTCTTGGATCGCCCGTCGCAGCAGGGCCTTGTCCAGCGCCTTGACCGTGTGCCAACCCAGTTGGAAGAAGCGCGCCACGGCCAGAATGTTGCTGGACTCAAGCAACTGGCTGACCGCCTCGGCCAGCCGGTCGGTCACTCGCTGGTAACGGCCCAGCCAGCTCAGCCTCTCCAGATGCGGTCCACCGCACTGCTCGCACCAGACCCGCCGACGCGGCACTACCAGCGTCACTCGCAGCGCCATTAGCGGCAGATCCCGCACCCGGCGCGTGGTCGTCTCATGCACCTGCCGACATCGGTTGCCGCAGTGCTCGCAGTGCATCGTTCGCGCTGAAGGCTTCAGGTAAATCGTGACCGTCCGGCTCTCACCTTCAGGCCACACGACCCGCTCCACCCGATAACCTTCCCACCCACCCAACCTCTCGATCGTCTTGCGGTCCAGCATGATCCCGGCCTTGATCCTTGAAAAATCAAGGATCAAGCGTAACGGCAATCAAGCACGGCTCCACGCTATTCCGCGATGAACCAAAAATCAGACCGCCAGCCACCATGATGAGCATGACGCCACGCATGGCGCGTGCCTGCTTCGGGGCGGGCGGAATGCCCAGCCCCCCTGCCGGGCGCCGCTTCCACCACATGATGGCCCCGGACACCGACAGCAGCACGATGCCCAGGCAGGCCAGGCTCAGGACGATCTGATTGGTCAGGCCGAACTCCTGGCCCATGTGGACGTTGATGCCCCATTCCAGCGTCTTGCCCATCGGCCCGTAATCGCCGTAACTCATGTCCAGTAGCGGCTTGCCGGTGTATTGATCCAGGTGCACCACACGCTGCTTTTGCAGGTCGTTGGGATAGACCGCGAGGCGGTGTACACCCCTTGCGGGCCAACGGGCAGATTGATGGCATAGCCGGGCGCCATATTCAGCGCCTCGACGGCCTCGACGGCGTGATCCAGCCCGATGGGCGGGCGTGCCGAGGTGCCGGCGTGCTCGGCATGAAGCGGCGCACCGTGGCCGGCGTGTTCGCCGTGGCCCGCGTGGCCTTCATGCCCGCTTGCGGCTGCCGGCGGCGATTGCGGCACGCGGGCCTGCTCCAGCGACCAGGGGGTTTTGCCCTGATCGGCCAGCCTGAGGTCGGACATCGGGATCTGTACGCGTACGCCTGCCGGATAGCCAAAATTGCTGCCATTGGCCCATTGGTTGATCTTCCCTCCCCATACCTGCGACCAGGGCATGCCGGTCAGGGCCAGAAAGGCAATGAAAAACGCCGTAAACACTCCCGTGACAGCGTGCAGGTCGCGCCAGAACACCCGCTGCCTGGGAGCCCCCCGCACGGTTACCACCCCCTGGCGGCGGCCTCTGGGCCACCAAAGATAAATGCCGCTGGCCACCAGCAGCAACGACCATCCCGCGGCGACCTCGATGAGCGCGTTGGCCACCGGGCCGAAGTAATCCAGGCTATGCAGCCGCCGGATGGTCCACATCAACGTGTCGCGTTCGGGCAGGCTACCCAAAACGTGCTGGGTGTAGGGGTCGACGTACACGGCCAGTCGCGTGCCGCCTGCGGTGCGTACCACGGCTTGCGCGGAAGCGTGCGGGCCGGACGGCGGCAGGTATTTGAGCAGGGTGCTGCCTGGCTGCGCGGCGAGCGCGGTAGCGGCAATCTGGGCCGCCGTGTGGGGCGTGCCGCCAGCCTGCGGGACGTGCCGCAGATCGTGATACCAGGCGTCCTCGATCTCGTTGTGGAACAAGTACAGCGCGCCGGTGACGGCCAGCAGGATCATGAAGGGCAACACCAGCATGCCGGCGTAAAAATGCCAGCGCCAGACCGCACGATAGAGGTCGCCTGCCGGCGCCCGATCGGCAGCGTTTTTTGGGGGGTCAAGGACATGAGGTCTCCTCAGAAGCGATAGTTGGCGCTCAGTTCCACGCGCCTTCCTTCACCTATCAGCCATTGGGTCTGGTTGTAGTAGGCAGTTTCCGCGTAGTGGCGGTCGAATACGTTGTAGCCACGCAGGGCCAGGGTCAGGTCGCGGCGCGCCTGCCAGATGATGGCCAGATCGGTGGTGGTGTAGCCGGCCATCTCGAGCGTATTGGCCGCGTCGGCATAGCGGCGGCCCACGTAGCGCAGACCTGCCGCAGCCGTCCATTGCGGGGCGACGCGCCAACTGAGCCAGGCGTTGGCGACTCTCTCGGGCACGTCGGTCGGGACGTTGCCGGCGCGGGACACGGTCTGTCCCGCCTGAGCCTCGTTGAAGTCGTCGTAACGCGCGCGTAGAACAGCCGCGTTCAGATCGAGCCGCAGATCCGCGCTCAGTTGCAGGCCCAGCGTGGCCTCGAGACCTCGGCTGGACTGCTTGCCGACCTGCACACTGAGCCCAGGGTTGGCAGGATCGCGGCTGAGCAAGTGATCCTTGCGCAACTGGTAGGCCGCCAGCGTCCATTGCCCGCGCTCGTCCCAGAAGACCTGCTTGACGCCGACCTCTACCTGGCGGCCGGTCGACAGGTCGAAACCCTTGTTGGCGGGCGACAGCAGCAGCAGGCTGCCGACCGGATCGGCCGCTTCGGAGTACTGGGCATAGACCGAGAGTTGGCTCGTGAAGGCGTACACCGAACCCAGCCGCCAACCCACATTGTCGAACTGCGTGCGGTAGGCGGTGCGGTCGGCAATCAGATCGCGGCGCTTGAGGTCGATATGGTCGTAGCGTATTCCTGCCAATAGCGACCATTGGGGCGTGAGTTGCAGCCGGTCTTCGGCAAACAGCGCGTATTGCTCGGCCGTATTGCGATAGCGTGGCGTGGTGCCCGCCAGATTGATGAACTGCCCGTGTGTCACATCGTAAGGGTCGACGACGGAACTGCCGCCGTAGGGCGAATTGTTCGTGTGCCTGAGTGTGGCGCGGTTTGTCTCCAGTCCAACAGCGACCCGGTTGTCCAAGCCCAGCAACTGCCCTGTGAAGCTGGCATCGGCCATGGCGCCTGCCTGCGACTGGTCATGCTGGATGTCCGTGTACGCGCTGCGCTCGATCAGGCCCGACGGCAGCCAACGGTAGTTCTCGGCGTTGCGATAATCGCGGTCGCTGCCGATGTAGAAAATGCGGGCGCGGACCTGCGTGGTGGTGTTGGGTTGCCAGTCTGCCCGGAGTTCGCTGCGATGATCCCGATAGATGATTTTGCTGTCGGTCACGTTGTAGTTCTGACGTCGAAGGCCATCGTCCAGCTCGCCATCGACCAGGGGCGTGCCGAAGTACCGCGTGGGCTCCTGCCAGGAAAACGCCTGAGTCAGGGTAAGCCTGAGCTCGGGCGAGACGTCCAGGCGCAGCGCGCCCGTTGCGGCGGCATTGCGGCTGTCGCCCAGGCTCAGGCCGGCGTCGGTATGATTGCCGCTGATATCCAAGCGATACGACCAGCGGTCATCCAAGGAGCCGCCGCTGCCAAAACCCGGCCGCTGTGTGTCATGCGTGCCGGCCGTGAGCTGGATTTCGTTTTCGATGGGGCCGGGCGCCGGTTTGCGCGGGATGACGTTGACGACCCCGCCGATGGCGCCCTCTCCATACAGCACGGAGGCGGGGCCGCGCAGGACCTCGATGCGCTCGACTGCCCAGGGGTCGTAGACAAAGGTCTGGCCGACGCCGCCGAACTGGCGCACGCCGTCGTAAAGCAGAGCCACCGAGTTGCTGTCGCTGAAACCGCGCGACGACAGCGACGAGGCGCCGTTGCCCGGGTGACGCATGGCGCTGATACCTGTGGCTTGCGTGATGGCGTCGATGGCGGTGGGAGCGGCCCGCTCGCGTAACTGGACGCTGTCAATGATGTCGATGCTGGCCGGCGTTTGCAGGGGCGTTAATTCCAACAGCGTGCCGGTGACGGTGGATTCGAGTAGCGGACTGTCTGGCGCATCGCTATGGACGACGATGCGGGGCAGAGTCGCGACGGACGCCGCCCAGGGCACGCCTGGCGTGCAGCACATCGCCGCCAGGAGCATCCTGGCAGATGGGATAGGCATGATGTTTCTCGTTCGGATCGGTGACGGCCGTGCGGTGCGCACGGCAGGACGCGCGCCGGCGGCAGGCCGGCGTCGATCAGGCGAGAGACAAGGGTGGGGCTCGCGCGCCAAGTGGCGCGCTCAGGATGGGATAGGCGCGCCGCACGGGCGGTGCGCGGGCCGCCACAGGAAAGATCCGTTCGGCCACCGGCACCGGGCCGGGCGCCGCGCCAAGCAACGCGGCTGCCGCGACCGCCGCTCCGATGGAGCAGGCAGCCGCCTGGGCGGCATGGCGCTCATCGGGAGCATGGTCGGCCTTGGAGGGGCCTTGCACCCATATGGGACCCGCGGCCGAACACAGTTGGATCAGCGTGCCACCATGGGGCGAGCCGGGCATGAACCCCTGCGGCACCAGTGCCTTGAGCGCGAACAGAACCAGCGCCAGCCAGAAAACGGCGGCGCGGTATCGCGGCAGAAGGCGGATCGGGGCAGACATGATGGTTGGGGATTCTAGACGACTTGCGTGGCCGCGCGCGCACGACGGGTTCACGTTGCAAAACTCGGCATTGCGCAACAAAACCTCGCGCCGTCTCCAGGGCAGCACCAGGCGAGCGCGCGATTCCGGGGGGAGGGCGCCGGTGGAACCTGGGATTTTCCCTTATGCTTGCGCAAAGCAGGGGGGGTTTGTCTTGTCGAATGCACGGCATTCTCTTTTAGACGCCCCTGATTTGTTACGATAGCGACATTCGGCGCGGCAGCGCGCGGATCTAGCCGTTGACGCTCCCTTTTTCCCAGACCTGCGCCCTGTCGCTTCGACCAGGCCGATGTGGCTTGCCTCCCTAACAGGCAGCCCGGGTTGGCGGAGGTAGCTACGGCAAACGTGCCGGTCCACAGGGCCGGCTCTTTTGGGAATATTCCAAGTCGAGTTATCGACGGGGCGGCAATGAAGACGTGGTTCAAGCGCATTTTGATAGGCTTGGTGGTGGTGGTCCTGGTGGCGGTCGTTGGTGCGGCCATCTTCCTGCTGACCTTCGATCCCAATGCCTACAAGTACAAGCTTGAGGAGTTGGTCCAGGAGCGCTATCAGCGCACCCTGACGATCGACGGCGAGATCGAGCTGTCGCTCTTCCCGCGCATCGGCCTGTCGGTGCAAGGGGTGTCCCTGTCCGAAACCAACAGCCCCGAGACCTTTGCGTCGATAGACAGCATGCGTCTGGCCGTGGCCGTGTGGCCGTTGCTGTCGGACAATCTGGTGGTGGATCACGTCACCATCAACGGCTTCAAGGCGCGCATCATGCGCGACAAGGAAGGCCACTTCAATTTCGAGAACCTGGTTGGCGACTCGGTGCAAAGCACGGTCGTGCCGGCCAACGCCGCCGAGGCGACGGCCGGGGTCATCGCCGGCGCGACCCAAGCCCTGACCAGCGGCACCGTCAAGGCGCCGCGCAGCATGCAGATCGACATCGCCGGTCTGGGCCTCAAGGATGGCGAGTTGCAGATGCTCGACGCCATGAGCGGTATGGCGGTGTCCGTCACGCAGCTCAACGCCAACACCGGGCGGGTGACGTTCAATCAGCCTTTCGACGTCAGCCTCACTGCGCGCGTCGAAGGCGGAGATCCGCGTTTCGATGCCAACCTTACCGGCCAGGCTTTGTTGCGCCTGGACCCGGCCGCCAAGCGCTATTCCGCCCAACGGCTGGATTTGCGCATGGATGGCAAAATTCCGAGTGCGCAGGCCAAAAGCCTGGTCATGCGTGGCAACCTGGCTTTCAATGGTGCGACCTCGTCATTGGATGTGGCCGGCCTGGAACTGCTGTTCCAGGGTGATGTCGCCCATGCCTCCACCAAATTGACCGGTGTCGAGGCCAGTCTCGCTGTCCCCAAGCTTTCGCTGGACCCGCACAAAACGCAATTGCAGGTTGAAAAGCTCGCCATGCGGGCCAAGGGCGCGGCAGCCGACGGCCCGTTCGAGTTCGCGCTCGACACCCCCAGCCTGCATGTCTCGCCGACCTCAGCCGGAGGCGACGCGCTGACTGGCCGCGTGCGCACCCAGACGGTCGATGCCAGCTTTGGTTTGACCGGAATCAGCGGCAATGCCTCCGAGCTCGATATCAAAGAGGCCAAAGTCAACGGCAGCTTCAAGCAGGGCGAGCGCGTGGTCAAGACCACCTTGGCCTCGCCGGTGTCCCTGCAATTGTTGCCGCGGGTCATCGGCCTGGCTGCGCTCAAGGGCGACGTCAACATCACCGATCCGGCACTGCCCAAAGGCAGCCTGCAGATTCCGCTGATCGGCAGCGTATCGGCGGATCTGCTCAAGGATCTGGCCAGTGCCAAGATCAACGCCGTACTCGAAGGCGGCAAGTTCGACCTCACCGCCGATGTCACCCAGTTGTCGACGCAGCCGCAACTGAAGTTTGCACTGGCCGTCGACACGCTGGATCTGGACAAGCTCGTCCCTCCCGTGGGGGCCGCGCCGGCCAAGACGCCCAACGATGGCAAACAGGATGAATCCAAGCCTGCCGCCAAACCTGCCGTGGCGGCCAAGCCGGCGGATGACAGCCTCAATCTGTCCGGCCTGGTCGGGCCGACTGCCAACGGATCGATCAAGGTCGGCCAGTTGGTCATGCGCGGCCTCAAGGCCGCTCAGGTAGGCGCCAACGTCAAGCTCGAGAAAGGCAAGCTGGATATCTCCTCGCTGGCGGCGGATCTGTACAACGGCAAATTGGTGGGTAGCCTGTCGGTCAATGCCGCCGAAGGCAACCAGATGGCGGCCAAGCTCAACCTTACCGGCATCGCCATTGAGCCGCTGCTGGTGGATGTGGCCAAACAGGACGTCCTGTCCGGCACGGGCAGCCTCGCGCTGGACCTGAGCACCGCCGGGGCCAACACCTATGCCCTGACCAACAATCTGGCTGGCACGGTGCAGGCGCGGCTGCGCAATGGCGCGGTCAAGGGTATCAACCTGTCTCAGACGCTGCGTGATCTCAAGGCCGTGGTCAGCCAATCGCAGGAGATGTCCTTCGGCGCGGACAATTCGCGCCAGACGACGTTTGGCGCCATGGACGGCGACATGACCTTGGCCAAAGGCGTCGGCACGGTCAAGCGGTTGGATATCGCCACGGATTATCTGCGCGTGACGCAAGGCAGCCCCGCGACGATCGACTTCGTCAATAGCACCATTAATGTCGTGGCGATTGCACGCGTGGTCAACACCAGCAACGAAGGCAAGGATCTTGCCGACCTGCGCAATTTGCCCGTCCCTGTGCTCATCAGCGGTACGTTCGACAAGCCCGTCTACACCGTGCAGTGGCGTGAGATCGCCGGCTCGCTGCTCAAGCGCGGTGTCGAGAGCAAGATCAAGGATGCGCTGGGCGGCAAGTCCGGCAAAAATGAAGTGGGCAAGGCACTCAAGGGCATTCTTGGCAAATGAGCGTCACCTATCAACCCATCGCCGATTGCGGCTCGACTGCTCAGGCCGAGGCGCAGCCCTACCATCGGCGCTGGCTGGTCAGCAACGACGCCGGCCAATGGCTGTCACGCGAGCTCGCCCCTAGGCTGGCCGAGATCAACGTCGATGTGAGATTGGGATACTTGGTCCTGCGTGCGCCAGGCATGCTGCGTCTGGATATTCCGCTGGATGTTATCGAAGATGATGACAGTGTGCGCTACCAGATCCTGATCGGCGGGCAGACGGTCGACGTCGTTGACGAGGGCGAGCTGGCGTCGGCCTGGATGTCCAACTATCTGGGTATCCCGGCGCGCCTGCTCAAAGTGCATCCCGATATGGCAGCGGTGCGCTGGCCTGTCTAAGCCTTCGCGCGCAGGCTCAATACCATGTGGGCGAGCAGGCCCGCGGCCAGACCCCAGAAAGCCGAACCAATACCCCAGAAGCTGACGCCCGAAGCCGTGGCCAGCAAGGTGATCAATGCCGCCTCCCGGCGCTGTGCATTGCCCATGGCATTGGCCATCCCTCCCATGATGGCGCCCAAGAGCGCCAGTCCCGTCAGGGCGGCGATGAGCGCCGCAGGCAACGCCTGGAAAAACACGGCAACGGTGCCGGCCGCCACACTCAGCAGCACATAGCTCAGGCCATAGGTCGCCGCGGCGATATACCGCCGGGCCGGATCAGGATGCGCTTCCGGTCCGGTGCAGATCGCCGCGATGATGGCGCCCAGCGTGACGCTGTGCGCGCCAAACGGTGCGGCGGCCAGACCGGCCAGACCGGTGACGGCAACCAGGCGAGACGCGGGCGGGCGATAGCCGGCAGCCTGCAGAATGGCTAGGCCGGGCAGGTTCTGAGAAGCCATGGCCACGACAAACAAGGGTATCCCCAGGCTGATGGCGGCCTGCAGCGTAAAGTGCGGGGTGGTCCAGACAAAGGTCGTCCACTCCCAGCGCACGGCCTCCAGATGCAGCAGGCCTTGGCTGGCGGCCACCGCCAGGCCCAGCACCAGTACGGCCATGACGGCAAAGCGTGGCAACCAGCGCTTGCACACCAGGTAGGCCGCGCACATCAGTAGCACCAGCGCCGGAGCCCCCGCCATATGGCGAAAAATGCCCATACCGAAATTCAAGAGCACCCCGGCCAACATGGCGCCGGCAAGTTCGCCGGGGATGCGGCGCACGATGGGGTCTATCCAGCCGAAGACACCACAGACGAAGGTGAGTAGAGCTGCCAGTACAAAAGCGCCGACCGCCTGGTCAAACGGCACGCCGACCAGCCCTGTGACCAGGAGCGCGGCGCCGGGCGTAGACCAGGCAAACACCACGGGCAGTCCGGTACGCAGGCTGATGACCGCGCCACCCACGCCCAGCGCCAGGCAGATCGACCCAAGCCAGGAGCCGATCTGGGCGGTGCTCAGTCCGCCGGCATGGCCGGCCTGCACCATCAGGACGGCGGTACCGCTGAAACTGACGATGACGGCCACGAGCCCAGCCACCAGGGCCGAGACGGAGACATCCCGTGCAGCGTTCAGGCGGGGGGAGGCGAGCGTGGAGGGCGGCGGGCCCTCGCTCATGCGGGCGCACCCGTCAGGCGGCGATACTTGGCCATCAGGCTTTCCTGGCCTTCTTTCCATTGCGGGTGCAGTTCGATGCACTCGACCGGGCAGACCACCTGGCATTGCGGCTCATCGTAATGGCCCACGCATTCGGTGCAGCGATCTGGGTCAATGACGTAATAATCCTCGCCCATCGAAATGGCTTCGTTGGGACACTGCGGTTCGCAGACGTCGCAGTTGATGCATTCGTCGGTGATGAGTAAGGCCATGGCAGGGCGGGCGAGGGACTGGAGTCCCTCGCATTGTAGCGCCCGGTTGGTGAATGCTTAGCCGGCGTTGTTGGGCCAGGATTGCTCGCGGCGTTCCTTGGCCTTGGCTTGCAGCCAACGCTCCACCGAGGGGAAGACGAACTTGCTTACGTCGCCGCCCAGTTGCGCGATTTCGCGCACGATGGTGCCCGAGATAAATTGGTACTGATCCGAAGGCGTCATGAACAGCGTCTCGACGTCGGGCAGCAGGTGGCGGTTCATGCCGGCCATCTGAAATTCGTATTCGAAGTCCGAGACGGCGCGCAGCCCGCGCACGATGACACGGCCATTCTGCTCGCGCACGAAGTCCTTGAGCAGACCGCCGAAGCTGCGGACTTCGACATTGGGGTAATGGCCCAGCACTTCGCGGGCGATTTCAACCCGCTCGTCGATGCTGAAGAAGGGCTTTTTATTGCGGCTGAACGCCACCCCCACGACCACTTTGTCGAACAGGGCAGCGGCGCGGCGCACCAAGTCTTCGTGACCGCGCGTCAGCGGGTCGAACGTGCCGGGGTATACGGCAGTGATCATGCAGGCTCCCAAACCTTGTTTGTTTATGGTGTAACACCATCCTCCGAACCCGGATTATTCTCCGTTTTCCGCAATGCAGCAAACTGGAGCAAACCGTAATGGACAGCTCCGGCTTTACCGTTGCGTAAAAGCTCAAAATCCGGGGGGGCGGCGATGGGAGCCTCGGATTCCACATAGATGAGGGCGGCGTCGTCCAGCACGGCGGGCAGCAAGGGCCAGATCCGCTCCAGCCACCCCTGTCCGAAGGGCGGGTCCAGCAACACGAGATCGAAACGCGAGGCATCCATGCGCGACAGAACCTCCATCGCGTCGCCCGCGTGGATGCGGATTTGCTCGGCTTTCAACTTGTCGCGCAGCGTCCGCAGCGCGGACACCGCGGCGCGATCGCGCTCGACCATCTGGACCTGGGCCACGCCGCGCGAGGCGGCTTCCAGGCCCAGCGCGCCGCTGCCGGCAAACAGGTCCAGCACGCGCTTATCGTGGAAGTCGGCGTGCCAGAGATGGTTGAGCCAGTTGAACAGGGTCTCCCGCACACGGTCGGGAGTGGGCCGCAGGCCCGGGACATCCGGCACGGTGATCGGGGTGCGGCGGAACTGGCCGCCGACGATGCGAATGGCGCGTGCGCCGCTAGCAGATTGCTTCAAGAACGGAACCTCCTGGCGCGAATAGTAGCCGGTCGCAGCGTGGTGATGCGGATCCCGAATATACTTTTGCACATGTTCAGCTTCTTCAAGAAAAAGACCCCTCCGCCCGCCGCGCAGGCTTCGCCCGCGCCGCCGCCGGAGCCTGTCGTCCAGCCGGCCGCGCCCGTCTCGCCGCCCGCTGTTCCGTCCCCTCCACCCGCCGCAGCGCCTGCTGTGCCTGTCCCGCCGCCTGCGGTGCATCCGGCGGCGCCGCCCGTTCAGCCCGAACCGGCCGCCTCGCCTGTGCCCGCCGTGCCGGAACCCGTCGCCGCGCCCGTTGTGCCGCCGGCGCCTTCGCCTTCGGCCATCGCGCCGGCCGCTGCCGCCGAACCGGCCGCCGCACCCAAAAAGGCCTCCTGGCTCAATCGTCTCAAACAGGGCCTGGCGCGTACCGGGCAGAGCATCGGCGGCATTTTCGTCGGCGTAAAAGTCGACGAAAATCTGTTCGAAGAGCTGGAATCCGCCCTCATCATGGCCGATGCCGGTATCGAAGCCACCGAAAAACTCCTCACGGAGTTGCGTGCGCGCGTCAAAAAAGACCGCATCGAAGATGCGGCTCAGGTCAAGACGGCGCTGCGTCAACTGTTGACGCAACACCTCAAGCCGCTCGAGCGCAGCTTTGACCTCACGCGCACCCAGCCTCTGGTGGTGATGATCGCCGGCGTCAACGGCGCCGGCAAAACGACCTCCATTGGCAAGCTGGCCCATACCTTTCAACGGCAGGGCGCCAGTGTGCTGCTGGCTGCCGGCGACACGTTCCGCGCGGCAGCGCGTGAGCAACTGGTCGAATGGGGCACCCGCAACAACGTCACCGTCATCGCGCAGGAAGGGGGCGACCCCGCCGCCGTGGCCTTTGACGCGGTCAATGCGGGCCGGGCGCGTGGCGTCGGCGTGGTCATGATAGACACCGCAGGGCGCCTGCCCACGCAGTTGCACCTGATGGAAGAACTCAAGAAGATCCGTCGCGTCATCAGCAAGGCCGATGCGGCCGCGCCGCATGAGGTTTTACTGGTGGTCGATGGCAACACCGGCCAGAACGCGCTGGCCCAGATCCGGGCCTTTGACGCGGCCATTCAGCTCACGGGTCTGGTCGTGACAAAACTGGACGGTACCGCCAAGGGCGGCACCCTGGCCGCCGTGGCCGCCGGCAGCCAGGGCGTGCGGCCGGTGCCCGTCTACTGGATAGGCGTGGGCGAGGGCCTGGAAGACTTGCAGCCCTTCGTGGCCGAAGAGTTCGCCTCCGCCTTGCTGGCAGACTGAGGCGGCAGCCCCTCGCGCCAGGTGTTCGGGCATCACGGGCCCGCGCACCTGAGTCGCCACGCCGTGCCTAGCTTTTCCAGAACGCCTTGCCGTCGGCCAGCTTCACGAATGTGGGCTGAGCCTCGGTGGCAAGCACCTCCAGCCTTGCCGCGATCCACCCCAGCGCAAACCAGGCCTGGGGATGGTGCAGGGTTTGCGCCCGATAGTGCTCGGCAGCGACGGCCAGGTCATTGATTTCACCCAGCAGATCCTGCACGCGTGCCAGTTGCTTGCGATAGGCGCGCAAGCGGGCGCCAGGCAGCAGGGACTCCGCAAAGGTCAGCGCGTAGCGCAGCCGTTTGCCACGTTTGCGAAGCTCATGGCGCGCCTCCAGCTCCAGGTCTGCGAACTGCCGGCCCTGCGAGACAACCTGTTTATGCCACTTGCGTAGTCGCCACGTCAGAAAGGGCTGCAACGTCGGCTTGGGTGGCGCGGCATCGAGCGGGATGATGGCGGGCTCGATGGGCATACCCTCGGTAATCACCGGTTCGGGCACCCCTTGCTCGCCGGGCACGGCGCGCACGTTCATGCTCCATTCGTACAAGTCCAACAGCCAGCCTTGAAAGGCTATCCCGCTGCACAGCGCTTGCGCATCTGCTCCGCGCGCCACCGGTTCGACCGGGATGTCCGGCATGCCAGCCTGGGTAAGGGCCGGGATGATGGTGTCAGCCAACACATCCTGGTCTCGGCTGGTGCCCAGGGCTGCGAAATACTCGCGCAGGCCCGATTGCAGCGCAGCCGGCGCGGGCGCGATAGCACCTTCGAACAGGCTCCAGGCCGAACGCAGTCGGCGCATGCCCACGCGCAGTTGATGCACATGCTCGGGTCCGCCGGCGGCATAGATGCCGGCCGTATCGACTTCGGCCAGCATCGCCGCGTTGCGGATGATCTGCTCCAGGCACTCGTCGCCGACACGGCTCATGGCCTGCACGGGACTCATATCCGCGCTGAGCTTGACGCTGGTGGCTCCGCGCGGCGCCCAGAAACGCGCCACGATCTGCTGTGCGGTGGCTTCGTCGCCAGCCAGGGCGAGGGCCGCCGCCAATTGCGCCAGCGCGTCACCGCGCTCGGATTTGCTGCGCGAATCCAGTATCAGGCCGTGGCGTTGCTGCCAGTCCCGCGCCATAGTAAAAATCGCCTCCGGGCGGCCCGAAAGCAACTCGAACTCGATTTCGCAAATAGGCAGCTCCAGGCCGCCTGCGCGCAGCACACCCAGATCCAGGGCGGCTTCGACCGTGCCCTCGCGGGCGTGCAGCTTACAGAGCAGGCGCTGCACATCGGTTTCATAGCAAACCCCTAACTGGCCATGTATGCGGGCCAGTGCGTCGCCGACCTCGGTGCCCGCATAGACCGACAAGTCCAGCACGGGGCCAGGACGAAGGTGGTTGAGTTCGATGCGGCTGATGGCGTTGGCGCCGGGCATCTTGACGGTTTGCACCCAGGTGTCGCCCTCCTGGCGCAGGCGCAGGGCGATGCGCGCCCGGACGAGTTCGCGCTCGGGTGTATCGAAATACATGGCGCGCAGCGGCAGGCGTGTCGCCTGGCGTTCGGCGATGTCCTGTTTGATGCCCTCGACCGCCCTGGCGGGGACGTGCAGTTTCAACTCTTGTTCTGACATGTCGTCCTTGCCCACGCAAAAGTCGGGATAGTAATCATGGCATAGCCCGTTCTTGATGACCTGTCATATATCAGAAATAAATCAAGAAAATTCAACCCATACGGACCTTTATCGTCAATTTAACGAGAAAGGATTGCTTGGTGATGAAAAATGCCGCCCCTGGGGGCGGCATATATCCATCAGGCGGGCGCGAGGATCAGAGGATGTGCTTGCGGGCCTGGGTGATGACGATCTCGGCCACCACGACAATGGCGAAGATGGATACCAGCACCAGTGCGACGCGATCCCACTGAAAGAGATTGAGCGCGGTGTCCAGGACCATGCCGATGCCGCCCGCGCCGACCAGGCCTAGCACGGCGGATTCGCGCACATTAATGTCCCAACGCAACAGCACGATGGACCAGAATGCCGGCCGGATCTGCGGCCAATAGCCGTACCAAAGGACCGCGCTGCGGCTGGCGCCAGACGCCGTCAACGCTTCGATGGGGCCGCGGTGCGCCTGTTCGATGGCCTCGCCCACGAGCTTGCCGACAAAGCCTATGGACCGGAAGGCGATGGCCAAGATGCCCGCCAGCGCGCCCGGTCCGAAGATGGCGATGAACAGCAACGCCCACACCAGCGAATTGACCGAACGGCTGGAAACCAGGATCAGCCGGGCCAATTGATTGAGGATACGGCTGGGGGTGAGATTGTTGGCCGCCAGCAGGCCCACGGGCACGGCCAGCAGCACCGATATCAGCGTGCCCAGCGTGGCGATGTGCAGGGTTTCTATCAGCGGGCCGTGCACGCCTTCGGCATAGAACGCCCAGTCGATGGGCCACATCCGTGTAAACAGATCTCCCATCTGTTGCGGTGCGTCGTAGAGAAATTCGGGGATGATCTCCACGCCGCGCATGGCCTGCACGACCGCCGCCACCACCAGCAGATAGAGCATGAAGCGCAGCAGACGCTGGCCTGCGCTGTAGCGTTGCCAGGTGCGGTGGCCGTCTTCAGGTTGAGTGAGCAGTGCGCTCGTCATGGCCGGCCCTCCGGTTTGCTCAGGCCCCGTGCGCCATTAAAGCGTTTGACCAGGAGACGGTCAAAGCTCCACCCTTCAAGGAACACCGCTCGCACCATGCCTGCCAGCATTTCTCCCAGCATGATGATGGCGATGAGGGTGATCAGAATGGCCGACACAAAGTCATAGTCGAACCGTTGGAACGCCGAAAACAAGGTCCCGCCTACGCCGCCCGCTCCGACGATGCCCACCATGGTGGAGTTGCGCAGGTTGGAGTCGAACTGGTAGGTGGAAAAGCCGACAAACCGCGCGAATACCTGAGGCAGTACGCCGAAGATGATGAGGTTGGGAAAGGCGGCCCCGGTGGCCCGTACGGCCTCGACCTGCTTGAGTGAGATCTCTTCGATGGCCTCCGTAAACAGCTTGCCGATAAAGCCGATCGAGGCCAGCGTCAGCGCCAGAATGCCGGCTAATGCGCCAAAGCCCACCGCCTTGACGAACAGAATCGCCACGATGACCGGATGCAGCGAGCGGCACAAGGCCACCAGCGCGCGCGCCGGCCACGATACCCAGGCCGGCATCATATTGCGCGCGCCCAGCAGGCCGACGGGCAACGACAGCACGATTCCCAGAAGCGAGGCCAGTACGGCGATTTCCAGGCTTTCGGCGATGCCTTTCCATAGTGTGGCGGGCTTTTCGAAGTTGGGCGGCACCATGCGCGCCAGAAAGGTCGACGCGTGGTCCATGCCGTGCTTGATGCGCGTCCAGTTGAAGTCCAATTGTGTGGCCGCGTAGACGGCATAAACCACCAACGCCACCGCCAGCAACCGTGCCTGCCACGGCAGGGCAAAAGGTCGTCTGGCACTGCGATGTCCCTTGGCTACTGCAACCACGACTCGCCTCCGTAGATAGCCTTGAGCGTGGCGGTGTCCAGGCCTTGTCCATCGCCGTCGTAGACCACCTGGCCGCCCGACATGCCGACAATGCGCGAGGCGTAGCGGCGCGCGAGTTCGACGTCATGTATATTGACCAGCACGGGGATGCCACTGGCGCTGCCTTGTTCGGTCAACAGCTCCATGATCTCGACCGACGTCTTGGGGTCAAGCGACGAGGTCGGCTCGTCGGCCAGCAGCAATTGCGGGCGTTGCATCAGGGCGCGAGCGATACCCACTCGTTGGCGCTGGCCGCCGGACAGCGCATCGGCGCGCTGGTCCGCAAAACCTGCCAAGCCTACTGTCTCCAGCAGGCCGAAGGCGCGGTCGATGTCTTCCTGCTCGAAGCGGCGCAACCAGGCCTTGAGCGCCGAGGTATAGCCCAATCGGCCTGTCAGCAGGTTTTCCATGACGGTCAGGCGCTCGACCAGGTTGTACTCCTGGAACACCATGCCGATACGCCTGCGGGCATGCCGCAACGCCTGGCCGCGCACGCGGGCCAGATCCACGGTGGCACCATCGGCCTGCAGCACGATTTGCCCCTGCGTGGGCTCGATCAACCGGTTGACGCAACGCAAGAGCGTGCTTTTGCCAGTGCCCGAAGGACCGATGATGGCGGTCAACCCCTGCCCGGCCACGTGCAGGTCGATCCCCTTGAGGACGGGCTGCCCGGCCCGGTACTCCTTGACCAGGCCGGAAATGCGCAAAGACGTCGTCATGCTTATTGCTTGCCTTTGTTCTTGGCGGATTCGCGGTCGTAGGCCGCGCGATTGAAGCTCTCTCCGCCGGATTCAGCCACTTCGCGAACGATGGCCCAGTCTTTCTTGTACGTCACCGGGTAGAAACGATCGGCGCCGTCAAAGGCTTTTTTCATCTCATCGGGGAAGCGATAGTCATAGAAGCACTTGAGCATCTGGTCGCGGAACTTGGGCTCCAGGTCGTGCGCATACGAAAACGACGAGGTGGGAAATTTCTCGCTGCGGTAAATCACCCGGAAATCCTCTTCCTTGATTTGCCCGCGCTCGGCCATGCGCTTGAACACATCCGAGGCCACGGCGGCGGCGTCATAGTCCCCCGAATTCACGCCCATGACCGACTGGTCGTGCTTGCCCGAGAAGACCACCTTGTAGTCCTTGTCGGGGGTGAGCCCTTCTTTGGGGAAAAGCGCGACCGGCGCCATATGGCCGGAGTTGGACGAGGGGGCGGTGTGCGCCAGTTTCTTGCCCTTGAGGTCCGTGAGCTTTTGATAGGGGCTGTCTTTCTTGACGATCACGATCAGGTTGTAACCCTGAAAACCATCGGCATACCCCTTGACCGCGAACGGCACGGCACCCGCAATATTCACCGCGTAGGCCGTCGGGCCGGTGGAAAAGCCGCCGACGTGCAGGCGGCCCGAGCGCATGGCCTCGATTTCCGCCGCGTTGCTCTGCACCTGATAGAACACGACGCGTTTGCCGGTGCACTGCGCCAGGTGGTTGGTGAAGGGCTTGAAGATGTCTTCATACACCGCGGGGTCTTCCACCGGGGTGTAGGTAAAGACCAGGGTCGAAGGTGTCTTCAGCTTGGACGCCTCGGTGGGCGTATCGGCCACCAGATCCTTGTTGGCATCGCAGTACATTACATCCAGATCGCCCCGGTTCGAGCAGGTGTCGGCGGCAAAAGCGGTATGACTGCCTGCGGCCACGGCCAGGACAAAAGCGGTTTGTACGATGCGCTTGGCTTGCATGGTTTGTCTCCTCGGGAATTTTTTCGGGTATTCATTCTTGTCCTCAGATTCAAACACAAAAAAACGCGCCACAAACTTGGGGGGTTCCCGATCTTTTCTGGTGTCTTTTGTTCGTTTTGTTCGTTTTGTTTTCCAAACGCGCAGACACAAGGGGATCGGTGCGATCCTTCGAGCGCACCGAAGCGTCATCATTTAAAATTAGCAATAATTCCCATTAGCGTTTATGGAAAGGCCCGTGCAACCTGTCGACTACGCCACCTCTGACGAATTTGTCAGCCTGTACCGAGAACATCACGGGTGGCTGGTGCAAATGCTGCACCGCAGGCTCGGCGGCGCTGATGCAGCGGCGGATCTGGCGCACGATACGTTCGAGCGGGTCATGCGCAGCCGTTCTCGCCTGGCCTTTGCCGAGCCCCGCGGGTTCTTGACCACGGTGGCCAAGCGGTTGCTGATCGACCAGTCCCGCCGCAAGGCGATCGAGCAGGCCTATCTGGAAACCCTTGCGGCCCGCGCCGACGATGTCGTCGCGAGTCCCGAAATGCATGTGCTGGTGGTCGAGGCGCTGGAAGCGGTCTGCCGCATGATGGAGCAGTTGCCCGCGCGGGCGCGGCAAGTGTTCGTCCTGGCCCAAGTGGAAGGGCTGACATACCCGGAAGTCAGCGAGCGCCTGGGCGTGTCGGTGCAGGCCGTGCAGCGCGATATGGTCAAGGCCTGGCAGCATTGCTATGGGGTGCTGTACGCATGAACGCCTCCGAAACCGACCGCCTGCATCCGGCCATCGTCGAGCAGGCGGCGCAATGGATGATGCGCACGCTCGGCGCGCCCGGAACGGATACCGAGGCGGCCTGTACGGCCTGGCGTCAGGCGGATGCTCGCCACGAGTTGGCCTGGCAGCGCATGCAGGGTATCCGTCAGGATATGGGCGCCGTCTGCGTCGTGCCGGTATCCGGCACGACGGCGGGGCAGACGATTCTGCGGTATTGCGAAAAGCGGTCCCGCCGCAATGCGCTCAAGTGGGCGGTAGGTGGCTTCGCTCTTGGCACTGCAGGATGGATGTCCGCCCGGCAGGGCGTGTGGGACGGCGGCGACGTCTATCGCACGGCCACCGGCGAGCAGCGCACCGTGACATTGCCCGACGGCACCGTGCTGACCATGAATACCGGATCCGTCGTCAGCCTGGATTTTGACGCCGCCCGCCGCCAACTCGATTTACGCGAGGGCGAAATCATGATCGCCACTGCTGCCGATTCTGGCGGCCGCCCGTTCCGTGTCAAAACCTCAAATGCCGTACTGACGCCGCTGGGAACCCGTTTTGCCGTGCGCGAACTGGACCAGGGGCGCCGCATTACCCGGCTGACGGTGTTCGAGGGTTCCGTTCGCGCCGAGCCGGCCGCGCGCCGGCAAGCCGCCCGGGTGGTGCATGCCGGCGAAATGGCGGAGCTCGACGATCGCACGCTGTTGTTTGCTGCGGCTATCCAGGAGGACCAGCCCGCCTGGGCCAATGGCATGCTGGTGGCCAACCGGATGCGGCTGGACCGCTTTTTGGACGAATTGGCACGCTATCGGCCCGGCATCGTGCGCTGCGATGCCGCGGTAGCCAGCCGCGAGGTGACCGGCGCATTTCGCATCGACGATACCGATCGGGCGCTGGAAGTGCTGGCAAGCGTGCTGGGCCTGCAGCTCAGATATCGCACCCGCTACTGGGTCAGCGTCGGCCCGCGCGTGGCCTGAGCAAAAAATTTGTAACGGCGGCGAAGGTTATTGATTCTCGTTCGTTAGACAGGAAAGCAGACTTCGAGGCGCCCGAAGTCTGGCCTCTCATCGGACGAACCAGGAATCCCGTCATGGCATCACGCCAGTCTTCAACCTTTTTAGTCACCCTGCTGCGTGCGCGCCCCGCGCGTTTGTGTCTTGCCGTTCAACTTGCGCTGGCCGCCCCGGCCGCAGTCTGGGCCCAGGCTGCGTCGGCCACGGATATCGTTTTCGCCATTGCGCCCACTACGCTGGACCAGGCCCTGGGCCAGTTTGGCAGCGCTGCCAAACTCACCGTGGCTGCATCGCCGACTCTGACGCGTGGTGTCATGACCCAGGGGCTGTCGGGCCGTTACACGCCTGAACAGGGCTTGGCCCAGTTGCTGGCTGGCACCGGCTTGCAGGCCGTGGCCAATCCCAACGGCGAAGGCTACCAGTTGCGCCGTGCGCCGCAGGATGGCGCCGGTGTATCGACGTTGGCGCCGGTGGCCGTGACCGGAGCCTACGATATGGCGGCCACCGAAGGCAGCGGCAGCTACACCAGTGGCGTTGTCACCATCGGCAAAGGGAAACAGTCGGTCAAGGATATCCCGCAGTCGGTCACTGTCGTGACCCGTCAGCGCATGGATGATCAGAACGCCACCAGTCTCGATGACGTGCTGGCCAACAGCACGGGCATGACGCTTTACAAAAGCCCGATGGGCGGCAATTACGTGTTCTCTCGTGGTTTCCGCGTCGACACCTATCAGTTCGATGGCGTCAATCGCGAGTTTTACTATCCGCAAGCCAACAGCTTCACCAGCAGCACGGTCATCCTCGACCGCGTCGAGATCGTGCGCGGCGCCAACGGCCTGCTGCAAGGCGCCGGCTCGCCCAGTGCGTCCGTGAACCTCGTGCGCAAGCGTCCGCTGGCAGAAAACCAACTGCAGTTGACCACCAGCGCCGGATCCTGGGACAACTACCGCGCCGACATCGATGCCACCGGGCCGCTGAATGAGTCGGGCACGTTGCGCGGCCGCGCCGTGGCCAGCTATAACGACCGTGACTATTTCTACGACGTGGCCAAGAGCCGCAACACGGTGCTGTATGGCGTACTGAGCTATGACATCGCCCCGTCAACCACGATCACGGGTGGGGTAAGCCACGAAGACCTGCGGTCGACGCCGTTTTTCCACGGTCTGCCCCATTACACCAATGGCGATGACATCGGGCTCAAGCGCTCTACGTCGTTCGCGCAGCACTGGAACCGCTGGAACGGCAAGCAGACCTCGGCCTTTGTCGAGTTGGCGCACCGCTTCAATCAGGACTGGTCGGTCAAGCTCACGGGTAACAGCACGCAAGAGTCCAACGACAGCAAATACGCCTTCACCGAAGGGGCGGTCAATCCGCTGACCGGGTCGGGCCCGACAATGTATGCGGGGATTTTTGATTTTTCCACGCACAACAAAGCACTTAATCTGGACATCGATGGTGTTTTCGACGCCCTCGGGCGCAAGCACTCGGTAAGTTTCGGTGCCAGCGTCAATCATCTGACCAGCAAGAACGACTTCGCGACGGCGCGTCTTGGGCGCGGCTTGGACATCTGGAATCCTGACCATGATGTGCCCGAACCCACCGATGCCTGGCTGCGCGAAAATGCCTACCGAGGTGATGCGACCATCATCAAGATGAAGCAGACCGGCGTTTACGGTGTGGGCCGATTCAGCCTGGCCGATCCGCTGACCCTGGTGGCCGGGGCCCGCGTGAGCTGGTACGAGAACACTGCGCGCTATCGTGACAGCGGCGATCGCTACACCGATCCGTACAAGGAAAACGGTGTGGTCACGCCTTATGGCGGCCTGATCTACGCCTTCAATCCGCAATGGTCCGGGTATGTCAGCTATGCGGAGATCTTCGAGCCGCAGAATGCGCTCGATGCCACCGGCAAGTTGCTCGATCCCATGGTGGGCAAGAACTATGAGCTCGGCGTCAAGGGCGAGTTGATGGGCGGCAGGGTGAACACCTCGATCGCAGTCTTCCGTATCGATCAGAAAAACCGTGCGCAGCAAGATCTGGCAGGTATCTGCTCTGTGGGCGATGTGTGCTACATCTCCAGCGGCAAGGTCCGCAGCCAGGGCGTCGAGGCCGAAATCAGTGGCGAGGTGCTGCCAGGCTGGCAGGTGTTCGCGGGCTACACCTTCAACAGCCTGAAGTTCCTCGACGACACCTCGGTGTCCAACACCAACTTCGGCCGCACGTTCACGCCCAAACACATGTTGCGTCTGTGGTCGGACTATCGTTTGCCCGGCGAATTGTCGGCGTGGACCCTGGGCGCGGGCGTGAACTACCAGTCAGGCAGTTATACGGAAACGCGTGGGGTGCGTGTGTCGCAGTCGCCGTATGCCGTCTGGAACGCGCGTGTGAGCTACAAGATCAACAAGAACTGGACGGCGGCGTTGAACGTCAACAACGTGTTCGACAAAACCTACTACCAGACCATTGGTGCGCCGGGTTGGGGAAGCTTCTACGGCGATCCGCGTAACGCGACGCTGACCTTGCGCGGCACGTTCTAAGCGCAGCAGGCGGAAAAGGGGAACTCCCCCTTTTCCGGTCAGGCGCGCCAGCCCAGTTTGCGCGAAATCTCCTGGGCGCAGCGCTGCAGCGGTTGGGCGATGCTGCCATTCCACGTGACATCGAAGAGACCGCTCGGGCCAATGGTCGTGATGGCCAGCACCAGTTTGCCCGCATGATCGAAGACCGGCACGGACAGCGCGTCCACGCCCGGCAGCGGATTGCCCACGGCCCGCGCCATGCCATGCACGCGGATATCGGCCAGCATGGCTTGCAGATGCTCCGGGCGTGCAGCCTTCAGGGGCGTGGCCAGCGTCGATGTCACGGCCGTGTCGTTCGCTTCGCGGGCGATGTAATGCTCGGCCACTTTTGGGGGCAGCCAGGTCGCGAAGACCAGACCGGTTGCGGTGTTGAGCATGGACATCACCGTGCCCTGGCGCATGTTCACGTGCACCGGATAACTGGCCTCGGTGATATGAACCATGGTCGGGCCGTGCGAACCGAGCACGGCCAGCCCCACGGTGTGGCCGATGTCTGCCTGAAACTGCGCGACTTCGGGCAATGCCATGCGCACCGGGTCCAGGCGCTGCAGGCTCACCAGACCCATCTGCAGCGCGAAGGGGCCCAGCTCATAATGACCGCTGACGCTGTCCTGCTGCACCAGGCCGACGCGGATAAAGCTCACCAGATAGGGGTGGGCCTTGGCAGACGTCATGCCGGCTGCGGCGGCCACGTCGCGCAAGGTCAGCGGCCGGGCCGCGTCGACCAGGGCCGACAACAGCGGAAACCCCACCTCGACCGACTGAATGCTGCGGCGTCCGTCATTGGCTGTCGCCATGGTTCTCAACCTCCGTGACCGTGCCGTGCCGCAAGCAGGCGGTCGGCCATTTCGACAAAGCCTTCGCCGCCGCGCGAAGGGGTGACAAAGGCGGGCGTGTGCTGGATGCGGTGCAACTGCGCACCGATGTTGGCCACACCCACCGAGAGCGGGAAGAACTCGAACATGGGTTCATCATTGGGCGAATCGCCAATGAACAGCGTATGAGATAGCGCCTGCATGATGCTTTGCCCCAGTTCGCGCTCGAAGAGGCGGCGCGTCATGCTGAGCTTGTCGTAGTCGCCAAACCATCCATTGACATGAATCGAGCTGACTTTGGCTTGTGCGCCGGCCTCGGTAAAGATCTCGAGGATCCGATTGACGGCATCCTGCGGCAAGGCAGGGACATCCTCGCAAAAATCGATGGCCAGATCGGCGGCGCGATAAGCCTGATCGCTGGCCAGTGCCGTGCCGGGCACCTCGCGAAGCACGCGGTCACGGATGGCATCGAGCCGCGCGCGGTCGGCGCGGCGGCTTGCCGCATCGGCCCAGTAATGGGTCTTCATCCGATGCGCGCTGCGATCATAGGCATAGTAGAAAGCGCCGTTTTCACCGACCACGGCGCGCACCGGCCACATACGAACGATGTGATCGCACCAGCCTGCTGGCCGGCCGGTGATCGGGATGACGCAGATGCCGGCCCGCTCCAGACGCTCCAGCGCCATATAGGCCGCTGCCGTCAGCCGCCCATCGGTGGTGACGGTATCGTCGATATCCGTCAGTACCGTGCGTACCGAGGCCGCAACCGGGGCGGGCAGGGCGGCGAGGGGTTGCATGTCTTTCCTTTGTCGAGTGGTTGTCTGGCGGCAGGCCGAAGAGTGTACCGGCGGCCCGCATTTTGCTCTCGGGGGCGCGAAGCGGCCAAGGGCGGTAAAATTCGGACTTTCCCGCTCGCTGGCTCCTTTTCTCATGTCTGCCCAGATATCTTCCGTTGCCGACGACGCCGTTTCGGACTTCGGCATTGCCTCTGTACCCGAGATCATTGCCGAGCTGCGCGCCGGCCGCATCGTCATTCTGGTTGACGAAGACGACCGCGAAAACGAGGGTGACCTCGTCATGGCAGCGGAGTTCGTCACGCCCGAGGCCATCAATTTCATGGTCACCCACGGCCGTGGTCTGGTCTGTCTGACACTGACCGAAGACCGCTGCCGCCAACTGGATCTGCCGCTGATGGCCAGCCGCAACGGCACCCGGTACGGCACGAATTTTACCCAGTCCATCGAAGCGGCAGAGGGCGTCGAGACCGGCATCTCTGCCGCGGACCGCGCCCGCACCATCCAGGTGGCCGTCGCCCGCGACGCCAAGCCCAGCGATCTCGTGCAGCCGGGTCACATTTTCCCGGTGCGTGCGGTGCCAGGGGGCGTGCTGGTGCGCGCCGGCCATACCGAAGCCGGCTGCGATCTGACCGCCATGGGCGGCCTGACGCCGGCCGCGGTCATCTGCGAGATCCTCAAGCCCGACGGCACCATGGCTCGTCTGCCCGATCTGGTGCAGTTTGCCCATGAGCATGACCTCAAGATAGGCACCATCGCCGACCTGATCCAGTACCGCAGCGAGCACGAGTCCATCATCCAGCGGGTCGGCGAGCGCCAGATGCAGACCCCCTGGGGCGAGTTCCGCGCCATTGCCTATCGGGACGACGCCACGGGAGCGCCCCACTTGGCCCTCGTACACGGTAAGATCGACCCGAGTCAGGAAACCCTGGTGCGCGTGCATGAGCCGGCCTCACTGCTTGACGCGCTGGATACCGGCGCCAGCCCGCACAGCTGGGGGCTGGGCCAGGCTCTGACGGCCATTGCGGCGGCTCCGGCCGGCGTCATGGTGCTGATGAACTGCCAGTCCTCGACCGAGCACCTGTTTGGCCAGATTGCCCATTGGGGCCGGTCTGCGGAGCAGGCCCCGGCCCAGGATGGCGACCGTTTCGGTTTGCGCACCTACGGTATTGGCGCGCAGATTTTGCGCGATCTGCACGTCGGCCAGATGCGGCTGCTTGCGCGGCCGCGCAAGATGCCCAGCATGGCCGGGTTTTCCCTGACCATTACGGGTTACGATTGCCCCCCGCCCCGCAACACTGACGAATAAGGCCGACGAATGAACCCCTACATCCTTACCCCCGACCTCAACGGCGAAGGGCTGCACATCGGTATCGTGCGCGCCCGCTTCAATGAAGAGATCGGCCAGACCGAATTGACTGCCTGCCTGGAAGAACTGGGCAAGCTGGGCGTGGACGAGCGCGATGTCATGGTGGTGTCCGTGCCGGGCGCCCTGGAGCTTGGCGTGGTCCTGGCCCGCATGGCCGAATCGTTCGAATTCGACGCCCTGATTGCACTGGGCGCCGTGATCCGTGGCGAAACCTATCACTTTGAAGTGGTCAGCAATGAAATGGCCACTGCTATCACCTGTATTTCTCTGGAAACCGGCATTCCGGTTGCCAACGGCGTGCTGACGGTCGACACCGACGAGCAGGCCGCAGCCCGCGCCGAAGGCAAGGGCCGCGATTGCGCCCAGGTTGCCGTCGAAATGGCCAACCTGGTTGCCGCGCTGGAACCCGAGGAAGACGACGAAGACGACGAGGACGAAGATTTTGACGACGAAGAAGACGAGCGCTGATAGCCCCGAGGCGGCCCAGTTGGGGGCCGCCAGCGCCGGGGCGGCGCGCGCCAACGCGCGTAGCGCGCGCCGGCGTGCCCGCGAGTTCGCGCTGCAGGGCGTGTACGCCTGGCTGCTGCGCGGTGGCCAGGGTACCCAGGATGCCGGCGAAATCGACGCCCACTTGCGTGATGCCGAAGATTTCTCCGAAGCCGATGCGCAATGGTTCAAAACGCTGTTGCATGGCGTGCTGCGCGAGGCGCCCAGCCTGCGCGAACGGTTCACGCCGTACATCGACCGTCCGCTCGGCGAGCTGTCTCCCGTGGAGCACGGCATTTTGTTGATCGGCAGCTACGAGCTGGTGCATCACGTCGAAGTGCCTTACAAGGTCGCCATCAACGAGGCGGTTGAGCTGGCCAAGTCCTTCGGTGGCACCGATGGCTTCAAGTTCGTCAACGGTGTGCTCGACAAGCTGGCCGCGGACGTGCGTACCGCCGAGGTCAAGGCCGCGGCCCAGCAGCGCCGCTGAGGCATCGGCCGGCCGTGGCCTCCGAGTTCGATCTTATCGCGCGCCATTTCACTCGCGCCGCGCCCGGGGATATCCTGGGCGTGGGCGATGATTGCGCGCTGTTTCCGGTGCCGCAAGGCATGCGGGTGGCGGTGAGCAAAGACTTGCTGATCGCGGGCCGGCATTTTTACCCCGACGCCGACCCCGAGTCGGTGGGCCACAAATCCCTGGCGGTCAATCTTTCCGATCTGGCCGCCATGGGCGCGCAGCCGCTTGGCTGCTTGCTGGGTCTGGCCCTGCCCTCCATGGACGAGCCGTGGCTGGCGGCTTATGCGCGCGGCTTTCATGCGCTGGCGCAAGCCAGCGGGTGCCCGCTTATTGGCGGCGACACCACGCGCAGCCTGCATGATCTGACGCTCAGCGTCACCGTATTCGGCGCCGTGCCGGCTCAGGCGGCGTTGCGTCGCGATGCGGCACGTACGGGCGACGATATATGGGTCTCGGGCGAATTGGGCGCCGCCGATATTGCCTATCGCCTCCTCGACGGGCAATTACCCGCCGACGCAGCGCGCCTGGCCCAGACCCGTCGCGCACTGGAGTGGCCCCAGCCACGTCTGGCATTGGGCGCGGCGCTAAGGGGCCTGGCTCATGCCGCCATCGATATCTCGGATGGTCTTGCACAGGATCTGCGCCATATTCTGGCCGCAAGCGGCGTGGCGGCGGAGTTGCGTTACGCGGATCTGCCACGCGCTGCAGGTCTGGCCGGCCTGGACGACTCCACGCTGCAACGGGCGCTCTTGGGCGGTGGCGATGTGTACGAACTGTGTTTTACTGCGCCGCCCGAGCGGCGCGCTGCCATCGAGCACGCCGCGCTGGCCTGCCAGACGCCAGTAAGCCGCGTGGGCCGTATCATGCCCGGCACCGGCTTGCAGGTGCTCGACGCCCAGGGCCAGCCATTGCCTCACATCCCTGGCGGATTCGATCATTTCGGCGACGTGGCCTGATACCATCCCGGGCATGCCCGCTTTGAGCTTGAATCGCCGGACCATGACCGAACCTCATTCTTCTTCGATGCGCGAGCGCTCGCGCGTGGATTACCCCAGCCTGGCTTGGATTTGCGCCCGTCCCGGGCGATTTCTGGCGTTCGGCCTGGGCAGCGGCCTGATCCGGCCGGCCTCCGGCACCTGGGGCACGCTTGCTGCATGGGTCATCTGGCTGCTCTTGCCGCCGATCCCCAATCTCGCCATGGGCATCCTGCTTGCGCTGGCGTTTGCTTATGGTTGCTGGGCTTGCGGTTATGCCGGCAAGGAACTCCGCGTCCATGACCACGTCGGAATGGTGTGGGACGAAATGGTGGCCTTCTGGCTGGTGCTGTGGCTGGTGCCGGGTGGTTGGATGGCCCAATTACTGGCTTTTGTGCTTTTCAGATTCTTCGACATCGTCAAGCCGCCCCCCATCAAAACGTTTGATGCCCGCTTATCGGGCGGGTTTGGCGTAATGTGGGATGACATCCTGGCGGCCGTCTATGCCTTGCTGGTCATGGCGTTCGTCGTTCGATTAGGAGTGTTGGCATGAGTTTGCAGAACAACATGGGGCTGGCACCTGCCGCCTTGAGCGCCGCAACGGCCATGGGGCTGGCCGAACAACTGGGACCGGTGCTGCAAGAGCAGGGCTGGTACCTGGGCACGGCAGAATCCTGCACGGGCGGGCTGTTGTCGGCTGCGATTACCTCGGTGGCGGGATCGAGCGGCTGGTTCGAGCGCGGCTTTGTCACCTACAGCAACGCAGCCAAGGTCGATGCGCTACGCGTGTCGGCCGACACGCTGAATCATTTCGGTGCGGTCAGCGAAGAAGTCGCACTGGAAATGGCCCAGGGCGTGCTGTTGGCCGCGCCTGCCTGCCATGTCTCCATCTTCACGACCGGCATCGCCGGCCCGGGCGGCGCGACGACCGGCAAGCCGGTGGGCATGGTGTGTTTTGGCTTTGCCACGCGGGCTCAGGAAGGCATTCATTCGCGCGCCGTCACGCACGTCTTCGCCGGCGACCGCAGCCAGGTGCGCCAGGCTGCCGTAGAGTTCGCCTTGCGTGGCCTGCTCGAGTTTCTGGGCGCGCCGGCCAACCGGTGCTAGGCGACGCGCCGTCGGCCGTCAACGGACGGCGTTGATCGCCTCACGCAGGCCGGCCGCCGCCTTGGCGGCCGCTTCGCGCCAGTCGTCACCATTGCTGGCATAGATGATGGCACGCGACGAGTTGATCATCATGCCCGTGCGAGCCTGATTGGCGCCGGCCTGCACGGTGGCATTGATATCACCGCCCTGCGCGCCGATGCCGGGCACCAGCAACGGCATGCTGTCGCCGATGCGCTGGCGCACGGCGGCAAGTTCGTTGGGGAACGTCGCGCCCACCACCAGGCCGCATTGGCCGTCGCGGTTCCACTTCTCTGCGACCAGTCCGGCCACGTGCAGATACAGCGGCTTGCCGTCGGCCATCTGCAAAAATTGCAGATCCGAGCCCCTCGGGTTGGAGGTGCGGCACAGCACGATCACGCCCCGGTCACGCCAGGCCAGGTAGGGCTCGACAGAATCCAGGCCCATGTAGGGGCTGACCGTCACGGCATGCGCCTGATAGCGCTCGAAGGCTTCGCGCGCATAGTTTTCCGCGGTCGAACCAATGTCGCCACGCTTGGCGTCCAGCACGATGGGCAGATCGGGATGTTCGCTACGGATATGCGCACACAAGGCTTCGAGCTGATCTTCGGCGCGATGCGCGGCGAAATAAGCGATTTGCGGCTTGAAGCTGCTGGCGTAAGGCGCGGTCGCGTCGACGATGCCCCGGCAGAACTCCAGAATGGCGTCGGGCTTGCCCTGCAGCTCGTGCGGAAAGCGCAGCGGATCCGGGTCCAGCCCGACTTGCAGCAGAGAGTTTCGGGTCGCCCAGGCGTGTTCGAGTTTTTGGAGGAAATTCATGGGGATCAGTGCAGTTTGACCCTGGGGTGGGTGCGCCGCATCAACAGGCGCGCCAAGGCCATTGTGGCGGTACGCGAGACACCCAGCACCGCTCGGTGGTGCATCAGGTGCAGGCTCATGTACATCAGGCGCGCCAGTGTACCGCTTACGAAGAGTCCGCGTCCGGCCAGCTTGCCCATCAGGCTGCCGACTCCTGCCCCTTGGCCCAACGACACCAGCGAACCATAGTCGCGGTACACATACGCCTGCTGGGGTTCATCCTTGCCTGCCAGGCGGGCGCCGAGTTTGCGGGCCAGATAGCTGGCTTCCTGGTGCGCGGTTTGCGCGCGCGCCGGCACGATACGCTCACCATGCCAGGGAGCCGCGCAGCAGTCGCCCAGCGCCAGCACATAAGGATCTTCGGTTTCCAGGCGCTCATTGACGATCAATTGGCCTGCCTTGTTCAAGGGCAAACCCAATTGGGCGAGCAGGTCCGGGCCGCGAATGCCGGCGGCCCACAGGCAAAGCGAGGCCGCAAAACTGCGGCCATCGGCCGTCTTGACACTATCCGGGCTCACTTCGGCCACCCGGCAATGGGTTTCCACACGGATACCAAGCTCGGTCAGGCGAGCGGTGGCCGCGCGCGAAATCTTCTCGGGCAAGGCAGAAAGGATGCGAGGCGCACCCTCGACCAGGGTGATGGCCATGTCGCGCTCGACTCGAAAATTCGGCAGGCCGTAGGTGCTGACGACATGGCTGGCCTCGGTCAGCTCAACGGCCAACTCGACGCCGGTGGCGCCGCCGCCCACGATGACCAGGTCCAGGCGAGCCGAAGGATTGCGCAGCTTGTCCTGATCCACCTGAGCCATGGCCTTGAGGATCGTCAGCCGAAAGGCTTCGGCGTTTTCGGTGTTATCCAGCGTGACGGCATACTGAGCCGCACCAGGCGTGTTGAAAAAATTTGACGCGCTGCCCACCGCCAGCACCAGGTTGCCATAACTCAACTCGCGCGGCCCGAGGATTTCCTGGCCGCGCGGGTCGCGGACCGCGCCGATCCGGATACGCCGCGCAGCCCGGTCGACCGAGGTGAGCTCGCCCTGGGCGAAACTAAAGCCCGCCAGCCGCGCCAGCATCAGATAAGAAAGCCCTTCCTGGTGGATATCCAGCGTGCCGGCGGCCACTTCATGCAGCGACGGCTTCCAGATATGAAAAGGGCGGCTGTCGACCAGCAGAACGCGCTCGGGGCCATAGGCGCGGCCCAGTTGGGCCGCCAGCTCCAGGCCGCCAGCGCCGCCACCGACAATCACGATACGTTCCGGGGCAGAGAGAGCAGGCATCATGCAGGTATCGGAAGAGGGCATGGAGCTTCAGTATAGAAGCATGCCTGCCACCTGCAAACGCCTGCCTTAATTCAAGATAAAACGGCTGATCGCCACCGCGACCCAGACGGCGCCCGTAAAAATCAGCATCAGCATCACGGCGGCGCTGCCCAGATCCTTGGCGCGCCCCAGAAGTGGATGCGTCTCGACCGACAGTGCATCGGCCAAGGCTTCGATGGCCGAATTGATCAGCTCCACCACCAGCACCAGCACGACCGAAGCAATA
This sequence comes from Bordetella holmesii, assembly GCF_020735985.1. Classification (NCBI taxonomy): domain Bacteria; kingdom Pseudomonadati; phylum Pseudomonadota; class Betaproteobacteria; order Burkholderiales; family Alcaligenaceae; genus Bordetella; species Bordetella holmesii. Next base: position 730,556 of record NZ_CP085973.1, read on the forward strand.
AGCATGAAGACTTCGTCGGTGGTGCGCCCCAGAAAAAACGCGGCTGGAATGAGCAGCACCGCCAGGGCAAGCTCCTGGCGAAACGCCGCCTCGTACTTGACGGCCGCCTTCAGGCCCTGCCACGAGTAGCGCAAGGCGTTGAGGATGCGGCGCAGGCCGCCGGTGCTCTTGTAAGGCGAAGGATGTGGAGTCATAAAGCGATACGGGGAATCGGGTCTGCCGCTTTTTAACAGATTCAGGTGTCGCCCGTATCGTGGCCGCGCAAGTGCGGAAGGCTTTCCCGGTGCAGGAATCAGTGTCCGGGCTGCGCGGACGGCGTCAACGGCTCACCGGCCTCCAGGCGCTGGGCGCGCACCGCGTATTGCCGGGTCACCACCGCGCCAAAGAAAAAAATCTGCGCCGAATAGTAAATCCAGATCAAAAGCGCGATGAGCGAACCCGCCGCGCCATAGGCCGAAGCCACGCCGCCGCGGCCCAAATAAAGGCCGATCCCCCACTTGCCCAGCAGAAACAGTGCGGCGGTCACCACCGCGCCCGGGATCACATGGCGCCAAAGCACCGACACCGAGGGCAGCAGCTTGAAAATCACGGCAAACAGCGCTGTTACTACCGCGAACGAAAACAGATTGGCCAGCCAGTCGCCCACCATCGCCACCAGCGAATTACTCCAGATCTCGCCGTAATAGCCTCGGGCCACGCCCATCGCTGCATTGACCATCAGCGAGAACAACAGAAAGCAGGCCAGCACCAGCACGAGTCCAAACGACAGCACACGGCTGCGCACCAATCCCTGAATACCACCCGAGGTGTCGGGTTCGACTTCCCAGAGTTCATCCAGGCTGGCTTTAAGCTCCGAAAAAGCCGTCGTCGCACTGAAAATCAACACCCCGACCGACAGCAACGCCGCAACCCAACCCTTGCCCGACTGATGTGCGCTGGCCAAAACGGTCTGAATCACCTCGGCCCCGCGTTCGCCCGTCAGGTCGCGCACCTGATCGAACAACTCCGAGCGCACCGCTTCTTCACCAAAAAACGCGCCTGCCACGGCAATGACCAGAATCAGCATCGGCGCCAGCGAAAACACCATATACAGCGCCAGCGCAGCCCCCTTGCTGGCGGCGCGGTGGCGCGACCATTGCCTGGCCGAATCCATCAACAGCCCGGCCAATTCTCTCGGATGGCAAATTCGCAGCAATGTGGGAAAACGCATCTGGCCCCTCCGGAAGTGTCAGACCCATTGTAGGCATCAAAGTGGGGCCGCATGCAAGCCGCCCACAAAACAAAACCCCCGGCGATGAACCGGGGGTTCTGATAGCAACCGGAGAACCGCGTGGCGAAGGTACGCGGCGCTCCAGGACAGAGAGGCGGGACTTAGAAGTCCATGCCGCCCATGCCACCCGGCATGGCCGGGGCAGCGGGCTTGTCTTCTGCCAGCTCGACCACGGCGGCTTCAGCCGTCAGCAGCAGGCTGGCCACCGAAGCGGCGTTTTGCAGGGCAGTGCGGGTCACCTTGGTGGGATCCAGAACGCCTTGCTCGACCAGGTCGGTGTACTCGCCGGTGGCGGCGTTGTAACCGTAGTTACCCTTGCCAGCCAGAACGGTGTTGACCACGACGCTGGCTTCTTCGCCGGCATTGGCCACGATGGTGCGCAGCGGCTCTTCGACAGCACGCAGGATCAGCTTGATACCGGCGTTCTGGTCGGGAGTGTCGCCTTGCAGGCCGGTGATGGCTTGCTTGGCACGCAGCAGCGCAACGCCGCCGCCAGCAACCACGCCTTCTTCCACAGCAGCGCGGGTAGCGTGCAGGGCGTCTTCAACGCGGGCCTTCTTTTCTTTCATTTCGACTTCGGTGGCAGCACCGACGCGGATCACGGCAACACCGCCGGCCAGCTTGGCCACGCGCTCTTGCAGCTTTTCACGGTCGTAGTCCGAAGTGGCTTCTTCGATCAGGGTGCGGATCTGCTTGACGCGCGCCTCGATCGACTTGCCGTCGCCGGCGCCGTCGATGATGGTGGTGTTTTCCTTGGCGACTTCGATGCGCTTGGCTTGGCCCAGTTCTTGCAGCGAGGCCTTTTCCAGGGACATGCCGGTCTCTTCCGAGATCACGGTGCCGCCGGTCAGGATGGCGATGTCTTCCAGCATGGCCTTGCGGCGATCGCCGAAGCCCGGAGCCTTGACGGCGGTGGTCTTCAGAATGCCACGGATGTTGTTCACAACCAGGGTGGCCAGGGCTTCGCCCTCGACGTCCTCGGCGATGATCAGCAGCGGACGGCTCGACTTGGCGACTTGTTCCAGCACCGGCAGCAGATCACGGATGTTGCTGATCTTCTTGTCGTAGATCAGGACGAAAGGATCGTCCAGAGCGGCGACTTGCTTGTCGGGGTTGTTGATGAAGTAGGGCGACAGGTAGCCACGGTCAAACTGCATGCCTTCGACGACATCCAGTTCGTTTTCCAGCGACTTGCCGTCTTCGACGGTGATGACGCCTTCCTTGCCGACCTTGTCCATCGCGTCAGCGATGATCTGGCCGATGGAGCTGTCGCTGTTGGCCGAAATCGAGCCAACCTGGGCGATTTCCTTGCTGGTGGTAACCGGCTTGGAAGCCTTCTTCAGCTCGGCGACGGCAGCGGCCACAGCCTTGTCGATACCGCGCTTGAGGTCGATCGGGTTGAAACCGGCGGCAACGTACTTCAGGCCTTCCTGAACGATGGCCTGGGCCAGCACGGTGGCGGTCGTGGTGCCGTCACCGGCGTTGTCGGAGGTCTTGGACGCAACGTCCTTGACCAGCTGGGCGCCGATGTTCTCGAACTTGTCCTTCAGTTCGATTTCCTTGGCGACAGACACACCGTCCTTGGTCACGGTCGGGGCGCCGAACGAGCGCTCCAGCACGACGTTGCGACCCTTCGGGCCCAGGGTGGTCTTCACAGCGTTGGCGAGAACATTCACGCCGCGAACGATGCGCACGCGGGCATCATCGGCAAACAGAACTTGCTTGGCAGCCATTTTCAGCTTCCTTTGAAAATAGGGATGAACGCTATTACTGGATCACGGCGAGGATTTCTTCCTCGCGGATGACGAGCAGTTCGTCGCCATCGACCTTGACGCTTTGGCCGGCATACTTGCCGAACAGGACCTTGTCGCCGACCTTCAGGTCGACGGGCAGAATCTTGCCGTCTTCCGTCTTCTTGCCGGGGCCGACGGCCAGCACTTCGCCTTGATCGGGCTTTTCAGCGGCGCTGTCGGGAATGACGATGCCGGAAGCGGTCTTGCGCTCGTTGTCCAGGCGTTTGACGATCACGCGATCGTGCAGGGGACGCAGGGCCATGAGGAACTCCTGTTGGATAACTAGAAGATTGATCGGTAGTTGGCGCGGGAGGGCTGTTAGCACTCGCCAGCGACGAGTGCTAATTATAGGGATGACTCGGCAGGCTTCAAGGGGGAGGGGCTGGATTGTTACATATTGGCTGGGTGATATTGACTCGATGTGGCATTCAGCTGATGTCGAATTTCATTGATGTCGGAATTTGACCTGCCCCCAGATTTAGTACGGCACCGACATAGAGCCCAGGGGTAAAAGACCTTCTTTCTGATGAGCCTGCACGAATTGCGCCGGCGTTAAATATCCGAGCGCGCTGTGAGGCCGATCGGTGTTGTACTCGACTCGCCAGTTTTCGATCAAGCTTTTAGCCTGTCGCAGGGACAAGAACCAGTGCTCGTTAAGGCATTCGTCGCGGAACTTGCCGTTGAAACTTTCGATATAAGCGTTCTCCACCGGCTTACCCGGCCGAATAAACGACAGCTTTACGCCTGCTTGGTAGGCCCAGGCGTCCAAGGCTCTTCCGGCGAACTCTGGCCCGTTGTCCACGGTAATAGATCGCGGCAGGCCACGCATCTCCGCCAGCCGTTGCAGCACCATGGCAACACGCAGTCCCGGCAACGACGTATCGACCTCGATGGCCAGGCATTCGCGAGTGTAGTCATCGACGATAGTCAAACAGCGGAATCGGCGGCCATAGGCTAGGCCGTCGGCCACAAAGTCCATTGACCAACTCTGATTCGGCGCGATTGCCGCTGGGCGAACCACGCGCTCGGTCATTAATGTCCTGACCGCCTCGCGTTTGGCCTGCGGGCTGACTACTTTCGGCTTAGCAGATCCTGAAGCGCCGCCTTGTCCAGCATCGACTCGGCCAACAGCTTCTTGAGCTTGTTGTTCTCCTGCTCCAGCTCCTTGAGCCTCTGAGCGTCCGACACCGTCATGCCACCGAACTTCGCCTTCCAGTTGTAGTACGTTGCCTCGGAGATTCCGTGCTTGCGGCACAACTCTGCGGGCTTGGCACCTGCATCGGCTTCCTTGAGCACGCCGATGATTTGCTCTTCCGTAAATCGTTTCTTCATTGCCATTCCTTTGGGAACGGACTCTACATCGATTTCGTACTAATCACGGGGAGCAGGTCAGTAGCGGTTCCAGGAACGATCCCACTCCAGGTCGATGCTCCATTTCGGAGAGAACTGGTAGTTCAGCACCGCAGAAGGGTGGGAGTTGGTGGTCTGATAGTTGCCGGAGTCGCCATAAAAGGTCTGCGTCAGGCTCAGGCTGCCATTGGGTGTGAACTCCGCGGCCTGCGTGGCGGAGGCGCCCAGCAGAAAAAGACCAAACAATGTGCAGTAGCGTGTCATGTGCGTGATGCAGGAAGGAGCCGCGGGGCGTCATGGCAGACAGCGCGCCGCGTGGTATACGTGGGGAAGAGGGCCAGGCGCCCGTCAGCGAGAAGGCCCGGTCTTTGTACAAAACCGGGCCTTCGTCCGCTCAATGCTTTTCGATGCGCCTAGAGCGTGATCTTGCCGGTGTAAAGCAGCCAGAACACGATAACGTCGGCGACCAACAGGATGGCCACGTAGAGTTTTTCCAGACCCACGAACATGGGCTTGCCGTCCTTCTTTTCCTTGCGCGACCAGATGAAGACCGGAAGACCGCAAGTCAGCAGCACGGGCACCAGAGCCAGGTAGTTGAGCGCGCTGGCATAGAGGATGAACAGGCAGAACAGCACGCCCATCACGCCGCTTGTCAGACCGAGTGTCATGCCCTTGTTGGAATACTTCTTGTATTCATGCGTCAGGCACAGCTTGGTCATGTAGAGCGTGGTGGTGATGTAGGCAGGCACCACCATCAGCGCGCTGATGTTGTACATCGTGTTCCAGGCATTGTTGGAGAAATAAACCAACAGCATGGCTGCCTGCATCACGCCGCTGCTTATCCACAGCGACACGGTTGCTGCCTCGTTCTTGTTCGTACGGGCAAACGCCTTGGGAAAGGCGCCGTTCTGGCCTGCAGCCATCGGGATTTCTGCGCAAAGCATGGTCCATGCCAGCCAGCCGGCCAGCACCGAGATGATCAGCCCCAGATCCATCAGCCAACTGCCCCATTGCGCGCCGACGACGTGCTCGAGCACACCCGAGGTCGACGGATTGGCGACCTGAGCAAGTTCGGGCTGCGTCATGGCGCCAAACGGCAGAACGGACAGCAGGATGTAGATGATCAAGGCCGCCAGAAAACCCAGCAGCGTGGCTTTGCCCACGTCGCTGCGATTGCGGGCGCGGCCCGACAGGACCACCGCGCCTTCTACGCCGATGAACGCCCACAGTGTCACCGTCATGGGAGCCATGATTTGCGCCGTGAACGAGACCGGCGTGGCGGCTGCGCCCGTGCCGCTCATGATCTGCGGTGCATTGCCCCAGACGTTGTCGAGCAGTTGGGAATAGTCGATCAGCAGACCCAGCAGGAGGACGAATGCCACCAGGGGAACCAGCTTGGCGATCGTGCCCACCGTGTTGACGAAGCCGGCCACCTTGGTCCCGGACAGCACCAGATAGTTGTAGCCCCAGATGAGGATGGAGCCGCAGATGATCGAGTTCAGGTTGTTGCCGTTGGTGAACACGCCAGGGAAGATCTGGTCGAAAGCGTCCATGAGGATGACCGCGAAGGCGACGTTGCCAAAGCAGGTCATCAACCAGTAGCCCCAGGCCACGTTAAAACCTATGAAAGACCCGAAACCTTCCTGCGCGTACATATAGACCCCGGCATGCAGGTCTGGGCGCAGGTCGGAGAGCATGCGGAATGCATTGGCAATAAAGTAAACGCCGATGCCCGCGATGATCCACGCGATGACGACCGGACCGACGGCCGAGGTGGCGGCGGTATTTTGCGGCAGGCTGTAGACGCCGCCACCCAGCATCGACCCCACCACGATGGCGATGAGCGCCAACATGCCGAGTTTCGCGCCGGCCGAGCCGGAGCTGGCGTCGGTACTTGTACTTGCTTGAGTTTTATCAGTCATTTTCGTTGCCTTGCGATGGAGGAGACCATGCCGCCCGGGTCAGGCCCGGGCGGCACCCCGCTCTATTGCCGTCCCTTCTTGATGGAAGAGACGCGGTGGCTCTTGAAGCTGATGTGCTTGGGCACGGGCTGCGGCTTGCGCGCCTCTTCCACGACGGCGCGAACCCAGTAGTCGCCGTTCTGATCGATGCTCACGCCCTGGATTTCGTGTTCGAAGCCCGGGAAGCGCTTGTCGAATTCCTGCAGCGCTTCGAGATAGCCGGTGATACCCGTGTCATCGGCGGGCAGACGTTCTCCCGGCATCAGAACCGGAATACCCGGAGGGTAGGGCACCAGCATGCTGGCGGCGATACGATTGGCGAAATCCGCTACCTTGACGCGTTCGGTCTGGTAGCGCACAACCTTCTGATAGGCCTCGGCCGGGGTGAGCACAGGCTCGGGGATGGAGCTGACCGCATCGCTGCTGTGCTTCATCAGGTCCAGCTCCTGCATGCTGTCGTGCATGTGCTGGCACAACTCTTTGAGCGTCATCGCGGCGTACTTGGGCGACGCGTGGGCCAGCGAAGGAATGGCATCGATCGCCTTGGCGCCCGTGTCATAGAGCTTCTTGAAGGTCAGCAGGCTTTCGATCAGCGTGCCCCACTTGCCCTTGGTGATACCCACCGAGAAGAGAATGAGGAGCGTGTAGTCGCCGGTGCGGGCAACCTCGATGCGGCGGTCGTCCAGGAACTTGCTGACGATGCTGCCCGGAATACCCTGAGGCAGGTGTTTGCCGTCGGGGGTGATCCCCGGGCAGGTGATGCTGACCTTGACCGGGTCGAGCATGCAATCGGCCTGGCCAATGTCCGCATCGGAAAAACCGTGCCACGCGTCGCCTGGTTTGAGCGTCCACAAATCGGGGGTCTGGCTCAGCAGTTCGATGGAGGCCTTATGGAAAGCTTGCACCTTGCCACTGGCCGGATCCTTGACCTGGGTGGGTTGCAGGACGTCGAAGAACCATGAGGACTCGCCATCGACTTCGGCGAGTTCTTCTTTGACATTGACCACCGCCTGGCGGAAGGCAATTGCTTCTTCGATGGATTCTTGCACGAGCGAGTAGCCGGCTTCTCCCTGCATCATGGCAACGGCCACGTCGATCGAGGCGATGATGGGATAGAACGGCGAGGTGGTGCCGTGCATCATGAACGAATCGTTGAAATCGTCAAAGTCCAGCGGTGCGCGGTCGCTCGGTTTGATGTGGGTCATCGATGTCATGGACAACGCCGGCAACATCTTGTGCGTGGATTGCACCGCGAACAGGGTCGGACGATTGGGCGGGTCATCGGCCACGTCCATGGCAAAGCGGCCACGGTAGAGCGGGTGGAATTTGGCGTAGGCATACCATGCCTCGTCAAAATGGATGCGCGGCACGCTTTCGCTAAGCTGGCCGACGACTTGATTCACGTTGTAGATGAAGCCGTCGTAGGTGCAGTTCGTGACCACGGCGTAGCTGGGGTCGCGGCTGACCGCATCCTTGGTCAGCGCGCTGTCGTCGATGAGTTTTCGGACGCTGTCTTTGCTCAGGCGCTCTGCCGGAATGGGGCCGATCAGACCGTAGCCGTTGCGGCTGGGCGTCAGATACACCGGACGAGCTTGCGACAACGTCAGGCCGTGATTGAGGGATTTGTGGCAGTTGCGGTCCACCACGGCGATTTCATTGGCGCCCACGGCACCCTGCGCCACGATGCGGTTCGAACCCGACGACCCGGCCACACCGTAGAACGTCCACTTGGCACCGAAGAGTTCGGCGGCAATTTCCTCGGATTGCTTGGGCGGGCCGGCGTGAACCAGATAGTCGCCCATTTCGGCGGTCGCCACGCCGATGTCGGCGCGCATCATGTTTTCACCAAAGAAATTGATGAATTCCACGCCGACCGGGTGCTTGAGGTAGGCCATGCCACCCATGTGCCCGGGGCAGTCCCAGTAGTAATCGCCGTCCTCGGTGAAGTTTTTCAGGGTGCCGAAGTAAGGCGGCAGCAGGGTTTCTGCGTAACGGTGCACCGCAGTGTAGACACGGTTGGCGGTGAACTCCGGGGTCTCGGAGTACAGATAGACGTACTCGGTGACTTCCTTCAGTACCGCGACGGGGATGCCATTGACGGCTTCGGCTTCGGAGAGCAGAAACACCGGCACCGTGGCGTTACGCTCACGGATCTTCTGCACCAGTGCTTCGCACTCTTTGACGATGGCCGTGTTGGCGCTGTCCCAGAGAATCGCGATGAAGCTGTAGTGAGGGCTTTGCTGAATGTAAGTCTGACCTGCTTGCAGGTTGGCGGCCTGCTGGACGATAAACCCTCTTTCGGCGATGGCTTGCGCCAGGGCTTGCACGGCCTGGGAGGCGGGACGGCCGGCTTCCAGACTGTCGGAAAGCACTAGCAATGCATTGTGATTGAACTTCATAGCATGACTCTCGGTTGAGGTCGAGCGGCGCATCCGGACTCTGATACTGATCAGTAAAAAACAGCGAAAAACAACCTGCTACAGCTTGATGTGGCCCATGAAATACAGGGCGATTACAAGAATATCGATGGCCAGCAACAGCGCGAGTGCGGTCTTTTCACCGCGATTCAGCGCTCCCGCATCGCTGCCTTGCTGGCGGCGGGCCCAGAAAAACAAGGGCAGCCCCAGACTGAGCAGCAACGGGCTCATCGCGACGTACTGAATATTGCTGGCGTAGAGCATGAACAGACAGAAACCAGCTCCGACGAGGCTGCTGAACAACGCCAGCATTCGCCCCGTGGACTGGCGTTGCGTATACTCGCCGTTAAAGCAGGTTTTGATCAGATACGAGGCAGAGGAAAAGTACGCCGGCAACACGCAGATCGCCGAGATGCCAAGCAGCGTGAGCCATGCATGCTGGGAGAAATACACCATCAGCATGACGCACTGCATGATTCCGCTGCTGACCCAGAGGGCCGTGGAAGCGGCGCCGTTCTTATTCTCTATGGCAAAAATCTTGGGGAACGTGCCATTACGCCCGGCAACCTGAGGTATTTCGGCGCAAATCATCGTCCAGGCCAGCCAACTGGTCAAAATCGAAATCAGTACGCCTATATTGATCAGCCACTCACCCCAGTCGCCCGTGAGCTTTTTCATGACGCCCGCGGTCGACGGATTGGGAATATGGCTCAACACCTGTTGTGACATGACGCCAAAAGGCAGCACTGAAACGATCAGGCAAATGAGCAGCCCCAGTATGCAACCAATCATGGTCGCGCGCGCCACATCTTTCTTGTTGCGCGCTCTGCCCGACAGCGCTACCGCACCTTCGACGCCGATAAAGCACCAGAGCGCGACATACATCGGTGACAGCGTCTGCGACAGAATCGAACCCAGGGGCTTGGCGTCGCCGACGGGATGGTGGCCCCAGATATCGGTCGTGAGTTGAGCGTAGTTAAGGAAATAAGTGACTACGCCGACGAAAACCACCAGCGGGATCAGTTTGACGAACGTGCCGACGGTATTGATCATGCCGGCCATTTTGGTGCCGGCCAGCACCAGGACGTGAAAGCCCCAGATAAGGATGGAAGCTCCGACGATGGATGCCAGATTATTGCCGCCGGTGAAATCGCCCGGCATGAAATAGTTGAGCGTGTCCATCACCATCACAGCAAACGCTACGTTGCTGAAAATGGTCATGAGCCAATAACCCCAGGCCACGACAAAGGCACTCAACGGCCCGAAGCCCTCCCTGGCATACATGTAAATGCCGGATTGCAGGTCGGGCCTGAGGTCCGAAAGCACCATGAAGGTTCGGGCAATGAAAAACATGCCGAAACCGCTGATCAACCAGGCGATGACGACCGGGCCAAGGGCTGATGTCTCAGCCATGTTTTGAGGCAGGCTGTCGACACCGCTGCCTATCATTGAGCTCACGACAATCGCCACAAGCGCCACAAGGCCGAGTTTCTGGTCGATGGGCTTAGTGCTGCTCATAGGTTCTCATAGGCTGCTGAAACGTGCATTTGAAACGGAGCGCGCCGTGGTTGGCGGCACATCGCGCTGGTTTGGCGACCCATTGCCTGCGCGTGGAGGCACGGGCGGCAAATGGATCAGACGTGGCGGTGTCAAGGCACGAGCAGTTATGCAGGTTCCTTACACAGGGCTTAGGTCTGTTGAACGCGTCAAAGATACCAGAATGTTGATATCAGATGCATACGGTTTCGTATATTTTTTAAACAACACCAAAAAGTCGCTAATATTTTGTATAAACGTGACAAATTGTGGTTCCGACGCGCGGTGCCGCATCAAGAGGGGCGGAATTTTTTTGCGCTTAACCGTTTGAATTTCCAGCGATTAATGCTGCGCGTCTGCGGAAATTTTTGTTTTCAGCTTCTGTTTGATGAAATCGCCGGCGCTAATTTGTCGAGCGGCAAAGGGCGGTTTGTTTGTGGCAAACGCAGGGGGCTTCGCGGCAGCCTCTGCCGTCTTTCGTCAGGCGGGAAGGCAGCGCTTAAGCAGCCGAGGGCGGCGTGGTGGCCGCGGCGGCGTCGATGGTGACATCCCAGATCGAGGGCGAGCCTATATGCCGTCGCAAGGCCTCGGTGAAGGCCCTTATCCGGGCGCTCGCCCGGGGCATGGCGCGCAGCAGATAGATGCCGCTGTCTTGGGGGGGCGTGCAGTCCTGTAGCCCGATCTGCACCAGATTGCCTCGGCCAATTTCCGGTCCCGCCGACCAATTGGGCATAAGGGCGATGCCGAGTCCGTCCAGTGCCGCCTGGCGCCGGGCATCGCAGTCGTCGCATTCGAGGACAAAGCGGGCCTGCCGGGCCCAGGCGCCGTCGCCGATTTCGCGCCATCCGCGTACGCTTGTGCTATGGCGCCGGTCGATCAGGCGATGCCGTGCCAATTCGCTCAGCCGGCGCGGCGTGCCGTAGCGTTCAAGATAGCTGGGTGCTGCACACATGAGGTACCGGTGGCTGCCGATACGTTGCCCGATGAGGCTGCTGTCCGGCTGCTGCCCCACACGCACGACGACATCCATACGCTCGACGACCGGATCCACGATGCGTTCCGTCAGGGCGAGTTCGACCTGCAACTGCGGATGCCGCTCGCCAAGCCGACCCAGAATGGGCACCACGTATCGCCGGGCAAAAGCGGGCAGGCAGCTTACCCGCAACAGGCCTTGCACGTTTTGCTCCAGCGAAATGACTTCGGATCGGGCTTCGGTCATGTCGTGCAGGATCTTGACCGCGCGCTCGTACAGCACTTCGCCAGCTTCGGTGGGGACAAGCGCACGGGTCGAGCGCACGAAAAGTGGCACCTGCAACTCGGACTCCAACGCGTCGATCTGGCGTGCCACGGAGGACACGACCAGTCCGCCCCGGCGGGCGACCTCGGAAAAACTCTGCGCCTGGGCCACATCGACGAAGATCGACAGGGTTTCCGCGAATTTGGCTGCCTTCATTTGTGCGTGTGGTGCAAAGGGGTTTGGCGCCGACTGCGCGGGCGTGTGGAGATTTGGCACGTACGATAGCGGCAGCAGCGGTATTTCTGCAAATTTCACATAGATCGCGACATCATGGCGACGTCCACAGGAGACTTCATGCACGCCCTTATCATCAATCGCCGTACCCGCGCCGGGTTGGCCGCAAGCGCCTTGAGCCTGCTGGGCTGGGGCGCCAGTTTGACGCCCGCTGCCGCAGAATCCTATCCGAGCAAACCGCTGACCGTCGTCGTTCCCTTTGCGGCTGGAGGAACCGTCGATAAAGTTGCCAGGCAGTTGCAGCAATCCTTGCAGGACAAGCTGGGTCAGACGGTGGTGATAGACAATCGAGGCGGCGCGGGCGGCACGATAGGCACGGCCCTGGTGGCCAAGGCCCCGGCGGACGGCTACACGGTGGAGATGGTGTTCGACTCTTACGCGACCGAGCAGCATATCTATCCGAGGCTGCCGTACTCCACGGAGAAGGACCTCACCGGCGTGTCGTACATGGTGCGCTCCCCCATGGTGCTCGTCGTCGCTCCGGGCACGCCTTACCGTAGCCTGGCCGACTATGTCGCCGCAGCCAAACACGGCAACGTCTCGTATGCGTCGGTCGGCCCGGGTAGCTCCAACCATCTGGCTGCCGAGCTGTTCCATCAAACGGCCGGCAGCAGCGGTCTGCATACGCCGTATCGCGGGGGCGGTCCGGCCATCACGGATCTGTTGGGCGGACACGTGGAGTCCATGATCGCCAGCCTGCCCCTGGTGTTGCCGCATATCCAGGCTGGCAAGTTGCGGGCGCTGGCGGTGACCGCGCCGTCGCGTGTGCCGGCTCTGCCGCAAACGCCTGCTGTCGCGGAAAGCTATCCAGGGTTTGAAATCTACTCGTGGGTGGGCATGGTGGCGCCGGCCGCAACGCCTGCCGATAGGCTGGACAAATTGTCCCAGATTACGATCGAAGCATTACGCGACCCTGCGGTGGCGCAACGAATCAATGAGTCCGGGTTCGATGTCGTGGCCGGCGGCCGTGAAGAAATGAATGCCCTGGTCAAGTCGGAGTCCGACCGTTGGGGCAAGCTTATCAAGGCACAGGGGATTGTGGCTCAATGACGGATACACCGGCGACGATGGATTCTTTTACCTATACCAGCCAGGCGCAGCGCGTCGTCTTCGGCCCGGGCAGCCTGGCGCGATTGCCTGCCGAACTGGATGCGTTGACCCTGCGTCGCGCGCTGATGCTTTGCACGCCTGCCCAGCGCGGGCAGGCCGAGCAGGTTGCCGCGCTGCTCGGTCCTGAGCGCGTGGCAGGCGTGTTTGACGAGGCCGTCATGCACGTGCCTATGGAAGTGGTGCATAGGGCGCGTGCGCAGGCGCGTCAACAGCAGGCTGACTGTGCGGTGGCCGTAGGCGGCGGATCTACCATCGGGCTGGGCAAAGCGATTGCGCTAGAGACCGGCTTGCCTGTAATAGCGGTACCGACGACCTACGCCGGATCGGAGATGACACCCATTTACGGCGTGACCGAGGCGGGCTTGAAGAGAACCGGTCGTGATGTCAGGGTCTTGCCGCGCACGGTGATCTATGACCCTGAACTCAGCTATGACTTGCCGCCCGGCATCAGCCTGACAAGCGGGATCAATGCCATTGCTCACGCGGCCGAAGGCCTGTATGCCCAGGATCGCAATCCCATCATGGATCTGATGGCGCAGGAGGGCATTCGTGCGCTGGCGCTCGCCTTGCCGCGCCTGGCCCACACGGACCAGGCGGCGGCCGCGCGCGCCGACGCGCTGTACGGTGCCTGGCTATGCGGCACGGTGTTGGGTAACGTGGGCATGGCGTTGCATCACAAGCTCTGTCACACCTTGGGAGGTAGTTTCAATTTGCCGCATGCCGAGGTTCACACGGTGATTCTGCCCCATGCGCTGGCGTATAACGCCGCCGCAGCACCCGCGGCCATGGCGCGGATCGCCTCGGCGCTTCAGGTCGCGCACGCCGCTCAGGGCGTGTTCGATCTTGCGCGCAGTCTCGGGGCGCCGACCGCATTGCGGGATATCGGTATGCTCGAGGCGGATCTGGATCGGGCCTGCCAGATCGCACTGAGCACGCCCTATCCGAATCCGCGTCCGCTCGAGTCCGAGGCGCTGCGTGTACTCTTGCAGAACGCCTATGAAGGCAAGCGCCCGGACTGAGTGCCGCCGCTCATAGGCATAGCAGAGCCAACGCGGCCAGGGCTGCCGCGAGGGCGGTGGCCGGCAGTCGGCGCGGGGCGTAGCTGAGCATCAGGGTGACGAGGATGGCCCCGCAGGACAGCAGACCCAGCCATACCAACGCTGCCACGGCGCTGCCCCACGCCTGAAGGCAGCAGGTCAGGCCCGCCAGCGCGAGCGCCACGCCATTGAGGCGCAGCATCCACCGGCGTGTGGCCGGGGTATCCAGACCGGTGACCTGTTCATGATGCCGGTCCATGGCCAGAGCCAGACAGGCGAAGGCGGCGAAGGTCAAGGCGAGCGCAGTTGTCGCAGCGATCGACGGCGTCATGCCCGCTCCAGCAACCAGACCAGCAGCGCCAGCGATCCCGATGCCAGCAGCAGCCATAGCCAGGCGCGCGGGGCCGCAAACACCCACAGCGCGGTCAGCGTAAAGATCAGAAAACTCAACATACTGGCGGTGGCCACGCCAAACGCGGGGCTTGTCATGCCGCTAAAGGCAAGGGTTCGCGCCAGCAGGGTAGCGCCCACACTGCTGAACGCGTATCCCCCAACGATGGCCGACAGAACTCTTGCCAGCACTTGCCAGCGATAGCCGCGCGGCAGGGCGACTGCCCGGCCAGCCTTGGGCGTCCAGCGCATGGTGCGGCGCAGGCGCCAGGCCAGCGCTGCAAAGAGACCACCGAAGGCCAGAATGGTGCCTTCCACCAGTGCGGCCTACCAATCGCCTGCCCGCACATACGTGAAGATGTGTTCTCCGGTGGACAGGGCGTTGACGAAGGGCAAAAGCAGGCAAAGCAGCGCGGCGCAGGCAAACTGCTCGGCCCAGGCGCGTAGGGGTGGACGCACACAGGCATGCGCCAGGCTCAAAAGCCAGATCAGCAGGAATGCCTTGATCTCCCAGGCATCGCGGCCTGGCAGATGCGCTGGAATCAGCCGGTTGGCATGGAGGTAGGCAATACAGGCCACGGCCGCGCCGGCGATGGCCGCGACATTGAAAGACTCGGCCAGACGGTAAAAGCCCGGCGTGAGCCGGCCGAACTCGCCCTCCGGCCTATTGCGCCGTTTGATGATGAACAGAACCGCACCGCAGGCCATCATCAGCGTGCCCGCCAGGCCGCAGACGAAGTAAAGCCATTTGACGATCCAGCCGCCATAGCTGGCGACGTGCAGCCGTTCCATGACTTCGTGGGCCGAGTCCGCAGCGGGTTGGCCCGCCATGAGCGCGACGGGCCGGCCACTGACGCCATCGAAGGCCAGCCGGCCGGCCGGACTGATCAAGTGGCGTTGTGTCGAGTCACTATCCGGATGCGCGTAGATGGTGATGCGCTCACGAGGCTGGCCGGGACGTTCGATCATTATCATGCGCGCGGGGTTGCCCAAGGCCGCTTCAGCGACCCGCAGCAAGGCCCCGGTTTGCTCGCGTACGGGACGATCCGCCTGCAGCGCAGGAGCAGCAGGCAGGGCAACGGCGCTGCCGGGCGTCTCCTGCCGCGAGAGGTCGGCTTGCCAGCGCGCGTAGCCTTGCTCGCCATAGACCGATTGCAACGGACCGGGCATGTAGCTGGTATAGAAAATCGCCAGCCCGGTGTAGGCGATCATGAGTTGAAAGGGCAGGGTGAGTACGGCGCAAGCATTGTGGCCGTCCAGCCAGGCACGCTGCCCGGGGCCGCGCCGGAGGGTGAAGAAATCCTTGAAGATGCGCTTATGGACAATGATGCCGGACAACAGTGCCACCAGCATAGCGACCGTCAACGCACCCACGAGCCAGAAGCCAGCGGTGCTGGCATGCAACGAGTAGTGCAGCGTCATGAAATGACGCCCGCCCTCGGTCTTGCGGCCCCAGGGCTGAGGCAGCAGCGCACCATCGCGCGGATCCATGGTCGCTTCATGCGTGGCGCCGCTGGCGCTGCGCCACACCAGACGCAGGGTCTGCGAGGTTTCACCCGGCAGCTCGATGCGCCAGAACCGGGCATGCGCGTCCTGCCCGGAGAGAAAGCGTGCGGCGTGGGCGAGGACATCCGCCTGCGGCACCTGAACCGGCTTGGAGGGCAAGGGCGGCTCCGCCCCCATCCAGCGGGAGATGGGGGCGCGAAATACGCTCAGGCTGCCAGCCAGGAAAATCAGGCACAGCAGCCAGGCGCCCACCAGCCCGCACCAGGTATGCAGCCAGCTCATGCGCTGGCGCAGGCCCGGTTTCATGTTTAGTACGTGCCTCGCAGCGTCAACATGACATTGCGGGGTTCGCCGTAGTGGATACCGTTGACCAGGTTGCCCACGGCGCTGTAATAGGTCTTGTTAAAGATGTTGTTGATATTGAGCGCAGCGGACCAGTTGCGGTTGATCTGGTACTTGCTGTATGCATTCCAGACCGCACGTCCGCTGGCCTGAACCGTGGTGGCTCCAATCTGGCGCGACTGCGAGCTTTGCACGTTGACGCCGCCACCGACGGTGAGAGCGCTCCAGTCGCCCGGCAACTGATACGTGGTCCAGAGGCGGAAGATATGCTTGGGGGTGTACCAGGCGAAGGCCTTGCCCTCGCTGTCCTGATCCTTCAGGTACTTGGTCGTATTGAAGGTATAGCCGGCATACAGATTCCACCCGGGCAGCAGTTCGCCGTTGACCTCTGCGTCAAAGCCTTGGCTGCGCACCTTCCCGGCGTCGGTGTAGCAATAGTAGTCCGCAGAGCAGGTCGGGCTGGTGTTGTAGTCGACCTGGGCGCGGTGGTTCTGATCGATGCGGAAGATCGCGAATGCGGTATTCAGCCGGCCGTCCAGCAGTTCGCCCTTGAGGCCGAGTTCATAGCTGTCGCCGACGATGGGCTTGAGCGACTGGCCCGACGCATTGACTTCGCTTTGCGGCTGGAAAATATCCGTGTAGCTGACGTAGGTCGTCCATTGCGGAGTCAGATCCAGGATCAGGCCGGCATACGGCGTGACGTGGTCGTTGGCCTGCCGTTTCTGGCCGTTGGTCAACTTCCCTGCGGTCGTGGTGTCGGTGGTCCAGATCCGTTTGGAGCGGCTGTAGCGCGTGCCCAAGACAAGTTTGAGGGGGTCGGCCAGTTGCAGGCGCGTGGTGCCGTAAAAGCCAAGTTGGCGGTTGGACCCATCGCGAACTTCGTCCGTGCCGGCGCGCAGGGCGGCCGTGCTGGGCTCTGGCAGGTCCGGGTCAAACCGGAAGGCGTTGAAAGTGGCGTAGTTGACCAGGTAGGCGTAAGACGTATCGATCTTGCTGTGGCCATAGTTGGTGCCCAACACCACTTCGTGCGTGCGCCCGAAGGCGCGGAACTTGCCTGTGAGGTTCGCATCCAGGCCTGAAGTGTCGATATCCGCTACCGTTCGTGCCGCCGAGACGGTGCCCATCTGCGTGGTGGGGTTCACGGCACGGCTGGAGGCGGTGTACTTGAGGCGCTGGTTTTCCTGGACATAGGCGCCGGTGATCTTCGCACGCCAGTCATCGTTGAAGGCGTGGGTGAGGTCGGCGTAAAAACCTTGATTGGTGGTTTTCTGATGGTTCCAGTCAGCGGCATAGCTGGTGGATCGCTTGAAATCCACCTCTTCGCCGGTGCTGTAGCGCGGCAGGCCAGAAATCGAGGGGCGGCCGCTGAGCTCTTCGTGGCTATAGCCCACGTTGACCTGCGTGCGGGGGGTTATGTCGTACTCGAGCGTACCGTAGACGGTGGTGTTGAGCAGATCGACGCGATCGACGAAGGAGTGGTTGTCCTGCCGGTCGATGACAGCGCGGCCGCGCAGGCTGCCGTCTTCGTTCAGGATCTTGCTGCCATCCAGCTGCAGGCCATAGCGGTCCCAGCTTCCGGCTTTGGTCTCGATCGCGAGCCGGTCCTCTTCCAGGGGGCGTTTGCGTACCAGATTTACCGCGCCGCCTGGCGAGCCCGACCCTTGCAGCAGTCCTGCCGCGCCACGTAGTACTTCCAGGCGGTCATAGAACGCCGTGCCACCCGAATAGTTGCTGGCACGGCCATACATATTGCGTTCCAATGGCACGCCGTCATACTGGATGATGCTGTTGTCAAAGCCGCGCGAGTAGATATATTTGCCGCCTTGGGGACTTTGCTGCAAGGTGACACCGGTGGTGTTTTCCAGCGCGTCATATACGGAGGTCAGATTCTGCTCATCGAGGCGCTGGCGGGTGACCACGCTGACAGACTGCGGGATGTCGCGCAGCCGTTGTTCACCTCTGCCGATCGTGACTGCCGGCGTCGTATAGGATCCGGTGCCTTCCGAACGCAGACGGTACTCCTGGCCCGTGACGGAGACGGGCTCCAGCATGGTGGCGGCGCCGGCCGGCAGGCGCCGCACCGCATAACCGCCACTGGGCAGGCGCACACCTTCAAAACCGCTGCCTGCCAGAAGCGCCCGCAGGCCGCTGGATGCGCCGTAGCGGCCTTGCAGGCCGCGGCTCTGCAGGCCGGCCAGTTGACTGGCGTCAAAGGAAACATTCACGCCTGCGGTGCGCGCGAACTGGTTCAGTGCCTGGTCCAGGGGGCCTGCCTCGATCGCGAAGGCAACGTCGGTATCCTGCGCCGATGGAGCGCTTTGCGCCTGGGCCGTGGGGGGTACCCAGGCCAATGCCGCGCTGCAGAGCAGGCCGGAAAAGACCGTGGATATCAGGGCGGGCAGAGGCGCTAGGCGCGCGGTCTTGCAAGTGCGATTGCGGTTCATTGCGTAGTCTTGAGGAGCCGGATTGAAAGGTGTCTTTCCCTGTAGGCCGATCCAGAACGCAAATCCCCTCAAAAATTTTTATTTTTTGTCAGGCCGGCTGAACTACAACCCAATAGCGCGTCCAGTAACGCACCCGCACCGGCAGGGTCTGGGCCAGGAAACTCAGCGCGCGATCCGTGTCATTGACATGGTAGGTGCCTGATACCTTTATATCGGCGATGTCGGCTGAGCAGGTGATGCGGCCGTGGCGGTAGCGTGCCAGCTCGGCCAACAGATCCGCCAGCCGCATGTCCTTGCCTTCGATCGCGCCGGCCACCCAGGCGTCGGCAGCCATGGCCGGGTCACTCATCTGCTGAGCCGTCTGGCGGCGCAATTGCCACGTCTGCCCGGCCTGAGCGACAACGGTCGATGTGTTATCGGTCGGGCGCAACGCGACGGCGTCCTGCTGGACGCTGACCTGGGCGTAGTCATCGCCCAGACGCACGACGAACCGGGTTCCGAGCGCCTGTATGGCGCCAAAAGGCGTGCGTACAAAAAAGGGCCGCTTGGATGGCGAAGCGGGGTCCCGCCCCGTATCGACGGAAATTTCCCCCCGGTAGAGCACGACCACGCGTTCTGCGGCCTGCATCTGCACGTCCACCGCACTGTCGGTGTTCAGGATCAGCAGGGTGCCGTCCGCCAGGCGCAATCGGTCGGTGCCCCCGACGGAGGTGCGGACGTCGGCCAGTACGCTTTGCCAGGGGGTGTGGTCGTGTACGGCCCAGCCTGTGCCTGCCACGCCGCCGGCCACCAGCATGCCCTTGAGAATCGCGCGACGGCGCAGTTGCCGTTGGCTGTGAGCGGCGCCCATGGCAGAGAGTGTATCGAGCGCCAGCCCCTGGGGAACGGCGTGGAAGTCCGCGTTCAGCGCCTGCATCCGCGCCCAGGCGCTCTCGTGCGCGGGCGCCGCACGAAACCAGCGCTCAAAGGCCGCACAGGTATCGGGGTCGGGCGAGCCGAAATTGAGTTTTACCGACCAGGCGATGGCCTCGTCGACCACAGCCGAAGGGATGATGCCGGCCTCGCTCACGGCGCACCAAACCGGTGGGTATAGCACTGCCGCAGACCCGCCGCCACGTAGCGCTCGGCGGTGGCCAGGGATACGCCAAGCCGTTCGGCGATCTGCGGACAGCGCATGCCGTCGAGCTGGGCCCACAAAAAGGCCTGGCGTACCTTGGGTTTGAGGGAGTCAAGCATCTGGTCGATTTTGATGAGCGCCTCCAGCACCAGCATGCGGCTCTCGGGCGAAGGAGCCAATTCCTGCGGCGTGTTAGCCAGGACCTCGAGCCAGGCGCGCTCCAGCTCGCGGCGGCGCCAGTGGTCCACGAGCAGGCCCCGGGCAATCGTGCTCAGGTAGGCACGTGGCTCGCGGGTTTCTATGGTGGGGCGGCCCAGCAACCGGACGAATACGTCGTGAGCGAGGTCGGCGGCTTCGAAGGAGTTACCCAATTGGCGGCGCATCCATCCCTGCAGCCATCCGTGATGGTCCGCATAGAGCGTCTCGACTTGGGCGTGCTTGGGGGAGGACATCGCAAAATACTTGCAAATGATAACTATTATTTATTGTAAAGAACAGATAAGACGCAGGCAAGAACTGCGTGTCCGCGGGCGATGACTTGGCCGGCTCCCCGGCGGCTCGACGGTCTTGCCAGCATCCGATATATTGAATCGTCCCCATACGTGCATGGAGTCGTAGATGGAATCCCTGACCGGCCGGGCGGCAACGCCCAATGCGACGGCCATCCCTGCCGGCGAAGACAGCCAGGCCAACTGGCATGCTCGGACGGCCGATGAGGTGGCTCAGGCACTGACGGTGGATGTGCGCGATGGGCTGTCCAACGACCAAGCGCAGGCCCGGCTGGCGCGGTCCGGGCCCAATGTGTTGCCTCAGGGCGAGAAAAAACACCCTTTGATGAGGTTGTTGGCCCAATTCAATAATGTCCTGAACTACGTGCTGCTGGTGGCCAGTTTCATCAAGATGATGCTGGGACTGTGGCTGGACGCGTCCATCATCCTGGCGGTGGTGGTGCTCAACGCCCTGCTCGGTTTTTTCCAGGAAGGGCGCGCTGAAAAGGCCTTGGACGCCATTCGGCATATGCTTTCCTCCGAGGCACGGGTCGTGCGCGAGGGGCACAGCCGCCTCATTTCCGCGGCCGATGTCGTGCCGGGCGATGTGGTGTTGCTCGAGTCAGGCGATCGCGTACCGGCGGATTTGCGCCTGGTCGACGTGAAAAATCTGCTGACTGACGAGTCGGCCCTGACAGGGGAGTCCGTACCGGTGGAGAAAACCGTGGCGGTCGTGGCCGCCAAGGCGACCATCGGCGATCGCCATAACCTGGCATTTTCCGGCACGATGGTCGTCTCCGGCCGAGCAACCGGGGTCGTCGTGGCCACCGGCAGCCGCAGCGAGTTGGGGCGGATCAATCAGATGTTGACCGATGTGGCCGTCCTCGATACGCCACTGCTGCGTCAGATCGCGCGCTTTGGCTATGTGATCACCGCAGTGATCATGATCCTGGCGGTAGTGCTGTTTGCCTGGGGGCATTGGCTGGGTCACCTGAGTTTTGTCGAGTTGTTCCAGGCCATTGTCGGCATCACCGTGTCCGTCATCCCCGAGGGCCTGCCAGCGCTGATCACCATCACGCTGGCCATCGGCGTGACCCGCATGGCACGGCGCAATGCCATCATCCGTCGTTTGCCGGCAGTGGAGACGCTGGGGGCGGTATCGCGTATCTGCTCGGATAAGACGGGCACTCTCACGCTGATGGAAATGATGGTTACCTCGGTCGTGACCGCCGAGGGCGTTTACGACGTCAGCGGCAATGGCTATGCGCCTGAGGGCCGGGTGACGATGCAGGGGCAGCCCGCAGATACCGTGTCGCTGAGCTTGCTTGGGCGGGTCAGCCTGCTGTGCAACGATGCATCGTTGGTCCGGGTGGATGAGCAATGGAAAGTGCAGGGCGATCCGACCGAAGGCGCGCTTTATCCGTTTGCGGCAAAGTTGGGCATGGAGCTTGGGCCAGAGACTGCCGCCTGGCCCCGGGTGGATGCAATTCCGTTCGAGTCCGATCACAAGTTCATGGCGACGCTCAACCGTGGCGCAGACGGACACATACTTTTGGTCAAGGGCGCTCCCGAAATCATCATGGCCCACTGCGATCGGCAGCAGATGGGTGATGGTGCAATGCCCCTGGATCGCGAGCGTTTTGAAGCACAGGGCCAAGACCTCGCCGCGCGGGGCGAACGTGTGCTGGCGCTGGCCTGGCTGCCGCACCCCAGCCTGGCGGCAGGCAACCTGGGGCCGGCAGACTTACCGCATAACCTGATTTTGCTGGGACTGGTCGGTTTGATGGACCCGCCGCGCAAAGAGGCCATGCAGGCCGTGCGCGAATGCCATGCCGGCGGTATTCGCGTGACGATGATCACGGGAGACCACAAAGTCACCGCGGCAGCCATTGCCGGGATGCTGGGCATCGGAGATGGTAAGACGGCTGTCACCGGGGCCGAGATCGAAGCCATGAATGACGCCGCGCTCCAGGAGTGTGTGCGCGACGTGGATGTGTTTGCGCGCACCAGTCCGGAGCACAAGCTCAGGTTGGTCAAGGCGATGCAGGCCAACCGGCAGATCGTCGCAATGACGGGCGACGGCGTCAATGATGCGCCGGCCTTGAAAAAAGCGGATATCGGCATCGCCATGGGCATCAAGGGTACCGAGGTAACCAAGGAGGCCGCAGGCATGATTCTGGCCGACGATAACTTCGCGTCGATCGCCGCTGCCGTGAAAGAGGGCCGCACGGTCTACAACAACATCGAGAAAGCGATGTTGTTCATGTTGCCGACCAATGTGGCGCAGGGGGCGGTGATTGCCATTGCGATCATTATGGGCCTGGCCTTGCCCCTGACTGCGCCGCAGGTGTTGTGGGTGAATATGGTGACGTCGGTGGCCTTGGGGCTGGCAGTCTCGTTTGAACCCCACGAGCCGGGAGTCATGCGTCAGCCTCCGAGATCGGTGGATCGACCCATCGTCACGCGCTTCGGCATCTGGCGCATACTTTTCGTGGGAGGGTTGCTGATTCTCTACACGCTGGCCGCTTTTTTTGTCATGCGCTCGCAAGGAGTGAGCGACGATATGGCGCGCACGGCTGCCGTCAACGCCATTACGCTGGGCCAGGTTTTCTATCTGTTCAATATCCGCTATCTGGTCGACTCTTCATTATCATGGCGCGCGCATCGGTCCAACCCCTATGTGTGGCTGGGGATCGCAGCGGTGCTGGTGTTGCAACTGCTCTTTACGTATGCCCCGTGGATGCAGGCCATATTCCAGACAGAGCCGTTGCCAGCCATGGCCTGGCCCGCGCTTGTGGGCGGCGCGGTGGTGGTGTTTCTGGCGATCGAAATCGAGAAGTGGGCCCTGCGCGCGTATCCTGCCATGTATCGTGCGTTGGCCGGCAGCGCGTGAGACGGTACGCCCGGCCAGCAGACCTTGCGCTACAACCGTCGGCAGGAGACTTGTCATGAATAACGCCTTGGTTTTCGGTGCGCGTGCGCTTGTCGCGTTGTGTGTGTTCGCGACGTGCGCGTCGATCACCGGCTGCGCCAGGCAAGCCGCTCGCGGACAGGATGGCATCGACTATCGTTCGCGTGCGCCAGACGCGGGCTCCGAACCGGGGCGGGGGCAGCCGCCGTCCAATCGCCGCCTGACGATCCAATCGGGCGAAGGCGAACGTCTGAATCTGCCCTGGTTCATCCAGGACACCGAAAACTGGATCAACGGTAACTGAGCCCTTGCTAGCCGAGCCTGGCCGGCGCACCTGGGCCGGTATCTAGGCAGTGATGCAGAGACACCGGCCATGCCGAGGCAAACGACCGGCCCGGCGGGTCGGCCTAGCCCTGGCGAGGCGGCTCGTCACGAAGCTCGAGCTCATTGCCAAGCACCTCGGAGGTATCGTCGGCGCGATCCGTCGGCTCCAGCGCCCGGCGGGTTTGTCCGGGCGCGGCGGCGTTCTCTCCTTGATCGAGGCGTTCGGGTTGCATGACGACGTTGGTCGCAGGCGCATACCCGCGCTTGTCCTGGCCGAAGTACACCACCGTATGAGGATAGGGCAGCTCGATGTTGGCCGCGTCGAAGTGTTTCTTCAGCAGGCGGTTGTAGCCGCGTTGCACGGCCCACTGCATCCCGGGCGTGGTCTTGATGAGAATGCGGATGGTGACGCCCTTGTCGTTGACGGCGGTGACACCGGCAACCGTCATGTCCTCGATGATCTCAGGACCCAGGACCGAGTCGGTCAACAATTCGGCAAACGCCGCGCGCATATGTTCGATGGCGTCGTCAACGCTTTCGCGATGCGCGATCGTGTATTCGCCCAGGTGATAGGAGAAATCACGCATGTGATTGGCCACAACATCCACCGATGAGAAGGGAACCAGATGGTAGCCCCCGTCCAGCGTCCGTATGCCGACCGAGCGGATCGTCATTTTTTCTACGGTGCCGAAGACGCCGGCGACCTCCACGACGTCGTTTTCATTCATGCCGTTCTCCAGCTGAATGAAAACCCCGGTGATGATGTCCTGCACCAGCTTCTGGGCGCCAAAGCCAATGGCCAGGCCCACCACGCCAGCGCCGGCGATAAGCGGGCCCACGTCGATGCCGATTTGCGACAAGAGCACCATCAGCGTCATGGTGACGATGACGATCAGAGCAGCATTGCGAAACAGCGCCAGCAGCGTGCGTTCGCGCGCGCTGGGCATGCCGCAGCCTTCGCTTTGGCTGAGGCGGTGTTCGATGACGCTGGCGATCACGGTCCAGGCCAGGGTGGCGATGAGCAGCACAATGGCGATGTTGATCACCATGCGGATGGCCGCTGCCCCGCGGTCAGACGCCAACCAGCTCGACAGATCGAACGCATGCCACGCATCCAGTATGAGCAAGAGGATGACGATCCGTACGATCCAGCCGATGAACTTCAGGGTGGCCGGCACATAGGCGTTGACGCGAGTCTCGAGCAGAGGAAGCCGACGGCGCAGGTCATCGGGCAGATGGATGCGTTTTGCCAGCACCGTGTTCAGCATGAGGATGATGAGACTGCCCGCGCCGATGGACAACAGCGTTTGCAGCGTGGCCCGGGCCATGAAGGGCAGCGCATTGGTCGGGTCGATCTGGCTGAGCACCAGCAAAATGGTGAAGTAGCCGATGCCAAGAATGTGCCAGATGCGCGACAGGAATCGCAGTCGCGTACCCATGAAGGTAGCCGCATGAGCCGCTCGGTGCTCCAGGTGGGAGCGCACCGCTTGGCGGTTGTGCCAGATCACCCTGACCGCGTAGATATAGACCGCAAGCATGATGATCAGGCTGGCCAGGTGGCCGAGCGCTGGCGAAAGGGCGATTGCGATGACCGGCGCGACCAGCAACGTGCCGTAGCCGGCGATCGCCACCACGCGTATGAGCCACGCGTTCCAGTACCTGGCATGTTCGTCGGCCATTGGCAGCAGGCGAAGGTGGGGATGGCGTACGGCGAAGATCGTGCGTATTACGACTTTGACAAGCTCGACGGAGACGAACGCGCGCAGAAACAAAATCGCCAGCGCGTCCAGTTTTCCCGTGGCGGGCGTGCCCCACAGCCCTGCTGCGCCGCCTGCTGCAGCGGCAAGCAGCACGATGCCGGCATCGATGGCCACCGCACCCAGGATGGCTCCTGCGCGCTGGTACAACACCCGCAGGGGCAGGGGGCGAGCAGTGGTCTCGGGGGCGCAGTCGGCCACCCAGTGATCGATGCGCGTATAGATTCGCAGCGCAATCAGGCGCAACAGAATGAAAGCGATAATCGTGGCAAGTGCAGTCAGGCCTAGCGGCAGGAACACGTGAGTGGCGGTTTGTCCGTCCATGCGCAGGCTCTGCCCGTAGGCGAGCTTGCGCAAATCTTCCACCCCCTGACCTGTATCGGCGGCCAGGCCTGTCAGGAAGCGCTGCAGGTTGTCGGTCATGCGCTCTTGCAGCCCCGGCTCCGCAGCGGCCAGGGGAGCTTTCTGCGTGGCGGTGGCAGGCGCTTGTCCTGCCGACTGCTGCCGCAAGGTCTTTACGAGCGCCTCGCGGGTGGCGGGATTGTCCAGCAGGTCGGCCAGTGCGGCCGGAGTCAACGCCTCTGGTGTCGTTGTCGCGGACTGTGCGGCCGGTTCAGGGGCAAGCTGCGCATGTGCGGCAGGCAACCAGAAGGCCGATAAGCAAGTAAGCATCAACGCCAACAGCAACGCCAGCAACCAGGGCACCTGGCGTTGCTGACGCCTGCGGTGCTCGGCATATAACGGGGATAAGTGTGATGCTGTCGTTGCGTATCGAACCACTAATGACTCTCCTTTCTCGGCAGGGACCGCGCTTGCGGCCTGCCCCATGATAAGGCCTGCCGCGGTGACATGTGAATGCGCCGGGTGTGCGAAGAACGCCTGAGATGGCGCGACACGGCGTGCACGTCGTTGCAATCCGCAGGGTTGGCGCGTCTGGCCCGTGGGAGGCCGCCGGGGGGGGAGCTGACTTGGCGGGACGCAGAGGGCGCCGACCGCATACACTGTCGGTCAACCCTGTTTTTTGCGGATGTCGCCATCCGCCCGTATCGTGACCGACACGTCTTTTTCTTCGTTGCCACTGCTTCCCGCCCTTCTGGACAATCTACAGGGGTTGGGTTTTGAGCAGATGACACCTATTCAGGCCGAGAGTCTGCCGCTCATTCTTGACGGGCGC
Organism: Bordetella holmesii; assembly: GCF_020735985.1. Lineage (NCBI taxonomy): Bacteria > Pseudomonadati > Pseudomonadota > Betaproteobacteria > Burkholderiales > Alcaligenaceae > Bordetella > Bordetella holmesii. The sequence continues at coordinate 757,014 of NZ_CP085973.1, forward strand.
GACCTGATTGCCCAGGCCATGACCGGCAGTGGCAAGACGGCGGCTTTTGGGCTGGGCGTGCTGCAGACGTTGGATGTTGGTCGTCTGCTGCCGCAGGGGCTCGTGGTGTGCCCCACGCGCGAATTGGCCGATCAGGTCGCCCAGGAACTGCGTCGGCTGGCCCGGCTCATTCCCAACGTCAAGATCCTGACGCTGTGTGGCGGCGCGGCCGCCAGGCCCCAGGCCGAGTCCCTGGCGCGTGGCGCGCATCTGGTGGTGGGTACGCCGGGCCGTATCCAGGACCATCTGGCGCGCGGCAGTCTGGATCTGTCAGGTCTGAAGACGCTGGTGCTCGATGAGGCAGACCGCATGGTGGACATGGGTTTTTATGACGACATCGTTGCCATCGCTGCGCATTGCCCGCTCAAGCGCCAGACGCTCCTGTTTTCGGCGACTTATCCAGAAAATATCCGCAAACTGAGCGCCCGTTTCCTGCGCAACCCCGCCGAGGTCAAGGTGCAGGCGCAACATGATGCCAACCGCATCGAGCAGATTTTCTACGAAATCGGCGAGGACGAGCGGCTCGATGCCGTGGTCACGCTGCTGGCCCATTTCCGTTCGGTCTCCACTTTGGCCTTTTGCAACACCAAGATCCGCAGCCATGATCTGGTCGAGCGCTTGCAAGCCGCCGGCATCAGCGCGCAGGCGCTCAATGGCGATCTCGAGCAACGCGATCGCGATGAAATCCTGATCCAGTTTGCCAATCAGAGTTGTGCGGTGCTGGTGGCCACCGATGTGGCCGCGCGAGGCCTGGATATCCAGAATCTCGGTGCCGTGATCAATGTCGACGTGACCAAGGACACGGAGGTCCATGTGCACCGCATCGGCCGCAGCGGCCGGGGTGAGCAGAAGGGCCTGGCATTGAGCCTGTGCTCGGCTGAGGAGATGCGCTGGGCCAATCTGATCGAGCAGTACCAAGGAGCGCCTCTGAAGTGGGCGGATATCAAGGCGCTGCGGGCCAAGGCGGATCGTCCTCTGCGCGCGCCCATGATCACGCTCAGTATTCAGGGCGGCAAGAAAGATAAATTACGTCCAGGCGATCTGCTTGGCGCTTTGACTGGCGAAGGTGGCTTGACGTTCGAGCAGGTCGGCAAAATCAACATCACCGAGTTCACTTCCTATGTAGCGCTGGACCGGCAGATCGCCAAACAGGCCTTCGCACGTCTGTCCAACAGCAATATCAAAGGCCGTCGCTTTCGAATGCGGTTTCTCGAGGAATTCTGACCGCACGTCTGACGCTCTCGACGCCCCTTCACGGGGCGTTTTTCATGGGGATGAGCGGCGCTGCGAGCACTGGCGGCCGCCTTGTTCGGCCACGCCTGTCATTTCTTGGCGTCGCTTTAGTGTCAACACTATTGGTGTTATCCCTTGTTTTGCGGGCAAAAAGTCTACGTTTAAACGGGCCTGGCGCTAAGGGCGATTCTAGCCATGCTTGACGCATTACTAGGGTTTTCCCCCGAATAATGCCGATCATTTTGGTCTATCTCTTTGGATTTATGAGGTTTTCCCCATTTTAACGATTCGCCGGTCGCTATCAAAGAGTTGACACTTTTGTTTGCCTCTTGATAGCATGTCAACACTGTGAGGGTCTTCCTTCCGAGTGCCCTGCTTATTGCCTAGCGCAGTTGTTGACATCGGAGAGTTGGAAATGAATGTCCCTGAGGTGACTTCCCCAGCAGGAAGCTCGTTTGGCCGTCGTCGCGTTACCGCTGGCCTGTTGGCCTTGATGGCCGTGATTGCAGCGCCTGGTGCCTTGGCGCAAACGGCTTCGTGGCCAAACCGGCCGGTCACGCTGATCGTGCCTTTCGCTCCTGGCGGGCCGACCGATGTTACTGGCCGCGTGTTGGGCGAGGCGTTGGGCAAACTCTGGAAGCAGACCGAGGTCATCGAGAACCGTGCTGGCGCAGGCGGAACGGTGGGAGCGGGCTTTGCCGCCAAAGCTGCACCCGACGGATACACCTTGCTGCTGGGGGTGACGGGTTCGCATAGCATCGCCGGGGCGTTGTATCCCAGCCTGCCCTATAATCCCAAGACGGATTTCGAGGCGATTTCCAAGATCGTTCAGTATCCCAACGCCATTGTCGCCAATGTGGATGTGCCGGCGAAGAATCTGCAAGAATTGATCGCGCTGGCCAAGAAGGACGGCAAGTATCAGGTCTATGGCACCGATGGCAATGGGACGGCGTCACACTTGACGATGGAAATGCTGCGTGAGCGCGGCGGTTTCCCTATGCAGGCGGTGCAGTACAAAGGCGCCAGTCCTCTTATCAATGACATCATCGCCGGCCATGTGCCTGTAGGCATTACGGGCTTCCCATCGGCCGAGGAGCACGTCAAGGCCGGTAAGCTCAAGCTCCTGGCACTGACCACGGATAAAGATTACAGCGGCAACCACTATCCAACGATCGCCGAGCAGGGCTTTCCGGGGTTTTCAGCGGCTCCCTGGTCGGGAATCTTTGCACCCAAGGGAACGCCTCCTGCCGTGGTGCAGAAAATTGCGGCCGACATCAAGACTGTCATGGCCTCGCCGGATGTCGCCGCAAAGATGAAAAACCAGGGCCTGACGGACATGCCGGTGACGTTGAAGGCGTTCGAGGAAGAGCTGGACCGAGAGCGCGCGACCTGGGAAACCGCAGTCAAGGTGTCAGGCGCGAAGGTGCAGTAAGTCATGGCTTTCGACGTGGAATTCGATGTGGTGATCGTCGGCGCCGGCGGTTGTGGTCTGACCGCGGCCATTGCGCTGCACGAGGCATGCCCGGGGGCGAGTATCGCCGTGTTGGACAAGGCCGAACGGGCCTGCGGCAATACGGTCCTGTCCAGCGGGTCTATCCCCGCCGCCGGGACGCGCTTTCAGCGTGCAGCGGGTGTGTACGACACGCCGCAGATGTTTCAGCAGGATCTGAGTCGCATCGCGGGAGAGCACGAGGCCATGCATCTTACTCAGGCCCTCACCGAGAGCTCCGCATCGCTGGTCGAATGGCTGGTTGACCAGGCCCACGTCCGCCTGACATTGGTAGAAACCTACAAGCATATCGGCCATCGTGTGCATCGCTTGCATTCTCCTCCATCTCGGCGCGGAGCAGATCTGGTCGATGATCTCTTGGTCGAGTGCGAGCGGCGCGAGATTCCGGTGGCCTGGAGAAATGGCGTGTCCAACGTCAGCCGTAATCTGGAGGAGGGCTTCTCTGTCGAATGCGCGACCCCCGATGGCGCGGTCACGCATATCGGCGCGCGCCATGTCGTGTTGGCCTGCAATGGCTATGCCGCCAACCGGCAGTTGCTCGCGCGCTTCGTGCCCGAAGTGGCTGCTGCGCCTTATGGCGGTGGCATGGGCAGCGAGGGCGAGGCTCTCGCCTGGGGGGAAGCGCTCGGAGCGGGGCTGGCCAATATGAAAGCCTACCAAGGCCACGCCAGCCTGGCCGACCCGCACGGATCATTAGTGACCTGGACCGCGATCGAGAAAGGGGGCTTCATCGTGGATGCGTCCGGCCGTCGATTCGGGGATGAAAGCATGGGTTACTCGGCGTTTGCTGCCGTCGAGCTACAGCGCGCCGGGCCTTTTTGGGTCATCGCCGATACACACGTGCGCGACGTGACGGCCGCCGGGCAGCAAGAGTATGCCGAACTGGTGTCGCATGGGGGAGTACTTTCCGGCTCCGCTCAGGAGCTATGTGCACGGTGTGGCATCGAGGCAAGCGGGTTTAAGGCGACATTGGCTGCGGCGCGGGCCAGTGCTGCAGGCGCGCCAGATCCATTTGGCCGCGATCAATGGGGCCTGGGGCCCCTGGGGCCAGTGCTGACCGCCACGCGGATCAGCCCTGCCATTTTCCACACCCAGGGTGGCTTGACGGTCGATGCCGATGGCGGGGTGCTGCGACGCGACGGAAGCCGTATTGCGGGGCTATGGGCGGGCGGCGGCGCAGCCAGCGGAATCAGTGGAAACAAAGGCAGCCTGGGCTACATGTCGGGCAATGGCCTGCTGGCCGCGCTGGGCCTGGGATGGCGTATCGGGCAGGTGTTGGCCGCCGAGTTAAATGAGGCGACACCATGAGTGAGCACATCACGTTGATGAGCAATGCGAAGCCGACGCGGGCCTTGGCGCAATGGTGTGCCGGCCTGCGGCGCGCGCATTTGCCTGCGGATTGCCTGCAGGAAAGCTCCCGGCATGCACTGGATACGCTGGCGGCCTGCGCCGCGGGCATGCAGCAACCTCTCGTGCGCGCCGCGATAGAACTGGAGCGCCGCATCAATCCCACGCAGGGTACGGTGCCCCTTTTTGGTGGCCCGCAGAGGTGGACGGTTATCGAGGCCGCAGGTCTGATGGCCATGGCCTGCCATGCCCTTGAGATGGATGATGGCAACCGCGAGGGATCCATTCATCCTGGCACGACGATCGTGCCGGCGGTACTTGCCCTGGCTTGGCACACGTGGGCCGATTACCTGCAGTTTCTGACAGCGGTGACCGCAGGCTATGAAGTGGCCATCAGCATCGCCGAGACACTGCATCCGCATGCCAGCCGCCGTGGATTTCAGACTACACCGGTAGCGGGCGTGGTCGGCACGGCCGCCGCCTGCGCCACGCTGCTCGGTCTGGAGGCCGAGCAGATCGAAAGCGCGATGGGTCTGCCGGCCAGCGCGGCGGGAGGTCTGTTCGCCTATCTGGAAGGGGGCGGAAACGTCAAGAAATTCCACCCTGCACATGCGGCACGTGAGGGGCTGCGTGCGGCGCTCATGGCGCAGCAAGGCGCAGCGGTGGGGCCGGTCGGCTCGATCGAAGGCCCGTCAGGGATACTGGAGGCATTTGGCGGCATACAAGGGTGGGATGGCAATCAGGCCCGTGCACGCAATGCTCCGGCGATCATGCGTTCTTATCTCAAACCCTATCCGTGCTGCCGCCATATTCATCCGGCCATCGATGCCATCCTGGCACTTAAGGCTGAGGCTGGCTGGAACGCGGCAGACGTGGAGTCGATCGAGGTGTGCATGTTTGGGGCTGCCATGCCGCACGCACAGCTGCCCTGGAACACGCTGGAGATCGCGCAGTTGTCTTTCCCGTGGGTGATGGCGCTTGCCTGTCTGGATGGCGAGGTCACGCTGGCCGGATTCTCGCAGCAGGCTCGTGCGCGCGCTGATGTCAATGCGCTGGCCGCGAAGGTAACGGTGCGGCAGGACGAGGAGTGCGACACGCTGTATCCGGCTTATGGCCCGGCGCGTGTCACGTTAAGGCTGCGCTCGGGACGGCAGTTTTCGAAATGGGTGGCCGATCCCTTGGGCTCGGCCGACTTACCTATTTCCGATGAGGCGCTCGACACCAAGGCCGCGCAAGCCTTTGCGCTGTCATTCGCGAGCGGCCGCCCGGCCGAACTGATACGTATGCTGCGCGACGTGCAGCCTTGGCCCCTGGTTGATTTACGTTGACGGCTGGCGCGAGCTGCCGTTTCGATTTTCTCCCTGCTACTGTCGGAAATATCATGACTGGACGAATCAGTAAGCTTCTGCGCATCACGGGTTTATGCAGCATGTTGGCCTCGGGTCCTGTCGCCATGGCGGCTACGCCCTGACCCTCCCAACCGATACGTCTGGTTGTGCCGTTTGCCCCGGGTGGCGCGGTCGACACCTTGGGTCGTCTGGTGGCGGCGCAGTTGACCGATGTGCTGGGGCAGAATGTCGTGGTCGAGAACAAACCCGGTGCCGGTGGCAACATCGGCTCGAACTACGTTGCCAAGGCGGCACCCGATGGCTATACGCTGTTGTTCGGGGCGGCGGGAAACATCGCCATCAACCCCTCGCTGTTCTCCAATATGCCTTTCGACGTCGCGCGAGATCTGGCGCCGGCTGCGCTTGTGAGTCAGTCGATGAATGTGCTGGTCGTGCCCGCAGCCTTGCCGGTGAACTCCGTCGCAGAACTGGTGCAGTACGCCAAGGCGCACCCCAGCGAGGTGAACTTCGGCTCGTCGGGCAACGGAGGGACGACGCACTTGGCAGGCGAGCTGTTCAATGCGATGGCAGGCACACATATCACCCACGTTCCGTATCAGGGCAGCGGCCCGGCCATGGTGGATCTCTTGGCCGGGCGGGTTCAACTGATGTTCGACAACCTGCCCTCGGCCATGCCCTATATCCGTCGCGGCGATCTGAAGGCGCTGGGTGCCACGGGCCCCGCTCGAAGCCCGCAATTGCCGGATACGCCGACGATTGCGCAGACCGGTCTGGCCGACTATGAGGCCACGACCTGGTTCGGCGTGTTTGCGCCGGCGGGCACGCCCCAGGCCGTGCTGGATAAAATCAATACCGCAGTCAACCAGACCATGCAGGCACCGGCCATCGATCAACGCCTGCAGCCTCTGGGGACATACTTTCAGCCAGCCAGCCGGGCTCAATTCCAGGCGCTCATCGAAGCCGACACCCGCAAATGGGCCAAGGTCATCAAGAACGCAGGAATCCGGCTGAACTGAGTCTGAGGCTGGTGTCAGGCCGCCATGCTTGACAGCCAGGCGCTGGTTTCCATATCCAGCGCCATCTGCCAGACATCGGGCTGCACCGCTTGCGGCAGGCCAGGCAGAATGCCGGCGGCCAGGTCGGCGAGTTTGGCCTGGAACTGCTCCTTGCTCACGGGATTGTCCGGGCTGCCGATCGCGCTTTGGCAATCGGCGCTGTAACGTTGGCCATCGTCCATTTCGACGTCGACCCATGCCGGGCGGTCATGGGGCGGCTTCATCGGATGATCTGCCAGGCGCATCTGCACCTTTTCGCGCAACCGGGAGATCAGCGGATCGTCGAGGGTCGACAGGCTGAACGCCTGCGCGCTCGCATTGCCCAGGGCGAGCGATGCGGCAACCATGTGCGGCATCGAGAAGCGCGCGCCCAGCGTCGTCTGCGGATGGACGCTGTCTAGCGTCAAGGCAAGAGGGTGTGTGGCCAGATGGATGCTGCGGATGCGTTGGGGATCGAGGCCGTGAGTCTCGCGCAGTGCGATGCAGGCCTGGACGGCGGAGTGTCCGTGTTGGCAGCAGGAGTAAAGCTTTTGGTAGCCGTGCGTCAGGGACCAGCGGCTGCCGAGATCACGCGTAATTTCGCCTTCGCGCAGCTCGGCGCCAAGGATTTCTACGCAGACCGCTTCCATGCTCTCGGTGCCGCCGCCAAAACCGCATTCGGCCCAATCAGCGCATTGCATGCCATTGACCGAGCCGGCTGCGGCCCAGCCGTTGCGAATCAGGATGCCCGACATCAAATGTGAGCGCGGGCCCATGCTGGCGGTCGTGATGGCGCCAGATACGGCGCTTTGCAGCGTGGCCGCATCGTGGCCGCGCAACAGCGACACCGCGGCCGCTGCGCCGACCGCACTCCATAACGCATGCCCATGCACCGGAGGCGGCATGACATGGAAACTCATGGCGCAGCGTGTCACCAGCTCGTAAGCGCCGGTCAGCGCGGTGAGTACTTGGCGCAAGCTGGCGCGCGTTGCGCAGGCCTCGGCCAGCAGAGCCGGCAACGTATAGATGCCGGCATGGCAGATGGCCAGCCGGAAACCTTCGTCCAGTTCGCACCAATTGCCCGCCAGGGCGTTCCATGACGCCGCTTCCAGGCGCCCGACACGGGGCAGGGCAGGACTGATCAGGGCGGCGTCGGCGGCGTTGCCCAGAGCCAGAAGCAGCGAGGCGTAACGGCGTAACTCCGGTTCGCGCGAGCCGGCCGCCATGGCGGCCAGATCGTCGCAGACCACCTCGACGGCGCGTTGCCGCACTGGAGCCGGAATGGCGTCCCAGCTCAGAGCAGAGACGAATCGGCATACTTCCGCCAGACCGGTGGCGAACGAAGATGACATGGGAGTGATTCCTGTTTTACTGAGAGCCGCTGAGCTGATTGGCGACGTGGTTGGCGGCGCGCTCGATGTGGGAGCGCATAAGGGATTCGGCAAGCCGTGCATCGCGCCGGGAGATGGCGCGCACGATCTGCCAATGTTCTTCCAGCGCATCATCCTTGCGCTCGAGCACCGATCCGGAGTGGCGGCGATAAATACGCAGCAGATGATAGAGATCGTCGCACAGCGCAGTGATGATGCGTTGGTTGCCACTGGCGCGCACGATACGCTCGTGAAGGTCGAAGTGCCGATCCGGCTGCTCGTGTCCCGTCCGGCCGCGCTGATGGGACTCCAGATCGCGTTGCAGATGCTCGATCTCGGCATCACTCATGCGCTGGGTAGCCAGAAAACAGGCCACGCCCTCCAGGCCCATGCGGACCTGGAACAGTTCCAGTGCCGAGGCGGCCGTCATGGTGACCACGCGTGCTTTGGTATAGGGCTCGCGCGTGACGATCTGGATACCCTGCAACCGGCGCACGGCTTCACGCACCGGCCCGCGGCTCACGCCGAATTCACGGGCGAGTTCGACCTCGTTGATCACACTGCCAGGCGCGAGCGCGCCAGCGTAAATACTGTCCAGCATGCGTTGGTACACCACGTCAGTAAGCGGTGCATCGATGCCGTCCTTATCGATGGTTGTAATAGGCCTGTCTTTCATGGCCGTAACGGTAGAGGGACGGCTTTTAAGTGTCAACTCTTTTGGGGAGACAGCCGCGCTTGCCGGCAGGCCAGAATCCGCTCGATGGAGCACGAGCAGGAGCTGCCGTCGCGGCTCCTGCTCATGCTCTTGGAGGGGGCCCCGTCGTCTGCAAGGTATGACGAGGACGCGCTCTTTACTTGAAACGCGCCGCGTTGTCCTGCAGCGCGGTGTCTGCGCATTGCGCATCCAGATGACCGCCAGGCGCCCCGGCTACCCCGATGGCACCGATCACCGTATCACCGGACTTCACGGGCACGCCGCCGCCCAGGAGCAGGAATCCGGGGATATCGGTCAGGTTGGCCGCGCCCGGGTTCTTCTGGGCGTTTTCCATCATCGCCAGGGTTGGTGACTTGGCCGAGACCGAGGTGTAGGCCTTCAGGCGGCTGCCTTCGATGGTGTGCGGGCCGGCGTTGTCGGCGCGGGCAAGAACCTTGAGCACGCCGGCGCGATCGACCACGGACGCCGTGACGTTGTAGCCTTTGGCCTGGCAGGCCGCCACTGTCGCGTCTGCCAGGTGGCGGGCATCTTCGAGCGAGATGTTCTTTTCGGTGAGAACGGCGGCCTGGGAGGCGCCGCACAGGGCGAAAGAGGCGAGCAGAAGCGCAGTTTTTTGCATGGTGGTCGTCCTTTGGATAAGAGACTCCAGCATAGGCTGTTGCTCGATTTGGCGGTAGCCGCCCGGCTACGCATCGGCCTCCGTAGTGCTACGGAGCGGGCGCTTCCAGGAGCAGGGCGTATTGCCGGATCAGTTGCGCCAGCGAACTGACTTCCAGTTTGGCAAAAACATTTGCCCGATAGGTCTCGACCGTGCGCGGCGAGAGATCGAATTCGCGGGCTATCTCCTTGTTGGCCAGACCTTGAACCACGCGTTGAGCCACGTCTTGCTCGCGAGCCGATAGGCGTTGCAGGCGCATGAGCGCGGCTTCGGTCACTGCCGCACGCTCGCGGCTGGCACTATGGCTACGTACGGCTGCCTGCACCGTATCCAGGAAGAGATCGTCGTCGACCGGTTTTTGCAGGAACTCGATGGCGCCGCCTTTGAAGGCCCGACGGCACAGGTCGACGTTGGCATGGCCGGTGAGCATGAGCACGGGCATGTCGCTGTGTTCGGCAAGTTTGCTCAATACGTCCAGGCCGCTGATGCCGGGCATGCGGATATCGAGCACGACACAGCCCACGATCTGGCCCAGTGGCTGTTGCAGAAACTGCAAAGGATCGGCATAGCCTTCGCTGCGCAGACCCACACTGCGCAGCAGCAAGGCCAGGGCGTCACGCACGGCGTCGTCGTCGTCGACGAGGTAAACCAAGGGGGTGTGAGAGGCATTCATGCCGCGGGCTCCAGAGGCAGGCTGAGAGTAAAGCAGGCGCCACCGTCAGGCAGGTTGGCCGCTGTGAGGCGAGCATCCATGGAGCCGGCGAGGGTTTCACACAAGGCCAGGCCCAGCCCCATTCCGTCGGCACGCGTGGTGTAGAAGGGTTCGAAGATGTGAGGGAAGTCGGCCGCGGCGATGCCGGGCCCGTTGTCGCTGACGCTGAATTGGTAGTGTCCGTCACGCACGTCGCCGCGCAAGCGGATGCGGCGCGGTGCCGATCGGGTCTGAAGTACGGCGATGGCGTTTTGCACCAGGTTGTGCAGGATTTGTTCCACGGCGATTGGGTCGCCCAAGGCGCGCGTGGCAGGCGCGGTGTTGGTCCATTCCAGGCTGATCTGGTGCCTGGCCAGCTCCGGTTCGCACAGAAAGCCAAGATTGCCTGCCAGGCTGTCAGGCACCAGGGGTTTGCGCACGGCGGCTGCACCCGAGCCGACCAGGGCACGCAAGCGTTCAATGATGTCCGCGGCCCGGCGGGCCTGTTGTGCGCTGGCCTCGAGCGCCTGGCGTACCGTGGAGGCTTCGTCGGGATCGTCCATCAAGCGCTGTGCCGCGCGAGTCTGGGCAAGAATGGCGGTAAGAGGCTGGTTGAGCTCATGAGCGATGCCGGCAGCCATCTCGCCCAGCGTGTTCAGGCGCGAGAGAGCGGCCAGCCTGGCCTGCTCGGTCTGCCGTCGGGCCTGGCGCCGGCTGTTTTGCCAATAGCGTCCTGCACCCACCAGCAACGCGCTGACCAGCATCCAGCCTACCCAGGCCAGCCAGGGCCAGTCTGCGGGTGCCACGCGGCGCGAGGCCAGCATGGGGAAAGGCTGGCTGACGGAGCCCAGGATCTTGGCCACGGAGAGTAATGGACCACTGCTGGCAGGTTGCTCGCGCAATGCCAGGGCATTGCTGCTCACGTTCAGGGTGAGCGTACCGACATCGTCAGCGATATCGGCGGGTGCCAGCAAGCGTTTGGCATCAATCAGCATGCTCCAGGACGAGGGCGCCACGAGCCAGTAATGGCTGGCATCCAGAGGCAGAACCACGGCGTGGCCGCTGGTTCTGGCCCGTTCGACGGCGTGCTCCAGTCCGGCCGGAGCGGGTTGGCTACCTTGCCAGCCTTGCGGGGAGGGCCAGCCCAGTCCCAGCAGTTCGGCCAGCGCCGGGCGCAAGCTGGGTAGCAGGCGCTCGGGCGTTGGCGGATGCGACAAAGCCCCCAGTGTCTCGAGCACGGCCTCGTGCTGCACGGCCTTTTGGCTGAGCATGCGATGCGCGATGCTCGCGCCCTGAAGGAAATGGTCGCGCTGCGATTGGTACTCGTAGCGGCCCAGCAGCACGATGCCCGCCAGGCTGAGCAGCAGCCAGGCGACGATGCCTCGCCGAAGGAATGTGGGTGTGGTCACGATGGCCCCATTATTACAGGGCAGTGGCATCTCGGCTCTCCGTAGCGCTACGGAGAGGGGCCGCGTCAAAGGGCTGGCCCTAACGGCGGCAGGGGAATAAATTGCAAGGTCAAACGGGCGTTGCCGCCGTCCGGTGGGTGTTTTTCTACAAGGAGCATGATATGAGTATCAAGGCTTACGGTGCCCGCGCGGGCGATCAACCCCTCGGGCCCCTGGATATCCGTCGCCGCGACGTGGGGCCGCACGATATCCGTATCGATATCGCTTATTGCGGGATTTGTCATTCCGACCTGCATCAGGTGCGCTCGGAGTGGGCAGGCACTCAGTTCCCTTGCGTACCTGGCCATGAGATCGTCGGCCGCGTGACGGCCGTCGGCGAGCAGGTAACGGGCTTCAAGCCCGGCGACCTGGCCGGAGTGGGTTGTATCGTGGACAGTTGCCAGCATTGCCAGGAATGCAAGCTGGGCCTGGAGAACTACTGCGATGATATGGTGGGGACATACAACTCGCCGACGGCGGACGCGCCAGGCTGGACGCTGGGCGGGTACTCACAGCAGATCGTGGTGCACGAACGCTACGGATTGCATATTCGCCACCCGGAGAAAGATCTGACTGCGGTGGCGCCACTGCTGTGCGCGGGGATCACGACGTATTCCCCCTTGCGGCACTGGCAGGCCGGTCCCGGCAAGAAGGTGGGTATTGTCGGCATTGGCGGCCTGGGTCATATGGGTATCAAGCTCGCGCATGCGATGGGCGCGCAGGTGGTGGCCTTTACGACCTCCGAGTCCAAGCGTCAGGCCGCGCTGGCGCTCGGCGCGGACGAGGTCGTGAATTCGCGCCAGGCCGAGGAAATGGCCGCTCATGCCAAGAGTTTCGATCTTATCGTCGATACAGTGGCTGCGCCGCACGATCTGGACAGCCTGCTGATGCTGCTCAAGCGCGACGGCAATCTCACCCTGGTCGGCGCGCCACCCACGCCGCACGATGCGCCCGATGTCTTTAGCCTCATCATGAAGCGTCGTTCGTTGTCGGGTTCGCTGATAGGCGGAATTCCCGAGACCCAGGAGATGCTGGATTTTTGCGCTGAACACGGCATCGTCGCCGACATCGAGATGGTGCGTGCCGATCAGATCAATGCTTCTTATGAGCGCATGCTCAAGGGCGATGTGAAGTATCGCTTCGTGATCGACAACGCCACGCTGGCCGACTGAGCCATCCTTCAGGGCCGTGGCGTCGGGCGGGATACTACCCACGCCGCGCAGGCGGCCATGCCTGCGCCCACGGCGCAGGCCAGCGGCCAACCGGGCCTGGCACCCCAGAGAAACACCAGATAGCCCAGGGCCATGCCGGCGGCCGCAAAGCGTTTTCCTTTGCGGCTGACGGCGCCTTGCTCGCGCCATTGCCGCAGCGGAGTACCGAATTTCGGGTGCTGCAGCAGCCAGGCTTCCAGGGCCGGTGAGGAACGGGCAAAGCACCCCACCGCCATAATCAGAAAGATGGTCGTCGGCATCACGGGCAAAAAGGCGCCTATGAAACCGAGCGTGACCATGACCCAGCCGAGGCTGGCCCATGCATAGCGTTTCCATCCAGTCGCAGGTGGTCCGGACACACTCAGGCTCCCATTTTCAGCCTGAGTGTAGAGCAGGATGCGTTAAGATTCTTCGCTCTTGCCTGGGAGGCATCATGCAGACCGAAGCCCTGTGGGCCTACTGTGCCCTTGCCGCCATCTCGGTGGTCAGCCCTGGCCCGGCGACGGTTCTGGCCATACGCAATTCGCTGGGGCCGGGCATGCGGGCGGTGTTTTTTGGGGCCCTGGGTAACGTCTTGGGGCTGTTCTGCCTGTCTGCGGCCTCGATGCTGGGACTGGGGGTGCTGCTCAGAACGTCGGCGGCCATGTTCATGGCGGTCAAGATCCTGGGGGCGTGCTATCTCTTTTATCTGGGCTTTAAGCAATTGCGGGGCCGATCGCCTATTGTGATTGTCGCCGGCCAGTGCCAGGCATCACGCGCGAGCCGCTCGTACTTCCTGGAGGCCGTGGGCCTGGCATTGACCAATCCCAAGCCCATTCTGTTCTTCGCTGCGCTGTTTCCGCAGTTTGTCGTGCCCGGTGAACCGCTGGCGCCACAGTTCTGCATGCTCACAGGCATCTTCATGGTGATGTCTCTTTGCTCCTTGCATATCTACGCCGCGGTGGCGCGGCAGGCCCGCACGGCGCTCAGCCGGCCGCGCGTGGTGCGTTGGGTGGACAGGTTGATGGGCGGGATTTTTGTCTGTTTTGGGACGGGTTTGTTAGCGCTCAGGCGTATAGCACCGTGATATCTCGCGAACGGTTGGAGGCAAAGCAGGTTCCCATCTACTTTGGCGCGGTTGTGCTGGCCTTGCTGGCAGCATGGGCGCTACCGGGGACGAGCCGGCTGTCCGGGGCGATAGATCCGATCGTGGCCCTGATGCTGTTTGCCACCTTCTTGCAAGTGCCCATGGTCGAGCTACGCCACGCGTTGCGGGATCTGCGTTTTCTGGGGGTGCTGGGGCTGGCGAACTTCGTCGCGGTGCCGTTGCTGGTGGCCGGGCTGGTGCCGTGGATGCCGGCAGATCCGCTGATTCGGTCGGCCATGCTGATGGTTTTGCTGGCTCCCTGCATCGATTATGTCGTGACCTTTGCCCATCTCGGCCGGGCTGATGCACGGGCACTCCTGGCGGCTACTCCGCTGCTTTTGGGGGCGCAAATGGTGCTGTTGCCGGTTTACCTGAGCGTGTTCATCGGTGCGCAGGCGGCGCCGTTGCTGCCTTGGGAGCCATTTTTATCGGCCTTTTTTCGGTTGATCGTCGCTCCTCTGGTTCTGGCCGCATTGTGTCAGGCATGGATGGCGCGCGCCGGCTCGCATCCGAAGGTGCGCCGTGCGCTGGGGGTTTTGCCGGTGCCGGCGACGGCGGTGGCGCTGGCTGTCGTGGTTGCTGCCATCTCGCCCGGGGTGGGGCTGGACGTCATCCGGGCCGCGGCCCCTGTTTACCTGGCTTTCGCCGTGTTGGCGCCTGCATTGGGGTGGATGGTGGCTTATCATCTGCCTCGCCCTCAGCGTCGGGCCGTCGCATTCAGCGCGGCCACCCGCAACTCACTGGTGGTTTTACCCATCGGGTTGGCGATCCCCGGGGCGCAGCCTTTAGTGCCGGCCTTCATCCTTACCCAGACCTTGGTCGAGCTGGCCGCCGAGCTGGTCTATGTCAGAGTCGCTGCGGGTCGTCAACGGGCTTGACGCCTTTCCCGAGTCGATCGGTACGGGAACTCCGGCCGGCTGCAAGGTATCGAACCGCAGGCCTTGTTTCCCACGATTCGCTTTTCAGCGTCGAAACTCAACGCGCACTCATGGCGCAACTAAGCTGTATGAAACCTAACCACCTCCTTGGCATTGCCTTGTTTGCTCTGATCGTTGACGCTCAGGCCGCCACGGCGCCCGCTGTCGATGCTCGCGCCTGGCTGCTGCTGGACGTCACCACCGGGCAGGAGCTGGCCTCGAGCCAGGCCGACATGCGTATAGAGCCGGCCTCGCTGACCAAGATCATGACGGCGTACCTGATATACGAGGATCTGGCGGCCGCACGTCTGTCTCTGGATCAGAAAGTGCGCATTTCGACGCGCGCCTGGCGCGTGCCTGCGGGCAGCTCACGCATGTTTCTGGAGCCCGGCCAGCAGGTGAGTGTGCAAGCGCTGCTGACCGGGCTGATGGTGCAGTCCGGCAACGACGCGGCAGTCGCTCTGGCCGAAGCCAGCGCGGGGTCGGTGGAGGCCTTTGTGGCCCGCATGAACCGGCGGGCAGCCGAACTCGGCCTGGCCCATACGCGTTTTGCCAGTCCGGCCGGGCTGCCCGATCCCCAGACCTACTCCACTGCGCGTGATCTGGGCAGGCTGGCTCAGCGTTACGTGGCCGATTTTCCCCAGTGGGCGACGAGGTTCGATGCTCAGCGCGAGTTCGAGTACGGGGGGATCCGTCAGCGCAATCGCAACCGCCTTCTTTGGCAGGACAGCAGTGTGGACGGCATCAAGACGGGCCATACGGGCGCAGCCGGCTATTGCCTCATTGCGACCGCCAGCCGTTCCGAGCAGGGCGTGACGCGGCGCCTGATCGCGGTCGTCACGGGTACCGATTCGGATAAAAGCCGTACTCAGGCTGGGCAGACGTTGCTCGATTGGGGCTATCAGGCCTACGATCTGGCCCCGGCCTGGGGTTCCCCCGCGAGCGCTCGCGTGTGGATGGGGGCAAGCGATGAGGTCAGCTATGCTCCGCGGCATGCACCCTACCTTGCGGTACCCACGGGGCGCACGCCAGAGCGTCAGGTGGTTCTTAATACGCCGCTTCGCGCGCCGGTGCAGGCCGGTCAGCAGATTGGCGAGGTACGCTGGCTGCTTGACGGGCAGGTGGTGGGACAGGCGCCCTTGTTGGCCAGCGAAGAGGTCGCGCCGGCCTCCTATGCAGGTCGTATGATGGACGCGGCCACGCTCTGGGTAGGCCAGACGCTGAACATCGGTCCGGCCGCGGGTGGCTGACCAGCCCGCAGTCGTTGAGCCCATGCCGGACCCGTGAAACAATTCGGTGCGCTCAGATATCGCACGCGCGCGGCGGTCGAGTGAGTCACTGGCGATAATGTTGCGCGATGGTGGTTGGCGGCCGCCAACCGATAGTCATGCCGCTCATGGAAACTTGACGGCTTTTCTTCTATGTTCCGGGTTTGGCGCGAGCCCGCGCCCGGGATCCAGGTAGCAGCGAATGTACTCACAGATTTTGGTCTTTATCGTCTCGGCCTTCATCTTGCTGACGCTGAGTCGGCTCGCTCTCATGCTCTGGCAGCGTAAGCGCGTGGCCGAGGCCGGCCACCCGATGCGCATCCTGCTGGGCGGGCTGCGCATCGATGCCCATTTGATAGGCATCATGGTTGCATTGCCGCTGGCGTTGGCGCCATGGCTGGGGCAATGGTCCGCTGCCATCGCCGTCAATGGCGTCTGGCTGGTCACGGCATGGTCGCTGATATGTCTGCTGGAGTGCTCTACGCCGCAGTACGTCATCGAATATGACACGCGCCCGAATCAGCTCTACGTCATCTATCTGAAGTATCCCCGTGAGGTCTTCTCGATGCTCTTCAAAGAGTACCGGTTGGCGCTGTTTCTGGGGGTGGCGCTGCTGGCGGCTTTGGCTGGGCTGGGCTGGCGGCTTTTCAGTCAACCGTGGCTGTTTACCGACCCCGTACTGGCCTGGTGGCTGCGGCCGTTGCTGACCCTGGCCGGCATCGCGCTTTGCGTTCTGGCGATTCGCGGCACCCTCAAGCATCGGCCCATCAATCCATCCACCGTTGCCTTTTGTGGCGACGGGCTGGTCAATGCCCTGGCGCTGAACTCACTCTATAACGTGATGTTCAGCGTCTATTCGCTCAAGAATGAGGCGTCAGCCAGCCGCGCCTATGGCGACATGGATGATGCCGACATCCAGGCCATCGTGCGCGCGGCTTCGCGTATCGAAGGTGCGCCCTCGGATCCGGCCATTCCTACATTGCACCGGCAGGTGCCTGCCCAACGGCCTGGCCGCAAGCGTCATCTCGTCTTAATTGTTGAAGAGGGCCTGGGGGCGCTGTTTGTCGGCCATCTGGGCGGCAGTGGTTGCACGCCCGAGCTGGATCGGCTTGCGCCACTGGCCTGGATGTTCAAGCATGCCTACGCCACCGGAACCCGCTCGGTGCGCGGGCTGGAGGCGCTGTCGGCGGGCTTTCCGCCATCTTTGTCACAAGCCGCCTTGCGTCTGCCGGGCGCGCAATCTCGGTTCTTTACCCTGGCCCAGTTGTTGGGGCAGCAGGGTTATCGCAATTGTTTTGTCTATGGGGGCGAAGCCCACTTCGACAACATGAAGGCGTTTTTTCTGGGCAATGGATTCACCGAACTCTATGACCTGAAGACCTTCAATAATCCGGCTTTCGTCGGTACTTGGGGCGCCAGTGATGAGGATATGTTCAACCGCGTGCATGACGTGCTGGAGCAGGCGGGCGATGAGCCTTGCTTCATTCTGGCGTTTAGCGTCAGCAATCATTCGCCTTGGGAGTACCCCGCCGGCCGTATCACCCCCGTGGGCGAGCCGGCAACCGTGGGCAACACGGTGCGGTATGCCGATTGGGCCATCGGGCAATTTTTCGATCGGGCCAGACAGTCGGCCTACTGGGACGACACGGTGTTTCTCGTGACCGCCGACCACGACGTGCGCGTCGGCGGCAAGCAGCGCATTCCCTTGCGGCATTTCCATATCCCGGCGCTGATCCTGGGCGGTCCCGTGCACCCACGTATCGATGAGCGCGTGGTCAGCCAGATCGACTTTCCGGTTACGCTGCTGTCGCTGCTGGGCATCGAGGGCGAACACCCCATGATAGGTGCCGATCTCACCGACCCGGCCGCCGGTGGGCGCGCCGTGATGCAGTACGGAGATGTTTATGGGTTGCTGCAGGAGCAGACGTTGACCATTCTCGAACCTGGCAAACCGGGCTCCCAGTACCTCTATCAAGGCGGCGATGATTATTTGCCCATCGTGCCTGCCGATGCGGGCGCGCTGCGCAAAACGCTCGCTCATGCACTGTGGCCACAACGCGTTTACCGTGATCAGGCCTACACGCTGCCGCATCTGCGGAAAAAGCGTTGAGGCGGCCGTGCGCGGGCCTGCCCGCCTCAGTGGGAGGAGGAGTCGGGCGTGTGGGCGCGGTTGCGACGCTTAGAGCCTGAGGGCATCACACCAGCCTGCGCGGAGCCGTCGATGTCCATCTCATCGGCGGGAGGTTTCTGTTGCGTTTGCACCGGCAGGGTGTCCGCGGGCCCCAGTTGCGGCTGGATGAAGTCCATGAACGCCCGTGTCTTTGCGGGCAGAATCTGCTGCGGAAAATGGCCGTATATGGAGATGGGCTGGACCTGCCATTGCGGCAGAATGCGGCGCAGCGAGTGCCGTTCGATAATGGGGTCCAATGCCTGGCAGGAGGGAAGCCGGGTAATGCCCAGGCCCAGTCCGGCAAACGTGCCCATGACACTGATGTTGTTACCTGCGAGATGGCCGCTGATTTCGATGCGTTCGGTCTGCTTTCCATGAGTCAGCAGCCAGAACGAATGAGCGTCGTCGATGGCGGTACGCAGGCACTGGTGATGGATCAGGTCGGCCGGTGATTGCGGCTCGCCGTGCTGCTCGAGATACTCGTCCGAGGCGTAGAGATAGTTGTCCAGACGGATGATCTCATCGACGACGACCGCGTTGTCGTCCTGAAAGTCACTGCCCGCACGGCCAAAGCGCAGCACGATGTCGAAAGGCTCGCCTTGCGAGTCTGCGGTGGATTTCATGCTGAGATCGAACTCGCACTCCAGATCGGGATAGGCGTCCATGAAGGCGCGCAGCGAAGTCGGCAGCAGCCAGATCGCCAGGCTGTACGGCATCGAGATACTCAATCGACCCTTGGGCTTGCTCGACAGCGACAGCAACTGTTCCTGTGCCAGGCGGGCCTCGTCGATGAGGCCTTGGCAACGGCGCAGATATGTGGACCCGGAGTCGGTGAGTTCCAACCTCCGCGTATTGCGGTTGATCAGTCGTAGCCCGATGGCGCGCTCGAGCTGGCCGATGCGGCGCGACAGCGTCGACGTCGGTATGTGCAGTGCCCGGGCCGCCAGGCTGAAGCTTTTGCGCTTGGCGACTTCGACGAATAGCGCGATGTCGTTGAGCTGGACGGTATTCGGTTCCATAGAGTGGGCGCTTGCAGGTGTCCGCGAGGGCAAAGTGTACCGCGCAGAATCCGTGGTCCACAGCAATATGTTGATATATTGAATTTCAATTGGGCTTGTATTGGCACAAATTTGCCGTGTTTTCTTTCCTAAACTGCCACATTGAAGGCATTGCAGACAGATCGCGGCTTAGTTGAGCAACAGCCCGCAAACGCATGGATAAACCTGCTTACCGCTTCACCGTCCTGACGCCGACCTACAACAGGGCGGCCATGCTGCATCGTGTCTACCAGTCTCTGGTCGGCCAAACCTTGCGCGACTTCGAGTGGCTCATCGTCGACGACGGTTCTACCGACAATACCGAGGAGATCGTCGGCCAGTGGCAGGCACGCAGCGCGTTTCCGATTCGTTATGTATGGCAAAACAACCAGCACAAGAAAACCGCTTTCAATCAGGGCGTAAAGCAGGCGCACGGTGAACTCATCGTGGCGTTGGATAGCGATGACGAAATGACGCCCGATGCGCTGGCCATACTCGACCAGGCATGGCGCGATATCCCGGCCGGCGAGCGTGCTGGTTTCGTGGCCGTCACGGGCTTGTGTGCGCGCCCCGATGGCCGCATCGTCGGAGATCGTTTCCCTTCGGATGTCTTGGATAGCAATGCCGTCGAGATGTATTTTCGATACCGCGTCCAGGGCGAGAAGTTCGGCTGCATGCGCACGGACGTCCTGAGGCAATTCCCGTTTCCGCAAGACGTCCCCGGTTTTGTCCCGGAAAGCCTTGTCTGGTGGGCCATCGCCAGGGCCGGTTATCGCAGCCGCTTCATCAATCGCGTGGTGCGCATTTATCACGACTCGGCCGATAGCCTGAGTCAGGGACAGGTTTCTGCAGGGGGCAATGCGCAGGGTCTTTACCTTCTGGCCTGGGACATGTTGCAGCACCACACCGCGCAGTTTCGCTTTCGGCCCAAGGGATTTTTGATGGCTGCGGCGCGCTATACGCGGTTTCGGTTGCTGCTGAAACACGCTGCCCGGCAGACCGCTGCCGGCACCTACCGTCTCACCCATCCGGTGGGCCGCCTGCTTGCCTGGCTCATGTGGCCGCTGGGATATCTGTTGTACCTGCGTGATCGTGCACGCTCCTGACACCGAGCGTGGTCCGGTCTGACACGATATTTCCCTGCTCCATATGCTTATGGTGATGCCTGCCGGGTTGTTCGGGGATACTGCATTGCCTAGGCGCGCAAACCCTTAATTGACGCGGCATTCGGCGCTACGGCAATATCCGCCGATCATTCAGAATAATGTCAGGAGTTCTTATGCGCCGCACCCTGATCGCGTTGGCCATCGCCGCCGCTGTTGCCATGCCTTTTGCCTCGCAAGCGAAAACCTTGCGCTGGGCCGCTCAAGGCGACATCCTTACCTTCGATCCTCACTCCCAGAACGAAGGCATGACCATCGCTGCCAATAGCTATGTCTATGAGCCGCTGGTGGATTACGACAAGGATTTCAAGGTCGTGCCGCGCCTGGCGACTTCGTGGGAGCAAGTCTCTCCGACGTTGTATCGCTTCAAACTGCGCGAGGGCGTCAAGTTCCATGATGGTGCGCCGTTTACGGCCGATGATGCCGTATTCTCGATCCATCGCGCCATGGCTCCCACATCCAATTACAAGGCCTATACGACCGGCATCAAGGAAGCACGCAAGGTCGATGATCACACCATCGAGATCGAGACGACCGCACCGAATCCGGTGCTGTTGCGGCAGTTGCCCAACGTCTTCATCATGAATCGGGCCTGGTCGGAGAAGCACAACGTCGCCAAGCCTCAGGATTTCGTCAACAAGGAAGAGACCTTCGCCGCGCGCAATACCAACGGCACAGGTCCCTACAAGCTGAAATCGCGCGAAGTCGATGTACGCACCACCTTCGAGGAGAATCCGGACTGGTGGAACAAGAAAGACAAGGTCGGCAATGTGACGGAAGTGGTGTTCACTCCCATCAAGCAGAACGCCACACGCACCGCGGCGCTGCTTTCCGGTGAGATCGACTTTGTGCTCGACCCGGCCGCGCAGGATCTGGACCGCCTGCGTCAGCAGGCCAAGGTGGTCGAGGGCAACGAATATCGCACCATCTACATCGGCTATGACCAGAAGCGGCCAGAGCTGCTGTACTCCAGCATCAAGGGCAAGAATCCCTTCCAGGACGCGCGGGTGCGCGAGGCGCTTTACCGCGCCATCGATGCCGACGCCATCAAGCGGGCAGTGATGCGTGGCCTGTCAGCACCCACCGGTACCATGATCGCGCCGCAGGTGCATGGCTGGACCGAGGACCTGCACAAGCGCGTGCCCTACGACCCGGAGAAGGCCCGCGCTCTGCTCAAGGAGGCGGGCTACGACGGCACCTTGAACTTCACGCTGGACTGTCCGAACAACCGCTACATCAACGATGAGGCCATTTGCCAAGCGATCGTGGGGATGTGGGCCAAGGTGGGCGTGAAAGCCGCGTTAAACGCCATGCCGCGCGCGACCTATTTCCCCAAGGTTCAGAGCAACGACACCAGCGTCTATCTGTTTGGCTGGGGGGTGCCCACGTTCGATGCCATGTATACCTTGCAAAACCTCATCCACAGTAAAGGAGAGGGTGCCGACGGGATGTACAACATCGGCAACTACAGCAACAAAGATGTCGACGCGATCATTGACCGCGTCAAGACCGAAACCGATGCGGCCAAACGGGATGCGTATATTCATAAGGCGCTGGAAATACACGCCAAAGAGTTTGGCCATATCCCGCTGCATGACCAGGTCATTCCCTGGGCGATGCGCAAGAATGTCAGCGTGATCCATCGCGCCGACAATCGTCTGGTAGCCGACTGGGTAAAGGTCGACTGATCGGCATCGATTGATGCGCGGCGGCTTGCCTGCGAGCTGCCGCGCCTTGCAGTGAGCTGCCATGTTTGCATTCATACTTCGACGGCTCGTGCAGGCAGCCGTGGTGATGGTTGCCGTTGCCTTGCTGGCCTTCCTACTGTTTCAGTACGTGGGCGATCCGGTGACCATCATGTTGGGCCAGGACGCCACGGCGGCCGAGCGCAGCGAGCTGCGCCACAGGTTGGGTCTGGATGATCCTGCCCCTTTGCAGTTTGCGCGTTTCATCGGCAATGCCGTGCAAGGCGACTTTGGTATTTCCTTGCGGCAAAGCGAGCCCGTCTCCAGCTTGATCAAAAGCCGCCTTCCGGCCACGTTGGAGTTGTCCATTGTCGCCGCTTGTCTGGCCTTGGTGATCGGCCTGCCGCTGGGTGTTTATACCGCGTTGCGTCGCAAGGGCTGGCTGGCCCAGCTTGTGCTGGCCGGCTCCCTGCTTGGCGTGTCGCTGCCCACCTTCCTGATCGGCATTCTGCTGATACTCGTGTTCTCCGTGCACCTGGGCTGGTTACCCAGTTATGGGCGAGGAGATACCGTCAAACTGGGATGGTGGTCGACGGGCCTGCTGACCGCCAGTGGCTGGAAGCACCTGATTCTGCCGGCGATTACGCTGTCGCTGTTTCAGATGACGCTGGTGCTGCGGCTGGTGCGCTCCGAGATGCTGGAGGTGTTGCGCGCCGATTACATTAAGTTCGCGCGGGCCAGGGGCTTGACGCGCCGGGCTATCCACTTCGGGCATGCGCTGAAGAACACCATGGTGCCGGTCATTACCATCACGGGTCTGCAACTGGGGGGCATCATCGCGTTTGCGATCGTGACCGAAACGGTCTTCCAGTGGCCGGGAATGGGTTTGCTTTTCATTCAGGCGGTGCAATTTGCTGACATTCCCGTCATGGCAGCCTACCTCTGCCTTATCGTGTTGATCTTCGTTCTCATCAATCTGGTTGTGGATCTGTTGTACTTCGTGGTGGATCCGCGGCTGCGCGCCGGATTGTCGCGCCAGGCGGGGGGGCATTGATGCGGACGACGTTAAAGCGCTGGTGGGACAGCGACTTGTGCTGGTCGTGGCGCCATGCCCCCGTGGCCATGTGCGCCACGCTCGTGCTGGTATTGATGCTGGTGGGGGCTTTTGGGGCGGGTTGGGTCGCGCCTCACAACCCTTTCGATCTGGTTTCCGTGGAGTTGCTCGACGCACTGTTGCCGCCGGCCTGGGACGGTAATGGACAGGGCAAGTACCTGCTGGGCACGGACAGCCAGGGCCGCGATCTGTACTCGGCCATTCTGTACGGCACCCGGGTGTCGCTGCTCATCGGTGTGGCATCGGTGGCGCTGTCCATGCTGATAGGCGTGGTGCTGGGCCTGATTTCGGGTTATGCGGGCGGGCGAATCGATGCGTTCATCATGCGGGTAGCGGATGTGCAACTGTCGTTTCCGGCCATTCTTATCGCGCTCCTGATAGATGGGGTGGCGCGCGCGGTGGTACCGCGCGACATGCACGAGATCATCGCCTTTCCGGTGTTGGTCGGCGCCATCGCATTGGCGGGCTGGCCTCAGTATGCTCGCACGGTGCGGGGCTCCACTTTGGTGGAGAAGAACCGTGAGTACGTACAGGCGGCAAGAGTCATTGGCGTGCCCTCGCTGGTGATCATGTTCCGCCACGTCCTGCCCAATGTCACCGGGCCAGTTCTGGTGCTGGCCACCGTGCATCTGGCTACGGCCATCATCACCGAGGCCACGCTGTCGTTTCTCGGCGTTGGCGTGCCACCGACCGCTCCTTCCCTGGGCACGCTGATACGCATAGGCAACGATTTTCTCTTCTCGGGAGAGTGGTGGATCACCATCTTTCCAGGTGCCGCGTTGGTGTTGCTGGTGCTGTCTGTAAACCTGGTGGGCGATTGGCTGCGCGATGCGCTCAATCCGCGGCTCAACTGAGGCAATCATGAGTGCATTGTTGCGAGTCCAGCATCTGTCGGTGGAGTTTCCCAACCGGCGCGGGGTACTCAAGGCGCTGGACGACGTTTCGTTTTCCATCGCTGCGGGCGAGGTCTTGGGCGTGGTAGGAGAGTCGGGCGCGGGCAAGTCCTTGACGGGCGCGGCCATCATCGGCTTGCTCGAACCGCCCGGGCGCATCAGCGCGGGCGAGATCCTGCTCGAAGGCAGACGTATCGACAACTTGCCCGACGAGCAGATGCGCCGCGTGCGAGGCAGAGAGATCGGGGCGGTGTTCCAGGATCCGCTGACGTCGTTGAACCCTCTCTATACCGTAGGCCGGCAGTTGGTCGAGACCATCGTCACGCATCTGCCGCTGACGGCACGGCAGGCGCGCGAGCGAGCTGTCGAGTTGCTGGCGGCCACGGGCATTCCTGCCGCCCGCGAGCGCATCGACCACTATCCGCACCAGTTTTCCGGGGGCATGCGTCAACGGGTCGTGATTGCACTGGCGCTGGCCGCCGAGCCCAAGTTGGTGGTGGCCGATGAACCCACCACCGCGTTGGATGTCTCGATTCAGGCGCAGATCATCGAGCTCTTGAAGAAGCTTTGCCGCGAACAGGGCACTGCCGTCATGTTGATCACCCATGATATGGGCGTGATCGCGGAGACCGCGGATCGCGTGGCCGTGATGTACGCGGGACGGCTGGCCGAGATCGGGCCTGTGGCCGATGTCATCCATCGGCCTCAACATCCCTATACCGCTGGCCTGATGGGTTCCATCCCCAAACTGCATGGCGGGGCGGGGCGCCTGGTTCAGATCGATGGCAGCATGCCTCGCCTCAACGCCATCCCGCCTGGCTGTGCGTTCAATCCGCGCTGCGCTCGGCGTGTCGAGCGCTGTGGCCGCGACCGGCCGGAACTGGTGGCCGCAGGGGCCTCGCGCGCAGCCTGTTGGCTGTTGGAGCAGGAGGGCCGGGCATGAGTGGCGCTTTGGTGAAAGTCAACGATGCCGCGCGCTGGTTCGATGTATCGGCACCCTGGTTGGAGCGCAAGCTGGCACGCAAGCCCCGCCTCATGCTGCGAGCGGTCGATGGGGTGTCGTTCGAAATTGCGCGTGGCGAGACCTTGGCCTTGGTGGGCGAGTCAGGGTGCGGAAAGTCCACGGTGGCGCGCATGCTGGTCGGCTTGTATGAACTCACCCGCGGCAGCATCACCTTTGACGGCCAGCCGCTTTCCAGCATGCAGGGGCGCGGCGGCCGGAGGTTGCGCAGCCGGCTGCAGATGATCTTCCAGGACCCCTATGCCAGCCTCAACCCGCGCTGGCGCGTGGGCCGGATCATCGCCGAGCCCTTGCTGACTCACACGACGATGACGCCTGCCGAGCGCGAGCAGCGCGTGGCCGAGCTGCTCGACCAGGTCGGTCTGGATCCGGCCGATGGCAGCCGTTATCCCCATCAATTCTCCGGTGGTCAGCGCCAGCGCATCTCGATTGCGCGAGCGTTGGCCGTGCGGCCTGAGTTTCTGGTTTGTGACGAGCCAACCTCTGCGTTGGATGTGTCGGTTCAGGCGCAGGTGCTCAATCTGATGAAAGACCTGCAACGGGAACTGGGCCTGACCTATCTGTTTATTTCACATAACCTGGCGGTAGTCCATCATGTGGCAGACCGGGTGGGGGTGATGTATCTGGG
The DNA here is from genome assembly GCF_020735985.1 of Bordetella holmesii. Lineage (NCBI taxonomy): Bacteria > Pseudomonadati > Pseudomonadota > Betaproteobacteria > Burkholderiales > Alcaligenaceae > Bordetella > Bordetella holmesii. The sequence continues at coordinate 782,641 of NZ_CP085973.1, forward strand.
GCGTATCGTCGAAGTGGCCAGTCGCGATGCGCTGTTTCAGAAGCCACGGCATCCCTATACGCGGATGTTGCTGGAAGCGATTCCGGACCTCGACGGTACAGGAGAACCGCGCACCGCCGTCGCAGGCGAGGTGCCCAACCCGCTGAATCCGCCACCAGGCTGCACGTTTCATCCTCGTTGCCCTCATGCCGATGCGCGTTGCAAAAGCGAGGCGCCGCAGGCCTTGCCGGCTGGCGCCGGCGTCATCGTGGCCTGCCATGCCGTCCAGGAGGGGCGGTTGGACTAGCGCGGGTGCGCGGGCAGTCAATGCCGATGGTCGTGCCTGCCGTGATCTCGATGGGCGTGATCATCATCCTCGTCGTCGTCGGCCTCGTCTTCGTCCAGGATGTCTTCGGCGTTTTCGCTGAGGTCGAAAGGCAGCACGTCGGACAAGACGTCAGACCACGCGCACTCTTCCCCTTCCTGATCCAGTTTGATGAAGCGTTCGCCTTCGGTCATCGAGATCTGGATGGCCCATAAATAGAGGCAATCGTAGGTTTGCGCAGCCGTATCGGGCAGGCCTCCGCGTCCGCCCAGAATCCGGGCGCCGGGGCCACCCATTTGCATGTGAGGACGGTCATCCTCTTGCGTGGCCTGGGCGTCCAGTGCTACGCCGAAGGCAGCCCATTCGGTGCCTTCCTCGCTTTCGGCGACCTCGGCCAGTACCGGCTGGCCGAGATAGGCGCTCAAGGCGTCAGCGGTTTTGGCCAGCATCTCGAGTTCGGGCTCGCTGAATCGTGCAAGCGCGGCGGGCGGTTTGGCGGAGGCGGACATGAGATACCTGACAGTGAGTTGCGAAAACCGTATTGTCGCGCTTTCCCGCGCGCTTGACAGGGGTGTGGCAACGACGACGACCGCTGCGCGCTACTATCCTGGGGTTTCCCCTGTCTTCGTCGTTTATGTCGTCCGCTTCAGCCCGTTATATGGTGTTGCCCTTGCTGGCCGCGCTCATCTGGTCCGTCAATATGGTGGTAACCAAAATGGCGGTCAGTGTCATTTCACCGGCCGCCATCAGTTTTTACCGCTGGCTCATTGCACTCGTGCTGTTGGCTCCTTTCGCCTTGCCCGGCGTTGTGCGGCAATGGGCGCAGATACGGGCGGTGCTGTGGCGCCTGGCCGTGTTAGGGGCGCTGGGCATGGCCGTCTTTCAGGGGCTGTCGTACGTGGCGGCAGCCAGCACCACGGCCACCAATATGGGCATCATCACCTCGACCGTACCGCTGATGACCATCGTGGTCGGCGCGCTGCTGCTGCGTGAAGCGCCAAGCCTCATGGCCGTGGTCGGGGCGCTGGTGGCGCTGTTTGGCCTGGGCATCCTGATGGGCGAAGGCCATCCGACCCGGCTTCTGGCGATCGGTGGCAGCCTCGGCGACGGCTTGATGGCCTTGGCCGCCCTGTCATATGCCCTCTACGGCGTGCTGCTGCGGCGTTGGCATTTGCAGATTGGCGTATGGCAGTCGCTATTCATGCAGGCTGCCTTCGTCGTGGTCTTTCAACTGCCTTTTTTCCTGCTGGCGTCGCCCTCGCCACTCAATGGACAGAACCTGCCTCTGGTGCTGTATGCGGCGATTTTCCCGTCCCTGTTCGCGCCGTTTCTTTGGATGCAGGGCGTGCGCTATCTGGGGCCCAATCGGGCAAGCATTTTTCTCAACCTCATGCCGGTTGCTACCGTGGCAATCGCCGCGCTTGTCCTGGGAGAGCGGCCGCACAGCTACCACATCGTCGGAGGCCTGCTGGCCCTGATCGGCGTGAGCCTGGCCCAGGTGCGTTTGCGCCGTCGGCCCGCCACTGCGGTGTCGTCCTGAGAAACCGGGCGTTACCGTCGCACCAGCAGGGCCATCGTGCCGGCTTGGGCAGTTACCGCCTACAATCCGGTATTCATTCGCATCCTTCTTACCGAGTCCATGGCCCAATACGTCTACACCATGAATCGCGTTGGCAAGATCGTGCCGCCCAAGCGACAGATCCTGCGCGACATTTCCCTGTCATTTTTCCCCGGCGCCAAGATCGGGGTACTGGGCCTGAATGGCTCGGGCAAATCGACGCTGCTGAAAATCATGGCCGGCGTGGACAAGGAGATCGAAGGCGAAGCCATTCCCATGCCGGGCTTGAATATCGGCTACTTGCCGCAAGAGCCGCAACTCAACCCCGAGCATACGGTGCGCGAATCGGTGGAAGAAGGGCTGGGCGCCGTCTTCAACGCCAAAAAGCGACTCGACGAGGTGTATAGCGCCTACGCCGAACCTGACGCCGATTTCGACGCCCTGGCAGCCGAACAGGCCGAACTCGAGGCCGTAATCGCGGCGGCTGCCTCCAATGGCGCCGACGACATCGAGCACCAGATGGAGATTGCCGCCGATGCGCTGCGCCTGCCGCCCTGGGATGCCACCGTAGGCAATCTGTCGGGCGGTGAAAAGCGGCGCGTGGCGCTGTGCCGGTTGCTGCTGTCCAAGCCCGATATGTTGCTGCTCGATGAGCCGACCAATCACCTGGACGCAGAGAGTGTCGAGTGGCTGGAGCAGTTCCTGCATAAATTCCCAGGCACCGTGGTGGCCGTTACCCACGATCGTTACTTCCTGGATAACGCCGCAGAGTGGATACTCGAGCTGGACCGCGGGCACGGTATTCCCTGGAAGGGCAACTACAGCTCCTGGCTCGAGCAGAAAGAAGCGCGCTTGAAGCAGGAAGAGGCCAGCGAGTCCGCCCGCCAGAAGACCATCAAGAAAGAACTGGAATGGGTACGCCAGAATCCCAAGGGCCGTCAGGCGAAAGCCAAGGCCCGTATTGCCCGTTTCGAGGAGCTGTCCTCTTACGAGTACCAGAAGCGCAACGAAACCCAGGAAATCTTCATTCCTGTGGGCGATCGTCTGGGCAATGAGGCCATCGAGTTCGATCACGTCAGCAAAGCCTATGGTGATCGGCTGCTGTTCGACGACTTGAGTTTCAAGGTGCCGCCCGGCGCGATTGTCGGCATCATTGGCCCCAACGGGGCGGGTAAGTCGACGCTGTTTCGCATGCTTGCCGGCCGTGAACAGCCTGATTCGGGCGAAATCAAACGTGGCCAGACGGTCAAGCTGGCCTACGTCGACCAGTCGCGCGATTCGCTGGATGCGGTCAAGACGGTGTTCGATGCGGTGGCTGATGGCGCAGACATCCTCACCGTGGGCAAGTTCGAAATGCCGTCGCGCGCCTATCTTGGACGTTTCAATTTCAAGGGCGGTGACCAGAATAAGATCGTCGGTCAGTTGTCGGGCGGTGAGCGCGGACGACTGCATCTGGCCAAAACCCTGATCGCGGGCGGCAACGTGTTGCTGCTGGACGAACCGTCCAATGACCTGGACGTGGAAACCTTGCGCGCGCTCGAAGATGCTTTGCTGGAGTTTCCCGGTAGTGTGATGGTCATCAGCCATGACCGCTGGTTCCTGGATCGCATCGCGACGCATATCCTTGCCTTCGAGGGCGATTCGCAAGTGGTCTTCTTTGACGGCAACTACCAAGAGTATGAAGCCGACAAAAAACGCCGTCTGGGCGATGAGGGCGCCAAGCCCAAGCGCCTGCGCTATAAAGCGTTGAAATAAATAAGCCTGAAGGGAAGGCCTGCGGGCCTTCCTCCTTGCGGAGACTTGTCATGCTCTTGAGCGCCGATCAATCGATCCTGCTAGTCGTCGACATGCAGGAGCGCCTCATGCCGGTCATCGACCGGGGCCAGGATGTGGTGGGCACGGCCGATAAACTGGCGCGCGCGGCGCGCTTGCTTGACGTGCCTGTCGTGGCGACCGAGCATCACCGCCCCATGCTGGGAGGTACGCTGGCACCCCTGAACGAGCAGGTGCAATCGACCTTCCAGAAAATGCATTTTTCCGCCATGCGTGAGCCAGGCTTCGAAGCCTGGCTGCCGCCAGCCCGAAAAACGGTCCTGCTGACCGGTTGCGAAGCGCATATTTGTGTGCTGCAGACGGCGCTGGGCCTGCTTGCCCAAGGCTGGCGCGCCGTTGTCGTGGCCGATGCCGTCGGGTCGCGCAAAGCCTCCGACCATCATGCCGCGCTGCGGCGCGCGCGGGCGGCCGGGGCAGACATCGTCACCAGCGAGATGGCTATCTTCGAGTGGATGCAGACGTGTGAACACCCTCGCTTTCGGGACGTGTTACGGCTGGTCAAATAGAGGGATGGGCCGTTATATTTTGCCCAACTTGCAAGAAATTTTAATTTCTTGATACGCAAAATGGGTAAACCTCACAGCATTCAGGCCCGTTTTTTGTCATCCTGATCAGGTAATTTTCAGGAGCGCGCACGGAGCGCGTAGGTAGTCAGACCTGCTGCTGGTGTGCGACCCCGGGCACAAGAACAGGAGAACCCTATGAAGACGAAAACGATTTCCAAAGCATGTCTGGCCGTTGCGTTGGCGGCCTCGATGGCCGGCTGCTCGTCCTGGGACGGCATGAGTCATCGTCAAAAGAGCACGGTTGGTGGTGCTGCCCTGGGTGGTGTAGCCGGCGCGGTGATCACCAATGGCGGGATTCTCGGCACGGTGGGCGGCGCGGCAATTGGCGGCGTGATCGGGGATCAGGTCGGCAAATAAACCCCCATACAAAAAAAGCCCTGCGCGGCATGCGCAGGGCTTTTTTTGGGTTCATCGAGGAATACCGGGGAATGCAGACCGGATCTTGAGGAAGAAGTACTCCTGATCGCGGTAGCCGTAGGAGCGGCGCTTGATGACTTTGATGGTGTTGTTGATGCCCTCGACGATGCTGGTGTTGAGCCGGTGGCGACAGCGAGACAGAATCCCGTGCAGATAGGCTTTTAGCTTGAGCGCGAAGTGAGCCAAGGCGGCGATGCCGCTGCCCCGAGCCTGTTGCAGCCAGTGATCCCATGCCTGGCGGGCGTAGCCGGGGTGTTGGTAGAACCACAGCTGTTTGAGCTCATCGCGCATCAGATAAGCGGTGAGCAAGGGCTGGTTGGCCTGGAGCAACTCGTCCAACTTTACCGATTGGCACGGATCGAGGTTTTTGCGATTGCGCAGCAGTAGCCAGCGACTGGACTTGATCACCCGGCGGGCCGGCTTGTCGTGCCGCAACTGGTTCGCTTGGTCTACACGCACCCGGTCTATCACTTCACGGCCGTACTTGGCCACGACGTGGAACAGGTCGTAGACGATCTCGGCGTTGGGGCAGTTGGCCTGGATCTCCAGCTCATAGGCCGTCGTCATGTCGATCGCTACGGCCCGGATCTGCTGGGCAACCCCAGTTGGCAGTTGTTCGAAGAAGGCTCTGGCCGTCTCGCGCGAGCGGCCATCACCGATCCATAGCACCTGACGGCGGATCGGATCGACAACGACCGTGGCATAACGATGGCCCTTGTGTAGAGCGAACTCGTCCATCGCTAGGTAGTGGATCTGGCTCCAGTCCGGCTCTTGGATCGCCCGTCGCAGCAGGGCCTTGTCCAGCGCCTTGACCGTGTGCCAACCCAGTTGGAAGAAGCGCGCCACGGCCAGAATGTTGCTGGACTCAAGCAACTGGCTGACCGCCTCGGCCAGCCGGTCGGTCACTCGCTGGTAACGGCCCAGCCAGCTCAGCCTCTCCAGATGCGGTCCACCGCACTGCTCGCACCAGACCCGCCGACGCGGCACTACCAGCGTCACTCGCAGCGCCATTAGCGGCAGATCCCGCACCCGGCGCGTGGTCGTCTCATGCACCTGCCGACATCGGTTGCCGCAGTGCTCGCAGTGCATCGTTCGCGCTGAAGGCTTCAGGTAAATCGTGACCGTCCGGCTCTCACCTTCAGGCCACACGACCCGCTCCACCCGATAACCTTCCCACCCACCCAACCTCTCGATCGTCTTGCGGTCCAGCATGATCCCGGCCTTGATCCTTGAAAAATCAAGGATCAAGCGTAACGGCAATCAAGCACGGCTCCACGCTATTCCGCGATGAACCTTTTTTTGTGCACCCGGGTCAAGCCCGGGTGTTTCTTGATCAGGCGGATGCCTGTGTTTCGCTCTGCGGCATTTCGATCTTGACTTCGAGCACTTCCAGGGTGTCCTGGCGCTCAAGGTTGACCTTGATATCGTCGGGATTGATCTTGACGTACTTGGAAATCACGGCCACCAGTTCCTGCTGCAATTGCGGCAGGTAGTCGGGGGAGTCGCCCCGGCCTGAGCGCTCATGCGCCAGGATGATCTGGAGCCGTTCTTTGGCGACGCTGGCCGAAGCTTTCTTCTGGCCGAGCAGAAACGACAGGAAGGACATTGCTTACTTTCCTCCGAACAGGCGCTTCAGGAAGCCGGGCTTCTCATACTCAGTAAAGCGCAGCGAGCGTTCTTCGCCCAGATAGCGGGCCACCACATCTTTGTACGCCTCGGACACATCGGTGTCCTTGAGGTGGATGGCGGGCAGACCCTGGTTGGACGCCTGCAGCACCGCTTCCGATTCGGGTACCACCCCGATCATCTTGATGCGCAGAATGTCTTCGATATCGCCCAAGGACAGCATTTCGCCGTCGATGACGCGCTTGGGGTTGTAGCGCGTGAGCAGCAGGTATTCCTTGACTGGCTCGTCGCCCTCGACGGCGCGGCGCGACTTGGCTGCCAGAATGCCGAGGATGCGGTCGGAATCACGCACTGACGAGACTTCGGGGTTGGTCACCACGAGCGCGTCGTCGGCGTAATAGGCCGCCAGCAGCGCACCGGTTTCGATGCCGGCAGGTGAATCGCAGATGATGTAGTCGAAGCCCATTTCCTTGAGGTCTTCGATGACCTTACCCACGCCTTCCTGCGTCAGCGCGTCTTTGTCGCGCGTCTGCGAGGCGGGCAGGACGAATAAGTTTTCGAGGTGCTTGTCTTTGATGAGGGCTTGCTTGAGGCTGGCCTCGCCTTGAATCACGTTGACGAAGTCGTACACGACGCGCCGCTCGCATCCCATGATGAGGTCGAGATTGCGCAGGCCGACGTCGAAGTCGATGACCGCGGTCTTGTGGCCGCGCATGGCGAGGCCCGATGAAAAGCTGGCGCTGGTGGTGGTCTTGCCCACCCCGCCTTTGCCGGAAGTCACCACAACAATACGTGTCATGACGATCAAACCCTTATGTTCGTATAAATCGCGTTATCGTAAAGCAAAAAGCCCTTAATGGCTTCTTACAAGTGTGTGGGAGCCACTCAGGTCTTAACCTTTGAGCGCCTCGATATGCAAAGTATCGCCGTTGAGCCGCACGAGCGCAGGTTGATTATGCAGGTTGCGGTCCAGGCGGTCTTCTACGACGCGGTAAACGCCTGCTACGGCCAGCAGTTCTGCGTCCAGATGCGTGGTGAAAATCCGCGCCGACGTGTCGCCCCGTGCGCCGGCCATAGCTTTGCCGCGCAAGGGCCCGTAAACATGAATATTGCCGTCGGCAATGACCTCGGCACCCTGGCTGACCATGCCGATGACCACGAGGTCCGTGTGGCGGGCGTAGACGCGCTGACCGGAGCGCAGTGGTTTGGTAATGACCAGGGCCGTTGACGACTGCGGTGCCGCCGGCGTGTGATTGGCCGCCGCGGTGGTCTCTCGCGCTGCCCGGGTCGGCACGGCTTGGGCGTCGCCACTGAGCGCGACACTGATCTGTTGCTTGGCCGCCGGGCTGGCTTCCGGTGCAGCGGGCACCGGCGTTGATACGTGGTTGGGGGGGGCAGGGTCAACAACCTGGGGGGCGCGCGCTGCGGTAGTCGACAGTTCTACCGGCGTCAGGCCGGCCTTGCGTGCGGCGTGCAGATTGGCGCCCTCGGCGACCACTCCGATCGGCGGCAGATTGTGCGCGGCCAACGCCTGCACCAACGCGGGCCAGTCCACTGTCTCGGTCAGACGGCTGGCGTCTATCACCACGGGTTCGTTCTCGAAGAAGCTGCCAGCGTCTGCCATGCGTCTAGCCAGAGCTTCTTGCAGCGGTTCGAGGTCGGCGCTATGCAGCACCACGCGGATGGCATAGAGCGTGGCGCTTTTGAAATCCAGGGCGAGAGGTTCGGTAGTCATGAGGGGGTGTCTTGCGGTCGGCCTGCAAGCAGGTGCAGACCGGTCAGGAGTGTCGGGCATGATAACCCGGCTGACCCTGTTGAGTCGCTGGTGAAATGGGTTTGTCCGGCCTTTGTGACGCTTGGCGTCCGGATGCGACAACGCCCCCAGGGCGGGGGCGCTGCGCGAAGGGGCGGCAAGGGCGTTTACGTGCCCCACGAATCCTTGAGCGTGACGATGCGGTTGAGCACCGGCGCCTCGGGACGCGAGTCCTGACTGTCGACCGTGAAGTAACCCAGCCGCTCGAACTGCCAGGTGGCACCCGGCTCGGTCCGGGTGCCCGGCTCCAGCCAGCCGCGAACGGTGTGAATGGAGTTCGGATTCAGGCAGGTCAGAAAGTCTTTATCGCCACCGTCCGGGTGCGGATCGGCGAACAGGCGGTCATAGAGTCGCACCTCGGCGGGCACCGCGTGCGCGGCACTTACCCAAGTGATATTGCCTTTGACCTTGACGCTGTCCGCGCCCGGGGTGCCGCTCTTGGTGTCGGGCAGATACTCGGCCTGGACTTCGACCACGTTGCCGGCCTCATCCTTGGTAAAGCCCGTGCAGCGCACGACGTAACCGTACTTCAGGCGGACCTGATTGCCGGGGAAGAGGCGGAAGTACTTTTTGGGAGGTTCTTCGCGGAAATCGTCACGCTCGATCCAGAGCTCGCGCGAGAAGGGAAATTCGCGGTGGCCGGCCTCGGGGTCGTGCGGGTTGATGGGCGCTTTGCAGTTTTCGCTCTGGCCTTCGGGGTAGTTGGTGATGACCAGCTTGATCGGGTCGAGCACAGCCACCGAGCGGGGCGTCGTCGGGTCGAGGTCGTCGCGCACGGCCTGCTCGAGCAGGCTGTAGTCGATACGCGAATCCGATTTGGAGACGGCCGTGCGGTCGCAGAACAGCCGTATGGCCGACGCCGTATAGCCGCGGCGGCGCATGCCAAACAGCGTCGGCATGCGCGGATCGTCCCAGCCGTCCACATGGCCGTCTCGCACCAGTTGCAGCAACTTGCGTTTACTGGTGACGATATAGCTCAGGTTCAGGCGCGAAAACTCGTACTGATGCGGCAACGGCCGTGCCAGCTTGCCCAGCTCCGCCAGCCGGGCCAGGATCCAGTCGTAGAACGGCCGTTGGTCTTCGAATTCCAACGTGCAGATGCTGTGGGTGATGCCTTCCAGCGCATCCTCGACCGGATGCGCCCAGCTGTACATCGGGTAGATGCACCATTTGTCGCCGGTGCGATGGTGGGTGGTATGACGCACGCGATACATGACCGGATCGCGCAGGTTGATATTGGGCGAGGCCATGTCGATCTTGGCGCGCAGCACCAGGCTGCCGTCCGGATGCACCCCATCGCGCATCTCGCGCAGCCGGACCAGGGATTCGGCGGCCGGCCGGTCACGGAAAGGCGAGTTGGTGCCCGGTTCGGTCAAGATACCGCGCTGGGCGCGGATCTGGTCGGCGCTTTGCTCATCGACGAACGCATGGCCGGCTTCGATCAGCGCTTCGGCGAATTCATACATGAACTCGAAGTAATCGCTGGCGAAGAACAGGTTGTCGTTGCCGTCTGCCTTCCAGTCAAAACCCAACCACTGGACGGCCTCCATGATGGCGTCGACGTATTCCTGATCTTCTTTCTCAGGGTTGGTGTCGTCAAAGCGCAGGTGGCAGACGCCGCCGAATTCCTGGGCCATGCCGAAATTCACGCAGATGCTTTTGGCATGCCCGATATGCAGATAACCATTGGGTTCGGGCGGAAAGCGCGTGCGGATGCGTGCCGGATCGGGAGCGCCGCCCGCCTGCACGGAAGCCGGGCCGGGCTTGCCGGCCCAACGCTTACCCTGGAAGCGGTCTGCCGCCAGGTCTTCTTCGATGATATTGCGCAGGTAATTGCTGGCTGCGTGAGGCGTGGGGGTTTGGGTCATTCTGGGGCGAAGTCGAAAAATGCGGCCACAAAAGACCCATTTTGCCACGTTCGGGAAGGACTTCCGTTGCAAACCCGCCTCCCATGCCCGTGGAAGTGGCTCTACACTACCGCCCATCATGAATATCGCCCCTCTTCAGCTGGCCCGGACCCAGTTCACGGCAAGCCTGAGCTTCCTGGCCTTGTTCCTGGCCTTTTCCATGGCGTTGGCCTGGATCCTGTTGTTTTTCAAGCTGCGAGCCCGTAGCGGCCAACCGGGTTGGCTTGCCGCCTACCGGTTCTGGGTCCGTATCTTCGCCTTGTCTTTCGTGCTGGCGCTGGTCAGCGCCATGCCTGTGCTCGTGCAGTTGGCCAGCCTGTGGCCCGGCCTGATGGACAAGATCGGCAATGTGGCCGGTCCGCTGCTGGGATTTGGCGTGTTGTCGGTCTTTATCCTGAAATCTTGTTTTCTGGGGGTGATGCTCTTTGGGCAGCGTCAGGTCTCCGATCTGGCGCACACGCTGGCCGTGCTCATGGTGGCGATCGGCCAGGTGGTCGCGGTGGGTTGGGCGGTTTCCCTGCAGTCCTGGCTGCAGACGCCGGATGGCGCAGCCATCGTTGATGGGCGCTATCAGGTCTATGACTGGGTCCGGGTAATTTTCAACCCCTCGTTCGGCTGGCGCATGGGTTTGACGGTGCTGGGGGCCATGCTGGCGGCCGCCTTTCTCATCATGGGCGTGACGGCCTTGCAGGCACTGCGCCGGCCACTGGTGGGCGGCGAACGCCATGCCTACAAAACCGCGCTGGTGATCGCCCTGGCCGCCGCCTTGTTGCAGGCGCCCGCGGCCTGGGGACTGGGGGAGGTGGTGGCCCGGTTGCAGCCGGCCAAAGCCGCCGCGCTGGCAGGCTATTGGCACAGTGGCACCACGCCCGAGCTGGTCATTCTCGGCGTGCCCGACACGGCGGCGCAGCGCAATCAGAGCGCCCTGACCCTGAGCAATTCGGGGGGGCGCTGGCTGGCCCAGGATGCCGATGCGGAGTACATCGGGCTGGATAAGTTTTCCGGCATGTCACCGCCGGTCGCCATGGTGTTTCTGGCCCTGCGCGCCTTGTGGCTGCTGGGGGCGATGATGTTTGTGGCCGCGCTATTCTCTTTTTGCCTGAGTTTTCGCCGAGGTTACGATCCGGCGGCAATGCCGCGCTGGTGGTTGCGTATGCTCACCGGCATGATGTTTGCCGGCGGCGTATCGGTCGTGCTGGGGGTGTGGGTGGCCCAGATCGGGCTGCAGCCTTACATCGTCAATCGTACGATCACCCAATCCGAGGTGCTCAGCGCCGTGTCTGCATCGACGCTCTGGTGGGGGTTGGCCGGTTACGGTGCGTTATACGCCTTGCTGCTGAGCGCCTTCATCGGGATGTTGTTTCACGCCGCGCGCTACGGAGTGGTGCCGGTGCGCAAGATCGGAGGCAAATCATGATCGCCACCTTGGCCGCATCGCTGGGCCTGAGTCCGGAAGATCCGACCTTCTGGATGCCGATGGTGTTCATGGGCCTGCTCTTGCTGCTTATTGCGGCCGGCATCGTGCTCGATGGTTTCGACATCGGCGTAGGCATTCTGCTGCAGTTCGCGCCGGCCGAGGAGCGTGGCCGCATGATGGGACTGCTCAGCCCATGGCGCGATGCCAACGAATTCTGGCCTTTGCTGGGCATAGGCTTGCTGGGCGCAGCCTTTCCCTTTGCCTGGGGCGTGATCATGGGCAAGCTCTACGGGCCCTTGGTGGTCATGGTCTTGGGCATCGTGTTGCGCAGTGTCGCGTTCGAGTTTCGCATCCGCGCCAGCACCGAGGTCAAGCCGCGCTGGATTTTCGCGTTCTGGGTGGGCTCGCTTCTGGCGGCCATGGGCCAGGGTATGGTTCTGGGCCGTATCGCCACCGACTATCAGAGCGACTCGGGCTATGGTTGGTTCTCATTGTTCGTCGGGCTGTGCGCAGTAGCGGCTTACGCGCTTTTGGGGGCCTGCTGGCTGGTCATGCGCATTGACGGCGAGTTGCAGCGCCGTGCGGTGTCGTGGGCGCGTCACGGCATCCGCTGGACGGCGGCCGGCATGGTGGCGATTGCCGTGACGCTGGGGCTGGCCAACGCGGGGATATTCTATAAATGGAGCAATGCCGCGCACCTTGGGGCTGCCGCGGGCGTATGGGTCTTGATGCTGCTGGGGTTCGTGGTGGCGGAAATGTTGCTCGCCCGCCTGCCAGGCAAAGCGGACCGCGTCGCCTGGATGCCCTTTGTGTTGTGTGTGGCGCTGTACCTGCTGATGCTGGCCGGACTGGCCTACAGCTTTTTCCCGTATCTCATTCTGGACGACATGACGATATGGGACGGTAGCGGGGCGTTGGACTCCATGCGCCTGGTGCTGGCCGGGGTGGTCATCGGAGTGCCAGTGGTTCTGGTGTTCAATATTCTGGCTTACCGCTCGGTTTTTGGCCGGGAGCGCCGCGCCGCGGCGCTGTTGCCACCGCCGGGCTGAGCGAGTCCGATCCGATCAGGCGCGCGGCAGGCGGATGCGAACCAGCAGGCCGCCGCTGCTGCCGCTGTCGAGTTCGAGGTCGCCACCGTGCGCGCGCGCAATGGCTTCGGCCAGCGCCAGCCCGAGGCCCACATTGCCCGTGCGGGTGCGGGCCCCGTCCAGGCGGGCAAAAGGACGTAGCGCTTCGGCCCGCCGTTGAGGCGCTATGCCCTCGCCGTGGTCGGCCACCTCGATGATGGCGGAGTGCGCATCGTTTAGCAGCCGGACGTCGATGGGCGGCGCGCCGTGGTGCAAGGCGTTGCCGATCAGGTTGTCCAGCAGCCGCCCCAAGGCGACGGCATCGCCCTGGATGGTCAGGCTATCGTCGTCGGCTGCGGTAAGGGAGATATCCGTGCCTGCGCCTTTCCAGCTCTGCACGCGTTCGCTGATCCACTCGTTGAGATTCAGGGGCGCGTAGCGGTAGGCAGCCGGATCCGTGCCGCGTACAAAGCCGATGAACTGATCCACCATGTGCTGCATATCCTGCAAGTCCTTGCGCAACCCATCCTTGAGAGTCGGGTCGTCCGTCATCTCGATGCGCAGCCACATGCGCGACAGAGGGCCTTTCAAATCGTGAGGCAGGCCCGACAGCAGGGTGCGGCGCACCGAATCGGATTCGGCCAGTGCATCGAGCATGGCATTGAAGCGTTCGCCGAGCACGCGCGTCTCGTGCGGCCCGGAGGGCTCGACGCGCTGTGGCTGGCCTGCGGCCAGCCGGTCGGCGGCGTCGGCCAGCCGCGTAAGCGGGCGGGTGATATGCCAGGAGAACCATGCCGCGAGCAACAGCACCAGGCCCAGCCCGCCCAGCCAGAACGCGACCATGGGCGTTGCCACGGGCGGATCCAGCCGGTCCAGCGGGATGACCAGCCATTCGCGCAGCGCGGGGACATCTTCGCTGGCCGTATTCGGGGCGAGCGAAATGAAGATTTCCGGGCGGGGCCCGCGTGACAGCGCCACGCGCGTGCCGTCGTTCAGGCGCAGGTTGAGCTCCTGCACCAATTGCCGCAAATCGCGCCTGACATCGTCGTGCGGCGGAGGAGGAGGGCGGTGGCGTCTATCACTGTCATCGTCGTCGAAGCGCCGGTGCATCATGCCAGGAGGGCCGTCGGGCGGCGGCATCATGCCGTCCGGCCCCATGCGGTCAGGCGGCGGGCGGTTCAAGCGTTGCAGGCGGGCCTCCGCCGGCAGGCCCCTGGCCCACCAACGCCATTGGTTCTGGGAGGCTGCGCGCACGAACTCGGCGCGGTCTTCGCTGGGAACCTGGGCCAGCGCAGCTCGCAGCGTGCGAATGGTGGTGGCGATATAGCCGATCGCCACATCCTCAATGAATTTGTGCCGGTAATACGAAATCGTACCCAAGGTCGCGGCCTGGGCCAGCAGCACCGAGCCGAGGACAAGCAGGATGAGCCGGGTGCGCAGCGAACGCGGCAGGGCGTGGGACAGCTTGAATGTCATCGCGAGCGCCGCTCAGGGCGAGAATCGATAGCCGATACCCCAGACGGTCTGAATCCAGCGTGGCTGTTTGGGATCATCTTCGATGGCACGGCGCAGGCGCAGGATGGCGATATCGATGGCGCGGTCATTGCGCTCGCCGCTGTCGTCATCGCGCGCCAGCGCCAGCAGCCGCTCGCGTGACAGCGGTTTGCCGGCATTTCTGACCAGCGCTTCGAGCAGATTGATCTCGCCACCTGTCAGTTTGACCATCGTGCCGTCGCGCAGCAACTGGCGGGTCGTGGGATCGAAAAGAAAGGGGCCGAAAGTGACCGGTTGGTCCTTGATCAGCGCCGAGGGCCCGCGTTTGCGACGCAGGACGGCCTCGATGCGAGCCAGCAGTTCACGCGGATCGAAGGGTTTTCCAAGATAGTCGTCGGCGCCGGCCTCCAGACCGATGATGCGGTCGACAGCCTCGTCGCGCGCCGTCAGCAGAATGACGGGGATGTCTTCGCCTTGTTCGCGCAGGCGGCGGCAGGCGTCCGCGCCGTCGCCACCGGGCAACATGCGATCCAGTACCAGCAGGTCGGGCGCGTAGCGGGTGATGCGTGCCGGCAGATCATTGGCATCGGGAGCCAGGAGGGTATCGTAGCCATGCCGGTTGAGGTAGTCGGCCAGCAGTTGGCGCAGCGCCGGATCGTCGTCTACGACCAGCAGTTTGGTGTGGGGGCTATCCATGATGAGATAGTGCCCGGGCTTGGGCAGGTCCGACAAGAGGAAAGAAACGATCTGAAATAAGCCCCGCCAGATTTAGTCCTAGAATAGCGAACCGCCACTGGGCGGTCGCGGGAAATCCCGTGCCGTTTTATTAACTTCGTTTACAGATGTCGCGCTCGGTGGTGGCTATTGCATTGGCGGGCAACATGGCGCTTGGCGCCTGCGCCATGTCGGGGGGGGGGGCGGATCCCTCCGTGTCCGACGAAGCGGCCACAACGCCCGTTGCCGCTGCACCCGTTGCGGCCCAGGCGCCAAGCGCCACGCGGCAAGCGGCGCGTTACGGCATCGGTGTGCTCGCGCCGGCCATGCCGCAAACGGTCCAGCTCCCCGGTCCTGTCGAGGGCTATGCGCTGAGCCCTGAACCCGATCCTTGCGCTGATTGGGCGGGTCCGCCCGCGCCGGCGGATCTGGCGCCAACCCCGGGGCAACAGGCGCCTTCTGACTGTCAGCGAGCCTTCCCGCAATACGAGGTGCCGCAGGTAAGCCCTTCCTATGCCCTGGATCTGGAACGCCGCGAGTTGGCTGGCTCGCGTCCGGTGTTGAGCCAGGGGGTGATCCTGCCTCAACCACGCTGGTTCTCGGCCATCAATGCGCGGCCTGCGCTGAGTTATGGTGATCGTAACTGGTTGTATCGATCCTCGGGCGGTCCGGCGGTAGGGGTTGGCAATCTGACCGCCAACTCGCCGGCCTGGGGCGCGACTGCGGCGCTGGGAGAGCTACAGATATCGGATCAGTTCGACAGCAGCAGCAATATCGGTGAGGCGAAATTCGGTTACTCCTCGTCGGTAGGGCGGCTCAACCTCATGGATCCATCGGCCACCGCTGGGGCGGTGGATTATGGCGCTTCGGCTGGCAGCGGCACCGTGCGCTATGGGGTGAGCAACTCCCTCACGCTGGAGGGCCAGTTACAGACCACCCACGGCCTGACTACCCGGGGCATGGGCACGCGCTACAACGCGGGGGATATCGGCACCTTCGAGGCTGGCGTCACGCAGAGCAGCTTCGACTCGGTCAATGCCTGGCGTTATCGCTTCGGCTACAACGTCACCATGGCGGACACGGTCAAGGTAGGCCTGACGGGCGAGGACATCGGGGCAGGCTTTAGCGACTTGAGTTCCTACACCAGCGGCGCGGCATCGACTCGGCTGATGCGCAGCAAATTGTCGGCTGGCGTGCCATTGCGCGGCATGGGGACGCTGAGCGGCACGTACACATCCGATGTGTTCGGGCGGGGCGATCCCAACGACCGGCGGGTGGGGCTGGAGCATAGTATGGAACTCGCGCGCAATGTCCAGTTCGCGCTGGGAGCGGACCGCGACCTGCTCTCGGGCGACTATGAGTGGAAGGCCAGGCTGTCGATGCCGGTCGAGACATTCATGCGCGGTCATTGGCTGGGTTTTTAGCGTTTTGCGGCCTTGTTGAGGCACGAGCGCGCAAGGGCGTCCTGCCGGCGCGCACGGTTTTCGCGATGGGCCGTAAAATGCCCATCCATGATGCACGCATTCTTTCCCGTCCCCTATGTCTGATCCCCGCGCGCTTGGCGTGTTGCAGCGCGTCTTCGGATACGAGTCCTTTCGTGGCGATCAGCAGGCCATCGTCGATCATGTGATCCAAGGTGGCGACGCCCTGGTTCTGATGCCTACCGGTGGCGGTAAATCGCTTTGTTATCAAGTGCCTGCGTTGGTGCGGGAAGGCACCGGCATTGTCGTGTCGCCGCTCATTGCGCTGATGCAGGATCAGGTCGACGCCCTGACCGAGTTGGGCGTGCGCGCGGCATTCCTGAATTCGACCCAGGAATGGCAACAGGTGCGCGAGGTCGAGCGCGCCTTTGTGGCCGGCGAACTGGATCTGCTGTATGTGGCTCCTGAAAGGCTCTTGACGGACCGCTGCCTGCAATTGCTCGAACGTGGCCGCATTGCCTTATTCGCCATCGACGAAGCCCATTGCGTGTCGCAATGGGGCCATGACTTCCGCCCGGAATACCTCGGGCTGTCGATGCTGCATGAGCGCTGGCCCGAGGTGCCGCGTATTGCCCTGACGGCCACGGCCACGGCCGCTACACGAACCGAGATCGCGCAGCGTCTGGCTCTGGATCAGGCACGCCATTATGTGGCCAGTTTCGACCGCCCCAACATTCGCTATCGCATCGTTGAAAAAAATGAAGTCCGCAAGCAGTTGCTCGACCTCATCCGCAGCGAGCACGAGGGCGACTCCGGCGTCGTGTACTGCCTGTCGCGTGCACGCGTGGAAGAGACTGCGGAGTTTCTCTGTAACCAGGGCGTGCATGCCTTGCCCTACCACGCCGGCCTGAGCGCGCAGGTGCGCGCCACCAATCAGTCGCGTTTTCTGCGCGAGGACGGCGTGGTCATGGTGGCCACCATTGCCTTTGGCATGGGCATCGACAAGCCCGATGTCCGTTTCGTCGCACATATCGATTTGCCCAAATCCGTCGAGGGCTATTACCAGGAAACCGGCCGCGCCGGCCGCGACGGCTTGCCGGCCACGGCATGGCTGGCCTATGGTTTGCAGGATGTGGTGCAGCAACGGCGCATGATCGATGAGTCGCCTGGCGACGAGAGCTACCGCCGCCGGCTGGGTCAACAGCTCGACGCCATGCTTGGCTTGTGCGAGACCGTGGAGTGCCGACGGGTGCGCTTGCTGGCTTATTTCGGCCAGAGCATCAGCGCCTGCGGCAACTGCGATGTCTGTCTGGAGCCGCCCGAAGCCTGGGACGGCACGGTCGCTGCCCAGAAGGCGCTGTCGGCCATCTACCGCCTGGGCAAGGAACGCGGGCAACGTTATGGCGCAGGACACATCGTCGATATCCTGCGTGGTAAAAGCAGTGATCGCACGCGCCAGCATGACCATGAGTCTCTCAGTGTCTTCGGGGTGGGAGCTGACCTGTCGGAAACCGCCTGGCGCGGTGTGTTGCGTCAATTACTGGCCAAGGGCTTGCTGATGGTCGATCACGAAGGCTATGGCACCTTGGCCCTTACCGAAGACAGCCGGGCCGTACTGCGCGGCGAGGTGCAACTGATGTTGCGCCGCGAGTCAGAGAAAAAACCTCGCACGCGCACCAGCACACGGGCCAAGGCGCCGGTCATTGACCTGCCGACCGACCGCATGCCGGTGTTTGAGGCGCTGCGCAGTTGGCGGGCCGAAGTGGCTCGCAACCACGGCGTGCCGGCGTATGTGATCTTCCATGATGCGACATTGCGCGAGATAGCGCTTGCCATGCCGGATACGCAGGAAGACCTCGGACATGTCAGCGGTGTTGGCGCGCGCAAGCTCGAAGCCTACGGCGAGGAAGTCCTGCGCTGCGTCGCTCGGCCGCGCTAGAACAGATCGCCGCTGGAGAATTGGCTGCCCGCAGGCGGCTGCAGGCCGAGGTGGCGCCAGGTCGTTTGGGTTGCCATGCGTCCGCGCGGTGTGCGTTGCAAGTACCCATGCTGAATGAGATAGGGCTCGATCACGTCTTCGATGGTGTCGCGCTCTTCGCCGATGGCCGCGGCCAGGCTGTCCACGCCAACCGGGCCGCCATCGAATTTGTGCACGATGGCTTCCAGCAGTTTGCGGTCCATGAGGTCCAGCCCCTGGGGGTCGACCTCAAGCATGGCCAGTGCCTGGCCGGCGGCCTCGGTGTCGATGCGGCCATTGGCTTTGACTTCGGCGTAGTCTCGTACGCGACGCAGCAGCCGGTTGGCGATGCGTGGAGTGCCGCGCGCGCGGCGGGCTACTTCGCGCGCGCCCTCGGGGGTGATGTCGGCGTTGAGCAGCCCGGCGCTGCGCGTGACGATATGCGCCAGATCGTCGGTGTTGTAGAACTCCAGTCGGGACACGATGCCGAAGCGGTCGCGCAGCGGATTGGTCAGCATGCCGGCGCGGGTCGTCGCGCCGACCAGCGTAAAGGGTTGCAGATCCAGCTTGACGCTGCGCGCTGCGGGGCCTTCGCCGATCAGGATGTCTATCTGGAAGTCTTCGAGCGCGGGGTAGAGAATTTCTTCGACGACCGGCGACAGCCGGTGGATTTCGTCGATGAAGAGCACGTCGTTGCGTTCGAGATTGGTGAGCAGAGCCGCCAGATCGCCAGGACGCTCCAGCACGGGGCCGGAGGTTTGCCGCATTTGCACGCCCATTTCATGGGCGATGATGTGCGCCAGCGTGGTTTTTCCGAGGCCGGGCGGGCCGAACAGCAACACATGATCCAGGGCTTCGCCGCGTTTGCGCGCTGCGGCGATGAAAATTTCCAGTTGTTCGCGGGCACGCCGCTGACCGACATACTCCTGCAGCGCTTTGGGCCGCAGCGCGCGCTCGATGGATTCTTCGTTGGGGGAGGCGGGCGCAGGGGCCACCAGGCGGGGTGCGTCAGGGCGCGAGGAGAGCGAGTCGGACTGGATAGCCATGGCGGAGTACGAAAACTGGTTGTTTGTCCAGCATTCTCGCATGCCCGCCGTGCAGACTCTAGCCTGGGTGCACGGGGGCTTGGCAAGCCGGTGTCAGGCGCCTGTGCCGGCGGGCCAGATCCCGGCGGACTCCCCGCATTTCTGTTCGTCTGTTGCGTCCAGATTCTGGATTTGGCAGTACTATTGCATCCCCTTACGTTTTGACCACTTCCGTATCACGGTGTGGTTCTGTCTTGATCTCAGGCAGTTCTTGTCCTGAGCGCCCCTTCTTTGATTTCCTTCCGAGGTGCTTGGTGTTTCCTAACAAGCTGACCCTGGCCGCGCTCGCGTCCGCTGTGGCGTTGACCGGCTGCATGGGTAATATGAAAGTCCAGCCGATGGTATCGGATCCGCAGGCGTATTCGGTCGCCACGTTTACGCGTGCGGCCTTGCCTATGGGTACGCAGGCCATGCTCAAACCGGCCGGATCGGAACCCTTCCCCTTCAAGCGCATCGAGTTCAAGGCGGTGGGCTGGAGCGAGGATAAGCCCGAGTTGAAGGCGGGGCAGGAGACCGCTTATATCAATGACGACAATGACGGCACATTGCGTCAGATCCGCCGCACCTCGCTCAACGGCCTGACTGCCAGCCAGACTTTTGAACTTCAGTATCACGGTCTGGCGTCGCTGGCCAGCCAGAACGCCGATCCGGCACGCAGCCTCGCCTATCCTCCGACCTTCGCGCGTGCACCCAAATCCTGGAGCAGCCTGGCGCAGGTCACCGAGAATGGCGAGTATCGTTTCGAGGCGCGTGAGGGTACGAAAGATCCCTTCGACATGGGCACACCCTGGCGTCGCGTCTGCGTGACCGGCAAGGCTTATGACGCCAGCCAGGTGTTGGCCGAGCTGCCGGGCAAGGCCATTGAGATGGTCTGCACCGACAGTAATCAGAATGGTGTGACGCTGCGGGAAGTGAAGTATGCCTGGGTGTCGGATCTGGGGCTGCCGCTGGTCCGCGCGGTGAGGACGACGCGGTCTTCTTTCAAGTACGAGTACCAGGGCGTGAAAATCGATAAATAAGCCCTAGCGCGCCAGGGCCTTGAGCGCCTGGCGTATGCCGTCCGACACGCTGAGGCCTTCCGGCAACGTCTTGAGGGTGGCCAGCGATTCTTTCTCGGAGTAACCCAGGGCCAGCAGCGCATTGAGAATGTCGCTCTGGCTGTCGGGCACGGCATGGGGCGCCGCGCCGATATCTGCGCCCAGTTTGCCGCGCATCTCCAGTAAGAGGCGCTCGGCCGTTTTCTTGCCGATGCCTGGCACACGGGTCAAACGGCCGCTTTCCTGCAACGTGATAGCCTGGGCAAGCTCCGCCACCGACATGCCGGAAAGCACCGCAAGCGCGGTGCGCGCGCCGATGCCGCTGACCTTGACCAGCTCCCGGAAGGCTGCGCGTTCGCCGGCCGTGCCAAAGCCATACAGCAGGTGCGCATCTTCGCGCACCACTAGATGTGTAAACAGCGTGACGCGCGCGCCGGTGTCGGGCAGCGCGTACAGCGTGCTCATGGGCACATCGATGTCATAGCCGATGCCGTTGACATCCACGCAGACCACGGGCGGGGTCTTTTCGATCAGGGTTCCGGTGATGCGGCCAATCATGAGGAAGTCTCGCCAAGAGTCTGTAGGAATGAAAAGACATTGCGTCGCGCCAGGCCGGCAGGCGATGGCGGGATTCTATACGTTCAGCCGAGCAGGCGTCCGTTGCGTATCCGGCTTTTACCTGAGCGCGATGCCTTTGCCATTGGCGACAGCCGTTCCTGCAGCGGTCCGGTATGGGCATGGCAGATGGCGCAGGCCAGCGCATCCGCCGAATCAGGGGCGGGCGTGCCATTGAGCGACAGCAGGTGCTGCACCATCATCTGTACCTGTTCTTTGGCTGCACGGCCGGTGCCGACCGTTGATTTCTTGATTTGCAGTGCGGTGTACTCGTGCACGTCGAGCCCGCTTTCGGCCAACGCACACAACGCCGCGCCGCGGGCCTGGC
Source organism: Bordetella holmesii (assembly GCF_020735985.1). Lineage (NCBI taxonomy): Bacteria > Pseudomonadati > Pseudomonadota > Betaproteobacteria > Burkholderiales > Alcaligenaceae > Bordetella > Bordetella holmesii. The sequence continues at coordinate 803,800 of NZ_CP085973.1, forward strand.
CCAGCAGCAGCGTGGATGAGGGGTTGGCATTCAGAAAGACGATTTCGAGCGCGGCCACATCGGGCCGCGTCTCGCGGGCCACCTCGCGCAGATTGTCGAGGATGACTTTCAGGCGTTGCGCCAGCGCCAGGTCGGGCGGCACGACAATGGTGCCGCTGGCGACATAACGCAGGCGCGAGCCTTCGGCATCGATCACACCGAAACCGGTGCGGCGCAGGCCGGGGTCGATGCCGAGGACACGCATCAGTGACGGAAGTGACGCGTACCGGTCAGGACCATGGCGATGCCATGTTCGTCGGCAGCTGCGATAACCTCGTCATCGCGCACGCTGCCGCCGAGCTGAATCACGCAGGTCGCGCCTGCTGCCACCACCACGTCGAGGCCATCGCGGAAAGGGAAGAAGGCATCCGAGGCCACCGCCGAACCCTGCAGGGTCAGGCCAGCATTCTCGGCCTTGATCGAGGCGATGCGGGCCGAGTCGATGCGGCTCATCTGGCCGGCGCCCACACCCAGTGTCATGCCGCCTCCGACAAACACGATGGCATTGGACTTGACGTACTTGGCGACTTTCCAGGCGAAGGCGAGATCGTTCAGCTCGGCCTCGGTGGGTTGGCGCTTGCTCACGACTTTCAGGGCATCGCGCGGTACCTGGAAGGCATCGGGCGTCTGTACCAGCCAGCCGCCGCCAACGCGTTTGACGTCGAAAGCATTCTGGCCTGTGCCGGCCGGGACTTCCAGCACGCGCACATTCTTCTTGGCTGCCAGGATGGCCAGCGCCGCGCCGTCATAGGCGGGCGCGAGCAGCACTTCCAGGAACTGACCGCTCACGGCTTCGGCCGTGGCGGCATCAACAGGTCGGTTGAAAGCGATGATGCCGCCGAATGCCGACGTGGGGTCGGTCTTGAAGGCCTTTTGATAGGCCTCGAGGTTGCTGCCGGCCACGGCCACGCCGCAGGGGTTGGCGTGTTTGACGATCACGCAGGCAGGAGTGTCGAAGCTGCGCACGCACTCCCAGGCCGCGTCGGCATCAGCGATATTGTTGTACGAGAGTTCCTTACCCTGGAGCTGGCGGTAGTTGCCCAGCAAGCCTGAGGGACGCTGCGGGTCGACGTAGAACGCCGCAGTCTGATGCGGGTTCTCGCCATACCGCAGGGCCTGTTGCTGCTGCACTTGCAGGGTCAGGGTGCGGGGCCACTCGTTGCGGGCCGGCACGGCGTCCTGGGCCGGGGCCGCATCGGCCAGGCTGGTCAGGTAGGCGGCGATGGCGCCATCGTACGACGCCGTATGGGCGTAGACCTTGGTGGCCAACTCGAGGCGCAGGGCGTACGAGGTGCTGCCGTTCTGGTCGATCTCCGTCAGCACTCGGCTGTAGTCGACCGGATCGATGACGACGGTCACGCCACCGGCTTCGGTGCCATGGTTCTTGGCCGCGGCGCGCAGCATGGCCGGGCCGCCGATGTCGATGTTTTCGACCGCGTCGGCGAAGGTGCAATCGGGTTTGGCGACGGTTTCACGGAAGGGATAGAGGTTGACCACCAGCATGTCGATACGGTCGATGCCAGAGGCGGCAATCGTCTCCATGTGCTCCTGGCTGTCGCGCCGCGCAAGCAAGCCGCCATGGATCTTCGGGTGCAGCGTCTTGACGCGACCATCGAGGATTTCCGGCGAGCCGGTGTGCTGGGCCACTTCGGTGACGGTCAGACCTGACTCGGCCAACAGGCGGGCGGTGCCGCCGGTCGAGAGCAGGCGTACGCCGCGAGCGGCCAGCGCGCGGGCAAATTCCACGATGCCGGTCTTATCGGACACCGAAAGCAGAGCAGTTTCGATTTTCATGATGGTGGTGGGTCAGGGGCATCCCCTCGGGGATGCGGATACAGGGAAATCCGTCGATCGGGCAATCAGGGCTGGATGTTGTGGGCCAACAGCTTTTTGCGCAGCGTATTACGTGTGATGCCCAGCATCTCGGAAGCGCGCGACTGATTGCCGCCAGCGCGTTCCAGGGCCACTTCGAGTACCGGGCGCTCGACGCAGCGCATCACCATATCCCACATATCGTGGGGTTCGGAATCACCCAGGTCTTCGAAATAGCGCTCCAGACTGGCGCGCACGCATTCTTCCAGGACATCTTTTTTGTTCATTTGGTTTTGAGTACAGATATTTTTATGGTGAGGCTGGCGCTTATACCGCCAGCAAGTTCGAGGTGACGGCATGGCTTGGATTGCCGCCACCCATAAGCGAGTGATCGAACCAGTCGGCTACCGCACGGAATTGCTCGGCGGTAGTGTCGATGAGGTTCATTTGGGTGCGGAAAGCTTCCGCCCCGGGCAGGGAGTCGATATACCAGCCAATGTGCTTGCGTGCCGTACGCACGCCGGTATGCTCGCCGTAGAAACGGTAATGGTCGTCCAGGTGCTCGAGCAGCAGGTCGCGCATTTCGGCGTAGCTGGGCGCAGCAAGCGTCTGGCCGGTGCGCAGAAAGTGATCGACTTCGCGGAAAATCCAGGGCCGGCCCTGGGCCGCTCGGCCTATCATCACCGCGTCGGCTCCCGTATACGCCAGGACGTGACGGGCTTTCTCGGGGCTGTCGATATCGCCATTGGCCACCACGGGAATACCGATCTCGGCCTTGACGGCGCGTATGGTGTCGTACTCGGCATGCCCGGTGTACAGGTCGCAACGCGTGCGGCCGTGCAGCGTGAGGGCGGCGATGCCGCTTTGCTCGGCCAACCGGGCCACGCGTAAAGCGTTTCGGCTTTCGCGATCCCACCCGGTACGGGTTTTGAGTGTGACGGGCACGCCTTTGGGGGCGCAGGCGGCGACGACGGCATCCAGAATACGGGCAATGAGATCCTCATGGCGCAACAGCGCCGAGCCCGAAGCCAGGTTGCAAACCTTTTTGGCCGGGCAACCCATGTTGATATCAATGATGCGCGCGCCCTTGTTGATGTTGAAAATGGCCGCTTCTGCCATCATTTCCGGGTCTGCGCCTGCGATTTGCACCGAAATCGGTGCTATTTCGCCTTCATGATTCAAGCGTCTGGACGTTTTGACGCTGTCCCACAGCCGCGGATTGCTGGCGGCCATTTCGGACACGGCATAACCCGCCCCCAGCCGTTTGCATAATTGACGGAAAGGGCGATCCGTCACCCCGGCCATAGGGGCGACGAAAACATTATTGGAAAGAGACCAGGGGCCGATGCGCATGCTCACATTTTAACCGTCTTGGGCCTGGCCCCATTTCCGCCGTCTCGCCGAATCCAGATTCGGTGCGCAATGGCGACGCCAGACCCCCCTTCAGAGGCCGATTGCGAAGGGCGTTGGAGACCGCCGCCCCTGAAAAGGGACCGCTAGGTGTGAACTGTCAATAGGTTGTATTCGTCCAGGTTGAGTCTGGAGATGGGTACAGCGCGCCCGATGCCGTGGTGGGGTCGATGCCAGTTGTAGTGGTGTAGCCAGGATTTCATGGCATCGGCTCGGTGTTGGGAGTTCTGGTAGGTGTGAGCGTAAGCCCACTCACGCAAGGCCGACTGGATGAAGCGTTCGGCCTTGCCATTGGTCTGTGGGCGGTAAGGTCGGGTAAAGCGGTGCTTGATGCCCAGCTCATGGCACAGCGCGGCGAAGGCGCGGCTGCGAAAGGCCGAGCCATTGTCGGTGAGCAAGCGCTGGATGGTCACGCCCAGGCGCTGGTAGTAGGCCACTGCGTCCTTGAGGAACTGGACGGCGCTGGGGAAGCGCTCGTCGGGGTGGATGTCGGTGAAGGCCACGCGGGCGTGGTCATCGATGGCCACGAAGACGAAGTCCCAGCCGGCCCCCTCAACGGTATCGCGTCGGTTGCCCGTGACCCGGTGGCCAGGGCGCTGGATACGTCCCAGCTTCTTGATGTCGATGTGCAGCAGATCGCCGGGGGCCTGATGCTCGTAGCGCACCACCGGCTCGGCCGGCTCCAGGTCGGCCAGGTGCGACAGACCGGCGCGGGCCAGGACGCGGCTGACGGTGCTGGCTGACACGCCCAGCGCCTGGGCGATGCGCGCTTGGGTCAGCCGCTTGCGGCGCAGCTCCACGATAGCCAGCGCCTTGGTCGGCGCAATCGCTCGGGGCGAGACCGTCGGGCGCGAGGACGCATCGGCCAAGCCCGCCTGGCCCTGAGCCAGGAAGCGGCCCAGCCATTTGCGCACAGTCGGCGCGGTGACCCCATAGGCGCGGGCCGCTTCAGGCACACAAACTTGATGGGCGATCAATTGCTGGACCATTTCGAGTCGACGTAGGAAGGTCAATCGGGCATGCTTATGGGTGTTCATCCGGCCGGGCTCCTTGAGTGAACTGGGGGGTTGGCGATTTCCAGTTTCTCAAATCCGGTTCGGATGAACCATGCATACAACCTATTGAATCTTCACAGCTAGGCGCGCAACCCCTGCAAAAGGTGGCGCGCCAGGGGCGCACGTGCAGGCGCGGCCAGATCGAGCGCGAGCAAGGCCAGCCCGCAGGCATGCTCGACGGGCGCCAGCCCGGTGGCGAACACGCGCGGCATGAGGTCAGTCAGACCGGCGGTGAGCCAACGGTCGGCGCTACGGATGCGGGCAAAGTCACCGAGCCGCTGGCGCGGATCGTCGGCAGCGTGCCAGCCCGACAGGGCCTGGGCCAGTTGGGCGGCATCCCGCAGCCCCAGATTCAGCCCTTGGCCTGCTACGGGATGCAGTGTTTGTGCCGCATTGCCTATCGTGGCGACGCGGCCGTGTACCTGAGCATGCCGGGCCTTGAGTTCGAGGGGAAAAATATGCCGCGCCGCCTGGCTGCTCAATCGGCCGAGCCGTTCGCCGAAGGCGGCGCTGAGCTGGGCGGAAAACTGCGCATCATCCAATGTGGCCAGCGCTTGCGCACGCTCCGGCGCCACGCACCAGACAACGGAATAGCTGCCGGCCTGCTGCGGATGTGGCAGCAGTGCCAGCGGCCCCTCGGCGGTGAAGCGCTCCCAGGCCCAGCCGGGGCGCGGCAGGCTGGCCCGGGCGCTGGTGATGACGGCATGCTGGCCATAATCACGCTTGAGGTCCGTCCCGCCCGTCCCATCGCACTGCACGGCGACCCGACAGGAGATTACCTGCCTGCCGTGAGCCAGGTGCACGCTGTCCAGGGACTGGGAGGTCATGGTGGCTGCTGATCCGCTGAGCACCGTCACGCCGCTTTGCGATACGCGTTCGGCCAGGCGGTCATGCAGGGCGGCATAGGGTACGACGCTGCCCAACTGCTCCACGCCGAAATCCTCATGCCCGATGATCGTGCGGCCCAGACGCCCGCGCTGCGAGATGTGAACGTGGCGGATGTCGGCAAACCGGGACGGCCAGGCCCCCAGGCTGTCGAGCAGGACGCGGCTGCCATGGTTCATGGCCAACACGCGCGGATCGGCTGCCGGCTGCGATCGGGCCGGCGCGGGCTGGCCGGCCAGCAGAACGATGCGCTCAGGGTGGGCGCTGGCACGCGCCAGCAGCAGGGCCAGTGCCTGGCCCACCGGGCCCGCTCCGAGGATCGCAATGTCGTAGACCGTTTGATTCATGATCGAGATTTTACCGGGGCTTCAGTTTGTCGCGTGGCCGACCTAGAATGTGGCTCGATTCGCGGGTGCCTTCCATCCGCTGCGGAGGCGCACCATGACACAGGGCCAGACACTGACAGCACGGCCGCACGCGCCGCGCAGCAAAGTCATCGCGGGGTTGTGGCCTGCCTGCTCGGGGTGATCGGCGCCCAGGGCTGGTATCTTGGCCGGCGGTATGCGTGGCTGGTGACTCTGTACGCCGCCGTGTGTCTGGCCGCGACGTCGGCCTTCCCTTCGTGGTGGGACAATCCCGCCTTCTTCCTGCTGTTCATCCCGATGATCGCGGGATTCATCGAGGCGGCCGTCTACGCCTTGATGGCCGATCACAAGTTTGACCAGCGTTACAACCCCGGTCTGGGTGCGGTGTCACGCACCGGGTGGCCGGCGGTGCTGGTTGCCCTGCTGGCTTGCCTGGCGGGCGGGATCGTCTCAATGCTGGCCGTGGCCATGGTGGTGGTGCATGTCTGGACGGCCATGGGCTGGTTGGATGGCTATGTGTTCTAGCCGGCGCGTCATTCCCGCATCAGGGCTTCGATTTCCCGGGCATCCACAGGTACGCCTCGGGTAAGGAGCTCACACCCGGTTTCCGTGACCAGGGCATCGTCTTCGATGCGGATGCCGATGTCCCAGAATTTGGCGGGTACATCATCGGCGCGGCGCACATAAATGCCGGGCTCGATGGTGAGCATCATGCCGGGTCGCAAGCGGCGCCAGGGGCCGGGCGTGCCGGCGCAGTTGCAGGGGTCGCGGTAGTCGCCCACATCATGGACATCCAGCCCTAGCCAATGACCTGTACGATGCATGTAAAACCGGTTGTACGCGCCGGATTCGAGCACGCCGTCCAAGCTGCCACGCAGCAGTCTCTCGTCTAGCATGCCCTGCGCCAGTATCCGCAAGGCGGCTTGGTGTCCGTCGTCCCAGTTATTGCCCGGCAAGGTCGCGGCCACCGCCGCCTGCTGCGCGGCTGCGGTCAGGTCGTAGAGGGCGCGTTGCGCACCGCTGTAACGCCCATTGACCGGAAAGGTGCGGGTGATGTCCGAGGCGTAGCTGTCGTATTCGCAGCCCGCATCGATAAGCACCAGATCTCCGTCGCGCAGCACGGCGTCGCCAGCCTGATAGTGCAGGATGCAGGCATTGGCGCCCGCGGCCACGATGCTGTTGTAGGCCACGCCTTGCGCGCCATGGCGGCGAAACTCGTAGAGCAGCTCCGCCTCGAGTTCGTACTCGTGCATGCCGGGTCTGACCGCCCGCATGGCGCGCGCATGCGCGCCTGCCGAAATACGGGCGGCACGCCGCATGGCAGCGATCTCGGTCGCATCTTTGATCAGACGCATCTCGGCCAGCTGGGGGTTGATGTCGCGCTGGGCCGATGGCGGCCGTGCCCCGAAACGGGCCTGGTCGCGCGCTGCCTGCATCCAGGACTGCACGCGATTACCGACGGCAGCGTTTGCTGTCTGCGACAGCCAGAGGTTGGGCTGATCCAGCAACCATTGCGGCATCAGTTCGTCCAGGCTGTCCACGGGGTGGGCGTCATCCATGCCGAACCGCGCGGCCGCGGCTTGCGGGCCTATGCGCACGCCTTCCCAGATTTCATGCGCCTCGTTGCGGGCGCGGCAAAACAGGATGGCGCGCGTATCGGCGCCCGCGATGAGGATAAGCCACACTTCGGGTTCGATGAAACCCGTCAGATAGTAGAAATCGCTGTCGTGCCGATAGGGATAGTCAGCATCGCGATTGCGCAATGCCTGCGGCGCGGTCGCGAGGATGGCCACACCGCCGCCCTGCGCTTGCATCCAATCGAGGACGCGGCGGCGGCGCGCCACGAAGGCAGAAATATCGTCGGCGGGCAGGCTCATGATCGCGGGCGGAGGTAACGGACGGCAATTTGTGTACTGTACCCCACAGGCGCGCGCGAGGCGCGCTGGTCATTTAATGCCGCGCTGCTACAATCGCGCCACTGTCATTGGGGAGTAGCCATCCTTTGTTTCCCCAAAGGAGTCAGCGTCAACAAACTTGGTGGATCATCCCCATGGCGCTGGCAGCCTTACGGCACCGTTGAGCGGTGTGCGTACAGGGCCCGGCGAGACCTTTGGCCACATCGCGTTCACCCCAGCCGGGCGAGCCGCGTTGTCGCGCCAAAGTTGTCTGCTCGCTCGGCTGCCCATCATGTTTCTCTCGATATTTCTGTTTCTGCTGGCCGCAGCGATCATTTATCTCGCCTGCGAGTTTTTCGTCAATGGCGTCGAATGGGTCGGTCATCATTTCCGTCTGGGGGCTACCGCCACCGGTACCGTGTTGGCCGCCTTTGGTACCGCGCTGCCTGAGAGCGCCGTGACCTTCATGGCCGTGGTGTTCGGGCAGACCCCCGAGCAAAAAGATATAGGCGTGGGCGCTGCCATGGGCGGGCCGCTGGTGCTGGCCACGCTGGCCTATGCGGTGGTGGGGCTGGCGCTATTGCGTGCCAGGCGCGCCGGTCAGTCACTGGTCATCAATGCCGACCAGCCTCGCCTGGCGCGCGATCAAGCCTGGTTCATGGGCATTTTTGTGTTCAAAGTCGGCCTGGGGCTGTTGGCCTTTGCCTGGAAGCCTTGGCTGGGCCTGTTCTTTCTTGCCGTCTATGGTCTTTTGACCTGCTCCCCGTGATTAGTACGAAATCGATGTAGAGTCCGTTCCCAAAGGAATGGCAATGAAGAAACGATTTACGGAAGAGCAAATCATCGGCGTGCTCAAGGAAGCCGATGCAGGTGCCAAGCCCGCAGAGTTGTGCCGCAAGCACGGAATCTCCGAGGCAACGTACTACAACTGGAAGGCGAAGTTCGGTGGCATGACGGTGTCGGACGCTCAGAGGCTCAAGGAGCTGGAGCAGGAGAACAACAAGCTCAAGAAGCTGTTGGCCGAGTCGATGCTGGACAAGGCGGCGCTTCAGGATCTGCTAAGCCGAAAGTAGTCAGCCCGCAGGCCAAACGCGAGGCGGTCAGGACATTAATGACCGAGCGCAGCATGGGTGTTACCCGGGCCTGTGGGCTGGTAGGAATTTCGCGGTCGCTGTTTGCCTACGAGAGCACACGCTCAGGCGATGCTGCGCTGACCGAGCGCATGAAAGAGATGGCAGTGGCGAAACGACGCTACGGCTATCGGAGGATCCATGTGCTCTTACGTCGCGAAGGCTGGCAAGCAAATCACAAGCGAATCTGGCGGCTGTACAGTCTGGCAGGGTTAAGCGTGCGAAAACGAAAGCGTAAGCGAATCGCGGCGACCGAGCGCGTGGTTCGCCCAGCGGCAATCGCGCCGAATCAGAGTTGGTCAATGGACTTTGTGGCCGACGGCCTAGCCTATGGCCGCCGATTCCGCTGTTTGACTATCGTCGATGACTACACTCACGAATGCCTGGCCATCGAGGTCGATACGTCGTTGCCGGGACTGCGTGTTGCCATGGTGCTGCAACGGCTGGCGGAGATGCGTGGCCTGCCGCGATCTATTACCGTGGACAACGGGCCAGAGTTCGCCGGAAGAGCCTTGGACGCCTGGGCCTACCAAGCAGGCGTAAAGCTGTCGTTTATTCGGCCGGGTAAGCCGGTGGAGAACGCTTATATCGAAAGTTTCAACGGCAAGTTCCGCGACGAATGCCTTAACGAGCACTGGTTCTTGTCCCTGCGACAGGCTAAAAGCTTGATCGAAAACTGGCGAGTCGAGTACAACACCGATCGGCCTCACAGCGCGCTCGGATATTTAACGCCGGCGCAATTCGTGCAGGCTCATCAGAAAGAAGGTCTTTTACCCCTGGGCTCTATGTCGGTGCCGTACTAAATCTGGGGGCAGGTCATATTTTCTGCAACATGCTCAAGTACTTGAAGATGACGGCCAGCTCCAATTTCGGCAATGTGTTTTCGGTACTTGTCGCCAGCGCGTTTCTGCCGTTTCTGCCCATGCTGCCCATCCAGTTGCTGCTGCAGAATCTGCTGCACGACTTCTCGCAGACCTCTATCCCCTTCGATCGCGTCGATCCGGAACAACTGCAAACGCCGCAGCGTTGGGACCCTGCAGGATTGGGCCGCTTTATGTTGTTCTTCGGGCCCATCAGCTCAATTTTCGACATACTGACCTTCGTGTTGATGTGGTACGTGTTTGGCGCCAACTCGCCCGAGCATCAGTCATTGTTTCAATCGGGCTGGTTTGTTGAAGGCCTGCTGTCACAAGCGTTGGTCGTGCACCTGATCCGTACGCGCAACATTCCTTTTGTGCAAAGCCGTGCAGCGCCTGCCTTACTCATCATGACGGCGCTGGTGATGTTGGCCGGTCTGCTATTACCTTTTTCGCCGCTCGCGGTCTATTTCGACATGCAGCCTCTATCCTGGTCTTACTTCCCCTTCCTCCTGGTCATATTGTTGGGTTATGCCTGGCTTACCCAACTGCTAAAAAATGCTTGGGTACGTCGCTATGGCTGGCAATAAGTTGATTCGTGGCCGGCGCCGGGTGTTGGCGCTTTTTCTGTCGACCGCAGCGTGGGGTGGCAGCACCCACGCCGAAGACACCGTCCTGCAACTCTACGGTTTGGTGGATGCCGGTATTGCCAGCATGCATGTCAGTGCAGGCACCACCTCCGGCACGCGCAGCGGCTTGCTTTCGGGCGGGCAGAGCGACAGCCTCTGGGGGCTGCGGGTGTCGGAGTCTCTGGGTGACGGCTGGCGCGCCAATGCCGGCCTGGAAAGCGGCTTTGACCTGGTCAATGGCTCGTCCAACACGAGTGGCCAGCTATTCGACTATGGCAGTTGGGTAGGCTTGGCTAACGACAGCCTGGGCGAGCTACGTCTGGGGCGCCAGGCAACCGTTGGCGCCAGCTTTGGCAGTGAGCTCGAGGTTGCTCCGTGGCGCGACATGGGGATGGGGGCCTTGTTCAAGGCTTCCGATAACTACCAGCGCGATAATCTGGTCAATGTCTATACACCACAGTGGGGCCCCTGGCAGGCTGGCTTGAGCTATGCCTTTGATGCGGCGGGTCCGGATGGTCCCTCGCCGCAAGGACGCGGGCATGCCTGGAGCGCCGGGCTGAAGTACGACAGCGAGCCCTGGTTGGCCGTTCTGACCTGGGATCGTTTGCATCCCGGGTTGGGCAGTGCGGCGTCCGGGCGTCAGCCCATGGCATGGCAGGCGGGTATGTCCTATCGGGCCGACGGTTGGAAGATGTCGATCGCGTGGTCCAGGCAACGCGATGGTTATGTTGGGCAGGACGCCGGCGGCATCGAGGGCCTGGGTCCCTTGGGCTTTGTTCAGGGCGGGCGGGCCGATGCCTGGCTAGTCGGTACCGAAATGCCGTTGGGCGCATCGTCGGCATTGCTATTGCAGGCCTCGTGGTCGCGCCCGAATTGGCATTGGGACAACGGGCAACGAGCTCGTGCCATACAGCTCTACACCGTCGGTTGGCGTCAGGACCTCTCGTCGCGCACCAGCATCTATGCCTTTGTCGGTCGGATGCGTCATGGCAGCCTGGACGAGGGTTTCACCCCAGAGGCCACTCATACGACGCGCGTCGCCGTGGGACTGACGCAGCAGTTCTAGCTACAATCGGATCGAAGCCGCTGCGTGGCGGCCCTGCGCAGCGTTCAGGTTTCCTGGAGGTTCGGTCGCGGCATGGATGTCCTCGCTTGGTTCATTCCCTGGGAATTCTCGCCCACGCTGGTGCTGGCCTTTGTCGCAAGCACCGTGCTCTTTGTGCGTGGACGCAAGGTCCATCACGTCACGCTCGCGCGGCAGCTGTTTTTCTGGAGCGGCCTCGTCCTGCTCTATCTGTCCTTGCATACACGCCTGGATTATTACGCCGAGCGGCTGTTTTTCATTCACCGCGCCCAGCATTTGGTCTTGCATCATTTAGGGCCTTTGCTGGTAATGGCCAGTTATCCCGGGTCGGTCATGCGCGCAGGCTTGCCATTGGCGTGGCGCCACAGCTTGCGCCAAGCCCTGGCCACCGGGCCCGGGCGAATGTGGGTGGCCGTGCTCACGCAGCCATTCTTCGTGCCATTTCTGTTTGTTTTTCTGGTGCTGGTCTGGCTGCTGCCGACGGTCCAGTTCTACTCCATGCTGGATTGGCGGCTGTACCGCTTGATGAATTGGTCAGTGGTGATCAGTGGCTTGATGTACTGGAACCTCATTCTCGATCGGCGGCCCTGTCCGCCAGCGGCCATGTCGCCGGGCGCAAGGGTGTTGTCTCCCATCCTGACCATGGTGCCGCAAATGGTAGCGGGCGCGGTCATCGCCTTCACCGAAACCGATATCTATCCGCTGTTCGAGCTGTGCGGACGCGCAATGGCCATATCGGCCCAGACGGACCAGACCATTGGTGGCCTTACGATGTGGATACCGGCAGCGCTGGTCGAGGTCATCGGGCTGCTGGTGGCCCTGGGCACACTGATGCGCCTGTCGGGCAAGGGTCGCTTGCGGCGGGTGGACCGCCTGGCCCGGCAGGTGCCGGGCCAGCTTCGCAGTCGATGATGCGCCGCTGAGCGCAGACGTTTATTCTGGAGTCAGGCCGTGGTATTTGCGGCCGATGGCCACCGTGGCCTGAAACATCCCCGTTTTGCTGCCGCAGTCATAGCGCCTGCCCTCGTAGCGGTAGGCGAATACCGCGCGTTCGCGCATCATGGCAGCAATGCCGTCGGTGAGCTGGATCTCATTGCTCTTGTCCATTTTGGTGGCGCGCAGATGGTCAAAGATCTGCGGCTCGAGGATGTAACGCCCCACCACGGCCAAGGTCGAGGGCGCGTCTTCAGGGGCAGGTTTTTCTACCATGTGCGAGACGCGCTCGGTACGCGGGGCCACTGCCGATGCGGCGACGATGCCGTATTTACGGGTATCTTCGCGGCGGACTTCCTGGACACCGAGGACGCTGCCTTGATGCTCTGCCGCGCAGGAAATGAGCTGCGAGAGCACCGGTGTATCGGCATCGATGAGGTCATCGGCCAACACCACGGCAAACGGTTCGTCACCCACGATGGGCGCGGCCGTCAGCACGGTATGGCCTAAGCCGAGCGGCGCAGACTGGCGGATATAGATGCAGTTGACGTTGGGGGGCAGTATGTCGCGCACCAAGGCCAGTAACTCGGTCTTGCCCTTTTTCTCGAGATCGGTCTCGAGTTCGGGCGCGGCGTCGAAATGGTCTTCGATAGCCCGTTTGTTGCGGCCCGTGACGAAAATCAGGTCGGTAATCCCTGCCGCAACGGCTTCCTCCACGGCATATTGGATCAAGGGCTTGTCGACCACCGGCAGCATTTCCTTCGGCATGGCCTTGGTGGCGGGCAAAAACCTCGTTCCCATGCCTGCTACGGGAAAGACGGCCTTTCGCACGGTTTTCATCGAGACTCCAACAAATTTGATCGGTAAGTAGATTGGGGCGAAAACTTTTTCTGGCTCTAGCTATCATAGTGCCATGATCCGCCACACCTGCTTATTTTCGCTCAAGGCTGGGAATCGTTCATTGGCCGCCTTCCTTTGCCTGGCACTTCTGGTGCCGGTAGCTCCTGCCATCGCTCAACCCGTTGGGCTGCCCTCAATGGGAGCGGCGTCCTCGGCGGACCTGTCTCCCGCCCTGGAGCGGCAGTTGGGCGAGGCCATCATGGCCCAGGGCCGGCGGGACCCGACTTACGTCAATGACCCGGAGTTGGCGCAGTACCTCACCACCATGGGGCGCAAATTGGCCTCGCATTCGCCCGGGGGCATTCCCGAGGTGGAAATGTTCGGGGTGCGTGATCCGGAAATCAACGCATTTGCCATGCCAGGCGGCTTCATTGGCGTGAACACAGGGTTGATCGTGTCGTCGTCGAGCGAGTCCGAGCTGGCCGCCGTGCTCGCTCATGAAATCGGTCACGTCACACAACGCCACATCGCGCGTGGGATGACGCAACAGAATCAGAGCAGCGTCGTCATGATGGCCAGCCTGGCCGCGGCGTTGCTGGCGGCGCTGGCAGGCGGCGGGGGGAACCTGGCCATGGGGGTGGCGGCATTCGGACAGGCCGCTGCGATCAATCGGCAATTGGGTTTTTCGCGGGACGCCGAACGTGAGGCGGATCGGACCGGCTTGCAGATGCTCACGCGCGCCGGCTATGACCCGGCCGGCATGTCGCGCATGTTCGAGCGGCTGATGAATGCCTCGCGCTTGAACGAAGGCCTGGGCGGTGGTGCCTGGGCAAGCACCCACCCACTTTCGATAGAACGGATGTCTGACGTACAGAACCGCATTCGGGAGCAGCCCTCGTCGCGGTACATCGATAGCGATGATTTCTGGTTCATCCGCGCCAAAATGCGGGTGGCGCAGGGGCGCGATGCGGCCAGCCTGCGCACGGCTCAGCAACAGTTGCTCGATGAAAGCCGTGCCCTGTCAGGCGTGCGGCGCGCGGCGGCCGAGTATGGGTTGGCGTACTACAACTTCCTGCGCAACGATCTGGTTCAGGCGCAGCATTACCTGGATCTGGCTGGCGCGGGTGGCAGAACCTCGCCGCAGATGGCTAAGCTTGCTATCGATTTGGCTGCCGCGCGTAAAGATACGGCGCGTGAGCTCGCGCTGGCGCAGGCCGCGATCAAGCAATGGCCCGACCGCCGAGCCCTCGGCATGGCCTATGCGCAAGCGCTGCAGGATAGCGGACGTAATGCCGAGGCGCAGGCCTATCTGCGCAAACGCATCGAGCAATGGGGCAGCGACGAGCCCGGGCTTTACCAGTTGCTGGCGCAAAGCCAGGAACGCACGGGCCACCCCGTCGAGGCGCGGCGCGATATGGCGAGGTTTTACGTGGCAACAGGCGCCTACGCCGCGGCCGAATCGCAGTTGCAGCAAGCCCGCAGTATGTCCACGGATTTTTACGAGCAGTCGCAGATAGACGTGCAGATTCGTGAGGTCAAGCAGAAGCTGGCCGACGAGCGAGCGCTGTTGGAGCGCTTCCGCTCGGGCTGACCCGGAGGCGGTCTACTTGCCCGTCTCGAAGAATCGGCCCAGGCGTTGGGGCAACCAGTTCAAATGAGCCGGGAAGGGGCCTGCCGGAAAACCGGCGTGTCCTCCTGCGGCCGGCTGGTGCAGCAGCACCTGATCGGCGCACTCCGCCGGCACGGGCAACGCGCTCTCGGGTAGAAAAGGGTCGTTGCGTGCATTGAGCACCAGCGTCGGGATGCCTATTTTGGCCAACCACGGCTTGCTCGATGCACGCGCCCAGTAATCCAGCGCGTTGCGAAAACCATGCATGGGTGCCGTGTAGGCATCGTCGAAGTCTCGCAGGTCGCGGGCGTTGGCGATGCGCATGACGTCAATGGCGCCGGGGAATCGCTTGGCTTTCTCGAGCACCTTATGTTTCATGGTGCGCAGGAAGTAGGGTGTATAGATGCGTCGGGCAAAGAAGCCCTGGCACAGGGCCTTGCCGCTGGCCATGAGATCCAGGGGGACCGAGACGCCGGCCGCGCCCGCCAGCCACTGGGTGCTGTCAGGGTGCTCGCCGAGATACTTGAGCAGCGCATTGCCACCCAGCGACACCCCAACGGCGTGCCAGCGAGCCTGAGGAATGCGCTGGCGCACCGTATCGAGCATGAAACCGACTTCTTCGGAGTCGCCCGAATAGTAGGCCCGTGCAAGGCGGTTGGGCACCCCGGAGCAGCCGCGGAAATGCGCGATGGCCACGATCCAGCCGCGCGCGCGGAAGTGGTGGGCAATGGACTGAGCGTAGCGGCTATTGCTGCCACCCTCGAGGCCGTGAAACAGCACCAGCGCGGGCGTATCGGCGCTGCGCGGAAGTGAGTTCCAATCCTCGGCAGACATCCAGCGCGCGGCGGCGGTCTTGCCATTGACGGGAGCATCCCCCGTGAAGGCGCGCCCATCGGCCATCTTGTGTGGGAACAGGCCGGGTCCGGTCCAGTCGAAGTCGACGAAATCGGTGTCCGGCGTGTCCACCCGCTCACGTACAAAGGCTATGCGGTGATACTGGGCCAGCGAAGCCGCGTACAGCGTCTGGCTATGCCCGTCGGGCAGCCATGACGGAACGGGGCAGGCGGTGAGGTCGATCCGGGTTGCAGCCAAGGAGAACGTACCTAGTGCAAGCGGTCGGGGACATCATGCAGGTCCAGCACGCCGGCTTCGGCCGGTGCCTGCGAAGCATGATGCATGACCATGCGCCAGCCGGTCGGACCCTTGTGATAGATATTCGTGGCGTAGCAGTTGGCGAACTGCGTGCCTTCGCGGGTCTGTACGGTGACCTGCTCGACCAAAACATGGACCGCGCACATCATGCTCTGCACCACAACCGGGCGCAGCGGACGGATGCGCAACGGCCCATTGGTCAGCACCTGCTGCCAGGACTCATGCACGGCGGAGTGGCCCACGATGCGCAAGCCGCCAGGGTGTATGCAGACGACTTCTTCATCGTCGGCCCATATCTGCATGAGCCGGTCTGCATCGGCCTGCTCTAGGGCTTCGTAGAAAGCGTGCTCGGCTTCGTCGGGAGTGGCGAACATGGCGGCAGGGGCAAGCGCTCGACGCGCGTTTAGTGACCGTGGACGACGGTGCCGGGTTTGAGCCGGTACTCGGTGCCACAGTAGGGGCAGCGGGCGCTACCGGTGTGGGCGACGTCGAGAAACACGCGCGGATGCATGCTCCACAAGGGGGCCTTGGGGCCAGGGCAGTACACCGGCAGATCTTCGGCACCGACTTCGATGGCAGTTTGCGCGGCTTGGGCAGCGGCGGTCATGGGACGTTCCTAAAAAAACGTAAGACGATCAGTGGTGGGAAAGGTTCAGTGCTGCCGGGGCGTGGCCGGCGGCGTGGCATCGCAGCGAAAGGGGCAGACAGGCCGGCGGCTCGCCCGGCGACTGCGGCCGTCGAGATGAAACCATTGCGATGCGCCATTGGCATGCCTTCTTCCTTTCCGTGCGCCGTATTGTATCAAGCAGGAAGGTTACAATAGGGGTCAATTCTTGCCTTCTGGCTCCGAGACGTTGCAGCGTTGTACAGTGTTACGCAGCCGATCGGGGCCGCGGGCCCTGCCTTTCCCTATTTCTGTGAGCCCCATGTCGTTGTTCCGCCAGAGGCCAGACAGTGGCCTCTGATTCTTCCGACAGTACGCTTGAAGATATCCAGCAGATCCGCCATGAGCGCCGAGTCGCTTTTCGGCAGGGCGTGCACGCGATTGCGCCGGCTCTGATCGCGACCGGGACCTGGGGGTTGGTGACCGGCGTGGCCATGGTCAAGTCCGGATTGACCGAGTCCATGGCCGTGACCATGACATTGCTGCTGTATGCCGGTTCGGCACAGTTGACCTCGTTGCCGCTGATCGTCGCAGGGGCACCCCTTTGGTTGATCTTCGCCGCGGGGTTTGTCGTCAATTTGAGATTTCTTATTTTCGGGGCCGCGCTGCATCCGTTTTTTCGGCACCTGAGCTGGCCCAAGCGGCTGGGGCTGGGATATTTCACGACGGACATGGGTTTCGTGCTGTTCATGCCGCGATTCGGCGAAGCCAGTGTGCGCGGCACGCGTGAGCAGCTCTGGTTTTTTCTGGGCACCATCAGCCCGGGTTGGGTGGTCTGGCAGGTCTCGTCGATCATTGGTGTGTACCTGGGCAGCATGGTGCCCGCAGCCTGGTCGCTGGATTTTGCGGCGGTGTTGGCGTTGATGGCGATCACCGTGCCCCTGGTCACGACCCGACCCATCGTGGTCTCGGTCCTGGCTGCGGGCCTGGTGGCCTGGGTCGGGCAGGTGCTGCCCCTGCGCCTGGGACTGGCCGCGGCTGTCATCGCCGGCATCGTGGCCGGCATCTGGGCCGAGCGCTATTTGAAACGGTCGGCGCGCTGATGGACGACCACGACGTTTATGTCTATAGCGCTATCTTGCTGCTGGCGTTGTGCAGCGTGATTACGCGCTCGGGTTTCATGCTGTTCGGTGACTATATACCGCTGCCGGCCTCCATGCGACGCGCCTTGCGCTATGCGCCGGTCGCTGCGCTGACCGCCATCGTCGTGCCCGATTTTTTACCCTGGCAGGCAGGCCTGGGACCGGTGTTTGATTACAAATTGGTCGCTGCACTGCTCGGTATTATCGTTTTCCTGCGTACCCGCAGTGCAGTACTGGTCATTGTCGTCGGGATGCTGGCCCTCTGGGGCCTTCGCTGGCTGGCTGAGCAAAGGGGGGCAGGCCCCGCCCGACCCTCGCCAGACGCCCTTTCAGACCCGGTCCGGGCGTCGTTGCGCGGCTGCGCTAAAATAAAGTTATCCACAGCAATCCGGGCTAGCCGCAATCCGTTTTGTTCTTTCCCTCGTGGCCCCGGTATCTGCCCATCTCGATGACTGAATCTACCTCCTCCGCCGCGCCCTCATCAGAGGGCCGCACCTTCGCCGAATTCGGACTTCATCCGTTATTGCTCAAGTCCATTGCCGAGACGGGCTATACCAGCCCCACGCCTATCCAGGCGCAGGCAATTCCGGTCGTCGTGGAAGGCCGCGACGTCATGGGGGCGGCGCAGACCGGCACCGGCAAAACAGCCGCATTTACGGTGCCCATTCTGCATCGGCTGATGCCTCTGGCCAACAGCAGTGCGTCGCCTGCCCGCCATCCGGTGCGCGCCTTGATACTGACGCCGACGCGTGAGCTCGCCGATCAGGTCTACGAAAGCGTCAAACGCTATAGCCTGCATACGCCCTTGCGTTCGGCCGTGGTGTTCGGGGGCGTGGACATCGGTCCGCAAAAAGAAGCCCTGCGCCGCGGTTGCGAGATTCTCGTGGCCACGCCCGGTCGTCTGCTTGATCACGTCGAGCAGAAGAACGTCAACCTCAGCCAGGTCGGCATTCTCGTTCTGGATGAAGCCGATCGTATGCTGGACATGGGCTTTCTGCCTGATCTCGAGCGCATCATCCGTTTGCTGCCGCCGCAGCGGCAGGGTCTGCTGTTTTCCGCGACGTTCAGCAACGAAATCCGCAAGCTGGGCCGCTCTTATCTCAATCAGCCGATCGAGCTTGAGGTTGCCGCGCGTAATGCCACGGCCGATACGGTGACGCAGATTGCCTATCCGATGACGGGCGATGCCAAGCGGGCTGCAGTTGTCCATCTGGTGAAGTCACGCGGCCTGAAGCAGGTCATCGTATTTTCCAACACCAAGATCGGCACGGCTCGTCTGGCGCGCGACCTCGAGCGCGACGGCGTCAAGGCCGAATCGATCCACGGCGACAAGTCCCAGGCCGACCGCATGAAGGCGCTCGAAGCTTTCAAGGCAGGTGAGCTCGAAGTGCTCGTTGCCACCGACGTGGCCGCGCGCGGCCTGGATGTGGCAGGGGTACCCTGCGTCATCAACTATGACCTGCCCTACAACGCTGAGGACTACGTGCACCGTATCGGCCGCACGGGCCGGGCAGGAGCAAGCGGCGAGGCCATCGCCCTTTTTACACCGGAAGAAGAGCGTTATCTGCTGGACATCGAGAAGCTGATCAAGCGTCAAGTGCCGCGCGGCAAGCTCGAGCTTCCCGCCGAACTGCTGGCGCATGGCCGCGGCCGCGAGCGCAGCGGCAGCCGTGAAAGCCGGGAAGGACGCGACGGCTCGCGCGAGAACCGCGAAGGCCGTGACTCCTGGCGCGACACGAATCGCCGTGCGCCGCGCCAGCCGGTCGACGATTTTTTCTACAAGCCTTATGTACCCGCCGCGTCGAGCACCGCCGCCGAACCGGACGCGCCGCGCACGCCTTCGACGGGAAAGCGCCAATTGGGGGTGCTGTTGGGTGGCGGCCGCAAGCCGGATTGATCACGCGGCTTGCGGCCCGGCCCGCATCGTGCCCGGGCGGGTTGAGCAGTGTCGATTTTTCGAACCATGGCATGTCTAGGCCGCCGCAAGGGCGGCCTTGATTCGTTCATGCCTGCGCCAGTAGTCCACCGACGTCAGGCAGTGCCGTCTTGACCGCAGGCGCATCGGCCGCCAGGCTGTCGAGCAACCGTTCCAGATGCCCGATATGCGGCAGCATCGTGCCGTAGAAAAGCGTGCGTCCACCGGCCTGCACCAGCAGAGTCGGAAAGTTTTCGACATCCTCATCGCCCAACAGGTCCGGATGGTCTTCGATATCTATCCAGACGAATACGTGTTCAGGGCGGGCCTGCGCCAGTGCTTCGAGTTTGGAACGGTATTGCAGGCAGGTGCTGCACCAGGCGGCGCAGAAGCAGGCGATCAGCCAGGCATCGGGTCGCGCCAATGCCTGGCGCAGGCGTTCGGAGTCGGTTCCGGGCAGAAGTAAAGGCATGTGGGCAAATCGCAGCGTGATTGACTATCATACCCGGCATGCATTTCTTTCGGCAGCGCCCATGAGCCTTCTCTCTCCTCCTCGGGCCCTCGCGGCCAGTACCGGGGCCGATGTGGCGCGCGCATTCAAGCGCGCCTTCGTTTCCCAGTTGCATCCGAACATGCTGTTCGCGGTGCTGCTGCCATTTTTGATCGCGCTGCTGGGTTCCATCCTGTTGCTCTGGCTGTTTTGGACGCCGCTGACGGATTGGTTGCGTCTGGAAGCGTCGCAATGGGACTTGGTCAATCGCTTGGACGAGTGGCTCGTGGCCATCGGTCTGTTCTCCCTCAAGCTGTATCTTGTGCCCTTGGTGGCGGCCGCCATTTTGCTGCCGGTCTCGGGCATTCTGGGCCTGGCGATTGCTGCGGTGTTCGTCATGCCGCTGGTGCTGCGCCATGTCACTGAGCGCGAGTATGCCGGGCTGGCCCGCCAGGGACGCAATGCCACGGTGGTCAGTGTCTGGAACGCCATCTGGGTCAGCGTGCTGTTTGCCCTTGGATGGTTGCTGACTCTGCCGTTGTGGCTGGTGCCGCCCATGGCGCTTTTGTTGTCCGTATTCTGGTGGGCGTTTGCATTTACACGGATGCTGCGCCTCGATGCCATTGTTGAGCACGCCACCGCCGAGGAGCGTCGCTGGCTCTTGGCGCGCAACAATACTGGTTTCTGGATCATCGGGCTGATCTGCGCGCTGCTGAATCTGCTGCCGCCGGCCTGGATCATTCTGCCGGTTTACTCCAGTCTGGTATATGCCCACTACGGGCTACATGCGCTGCAGCGTCGGCGGGCTGAGCAATCGCAGCAGCTAGTCAACTGAACCTTTTTACTCTGGAGTTGCCATGGCCGCAGATATTGCTTCCCGCCGCATCGGTCTGATCATCGTGGGTGATGAAATCCTGTCCGGAAGACGGCAGGACAAGCACTTCGCCAAAGTGATCGATATGCTGGGCACGCGCGGCATGCAATTGTCCTGGGCCGAATTTCTGCCCGATGACCGCGACAGGCTGGTGGCGGCTTACCGGCGCAGTTTTGCCTGTGGCGATATTGTTTTTTCATGTGGAGGTATCGGCGCGACGCCCGATGACCATACCCGGCAGGCCGCCGCCCAGGCGTTGGGTACCGATCTTGTCTTGCATCCCTCTGCCGAGGAGGCCATCGTGCAGCGCACGCAGGAGTTGGCCGCCAAGGGACAAGGCACGGTGGATATGCGCACGCCAGAGAATCAACAGCGCTTGCAGATGGGCATGTTTCCCCAGGGTTGCGAGATCATCCCCAACCCCTACAACCGCATTCCGGGTTTCTATATTCGCGAACACAGCTTCGTGCCCGGATTCCCGATCATGGCGTGGCCGATGCTGGAGTGGACGCTGGACACCCGTTATCGTGACCTGCAGCACACCGTGCGCCACAGCGAACATTCTTTCCTGGTGTTCAACATGCCGGAGTCGCGCATTACGCTGTCGTTGCAGACGCTGGAGCAACGCTGGCCGGGCGTGCGGGCATTCAGCCTGCCAAGCGTGGGCGAGGCGGGCGCGCCCGGGCATATCGAACTGGGCGTCAAAGGCGAGCCCGAGCCCGCGGCTCAGGCGCTCGAGTTCCTGCGCGCCGAGGTGCAGCGCCTGGGCGGGCAGTTCACCGCGCCAGTGAAAAGCTGATGCCCGCCTCGCGGGCCTACAAATAAGGGTTGCCAAATGGCGGCCCGAATTTCACAATACGATAAATAAAATTTTGCTGCGTTGCCGCAATTCGGGTGCGCACGTCAGAGCCTATGTCCCGTCAGCCTTCCGCCTCCGTCACCACGCCGGACTCCGATGCCGGTCAGCCGCAAATCGCCATTCAGGTGATCGAGCGCGCCATGAGCCTGCTCGATGCGCTGGCCGCCCAACCGGAGCCGGTCACGCTCAAGGAGTTGTCAGCCACGACGGGCTTGCATGCTTCAACCGCGCACCGCATTCTTAACGATCTGGTCATTGGCCGTTATGTAGAGCGTGTGGACAATGGCTTGTACCAGTTAGACATGCGGTTGCTTGAGCTCGGGTCCTTGGTAAAAGGGCGGCTGAATGTCCGCGAGGCCGCCATCAGCATCATGCGCAACTTGCATCGTTCTACCGGGCAGACCATCAATCTGTCGGTGCAGCAAGGCGATGAGATCGTCTACATCGACCGCGCCTGGAGCGAGCGCTCGGGCATGCAGGTCGTGCGAGCCATCGGCGGCCGCGCCCCGCTGCATCTGACATCCACGGGCAAGTTGTTCCTGTCGACTTGGGATCAGCGCCAGGTGCGTGCCTATGCTTTGCGTACGGGCCTGGCGGGCCATACACGCAATAGCCTGACCGAACCCGATCGTCTCGAGCGCGAGCTTGCCCTGGTTCGACGCCACGGCTATGCGCGCGATAACGAAGAGCTCGAATTGGGTGTGCGCTGTATTGCTGTGGGCATCCGCGACGACACCGGTCGTCTGGTTGCGGGGCTGTCCATCTCGGCACCCGCCGAGCGTCTGCAGGATGAATGGGTGCGTCTGCTGACCGACGCGGCCGCTACGATTTCCGAGGCTCTGGGCTTCGAACCCGACGGCCATCCCGGCGTGGCTGCCGCCTAGCATCCTGCACGCCAGCGCTGGACCGCACGGCGGGTGCAGTGCCTCGTCTGTAGCCGGGAATCCATGCGCTTTGCCTTGCCTCCCAGGAAAAACAGCCCCTGCGCAGAGCAGAGGCTGTTCATGGGTAAAGCGGCCTGGCGCGTCGTGTTTATTGTTTTTCTACACCGGCCTTGGAGAAGAGCTTTTCCCATTGAGGGACTTGCTGCTTGACCTTGGCGTCGAGCGCCTTGGGATTTGCCTCGGAGGACAGCACGGTGGCGCCCAGTTGCTTCATGCGCTCCTGGAACTTGGGGTCGGCCAGCCCGGCCTGAAGCGACTTGACCAGCTTTTCCTGGACATCCTTGGGCGTGTCCTTGGGAACCCACATGCCATGCCAGATGCCGACTTCAAAGTTCTTGAAGCCTGATTCGTCCATGGTGGGCAGATCCGGCAAGGTGGGCACGCGCTTGAGACTGGTGACAGCGTAGGCCTTGACCTTACCCGAAGCGATCTGCTGAGTGGTGTTGGTCGTTTGATCGCACAACAGGTCGACCTGCTTGCCCAGCAGATCGTTCATGGCCGGAGCCGTCCCCTTGTAGGGAATGGTCAGCAGATTTACGCCAAAGGCGTCGGCCAGCATGACGCCGCACAGATGGCTGGCAGCACCGATGCCTGCATTGGCCAGCGAGATCTTGTCGTGATTCTTCTTCACGTACTCGGCCAGTTCCTGGATATTGTTGGCCGGGAAATCCGAGCGCGCGATGATCGTCATGGGTACGTCCACGACCAGGCCGATGGGGGCAAAGCTGGTGTACGGATCGTAGCCGGGGCTCTTGTACAGTGAGGGGGCGGTCGAGAATCCGGCGTGCATGAGCAGGGTCTGGTAGCCGTCGGCAGGAGCTCTTGCGACTTGATTGGTGCCTATGGTGCCGCCAGCGCCGCCTTTGTTTTCGACGACGATGGTCTCGCCCAGGCTCGGACGCATCGCTTCCGCCAGAGAGCGCGCGACGTTGTCCGTCGGGCCTCCGGCGGCAAAGGGCACCACCATGTTGACGGGGTGATCCGGGTAGGCGGCCGTTGCACCGGCGGCAGCAAACATCGTGCCGGAGGCAAAAGCTACCGTAAGCGTGCGGGAAAGGCGATTCATGGGGTCTCCAATGCAGAGAAAAAACGCTGCGAATGACTTGTTATAAATTTATCTTGGCCCAAGTTGTAATGTTTTGTTATCCATTGGGTGAGGGTTGAGTGTAGAAAACTCTGTCTGCCACGTCACCCTGGGGAAATTCCTGACGGCGCAGAAAAAGGCTTTTCCACCAAGGATTTGCTGCTGTTGCTGCGATGCACAAATAGAGCTTGACAGCTTTTTTTTGGTTCATCGCGGAATAGCGTGGAGCCGTGCTTGATTGCCGTTACGCTTGATCCTTGATTTTTCAAGGATCAAGGCCGGGATCATGCTGGACCGCAAGACGATCGAGAGGTTGGGTGGGTGGGAAGGTTATCGGGTGGAGCGGGTCGTGTGGCCTGAAGGTGAGAGCCGGACGGTCACGATTTACCTGAAGCCTTCAGCGCGAACGATGCACTGCGAGCACTGCGGCAACCGATGTCGGCAGGTGCATGAGACGACCACGCGCCGGGTGCGGGATCTGCCGCTAATGGCGCTGCGAGTGACGCTGGTAGTGCCGCGTCGGCGGGTCTGGTGCGAGCAGTGCGGTGGACCGCATCTGGAGAGGCTGAGCTGGCTGGGCCGTTACCAGCGAGTGACCGACCGGCTGGCCGAGGCGGTCAGCCAGTTGCTTGAGTCCAGCAACATTCTGGCCGTGGCGCGCTTCTTCCAACTGGGTTGGCACACGGTCAAGGCGCTGGACAAGGCCCTGCTGCGACGGGCGATCCAAGAGCCGGACTGGAGCCAGATCCACTACCTAGCGATGGACGAGTTCGCTCTACACAAGGGCCATCGTTATGCCACGGTCGTTGTCGATCCGATCCGCCGTCAGGTGCTATGGATCGGTGATGGCCGCTCGCGCGAGACGGCCAGAGCCTTCTTCGAACAACTGCCAACTGGGGTTGCCCAGCAGATCCGGGCCGTAGCGATCGACATGACGACGGCCTATGAGCTGGAGATCCAGGCCAACTGCCCCAACGCCGAGATCGTCTACGACCTGTTCCACGTCGTGGCCAAGTACGGCCGTGAAGTGATAGACCGGGTGCGTGTAGACCAAGCGAACCAGTTGCGGCACGACAAGCCGGCCCGCCGGGTGATCAAGTCCAGTCGCTGGCTACTGCTGCGCAATCGCAAAAACCTCGATCCGTGCCAATCGGTAAAGTTGGACGAGTTGCTCCAGGCCAACCAGCCCTTGCTCACCGCTTATCTGATGCGCGATGAGCTCAAACAGCTGTGGTTCTACCAACACCCCGGCTACGCCCGCCAGGCATGGGATCACTGGCTGCAACAGGCTCGGGGCAGCGGCATCGCCGCCTTGGCTCACTTCGCGCTCAAGCTAAAAGCCTATCTGCACGGGATTCTGTCTCGCTGTCGCCACCGGCTCAACACCAGCATCGTCGAGGGCATCAACAACACCATCAAAGTCATCAAGCGCCGCGCCTACGGCTACCGCGATCAGGAGTACTTCTTCCTCAAGATCCGGTCTGCATTCCCCGGTATTCCTCGATGAACCTTTTTTTTCGACCTACAATGTAAATTGTGCATCGCAGCAAACGAGCCGGCGGTCAGTTTCACCAGGTCCGCGCCCGTTTGGTGGTCGGCCATGGCCAGTAAGGCCAGGCCCATCCTAATTAATGTGAAGGAGAACCCCTATGAGCGCCATCCCCCAACACGTTCTGGCCCGCCAGAAATCCGCCATCCAGACGCTGGTTGCAGCGCAGACCGCCGTTTTCGGCGGATTTGAAAAACTTATCGATCTGAACCTGAAGGTCGTCAAGGCAACGCTGGATGAAGTTGCCCAGAAGTCGCAGCAGGCTGTCGACCTGAAGGATGCACAAGACGCCGCCTCGTTTGGCACCGGTCTGGTGCAGCCCAGCGCCGAAAAGGCTCTGGCCTATGGCAAGCATGTCTATGACATTCTCAACGGTGTTCAGGTTGATCTGGCCAAGCTCGCCGAAGAGCAAATCGCCGAGGGCCAGCAGCAGATGCAGGAAGCCGTCGAGCAATTTTCCAAGAATGCGCCCAGCGGCTCGGAAAGCGCCGTGGCCTTGATGAAGTCCTCGCTGGCTACCGCCAACAGCGCCTATGATTCGCTGACCAAGGCTGCCAAGCAGGCTGCCGAAGTCGCCGAGTCCAATCTGAACGCGGCCGCCAATGCCACGTTCAAGGCTGCCTCGGACGCCGCTGATGTTGCCACGAAAGCCGCCGGTCGCACGCGCCGCTCGGCCTGATGTACGTGGCCTGTTGATAACGGTCGTCAGCCCGCCGATATTTTTGCCGCCGGTTTTGTGTCTGCCGGGCTTGTTGTCCTGGCCGTGTCGTAGTAATGTTGAGTGACAGAGCAGAGCTGGAATTAAGGCCACCCGATACGGGTGGCCTTTTTTTTGGTTCATCGAGGAATACCGGGGAATGCAGACCGGATCTTGAGGAAGAAGTACTCCTGATCGCGGTAGCCGTAGGCGCGGCGCTTGATGACTTTGATGGTGTTGTTGATGCCCTCGACGATGCTGGTGTTGAGCCGGTGGCGACAGCGAGACAGAATCCCGTGCAGATAGGCTTTTAGCTTGAGCGCGAAGTGAGCCAAGGCGGCGATGCCGCTGCCCTGAGCCTGTTGCAGCCAGTGATCCCATGCCTGGCGGGCGTAGCCGGGGTGTTGGTAGAACCACAGCTGTTTGAGCTCATCGCGCATCAGATAAGCGGTGAGCAAGGGCTGGTTGGCCTGGAGCAACTCGTCCAACTTTACCGATTGGCACGGATCGAGGTTTTTGCGATTGTGACCTGCCCCCAGATTTAGTACGGCACCGACATAGAGCCCAGGGGTAAAAGACCTTCTTTCTGATGAGCCTGCACGAATTGCGCCGGCGTTAAATATCCGAGCGCGCTGTGAGGCCGATCGGTGTTGTACTCGACTCGCCAGTTTTCGATCAAGCTTTTAGCCTGTCGCAGGGACAAGAACCAGTGCTCGTTAAGGCATTCGTCGCGGAACTTGCCGTTGAAACTTTCGATATAAGCGTTCTCCACCGGCTTACCCGGCCGAATAAACGACAGCTTTACGCCTGCTTGGTAGGCCCAGGCGTCCAAGGCTCTTCCGGCGAACTCTGGCCCGTTGTCCACGGTAATAGATCGCGGCAGGCCACGCATCTCCGCCAGCCGTTGCAGCACCATGGCAACACGCAGTCCCGGCAACGACGTATCGACCTCGATGGCCAGGCATTCGCGAGTGTAGTCATCGACGATAGTCAAACAGCGGAATCGGCGGCCATAGGCTAGGCCGTCGGCCACAAAGTCCATTGACCAACTCTGATTCGGCGCGATTGCCGCTGGGCGAACCACGCGCTCGGTCGCCGCGATTCGCTTACGCTTTCGTTTTCGCACGCTTAACCCTGCCAGACTGTACAGCCGCCAGATTCGCTTGTGATTTGCTTGCCAGCCTTCGCGACGTAAGAGCACATGGATCCTCCGATAGCCGTAGCGTCGTTTCGCCACTGCCATCTCTTTCATGCGCTCGGTCAGCGCAGCATCGCCTGAGCGTGTGCTCTCGTAGGCAAACAGCGACCGCGAAATTCCTACCAGCCCACAGGCCCGGGTAACACCCATGCTGCGCTCGGTCATTAATGTCCTGACCGCCTCGCGTTTGGCCTGCGGGCTGACTACTTTCGGCTTAGCAGATCCTGAAGCGCCGCCTTGTCCAGCATCGACTCGGCCAACAGCTTCTTGAGCTTGTTGTTCTCCTGCTCCAGCTCCTTGAGCCTCTGAGCGTCCGACACCGTCATGCCACCGAACTTCGCCTTCCAGTTGTAGTACGTTGCCTCGGAGATTCCGTGCTTGCGGCACAACTCTGCGGGCTTGGCACCTGCATCGGCTTCCTTGAGCACGCCGATGATTTGCTCTTCCGTAAATCGTTTCTTCATTGCCATTCCTTTGGGAACGGACTCTACATCGATTTCGTACTAATCACGGGGAGCAGGTCAATTGCGCAGCAGTAGCCAGCGACTGGACTTGATCACCCGGCGGGCCGGCTTGTCGTGCCGCAACTGGTTCGCTTGGTCTACACGCACCCGGTCTATCACTTCACGGCCGTACTTGGCCACGACGTGGAACAGGTCGTAGACGATCTCGGCGTTGGGGCAGTTGGCCTGGATCTCCAGCTCATAGGCCGTCGTCATGTCGATCGCTACGGCCCGGATCTGCTGGGCAACCCCAGTTGGCAGTTGTTCGAAGAAGGCTCTGGCCGTCTCGCGCGAGCGGCCATCACCGATCCATAGCACCTGACGGCGGATCGGATCGACAACGACCGTGGCATAACGATGGCCCTTGTGTAGAGCGAACTCGTCCATCGCTAGGTAGTGGATCTGGCTCCAGTCCGGCTCTTGGATCGCCCGTCGCAGCAGGGCCTTGTCCAGCGCCTTGACCGTGTGCCAACCCAGTTGGAAGAAGCGCGCCACGGCCAGAATGTTGCTGGACTCAAGCAACTGGCTGACCGCCTCGGCCAGCCGGTCGGTCACTCGCTGGTAACGGCCCAGCCAGCTCAGCCTCTCCAGATGCGGTCCACCGCACTGCTCGCACCAGACCCGCCGACGCGGCACTACCAGCGTCACTCGCAGCGCCATTAGCGGCAGATCCCGCACCCGGCGCGTGGTCGTCTCATGCACCTGCCGACATCGGTTGCCGCAGTGCTCGCAGTGCATCGTTCGCGCTGAAGGCTTCAGGTAAATCGTGACCGTCCGGCTCTCACCTTCAGGCCACACGACCCGCTCCACCCGATAACCTTCCCACCCACCCAACCTCTCGATCGTCTTGCGGTCCAGCATGATCCCGGCCTTGATCCTTGAAAAATCAAGGATCAAGCGTAACGGCAATCAAGCACGGCTCCACGCTATTCCGCGATGAACCTTTTTTTATCCGCTGCGAAGATCGGGATTAGCGCTTGGGGCCGGCGTTTTTAAGAGTGCCTACGCATTCGCCGACCAGTCCTGGGCCGCGATAAATCAGGCCGGTATACAGTTGTATGGCATCGGCGCCTGCGGCGATTTTTTCGCGAGCCTGCTGTCCGGAAACGATGCCTCCCACGCCAATGATGGCTAGCGCCGAGCCGACACGCTGGCGCAGTCGGGCAATGACGGCTAGCGACAGTTCATGGACGGGGGCGCCCGACAGGCCGCCGGCTTCGGAAGCATGGGCCATGCCCTGCACGGCATCGCGCGACAACGTCGTGTTGGTCGCGATGACCCCGTCGACCCCATGGGCCAACAGTGCATCGGCGATAACGTCGATCTGCTCATGTGTGAGGTCAGGCGCAATTTTTACCACCAGCGGAACCTGGCGCTGGTGCTGCTGCGCCAGCTCGATACGCTTGTCGCGCAGCGCGGCCAGCAATTCAGACAGCTCGTCGCCTCCTTGCAGTGTCCGCAGGTTTTTGGTGTTGGGCGAAGAAATGTTTACCGTGACGTAATCGGCATGCGGATAGATGCCAGCCAGACCGATCAGATAGTCGTCGGCCGCACGCTCGATCGGCGTATCGGCGTTTTTGCCGATGTTCAGCCCAAGAATGCCGCCTTCGCTGCGAAACTGGCTGCGCTGGACGTTGGCCAGGAAGGCATCGAGGCCCTGATTGTTGAAGCCCAGGCGGTTGATCAGGGCGTTGGCCTGCGGCAGGCGGAACATACGCGGCTTGGGATTGCCGGGCTGAGCTCGCGGCGTGACCGTGCCGACTTCGACGAATCCAAAGCCCAGGTTGCCCAGCGCGTCGATATGAGCGCCATTTTTATCCAACCCCGCCGCCAGCCCCACCGGATTACGCAGCGTCATCCCCATCAGTGTCGTAGGCAGCCGTGGCTGGTCATTGAGCCAGCGTCGTGTTGCACCGCAATCGTAGGCGCGTTGCAGCCCGGCGAGCGTGACTTCGTGGGCGGTTTCCGCATCCATGGCAAACAGCGCCGGGCGGGCCAGAGGGTAGGCATTGAAGAGGATAGACATGAGGCGCAATTGTATGCGAGACGACGCTCGAGCCAAGCAGAATCAGGGGGCGCGCCACTGGCCATCGATATGGAGCTCTTGCGGCTGAAAGCTGGCTTTGTAGGCCATTTTCTGGCTGTCCTTGATCCAATAGCCCAGGTAGAGCCAGGGCAATTCAAGTTTGCGGCACTGCTCTATCTGCCAAAGAATGCTGTATGTGCCCAGGCTGCCTGCGGCATCGGGATCGTAGAAGGTATACACCGACGACAGGCCATTTTCCAGGACGTCGATGATGGAAATCATGGCCAGTGCGCCGTCGGGGCGGCGGAACTCGACCAGGCGCGTATTGACCCGGGAGGTCAGCAGGAACTGGGCATACTGGCTGCGGCTGTCGTCGTCCATGCCGCCTCCGGGATGGCGGCCTTGCTGGTAGCGCGTATAGAGGTCGTAGTGCTCGGGCGACCAGGCCAGTTCGGCCACGAAGGCGCGCAGGTCCTGGTGGGCTTTCCAGGCTCGACGCTGACTACGATTGGGGGCATAGAGATCCGTATTGACGCGTACCGGGGTGCAGGCACGGCAGTTGTCGCAATGCGGACGGTAGGTAAACAGGCCGCTGCGCCGGAAGCCCTGTTGCACGAGTTGGGAGTAGGTTCCGGCGTTGATCAAGTGTCCCGGGGCGGCGACTTGCGAGCGTGCCTGATGGCCAGGCAGATAGCTGCACGGGTAAGGCGCGGTCGCGTAGAACTGTAGCGTCGAGAAAGGGAGTTCTTTGAGCTGGCTCATCCGGGGCGGCAGCCGGCGGGTTGGGGCGCGGCTGTGGCCATATTAACGCTGTTCAGGCAGATCCAGAATGTCGCCGGTTTGAAGCAGCCTGCCTCTTCGCCATGGCGGCGGCGGCAACTGGGTCGCCTGCGCGACATGATCGAGGAAGCGGGCACGGGGAATGGGCTGTGCACCGAGGCTGGCCAGATGGCGGGTCTGCTGCTGGCAGTCGATCCAGGTCACGCCATGGCGCCTGAGCAGTCCTACCAGATAGGCCAGCGCAATCTTGGAGGCATCCGTGGCATGTGCGAACATCGATTCGCCGAAGAACATGCCGCCCAGGCTCACGCCGTACAGCCCGCCGATCATGCGACCGTCCTGCCAGGTTTCGATACTGTGCGCCTGGCCGGCTGCATGCCAGGCACAATAGGCAGCCTGCACCTCGGCCGTGATCCAGGTGCCGGGCTGCCCCTGCCGTGCGCCGGCGCAGGCGGCCATGACCTCGGCAAAGGCCGTATCCACGCGAACGCTCAGCGTCGACTCTCCTGCTTGTTCGGCGCGCGCCAGGCCGCGCAGTTTCTTGCGCAAGGAGTGCGAGGGGGCGAAGTCATCACAAGCCAGCACCATGCGCGGATCGGGGCTCCACCACAAAACCGGTTCACCTTGCGAATACCAAGGGAAGATGCCTTGAGAATACGCCTGCCGCAAGCGGTCGACCGTCAACATGCCGCCGGCGGCCAGCAGGCCGTTGGGCTCATCCAGCGCGGTGTGCGGCGGCGGAAACGGGGTATCGGCCTGCAGCCAGGGCAGCTTCAAGATGAGCGATGCGATTCGAGCGTGTAGTGATGGGTCGGAAACGTGCCTGTCCGCCGGTCTTGCAGATAGCGCTCAAGCGTGGTGGCCACGGTACGGAAGGCCAGGTCATCCCAGGGGATGTCTGATTCCTCAAAGAAGCGGGCTTCGAGGCTTTCGGGACCGGGATCGAGCTCGGGGCCCAGCAGATCGGCCAGATAGAAGATATGCACCTGTTCGATCTGGGGGACATCGATGATGGTGTACAGCTGCCCCAACCGGATGCGTGCTCCGGATTCTTCCAAGGTTTCGCGCCCGGCGCCCTGGGCTGTGCTTTCGCCTAGCTCCATGAAGCCGGCGGGCAGTGTCCCGGTGTTGTAGCGGGGTTCGACGGCGCGGCGGCATAACAGAATGCGCCCCTCCCAGACCGGGACCGTGCCGACCACCATGCGCGGATTCTGATAGTGGATGGCGCCGCAGTGATCACAGACGTCTCTTTCTCGGTTGTCGCCGTCGGGCACACGATGCTGAACGGGCGAGCCGCATTGGCTGCAGAAATTGGCGCGGCGGGGAGCCGGAAAGTAGTGGGTAAGCGCGGTCATGGCTTGATTCTACCGGTTGCTTACGCTGCCGGCTGCGGAAGTTTGCGTACCGAAATGGGATTCAAGATGGTCGACAAACGAGCGCACCTTGGGAGAGAGCAGGCGGCGGTGAGGATAGAGCGCCATCATGGTGATGGGCGCGCGCGCGTAGCCCGGAAGAACGGGGACCAACGTGCCGGCGCGCAGATCTTCGCCGACGAGAAACTCGGGTTGCCGGATGATGCCGTGGCCGGCCAGCGCCGCGGTGCGCAGGACATCCCCATTGTTTGCGCGCATGGTTGGGTTGATCCGCAAGACGGTGGTGTGTCCGTCCTGTTCGAAGGTCCAGTCATTGCCTCCGCTGGCGTAGCTGTAATGCAGGCAGCGATGCTGGCGCAGGTCCTCCGGATGTTGCGGCGTGCCATAGCGAGCCAGATAGGCCGGCGAGGCGCAGACATGCAGCGGTTGCGGAGCCAGCGGCCGGGCGACCAGTGAGGAGTCTGTCAGCGGTCCGATGCGGACCGCCACATCGTAGCCGTCCTCAATAAGATCGACGACCCGATCATTCAGGTCTACGTCGATGGTCACCTGGGGGTAGTGTTGCAGGTAGTCGGCGATGGCGGGCCCGAGATGCCGGGCGCCGAAAGACACGGGGGCGGCCACGCGCAATCGGCCGGTGGGTTGGCTGCCTTGCGCCTGCAAAGCCAGATCCAATTCGGCCAATTCATTGAGCAGGGGGCGGACACGCTCGTAGAAGGCCCGGCCCGCGTCTGTCAGGCTGAGCTTGCGCGTACTGCGATTGAGCAGGCGCACGCCGTATTTCTCTTCCAGAAAGGCGATCTGCCTGGTCACGACGGAGCGGGCGATCGCGGCCCGGTCGGCTGCCGCCGCGAAGGAGCCCAGTTCGACGACCTTGGCGAAGGTCTGCATTGCACCGTAGGTGTCCATATTGTTCCTGGTTTGGCAATAACCATTTGCGATTTTGGCTGTTTATCTCCGGATTTGGAACCGCCAGAATGCGGCCATCGCATCTCGAATGCGACTCGATGTTCCTATGGAGAAAATAATGATTGATCCTCGCAGCGCCCCTTATGCCGCATTCCTGTTACGCCTGATGCTGGGCGTGATGTACCTGGCTCACGGCCTGACCAAATTGCTGGTGTTTACGCTGCCCGGCACGGCGCAGTTTTTTGCCAAGATCGGTTTTGCCGGGTGGCTGGCCTATCCGGTGACGTTTTTCGAGATCGTCGGTGGATTGTTCCTGATTCTCGGGATTGTGCCGCGGTGGGTGGCCGCAGTGGCCACGGTGCAGTTGCTGGTGGCCGCGTCAGTGCACGTCAATAATGGCTGGGGCTTCGGCAACCCGGGCGGCGGTTGGGAGTACCCGGTGTTTCTGGCGCTGTCGGCGGCGGTGCTGGCACTGCTCGGTGACGGCAAGTTTGTGTTGGTCAGCAGTGGCCGTCGAGTCTAGGGCGCGCCACGAAACCCAGTGCCGAGGCCAGCGCGGACTGCTCTGTCATGGTCAGCGCGGCCTGGCTGCCCAGGCCCTGGACCTGCTGGGCCTGCGGGATACTCTCGGCGTCCAGTAGTGTCCGGCCGTCTTCCAATTGGAGCCGTTGCAACACACCCTGTAAATCCCGATCGTCGACCAGGCCTGGCCCCTGGTCCGTGTCAGCCCACAACTGACCGATCTCGTCCAGCCACCATTGTTTTATGGCACCGATAACCAGGCCATTGTGGCTGCGCAAGCCCTGAGCACGGTCATCGAGCCGCAGGATGAGCGGCGCGCCCAGCAGGTCGACATACACCCGTTGGGGGCCGTTCTGGAAGAACCAGCATCCTGCGTCGTCCACGCTGTAGTTGCGGTCCATGAAAGCCAGGATCTGCTTATTGGTGATGGCCTGTGCTTCGCCCTGATCAGGATGCAGCCGCCAGCGGCCGCGCTTATCCAACGAAAGCCAACCATAGACGGCAGGGACATTGGGCCAGCGTTGCAGTGAGTCTAAGACGGCTTGATCCATGGGGCGATTGCGGCAAAAAGTCGGGTCAAGCCATTATAGGCAGGCCGTCAGGGGCGGATGACGATGGCCGGAGGTTGAATAACGATGGACGGCGTCCCGTAGGCGGGTTGCGGATACACCGCGTGCGGATAGACGTACGCAGGGCGGCATTTGCGCTTTTCCTTATATTGGCCGTTGCGTTTCCATTTGCGCTCGACTTTGCAGGCGCCATCCCAAGAGGACTGCGTATAGTCGCCGCGGTGGTGATGCGGTTTATGGGCTAGCGCGGGCGTGGCCCAGGCGGCAATCAATGCGGCCATCATCGCGCCAGGCAGCGCCCGGCGCCACATCAAGGTGGAGATATGCATGCCATTCAAGTGTTTGTCAGTCAGCGCACACCTTAGCAAGGCACAACGCGCGACAGCGCTGCCAGGCGTAGGTAAGCGTAAGCAAATGCGTGCGCAGCCAACCTGGGCCGTCCAAACAAAAACCCCCGTCCGGATCTACCGTAACGGGGGGTTGAATTTGGAGGCGCAAGCCGGAATCGAACCGACGTACACGGATTTGCAATCCGCTGCATAACCACTCTGCCATTGCGCCGGCAGTAAAACGTTGCTGCAAGAAAAAAGGAAGCAAGGGCTAGATGCCTTAAGCTTCCCTTTTGAATTTGGAGCGGGAAACGAGTCTCGAACTCGCGACCTCAACCTTGGCAAGGTTGCGCTCTACCAACTGAGCTATTCCCGCAGGGCTTCGTATTCAACGAAGAAAAGAATTATACACATTTTTTTAAGGCAAGTTCAAGTGCTCGATTGCAGTTGCGTCATGGCCTCGGCCAATTCTTCGGACGAGAGATCGCGCGCGATGACAACCAGCGCCCCGGCCTGAGGTGCGGAGGCTGCCAGGCCGGTCAACGGCTCGGGGGCGTTGAACAGGTGATGCACGCCATGCACTGAGCGCAGCGAACCGTCGGCCCATCGCAGCAAGCCTTTGACGCGCAGGACACGCTCCCCCAGGTGACGCTGCATGTGACGCACCCAGCGGGCATATGCCTCCCAACCTATGGGCGCTATCTGCCGCCAAATGTAGGAAGCGATGCCGTAGCGCAATACGTGCGCAATAGGCGTTGCTGGTCCGCTGAGGGGGGCGGGGAGAGCATCGAGATGGCCAGCCTGCAGATCCTCGAACAGCGCCGGTGCGCTCTGTTCGATGTTGTCTGGCGTGGTGGGCAACACCCGTGCGGTGGGGTTGCGCTCGTGCAACAGTTGATACGCCGCGTCGGTGGACGGTGGTGCTGCGATATCGGTCTTGGTCAGCGCGATCCGGTCCGCGATGGCGATTTGGGTGGCGGCCTCGCGATAGTCGTGCACCGATTGCACCCCATGCACGGCGTCCAGAGTCGCTACCGCGCCGGCGAAACGGTAATGACGCGCAATGAGTGTATCCGAGGCCAGCGTATTGATTACCGGGCCGGGGTCAGCAAGCCCGGATGTCTCTATCACCACGCGCGAAAAAGCAGGCAGCTCCTCACGTTGGCGCCGGTAATACAGCGACTCCAATGTCTCGGCCAGCGAACTGCTGGAGGCGCAGCACAGGCATCCCGAATCCAGCAGGACCACGTCGTTGTCGTCGGCCTGTCCCAGCAGCAAGTGGTCCAGGCCGACTTCGCCAAACTCGTTGATGATCACGGCGGTGTCCTGAAAGGTAGGGCTGTGCACCAGGCGTGAGAGCAGCGTGGTCTTGCCGCTGCCCAGAAATCCGGTCAACAGATAGACCGGCAGGGCGGTTGCCGTGGACATGAGGTCAGTCAGCCTTGGGGGCAGGCAGCTCACGCAGGTAATCCTGCACTTCGACGCTCGGAATAACGTCGGCGTACTTGCAGTTCAGGTCGAACAAACTCATGGCATGGCTGGACTGAAAGCGGTCGAAGGCGCATTCCTCGGGAATGATGACCTTGAAATTGTACGAATAGGCATCGACCGTGGTGGCACGCAAGCAGCCTGAAGACGTGCAGCCCACGAGGATGAGCGTATCGACGTCCAGAAAGTTGAGATGGCTCATGAATATCGTGCCGAAGAAGCACGACGGTTTCTGCTTGGTAATCCGGATGTCCTGCGGGCGCGGTGCCAGAGCCTCGACGGTTTGCGTCGCATGCGTGTCGGCCAGCACGGTCTTTTCTCCGCCGCGATGATTCTTGCCGACTTGCACGCCGCTGTCGAGCAGATCGGCACGCCGGCCGCTTTCGGTATAGAACACCGGAATATTCTTCTCGCGGGCGAGTTCGAGCAGCGGCACGATGTGCTCGACGGCTTGCCACGCTTCGCGGCCGCAGTGCGTGCGATATTGCTTCAGGCCTTCGAGAATGTCCTCGGGCGTGTCGCCGCAGAAGTTGTACTGCACATCGATGATGAACAGGGCGGGGCGCTTGCCGAAGCCGCCGCGTTTGCCATAGCCGGCCTGGGCCAGCACTTGTTTGTCGCGATCGGTCAGAAAGTCGTCCCAGATGCGTTTTTTGGTTTCGCTCATGTCGGTTCCTGCGAAGTAATCAGTAGCGGTTGAGATAGCGGCCGCCGGGTTCGGCGCGCGCCTGATCGGTAATGCGGCCGTCCAGGGCCACCGTGCGTCCGCGCACCAGCGTGCGCACCGGCCAGCCTTTGAGTGTCATGCCTTCGTACGGCGAGTAGTCGGAGTTCGATTCCAGGGTTGCGGGGTCAACCACCCGTTGCAGGTCGGGGTCGACGATGACCAGATCGGCATCCTTGCCAATATCGATACTGCCCTTGGACGGCATGCGGTAGATGCGCGCGCTGTTCTCGGCGGCGACCTTCATCAGCGTCTCCAGCGGGACGCCGCGACGGTGATAGCCCTCGTGCAGAAGAATGGGCAACATCAGTCCCGTGCCGGGAAAACCATTGGTGGCGGCCCAGATGTCCTTGTCTTTCGTGACGCGTTTGCGCGGGACATGGTCGGTGCCGATCGTGGTGATCGATCCATCCATGACGCCTTCCCACATGGCTTCCACGTCATCCTGTCCGCGCACAGGCGGGTTGACCTTGGCATACGTGCCAGCTGGCGACTCGTCATTGAGGAAGAGATAGTGCGGGCAGGTCTCGACATAGATGGGAGGCGCGCCTGGCGTGCGACGGTGGCGTCGTGCTTCATCCAGAGCCTCGCGGCTGCTCAGGTAGACAATATTGACGGCCGCGCCGACCTTGTTGGCGAAATAGCAGACGCGGTGCACGTTCTCGGCTTCGAGGAAGTCGGGGCTTTGTTCATTCCAGGCTTTGAGGTCGTCACGACCTGCGGCGCGAAGCGGATCGCGCAACACTGGGATGACCTCGACGTTCTCGCAGTGCACGCCCATGATGGCCCCGGGGATGGCGGCCGTGGTCTTCAACGCGGAGTACAGCAGGCCATCGTCAATGTCGGTAAAGCCCTTGGACAAGCCGGCGGCACCTTTGTACATCATGTACAGCTTGTAGGAAAACACCCCGAAACGCTGCGAGATGTCGTTCAGCGTATCGACGTGCAGATGGCTGGTAATGCCGAAATGAAATCCGAAATCTACGCAGCTCTGCGCCAGTGCGCGCTCTCGCACGGCATCGAACGATTCACGGATATCGGCAGAGCGGTGAAACGACAGCACGGAAGTCGTTCCGCCCAGAGCCGCGAAGCGCGACTCCGTTTCGAAGTCGGTTTCGGGCGATCCGAAGCCGAAGTGCACGTGAGGATCGATCAGGCCTGGCAAGACCCACAGACCTTGGCAGTCGATGGTTTCGCGCGCGGCAGGGGCATCACCCGGTGCGGCAATCATCACAATGCGCCCGTCGCGCACGCCAAGGATGCCCTCGGTCAGGCCCTGGCCCGGCAGCATCAGTCTTGCATTGATAAGTACGAGATCCAGCATGGTAGTTATTTCCTGCTCAAGCGGGGTTGGCGGCCGGTTCATTCAAAAAGCTGTGCAGCACACTGGCGGGAATCCCGCCGGCGGCCATGAGTTGACGCTCGGCTTCGGTCAGGACCTGAGCGCGTACGGTAAAACGGGTCACCTGGCCATCGGGGGCTTGGGCGATGACTTCTATCGGCTCGCCGTGCATGATGCCGGCTTCGATGTTGTGCAGCGCGAATTGCTCGCTGCCCTGAAGACCCAGTTCGCGCCAGCCCTCTGTGGGCTCGAAGTCCAGGGGCAGCACACCCATGCCCACCAGGTTGGCACGATGGATGCGCTCGAACGATTCCGCGATCACCGCGCGTACACCCAGCAGCGCCGAGCCCTTGGCCGCCCAGTCGCGGCTGCTGCCCATGCCGTAGTCTTTCGCGCCCAGTACGATGGCAGCCGTGCCTTGCCGGCGATAGTGCTGCGCGGCGTCGAAGATCGTGGCGGGCGTGCCCTCCGGGTAATGCCGCGTGAAGCCGCCCTCGGTGCCGGGGACGAGTTCATTCTTGATACGGATGTTGCCGAAGGTAGCGCGCGTCATGACGTGGTGGTTGCAGCGCCTGGCGACGTAAGTATTGAAGTCGCGCGGCGTCAGGCCTGCGTCGCTGAGATAGCGGCCGGCCGGCGTATCGGCGGGGATCTCTCCGCTTGGTGAAATATGGTCGGTGGTCAGCGAGTCGCCGAAGACCGCCAGCACGCGGGCGTTCTGCAGGCTGCGCGCCAGATCCTGCAACGGATGGTCGGGGCCATCTTTGAAGAAGGGCGGTTCCACCAGGTAAAGTGATGCCGGATCCCAGGGGAAGTGCAATCCGCCAGGCGCCTGCAACTCACGCCAGATTGCGCTGTCCAGACTTTCGGGCGCGTAGACCTGGGCAAAGATGTCCGGATTGGCCGCGCAGGGTAGCAGGGCCTGGATCTCTTGCGGGGTGGGCCACACGTCAGCCAGGTAGACGGGGCGGCCGTCTTGCGCCGCTCCAAGCGGCTCGCGCTCGAAGTCGATGTCGATGCGGCCGGCCAACGCAAACAGCACCACCATGGCCGGCGAGCCAATATAGTTGGCGCGCACGAGCTTGTGAATGCGGCCTTCAAAGTTGCGGTTGCCCGACAGCACCGCAGCCGTCACCAGTCCCTGCTGACTGATGGCTTCGGTCGCTTGTGCGGTCAGCGGCCCGGACTTGCCGCCACAGGTCGTGCAGCCATAGCCGATGACCTCGAAACCTTGCGCCTGCAGGGCCTCGAGCAGCCCTGCGTCTTGCAGGTAGCGGGTAACGGCCCGGGATCCAGGCGCCAGCGAACGCTTGAGCCAGGCCGGGGGCGTCAGTCCGAGGGCCAGGGCTTTCTTGGCCACGAGGCCGGCGGCCAGCATGACGGCCGGATTGGAGGTGTTGGTGCAGGAGGTAATGGCCGCCAGGACGATGGATCCGTGCGTCAACGCCTGGCCTGTGGTCGGCGCGGCGTCAACGCCGAAGCCGCCCTCATTCAGCGGCAGAGTCAGCCTGCGGTGGAAGTCCTCGGGAACTTCGGACCAGGGCATGCGATCCTGTGGCCGGCGCGGGCCCGCCATGCTAGGCACCGCTTCGGAAAGATCGATTTCCAGGATGCGGGTGTATTGCGGCACGGCAGTGCCGTCGTCGCGCCATAGATGGTTAGCCTTGGCGTAGTCCTCGATGAGCTGCACCTGGGCTTGAGGGCGGCCGGTCATGCGTGCGTAGTCCAGGCTCTGTGCGTCGATGGGGAAGAACCCACAGGTTGCACCGTACTCGGGGGCCATGTTGGCAATCGTTGCGCGCTCCGGGAT
This sequence comes from Bordetella holmesii, assembly GCF_020735985.1. Classification (NCBI taxonomy): domain Bacteria; kingdom Pseudomonadati; phylum Pseudomonadota; class Betaproteobacteria; order Burkholderiales; family Alcaligenaceae; genus Bordetella; species Bordetella holmesii. The sequence continues at coordinate 843,226 of NZ_CP085973.1, forward strand.
GCTCAGGTGAGCGACGGCGGGGCCGAAAAACTCCACCATACGTCCGGTGACGCCGGCCGCGCGCAGCCGTTGGGTGATGAGCAAGGCGGCATCGGTCGTCAGGGCTGGCGGGCGGATGCTGCCCTTTAGCCGTACACCAATGACCTCTGGCACAGGGAACGTATAGGCTTGCCCCAGAAGCGCGGCTTCGGCATCAATGCCGCCGACTCCCCAACCCAGAACGCCCAGTGCATTGACCATGGGCGTATGCGAGTCGCCGCCAATCACGAAATCGGGATATACCCAGCAGCCGTCGTCGCGTTCTCGCGTAGCCACGATGGGGGCGAGGTATTCCAGATTGATCTGATGAATGATGCCCATGCCCGGAGGAATGACACGCAATCCTCGGAAAGCCTGCTGCGCCCATTTCAGAAAGCGGTAGCGCTCGTCGTTGCGTTCGAATTCGCGCCTCAGGTTGAGCGAGACTGCCTGGGAATCACCCCAGTGATCCACTTGCAACGAGTGGTCGACGATGAGGTCGACGGGAATACGGGTGTCGACGCGAGCAGCGTCTGAGCCGCCTTGTGCGACGGCGTCGCGCAAGGCGGCCAGATCTTGCAGGACCGGCAGGCCACTGGAGTCGGGCAGGATGACGCGGGCGACATGCAGGGCCAGGTCGGCGCCGACATGGTCACGCCAGTCCCACAGGCGCGCGATTTCCGCATCCGAAATGGCATCGCCCCATTTCTGATGGCGATAAAGATTCTCCAGCAGGATGCGAATGACATAAGGCTGCGCAAGCAGGTCACGGCCGAGCGCGTGGGCTGCGTCGGCCAAGTCAACATAGTGCAGCGGGCGCCCGCCGCTGGTTAGGACTTGAGTCATGGTGGCGAAAGAGAAATTCCAGGCTGGAATTATCTTAAGGCTGATCTGACTGTAGTGTCAACACTATTGGGGCATATTGGGCTGGCTTTGTCGACAGTAGAGACAGTTTCAACGATCGGCGGCGGAATGTTGGTGGTATGTTTTTGTTGAATACCTAGGGTTTTCCCGTATATATGTAGTAAATGACGTAGTTTTTCTGCATGCTGTAACTGGCGGAATAGTAGCCGTGGTATCGGTTGCGTTCCAAAAGAGTTGACACTTTTTGGTTTCGTTTGATAGCCTGTCAACACTATGAGCAATTCTGCCGCTGTCCTCGCGCTCCCGGAAGACCCGGTCGGCCCCCTGGCCGACGTGGTGTTCGACCAGGTGCTGGACGCTATTTACCAGGGGCGCTTGGCGCCGGGCAGTGTCATCAACGAGGTGGCGCTGGCGCAGGAGTTTGGCGTCAGCCGCGGGCCGGTGCGTGAGGCGGTACGCCGACTGCAGGGTATCCAGTTGGTATCCCGTGAGCCTTATATGAAGGCGCGGGTGGTGACGCTATCGGCCACGTCTGCGTTAGAACTTTTTCAGATGCGTATGGCGCTCGAGGGCGTGGCCTGCAACCTGGCTACGCGCAGGATGAGCGACGACGCCATCGGGCAACTGCATGTCGAACTCGACGACGACCGCCATCGTCGGCAGCAGGCCGCTCGCGGCCTGGGACCCCAACCCCGCGTCTTTGACTTCCATGAGCGCATCGTACGGGCCAGTGGCAACCACCGCATCATCAATTGCCTGTGTGGCGACCTCTATCACCTGCTGCGCGTCTATCGCAGGCATTCGGGCACGGTGCTCGAACGCAAGGACGACGCCTATGCAGAACATTGGCAGATTTTGCGCGCCATCCAGGCGCGCGACCCTGAGTTGGCCGAATCCCTGATGCGTTCTCACATCGAACGGGCGGCACAGCACCTTTTTGATCACCTGGCCGAGGTGCTACCCGAACTTTCCGGGCAAGCCTTGCGGCCGAATGAAAGTCCTGGAGCAGCAAGACATGAATCCGCGCAATAAATTCCGGCAACTGTTGAAGAACGAACCCTTCATCGTTTCGCCTGGCGTCTACGATGGCTACAGCATTCGCCTGGTCGAGGCAGCGGGGTTCAAAACGGCATGCACGAGCGGCGCGGCCGTCTCCAATGCCTTGCTCGGCATAGCCGACATCGGCGTGATGGGATTGGCCGAGAATGTCACCCACTGCCGCAATCTGGCGCGCTCGGTGTCTATCCCGTTGACGGCCGACGCGGACACCGGCTATGGCAACCCGGTCAACGTCTTTCATACCGTACAGATGTTCGAAGAGGCCGGCGTGGCGGGCGTAAACCTGGAGGACCAGGTCAGCCCCAAGCGATGTGGCCACATGCCCGGCAAAGACGTGATCAGTCAGGCCGAAATGGTCAAGAAAATCGAAGCCGCCTGCCAAGCACGCCGCGATGATGACTTTGTCGTCATCGCGCGTACCGATGCGATTGCCGTCGAAGGCATCGAAGGTGCGATCCGTCGTGCGCGCGCCTATGCCGCTGCCGGCGCGGACATGATTTTTCCGGATGCCGTACGAACGGAAGACGACATTAAACGGCTGGTCGACGCTGCCGGCGTGCCATTGACCATCAAGATGGGCTTTGGCATTCGCAATCGCCCCACCACGCCGCTGATTCCGCTCACGCGCCTGAAAGAAATCGGGGTCAAGCGCATCAGCCTGCCGCGCATGCTGCCGGCAGCGGCCATTTTTGGCATGCGTCAGGCTCTGGGCGTCATGCAGGAAGTGATCGCCACCGGTGAGCCCGTGGATCGTCCCGATCTGCTGGTGGGTATCGAGGACATCATGCAGCTCATGGGCTACGAACAGATGCGCGCGCTGGAAAAACGCCTGACCACGTTGGACGAATGAGGCAGGCGCATGTCTGTTGACCGCGTTGCTGTCGTTACCGGATCCGCCTCAGGCATAGGCCTGGCGCTTACCAGGCGTTTGCTTGGCGCAGGCTGGCGGGTGCATGGTCTGGACCGGCAGGCCTGGCCCGACGAAGAGTCTATTGCCTATCGCCATCATCGTATCGATTTGACGCAGACGGCTGGCATCGATCGCCTGGCCGAGGCACTGCCCGCACACGTGCAGGTGTTCGTGCATTGTGCGGGTGTCATGCGCAGCGGCGGGGCGTTTGACTCGCAGCGCGACGATACCGAGCTGCTCTGGCGTCTGCACGGGGCAGCCCCGCTGGCAATCATCGGGCTGCTGGCTGAGCGGTTGCGGCCGCTGGAGGGCCGTATCGTACTGGTGTCGAGCCGCGCCGTGCTGGGGCGCGCGCAGCGTGCCGCCTATGCCGCGACCAAGGCTGCTCAGATCGGCATGGCCCGCAGCCTGGCCGCCGAATGGATAGGCCAGGGGATTATCGTCAATGTGGTCGCGCCCGGTGCGGTCGACACCCCCATGTTGAGCGATCCCGAGCGTGGCGCACCGCCTCAGGTGAGCCTTCCGTTGGGACGCCTGATTCGGCCGGAAGAGGTCGTCAGTGCGATTGAGTTTTTTCTGTCGCCGCACAGCAGCGCCATCACTGGACAAACGCTTTATGTCTGCGGCGGCGCCTCCTTGGGAGGCATGGCGTTATGAGCCCTGATCTTGCAGAACAGGTCGTCGTCATTACCGGTGCGGCCGGAGACCTCGGTTGGGGTATTGCCCGCGAGTGCCTCACTGCCGGCGCGCGGGTGGCCTTGATCGACCTGGACGCTGACGCGCTGGTGCCATTGGGTCGAGCCGATGATGAGCGAATTCTGCGCTTGCAATGTGATGTTGCCGATCCCATGCAGACGCGCGCTGCGGTCGAGGCGTGTTGGCGCGCTGGTCGCGCATCGATGTGCTGGTCAATAACGCCGCGGTCGTCACGCCAGGCGACAAAGTGGGCGATCTGTCGGCCTCGCATTGGCACCAGGCGCTGTCCATCAATCTGATCGGTGCATGGTTGATGAGCAAATGGGCGCTGGCGCCGATGCGGCGTGCCGGCCGCGGCGTGGTGATCAACGTCGCTTCGCAGTTGGGAAGCGTGGCCGCCGTCGGGCGCGGGGCCTATGGCACGAGCAAGGCCGGGCTCATCGCCCTGGCACGGGCCATCGCCGTGGATCATGCCGACGAGGGTATACGGGCGATGAGCCTGTCGCCAGGTGCGGTGCTGACGGGTAGGGTTCTGCGCCGCTATGGCGATGCCGAGGCAGCGCGACAGGCGTTGGCACCACGTTACCCCTCGGGGAGATTGGGCGAGGTGGAAGAAATTGCGCGTACGGCCTTGTTCCTCATGAGCAAGGATGCCGCGTTCATCACGGGCACGGATGTGCGCGTGGATGGGGGGTACACCGCAGTATAGCGGTGGCCGATTTGTGGGTTGTATTTGATGTTTGCATTGATTCGAGCACAGAAGGATAGACACATGAAGACGGGGAATTTCACCACTGCCGGCGCCAGCCTGCGCCGCAGCCTGCTCAAGCACGCCGCCTTGCCATTGTTGGCAGGGGTACTGGGCATGTCCGCCACGGTCGCCGCCGTGGCGCAGAGCAACTATCCGACTCGGCCGGTCACGATCATCGTGCCATTTCCGGCGGGCGGAGCGACCGATATCACCGCGCGCCTGGTCGCCGAGGGGTTGGCCAAGAAGTGGGGGCAGGGCGTCGTTGTCGAAAACCGTCCGGGCGCGGGCGGCAATCTAGGTTCGGAGTACGTGGCGCGCGCCGCGCCCGACGGATACACATTGGTGTTGGGCGTGACGGGTTCGCACGGCATCAACACGTCGCTCTACAAGAATATGCGCTATGACCCGCGTAAGGATTTCGAACCCATTACACAGGCCACTCTTTATCCCAACGCCATCGTCGTCAACAACGATGTGCCGGCCAAGAATCTTCCCGAGCTGATCGCCCTTTTGAAAAAGGGCGTCGTGCAGTATTCCTATGGTTCAGACGGCAACGGCACGGCTTCTCACCTGGGCATGGAACTGCTCAAGAACCAGGGAAACTTTGCGCTGACTCATATTCCCTATCGTGGCAGTGCGCCCATGGTCACGGATCTGCTGGGTGGACAGATTCAGGTTGGCATCACCGGTTTGCCCGCAGTGCAAGCCTACGCAAAAAGCGGCAAGTTGCGCATCATCGGGCTGACCACGGGAGAGCGCTTTGCCAGCGCGCCGGATTATTCCACGGTGGCCGAGCAAGGCTTTCCGGGATTCTCGGCTCCGCCATGGTCAGGTTTCTTCGCTCCCAAGGGCACGCCCAAAGCGTTGGTCGAGAAGATCTCGGCGGACATGCGCGAAGTCATGACGGATCCCGCCGCCAAAGAGAAGATGATTGCCGCGGGCAGCGAATTCACGCCTTCGACTCCGGAGCAGTTCGCGGCCTTCGTCGATAAGGAAATCGCCAAGTGGGCCGAGGCCGTCAAGATCTCGGGCGCACGCGTGGATTGATGGTTCGTGCTTGAGGTGCGGTGTTAGGGTGCCTCGCCGGTCACCGCTGATGTCGCGCTGTTTTCCAGCCAGGCCATTCGGCCTGGCTCTTTTTCGTCCGGCCTTTTCTTCCAAACCGGCGCCTAGGTCGTGGGCAGTGCAATGCCCATGATGGCGAACAGGCCGCCACACGCTTTGTTGAAACGGCCGCCGCAACGCTCCAGCCAGGGGCGTACCCTATGTGCCAGCCGCGCCAGCAGATACTCGACGCCGAACTCGATCACGGCAAACGTGGCGGCCATGATGGCGAACTGCATCAGTAGGCTGCGCGCCGGGTCGATGAATTGTGGCAAGAAAGCGCTGTAGAAAAGCAGGGCCTTGGGGTTGGATATGGCCGACAGGAAACCCTGGCTGAACATCTGCGTGCCGCGCAGCCGGGGCATGTCTGGCCGAGCGTGCAGGTGTACCCCCGGCGCACGCCACAGCTGGATGCCTAGCCACACCAGATACAGGCCGCCTGCCCACTTCAACACGCCTAGCGCAGGCGCCCAGGCGTTGAGCAGCGCGCTGATACCCAGCATCGACAAGGCGATGAGCGCGATAAAACCGACAGCGCCTCCGCTGATGGTGCACAGCGCCCGGCGATGGCCATGTAGCGCGCCATGCGTCAACGCCAGCAATGTGTTGGGACCGGGCGTCAACGAGAGTCCGGTGACGGCGATCAAATAGATCAGCCAGCTGTGCAAGGCCATGAGGGTGGATTCAGAAGTTGAAAAGCAAAAGGGCGGCCGTCGCCGCCTTCTTGAGCGTGCTCAGAATCCTTCGCGCGGCAGGTGGACGTAGCCATCCATCAGGGTACGCGCGCTACGGCTCATGATGGCCTTGGTGACCGTCCACTCTCCGTCGATGGATTCGGCCTGGGCGCCCACGCGTAACGTCCCCGACGGGTGGCCGAAACATACCGTATCGCGTTGACCGCCACCGGCGGCGAGGTTGACCAGCGTGCCCGGGACGGCAGCGGCTGTGGCAATGGCCACCGAAGCCGTGCCCATCATGGCGTGATGCAGTTTGCCCATGGACAGCGCGCGTACGAGTACGTCGATATCGGATCGTGCTATCTGCTTCCCGCTGGATGCCGCATAGGCTTTTGGGGGCGCAACGAAAGCGACCTTGGGAGTGTGCTGGCGCGTGGCAGCGTCCTCTATCCGTGTGATCAATCCCATGCGCAGTGCACCATGCGCGCGTATGGTCTCGAAACGGGCCAATGCTGACGGATCACCATTGATGGCGTCCTGCAACTCCGTGCCGTCGTAGCCCAGCGCGTCGGCTTCCAGAAAGATCGTTGGTATGCCAGAGTTGATCATGGTGGCGCGCAAGCGTCCCACGCCGGGCACGTCGAGTTCGTCGACGACATTGCCCGTCGGAAACATCGAGCCGCCGTCGCCGTCATCGGCAGGATTCATGAATTCGAGTTGGATTTCCGCAGCCGGGAACGTCACGCCGTCGAGTTCGAAGTCGCCGGTTTCCTGGACGGCGCCATCGGTCATCGGCACGTGGGCCACAATGGTCTTACCGATATTGGCCTGCCAGATGCGCACGACGGCGACGCCATTGGCAGGTACTCGCTCAGCATCAACCAGACCATTGGTGATGGCAAAAGGTCCCACTGCCGCTGACAGGTTTCCGCAGTTTCCACTCCAGTCTACGAAGGGCTGGTCTATGGATACTTGGCCAAAGAGATAGTCGATGTCGTGGCCGGGCCGGTTGCTCTTGGACAGGATGACAGTCTTGCTGGTGCTGGACGTCGCTGCCCCCATGCCGTCGATCTGCTTGCCATACGGATCCGGGCTGCCGATGACACGCATCAGCAGCGCATCGCGGGCGGCGCCGGGTACGCGTGCCGATTCAGGGAGATCTTCACGGTTGAAGAAAACGCCTTTACTGGTGCCGCCGCGCATATACGTTGCGCGGATCCGAGTCTGGGGGGCGTGAGCCATGTCGCAGTCCTGGTAAAAGGAAGGGGAGGGATGGGCGGCAAGCGCCCATGCGCGTATCAAGAGGCTTGGCGACCTTCGGCTGCCGAAGATGCTTCAAGGAAATCCTGGGCAAAACGTTGCAGGACGCCACCGGCCTCATAGATGGAAACCTCTTCGGCGGTATCCAGGCGGCAGGTCACGGCCACTTCCAGGCGTTGGCCGCCGCGGCGATGGATAACCAGAGTGAGGTCGGCGCGGGGTTTTCTCTGGCCAACCACATCATAGGTTTCGGAACCGTCGAGCTCCAGTGTGTTGCGATTGACGCCCGGCTTGAATTCCAGTGGCAGCACTCCCATGCCGATCAGATTGGTGCGATGGATGCGCTCAAAGCCCTCGGCCACGATGGTCTCCACGCCGGCTAGCCGCACACCTTTGGCCGCCCAGTCGCGCGAGGAACCCTGGCCGTAGTCGGCTCCGGCCACGATGATCAGGGGCTGCTTGCGCTCCATGTACGTTTCAATGGCCTCCCACATGCGCATGATTTGGCCTTGCGGCTCGACGCGAGCCAGCGAGCCTTGCCGCACGCTGCCATCGTCGTTGCGCACCATTTCGTTAAAGAGCTTGGGGTTGGCGAAGGTTGCGCGCTGCGCGGTCAGATGATCGCCGCGATGTGTCGCATAAGAGTTGTAGTCCTCCTCCGGCAGGCCCATCTTGGCGAGATACTCGCCGGCTGCGCTATCGCCCATGATGGCGTTGGACGGAGAGAGGTGATCCGTGGTGATGTTGTCGCCCAGCACGGCGATCGCGCGCATGCCTTGCAGCGTGCGATCGCCGGCCAGGGCGCCTTCCCAATACGGGGGACGGCGGATGTAAGTACTGGCAGCACGCCAGGGGTAGAGCGGGTCGACGGCGGTCTTGCGGTCATCGAGGATGTCGAACATCGGCGCGTATACCTGCCGGAATTGCTCGGGCTTGACCGCGGCGTTGACCACGGCGTCAATCTCCGCGTCACTGGGCCAGATGTCTGCCAGGCGGATCTCGCGGCCTTGCGCGTCTAGCCCCAGAACATCGCGTTCGATATCAAAGCGGATCGTTCCGGCAATAGCGTACGCCACGACCAGGGGCGGCGAGGCCAGAAAGGCCTGCTTGGCATAGGGATGAATGCGCCCGTCGAAATTGCGGTTGCCCGAGAGCACGGCCGTGGAATAGAGGTCGCGGTCGATGATTTCCTGCTGAATGACAGGGTCGAGCGCGCCGGACATGCCGTTGCATGTGGTACAGGCAAAGGCCACCACGCCGAAGCCCAGTTGTTCCAGCTCGGACAGCAGTCCAGCTTCTTCGAGATAGAGCGCAACGGTCTTTGATCCGGGCGCCAACGAGCTCTTGACCCAGGGCTGGCGCGTTAAGCCCGCACGGTTGGCATTGCGCGCCAGCAGGCCGGCGGCTATCACGTTGCGCGGGTTGCTCGTATTGGTGCAGCTGGTGATCGCGGCGATGATCACCGCGCCGTCGGGCATCTGGCCGGGTGTCTGTTCGACCTTGCCCGCGATGCCTTGTTCTGCCAGCGCAGAGACTGGCAGGCGGCGATGCGGGTTGGACGGGCCGGCCAGGGTGCGGACCACCGTGGACAGATCAAACTGCAGAACGCGCTCATAGCGGGCGTTGACCAGGCTATCTGCCCAAAGGCCGGTTGTCTTGGCATAGGTCTCGACCAGGTCGATCTGGCTCTCCTCGCGGCCGGTCAGGCGCAGATAGGCAATCGTCTGTTGATCGATGGCGAACATGGCCGCCGTGGCGCCATACTCGGGAGCCATATTGGAGATCGTTGCGCGGTCACCCAGGGTGAGCGCGGCGGCTCCTTCGCCGTAGAACTCCAGGTAGGCGCCGACCACTTTCTCCTTGCGCAGAAACTCGGTCAGTGTCAGCACCACGTCGGTGGCCGTGATGCTCGGTTCAGGCCGCCCTGTCAGTTGCACGCCGACGATGTCGGGCAGCCGCATCCATGAAGCGCGGCCCAGCATGACGTTTTCGGCTTCGAGTCCGCCCACACCGATGGCGATCACGCCCAGTGCGTCGACATGGGACGTATGGCTGTCCGTGCCGACCAAGGTATCTGGGTAGGCCACGCCGTCCTGGGTATAGATTACTGGCGACATGCGCTCCAGATTGATCTGGTGCATGATGCCATTGCCCGGCGGCACGATATCGATGTTACGAAATGCCTGCTTGGTCCAGTCGATGAAGTGAAAACGGTCCTCATTGCGACGGTCTTCCACTGCGCGATTCTTGGCAAAGGCGTCAGGATCGTTGCCGTCATACTCAACTGCCAGAGAGTGATCGACGATCAACTGCACAGGGACTACCGGATTCACCTTGGCGGGGTCGCCACCCTTGTCGGCGATGGCGTCGCGCAGGCCGGCCAGATCCACCAACGCGGTCTGGCCGAGAATGTCATGGCACACCACGCGGGCCGGATACCACGGGAAGTCGAGATCGCGGCGGCGTTCGATGAGCTGTCTGAGCGCATCGGTCAGCAGCGCCGGGTCGCAGCGCCGCACGAGGTTCTCGGCCAGTACGCGCGAGGTGTAGGGCAACCCATCGTAGGCGCCGCAGGAGATGGCCTCCACGGCGGCGCGGGCATCGAAGTAATCCAGGCGGGTTCCGGGCAGGGGCTTGCGATAGGAGTGGTTCATGCTTGGCTCTTGGGCTGCTTGCCTTGGGTGATTTGCTGCTCGATATTGAGGCGGGAGGCACGGATGTGCCGCCGCATCAGGATTTCGGCCAGTTCGCCGTCGCCATCGGCGATAGCGTCCAGAATGCGGTGATGTTCGGCATACGATTGTTTGGGCCGGTTGGGCGTATTCGAGTACTGGATGCGATACATGCGGGCGAGCTGATAGAGCTCATCGCAAAGCATGCGAAACAGCATCTGGTTGCCACTTCCCTTGACGATGCGATAGTGAAAGTCGTAGTCGCCTTCCTGTTGGTAATAACCCAGACCCGCCTGGAAGGCTGCATCTTTTTCGTGTGCATGCAGCACATCGCGCAGTTGCTGGACCTCTTGCGCGGGCATGCGGTCGGCCGCCAACCGGCAGGCCATGCCTTCGAGCGACTCTCGGATTTCGTAGAGTTCGCTCAACTCCTTGGGACTCAGGGATACAACCCGGGCCCCCGCGTGAGGCACCCGAACCAACAGGCGCTGCCCCTCCAGCCGGTGCAGCGCCTCGCGCAATGGGCCGCGGCTGACGCCATGGACGCGAGCCAGCTCGGGCTCCGACATTTTGCTGCCCGGTGCAATGTCGCCCTTGATGATGGCGGATTGCAGCTTGCGAAACAGCTGATCGGACAGGGTTTGGTTGTCTGCCGCCAGATCGGAAGGCGGAATGGGTTGATGCATTGTGTCGACAATATTATGAAATATTGGAAGGGTGACCGATGTTTTCCCGCGAAAATCGATCATATTGTCAACAATGTAGTGCCAAACGGCCACGGCTGCAAGCCGTCGTCTTATACGCGACGGTCGGACAGGGGCATCGTGGCCGATGGTGGTACGGGGCGCAGGTGCGACGCCCTGGCGCCTAGCGGTGTCCCAGGATGCGCTCCCAGCCACCGGTGCGGGGCAGGCCATTGAGCCGCTGCAACCGCCCTTGATCATCCAGATAGACGATGCCAGGGGTACCTCGGAAACCCAACTTCGCCATCAGGTCATGGTTCTGCGTCAGACGCGTACGCACTACCTCAGGCACGCTGGCCGCGGGTTTGATACCCCCCTGCCGGAAGTTGCGCTCGTTCTCGATCAGGGCCGCCGTGGGGTCGCTGGCACCAAGAATGGCTGCGGCTTTGGTGCTGCTGCTGGCGTTGATGATGCCAATGAGGATGTGGCGTAACTGCACCTTTCCTGCCTGTACCCACGGGCGGGCGGTTTCCGAGAAACGGTTGCAATAGGGGCAGTTCGGGTCACTGAAGGTGTAGACCACCCGGGGGGCATCCTGTCTGCCGTCGGCCACCCATGTCGCCTCGGAAAGGGCATGCCAGACGGTTTCGCTTTGACTGTTCGGGCGGCGCGGTTGGGGCTGTGCTGCTTCTGGCGAGGCTGTCGGCGTGACGACGTTTTGGCGTTCGCCGGCCATTGCGTACGTGGTCAAGGTGTGCTGACTCGCCATGGAGCCGAAGCCCGCGATGCACGCCGCCGCGCCGAGCAAGAGGGAGGCTATGGTTCTGGTCGATGACATGGCAACACTCCTATGCCTGGTTTGTTAGAGGGTGAGTGAGAAACACCGCGTGAGGCGTTACTCATGCGGCAAAGCGAACGATGTTTCGATTGCCGTGGCCGCGATGGCGACGCGCCTGGCGCCGCCCCGAGGCGGCCCTGCGCGGTGTCCGAATCACCGTCGCCGACCTGCAGTTGGACCTGGCGCCTGGTTGGGCGGTTCATCAGCGAGCGGGTAAGTCCGTCTGTTTAGGCTCGCTATCTCAGGCCGCACGGTATTGCCACGTACTCGACGCGGGTCGAAAGGGGCGCCTGGTGTTGGCGCGATCGGTTTCGAGCTGGCGGCAGCGCTCTGGTTGGCGCGGCGTCAGCCGAACGAACTAGGGGTTTTTTTCGCCTGCTTGGCCTGGCCTGCTACATTCCCCATCGCATCGCGGGCTGACATAAGACATAACGATCAGGAGACAGGGCGCTATGAGGTTGGAGGATCTCGAGGTATTCCGGCACGTTCATGAGGCGGGCTGACCTGCCCCCAGATTTAGTACGGCACCGACATAGAGCCCAGGGGTAAAAGACCTTCTTTCTGATGAGCCTGCACGAATTGCGCCGGCGTTAAATATCCGAGCGCGCTGTGAGGCCGATCGGTGTTGTACTCGACTCGCCAGTTTTCGATCAAGCTTTTAGCCTGTCGCAGGGACAAGAACCAGTGCTCGTTAAGGCATTCGTCGCGGAACTTGCCGTTGAAACTTTCGATATAAGCGTTCTCCACCGGCTTACCCGGCCGAATAAACGACAGCTTTACGCCTGCTTGGTAGGCCCAGGCGTCCAAGGCTCTTCCGGCGAACTCTGGCCCGTTGTCCACGGTAATAGATCGCGGCAGGCCACGCATCTCCGCCAGCCGTTGCAGCACCATGGCAACACGCAGTCCCGGCAACGACGTATCGACCTCGATGGCCAGGCATTCGCGAGTGTAGTCATCGACGATAGTCAAACAGCGGAATCGGCGGCCATAGGCTAGGCCGTCGGCCACAAAGTCCATTGACCAACTCTGATTCGGCGCGATTGCCGCTGGGCGAACCACGCGCTCGGTCATTAATGTCCTGACCGCCTCGCGTTTGGCCTGCGGGCTGACTACTTTCGGCTTAGCAGATCCTGAAGCGCCGCCTTGTCCAGCATCGACTCGGCCAACAGCTTCTTGAGCTTGTTGTTCTCCTGCTCCAGCTCCTTGAGCCTCTGAGCGTCCGACACCGTCATGCCACCGAACTTCGCCTTCCAGTTGTAGTACGTTGCCTCGGAGATTCCGTGCTTGCGGCACAACTCTGCGGGCTTGGCACCTGCATCGGCTTCCTTGAGCACGCCGATGATTTGCTCTTCCGTAAATCGTTTCTTCATTGCCATTCCTTTGGGAACGGACTCTACATCGATTTCGTACTAATCACGGGGAGCAGGTCACTACAACGCCAGTTCCGGGTCGATGCCCCCAACCAGGTCTGGGTGACCGACATTACCTACATCCGAACACACGAAGGTTGGCTCTATCTTGCCGCGGTATTGGATCTGTTCTCGCGGCAGATCGTGGGCTGGTCCATGAGCGATCGGATGACCCGAGAACTTGCCATCAACGCATTGCTGGCTGCGGTCTGGCGTCGTAAACCAGAGGCCGAAGTACTCGTGCATTCAGACCAAGGGAGTCAGTTCAGCAGTCATGACTGGCAAGACTTCCTGAAAGCCCATCGGTTGCGCCCCAGCATGAGCAGACGAGGAAACTGCTATGACAACGCCGTTGCTGAGAGCTTCTTTCAGTTGCTCAAGCGTGAAAGAATCCGACGCAAGATCTATTCCACTCGCGACCAGGCACGCGCCGATGTGTTTGACTATATCGAGTTGTTCTACAACCCACGACGGCGCCACAGCTATATCGGCCAGGTTTCTCCGGTAGAGTTCGAACGGCGCTACTTTTTGATGAACGGGACTGTCTAAGAAACCCGGGGCGATTCAATAGAGCAAAATTTGGAGCGGGAAACGAGTCTCGAACTCGCGACCTCAACCTTGGCAAGGTTGCGCTCTACCAACTGAGCTATTCCCGCAGGGGTTTTCGTTTTTTGAAAGCAGTTCAATGCGACACTGTTTTCACGAAAGACACGCATCTTACATGAAATTTTGATTTGTGCAAAGCGAGAAATTTTTCTGCTTTTTCGCTTTTGGCGCGTCATTGACGGCAGCCGGCGGTGGCAAATCAATCGTTCAAGTAATATGAGCGAAGACAGAAACTATAGCATAGCTTTTCTTGCCCATGTCAATTTCCCTCGTGCCAACGAACCAGGATTTGCGCGATTTGAATACGTTCCGGCTGGCGTCGCGCGCAGCTGCCTTTGTGACCCTCGACGATGAGGCACAGTTGCCTGCCGTGTCTGCCTGGCTAGCTCGTTACCCGGGATGTCTGGTTCTGGGTGGGGGCAGCAATGTGGTGCTGGGGGAGGTCTTGAGCGACCTGGTCGTCAAGGTGGGGCTACGCGGAATTCGCCTGCTCCAGACGCGCGATGATGCGTGGCTGGTGGAGGCTGCAGCGGGCGAGCGTTGGCATGATTTCGTCGCGCATTGCACCGAGCAGGGGTGGGCCGGACTGGAGAATCTGGCGCTCATACCCGGCACGGTAGGGGCGGCGCCGGTGCAGAATATCGGTGCATACGGGGTAGAGTTGGCCGATCGTTTCGACAGCCTGGACGCCTGGGATTTGCAACAGGGCAGGGCAGTGCGATTCGAGGCACGCGACTGCCGCTTTGCGTACCGGGATAGTGTGTTCAAGCAGCAGCCCGGTCGGTGGTTGATTACCCGGGTACGGTTTGCGTTGCCGCGCCCTTGGCGCGCCGTGCTGAACTACCCCGATTTGCAGCGCTGGCCAGCCTTGCAGCAGGCTGAAGTGGACGCGCGGACGATTTTTCAGGCCGTATGCGCCATCCGGCAGGCCAAGCTGCCCGATCCGGCGGTGATCGGCAATGCCGGCAGTTTCTTCAAGAACCCGTTGGTCGACGCCACCGTACGTGAGTCATTGTTGGCGCGATACCCCGAGCTGGTGTCCTACGCACAACCGGATGGCCGCTACAAGCTGGCTGCCGGCTGGTTGATTGACCAATGCGGCTGGAAGGGGCGTGATCTGGGCCCGGCCGGCGTGCACGACCGTCAGGCGCTGGTGTTGGTCAATCGCGGGGCGGCCACGGCGCGGGATATTCTGGCGCTGGCCGATGCGATTCGCACCGATGTGCAGGGCCGTTTCGGGGTCTGGTTGGAGCCGGAGCCTGTCGTGGTGGCATGACCGTCCACAAAGCAAGAAGCCGGCGCGTGCCGGCTTCTTGCTTTGGCGTATCAGGGCTCAGAGGCCGAGCACGGCCTGCATGTCGTAGAGCCCATTGCGTTTGCCGTCGAGGAACTTGGCGGCACGCACGGCCCCTTGCGCGTAGGTGGCGCGACTGCTGGAGCGGTGGGTGATCTCGATACGCTCGCCCGTGCCGCAGAAGTACACCGTGTGGTCGCCGACGATGTCACCGCCACGCACCACGGAGAAGCCGATGGTGCCGGGTTTGCGCGCACCGGTTTCGCCGTGGCGACTCCAGGTGGCCACGTCGGGCAGCGCGACATTCCAGGCCGACGCGACGGCTTCGCCCATGGCCAGGGCGGTGCCCGACGGGGCATCCACTTTGTTGCGGTGGTGGGCTTCGAAGACTTCGACGTCATAGCCGCTGTTGAGGATGCGAGCGGCCATGTCCAGCAACTTGAGGGTGGCATTGACGCCCACGCTCATGTTGGGTGCAAACACGATGGCGATCTTCTGGGCGGCGACTTCGATGGCCGCGCGGCCGGCATCGTCAAAGCCCGTGGTGCCGATCACCGTGCGGGTGCCGTGTTTCAGGCAGGCCTGAAGATGCTCCAGGGTGCCTTCCGGTCGAGTAAAGTCGATCAGGCAGTCGGCGTGAGCCAAGCTGTCCACGTTGTCGCTGATGAGTACGCCGGTCTCCCGGCCCAGGAAAGCGCCTGCATCCTGGCCCACGAAGGCAGAGTCTTTGCGGTCCAGCGCCACGGTGAGGTCAACTCCATCCGTGTTCAAGATGGCTTCGATCAGCATGTGGCCCATGCGGCCGCTGGCGCCGGCAATCGCGATACGCATTGTGTTTCCTTCGGCTTACTTGAGCGGTTCGGGCGAGCTGCCAGGCATGCCGGGAGTGCTGGTGGCTGGCTGGGTCGCGGTGTTGATTTGGATGTTCGAGTGAACCGGTTCCGTTTTCTCGGCCTGTTCGGCTCGCTTCTCAGCGGCGATTTCGGCGTTGTCGGCTTTCTCCAGGGCTGCGGCGTTGGGCAGGTTGATCTGGAAAGGCTGCAGCTCAGGTTGTTGGTCACCGTCCCAGCGGACGAGCCGGTCGTTTTCGAAGAAGACCGTGAAGTGGCGTTCCTGTGCTTTGCCGTAGCCGGGCTTGAAATAGTACGGATAGTCCCAGCGGTCGGCATGCAGCACGCTGGTCAGCGTCGGACTGCCCAGCGCAAAGCGGACCTGCTCGCGAGACATGCCGGGCTGCAATAGCGCGACTTGTTCCCGGGTGATCCAGTTGCCTTGCTGCATGTCCGCGCGGTACGGGAAGCCCCATTTTCCAGAAGAGCAGCCGGCCAGGGCCGCGGCCAGCACCAGGGTTCCCAGCACCGCCTTGACGGGCCGGGAGGGATTACGAGCAATTATGGACACTACGCGCCCCTATTATTGGAAACGGACAAAACCGTTATCATAAAGGTTTAAATAACGGATAGTTCCGCAAGGCAACACGAATTGAGGCGCTGGCCCGCTCGGTCTGAAAGATCGCCCCGCGACGACGGAGCGGCAATGCGAAATAGGGCCGCATTGTAGACTGCGGATGGGCCGGATGCCGGAGACTTGCCTCAGTGGACGGAGAGCGACTACATGAGCGACCAGAGCGAATTGAAAAACATGGGTTTGAAGGCGACCTTTCCCCGCCTCAAGATTCTGGACATTTTCCGCAAGTCGGACCAGCGTCACCTCAGCGCTGAAGATGTCTATCGCGCCCTCATCGGAGAGAGCGTCGAGATCGGTCTGGCAACGGTTTATCGCGTCCTTACTCAGTTTGAGCAGGCCGGCATCCTGAGCCGCAGCCAGTTCGACACGGGCAAGGCCGTATTTGAGCTCAACGACGGCGACCACCACGACCATCTCATCTGCACGAACTGCGGCAAGGTGGTTGAATTTTCGGACGTCGATATCGAGAAGCGTCAACACAAGGTCGCCAAGGACAATGGCTTTGTCCTCGAAAGCCACGCGATGGTGCTCTACGGCATGTGCTCGGACTGCCAGCGCAATTAAAGTTTTGGTGCCGCACTGAACCCGGCCTCGTGCCGGGTTTTTTTGTGGTTCATCGAGGAATACCGGGGAATGCAGACCGGATCTTGAGGAAGAAGTACTCCTGATCGCGGTAGCCGTAGGCGCGGCGCTTGATGACTTTGATGGTGTTGTTGATGCCCTCGACGATGCTGGTGTTGAGCCGGTGGCGACAGCGAGACAGAATCCCGTGCAGATAGGCTTTTAGCTTGAGCGCGAAGTGAGCCAAGGCGGCGATGCCGCTGCCCTGAGCCTGTTGCAGCCAGTGATCCCATGCCTGGCGGGCGTAGCCGGGGTGTTGGTAGAACCACAGCTGTTTGAGCTCATCGCGCATCAGATAAGCGGTGAGCAAGGGCTGGTTGGCCTGGAGCAACTCGTCCAACTTTACCGATTGGCACGGATCGAGGTTTTTGCGATTGCGCAGCAGTAGCCAGCGACTGGACTTGATCACCCGGCGGGCCGGCTTGTCGTGCCGCAACTGGTTCGCTTGGTCTACACGCACCCGGTCTATCACTTCACGGCCGTACTTGGCCACGACGTGGAACAGGTCGTAGACGATCTCGGCGTTGGGGCAGTTGGCCTGGATCTCCAGCTCATAGGCCGTCGTCATGTCGATCGCTACGGCCCGGATCTGCTGGGTGACCTGCTCCCCGTGATTAGTACGAAATCGATGTAGAGTCCGTTCCCAAAGGAATGGCAATGAAGAAACGATTTACGGAAGAGCAAATCATCGGCGTGCTCAAGGAAGCCGATGCAGGTGCCAAGCCCGCAGAGTTGTGCCGCAAGCACGGAATCTCCGAGGCAACGTACTACAACTGGAAGGCGAAGTTCGGTGGCATGACGGTGTCGGACGCTCAGAGGCTCAAGGAGCTGGAGCAGGAGAACAACAAGCTCAAGAAGCTGTTGGCCGAGTCGATGCTGGACAAGGCGGCGCTTCAGGATCTGCTAAGCCGAAAGTAGTCAGCCCGCAGGCCAAACGCGAGGCGGTCAGGACATTAATGACCGAGCGCAGCATGGGTGTTACCCGGGCCTGTGGGCTGGTAGGAATTTCGCGGTCGCTGTTTGCCTACGAGAGCACACGCTCAGGCGATGCTGCGCTGACCGAGCGCATGAAAGAGATGGCAGTGGCGAAACGACGCTACGGCTATCGGAGGATCCATGTGCTCTTACGTCGCGAAGGCTGGCAAGCAAATCACAAGCGAATCTGGCGGCTGTACAGTCTGGCAGGGTTAAGCGTGCGAAAACGAAAGCGTAAGCGAATCGCGGCGACCGAGCGCGTGGTTCGCCCAGCGGCAATCGCGCCGAATCAGAGTTGGTCAATGGACTTTGTGGCCGACGGCCTAGCCTATGGCCGCCGATTCCGCTGTTTGACTATCGTCGATGACTACACTCGCGAATGCCTGGCCATCGAGGTCGATACGTCGTTGCCGGGACTGCGTGTTGCCATGGTGCTGCAACGGCTGGCGGAGATGCGTGGCCTGCCGCGATCTATTACCGTGGACAACGGGCCAGAGTTCGCCGGAAGAGCCTTGGACGCCTGGGGGCCTACCAAGCAGGCGTAAAGCTGTCGTTTATTCGGCCGGGTAAGCCGGTGGAGAACGCTTATATCGAAAGTTTCAACGGCAAGTTCCGCGACGAATGCCTTAACGAGCACTGGTTCTTGTCCCTGCGACAGGCTAAAAGCTTGATCGAAAACTGGCGAGTCGAGTACAACACCGATCGGCCTCACAGCGCGCTCGGATATTTAACGCCGGCGCAATTCGTGCAGGCTCATCAGAAAGAAGGTCTTTTACCCCTGGGCTCTATGTCGGTGCCGTACTAAATCTGGGGGCAGGTCATCGGCGTTGGGGCAGTTGGCCTGGATCTCCAGCTCATAGGCCGTCGTCATGTCGATCGCTACGGCCCGGATCTGCTGGGCAACCCCAGTTGGCAGTTGTTCGAAGAAGGCTCTGGCCGTCTCGCGCGAGCGGCCATCACCGATCCATAGCACCTGACGGCGGATCGGATCGACAACGACCGTGGCATAACGATGGCCCTTGTGTAGAGCGAACTCGTCCATCGCTAGGTAGTGGATCTGGCTCCAGTCCGGCTCTTGGATCGCCCGTCGCAGCAGGGCCTTGTCCAGCGCCTTGACCGTGTGCCAACCCAGTTGGAAGAAGCGCGCCACGGCCAGAATGTTGCTGGACTCAAGCAACTGGCTGACCGCCTCGGCCAGCCGGTCGGTCACTCGCTGGTAACGGCCCAGCCAGCTCAGCCTCTCCAGATGCGGTCCACCGCACTGCTCGCACCAGACCCGCCGACGCGGCACTACCAGCGTCACTCGCAGCGCCATTAGCGGCAGATCCCGCACCCGGCGCGTGGTCGTCTCATGCACCTGCCGACATCGGTTGCCGCAGTGCTCGCAGTGCATCGTTCGCGCTGAAGGCTTCAGGTAAATCGTGACCGTCCGGCTCTCACCTTCAGGCCACACGACCCGCTCCACCCGATAACCTTCCCACCCACCCAACCTCTCGATCGTCTTGCGGTCCAGCATGATCCCGGCCTTGATCCTTGAAAAATCAAGGATCAAGCGTAACGGCAATCAAGCACGGCTCCACGCTATTCCGCGATGAACCTTTTTTGTGCGGGCGCGGGACGTCACGCCGTGTGGGTGTTCTGCAGCATCTCGCGCGCATGCTCGAGTGTGGTGGGCGTGATGGTGATGCCGCCCAGCATGCGGGCGACCTCTTCGACCCGCTCATCGGCGTCCAGCTCGGCAATGCGCGATCGCGTGATGCCGGCTTTTTCGCTCTTGCTCACACGGAACTGGTGATTGCTGCAGGCAGCCACCTGGGGCAAGTGCGTCACGCACAGCACCTGATGCCGCGCGCCCAGTTCGCGCAGCAGTTTGCCGACGACTTCCGCGACGGCTCCTCCCACGCCACTGTCGACCTCATCGAAGATCAACGTCGGCACGCGAGCAGCGCGGCTTGCGATGACCGAGAGCGCCAACGAGATGCGTGACATTTCGCCGCCGGAGGCCACTTTGGCCAAGGGCCGGGCCGAGGTGCCGGCGTGGCCGGCCACGAGAAACTCGACCGTCTCATTGCCTTGTGCGCTGGCCGGCCCGGCCGTCAGCGCCGCCTCGAAGCGTCCGCCACTCATGGACAGAGTCTGCATGGCACGGCTGACGTGTTTGCCCAGGTCGCCGGCGATTCGCTGCCTCGCCTGGCTCAGCAGTGCCGCTGCGCTGTCATATTGGGCCTGCGCGGCGTGGACTTGAGCGCGCAAGGCTTCGACATCGGCTGCGGCCTGCAAATGAGCCAACTGCTCGCGCAGACCGGTCCGCATCGAAGCCAGGCTCTCGGGTTCGGCCTTGAATTTGCGCGCCGTATCGAAGACTGCGCTCAGCCGTGCCTCGGCAGCGCTCAGGCGGTCAGGGTCCAGATCGACGCGGCTTAGGTAGTTATTCAGGTCGGAGATCGCTTCGCTCATGGCGATGCGGGCTGACTCCAGTTCTTCTGCAATGGCGTGCAGGCCGCTGTCGTGGCGCAGCATCTGTTGCAGTCGGTTGCTGGCTGCATTCAGGCGCGAGAGCGCAGAGTCGTGTTCGCCATCCAGCGCTTCGATGATCTGGCCCGCGCCATCGAGCAGGGACTGGGCGTGCGAAAGACGGCTGTGCTCGGCCTGCAGGGTATCCCACTCACCCTCGGCAAGATTCAGGCGATCCAGGTCGTCGAGCTGCCATTGAAGGCGCTCGCGCTCGACAGTGAGGGCGTCGGCGTCCCGTTCGGCGGTCTCCAGTTGGCGGGCCAGGCCACGCCAATGCTTCCAGGCCTGGGCCACAAGCTGGCGCAGCTCAGCATGTCCGCCGTGCGCATCGAGCAGATCGCGCTGGGCGTCTGGCCGCATCAGACTTTGATGAGCGTGCTGACCGTGGATGTCGACCAGCGTTTCACCCAGCTCCCGCAACTGCGTCACGGTAGCGGGCATGCCATTGATATAGGCGCGGCTACGTCCCTGGGCGTCGATGACCCGGCGCAGAGAAAGCTCTTCGGCGGGCTCGAGCTCGCGTTCGGCCAGCCAGGCCGTCAAATGCGCAGGAGTGTCAAAAATAGCCGTGATGTCGGTTCGGGCTGCGCCTTCACGCAGTACGCTGGCATCGCCGCGCCCGCCCAGGGCCAGGGCCAGGGCATCGATCAAAATGGACTTGCCAGCACCGGTTTCGCCCGTAAAAACGGTGAAACCGGAACCAAAATGAATGTCCGTCTGTTCAACGATGACGAAGTCGCGGATATGCAGGGTTCGCAACATAGCGGGCGCTGCCGGGATGGATTACTCGATGTTGTCGGTGGCCTGCGGCATCAGATTCCAATGCAGCTTGCGGCGCAGGGTGGAGAAAAAGCTATAGCCCTGGGGGTGAACCAGGCGGGCGGTATGCGGGGCGCGCTGCACGGTAATGCGGTCACCCAGTTGAAGATCCGACCAGGTCTGCATGTCAAAGTGGACCGAAGCACCTGTCTCGACGCGGCCGATGGCGGTCAGTGTCATGTTGAGCACGCCACTGTCAGGGATGACGATAGGGCGGTTGGACAGGCTTTGCGGCGCCACGGGCACCAGCACCATGGCATTGAGCCCGGGGTGCAGCAGCGGGCCGGCGGCCGACAGCGCATAGGCGGTTGAGCCGGTGGGTGTGGCAATGATCAGCCCATCGGCCCGCTGGGTGTACATGTAAACGCCATCGAGCTCGACGCGCATTTCGATCATGCCGCCGCGTCCGGCCCGATTGAGCACCACGTCGTTGAGCGCCGAGGCCGAATACATGTGGGCATCACCGCGCCAGACGCTGCCCTGAAGCAGCATCCGCTCTTCGATCTGGAAGTTGCCATCGAGTACGCGCGCCAGCGCATTGCGGGCATCTTGCAGCGGAATGTCCGTGATGAAGCCCAGCCGGCCATGGTTGATGCCCACCAGGGGCACGCCATAGGGAGCCAGGTGGCGCGCCGCGCCCAGAACCGTGCCATCGCCACCCATGACCACGGCCAGTGAGGCCGCCTCGCCGATTTCCTGCAAGGTGGCTTCGGGGTATTCATGCACGCCGGTATTGCGCGCCGTGTCGGCATCGACCAGAACACGCCGGCCGGCTTGCGTGAGCATCTCGGCGAGCGTGCGCAGGGGCGCGTCCAGGCCAGTGTCCTGGTAGCGTCCGATCAGGGCGACGATAGGAAAGTGCATGAGCGGGTTTCAGTGGATTCGTGAGGCGTATCAGGCGATTATATGGGGCCGCATATCATGTCGGAGGACAAAAATCGCCTCCTGGCTAAACTTTCCATAAAATAGTCTCATGGACGACCGCGCACGAGCTTTGCTGAAAGCGTTGATTGAACGCTATATCGCCGACGGGCAACCGGTGGGTTCTCGTACGCTATCGAAGGTATTTGACCTCTCTCCGGCCACTATACGCAACGTCATGGCGGATCTGGAGGAGCTCGGGCTGATACACAGCCCGCACACTTCGGCAGGCCGTGTGCCCACGCCCCGGGGCTATCGGATGTTCGTGGATTCGCTACTGGCGGTGCACCCGTACCAGTTCGAGCCGGCCAATATGTCAGAGCTGCTGCCCATGGTTGAACCCAGCCGTGCGGTCAATGCCGCAGCCGCTTTGCTATCGAATCTGACGCAGTTCGCGGGTGTGGTGCTCACCCCCAAGCGGGCGCAGGTGTTTCGTCAGATCGAGTTCGTGCGTCTGACCGACAAGCGTGTCTTGTTGATCATCGTCACGCCCGATGGCGACGTGCAGAACCGCATCATGCAGGTGCAGCGCGATTATGCCGAAAGCGAATTGCTCGAGGCGGGCAATTTTTTCAATCAACATTTCTCCGGCAAGTCCTTTGATGCGGTGCGGCGGACGCTCTCTACCGAGCTCACGCAGTTGCGCGAGGACATCTCCCGTCTGATGCAGGCCGCCGCCGAAGTGGGTGCCGAGGCGGCGGACGAGGGTGACTCGGTGGTGATTTCCGGCGAGCGAAAGCTGCTGGATGTCACCGATATCGCCTCGGATATGGACCGCTTGCGCAAGATGTTCTCGTTGTTCGAAAAGAAGACCGATCTGCTGCAGTTGCTGGACGTTTCCAGCCGCGCCCAGGGCGTGCAGATCTATATCGGTGGGGACTCGCAGTTGGTTCCCATGGATGAAGTCACCGTAGTGACGGCTCCCTATGGGGTGGACGGCCAGATCGTCGGCACGCTGGGCGTGATCGGGCCTACCCGGATGTCCTATGAGCGGGTGATACCCATTGTCGATATCACGGCCCGCCTGCTGTCGAACGCGCTCAGCCATAATCAATAATTCCAACCACGGCCTCGCGCCCGGAGACGTCAGTGTTTCTTCGCTTGTTCAAGTACTTGTGGCCTGAGCGCTTCCTGGCCGAGCCGGTCCGCGGCGACGATCCGTTCGACGACAATCCGCCGGCGCGCGAGCCTGGGCGGTCGGGCGTGCTTCTGGTCAATCTCGGCACGCCGGACACGCCTTCCGCGGGCGACATCCGCAAGTATCTGGGCGAGTTTCTCTCCGACCCCCGTGTGATCGAGATTCCCTCTTATTTGTGGAAACCGATACTGTATGGCCTGGTGCTGACCATGCGGCCGAAGAAGCTCGCTCCACGCTATGCGGATATATGGATGGAGGAGGGCTCGCCGCTCTTGGTCTACAGCCGGCAGCAGGCCGAGGGTGTGGCCAAGGTGTTGGCCAGTCGTGGCCTGGACGTACCGGTCGTTTTGGGCATGCGCTATGGCAATCCGTCGGTGGCCGACGGCATTGCGCGGTTGCGCGACCAGGGCTGCGACCACATCCTTACCGTGCCGCTTTATCCGCAATATGCAGCCAGCACGACCGCCACCGCCGTGGATGCGGTGACGCGCCACGCCGCGCGCCTGAGGGACCAGCCGGCGATGCGCTTCGTCAAACGCTTCTACGATGATCCTGTCTACCTCGACGCGCAGGCCGAACGCATTCGCGCCTTCTGGCAAGCGCAGGGCAAGCCGCAGAAACTGCTTATGAGTTTTCATGGCTTGCCGCGTTACTCGATCGAACTGGGCGACCCTTATTACCGGGATTGCCTGGATACGGCCCGATTGTTGAGGGAGCGCCTTGGGCTGGCAGCCGATGAGGTGGAGGTGTGTTTTCAGAGTCGGTTCGGTTCGGCGCGCTGGATGGAGCCTTATACCGAGCCCACCCTCAAGGAGTTGGCGCGTCAGGGGGTAAGCGAGGTCGATGTGGTTTGTCCCGGTTTCGTGGCGGATTGCCTCGAAACCCTGGAGGAGATCAATCAGGAGTGCCGGCAGGCTTTTATGCAAGCCGGCGGCAAGCGTTTTCGTTGCATTCCTGCGCTCAATGACAGTCCGCTTTGGGCCGAGGGGCTGGCCAGCCTCGTGCAAAGCCAATTGCAAGGGTGGCCGGTCAGCCGATCGTGAATCGCGTAAACTGAATACGGCTCTTACACGCATGGCGTGTGTAAGTATTGTCTATTGCACAACACCCTTTTCCAGGAGACGGCAAGATGACACCTCCCACCCGCCCCAGAGTAGGCACGTCGGGTGCGCCCGGCCACGACAACCTCGAGGAAGACGCGGTCGAGCGCGATCTTGACGAGGCACTGATGGAAAGCTTTCCGGCCAGTGACCCCGTCGCCATCACACCAGAAGAAGATCGACCGGATCCGGTCGACGAGGCGCTTAAAGAGTCCTTTCCTGCCAGTGATCCGCCGGCGCCGACTCAGCCCCGCAAAAAATAAGGTACCAGGGCCCTGTGCCCTGGTCTTTTTTTGCCTTTTCCCCCCTTGAAGCCAGAGAACTGGCCCTCATTTATGGGCTGATACCGTATTCATCCCTATTCTGGAGGACTCTCATGACGGCACCTCAAGAGCCTGTCGATCAAGACGCCAGCGCCGGCTTGCCCGCAGAAGACGTGCACGCTGAATTGGCCGCCGTGCGTGCCGAACTGGCCGCCGCCCAGGCACAGGTTCAATCTCAGCAGGAGCAGGTGCTGCGCGCCATGGCCGAAGCCGAGAACGTGCGCCGCCGTGCGCAGGAAGACGTCTCGAAGGCGCGCAAGTTCGGCATTGAGTCGTTCGCCGAGAGCCTGGTGCCGGTCAAGGACAGCCTGGAAGCCGCTCTGGCTCAGCCTGACCAGACCGTCGAGGCCCTGCGCGAAGGCGTGGAAGTCACGCTCAAGCAATTGGTCGGCGCCTTCGAGCGCAACATGCTCAAGGAAATTGCCCCGGCCCAGGGAGACAAGTTCGACCCGCACATGCACCAGGCCATCTCGTCGGTGCCTGCCGGACAGCCCGCCAATACCGTGGTGCAAGTGCTGCAAAAAGGCTACGCCATTGCCGATCGCACGCTGCGCCCGGCGTTGGTCGTGGTCTCGGCAGGCTGAGTGGCCTGAGAGGATGCAGCCATGAGCGGCTTTGATCCCAGTGCAGTGTTCGAAACGTTCGGCATGAAGCCGGTATCGAGCGCTAACTTCGATCAAGTCGTCGTCAACGCCACTGGCGATGACCTGCGCTGCGTCTTCCTCTGGGGTGAAGACTGCTACAACTGTAATGTTTTCAAGCAGACGGCGCTGTTGCATCGCGATGCGCTGCTGGAACTGGGGTTGAGTTGGTTCCAGGCGGATGTCTACGCTGACCCCGCGCTTGGTCAACGTTTTGGCCTGCACGGCGTACCAACCTTTGTGCTGTTCCGTGGTGGCAAGCGCCTGGGCCGGGTTACCGGATGGCCAGGTCTGCCGCAATTTAGCGGGGCCATCCGGCGGCTGCAAACCGGATCTTGAAAAACCCTGCGGTCATCCCCAGTTAGGCTGGGACTGTGATTCTTTCGATTACTTCGATCAATAACTGATTCTTCAAGGTATTCCTACCATGAGCAAAATCATCGGCATCGACCTGGGTACGACCAACAGCTGCGTGGCAGTCATGGACGGTGGCCAGGTCAAGATCATTGAAAACGCCGAGGGCGCGCGCACCACGCCCTCCATCGTCGCCTATATGGAAGACGGCGAGATCCTCGTGGGCGCCCCGGCCAAGCGCCAGGCGGTCACCAATCCCACGAACACTCTGTACGCCGTCAAGCGCCTCATCGGTCGCAAATTCGACGAAAAGGCAGTGCAAAAGGACATCCACCTGATGCCCTACAGCATCGTCAAAGCCGACAACGGCGACGCCTGGGTGGAGGTGCGCGGCAAGAAGCAGGCGCCTCCCCAAGTGTCGGCCGAAGTGCTGCGCAAGATGAAGAAAACCGCCGAGGACTACCTGGGCGAGCCGGTCACCGAGGCCGTCATCACGGTGCCGGCCTACTTCAACGACAGCCAGCGCCAGGCGACCAAGGATGCCGGGCGCATCGCTGGTCTCGAGGTCAAGCGCATCATCAACGAGCCGACCGCAGCCGCATTGGCGTTCGGCCTGGACAAGGCCGAGAAGGGCGATCGCAAGATTGCGGTCTATGACCTGGGTGGCGGTACGTTCGATATCTCCATCATCGAGATCGCCGACGTCGATGGCGAGATGCAATTTGAAGTGCTGTCGACCAACGGCGACACCTTCCTGGGCGGTGAGGATTTCGACCAGCGCATCATCGATTACATCATCGGCGAGTTCAAGAAAGAGCAGGGCGTGGACCTGTCCAAGGACGTCCTGGCTTTGCAGCGCCTGAAAGAAGCTGCCGAAAAGGCCAAGATCGAGCTGTCCTCCAGCCAGCAGACCGAGATCAACCTGCCGTACATCACGGCCGATGCCTCCGGTCCCAAGCACCTGAACCTCAAGATCACGCGCGCCAAGCTGGAAGCGCTGGTCGAGGAGCTGATCGAGCGCACCATCGAGCCGTGCCGCGTGGCCATCAAGGATGCTGGCGTCAAGGTTTCGGATATCGATGATGTGATCCTGGTCGGCGGTATGACCCGCATGCCCAAGGTTCAGGAAAAGGTCAAGGAATTCTTCGGCCGTGACCCGCGCAAGGATGTCAACCCCGATGAGGCTGTCGCCGCCGGCGCTGCCATTCAGGGTTCCGTGCTGTCGGGTGACCGCAAGGATGTGCTGCTGCTGGACGTGACGCCGCTGTCCCTGGGGATTGAAACCCTGGGTGGCGTGATGACCAAGATGATCCAGAAGAACACGACCATCCCGACCCGTTTCTCGCAGACATTCTCGACGGCGGATGACAACCAGCCTGCCGTGACTATCAAGGTCTTCCAGGGCGAGCGTGAAATCGCTGCAGGCAACAAGGGCCTGGGTGAGTTCAACCTCGAGGGAATTCCTCCGGCGCCGCGCGGCATGCCGCAGATCGAAGTCACGTTTGACATCGACGCCAACGGCATTCTGCATGTCTCGGCCAAGGACAAGGGTACCGGCAAGGAAAACAAGATCACCATCAAGGCCAACTCGGGTCTGTCGGAAGACGAGATCCAGCGCATGGTCAAGGATGCCGAGGCCAACGCCGAGGAAGATCACCGGCTGGCCGAGCTGGCGCAGGCCCGCAACCAGGCCGACGCGCTGGTGCATGCCACCCGCAAGTCGCTCACGGAGTACGGCGAGAAGCTGGAAGCCGCCGAGAAGGAGTCGATCGAGGCTGCCATCAAGGACCTCGAGAACATCCTCAAGACGGGTGACAAGGCCGAGATCGACGCCAAGGTGGAAGCCTTGTCGACGGCCTCGCAGAAGCTGGGCGAAAAGATGTACGCCGACATGCAGGCGCAGCAGCAGGCCCAGCAGCAGCAGGCGGCCGACAACGCCAAGCCGGTGGACGACAATGTGGTCGACGCCGACTTCAAGGAAGTCAAGCGCGACCAGTAATGGCCGAACGATGACGTGCGATACGCCCGGTAGCTGATTCCAGCTACCGGGCGCGCGCGTTGATGATTCAGAACATGGCCCGGCGACGGGTCCTCCCACCATGGCAAAACGCGATTACTACGAAGTACTGGGTGTGGCGAAGAATGCCAGCGACGAAGACCTGAAGAAGGCCTATCGCAAGCTGGCCATGAAGTACCACCCGGACCGCAACCCGGACAGCAAAGAAGCCGAGGAAAAGTTCAAGGAAGCCAAGGAGGCCTACGAGGTCCTGGGTGACGAGCAGAAGCGCGCCGCCTACGACCGCTATGGCCATGCCGGGGTCGACCCGAACGCCGCCGGCATGGGCGGCGGCATGGGCGGCGGCATGGGCGGCGGCATGGGCGGCGGCTTCGCCGATGCTTTCGGCGATATCTTTGGCGAGATCTTCGGCGCGGGTCGGCGCGGGGGCGGCGGGCCGCAGGTATATCGCGGCGCCGACCTGAAGTACGCGCTGGAAATCACGCTGGAGCAGGCCGCCAGCGGTTTTGACACCGAGATCCGCGTTCCCAGCTGGGAAAACTGCGATACCTGCCACGGCAGCGGCGCCAAGGCCGGCACCTCGCCCAAGACTTGCCGGACTTGCGGCGGTTCGGGCGCGGTGCGCATGCAGCAGGGCTTTTTCAGCGTCCAGCAGACCTGCCCGACCTGCCACGGCACCGGCAAGGAAATCACCGACCCCTGCCCGTCGTGCGACGGCGTGGGCCGTACGCGTCGCAACAAGACGCTGCAGGTCAAGATCCCGGCCGGCATCGACGACGGCATGCGCATCCGCTCCAGCGGCAACGGCGAGCCCGGCATCAACGGCGGCCCGCCGGGCGACCTGTATGTCGAGATCCATATCAAGCAGCACAAGATCTTCCAGCGCGATGGCGACGATCTGCACTGCGAGCTGACCATCCCGTTCACCACGGCGGCGCTGGGCGGCGAGCTGCAGGTGCCGACCCTGGGCGGCAAGGCCGAGATCTCGATTCCGGAAGGCACGCAGTCGGGCAAGACCTTCCGCCTGCGCGCCAAGGGCATCCACGGGGTGCGCGGCAGTTATCCGGGCGACCTCTACTGCCACGTGGTGGTCGAGACGCCGGTGCGCCTGAGCGACGAGCAGAAGGCCATCCTGCGCCAGTTCGAGGCTTCGCTCAACGACGGCGGCGGCCGCCATTCGCCGCAGAGCAAGTCCTGGACCGACCGCGTCAAGGAGTTCTTCAGCTGACGCATGCGGCGCCTGTCCCGCTGGGGGCGGTACCGTCCTGGCAGTCAGCCGTTCATGGCGTAGAGCAGTGTGCCTGTCCCAGCGGGGACAGGCACACTCTGTCGCGGATGTCAGTTTCCATCGGGGGGCAGGCTGGAAGTCAGCCGGTGCCAGTCCCCATGCGGCCCCTCAAGGGGTGGATTTCTTGGTGAAATCCCCCGCCACGGCGGTGCTGAACACCTCGGGCTTGAGATACTTGCGCAGCGCGGCGTTGACCTGGTCGGGCGTGAGCGCCTCGAGTTTGCGGTCCATGTCGGCCGACCACTGGAAGCTGCGGCCGGTCTGCATGTAGTTCACCCAGGTATCGGCCAGCACGTCATCCTGGGCGCGCGCCAGGTTGCGGTAGTTCAGCAGCGCCACGACGCCGTCGCGGACCTCCTGGTCCGTGAAGCCGTCCTTGAGGGCGCGGGCCAGCTCTTCCGAGATGGCCTTTTCCAGGCGTGCCCGGTTCTGCGGCGCGTAGATGGCGTAGATCGTCCAGTTCGCGGACGGCTCGTACGACGACACCGACAGGTTGCTGCGCACGTTGTACGACAGGCCTTCGGTTTCGCGCACGCGGTGCCACAGGCGCGAGGTTTCCGAGGTGCCGAGCAGGAAGTTGGCCAGGTACAGGGCGGGGTAGTCGGCGTTGGTGTCCTGCAGCTGCAGCGGCATGCGCGAGATGTAGAAGGCGTTGGCCTTGTCGGGCGTGGCGATGTCGAATTGCTGCGCGGGCACGGCGCGGTAGGGATCCGGCAGGCGGGTATAGGCGGGTGCGCTGCGCCAGCCGTCCAGGCCCTTGCGCAGCACGGCCTCGACCGCGGCGGGATCGAATTCGCCCACGGCCGAGAACTTGATCCGGCCGGCGCCGTACAGCTTGCCGCTGACCGCGGCCAGGTCGTCGCGCGACAGGCTGCGCAGCTGCTCCAGGGCTTCGTCGAAGGTGGGCACGTACCGCACGTCGTCGGCCGGCCACGGATTGTTGTGGCGTGCCAGGGCACGCGAGGCCAGCGCGGTCGGGTCGGTCATCGCGTCCTGCACCATGGTGATGGCCTGGCGCTTGTATTCCTCGACCTGGTCCTGCGGGAAGCTGGCGTTGCGCACCACATCCAGCACCAGCGCCATCACGTCGGGCAGGTTCTTGCCGAGCGTGGAGATGTTGACCACCAGGTTGGTGCCGCTGCCATTGATGGTGGCTTCGGCCTGCAGCTGATCCAGGCGGTCCTGGATGGCCTGGCGCGACAGCTTGTCGGTGCCGCGGTCGAGCAGGGCGGCCGCGGCGGCCAGCGGCACGCGCTGGCCGCGCAGCGCTTCGGCGTCGCCGAACTGGATCAGCAGTTCGGCCTGCACGCGGTCGCCGCGCGTGGCCTTGGGCAGCAAGGCCAGTTCGACCTGGCCGTTGGGCAGGTCGAGCGTGCGCCGCAGGGTGCGCTTGTCGATATTGGCTGGCGACGGATCGAAGGCCTCGACGGCCTTGAAGTTCGGGTCGCCCTTGTAGTCCTTGAAGACGGCCGCCAGGTCGGCGCGCTGCGCCAGCGGCGCGCGCTGCGGCTTTTCGGTGGGAATGTAGCGGCCTTCGGTGCGATTGCTGCGCACCAGGTAGGCGACGGCGGCGCGCTGCACGTCGTCCAGCTTGGCCTCGCGCACGCGGTCGCGCTGCAGGAAGAACAGGCGCCAGTCGCCCGAGGCAATGGCTTCCGACAGGGCCACGCCAACCTTCTCCGGATCGGCATAGGTCTGCTGCCAGGCGGTCAGCCACTTGCTGCGGGCGCGCTCCAGTTCCTCCTGGCTGAACGGTTTGCTGGACAGGGATTCGAGCGTAGCGGTCAGGGTCTGCAGCGCCTTGTCCTGGTCCATGCCGGGTTGCAGCTGGGCGCCGAACATGGCCAGGCCGGGGTCGAGCTGGTCCATGGTGAAGCCGAATACGCCCGACGCCAGCTTGGTGGGGACCAGCGCGTGGTACAGGCGGCTCGACGGCGTGTCGGCCAGGATGGTGGCGGCCAGGTCCAGCCCGACGAAATCGGGGCTGCCGGCGGCGGGCAGGTGGTACATGGCGGCCACCAGCGGGGTGCCGCCGGCGCGGCGCAGCGTCACCGAGCGCTCGCCGTCCTGGACCGGCTCCACGGTGTATTCGGGCGGCAGGGTGCGCTTGGGCTTGGGCAGCTTGCCCAGCGAGGACTGGATATCGGCCAGGGCCGTCTGCGGATCGAACTTGCCCGCGACGATCAGCACGGCGTTGTCGGGCTGGTAATACTCGTGGTAGAAGGCGCGCAATTGCGCGATGTCCACGTTCTCGACGTCGCTGCGCGCGCCGATGGTGCTCTTGCCGTAGTTGTGCCACTGGTAGGCGGCGGCCTGCATCTTCTGCATGAGCACGCGGAACGGGTTGTTCTCGCCGCTTTCCATCTCGTTGCGGACCACGGTCATCTCGGAGTCGAGGTCTTCCTTGGCGATCAGCGAGTTGACCATGGCGTCGGCCTGCCAGCCCAGGTACCACTTGAGGGTTTCGGGATTGGCCGCGAAGCTGGCGAAGTAATTGGTGCGATCCGACGAGGTGGAGCCGTTGGCCTGCAGGCCACGGCGCGAGAACTCGCCCAGCGCGTTGCGGATGGCGGGCGTGCCCTTGAACAGCATGTGCTCGAGCAGGTGGGCCATGCCGGTCTGGCCGTAGTTCTCGTTGCGCGATCCCACCAGGTACGTCATGTTGACCGTGGTGGTGGGCTTGGACGCGTCGGGCGCCAGCAGCACGCGCAGGCCGTTGGCCAGGCGGTATTCGGTAATGCCCTCGATCGAGGACACTTCCGAGACGCCCGCGGGGAGCGACGCGGCGCCGGCCTGGAAAGCCAGGAACGACGACACTAACAATGCATTCAGGCGGCGCGACAGAAGCGGCAGGCGCATGGGGATGACCTCGAAACTAGCGGAATCCGTTGGAGTGTATACGTTTCGATTGGTTCACCCGGGCCGGGACGCGCGCGGAGCCGGCTGGCCGCGCCGCCATGCTGCGGCACGGCATGGATTATGGGGACGGGGGAGTGATTTGAAGACAGGGCTGGCACGGGTGTAAGCTAAATGTCCGATATGGTTTCCTCTAGTCTGATGGGATGCGCGACAGCCTTTCCTGGCTTCCCGTCCTTCGCCCCCACTCCGCCTTCCGTGCGCTGTGCCGGCGCTTGTTTGCTCGCGCCTTCGCAGCCGGCCCGACGCCGGCGCTCACTCCGGAGGATCGATTCATGCTGACCGATATCGTCACGCGCGCCCTGTCCCAGTTGCTTGGCAATTCCCTGTCGGGCGACGTCATCAAAGGGCGCTTTCGCTACGCTTATGCCAGCGATGACGGCCGTTTTGTGGCCATCCTGGGCCATGACCTGACTACTTATGTGGTGGATGTCGATGCACAGCGCTACTTCGCGGAGTGCGCTGGCGTGCCGTGCGGATTCGCCGGGCACGTGCTTGAGATGGAGGGCGCGCAGGAGCATGGCCACCCCTGGCCCGCCGTCAATGATCTGTTCGACCTGGACATGGACGGCGATGAAATCGCCTGGCGCCGCTGTCCGGGAGCCGTGGCCCTGGCGGCGACGCGGCAGGCGCAAAGCCGCGTGGCCTGAGCGGCGGGCGGGGCGAAACCTTGCTGCGGGCGCTGATCGAGCGGGCCCGCCTGCAGCAGGTCCACGTGCTGGTGGGCGGGATCGACGCCACCAACGCCGGCAGCGTCGCGCTGCACCGCAAGCTGGGGTTCTTGCACGCCGGCACGATCACGCAGGCCGGATTCAAGTTCGGGCGCTGGCTCGACCTGGCGTTCTATCAGCTGACGCTCGACACGCCCCTGCGGCCGGTCGACGGCTGAACGCTATTTGGACAGCTGGCGCATGGCCTGTTCCAGGCCCGCCACGGTGACCGGGTACATGCGGTCCTGCATGATGTCGCGCAGCAGGGCGATCGACTGCCTATAGCGCCAGGACGCGGTGGGCTCGGGGTTGAGCCAGGCGGCCTTGGGCCAGGCGTCGAGCAGCCGGCGCAGCCAGACCGCGCCGGCCTCCTTGTTGTAGTGCTCGACCGAGCCCCGGGCTGCAGGATTTTGTACGGGCTCATGGTGGCGTCGCCGACGATGATCAGGCGCCAGTCGGCGTTGTACTTGCGCAGGACGTCCCAGGTTTCGAAGCGCTCGTTCTGGCGCCGGCGGTTGTTCTGCCAGAGGTTTTCGTACGGGCAGTTGTGGAAGTAATAGACGTCGAGGTGGCGGAACTCGCTGCGTGCGGCCGAAAACAGTTCCTCCACGCGCGCGATGTGGTCGTCCATGCTGCCGCCCACGTTCAGCAGCATCAGCACCTTGACGGTATTGCGGCGCTCGGGCACCAGCCGCAGGTCGAGGTGGCCGGCGTTGCGCGCCGTGCTGGCGATGGTGTCGTCCAGGTCCAGTTCCAGGTCGGCGCCCTGGCGCGCGAAACGGCGCAGGCGCCGCAGCGCGACCTTGAAGTTGCGCGTGCCCAGTTCGAGCTGGTCGTCGTAGTCGCGGAACTGGCGCATGTCCCACACCTTGACCGCGGTGCGGTTGCCGGCCGAATCGCCGCCGACGCGGATGCCTTCCGGGTGATAGCCGCCGTTGCCGAACGGCGAGGTGCCGCCGGTGCCGATCCACTTGCTGCCGCCCGCGTGCCTTTCCTGCTGTTCCTCGAGGCGTTGCTTGAACAGTTCCATCAGCTTGTCCCAGCCGTGCGCTTCGATGGCGGCCTTTTCTTCGGGCGTGAGGGTTTTCTCGAATTCCTTGATCAGCCAGTCCAGCGGGATGTCGCGGTCGGCGGGCAGGGCGGCGGCGATGCCGCGATAGTAGGCGCCGAATGCGGCGTCATAGCGGTCGTAGAGGCTTTCGTCCTTGACCAGCGCGGTGCGCGCCAGGAAGTAGAAATCGTCGAGCGTGGGCGCCATCAGGCGCTGGCGCAGCGCCTCGAGCAGGGTCAGGTACTCCTGCACCGACACCGGCAGCTTGTGGGCGCGCAGATGATAGAAGAAATCGATTAGCATGGGGCAGGGCCTGGCGTGGCGTCAGCGGCGCTGGGCGCCGCGCGCCATGGCGCCCAGGCGCTCCAGCAGATGCACGTCCTGCTCGTTCTTGAGCAGCGCCCCGGCCAGCACCGGCACGGCGGTGGCCGCGTGGGCGTCGATCTCGGCGGCCGGGATCGCCTCGGCCAGCAGCAGGCGCAGCCAGTCCAGCAGCTCGGAGGTCGACGGCTTTTTCTTCAGGCCCGGCGCTTCGCGCAGCGCGAAGAAGGTATCGAGCGCGGCGCGCAGCACGTCCTGGCGGATGTCGGGGTAGTGCACGCCGACGATATCGCGCATGGTGTCGCGGTCCGGAAAGCGGATGTAGTGGAAAAAGCAGCGCCGCAGAAAGGCGTCGGGCAGGTCTTTCTCGTTGTTGGAGGTGATGATGACCAGCGGGCGGTGCCGCGCTTGCACGGTCTGGCGCGTCTCGTAGACATGGAATTCCATGCGGTCGAGTTCGCGCAGCAGGTCATTGGGGAATTCGATGTCGGCCTTGTCGATCTCGTCGATCAGCAGGACGACCGGTTCGGGTGCCTCGAAGGCCTGCCACAGCGTGCCCTGCACGATGTAGTTGCGGATGTCGCGGACCTTCTCGTCGCCCAGCTGCGAATCGCGCAGGCGCGAGACCGCGTCGTATTCGTACAGGCCCTGGTGCGCCTTGGTGGTGGACTTGATGTGCCATTGCAGCAGCGGGCGGTCCAGCGCGCGCGCCACTTCCTCGGCCAGCATCGTCTTGCCCGTGCCGGGCTCGCCCTTGATCAAGAGGGGGCGCTGCAGCGTCAGCGCGGCGTTGACGGCCAGCTTCAGGTCGTCGGTGGCGACGTAGCGGTCGGTACCTTCGAAACGGGCCGATTGGGCGGGGGCGGAAGAGGAGGACGCGGACGTGGGCATGGAGTGGCAGTCAATGAGGCGCGACAGCGCCGAGGCATGATAAGGAATGGTCTTGCGGCAATTATCGTACAATCGCAGGGTTTTGCGACCGGCTAGGGATTTTTACCCGGTGTCTTGAAGAAGAAGTTCTCCTTTCGTATTCAGCCATACAAGAGCCATTATGAAGTTGCGAATTTCGATGACGCGCACGGTTTCCGTGCTGGCAGTATTGGCGTCCTGTGCGATCGCCGGTCCGGCGGCCGCGCGGCCGACGCGGCGCCGGTCGGCAACGCGCAGAACGCCCGTGACAAGGTGTCGATGTGCATTGGCTGCCACGGCATCCCGGGCTACAAGGCCTCGTTCCCCGAGCTTTATCACGTTCCGATGATCGCTGGCCAGAATGCCAAGTACATCGAAGCGGCGCTCAATGAGTACAGGAAGGGCGCGCGCAGCCATCCGACGATGGACGCGGTGGCCGGCAGCCTGTCCGACCAGGACATCGCCGACCTGGCGGCCTACTACTCATCTCTCAAGTAATCGGGGCAGACCATGAAACGCTTTACGTTTGCCCTTGCGGGCATAGTTCTGGCGACCGCCGGCGTCTCGGCGCAGGCCCAGGATGTGGTGGCCGGCAAGGCCGTGTTCGACAAGTTCAATTGCGCGTCCTGCCACGGCGCCGATGCCAAGACCAGCGTCCAGCCGGAGTATCCGGTGCTGGCCGGCCAGCATGCCGATTACCTGGCGCATGCGCTCAAGGCCTACAAGCGTGGCGCCGCGGGCAGCGCGGCCACGGCCAACGTGCGCAAGAACCCGATCATGGGCGCGTTCGCGGCGCAGCTGTCGGACCAGGACATCCGCAACGTCGCGGCCTGGCTGGCGGCGCAGCCCAGCGACCTGGGCGTGCGCCAGTAAGCGGCGCCGGCGGCGCCGGGCAAGCCCCCGATCCGGGGGCTTTTCCTTTTCTAGCGCTCGGCGCGCTGGCGGATCAGCTCGATGTAGGCGTCGCTGTCGAGCGGCGTACCCAGGCGTTGAGCCTCCCATACCACCTGGCCCAGGCATTCCATGATTTCATGGGCGGCCTGGTGCGCGTCGCCGCGGCCGACCAGGCGCTGGTACGCCGCGCGGATGCCGCGCGGATGGTCGATCGACAACTGCTCGGCGATCGCCAGGTGCATGGACAGGTGCAGGAATGGGTTGGTGCGGCCGTGCTCGACCGGGTACTCGGCGGTCATGGCCTCGGGGCTTTCGAGGTCGCCGTGGTACTCGGGATGTTCGAGGATCCAGTCCAGCGCCATGGATTCGAGCGGGGTCAGGACCTCGGTGGCGCGGTGCTTGCGCCAGGTTTCGATAAAGAATTCGCGAACCTGGTCGCGGGAAGGATTGAACATCGGCGCTTCAAAGACAGGCGGGAAGGATAGGCCATTTTACCGCCTGCCGGACCCCCTGCCGGGCGCGCCGGGCCAATGCGATATAGAATTGAAGGTTGTCCGCCATCCGGCCCGGGTTGCTTTGCGTGGTTACAAACGTGCATCTCCGGCAGAAACACGGTCAGGCGAGCGGTAAAAACCACCCGGAGCAACTGGAGCATTCATGTCCTATCAACATATCAAGGTTCCCACTGGGGGCCAAAAAATCACGGTCAACGCCGATTACTCGCTGAATGTGCCCGATCAGGTCATCATTCCGGTCATCGAGGGGGACGGTACGGGCGCCGACATCACGCCGGTGATGATCAAGGTCGTCGACGCGGCCGTGCAGAAGGCCTATGCGGGCAAGCGCAAGATCCACTGGATGGAAGTCTACGCCGGCGAGAAGGCCACCAAGGTCTACGGCCCGGACGTCTGGCTGCCCGAGGAAACCCTCGACGCCGTCAAGGACTACGTGGTGTCGATCAAGGGTCCGCTGACCACGCCGGTCGGCGGCGGCATCCGTTCGCTGAACGTGGCGCTGCGCCAGCAGCTGGACCTGTATGTCTGCCTGCGCCCGGTGCGCTACTTCAAGGGCGTGCCCTCGCCGGTGCGCGAGCCCGAGAAGACCGACATGGTCATCTTCCGCGAGAACTCGGAAGACATCTACGCGGGCATCGAGTACATGGCCGAGTCCGAGCAGGCCAAGGACCTGATCCAGTACCTGCAGACCAAGCTGGGCGTGACCAAGATCCGCTTCCCGAACACCTCGTCGATCGGCATCAAGCCGGTTTCGCGCGAAGGCACCGAGCGCCTGGTGCACAAGGCGCTGCAGTACGCCATCGACAATGACCGCGCCTCGGTGACCCTGGTCCACAAGGGCAACATCATGAAGTTCACGGAAGGGGGCTTCCGCGACTGGGGCTACGCCCTGGCCCAGAACGAGTTCGGCGCGCAGCCGATCGACGGCGGCCCGTGGTGCAAGTTCAAGAATCCCAAGACGGGTCGCGAGATCATCGTCAAGGATTCGATCGCCGACGCCTTCCTGCAGCAGATCCTGCTGCGTCCGGCCGAATACGACGTGATCGCCACGCTGAACCTGAACGGCGACTACATCTCCGACGCGCTGGCCGCGCAAGTGGGCGGCATCGGCATTGCCCCGGGCGCCAACCTGTCGGATTCCGTGGCCATGTTCGAAGCCACCCACGGCACCGCGCCGAAGTACGCGGGCAAGGACTACGTGAACCCCGGTTCCGAAATCCTGTCGGCCGAAATGATGCTGCGCCACATGGGCTGGACCGAGGCCGCCGACCTGATCATCGCCAGCATGGAGAAATCCATCCTGTCCAAGAAGGTCACCTATGACTTCGCCCGTCTGCTCGAAGGCGCCACCCAGGTGTCGTGCTCGGGCTTCGGTCAGGTCATGATCGACAATATGTAATTGCTGTAAGGCTTCAACCGCATCAGCCGAGAAACCCGCGCCCCTATGGGGGTAGCGGGTTTTTTGCCGAATGGGCAACGGCCATCCGGGGCCGGCATGACCCTGCCAGGCCCATAGGTATGTAACTTTTCGTTGTGAAATTTCCAGTTTTGCGTTTCAAATTTTATCCGGGGGACGTTGGCTCGGACGATAGAGAACATGGCTAAACCTGCTTCCGATATGCCCCCCTACGACAAGGCGGCCGCGCTGCGCGGCCTGGCCGGCGCACGCCGTGTGGCGCTGCTGATGGCGCCACGGCTGGGCGACACGCTGCTGATGATGAACATGGCCCGCAACCTGGCCGCGCACGGCCGCGAAGTCAGCATCTTCGGCGACTATATCCACGGCTTGCGCGACTGGTTCCCGGGCCTGGATATCCGCCCATCGCTGTCCGAGGAGCAGGCCGGCCAGGTGCTGCCCGGCTACGATTGCGCGGCCCAGATGCATGTGGGCTGGCCCTACGCGCTGCATGCGCACCAGCCGAACTATTTCTATTACGACGCGCATGTGGCGATTACCGGGCGCGGCTTCGTGAAGCTGTTCCAGATCCGCGATTTCTGTCGCGAGCAACTGGGGCTGGCGCAGGCCGGCGCCGATAACGGCTTGCGGCCGCCGCCGCAGGTGCAGCCGCACCGCAGCCATCCGCGCCGGGTGGCGCTGCATCCCACGTCGACGGGGGCCCAGCGGTGCTGGGCGCCGCGCCATTTCAAGGAGCTGGGGCTGCGCCTGCTGCACGAGGGCTACGAGCCGAACTACATCGTCGCGCCGCACGAGCGGGCCGAGTGGAGCTGGGTGCTGGACCATGGCCTGCATCTGCCCCAGTTTCCCTCTCTGTCCGAGGTGGCGGGCTTCATCCATGCCTCGGGCTGGTTCATCGGCAACGAGTCCGGCATCGGCCACCTGGCTTCCAACGTGGGCGTGCCCACCCTGTCGCTGACCGGCAGGCCCACCCGCACGCGCGCCTGGCGGCCGGCCTGGTCGACCTCGCGCATCGTCTACCCGGCTCTGATTCCCGGAGGCCGCTGGCGCGATCGCCTGTGGCGCGAGTGGCTCTCGCCGCGCCGCGTCATGTCGGCATTCCACAAGCTGCAGGCGGACGACCGGCGGCAGCCCGTGGGGGTGCCTTGGGGAAAAATCTGAGGCGATGGTGCACTGGCGCCGCGCTCAACGGTCCTAGGTGGATGTGGGATTCCGTTTCGGGTTGAGGCCGGTCCGGTATTTGCTTCTACACTGCTGCGGCGCTCAGTGCCCGATATGAAAGCGTCCCCTGTTTTTCTGCTCTTGATGCCATGCCTGTTGTCCAATTGAAAATCTTCGCCGTTCTTGCCCTGTTGATACCTGCGCTGGCGCTGGTCAGCAAAGGCGGGGGCGTCGCCGTGTTCTACACGCTAGCCGTACTGACGTCGCTCGCAATCATGGTCTACGCCGGCCGTGGTCGCGCACAGCCGTCCTGGCGCGACCTGGCCTGGCCCGGCGCGGTGCTGGCGGTGCCCTTGCTGTCGATGCTGGTCACCAACGCCTACCTCGGTATCTGGAGCGGTTCCGAGTTCGAGAAACTGCTGCGGTTCGCGCTGGCGCTTCCCCTGTTCTGGGTACTGCTGTGCGTGCCGCGCCCATGGCTGCAACAGATCCAGTGGAGCCTGCTGTTCAGCGCCTATGCCGGCGCGATCATGCTTTATGTCATCGTCGGCTGGTACGGCGGGCGCATGCAGGTCAGCTTCTACGGCGCCGAGTACAACGCCGTGGCCTTCGCCAATCTGACGCTGTTCTTCGGTTTCGCCTCGCTGTTGACGCTGGGCTGGCGGCTGACGCCCTGGCCCGGCCTGGAAGCGCTGTTGAAGGTGGGGGCGGCATGCGCCGCGGTGTATGCGGCCCATGTATCGGAGACGCGCAGCAGCTGGATGCTGCTGCCGGTTTTCGGGCTGGTGTTCCTCATGTCCCGCCGTGTCTGGAGCCTGCGCAGGAAACTGGCCGTGGGCCTGGTGCTGGTCGCGGCGCTGGCGGTGCTGGCGGGGGTGATGCTGTCCTCGCAGGGAAACCGGATGCACAAGATCCTGACGGATCTACAGCGCTATACCGTGCAGAACGATCGCAATACGTCCGTGGGCATACGCCTGCAGCTGTGGCATGCCTCGTGGATGATCTTCCAGGAGGCGCCGGTGCTGGGGGTGGGGCCGCGCAATTTCCGTGCCGAGCTGGCCAAGCTGCGCGACCAGGGCGTGGTCACGCCGGAGGTCGCCAGCGGGTACGGCGAACCCCACAATGATTTCATGGCGGCCATGGCCGGCTACGGCCTGCTCGGCCTGCTGAGCATCCTGTTGCTGTATCTCGCGCCGGCCTGGGTGTTCCTGCGCCGCATGGCCAGCGACGACCGCGTCATACGGACGGGCGCGCAGATCGGCCTGTTGTTCTGCCTCGGTTATTGCGCTTTCAGCCTGACCGAGATGATGTTCCGCAACATGCGCAGCGTGCCCATCTACAGTGCCACGCTGGTGCTGCTGCTGGCGCTGACCGCGCCGCGCGCAGCCTAGCTGTGAACTGTCAATAGGTTGTATTCGTCCAGGTTGAGTCTGGAGATGGGTACAGCGCGCCCGATGCCTTGGTGGGGTCGATGCCAGTTGTAGTGGTGTAGCCAGGATTTCATGGCATCGGCTCGGTGTTGGGAGTTCTGGTAGGTGTGAGCGTAAGCCCACTCACGCAAGGCCGACTGGATGAAGCGTTCGGCCTTGCCATTGGTCTGTGGGCGGTAAGGTCGGGTAAAGCGGTGCTTGATGCCCAGCTCATGGCACAGCGCGGCGAAGGCGCGGCTGCGAAAGGCCGAGCCATTGTCGGTGAGCAAGCGCTGGATGGTCACGCCCAGGCGCTGGTAGTAGGCCACTGCGTCCTTGAGGAACTGGACGGCGCTGGGGAAGCGCTCGTCGGGGTGGATGTCGGTGAAGGCCACGCGGGCGTGGTCATCGATGGCCACGAAGACGAAGTCCCAGCCGGCCCCCTCAACGGTATCGCGTCGGTTGCCCGTGACCCGGTGGCCAGGGCGCTGGATACGTCCCAGCTTCTTGATGTCGATGTGCAGCAGATCGCCGGGGGCCTGATGCTCGTAGCGCACCACCGGCTCGGCCGGCTCCAGGTCGGCCAGGTGCGACAGACCGGCGCGGGCCAGGACGCGGCTGACGGTGCTGGCTGACACGCCCAGCGCCTGGGCGATGCGCGCTTGGGTCAGCCGCTTGCGGCGCAGCTCCACGATAGCCAGCGCCTTGGCCGGCGCAATCGCTCGGGGCGAGACCGTCGGGCGCGAGGACGCATCGGCCAAGCCCGCCTGGCCCTGAGCCAGGAAGCGGCCCAGCCATTTGCGCACAGTCGGCGCGGTGACCCCATAGGCGCGGGCCGCTTCAGGCACACAAACTTGATGGGCGATCAATTGCTGGACCATTTCGAGGCGACGTAGGAAGGTCAATCGGGCATGCTTATGGGTGTTCATCCGGCCGGGCTCCTTGAGTGAACTGGGGGGTTGGCGATTTCCAGTTTCTCAAATCCGGTTCGGATGAACCATGCATACAACCTATTGAATCTTCACAGCTAGCGCGGCCGCGCCTTCAGTGGCCGACGGACTTCGAGAACACGTTCATGACCACCACGCCCGCCAGGATCAGCGCGATGCCGATGATGGCGGGCAGGTCCAGGTGCTGCTTGAACAACAGCGCGCCAACCAGCGAGATCAGCACGATGCCCACGCCGGACCAGATGGCGTAGGCGACCCCCACCGGGATGACCCGCAGCGTGAGGGCCAGGAAGTAGAACGCGATCGCGTAGCCCGCCACGGTGACCAGCGAGGGGAGCAGGCGGGTGAAGCCCTCCGAGCTTTTCAGGGCGCTGGTGGCGATGATTTCGGCCACGATGGCCATCGACAGATGGATCCAGCTGTTCATGGCCTGCCTCCGGCTTCGGCCTGGCGCAGCAGCACCAGCAGCGCGCCGGCGCCGCCGCCGCGCTCCGGCGCTTCGGAAAACGCCAGGACGTCGGCCTTCTGCACCAGCCAGGTGCGGGCCTTGTCCTTGAGCACCGGTTCCAGCCCCTGCGAGCCGTAGCCTTTGCCGTGCACGATGCGCACGCAGCGGATGCCGTGTTCGAGGCATTCGTCCAGGAACGACAGCACCGCATGGCGGGCCTGTTCGACGCGCAGGCCATGCAGGTCGAGCTCGGCGCCCACCCGCCACTGGCCGCGCTTGAGGTTGCGCGCGGTGTCGGGCGCGACGCCGGCGCGCACGTAGGCCGTGCCGCCGTCGGTCAGCAAGGCGCCGATATCGCTGGCATCGGAGACGCCGGCATCGGCGCGCGGCGCCGCCTCGCCCAGCGCGGCGGCCCGGCGCGACGCCACGGCCGCGGCCGTGGCCGTGGCCGGCGTGGCATCGGGACGGCGGTTGGCGAGCCGGCCCGAGGGCTTGAGCGGCGTGGCGGCCTGGACCGCGCGCCGGAACGCGGCGACGTCGGCCTCGGGGGCGGCGGCCGACGCGCGGGCCGCCGCTTCGCGCTCGGCGGCCTCGGCCCGCGCCCGGGTCTC
Organism: Bordetella holmesii; assembly: GCF_020735985.1. Classification (NCBI taxonomy): domain Bacteria; kingdom Pseudomonadati; phylum Pseudomonadota; class Betaproteobacteria; order Burkholderiales; family Alcaligenaceae; genus Bordetella; species Bordetella holmesii. The sequence continues at coordinate 885,557 of NZ_CP085973.1, forward strand.
GCGCACTTGCTCGTGCAGCCGTTTCAGGTCGGCCAGCCCCGTCTTATTGCCCCGCATTCTCCAGCCACCGCTGAGCGTCCAGGGCCGCCATGCAGCCGGTGCCGGCGCTGGTGATGGCCTGGCGGTATACGTGGTCCTGCACGTCGCCGGCGGCGAACACGCCCGGCACCGAGGTCATGGTGGCCATGCCCGACAGGCCGCTCTTGGTGATGATGTAGCCGTCCTTCATCTCGAGCTGGCCTTCGAAGATGCCGGTATTGGGCTGATGGCCGATGGCGACGAAGCAGCCGTCCACGTCCAGGTCCTCGGTGGCGTCGGTCTCGGTGCTGCGGATGCGCACGCCGGTGACGCCGCTATCGTCGCCGAGCACCTCGTCCAGGGTGTGGAACAGCTTCAGTTCCATGTTGCCATTGGCGACCTTGTCCATCAGCTTGTCGACCAGGATGGGTTCGGCGCGGAACTTGTCGCGCCGGTGGATCAGGGTCACCTTGCGGCAGATGTTGGACAGGTACAGCGCCTCTTCGACCGCCGTATTGCCGCCGCCGATCACGACGACGTCCTTGTTGCGGTAGAAAAAGCCGTCGCAGGTGGCGCAGCCCGATACGCCGCGGCCCATGAAGGTCTGCTCGCTGGCCAGCCCCAAGTACTTGGCCGAGGCGCCGGTCGCGATGATGAGCGCGTCGCAGGTGTACAGGTTGCCGGTGTCGCCGGTCAGGGTGAACGGACGCCTGGAGAGGTCGACCTTGGCGATATGGTCGAACAGGATTTCGGTGTTGAAGCGCTCGGCGTGCTGCAGGAAGCGCTGCATCAGGTCGGGGCCCTGCACGCCCTGCACGTCGGCGGGCCAGTTGTCGACTTCCGTGGTGATCATCAGCTGGCCGCCCTGGGCCAGGCCGGTGATGAGCGCGGGGCTGAGATTGGCGCGCGCCGCATAGACGGCAGCGGTGTAACCGGCGGGGCCGGAACCCAGAATCAGGACTTTGGCGTGTTTAGGCGTAGACATGGCGGGTATCTTTAGGATAACGCCCAATTATAATGAGCCGCATGCCGCGTATTTCGAATGCTACTCCGCGCGCCTCGCGCAACACCCGCAACGGGCCGTCTCCCTTTCAAGCGCGCATCTCCGCGCTCCTCAGGGAGGCCCGCTGGATCCTGTTCGCCGCGCTGGCCGCCTGGCTGACCCTGGTGCTTGCCACCTGGAGCCCGGCCGACCCTGGTTGGTCACATTCTGTTTCCGGTGACGCCATCCACAACGGCGGCGGCACGCTGGGCGCCTATCTCGCCGATATCCTGTTGTACCTGTTCGGATTTTCCGCCTGGTGGTGGGTCGTGCTGCTGCTGCACCGCGTGCGCGCCGGCTACCGCCGCCTGGCCAGCAACCTGCGCGTCACCAGCGGCAAGCAGCCCGACGCCTTGCCGCGCGTGCACTGGGAAGAGGGCATCGGCTTCGTGCTCCTGCTGACCTGCTCGCTGGGCATCGAGGCGCTGCGCCTGTACAGCTGGGGCATGCACCTGCCCGGCGGCACCGACGGCGAAAGCGGCGCCGGCGGCGTGATCGGCCAGATGCTGGCCGGCTGGCTGTCGCGCGGCGTGGGCTTTACCGGCGGCACCCTGGCCCTGCTGGTGCTGCTGGCGGTCGGCCTGAGCCTGTTCTTCTCGTTTTCGTGGCTGCAGATCGCCGAACGGGTCGGCAGCTGGCTCGAAGGCCTGGTGCGGCGCGTGCGCGATTCGTACGCCGCGCGCGAGGACCGCAAGGTCGGCGAGGTCGCCAAGGCGGTCCGTACCGAGCAGGTGGTGGCCAAGCAGGAAAAGCTGGTGCACGAGCAGCCCGTGCGCATCGAGCCCGCCATTACCGTGGTGCCGCGCTCGGATCGCGCCGAGAAGGAAAAGCAGCAAAGCCTGTTCGCGCCGCCGGCCGGCGAGAGCGACCTGCCGGCCATCGGGCTGCTGGATCCTCCCCTGCAGAACCAGGAAACCGTTTCCGCCGAGACGATCGAATTCACCTCGCGCCTGATCGAGAAGAAACTGGCCGATTTCGGCGTTTCCGTGGTCGTGGTGGCGGCGCAGGCCGGCCCGGTGATCACGCGCTACGAGATCGAGCCCGCCACGGGCGTAAAAGGCAGCCAGATCGTCAACCTGGCCAAGGATCTGGCGCGCGCGCTCAGCCTGGTCAGCATCCGCGTGGTGGAAACCATCCCGGGCAAGAACCTGATGGGCCTGGAGCTGCCCAACCCGCGTCGCCAGATGGTCAAGCTGTCGGAAATCCTCGGCTCGCAGACCTACCATGCCAGCCATTCGGTGCTGACCATGGCGCTGGGCAAGGACATCGCCGGCAACCCGGTGGTGGCCGACCTGGCCAAGATGCCGCACTTGCTGGTGGCCGGCACCACCGGCTCGGGCAAGTCGGTCGGCATCAACGCCATGATCCTGTCGCTGCTCTACAAGACCGACGCCAGCCATACCCGGCTGATCCTGATCGACCCGAAGATGCTCGAGATGAGCGTCTACGAAGGCATTCCCCACCTGCTGGCGCCGGTGGTCACCGACATGCGCCATGCCGCCAACGCGCTGAACTGGTGCGTGGGCGAGATGGAAAAGCGCTATCGCCTGATGAGCAAGATGGGCGTGCGCAACCTGGCCGGCTACAACAGCAAGATTCGCGACGCCATCAAGCGCGAAGAGCCCATTCCCAATCCGTTCTCACTGACGCCGGACGCGCCCGAGCCGCTGCAGGCGTTGCCGCATATCGTGGTGGTGATCGACGAGCTGGCCGACCTGATGATGGTGGTGGGCAAGAAGATCGAGGAGCTGATCGCCCGGCTGGCGCAGAAGGCCCGCGCCGCGGGCATCCACCTGGTGCTGGCCACCCAGCGCCCCAGCGTGGACGTGATCACCGGCCTGATCAAGGCCAACATCCCGACCCGCATCGCCTTCCAGGTGTCTTCCAAGATCGACTCGCGCACCATCCTGGACCAGATGGGCGCCGAAACCCTGCTGGGCCAGGGCGACATGCTGTACATGCCGCCGGGCACCGGCCTGCCGGTGCGGGTGCACGGCGCGTTCGTGCACGACGACGAGGTGCACCGCGTCGTCGAGGCGCTCAAGGCGCAGGGCGAGCCCAACTATATCGATGGCCTGCTCGAAGGCAGCGAAGGCGAGACCGGCGATGGCCTGAGCTCGGTCACTGGCATGGGCGACGCGGAGTCCGATCCGATGTACGACCAGGCCTGCGAAGTGGTGCTCAAGCACCGCCGCGCCTCGATTTCGCTGGTGCAGCGCCATCTGCGTATTGGTTACAACCGTGCCGCACGGTTACTCGAACAGATGGAGCAGGCGGGTATGGTGTCGCCCATGCAATCCAACGGCAACCGGGAAATCCTGGTGCCGGCCCGAGAGGAAGCCTGATGCACATGATCCGCCGCGCCGCCGGCGCGCTTGCCGTTTTCGCCGTGGCGGCCCTGGCCGCCGCGCCGGCCTGGGCCGCCACGGCCCAGGAGCAGCTCGACACCTTCGTGGCCACCGTCAAGGGCGCCACCGGCTCGTTCAAGCAATCGACCGTCAGCCCGCAGGGCGCCACCCAGCCCGCGCAAAGCGGCACTTTCGCGTTCCAGCGCCCGGGCAAGTTCAAGTGGGCCGTCCAGCTGCCGTACGAGCAACTCATCGTGTCCGATGGCAAGCAGGTTTTCCAGTACGACCCGGACCTGGCGCAGGTCACCGTGCGCCAGGTCGATCAGGTCATCGGCACGTCGCCCGCCGCCATCCTGTTCGGCGGGGGCCAGCTGAGCCAGGCGTTTGCCGTCAGCGCGCTGCCCGACCGCGACGGCCTGCAATGGCTGCGCGCCAAGCCGCGCAACGCCGACGCGGGTTTCTCGCAGGTCGATATCGGCTTGCGCGACAACCAGCCCGCGCGCATCGAACTGGTCGACGCCTTCGGGCAGACCACGCGCGTCGAGCTGTCCAACCTGCTGCCCGGCGCCGTGCCGGCCTCCGAATTCCAGTTCACCCCGCCTCAGGGAGTGGACGTGGTGAAGATGTAGGGCCGCGACGCTCTGCGTCGCGCGCAGGGCAATCCTGCGGGCCAAGGCCGCCGCATGGTGTAATGCGCGTTGGATCCGCCCGTGTTTTTTTCCTGCTGTCCATGAGCAACGACCTGTTCGCCTCCGATCCGCCCCATCGGCCCTATGTGCCGCTGGCCGAACGCCTGCGGCCCCGTACGCTGTCCGATGTGGTCGGGCAGTCGCATCTGCTGGGGCCGGACAAACCGCTGCGCGTCGCGTTCGACTCCGGGCGGCCGCATTCGATGATCTTCTGGGGCCCGCCCGGCGTGGGCAAGACCACCCTCGCGCGCCTGATGGCAGACGGCTTCGATGCGCAGTTCATCGCCATTTCGGCCGTGCTGGGCGGCGTCAAGGACATTCGCGACGCAGTGGTGACCGCCCAGGTCGCGCAAGGGCAGGGGCGCCGCACGATCCTGTTCGTCGACGAGGTGCATCGCTTCAACAAATCGCAGCAGGACGCCTTCCTGCCGTATGTGGAAAGCGGCCTGTTCACCTTCATCGGCGCCACCACCGAGAACCCTTCCTTCGAGGTCAACTCGGCGCTGCTGTCGCGGGCGCGCGTCTACGTGCTGCAGTCGCTGTCGGCCGAGGAGTTGATGCAGCTGGTCGACCGCGCCGTCGCCGCGCTCAACGAGGGCCTGGAGGACGGGCAGCAGATCCGCTTCGAGACCGAGGCGCGCGAGCAATTGGCGGCCTGGGCCGACGGCGATGCGCGCCGCCTGATCAGCGCGGTCGAGGTGGTGGCCGAGTCCGCCCAGGCCGCCGGGCGCGACAGCGTCGACGCGGCCTGGCTGGAAACCTCGCTGTCGCAGAACCTGCGCCGTTTCGACAAGGGGGGCGACGCCTTCTACGACCAGATCAGCGCGCTGCACAAGTCGGTGCGTGGCTCCGACCCGGACGCAGCGCTGTACTGGCTGGCCCGCATGCTCGACGGCGGCGCCGATCCCAAGTACCTGGCGCGCCGCCTGGTGCGCATGGCGATCGAGGATATCGGCCTGGCCGATCCGCGCGCCACCGAGCTGGCCGTCAACGGCGCCGACATCTACGAACGCCTGGGTTCGCCCGAAGGCGAGCTGGCGCTGGCGCAGGCGGTGGTCTACATGGCCTGTGCGGCCAAGTCCAATGCGGTCTACAACGCGTACAACGCCGCGCGCAAGTTCGCGGCCGAGCATGGCAGCGCGCCGGTGCCCTTGCATCTGCGCAATGCGCCCACCAAGCTGATGAAGCAGCTCGGCCATGGCAAGGCATATCGCTATGCCCACGACCAGCCGCATGCCTATGCCGCGGACGAGCAATATTTCCCCGACGGCCTCAATCCCACCTTCTACCGGCCGACCGACCGGGGGCTGGAAGCTAAAATCCAGCAGAAGCTGGCATTCCTGGATGAGCTTGACGCCCAGGAACGCGCCAGGAAACGGTAGCGGCGCGACCGCCGCCGCCGTGAATGCCAACCCTTACTGACACACCATGCTAGATCCGATACTGCTGCGCAAAGACCTGCAAACCGTCGTCGACCGCCTCAAGAGCCGTGGCGTCGATTTCGACATCGCCCGGTTCAACGAGCTGGAGTCCCGCCGCAAGGCCGTCCAGACCGAAACCGAGTCGCAGCAGGCGCGCCGCAATGCCTTGGCCAAGCAGATCGGCCAGCTCAAGGGCAAAGGCGCACCCGAAGCGGAAGTGCAGGCCGTGATGGCCGAGTCGCAGGCCTTGCCGGCCCGGCTCAAGGCGCTCGAGGACGAACTGGCGCAGACGCAGGCGCAACTCAACGACCTGCTGATGTCCGTGCCCAACCTGCCGCACGCCAGCGTGCCGCAGGGCGTGTCCAGCGACGAGAACGTCGAGGTGCGGCGTTGGCTGCCGGGCGCGGCCGACGAGCGCGGCATCCCTGCGGCGCTGGGTTTCGAGGTGCGGGATCACGTGGCGGTGGGCGAGCCGCTGGGCCTGGATTTCGATCTGGCCGCACGGCTGTCGGGCGCGCGCTTTTCTTTCATGCGCGGCCAGATGGCGCGCCTGCACCGCGCGCTGGCGCAGTTCATGCTGGACTTGCAGACGGGCACGCATGGCTACACCGAGTGCTACACGCCCTACATCGTCAACAGCTCGACCTTGTTCGGCACCGGCCAACTGCCCAAGTTCAAGGACGACATGTTCTTCGTCACCAAGGGCGGCGGCGACGACGAGCCCAAGGTCGACGAGCAGGGCAACCCGCTGGCGCGCGAAGACCAATACCTGATCTCGACCTCGGAAATCACCCTGACCAGCGTGGTGCGCGAGACCATCGTGGCCGGCGCCGACCTGCCGCTGCGCCTGACCGCGCATACGCCGTGCTTCCGCTCCGAAGCCGGCAGCGGCGGGCGCGATACGCGCGGCATGATCCGCCAGCACCAGTTCGACAAGGTCGAGATGGTGCAGATCGCCCATCCCGAGCATTCGTACGAGGCGCTCGAGGAAATGGTCGGCCATGCCGAGCGCGTACTGCAGCTGCTGGAGCTGCCGTACCGCGTCATGCTGCTGTGCACCGGCGACATGGGTTTCGGCTCGGCCAAGACCTACGACCTGGAGGTCTGGCTGCCGGCGCAGGATACCTGGCGCGAGATCTCCTCGGTTTCCAACTGCGAAACATTCCAGGCGCGCCGCATGCAGGCCCGCTTCCGTAACGCGCAGAACAAGCCCGAATACGTGCATACGCTCAATGGGTCCGGGCTGGCCGTGGGCCGCGCCCTGGTGGCCGTGCTGGAAAACTGCCAGCAAGCCGACGGCAGCGTGCGGGTGCCGGCCGTGCTGCAGCCCTACATGGGCGGCCTGACCGTTCTCGAACCTTGAGACGGCCGCGCCGCACGTGAACCAGAAACGGAACCCGCGGGTTCCGTTTTTCATTTCGGCGGGCCGCCATGCGCGTATTGCAACGGCGCGCAACTGGTACAAACGCGGCCGGGGGTTTTCCCGGGTTAGCCACAAATTTGTCGCTTTTGGCAGGTAATCTCCGTAGAACAGCCTAAGTTGATGTGAATAAATGTGTACCGGCAATAAACAGGGCCATATCTACGGCAAAATATCGCCTGGCAACACGTCCCCTTCATTTCAATAAAGGAAGCTGTTTTATGACTTCGCGAATGATTGGCGATTTTCGCGTCAGGTGTACCGTCGTTCAGGAAGAGGGCAATCAGTACAGCGTGCAGATCTGCACGCGCCGCGTTGGCGGCAATGCGCCCGAGAAATGCTGGACGGTGCCGGGCCAGGTTTCTTACCAGGACCGCGAGGACGCCGAGCGAACGAGCCAGCAGATCTTTGAAAGAATCAATGGAGTACGTTTCAATGGTGAACCGGAATTCGCACACGCGTCCGCATAACGGCTGGTGGAAGGCCTCCAGCGCGCCGCGCCGCTGGCTTGACGCCATGCGCAGCGACAAGCCCGCCGAGGGGCAAACGGCCGCGCCAGCCGCCAAGGTCCCGGCCGAACAGGCCTGAACCCAGCCGTGCCGCAAAAAAAGGCCGCCCATCCGGGCGGTTTTTTCATTGATTTGCGGCGATCGCCGGTCAATCGCGCCAGTGGCCGCGGTGGCCGCGATGGCCGCGATGGCCGCGGTCATAGTGCCGATGGCCCTTGTAGTAGCGGGGGCCGCCATAGTAGACGGGCGCCGGATACACCACCTGCGGGCGCACATAGACCGGCGCCGGGTAGTGCACCACGGGCGGCGGGGCATACACCGGGGCGGGCGCCACATACACGGGCGCCGGGTACACCACGCCTGGAATGCCGATCGACACCCCGATATCCACACGGGCCAGGGCGGCGCTGGAGAGCATGAGTCCGGCAGCGCCGATGCCGGCAGCAACGAACCACTTTTTCATTTTTCACCTGCCTTGCTGCGCGTGCAGCCAAGTTGACTAATCGACGGGCCTATTCTCGGCTGTTTTGCGCGTAAATTTGTGAAAACAGCCCCCGCAATGGCGACATTCCGCAACCGCCCGCAGTCCGGGACGCCGGCGTTTGCTGTGTTGCGGCAAATTTGTCCCGCTGGGGCGGGCGCGGCTTTGAAATGGGTTGAAACGCGGGGGGAGCCAAGGCGGGCCCCAGGTGGGGTTACATTTCCACACCTTGCGTGGCCCGTCCGCCACGAGGATCAATGCCCGTTCTGGTTCAGCAGACGGAATTCCAGCACCCATACCCAGGGGTTGGCCGCCCAGGCGCGCGCGCCGTAGCGTTCGCCCCAGGCCAGCGCAAACGCGGCCTGGGGCGGGGTTTCCGGCAGGAATTCATCCAGCCGGGATGCGGCGGCGAAGCCTTCGGCCGCCGCGTCGGCCTCGTTGATGGCCTGCAGGCGCTGGATGCGCACCCCCATCAGGATGGCCCGCCCGAACGGCTGGCCCGATTCGTGGGCCAGGTCGATCAGGTCGCCTGGCTTGCCGTAGGGACATACCAGCCATTTCGATACGGTTTGTGCGGGGGTCGCGTCATCCGGGCGAGCCGTGGCGGCGATCCAGCGTTCGGCGTGCGCGGGGTCGCAGTACCAAAGCGTGGCGGCCGGCGGGGGCTGCGGCTTGACGATCCGGCGCGTCTGCCGCTGCTTGCCGGCCTTGATGGCTTGTATCGACGCGCTCGCGAACACAAGCGGTGACGTACGCGGGCCGGGTGTCATGTGTGGCAGTATGCGCGCAATCGCCCCCTGGGGGACACTGGCGTTTCGTCCAGGACGACCCACGACCTCAAGCCCGGGTACTACTGGTACACCATGGAAAACGATCCGTTGGCCATCATTCATATCCATGAAGATGGCGGCGCGACGTTGATGGGTACCGACTACCGCGTGGAGCCCGAAGGCGTCGCCAGCATGATCCGCCAGGGCGAACGTTTTTTCTGGATCGAACCGCCGGTCATCAGCCAGGAAGGCTGACCGGCCCGCGGGCCGTTATGCGCCAGCCGTGCGGCTGGCGATCAGGTGCAGGCGATTCTTGCCGGCCTGCTTGGCCCGGTAGAGCGCCCGGTCCGCATCGCTGTAGGCCTGCTCCCAGGTCAACGAGACGCCGGGAGCGATCCACGCCAGACCGAAGGTGGCCGTGACATGGCGCGGCCCGTGCGGCGTGTCCAGCGGCGCAATGGCGCGTATCGCGTCGAGCACGCGCTGGGCCTGCGCCAGCGCCGCCGACGCGCTGGGCGCCGACAGCGCCGCGGCGAACTCGTCGCCGCCCACCCGGCACAGGTCGTCGCTGGTGCGGCGCATGCAGCGGCGCGCCGCCAGCGCCACGCGGCGCAGCAGGTAGTCGCCCGCGAAGTGGCCGTGGCGGTCGTTGATGGTCTTGAAATTGTTGATATCGAACAGGCACAGCGCCAGCCCGCCGCCGCGCACGCGTTCGCGCAGCGCATCGCGCAGCATGGTGGCGAAGTAGCGCCGGTTGTACGCCCCGGTCAGGTCGTCGGTCAGCGCCAGGCGGCGCAGCCGCGCATTTTCCAGCTCGAGCGTGTCGACCTGCGCCTGCAGTTTCTGCAGCGTCGCGGCGCCGGATACCGGCGGCTGCGGATAGCGGCGCCGGGGCAGGGCCGCTTCGGCGCGCAGGTAATTGGCGCTGGCACGGCAGCTGGCACGCGAGTGATCTGCTCCCCGTGATTAGTACGAAATCGATGTAGAGTCCGTTCCCAAAGGAATGGCAATGAAGAAACGATTTACGGAAGAGCAAATCATCGGCGTGCTCAAGGAAGCCGATGCAGGTGCCAAGCCCGCAGAGTTGTGCCGCAAGCACGGAATCTCCGAGGCAACGTACTACAACTGGAAGGCGAAGTTCGGTGGCATGACGGTGTCGGACGCTCAGAGGCTCAAGGAGCTGGAGCAGGAGAACAACAAGCTCAAGAAGCTGTTGGCCGAGTCGATGCTGGACAAGGCGGCGCTTCAGGATCTGCTAAGCCGAAAGTAGTCAGCCCGCAGGCCAAACGCGAGGCGGTCAGGACATTAATGACCGAGCGCAGCATGGGTGTTACCCGGGCCTGTGGGCTGGTAGGAATTTCGCGGTCGCTGTTTGCCTACGAGAGCACACGCTCAGGCGATGCTGCGCTGACCGAGCGCATGAAAGAGATGGCAGTGGCGAAACGACGCTACGGCTATCGGAGGATCCATGTGCTCTTACGTCGCGAAGGCTGGCAAGCAAATCACAAGCGAATCTGGCGGCTGTACAGTCTGGCAGGGTTAAGCGTGCGAAAACGAAAGCGTAAGCGAATCGCGGCGACCGAGCGCGTGGTTCGCCCAGCGGCAATCGCGCCGAATCAGAGTTGGTCAATGGACTTTGTGGCCGACGGCCTAGCCTATGGCCGCCGATTCCGCTGTTTGACTATCGTCGATGACTACACTCGCGAATGCCTGGCCATCGAGGTCGATACGTCGTTGCCGGGACTGCGTGTTGCCATGGTGCTGCAACGGCTGGCGGAGATGCGTGGCCTGCCGCGATCTATTACCGTGGACAACGGGCCAGAGTTCGCCGGAAGAGCCTTGGACGCCTGGGGGCCTACCAAGCAGGCGTAAAGCTGTCGTTTATTCGGCCGGGTAAGCCGGTGGAGAACGCTTATATCGAAAGTTTCAACGGCAAGTTCCGCGACGAATGCCTTAACGAGCACTGGTTCTTGTCCCTGCGACAGGCTAAAAGCTTGATCGAAAACTGGCGAGTCGAGTACAACACCGATCGGCCTCACAGCGCGCTCGGATATTTAACGCCGGCGCAATTCGTGCAGGCTCATCAGAAAGAAGGTCTTTTACCCCTGGGCTCTATGTCGGTGCCGTACTAAATCTGGGGGCAGGTCAGCAGGCCGTGCGCTATCACCTCATCCATGCGGCGGGCAGCCAGGCAGACAGCTTTGCCTTGAACAATAGTCAGGTGGACATCGGCGCTTACCGTTATCAGCTCGCGCTGAATCAGGACGGCACCCAGGCCGATGACTGGTATTTGAGCACCAGCCGTCAGAGTATGTCGGAGACCACCCGCAATGCGGTGATGCTGGCCAACGTCACGCCCACCATCTGGAATAGCGAATTGTTTATTTTGCGCAGTCGTCTGGGCGAGTTGCGTGGGCAGGCGCCGTCAAACAGCGTGTGGGGCAAGTACATCACTGGCAAGAACCGGGTGACCAATAACGTGGCCTACGACCAGACCATGAATGGGTTCATGGTCGGCGCCGACCGCCAGTTTGATCTGCAAACGGCGCGCTTGTTTGTGGGTGGTCTATTCTCGTACAGCGACTCCGACCTGAAAGCCGATGACAGCCGCGGCAAAGTCGATAGCTATGCGCTGGGGATGTATACTACTTGGTTGCATGACAGCGGCTACTACGTGGACGGTGTTGTCAAGGTCAACCGTTTCAAGACGGATAATGACGCCCGCTTCAATGCTGGCACCAGCAAGGCCAACGACAAGACCACGGGTGTGGGCGTGTCGATTGAAGCCGGGAAACACATCGTCATCGACAGTTTCTTTGTCGAGCCCTATTTGCAACTGGCGGCTTTCCGTGGCGGCAAGACCAAGTACGGTTACAGCAATGGAGTGCAGGTCGAGGCTGATTCGGTGAAGTCGGTCAGCGCCGAAGCCGGTTTGACGCTCGGCAAGACCTTCACGCTGGACAGCGGTGCGCTGATCAAGCCCTATGCACGCATTGCGCTGAACCATTAGTTCAGCAAGAACAATGATGTGCGCATTAACAGCAGCGAAACCTTCTCCAACAATATGTCCGGCAGCATGGGCAGGTATGGGTTGGGGGTGGACGCGCGTTGGAACACCGCTTGGGCAGTCTATGGTGAGTTCAACTACGGCAAGGGCAGCAAGCAAGAAAGCCCATATAGCGGCCACGTGGGTGTGCGTTACAGTTTCTGAGTGGCAGGCGGCGCCATGGCGCGTTTGTGCCGCGGCAGCCGCCGATTTGCCGGCAGCTCCAAGATTGTCATCGAACGCCAGCAACAAAGCCCTGTGGCCAACGCGATAGGGCTTTCGTTTGGGGTGGAAGGCGCCGAATCCGCGAGCCGCGTTGACCGGGACGGGATTGAGGATGTTGCTCGCGCCCGGATATCGGGCTCACCCCCAGCCCGTCGGACCCGCATCTGCCCTGCGCCTATCCGGTGTCGACGCCGGGTGTCTGCCAGCAGGTAATGTGCTCACAGACTAGGCAATTCTCTCCGATATCCAGTCGGCAAGGCGGGGAGCGGAGCAGGCCCACGGTAAAAAGGCGCGCGGTCAGGTTCGGGCGGGGCGACAAAAGCCGGGCAGGCTTCGCGGGTCAAGTTTTGACCATCGAGCGCGGCAGGTTGATGAGAAAGTCGGCCAGGCCTTTGGCGCCCTGAGCCAGGCTGATGTGCCGCATCATCATGCGGTGCGCGCGGTCGGGGTCGTTGGCGAGGATGGCTTCGACGAGTTCACCATGCTGCTCATACGAGGCGCGTACGCGGCCCACGGCGGTGAACGCGTGACGCAGATAGGCGCCGGTGCGTGCGCGCAGGCCGACCAGTTGTTCGCGCAGATAGGGGTTGCGGCAACCCCGGTAGAGGATCTCATGGAAGTCGTGATTGGCGTCGCGCCAGGCCTGGCTGTCGTCGGCCTCGGCAATGGGGGCGGCGGCGCGGTGCACGCGCGCGAGTTCTTCGCGTTCTTCGGCGCTCATGCGCTGGCAGGCCATGCGGGTGCAGACCCCCTCCATTTCGGCCATCAGCTCCCAGATGGCCAGTAATTCCTGCACGTCCAGCCGAGCGACCACCATGCCGTTGCGCGGCTGGCTCTCGAGCATGCCTTGCACTTTGAGCTGCAACAGGGCTTCGCGCACGGGTGTGCGCGAGACCTGATAGCGGGTGGCCAGCTGCTGCTCGTCGATGGGGTCGCCCGGCAGCAGCGTCCCATGGCGGATGTCGTTCTCCACGGACTGGCGTATGCGTTCACTGACTTTCATGGTCTATACATATAAATACTGATTGCACGAAATTATCCACCGATCTATAAATATATTTATAGTCTAAAAAATAATACACAAAGGGTTTTTCGATATGCAAGTCATGGCTCCCACTGCCGCGGAAGTGGCACTCAAGTTGGCCGCGCTGGGTATTGCCGCGTCGTCGCGCGAGGTCGAATCGGTGGCCAAGGCTCTGGCGCGCCTGGCTGCGGGGCGCGCATGACGCCCGCTGGCCTGCCGGAATCCATCGCCGCATTGCGTGCGGCGTTGCGGTGCGGCGAGCTCAGCGTGGACGAGGCGCTTTGGGCGCAGCGGCTGGCGTTTGAGCGCCAGGGCTGGAACTGTGTGGCTGACTTGTTGCCGCCGTCCCCACGTGCTGATCTGGCGCTGCCGTTGGCCGGCGTTGACCTGGCACACAAGGATATTTTTGTGCTGCCTGAACGCGCGCCGCGTTGCGGCACCGCGCATCCCTGGCCGGGGGCTGGGCCGGCGGCGCCGGTGGTGCAACGTCTTACAGCCGCGGGCGCAGCTCCTCTGGCCACGCTGGTGATGGCCGAACACGCCTGCGGAGCCACCGGCGAGAACCCGCGCTATCCCTTGCCGCTCAATCCTCTTGATCCGCAAGCGGCAGTCGGAGGGTCGTCCAGCGGGTCGGGCGTCGCGGTGGCAGCCGGGCTTTGCTATGCCTCGCCGGGTACGGATACGGCGGGGTCGGTGCGCATCCCGGCGGCCACCTGCGGTCTTCTGGGCCTCAAGCCCACGGCAGGCCGACTGCCGAGTATCGGCGTGGCACCCCTGGCGCCGAGCCTGGACACGGTGGGCCTGCTGGCTCGTACCGCTGCGGATCTGCAGGCAGTATGGGAGCAGCTCGTGCCGGGCGTACCGGTCGAGCCGCCGCAGCGCATCCGTACCTGCTGGACACACCCCGAGGGCAGTGTGGACGACGACGTCGCTGCCGTGCTGGAAGCGTTTGCCGTGTGCTGCGCACCGCAGCGCCGGGACGCGGCCATGCCCGGGCTTGCCGAATGGATGCGACTGGCTCAGACGGTGCTCTATAGCGAGGCGTATGACAGCCACGCGCAGGCGCTGCGCGGTCAGGCGCCTGAGCTGGGCAGCCTGGCGCGCGCCTTGGCCTTGACGGGTGCGGCCGTGCCGCACGAATGGCTCGCCGCGGCCCACGAACGTCGCCGCGGCTGCACTCAGGATTTTCTGGCGCAGGTGTTGGCCGGCAGCGACGTGTTGCTCACGCCGGCGTTGCCGCGCGGCGTACCGGACTGGGCCCAAGTGCTGACGAGTTCACCGCAATTCGAGGCCCGCCGCTTGCTGGATATGTTCCGTTGGTTTGCGTTTGTGAATTATCTCGGATTGCCCGCCCTGGTGTTTCCCGTCGGCCGCGATGGCCGGGGCCGGCCCGTCTGTGTGCAGGCCATCGGCCGGCCGGGCGCCGAGGCGCAGTTGCTCGCATTGGCGCGAGCGTTTTCTCCCCTTACGTCTTCTCTGTCTCAAGGTTGAATCGCATCATGCCTTCGCTTTCCGCTTCGCCAGCCCTGCGCCGCTTCCGCGTCCTGGATCTGTCCCGGGTGCGTGCGGGCCCGACCTGCGTGCGCATGCTGGCAGATTTCGGCGCGGATGTGATCCGCATCGAACCGCCGCCGGGCGTCGACCCCAACGAAGCCATGTTCGCCGCCGACCGCTGGAGCGGGGACTTTCAGAATCTGAATCGCAACAAACGCTCCCTGACGCTGAATCTCAAAAAGCCCGAGGGGCTGGAAGTCTTTCGCCGCCTGGTGGCGGGAGCGGACGTGGTGGTCGAAAACTGGCGCCCCGATGTCAAGGCGCGGCTGGGCGTGGACTACGCTTCATTGCGCGCGCTGAACCCGCGCATCATTCTGGCCAGCATTTCGGGTTTCGGGCAGACGGGCCCTTACGCGGGCCGGCCGGGTTTTGACCAGATCGTGCAGGGCATGGGCGGCCTGATGTCGGTGACCGGTCTGCCGGGGCAGGGGCCCGTGCGCGCCGGCCTGGCCGTGGCGGACTCCAGTACGGGTCTTTACACGGCCATCGGTATTCTGACCGCCTTGCTCGAACGCGAGGTTTCCGGCGAGGGGCAGTGGGTGCATGCCTCGCTGCTGCATGCGCAGATCGCCATGATGGATTTCCAGGGCGCGCGCTACCTCAACGATGGCGACGTGCCGGTGCAGGAGGGCAATGATCACCCTACCAGCAGCCCCATGGGCTTGTTTCAAGCGCAGGACGGGGCGTTCAATCTGGGGGCCTCGGGCGAGGGCAACTGGAAGCGCTTCTGTCAGGCTCTGGGCCGCCAGGACTGGCTGGCCGACCCCGAGTTTCAGACCGAAAAGCTGCGGGTGCGCCATCGTCAGCGGCTCAACACGGAGATTCAGGCGGTCTTCGAGCGCGAGTCTGTCGCCTACTGGGTTGACGTGCTTAATGCCGCGGGCGTGCCCGCCGGGCCGGTCTACAACGTGCCGCAGATGTTCGAGGATGCCCAGGTGCGCCATCTTGACGTGGCGCGCCCCTGCCAGGCCTGGCAGGGGGGAGAGCGCACGTTCATCACTCAGCCGGTGACGCTGGAGCGCACGCCTGCGGACA
This sequence comes from Bordetella holmesii, assembly GCF_020735985.1. NCBI lineage: Bacteria > Pseudomonadati > Pseudomonadota > Betaproteobacteria > Burkholderiales > Alcaligenaceae > Bordetella > Bordetella holmesii. Next base: position 901,139 of record NZ_CP085973.1, read on the forward strand.
TCGAGCGCACCGCGCCGGGGTGGGGGGAGCACACGGATGAAGTCTTGCGCGAAGCCGGCTACGAAGAGCAGGATATTCGCCGACTGCATGACACGGGCGTTGTCTGAGATGGAGCGCACCATGAATGAATATCCTCCTGGCCGCATTGTGGCCGACAGGCAGGGCGGGGTGCTGCGCGTGCGCATCTGCAACCCGGCGAGGTTCAATGCCATGTCCTTGAGCATGTGGCAGGCGCTTCACACGGCAGTGCGCGAGGCGCAGGCCGATGAGACGCTGCGCGCGATCGTGCTGCACGGCGAGGGCGACCGGGCTTTTGTATCCGGGGCGGATATCTCCGAGTTTGGCCAGCAGCGCAATGATCCGGCCCAGGTGGCGCGCTATGACCAGGCTGTAAGTGCCGCGCAGAACGCGTTGGCCGACAGCCGTATCCCGACGATTGCGGTGATCCAGGGCATCTGCATGGGTGGCGGGATGGCGCTGGCGTTGGCCTGCGATCTGCGCTATTGCAATGCCTCAGCGCGGTTCCGGATGGCGGCCGCGCGCCTGGGGCTGGGTTACGCGCTCGACGGGGTCAAGCGCATGCGGGACATGCTGGGCGCGGCGCGGACCATGGATCTGTTTCTGACGGCGCGCACCTTCGATGGGGGGGAGGCCGCAAGGATAGGCCTGGTCCACGAGATGTTCGCAGACAGCGCATTTGCTGGCGAAACGCAGTCTCGGATCGAGGCCGTGGCGGGTAATGCGCCGCTCACCATGTACGCCGCGCGGCTGGCCTTGCGTCATCTGCTCAATGCCGAGCCAGCGGCCAGCGAGGTAGAACAGGCAGTACAGCAGTGTTTTGGCAGCGCCGATTATCGCGAGGGGCAGGCTGCCTTTCGCGAGAGGCGGCCGCCGGTTTTCAAAGGGCGGTAGAACAACGCCTTCATCAGCCAGGGCCGCGCAGTCTTCATCGGCCGCCGACTTTCAGCACAAGGGGAAATGCATGAAAACGTTTTGCCGGACCGCGATTGCGGTCTTCTTAAGCGGGTTTGCCAGCCTGGCCGCCGCGGTGGGTCCTCAGCCGGCCCCCGCACCGCAGAAACAGACGCTCAATGTGGGTTACGTGAAGGTCGGGCACCTGTCGCCCATGATCTTCATCGCCGAGCCGCTCAAGGCCTGCAACGTGGAGGTCAATCCGGTCGAGTTCGTGCGTTACGCTGACGCGCGCACGGCGCTGCTTTCCGGGTCGCTCGACGTCTCCGGCATCGGGCCGGCCGATCTGGCCATCGCGCTGGCTCAGGGCAGCGAGAAAATCGTCGGCCTGTCCGGCGTGGCGTCATCGCCCAAGCACCTGGTCACGCGCAAAGGCGTGAAGATGGACGACTGGAAGGACTTGGCCGGCAAGCGCGTCGGCATCGCGCCGGGGTCTGCCGTGTGGTTCCAGTGGGCTGCCACCCTGGCCGAGAAAGGTATTCCTTACAACAGCTTCACGGCCGTCAATATCCAGGGTGGCGGCACGGCTTTCGTTCAAGCGCTGCAACGTGGTGACGTCGACGCCGTAGCGTTGTGGGAGCCGTTCGAGTCGCAGTTGGTAGCCAATGGCACAGCCTTTTTTGCCAACAACTTGGAATACAGCCAGTCCAAGGCCGTGGGGGCGGAGCTCGGGCTGTTGGCCGCCACACGCGATGCCCTGACCAGCAAGCGTGAAGCGGTCAAGTGCTTCCTGTGGGCCTATAAGCAGGCCGAAGAGAAACTCGCCAAGGATCCGGAAGCCTTTGCCGAGGCCTATGCCAAATACACCAACCTGCCTTTGCCCGTCACCCGCGAGTCGGCCAAGCTTATCAAGCTGGGTGGCGTTCTCGATCTTGGTCAGTTGCAGCGTCAGGCCAAGACCTTCCATGACTTGGGCGTGATCCCCAAGGACGTCAGCGGTCAGATCAGCAAGGTCTGGGATCCGACGCTGATGCGCGAGGTCCAGTAGTCGCCACAGGAGCCAGTCATGAACTCTTCCATCCTCAAGCAGCCGGCCGGCGCGCCGCGCATGGGCGTGTGCGGCGCGGTTTGGCGGCGCACGGCTACCGCGCTTGTAGTGCCCCTGCTCATCCTGGCGATCTGGCAGTGGGCAGGCCAGTCCGCGAACATGGCTGGGGTCCTGCCCACGCCGGTCGACGTCGCCAAGGCCTGGTATGCCTGGGCTTTTGGCAACCCCGGCATGGGCCTGAACCCGTATCAGGGGACCTGGGTGAGCAACGTGCAGTACTCAACCTTGCGGGTTGCGCAAGGCTTTGTGCTGGCGATGCTGGCCGCCATTCCGCTTGGCCTGGCCATTGGTTGGAGCCGACTGGCTTCGCGGATGCTGGATCCGTTGATCCAGGGCCTGAGGCCCATTCCGATCACGGCGTGGTTGCCATTTTCGATCGCGTTGTTCGGCATCCGCGATATGGGGTCCATCTTCCTGATCTTTCTGGGCGGCTTCTACGCCATCGTGGTCAACACCACCCAGGGCGCGCGCGATGTGGACCGTAATCTGGTGCGCGCGGCCAGCATGATGGGGGCCTCGCCCGGGCAGATGCTGCGCCGGGTGGTGCTCCCGGCGGCCATGCCCTCGATTTTCACGGGACTGCGTATTGGCCTGGGTATTTCCTGGACGGCCGTTATCGTCTCCGAGATGGTGGCGGTCAAGTCAGGGTTGGGTTATGTGCTGTGGGATGCCTATTACGTCGGCCGCATGGATATCGTGCTGGCCGACATGGCTTCCATCGGGTTGATGGGCTTTCTGAGCGACCGCCTGCTGGTAGTCATCGAACATCGCGTCCTGGCCTGGCGCATGCTCCAGAATCATTGAGGGTGTCATGTCGGATATTTCAGTTACGCAGTTGAGCAAGACCTATCCCGGCGTCTCGCCCGTGCACGCCTTGGACCGCATCGATCTGCAGGTGGACGAGGGCGAATTCATCGCCTTGCTCGGCCCCTCGGGCTGCGGCAAGTCGACGCTGCTCAACTTGATTGCCGGTTTTGAGCAGGCCTCCGAAGGACAGTTGCGTGTGGGGGATCAGGCGGTGACGCGGCCAGGGCCCGAGCGCGGCGTGGTCTTTCAGGAGGCCGCGCTGTTCCCCTGGCTTAGCGTGTGGGAGAACGTGGTCTTCGGACCCAAGATTGCCGGCCTGCCCAAAAGCGACTACCTGCCTCGTGCCGAAGAAATGCTCGAGATCACCGGCTTGTCGGCGTTCAAGCAACATCTGCCGGTCCAGTTGTCAGGTGGCATGCGCCAGCGTGTGGGCATTGCCCGCGTACTGACGCTGGGCTCGAAGGTGTTGTTGATGGACGAACCCTTTGGCGCGCTGGATGCGCAGACCCGGCTGACCATGCAGGAGCTCTTGCTGTCGGTCTGGCAGCGCTTGCGCAAAACGGTGGTCTTCGTGACACATGACATCGATGAAGCCATTTTGCTGGCCGACACCATTTATGTCATGTCGGCGCGTCCCGGCCGTATCGCTACTCGCATCAAAGTGCCTATTGAGCGGCCGCGTTCGCTGGATTTGATCACCGGCGAGGTCTTCAACGGCCTCAAGCGCGACATCATGGGCCAGATGCGCCATTGACTCCGGAATCTCACATGTCCAATCCGCGTATTGCCCATGCCTTTCCACAAGACCGCCCGGCCTGCGAGCCGCCGCCGGGCGGCCGCATCATGGTGCACTTGGTCATCAACGTCGAGAACTGGCGTTTCGACCAGGCCATGCCGCGCACGATCATCACGCCGCCGCACGGCCGCGAGACGGTACCCGACGTGCCGAATTTCAGCTGGGCCGATTACGGCATGCGCGCCGGCCTGGTCCGGATGCTGGAGGCCATCGGGTCGCGCGGGCTGCCCGCGTCGACGAGCTGTAATGCCAGCGTCATCGACGCCTATCCGCGCGCCGCGCAGGCCATGCTGCGAGCCGGCTGGGAGTTCATCGGGCACGGCATGCATCAACAATCGCTCAACCACGGCGACGGCGAGCGCGAACTCATCGAAGCCTGCCTGGAGAAGCTGCGTGCTTTCACCGGCAGCCGACCGCGCGGCTGGTTGAGTCCTGGCCTGCGCGAGACGCTCGATACGCCAGATATCCTGGCCGAGGCCGGCGTGGACTATGTCTGCGACTGGGTCGTCGATGATCTGCCCAACTGGATGCGGGTGCAACAGGGCAGGTTGATCCAGATGCCCTATAACCTCGAGCTCAATGACTCGGTGATCTATGCCGTAGAGAAGCACTCCACGCCCGAGTTCCTCTTGCGCCTGACACGTACGCTGGAGGTGTTCGGCAAAGAGGTCCCGAGCAGCCCCAGAGTGCTGGCGCTGGGGCTGCATCCGCATCTGATGGGGGTGCCGCACCGGTTCGGCGACTTCGAGCGGATGCTGGATCTGCTGATCCAGCATCCGGACGTCGTCTTCATGACCGGCAGCCAGATCGCGGATTGGTTCACCAGCCAGTATCCGGCACCATGAGCCGCCAGGAGAACCCCTTGCCCCAGGCACTGACCGACGATGGGGTGCGGCTGAGCTACGCGAGCCTGGGTGAGGGCCCGGCCGTTCTCTTCGTGCACGAGTTCGCCGGCGACATGCGCAGTTGGGAGCCGCAACTGCGGGCGTTTGCCCGCCGCCATCGTTGCATTGTTTTCAACGCGCGCGGCTATCCGCCTTCCGACGTTCCCGAGGCAGCCGACGCCTATTCGCAGGCACGCGCGGTGCGCGACATGGCCGCGGTGCTGGATGATGCCGGCGTCGAGCAGGCCCATATCGTGGGGCTGTCGATGGGCGGATTTGCCACGCTGCACTTCGGCCTGGCTTTTCCCGAGCGGGCGAGGTCGTTGACCATCGCCGGCGCGGGGTATGGCGCCATGGGGGCGGACAGGCAGGCGTTTCAGGCGGCTTCGCAGGCAGCAGCCGCGCAATTCGAGACGCTTGGCAGTGCGGTCTATGGCCCCATGTACGCACGGGGGGCTGCCCGTATACCGTTTCTGGACAAGGATGCCCGCGGCTGGCAGGAGTTCGCCGATGCGCTGGCCGAACACGACGCCCGTGGCGCTGCCCTGACCCTGCGCGGGGTGCAGGCGCGCCGACCTGCGCTCGATACCATGGGTGAGTCGTTGGCGGACCTGCGGGTGCCGGCGCTCATCATTGCCGGCGACGAGGATGACCACAGTCTGCAGGCCTCGCTGTTTCTGAAGCGGATCCTGCCTGCAAGCGGGCTGCTGGTGCTGGCCAAAACCGGCCATACCATCAACCTCGAGGAACCCGCGGCATTTAATCGGGCGGTGCTGGACTTCATCGCGCAGGTCGAGGCATCGCGCTGGCTGCCGCGCGATCCGCGTTCCATCGGCCAGGTCATGCCGCCGGCCTCAGCCTGACCGGTGCCGGCGTCATTTCCCGCTGTCGATGCGTTGTTGAATATGCTTGGCCCGGGCGGGGGATGACGGATGGGAGCTCAACAGGCCGCTCTGGCCGCCATCGAGTTCGGCGAGTTTTTCAAATGCCGTCACCAACCCTTGGCGGTTCATCTTCTTCTTAGTCAGCAGGTCGAAAGAATAGTCGTCGGCGGCAGACTCTTGCGCCTGCGAAAACTGGGCGTTGATGAATTTTTCCGTGAGCTCCCCCATTTGCGAAGCGGAAAGCGCACTGATTGCGCTGTTGCCGGCTGCGCCGGCGGCGGTTCGCGCCGCGCTTACCGCGTACGCGGTCTGCATGGCTTTTCTCGTGTGGCCCAGAGCGACGTGGCCCATCTCATGGCCGATGACGCCGCGCAGTTCGTCGTCATTCATCTTGTCCATCAAGCCGGTGTAGACGCGTACGCAGCCATTCCCCATGGCCCAGGCATTGACTTCGTCGGTCTGATAGACCTTGTAGTTGATCTTCTGGCCGTTGAGGTCCATGCCGCCGAAGCCGGCCATGATCGTGTCGAGCCGCTTGGCGTAGTTGCTGCCTGCCGGGGCGATCTTCGATTGCGCATCGCTTTCCTTGCAGGCGGCGTCTGACAGTTGCACGATGTCGGCATCCGACAGACTGACGGCGCGTGCGACGTTGCCGCCTGCGCCCATGAGGCTATTGGTATCCATGTTCTGCAGGTTCGCGCAGCCAGCCAGTGTCAGCGTGCCGGTCGCGACGGTCCAGAGCAAAGCACGTTTGGTGGGCGTCATTGTCCTCTTTCCTCGTTGGTAGTGGTGGCTGCGGCCGGGCAGGCCGGCCTCAGCCTGCACTCTAATAGGAGAGGAAAGAAACCTGATGTGATGGCTTTTCCATTCGCGACAAAACATGAACGCCGCTCGCGCTGCTGCGCGTGATGTATCGGCGGTCAGCGCGCTCTGGCTGCGCGCAGCAGGCGCAGACCATTCGCCACGACCAGCAGGCTGGCGCCGACGTCCGCAAAGACTGCCATCCAGAGGGTGGCATTGCCGGTGACGGCCAGCGCCAGAAACACCACCTTGATGCCTAGCGCCAGGACGATGTTCTGCATCAGCACGCGATGGGTCGCACGCGACAGGCGCACGAAGCTGCCAATTTTGCGCAGGTCATCATCCATCAAGGCCACGTCGGCCGTTTCGATGGCCGTACCAGTGCCTGCCGCACCCATGGCAAAGCCGATGTCGGCGCGCGCCAGGGCCGGAGCGTCGTTGATGCCGTCGCCCACCATGCCCACCAACCCCGGGCCGCCGGCCTTGGCCTCCACACGCGCGAGTTTGTCCTCAGGCAGCATGTCGCCGTGGACCTCGTCAATACCGGCTTCGCGGGCCACGGCCTGCGCGGCACGGGTGTTGTCGCCCGTGAGCATCAGCGTGCGCACGCCCAGGCTGTGCAGATCCGCGATCGCCTCGGCGCTGGTGGGTTTGAGCGTATCGGCGACGGCAGCCAGCGCGAGCACGTGGCGGCCGTCGGTCAGGACGTTGGCGGTTTTGCCGGCCGCTTCCAGCGCATCGATGCGCGCCTCGACGCCGGCGTCGAGCACGTTGAGTTCGCGCATCAATCGGCGGTTGCCAAGATAGAAATCGGTGCCGTCTATGCGGCCGGCCACGCCACGGCCGGCCAGCGCCTTGAAATCGCTCACGGGCAGGAAATCGGCGGGCGTATAGGCGAGCGCCAACGCGCGCGAGACGGGATGATCCGAGCGCGCGGCCAGACTGGCGGCCACGCGTTGCGGCGACAGGCCGCCAGTCGTGGCTGGTTGCAGAATCTGCATATCGGTCTGCACCGGCTTGCCACGTGTGAGCGTACCGGTCTTGTCCAGTGCCAGCCAACGTAAACGCCGGCCGTTCTCCAGATAGACACCGCCTTTGATGAGAATGCCGCGCCGTGCCGCGGCAGTTAGGCCGCTGACCACGCTGACCGGCGTGGAAATCACCAGGGCGCAGGGGCAGGCGATGATAAGCAGCGCCAGCGCTCGGTAGAGCGAGTCGATCCATGTGTGGCCCAGGGCTAATGGCGGCACCACGGCCACCAGCACGGCCAGGCCCACGACGGTGGGGGTATAGACTCGCGAGAATGTGTCGATAAAGCGCTGTGTCGGAGCACGCGCGCCTTGTGCCTGCTCGACAGCGTGGATGATGCGATCCAGGGTCGTGTTTCCGGCCGCGGCCGTGACGCGATAGTCGAATCCGCCGTCGGCGTTGATGGTGCCCGCGTATACCGGGTCCCCCACGGTCTTTTCCACCGGCAGGCTCTCGCCGGTGATAGGTGCTTGATTCACGGCGGAGCCGCCATCGATCAGGGTGCCGTCGGCGGCGATGCGCTCGCCGGGGCGCACACGCACGGCGTCGCCAATTCGCAGCGTGGCGGCCGGCACGTCGCTCCAACTGCCATCGGGGTTGCGGCGATGGGCGGTCTGCGGCGCCAGATCCATCAGACCGCGCACGGCATTGCGCGCGCGGTCCAGCGCGCGGGCCTCGATCAACTCGGCCACATTGAAAAGAAACATCACCATCGCCGCTTCAGGCCACTGCCCAATGAGCACCGCGCCCGTGACGGCGATGCTCATCAAGGCGTTGATGTTGAGATTGCCGTTGCGCACAGCGATCCAACCTTTCCGATAGGTACCCAGGCCGCTTGCTGCGATGGAGACCACGGCCAGAAGCGCCGTCAGCCAGATTGGCAAGGACGCGAAATGCGCTGCCTCGGCCAGGGCGGCAAGCATACCGCCTGCGGCCAGCAAACGCCAGGCGGTGTGCTTGGCGGACTGGGGCGACGCCGTTGTTCCGACCGGCTCTGGGGTCATACCCAAGCTGGAGATGGCCTCGATGACGGCATCCCGGCTGCCGTCGGCATGCACGACCGTCAGCACACGCTGCATGAGGTTGAACTCGAGCGCGTGCACTTGCGGCATGCCGCCGAGTTTTTTCCGGATCAGCGTCTCTTCCGTCGGGCAATCCATCTGGCCGATGCGCAGGCGCGACAGCTCCTGGCCGTCACCGGCCTGCAATCCCGTGGGATCAGGAAAGTCTGCGCGGCGGCTGGCATGCTCGTGACCATGAGCGTGGGTGTGTCCATGGTCATGCTCGTGGTGGCCGGCCGCATGGGCGTCATCGCGGTGCGAGCAGCAGGCGGCAGGGCGGTCGTCGTGCGTGGGCGTGGACATGATGATTCCGTATGTTGCGTCCCCAGTTGGAGCACAGGGTATGTTGGCATTGCACACCCTGGAGTTACTATAGGGTCAAGCCTTCCGATCCGGAGTTTCCTATGAAAATCGGCGAATTAGCCAAGGCAGCTGCCACCACGGTGGAAACCGTACGCTATTACGAGCGTGAAGGGTTGCTGCCCGCGCCCGAGCGCGGCATGAACAACTACCGCAGTTATGGGCAACTGCATCTGGAGCGGCTGCGGCTGATCCGCAATTGCCGCGCGCTGGACATGACTCAGGACGAAATCCGCGCCATTCTCAGCCTGGCCGACAACCATCAGGCAGGCTGTGGGGGTATCAACGAACTGTTCGATGAGCATATCGCCCATGTCGATGCCCGTATTGCCGAGCTCACCCAGCTCCGAGAGCAGCTGAGCGACTTGCGCCAGCGCTGCGGCTCGGCGCGTCAGGATGCGGAGGACTGCGGCATTCTGCATGGCCTGTCAGAGATGCAGGTCGAGGAAAGGCCGCAGCGCCACACTCACCTGGGTTGAACGGGCGCGGCAATACCCCCGCGGCCGAGCGGGGAGCTAAGGTCGCCGCCGGGGTAGGGCTTTACAATAGGAATGTTTCTCATTGATTGGCCCGGACTGACGGGCCGGCATATTGCAGCTTGCTACCATAGCCGCAATCCGTACCTATTCGAGCCCCATGACCGACGCCCTGACTCAACCCGCCCTGCATGCGCTGAATACCCGCCGTTCCGTGAAATTTCTCCGCGGTCCGGCCCCCAAGCCTGATGAGCAGGCCCTGATCCTTCAAGCCGCCATGAGTGCGCCCGACCATGGTGCCTTGCGCCCCTGGCGCTTTGTGCGCATCCAAGGTGATGCGATTGCCCGTTTTGCCGACGTGGCGCTGGATGCGGTCAAGCGTAGTGGCGACGCGCGCATGACCCCCGAGAAAGAAAAGTCGGTGCGCGCCTGGATGGCGGATGTCCCGCTGTTTCTGGCCCTGGCGGCCAAGATCGACCACAACTCCAAGGTGTGCGAGCAGGAGCAGGTGCTGGCTGCCGGCGCGGCGGTGATGAACATCCTCAACGCTACCCATATGCTGGGCTACGGTGCTTTCTGGAGCGCGGGCCTGGGCACATATGTTGAAGAAGTGCAGGAGATCCTTGGCCTCGACCCGCTGGACTATCGTTTTCTGGGCTATCTGGCCATCGGCACACCAGCTTGCGCCGTGCCGCAACACGAGCGCCCGGATTTCCACGATTTTCTGAGCGACTGGACGGGGGCTGAACCAGCCGCCGGCAGCCAGGCGCCCGAGGTCTGAAAAGCAAGTGGGCCCCACGTGTGGGGCCCACTTTGCATTGCGCCGAACGTGCGCTCAGGCGCTTTCTTCGATGACCCTCTGGGCTTCAATGCGCACGCGCTCAGGGGCGGTGCCACCGATATGCTTGCGCGCGGCCACCGAGCCTTCCAGGGTCAGCACCTCATGGATGTCGGCCCCGATGGAGGGGTGGTAGGCCTTGAGCTCATCGAGCGTGAGATCGGCCAGGTCGCAGCCGCGCCGTTCGCAATCGCGCACCGCGTGGGCAACGACTTCGTGGGCGTCGCGAAAGGGCAGGCCGCGTTTGACCAGGTAATCAGCCAGATCGGTGGCCGTGGCGAAACCCTGTAGCGCGGCGGCGCGCATGTTGTCAGGCTTGACCTTGATGCCACCGGCCATGTCGGCAAAGATGGTCAGCGTGTCGCGCACCGTATCAACGGTGTCGAACAGGCCTTCCTTGTCTTCCTGGTTGTCCTTGTTGTAGGCCAGGGGCTGGCCTTTCATCAGGGTCAACAGGGCGACCAGATGGCCGTTGACCCGGCCGGTCTTGCCGCGCGCCAGTTCGGGGACGTCAGGGTTTTTCTTCTGCGGCATGATGGAGCTGCCGGTGCAGAAACGATCAGCCAAGTCGATAAAACCCACGCGCGGGTTCATCCAGAGCACCAGTTCTTCGGACAGGCGCGAGACGTGCGTCATGATCAGAGCGGCGGCGGCGCAGAATTCGATGGCGAAGTCGCGGTCGGATACGGCGTCGAGCGAGTTGCGGCACACGCCGTCGAAGTCCAGGCTGTGGGCCACGCGCTCGCGGTCGATCGGATAGGACGTGCCCGCCAGGGCGGCTGCGCCTAGCGGCAGGCGATTGACCCGCTTGCGGCAATCGGCCAGTCGCTCGGCATCGCGGCCGAACATCTCGGCGTAGGCCAGCAGATGATGGCCGAAGGTGACCGGCTGGGCCACCTGCAGATGGGTGAAGCCCGGCATGATGGTGGCTGCGTTGTCCAGCGCCACTGTGGCTAGCGCATGGCGCAACTGGCGCAGCAGACCGATCAGGATGTCGATCTCATCGCGCAGCCACAAACGGATGTCCGTGGCGACCTGGTCGTTGCGCGAGCGGCCGGTGTGCAGGCGTTTGCCCGCATCGCCCACCAGTTCCACGAGGCGTTTTTCGATGTTCAGGTGGACGTCTTCGAGGTCGAGCAGCCACTGAAAGCTGCCCGCGTCTATCTCGGAGAGAATCTGCTGCATGCCCCGTTGAATGTCGGCCAGATCCTGGGCGGAAATGATGCCCTGGGCGGCCAGCATGTCGGCATGGGCCAGTGAGCCGCGAATGTCGTGGCGCGCCAGGCGCTTGTCGAAATCCACCGACGCGGTGTAGCGCTTGACGAGATCGGAGACGGGTTCGGAGAATCGCGCGGACCAGGCTTGGGCCTTGTTGGCGAACTGGTCTTGTTGGGAGGGATTATTTGCCATGATGTCGAGAATTATAGGGCCTTGAAGGCATACTGGCGCGCGGGCTTTGCCGCCCGCGATATCGGATAATGTGGCTGCAAGGACCCCGACGCAAGGAGCAAGCTTTGACAATGCAGTGGCAGACCGTGGCCGCAACCCTGGACGAGTACACCCCTGGCCAGCCCTGGGCGCAGACCCTGGTCGGCGTGGCCGTGCTTGTTGTGGCGGCGCTTTTCGTCCAGTGGGTCGTGGCGCGCCTGGTGCTCTATTTCGCCCATCGCCTGCTGCGTGCGTCCGGGCATGAGGACTGGGACAAGGCCTTGCTGCGCCGCCGGGCCTACCACAACCTTTGGTACGCCGTGCCATTTGCGGTGGTGTCGGTAGGTATCGGTCTGGTGCCTCATGCCGAACGCGTCGTCACGCTGGTCGGCCGACTGGCGCATGCCGGGGCCTGGATCTGCGTGTTCGTGGCCGTCAGCGGCGTGCTCAGCGCCTGGCAGGACACCTACTCGGCCACCACGCGCGCGCAGACCCGCTCCATCAAGGGCTATATCCAGATCACCAAGCTCGTCATGGTGGCCATTTGCGTGGTGCTGGTGCTGTCGATCCTGATGGACCGCTCGCCACTGTGGATGATTTCCGGCCTGGGGGCGCTGTCCGCCGTGCTGCTGCTGGTGTTCAAGGACACGTTGTTGTCGCTGGTGGCCAGCACGCAACTGACCTCCAACGACATGCTGCGCATCGGCGACTGGATCGAGATGCCGCAGGCCAACGCCGATGGCTTCGTCAAAGACATCGCGCTGCACACGGTCAAGGTGCAGAACTGGGACAACACGGTAACCACCGTGCCGACCTATAAGCTGTTTTCCGAAAGCTATCGCAACTACCGCCAGATGTTCGAATCGGGCGGGCGGCGTATCAAACGCACATTGCGCATCGATGCCACCTCGGTGCGTTTTCTGGACACCGCCGAGTCGCAGCGCCTGATGCGCTTTCGGCTGCTGCACGATTATCTCGAGGCCAAAGAACACGATCTGGCTCGGGCCAACCAGACCCTGGGAGATCTGGCCCAGGTGCCGGCCAACCGGCGGCGACTGACCAATATCGGCACGTTCCGCGCCTACGGGCTGGCATACCTGCGCCAGCATCCCGAGGTGCGGCAGGACATGGCCATGATGGTGCGCATGATGGAGCCCCAGGCCGAAGGCATCCCCGTGGAGGTTTATTGCTTCACGGCACTGACGGCCTGGGTCGAGTATGAGCGCATACAAGGCGACATTTTCGACCATCTTCTGGCTATTCTCCCCGAACTCGGCCTCAGGCTCTATCAGCAGCCTTCCGGCGCGGACCTCAGTGCCTTTTCCGGCCAACTGGGCCAGACCGCCCTGCGGCACGCGCGTCTGGAGCAGGCGCCGGCGGACGCGGGCTGGGACGAGTCGGCCATGCGATAATTTCACATCCCTTTGTCTGCATTGGAATCGTCGTTCATGAGCGTTGTCCGGGTAGGAATCGCGCAAATCAATGCCTGCGTGGGCGACCTGGCCGGCAACGCCGCCAAGGTTCTGCAGGCGGCCCGCGAGGCCCATGGCCTGGGAGCCGACATTCTGGTGGCTCCTGAACTGGTGTTGACCGGTTATCCCCCCGAAGATCTGTTGCTGCGTCCGCTATTCATCGAGCGCCAGCATGCCGAGCTCGAGAAATTGGCCGCAGAACTGGGCGCGTTGGCAGGTCTGCACGTGCTGGTCGGACATGTCCAGCGCCGCGAGGGGCGGCTCTACAACGCCGCTTCTTTGCTGGCTGCCGGGCGCAATCTGGGCACCTATTGCAAGCGCGAGTTGCCCAATTATTCGGTTTTTGACGAGCAGCGATATTTCACGCCGGATACCCGGCCCCTGGTCTTCGAGGTCAAGGGCCAGCGGTTTGGCGTGAATATCTGTGAGGACATCTGGTTCGAGCGCACGGCGCAGGCCGCAGTCCATGCCGGCGCTCAGGTTCTGCTGGTGCCCAACGCCTCGCCTTACAACCTGGGCAAGCAGGCCGAGCGCCTGATGATGGCGCAACGCACCGTGGCGCAGACGGGCTGCGCCCTGATTTACGCCAACATGGTGGGCGGCCAGGACGAACTGGTTTTCGATGGCGCGTCCTTCGCCCTGGATGGCGAAGGCCAGGTGCGCGCCCGTCTTGCGGACTTCGTCGAGGGCGTAAAGATCGTCGAGCTGCATCCCGGTGGCGTGATCGAGCCGGTCGGTGCCGATGCGGCCGTGCAGCCGGACAGCGACGAAGCGCAGGTCTGGAACGCGCTCGTATTGGGCACGCGCGATTATCTGGGCAAGAACCGGTTTTCCGGGGCCATCATCGGCCTGTCCGGCGGCATCGATTCGGCCGTGGTGCTGGCCGTGGCGGTCGATGCGCTGGGCGCCGACAACGTGCATGCCGTCATGATGCCTTCGCGCTACACCGCCGATATTTCTCTGACGGATGCCCGCGACATGGCCCAGCGGGTGGGTGTGCGATACGACGAGATCATCATCGGCCCGGTCGTCGATGCCTTCGAGGACGCGCTGGCCCCGCATTTCGCGGGCCTGCCGGTGGACGCGACCGAAGAAAACATTCAGGCGCGCGCGCGCGGTACCTTGCTCATGGCGCTGTCGAACAAGACTGGCCGACTGGTTCTGACCACGGGGAACAAGTCGGAAATGACCACAGGTTATTGCACGCTATACGGCGATATGGCGGGCGGTTTCGCGGTCATCAAGGATGTCCCCAAGACGCTGGTTTACCGGCTTGCGGCCTGGCGTAACACCCAGGGCGACATCATTCCCGAGCGCATCATTACCCGGCCCCCCTCGGCGGAGTTGCGTCCGGACCAGAAAGACCAGGACAGCCTGCCGCCGTATGATGTCCTCGATGGCATTGTGGTGCGCTACATGGAGCAGAACGCCTCGGCGGCCGATATCGTGGCCGAAGGGTATCCGCCGGAGGCTGTCGAACAGGTATTGCGGCTAATCCGCATCAATGAGTACAAGCGCCGGCAGGCGCCACCCGGCCCACGCATCACACCCCGCGCATTCGGCCGGGATTGGCGCTATCCTGTCACCAACGGATTCCGCGAATCTCCCTGAGCCGGCACGCCACAACAATCTCCAGGACTGCGAAAGTGAAACAAGTTACCGCCATCATCAAACCGTTCAAGCTCGACGAGGTTCGCGAGGCGCTGGCCGAGGTCGGCGTCAGCGGTCTGACGGTTACCGAGGTCAAGGGCTTCGGACGCCAGAAGGGGCACACGGAGTTGTATCGCGGCGCGGAGTATGTGGTGGACTTTCTGCCCAAGATCCGCGTCGAGGTGGTGCTGGCCGATGATCTGGTCGACCAGGCGATCGAGGCCGTCTTGAAGGCCGCACGCACGGGCAAGATCGGTGATGGCAAGATTTTCGTCACGCCCGTCGAGCAGGCCATTCGTATCCGTACGGGTGAATCCGACGAAGAGGCGCTCTGAATCGTTGTCACTCGGTTTGCCAGGAAACGCCGCATCCGCGGCGTTTTTTTTGGGTTCATCGAGGAATACCGGGGAATGCAGACCGGATCTTGAGGAAGAAGTACTCCTGATCGCGGTAGCCGTAGGCGCGGCGCTTGATGACTTTGATGGTGTTGTTGATGCCCTCGACGATGCTGGTGTTGAGCCGGTGGCGACAGCGAGACAGAATCCCGTGCAGATAGGCTTTTAGCTTGAGCGCGAAGTGAGCCAAGGCGGCGATGCCGCTGCCCCGAGCCTGTTGCAGCCAGTGATCCCATGCCTGGCGGGCGTAGCCGGGGTGTTGGTAGAACCACAGCTGTTTGAGCTCATCGCGCATCAGATAAGCGGTGAGCAAGGGCTGGTTGGCCTGGAGCAACTCGTCCAACTTTACCGATTGGCACGGATCGAGGTTTTTGCGATTGCGCAGCAGTAGCCAGCGACTGGACTTGATCACCCGGCGGGCCGGCTTGTCGTGCCGCAACTGGTTCGCTTGGTCTACACGCACCCGGTCTATCACTTCACGGCCGTACTTGGCCACGACGTGGAACAGGTCGTAGACGATCTCGGCGTTGGGGCAGTTGGCCTGGATCTCCAGCTCATAGGCCGTCGTCATGTCGATCGCTACGGCCCGGATCTGCTGGGCAACCCCAGTTGGCAGTTGTTCGAAGAAGGCTCTGGCCGTCTCGCGCGAGCGGCCATCACCGATCCATAGCACCTGACGGCGGATCGGATCGACAACGACCGTGGCATAACGATGGCCCTTGTGTAGAGCGAACTCGTCCATCGCTAGGTAGTGGATCTGGCTCCAGTCCGGCTCTTGGATCGCCCGTCGCAGCAGGGCCTTGTCCAGCGCCTTGACCGTGTGCCAACCCAGTTGGAAGAAGCGCGCCACGGCCAGAATGTTGCTGGACTCAAGCAACTGGCTGACCGCCTCGGCCAGCCGGTCGGTCACTCGCTGGTAACGGCCCAGCCAGCTCAGCCTCTCCAGATGCGGTCCACCGCACTGCTCGCACCAGACCCGCCGACGCGGCACTACCAGCGTCACTCGCAGCGCCATTAGCGGCAGATCCCGCACCCGGCGCGTGGTCGTCTCATGCACCTGCCGACATCGGTTGCCGCAGTGCTCGCAGTGCATCGTTCGCGCTGAAGGCTTCAGGTAAATCGTGACCGTCCGGCTCTCACCTTCAGGCCACACGACCCGCTCCACCCGATAACCTTCCCACCCACCCAACCTCTCGATCGTCTTGCGGTCCAGCATGATCCCGGCCTTGATCCTTGAAAAATCAAGGATCAAGCGTAACGGCAATCAAGCACGGCTCCACGCTATTCCGCGATGAACCTTTTTTTTTTTGCCCCTGACTACTCCATTCAAACCATGAATACATACGAAAACTGTGACGGCCTTGACCTGGCCTCGGCGGTTCGGCGCGGTGAAACGTCGCCGACAGAGCTCCTGCAGGAAGCTATTGCACGCATCAGAACTCGGAATCCGGTCTTTAACTGCGTTGCCTACTACGACGAAGATATCGGCAAAAAGGGCATCGAACAGGCGTCGCGTAGCGGACCGTTCTATGGTGTTCCTTTTCTGTTGAAAGATATTGGCGCGACCGCAGTCGGTATGCCCTTGAGCAATGGCTCTCGATTCTTCAAGGGGATTGTGTCCTCCGAAGATTCTGAATTGGTTACGCGTTATCGCCGCGCCGGGCTTGCCATCTTTGGCACCACGACCACGCCTGAGTTCGCCGTCAACTGCACGACAGAGGCCCTTGCCTATGGTGGACCGACCCGCAATCCGTGGGACATCTCGCGCTCCAGCGGCGGGTCCAGCGGTGGAGCAGCGGCGTCTGTTGCCGCCGGTATTGTCCCTGTGGCTCACGGCGGCGACGGCGGCGGGTCTTTGCGCATTCCTGCCTCGGCTTGCGGCCTGTTCGGCTTTAAGCCTTCGCGCATGCGTACGCCCACCGGCCCCAATGGCGGCGAGGGCTGGGGTGGCCTGGCTGGAGATCATGTCGTGTCTCGCTCGGTCCGCGATAGCGCCGCCGCGTTGGATTTCAGCCAAGGTGCGGATGACGGCACCCCGTACACAGCTCCGCTTTTTGGCGGCTCTTATCTGAAAGCGGTGGGGGAGGCGCCCCGCCGATTGCGGATAGGCCTTGTCACTCGCTCACCTTCCGGCGAGACCACCCATCCGGATTGCGTCGCCGCGGCGGAGGATGTGGCCGCGCTGTGCGTGTCGCTGGGGCACATTGTTGAGCCGATCGACTTTCCAGCGGCCATCGAGTACGAACGCTTCGGCCACGCCATGCGCCTCATCGTGGCTTCTGGCACGGCGTCTGCGGTTCAGGCGCGGGAACAGGCGCTGGGCCGCAAGGCCACCGAAGAGGACCTGGAACTGTCTATTTTCACGGCCGTCGATTTTGCCCGTCGCCATAGCGCGGTTGAGTATTTCGAAGCGATCTCGCTGATGCACACCACCGGCCGGCATTTGGGCCGCCTCATGCGCCAATACGATGTTTTGTTGACGCCCACGCTGGCGAGCCCTCCGGTAGAGCTGGGCGTGTACGCGGCCGACAAGGATTATGTTGCGCATCGCAGCGCAACGTTGAAATACACCGCCTTCCTTCCATACTTCAATGCCAGCGGGCAGCCGGCGATGTCCATTCCGCTGCACTGGAACAGCGTGGGCCTGCCGATAGGCGTGCAGTTTGCTGCGGCGCAGGGTGAAGAAGCTCTCCTGTTTAGTCTAGCTGGCCAGCTCGAGGCGGCCCGGCCGTGGTTCCATCGCCGGCCTGCCAACCTGCCGTAGACGCGGCTGCACACGGCCTACGATCCAAGTTCTATTGATGTAGCCCTTAGCGTTCGGGAATCCCGACGGTCCGGCAGCACGGCATCTCCGTGCGTCGATCGCCTGCACGTCGGGATCGTTTCCTGTGACCTGAAAGGGGCGAGGTACATCTTCAGGGGAGGTCTTGCAAGGTAGGGCGCTATGCGTTGACTTGGGCGGCCGATGGGTGCCCGTAAAGCTGCATGGGAGTTGGGTTTCGGATAAAAAAATAGACCTCGTGTTGAGGTCTATTGGCAGAGAATTGGTGCCCGAGGCCGGAATCGAACCGGCACGCCTTGCGGCGAGGGATTTTCTTACCACTTCGGCTTTCGCCGCCAGCGCGCGCTGTTGGTGGTCTGGAGCACGCCTTCACCTTAGCCTTGCAGCCTTAGGTGCCCGCCGTCTGCTCTCTACACCTTCCCGGGCCGGGGCCTGGGCTTGGCTCGGCGTTGGCTCGGATGCCGGGGCATCCAGGGCGTTCGCCGAATTTGACGGGCTTCACCTCTGGAGTTTCCTCCGGAGGGCTCAAATTGTTCAAGTCCCTTGTGTCTACCGATTTCACCACTCGGGCAGAGTGCGCATTGCACTGCAAATCTATCGCGCCATACTGCTGTGCGCCTGGCTTGCCACAGTGTGTATGGCGGAAGCGGTGGGATTCGAACCCACGAAGGGTATAAACCCTTGCCGGTTTTCAAGACCGGTGCCTTCAACCGCTCGGCCACGCTTCCTTGATTCGACGCCGCCAAAGGCGTCATGAAACCCTGTTGGCCGCCAGGACGTGGCGCAGGTTTTCCGTAAAGGGCGTCATAATAATCTATTTGCTCAACGAAGGACGGAGACAATTCATGCGCGCAGTGGAAATCAGCCAGCCAGGCGGCCCCGAAGTGCTGGTGCCGGCCCAGCGACCCACGCCCGAACCCGGAGCCGGGGAGGTTCTGATCAAGGTGACCGCGGCGGGCATAAACCGGCCAGACGTGTTTCAGCGCATGGGTAATTACGCGCCTCCGCCGGGAAGCTCGGATCTGCCCGGCCTTGAAGTGGCCGGCGAGATCGTGGGCGGCGATGCCGCGGCGGGCGGCTTCAAAGTGGGCGATAAGGTCTGCGCCTTGCTGGCCGGAGGCGGCTATGCCGAATACTGTGTCGCGCCCGCACTCCAATGCCTGCCGATTCCCAAGGGCTTGTCGGACGTCGAGGCCGCCGGCCTGCCCGAGACCTATTTCACGGTCTGGAGCAATGTGTTCGATCGTGGCGCGCTGTCGGCCGGCGAAACCCTGCTGGTGCATGGCGGGGCCAGTGGTATCGGCACCACAGCGATTCAGATTGCGTGCGCCTTGGGGCATACGGTTTACGCGACCGTGGGCAGCGACGAGCGCGTGGCCGCCGTCGAGCGGCTCGGTGCCAAGGGAATCAACTACAAAACCCAGGATTTTGTTCAGGAAATCAAGACCTTGACGGGCGGCAAGGGCGTTGACGTGGTGCTGGATATGGTGGCTGGCGACTATATCGGCCGTGATCTGAGCTGCCTGGCCGATGATGGGCGCGTCGTGATCATTGCCCAGCTAGGCGGCTCCAAGGCCACCATCAACACGGCGGATCTGATGCGTCGTCGTCTGACGGTGACGGGGTCCACGCTGCGTCCGCGTCCGGTAGCGTTCAAGGGGGCGATCGCCCAGGCCCTGCGCCAGAGAGTCTGGCCGTTGCTGGAGCAAGGCGCGATCAAGCCCATCATCCATGCCACCTTGCCACTGGAGCAGGCCGCCAAGGGGCACGCCATGATGGAAGCTGGCGAACAGGTCGGGAAGATCATCCTCACCGTGTAACACCCTTGGGGCGGCGGAAACCGCTCCAACAGGATACAATCGTGGGTTTAACCCGGGGTGCGGGGGTTTTCTGCGCTCCGCTGACTCGCCTGGCAGGCTTTGCGCCTCATCTTGGCGAGTGTCTGGTGGGCCTTTCTGGCCGACCGGACTTCACCATTTGTGAATAGCTTTCAACCCATAGAGCGCATGACCGAAAACGCCGCCACTCGTCGTACCCGCCTGGTGCTGGGCAACTGGAAGATGCATGGCAGCCTGGCCGAAAATGCCAGCCTGCTGGCTGCCCTGCGCGCCGCCGACCCCGTCTCGCATTGCGAGATCGGTGTCTGTGTGCCGTTTCCCTATCTGGCTCAGACACATGCCGAATTGTCGGGCAGCACCGTCAGTTGGGGGGCGCAGGATGTCAATGCCCAGGCCAAGGGGGCGTTTACCGGCGAGGTTTCAGCGTCGATGCTGAAAGAGTTCGGCTGCCGTTGGGCCCTGGCCGGGCACTCCGAGCGCCGCAGTTTGCACGGTGAGACCGATCAACAAGTGGCCGACAAGGCAAGTGCTGCGTTGGCCGCGGGGCTCGTGCCGGTCGTTTGTGTGGGCGAGTCTCTGGCTGAACGCCAGGCTGGCCAAACGCTGGCCATCATCGAGCGCCAACTGGCACCCGTTTTGGCATTGGGCCGCGAGGCTGTGGCGGGTATGGTTCTGGCGTATGAGCCCGTCTGGGCCATCGGCACCGGATTGTCGGCGACGCCCGAGCAGGCTCAGGAAGTCCATGCCGCCATTCGGGCGGCATTGACCACGTTGGGCGCAGCGCAGGTTCAGGTGCTGTATGGCGGTAGCGTCAAAGCCGCGAATGCCGCCACGCTTTTTGCCATGGCCGACATCGATGGCGCGCTGGTTGGCGGCGCCTCGCTGGTGGCCGAAGAATTCTTGCGTATTGCCGCAAACTAAAGTTTCCGTTCGGAGTCTGTAATGTCTTTGATGCTTACCATCCTGCTTGTCGTCCAGGTGATCTCGGCGCTTACCATCATTGCCTTGGTGCTATTGCAGCAGGGCAAGGGCGCTGACATGGGGTCGTCGTTTGGTTCCGGTTCCGCCGGCAGCCTGTTCGGTGCCACGGGTGCCGCCAACTTCATGTCACGCAGCACCAAGTGGGCGGCCGTGGTCTTTTTCGCCACGACGGCTGGCCTGGCGTATATGTCGCACAAGGGCAGTAGCGGCCCCACCGTTGAGAGCGGCGTGATGCAAACTTTCCAGGATCGCTCTGTGCCTCAGGCTCCGGGCACGCCGGCCACTGGTGGCGCCGCATCGGTCCCGCAAGCGCCGGCCGCTGCTCCGTCGGTGCCCAGTGCTCCGGCTGACGTGCCGCAAACGCCGGCAGCACCAGCTCCTGCCGAAAGCAAGTAATCGGCCTGGCCAATAAAACAACGGCGCCCAAGGGCGCCGTTGTTTTATTGGGTTTGACTGCGGGAGCTTGCAAAGCGCGTGGGCGCGACTTCGCGCAGCCAACGCCAGTACACATGTTCGGTTCGCTCAGCCAAGCGCCGCAGCGAGAACTTGTCTTCCCCGCGCACCCGCTGCTTGCCCGCTTGACCCATCAGGCGGCGTAACTCGGGCTCTGCAATGAAGCGCTGCAAGACAGCGCGCAGTGCCTCGATGTCGTCCGGGGGCACGAGCATGCCGGTTTCTCCGTCGTGCAGCATTTCGCTGACGCCGCCCACATCCAGTCCTACTACGGGCAGTCCACACGCGGCGGCTTCGACGAACACGGGGCCGGACGCTTCTTTGCGGGTAGGCAAGGCAAAAATGTCGCTGCCTGCCATGATATTTGGGACATCATCCCGAAAGCCCATCATGTGGACACGACCTTCGAGGCCATGCGCGTTGATCAGGGACTGCAGGGTCTCGAACATGGGCGAGCCTGTGCCAACGATGACCAGATGCACGCGCGGATCTGCCTTGATTACCGGTTGCAGCGCTTCGATCAGCTCGGGGTGCCCCTTGGTGGCTCGCAGCACGGCCACACTGCAGATCACGATGTCTTGATCCGACAGCCCGAGTTCGGCGCGCAGGGTGGATCGAAGATCGGCGGGTGGAAGCTTGATCGGGGAGTAAATGGTCTCCATGCGGGCCGAAGGCACACCGCGCTCGATCAGATAGTCGCGTACGTGGTTGCTCACCGTGCTGATGCGGTGCGGCACCCAGGTATAGGCCAGCATCGAATTGACGCGATTGCTGAGATGGCGGGTGCGAACGACCAGGGGGGTGCGTGCCAGGCGCGCACCGATGCCCGCCAGCAGGGTATCGATGCGGCTGTGGGTATTCAGGACGTCGAAGTGCCCTTGTTTCAGAATGCGCCGGATTTGCGGCAAACCGCGCAGCAGGTTTGCCATTCCGCCCATGGGCAGACGGTGCACGGTGAAACCGAGTTCGGCCGCTTTGGCGGCCATCTGCGCCTGGGGCTGGCAGATGAGTTCAACGTGGTGGCCGCGCTCGCGCATGGCGGCCATTTCTTTGAGAATGCGCCGTTCCTGACCGCCGAGGCCGGTCGCGGCTTCGGCATGAAGGATGCGCAATGGATGCAGGGGGAGAGAACTGGACATCAGAGTAATGCAGCGATGCGAGAAACATCGCCGAGGCTGGAGTAAACCCAACCTTACTTGCTATTCCGTGCCTGGTTTGCAATGAAAATGTGTTTTCCATGAGCGCAAAAAACAGCCGCCCCAGGGGAACCGTCAATACTGAAATCACCCGAAACACTTTATGAAAAACGGATGGGTTTAGTGCAGGGGGCGTAGCTGTCGGCAAGCTGAAGATACTGTTATATTGAGAACAATTCCTATTTGTAAAATTGGCTGCCTAAAGCAGCCGCTGTAACCAGGAAAAAACATGTCTCAATACCCAGGGCTGCGCCGCTGGCTGGCTGGTGCCGTGCTCGCCGCCTCTCCTTTTTTCGTGTCGGTCGCCGAGGTCGCGCATGCGCAAGGCAGCACGAACGTACCGCCGAATCCGGCCAAAACGGTCGTGATGGACTTGGCCGTGCTGGACACCCTGCATACGCTTGGCGTGGACGTCGCGGGTGTACCGTCTGCCACCAAATGGCCGGATCATCTGGCGCAGTACGCGGACAAACGCTACCCTAAGGTCGGGTCGATGTCCGAACCGGACTACGAGGCGATCCACCGCCTGGGGCCGGACGTGATTTTTGTTGCCGGGCGCTCGGCGCCCAAATATGCCGAGCTTGCTCGTCTGGCGCCGACAGTCGATCTGACCGTCGATCCCAAGGATCTGGTCGCAAGCGTGCAACGTAATACGCACACCCTGGCCGGCATCTATGGCCGCCAGGCGCAGGCCGATGAAAAACTCGCTGCCCTGAACGCTTCGATTGCCGCGCTGCGCGCGCGCGCTGGCCAAGCCGGCACCGGGCTTATCGTGTTGACGACCGGAGGCAAGATGAGCGCCTATGGCCCCGGATCGCGCTTTGGTGTCATCCACGATGCCTTTGGTGTGACGCCCGCTGCGCGCGATCTGAAGGTCTCCAATCACGGTCAGGCCGTCTCTTTCGAGTTCATCTCGCAGGTCGACCCTGACTGGCTGTTCGTCATCGATCGCGATGCCGCCATCGGGCGCGAAGGCACATCGGCAAACGCCTTGCTCGACAATGAGCTCGTCCGCCAGACCAAAGCCTGGAAAAACAAGCATGTGGTTTACCTTGACGCGTTCAATTGGTATTCGCTCGGTGCTGCCGGTCTGACGTCGTTGCAGCAAAGCGTGCAGGAAGTCGACGCGGCACTTGCGAAATAAGCATGGCCGAGGTTGCGCGGCGCAGGCAGTCCTGCGCGCTGGCTGCCGTGTGCGTACTCCTGCTCGCTTTGTGCATGACAAGCTTGGGGTTGGGGGCGGGGCAGTTTGCCTACGCGGATCTGTTTGCTCCTGCGAAGGCGGATCGCGCCTGGCAATTGTTGCTGGTCAGCCGTGTGCCGCGTACGGTGGCGCTGCTGCTGGCCGGGATGTCGCTGGCGGTGGCGGGGCTGCTGATGCAGATGTTGGTGCGCAACCGCTATGTCGAACCCTCCACGGCGGGCACCATGGAGTCGGCCACGCTTGGCATTTTTGTGGTGACTTTGTTGGCGCCTGGCGCGCCCGTTCTTGCCAAGATGCTCGCGGCCACCGGCTTCGGGCTGGCCGGCAGCCTGGTGTTTCTCGCGCTGTTGCGCCGCGTTCCCTTGCGCAGTCCGTTTCTGGTTCCGCTGATCGGCCTGATCCTCGGTGGGGTAATCCATGCCGTGACGACGTACGTGGCCTTGCAGCACGATCTTTTACAGTCGTTGCATGCCTGGACGACGGGCGATTTTTCGGGCGTGCTGCGAGGGCGCTATGAGCTCTTATGGCTAGGCGCCGTACTGACCTGTGTGGCCTACCTGGCCGCCGACCGTTACACCGTGGCCGGCATGGGCAAGGACTTCGCTTCCAATCTGGGTTTGAACTATGCGCGGCTGACCATGGTCGGGCTATTGATCGTCTCGGCGATTTCCGCCGTGGTGGTGGTGACTGCGGGCAGCATCCCGTTTCTGGGGTTGATCGTGCCCAATGCAGTGAGTCTGGTCATGGGAGACAACATGCGGCGCGCCATTCCTTGGGTGGCGTTGCTGGGCGCAGTGTTCGTGCTGGCCTGCGACATTCTTGGCCGGCTGCTGCTTTATCCCTATGAGGTCCCGATCGGCACGGTCGTCGGCGTGGTGGGCAGCGCGATCTTTCTGTGGCTGCTACTTAGCAAAAGGGGGCGTCTTGGTTGACCCTCTGCGCGGCAAGCCCACTCGCATGGGGCTTCTGGCCGCCATGGCCCTGCTTTGTTGCATTGCCTACATGACGCTGGATGCGCGCGGGCAGTGGTCTTTCGTCATTCCGTTTCGGGGTGGAAAGTTACTTGTCATGGTGCTGGTGGCCTACTGCGTGGCGTTGTCCTCGGTACTCTTTCAGACCATCACGCATAACCGTATCTTGACGCCGTCGATCATGGGCTTTGATGCGCTTTATGTGGCCATCCAGGCCGCCGTCGTCTACGGCTTTGGACTCAATGCGCTGAGTGGGCAACCGCCGGTATGGCAATTCGTCCTCGAGGCTGGCGCCATGGCAGGATTCGCCTGTTTGTTGTTTCGCTGGCTCTTTACCGGGGCGACACAGAGCCTGCATCGGATGATGCTGGTCGGCATCGTGTTTGGCCTTCTGTTTCGCAGCCTCTCGAGCTTTGCCATGCGTTTGATCGACCCGAACGAGTTTCTTGTGCTGCAGGACAGAATGTTTGCCAGTTTCAACAGTGTACGAACCGGCCTGTTGCCACTGGCCGCTGCGGTGGCGCTGCTGGTCAGCCTGGGTTTATGGAGAATGCGTCGCCGGTACGATGTCGTGGCGCTGGGTCGGGAAATCGCGATCAATCTCGGCGTCAGCTATCGCAACACCTTGCTGGCCACGCTGGCGGGTGTGGCGGTGCTGGTAGCCGTGGCCACGGCCCTGGTCGGGCCGGTCACGTTTCTCGGTCTCCTGGTCAGCAATCTGGCCTATCAGAGCATGGCGAGTGACCGCCATGCGTTGACCGTGCCCGCTGCCGTGCTGTGGGGCGTGATATTCCTGGTGGGCGGACAAACTCTGCTGGAGCGCGTGCTCGGCTTGAGCACCACGGTTAGCGTGGTGATCGAATTCATCGGCGGCCTGCTCTTTCTTATCCTGATCCTGCGCAAGGCACGCCCATGATAGAACTTCGATCGCTCAGCAAACGTTATGGGCAAAGCGTCGTGGTTGACGATGTCAACCTGGTCTTGCTCGACGCGGGCATCACGGCCATTGTCGGACCTAATGGTGCTGGAAAATCCACGCTGTTGTCCATGGTCAGTCGCCTGTTGCCTGTGAGTGGTGGACAAGTGCTGATAGACGGATTGGATGTCGCGCGCAGCGACAGCCGCGAGCTGGCCCGGCGGTTGGCGATCCTGCGGCAGGACAATCACTTGCCGCTGCAGCTGACGGTGCGCGACCTGGTCGCCTTTGGCCGTTATCCGCACACCGGCGGGCGGCTCACCATCGAGGATCGCAAGCACATCGACCGTGCCATCTCCTATCTTGATCTGGAACCTCTGGCGGGAAGATTCCTCGACGAAATGTCGGGAGGCCAGCGCCAGCGTGCGTTCGTGGCCATGGTGCTGTGCCAGGACACGCGCTACGTGTTGCTCGATGAGTCCTTGAATAACCTCGATATGAAGCATGCCGTGGCCATGATGCGCATCTTGCGCCGTGCCGCCGACGAACTAGGCAAAACCGTGGTCATCGTGTTGCATGATCTGAACTTCGCTTCGGCGTATGCCGACCACATCGTGGCCATGTGTCAGGGTAATGTCGCGTACCAGGGAAATCCTGAACAAATCATCCGCTCCGAGATTCTCAGCCAGCTCTATGCGCTGCCGATCGCCGTGCACGAGCTCGACGGGCAGCGCATCTGCGTCTATTACCGGTAATGGGTCGGGTACGGCGCCGCGGTAGCGCCCTGTCGTCATTGTCATGTTCTGTAAACCTGGCGATGGACGTGCAGGCTACAGTGCAGCGTACCCTCTCTGCATAGGTGGCGCCGTGCGCACTCCGCTCCTGTTTCTCTTTGGCATGGCGTTGCCCGCTGCGGGCATGGCAGCATCGCTGTCTTCCACGATAGATGCGGTCACCGTGTATCAGGACCGCGCCGTCGTGGCGCGTCATGCCAGCGTCGATCTGCCCGCGGGCGAGCACGAATTGGTGTTCGATAAACTGCCCGCCACCTTGCAGGACAACTCGGTTCAGATCGCGGCCAAGAGCAAGGGACAGGCCACGCTCCTGGACGTACGAACCGGCTCGGCGCTGACGGCAGAGAACAGTAACGAGCGTCTGAGGGCCGTCGATGAGCAGGTCCGTCAGTTGCAGGCGCGCCTGGCTGGCCTGGAGGATGAGGCCGCCGTTCTGGACAATCAGC
This sequence comes from Bordetella holmesii, assembly GCF_020735985.1. Lineage (NCBI taxonomy): Bacteria > Pseudomonadati > Pseudomonadota > Betaproteobacteria > Burkholderiales > Alcaligenaceae > Bordetella > Bordetella holmesii. The sequence continues at coordinate 927,621 of NZ_CP085973.1, forward strand.
GCGAATGGGTCATGCTCGTCCAGCGCGGTGCCGCCGAGCCCGCACGCGACGGATCGCGCCTGTCGCTGGAGCAACTCAACGGTATCCAGGCCGCCAGCGCCCAGACGCTGTCGGGCGCGTTGGCCGGTTTGCGACGCGTTGCCGCCGAGCGGGAGCAGCTCGGGCGCGAGTTGGCCGTCTTGCAGGACAGCCAACAGCAACTGCGCGGCGATCTCGGCCGTCGCAACAAGGCGGTGACGTTGCGCCTGAAGCTGGCGCAGGCGGGCAAGGTGGACCTGGGGCTTTCGTATGCCGTGCCTGGCGCACGCTGGACGCCTGCTTATGATGTGCGGTTGGGCAAACAAGATGGCCATGTGGAGCTGACTTATTTCGGCGTCGTGCAGCAGAACACTGGCGAGGATTGGAGCAAGGTCAGGCTGACGCTGTCGACGGCCCGTCCGGCTCTGGGCGGCGCGGCTCCCACGCAACATCCTTGGATACTGGATCAAGCGGTCGCGCCGCCGCCAGCCCCGGTGGCAGCCCTGAGTTACGAACGGTCACACAGCGCGCGCCCTGCCAGCGAGGCAGATGATGCGGCTGAGCTGGCGCAGGCCAAGGTGCATAACGAGCAGACCAGTGCCTCTTTTGCGATCGACAGCCCGGCGACACTACCCTCGGGCAGCGCGACGCAACGCGTGGCGATAACGACAGCGAGCCTGCCGGCGCAGTTGCAGTACGAGGCGGTGCCGGCCCTGCGCGAGACCGCGTATCTTACGGCCAGAGTGAGCAATGCCACCGACTATCCCCTGTTGGCCGGATCGTTGAACAGTTTCCTGGGCGATGCTTTTCTGGCCACCAGCAAAATCCCAACCGTGATGCCGGCCGAGCAGGTGGATCTGGCGCTGGGAGCGGACGAGGGCATAGCCATCAAGCGCACTCTGCTGGAGCGGAAAACGGAGAACACCGGCTTTTCCGGCAATGGCCGGCGGCAGACTTACGAGTACAGATTCACCATCAAAAACAACAAAAGCAGTGACGCGCAGGTGGTGTTCAGCGATCGCCTGCCGGTTTCTCGTCACGAGAAAATCGTGGTCAAGCTGATTGGCGCGAGCGACGCTCACAAAGGCGAGGATGGCAAACTCACCTGGAACTGGACACTTCACCCCGGGCAGTCGCGTGACGCCGTGTTGAAGTTTTCGATCGACTATCCCGGCGATATGGCCGTCTCCGGGCTATAAGCTGCCTGCTGTCGGCGCCGCATGTGCATTGAGGTCAGCGGCCGTAGGGCCCGCCGTGCATGCGCTGCCCAGCGTGGTGTGAATGCGTTGGGCGCACTCACGCAACGCGGCCAACAATGGCGTTTTGTCGCTAGTGGCCAGCCGCGTCTGCCTGGATACCAGCCCCAGGGAGGCCACGATATGCCGGTCGGGCTCGGTGAATGGCAGTGCCAGTCCGGCCAAGTTGGGGTCCAGCGCCCCTTCGGTGTAGGCATAGCCCCGGCGCCGTAGCTGCTTGACCTCATCGACAAACTCGTCCCAGCTCAGATCCGGGGGGGCATCTCCGCACTCTTGATGCAGCTTGCGCATCTGGGCGCGCGGCAGCGCGGCCATGATGCACAAGGACATGGCTCCTCGGAACATCGGCATGCGCCGCCCGCGTCCGAAGCTCATGCGCGCAGGATCTGCGCCTAATTCGTGATGCACCGTGATGATGCGGGCGCCGCAAATGGTGGCGAGGACGGCGTCCATGCCGGTGTCCGCTGCCAGCGCCGCCATCGGCGCTGCCGCGGCCGTGATGAGTGGGTCGCCGGTGCGGATATGGTAATCCAGCTCCGTGGCGGCAGGCCCGAGCACAAACGTCCCTCCCACGTCGCGGCGCAACAATCCGCAGGCCACTAATTCCCGGACATAGCGATAGACCGTCGGCACGCTGTAACTCATGGCCTCGGCGATAGCCTCGGCCGGCCATGCCGCGCGAGGGCTCTTGAATAGATCCAGGATGGCAATCATGCGGGCGAGGCTGGTTTCGGCCATGGGGTGGCGTGATCCTTAAATTTGAAAATTATCACTATAAGATAATTGACGAATTTTTTCAGGGCAGACACCATTTATCGTCGATTTATCAAATGGCGATAAAAAATGAATTCTATGACCTGGGAAGAGGGTCCTGCGCTCGCCTTCAGCCACATGGGCTTTTACGTCATCGACCTCGCGGCGATGACCCGATTCTACCAGCAGGCCCTGGGCTTTACCGTGACCGACAAAGGGACGATGGGGCAGGCGCAATTGGTGTTCCTGAGCCGTGATCCGGCCGAGCACCATCAGATCGTGTTGGTGTCAGGGCGCCCCGATGCGGTGCCGTTCAATGTGATCAATCAGGTGTCTTTTCGTGTTCCGGACCTGCCGGGCTTGCGGCATTTTCATGCGCGCCTGCTGGCCGCTGGCGTGGCCGACATGCAGGCCGTCACGCATGGCAATTCGGTGTCTTTCTATTGCCGCGACCCCGAGGGCAATCGTCTTGAGGTGTTCATGGATACACCGTGGTACTGCGAGCAGCCCCTGCGTCAGCCGGTGGATCTGACCCTGGACGACGCCAGCATCATGACGCTGGCCGAACGCATCGCGCGCGATCGGCCGGGTTTTCAGCCACGCACGGAATGGCAGCAGGCCATGCATCTGCGCATGCTCGCCGACCGGCGCCAACCTTGATTTTTTTTGACCCGAGACCTTTGCACTATGAAACTCATCAGCTTCCTCTTTGATAGCCAGGCCTCCTATGGCGTGTTGCAGGACCAGTATGTTCTGGATCTCGGCGCCCACTACGGAGCCCAGGCCCCTGATCTAAAGACCTTTCTGGCCGCAGGTCTGCCGGCAGATGTCGGGGCGCCGCGGCGGGAGTTGGCCGGACTGCGGTTGTTGCCCGTCATTCCCAATCCCGGGCAGATTTTCTGCGTAGGTCTGAACTATGCCGACCACGTCAAGGAGACCGGCCGCCAGTCGACCGAGCATCCCACCATTTTCATGCGCGTGGCAGATTCGCAGGTCGCGCATGGGGAAGCCATCGTCTTGCCTGCGGAGTCGTCACGGCTCGATTACGAAGGTGAAATTGCCATCGTTATCGGCAAGGCCGGCCGGCGAATCGCCGAAGCGGATGCCGGCGATTACATCGCCGGCTATGCCTGCTACAACGATGGCAGCATTCGCGACTGGCAAACCGCCACCTCGCAATGGACCGCCGGCAAGAATTTCTGGCGCACAGGCGGCTTTGGTCCCTGGCTGGTCACGGCCGACGAAATACCGTTCGGCTCGCCGATGACCTTGGTCACCCGGCTCAATGGCCAGGAGATGCAGCGCACCACGACCGATCTGCTCATCCATTCCTTCGCGCGGCAGATTGCCCATCTGTCGACGTTCACGCCTTTGGCGGTGGGTGATGTCATCGTCACCGGCACGCCCGGAGGCGTGGGTGCCAAGCGCCAGCCGCCAGTGTTCATGCGCCAAGGAGACGTGGTGGAAATCGAGGTCGACCGCATCGGCGTACTGCGCAATACGGTCGCCACAGAATAAGTCCTACACACGACAAAAAATTGGAGAAGACAATGAAAATGAAACCTGTCTGGTTGGGTGCGCTTTTGGCTCTGACACTGGGTTCGGCCTGTCATGCCGAAGTGTTTCCGTCCAAACCGATTACCGCGGTAGTGCCTTACGCCGCCGGAGGCCTGACGGATCAACTCGCGCGCGAGGTGGGGGCCAGGATGGCCAAAAGCCTGAGGCAGCCCGTGGTAGTCGAGAATCGGCCAGGGGGAGCCGCGCAGATCGCGATGAACTATCTCAAGCAATCGCCCGCCGATGGTTATCAGATTTTTTCGGTGACGTGCCCTCTTTGGCGACCAATATGGGCCTGTTTTCCAAGCTCAGTTATGACCCGCGTCGCGACCTGCGACCTGTCACGCAACTGATCGAGTCTCCCGCCCTCGTGGTGGTGCCCAACAATCGGTCGTATCACGACTTTCCCGCCCTGGTGGACGCGGCAGGCAAGCAGACGCTGGCTTATGCCTCGCAGGGCGTGGGGACGGGTGGGCAGTTGTTCGGTACGCTGTTGTCAGCCAAGATCGGTGCTCCCATGACGCACGTGGCCTACCGCGGCTCCACGCCGGGGTTGGCCGATGTCATCAGCGGTCAGGTGGATTTCATGTACGACGCTATTCCGACGTCGGGCGTATATGCCAAGGCAGGCAAGCTGAGGGCCCTGGCCATCGGGTCGGAGGCGCGTTCCGCACTCTTTCCGGAGGTCCCCACGTTGAAAGAACTGGGCTACGCCTCTATCGTGCCGACGTTCTGGTGGGGAGTGGCCGTCAAGGCGGGAACGCCTGAGCCGGTCGTGGCCAAACTGCACGATGCCATCGTCGCCGCCATTACCGATCCCGAGGTGGCCGCCAAGTTCACCGGGCAAGGGGTGCTTGTCAAAACCTCGTCGCCGGATGAGTTCGCTGCTTATATCGATAGCGAAATCAGCCGCTGGACACCCATCATGAAAGAAGCCGGAATGTCGGCCCAATAAGGATTGAGCATGCAGCGTTACGAAGGGAAGGTAGTATTCATTTCGGGAGGCCTGGGCGATATGGGGCAGGCCATCGCCCGGCGGTTGGCCGACGAGGGGGCCTCGGTCGTATTGGGCGATATTGCCGTGCGTTCTGGAGAGCGACGCGCGGGCGACGACCCTCTCCATAGGGTGCCGCTGGACGTCACCAAGCCCGGGAGTTGGGCAGATGCCCTGCAGGCGGTGCTCGACCTTCACGGCCGCCTTGATGTGGTGGTCAACAATGCGGGGGGCGTTTCTTCGGAGTCGGTCAGTTTCGAGGACATCGATGTTGCGGAGTGGGAACGCCTGTTCGCGATCAATGTGGACGGTGTTTTTCATGGGGTGCAGGCTGCCATGCGCGTCATGAAACAGCAGCCCGACGGGGGAGCCATCGTCAACATGGGGTCCATCGCCGGTTTTGTGGGTTCGGCGACGGGCGGCGCTTATGGCACGAGCAAGAGCGCGTTGCGCAATCTCACGCAACAGGCTGCGTTGAGTGCTGCCCGGGCGGGCTACCGCATCCGTGTCAATGTCGTGCACCCGGGGTATGTATGGACGGCGCTCATCGCCGAGAAGCTGGCCGCGCAGTTCGGCGGACAAGAGGCGGCGCGGGCGGCGGTTCGGGCCATGAATCCTATGCAGACCATCGTCACGGCAGAGGACGTCGCTGCATCCGTAGCCTTTCTGGGCTCCTCGGATGCCCGTATGATCACTGGTGCTGAGCTTGTGGTCGATGGCGGCAGGCTGATCCAATAGGCAGCGCAGACGGTCTGGGGCTTGCTGTTTTGCGAGCTAAAAAAACCGTGCTAGAATGCCCGACTTCCTAGGACGTGAATGTATTTTGTTTGCGAGCCAGGACGGAAGTTTTGGCCGACGTGGTGAAATTGGTAGACACGCTATCTTGAGGGGGTAGTGGCGAAAGCTGTGCGAGTTCGAGTCTCGCCGTCGGCACCAAGAATACTTAGCAGTACGCAATTGCAAAAACCCGCGATTCTCTTAGAGACGCGGGTTTTTTGTTGCCCGCCTTCTGGGCGGCGCCTTGGCGCATTTACGCGGCTTTGAGTGCGCCGTTATCGATGGGAATCACCTGCCCGGTGATGGACTTGCCTGCGTCGGAACTCAAAAAGACGCAGAGCGCGGCGATGTCTTTGGGGTCGACAAAGCTTTTGATCGACTGGATGCTGAGCATGGAGGCACGTTCGTCTTCGACCGTTTTGCCATTGGCGCTTGCCCGGCCTTGCAGCACATTTTCGATGCGCTGGCCTCCCACGGCGCCGGGAGCGATGGCGTTGACGCGGATGTTGTCGTTGCCCAGTTCGATGGCCAGTGTCTGCGCAAGGGAGATCAGGCCGGCCTTGGCCACGCCGTAAGGGCTGCGGTTGGGGTAACCGAATCACCCTCCCAACGACGACATGATGAGGATGCTGGCCGTTGGCTGCTGTTTGAGGTGCGGGATGGCCAAGCGGGTGACATTGAAGGTGCCGATCAGATCCACGGCAATGACTTGCTCCCATTTAGCGGGGTCTACGTCTTCGACCGTCGCGGTCGGCCCGGCGATGCCCGCGTTGTTGACGAGCACATCCAGGCCTCCCAGGGCCTTGATGGCAGCCGGGATCATTTTCTCGATGTCGGCGAGTTTGGCGTTGTCGCACAGCGTTGCCAGCAGGCCGGGGACTTCCCGTTGGGCAGCGTCGATCGCCTGCTGATTGATGTCGGTGATGAAGACGGTGGCGCCCGCCGCGACGTAAGCCCGGGCAATTTCAAGCCCGATGCCGGATGCGGCTGCGGTGATTAGAACTTTCTGGCTCATGTTGATCTCCCGTGTTTGGCGGTGAAGCTGTCGTCGGGCCCATGGCGTGGCGATGGTTCGCGCTAGCGTTCCGGCTCGACGACAGGGGTTGGGCAGCGCTCAGGAACAAACGATGGTCTGAGTCGCGAACGCCGTGTCTGTGGCCTTGCGCCAGTCGCCAAAGGCTTGCGCGCAAACTTGGGCGGGTCATGATCGCGCTCCCTGAGTGCGGCGATGCTCTGTAGGTATTCTACGGCGGGATATCTCACCGCGCGCGCAACACCGAATGCCAACCGAGCTATTGCTCTTTACGTGGCGACGGGATCAGTCGCTATGTTTTTTCCGTAGTCGGAGGCGCGCTGACCTGCCCCCAGATTTAGTACGGCACCGACATAGAGCCCAGGGGTAAAAGACCTTCTTTCTGATGAGCCTGCACGAATTGCGCCGGCGTTAAATATCCGAGCGCGCTGTGAGGCCGATCGGTGTTGTACTCGACTCGCCAGTTTTCGATCAAGCTTTTAGCCTGTCGCAGGGACAAGAACCAGTGCTCGTTAAGGCATTCGTCGCGGAACTTGCCGTTGAAACTTTCGATATAAGCGTTCTCCACCGGCTTACCCGGCCGAATAAACGACAGCTTTACGCCTGCTTGGTAGGCCCAGGCGTCCAAGGCTCTTCCGGCGAACTCTGGCCCGTTGTCCACGGTAATAGATCGCGGCAGGCCACGCATCTCCGCCAGCCGTTGCAGCACCATGGCAACACGCAGTCCCGGCAACGACGTATCGACCTCGATGGCCAGGCATTCGCGAGTGTAGTCATCGACGATAGTCAAACAGCGGAATCGGCGGCCATAGGCTAGGCCGTCGGCCACAAAGTCCATTGACCAACTCTGATTCGGCGCGATTGCCGCTAGGCGAACCACGCGCTCGGTCGCCGCGATTCGCTTACGCTTTCGTTTTCGCACGCTTAACCCTGCCAGACTGTACAGCCGCCAGATTCGCTTGTGATTTGCTTGCCAGCCTTCGCGACGTAAGAGCACATGGATCCTCCGATAGCCGTAGCGTCGTTTCGCCACTGCCATCTCTTTCATGCGCTCGGTCAGCGCAGCATCGCCTGAGCGTGTGCTCTCGTAGGCAAACAGCGACCGCGAAATTCCTACCAGCCCACAGGCCCGGGTAACACCCATGCTGCGCTCGGTCATTAATGTCCTGACCGCCTCGCGTTTGGCCTGCGGGCTGACTACTTTCGGCTTAGCAGATCCTGAAGCGCCGCCTTGTCCAGCATCGACTCGGCCAACAGCTTCTTGAGCTTGTTGTTCTCCTGCTCCAGCTCCTTGAGCCTCTGAGCGTCCGACACCGTCATGCCACCGAACTTCGCCTTCCAGTTGTAGTACGTTGCCTCGGAGATTCCGTGCTTGCGGCACAACTCTGCGGGCTTGGCACCTGCATCGGCTTCCTTGAGCACGCCGATGATTTGCTCTTCCGTAAATCGTTTCTTCATTGCCATTCCTTTGGGAACGGACTCTACATCGATTTCGTACTAATCACGGGGAGCAGGTCAGCGCGGCAAGTTCCATTTGCAGCGTAGCGACAGATACCGGAGGGCGAAACAAACAGCGCGAACCTGGTTCGCGCGCTCGACATCCATCCAAGGCGTTCTCCCACCACCTCGATGAGCGCGCCGACCAATGCGGCAGAGGCGTAGATTTCGCGTTGGAAAATGACCGGTACGCGGTTTAGCAGCACGTCACGCACCACGCCTCCGCCCACTGCGGTAAGGACCCCGAGCAACACGGCGGCCTCGGCGTTGTGTCCATAGAACAGCGCTTTCTGCGCTCCCGTGACCGCAAACTAGCCCAGCCCCAGGGAATCGAATAAGGTTACCGGGTGCGCCAAGCGGGCCACCAGAGAGCCTGCGGCGGTCGTCATGACAGCGGCCGCCATGGCCACGGTCAGGTTGCGCCAGTCTGTCAGGCCGGCCGGAGGGACCGCTCCGATGCACAGGTCACGCACGATGCCGCCGCCGCAAGCCACGGAGAAGGCGATGACCATGACGCCAAACCAATCCAGGCCGCGATTTCGGGCCGCCACCGCGCCGCTGATCGCAAAAGCAAACGTCCCCGCGAGATCAAGCACGATAAACAGACCGCGCTGATTCAAGGCCGCGAGGGCGAATTCGTGCGCGCTCATGGTGCCGGACACAAGCAGGCGTTGAGGGCGCGCAACATGCCCGCTGGTCCAGTGCCGTTTTTCATGAGGCTTACCACGCCTGCCACGCCGATATGGGGGAGCAGCTTGTAACCGTAACGCGGCATTGCCCGGGCAAGGATCGCGGCGCTGCACAGGTCCTGCATGGGCAGTTCAGGGAGTGGGTGCAGAGCCTTGTCGATGGCTTCGAGCTCGGCCAGCAGGGGCGGGCCTGGCTGCTTCAATGCTTGAGTCGGCGCTTGCAAGAGCGTTCCAGAAATAAATGACGGGAGCGGGCAGGTTGTCCCGAGCCGTTGCATGCCTGTCAATTCGTGCCTGGGGGGGGGGGCGGGTCTAGCGTCGGGCAGTCTTCCATGCCTTACGCCGCCGCGCCGCAGCGCGTGCCCGCACGTGCCCGTCTGATATAGAATGCGATCGATTCCCATTCCTGATGGAAGATCGGTCCGCGCCGCCATGCTTTCGCCGTCTACTCTTTTATCGGACCAGCAACTTCTGGTTCGCATCCATACCGAAGACCGGGCCTGGTTGTTGGGCAGGCTTTATACCCGGTTGCGCAACATCGAGGATGCTGAGGACATCGCCGGCGATACCTTCGTGCAATTGATTCAGACGCCGCGGCTGGCTTCTGTGCGCGAACCGAGGGCGCTCATCATCACAATTGCCAAGCGCCTGGTCTGGAAGTTGTGGCGCCGCCGGGAACTCGAAGCCGCCTGGCTCGAAAGCCTGTTTGCGCAGGGGGAGGCTCTCGCGCCTTCCCCTCAGGAGCAACTCAGCGCGCTGCAGACACTGCAGCAGGTCGACCAGATTCTCGATGGCTTGTCCTTCAAGGCGCGCGCGGCCTTTCTGTACAGCCAGCTCGATGGTTTGACGCACAAGGAGATCGCGGCCTCGCTGGGAGTGTCGGTAAGCATGGTGCGGCAGTACATCGCGCAGGCGCTGGCGCGCTGCTATGCGCTGGCGGAATCGACGTGAAGCGTGACCAGGCCGCAGCAGAACCCGGCGACAGAGCGATTGCTTTCTGGATGACGCTGACGTCGGGCGAGGCGACCGATGCTGACCGGCATGCCTGCGCCGTCTGGCGTGCCGCGGATCCCGCGCATGAGCGCGCCTGGGGCCGCTTGCAGCAGGGGTTGAATCAGTCGGTCGGGCGCCTGGAGTCGGTGATGAAAACCGAGTACCACGCGTTGCGCAGCACCTTGGAACGTCCCGCTCGGCGCCGGATTCTGCTGAATGCGGCGGGCCTGGTGGGCGCCGCGGCAGTGGGTGCCTGGGCCACGGATCACGTCACCCCCTTGGGCAATGTGCTGGCCGATCTGGGCACTGCCACGGGAGAACGCCGGTCCTTCACATTGCCGGATGGCAGCATGCTGACGTTGGACGCACGCAGCCGGGTGGATCTGGCCTTTGCGGGGCGGCAACACAGCATACGGCTGTTGGAGGGGGCGCTGCTGCTCCAGCCGCGTGAGGACCCCTTGGCCTTGTTTGAGGTGTTGACGCCGCACGGGCAGGTGCGTAGCGCCGGCGCCAGTTGCATGGTGCGTCTGGAGCGGCAGTCCAGCCTGGCGGTGGCCTTGCAAAGCCGCATCGAGGTCTTGCCGCGTGCCGGCGAGCCGGTCATGCTGGACGCCGGCGAGGGCACGCGTTTCGGGCAAACCTGGGCCGATCGGCCTCAGCCCATGGAATATGCCGCCGCCTGGCAAGAGGGCTGGCTCAAGGTGCGCGATCAGCCCTTGGGGACGGTGGTCGCGGCGCTGGAACGTTATCGGACGGGCTTGTTGCGGGTGAGTCCGCAGGCTGCCACGCTTGCGGTCTCCGGACTTTATCCTTTGGATGACGCTGATCGTGCCCTGAGTGCGCTGGAACACACCTTGCCCATCACCGTCAGCCGTTATACGCGTTGGCTAACCGTGATCGACGTGCGCGCGGCCTGAGTTTTTCTCAAAGCCACTGTCACTTTTCGGGTCTCGCGGCACATATCTCCATATCGCTGTGCGCAACGTATCGGAGATCCTCATGCGCGTGTTACCTGTTCCTTCCGCCCTGAGCTTGGTGGTGGCCCTAGCGGCCGTCAGCCTGTCTCAGCCCGTTCATGCCCAGTCATCGGCGCCGCTGGCATTTGCACTGCCTGCCGCGAGCCTGGACACCACGCTGACGGAAATCGCGCGGCTGGGCAAGATCGTCGTGTCCTATGACCCGCAGTTGGTGCGCGGCCTGCACGCACCCGCGGTGCGCGGCGTGTACACCGTCGACGCGGCGTTGCGCGCAGCCTTGGCCGGTAGCGGATTGGAGCCTGCGCGAGTGGCCGATGGCACGCTGACCCTGCGGCGCGTGGATGTACAGGCAACGACCCTGGCGCCCGTTGCCGTCTCGGCGCAGGCACGGACGGACTCTAGCGGCAGCTATGTGGTACCGGCCAGTAGCAGTGCGACCCGCCTGCTGCTGTCGCAACGTGAAACGCCGCAATCGGTCACGGTGGTGACGCGTCAGCGCATGGATGACCAGGCCATGCAGAACCTCGATGATGTGTTGCAGGCCACCACCGGCATTTCGGTCATCCAGAACGGATCGGAGCGCTCGGTCTATCAGGCACGCGGGCAGTTGGTCGACAATCTGCAGATCGATGGCTTGGCTACCAATATCAGCAATGCCTACTCGTTCGATGCCATCAACAAGCCCACCACCGAAATCTACGATCGGGTCGAGGTGGTGCGCGGCGCCACGGGTTTGCTTGAAGGCGCCGGGAACCCGGCCGCAGCCATTAACCTGATCCGCAAGCGGCCTGGCATGGAAAGCCAGGGGATCGTGACCGTCTCCGCAGGTTCCTGGGACGATTATCGGACAATGCTGGATGTCTCTTCGCCCTTGAACGCGTCCAAGACTTTGCGTGGCCGCGCCGTGATGGCCTACACCAATGCGGGTAGTTTCATCGATCATATGCGGGCAAGGAGAATCAGCTTTTCTACGGCATTCTGGAAGGCGATGTCACGCCGGCGACCACCGTCACCGCGGGCCTGAGCTACCAGAAGGATCGCAACCAGGGCTACGACTGGTCCGGCCTGCCTACGCGCGCCGACGGTTCCTTCTACCCGATGACACGCAAGACTTCCCTGGTCGGCAGGTGGAACTATCTGGACAAGCGCAATATCAATCTGTTCGCCGATATCAAGCATGAGCTGGACAATGGCTGGAAACTGACGCTGGCTGGCAACTGGCTGTCTGCCAAGTCTGATTTTCTGGGCAATTACACGCAACGCACCACCGGCGATCTGTTCACCCTGAATCCGCGCTTGTTTCAGTATGATGACACGCAATGGGGGCTGGATGCTTATGCATCGGGTCCCTTCCAGTTGCTGGGGCGTCAGCACGAGCTGGTCATCGGCGCGTCGACGCGCAAGGACGACTTCAGTTACCACGGCGGACGTGACGTCAGTTACCGCTATCTGGTTGATATGAACAACCTCGGGGCTTTTGACCCGCCGGCGCCGACCGGCCTGGATGCGGATATGTGGCATTACAACATCACGCAGAAACAGCAAGGCATTTATACCGCCGGGCGCTTCAGCCTGGCGCAAGGCACGACCTTGGTCGTCGGCGCGCGCATGAGCTGGTTCGATTTCGACCGATATGCCCAGACGACGGTGCGTACCGAAAGCCGTTATAAGCAGAGCGGAAAAATCACGCCTTATGCGGGTGTGGTGCAGGATCTGAATGAGGACATTTCTGCCTACGCGAGCTACACCGAGATCTTCAAACCGCAGGAAAACATCGGCGTGGACAATGAAGTGCTCAAGCCGATGACTGGGCAGAATTATGAAGTTGGCTTGAAAGGGGAGTTTCTGGAGAAACGGATCAATGCCGCACTGGCGGTTTTCCAAACGGACCAGAAAGGCCGGGCGGACTTGATCGAGAACAGTAATCTGTGCCCGCCTGGGGTTTTCTATTGCTATAGGGCTGCGGAGAAAGTGCGCAATCGGGGCGTAGATTTTGAGATCAACGGTGCGCTCACTCCGGCCTGGCATGTGAGTTTCGGGTATACCTACACACAGTCGAAATATGCCCAGGGCCCGCAGTCAGGGCAGGCGTTTGCCACGACCTACCCGCGGCATTTGTTGAAAGTGTCCACCGATTACCGCTTGCCCCAGCGCTGGAATCAACTGCGCATTGGCGGTTCGGTGTATGCGCAGAGCGGCATTTACAACGTCAGCGGCGCCAATGAGGACGAGTATCGTATTTCGCAGTCGCCTTATGCCCTGATTGGATTGCACGCGATCTATGAGGTCAATAAGAACCTGACGGTGCAGTTCAACGTAGATAACCTGTTCGACAGGGAATACTACCAATCCGTTGGTAATCCGAATTACTGGAGTTTCCAGGGCCAGCCGCGCACGTTCCGCCTGGCGCTGCGGGCTACCTTCTAGCCAGCAGGCCATCAAAACAATACCTCCGCTGGCATAAGGCTGCGGCCACTTCAGGTGCGGTCACGGTAGGGCCGCTTGGGCAGAAACCGCTTCTGTTCAGGCGGCCGCTGTAGTCCGTTGAGGTGCGACTGAGCGCAGGTATTTGCGCATCCATACCATATGGGCGGGCGCCAGGCACTTTGCGGTGTCGCGGCGGCCAAGGCGCGGTGCTGCTTCCGTGGATACCTGAGCCTGCCTGCCTCCTGCCGCGAAAAATGCGCGGGGCAGGCGCAGCGTCATGCGTAATATCTGTATCAGTTGCTATTTATTATTCGGTATGTGCCGATTTTGCAACATATAAATAATAGTAGCTCTCATCGCGGGTTAACTGCTAGGCTAAATCGCTCAGCGCGTTGCTAACGGATACTGGCAGTGCCACGACAACCTCATGGCAGTTGAGTGGTTAACGCAAGCGGCAGCGTCAAAGAAATTTTGGTTGTCTCACACACAATGGCTGTACAGGCGGTAACCACGGAGGTGAGTTATGCGTTCCAGTCTAGGCCGATTTACTCCTGCCCGCAGAGCCTTAATAGCGGCGCTGGTCTCCAGCCCCCTCATCATTGCAAGAACCGAAGCGTTCGCCGCTGCCTTTACTTGGGACCTGCCCGGGTCAGGCGACTGGATGACGCCAGGAAACTGGACGCCGGTCGGCCCGCCCGATGGCAGCGGCAATGTGGTGGTCGACAACGGGGGCACTGCGGTGTTGGCTCCCGGTTCCGGGACGTATGGGGGCAGCACCATCAATCTGGGCAGCACCAGAGGCACGGGCGCTTTGGTGGTCACCGGCGCGACGCTCACTACCGGCGGGTTATCGATCGGCGACAACAACACGGGAAGCCTGACGCTCAATAATGCGACCGTGTCCGCAGGGTATTACAACGTCATCGACATCGGGCTGGGCGGAAATGGCAACGGCCTTGTGACGATCAATGGCGGATCGCTGATATCCAATCAGTACCTGAATGTGGGCAGCACGGGTAAGGGCACGCTGATCCTCAATAGCGGACAGGTGCAGGCGGGCACCAACTGGTCGGTGAGAATCGGCGAACAGGCCGGGTCCAACGGACATGTCATCGTCAACGGGGGGGTGTTTCGGGGCAGCGTTGGTCTGGACAACTTCGTCGTGGGCAGATCCGGCGTGGGCCTGCTGGAAGTCCACAACAATGGCATCGTCAACACGTCGTGGACCTTTGTGGGCGGCGAGTACCGCGACGGCAACACCCCGACGTCGTCGGGCGGCACGGGCACCATCATTCTGAATGACGATGCGCTGCTGACCAGTGCCGATGGCATCGTCATCGGCGGACAGGGCAGCAAGGGCGATGTCACCGCCAACGACCGCTCGAGGATAACCAGTAGTGTCGACATCTACGTGGGGTATGGCGGACCGGGCACGCTCACGTTGAACGGCGCCCAGGCCAGCGCCACCGGTAGTTATTACGTGGGTTATACCGGGCAGGGTGTTCTCACCCTCGATGGCGGACGTGCCTCCGGAGCGCGGGCCATCATCGGCTCACAGGGCGGATCCACAGGCACGCTGCGTATCACCAACGGGGGAGTGTTTACGATTGATGGCGGTACGGTGGGCAGTGCGACCAATGCCGTCGGGAGCGCCCTGGTTTCCGGGGCGGGTTCCGAATGGCGGGTTAACGGGATACTTTATTTTGGCGGCAACGGGCAGGGCACACTGACGCTGCAAAATGGCGGCAAGGCCACCGTGACCTCCGATATTTCCTTGGGCCCGGGGGCCGGCAAGGGGGTGGTGAATATCGGCTCCGCGGCAGGGCAGGCGCCCGTCGCGCCGGGCACCGTGGACGGGCCGTCCGTGGTCTTTGGTCCGGGCACGGCTGAGTTGAATTTCAACCACACGTCCGCCAATTATGTCTTCTCTCCGGCGCTCAACAGTAGTGCGGCGGGCACGCAAAGCGTCAGTAATTACGCCGGGAAGACCACCTTGACGGGGGGCAACGCCAATTATCAAGGGAGAGTCAATGTATACGGCGGTGAACTCGCCGTGGATGCGGCCGCGACCACGAGTACCCAGAACCTGGGTACGGGAGGCATATTCATCGACCGCAATGGGTTGCTGACGCTCAACACCACCGGTGCCTTGGTCTTCACCAACGTGCTGACTGGAACGGGCACATTGCAGGCTAGCAATGGCGGGCAGAGTTTCAGTTTCGGCGCAGGCGTGGGCTCGGCTTATGCCGGTGCGGTGAAGTTAGGCCAGAACCGGTTTGAGCTCGGCGACGCCTCCGGCGCCAACGCCAATACCGCCGCGCTGACCAACGCCACCCTGGTGCTGCAGGCCGGCAACACGACCGACGTGGGGCAGGGGTCCCAAGCGATTGGCGGATTGATCATCGATGGCGGCACACTCAACTTCGATGTCACCACACCTTCCGCCTCCGTTTCCAATAGCACGATCGACACCAGTGGTTTGCTGCATGCCGGTCGCGTGGGTAATGTGGGCATCGTGTTGCCACCTGGTGTCGATATCAAGAACTACACCCCGACGGCCCCCGGCACCGCACATTTGTTCGACCAGCAAAAAGGTATCGGTGGGGTCGATATCAAGCTCGTCAATAGCCTGGGCTCCTTAAGTGGCACAGGGGCGAACCTGGTCTTGGTCGACCAGAGCAGCAATGTCATCACCGATGCGCAAGTGGCCAATCTCTTACAGGGGGGCGTGCTGGCTGCGGAGGCGACCTACGACTATCGTTTGCACACCGGCCGGCAAGATGACGGGCTCTACGCCGGTTATGGCTTGACCCAGTTGAATCTGATAGGGACGGGCGCCGATGCGCTGCTGCTGAACCTGTCGGGCGCCTCGGGCTTGGTCAACAATCTGGACGTCAAGGTGACCGGGGTGGGCGACCTCGCGGTGGACGCCCTGTCCGGGCGTTTTAACGTCATTTCATTGTCCGGCACGCACAACGATTACACCGGCGTGACCGATGTACGCACGGGCACGCTGCTCATGGCCAACCCCAATGTGCTTGGCAAGACCGCCGAGCTGTTGGTGCAAGGCGGCGCCATCGCGGACTTGGCGGGCTACAACCAAAGTGTGGGCAAGTTGACGACGTCGGCGGGTTCGGCGGTCCATCTCGATGGCGCGACCTTGACCGTCACGGATGCTCAGCGCCAGGCCGGTGACACGTCTGGCGGCTATCTGGCCAGCAATACGCTGTTTGGGCCTGGGCAATTGGTCATCGATCCTTCGGTGTTGGCCATCGACGGCCAGCAGAGTGGATTTGCCGGTTCGGTGACGGTCACGGGCGGATCCACGGTCGTGCTCAATACGGCCGACGCCCTGGATACGGCCGTGGGAACTCAGGGCGTGGCCGGGATTGGCGTCAATCTGGTGACCGCGGCGGATCGACTGGTGTTTGGCGATCTGTCGCAACGCACCAGTTCGGCCGTTACCGGTTTTCAGAATGGGGCGACCACGCTGAT
This sequence comes from Bordetella holmesii, assembly GCF_020735985.1. Classification (NCBI taxonomy): domain Bacteria; kingdom Pseudomonadati; phylum Pseudomonadota; class Betaproteobacteria; order Burkholderiales; family Alcaligenaceae; genus Bordetella; species Bordetella holmesii. The sequence continues at coordinate 944,087 of NZ_CP085973.1, forward strand.
GATCGCCGGTGCCGGACAGGTACAGGTGATGGATAAGGCGGATGTGACCTTTCTGAAGGACATGACCTATACCGGAGGCACCACGATAGGCGCGGCCAGCCGGCTGCAACTGGGCAATGGCGGCACCACGGGTTCCATTATCGGCAATGTGGCCAATAGCGGGACCCTGGCCTTTAACCGTGCCGATGACATCACGTTTGCCGGCGTGATCTCCGGCAGTGGCGGCGTGACCCAGGATGGCGCAGGCACTACCATGCTATCGGGGGCCAATACCTATCGAGAAGCCAGGCAGATCAAGCAGGGCGTGTTGGCGGCTGGCGCGGCCAACGTATTCAGTCCCAACTCAGCCGTCACGGTGGGGGCGGCCGGCATGATGAAGCTCCTGGGCCTGCCCCAGACGGTGGGCGGCATGAACAACGCCGGGGTGGTGGATCTGGGCGGCGCGCCTGGCACCGTGCTGACCGTAAGCAACAACTATGCGTCCAATGGCGGGTCGTTGCTGACCCGAGTGGCGCTGGGCAACGACAGCTCCGTGGCCGATAAAGTCGTGGCCGGCAGCGTGACGGTCGACTCGGGCGGCGCTACGCGAGTGTTCGTCAGCAATGCGGGTGGACTAGGTGCGCTGACAGCGAACGACGGCATCGAACTCGTGCATGTGACCGGGGGAGCGGCCGCATCGGCGGTGGACGCCTTTGTCCTCGGGTCGGCCGTCAAGGCAGGCGCTTATGAGTACCAATTGGTTCAGCATGGCGTGCGGGATGCCAATGGCAACTGGTATCTGCGCTCTTCGCTGGATGTTCCGGTCGATCCGGTCGACCCGGTTATCCCGACAGACCCCTATCGGCCGGAAGTGCCGGTGTATATGAGCTCTCCGGGCTTGGCCAGCCGCTTTGGGCTGGCCATGCTGGGTACTTGCGATGACCGATCCGGCGCCTACGTCGACGCCATGACCACAAATTGTGGTGACGCGGGAGCAGGCAAAGCCGTATGGGGCAGGCTGTTCGGTCAGAGAGGCAACACGGATTTTGCCGGTTCAGGTTTTGCGGACAGGCTCGAAGCTTTCGCCAGCAAAGGACCCGCCTACCATTACACCTTGAGCGGATTTCAGACCGGGGTGGATTTGTACCGCAGCCTGGATGACAACAACGCGGGCAATATCGCAGGCGTTTATTTCGGGGCGGGGCAGGCACAGGCCAAGGTCGATCAGGCCAATGGCGGCCGTGTCGGCCGCGTCGATATGGACGCGTACTCCGCAGGCGCCTACTTCACGCGCCGCGCCAGTACCGGCTGGTATGTCGATGTGGTTGCGCAGGCTACCCGGTATGGCAGGATCAAAGCCAAGTCCGATGATGGCGAGCGCCTGCGCTCCGACGGCTGGGGCTATGTAGGCTCGCTGGAAACCGGTTATCCGATTGCCTTGAGCGAAAAATTCTCCTTCATTCCGCAGGCGCAGCTGATTTATCAGCATGTGTCCTTGACGGGAGGCAGTGACAGCTTCGGGAGCGTGGATTACCGGCCGAGCAATGCGCTGTATGGCCGGGTCGGTGGTAAGTTGAGCATGGATCTGTCCTCGCGCCCTGACCGCAATCTGAGCGCGTTTGCCCGGGCCAATCTGTGGCAGGACTTCGGCGCGAAGGCGAAAACCGAGTTCAATACTCTCGACGGCCAGAACCCGGTGCTGCTCAAAACCAAGCTGGGGGGCAGTTGGGCGCAGGTCGGCGCGGGCATCACGGGCCAGGTCGGCAAGAGCACCAGCCTTTATACCTCCATCGACTACAACTTTCCCATAGACAGCGGCAAGGGGTCGGGCATCGGAGCGATGGTGGGATTCAAATACCAGTGGTGAGTCCTGTGGGCCGGGCCGCATCCTGCGGCCTGGGCACAGCCGCCGCCTGGGCTTCATCCACGATGGCTTGCGCCAGCTTGGCGATGGGCTTGTCAACCAGCTTGCCGTCGACGGCCACCGCGCCCAGGTCACTTCGGCTTCGCTGGGCGCAAAGCCCTGATTGACCACCTCGACCTGCTTGGGGTGAATGCAGAGTTTGGCGCCCATGCCCCAACGTTTGGAGCGTCGCACCTCATCTTCCAGGCGGACGGCATCATCGGTGGCCAGCGATACCCCATCGATGGGCGGCAGCAGGCCGGCATGACGCGAATGCAATACCAAGTGGGTTCGCACCGCGTCGAGTTCCGGGCCGTCGCCCTGTATGCCCGAGTCGGCCATGAAATCAAAAGAGCCAAAGGCCAGCCGCTCGACGCGCGGGGCAGCCGCCAGCTCGGCCAGGTTGAACCATCCAGCTACGGATTCGACCAGCGGGAGGATGCGCTGTTTGGCCGCTGAGCAGGCGAGCGAGGCTTTCCAGGTCCGAGCGCGCCTGGGCTTTGGGTAGCATTACGCGGCTGACTGCCGGCCAGGCCAGCAAGGCGCGGTCGGCCTCATGCCAGGGGGTGTCCGCCGGATTGATGCGCAGGCAAACCCGGGCAGCCGTGTCGCGCAGCCACATGCCCACCGCCTCGCGCGCGGCATCCTTGCGTTGCGGAGTGACCGCGTCTTCGAGGTCGATGATGACCTGGTGCGCGCCGCTATGCACGGTTTTGTCGAAGCGCTCGGGACGATCTCCCGGCACGAAAAGAAAACTGCGATCTGTCATGAGTCAGCGATCCTTCATGCCCACGCCCCATTCGCGGCGCAGGATGGTGCTGTAACTGAAGCGGTCGGCCGGGTGGATGCTGGTGGCCAACTCGACGAGCTGGTTGCGCCGGTTGCGATATTTGCGGGTGACCAGCAGGGCGGCGGTGTGCGGCTGGGCATTGAGGGCGAGCGCGTCGGCATTGGTGAGCACGATGGCGCGGATCTCCTGTTCCACGGCGGCGATCACTTCGCCGAAATGCTGCTCGATCTGCGCATGCACGGCGCCCTTGAGTGGGCCATGCATGCCTTGGATGGAGCGAAACGCCGGATGTATCCAGATTTCGGTCGTGCAGATAGGCTCTTGCGGATTGCCGGCATGTCGCCGGCCACGCAGATGCAGCCAGGTCTCGCCAGCGGTGGCGTGCAGCGCGCGCGCGCGCTCCGCGTCGATCTCCACCGTCTCGCGCGCCTCGATGACCAGGGTGGTCTCCGATGCATATTGGTAGAGATCGCTGACATCGGCCACGCTTTGCCGGTAGCCGGACGATACGGTCCGTGCGCAGACCGTCGTGCCGATGCGCGGCTGACGCACCACCAGACCTAGCTCCACCAGCCGCTTGACCGCCTCGCGGGCCGTCGAGCGGCTCACGCCGAACTGCTCGCACAGCACGTACTCGGTGGGCAATTGCGAACCGACGGGGTACTGGCCGCTCTCGATCTCGCTCAGCAGCGTTTGCGCCAGCTGCATATAGCGCGGTTGGCTGGTCTTCAGCGCCGGGTTAGGTGCGAAAAGAGAGGCGGGAGCGGCGTCGGAGGTCATATTACAGAGCGTTGGCGAAGCTGATCGATATTCTCCGCATCGTAGCCGAGTTCCCGCAGAAGTTCGTCAGTATGAGCCCCCATGGACGGCGCCGGATTCACAGGGTGAGGGCCGGCGCGCACGGGCGAGGCGACCATGCGAACATCGCCTTCGGGATGCGCGAAGTCCAACACCCGCTCTTGCTCTCTGACAAAGTCGCTGTCGAGCGCCTGCTGCACGTCATAGACCGGAGCCGCAGGAACCTTGCCTGCGAAGCGGCGCATCCACTCCGCGGTGTCCTCCTGTTGCAGGACGGCGTCAAGCTCCTCGGTCAGGCGCTCGCGATTGGCCAGACGGTCCTTGAATGTCTTGTAGTGCGGCGCCGAGATCCATTCCGGTTTGCCGATGCACTCGGCCAGTACGCCGAAGAATTTTTCCTTGTTGCACATGAGAAAAATCCACCCATCGCGGGTTTTGTACAACTGGCTCGGGGTCAGCGAGGGATGGCCGGAGCGCGGTTCGCGGCCGATGGCTTTGCCGGCATTCAGGTACCAGGTCGCCACATAGGCCAGGTTGTGCAGTGCGACGTCGAACAGACTGACGTCGATGTCGCGTCCCTGGCCGCTGGCACGCGCGCCCAGGACACCGGCCAGCAGCCCCATGGCGGCCGTGGTGCCCGTCATCAGATCGATGATGGACAGGCCCATGCGCGCCGGGGGGCCGTCCGGTTCACCGGTCAGGGAGAGATAGCCCGCCTCGGCCTGCATGAGATAGTCGTAGCTGGGCCAGGCCGCGCGCGAACCGCTGCGGCCATAGGCCGACAGATGGCCGCAGACCAGTTGCGGATTCACGTCTTTGAGCTGTTCATAGGTCAGCCCCAGCTTGCCCGGTAGATCGCCGCGCAGGTTGTTGAACACCACGTCAGCACCGGCGGCCAGCTCGCGCAGCACCTTCTTGCCTTCGGGCAGCTTGAGGTCCAGGGTGATGCTTTTCTTGTTGCGATTGAAGGACTGGTAAAAATGGCTGTCCCCTGGCCCGAAATAGTACGGGCCGACCGAGCGGCCCACATCGCCGCCATCGCGCGGGTTCTCGATCTTGATGACTTCGGCGCCCAGATCAGCCAGATGCTGGGTGCCGAAAGGGCCGGCGCCGTACTGCTCGACGGCGATGATGCGCAGACCGGCCAGGGGCAGGCCTGCCTGCGGCAGGAAAGACGAGGGTTCGCTGGCGGCGCTCATGCCGGGTTCCTTTCGATCAATTGCTTGGCGATGATGATGCGTTGCAGTTCGTTGGTGCCTTCACCGATGAGCAGCAGCGGCGCGTCACGGTACAGACGCTCGACGTTGTATTCCTTGGAGTAGCCATAGCCGCCGAAGATGCGCATGGCTTCAAGCGCGTTTTCCTGTCCGGCCTCGGTAGCGAAGTATTTGGCCATGCCGGCCTCCATGTCGCAGCGCTCGCCGCGGTCAAACGCGGCGGCCGCCGCATACACGAGCAGTCGCGCGGCCTGGGTTCGGGTGGCCATCTCGCCCAGTTTCAGCTGGATGGCCTGATGCTCGGCGATGGGCTTGCCGAAGGTCTTTCTGACCTGCGCATAGGCCACGGCTTCGTCCAGCGCCACCTGCGCCACGCCCAGGCCCCGTGCGGCCACATTGATGCGGCCGAGCTCCAGGCCGCCGAGGACCTGTTGCAGGCCCTTGCCTTCGATGCCGCCGACCAGGCGATCGGCGGGCACGCGATAGTCTTCGAACGTCAATGCGCAGGTGTCGATGCCTTTGTAGCCGAGCTTCTCCAACTTCTTGCTGACAATGAAGCCGGGGCCTTTCTCGGCGATGAGCAGGCTCATGCCTTTGTGGCGCGGCTCGGCCTGCGGATCGGTCTTGACCAGCAGCGCCAGGCAGTTGCCATACATGCTATTGGTGATCCACATTTTGCTGCCATTGACCACGTAGGTGTCGCCTTCACGGCGCGCCACCGTGCGGATGGCCTGCAGGTCGGTGCCGGCGTCGGGTTCGGTCAGCCCGACGCCGCCGCGCAGCTCACCGGTGGCAAAGCGGGGCAGGAACTCCTGCTTCTGGGCCGGCGTGCCGGACCGCTGCACGGCCATCGCCATGATGAGATGCGAATTGATGATGCCCGAGATGGACATCCATACCGCTGACATGCGTTCGATGATCTTGGCATAGGTCGTCGTCGACAGGCCCAGCCCGCCATACTCAGGATCGATGATGCAGCCGAACAGGCCCATTTCCTTCATCTTCTCGACGATCTCTTCGGGGTAGATATCGTCGTGTTCGAGACGTTGGACATGCGGCTTGACCTCAACCGCCAGAAAGCGATCCAGCATGTCCAGGATCAGGCCCTCCTGCTCCGCGTCCTGTTGGGGGGCCAGCGATTGCGACGTCATTGACGATTCTCCATACGGGCTTGCACGCCCAACAGTTCGGACAGCGCGGCGGCGCTGCCGTGTTCGATGTTCAGGACAGCGTTGAGCACACGATCGGCATGCTTGCGGTCGACCGCGCGCGAGGCGTTCTCATAGAACTTCACGACGATGTCTTCATTGGTGATCGGGCGGCCCGGCGCGCCCCGGTTGATGGGTTCGGCATGCGAGAGCACGCGGCCATCGGTCAATTCGATATGGACCTCGCCACCGAAGTAGCGCGGAAAGTCCGCCTGCGGATCGGGCACGCACTCCACCAGCGCGGCCAACTGCAGGGGTTGCGGATCCTGCCAGGCTGCCGGATCGAGCGCATCGAGCGTGAATCGCCCGAAGCGCAGGCCGGTCGCCACGGAGTAGGGCACGCTGAACTGCGCCTCGTAGGCATTGGAGGGCCGCAGTTTCTTGTCGCGCGGTTCGCAGACGGCTTTCATGGCGCCGGGCGGCACCTTGGCCACGATGCGCCGGATCGGCGCGCCATCCCAGGTTTTGGACAACAGCCCGGCCGCATCGGCGAAGGCATGCGTGAAGTGGCAGGCGGGCACCGGTTTGATGGCGACATTCAGCGTTTCCCAGACTTCGCCCAGGCCTGCCGTGACCATGCCCAGATCGCACTTCTCGTACAGTGCGCCGAGGTGGCTGGGGTACAGACCGAAACGGCCCTCATACGCCGCGCCTGGCCCCACGAAGCCATGTTTGGCCAGGGTGGCCGCCGTGATGCCGGCCGCGGCGGCCCAACCGGGATGCAGCCGTTTGGTCCAGGCGCCATCCTCCAGGCATTCCAGGCTGCCGGAGGCGACCGACAGCGCGATACCCTGCGCGTCGATGGTGCGTGCGGTGTCCAGGCGCAGCAGCCGGGCTGCCGCCAGCGTGCAGCCGAACGCGCCTATCAACCCGGTCGGATGAAACCCGACCTGGTGGAAACCGCCCTTGGCGGCCGCGCCCAGGCGAGTGGCTGTTTCCATGCCGAGGACATAGGCATTGAGCAGGTCCCGGCCCGACGCATTCAGGCGCGTGGACAGCCCCAATACGGCGGGAAGCACGGAGGTCGTGGCATGAATGACCCCGCTGGGGTGCGTGTCGTCATAGTCCAGCCCGTGAACGAGCAGGGCGTTCATGATGACCGCGTCGCGCATGGGCAGTTTCTGGCCATGGCCAATGACGGGTTGGTCGCCGCCGGGGCCGGCCAGTTCGCGCAGACCGGCCAGGGTCTGGCGTGCGAAGTCCCATTGCGTCGAAGCCAGCGCGATGCCCAGGGCGTCGAGCATGAGATGGGTGGCGCGCAGGCGGACCTCGGCCGGAATGTGGTCGATATCGGCGTGCACGGCATGGTGCGCCAGTTGCGCCGACAGGCGCGTCGTCGTGTCGGATGTCGTCATCAGGATCAGTCCACCTTGGCGCCAGCGAGGTTCACCGCGATGGCCCACTTGTCGATTTCGGATTGGATATAGCTGCGAAACTCCGCCGGCGGCATCACCACGGCCTCCGCGCCCAGACCGTTGAGCACGCGCCCGACTTCCGGCGCTGTGGTCCAGTTCTTGGCCAAGGCCTGATAGATCTTGTCGATGACGGGCTGGGGAGTGCCTTTGGGGGTGGCCAGACCGACCCAGGCGGGCGCCACGAAATGGCCCAGGCCCGCTTCTTCCATGGTCGGGATCTCGGGCGCGGCGGGATTGCGTTTTTCGCTGGCGACGGCCAGCACGCGCAGTTTGCCGTTGCGCGCATAGGGCAGAAGGACGGCACCGGTGTCGATCATGGCGCTGACCTGGCCGCCGATGAGGTCGGTGGCCGCTGCGGGGCTGCCTTTATAGGGCACATGTACCAAGTCCATGCCTTGCTCGTACTTGAGCAACTCCATGGTGAGGTGGCTGGTCACGCCGCTGCCGCCCGAACCGTAATTGAGTTTGCCTGGCGAAGCTTTGGCGAGTTTGACAAAGTCGGCGGCCGTCTCGGCCTTGACGGACGGATTGACCACCAGGAACAAGGGTACGACCGAAAGCAGCGAGATGGGCTCGAAGTCCTTGAGCGGATGGTAGGGCAGATGCGAGTACAGGCTGGGATTGATCGCCATGGTGCCGCTGGAGCCCACCACCAGGGTGTATCCGTCCGGATCGGCCTTGGCGACCAGATCAGAGCCGATGCTGCCCGCCGCGCCGGGTTTGTTCTCGACGATGACGGGTTTACCCAGCGCATCCTGAATCTGTTTGGCAGCAATACGGGCGACGATGTCTGTTGCTTGCCCGGGCGGAAAACCCACGATCATGCGTATCGGGCGCTCAGGGTACTCAGCCTGCGCCGGCAGGCTGGCTGCGCAGGCGGCAACAAGCGCCAGGGCGACGTGCCAGGGGGGGGAAAGTAATCTCATTGCTTGTCTCCTCTTGTGCTTTTTTAGATTTGGTCGTCGACGCCATGCCCGCGTTTGGGAACGAGCGACATACGCAAAAACTCCATGACCATCACCCCGTTCTGATTGAAGGCGCGTGTGCGCGTGGTGACGATGCCCTGAGTGGGACGGCTTTTGGATGGCCGCACCTCCAGCACTTCAGACTCGGCATACAAGGTGTCTCCGCCGAACACCGGCGCGGTAAGCTTGATTTCCTTCCAGCCCAGATTGGCCACGGCCTTGGCGCTGACGTCGTTGACGGTCATGCCCAGCACCACCGCCAGCGATAATCCGCTGTTGACCAGCAGGCGGCCGAACTCGCTTTTGGCCGCGTAGTTCGCATCGCAATGCATGGGATGGGCGTTCATGGTCATCAACGAGAACTGGATGTTGTCGTTGTCCGTGATGGTGCGGCCCGGGCGATGTTCATACACGTCGCCAGGCTGGAACTCTTCGAGATAACGGCCGTAGGAAGCCCGGTAACGTTGAGGGCCGACTTCGATAGCTGACTGCATGAAACATCCTCCTCACTTATTTGTATGTATTGATCATTTGTTCGTACAAATAAGTGTAGGCGGATTGGATCTGGAAAGTATTGGGGTTTACCAGTAACCGGACTCGCCTGCGCTGCGGCCAGGCGTGGGTACGCGCGCCAGCAGGCTCAGCGCTGCCGCGACCTGTCGTGTGCCAGATAGTCCAGGACCGCGCGCTCGTCACCGGCAAAAACGATGCGGTCCTGCTTGGCCTTGCGTTGATAGCTGTACATGGGATCGTAGTACTGGGTCAGCAACGCGGTAATCCAGGCCCGATGCGCTTGAATGTCACCGCTGGCGGCCTGCCGAGTCAGTGCAGCATTCATCAAAGCGGCGATTTGCTGATAGCGCAGGCCTCCCAAGCGCTTGCGAATGGCGGCCAGGCTGTCTTGCAGACGCTGGGCAAAGGCGATATAGCCTTGCTCTTGACCGTCGCGCTGCACGAAATCGGCGCAGAGATCGATGACGTAGTCGCGCAGGATGCGCTCGACGCGATGGGTCAGACTGTCTTCGAGCCAGACCAGGGGGCTGACCTGCATCAGGCGGTACAGGTCTGGGGGCAAACTGCAGCTTCCGATGGCTTGCCCTTCGTCTTCGACCAGGAAGGTTTCGTGGCCCAGATGGCGCTTGCGCAGCACGTCTATGGCCAGGGCGTTGTCAAAGCCGACCTGCACCGGCTGGGGCTGAACCCGTTTGCCGAAGCTCGAGCCCCGATGGCAGGCATGGTGCTCGAGGTCGAGTGCGTAGGCAAGCGTGCGCAGGACATCAGTTTTGCCAGTGCCGGTCATGCCTCCGAGAACCATAACGCGGCATTCATGCAGGGCGCTTTGCAGGGTGGCAAGCAGAAAACCTCGCATGGCTTTGTAGCCGCTGGCCACCCGGGGATACGCCACACCTGCCTCGCTGCTGAGCCAGCTCTGCACGATCTGCGAGCGCAGTCCGCCGCGAAAACAATAAAGATAGCCGTCGGGATGCGCCTGGGCGAATGTCAACCACGCTTGAATACGCGCTTGCTTGAGCGCCCCGCTGACCAGCCGGTGGCCAAGCGCGATGGCGGCCTGCTGGCCGTGTTGCTTGTAGCAGGTTCCGACCATTTCGCGCTGCCTATCGTCCATCAGCGGGAGATTGACCGCGCCGGGAAAAGCGCCTTTGGCGAACTCAATGGGCGCGCGCACGTCCAGCAACGGGACATCGGCGAGAAACAACTCTCGATAGGTCTGGCAATCCTGGCGCATGACGACTTCCGGACAAGCGGGGCCACATTCTACGGACGCCGTCGGGCTAGCGGCCAGTCCGCGGCAATGGCAGTACCGAGGGGAGGTCGCGAGCGAACCACGCCTCGAGCTCACTGGCCGGCAGGGGGCGAGAAAAAAGGTGTCCCTGCGCCACCGGATACCCTTGCTGATGCAGCAGGGCGTTCTGCCTGCTGGTCTCCACACCTTCGGCCACGACGGTCAGGTGCAGGCTCTCGCCTATGCCGAGAATGGCCGCACTCAGCGCGCTGGCCGCCGCATCGTGATCGAGGTCGGCCACGAAACTGCGGTCCAACTTGAGTTCGGATACCGGCAGGCGCCGCAGATAGCTCAGGCTGGAGTAACCGGTACCAAAGTCGTCCATCGACAGCCGTATGCCCAAGGCATGCACCTGACTGATGGTTTGCATGGTGCTGGGGTGGGTGTCCAGCAGGATGCTTTCGGTCAGCTCCAGCGTCAGGTCTGCAGGTGCCAGCCCATGCCGACGCAACGTCTCGCAGATCAGGCGCGGCAGTTCCGGGTTGTGAAAGCTCGTGGGCGACAGGTTGACCGACACGGCGGGCACCGTCAGACCCTTGCTGCGCCACCCGGCTAATTGACGGCAGGCGGAACGCACGGCCCACAGCCCCAGATCGGCGATCAGGCCACACTCTTCTGCCAGGGGGATGAATCGCGAGGGGGGAATGTCGCCCAGCGTCGGGTGCGTCCAGCGCGCCAGGGCTTCGACGCCATACAGGGTGCCGGAGGCCAGCGCGATCTGGGGCTGATAGTCCAGGCGCAACAAGCCTTTTTTCAAGGCATGACGTAAATCGTTCTCCAGCGCCAGGCGCTCTTGGGCCAGGCGGTTCATCTCCGTGCTGAAAAAACTGAAACCACCACGCCCGGCTGCCTTGGCCTCGTGCATGGCCAGGTCAGCACGTTGCAGCAGCGTCTCCATGTCCCGGCCATCGGCGGGAAACAATGCAAGCCCCACGCAAGCCGAGACCGACAGATCGGTGTTGGCCAGCCGCAGGGGCCGTGCCAGTTCGCCTTGCAGATGTTCGACCACGTCGGCGGCACGGTCTGTCCCGGTATTCGACAGGACGACGACGAAATCATCGCCAGACAACCGTCCCATCAGATCGTTGGGCCGAAATTTGGCACGCATGCGCTCGGCCGCGGCACGCAGCAACTCGTCGCCCGCGACATGGCCCAGGGTGTCGTTGATCTGCTTGAATCGGTCCAGATCGATAAACAGCACAGCCAGCGGCGTCCTGTTGCGCGCGGCCGCGGCGATGGCTTGTTCGGCTTTGGCCAGCAGGAGATTGCGGTTGGGTATACCCGTCAGGTCATCGTAGAACGCCAGCTGGCGGATACGCTCGCGCGCATGCTCGCGCTCCAGCGCGAGCGCACACAAGTGCGTGCAGGCGTCGACCAGGCTTTGATGAAAGGCCTGCGCGGCAGCGTTGCGTGGATGGCGATAGTAAAACGCGAAATAGCCCACGACGGCGTTTTCGCTGCTGCGGATGGGTGTGGCGGCGCAGCCGGTAAATCCCTCCGGCAGTACCATGCCCAGGCAGTTGGAACACAGCAGTTCGATGGCATTGCCTGCGACGCTGCTGCCTTGCTGAGGCAACGGTGGCTCCAGGCCCGACGCGCAACCAGAACCTATCGATGTACTCTGCAACTCTTGGCAGAAGTGGGCAGGCAGGCTCGGCGCGGCCAGTGTCCGCAGGCCAGCCTCATGGTCCAGCTCAAGGATGATAGTGGCAATCTCGGGAGCAATACGTTCGACCTCCTTGCAGACGAGTTCAAGGACATCACTGAGCGCCTGTTCATGCACCATGGCCTCGAGAACCTGTTGTTGCAAGGCTTCATGCAGTTTCGCGTGCGTGATGTCCGTGAACATCGTGACGATATGGGTGATCTCGCCCTGACTGCCGAAGATGGGGTTGGTGATGATCTTGGCCCAGTAGCGCTGACCCTGTTTGCCGACGACGATTTCCTCGAGCTGCGACGACACTCCTTTGAGCAACTGCTTGTGGCGTGCCTGGGCGTAGGCGCTTCCCAGGTGCGGAGTGAGCAATTCAACGGTATGCCGGCCAATCACTTCCTCGGCACTCCAGCCAAACATGCGCGTGAAGCCGGCGTTTGCATAGATGAATCGCGTGTCGTTGTCGGCCATGATGACCGCGGTGTCGGATGCATCCGCGGCAAGCGTGAGGCGTTGCACGTTCGCGTACTGCGCCTGTTCCTGCCTTACCTGCTCGGTAATGTCGGTGGCGGCCTTGAGAATGTGTTGGATATTGCCCGATGCATCGTAGACGGGCGTATAGGTGGCTTGCAGCCAGCAAATTCTGGCGTCTCGTCCTATCTGTTCTTCTTTGACCGAGCACGCCTCGCCGGCGAGCAGCCCTGGCCAGAAATCGGACTCGCCCGTCACTCTCGAGCAGAAGCTGTTGCGGTGCCTGCCGAGCACCTCCTGGCGCGGCAGCCCCAGGATGGAGAGATAGAGATCATTGGCTCGTTGCAGCCGACCGTCGAGGCTGTATTCGGCTAACGCCATCAGCCGGTTCAGCGCCTCCAGTTGCGCCATGGGCCGATCGACAGGCTCGCTTTGCTTGAACATCCCCACCTTCTCGCAATGGCTTGCGGCGTCACATACCGCGGGTCAGGGGCTGGTGCCCCAACAGTTGCTGCGGGTAGTTGTCAGGGAGCGCGTCCGGATGTGCTTCGAGACGCCAGTGCCGACACGGCAAAGCGTGTTTGCTTTATAGAATGACGGACGGCGCTGCCCGCTCTGACTTTAAATCTTCTTTCGGGAATGTCAAACGAATTCTTTTCAACCCCATGCAAGCTTTTTTGACGCTGCCGGCGTCTTTCAAAAGGCAAGTTGCTTGGCGCTGCGTCTAACCTACAGTAAGCTCGCCCGGGGCGATAGTGGTTAAGACAGTGGTCAGATGAGCAGACTATCGGGCGCGATGCTGCTGCGCCGTTACGAACAACGCAGAAAGACGCGCTGGCTCAGACTCTGGCGCGATAGTCTTTTCACCAAGGATCCGGCCGGCGCCCGCCTGGCCATACCGCTTGCTGCCTGCCTGGTTTATCTGTTTGCCGAATGTGCGCTGAGTGCGTGGCTCATCGAGCTCTGCGCGGTGGACGCTTACGAAGCGGCGTCGTCGACCGTGTGTATCGTCGGGCGCACCCTCAGCGCGTGCGCGATCGTGTTGGTGGTCTGGCCTATGTTGCGCGTCCACACGCGTCGCAATCGGGCGCTGCTGGTCTCGTGTGTGCTGGTGGCAGGTTTGGCGTGGGCCGGCACGGGCATCGAGCGGGCTGTCCTCGCCCAATGGGTCGAGGATTCGAGTGCGCAATCGCGCGTCGCGGCGCTGACAAGCATGCCGCGGCGCTCCAGTCTGCCTGACGACGAGCCGGAGTCCATCTCGCTGGCGGCTCGATGGCCGAACGGGATGCCCGTTTCCGTCTCGGGCAAAACCGTGGCCGCCATGATTGGTTTTTTGGTGAAATCCGATCCCATGCCGCCCGATGAGGCCGGATTGGAGCAGGCCTATCAACGCTATGTGAACAGCCAGTTCACCATCCGTGACCGCTTTCTGGCTTACCGTGACCCGGATGCCTTCAGACATCAGGCCATGGGCCGCTGGCAAGAGAAGGGGCATGTTTCGATGACCGCTTCACGCGGGGAGCAAACGGCATTTGCCGCGAGAGGGCAAACAGTACTGCAGCAGCAGGCGCACATCGACGGCTTACCGTCTGGCCTGAGTCTGGGGCAGTTCGCCGCCCACCCCCTGGTTCAGGAAAGCTGGCGGACCTTGTTGGGCTATCCGCCAGGCAGCCCGCCTCTTTCCTTGACGCCCCTCGGGCGCGAGAACTTCGCGCTCTATTACTTTCGGCCTTTTCTGTCTGCCCATGCCGTCCAGGCAGCGGGGCGCAGCACCTTGGCCCCTCAGCGTTACGTAAATGGTGCCGAGCACGAGGCTCAGGGTCGACGGGCTTACGAGAGGATGGTGGCGCCCATTCTCGGCCTGGCCCTGTCGCTATTGGGCATGCTCACGCAGTTGTGCCGCGCAGGGCTGTTACTCATCCAGTATGCCAGCGGGTGGCGGTTTCGCCGCGTGGGATTCGAGTTGGCCGCGCTCGCGGCAGGGGTGTGGCTCATCTGTCTGGCGGCCAGTTGTCTGCCGCTCCCGCTGACTGCCGAGCCTCCTTATGCATTATGGTCAGCATCCGAAGGCGCAGGCAGCCGCTGGCTCGATGGCCTGATGCGTCTGGAGGTCATTGGCTATCCGTTGTTTGATCTGGTCTTTCACCTGCTGCCGTGATGCATGTCCGCGCATGACCTCATGGTGGGTTGTGATCGGCAAAACCCAGATGTTGCAATAGCGGCCATAAGTCCGGATAGGCATCCGTCCAGCGCAACTCCACGCTGGCTTGCAGCGGGGATGTCATGCGCTGTATGCCAACGGCACGCGCCTGGTCGGCGTCACTGGGCGTGAAGGCGCTGCCCGGAAACGCCATGAGTTGCCCGGTCAGGATGGGTTGTTTGCAGTGGCTGCAGTGGTTGGTCCACACCCCCCGGCGTTTAGGGTCCGGCGCGAAGCCTGGCGTGTAGGGGGTGATGCAGTCCAGGGTGGGCCGGTCCAGCAGACTGACGCCCGACAGAACGGCCCCGCTCGGGTCGCGGTGCCAACCGTCTTCGCGCAGAAGCCAGGCCTGAAAATCGCCGTCCGTCTGCCCCAGTGACTCTGTCTGCTCGTCGTCGCTGTCGTCCGGATCCAATGTTTCATGGGAGGGAGGTACAGCCAGCGCGTGCACCGCCGTGGTCTGTCCGCAGGACGAGCAGGTGCAGTGATTACTCAAAATCAGATAGTAGGGGGCACGCAGATTGTGGGGCATGGCCGTTGGTATGAAAGGGAGCAGGGCTGAGGTGAGGGGGCAGTGATGCAGGTGCGACCGGCAAGGTTGGGCCAGCGGCTGGATTGGCTCGCAGAGAGTGCAACAGTCAGGCGTTGTCGCCAAGCATCAAGAAGCAACAGACCGATGCCGTCTGTGTGCGGCAGCGGAGGACGACTTCGCACGCCAGGCAGGGTATAAAACGAGGACGTATACGATCCACCTGGTCTGGTGGCGCTTATCCAGGCGCCCATGTCATGGAGCAACGATGAATATTCAATCCCTGGTGCGCAACGGGCTGGTGTTGGCGGCCTTGTCTTTGTCCGCGGCATCGTTTGCGCAAGACGCGCTCGGCGAGGCCGACAAGCATTTCCTGGAGCGTGCCATCCAGGGCGGGTATGCGGAGATCGCGGGCGGAAAGTTGGCCGCCGCGAATGCATCGACCCGCAGAGTGAAGCAGTTCGGCGAACTCATGATCACCGACCACGCACGTCTGACCGACGATCTGCTTGCCTTGGCGCGCAAGAAGGGCGTGCAGCCGCCGGAAGACTTGTCGTTTGCGCAAAAGGGCAAGCTGGCTGTCATTGCCGCAGAAGGCGGCAGCGATTTCGACAAAGCCTATGTTGATCAACTGGCCGTGGCGGCACACGAGGACGCGATCAAGCTCTTCCAGCAAACGGAGTCGCAGGGCAAGGACGAGGACGTCAAAGCGTTTCTGGCCAAGGCGCTGCCGGTTTTGCAGCAGCATCTGGATATGGCGCGGACACTGCAAGGCCAGAAAACCCAATAAGTCAGCGCGTGCCGGGTATCGAGGACGCTTGACCTTTATCAAGGCTGGGGCGGGCGGTCCTGACTACCATGGGTTTGTCGCGGCTTGCCCGAACCGGTCGCGACAATTCGCAATAGGAACCTCGAGTTGGCCCTGGAGGCTTGCCTCCAGGGCTCTTTTTTTGCCCGGTCGGCAAGGGGAGGGCGTTTTCGCGATGACCGTCCCGTCACGGGGGGGCACGCGGGTTAGCGCGGCCGCAGCGCCGCGACCTTGGCCGGCATGGACTCAAGCACCCGCTGCACCAGTTGCGCATGGCCCTGTGGGTCATCTTCACGCGAAACGATCTGTACGACCACCAGACGCGGGCCGGAGCCGGCCAACAGGCTTGTGTTCAGGGTAGGCGTGCCCGCGAAACTGCCTTTGGCGTTGATACGCCGAAGGCCCAGCTCGCCGCTGCGCAAGCTGTCTTCATCAATGGGCTGGTAGTCCGCCGACGCCTGCTTCTGTTGGCTGACAAACCCTTGCGCTGCACCATTGAGGAAAACGTGGTCGTCATCTGCGGCGGCCACGCCGCCTGGCGTGGGCGCTTCACTGATCACCACGACCTGGCGTGCATCGTTATTCACAAACAACTGCCCGCTGGCGCCGGCAGTACCCTCTTCGGCGCTGCCGGCAGGCAGCTCGCTGGCGGTAAAGCCGCCCGGCAGTTCGAACTTCAGTTTGCCCTGCAGCAGGCTTACCTCCTGCTGCAGGCTGGCGGGATCGGGCTGGGACTGTTGGGCCTGAGAGCCGATGGCATAAAGGCAAAGGCTCAGGGTCAGGCTGATAAGCAGACGGCGGCGCATGGCGGTCTCCAGAGCGGCGGGCGGCTCACCATGCTACACGGCCCGAACCGTCAGCAACGTGACAAGATCTGTCTTTCGGGGGCGGATCGGATCTTAGGGCACCAAGGACAGACCGATCCGGAACTGCGATTCGTTGCGCTGGTTGTAGCCCAGCAGCGTTTCGCCATATCCGTTGAAATACTGCAGGTGCAGATAGCCATTCATGTCCAGGAAGGTTCGCTTGAGCGGCCAGGCAAAATCCAGCTGGGTGGTACGCCGCTGGTTGTCACCTTGTCGGTACATGGCCGAGACGACCGCGCCGCCGTCCTGTTGCCAGCGGAGTTTCCAATCCACATGGCCGGCATAGGCCGCGTAATCGCTGTTTTCGCTGGCCACGCCGAAGTAGGCGCGCACGCGCGGCGAGAACGACAGCGTGCTGCCGCCATCAAAGCGATAGTAGAGGGCCGGTTCGATATAGGCGTCATTGACTGAGCGCGAGTCATCGCCATCTTTGCCGTTAGAGCGATGTTCCACACCGGTGTTGACGCCCGTACGCCACTTCGCATTGGCCGATGACCACAGGCGATCGTTCTTCCAGAACACGCTGGGATTGAAGGTGGTGTCGATGAAGGGCATCGAATCCCCTTGCAGGTCCCACAACGAGGTCTGGGTGTAGCCGAGGTAAAAGTTTTCGAACCAGCGCGCATCGCGTCCGTCGGCCGGGCTGAAGAGACGGTACTTGGCGCTCAACTGGAAACGGGCTGTCGTGCGGCCGCGCCAACCGATGTCGAAGTACATGGGTTCGTAGGCCGATAACGCGATACGGAAGCTGTCAAAGCCGGAGTTCTGCGTCGTGGCCTGCTGGCGTGCCACGCTTTCTGGCGCCGGCCCGGCTTCGGGCGAAGCGCCCGCGGCCATGACCGCGGCAGCGGGGACTTCCTGTCCGCTATGCGCGTCGGTCACAGGCACATTGGCAGTCTGGCTGACCAGGTTTCCCGCCTCGCGTCCCGTGGCATCCAGTGCCATGAGCGCCGGTTCGCCTTCGATACTGATGGCCTGCAAACCTTGGGCCGATACCGGCACCACGGCCGCCCAGGAAAGACGCGCGAAGTTATTGACCGGCACGCTCAGCGCGGAAGGATTGCCCTTCAGGCGCGCAAATGTGCGCACCACCCGGCCTTGGGGGTCGCGCCATTGCAGCACCAGGCGCGCGGGCGGCTGCCACTGCGCTCGCGTGTTGCCGTCATTGAAATAAATGGCTTCGATGCGCACGGTCTCGCCGGGCGCCGCAGAAGGGCGGTCAAACCGGTAAGTGACGCCGGCGGCAGCGGGCAGGGAGGCGGCCAACAGAACGGCCAGCCCTAGGGCGCGCGTAGCGCCCGAGGCAGTCGCATAGGACATGGTGTGGTCAGGATAATAAGGACGGGGCAATTTAGCATTTTGTCCTATGCCCTGTTTCATCTGCCCGAAGCAGCAAGCGCAACCGCTTGTAAGGCCAAGCGGCGGTTAGCTGTGAACTGTCAATAGGTTGTATTCGTCCAGGTTGAGTCTGGAGATGGGTACAGCGCGCCCGATGCCTTGGTGGGGTCGATGCCAGTTGTAGTGGTGTAGCCAGGATTTCATGGCATCGGCTCGGTGTTGGGAGTTCTGGTAGGTGTGAGCGTAAGCCCACTCACGCAAGGCCGACTGGATGAAGCGTTCGGCCTTGCCATTGGTCTGTGGGCGGTAAGGTCGGGTAAAGCGGTGCTTGATGCCCAGCTCATGGCACAGCGCGGCGAAGGCGCGGCTGCGAAAGGCCGAGCCATTGTCGGTGAGCAAGCGCTGGATGGTCACGCCCAGGCGCTGGTAGTAGGCCACTGCGTCCTTGAGGAACTGGACGGCGCTGGGGAAGCGCTCGTCGGGGTGGATGTCGGTGAAGGCCACGCGGGCGTGGTCATCGATGGCCACGAAGACGAAGTCCCAGCCGGGCCCCCTCAACGGTATCGCGTCGGTTGCCCGTGACCCGGTGGCCAGGGCGCTGGATACGTCCCAGCTTCTTGATGTCGATGTGCAGCAGATCGCCGGGGGCCTGATGCTCGTAGCGCACCACCGGCTCGGCCGGCTCCAGGTCGGCCAGGTGCGACAGACCGGCGCGGGCCAGGACGCGGCTGACGGTGCTGGCTGACACGCCCAGCGCCTGGGCGATGCGCGCTTGGGTCAGCCGCTTGCGGCGCAGCTCCACGATAGCCAGCGCCTTGGCCGGCGCAATCGCTCGGGGCGAGACCGTCGGGCGCGAGGACGCATCGGCCAAGCCCGCCTGGCCCTGAGCCAGGAAGCGGCCCAGCCATTTGCGCACAGTCGGCGCGGTGACCCCATAGGCGCGGGCCGCTTCAGGCACACAAACTTGATGGGCGATCAATTGCTGGACCATTTCGAGTCGACGTAGGAAGGTCAATCGGGCATGCTTATGGGTGTTCATCCGGCCGGGCTCCTTGAGTGAACTGGGGGGTTGGCGATTTCCAGTTTCTCAAATCCGGTTCGGATGAACCATGCATACAACCTATTGAATCTTCACAGTTAGCCGGCCTCGGACGCGTAGGCCCGCACGCCTCAGAGTGGCCGCAACAGGTTACAATCCGGCCGCGCCGCCCTTAGCTCAGTCGGATAGAGCACTCGCCTTCTAAGCGAGCGGTCACACGTTCGAATCGTGTAGGGCGGGCCAATTCCGGCTCCTTCAGGCTGGGGTTGCCCTGACGCCCCTCAGGCAAGATGACCCCATGAGTTTCAAAAGTCTGGAAGTGTTTTATTGGGTGGTCACACTCAATAGCTTCAACAAGGCTGCGGCCAAGTTGCATACGACCCAACCGGCCGGCTCGCAGCGGGTGGCAACGCTGGAGTCGCAACTGGGCATCAAGGCCTTGGACCGTACGTCGCGCACGATCAAGCTCACGGCCAAGGGCCGCGTACTCTACGACTATGCCGAGCGCTTCATGGCCTTGCATTCCGAAATGATGCAGAAAGTGGCCGAAGAGCAGGCAGTAAGCGGGGTGATCCGTTTGGGCGTGGCGGAAACCATCGTCCACACGTGGCTGGTGGAATTTCTCGAGCAATGCCGCAAACGCTACCCCAGCGTCACGATAGATTTCGTGGTGGACATCACACCCGCTTTGCGCGAGGAGCTCAAAAGCGGCGCGCTGGACATGGCGTTCATGCTGGGGCCGACGCACGACGATGATCTGGTCGAGACCGCGCTTTGCAGTTATGAGCTGAATTTTCTGTCTGCACCAGGACTGCGGCTGGGCAAGGAGCCGCTGTCCAACAGTGACATCGCTGCCCATCCGCTGATCACGTTTCCGCGGCGCACGTATCCCTACACCTTCCTGCGGCAGGAATTGACCACGCCTGAGCATGGCGCGCCCCGCATATTCACCAATTGGTTGTTATCGACCATCGTTCGCATGGCCGAAGATGGCTATGGCATTTGCGTAGTGCCGCGGCTGGCCGTGCTCAAAGAGGTTGAGCAGGGCCGGCTCAAGGTGCGCAGCACGCAGTTGGCGTTGCGTGACCTGTCTTTCGCCGTCGCATATGCCCGTGGCAGCGACGAGCCTACCAAGGCCGCGCTGGCGGCGCTGGCCTGCGAGATAGCCAAAGCCTCGACGGTGGGGCATCGCCGGCGTCGGCGCCCTGCAAAATAAGGGGTAAGTGCTTTCCCTGATTGCCAGGGGCTTCGCGTACGGTGGCCGGCTGCGGTCTCCCATGAGAATGTTGAATCAATAAGATAATCTTATTATTCATGATAAAAAATCAAGATTTGTTGTTATAGAAGGGCTCCGCTGTAATGCCAGCGTGACCTGCCCCCAGATTTAGTACGGCACCGACATAGAGCCCAGGGGTAAAAGACTGAATCGCCCCGGGTTTCCTAGACACCTAGTTGCCTCACAATTAAGGCGATATGGAGGTGTGTATGGAAGGCAAGACATCGCGGCAGCGATTCTCAGAAGAGTTCAAGGTACAGGCGGTAAAGCAAGTCACCGAAGGGGGACACAAGGTCGGCGATGTTGCGACACGATTAGGCGTGAGTCCCCACAGCCTTTATGCATGGCTCAAGCGGTATTCGGGCAGTCCTGAGCAGCGGACGCATCAAGATAGCCAGAGCGCGGAGGTCCGTCGGCTTAAGGCTGAGCTCAAGCGGGTGAGCGAGGAGCGCGACATCCTAAAAAAGGCCGCCGCGTACTTTGCCAAGCAGTCCGGGTGAAGTACGCGTTTATCAAGGCCCATGAGGAGCAATACGCTGTGCGTCGCCTATGCGCAGTTTTGGGGGTACATCCCAGCGGCTATTACGCTTGGAAGGTGCAGCCTGTGAGTGCGCGCGGGGCACAGGATAAGCGCGTCGGCGCGCTCATCGAGCAGTGCTGGGAAGACAGTGGCCGGATCTACGGTTATCGTAAGATCAGCAGTGACTTGAACGATATGGGAGAGCGGTGTGGCAAGCACCGCGTGGCCCGCTTGATGCGCCAAGCTGGCTTGCGATCACACACAGGATACGGCCGTCGTCCGGGAGGCCGAGGTACTCGTCCCAGCGTTGTTGCTCCGAACCATCTACAACGCCAGTTCCGGGTCGATGCCCCCAACCAGGTCTGGGTGACCGACATTACCTACATCCGAACACACGAAGGTTGGCTCTATCTTGCCGCGGTATTGGATCTGTTCTCGCGGCAGATCGTGGGCTGGTCCATGAGCGATCGGATGACCCGAGAACTTGCCATCAACGCATTGCTGGCTGCGGTCTGGCGTCGTAAACCAGAGGCCGAAGTACTCGTGCATTCAGACCAAGGGAGTCAGTTCAGCAGTCATGACTGGCAAGACTTCCTGAAAGCCCATCGGTTGCGCCCCAGCATGAGCAGACGAGGAAACTGCTATGACAACGCCGTTGCTGAGAGCTTCTTTCAGTTGCTCAAGCGTGAAAGAATCCGACGCAAGATCTATTCCACTCGCGACCAGGCACGCGCCGATGTGTTTGACTATATCGAGTTGTTCTACAACCCACGACGGCGCCACAGCTATATCGGCCAGGTTTCTCCGGTAGAGTTCGAACGGCGCTACTTTTTGATGAACGGGACTGTCTAAGAAACCCGGGGCGATTCAGACCTTCTTTCTGATGAGCCTGCACGAATTGCGCCGGCGTTAAATATCCGAGCGCGCTGTGAGGCCGATCGGTGTTGTACTCGACTCGCCAGTTTTCGATCAAGCTTTTAGCCTGTCGCAGGGACAAGAACCAGTGCTCGTTAAGGCATTCGTCGCGGAACTTGCCGTTGAAACTTTCGATATAAGCGTTCTCCACCGGCTTACCCGGCCGAATAAACGACAGCTTTACGCCTGCTTGGTAGGCCCAGGCGTCCAAGGCTCTTCCGGCGAACTCTGGCCCGTTGTCCACGGTAATAGATCGCGGCAGGCCACGCATCTCCGCCAGCCGTTGCAGCACCATGGCAACACGCAGTCCCGGCAACGACGTATCGACCTCGATGGCCAGGCATTCGCGAGTGTAGTCATCGACGATAGTCAAACAGCGGAATCGGCGGCCATAGGCTAGGCCGTCGGCCACAAAGTCCATTGACCAACTCTGATTCGGCGCGATTGCCGCTAGGCGAACCACGCGCTCGGTCGCCGCGATTCGCTTACGCTTTCGTTTTCGCACGCTTAACCCTGCCAGACTGTACAGCCGCCAGATTCGCTTGTGATTTGCTTGCCAGCCTTCGCGACGTAAGAGCACATGGATCCTCCGATAGCCGTAGCGTCGTTTCGCCACTGCCATCTCTTTCATGCGCTCGGTCAGCGCAGCATCGCCTGAGCGTGTGCTCTCGTAGGCAAACAGCGACCGCGAAATTCCTACCAGCCCACAGGCCCGGGTAACACCCATGCTGCGCTCGGTCATTAATGTCCTGACCGCCTCGCGTTTGGCCTGCGGGCTGACTACTTTCGGCTTAGCAGATCCTGAAGCGCCGCCTTGTCCAGCATCGACTCGGCCAACAGCTTCTTGAGCTTGTTGTTCTCCTGCTCCAGCTCCTTGAGCCTCTGAGCGTCCGACACCGTCATGCCACCGAACTTCGCCTTCCAGTTGTAGTACGTTGCCTCGGAGATTCCATGCTTGCGGCACAACTCTGCGGGCTTGGCACCTGCATCGGCTTCCTTGAGCACGCCGATGATTTGCTCTTCCGTAAATCGTTTCTTCATTGCCATTCCTTTGGGAACGGACTCTACATCGATTTCGTACTAATCACGGGGAGCAGGTCAAGCGCAATCTCGCATTCAGCAAGGAGCCGTCTTGTCTACCCCCTCTTCTCAAGCCGCTTTTGCAGTGTCGTTCAGCGACGTGCAGCAAGCCTACGAACGCATCCGTTCGCACATCGTCCGCACCCCATTGCTGGAGAGCGCCACACTCAATGAGTTGCTGGGAGCCCGCGTTCTGGTCAAGGCCGAGTCGTTGCAAAACGCCGGTGTGTTCAAATTTCGCGGTGCCGTCAACCGGCTCCTGCAACTGAGCCCGGCACAACGCCAGGCGGGCGTGGTGGCATTCTCGTCAGGCAATCACGCGTTGGCCACATCTGCGGTGGCACGCAAACTGGGGATCCCCGTCTCCATCATCATGCCGTCGGACGCACCCAAGGCCAAGATCGATGGCGCGCGTGCAAACGGCGCGACGGTAGTGCTTTACGACCGCCAGAAAGATGACCGCGAAGCCATCGGTGCAGAGATCGCCGGCCGTACCGGGGCGGCGATCGTCCCGCCTTACGATGACCTCGACATCATGGCCGGGCAGGGCACGGTGGGCCTGGAGATCGTCGAGCAGGCCAGGGCAATGGACGCGCGTCTGGATGCGGTCATCGCCGCGTCCAGCGGCGGTGGCCTGGTTGCGGGAGTGGCAATCGCCGTCAAGGCCCTGTCGCCCGATACCGCCATCTTCGCCGGCGAGCCGGCAGGCTTTGACGAACTGGCCCGTTCCCTGGCCTCGGGTCAGCCTGAGAGTAATGCGCCCGGAGCAGTGTCGATCTGCGACTCGCTGCAAGTCATCAAGCCCGGCAAGCTCACATTCCCCGTGAATCTGCATTACCTGGCTGGCAGTCTCGTGGTGACCGACGATGAGGTACGGCGGGCCATGAAGGCCGCCTATCAACATCTGCGTTTGGTCGTCGAGCCAGGCGGCGCGGTACCGCTGGCAGCGTTGTTGGCCGGAAAGCTCGATGTCGCGGGCAAAACCGTTGCCATCGTGCTGAGCGGCGGCAATGTAGACACCTCTGTATTCATCGAAGCACTCAACGCCTGAACTCATCAGGCTCAATTCTGATTCGAATACCTATCATCGCGTCGCGCGCACGATCGATGATTTCATGCGCATCGACTATACCGGCGTGGGCTTGATCGGCCACCTGTACGCTGCCCTGCAATCCCGCCAGCCTGGTTACGCCTGCATGGGGGCGGCCGAACGACTGTTCAAGGCGTCCCAGGACAGCACGGGCCCGATTTTGATCGCCACGGGTTTCCCGGAGGGCGGCGGGGCGCCCGAGACCGATGGTCCCATTGGCGCGGCTCTGATGGCGCGCGCTTTCTTTCTCGGTCTGCGGCGCGAAACCGTCATCGTCATCGATGAAGATTGGGAAGAGATGATGGTCGCCACGTGTCGCGGTGCCGGATTGGCGCCGATGCCGTTTCCGGCCGACGGGGTGATCAAGCCGCTTGACTTCCTGCGGCCGGTCTACATCAAGACCGTACCGAAGGATGACAAGGGCGCGCATGCCATTTGTGACGATCTGATTGCCGTGACCCGTCCATGCGCGGCCATCGCCATCGAACGTCCGGGCCGTAATGCCAAAGGGTTGTATCACGGGCTTGGCGGGCGCCCGCTCGATGGGCTGGTGGCCAATCTGGATTACCTGTTCGACAAGGTCAAGGGCGCCGGCATCCCTTTCATTGGCATTGGCGACGGCGGCAACGAGCTTGGCATGGGCGTGATTGCCGAAGACCTGCCGCGCTTTTCCCCCAAGGCGGCCGACACGGGCACGCCAGGTCGCGGCGGGGTGGCGGCGGTGACAGCCGCCGACTGGCTGGTGGTGGCGAATATTTCCAATTTTGGCGCCACGGGCGTGGTGGCGGCCCTGGCCGCGTTGCTCGAGAACCCGGTGGTGTTTCACGAGCCGGAGCTGGAGACTCGCAGTACGCAGTTGTGCGTGGCCAGCGGTGGGGTGGACGGAATGTTCATGGCGCCTGAACCGGCACACGACGGCATTGCCATGCAAGAGTATGCCGGCATGGTGCAGGCCTTGCACGGCAGTGTGATGCGCGCGCTGGGACATTCGGTCAATTGGCAGGGGCATCGCGGCGACTGGAGGCAACTGAAATGAGCCACACAACCTTCTCCGGGCGGCTGGCCGAACTGGGCAAACGCTTGCCGGCCGTCAATCCGCCTCGTGGTAGCTATGTTCCGGCTGTGCTGGCCGGCGAGTTGCTGTTCATCGCCGGCCAGGCACCTCGGCTCGACGGCGTGCTCAAGTACGCCGGTCGGGTCGGCCGGGATCTAAGCGTGCAGGCAGGGCGCGAGGCTGCGGAATTGTGCGCGCTGAACGTGCTGGCTCATCTGGCCGCTGCCTGCAACGACGAGCTCAGCCGGGTCGTCGGTGCCGTGCGGTTGGCCGGTGTCGTCAATTGCGCCGAGGACTTCGATGCGCACTCCAAGGTGCTGGACGGGGCATCGGAACTGATTGCCGCCGTGCTGGGCGAGCGCGGGCGGCACGCCCGCATTGCCACCGGAGCCTCATCACTGCCATCGGGGATGGCGGTGGAAGTCGAAGCCATCTTCCAAATCAAACCATGAGTTCATGGCGGTAATTACGCCAGACATAGCAAGGGGAAAAACGTGCAAGCAATTCTGACTCCGTCTACAACTGCGGCACAACCACTGGACCGCCACGCCGTCTATCGCAAGATCGCATTGCATATCATGCCGTTCTTGATGCTGTGCTACGTGGCGGCGTATCTGGATCGCATCAATATCGGCTTTGCCAAGCTGCACATGCTCAATGATCTGGGCTTTAGCGATGCAATCTACGGGCTGGGCGCGGGTTTGTTCTTCATCGGCTATCTGATTTTTGAGGTGCCGAGCAATCTGCTGATGATGCGTATCGGCGCGAAGAAAACCATCTCTCGCATCATGATTCTGTGGGGCTTTATCTCGGCGGCTTTTGCCTTCGTGGAAACGCCGACGCAGTTCTATGTGTTGCGTTTTCTGCTGGGCGCGGCCGAGGCCGGTTTCTACCCTGGGGTCATTCTCTATTTGACCTACTGGTTCCCCACCAACAAGCGCGCGAAGATGGTTGCTCTTTTTGTGGGCGCCGTACCTTTGTCGGGCATGATCGGAGCGCCGCTGTCCGGAGCGATCATCGGGCTTGGCCATGGCGCCCACGGCCTGTCTGGCTGGCAATGGATGTTCCTCATCGAAGCCGTGCCATCGTTGATTCTCGGGCTGCTGTGCCTGAAGTTCCTCGCGGACACGCCGGCCAAGGCAGGTTGGCTGTCTGCCGCAGAGCGCCAACTGGTGCAGGATGAACTCCAGGCAGAGAAGGCGCTGACGCAGCACGACAAATCCACCGGTTCACTCGCCGCCACGCTCAGGGACAGGCGCGTCTGGAAGATGACCATGATCTGCTTCTGCTCGGCGATCTGCTCCTACGGGGTCTCGTTCTGGCTGCCAACCTTGGTGCAGCAGCTCAACGTGGGCGACGTCATGCACGTTGGCCTGTATACGGCCGTTCCTTTCACCGCAGCCTTCGTCATCATGTATTTGATCGGGCGCAGCTCTGACCGCATGCGTGAACGCCGCTGGCACTTGGTTGGGCCGTTCAGCTGCGTATGCGTCGGTCTCATCGGCAGTGTGATCTTCCATGATTCGATGGGCCTGGCGTTGCTGTCGCTGACCGTGGCGGCCGTGGGGGCCTACAGCACGACATCGATGCTGTTCACCATACCTGGGTTGTTCCTGTCTGGTGTAGGCATGGCGGCAGGTGTGGCCATGATCAATTGCTTCGGCGGCCTCGGTGGCTTTGTCAGCCCTTATGTGGTGGGTCTGGTCAAGGACATGACAGGCAGCACGGACAATGGCGTGATCTTCATCGCCACCATTGCCCTGGTCGGCGCGGCGCTGACGCTGACCTTGCCGAAAAAACTCGTCAATCGATAGTTTCCGGTACGGCCATGACCGCCATGGCTGGCTAATCCGCTCTCCGAGTTTGCACCCGGCCCCTCGCCACCTGGCTCCGCCAGCGCGGCGAGGGGCTATCCATGTGGGGGCTGCGGCGGCTCGCCGTCGTCCCCGGTCGTGCTCGTGCCCTCAGGATTGGATGTGCGCTGCCTGGTGTCAGGGGTAGCTCCCGCACGCCAGCGTGCCGATAAGGAGACGTCATGGATCCATGGGTTAATCAGGTATTGCAGGGTTATCAGACCCGCATGGATCAGGAGCGGGCGCTTCCGCGAACGGAGCCGCCGGGCGGCCGCGATGGTGGTCATGATCAGCGCATGCGTGCCACCGGCGCGCAGACTGGTGACGTCGATTTTGTGTGTGTGGATCTCTGGAAGGAAAGGCCTATGCCCGAGCCCTGCGCGCCAAGCCCGGCACACAGAGCGTGCTGCTGCCTGTTGGCTCCGGAATCGAGGTCAGCCGCTATTTGCCGGCCCGATTGTCGGCTGACGCAAAAAAAAGCGGCCTTGCAGGCCGCAGCGTCCGGGTGCTTTGGCGACGTTTAAAGATAGGGCGTTGCCAACCAGATCACTTTATTGCGTAATCGGGTGGCAAAAGGTCTGGCCAGCAACGACTCCAATGTGACGCGCTGACCCGCGGCGATGCGGGCATCGATGCGGGCAGACACCCATTGCGCCAAGCTGGCATCGTAGACTTCCGTGTCCAGTTCAAAATTCAAGCGCAGGCTGCGCGGATCCAGATTTGAGGACCCCACGTACGACCAGACACCGTCGACGGTCATCAGTTTGGAATGGTCAAACGCACCGCCCGCGCGCCACACTCGGCAGCCGGTGCGAACGATCTGATCCAGTTGTGCCTGCATGGCGTAATCCACCAGGCGCAGATTGTTCTTGTCCGGGATGACGACATCGACCACCACACCCCGCCGGGCTGCTGTAGCCAGCGCGCCGATCAGTGTCTGGTCTGGCAGGAAATAGGGCGACTGGATGCGCACATGATGCTGCGCGACGGCCAGGGCCCCGAGCAGCATATTGTGGTTGTTGCCCAGCGCGCGATCCGGCCCCGAGGCCACGCAGCGCACCGGCACGGTACCGGCGGATTCGGTCAGCCTCGCGGAAAACCAGGGTTCGCCGGCCAGGGTTTCGTGGGTGGTGAAATTCCAGTCATGGGCGAACACCGACATCAACTGGCCCACGACCGGACCATGAAGTTCGAAGTGGGTGTCGTGATTGGTTTGCGCGCCAGACAAGGCGGACACGAAGGCCGCTCGGATATTCATGCCCCCGGTCAGGCCATGGCAGCCGTCGACCACCAGAATCTTGCGGTGGCTGCGCAGATTGGCATAGGGCATGCGCAAGACCCCCAGGGGGTTGGTCATGAAGCGGGCCGTGGGCACACCGCCTTTGATCAGCCGGCCCACGATGGGCGGGTGGGAGTAGCGGCTACCCACGGCATCGATGAGCACCCTGACTTGCACACCGCGAGCCTGCGCCTCGATCAACGCGTCGGCGATTTCACGCCCGATCGGATCGTTGTCGAAGATATAGCTCTGCATTGCGATGCAGTGTTGGGCCTGACGAATGGCGGCCAGCATGGCGGGATAGGTCTCGTCGCCGCCATTGAGTGGGCGTACGCGATTGCCACCCAGAAGCTGAAAATAACTTAACTGGTCACCCAGCGTGCGCAGGGAGGAAAACTGTGCGGCGCTATAAGGCACGACGTCGCCCAGTGTGGCCGAACGCAGCAGATCCACATTGGCGACAGCCGCTTCGTCGCGCTGCTGCGACACCAGGCTGCGATGCGTGCGGTTAACGCCGGCCACGAAGTAGAGCAGGGCGCCAAAGATCGGCGAAAACATGGCTACGCCTACCCAGGCAATGGCGGCGCGTACGTCCTGTTTGGTCATGGCCACGTGTATGGCGGCTACGGTCCCTGCGATGACGCTGATGGCAAATACCAAGTGCGGCCAGTACTGGCTCAGAAGTTCGTCAATATGCTCCATGCGCATTCCATACGGCTGAAGTCGCACCGCGCGACTCTGTTCCCGCGCAAGGATAGCAATCCTGGCCGCTTGGTCAAACGGAAATTGGCGCACACCGTAAATTTTGTGCTAGAATTCTTTTTCTTTGCAGCGGTGGCTGTAGCTCAGTTGGTAGAGTCCCGGATTGTGATTCCGGTTGTCGTGGGTTCGAGCCCCATCAGCCACCCCACCGAATGTAGATGAATCAGGCGCTTGAGCGATTGCTCAAGCGCCTTTTTTATTTTCTTGCGCGGGCCGCAAACGCCTGGCGGGCTCGCTGTCTGCGGGCAGGTTTGCGGCGGTGCCTGAGTGTGCCGAACCACCGCAGCCGTGGCCCATTATGTGGTCTGATTCGACTGCATCACGCATCTCCTGCGTGTGGCCCGCCTCGATGCGGCAATGAGATCGCCGTTGCGCCAGCCGTTCGGAGCGTGTCGGGGTGGCGCCGGCGGCTCGTACTGCAAAATGCGCCAAGCGTCTATTTCAAGGTTGGCCGGGGCCTCGCACAATGGCAGTCGCAAACGCAATGGCGCGTTTGCTCACAGCCTGATGCCAAGGAATCGCCATGCTCGATTGGGACGACTACCGTAAAGACTTGAAGACCCGTATTGCCGAACTGGGCGTGCTGTCGCCCGGCACGCTCAGTGGGTATCAAATGCTGGCCGGGGCCGCCGGCAAGACCGCGCAACTGGACGGAAAAACCCGCGAACTGATCGCCTTGGCGGTAGCGGTGACCACACGTTGCGATGGCTGCATCGCGGTGCATGCTGCGCAGGCCGGCCGGGAAGGGGCCACGAAGGAAGAGATCGCCGAGGCGCTGGGCGTGGCCGTCGCGCTCAATGCGGGTGCCGCCATGGTTTACTCGGCCCGTGTGCTCGATGCGCTGTCCGATTAGGGAGCCGCGGAGACATGCCGCGCAGCATCGGGGGCGTTTTTCTGCCGTCGGCCGCCGCACCGTCGGGCGGTCACATACGGCGTCTATCCTGAGCGGCGCGGGATGGTGGTAGTAAGCCAAGATACGCGCAGGCTTCTTTCGCTTGGCCAGTAGGGTGCACCAAGCGTTCTAAGCAATTACAAAATATATCGCTACTGAACAAAAGATACGGGGTATGCTCATAATCAGAGAGGGTGTCCCAGTGTTAGCAAACAACTCGGTTTACAAGGGATACCGCCTGACGGCAAAGGTGGCGCGCGAGGTGAGTCCAGCCGCTAGTGGCCCGTTGTTTACGGCGACCATAGTCGTTGTTCAGGCGGATTCCATTCACGACGAAGGTGATGAGTATCCGGTGCCCTGCTTCGCGGAGGGGGCCAGCGTCTACAGCCCTAGAGAGGCTGTCCATGCGGCGGTCACGCATGGCCGCGAGATCGTCGACGGCCTGATCACGATGTCCCGCGCCGTCTGAGTGTCAGCCGGTGAACAACTCGGTCCAGTTGCGCGTCCGATTGAGGGTGCGCACCAGCGCTGATTGTTCGAGAATGGCCGTAGCCTTTTTGAATTCCTCAGTAGAAGCGCCATCTTCCAGGATGACCATGCGCGCATTGCGCGCATCGGCCATTTTGACGTCCGACATTTTTCCGTGGGTTTGATAAACCTGGGTCCAGTCGACTTTTTTCCGGCTTTCAGGGCAATCGGCTCGATGTAAGTGACCGAGTTGTTTTGTTCGGCGCGTACGGCAAATACAAAATCGGCGGCATGGCCGCTGCTGCCCTGTGCGCGTGCGCCCTTGAGCAGGCGGTTCGGCCCCAGGGCATCGAGCAGTGCTCGACCCACTTGGGCCCGGAAGCGCAAGCGACTGAATTTGGGCATCCACTTGGCGCATTGGAAAGACAGGGCCATGGCTAGCTTCACGGCATCCCAGAGCGCTTCCTGCAACTGGCTCTTGGGGCCGCTGGCCACAATGGCTCCGCCTTCGTCGAAACTCGCGAGAGTCACGCCCGGCGTCTGGTTGAGGACTTCCAGGCGCTTGCTGACAAGTTCGATCCCGTAGTTGGCCGCGTGCATCGCGGTTTCGCCGCCATCGGTCAGATAAAAGCTTTCGTCATCCGGGTACGCGATGAAAAAGGCGGCGTGTTGCCCGTCCAGGCCTAGCGTCATGGGGGCAATGGCGCGGATGGCGCGTTCGCCGGCGGGGATGACCGTCCAGCCGGAAGCTTCGAGGAAATTGCTCATAGGATCAATTCGATTTGGCGGCCTTTCAAGGGATGGGCAAAGCCGCCGGCCAGCGTCAGATTCGCACGCGGCAGAAAGTAGTCGATCAGTGCCGAGATGCTGCTCAGCGCCGGGATGATGGGTTCGGCATAGCCTTCGCCTTCGGCTACCCAAATGTGCTGGTGGCTGCGATCGGTCAGCACGCGGCGATAATTGGGCAGGCCGTTGCCCACCAGGCTGCTGTGGAAGCTGTCATCGCTGTCCACACTCAATACTCGGTGCGGGCCGACAAACAGGCTGGCGCTGAAGGTCTCGCCCATCATGATTGCGGCCTGGCCTTGCACGCTCGTGCGTGGGCTGCGATAAAAGACGCGAAAAATCACATCCTCGCGGACCTCGCCTTTGACCTTACAGGCTGAACCAAACTCCATCCACAAGCCAGGCGCAGCCGTGCCCGAGGCATTCAGCGGCCGGTGCACCCAGGAAATCGGTTTTACGGTTTCCTTTGGTTCGGCCAGGATCTCCTGGACCTCGTCCGGGGTGATGAGGGGTTCGACTTTGTTGGCCATGGGCGAAAAAAAGAATGAATGCGTATGCCAGTCCAGGAGCGGGGCGCCGCCCCTCCAGCCAGTGAGGTCTTGCGCGCAGAGCCTGCCGCCAACCTTGGAGCCTGACCGATGGGATTGGGCTCCCTGGATGGGTTGCGGCAAAAAGTGCCTCGCCAAAGAGACATCCAGGCGACAGAGCCGCACGCTCGAACAAGTGCGATCCAGTCATGTACGCAAAAGGGGCGCTATCTTACAAGATAGCCAGCCTTCAGGCTGAATGACCGCATCCGGTATGGTAACTGGCTAGAAAAACCACAAAGTATGCGGGTTTTATGTGCGAGCGACAAGTCTTAGAGCTGGCCTGCGCCGAAGGTGTCACAGTGGCGCAGATCGCCGGATTCCAGGCCGCGCTTGAACCAGCGCACGCGCTGGGCCGAGCTGCCGTGCGTGAAGGCGTCAGGCACGACATAGCCTTGACTCTTGCGTTGCAGGGTATCGTCGCCGATGGCGCTGGCGGCGTTCAGGCCTTCTTCGATATCACCGTTTTCCAGAATGTGGCGCGCCTGATTGGCTCGCCGTGCCCACAGGCCGGCAAAACAGTCCGCCTGCAGTTCCGTGCGAACCGACAACGCATTGGCCTGAGCCGGGTTGAGTCGCCTGGCCTGATCGACCTGGTCGGCGATGCCCAGCAGGTTTTGGACGTGATGGCCGACCTCGTGAGCGATGACATAGGCCTGGGCAAAGTCGCCCGGCGCGTTGAGCTTGCGCTGCATTTCGTCGAAAAAGCTCAGGTCCAGATAGACCTTGCGGTCGGCAGGGCAATAGAACGGCCCCATGGCTGCCTGTCCGGTGCCGCATGCCGTTTGCGTGGCGCCACGGAAGAGCACCAGCTTGGGCGCGACATACTGGCGGTTGAGGTCGCGCTGGAATATCGTGCTCCAGGTGTCTTCGGTTTCGCCCAGGACACGGGCGATGAACCGGCTGGCTGGATCATCGCTACGCGGCGCCGGCGCCTGCTGTTGCCCGGAGTCGGGGCCTTGGGCCATTTGCAGCACGACTGAGGGGTCGACCCCAAAGTACATGGCGACCAATGCGAGCACAATGGTGCCCAGGCCGATGCTGCCCTTGCCAAGGCGTGGGCCTTGGCTGCGGCGGTCTTCAATATTGTCACTTTCGCGCGAATCATCCATGCGCATGGCGCTCTCCTTGGGCGTAGCCGGCTGCATGGCCGGTTCGCAGGACTAATGGTAGGATAAATCCATGGCTCTGCATCTGACTATTCATCCCGATAACCCACAGGCGCGTCTGCTCAAGCAGGCCGCGCAGTGCATCAGTGACGGCGGTCTGGTCGCCGTCCCGACCGACTCCAGCTATGCGGTGGTCGCCCGGCTGGACGACAAGGACGCCGCCGACCGTCTGCGTCGGCTGCGGGGTCTGGATGAGCGCCATCACCTGACGCTGTTGTGCCGCGATCTGGCCGAGATCGGCCACTTCGCCAAGGTCGACAACCGGCAGTACCGTTTGCTGAAGCTGGCAACGCCGGGGCCGTGGACCTTTATCCTCGAGGCAACACGTGAAGTGCCGCGGCGCGTATCGCATCCTTCCCGCAAGACCATAGGGATACGCGTGCCCGAGCATGCGGTCGCGCTGGCTTTGCTCGAGCAGGTGGGTGCCCCTTTGCTGTCGACGACGCTTATCCCCCGCGACGAAGAAGATGCCCTGAACGATCCCGAAGACATCGGGCTGCGCTATGCGCACGAGTTGGCCGCCGTGATCGACGCCGGTGCGTGCGCGCAGCATCCGACGACGGTCATTGACCTTACCGGTGACGAGCCGGTGGTGCTGCGGCGCGGACGCGGTGATCCGCAAGCGCTGGGTTTGTCCTGATCGGGCAGGCAGCAAGTGCTCTCTCAGTGTTGATTTGCGACGGCATGCCCCACGGCGCCAAGCTGCCTCTACAATGGCGCGGCCATGAACGACATCATTCAGACCATCGCCGTCTACGCGATCCCTGTTATTTTCGCCATCACCTTGCATGAGGCTGCGCACGGCTACGTTGCTCGCCTGTTTGGCGACCCGACCGCCCAGCAGGCAGGGCGGGTGACGCTCAACCCGCTCAAGCATATCGACCCCGTGGGGACTTTGCTGGTGCCGGTCGTCATTTTGTTGACCTCCAAGCTGTTGGGCGCCGGCGGTTTGTTGTTTGGTTGGGCGAAACCCGTTCCAGTTGATTTCGGACGTCTGCGCCGCCCCAAGCGCGATATGCTCTGGGTTGCGCTGGCGGGGCCGGCGTCGAACCTGCTCATGGCCATTGTCTGGGTGCTCTGTTTTCGGCTCTATCGCGAAATGGAGCTGACTGAAAATTTCTGGTACGAAATGGCCCAGGCCGGCATCAGCGTTAATTTGGTGCTAATGGCGCTTAACCTGCTGCCTATTTTGCCGCTTGATGGCGGGCGGATTCTGTTTAGCCTGCTGCCGCACCGTCTGGCTTGGCAGTATTCTCGGATCGAACCCTATGGTCTGATCATCGTCCTGTTGCTGTTGGTGACGGATGTCCTGTGGGTGTTGATGGAGCCGATCTTTTCCCTCGGGGCCAGTATCGTGAACTGGTTTCTCTAGGATTTTGTTCAATATCCGGTAAACTCGCCGGTTCAATAGATTGACGCCTGGAGCATGGGTTCCAGGTCAGGAGCCCCTCGAAATCATGGCATCCTCTGCTTTGACCGCAGACATTACTTTCAAGGGCAGCATGGTGGCTTTGGTCACCCCGATGCAGCCCGACGGTAGCCTGGACTACACCGCATATCGGGCGTTGATCGACTGGCATGTCCAGGAAGGTACGAACGCGCTGGTCGTGGTCGGCACGACAGGCGAGTCGCCCACCGTTTCCATGGACGAGCACGCCGAGTTGATCCGCGTAGCCGTGGAGCATGCGGCAGGCCGTATCCCCGTGGTCGCCGGAGTCGGCGCCAACTCCACCGATGAGGCCATTCATCTGGCGCGCCATGCCAAGGCTGTGGGCGCGCAGGCCGGCCTGTCGGTGGTGCCCTACTACAACAAGCCTACCCAGGAAGGCATCTACCAGCACTTCCGTGCCATTCAGGAAGCGGTGGATCTGCCGACCATTCTGTATAACGTGCCCGGCCGTACGGTGGCCGACATGTCCAACGAAACCGTGTTGCGCCTGGCCCAAGTGCCGGGCGTCATCGGCATCAAGGATGCGACGGGTGACATCGCCCGTGGCGCCTTGCTCCTGCGTGAAGTTCCGGCGCAGTTTCAGATCTTCAGTGGCGATGATCCCACCGCCGCGGCTCTGATGCTGCTGGGCGCGCAAGGCAATATCTCCGTGACCGCGAACGTAGCGCCCAAGCTGATGAGTCAGCTGTGCGCCGCCGCCCAGGCCGGTGATGTGCCCCGCGTCCGAGAGCTTAACGCCCATCTGGCCCGTCTGAACAAGGCCTTGTTCGTCGAGGCCAATCCTATCCCCGTCAAATGGGCGCTGGCTCAAATGGGACGCAGCGCGCTGGGTTATCGCCTGCCGCTGGTCGAACTGGGGGCTGCGCATCACGACACTGTTCGTCGCGCACTCCAGG
The DNA here is from genome assembly GCF_020735985.1 of Bordetella holmesii. Classification (NCBI taxonomy): domain Bacteria; kingdom Pseudomonadati; phylum Pseudomonadota; class Betaproteobacteria; order Burkholderiales; family Alcaligenaceae; genus Bordetella; species Bordetella holmesii. The sequence goes on from NZ_CP085973.1 coordinate 979,148, forward strand.
AAGTCGGTCTGCTTTAAATATCGTGAGGACGCGTATGAATACTCGTCATGCCGGCATTTCGGCATTGATGGCCCTGATGTTGTTGTCGGGTTGCAATGACATCAACCAGCTCATGGGCAATGATGAATCCATTGACTACAAGAGCACTCGCCGTGGCGAACCGCTCTCCATTCCGCCAGATCTGACTCAGGCAAATGCCGATCCGCGCTACAAGGCGCCAGCGTCGGGCTCGACCACGTTCTCTCAGTATCAGGCGCAAGGTCAGCAGGTTGTGTCGGCCCCGCAAAGCAGCAATGTCCTGCCGCAGCGTGATGACATGAAAGTCGAGCGCGATGGCAATCTGCGCTGGCTGGTGGTGCAACGCTCACCAGAGCAGATCTTCCCCAAGGTGGTCGATTTCTGGACCGACACGGGCTTTACCGTGGCGACCAATGATCCGCGTTCGGGTCTGATCGAGACCGAATGGGCAGAAAACCGCGCCAAGATTCCTGAAAGCTGGCTGCGTCAGTTGCTCGGTGCCGTGCTGGAAACGGCCTGGGATAGCGGCGAGCGCGAAAAATTCCGCACTCGGGTCGAACGCGTCAACGGCCACACCGAGATCTTCATCAGCCATTCGCAGATGCTCGAGAAGCGCACCGGTCCCGATGGCGGCCAGGTGCAGTGGACCAACGGCAAGGAAGATCCCGGCCTGAACGCCGCCATGCTGGCGCGTTTGATGGTCTATCTGGGCACCGATGTGGACGCTGCGCGCAAGCTGGTGGCTCAGGCCGAGGCCGCGCCCCAACGTCCGGCCGTCGAGCAAAGCGTGCGTGCTGAAGGTGCGATGCTGGTGGTCGCAGAGTCCTTTGACCGGGCATGGCGCCGCGTGGGCGTGGCGCTGGATTCGGGCGGCTTCGCAGTGGATGATCGCGACCGTAGTGCGGGCGATTACTTCGTGCGCTATGTCGACAGCGACACGGGTCTGAAGAACGATGAGCCTGGCTTCTTCAGCCGGCTGTTCGGTGGCGATAAGAAGGCTGCCGCCGCGCAATACCGGATTCATGTGGCCGGCTCAGGGGATCAGACTCAGGTCACCGTGCTCGACAGCAATGGCCAGCGCGATAACAGCGCGACGGCGCAACGTCTGCTGAGCGTGCTCAAGGACAAGATGTAAGTCCTGATGCTGCAATGAAAAACGGCCTTCCGCGATGGAAGGCCGTTTTTTTAGGCGCTGCGCAACCTGATCAGGAGGCCGGCGTGGTGGCTCCACCGCTGGGCGTCGTCGAACCGGTGCCCGGCGTGGTGTCGGGAGCGCTATCTGCCGGAGCCGGATTCGTGCTCGGCTCCGGGGTGGTGCTCGGGGCCGATGGCGAAGAGGTGGGCGTGGTCGGGGTCGGCGTGGCAGCCGGCGCGGCGGGCTCTTCCTTCTTGTTGCACGCAGACAAAGCGACGGCCAACACCGAAGCAACGATCAGGGTTTTGCTCATCATATCGAGACTCCTGTTTGTGGGATTGTGGTGTATCCCTTGGGTATTAGGGGAAACCAGAATCCAGGCTACAGGAAACTGTCAGGCGCTTGGGTGTTGAAATTAAAGCGGTGGCATCCCAATTGCAACAGGGCTTGCGGTTATGTGTATTGCATGTCGAATTGTTGCAAAGCGTGGGCGCAACGGCAGCCGCTTGGGCAGATTCGTCCTAGAGTCGGCTGCACGTCTGAGTTTTTGGGCGCCTAGGATCATGCCCGATAGTGCAGCCAGCCTGAGTCCAGCCAGTCTGCCAGACAGCTGCGTGCGTCGTCAGATAACCGCTTGCAGCGTGGATCTGCGCAGTCGAGCACGCGGGCGTCGGCGAGTTGCTTGAGGGCAGGCTCGGCGCAGACCATGGCCGTTTCGCCGTTGATGAAGAGTTGCTTGCCTCGATAAAGCATGCGGCTGCGCCGGTCCAGAACGAGTCTGCCCAGGGCGGGCCAGTTGTCTTCGAGATCCACGTCGGTTTCGGCGCCGTCGAAAACCGCCAACTGACTGGGCTCCGTGAGCCAGCAGCCGAGAAAACGGGACGCGAGTGCATCATCAAAACGCAACTTGGACAACGTATCCAAGGTGGCTTCTACCAGCGCATCGGGTAGCGCGGCAGGCGTTCGGGTGGCGGCCTGGCCGGGGTCGCGATAGAGCCCATCCAGTTTAGGGCCGGGCAACGCCGGCTCGCCATAAGGGCCTCCTAGCAGGCCGATGCGCGCCATGGCCTGGTCGGCAGCCGCCTCGAGCAAGCCACGGGCCAGTGCAGCCTGTGTCGGCGCCCGAAAGCCGATGGAGATGGTCATGCAGTCATCTCCCACCGCCACGCCATCATGTGCGGCCTGAGGGGGCAGGTAGAGCATGTCGCCCGCCTCCAGGACGACATCGTGTTCGGGCTCGAAGTGACTGAGTATCTTCAGGGGCAGATCCGGTTCGAGCGACAGGTCTTTCTGGCGGCCATAGCGCCAGCGGCGTTGACCGGCGGCTTGGAGCAAAAAGACATCGTAGCTGTCGAAATGCGGACCCACCCCACCACCGTCCGACGCCACGCTGACCATGAGATCATCGAGCCTTGCGTCCGGGATGAAGCGAAAGCGCTGCATCAGCTCTGCCGCGGCATCGCTGTGCAGGTCGACGCTCTGCACCAGCAGCGTCCAGTCCGGCTCGCTGGCCTTGGGCAGACGCGCAAACGGGCCGTTCTCCATCTGCCACTGGCCTTGCTCGCGCCAGATCAAACGCGATTCGACGTCGTCGCGCCGGGCGAGCTTTTTCAGTGCTGCAATCGTCTCCGGCGGCTTGAAGCCAGGAATGGCCTGCCTGATCAACAGGGGCTTGCGCTGCCAGTAGCGGCGCATGAAGTCGTCGGGGGAGATCCCGCCCAGCAAGGCGAGAGGCTGATCGAGGGTCATTGCAGGGCCTTCAGGCGGTAAAGGGCGTCCAGCGCTTCGCGCGGGGTGAGGCTGTCGGGGTCGATATCGGTCAGTGCGGCGTGCAGCGCGGCGCGAACGGCATCGTCCTCGTCACGGTCGGCTTGCGCTTGGTGGTGGGCATCGGCATCGAGCGCAGCGGAAAACAATCCTAGTTGCGGGGTGGGGGCACCTTGCGCCTCCAGGCGTTCGAGTTCACGCGTGGCATGCCGGATGACGGCGGCAGGAATACCGGCGCGTTGAGCGACCTGTATACCGTAACTGCGGCTGGCCGGGCCTTCGCGCACTTCGTGCAGAAAGACAATGCCACCCGCGGATTCGGCTGCGGCCAGATGCACATTGGCTGCCGCGGGTTGCTCCGAGGGCAGCCGAGTGAGTTCGAAGTAATGTGTCGCAAAGAGCGTAAGGGCCCTGTTGTGCGTCACAAGCCGCAAGGCTATGGCCCAGGCAAGCGCCAGGCCATCGTAAGTCGACGTGCCCCGGCCGATTTCGTCCATCAGCACCAGGCTGTGCGGGGTACTGGCGGCCAGTATGGCAGCGGCTTCGGTCATCTCCATCATGAACGTGGAGCGGCTGCCCGCCAGGTCGTCGGCGGCGCCGATGCGGGTGAAGATGCGATCGATCCTGCCCACGCGGGCACGCCGGGCGGGCACGAAACTGCCCGTGCGCGCCAGCAGTGCGATGAGCGCGATCTGTCGCATATAGGTTGATTTCCCGCCCATGTTGGGGCCGGTGATCAGCAACATGCGGCGCGTGGCGTCGAGGCGGCAATGATTGGGGGTGAAGCGTTCGATGGTGCGCTCGACGACTGGATGCCGGCCGGCATCGATATCGATTTCGGCGGTTTCGATCAGGTCCGGGGCGACCCAGTCATGGCGGCGGGCGTGTTCGGCCAGGCTGCCCAAAGCATCCAGCTCGGCCAGTGCCGCGGCCGCGTCGGCCAGCGGTCGAACATAGCCCGCCAGCGCATCGAGTACCTGCTCGAAGAGCCACTTCTCGCGCGCAAAGGCGCGATCCTGAGCCGAGAGGACTTTGTCTTCCCAGCTCTTGAGTTCTGGGGTGATATAGCGCTCGGCGTTTTTCAGCGTCTGCCGGCGTCGATAGTCCGTGGGTACCTTGTCGGCCTGGCCTTTGGATACTTCGATATAAAAGCCGTGGACACGATTGAACTCCACCCGCAGATTGGATATGCCGGTACGTTCGCGCTCCCTTGCTTCGAGTTGCAGCAGAAATTCGCCGCTGTCGGCGGCCAGTACGCGCAACTGGTCGAGTTCCGAGTCAAAGCCCGTGGCGATGACGCCACCATCGCGTAGCGCCAGAGAAGGCTCCTGAGCAATGGCGCGCATCAGCAGGTCGGCAATGGCAGGGTCGAGCGTGAGTTGATCCGCCAATTCGGCCAACCGAGCAGATTCGGCAAGCGGGGCGACCAGCATGCGCAGTTGCGGCAGGGTGCCCAAGGCATCCCGCAGGCTGGCCAGCTCACGGGGGCGCACCGAGCGCAAGGCGAGGCGTGCGGCAATGCGCTCGATATCCGGAAACACTCCCAGGGCCGAACGCAGCGCATCGAGCAGGCCGGCCGCGCCGAAGGTCTGCGCCATGTCCAGCCGCGCGGTCAGCAGCGTGGCGATGGCCTGCTGGCGAGCGGCCACGGGTGCATTCTCGCGCAGCGGATGATGGAGCCAGCGACGTAGTAACCGGCTACCCATCGGCGTGCAGCAATCGTCCAACAGGGAGAACAGCGTCGGGGCATCCTCGCCGGAGAGCGTTTGCGTCAGCTCCAGATTACGCCGCGTGACCGGGTCCATCAGGACATAAAGCCCGGCCCGCTCGGCGCTGATGGTTTGCACGTGCGCCAGGGCCTGGGATTGGGTGCGGGCCGCATAGCGCAGCAAGGCACCCGCCGCGCAGACGGCCACCGGCATGTCCTCGATGTCGAAGCCGGCCAGCGAGTCGGTCTGGAAATGCGCCAACAAGTGCGCGCGGGCACCGTCGGCCTCGAAATGCCAATCGGGTACGCGGGCACGTGCGCCCCCATAGCTTGTATCCAGCTCTGCGCTATCGGCGTAGATGAGCTCGGCCGGACCTATGCGATGCAGCTCCGAATCCAGTAGAGCAGGGGCGCACTCGGTGACGTGGAACTCGCCGCTGGCCAGATTCAGCCAGGCAATCCCTGCGCGAGGGTCGCGCTTGCCCGAGATGCAGACCGCGGCCAGCGCACGATCGGCTTTAGCCGGCAGCAATGCGTCGTCGGTCAGCGTGCCGGGCGTGACGATACGCACGATCTTGCGCTCGACCGGACCTTTGGAGGCCGCGGGGTCGCCGATCTGCTCGCAGATGGCCACGGACTCGCCTAGTGCCACCAAACGGGCCAGGTATTGCTCCATGGCATGTACCGGCACACCCGCCATGGGTATGGGCGCTCCATTGGAGGTGCCCCGTTTGGTGAGCGTGACGTTCAGAAGACGCGCGGCTTTCTCGGCATCCTCATAGAACATCTCGTAGAAATCCCCCATGCGATAGAACAACAGCAACGACCCGGCCTCGGCTTTCAGGCGCAGGTATTGCTGCATCATCGGGGTATGTGCAGAGTGATCTGATTTATTCATTGAATTCGACAACTGGCGGCATCCTTGATCGCCCTTGGGTGATTGTGCTGTCTTGCGAGCCAGGCCGGTCAATGCCGGCAGCCGGCCATGTCTGCAGCTTACTGGAGGACGCCCAGCGTTGCTGCGTCGGATGGCTCGTCAAGCGTGCACGCATAGGTGTCACCTGCCGGCGCAGGCGTGACGGGTTTCGCATCGGCGCTGCGCTGAGGTGCCGCGCAGGATCCCGCGTGGCCTCGGTTCACCTGGGCCTGGCCTCGCGACGGGCCTGGCGGGCACCGGCGACGGCCAAAGACAGCCATCCGGGCGTCGGCGAGGGACCCGGTTCGCAGCGGCGAGCCGGGGAAACACCTGAGCCGGATTGTACGCGCAATGCGGGCCGGTTCCGCGAGGTGATGGCCAGCGAGCGGGGGCCCTGGAGCCGCGCGCGTGTATCGCATGGAGGCCGCGTATCGATCGGGCGAAATTCAAGGCTTGCCGGTCAAGCCCGGCTTGCCGCCACGGTGCAATCACTGGGCAAAGAGCACGGGCATGTTCTACGCTTTGGGGTATTGCCTGGCAGTGACCGGGCGCGGAGATCATGCATGTTGACCATCGTCTTCACGGCCATGGGTCTGGCCATTCTCGGGCTGTTCGGCTATTTCGGGCGCCGGCGGCCGCAACTGGCCTATTTCGGTTTTATCGCCGCATGGTTGGCGCTATGTGTGGCGCATTTGACCTACGCAGTCCGAGTGGCGGCGCTGGGCGATAGTGAAGAGGTGGCCGGTCACGCCGTGGTCTTTGGCGTGCCGGCGCTGGTGGCGTTCGTGCTCGGCGTGGTGGCCGCGCGCAGCGCAAAGGTGCCAGATTAAGCGGCAAAACCCTCCAGTACGATTTTCCCGCGCGCGCGCCCGCTTTCGATGAAGGCATGAGCTCGTCGCAGGTTGGCGGCGTTGATATGACCGTAGTGCTCCCCCAGGGTGGTCCTCAGGCGTGCGGTATCGATCAGCGCGGCGACTTGCTCGAGCAGCTCATGCTGGGCTGCCATGTCGGGTGTTTGGAACATCGAACGAGCAAACATGAATTCCCAGTGCAGCGATGCGGACTTGCTCTTGAGTTGACGCACGTCGATGGCCGACGGGTCGTCGATCACGGCCATGGCGCCCTGCGGTGCGATGGCTTTGACGAGTTCGGGGAAATGCTGGTCGGTCTGGGTGAGGGCGGCGATGTAGCGCACTTGATCATGCCCGGTGGCTGCCAGTTGGGCGGCCAGCGGGCGGCTGTGGTCAATGACATGATGCGCGCCCAGTTCGGTGACCCAGGCCCGGGTTTCGGGGCGTGATGCGGTGGCGATGATGGTCAGCCCGGTCAGTTGGCGAGCCAGTTGTACGAGGATCGAACCCACGCCGCCTGCGGCTCCCACCACCAGGATGGCGTCCTGGCTGGGGCGCTGATTGTCCAGCACACGCAGTCGGTCAAAGAGCAACTCCCAGGCGGTGATCGCCGTCAACGGCATGGCCGCGGCCTGGGCGAAGTCCAGCGAGCCGGGCATGTGCCCGACCAGCCGCTCGTCGACCACATGCAGTTCGCTGTTGGCTCCAGGCCGATTGAGCGCGCCGGCATACCAGACGCGATCACCAGGTTTGAACAGACTGACTTGTGGGCCAACGGCCTCCACGACACCGGCGGCATCCCAGCCGATGACCTCGGGTTGGCCGTCCTGCGGCTTGCGGTTGTGGCGGATCTTCACGTCCACCGGGTTGACCGAGATGGCGTGCACCCGCACGCGCAAGTCGCGCGGTCCGGCGTCGGGCACGGGCAGGTCGATATCCTGCAATGCTTGTTCGTCGCTGGCGGGCAGGTTGCGGGTAAAGGCGATGGCTTTCATCTGTGATCCTCGAGTGCGTGGGGGACTGCATCATCCTGACCCGGTCAGCCTTGTAGAAAAACCCGCTAAGATCTGCTTCAGTTTCAAAGGATTTTTGAAAATGGCCGCCGAGCGAGTGGAAGACCTGCGCATTTTTGTATCCGCCGCGGCGGCAGGGAGTTTTTCCGCCGCCGCACGTGAGTTGGGCTTGACGCCGGCCGTGGCCAGTGCCGCTGTCAAACGGTTGGAAGGGGCATTGGGTGTCCGGCTTTTTGTACGTTCGACCCGCAGCTTGCGGCTCACCGTCGAGGGTGAGCGGTATCGCGACCACGCGCATGCCGCGCTCGCGGCGCTTGCGGCCGGGCGAGGGTCGGTCCAGCGCGACCGTCACTCGATATCGGGTAAGTTGTCCTTGTCCATGCCGTCTGATTTGGGGCGGCATATGCTGCTGCCCTGGTTGGATGATTTTCAGCGTGAGCATGCAGGCATACGCTTGCAGATCCGTATCAGCGATCGTTTGACGGACCTGCATCGGCAAGGGGTAGATATTGCCATTCGGTACGGCGACCCTGGTGATTCAACCATGATCGCGCTTCCTCTGGCGCCGGATAACCGTCGGGTGCTTTGTGCAGCGCCAGAGTATTTTGCGCGCCGCGGTATGCCCCGTGTGCCCGAAGATTTGCATAACCACAATTGCCTGACATTCATGTTGAGCGACGCTCCGCACGATCGCTGGCGTTTCGAGCGCGACGGGAAACACACTGACGTCGCCGTGGAAGGGTGATCGCGCTGCCGATGATGGCGATGTGGTCAGGCGCTGGGCGTTGGCGGGCGACGGGCTGGCTTACAAGTCCTATTTCGACGTTTGCGAGGACTTGCGAGCAGGTCGGTTGGTGGTGGCGTTGCCGGATTATCAGGGCGAGCGTTGTCCGGTATATCTTTTGTGCGTGGAGCGTTCCCGTCTGTCTCCCGCAGTAAGGCGCTTACGCGATTTTCTGTCTGCGCGCTTTGCGCAGGCGGCTTGAGCCCATGTTGGCCTGCCTGCTTGCGGCATGGTTCAATGGGGTTCACTGGCTGAAGGGAGATTGTGATGTCCAAGAAAGCACATGTGTATAAACAGATAGAGCTCGTGGGGTCTTCGTCGGTCTCGACCGATGACGCGATCAAACAGGCCATCGAACGGGCCTCGCGCTCGTTGCGGCATCTCGATTGGTTTGAGGTCACCGAGGTGCGTGGCCATATCAAGGATGGCAAGGTCGAGCATTGGCAGGTCGGCCTGAAACTGGGCTTGCGTCTCGAGGACGAGTGAGCGCTCTGCATCTTTTTTGATCGGCCGTTGCAAGTGGCTGTCGAACAAGGGGATTTTGCCTTTGTTCGGCAACTATTCAAGGGTTTGTCCACATTTTGCGGGGATAACGCACAGAGCCGTTTGCCGCCGTCGTCACCAGTCGCCCGAGCAATTTTTGATCACGTCTTGCAAGTGCCCGGCCCGTATAGGGTTTTCGGGTTTGCCCCAAAGCTGTTCAATACCTTGTCCACACTGCACGGGGATAAAAGGCCACGGGTCGTCGAGCGGCGACGGCCCGTGGCGGCCGTCAGTGTCCTGGGCAGTTGTTGCTCGTGGTCGCTAAGTCATTGATGGGGATCATTGTTTTGGGCTTGTGCGCGAGCTATCAAGCGCCTTGTCCACACATGCAGGGGATAAGTGTGCAGGAGCCGGCGAGGCATCTGAAGAACTGCCCTGCTGACTCGCGGGTTAACCCTGAACTGCTCTTTTTTTCGAACGAAGGACCTTAAGATTTTGATTTGAAAAGAATTTTTTAGGATGTGAGCAATCTGTCCTCATGCTTATCCACAAAATGCGGGGACAACTTGAGAGCTTGCATGAAGTGTTGATCAGATATTGATCATTGAGATCAAGTCATTGATATGACGGAGTAATCCGGGAGTACCCGCCATCTGTCCTCAAGCTTTTCCACATCGGCCGGGGATAAGACTGCCGCCCGCAGGCGAGCGGCAGTGGAGCAGATCACACGGACTTGGAAACCCAGTCTATATACCGGTCCACCCAACCTTGCAGGAATTTGCGAGTGTCTTCGTTGGTGATCTGGTATTGGGCGTCGATCAGGCCGTCCTTCATTTGCAGAAAGACTTCCGGTGTGGTGAGGACATTGACGCCTTCGGCAGCCAGGATATTGCGCAGATGTTGTTGTGCCATGGCCGTGCCGGCTGCGCTGGGCGAGGTGCCGACGATGCCGCCTGCCTTGCCTATCCACACATTCTGTCCCCAGGGCCGGGTACCCCAATCGATGGCATTTTTCAGCGCCGCCGGGATGGAGCGGTTGTGTTCTGGCGTGACGAACAGCACGCCTTGGGCGTCTTTGATGTGCTGCTTGAGCTTGGCCGCTGCCGCAGGCATGTCGTTTTCGAGATCCTGATTGAACAGCGGCACGTTCAAATCCACGTAGTGGAATTTGACCTGTCCGGGAACGAGTTTTTCCAGGGCGCGCGCCAGGCGCAAATTGATCGACTCGGCGCGCAGGCTACCGACAAAAACCGCGATATTGAGGGTGCTCATGAAAGGCATGCTCCGGGGTTGACGGGAAGCCCAGTGTAGACCTGTAACGAAGACGGCTCAATGTATGCGCTCAGGTCATCTGGCTGACATGCGCGGCGATGACTCGCCAGCCGTCAGGGGTGCGCATCCAGGTCTGGCTCTGCCTGCCGATGGCTGCGCCCCGGGTGAACTCGAGATGTGTGGTGGCGAAGTCTTCGCCGTAGGTCGTGACTTGGGTTCGCAGCACCTCGCGCTGCAATCCCGCTGCATTGCGCTGTCGGCGAAACGCCTGGATCGCGTCGTAGCCATAGAGATGTTCGCTGGCGCCAAGGCGCACGGTGTGTGGACTGTTCCAGAACAGTTCATCCAGCACAGCGATGTCATTGTTGACCAGGGCGTGTTCGTAGCGGTCGAATGCCTGTCGAACTTCGGCCAGGATATGGGGCAGGTTGATGGCGGTCATGAGGACTCCGATGCACCGAATCGGTGCTAGGGTTATCACCAATATGGTGTGGGGTGTGGTGCGGGAAAAAGCTCTGACAGGGTTGGCCAGCGACGGCCAGAGGCGAAATGCTGTGCGGCAAGGTTGGCACGGCGATTGCTAGGGTAAGTACCGAGGCGCGATGTTGGCGCCGCTTGCCTAGGAGTCTGCGATGTCCCACCCTGTCACGATGTTGGTCACCCGGCGCATTTCGCCACAGCGCTATGGGGCTTTCCTGGCCTGGATGCGCCAGGGAGAAACCCTGGCGGCCGGTTTTCCTGGCTTTCTGGGCTCCGGGGTGTTGCAGCCTCCCGAGGGTGGCGATACTTACCAGATCGTGTTGCGTTTTGAGGACGAGGCCAGCCTCAAGCGCTGGGAGAGTTCGCTGCCGCGGCGCATGTGGCTCGAGCGTGGCGCAAGCCTGGTGCAACACAGTCAGGTCGAGCGTGTCAGTGGTATCGAAAGCTGGTTTGGTGCGCGTAAGTTCACGCCGCCACGCTGGAAGCAAGCCATCAGCATTTGGTTGGCTTACTTTCCCATGCTTTTGCTCTTTAGCACTCTGCTCAACGAACAATTGAGCGCTCTGCCGGTATTCTGGCGCGTGTTGGTGACCACCCTGAGCATGACGCCGGTACTGTCCTTCATCTGCATTCCGGTGATTTCGCGCGTTTTGCATCGGTGGTTGCACGCCGGCCGCGCTTAGGCCGCCGGCGCACCGCGTCGCGAGTACAGCCGGTGCAACGTGATCTTGCGCACTTCTGCCTGACTGGCGGCAATGTGGGTGCGCAGCAGGGACATGGCGCGCGCGGCATCGGCTGCGAGGACGGCTTGCAGGATAGCTGCGTGTTCCTCGCAGGTTTTTTCCACTCGCTCGGCAAGGGTGAAGTCCAGGTGCCGCACGATACGGATACGTTCGGTGGCTTCACGATGAATGCGGGCGATCTCCGGGTTGCCGGCCGCGCGCACCAGTTCCAGGTGGAACTGTTCGTCCAGGCTGGCTACCTGCGCGGCGTCACGGTGCGGCCCGGCCACCAGCCAGATATCCACCAATGCCTGCAGCGTGTTCTTGACTCCCGGCAGGCGGCATAACCCTTCGACCGCGGCTTGCTCAAGCACCAGGCGCAAGTCGTAGAAATGGTCCAGGGTTTCGAAGTCCAGCGGCCGTACCAACCAGCCATTGCGGTGGCGCACCTCGAGATAGCCTTCGCGTTGCAGCCGGAACAGGGCTTCGCGCACCGGGGTACGACTGACCATCAGCCGTTCGGCCAGTTCGGTCTCGGTGAATCGGTCACCGGGTGCGAGGCGATAGTCGAGAATGTCCTGTTTGAGCGTGTCGTAGACGGAATCGGCGCGCGACCGGATTCCGGCGGCACCGGCGCTCATGCCGCTACCTTGCGGGTGTATGCCACACCCGCGCGCTCCAGCAGGCGAGCCGCGGCCAGGCAAAGGTCCTCGCGCCAAGGAGCCGCTATCAACTGCACGCCCAATGGCAAATGCGCCGTGTCGCCCTGGCCTTGCCATAGCGGAGCGGTCGCCACGGGCAGGCCAATGCAGGAGATGGGCTGCGTGAGCAGGCCCATGCTGGCGCGCGCGGGCAGTTGCTGCCCCGCGATGCTCAGCGTGTCGGTTCCTATCGGCGTAGCCGGCACCGGAGTGGCTGCGGCGATCAGGACGTCGTAGTGCTCGAACCACGGCAGCACGGCGTCTCGGAAGCGTCGTCGTATACGTTGAGCCTGTGTCGTCCAGGTGGCAGGGATCAGGCTGCCTGCCGCCAGGCGATCGCGTGAGTACGGCTCATAGTCGTCGTAATGGGTGGTGAGCCGTTGACGATGCAGGGCGCCGCCTTCGGCGCCCGTGATGATGAAGGCGGCCGCGCGCGCCTGATCGGTGCCTTCGAATTCCACCACATCGCGGGCGCCGAGCGCGGCGGCCGCCTGTGCCACGGAGCGCCGGGCCTGGGGGCCGGCCCATTCATCGAAATAGCCCCCGAGTATGGCAACGCGCAGCGGACGCCCTTCCAGAGCTGGCAGGCTAAGTTCGGGTTGACACTGCGCGCACGCCGGATCCTCGGCCCAGGCACCTTGCAGGCTGTCATAGGCCAGGGCGAGGTCCGATGCCGTGCCGGCAAACGGGCCCAGGTGGTCCAGGCTGTAGACGAACGGAAAGCTGCCCGAGCGCGGGAGCCTGCCGTAAGTGGGTTTCAGTCCAAAGACGCCGCAAAGCGAGGCAGGTACTCGGATGGATCCATTGGTGTCCGAACCCAGCGTCAGCGGTACCAGCCCGGCGGCCACCGCTGCAGCGCTGCCGCCCGAGGACCCGCCGGCAATCCGACCGGGGTCGTGAGGGTTGCGGCATGGGCCGAAGTGCGTGTTCTCGGTCGTGAAGCCATAAGCATGCTCATCCATGTTGAGCGCGCCGACCAGAACCGCGCCCGCGTCCCGCAGACGCGTGATCAGGGCGGCGTCCCGATGCGCCGGCGCGTTGCCCGCATTCACTTTGCCGCCGGCCAGGGTCACGACCCCCGCGATGTCATACAGGTTCTTCACGGCGTAGGGCACGCCGGCCAACGCGGGCAGCGCTTCGCCTCTGGCGCGGCGGGCATCGATCTCGGCCGCCTCGCGGTACGCACGTTCGAGCGTCACCTCGGTAAAGGCATTGCTGCTGTCGGCACGTACGCGGGCCAGAGTGTCGTCCAGCACATCGACGGCACGGCGCTGGCCCGCAGCGATCTGTTTGGCGATGTTCAGTGCGCTGCTCATGCGCGGTATACCGTGGCAGGTTCGGTCTCGAGCGGTAAAAGCTCTGCGGCAAAGCTGGCGGCGATGGCCTGGATGCGCGCGAACTGCAGGCTGACCTCCTGCGTGGCGGCTTCGCTCAAGCGGTAGCCCTGTAAAAGCAGCGCACTGCGGACATAGTGATCGATGGTGTCTTGCGTCATGCTGAACTCCCGGAGCGGTGCTTATTTGCGGACTTCGCGCTGGAAGATTTCCAGGCTCAGTTTCTTGGCTTGGATGAACGACGGCTCGCTCAACGTCTCGACGGTGCGCGAACGCGGATCGTCGTAGTGCAGGATCTCGGCCACGCGGGTGGGGCGCTTGGTCAACAGCAGGATTTCATCGGCGAGATAGACGGCCTCTTCCAGATCATGCGAGACGAGCAACATCGTGGTGCCTGTCTGCATATGGACTTCTTGCAGTTTTTCGCGGATGAACAGCGTCATTTCGAAATCCAGTGCGGAAAACGGCTCATCCAGAAACAGCACCTCCGGCCCCGGGGCCAGCGCGCGCATGATGGATGCGGTCTGTTGCTGGCCGCCTGACAACTCGTATGGATAGCGGTTCAGATCGAATTTCACATCGAATGAGGCGATGAGTTCCTCGACACGACGTTGTACGTCCGCCTTGCTGCGGCCTTCGAGGCGTAGCGGGTAGGCGATGTTGTCGATGGTGCGCAGCCACGGGAAGAGGGCTTCCCGGTAGTTTTGAAACACATACCCGATCTTGGTCTGCGCCAGCGACTTGCCGTCAAACAGGATTTCTCCCGAGTCGATGGGGATCAGGCCGGCGATCATGTTGATCAGTGTGGATTTGCCGCAACCGTTGGGGCCGAAGACCGAGACGATCTTGCCCTTCGGGATGTCGAGATTGAAGTCCTTGTACAGCGGCGCGCCAGCGAATGTCTTGTGCAGACCGCGGATAGTGATGTGCGTGCCGGTTGGGCCTGGCTGGAAAGGCGCAGGACGGGGTTCAGGCCAGATGGTGGGATTGATGACGGTGCTCATGGTTTACCTGCCACTCCAGTGGACGATGCGCTTTTCGATCAACAGAAAAAGAATGTTCAGCAGGTAGCCCAGCGCGCCCGCGGCCAGGATCGCGGCATACATTTCGCGCACGTTCAACACCTGTTGGGCATTGATGATGCGGTTGCCCAGACCGCTTTCGGCACCAATGAACATCTCGGCCACGATGACGATGACCAACGCCATCGATACACCGCTGCGCAGGCCGACGAAGGTCTGCTGCAGGCTCTCCCAGATCAACACATCCTTGAACACCCGCCAGCGGGAAGCGCCCATCACCCGCGCAGCCATCACGCGTTGTTTGCGAGCATTGAGCACGCCATAAGCGCTGTTGAAGACGATGACCAGCAGCGAAGCGAATGCGGCGATGGCGACCTTGTTCATGTCGGTCACGCCAAAGATCATCAGGAACAGCGGAATTAGCGCCGACGATGGAGTGGAACGGAAGAAGTCGATCAGGAACTCGACGCTGCGGTAGAGTTTTTCGTTGCTGCCCAGCAGGACACCCAGGGGTACGCCGATGATGGCCGAGATCACGAACGCCTGGAGGCTGCGGTTGACCGATGCAATGAAATCATTGAGCAGGGGGCCGCCAGCCAGGCCCTTGACCAGGGCCACCAGGGTGGCCCCCGGGGTGGGCAGCAGTACCGGGCTGACCAGGGACAGGCGTAGCGTGAGGTCCCAGACGAGGAAGAGGACCACAGGTCCGATCAGAGGCAACCAACGCGTGAAATCGCGGCCTCGCTTGGTGGATGTGCTCATGACTCAACCCTTGTAGAGCATGCTGGCCACGTCGACTTTCTGCGCGAACACACCTTTGTCGGCGAACAGATCGAAGAACTTCTGGAAATATTGAACGTCGCTGTCGGTGAACTCGTTGTAGAGCGTGTAGGCAGCCAGCGGCACCTCTTGAGTCATTGGGCCTTCGATCGCGGTATAGCCCTTCATGTACTGGCGGGCCTCGTCGGGATGCTTGCGTACCAGATCGATGCCGCGCGCGTACGCCTGGATGAAACGCTTGGATTCTTCGGGGTGCTTCTTCAGAAAAGCCGTGGTCAGCGAGGCCGAGCCGCCGAACCACGGTGCCATGGGGTCACCCAGCACGTACTTGGCGATGACGCCTGCTTCGAGCACGCGGGTGGTGCCATTGAGGCGGCCCACTGTACCGGTAGGCTCCAAGGTGTAGCAGGCGTCGAGCTGGCCAGCTGCCACCGCCGCGACGTGCTGGCTGATGGCCAGTTCCACAACGGTCGCGCCGGTTGCGCCGGCACGCTCGAGCACGGTGCGGGCCAGCGTGGCGTTCTGTATGCCAGGGCCGGAACCGACTTTCTTGCCCTTGAGCTCGGCAATGGACCTGACCGGGCTGTCCTTGGCGACGATGAATTCGTCCAGCACATATTGAGCGTTGCTGGGGTTGGAGGCGAAGATTTTGAACAGCCCCGGTGAGGCGATTTCGCCGATAGCCAGGTTGGCCGAACCCGTGCCGTTGGCACTGCCGTCGGAGCGTCCGGCCAGCATGGCCTCCATGACCTGCTGAGCACCCGCGAACTTCTGCGGTTCAACGTTCAGGCCGGCCTCTTTGAAATACCCTTTTTCGACGGCGGCGTAAAACGGCAGGCCGGCGGCAACGGGCCAGAAACCGATGCGGATGACCGGGCCGCTCTGGGCCCTGCCCAGGGCGGGCAGCCCAAGGCAGGCTGCGCCCAGAGCGGCGCTTTGCACGAGACGGCGGCGGGAAAGATTGATGGCGGACGTACGTTGGCTCATGAATGCGCTCCGGTTGGCGCTTGTCTTGGCGACAAGCTTGTATACCAACCCAAGCAAGGAGCGTGCCAGCTTTGCTAAAGCCTGCCGTCTGACCCGCTGCCGCAGGGGGCAGACGACCTCTGCCCTCTCGGCGGGCCTGATGCCTGCACCGCCATGGTGCTTGGAAACTGCCCCAAAGCTGGTCCGATGGAGCTGAAAGCTGACGGAATTCTGAACGGCAAACGAAAATTGTTTACACTTGCAGCCACTAAAAAGTCATCAAACGGGCCGGCCGCGGGGCTGCCCTCAATCAGGAGAAGTTGGATGCGCAAGTTGCTGCAAGGCATGTTGCTGGTGGCCGCCGTCGTTGCTGGGGGCGCTCAGGCAGCCATCGAGCCCAAGGCCGTGGTCAAAACCTATGCGGACATCGCGGCGGCCGGCTACCAAGATTCGCTGACCACGGCACAAGCCCTGCAGAAGGCGATCGATGCGCTCATCGCCAACCCCAGCGAGGCCACACTGGCTGCTGCCCGCCAGGCCTGGATCGAAGCCCGTGTCCCTTATCAGCAGACCGAAGCTTTCCGCTTCGGAAACCCTATCGTCGATGACTGGGAAGGTAGCGTCAATGCCTGGCCGTTGGATGAGGGGCTGATCGATTACGTGGATGCCTCTTACGGCACCGAGAGCGACGAAAACGCCTTTTACGCCGTCAATGTCATCGGCAACGCCCAGATTTCCGTCGGCGGTAAAACCATCGATGCCAGCAAGATCACGCCCGAGCTTCTGTCGGAGGTGTTGCACGAAGCCGATGGCAATGAAGCCAACGTGGCCACGGGGTATCACGCCATCGAGTTTCTGCTTTGGGGGCAGGATCTCAACGGCAGCGGCCCCGCGCCCAAGGACAGGGCGGGCACCCCGCAGCAGCGCCATGCTGGCAATCGTCCGCATACCGATTTCGATCCCAAGCACTGCACTGGGGGCAATTGCGAGCGCCGCATCGAGTTTCTCAAGGCGGTGACTCAGCTGCTGGTCGACGACCTGAAAGACATGTCCGAGCAATGGAAGGCCGATGGCGCAGCCCGCAAAGCCGTGGCCGAAGATCCCAAGGCTGGCCTGGTGGCCATGCTCACGGGACTGGGCAGCCTGTCATATGGTGAGTTGGCCGGCGAGCGCATGAAGCTGGGGCTGATGTTGCACGACCCCGAGGAAGAGCATGATTGCTTCTCGGACAACACGCACAATTCGCACTACTACAACCAGTTGGGCATCCGTAATGTCTACCTGGGCAGCTATCAACGCCCCGATGGCAGCAAAGTGCAGGGCGAAAGCCTGTCTGACCTGGTCAAGGCGAAGGATGCCAAGCTGGATGCCGAGGTCCGTACCAAACTGGACGCTACGGTGGCCGCCATGCAGGCCATGCGCGATCGCGCCGAAAAGGTTGAGACCTACGACCAGATGATTGCCGAAGGCAACAAGAAAGGCAACGCCGTGGTTCAGGCAGCCATCGATCGCCTCATCGATCAGACGCGTAGTCTGGAACGTGTCATCGCCTTGCTGGAGTTGGGCGACGTAGCCATCGAAGGTTCTGACAGCCTCGACAAGCCTGACGCCGTTTTCAAGTGAAACCTTCGCTTGTTTGGCTGATGGTGGCGCTGGCCTCGGCCGGCGCCAGCGCGCGCAGCGACCTGAGCGCTGCCGATACGGAGCGTGTGCAGCGCATTACGGCAGCGACCAGCGATTTCTCGGCGGCCGAGCCTTTCGAGACCATGCAGGCGGGGGCGGCTACCATCAAGAAGCTCATCAATGCCGATATCTTCTCGCATGCCTCGGCCAATCTTAGTTTCGAAGGGCGGCAGCAATTCTTGGTGGGCAACGGGTTGTTTCGCAAGGACTGGGTCTCCGCGCCATCGTCGACCCAGGCTTCTGACGGGTTGGGGCCGCTGTTCAATGCGCGCTCCTGCCAGGGTTGCCACGTTAAGGACGGCCGAGGCTCTGTGCCGGGATTCGATCCTATGGAGCGCACCGACGCGGTAGCGCTGCTGTTGCGCCTGGCCGTGGCGGCGGTGCCGGCCGCCGGGCAACCCGCGCTGTCGACCGCGGAGCTCGCCTCCCTGCCTGATCCGGTGTATGGTACCCAATTGCAGAATTTCTCGGTCGCGGGCCTGCCCAGCGAGGGGCGCCTGGAGGTGGATTACACCCCTGTCACGGTGCCGTTGGCCGGAGGCGAGACGGCCACCCTCATGAAACCGGCCTATCGGATCGAG
Organism: Bordetella holmesii; assembly: GCF_020735985.1. Lineage (NCBI taxonomy): Bacteria > Pseudomonadati > Pseudomonadota > Betaproteobacteria > Burkholderiales > Alcaligenaceae > Bordetella > Bordetella holmesii. The sequence continues at coordinate 997,364 of NZ_CP085973.1, forward strand.
GACTTGGGCTATGGCCCCATGCAGCCCGGTGTGCAGCTATCGCCGCGCCTGGCTCCGCCCATGATCGGCCTGGGGCTGCTCGAAGCCATCGACGAGCAGGACATCCTGGCCAACGCCCGTGCGGACAAGGGCGACGGAATCCGCGGTAAACCGAATTGGGTGCTCGATCTACGCACAGGCAAGCAGGCATTAGGACGCTTCAATTGGAAGGCTGGTCAGTCCACTGTCGAGCAACAAAGCGCCTCGGCATTCTCCAATGATATGGGGCTGTCTTCACCGCTGTTTCCGAGCCATTATGGCGACTGCACCGCCGCGCAGCAGGCCTGTGCGCAGATGCCGCATGGCGCGCAAGCTCACCTGGGCGAGCACGAGGTCCCTGGCCGGCTGATGGACTTCGTGACCTTTTATTCCAAGAACCTGGCCGTGCCCCAGCGCCGCGATGCCGATGACGCGCGCGTGCTGGCCGGCAAGAAGCTGTTCTATCAGGCCAACTGCATAGGTTGCCACGTGCCCAAGTACGTCACGCGCCGCGATGCCTCCCAACCGGAGCACCAGTTCCAACTTATCTGGCCCTACACGGATCTGTTGCTGCATGACATGGGCGACGGGTTGGCCGATGGCGTCAGCGACGGTCAGGCCAGCGGACGCGAATGGCGCACGCCGCCACTTTGGGGCATAGGGCTGACCGCACAGGTCAATCCCAGCGCGACCTATTTACATGACGGCCGTGCCCGAAGCCTGCTGGAGGCCATCCTCTGGCACGGTGGCGAGGCCCAGGCCGCCCGCGACCGCGTCGTCGAGATGACGCCGGCCGAACGTGCCGATCTGATCCGCTTTCTGGAGTCTTTATGAAGTCCCCGCTCTTTGTGCTGGCTGGCGTGCTGTGCTCGGTTCCCGCATGGGCGGCGCCGCCGTCCGACCTGGGCCAGCGTCTGGCCGAGGGCTATGCGCGGCCGGCCATGGCGACATTGGACGACAGCGCGCGCAGCATGCATCACGAGCTGCAGGCATGGTGCAAGACGCCCTCCCAGGCGGGTACGGAGAAGGTGTCGGCAGCCTTCGCCACCTTGGCTCGGGCGTGGTCCGCTGTCGCATTTCTGCGCTTTGGACCGCTGGTCGACAATAACCGTTTCGAGCGCCTGTATTTCTGGCCCGACACGCGTGGCGTGATGCCCAGGCAACTGCACAGCGCGCTGGCGGCCGCCGATTCTGCGGTGCTGGCCGAGGGTGGGTGGGCAGGCCGCAGCGTGGCCATTCAAGGCCTGCCTGCGTTGGAGTATCTGCTCTATGGCGATCCGGCCTTGCTGCGCGCCTCCGAACCCCAGGCGGCGGCATCCCAATATGCCTGCGCCTATGCCACGGCGGTGGCCGGCAATATTCACGATGTGGCCGCGCAGTTGCGGCAGGCCTGGAGCGCGCAGGCGCAGTTCGGCCGCCAGTTCACCGCGCCTGCGCAGGATAATGATCTTTACCGGGGCAGCGAGGAGGTCGCTGCCGAGGCCATGAAGGCGCTGTCGACCGGGCTGCAGTTTGCGCGCGATGTCAACTTGCTGCCCGTATTGGGCGCCGATGCGCAGGCGGCGCGTCCCAAACGTGCCGCCTTCTGGCGAAGCGGTCAGACTGGTGCGACGCTGGCGGCGAGCCTGAACGGATTGCTGGCGTTCTATCAAGCCGGAGGCTATGTGTTTGCTACGGGCTCACAGGGGCTGGCCGACACGTTGACGCACGAGTTAAAGCAGGCCGCTGCGCTGGTGGCGTCCGTGCCGGCGTCGGCCGAAGCCGCCTTCACGCAGGCGCAATCGCGAGAGGCCTTGGTATTGGCGGCCATGGTCATCAAGAACGCCAAAGATGTGGTGGACCAGGATATCGCGCCAGCCCTGGGCGTGACCATAGGATTTAATGCACTCGATGGCGATTGACCGGCGGGATTTCTTAGCACTGGGCGCCAGCGCACTCTTATTGCCCGGGCGCCTGTCCGCGGCGCTGCCGCAGGGTGAGCTCTATGTAACGGCGCGTCTGCGAGGCCGACGGCATGAGGTCGTCGTGCTCGACGAACGGGGGCGCGATCGGCATGTGGTTGCCATGCCCGATCGAGGCCATAGTTTCGCCATCGATGGCGAGCGCGCCACCGTATTTGGCCGCCAGCCAGGGTTTTTCGCTTTGAGCTTCGATCTGCGTGGCCAACGGCCGCCGCAGGTCATCGAGGCTGCCGCTGGGCGGCATTTTTTCGGCCACGGGGTGTACCTGCCCGGCGGCAGGCTGATGCTGGCCACCGAAAATGACTATGACGCCGGGCAGGGCGTTATTGGCATTTACGATGTCAGTGGTACGCCGCGCCGGGTGGGTGAGTTCTCCAGCGGCGGGATCGGGCCGCATGAGGTCATCCTGTTGCCTGATGGCAAAACGCTATGCGTGGCCAACGGCGGCATTCTCACCCATCCCGATTATGGCAAGCTCGAGCTGAACCTGGATACGATGCGGCCGTCGCTGGCCTATCTGGATGCCACCAGCGGGACATTGTTGGAAAACGTCGAATTGCCCGCGCGTTGGCATCGGCTGTCCATCCGGCATCTGGCCTTGGCTGCCGACGGCGCGGTGTGGTTCGGCTGCCAGCACATGGGGCCGGCCAATGAGCGTCCGGCCTTGGTTGGCCGGCATCGGCGCGGCCAGCCAATGGAGTGTTTTGCCGGCGATCCGGAACGATTGCGGGGCATGCGCAACTATGTCGGATCGGTGGCCGCAGACGCCAGCGGCCACGTCATGGCGACTTCCAGCCCCGTGGGCGGGCAGGTGCTGTACTGGGATGCCCTCAGCGGCAGGCAACTCGGCGCCACAGCATTGGCCGACGGTTGCGGGGTCGCGCCTGCACCGGGAGCCGGGTTTCTGGTTTCCAGCGGGTTGGGCGCGATGGTCGCAGCCGGTCCCCACACGCCGAGCGCCCCGTTGATATCTGCCAGCCGCGATCAGTCCTGGGACAACCATTTCCGCCGCGTGCCGCGCTTGGGGTGATCCGGCGCTTCTGCTAGAGTCCGGAAGTTGCTGACGCCGGGACTGGCCAGGAGTACACATGAAAGAATGGTTTATAGGCATGGGCGCTCTCATGCCCCAATTGCTGGAGCTGGGCATCAACCTGCTCGTGGCGCTGTTGATCCTTATCATCGGCTGGTGGGTCTCTTCGGGTTTGGGCCGATGGGTCCGCCGGGTGGCGCAACGCTCTGCGCGTATCGATCCCACCATCGTGCCGATGTTCCAGACTACCGTGGTCTGGGCCGTGCGCATCTTTACCGTGATTGCCGTGCTGGCCCGCTTTGGCGTGCAGACCGCCAGCCTGATCGCCGTACTGGGCGCGGCCGGCCTGGCCGTTGGCCTGGCGCTGCAAGGCACACTGCAGAACATTGCCGCCGGGATCATGCTGTTGATACTGCGGCCCATCCGGGCCGGCGAGTATGTCGCGCTGAGCTCGGGTAACGAAGGCACTGTGGAAGAGGTCGGCTTGTTCCTGACGCGATTGGTGCAGTCCGATGGCATCAACATCACCATGCCCAATAGCGCAGTGTGGACATCGACCATCACCAACTACAGCCGCAACGTCAATCGCCGTTGCGACATCCCGGTGATCATCCATTATGCCGACGATCTGGAGGCCGCCGTCAGTCGCCTTGAGGCATTGGTCAAAGACCATCCGCTCGTCGATGCCACGCCCGCACCGGTGGTCCGCGCCATCGAGTATCGCGACAACGGCACAGTGGTCAATGTGCGCGTCTGGACCAAGGCGGCAACCTACTGGGATCTGCGCTGGGACTTGTTCCAGCAGATTCGGAGCAAGCTGGCCGAGGCAGGCTTTCGCCCGCCCATCCCGGTACGCGAAATCCAGGCCCCGCCGTCTGCGGATAAGGACGCCGCGGCCTGACCTCAGGCCGGCCCGCTCAGGTCTTGAGCCGGGCCAGCTCGGTTTTGATCCAGCCAGCGATCTCGCGCTGACGCTGCGCTGGCATGCGGTCGATGATAGCCGTCACGCTGACGGCCAGCAGAGGCAAACCCTGCCCATCGAGCAGGGCACAGCCGACGCCCAGGGCGCCGCGCACGGCGTGATTGCCCACGACCGAATAGCCGCGCGAACGCGTGTTTTCGATGAGGCGATGCATTTCGTGCGTTGTCATGCCACCAAACTCATCCAGCCGGCCAGAGTTGCGAGCCACGATGTCGTGGGCGCTGTCGTCGGCCAACGCGGCCAGGATGGCCATGCCGCCCGATCCCACACCCAAGGGTTGGCGTTTGCCAGCGTAGGTCGCGAGAATCTGCACCGGATAACTGCCGATTTCGCGGTGCAGGCTGACCGAGTCGTCGCCGTCGCGCACGACCAGAAAGACGGCGTCGCCAGTGCGGTCTGCCAGACGCTTCAGGATGGGCAACAACGGGCGCACTCGCGGGTCGGGCGAGATGATGTCTGGCTAGGCCCCGAGTTCTGCGCGGTATTTTTTGCTGCCCTGGACGGTTGACACCAGCCCTGCCTCCAGCAGGGCGGCCAGCAGCCGATAAATGGTCGGGCGCTGGATGCCGGTTTGTCGTGCAATGTCGGTGACGCTTAGCCCGTTATTGCCCTGATCGCGCAAAGCCGCCAGTACGGTTAGCCCCCGGCGCAGGGTACGCGGCCCGGCAGCCGCGGTCTCACTCTCTTGCATGTATGTCTCTGATTATCTAGGCCAAATCGCGGCTCGTCGGGCCCTGGCGCCCGGTGGCTGGCCAGCGTCCGTAAGGTGGACTCTACCTTGCCTTAACCGCCATGTATAGCGCATCATCCAAACAATCATAATTTTTATACGTCCATACCATGGACACTTTGCATGGAGACAATCGCATGACATTGGCCAAAAAGCCTCGTCTGGCGCGCGCCCTCACCGGATTGATCGCCGGTACTGTAAGCGCTTTTGCCCTGAGTTCGACCCCCGCGCTGGCTGCCTATCCGGACAAGCCCGTGCGTATCGTGGTGGGGTTTTCCGCCGGGGGCACGACCGACGTGATCGCCCGAATCATGGCCAAGGAACTGACCGAGGCACTCGGGCAATCCTTCGTGGTCGAGAACAAGCCGGGCGGCGGCAGCAATATCGCCACGGACTATGTCGCCCGCGCGACTCCCGATGGCTACACGCTGCTGTTCGTGGCCGTGACCAGTGCGATTAATCAGACGCTGTATTCGAACGTCAATTTCGATTTGGTCAAGGATTTCGCGCCGGTGGCGCTGGGTGCGAAGGTGCCCAATGTCCTGGTGATCAATCCGCAAGTGCCGGTCAAGTCCGTGCAGGAACTGGTGGCTTATGCCAAGGCCAACCCAGGCAAATTGGCTTTTGCCTCCTCAGGCAGCGGCACTTCCATTCATATGGCCGGCGAGCTGTTCAAGCAACGCGCCGGCATCGATGTGCTGCATGTGCCCTACAAGGGCAGCGCCCCAGCGGTGACCGATCTGATCGGCGGCCAGGTGCAATTCATGTTCGACAACATGCCTTCGTCCTGGCCCCACGCGCAATCGGGCAAGCTGCGCGCTTTGGCAGTGACCACGGCCGAACGCTCCAAGAGCGCACCGGATCTGCCCACCATGCAGGAGGCCGGCTTTGATAAATTCGATGTGTCGTCGTGGTTCGGTCTGGTCGCGCCTGCTGGCACGCCGAAGGATGTGATCGACACGCTGAACGCGGCCATGATGAAGGGTCTGGATAAACCTTCCGTGCAAAAAGCCTATGAAAGCCTGGGGGCGATCGGACAGAAAACCACGCCGGCCGAGTTTGGTGCGTTCATCAAGTCGGAAGTCGAAGGCTGGGCCCCCGTGGTCAAGACTTCGGGTGCGCGCGTCGATTGATTGTTAGCACGGCGAAGCAGGGGGGCTGACGCGGTGCGTCGCCCCTTTTTTTATTGTCTTGCGGTGCGGCAGCCGGCCGCATCCTCTTTTGGCCGCCCGAGATCAGTTCGCTTCGTCGCGGCGGCTTTTGCGCGGTGCGGCCCGGCTGGCGACGTCGAGCATGGCGGTGCAGACACCGCGAAGCATATCGATTTCGTCACGGGTCAGGGCCGCGCGAGTAAACAGGTGCCGCATGCGTGGCATGAGTTTCTTGGGGTGGGCCGGGTTGAGAAAATCCACCGCCACGAGGGCCTGCTCCCAGTGCGCGAGCATGGCGTGTACCGCTTCGCCGCTGGCCAGTTGCGCGCCAGGATCCGGTTGTTGCGCTCTGGATGGTGGCAGCAGCGTGGCTCCGGCGCCGTCGAGCAGTGCATAGCGCAACTCCCAGGCTGCCAGTTGCAGCGCCTGGGCCACGTTCAGCGAACTGTATTCGGGATTGGCGGGGATGTGGCAGATACGCTGGCAGAGCCCGATCTGCTCGTTCGTGAGCCCTGATCGCTCTGTCCCTAAAACAATGGCCACCGCGCCTCCCGGATTGTTATCCAAGTGTTCGCGGCTGAGCGTGGCCGCCTGGCGGATGTCGCACGGCGGAGGGCCGAGATCGCGCACGCGCGCGGTCAGGGCAAACGCCAGGGTTACCGGTGCCAGCGCTTCTTCGAGGGTGGCGCAGATGTGGGCGCGCTCGAGGACGTCGACCGCGCCGCTTGCCAGGGCCAGCGCCTCGGGCTGGACCGTCATGTCAGGCATTTTAGGGTCGACCAGAACCAGATCGGCAAAGCCCATGGTCTTGATGGCGCGGGCTGCCGAACCGACGTTGTCGGGGTGGCTGGGCTGCACCATGATGAAGCGAGCACGTGAAAATTCTTGAGTCATTTAAAATGGGAAGTTTGGCTTTGTGCTTTCCTGGGTTTTGCGGGGCGCCAGGTTGGGAGCCGCAGGGCAAAATGCCTTCAGGCGAAGTACGATACTCCCTTGCCATGCATCCGCGCAGGCCAGGCCTTTACCGAACGGAATTCTATGCACCCGATGCTCAATACCGCCATCAAGGCGGCTCGCCGTGCCGGCGCCATCATCAATCGCGCCAGCCTCGATCCCGACCGCCTGACCGTGGCGCGCAAGGGTCCGCGCGATTATGTCACGGAAGTGGACCGCGCCGCGGAGGAGGCCATTGTCGAGTTCCTGCGCGCGGCTTACCCCGATCATGCCGTGCTGGGCGAAGAATATGGCCTGCAGGGCCCAGATCAGGCAGAGTTCCAGTGGATCATCGATCCTCTGGACGGCACGACCAATTTTATCCACGGGCTGCCGAACTACGCGGTTTCTATCGCGCTGACGCAGCGCGGCCAGGTGACGCAGGCCGTCGTCTATGATCCGGCACGCAATGAGTTGTTCACGGCCAGCCGTGGCGGCGGCACCTTCCTCAATGACCGCCGTGTGCGCGTCTCTGGCCGCATCCGCTATCACGAAGCCTTGCTGGGCGCACACTGGCCCACGCCAGCCGATGCGGATCAGGGATCTTCGCGGTTCCGCAACATGGCCGAAGGCAGCACCGGCGTGCGTCGTCTGGGGTCGACCGTTCTGGAGCTGGCTTATGTCGCCAGCGGCCGCCTCGATGGTTTTTGCGGCGTGGGCCTCAAGCCCTGGGACGTGGCCGCGGGCAGTCTGCTCGTACTGGAAGCCGGCGGTCTGGTGGCCGATTTCGACGGCGAACAGGGCTGGATGGACACCGGCAATGTGTTGGCCGGCAGCCCCAAGATCTTCACCCATATGCTGACGGCGCTTCAGGCCAAGGCCTGATCTGCCAGCGCTAGCAGGCGTGCCCGTGCTGGCACGCCGGACGGACCCCCGAGCTTGGACAAACATCCAGGTTGCGGGGGTTTTTCATCGGTTTGTCAGGTTTGTTGCCGGGCATGCGCTCGCCATGGGCCGCCAGGTTTTGTCACCCGCGTGACACATTTTTTCCATGTACGATAATCGGTCCTGTAACTTGTGGAGTGCCTGATGGAGTGGCTGCTGGACCCCGCCGCGTGGGTCGGCCTGCTTACCCTTGTCATCCTTGAAATCGTCCTCGGGATAGACAACCTCATCTTCATCGCCATCCTGGCGGACAAGCTGCCTCCTTCGCAGCGTGACCGCGCGCGCATCGTCGGCCTGAGTCTGGCGTTGGTCATGCGGTTGGGCCTGTTGTCGGTGATGTCGTGGTTGGTCACGTTGACCCGGCCGCTGTTTTCCCTTGGGCCCTTTTCGTTTGCGGGCCGGGATCTGATCCTGATGCTGGGCGGCTTCTTCCTGCTCTTCAAGGGCACGATGGAACTGCACGAGCGGCTCGAGGGCGGCGGGCAGGAGGTGGTGGGAGGCTTGCGCTCCTACCCGAGCTTCTGGGTCACGGTCACGCAGATCGTGGTGCTGGACGCGGTGTTCTCGCTGGACTCGGTGATCACTGCCGTGGGCATGGTCGACCACCTGGCCATCATGATGATCGCTGTGATCATCGCCATGGGGATCATGCTGGCGGCCTCCAAGCCGCTGACCCGTTTCGTCAATGCCCATCCGACCGTGGTTGTGCTGTGTCTGGGCTTTCTTCTGATGATCGGGTTTTCGCTGCTGGCCGAAGCGTTTGGCTTCAAGGTGCCCAAGGGCTATCTGTACGCCGCCATCGGATTCTCAGTACTCATCGAGGCGCTCAACCAGGTGGCGCGGCGCAATCTGCTCAAGCTCGATGCCCGCCGCCCCATGCGCGACCGCACCGCCGAGGCGGTGCTGCGCATGCTGGGTAAGCGGCCGCAGAAGGTCGACGCCGACCTCGAACCGGATCGACAGGCACCTGCTACAGCCGCCTTCGGCGTGGAGGAGCGCAACATGGTCAGTGGCGTGCTGACCCTGGCCGAGCGCTCCATCCACTCGATCATGACCCCGCGCATCGATGTGTCGTGGGTCAATATCGAGGATGATCCCCAGGCCATCCAGAAGCAGATCATGGATACCCCGCACAGCTTTTTTCCCGTCTGCCGGGGTTCGCTGGACGAGGTCATCGGCATAGGCCGCGCCAAGGACATGGTGGCTGACCTGATTGCCGAGGGTCAGGTGCGCCGCAACCGCCTGCGCGATCCGATCATCGTGCACGAATCCATCGGTATCCTGCGTCTAATGGAAACCCTCAAACGTTCGCGCGGCCAACTGGTGCTGGTGGCCGATGAGTTCGGCGCCATCGCCGGGCTGGTCACGCCCATCGATGTATTCGAGGCCATTGCCGGCGAGTTCCCCGACGAGGATGAGGTGCCCGATATTATCGCCAAGGACGATAGTGTCTGGGAAATCGACGGCGCGGCTGATCTGCGGCATGTGGAGCAAGTGCTCGATACCGAAGGGTTGATCGACGAATCCGAGGATTACTCCACGCTGGCAGGTTACCTGCTGATGCGCTTTGGGCAGTTGCCGCAGCCGGGTGACAGCTGCGAGTACGAGACACCTTATTTCCGCTTCCGTTTCGAAGTTCTGCGCATGGATGGCCGCCGCATCGCCTCCGTGCGGGTGGAACGATCCATCAACGAAGCGCTCGAAGATCCCGACAATTACGATCACGACTAAATTTTTCGGATGTACATTCTGTGAGCGACAGCACGCTTTACCTTCTGAAGGCTTTTTTCCTCGGCATCATCGAGGGCCTTACTGAATTCATACCCGTCTCCAGCACGGGTCATCTCATTCTCTTTGGCGATTGGATACAGTTCGAGTCCGGCTCGGGCAAGGTGTTCGAGGTGGTGATCCAGCTGGGGTCCATTCTGGCGGTGATGTGGATTTTCCGCGCGCGCTTGTGGCAGTTGGTCCGCGGCACGCTCTGCGGCGAGCGCCAGGAGCTCCTGTTCACACGCAACCTGCTGCTGGCCTTTCTGCCGGCTGCGGTCATCGGTGCCATTTTCATCAAGAGCATCAAGCAGACGTTTTACCACCCGGGGGTGGTCGCGGTCACGCTGGTGCTCGGCGGCTTGATCATGCTGTGGGTGGAGTGGCGGGCTCCTAAAACTCCGGGTGACGCCCCGGGGGCGGCCGATGACACGGCCTCGGATGAGCGTGCGACGGCGCGTCGCCTGGAAGACATCAGTTGGAAGCAGGCGCTCGGAGTGGGCGTGGCGCAGTGCCTGGCCATGATTCCAGGTACCTCGCGCTCGGGTGCGACCATCATTGGCGGCATGATTGCCGGCATTCAGCGCAAGACCGCGACCGAATTCTCTTTTTTCCTTGCCATGCCGACCATGCTGGGTGCGGCTGTCTATGACATGTACCGCAATATGGATGTGCTCACCAGCCATGACCTGAGCGGGATTGCGGTCGGCTTCGTTGCCGCGTTTCTGAGCGCGCTGGTGGTGGTGCGCGCCGTTCTGCGCTTTGTGGCGAATCATACCTATCGCGGCTTCGCCTGGTACCGCATCGCGCTGGGTATCGTGGTGGCCATCTGGCTGTTGTCCAAATGACTGACGCTGGCGCAAGAAGCTCCAACTAAAAAGCCTGAACCCGGCCACGCGCCGGGTTCAGGCTTTTTTGGGCACCTTGCGCAGACAAGAGCCCAGGCCGCTGCGGTGTTTTAAGCCGCCACGTCCAAGTCGTACAACTGCAGGCCGTCGCGGTCGATGACCAGCCAGCCACCGCGTGACTCGCCGTGGTCACAGTCCCAATCGGGCAGTACCCAGCGCTCGCGCTTTTTGCCGTCGACCGCCATGACATGACGGTCCGGGCGATGCGTATGGCCATGGACGATGATGGCGACGTCAGCGTCACGGAAGGCGGACTCGACTGCCTGCGTGTTGACGTCCATGATCGCCATGGTTTTGGTCTGGTTGGCTGCCATGCTTTCGCCGCGGGCCTGTTGGGCCATCTGCAGTCGCTCGGGGATGGTCTTGGCCAGAAACTGCGCCTGCCAGCGGGGATCGCGCACCATGGTGCGGAACTGCTGGTAGGCGACGTCGTCCGTACAGTACTCGTCGCCGTGCGTAATCAGCAGCGTACCGAAGTCCGAGTCGATCAGGGCCGGCTCGGGCAGCAGCGTGGCGTTTACGGCATCGGCCAGTTCCTGGCCGATCAGGAAATCACGGTTGCCGCGACCCAGGTAGACCGGGATGCGCGCAGCCGTCGCCTTGATGCCCTGCAGTGCCTGGGCGAGCCAGGGCGGTGCTGCCCGGATGACATCGTCGCCGATCCAAGCGTCGAAGATGTCGCCGGGCAGCAGCAGTGCGTCGGCCTCTTCGGCGGCAGCCTGCAGAAAGCCCATGAAGGCTTCCGAGGTGGCCACGGTGGCCGGCCCCAGGTGCACGTCAGAGGCCAGCCAGATCGAGCCTGGCAGTGCCAGCTTATTCAAGGACTTCGGCCTTCTCGATGATCACGTCCTCTTTGGGGACGTTCTGGTGAAAACCGTTGTTGCCGGTCTTCACGCCGCGGATCTTGTCGATCACGTCGGTGCCTTCGGTGATCTTGCCGAACACCGCGTAACCCCAGCCCTGGGGCGTGGGGGCGGTGAAGTTCAGGAAGTCATTGTTGGCGACGTTGATGAAGAACTGGGCGGTGGCCGAGTGCGGATCGCTGGTGCGGGCCATGGCGACGGTGTACTTGTCGTTCTTCAGGCCGTTATTGGCTTCGTTTTCGATGGGCGCCTGGGTGGGTTTTTGCTTGAGGCCCGGCTCGAAACCGCCGCCCTGGATCATGAAGCCGTCGATCACGCGGTGAAAGACCGTGCCGTTGTAGAAGCCGTCTTTGACGTAGGTAAGGAAGTTTGCAACCGTCTTGGGGGCCTTTTCGGCATCCAGCGTGATGACCATATCGCCCTGGTTGGTTTGCAGTTTGACGCGAGGATTGCTCATGGAGGTAGTGCCTTCTGAAAGAGAGGGGGAGGAGGAGGCCGGTTGCGCGCCAGCGCTCAGGGGCAGCAGGGTCGCCAGCAGGAAAGCGCCGGCCCACTGGCCCAGCGGCTTGATGCGAGAAACAAAAGCGGTCATGAGTGCGATTTGTCCTTCAGTAGCTTGTCCAGCTCCTGGGCTTTTTCCTTCATGCCCGGAACGCCGCGCGCAGCTTCTTGCCGATAGCTACGCAGGGTGATCATGAGCTGGATGTCGCCCAGATTGGAGCGGGCGGCCGCGTAATTCGGATCGGCCCGCAACGCCATGTTAAGCGCATCCTGGGCCTGATTGAGTTCTCCCCGGGCGGCATAGAGCACCGCCAGGTTGTTCCAGGGTTCGGGCAGCTCCGGAAAACGCGTGGTCATTTCAGCATAAATGGCCTCGGCCTCCTGGGGGCGCTTGAGGGCCGCGAGCGCCCGGGCGTGCTGGAACATCAACTGCACGTCGGTGCCAGGGATCTTGCGCGAGGCCTGCTGCCGCGCTTCGATCATTTTCAGGGCTTCTTCGTTGCGGCCGGCGTTGAGCAGCTGCTCGATATGGTCGGTGATCTGCGAGGCAGTGGGATCCAGGCGGGTGTCCACGCCGGGTTTGACGGCTTCGAGTACCTTGGCCAGGCCATCCCAGCCACCTTCGGGCCGCGGTTCATCGAGCTTGGTCATGTTGGCGTTGCGTCCTTCGGATGCGCCGCCGTACATGGACTGGGCCTGAACGACCGGGGCCGCGCCGCACAAGGCCAGCGCCAGCAGAAAAGAGCGGATAAGCGGCTTGTAGGTCATGGGGGTCCGTTGGTCTATGGCCTGTCCGAAAGCGCGGCAGCAGGCCGCTTGCTATACTTTACGATCGCCATTTTAGCCCCGGTTGCGGCAATGGCCTTCAGGCATGCCTTCGAAGGGCGGCATGCCTATCGCCCACCCACCATGTCGGGGGTCGGGCTGGCAACCTTCCCGACGACGCCCAGATAGCCCAAACGAGCGCCATGCTGCACATCTACAACACATTGTCGCGTACCAAAGAAGTCTTCACACCGGTGCACGCCGGCCAGGTGCGCATGTACGTGTGTGGCATGACTGTCTATGACTATTGCCACCTGGGGCATGCCCGCATGCTGGTGTCGTTTGACGTCATTCAGCGCTGGCTGCGTGCCAGTGGCTATGCCGTCGACTATGTGCGCAATATTACCGATATTGATGACAAGATCATTCGCCGCGCCGTTGAGACGGGGCGTCGCATGCACGAGGTGACCGAGTATTACATCGATGCCATGCATGCCGATGAACGCGCGTTGGGTGTGGCGCGGCCGGATCAGGAGCCGCGTGCCACCGAGTATGTCAGCGAGATGCTCGACATCATTGGCCGCTTGCAGCAAAACGGTCTGGCCTACCAGGCCGACGACGGCGACGTGAATTATTCCGTGCGCGGCTTTGCAGGCTATGGCAAGTTGTCGGGCAAGTCCCTGGATGATCTGCGTGCCGGCGAGCGGGTGGCCGTTGATTCCTCCAAGCGCGACCCGCTGGATTTCGTACTCTGGAAGTCGGCCAAGACCGAAGAGCCGCCGGAAACCAAATGGGAGTCGCCCTATGGTTTCGGCCGTCCTGGCTGGCACATCGAGTGCTCGGCCATGAGTAAAAGCCTGCTCGGCCTGCCACTCGATATCCATGGCGGTGGTCCGGACCTGAAGTTTCCCCATCACGAAAATGAAATCGCCCAGACCGAAGGGGCCTTCGGCGGTACCCTGGCCAATGTCTGGATGCATTGTGGCCCGTTGATGGTCGACGCGGACAAGATGTCCAAGTCGCTGGGTAATTTCCGCACCATCCGTCAGACCATCTCGCAAAACGAGGGGCCCGGCAATCGCGCGGATTACGTCGTCAATCCGCGCGAGGCGGAGATGTTGCGCTTTTTCATCGTGCGTAATCACTACCGCAGCGCCCAGAATTACACCCCGGACAATCTGATCGACGCGCAGAATGCGCTCGATCGTCTCTACCAAGCGTTGCAGAATGTGCCGGCCGACACCGCAGGCATCGACTGGACGGAAGCCCAGGCCCAGGCCTTCAAGGCTGCCATGGACGATGACTTCAACAGTTCCGGCGCGGTCGCTGCGCTGTTTGAATTGGCCGGCCGCGTCAATCGTGAGCGTGACAGCCGCGCTGCAGGCCAGTTGAAGGCGTTGGCCGCCTTGCTGGGCCTGCTGCAGCAGGAGCCGCAAGTCTATTTCCGTTCGCCCACACGGTATTCCGCGGCAGCCATGCAGCAGGAGGGGGCTGGCGCCCAACTAGAGGCTGGCCAGATCGACGCGCTGATCGTCGAACGTGCACAGGCCAAGCAGGCGCGCGATTTCGCCCGGGCCGATGCCATCCGTGGCGAATTGCGTGCGGCAGGCATCGAGTTGGACGACAAGCCCGGTGGCGTGACCCAGTGGCGTCGCGCCTGAGATCCCGCTCATGTCCAGTACTGATCTCGAACTCGTCAAACCCGACTATTGGGAAGAGGCCGTGGCGCATCTGATGCGTCGCGACCGCATTCTGAAAAAAATCATCCCGCAGCACAGCCATACCTGGCTGAGTTCGCGCGGCACGCCATTCGTGACGCTGGCGCGCGCCATCATCGGCCAGCAGATTTCGACCAAGGCGGCCGATGCGCTGTGGGCGCGTCTGCTGGAGGTCGCTGGTAAGCGTCCGACGCCGGCCACGGTGCTGCGCGCCGGTGTCGCCGGGCTGCGTGCCGCGGGTCTGTCCCAGCGCAAGGCCGAATACGTGCAGGATCTGGCTGATCATTTTGGGCAGCGCAAAGTTCACCCCGAGCGTTGGGCGACGATGGATGATGAAGCCGTCATTTCGGAGCTGGTTGCCATTCGTGGTATCGGGCGCTGGACGGCGGAGATGTTTTTGATTTTCAATCTTCAGCGTCCGGATGTGCTCCCGCTGGATGATCTTGGGTTGCTCAAGGCAATCTCGTTACACTATTTCAGCGGCGAGCCCGTTTCCCGCTTCGAGGCCCGCGAGGTCTCTTTAGCGTGGCAGCCCTGGCGTACCGTGGCGACCTGGTATCTGTGGCGCAGTCTGGAACCGACCCCGGTCCAGTACTGAGCTTGCCGGCGCCCATCAACGGAACCACACTTCATGCGCAATACATTTCTGGAATTTGAACAACCGCTCGCCGAACTTGAGAACAAGATCGAGCAGCTGCGCTATGTGCAGGCCGATTCCGCTGTCGATATTTCCGATGAAATCGGACGTCTGCAGCAGAAGAGCCAGACCTTGGCCAAAGAGATCTACGCCAAGTTAACGCCCTGGCAGACGGCGCTGGTGGCGCGCCATCCGCAACGCCCGTATACGCTGGATTATGTGCGCGAGATCTTCACCGATTTCCATGAGTTGCATGGCGATCGCATGTATGCCGATGACCAATCCATCATCGGCGGTATGGCGCGATTCAACGGCATGCCCTGCATGGTGATCGGTCACCAGAAAGGCCGTGACACGAAAGAACGCGCTGCGCGCAATTTCGGCATGCCGCGCCCGGAAGGCTATCGCAAGGCATTGCGCCTCATGCGGCTGGCCGAAAAATTCCGGTTGCCTATCTTTACGTTCGTGGACACGCCGGGCGCCTACCCGGGCATTGGCGCCGAAGAGCGTGGCCAGTCCGAAGCCATTGGCCATAATCTGTATGTGATGGCCGAGTTGAAGGTGCCCGTCATCGTCACCATCATCGGCGAGGGCGGCTCCGGTGGCGCGCTGGCCATTGCCGTGGGCAACGCCGTGCTCATGCTGCAGTACTCGACCTATTCGGTCATTTCGCCGGAGGGATGTGCATCCATTCTTTGGCGTAGCGCCGACAATGCTCCCGACGCGGCCGAGGCCCTGGCCATCACCGCGCCGCGCTTGAAGGATCTCGGCCTGATCGACCGCGTGGTCAATGAACCGGTCGGCGGCGCGCATCGTGATCCACGTGTCATGGCCCGCCTGTTGCGCCGCGCCCTGGGCGATTCGCTGCGCCAGTTGCAGGGCTTGAGCCCCGAAGCACTGGTCGCGCAACGCCTCGAGCGGGTACTGGCCTATGGCCGCTACCAGGAAGTTCGCGGCTAAGTCCGCCAGGGCGACGCATGTCTCGCCGCCCGCTTGACGCAGCGTATGCGCAGGTTCTCGGGCCGGCAGCCGTCGGGCGGGTGCGCGCGGCGCTAAGCGACGTGCCGGCAGGGCAGGCCGTGGCCGTGGCGCTGAGCGCGGGAGCCGATTCGGCCATGCTGGCGTTGGCGGCGGCGGCAGCTGCGGTGGACAGACCGCTGTTGGCGTTTCATGTCCATCATGGATTGCAGGCGCAGGCCGACGAATGGGCAGCCCATGCGAGGCGATTAGGCGATTTGCTCGGCATCGCGGTGCGCGTGGTGCAGGTGACGGTGCCGATGGATGGCAGCGGCATGGAGGCTGCTGCTCGTGCGGCCCGCTATGCCGCGCTGGCCGATGCGGCGCGCCGCGACGGGGTGAGTCATGTATTGCTTGCTCACCATCAGGATGATCAGGCCGAAACCGTACTTCTGCGGCTGCTGCGTGGCAGCGGCGTCGACGGCATGGCGGCCATGCGTGCATCAAGCCAGCGCGACGGGGTGACCTACCTGCGCCCCTGGCTGGACCTGAACCGCCAGGAAATCCGCCGTGCTGCCACGGCATTTGCCGAGTTGACGGGCTGGCAGGCCGTCGAAGATCCCAGCAATGCCGATCCGCGCTATACGCGCGCCGCTGTGCGTACCGCGCTGTCTCCTTTGCTGGACGCGCGCTGGCCTGGGTGGCAGGCCATCGTGGCGCGTCACGCGCGGCAGATGGGCGAGGCGGCGCAGATCCTGCACGAGGTCGCCGGCGAGGATTTTGCCCGGCTGCAGCCGGATGCTGATGGCCGAGGGTTCGGTCTGGCCGCCTGGCGCGAACTGTCGCCGCCACGCCAAGCTCAGGTCTTGCGCTATTGGCTGGCGCAGGCCGGCCTGCGCATGCCCGCCGAATCAAGGCTGGCCGAACTCATGCGTCAATTGCGGCAATTGCATGCGCTCGGGCATGATCGGCAGTTGCGGGTCAGGCACGAGGGCCATGAAATTCGTTGTCATCGCGGCAGGGTATGGCTGGAGATCGCCCCAGGTCCGGTCGACGCTGCGCCGCGCTGACGCAAAGCTGTCTGCGCAAATTTTCACCATGCGCTAGAATCATCGACTTTGCCCGACTTTGCGGGCCCCCAGCCAGAGTACGAGATGTCCCTGATCGTTCACAAGTATGGCGGTACGTCGATGGGCTCCATCGAGCGCATCAAGAATGTGGCGCGCCGCGTCGCGAAGTGGCACGCCGCCGGCCACCAGGTGGTCGTGGTCCCGTCGGCCATGTCGGGCGAAACGAATCGCCTGCTCGGTCTTGCTCGCGAAATCACGCCGCAGCCCAGCGGCCGCGAACTCGACATGATTGCCGCCACGGGCGAGCAGGCCTCCAGCGGTTTATTGGCCATCGCCTTGCAGGCCGAGGGCGTGCAGTCGTGTAGCTACGCTGGCTGGCAAGTCCCCGTTGTGACCGATTCGGCCTATACCAAGGCACGTATCACCTCCATCGACGATGCCCGCATCCGCGCCGATCTGGACGCCGGTCGTGTTGTCGTCGTCACCGGTTTCCAGGGCGTGGACCCCGAAGGCTACATCACAACGCTGGGCCGGGGTGGTTCAGACACCTCGGCGGTCGCTGTGGCCGCCGCGCTGAAGGCTGATGAATGCCTGATCTACACGGACGTCGATGGTGTGTACACCACCGACCCGCGTGTGGTTCCCGAGGCTCGCCGCATGCCCGTGGTCTCGTTCGAGGAAATGCTCGAAATGGCCTCCCTGGGCTCGAAGGTGCTGCAGATCCGTTCGGTCGAGTTAGCCGGTAAATACCGTGTGCCGACCCGCGTACTGTCCTCGCTGACCGACCCGCTCATTCCGCTCGAAGAAGAAATGGTTTCGGGCACGCTGATTACTTTTGAGGAAGACGAAAAAATGGAAGCCGCCGTTGTCTCCGGCATCGCCTTCAGCCGCGACGAAGCCAAGATCACCCTGTTGGCCGTGCCCGACAAGCCGGGTATTGCCTATTCGATTCTGGGCCCGGTTGCCGCGGCCAATATCGATGTCGACATGATTGTGCAGAACCAATCGGTCGCCGGTACGACCGATTTCTCCTTCACGGTCAACCGCAATGAATTTCTGCGCACTGTCGAACTGCTCAAGCGTGACGTGATCCCTGCGGTCAGTGCCCGCGAATTGATCACCGACGAAAAAGTCGCCAAGGTGTCCATCGTTGGCATCGGCATGCGCTCGCATGTCGGTGTGGCCAGCCTGATGTTCCAGACGCTTTCGCAAGAGGGCATCAACATTCAGATGATCAGCACCAGCGAGATCAAGACGTCGGTTGTCATCGACGACAAGTACATGGAGTTGGCCGTTCGCGCCCTGCACAAGGCCTTTGGCCTGGATCAGGCTCCGGCTGCGTGATAAGAGGCGGATGCTTATGCGTCCGCTTTTTTGCATTTTTTCCGGGCTCATCCGAAAAAACTGTAAAAAATTCGTGTAAAATCTCGGATTCTTCGGAGACGTGCCCGAGAGGCTGAAGGGGCTCCCCTGCTAAGGGAGTATGTGGCTAAAAACTGCATCGTGGGTTCGAATCCCACCGTCTCCGCCAAGATTTAAGGCCCGCGATTTTTATCGCGGGCCTTTTCATTTGGCGCAAGCCATTTGCCAGTGGTTTACAACCCCAGTTCACTCAGGCCCGGGTGATCTTCTGGCCGCCGACCCAGTGGCCAGCGAAACAGACGGTCGTCTTCGCGCAGGGGCATGTCGTTGATACTGGCGTGGCGATAGCGCATCAAGCCCTGATCGTTGAACTCCCAGTTTTCATTGCCATACGCGCGAAACCAGTTACCTGAGTCGTCGTGCCACTCATAGGCAAAGCGCACCGCGATATGGTTGCGGTCATGCGCCCACAACTCCTTGATCAGCCGGTAATCCAGCTCGCGCGCCCATTTACGCCTGAGAAAGGCGATCACCGCTGCGCGCCCCTCAATGAACTCAGCGCGATTTCGCCAGTGCGTGTCAGGCGTATAGGCCAGGCTCACCTTGACGGGGTCGCGCCCATTCCAGGCGTCCTCAGCGGCGCGCACTTTCAGGACGGCGCTTTCATGGCTAAATGGCGGCAGAGGCGGTCTCGATTCCTGCATGGCTGCTCCTCTCATGGTTGGGGCTAGACAGCGCGGCGTAAGCGGTGATTCGCGACTTATCGATGTTGGCAGTATAGTGAAGGCCAACTCATATATAAGACTTGGGCCTCGCCTTTCCTGTAGCCATGCTGTTGACCTTCTCACGCAATGAAGTCCATCCGGCCGGCGCCGGCGTTCCACAATCCGAACGGTTTGGCGCCATGGTGGCTGTCATGCTGGCAGTCTGCATGGCCAGTCTGGATACGGCGATCGCCAACACCGCGCTGCCGACGATCGCGCGCGAGATCAATGCGACCGAGTCAGCCTCGATTTGGGTGATCAGCGCCTACCAACTCGCCATGGTGGCCGCGTTGCTGCCGGCGGCGGCCATGGGCGATGTATTCGGCCATCGACGTGTCTATCTGGTGGGGTTGATTGTCTTCATTCTCTCGTCTCTGGCCTGTGGGCTGGCCCCCTCGCTGCCGGTGCTGGTGGCCGCGCGCATTCTGCAAGGGTTGGGCGCAGCCGGCCTGATGGGCATCAACGGGGCGTTGGTGCGCTTTATCTACCCTTCGCATGCATTAGGGCGGGGCGTCGGGACCAATGCGCTGGTGGTTGGCCTGTCGTTTGCCGCCGGGCCCACGCTGGCGTCGCTGATACTGGTTTACGGCTCGTGGCACTGGCTGTTTCTGATCAACGTGCCGGTAGGTGTCGTGGCGCTGGTGCTCGCCTTGCGCGGTTTGCCCGCGACCGCACGTTCGGGACATCGCTTCGAGTGGCGTGCGGGTTTGCTATGCGCGGGCTTTCTGTCTTTTCTGGTGTTGGGGCTGACAGAAGCCGGTCACTACGTGCCGGTCTGGCGCGTGGCCTCGGAACTTGCGATCGCCGCCTTCTGCCTGGTGCTGTTGTTGTATCGGCAAGCCGGTCATCCGGCGCCCATACTCGCCGTGGATCTGTTGCGGCGGCCCGTTTTTGCACTGTCGGCCGCCACGGCCGTCTGCGCGTTCGCGACCCAGGCGCTGGCCTTCGTCTCGTTGCCCTTCATGCTGCAACAGGTGTTGGGATACACGCAGGTCGAGACAGGTTTTCTGATTACGCCATGGCCGGTGGTGGTGGCGGTGATGGCATTGATCGCGGGCCGGATGTCGGATCACTATCCTGCCGGTCTGCTGGGCGGCGCCGGTCTGGCCGTACTGGCGCTGGGCATGCTCAGCCTGGCGACAATGTCCGCGCAGCCGACTGCCTGGGATATCGGTTGGCGCATGGCGCTGTGCGGAGCGGGTTTTGGTTTTTTCCAGTCTCCCAATCTGCGGGCCATCATCGGCGCAGCACCGCCCGGACGGGCGGGCGGGGCCAGCGGCATGGTCGGCACGGTGCGTCTGCTGGGGCAGTCCTCCGGCGCGGCCCTGGTGGCAGCCTGTCTGCACCTGGCCGGGGTTGGCGGAACCGCCTGGGCTCTGTGGCTAGGCGTGCTGTTTGCCGCGCTGGCCAGCATTGCCAGCTTCGCGCGCCTGCGTTTTGCCGACTGACGGTGGCCGGCTTGCTCAGAAGCGGTAGGTCGCGGTCAGGCCCGCGCTCCAGTTGCGGCCCGGGGCGGGCTCGAAGTAGCGACCATTGCCTTCGTTGACGATGACCGAGCCGGCGTAGCGGCGGTCGAACAGATTGTCCACGCGGGCATAGGTGCTCCAGGTCCAGGGCCCATGCTTCCAGATGTAGCCTGCCGATAGCGCCGCCACCACATAGCCGGCGGCCGCATCGCTGTTGGCGTCGTCGACGTACAGCTTATCCAGATACCGGCCTTCGATACCGGCCTGCCAGCCTTGCGGCGGCGCCCAGGCCAGCGCGGCGTAAAGGGCCTGGCGGGCAATGCCGGGGATCGTATTGCCCGCTGCGATGCCCGTGCCGGCCACGTCGTCGCGGTAGCGCGCATTGATATAGGTATAGGCCAGACGCGTTCGCCAGTGGGAGCCGAACTCGCCGTCCCAGGCCAGCTCCAGCCCGTCGCGGCGTGTGCGTCCGCCATTGCGGAAGGCGCTGCGGCCGTCGATGCTACCTGCCGAGACGATTTCGTTTTCTGTGCGGGTGTGAAAGACCGCCGCCGTCGCCAGGCCGGTCGGAAAACGGCGCTTGATACCGGCTTCCAGATTGGTGCTGACCGAGGGTTGCAGGCCGAAGTTCAGGCCTGGCTGGCCGTCGGGACGATAGGATATCTCGTTCATCGTCGGCGTCTCGAACCCCTTGCCGAAAGAAACATAGACATTGCTGTCATCGTCTAGCGCATAGCGCAGGGTGGCCACCGGCAGAGCGCGCCGATAGCGTGCGTCGCCGCTGTCATCGCCATTGCCCGCCACGATGTAGTGATCGCGCGAATCGAAGTCAACGCTGCTATAGCGCAGGCCGGTGTCCAGGGTCCAGCGGGGCAGAAATTCCCACGACGTCTGCAGGTAAGGGTCGAGGTTGTAGACCTCATTGGTCTCATCCCGGCGCAAGGCGCCCTTGGTGCCCAGCGTCGCGCCGCCACGGGTGAAGTTTTCATAGCCTTTGCGGATCTCGTGCAGGCTGTCGTAGGCCAGTCCGCCCACGACGGTAAAGGGCTGGCCGGCCAGGGTCATATGAGAAGTCCAGCGCACGTCGGCGCCGCCATAATCACGGCGCAGGCCGATGACGCCGCCGGACTGCGCAGGCGGACTCTGCACGGCTACGGGGATGCTCTGATATTGCCAGGTTTCGCGTTGTCCGTAATACACCATGACGCGCAATGCATTGTCGGCATCGACCTGGCGCTCATACACCAGGCCGCCTTGCGTCTGCAGCACTGTCTTGCGGGTGTTGAAACGCTGCGCCGCGGGCGAGGCGGCACGCGGATCGTCGTCGAACTCCTGTCGCGTCAGGCCCATGGGATCCTGGGCTTTCAGGTCGACCCTGTTGAGCACCAGTGTCAGCCGGCTGTCATCGTCGAGTTGTAGACCGAGTTTGGCGTTGGCCAGATTCTTGCGCGCGCCACTGTGATCGCGATAGCCATCGCTGGTGAAGCGATTTATGCCCACGACATAGTCCAGGTCGCTTGCACCGGTGCCGCTTGCTCCGCTGGCTTGTACGCCATAGCGAAGCGTGTTGAAGCTGCCCGCGGCCATGCTGGTTTGCACGTGCGGTGGACGGGCGCCATCTTCGGTGAAGACCTGCACCACGCCGCCCGATGAGTTTCCATAGAGCGCCGAGTAGGGCCCTCGCAGGACTTCGACCCGGTCGGCCGAGCTGATGTCGATATTGGAGGTCTGCCCCTGCCCGTCGGGCATGGTGGCCGGGATGCCGTCGACATAAATCCGCACGCCACGCACGCCGAAGGTCGAGCGTGCGCCAAAGCCGCGGATGGACAGTTGCAGATCCTGCGCGAAGTTCTGGCGATTCGGTATCTGCAGTCCGGGCACTGCGCTGAGGTTCTCTGAGAGATTGACCTGCAGGGCGTTGGCCCGCAGCGTGGCGCCGTCGATGACATCCACCGATGCCGGTGTGTCCAGCACGGAAGTGCCGTTGCGGGTGCCTGTGACGACTATAGGGGCGAGCGTGGACGTTTGCCCCAGTGTGGGCAGGGGCAGCAGCAGCAACGCGAGCCGCAGGAGAGGTCGGAAAGGATGCACTAAGCCTCGATGGAGAGCCAGCGTCTGGCGCTGCGCACCAAGGCGTCGACGGCTGCGTCGATAGCCACGCTGTCCGGGTGCGCGCCGAGCATGACGGTGCGGGTGAAGAAGTCATAGACGAGGGCCCCATGCAACTGGGTGGCGACTTCGTCGATGCGTGTGTCGGGATGAATGGCGCCCAGGTCGATCTGGACCTGGAGCAAACGGGTAAAGGCTACGCGTGAAGCGACCGGTCCGTGGGCGAACCAGGCGCGGCCGACCTCCGGCAGTCGTGCCGAGGTCGCCACCACCATGCGGTAGAAGGCGACCTGGCGCGGATTCAGCATGGCATGGATCAAGGCGCGAGCCAGGCGGCTCAATGCGCCTTCCAGGCCGCCTGTCTGGACATCGAGGTCCGATAGGGCAGCCAGGAAATCATCGCAGAGATATTCCACCACCCGGCAGAAAAACGCCTGCTTGCTGCCGTAATAACGGTAGATGTTGGTTTTCGAGCCACCGGTCTGAGCCACGATCTCGTCCAGCGTGACGTTGTCGTAACCGTGGTCAAGGAAGAGATCGGCGGCCACACGCAGCAGACGATCGCTGCGGTCGCGGCCGCGTCGGGTGACCCGCCCGCCGGGCGGCAGAGAAGATCGTCTGGCGGTCGGGTCGCAGGGACTCATGGCGTGGCTCGCGGCCTTATGGCTTGCCGGGCAAGGCGTAGGCGATGACGTAGTCGCCGCGATCGGGCGATTGGCGCGCGCCGCCTACGGACAAGACCACGAACTGCCGGCCGCTCTTGGGCGAGACGAAGCTCATGGGCGTGGCCTGCGCGCCAACGGGCAGGCGGGCCTTCCAGAGTTCCTTGCCCGAGGTGGTGTCCATGGCGCGCAGGTAGTAGTCCTGTGTGCCAGCATAAAACACCAGGCCTGAAGCCGTGGTCAACGGGCCGCCCAGCGTAGGCATGCCGATAGGGATCTGCAGCCCGGTTTTCATGCCCAGGGGGCCGGTGTCCTGCAGCGTGCTCATGGGCACCTGCCACATCAGTTGGCGGCTCTTCAGATCGATGGCCGACAGCGTGCCATAGGGCGGTGCGTGGCAAGGCACGCCCAACGGCGACATGAAGCCATTCTTGGATACGCCGTAAGGTGTGCCGGTTTGTGGAGCAAAACCGTCATGTACGCCGGCCGCGCCTTCCTTGTCGGCGTCGGCGCGGGGGATCAGCTGTATCCATTGCGGCATGCGGATATCGTTGACGATCAGGTAGCCACGAGACTCATCGACCGAGGCGCTGCCCCAGTTCATGCCGCCGTAGTAGCCCGGGTATTGAAGGCTGCGGTGGGTGGAGGGCGGAGTGAACTCACCCTCGTAACGCATTTTCTTGAACTCGATGCGGCACCAGAGCTGATCGAAGAACGTCCCGCCCCACATCTTGGCTTCCGACAGCGGCTGCGTGCCGATCGCGGGCATGCCCACGGAATAGGGCTGGGTGGGGGAAGTCCAATCGCCTTGCTGCGCTCCCTGCGGAACGGGAAGCTCCTTGACCTCTGCCAGCGGTTTGCCCGTGGCACGGTCGAGCAGGAAGATCTGGCCGCGCTTGGTGACCTGAATCAAGGCATGCTGCATGCCGCCCTTGCCATCCGGAATGTCATAGAGCGCGGGTTGCGAGGCGACGTCATAGTCCCAGAGATCATGGTGCACCGTCTGGAAGACCCAGCGCTCACGGCCCGTGGCAATGTCCAGCGCCACGACCGACGAGGCGTACTTCTCGGCGGCCTTGCTGCGGTGCGCGCCCCAGAAGTCCGGCGGGGAGTTGCCGGTGGGCAGATAGAGCAGGCCGAGCTGGTCGTCGAAGGCCGGAGTCGACCACACATTGGGTGTACCGCGCGTGTACGTCTTGCCCTCGGGCGGCAGGCCGGTGATGGACGGATCGGCCATGTCCCACGCCCAGGTCAGTTCACCCGTGTCGGCGTTGAACGCGCGCACCGCACCGGAAGGCTCGTCGATGGCGCGGTTATCGAATACCCAGCCGCCGATGACGATCATGTTGCGCACGACCGTGGGCGCGGAAGTCTGGAAGTAGTAGCCCGGTTTGATCTCGCCCATGCCTTGTTTGAGATCCACGCTACCGTGCGAACCAAAATCCTCGCAAGGCTTGCCCGTGTCCGCATCCAAAGCGATCAGGCGCGAGTCGATGGTGCTCAGGATGATGCGCTTGCGGCATGCGGCAGGCTGCGCATCGCCGGCAGCGGGGGCTGCGGCGGTTTCGTAGTAACCCACGCCACGGCAGCGCTGCCAGACGGGTGAAGACGCCTCGGGGTCAAAGCGCCAGCGCTCCTTGCCGGTATCCGCATCGAGGGCGAAGACCTTGTTGTGCGGCGTGCAGACGTAGAGGGTGTCGCCGATCTGGATGGGCGTGTTCTGATTTTCGGCTCCGGACGAGGCGACATCGCCCGTGCGGAACGTCCATGCGACTTCCAGCTTGTCGACGTTTTGGGGTTCGATCTGCGTCAGCGGTGCATACCGTGTGCCGGACGGCGTGCGCCCGTAGTATTGCCAGTCGGCCACAGGCTGCGGCGTGGTCTCCGCGGCGGGTTGGGCTCTGGCCTCGGTACGGATGACGCCTTGCGGGCGGAACATCCCGACGCCGAAACCGATGAGCGCCAGCAACGCAACGCCGGCCAATGGATAGGCGTTGCGGCGCACGCGGCTGCGGGTGCCGTCGTTGTGCAGCGCCGGCCAGATCAGCAGCGTGATGAGGGCCAAGACAATGGGTCCGATCAGGCGCGGCACCAATTGCCAGAAGTCAGTGCCGACTTCCCAGAGCGACCAGATGACCGTCGCGACGAACACGATCGTGTAGAGCCAGGCGCCCGAGGAGCGACGGCGAATCAGCAGGATGCCCGAGGCGAGCATGCCCAGGCCGGCAATGAGGTAATACCAGGAGCCGCCGAGGCTGACCAGGCGGGCGCCGCCTGCGGCAAGCGCCAGGCCGATGAGCGCCAGCACGATGCCAAACAGTGTCACGTACCAAGGTGGGCGATTAGGGGTGGGGGACATGTGTCTACCTCTGTGTTTTCACCAGCACACGGTGTGCGCAAGACCGGATGTCAGGCCGGCCGGTGTGTTCATGAAAAATCCGACGAAATGATACCTATCGGTATCATTTGGGGCAAACCCTGAAAATCAGGGGGTAAAATAGGGTTCATCGAGGAATACCGGGGAATGCAGACCGGATCTTGAGGAAGAAGTACTCCTGATCGCGGTAGCCGTAGGCGCGGCGCTTGATGACTTTGATGGTGTTGTTGATGCCCTCGACGATGCTGGTGTTGAGCCGGTGGCGACAGCGAGACAGAATCCCGTGCAGATAGGCTTTTAGCTTGAGCGCGAAGTGAGCCAAGGCGGCGATGCCGCTGCCCTGAGCCTGTTGCAGCCAGTGATCCCATGCCTGGCGGGCGTAGCCGGGGTGTTGGTAGAACCACAGCTGTTTGAGCTCATCGCGCATCAGATAAGCGGTGAGCAAGGGCTGGTTGGCCTGGAGCAACTCGTCCAACTTTACCGATTGGCACGGATCGAGGTTTTTGCGATTGCGCAGCAGTAGCCAGCGACTGGACTTGATCACCCGGCGGGCCGGCTTGTCGTGCCGCAACTGGTTCGCTTGGTCTACACGCACCCGGTCTATCACTTCACGGCCGTACTTGGCCACGACGTGGAACAGGTCGTAGACGATCTCGGCGTTGGGGCAGTTGGCCTGGATCTCCAGCTCATAGGCCGTCGTCATGTCGATCGCTACGGCCCGGATCTGCTGGGTGACCTGCTCCCCGTGATTAGTACGAAATCGATGTAGAGTCCGTTCCCAAAGGAATGGCAATGAAGAAACGATTTACGGAAGAGCAAATCATCGGCGTGCTCAAGGAAGCCGATGCAGGTGCCAAGCCCGCAGAGTTGTGCCGCAAGCACGGAATCTCCGAGGCAACGTACTACAACTGGAAGGCGAAGTTCGGTGGCATGACGGTGTCGGACGCTCAGAGGCTCAAGGAGCTGGAGCAGGAGAACAACAAGCTCAAGAAGCTGTTGGCCGAGTCGATGCTGGACAAGGCGGCGCTTCAGGATCTGCTAAGCCGAAAGTAGTCAGCCCGCAGGCCAAACGCGAGGCGGTCAGGACATTAATGACCGAGCGCAGCATGGGTGTTACCCGGGCCTGTGGGCTGGTAGGAATTTCGCGGTCGCTGTTTGCCTACGAGAGCACACGCTCAGGCGATGCTGCGCTGACCGAGCGCATGAAAGAGATGGCAGTGGCGAAACGACGCTACGGCTATCGGAGGATCCATGTGCTCTTACGTCGCGAAGGCTGGCAAGCAAATCACAAGCGAATCTGGCGGCTGTACAGTCTGGCAGGGTTAAGCGTGCGAAAACGAAAGCGTAAGCGAATCGCGGCGACCGAGCGCGTGGTTCGCCCAGCGGCAATCGCGCCGAATCAGAGTTGGTCAATGGACTTTGTGGCCGACGGCCTAGCCTATGGCCGCCGATTCCGCTGTTTGACTATCGTCGATGACTACACTCGCGAATGCCTGGCCATCGAGGTCGATACGTCGTTGCCGGGACTGCGTGTTGCCATGGTGCTGCAACGGCTGGCGGAGATGCGTGGCCTGCCGCGATCTATTACCGTGGACAACGGGCCAGAGTTCGCCGGAAGAGCCTTGGACGCCTGGGGGCCTACCAAGCAGGCGTAAAGCTGTCGTTTATTCGGCCGGGTAAGCCGGTGGAGAACGCTTATATCGAAAGTTTCAACGGCAAGTTCCGCGACGAATGCCTTAACGAGCACTGGTTCTTGTCCCTGCGACAGGCTAAAAGCTTGATCGAAAACTGGCGAGTCGAGTACAACACCGATCGGCCTCACAGCGCGCTCGGATATTTAACGCCGGCGCAATTCGTGCAGGCTCATCAGAAAGAAGGTCTTTTACCCCTGGGCTCTATGTCGGTGCCGTACTAAATCTGGGGGCAGGTCAGGGCAACCCCAGTTGGCAGTTGTTCGAAGAAGGCTCTGGCCGTCTCGCGCGAGCGGCCATCACCGATCCATAGCACCTGACGGCGGATCGGATCGACAACGACCGTGGCATAACGATGGCCCTTGTGTAGAGCGAACTCGTCCATCGCTAGGTAGTGGATCTGGCTCCAGTCCGGCTCTTGGATCGCCCGTCGCAGCAGGGCCTTGTCCAGCGCCTTGACCGTGTGCCAACCCAGTTGGAAGAAGCGCGCCACGGCCAGAATGTTGCTGGACTCAAGCAACTGGCTGACCGCCTCGGCCAGCCGGTCGGTCACTCGCTGGTAACGGCCCAGCCAGCTCAGCCTCTCCAGATGCGGTCCACCGCACTGCTCGCACCAGACCCGCCGACGCGGCACTACCAGCGTCACTCGCAGCGCCATTAGCGGCAGATCCCGCACCCGGCGCGTGGTCGTCTCATGCACCTGCCGACATCGGTTGCCGCAGTGCTCGCAGTGCATCGTTCGCGCTGAAGGCTTCAGGTAAATCGTGACCGTCCGGCTCTCACCTTCAGGCCACACGACCCGCTCCACCCGATAACCTTCCCACCCACCCAACCTCTCGATCGTCTTGCGGTCCAGCATGATCCCGGCCTTGATCCTTGAAAATCAAGGATCAAGCGTAACGGCAATCAAGCACGGCTCCACGCTATTCCGCGATGAACCTAAAAAAGGGGGGGTGATTTGTATTGCGCCGCCATGCATGCTATAAACACGCCTCTTTAGCGCCCGTAGCTCAGTTGGATAGAGTACTTGGCTACGAACCAAGGGGTCGTGGGTTCGAATCCTGCCGGGCGCGCCATATCTGCAAAGCCCGCAAGCCATGCTTGCGGGCTTTCTCTTTTGGCGCGGCGTGTGTTCACGAGGCATGACGCTTGCGACGCAGGGCCAGCGCGCCTACAAACAGCAACGACAGCGTCACAACGATGGTGGGCGCCGGTGCACTGTCGAGAAAGAAGCTCAGGTATACGCTGGCCATGCAGGACACGACGGCGATGCTCACGGCGCAGACCAGCATGGCGCCGAAGCTGCGCGTCAGCAGCAGGGCGATTGCGCCTGGGGCGATGAGCAAGGCGATGATGAGGATGATGCCCACCGCCTTGAGCCCACCGACGATCGACAGCGAGAGCAGGGCCAGCAATCCGTAATGCAACCACCCGGTTCGCAGTCCCAGCGCGCGGGCCTGTACCGGGTCGAAAGCCTGCAGCAGCAGGTCGCGCCACTTCACGACAATGACCCCGCTGACCACAATGGCGATGATCCCGCTTTCGACTTGGTCGGGCCAGGAGACGCCCAGCATGTCGCCGAACAGAATGTGATCCAGATGGACTTCGCTGCGTATGCTGGTATGCAGCACGACGCCCAGGCCGAACATGCCTGAGAAGACCACGCCCATCACGGTTTCCTGCTTGAGGCGGCTGTTGGCCTGCAGATAGCCAGTGCCCACGGCGCAGAGCATGCCGGCACCCAGTGCGCCGATTTCCAGAGGTATACCGGCCATATAGGCGAGCACCACGCCGGGGAACACGGCGTGCGAGACGGCATCTCCCATCAGGGCCCAGCCTTTCAACACCAGGAAGCAGGACAGCAGAGCCGTGGGGATGGCTACCAGCATGGCGATCAGAAGCGCCTGGCGCATGAAATCGAACGCCAAGGGAGCATAAAGCTGTTCGATCAGCGTCATGAGGCCTCCAGCGCGGCTCGCCGGTGTGCTGCCAGGCGGCCATGCTTGGGGGCAAAGACGAATGCCAGCAGAAAGCACAGCGTTTGCAGCAACACGATGATGCCGCCGGTGGCGCCGTCCAGAAAGTAGCTGGCATAGGCGCCGATGAAGCTGGTGGCCGCACCGATGATCACGCTCAGGATCAGCAGATGGCCGAAGCGGTCTGTCAGCAGGTAGGCTGTGGCGCCGGGCGTGACCACCATGGCGACCACCAGAAAGGCGCCGACGGTCTGCATGGCGGCCACCGTGCAGGCGGCCAGCAGGCTGAAGAAGACGGCCTTGATCACGCGCGGATTGATGCCCGTGGTCCACGCGTGGTTTTCGTCGAAGAACGTCACCATCAGATCTTTCCACTTGCACAACAGTATGGCGAGCGAAACAAAACCGATGATGGCCAGCTGCAAGGTGTCTTCGGGTGTGATCGCCAGGATGTTGCCCATGATGATGGTCTGCAGATTGACCGCCGCGGGCGACAGCGAAGCCATGAATAGCCCCAGGCCGAAGAACCCCGCAAACACAAGGCCGGTGACGACATTTTCCTTGAGAGCCGTGCGCTGCTTGATGAACAGCATCGCCGCCGAGGCCAGCAGTCCGGCCAGAAAGGCGCCGCCGGAAAACGGCAGGCCCAACATGTAGGCGCCTGCCACGCCGGGCACGATGGCGTGCGAAAGCGCATCGCCAATGAGCGACCATCCCTTGAGCATGAGGTAGGCCGACAGAAAAGCGCAGACCATGCCGACTAGCGCGGAGACCCACATGGCCTTGATCATGTAGTCATAGGTGAATGGCGCGACGAGCCCGGCGATCATGGCCGGTCTCCGGGGCGTGGTTCGCGCGGTGTCGCGGTGTCGCCGTAGAACACCAGCGGCCGCTCATCATCGGTGACAATGTCCACGGCCAGCGCCCTGCGCTCGTCGGTGTTGCTCAGTACGAAGCGGCGCAGCACGCCGCCGAATGTCGCCTGCAGGTTGGCCTGCGTGAACACGTCAGCCACTGGGCCGTAGGCCAGTACGGTTCGATTGAGCAATACCGCGCGATCACAGAATTCCGGCACGCTGCCCAGATTGTGGGTCGACACCAGCATGATGCGGCCTTCGTCGCGCAGTCGGCTGAGCAGGGCGATGATGGCGTCTTCGGTCGTCACATCCACGCCGGTGAAAGGTTCGTCCAGCAGAATGACGCGCGCGTCCTGAGCCAGGGCGCGCGCCAGGAAGACCCGTTTCTTCTGGCCGCCGGACAACTCGCCAATCTGTCGGGTGCGCAGGGTATGCATCCCCACGCGCTCGAGCGCCGACGTCACGGCCAGGTGATCCTTGCGGCCCGGGCGGCGCAGGGGGCCCATATGCCCGTATCGGCCCATCATCACGACATCTTCGACCAAGACTGGAAAATCCCAATCCACGTCTTCGCTCTGGGGCACGTACGCCACCAGCTTGCGGCGCAGCGCCGTGCGGGCGGGCATGCCGAGGACCTCTATCTGTCCGCACGCCAGGCGTTGCAGGCCCATGATGGCCTTAAAGAGCGTGGACTTGCCGCTGCCATTGACCCCGACCAGCGCGGTGATGGTGCCTGCGGGGATCTCGAAGCTGGCGCCGCGCAAGGCGGTGTGGCCGTTGCGGTAGGTAACCGTGGCCTCGTCGATCTTCAGGCCGGTCAGTGTGGTGGGGGGGATCAAGGTTGCAGTCCGCGAGCGATGGTTTCGGTGGTCACGCGCAGCAGGTCAAGATAGGTGGGCACGGGGCCATCGGGCTCGCTGAGTGAATCGACGTACAGCACGCCGCCATAGCGCGCGGCGGTTTCTCGCGCAACCTGCTTGGCCGGCGCGGGCGAAATCGTGCTTTCGCTAAAGACTGCTGGAATCTTGTGCTCGCGCACCACGTCGATGACATGGCGCACCTGCTGCGGCGTACCCTGCTGGTCCGCGTTGATGGGCCACAGGTACAACTCCTGGAGCCCGAAGTCGCGCGCCAGATAACTGAACGCGCCCTCGCTGGATACCAGCCAGCGACGGTCAGGGGCGATGGCGTGGAGTCGTTGCGCAATGGGTTGCAGGGTTGCCTGGATGCGCGCCTTGTAGGCTTGGGCATTGGCGCGATAGATCTCGGCGTGGGCGGGGTCATGGCGCGCCAGGGCATCGCGGATGTTGTCGACGTAAATCAGCGCGTTCTGAGGCGACATCCACGCATGGGGATTGGGTTTGCCTTGGTAGGGGCCGGCGTCAATGCTTATGGGGGTGATGCCATCGCTGACTACGGCACTGGGGACGTTGCGTACCCGGCTGAAGAAGCGCTCGAACCAGCGCTCCAGATTCAGGCCGTTCCAGAGCACCAGTTGTGCGCCCTGGGCTCGCGCCAAATCGCCCGGCGTAGGCTGGTACTCATGAATTTCGGCGCCGGGGCGGGTGATGGCCGTGACGTCCGCGGCGTCGCCGGCCACATTGCGTGCCATGTCGGCAATGATGGTGAACGTGGTGACCACTTTGAATTTGTCGGCGGCCAGCGCGGTCAGGGGAGGGCTGAGCCCGGCGAGAAGGGCAAGGCACAGCAACAGGCGGCGGGATCGATCCAGCGACACGGAGGGACTCCTCGAAAACAAAAGGCGTGGCCCTTTCTGGCAAGGGCGCGTCAACAGGAGGATCGATAAAAAGTCATGCGGCACGTATAAAATTTAAAGGATAATAAGTCTCATTAATTGATTGTGTCCAGCACCGGCCTGGTGTCAACGCGGCGTGATCGCCGTCAATTGGACAAATGGTAAAAACACGCTATAATCTTTCTTCTGCGCCCGTAGCTCAGTTGGATAGAGTACTTGGCTACGAACCAAGGGGTCGTGGGTTCGAATCCTGCCGGGCGCGCCATATTGAGAAATCCCGCAAGCCATGCTTGCGGGATTTTTTTTAGGTTCATCGCGGAATAGCGTGGAGCCGTGCTTGATTGCCGTTACGCTTGATCCTTGATTTTTCAAGGATCAAGGCCGGGATCATGCTGGACCGCAAGACGATCGAGAGGTTGGGTGGGTGGGAAGGTTATCGGGTGGAGCGGGTCGTGTGGCCTGAAGGTGAGAGCCGGACGGTCACGATTTACCTGAAGCCTTCAGCGCGAACGATGCACTGCGAGCACTGCGGCAACCGATGTCGGCAGGTGCATGAGACGACCACGCGCCGGGTGCGGGATCTGCCGCTAATGGCGCTGCGAGTGACGCTGGTAGTGCCGCGTCGGCGGGTCTGGTGCGAGCAGTGCGGTGGACCGCATCTGGAGAGGCTGAGCTGGCTGGGCCGTTACCAGCGAGTGACCGACCGGCTGGCCGAGGCGGTCAGCCAGTTGCTTGAGTCCAGCAACATTCTGGCCGTGGCGCGCTTCTTCCAACTGGGTTGGCACACGGTCAAGGCGCTGGACAAGGCCCTGCTGCGACGGGCGATCCAAGAGCCGGACTGGAGCCAGATCCACTACCTAGCGATGGACGAGTTCGCTCTACACAAGGGCCATCGTTATGCCACGGTCGTTGTCGATCCGATCCGCCGTCAGGTGCTATGGATCGGTGATGGCCGCTCGCGCGAGACGGCCAGAGCCTTCTTCGAACAACTGCCAACTGGAGTTGCCCAGCAGATCCGGGCCGTAGCGATCGACATGACGACGGCCTATGAGCTGGAGATCCAGGCCAACTGCCCCAACGCCGAGATCGTCTACGACCTGTTCCACGTCGTGGCCAAGTACGGCCGTGAAGTGATAGACCGGGTGCGTGTAGACCAAGCGAACCAGTTGCGGCACGACAAGCCGGCCCGCCGGGTGATCAAGTCCAGTCGCTGGCTACTGCTGCGCAATCGCAAAAACCTCGATCCGTGCCAATCGGTAAAGTTGGACGAGTTGCTCCAGGCCAACCAGCCCTTGCTCACCGCTTATCTGATGCGCGATGAGCTCAAACAGCTGTGGTTCTACCAACACCCCGGCTACGCCCGCCAGGCATGGGATCACTGGCTGCAACAGGCTCAGGGCAGCGGCATCGCCGCCTTGGCTCACTTCGCGCTCAAGCTAAAAGCCTATCTGCACGGGATTCTGTCTCGCTGTCGCCACCGGCTCAACACCAGCATCGTCGAGGGCATCAACAACACCATCAAAGTCATCAAGCGCCGCGCCTACGGCTACCGCGATCAGGAGTACTTCTTCCTCAAGATCCGGTCTGCATTCCCCGGTATTCCTCGATGAACCTCATTTTTTCTCTCAAAGGCAGACAGGCGGGCGGGATTGCTGCATGGCCGCCGCATTTATACGTCTGCCCCCGGGTATAAGA
Source organism: Bordetella holmesii (assembly GCF_020735985.1). NCBI lineage: Bacteria > Pseudomonadati > Pseudomonadota > Betaproteobacteria > Burkholderiales > Alcaligenaceae > Bordetella > Bordetella holmesii. The sequence goes on from NZ_CP085973.1 coordinate 1,031,015, forward strand.
AAAATTCTATTTATTTATTTATTTTGCATATTCGTGCTGCTTATGGAAAATGCCGCTGTGGCGACGACAGCCGGGCCCGATCTGAACGAAATGCGGGAAAGTCATGTTATTTCAATGACTTGTTGGCTCACTCCGGGATAGCCACGGGCTCGGAAGTCAGCGTGTCCCAACACCGACGATCAGCCTGGGACAGCACGGTATTAGTGAAACCCCGGGGGTCATATCAGGCCCAGCGTCTGCAATAGGGGCAGCCGTTGGTCATGGAAATTTGCGGCCAGCGTACGCAGTTCTGCCAGATTACTGGCGGCATCGGGCAAGGCAGTGCCATCTTTCATCAGGCGTCGTCCGCTGCTGTCGAGCCGCTGCCAAACATGCCGGACCCAGGCGTCGAGCTCATTTCCTGATTGCGCAGCCTGCAGCATCAGTCGGCTGACATGGTCCAGTGCGATACCGCCGCCGGTCACCGGGCTGGCCAGGTATTGGAGGATGTCACCGTTTTGCGCCAGAACATGACTGTTAAAGGCGTGGCAGCACCGCCGCGTACGCTCGGTACTTTCCTGGATGGGGTGAACGTGACCGCTGCCAGCCAGAACGAGCAGCGCCTCGATCGTTTGGGATGTAGCGATGTCTTGCGCCTGCAGCCGGGATTGCAGCTCCCCGATGGTCAGAGGGCCGTGCTGTTCGAATGCCTCGAGCAGGGGCTCATGGACGGCTTCTTTCATGGTGGCTTCGCGGGTGGCACCGCGCACGGTCATGGAGATGGCCGAGCGTGGCGAGCATAGCGCGATGCGCTGTTGTTCGATGAGGGTTTGCCTTTCTTCGGGCGGCAGCAGCCGTGCGCCCTTGATCCAGCAGTCTTTGCGAAAACTTCTTCCCACCATCACGTCGCGGGCGTCCTCCCGCACCAGAGGGTCCGTCAGCGCCGCCAGCACGGACTGCTGCTCGGCTGTCGTGTGCAGTGCCTCGACGTGATCGAAAGGGTCCGCGCTGCACGCGTAGTCCAATTTGGCGGTCTTCAGCGACGAGGCCAGACCACTGAAGATCTGGGGCTCCCATTGATGGTTGAAGTATTCGTGCAACAGATACTCGATGGGGTGGTCGCGCAGAGCCGGGACTCTTTCTTTGATCAACGGTGCGATCTGCTGGTAGATAGGGTCGGTTGCCAGCAGACGCTCGCAGAAATCCAGTGCCTGTTGTGCGCGCTCGCGCAAGGGACCGCCATTGCTGCGGGCATGGCTGGCAAGCAAGTGACGCACGGGTAGCATGGGTGCCCACCCGGGCAAGGCGTTGTAACTCAAATAAACCACTCCGCCGACGTTGAGTTTGCGGCGGATGAGATCGAGAATGGCCTGGCGGCTGTCATCCTGTATCCAGGACCAGATGCCGTGCAGCGCGATAAAGTCAAAGTTGGGCAGGTCCGGGCGGCCGACAAATTCTTCGAACGCGTCATCGCACAGGGTGGCTGGGTGGCCTGCGGCCCGGGCCAGCTCCTGCGCGAAGGCGACCTGCGCGGGATTGAAGTCCGTACCATGCCAGTGCCAGCCTGTGGCACTGGCATGGATGTTGATGCTCAGTCCTTGGCCGAAACCCAGTTCGCAGGCGTGACCGCTAGTCGGGAAGCGGTAGCCCGCCAGGCCCATGACGAATCTGAGCCAGAGGGGATTGAGCTCACGGTAGTAGCCGTAGGTATAGGGGACTTCGGTAATGTAACCGGCATTCCAGGCTTGCATGGTCGGCTGCCAAACAAATGGCAAATCATGCGCGCAGGCCATGGCGCAGCCGGGGCTTGATGTGATAATTCGGTCATATCCTAGCGGGCCAGGGTGAATGTGCTGCGGGGCTGTCGTCCTGGCGGCAATCGCCGTTGTCACTAGCCTGGACCGCGGCGAACCTCGCGCAGCCGCTAGTTAAAGAGTGCGTCGAGCAGCGTATCGGCCGTCTGCCGCAAACGCGCCCTGTCTCGATAAAGACGTTCAATCACGACCAAACCCCGGGTAGCGGTGATGAACAGCCGCGCCGCCTCGGGTGGGGGTAACCGCAACTCGGGCGCGGCGCTTGCCAGGCGTTGGACAAACAGGGTTTCGAGATCATCCAGCAGGCCGGTCAGGGCATCCCGGATGACAGGATCGTCGATATCTGGCCCCATGGCCGTCTTGGTCGACATGCAACTGCGCGCCGGCGTTTCGTTGGTCAGCGATCCGATGAGCAGGCAGAGAAAGCCGTCGAGCGCGTCACGGGCGCCGGCCGCCTCGAGAACGCGCCGCGTGGCATCGACCCAATAGGCGCGATAGCGTTCAAACACGCGCAAGAACAAGGTTTCCTTGTCGCCGTACGCGTTGTAGAGCGAGCCGCGCTGCACCCCTGTGGCCGCGGCAAGTTCCTGCATGGTGGTGTCGGAATAGCCATGCTGCCAGAACACCGCCAGAGCCTGATCCAGCAAGAGGTCTTCATCGAATTGGCGTACGCCTGCCACGCTGTCCTCGCATTGTCCATGTCTGCGTAGGGGTATTAGACGGCATTCTTGTCATTGGTGTCAAATTTGACTAGAGTGTCAAAAATGCCGGGAACACCGGCGGTTTCTTGGGTGTTGCGCCATGTCTGTACCCCGTGTGTCCCGCGAGTTCCGTTTTGTGCTTTGCCTCGTTTTTGCGGGGTTCTGTGCCAGCCTCATCAGCATTGGGCCGGCTCGCTTTGTCTACACCCCGTTGCTGCCGGCTTTGATCGAGGCGCATTGGTTCTCGGCCGCCGACGCCGTCTATCTCGGTGCGGCCAACTTGGCAGGATATCTGGTGGGCGCGTTGAGTGGGCGTGCGCTGGCGCGTCGATGGCCGGATGTCAACGTGCTGCGTCTGATGTTGGTGCTGGTGGCCGCGTCCTTCGTCGGTTGCGCCTTTCCATTGTCGCTGAGTTGGTTTTTCATCTGGCGCTTGCTTTCCGGTATCGCCGGTGGCGTTGTGATGGTGCTGATTGCATCGACCTTGTTGCCGCATGTCCCTGTTGCCCGGCGCGGGCTGGCCAGCGGAGTGATCTTTGTTGGCGCAGGGTTGGGCGTGGTGGTCTCGGGCACCCTGGTGCCGTGGTTGATGCACTGGGATTTACGCGTCACCTGGCTGGGGTTGGCCGTGTTTACGGCTGTGTTGACGTTGGCGAGCTGGCGAGCCTGGCCCCCGGCAGTCCCCCGGAGCGGCCCGGCGGGCAGCACCTGCCTTGCGCGGCCTGCTGCTGCACGTACCGCGACCGTCGCGCTGCTCTATGTTCAGTACGCCCTCATGGCAGCGGCCTTCGTGCCCGTGATGGTGTTTCTGGTCGATTTCATCGCGCGCGGTCAGCGTCTGGGAGCCAGCGAAGGAGCGTATTTCTGGGTGCTGTACGGAGTAGGAGCCATGTTGGGGCCGGCGTTGTATAGGCTGTTGATCGACCGTTTCGGCGCTACGCTTACGTTGCGAATGATGCTGTCGTCGCAAATGTTGGCGATGCTGGCCCTGGCACAGGTCGACCACCACGGGGTTCTGGCGTGTCTGACGTTGCTACTCGGTACGTTTCCGTCGGGCATAGCGCCGACCATGCTGGCGCGTATCCATCAGTGGATGGCCGGCGCGGCGCAGCAAGCGGCGGTATGGAGCCGGGCGACGACCGCTTTTGCGGTGTTGCAGGCCGCGAGTGCTTATGGCTACTCTGCTCTGTTCAACCATACCGATGGCCGCTATGCCTTGTTGTTCGAGCTGGGTGCTGGCTTCATGGGCTTGACGTTTCTGATGGATTTTGGGTACACGGCACTGCAGCGCGAAAACAAAGTGGCTTGACAAAAAGTCTAATAATAGACACATATTACATATGTCTATGTCACCACGCGCGGTCGAGCAACAGGCGTTGCTCGACCAATTGCAACATATCGCCTGCGGCCTGAGTCAGACCTTCGCGCCGTTTTGCGAAGTGGTGCTGCACGACCTGCGTGATCCGACGCACTCCATTCTTGCCATCCATAACAATCTGTCAGGGCGCCAGGCCGGCGATCCGACCACGGAGCTGGGTCTGGCTCGCATTGCCGACGCTGGATTTCCGCAGGTGGTGGCCAACTATGCCAACCAGTTCGCCGATGGCAGGCAGGCCAAGAGCACCTCGATCGGGATCAAGGACAGCAGCGGTACCTACGTGGCCGCGCTGTGCCTGAATGTCGATCTCACGTTGTTTCGCAGCATGCAGAGCCTGTTGGGTCAATTCAGCACTCTGGCTGACGGTGCGGCGGCGCAGGAAACGCTGGATCCGCCCGGTGTACAGGCACTGCGCATGCGCATCGATCAGTTTGCGGCCCGGCTGGCCAGCACGCCGCGTTCGCTCAAGCCCGAAGAGCGTCGCCAGTTGTTGCGCGAACTCAAGAAGGAAGGCTACCTGGACGTGCGCCGCGCCGTGGAAGTCGTGGCGCAACATCTGGGCGTGTCGCGAGCCACGGTGTATGGCGATGCTAAATAAGTGCCATGCCCCGGCGTGCGCCGGGATGGTTTTTCGTTAAATCTTCAAGACCTACCGGTGAATTCGACCATGCAAAACCTTCCGACTTACGCCGACGTAGCGGCCGCCGCCGAGCGTCTGCAGGGCCACGCCCATCGCACGCCCGTGGCAACCTCGCGCCGCCTGAACCAGGAGTTGGGCCTGGAGTTGTTCATCAAATGCGAAAACCTCCAGCGTATGGGAGCGTTCAAGTTCCGTGGCGGCTTCAATGCTCTGTCGCGCTTGAATGACGCGCAACGCCGCGCCGGTGTGGTGGCCTTTTCGTCCGGTAACCACGCTCAGGCCGTGGCGCTGTCGGCGTCGCTGCTGGGCATACCGGCTACCATCATCATGCCGGAGGATGCGCCTGCATCCAAAGTCGCAGCGACCAAGGGCTATGGTGGAAACGTGGTGTTCTACAACCGCTATACCGAGGACCGTGAAGCCATCAGCCGCAAGTTCTCCGAAGAGCAAGGCCTCACACAAATCCCGCCTTATGACCATCCCGATGTCATTGCCGGGCAGGGTACCGCAGCCAAGGAGTTGTTCGAGGAGGTTGGACAGCTCGATGCCTTGTTCGTGAATCTGGGCGGCGGCGGCCTGTTGTCGGGTTCCTTGTTGTCGGCCAAGGCCTTGTCTGCTGATTGCAAGGTCTATGGTGTGGAACCCGAGGCGGGCAATGATGGCCAGCAATCGTTGCGTGCCGGGAAAGTCGTTCATATCGACACGCCCAAGACGATTGCCGATGGCGCTCAGACCCAGCACCTGGGGCAATACACCTTCGAGATCATCCGTCGCGACGTGACGGACATTGTGACGGTCAATGACGCACAATTGGTGGCCGAGATGCGGTACCTGGCCCAGTTTCTCAAGTTGGTTGCCGAACCCACCGGATGCCTGGGGCTGGCCGCCGTACGCCAGGCTCGCGAGCAACTGGCTGGCAAACGCGTCGGCGTGATCATCAGTGGCGGCAACGTCGACATGGCGCGTTTTTGCGAGCTACTGCGTGCCTGAGTCCGCGCTGGCATAGTCCTGCCGGTCTATGCCATGGCGTTGCAGCTTGTCGTAGAAGGTCTTGCGCGGCAAGCCCAGGGCGGCCATTGTCGCTTTGACCTCGCCCCGATGCGAGGCCAGTGTCTGGCGGATGATCTGCGCTTCAAATTGCTCCATGCGCTGGGGCAGACTCAACCCCGGCTCTGGGTGCGATTGGCTCACGGGCGGGTTGAGCCCCCCCAGCACAAAGCGTTCGGCAAAGTGTGCCAGCTCGCGGATGTTGCCGGGCCAGCGATGAGTGGCCAGATGATGGCGGACATCCTCGGTGATAGCGGGCGCCTCGCGATGAAACCGCCTGGCGGCCTGAGCGGTAAAGTGAGCAAATAGCAGTGCAATATCCGCACGGCGCTCACGTAATGGCGGCAGATGCAGCGTGACCACGTTAAGACGGTAGAAAAGGTCCTCGCGGAAACTCGCCCGCATGGCCTCGGCGCTGAGGTCTGTCTTTGTTGCCGCAACCACGCGCAGATCGACCGAGCGCACTTCATTGGTGCCCAGCGGGGCGACCTGACGGCCTTCCAGTACGCGTAAAAGTTTGACCTGTAAGGCCAGCGGCATGCTTTCGATTTCATCGAGAAACAGCGTGCCGCCGCTGGCGTACTCGATGCGCCCGATGCGTTTTTTCTGGGCACCGGTAAAAGCGCCCGGCTCATGGCCGAAGAGCTCTGATTCGATGACGGTTTCGGGCAGCGCGCCGCAGTTGATCGCCACCAGAGGGTGGTCGCGTCTATGCGACAACCTGTGCAGCATGGTGGCCACTACTTCTTTGCCCGTGCCGGTTTCGCCTTCGATGAGCACGTCCACATCCGCGTCGGCGATCTGACGCAACGTCTGTTTGATGCGCTGCATGGCAGGCGTCACGCCGATGAACGGGATATCTTCGTCCATGGCGTGGGCAGCCGCTTCCCGCAACTGGCGGTTGCTCAATACCAGGCGGCATTTTTCGGCCGCACGGTCTATGGCGGCCAGAAGCAGATCCGCGGGGTAGGGCTTGGCCAGAAAATCATAGGCGCCGTCGCGCATGGCCTGCACCGCCATGGCGATGTCACCGTGGCCGGTCACCAGAATGACGGGGATGTCCGCATCGATGTCGCGCAAGCGCAGCAAAAAGGAAATGCCATCCATGCCCGGCATGCGGACATCCGTGACGACGACTCCGCCAAAATCGCGATTGATGTGCGGCAAGGCAAGCAATGCCGAACTGAAGCCCCGGACGGAGAACCCCCGCATTTGAAGCGTCTGGAGACAGGCGCGCAATGCATCCGGGTCATCATCGACCACGAAGACTTCAGGTGTGCTTTGGTCCAGGGCGGGTTGGGAAAGGGGATTCATGAGGTTAGATCGGGGGCGTCGGGGGCGCGGCGCAGCAGGATTTCGAATACGGCGCCGCCCTCCGGGGTATTGGCGGCGTCCAATGTGGCGCCGCACTCGGTCAGAATGTCCTGGCAGATCACCAGACCCAGCCCGAGGCCTTCGGCCTTGGTGGTCTGAAACGGCGTGAACAGTTTTTGCAAGATCTGCGGCGCGATGCCTGGACCATTGTCCGTCAGACTGAGGCGGATAAAATCAGCGTCTGCCTGTACGCGCAGCGTCAAGCGGGGCTGGTGAGTGGCGGCATCCAGCGCGTTTTGCAGCAGGTTGACCAACACTTGCTCCAGGCGAGATCGGTCTGCCCGCACTCGTAGCTCAGGGGGGGCAGCCGTGTACGCGAGCACGGCATCTTGCCGGTGTAGCCGCGGCCCCATGAGCAGCAACGCACCATCGATGGCCTGATGCACGGGCAGATCGGTGATGCAGGCGCGGCCCTTGCGCGAAAACGCCCGCAACTCGCCCGTAATGCTGCCGATGCGATCCGTCAGGGCGGCGATGGTGCGGAGGTTTTCCTCGGTATGCTGCGGATCGCCGCGCTTCAGGAACGCCTGGGCGTTATCGGCGTAGGCGCGGATAGCCGACAACGGCTGATTGATTTCATGGGCCACGCCTGCCGCTATCTGTCCCAGGAGGGCTAGCTTGTTGGCCTGCACCAACTCATCCTGCATTTCGTGCAGGCGCGTTTCAGTGCGTTGCCGCTCGTCGATCTGTGCGACCAGTTGCTCATTGCTTTGACGCAGTTGGCGGGTGCGCATGCGGACGCGCCTTTCCAGGCGGGCCTTGGCGTTGAGTTGGGCGCGGACGCGCTCGCGCAGCAGGCGACGGCGATAAAACATCAAGCCACCGCCGGCGTAGGCGAAAGCCATGATCAACACTACGGTCAGTTGAATATTGGATATGGCGCGCCGGGTGCTGGCTTGCACCGGCACCAGGGTGTGCAATGTCCAGTTCGGCGAGGCGGGTACCGCACGGGCGCTGTGCATGAGTAAGGTGCCAGGCGGCATCGTCAGCGCTGCCGCCGTGTTACGCGTGAGCGCGTGCGCAGTGCCGTCGGCCAGGCTGGGTGCCAGCGGCAGTTCGGTGACGGCTCCTTGGCCGAACTGCAAACTCTGCTGCAGGCGTTCGGTCAGTGCGGCCGGCAACGGACCGATAGAGTGAAATTGCCATTGCGGTACGTTGCTGATGAGCACGACACCTTGTTCATCGGTGACGAATAGCGGATCGGGCAGCCCCTTCCAGTCTGCCTCTTGCTGTTGAAAGTCCATTTTGAGTACGGCGACGCCAAGGGGATGGCCTGCGACGTCATCGATGCGCCGGGAAATATACAGGCCCGCTTCGTGGCTGATCGTACCCAGGGCGAAGTACTCTGCCTGACCGTCGGCCATCGCACGCTGAAAGTAGGGGCGGAACTGATAGTCGACCCCCACGAACGTGGCCGGTTCGCGCCAGTTGCTCGCGGCAACGGCCACCCCCTGGCGGTCAAGGATGTAGATGGCTGAGGAACCGACGGCGTGACTGATCTCGGCCAGTTTGGCATCCAGGATTTCGACGGCCGACTGACGGCGTTCGGTCAGAGCCTGGTGCACTTCGGCATCGCGGGCCAGCACGTGCGGAACGGCGCGAAATTTCTCCAGGCTGCTACGCAGCGCGACGGTGTTCAACTGTGTGGTGGCATCGGCTCTTGCGGCTACCTCGCGTAAAGCGCGACTCTCCGCCCACTGGGTGGCCGCCAGCAGAATCAATAGCAGCAGCGCCAGTGCAGCAAGCGCCCAGACCGCTGCGCCAGACCATCGATGTCGACGTTGCGATGCAGCATTCGCGGCGTGGGCGGCGCGAGGCGGAGATGAGGAGAGCGGGGTGTACACGACGAGGAGTGTGTGGAATTCCGCACATTCTATAGCAGGCGTGTGCGGTCTGCCGCCAGCGCCGCGCGGCAGTACTTCTCGTGGTTAAAAAAAATGACGCCAGATCAACTGCTTGCCACTCGATTTTTGGTACCCTGAACCGGCACGAAACTTGCATTTATCGAAGCAGGGCCGCGCGTGGTGCGCGGCCGAACCATTGCAAAAACAAGCGCGTCGACTCATGTTGCGTTGCAATAGACGATGCGGAAACAGGTGGGGACAATCCCGATGATCGAAATCGATCAAAGCGCTGGCAGGCCGGTGCGCAAACAGAAGTTTTATCAAATCCTGTATGTGCAGGTGATAGTAGCCATTGTGATCGGCATTTTGCTGGGGTATTTCCGGCCGGATCTGGCCGATGCCATGAAGCCTCTGGGCGATGGTTTCATCAAGCTGGTGAAAATGATCATCGCACCCGTGATTTTCCTGACGGTTAGCACAGGCATCGCCGCCATGAGCGACCTCAAGAAAGTGGGGCGCGTGGCCGGCAAGGCCATGTTGTATTTTCTGGTGTTTTCCACACTTGCCCTCATTCTGGGTCTGGTGGTGAGTCATATCGTGCAGCCAGGCGCAGGCCTGCACATCGATCCGACTACGCTCGACCAGAAAGCGGTGGCCGATTATGTGACCAAGGCCCATGACTCGACCATCACCGGCTTTCTGCTCAATATCATTCCGACCACCATCGTCAGCCCGTTTGTGACCGGCGATATTCTCCAGGTGCTGTTCGTCGCCGTCCTGTTCGGTGTTGCGCTGGCGTTGGTCGGGTAACGCGCCAAGCCCGTGACGGATTTTCTGACGGTCCTGTCGTTGCCGGTTTTCAAGCTGGTTGCGCTGTTGATGAAGGCTGCACCCATTGGCGCCTTCGGCGCCATGGCTTTTACGATAGGCAAATATGGCATCAAGTCCGTGGTCAACCTGGCGATGCTGGTAGGAACCTTCTACGTTACCTCGATATTGTTCGTGGTTGTGGTCCTGGGGCTGGTGGCGCGTTATAACGGTTTTTCCATCCTGAAACTGGTGCGTTATATCCGCGAAGAGCTCCTGCTGGTGTTGGGTACGAGCTCGTCGGAGGCGGCGCTGCCCACGCTGATGCAAAAAATGGAGCGCGCCGGGTGTTCGAAATCCGTGGTGGGCCTGGTCGTGCCGACGGGCTACTCCTTCAACCTGGATGGAACCAACATCTATATGACCATGGCCGCGTTGTTTATCGCACAGGCTTGTGACATTCCGCTTACGTTGGGCGATCAGATCCTGCTGCTGTTGGTGGCGATGCTGAGTTCCAAGGGGGCCGCGGGCGTGACGGGTGCGGACTTCATTACGCTGGCGGCCACGTTGTCGGTGGTCCCGACTGTCCCGGTGGCGGGTATGGCCTTGATTCTGGGGGTCGACCGTTTCATGTCTGAATGCCGTGCGCTGACCAATCTGGTGGGCAACGCTACCGCCTCGATTGTCGTGGCGCGTTGGGAAGGCGAGTTGGACAAGGATGCCCTGCAGGTGGCGCTCGAGGGTTCACGTGCTGCGCCGGCTGCCGAACAGGCCAAGCAGGCCAAGCAGGCCAAGCAGGCCAAGCAGGCAGGTTAAGGCTACAGCGGCCAGAAGAAGACAGGCACCGGGGGCAAGCCCCGGTGTTTTTTTTTCAGGGCAAGGCGATGCCGGCATGGCCCAAAAGCTCGGACGTTTCAAAGAGCGGCAGCCCCATGACACCACTGTAGCTGCCGCTGATATGGCGGATGAAACTGCCGGCTAAGCCCTGAATCCCGTACGACCCTGCTTTGCCGAAAGGCTCGCCGCTATCGCAGTAGCGTTCGCATTCGGCGCGGGAAAGCGGCCGCATGCTGACCTCGGTGATAGATACCGCTTGATGCAAGGTCTGACCGTGGGCCAGAACTACGGCTGTGTGGACTTCGTGCGTTGTCCCCGATAGACATGCCAGCATGCGCAGAGCATCGGCTCGGTCTGCGGGCTTGCCCAAAACCTGGCCGTCGAGCATGACGGTTGTATCCGCCGCCAGCAAGGGGAGCACGGGAAGACCTTGATGCTCCATCCATGCGAGGCCGCGTTCGGCTTTCTCGCGCGCCGTACGGCGCACATAATCGGCCGGAGTTTCTCCCGGATGTTGAGGCTCATCCTCGCCAGCCGGGGCGGGTACTTGAAGGACGATGTGTTCGAGACCGATTTGAGTCAGCAACTCGCGGCGGCGTGGGCTGGCAGAGGCGAGATAAAGACGGGCAGGGCGGTCCATGGACGGTCAGGCGCGGTGATAGGGGTGGTTGGTCATGATGGCCCAGGCACGGTAGAGCTGCTCGGCCAGGAGCACCCGTACCATGGGGTGGGGTAAGGTGAGCGACGATAGGCGAATGAGCCCATCGCACGAAGCCTTGAGGCTGGCATCCAGTCCATCTGGGCCGCCAACCAGAAATGCCACATCGCGCCCGCCACCGCGCCATTTTTCCAATTGCTGCGACAGCGCTATCGTGGCGAGATCCCGCCCACGCTCGTCCAGAGCGATACGCAGGCTGCCTGCTGGTAGCGCTGCTTCGATGCGTCGCGCTTCGGCGGCCATCATCTGTGCCGGGGTTTTACCGCTGGTGCGCGGCTCGGGCTTGATTTCACGCAGTTCCAGCGCGCAATCGGCCGGCAACCGCTTGGCATAGTCGTCCCAGGCGGTCTGGACCCAATCCGGCATCCGGGTCCCGACCACAGCGACTATCAATTTCATGCCGGATCTTCGTCGTCGCTGACCGCGTCGTAGCTGCCCGCCATCGGCGCGGCGCGAGTGGACTCGGGCAACAGTTTGAGTCGCACGGGTTTGCCGCCCCAGATCTCTTCGAGGTTGTAGTACTGACGGATGGCCGGCTGCATCAGATGCACGACAATATCGCCCAAGTCGACAACGACCCATTCGCCGGTGTCTTCGCCCTCGACGGTGATGCCCGTCAGGCCCAGCGCGCGGCCACGATCGGCGGCGCTGGAGGCCAGCGCGCGGGTTTGGCGGTTGGAGGTCGCACTGGCAATGACGACACGGTCAAACAGGCTGGTCAGGTGGGTCGTGTTAAAGACCTTGATGTCCTGGGCCTTGACGTCTTCCAGGGCGTCGATGACGGCGCGTTGTAGTTTTTGAATATCCATGGCTGAAATAATAACCCGCGAGAGTAAAAAGAAAGATCGCCGCTCAGGCGGCAAGGTAGAGACCGTGCTCGGCGATGTAGCGCGAAACGGCCGCTGGTAGCAGGCCCGCGGTGGATTGGCCACTGGCCAGGCGTTGGCGGATGTCGGAGGCCGATATCGCCATGGGGGTAAAGGGTAGTTCGCGCAAGGATTTGCCCTGCTGCGCAAGCAAGACAGCCAGCGCATCGGGCGCTTGCAGCGGTGTGCCCGGACGGGTTGCCACCGCCAGGTCCACGCGGCGCACGATTTCCTGCCAGTCGCGCCAGGTGCAGAAATTTGCCAGTTGGTCGGCACCCAGGATCCAGGTGAATGTCGCGGCAGCGGGCAGCGCGCGCACGGTATCGACCGTATAGGTCGCACCGCCGCGATCGATTTCGGTCGAGTTGACTGCCAGACCGGGCTGCCCGGCAATGGCGGCCTTGATCATGGCTAGGCGGTCAGCGGGGCTGGCCAGCAGGGGGGCGCGTTGCCAGGGGTTGGCAGCGGGGATGAACTGCACTTCGTGCAGGCCCAGGTGAGCCATCGCGCTCTGCGCCAAGGCCAGATGTGCCAGATGGATGGGGTCAAAGCTTCCCCCCAGAAGACCGATTTGCTTCACACCCAATCCCGGGGCGTGAGAAAGGCGGCCAACTCGGCCTCGGGGGTGCCGGGCTCGGGCTGCCAATCGTAGCGCCACTGCGCCTGCGGTGGCATGGATAGCAGAATGGATTCGGTGCGCCCGCCCGACTGCAAGCCAAACAAGGTACCCCGGTCAAAGACCAGGTTGAACTCGACATACCGGCCACGCCGGTACGCCTGGAAATCGCGCTCACGCTGGCCATAGGCCAGGGCCTGGCGACGTTCGACGATGGGCAGATAGGCGCCGAGAAAACTGTCGCCGACCGAACGGGTCAGCGCAAAGCTGGCCTCGAAGCCGGGATCGTTCAGGTCATCGAAGAAAATGCCACCCACGCCGCGGGTTTCCTGACGGTGCTTGAGGTAGAAGTACTCATCGCACCAACGCTTGTAGTGGGGGTAGTAGTGCGGACCATGCGGGGCGAGGGCATCACGGCATGCAGCATGGAAATGACGCGCATCTTCTTCGAAAGCATAGTAAGGCGTCAGATCCAGCCCCCCGCCAAACCAGAAGACATCCTGTTCGTCGTGGTCGGGCCTGGCTTTGGCCACGAACATGCGTACGTTCATGTGCGTGGTGGGCACGTAGGGATTACGTGGATGCAAAACCATCGATACGCCCATGGCCTCCCAGGAGCGGCCAGCCAGTTCAGGGCGATGCGCACTGGCCGAGGGGGGCAGGCGCGAGCCGGTGACATGGCTAAATAGGACCGCCCCGCGCTCGAGCAACCGACCGCCTTCGATCAGGCGCGACAGACCGCCGCCGCCTTCGGGACGTTGCCAGTTATCGCTACGCAGAGCTTCGCCGCCAGCGGCCTCCAGCGCCGAGACGATACGGCTTTGCAGATCGAGCAGGTAGTGCTTGACAGCGGATATGTCGACGCTCATGCAGACATCAGGCTTTGGATTTTTGCTGGGAGGGTTTCAGGGCACGCCAACCAATGTCGCTGCGGTATTGCCGGCCATCGAAATGGATGGCGTTGACCGCCTCGTAGGCACGCTCGCGCGCGATGCGCACCGAGTCACCCAGCGCGGTGACGCACAGCACACGCCCACCGGTGGTCTTGATCTGATCGCCATCGCGTTCGGTGGCGGCGTGAAAAACCATGCAATCGTCCGTCTCGGCAGGCAAACCGTTGATCACGTCGCCGGTGCGCGGCGTGCCGGGGTAATTGTGCGAAGCCAGAACCACGCCTAGCGCGGTGCGGCGATCCCAGATGATGTCGGCTTGATCCAGGGTGCCGTCGACCGCATGCTCGAGCGCTTCGAGCAGATCGCTCTTGACGCGCATCATGATCGGCTGGGTTTCCGGGTCGCCCATGCGGCAGTTGAACTCCAGCGTCTTGATCGAGCGGTCTGGATCATCACCGGGGGCGATCATCAGGCCGGCATACAGAAAACCCGTATACGGGATGCCGTCGCGCGCCATGCCCTGCACGGTGGGCAGGATGATTTCGCGCATGATGCGATGATGCAGTTCGGGCGTGACGATGGGCGCTGGCGAGTAGGCGCCCATGCCGCCGGTATTGGGGCCTTGGTCGCCGTCTTGCAGGCGCTTGTGATCCTGGCTGGTCGCCAGCGCCAGGACGTTGCGGCCGTCGACCATGACAATGAAGCTGGCTTCTTCACCGACCAGGCACTCTTCGATCACTACGCGTGCGCCGGCATTGCCCAGCGAGCCATCGCCCAGCATGGCGTCAATGGCGGCGTGCGCCTCTTCGAGGCTGGCGGCAACGACGACACCTTTGCCCGCGGCCAGACCATCGGCCTTGATGACGATTGGCGCGCCTTCCTGGTCGATATAGGCATGGGCCTGCACCGGGTCGGTAAAGGTCTGGTAGCGTGCCGTGGGGATGTTGTGGCGCACCATGAACGCCTTGGCGAAATCCTTGGAGCTCTCCAGTTGGGCTGCCGCCTTGGTCGGGCCGAAGATCTTCAGGCCGCGCGCACGGAATACGTCCACCACGCCGGCAGCCAGGGGGGCTTCGGGGCCGACGACGGTCAGCGAGACGCCCTCTCGCTGCACGAAATCAGCAAGTTCTTCGGGCTGGGTAAGCGCGATGTTTTCCAGCTGGTCGCCCGTCTGCGTGCCGCCGTTACCCGGCGCCACATAGACCCTATGCACGCGTGGCGAGCGGGCCAGACGCCATGCAAGGGCATGTTCGCGGCCGCCCGAGCCGATTACCAGGAGTTTCATGTTGCGGAGAATCTGAAAGGTGTTGCCGCCCGGCGAGGGCGCGGGAGCCAGTCGGTCCCGTCGGAATAGACGCCCGTCCCGGCGGGTGCCGTGACGGGCGGTGTCACTACTGCGCTTCGTCGAACACGACGTTGGTGTAAACCTCTTGGACGTCGTCCAAACCTTCGAGAACGTCGAGCAGCTTTTGCATCTTGATAGCGTCGTCACCCGTCAATTCGGTTTCGTTCAACGCCTTCATGATGATGCCGTCGACTTCGGCCTTCAGGCCGGCAGTGTCGAAGGCCTGGCGCAGGGCGGCATAATCCGCGGGCGCGCAAACGACTTCGATGCCGCCTTCTTCGTCGGTCAGGACATCCTCGGCACCGGCTTCCAGGGCCACTTCCATGACCTTGTCTTCGGAGCTGCCCGGGGCGAACAGGAACTGGCCGCAGTGCTTGAACATGAAGGCCACCGAGCCTTCCTGGCCCAGGTTGCCGCCGTTCTTGGTGAAAGCATGACGGACTTCGGCTACCGTGCGGGTGCGGTTGTCAGTCATGCAGTCGACGATGACGGCTGCGCCGCCGACGCCATACCCCTCGTAGCGGACTTCTTCGTAGTCGGCGCCGTCAGCGCCGCCTGCACCGCGCTGGATGGCACGCTGGATGTTGTCCTTGGGCATATTGGCGTCGGTAGCCTTGTCCCAGGCCAGCCGCAGACGCGGATTGCTGTCGGGATCCGCGCCGCCGGCTCGTGCCGCGACGGTGATCTCACGAATGATTTTGGTCCAGAGCTTACCCCGCTTGGCGTCTTGGCGGCCCTTGCGGTGCTGGATATTGGCCCATTTACTATGTCCGGCCATGGCTTCCCGATGAAAGATCTGCAAACGGGTATTTTACCGTGCCCGGGACTGGCCCGCCGCAGCGTTACGCTTATGTGTCTCTGCCGCCACGTCCACACAGGCCGCCCAGGCCCTAAACTTGACCCTCTTTCAGGGAAATCCGGAGTACCGCCATGCCTGATCCTATCGTCATTGCCAAGAATGCCAAGACCGAACTTGCCTTGCTGCCAGCCCTGGCCAACCGGCATGGTTGCATCACCGGCGCCACGGGGACGGGTAAGACGGTCACGCTGCAACTCTTGGCAGAGTCATTCTCGCGCATCGGTACGCCGGTTTTTCTGGCCGACGTCAAGGGTGACCTGACGGGCATCGCGCAGACTGGCGCCGCATCGTCCAAGCTCACGGAGCGCCTGAGCAGTCTGGGTCTGCCCGAGCCCGTCTGGGGTGCCAGCCCGGTCGCGCTGTGGGATGTCTTCGGCGAGCAGGGCACGCCTGTGCGCGCCACGGTTTCAGACATGGGGCCATTGTTGCTGGCTCGCATGCTCGAGCTAAATCCGACCCAGGAGGGCGTTCTCGCGTTGGTGTTCAAGGTGGCTGACGATGAAGGGCAACTGCTGCTGGACATGAAGGATCTGCGCGCCATGTTGCAGGATGTGACCGACCGTGCCGCCGAACTCAAGGTGCGCTACGGCAACGTCTCGGCGGCCTCGGTGGGGGCGATTCAGCGTGCTTTGCTGCAGTTGGAGTCACAGGGCGCGGACCATTTCTTCGGCGAACCCATGCTGGATGTGGCTGACCTGATGCGCACCGATGCGCGAGGACACGGCGTGGTCAATATCCTGGCTGCCGACAAACTGATGCAGGCTCCGCGGCTCTATGGTGTGTTTCTGCTCTGGTTGCTGGCTGACCTTTATGAAAAGCTGCCTGAAGCCGGCGATCTGGAGCAGCCCAAGCTGGTGTTTTTCTTCGATGAAGCGCACCTGTTGTTCAGTGATGCACCCGGCGCATTGCTGAACAAGATCGAGCAGGTGGTGCGTTTGGTGCGATCCAAGGGAGTGGGGATCTATTTCGTCACGCAAAACCCCCTGGATATTCCTGACAGCGTGCTTGGGCAGTTGGGTAATCGGGTGCAGCACGCGCTGCGCGCGTTTACGCCGCGCGATCAGAAGGCCGTCAAAACGGCCGCCCAGACAATGCGACCGCAGTCCGGCCTGGACATCGAGGCGGCCATCACCGAACTGGGGGTGGGCGAAGCGCTGGTGTCGTTGCTCGATGCCAAAGGGCGGCCGACGCCGACGCAGCGCGCCTGGATACTGGCGCCGGGCAGTCGTATTGGTCCGGCCTCCGATAGCGAACGTGCGGCATTGCGCCGGGACATGCCGTTGGCAGCCAAGTACGAGCAGCCCGTAGACCGCGAATCTGCCTACGAAAAACTCCACGCCCGGGCTCAGGCGACCGCGCCTGCAAGCCCTTCGGCAGCACCACCGCCGGCCGCGACGCAGGGCGACAGCCTGACCGGCGGGCTACTCAAAGGGCTGAACGACGTCCTCTTTGGCTCGACCGGCCCGCGCGGTGGCAAACGCGACGGTGTGGTGCAGACCGCGGCCAAGTCGGCATTGCGGCAGGCCAGCCGTGATCTGGTGCGAGGGGTGCTTGGATCACTCTTGGGCTCGCGCAGGCGCTGACGCACCGGACAATTGATGTTCCGTTTGTCAGAGATTTTCACCAGAGTCCTGACAGGCTGTGACCGCAGGGAGACAGGCGTTTCGGTCCATTTCAGGTCTGCTTGCACGTGAGCGCAAGCGGCGCATGATGTCCTCACCGGCATGTGCCGGAGTGGAGGACATCATGAGGATGATGACGCGCGCTGCCGCCGCGGCACTGTTGGGCATTCTGGGCGGATGCATCGTGGTCCCCCCCGGCCACGGGCATGGCCCGGGGCCCTATCGCTACGGCCCGCCCCAGTACTACGCGCCGGCCTATCCGGCCCCGTACTACCGTTGATGGCCCAGATGGGCGGCCGT
Source organism: Bordetella holmesii (assembly GCF_020735985.1). Taxonomy (NCBI): domain Bacteria; kingdom Pseudomonadati; phylum Pseudomonadota; class Betaproteobacteria; order Burkholderiales; family Alcaligenaceae; genus Bordetella; species Bordetella holmesii. The sequence goes on from NZ_CP085973.1 coordinate 1,048,655, forward strand.
ATCGTCGAGCACGCGCGCGAATCGGGCCACCATGTCGCGCACTTGGGCTGCGGTAATGATGAGCGGGGGGCAGAAGGCGACGGTGTCTTGAATACCGCGCACGATGAGTCCATGGTCGTGGGCACGCTCATAGGCATAGCCTCCGGCGCTGCCCAATGGATCAAAGGGGGTGCGGGCAGCTTTGTCGGCCACGAGCTCAACGCCAGCAATCAGGCCCGCGCTGCGGATTTCACCGACCAAAGGATGATCGGCCAGCGCGTTGAGTTCCTGGCGCAGGATATCGCCCATTTCGGCGGCGTGGGCGATGAGGCCGCGCTCATCGATGATCCGCAGGTTCTCCAGGGCGACCGCCGTCGCCACAGGGTGGCCACTTGCCGTATAACCGTGGCCAAAGGTGCCGAGGCGGCCGCTGTAGTTCCGAATCGCATCGGAGACCTTGGCGTTAAGCAGCACCGCACCCAAGGGCTGATAGGAGGAGGTGATCTGTTTGGACAGGACCATCAGGTCGGGTTCGATGTCGAAGATTTCGCTACCGAACCGTTTGCCCAAACGGCCAAATCCGGTGATGACCTCATCGGCAATCACCAGGATGTCGTACTTGCGGCAAACCGCCTGGATTTTTTGCCAATAAGTCTGGGGTGGAACGATCACGCCTCCCGCGCCCATGACGGGTTCGCCGATAAAGGCGGCCACGGTGTCGGGCCCTTCGCGCAGGATGAGAGCCTCGAGTTCGTCGGCCATGCGCGTGGCGAAATCCTCTTCGCTTTCGCCTGGCAGGGCCTGCCGGTAATAGTGCGGGCACGCCGTATGCAGTATCTGCGGCAACGGCAGATCAAAGCCTTTGTGATTGCCGGGCAGGCCGGTCATGCTGGCTGAGGCCACCGTCACGCCATGGTAGCCACGCTGGCGGGCGATGATTTTCTTTTTGTCGGTGCGGCCCAGTGCGTTGTTGTAGTACCAGACCAGTTTGACGACGGTGTCGTTGGCCTCGGAGCCGGAGTTGGTGAAAAAGGCCTGCGCCATTCGGCCCTCGGTATAACCGATGAGGCGCTCGGAGAGCTCGATCACGCTTGGGTGCGATTTGTGCGTGAACGTGTGGTAGTAGGGCAACTCCTGCAACTGGCGCGTTGCGGCATCGACCAGACGCGGCTCGCCAAAACCCACGGCCACGCTCCACAGGCCCGCCATGCCTTCGAGATAGCGATTGCCTTTGTCGTCATACACATAGATACCTTCGCCGCGCGTGATGATGCGCGGCCCCACCTGGGCATGCTTGATCGCATTGGTGTAGGAGTGCAGTTGATACTGGACATCCTGCTGCTGGGCCTGGCTGAGATTGGACATGGGAGATTTCCGGATGAGGCCGCCGTAGACGGTCTGTAACGTGGCTTTTGGCCTGTTATATGATCGAGTCATTATCCAACAATCCCACGCCTCGCAGCGCGTAGAGTCCACCGTGAAAATCATTTTCTCAACCAGCCACGAAATCGAACCGTCCGAATGGATTTAGCCGCTGGCTCGTGCGGTGCCGGGCGCGGAAGTCGTGATGTGGTCGGAAGACCTGCCACGGCAGGATGCCGAGATCGCCGTGGTCTGGGGCCCGCCTGCCGGGTTGTTCGAGCGTGAGCGCAAACTGCGCGTCGTGTTCAATCTTGGTGCAGGCGTGGATGCGTTGTTTCGCTTACCGACGTTGCCGGCCGAACTGCCGATCGTGCGACTCGAGGATGCCGGCATGGCGGTGCAGATGGCCGAGTACGCCGCGCATGCGCTGGTGCGCGCCAGCCGGCAGTTCGATCAGTACGAGGCGCTGCAGCGCGAAGGACGTTGGCAACCATTGCCGGAACTGGATCGCAGCCTGTGGCCGGTCGGCGTGCTTGGCATGGGGGTGATGGGCGCGCGGGTGGCCAGCAGCCTGGCCGCTCTCGACTATCCGGTGGCGGGCTGGTCGCGTAGCGGCAAGTGCCCCGACGGCATTCAGGCCTTTGGCGGCCGAGATGCATTGGATGCGTTCCTGGGCCGCACACGGGTACTGATCAATACGTTGCCCTTGACCGACGACACGCACGATCTGCTGTGCCGCGAAACCCTGTCCAAGCTGATGCCTGGCGCCTATCTCATCAATATGGGTCGCGGTGCGCATCTGGTCGAAGAGGATTTGCTCGCCTTGCTCGACAGCGGACAGGTGGCCGGCGCGACGCTGGATGTCTTTCGCACCGAACCGTTGCCGCTGGGGCATCCCTTCTGGACCCATCCGCGTGTGACCGTGACGCCGCACGTGGCCGCGATGAGTCTGCGGCGTGAAACTCTTGCTCAGGTAGCGGCCAAGATCCAGGCTTTCATCCGAGGCGAGCCCTTATCGGGCCTGGTATCGCGCGAGCGGGGATATTGAGTCCCGCCATGTGCGCTGGCAGAACCCGCGCGCGCACCTTCAGCGGTTGAGCAGGAGAGATTGGCGTGCGGCGTCGTTCTCCGGCGCGGGCGTCTGGCGGTCGGCTAGCGGCTGCTTGACGTCACCGCCCGCCCGCATCCGAGCGTCGGCGGGATCTTCCAGGCGCGTTGCGCCAGGTCACGAGAAAAATGCCGGCACCCACGATGAGCATCATGCCGGCGACGGCCAGGCCGTCGGGAGGGCGGTCGAACAGGAAGGTGCTGAACACCATGGCCATCAGTAGATGGAAATAGTTCAGGGGAGCCAGCGTTGAGGCTTCGACACGTTGGAACGCCGCGATAAGCAGAATCTGCGCCAGGCCATTGCCTGTGCCCATGGCCAGGATCGCGAGCCAGTCGGCGGCGTCCGGCCAAGGGTCAGGAAGAAAGAAAGGCGCGGGCAGGGCAGTCATCAGCAGGCAGATGAAGGCCGTGTAGGCATATTGCACATGACTGGCGACCCGGCCGGCCAGCTTGCGGGTCAGAACCTGGAATATGGCGTATGCCATGGCCGCGACCGCCATGAGCGCTGTGCCCAGGGCGGGCAGATCACCGCCCGGGCGCACGATCAGCAACATGCCGGCAAAGCCTGCGCCGACGGCCAGCCACTGTGGCAGCCCCACGTGTTCGCCTAGCAACCAGGGCGACAGTGCCACCAGAATAAGGGGTGAGGTGAAGTAAATCGCGGTGGCCTCTGACAAAGGTATCCAGATGAGTGCGGTCATAAAGCAGGTGCCCACCGTGCCTAACGCCAGCCCACGAGCCAGCAACAACGGTTTGTACGGTTGCCGCGACCAACGGGCAGCGCCACGGCCGGCCAGCAGAAACAGTGCGATGGTACTGACTGCGCTGTAACGCACGACGTTAAGAAAGGGGGCGGGATAGAACGCCAGCATATGCTTGGAGGCGGCGTCAAAGGTCGCCAGCGCAACCAACGCCGCCAGAAAACAGAGGATGCCGGCCGTGCGCGAGGAGGCGGGGCTGACGGTGGTCATGGCTGCGCAGCCCCCCTCTTGCTCCAGCGCCTGGGCGCGAGTCGGTATGACAAGGAGCGCGGCGCGGGCACTGCGGCCCGGATGCGCAACGTGCCGTCGCAGGCGCGGCGGCCGCGACGTGGAAAGAAAGCCTTCATGAGTGTCCCGGCCGGGCGCTATCCGGCCGTCTTGATTTCGACCTCAACGAACACGAATTCGGTGTCGTTGGGATTGATGACATTGTGTTCGACGCCGATTGGGCGTGTGTAAGCGACCCCCGAGGTGAGCTGGCTTTCACGCAGCCCTTCGGGGGTCTCCAGTAGCAATACGCCGGTGGTTTGAGGAACAACGACGTAACGCATGCCGTGACGATGTCAGCCAGTCTCGGCGCCAGGCGGGAAGCGCCATTCTGTCACGCAGACGTAGTCGTCATCGATTTGCACGGTGGGGATGGCCGGGGGGCGAGTCATAGCGGTCTCCGAAATCGTTCAGCAGGTGGCTGGGGCAGGGCCTGGTTCATTATGTACAGCGCTTCGTTCGTCAACTTTCTTGATGGAGGGCGGAGCGTGGCAATGGATGTCGTTTGCACACGGCGGCGCTGTCGCGGCCCCCAGCCGCGTGTCGGGGCGCGGTGACGGTCGGCGTGTGGCCGGGGAAGCGTCGCAGCGATAGGCACGTCACGCCCTGTTTGCCGTCCAATGGGTAGGTTTGGGCCGTCGCCTGCGGTGGGCACGACCACGTGGTGGCCAGCCGGCCGAGCCTCGTTGCCCTCATGCATGATGTGCACGTCCTGATGATGGTGACGCAGCGTATCGAATGTTGCGTAATTTCAAAAGGTCCAAACGACATCGAGTTTCTGGTGCCACTCGGAAAGCATGGGGTTCCTCTGGAGCACGTCTGGCGGGAGCAGATCGTTCCTCCACCAGCGCGTTGGCCGGCGTCGGCATACGTGCAGCGCTGGCCGGGCGCGGTGCCCACCCTTTATCATGCGCAAGAGACGCGCCGTGTCGGCGTGTGACCTTGGAGACATTCGGGTGGCTGCAAAGAAACACAGAATCGCCGTGATTCCCGGCGACGGTATTGGCAAGGAAGTCGTGCCCGAAGGGCTGCGTGTGCTCGATGCGGCAGCCACGCGTTTTGGCATCGATTTCCAATGGGATCACTTCGACTGGAGCTGCGACTATTACGCCAACTACGGCAAGATGATGCCCGATGACTGGATGCAGCAGATCGGCGGCCATGAGGCCATTTTCTTTGGCGCCATCGGTTGGCCGGCCACCGTACCCGATCATGAAGCACTGTGGGGGTCGTTGTTTCGTTTCCGCCGCGATTTTGATCAGTACATCAACTTGCGCCCGGTACGTCTGATGCCTGGCGTGCCGTCGCCGTTGGCCAATCGCCAGCCTGGCGAGATCGATTTTTTCCTCGTGCGCGAGAACACCGAGGGGGAATACTCCAACAGCGGTGGGCGCCTGTTTGCAGGTACCGAACGTGAAGTCGTGATCCAAGAGAGCGTGTTCACGCGCGTGGGCGCCGACCGGGTATTGAAGTTCGCCTTCGATCTTGCGCAAAAACGCGGTAAACATTTGACCGCCGCGACCAAGTCCAATGGCATCTCGATTTCCATGCCTTGGTGGGACGAGCGCGTGGCCGATATCGCCACGCAGTATCCCGATGTGCGCTGGGACAAGTATCACATCGACATCCTTTGTGCCCATTTCGTGCAACACCCGGACTGGTTCGATGTCGTGGTGGCGTCGAACCTGTTCGGTGACATCCTTTCCGACTTGGGGCCCGCCTGCACCGGCACCATAGGAATTGCGCCTTCGGCGAACCTGAATCCCGAGCGTAAGTTTCCCTCGCTCTTCGAGCCGGTGCACGGATCTGCGCCCGACATTTACGGCAAGGGTATCGCCAATCCGATCGGCCAGATCTGGAGCGGGGCGCTGATGCTGGACTTCCTCGGCTACCCTCAGGCCTCGCAAGCCGTCGTATCGGCCATTGAAACGGTGTTGGCGCAAGGGCCGCGCACGGCGGACATGAAGGGCAAGGCCAGTACCGAAGAGGTCGGCCGGGCCATCGCCGGCATCGTGGCCAAGGCTTGATAAGAAAGGCCCACCTGAACTGCCCCCCAATAAGCTGGACCTAGGTCCAGCTTATTGGGGGGCAGTTCAGGTGGGCGGGCCTTGTTGGCGGCGAGTCAGTGCGCGCCGGCTGCGGCTTCGGCCGCGCCATCGTCCTTGCCTTTGCCCTTGCCGCGCGAGGACGTGGGCCGGGCAAACCACACCGTGCCGATGAGCAGCACGAAGATGATGGCCGAGGCGTAGAAGATATCGACGGCCGCCATCGTGTAGGCCTGGTTATTGACCATCCCATCGACCACGCTGAGGGATTGCTGATGATCGAGACCCAAAGCGTTTTGCAATGTGCCCATGATATGGTCGAAGGCCTGCTGGCCAGATTTGGCGGACTCCGTCATCTGCGCGTGATGTAGCGTAGCCCGGTTGTCCCATAACGTGGTCGCAATCGAGGTGCCGAATGCGCCGGCGGTCAACCGTGCGAAATTGGACAGGCCCGAAGCGGCCGGAATGCGGCTGGGATCGAGCCCGGACAGCGTAATCGAGGTCAACGGCACAAAAAACATGGCCATGGCCGCACCCTGGATGATGGTCGGAATCATCAGGGTGCGCATGTCGGTCTGTGTGTTAAAGCCCGAGCGCATGAAACATACCAACGCGAAAATCATGAAGGCCACTGTCACGATCTGGCGCGGGTCGCGGGTGGCCAGCAATTTGCCTACGATAGGCGTGAGCAGAATCGCCAGCAAGCCGACCGGCGCGGTCACCATGCCTGCGTAGATCGCCGTATAGCCCATGTTGCTTTGCAGCCAGAGCGGCAGCAGTACGACATTGCCGAAGAAAACCCCGTAGGCCGTGGCCAGCGTGAGCGCGCCCACGGTGAAGTTACGCTCTTTGAACAGCCTGAGGTCGACCACCGGATGCGCGTCAGTGAGCTCCCATATCAGGAAGAAAACGAAGGCGGCAAAGGCAATGGCAGCCAAAGCGATGATGGTGGGACTGGCAAACCAGTCGAGTTCTTTGCCCTTGTCGAGCATGATCTGCAGGCATCCTACCCAGACGACCAGCAGGAACAGGCCCACTTTGTCGATCGGCAGTTTACGGGTGAGCGATTCGCGATCGCGGAAGATACGCCAACTGATCCATGCTGCCAGTAGACCCACCGGCACATTGCTGTAAAAAATCCATGGCCAGGTGTAGTTGTCGGATATCCAGCCTCCCAGCAGAGGCCCGGCCACAGGCGCGACCAATGTTGTCATGGACCACACTGCCAGCGCCATGCCCGCCTTTTCTCGCGGGAAAGCTCCCAGCATCAAGGCTTGCGACAGCGGGATCATGGGACCAGCCACGAGGCCTTGCAACACCCGGAATGCAATCAGCGCTTCAAGCGTGGGCGAGAAGCCGCATAGCCACGAGGCAAGCACAAAGAGCAGGGTGGACGTCACGAACAGCCTCACTTGTCCGAAGCGTTGCGTCAGCCATCCGGTCAGAGGGACCGTGATGGCGTTGGCCACGGCAAACGAGGTGATGACCCACGTGCCCTGGCTGCTGCTGACGCCGAGATCGCCCGAGATGGTGGGGATGGACACGTTGGCGATGGACGTGTCCAGCACGTTCATGAACACCGCCGTCGACAGCGCGACTGAGCCGATGATGCGGGTGGCGCCCTCTAGTGGCGGGTAGGGCCCGTCCGAGGGCGCCTTGCGGGCTTGTTCGCTCATGATTGAAGGTTGTCTTTGATGATCTTGGCAATGAGGGCGTCAACTTCGCCGTGGGCGGCATCGAAGGCGCGCGTTGACCAGGCCGGCTCCGAGCGCGCCGCCGTCAAGGCGGGGCCGTCGTCCTTGCCCACGTCGACCTCGACATCCATGGACAGGCCGACCCGCAGCGGATGCTTTTTGAGATCTTCCGGATCCAGGGCAATGCGTACGGGCACGCGCTGCACCACCTTGATCCAGTTGCCGGTGGCATTCTGGGCGGGCAGCAAGGCGAAAGCGCTGCCGGTGCCAGCGTCCATGCCGATAACCTTGCCGTGATACTTGACCGAGCTGCCATACAGGTCCGCAGTCATCGTCACCGGTTGGCCGATACGCATATGGCGCAACTGCCCTTCCTTGAAGTTGGCTTCGACCCAGACCTGATCCAGGGGCACCACGGTCATCAGAACCGACCCGGGTGCCACGCGCTGACCGACTTGCACGCTGCGCCGGGCGATCATGCCGTCGACCGGTGCGGGCAGCACCGTGCGCGAGCTGGCCAGCCAGGCATTGCGCAGATTGGCTGCGGCCTGCCGCACGTCGGGGTGGTTCTCTACCGACGTGCCCTGGGTCAGCGCCTGATTGGTGACTTGCTTGGCCTGCGCCGATGCCAGGGCCGCTCGGGCCTGCGCCAGGCCGGCCTGGGCGGTCTTGAGTGTGGTTTCTGCGTGGAGGATTTCCTCGCCGCTCACGCCTCCGGAGGCAGCCAGTGCCTGGCGGCGTTTGAGGTCGCTTTGCGCGCGGTTGAGATCGGCCTGGGCACGGCCGATGTCGGCCTGGCGCACGTCCACGTCAGCGGCCAGGCTGTCGTTCTGGACATAGAACGTGCGCACTTGGCGGACGATCTGGGCGAGTTTGGCTTCAGCCTGCTGCAAGGCGACATCGGTGTCGGCCGGGTCCAGGCGCACCAGTGGCTCGCCTGCCTTGACCATATCGGTGTCATCCGTCTCGATCGCTACCACGGTGCCTGGCACCTGCGGAGTGATTTGGACGAGGTTGCCGTGTACATAGGCGTCGTCCGTACTCTCGAAATGCGAGCCGTAGAGCGCCCACCAGGCACCGTAGAGCAGTGCCAGGACGATAAAGGCGCCGGTTGCGATCAGGAGCAGGCGCTTGCGAGCGGGATGGGTAGTGGGGGTGTTCATGGCAAGCGATCAGTGAGAAGAGGAAGGTTGATTGCTGGCATCGGGCGTGTAGCCGCCGCCCAAGGCGTAGGCTAAGTCGGCATCGAGCTGATACGCGCGGTACTGCAGGTCCGTCAGTAGACGCGCCTGGGCCAGGACTCCGTCCTGGGCCAGCAATACCGAGAGGTAGTTGCCCAGGCCGCTGCGGTAGCGCCGCACGGCCAGATCGTAGGCATCTTCGATGGCCTGACTGGCCTGGCGGCGTTCGGTTTTTTCACGGTCGATCAGGCGTAATGCATCCAGCGCGTCGCCCACCTGTTGTACGGCGGTCAGTACGGTCTGGTTGTAGTCGGACACGGCAAGATCGGCGTCTGCGCGGCTGCTCGCCAGGTTGGCGTTGAGTTCGCCGCCGTGAAAGATCGGCAACGTGATGGCCGGGCCGACGCCCGTCGTGCGGCTGAAGCGGTCAAACAGCATGTTGGTGCCCAGCGCCTGAAAGCCTGCAAAGGCTGCGATGTTCACATTGGGATAAAACTCTGCTTTGGCACTGTCGATTTCGTGGCGCGCGGCCTGAGCGCGCCAGCGGGCCGCCACCACATCGGGCCGGCGCCCCAGCAGCTCCAGTGGCAGGGCGTGAGGCAGGATGCCGTCTGGGGCCTGCAGCACGACAGCGGTGATGGATTGCATCTGAGCTGCGCTGGAGGCGGTCAGCGCGGCGAGTTGGTTGCGCAGTTGAGCGATCGTCGTCTCGACCTGAGTCAGGTCCACTCGGGCTGCCGCGGCGGCTGACTCGGCCTGTTTGACCTCGACGGCGGTATCCAGGCCGGCTTGCCGGCGATCCTGTGTCAGTTTCCAGACGTCGTCGCGTTGCGCGATGACGCGCTTGATGACGTCGCGCTGGGCAAAGGCATTCTGCAGGTTCAGATAGCTGCGCACGACGGAGCGGGCCAGCATCGTGCGGGCCGCCTGGGCATCGGCCTGCGCGGCATCGCGCCGCGATACGGCCGCTTGCAGGCGCGAGCGGTTCTTGCCCCAGAAATCCAGCTCGTAGCTGAAGTCCAGCGCCATACGGTTATCCGACACAACCGAGCCGCCCAGCGGCGCGGGATACTGGTAGTTGCCGGACAAGTGCTCCCGGGTCAGGTTGTAGTTGGCGTCGACCCGTGGCATCAGAGGAGCGCGCGCGCCCGCCACGGACGCATTGGCCTGCGCCAGCCGGGCCAGGGCAGCGGTCAACGTGGGGTTGCTGTGCAAGGCCGCATCGACCAACTGGTCCAACTGCGGATCGCCATAGCGTTGCCACCATTGGGTGGTGGGCCACAGGGGCGAGGAGTCGGCCAGACCCAATTGGGTCGGTTCCAGTTCAGCCACTGGCTTGGAGGCCGGGTCCATCAGCGCGCAGCCCGTCAAGGCGAGCACCAAGGCGGTGGAAAGTAGGCGTTTCATCCTGACTGTTTGCTTAAAATGTTTGATCGGTCTGTTATTGACTAGGCAGTAATTAGAGCGCATTGGCCTGGGCTTGGTATGAACAACCCATTTGGAAACGAGGTTAACGAATGCCGGGTATCAAGAGCAGCCTTGCTGCGAACCGTTGGCCAGCATGCGGTTGAGCAGGTGGCGCAACTGCAACACCTCTTCGGGGCTGAAGCCGCGCAGGTGCGTATTGAGCGCCTTGGCGATGTAGGTCGGAATCTGGCGCGCCTTGGCCAGGCCGCTATCGGTAAGCTCTAGCTTGATCACGCGGCGGTCTTCGTTGCTGCGCATCCGCCGCAGCAGGCCTTTGAGCTCCAGTCGGTCCAGTGTGCGGGTCATCGCGCCCGTGTCCACGCCGATGATGCGTGCCAGCTCGGCGGACGTATCGGCGCGGCCGCGCTCGATGAGCGCCAGGGGCCGCCATTGCATGGCCGTCAGATCCAGCGGCGCCATCTCCTGGTCGAGCATGCGGTTGAGCGATTGGTGCACCAGCTTGATCAAAAACCCGCAGTTGTCCTCGCTGGCGGTGACCGTGTCGGCACGGTAATGGACATTGCTGGGGGCGGCAGGATCAGGCTTGGCGGGATTCATAAGCCAGAATTTTACTGCCTAGGCAACTATTGTCAAGGCAGTGTGCCAGCTTTCACGCTCCGGGTTTGCGTAGGCCGGACCACACGATGGCCGCCACGATCAGGGCGGCGCCACCCAACATGCGCACACTGGGTTGCTGGGCGAACAATATCCAGGCGAAGGCGATGGCATAAACCGGCTCAAGCGCGATGACCAGGCCGGCGCTACGGGCATTGAGCTTCGTGAGCGAGGAGACAAACAGGAAGTGCGACAAGCCTGTGCAGAACACCCCCAGCAAGGCGAGCCACATCCAGTCTATCGCCGCCAGAGTGGGCAATTGATCGACCGCAAAGGGCAGAACGATGAGCGAGACGATGGCGTTTTGCCAGCAGGATACTTGCATGGGATCCATGCCCGAGGCGGCGCGACGGTTGCTTAACGCCAGTAGCGCGAACGACAAGCCCGACAGCAGCCCCCAGGCCAGGCCCACGGTGCCTTGGTCGGCCCAGTCGAAAGAGGGGGTGACCAGCACCAAGCCGGCAGTCACCAGCGCGAGCACCATCCATTCGGCCGCACGGACTTTTTCGCGAAACAGCACGCCCTCTAGCAAGGTGATGAAGGCAGGAAAGCTGGCAAAGCCCAGAGTGGCAATAGCAATGCCACCGACCTTGACCGAAATGAAGAAGGTGACCCAATGGCCGGCCAGCAGTGCGCCGGAAATCACCAGTACGAACAACTGGACCGGGGTCAGCACGCCGAGCAGGCTGCGGCGCTGCACCCGTGCAAAAAAAGCCAGAGAGGCGACGGCGAACAGTGCGCGGCCCAGGGTGATGACCGCAGCGCCGGCCTGGATGAGTTCGCCGAAGACCCCGGTCAGGCCGAAGAGCACCGCGGCTACATGGATATATACAAGGGCACGCTGGCGAGTCATGGTGTGTGGGCTGAGAGTCGGGGGGAGGGCGGCCTGCCGGCCCGGGCCGATGGCGGGCAGCAAAATTCACGGCGCACCTGCGCGTTGGACGCAAGGGCAAACTAAAATCATCGCATGAATCGACTTTCCAAGCATTTTGCTGCTTCCCGCCAGGGGCAGATCCTGGCGGGCTATTTTTTGGTTCATCGAGGAATACCGGGGAATGCAGACCGGATCTTGAGGAAGAAGTACTCCTGATCGCGGTAGCCGTAGGCGCGGCGCTTGATGACTTTGATGGTGTTGTTGATGCCCTCGACGATGCTGGTGTTGAGCCGGTGGCGACAGCGAGACAGAATCCCGTGCAGATAGGCTTTTAGCTTGAGCGCGAAGTGAGCCAAGGCGGCGATGCCGCTGCCCTGAGCCTGTTGCAGCCAGTGATCCCATGCCTGGCGGGCGTAGCCGGGGTGTTGGTAGAACCACAGCTGTTTGAGCTCATCGCGCATCAGATAAGCGGTGAGCAAGGGCTGGTTGGCCTGGAGCAACTCGTCCAACTTTACCGATTGGCACGGATCGAGGTTTTTGCGATTGCGCAGCAGTAGCCAGCGACTGGACTTGATCACCCGGCGGGCCGGCTTGTCGTGCCGCAACTGGTTCGCTTGGTCTACACGCACCCGGTCTATCACTTCACGGCCGTACTTGGCCACGACGTGGAACAGGTCGTAGACGATCTCGGCGTTGGGGCAGTTGGCCTGGATCTCCAGCTCATAGGCCGTCGTCATGTCGATCGCTACGGCCCGGATCTGCTGGGCAACTCCAGTTGGCAGTTGTTCGAAGAAGGCTCTGGCCGTCTCGCGCGAGCGGCCATCACCGATCCATAGCACCTGACGGCGGATCGGATCGACAACGACCGTGGCATAACGATGGCCCTTGTGTAGAGCGAACTCGTCCATCGCTAGGTAGTGGATCTGGCTCCAGTCCGGCTCTTGGATCGCCCGTCGCAGCAGGGCCTTGTCCAGCGCCTTGACCGTGTGCCAACCCAGTTGGAAGAAGCGCGCCACGGCCAGAATGTTGCTGTGACCTGCTCCCCGTGATTAGTACGAAATCGATGTAGAGTCCGTTCCCAAAGGAATGGCAATGAAGAAACGATTTACGGAAGAGCAAATCATCGGCGTGCTCAAGGAAGCCGATGCAGGTGCCAAGCCCGCAGAGTTGTGCCGCAAGCACGGAATCTCCGAGGCAACGTACTACAACTGGAAGGCGAAGTTCGGTGGCATGACGGTGTCGGACGCTCAGAGGCTCAAGGAGCTGGAGCAGGAGAACAACAAGCTCAAGAAGCTGTTGGCCGAGTCGATGCTGGACAAGGCGGCGCTTCAGGATCTGCTAAGCCGAAAGTAGTCAGCCCGCAGGCCAAACGCGAGGCGGTCAGGACATTAATGACCGAGCGCAGCATGGGTGTTACCCGGGCCTGTGGGCTGGTAGGAATTTCGCGGTCGCTGTTTGCCTACGAGAGCACACGCTCAGGCGATGCTGCGCTGACCGAGCGCATGAAAGAGATGGCAGTGGCGAAACGACGCTACGGCTATCGGAGGATCCATGTGCTCTTACGTCGCGAAGGCTGGCAAGCAAATCACAAGCGAATCTGGCGGCTGTACAGTCTGGCAGGGTTAAGCGTGCGAAAACGAAAGCGTAAGCGAATCGCGGCGACCGAGCGCGTGGTTCGCCCAGCGGCAATCGCGCCGAATCAGAGTTGGTCAATGGACTTTGTGGCCGACGGCCTAGCCTATGGCCGCCGATTCCGCTGTTTGACTATCGTCGATGACTACACTCGCGAATGCCTGGCCATCGAGGTCGATACGTCGTTGCCGGGACTGCGTGTTGCCATGGTGCTGCAACGGCTGGCGGAGATGCGTGGCCTGCCGCGATCTATTACCGTGGACAACGGGCCAGAGTTCGCCGGAAGAGCCTTGGACGCCTGGGCCTACCAAGCAGGCGTAAAGCTGTCGTTTATTCGGCCGGGTAAGCCGGTGGAGAACGCTTATATCGAAAGTTTCAACGGCAAGTTCCGCGACGAATGCCTTAACGAGCACTGGTTCTTGTCCCTGCGACAGGCTAAAAGCTTGATCGAAAACTGGCGAGTCGAGTACAACACCGATCGGCCTCACAGCGCGCTCGGATATTTAACGCCGGCGCAATTCGTGCAGGCTCATCAGAAAGAAGGTCTTTTACCCCTGGGCTCTATGTCGGTGCCGTACTAAATCTGGGGGCAGGTCAGAACCTTTTTTTGGGCGCCCGGACACGCTGTCCGAGAATGGCGCTTGCCCCCAGACTCCTGCTGCTGTCGTTGCACAATGACGCCGTCTTTCGGGAGGCGTGCTGTGGTGACTCGTTTGGGAAAAAGCCGGCTAAGAAGGGCTGCCGCAATGGGGGCTTTGCTGATTTTTCTGGCTGGCGCAGGGGCCGGGGCATGGTTTGACCGTCAGCTCACGATCGATGCCTGCCTGGATGCCGGGGGGCGTTGGCAGGCGCAGGGGGTTTGCGTGCATGCCCCGCAGCCTGCCTGCGGCGGCTAGAACGCCTTTCCGCCTGTGTGGGCGGTCACTCTGTTGCGGCCCTTGCGCTTGGCTTCGTAAAGCGCCTGATCAGCGTGGGCCAATACAACCTGTGCGTCGCCGTGCGCCTGCCACAACGCCACGCCGATGGACACGGTGACGTGACCTACGCCACCAGGCATATGCGTGGCCTGCACGGCAGCGCGCAGGCGTTCGGCAAGCGCCTGTGCACGGGGCATGTCGGCGCCGGGCATCAACACGAGGTATTCTTCGCCTCCAACGCGAAAGGCACAGTCTTGCTGCCGTATTGTGGTACGCGTCAGGTTGGCCAGCGCCTTGAGTACTTCGTCGCCCGCAGCATGACCGAAGGTATCGTTGACGCGCTTGAAGTGATCCAGATCCAGCGCCAGGGCCGCAAAGGGTTGCCTGTTCGCCTGCAGGCGGCCCATCTCGCGCGCCAGGCCGCGACGGTTCAACAGCCCGGTCATGGGGTCGGCAAGCGTTTCGGCATCCAGCGAGGACAGGCGCTGACGGTATTCGGCCAGCGTAATGTCCACAGCTTCGCCCAATTGCTGCGCCTCGAAATACCAATTAGAGCTTATATGGCTGGCAGGCTGAGGATGGGCCAGGTCGGTGCTGCGCAGAATATTGGCCAGTTTACCCAGGGGGCGGGCAATACCGTAGGCCAGTGCACAGACCGCAAAAAAGATGATCAGCGCAATGGGTAGCGAATACAGCGCTGCGCGGGCCAGCAGCGTGCGTTGCGGCGTGGTAATGATGGTTTGCGGGCTTTGGACTACCACGCCCCAGTCGGCAGTGGCCACCGGCGCGTAACCGGCCAGGTACAGCTCGCCGCGCGTGTTCACGATGGCTCGCGCACCTCGCTCTTTACGTAAAAGAGACTCGACCGCCTCGTTGTGGCGCTCGCTGCTGCCCACCCGGCGGGGATCCTGGTGGGCAATGATCGTGCCGGTGCCGTCGACGACATAGGCATAGAACCCGTCCGCGCGCGAGTGGTTGCCAACCAGCCGGCTGAGTTGGTTGTCCTTGTGGACCAAGGTGGACAGACCCACCAGGCCTAAGTATTCCCCTGCCGGGCCTCGGATAGGTTCTGTAAGCGCCACCGCCATTTTCTCTGCGGCGGTCAGATAGACCGCCGAGACGTTGTCGCGGCTTTGTCGGTCACCGATCTCCAGGCCAGCCAGTGTGCCAGGGTTGCTCGCGGCGTCTGGCGTCAGCGTGGCATAGGCGATCACCTTGTCGTCCTTATCTGCGATCGCAGCCACCGACTCGCCATCGGCTAGCTCGGCCAGCCGGGAGGCTTCGGCTTGCAGTGCGTCGGGCTGTTGCATCAGCGCAGGAAGCCGTCTGGCACTCGAGCGCAATTGGCGCTGCACCGACCCCACATATATGTCGATGGCCTCGGCAAATTTTGCAGCATAAGCCTGGTTGGCCGACAGCGCTTGGGCCATGAGGTGCTCGCGTTGCACCGCATAGGCCAAACCCAGGGCAGTGGCGAAAGCCACCGCGCTACTCAACATCGCCAAAGCGACGATGAGGTACAGCAATCGAATCTTCGATCGTCTCATCTATTCCCCTCTCCCGCCGGCCGTTGACCGGCCGGGTGCGGTATTAAGACCGATCTGGAGATGGAATATTCCCGGCGCGCCAGTGATAAGGACGCCGATTCTTGATAAATATCAAATCAAGATGATGTCGTACTGCTCCTGGGAGTATGCGCCCTCGACCTCCAGCGAGATGGGCTTGCCCACGAAATCCCCCAACATGGCCAGATGCTGGCTTTCCTCTTCCAGGAACAGATCCACCACCCCCTGCGAGGCCAGCACGCGGAACTCCTTGGGGTTGAACTGCCGAGCCTCGCGCAGGATCTCGCGCAAGATCTCGTAGCAGACGGTGCGGGGAGTGCGCACATTGCCACGAGCCTGACACATGGGGCAGGGCTCGCATAGCTGGTGGGCGAGCGAGTCTCTCGTGCGTTTGCGTGTCATCTCGACCAGGCCAAGTTGCGTAAAGCCATTGACCGTCATGCGAGTACGGTCACGCGACAAGGCTTTTTTCAGTTCGGCCAACACGGTGTCGCGGTGCTCGCTGTCTTCCATGTCGATGAAATCGAGGATGACGATCCCTCCCAGATTGCGCAGGCGTAATTGCCGGGCAATGGCCTGGGCCGCTTCGAGATTGGTCTTGAAAATGGTGTCGTCGAAGTTTCGCCCTCCGACAAAGCCACCGGTGTTGACGTCGACTGTCGTCAGGGCTTCGGTCTGGTCGACGATGAGATAGCCGCCGGATTTGAGATCGACACGACGTGACAAGGCCCGAGCGATCTCCTCGTCCACGCTGGCCGTGTCAAACAGGGGGCGTTCGCCGCTGTAATGGCGGATTCGCGACAGCACGGAGGGGGTGTACGTCTTGCCCCACTCGAGCAGCGCCGCCGTCGTGCTGCGTGAGTCCACCTGAATGACGCCGGTGGAGGGGCCGGCCATGTCGCGCAAGACGCGCTGCGCCAGGGTCAAATCCTGGTGCAACATGGTGGGGGCGGGCTGGCTGCGGGCGGCCGCCTGTACGCTGGCCCAAAGCTTGCGCAAATACTCCAGATCCGCGGCCAGCTCTTCATCGTTGGCACCCTCGGCCTGGGTACGGACGATGAAACCGCCTTTCTCGCCCTCGGGCACCAGGGCGTGGACGCGCTCGCGCAACTGGGTGCGTTCGGCTTCGGAATCGATCTTCTGCGAAATCCCGATATGCGGGTCATGCGGCAAATAAACCAGCATGCGGCCGGCAATGCTGATCTGGGTGGACAGGCGGGCACCTTTGGTGCCCAGCGGATCCTTGATGACCTGGACCATCAAGGTCTGCCCTTCGAACAGCAGCTTCTCTATAGGGGTCGGATTGACGCCCTGGCTGCGCTCTTGCCGATTTTCTCTCAAATCGGCGATGTGGATGAAGGCGGCACGTTCCAGACCAATATCAATAAACGCGCTCTGCATACCTGGCAACACACGAACCACCCGGCCCAGGTAGATATTGCCCACATGGCCGCGCTGAACACTGCGCTCGACATGCAATTCCTGCACCGCGCCCTGCGCGACGATGGCAACACGGGTTTCAAAAGGCGTGACGTTGATCAGAATGTTTTCAGTCATTGTTGTCCGTGTCTATATATAGGGATGCGCTAGGGTAGCGTAAGTCGCTGCGGCGCAGGCAACAGCCCCGGTGTGGAGGAGGAAAATGCGCCTGCTGACCAGCCTGTACGGCGTCGTGAGGAAGAAAAAACAGGTTTTTTATAAAAAAGGTGTCAAAGCCGTGACACACGATTTTTTTCTATGCTATAGTTCGCCCCCTCGCAGCACAGACAGCAACGCAGATGCAACGCAGTCGGTGTAGTGAGGACCGAAGCGAGATTGGTTTTTCGGTTTCCGAGGCGATTGCCGCATGAGCGGGGCGCAGGAAGCGGGAAGTGATTTCGAACACGGGGAGTGAGGATTAGGCGAAGAGCCGGCCGGGATTCCTGAATCGCCCCGGGTTTCTTAGACAGTCCCGTTCATCAAAAAGTAGCGCCGTTCGAACTCTACCGGAGAAACCTGGCCGATATAGCTGTGGCGCCGTCGTGGGTTGTAGAACAACTCGATATAGTCAAACACATCGGCGCGTGCCTGGTCGCGAGTGGAATAGATCTTGCGTCGGATTCTTTCACGCTTGAGCAACTGAAAGAAGCTCTCAGCAACGGCGTTGTCATAGCAGTTTCCTCGTCTGCTCATGCTGGGGCGCAACCGATGGGCTTTCAGGAAGTCTTGCCAGTCATGACTGCTGAACTGACTCCCTTGGTCTGAATGCACGAGTACTTCGGCCTCTGGTTTACGACGCCAGACCGCAGCCAGCAATGCGTTGATGGCAAGTTCTCGGGTCATCCGATCGCTCATGGACCAGCCCACGATCTGCCGCGAGAACAGATCCAATACCGCGGCAAGATAGAGCCAACCTTCGTGTGTTCGGATGTAGGTAATGTCGGTCACCCAGACCTGGTTGGGGGCATCGACCCGGAACTGGCGTTGTAGATGGTTCGGAGCAACAACGCTGGGACGAGTACCTCGGCCTCCCGGACGACGGCCGTATCCTGTGTGTGATCGCAAGCCAGCTTGGCGCATCAAGCGGGCCACGCGGTGCTTGCCACACCGCTCTCCCATATCGTTCAAGTCACTGCTGATCTTACGATAACCGTAGATCCGGCCACTGTCTTCCCAGCACTGCTCGATGAGCGCGCCGACGCGCTTATCCTGTGCCCCGCGCGCACTCACAGGCTGCACCTTCCAAGCGTAATAGCCGCTGGGATGTACCCCCAAAACTGCGCATAGGCGACGCACAGCGTATTGCTCCTCATGGGCCTTGATAAACGCGTACTTCACCCGGACTGCTTGGCAAAGTACGCGGCGGCCTTTTTTAGGATGTCGCGCTCCTCGCTCACCCGCTTGAGCTCAGCCTTAAGCCGACGGACCTCCGCGCTCTGGCTATCTTGATGCGTCCGCTGCTCAGGACTGCCCGAATACCGCTTGAGCCATGCATAAAGGCTGTGGGGACTCACGCCTAATCGTGTCGCAACATCGCCGACCTTGTGTCCCCCTTCGGTGACTTGCTTTACCGCCTGTACCTTGAACTCTTCTGAGAATCGCTGCCGCGATGTCTTGCCTTCCATACACACCTCCATATCGCCTTAATTGTGAGGCAACTAGGTGTCTAGGAAACCCGGGGCGATTCATTCCAGTGTTGCACGACGGTGTAGAAATAAAGCGGCTTCGGTTGCATGATCTGCAAAAGTTGTGTTATAGTTTCGGGCTTGGCAGTTAACGAAACGTCAGGGTTAATCCTGATCTGCACTGAAAGGCGCAGGACGCTTCGCTAGTTGCTAAGCAGGGTTGCCGAGGGGTGATCCCGGGGGCGCGAGTCTCTGAGGAGGTGGTGAGTTGGCAAGGCAAACGTGAGCAGAAGAAATTTTGCGAGCGTCGCGAAAAAAGCGAAGCCGAGTTGACAAACTTAAAAAACTTCTTCATAATCTCGTTTCTCTGCTGCTGACAACGATGCAGCGACGACAGCAAGGCAAGGCGCTGTAAGTTGCACGACGTTGGCAGGCAAGCGAAGCAGTTTGGCAGTACCGCTCTTTAACAATTAAACAACCGATAAGTGTGGGCACTTGATGTGAGTGCGCAACGACTGGGTTTCAGCCTGGTCGGGAAGCGAAACTATCAAGTGCTCATATATGAAGTAAGGAATAGTTTTTCGAAACTATCCCTCACTTCCTTTGAGCAAGCGAAAGTCGTCATTGGGTAACACTGATGGCGCAACACAGAGATTAAACTGAAGAGTTTGATCCTGGCTCAGATTGAACGCTGGCGGGATGCTTTACACATGCAAGTCGGACGGCAGCACGGGGCTTCGGCCTGGTGGCGAGTGGCGAACGGGTGAGTAATGTATCGGAACGTGCCCGGTAGCGGGGGATAACTACGCGAAAGCGTGGCTAATACCGCATACGCCCTACGGGGGAAAGCGGGGGACCTTCGGGCCTCGCACTATTGGAGCGGCCGATATCGGATTAGCTAGTTGGTGGGGTAACGGCCTACCAAGGCGACGATCCGTAGCTGGTTTGAGAGGACGACCAGTCACACTGGGACTGAGACACGGCCCAGACTCCTACGGGAGGCAGCAGTGGGGAATTTTGGACAATGGGGGCAACCCTGATCCAGCCATCCCGCGTGTGCGATGAAGGCCTTCGGGTTGTAAAGCACTTTTGGCAGGAAAGAAACGGCACGGGCTAATATCCTGTGCAACTGACGGTACCTGCAGAATAAGCACCGGCTAACTACGTGCCAGCAGCCGCGGTAATACGTAGGGTGCAAGCGTTAATCGGAATTACTGGGCGTAAAGCGTGCGCAGGCGGTTCGGAAAGAAAGATGTGAAATCCCAGGGCTTAACCTTGGAACTGCATTTTTAACTACCGAGCTAGAGTGTGTCAGAGGGAGGTGGAATTCCGCGTGTAGCAGTGAAATGCGTAGATATGCGGAGGAACACCGATGGCGAAGGCAGCCTCCTGGGATAACACTGACGCTCATGCACGAAAGTGTGGGGAGCAAACAGGATTAGATACCCTGGTAGTCCACGCCCTAAACGATGTCAACTAGCTGTTGGGGCCTTCGGGCCTTGGTAGCGCAGCTAACGCGTGAAGTTGACCGCCTGGGGAGTACGGTCGCAAGATTAAAACTCAAAGGAATTGACGGGGACCCGCACAAGCGGTGGATGATGTGGATTAATTCGATGCAACGCGAAAAACCTTACCTACCCTTGACATGTCTGGAATCCCGAAGAGATTTGGGAGTGCTCGCAAGAGAACCGGAACACAGGTGCTGCATGGCTGTCGTCAGCTCGTGTCGTGAGATGTTGGGTTAAGTCCCGCAACGAGCGCAACCCTTGTCATTAGTTGCTACGAAAGGGCACTCTAATGAGACTGCCGGTGACAAACCGGAGGAAGGTGGGGATGACGTCAAGTCCTCATGGCCCTTATGGGTAGGGCTTCACACGTCATACAATGGTCGGGACAGAGGGTTGCCAACCCGCGAGGGGGAGCCAATCCCAGAAACCCGGTCGTAGTCCGGATCGCAGTCTGCAACTCGACTGCGTGAAGTCGGAATCGCTAGTAATCGCGGATCAGCATGTCGCGGTGAATACGTTCCCGGGTCTTGTACACACCGCCCGTCACACCATGGGAGTGGGTTTTACCAGAAGTAGTTAGCCTAACCGCAAGGGGGGCGATTACCACGGTAGGATTCATGACTGGGGTGAAGTCGTAACAAGGTAGCCGTATCGGAAGGTGCGGCTGGATCACCTCCTTTAAGAGCTTGAGTGCTCGTGTCAAGTGTCCACGCTTATCGGTTGTTGTTATATAGCTGCTGGATCGGTGGCTGCTGATCCGAGAGAGAAAGGTTTCGCGGGTCTGTAGCTCAGTCGGTTAGAGCACCGTCTTGATAAGGCGGGGGTCGTTGGTTCGAATCCAACCAGACCCACCAAGGTTTCCTGAGAGGGAAATGGGGGTGTAGCTCAGCTGGGAGAGCGCCTGCTTTGCAAGCAGGATGTCATCGGTTCGATCCCGTTCACCTCCACCAAAGCCTGTCCAGAGGATGGGTGTGGGGCGAGACCAGAAGGCGAGAGAGCAACGCTTAGTGCTGCGAGTCAGTGTTAAGCGTTGGGTTTTGGCCCGACAGCTATATATGTTCTTTAACAATTTGGAAGAAACACAACGTAAAGTGTTCGTTTAGTAGTCGGCGCGAGTCGATGAGGACGGATACGGGTTGTGATTGCATGATTTTGTTCCAAGTCTCAAGAACTGGCTGGGCGCGCAAGCGTTTGGTCAGATGCTTTGAACTTATGAACGGCACAAGCACGAATGAACAGCACCTATAAGACTTTAGTGTTATAGGATCAAGCGACTAAGTGCATATGGTGGATGCCTTGGCGATCACAGGCGATGAAGGACGTAGTAGCCTGCGAAAAGCTGCGGGGAGCTGGCAAACAAGCATTGATCCGCAGATATCCGAATGGGGAAACCCACCGCGCAAGCGGTATCCCTGGCTGAATACATAGGCCAGTGGAGGCGAACCGGGTGAACTGAAACATCTCAGTAGCTCGAGGAAAAGAAATCAACCGAGATTCCGAAAGTAGTGGCGAGCGAAATCGGAAGAGCCTTTACGATTTAGCATTTTGCATAGTCGAACGGAATGGAAAGTCCGGCCGTAGCAGGTGATAGCCCTGTAGACGAAATGCAGAGTGTGGAACTAGGCGTAAGAGAAGTAGGGCGGGACACGTGAAATCCTGTCTGAAGATGGGGGGACCATCCTCCAAGGCTAAATACTCGTGATCGACCGATAGTGAACCAGTACCGTGAGGGAAAGGCGAAAAGAACCCCGGAAGGGGAGTGAAATAGATCCTGAAACCGTATGCATACAAACAGTCGGAGCCTCTTTATGGGGTGACGGCGTACCTTTTGTATAATGGGTCAGCGACTTACATTCAGTGGCGAGCTTAACCGAATAGGGAAGGCGTAGCGAAAGCGAGTCCGAATAGGGCGTCCAGTCGCTGGGTGTAGACCCGAAACCAGATGATCTACCCATGGCCAGGTTGAAGGCACGGTAACACGTGCTGGAGGACCGAACCCACTAGTGTTGAAAAACTAGGGGATGAGCTGTGGATAGGGGTGAAAGGCTAAACAAATCTGGAAATAGCTGGTTCTCTCCGAAAACTATTTAGGTAGTGCCTCAAGTATTACTGCAGGGGGTAGAGCACTGTTATGGCTAGGGGGTCATGGCGACTTACCAAACCATGGCAAACTCCGAATACCTGCAAGTACAGCTTGGGAGACAGAGCACCGGGTGCTAACGTCCGGACTCAAGAGGGAAACAACCCAGACCGCCAGCTAAGGTCCCGAATTATCGCTAAGTGGGAAACGAAGTGGGAAGGCATAGACAGTCAGGAGGTTGGCTTAGAAGCAGCCACCCTTTAAAGAAAGCGTAATAGCTCACTGATCGAGTCGTCCTGCGCGGAAGATGTAACGGGGCTAAGCGATAAACCGAAGCTGCGGGTGTGTACTATGTACACGCGGTAGGAGAGCGTTCTGTAAGCCTGCGAAGGTGGCTTGTGAAGGCTGCTGGAGGTATCAGAAGTGCGAATGCTGACATGAGTAGCGATAAAGGGGGTGAAAAGCCCCCTCGCCGTAAGTCCAAGGTTTCCTGCGCAACGTTCATCGGCGCAGGGTGAGTCGGCCCCTAAGGCGAGGCAGAGATGCGTAGCTGATGGGAAGCTGGTTAATATTCCAGCACCGTCGTACAGTGCGATGGGGGGACGGATCGCGGAAGATCATCAGGGTGTTGGATGTCCCTGTTGCTGCATTGAAGATGGCGCTTAGGCAAATCCGGGCGCGTAAATCAAGGGTGTGGCTCGAGCGAGCATGTCTCGCGAAGTGATTGGAAGTGGTTCCAAGAAAAGCCTCTAAGCTTCAGCTGTACGAGACCGTACCGCAAACCGACACAGGTGGACGGGATGAATATTCCAAGGCGCTTGAGAGAACTCGGGAGAAGGAACTCGGCAAATTAATACCGTAACTTCGGGAGAAGGTATGCCCCGGTAGTGTGAGGCGCCTGCGCGCTGAGCATGATGGGGTCGCAGAGAATCGGTGGCTGCGACTGTTTATTAAAAACACAGCACTCTGCAAAGACGAAAGTCGACGTATAGGGTGTGACGCCTGCCCGGTGCCGGAAGGTTAAGTGATGGGGTGCAAGCTCTTGATCGAAGCCCCGGTAAACGGCGGCCGTAACTATAACGGTCCTAAGGTAGCGAAATTCCTTGTCGGGTAAGTTCCGACCTGCACGAATGGCGTAACGATGGCCACACTGTCTCCTCCCGAGACTCAGCGAAGTTGAAGTGTTTGTGATGATGCAATCTACCCGCGGCTAGACGGAAAGACCCCATGAACCTTTACTGTAGCTTTGCATTGGACTGTGAACCGGCCTGTGTAGGATAGGTGGGAGGCGCTGAGCTCGAGTCGCTAGATTCGAGGGAGCCGACCTTGAAATACCACCCTGGTTTGTTTGCGGTTCTAACCTTGGTCCGTTATCCGGATCGGGGACAGTGCATGGTGGGCAGTTTGACTGGGGCGGTCTCCTCCCAAAGTGTAACGGAGGAGCTCGAAGGTACGCTAGGTACGGTCGGAAATCGTGCTGATAGTGCAATGGCATAAGCGTGCTTGACTGTGAGACTGACAAGTCGAACAGGTGCGAAAGCAGGACATAGTGATCCGGTGGTTCTGAATGGAAGGGCCATCGCTCAACGGATAAAAGGTACTCTGGGGATAACAGGCTGATACCGCCCAAGAGTTCATATCGACGGCGGTGTTTGGCACCTCGATGTCGGCTCATCTCATCCTGGGGCTGTAGCCGGTCCCAAGGGTATGGCTGTTCGCCATTTAAAGAGGTACGTGAGCTGGGTTTAAAACGTCGTGAGACAGTTTGGTCCCTATCTGCCGTGGGCGTTGGATACTTGACGGAGCCTGCTCCTAGTACGAGAGGACCGGAGTGGACGTACCTCTGGTGTACCGGTTGTCATGCCAATGGCATTGCCGGGTAGCTAAGTACGGAAGAGATAACCGCTGAAAGCATCTAAGCGGGAAACTCGTCTGAAGATTAGGTATCCCGGGGACTAGATCCCCCTAAAGGGTCGTTCAAGACCAGGACGTTGATAGGTCGGGTGTGGAAGCGCAGTAATGCGTTAAGCTAACCGATACTAATTGCCCGTGCGGCTTGATCCTATAACTCTTTAGTCTTACATATACGATTGCTGGCCAGTTCGCGCCAGTGCCGTCTGAACATACATCAACGCAACCTCAGTTGCTGCTTCTTCCAAATTCAAGCCGTTGACAACGCGTCAACCGCTTAGCCGGTTACGCCTGACGACCATAGCAAGGTGGCCCCACTCCTTCCCATCCCGAACAGGACAGTGAAACGCCTTCGCGCCGATGATAGTGGACGTACGTCTGTGAAAGTAGGTCATCGTCAGGCTTTTATTCCTCAAAACCCCGTAAGCTATCCGCTTACGGGGTTTTGTTTTGCGCAAAACATTTACACCCGTGAGGCGATCTCCACATGTTCGACCCGATGTCGGACATGGTTGCCTCCCCCCTCTGCCAACGCCTCTTTGCCAGTCCCTGTCGTTTGCTTGATTGACGCCGGACCTGACGCATGGCGGCTTGGCCTGACCCTAGCGTCGCCACGCAGGCGAGGCTTTCTGCACAGAAGGTTGGGGCGCAAGCCTACGCGCCGCTGCTCGTGCAACTCGACGATGCCGGAACGCTGCCTGGCGCCACTGTGGGCAGCATTGCGCAGCTAGCCGTTCTAGAGCGTTGCGCAAGCGGTGTGTTTTCTGCTGACGCGTGATCGAGCGGGAGTCATGCCGGGCGAAGACGCATGCCGGGCCCTTGTTTCCTGGGTTACGCGCTCGGTATGACCTGCTCCCCGTGATTAGTACGAAATCGATGTAGAGTCCGTTCCCAAAGGAATGGCAATGAAGAAACGATTTACGGAAGAGCAAATCATCGGCGTGCTCAAGGAAGCCGATGCAGGTGCCAAGCCCGCAGAGTTGTGCCGCAAGCACGGAATCTCCGAGGCAACGTACTACAACTGGAAGGCGAAGTTCGGTGGCATGACGGTGTCGGACGCTCAGAGGCTCAAGGAGCTGGAGCAGGAGAACAACAAGCTCAAGAAGCTGTTGGCCGAGTCGATGCTGGACAAGGCGGCGCTTCAGGATCTGCTAAGCCGAAAGTAGTCAGCCCGCAGGCCAAACGCGAGGCGGTCAGGACATTAATGACCGAGCGCGTGGTTCGCCCAGCGGCAATCGCGCCGAATCAGAGTTGGTCAATGGATTTTGTGGCCGACGGCCTAGCCTATGGCCGCCGATTCCGCTGTTTGACTATCGTCGATGACTACACTCGCGAATGCCTGGCCATCGAGGTCGATACGTCGTTGCCGGGACTGCGTGTTGCCATGGTGCTGCAACGGCTGGCGGAGATGCGTGGCCTGCCGCGATCTATTACCGTGGACAACGGGCCAGAGTTCGCCGGAAGAGCCTTGGACGCCTGGGCCTACCAAGCAGGCGTAAAGCTGTCGTTTATTCGGCCGGGTAAGCCGGTGGAGAACGCTTATATCGAAAGTTTCAACGGCAAGTTCCGCGACGAATGCCTTAACGAGCACTGGTTCTTGTCCCTGCGACAGGCTAAAAGCTTGATCGAAAACTGGCGAGTCGAGTACAACACCGATCGGCCTCACAGCGCGCTCGGATATTTAACGCCGGCGCAATTCGTGCAGGCTCATCAGAAAGAAGGTCTTTTACCCCTGGGCTCTATGTCGGTGCCGTACTAAATCTGGGGGCAGGTCACACCGACTGTCGGAATCGGCGTATGAGGACTATCTGGTTTGCTCATATTGGACGCGCATGATGGGGACAGATCCGAGCGGGGCACGACAGTAAAAGCAAAGCGCCGGCTTGGGCCGGCGCTTTGTCTCCAGGATCGGATCTTGAATCCCGGTCAGGTTCCTACCCAGCCCTGCGGGTTAGTAGTCCAGTTCGCCAAAACTGTATTGGCCGCTGGCCTTGGCTTGCGCAAGTTCGGCCTTGACCTGGTCGCGGCTCAGCGATTGACGGCTCATCTGGACGGCGGGGTAGTCCAACTCGCCGAACGTGTACAGGCCTTTGGCCTTCGCTTGCTGCAGGTCGGCGCTGACGTCAGCCCGCGACACAGAGCTGGTGCTCTGGCTGTAGACGCCTTGGAAGGGAACGTCATTGGGTTCGATGTTCTGCGAGGCAAAGGCACCGGTGCTCAGGACGGCAAGGGATACGAGCACTGCGCTAGTAAGGGTCTTCATGATGATTCCTCCGGTTCGTTGGATCTGGGATCCGGACTCGGCGGCCTTTCCGTCGATGTTCGTTGTTGTTTCCCAATGACTGTATTGTGCGCTGCTGCAACATAGGTATAAACCCTGTTTTTCGAGAATGATTATCCCATTTTTCGTGCTAATAAATAAATAAATGAATAATTAACCTCGTATTATGGGTTGAATTCACAGAACAACTTGCAGCCTTGCGAACGTCTCGGTGCCGGCGGGCCTGCACGACCGGTGTTACCTGTTCGTGGGTGGAATAAATGTCTCCCTGCGTCGCGTGAAGCACGATACGATCAGTCACGCCCGACGCGCTGTCGGGTTCTTGTCAGCAAGACAAGGTTGGCGCTCAGCCGACCTCAGAGAAAGCGCACCACCACCACCTGTTTTTACATCCAAGGAGTGGCTTGATGACTCGACCGAGGTTAGTCAGACAACGCGTGTGTATTGGGATCGGGGTAATGCTGGCACTGGGACAGACCCCGGCATCGTCGGCGACTACGGCGCAAGCCAAAGGCAGTAAGTTTTAAGGACCTCTAGCTCATGCCTGGTTAGAGCAGCGGACTCATAATCCGTTGGTGCCGAGTTCGACTCTCGGGGGGGCTACCAAAGAAATCCTGAGCAATCAGGTACCTACAGCCGCCAGCAATGGCGGCTGTTTCGTTTCCGGCGTCTGCTGTGACCAAAACGTGACCGTTTCGGGGTGCGCGGCAAGGTGTGAGTCGCCCCGGGTTTCCTAGACGTAAGCGCCTGCTGAACACACCCTTGACGGTTCTGCTTATGCAGCAGGTTGCCACCGATGCGGCAGCAGCTCAGCGATCTGGCTGTTTTTCTGCGTGGGAAGGCGCGTGAGCACGTCCTTCAGATAGGCGTACGGGTCGTGCCCATTGAGCCGCGCCGACTGGATCAGGCTCATGATGGCGGCCGCACGCTGCCCGCCGTGCAGCGAGCCTGCGAACAACCAGTTCGAGCGCCCGATCGCCCAGGGCCGGATCTGGTTCTCCACCCAGTTGTTGTCGATCGGTGCATCGCCATCATCAAGATAGCGCGTGAGCGCCTCCCAGCGCTTGAGGCTGTAGTCGATGGCGCGTGCGGTACCCGAGCCATCGGGCACGCGCTGGCGCTGCGCGATCAGCCATCGATGCAAGGTCTCGGCGATCGGCCTGGCGCGATCCTGACGTATCCGCCTGCGCTTGTCGGCAGGCAGGTCGGCTACGTCCCGCTCTACGCCGTAGAGCGCGCCGAACAGATCCAGTGCCTCTCCGGCGATCTGGCTCTGGTGGCTCGCATGCAGGTCATGGAACTTGCGCCTGGCGTGCGCCATGCGGCCAAGTTCCTTGATGCCGGCAGCGAAGCCGGCCTTGTAGCCCACATAATCGTCGGTCACCAGTTTGCCGCGCCAATCTTGCAGGAACGTGCGGCAGTGCTCACCGGCCCGGCTTGGCGCGAAGTCGTAGAGCACTGCACGCAGGCTGTCGAACGAGGTCGGTGTGTATGCCCACAAGTAGGCCCGGTGCGTCTTGCCCGCGCCCGGATTGAGCATCTGCACTGGCGTCTCGTCGGCATGCAGCACGGGTTTGCCCAGCACCTCGGCCTTGAGCGCATCGACCAGCGGCTGCAACCGCAGCCCGCATACGCCGACCCACTCGCCCAGCGTCGAGCGCGGCAGCGCCAGACCGGCGCGCGCAAAGATGCCTTCCTGGCGGTATAGC
The DNA here is from genome assembly GCF_020735985.1 of Bordetella holmesii. Classification (NCBI taxonomy): domain Bacteria; kingdom Pseudomonadati; phylum Pseudomonadota; class Betaproteobacteria; order Burkholderiales; family Alcaligenaceae; genus Bordetella; species Bordetella holmesii. The sequence goes on from NZ_CP085973.1 coordinate 1,076,717, forward strand.
GGCAGGTGGTCGGCGAACTTGGCCACCAGCACCTGCGCCAGAAGTCCCGCCGTCGGGATGCCCTTGTCGATGACCTGCGCGGGGACCGGCACCTGCGTGAGCGTCTCGCAGTGCTCGCACACCCATTTGCCGCGGATGTGACGTTCGACCGTAAAGACGCCCGGCAGGTAATCCAGCTTCTCGCTGACGTCCTCGCCGATGCGTTTCAAGCCGCAGCCGCAGCGGCACGTCGTGGACGCCGGTTCATGGTGGATGTCGGTGCGCGGCAACTCGGCCGGCAGCCGCATGCGACGCGGCGCTTGCGACGGCGCAGGCTTGGTGGAGATCGCTTCGCGCAGCGCGTTGACTTCCTCTTCGATAGCCGCCATGTCGGCGTCCATTGTCTCTTCCAGAAGGCTTGCCTGCGCCGGGCTCAATTGCTCGCTGCGCTTGCCGTAGCGCCAGCGCTTGTACAGCGCCAGCTCCTGCATGAGCTGGTCGATGTGCGTCTGTTTGAAGTGCAGTACGCGATCCCGCTCGGCAACCACCGCATCGTGCGCCGCTATCTGGGCGTCACGCGCGGCCACCTCGCCCATCAGGCGTTCGGCCAACGCGCGCAGTTGCTGTGCGTCGAGGTGATCCAGGGATGCGGTACTCATGGCCCACAGTATGCCGCGGGGCTCGCAGCGGCGATATTGGCGTCTTGCCGGATTGTCCGGCGCTACAACACCGAGATCGCGCCGGCCCCGCCCACATGCTGCCAAGGCAGGCCCAGCACCAGCGCCTGCCACTGCTCACTGTCGACCGCGACGTGGGGGCCGCGCAGCGCATCGGCCCACACGAACTTGCCGCGGTTCAGCCGGCGCGCAGCCAGCCACACGCCGATCCCGTCATGTACCAGCACCTTCATGCGGTTGGCGCGCCGGTTTGCAAAGCAATAGGCGTGGTGCGGACGGGCCGAACCGAACACGGCCACCACCCGGGCCAGTGCCGTCTCGGTGCCGGCGCGCATGTCCAGCGGCTCGGTGGCCAGCCAGATCGCATCGACACGGATCACCGCAGCCACTCGCGTAGCCACGCCACACATGCGCCCGCTTCACTCACGGGCCATTGCACCGTCGCTTGCGCGGGACCGCGCGACAAGCGAATCTCGATGTGACGGCCTGACGAGGGCACCGCAGGCAACGCGACCGGCACGAACGCCGGCGCTACAGGGGCCTGCCGTTCGGCCTGGCGAATCCACTTATGCACCAGGTTCGCGTTCACGCCATGTGACAGCGCCACGCCGGCAATGGAGGTTTCTGGCTGGCTGCACTGGGCCACGATCTGGGCCTTCAGCGCCTTCGGATAAGACCGACGCTTAGGAACCGGCGCTAATTCTGTCTTCGACATGGTGTCCACCTAAACGTGGTGGACACTATCGAGGACAACGCACGCGCTCAATATGGGTTCGCCGGGCGCTTACGGATGTCCTATCTTGCGCAGCTGTCAAACGACGACAATGTATCTTATGGCGGGTCGGCCTATAAGGCTGCCTTGCCCGGCAATCGATGGCGCATAGGGGGTGGGCTTGCGCTGGACACCGGGCCGCATCGCGTCTTTCTAGACATGCGCTACGGCCATGGCTCTGACGTCTCGCGTGAGGTCTCCGCCGTGGTGGGGTACTCGTACCGTTTCTAGGGCGTTGGGCTAGGCCGCCTATAATGCGCGCCTCGCAGTGCGCGGAGTTTCGGCATGCCCGAGGAGAGTCTGTTCTGGTTCATGACGGCCACTGTCACGTTTGCGCTATGCGCTGGCGTGGCTGCTGGCTGTCGGAAAACTCTAGGGTCCACCTTGCGTGCCGTGGCATTGGCCTCCGCCCTCGTTGCGGGGGCCGTGGCATGGATGACGCCGCCCATGGCGAGCGGGGGTATGGCCTGGCTCCTAGCGGCAGCCGGTGGCCTTTTTAGTCTGGTCATTGCCTGCGCGTGCGCACTTCTGACCAGGCGTATGCGGGGGGCAGCCGTTCCGGCGCACGATCATGACAGCCATGTGGCCAACCAGGAAAGTATCAATGGAAATTATCAGTAGCCAGACCGGCGAATTCGACTCGGGTATCAGCCTGCAGACTACGGTGGATGGCATCCCCTTTGGTGTCTACATCGTGTTGGGTGTGCCGGATCTGGACTCTATCGCGGATTTCGTCCCGCCCGAAGCCCTGTCTGATGGGGCCTCGATTCATGCGGCTTCTGTCGATACGGTGGATGGCGCCCAGGAGCAGATCGATGAAGTGCTAGAGAATCTCAACCCTGCTGACGTGGTGGTCTTCTTTTGCGCAGATGTGGACTGTTTTGCTGCAGCCCTGGATCTGCTGGGTCTTCCGATCGAAGAGTGAGCAAACCGGGGCGGCTGGAGGGGGCTTTTCTTCGCTATCTCTTTGATTATTAGTAAATAAGACACATCCAAATATTGACACGAAGATAAAGCAGAGCGTAACGGCAGTTTCTATTTGTTGCATTCTTCGGACGTATTTTTATGGATTATCTTGACTTAGGAGAGGAACCTGACGATAGTGTCGGCACGAGAGATCAAGTGTTGCGAAGTCTGTTCAGTGCCGTGCCTTTTCCGGCATCAGTTATTGTCCTGCTGTCCCCTCCTTGATTGCATCGTGGCTCCGGGTGCATCCGCACCCACTATCTTAGGAAATACAGTATGGAAACCGGCGTCGTTAAGTGGTTCAACGCAGAGAAAGGTTATGGCTTTATCACCCCGGAATCGGGTGGCAAGGACCTGTTCGCTCATTTCTCCGAGATCCAGTCCAATGGCTTCAAGACCCTCGAAGAGAACCAGCGCGTGAGCTACGTCACGGCGATGGGCCCCAAGGGTCCCCAGGCAACCAAGATTCAGATCATCTAATAAATAGCTGAATCTAGGCCAAAGCCGAGCCCCGCAAGGGGCTTTTTTGTTGCCTGTCCCTGCCGCGCGCCCGGTGGGCGCGCGACATCCTTCTTGATAGAGGTCCGTCATGCCTTCTTCGTCGTCTTGCCAGTCTTCGGATGTACTCGATTTCTGGCGTCATGCCGGCCCGCAGCGCTGGTTCGCACGGGATGTTGCCTTCGACCGCGAATTCAGGGAGCGCTTCCTCGAGGCGCATTTCGCTGCCGCGCGGGGAGAGCTTTTTGACTGGGAAGGCAGCGCTGATGGGGTGCTGGCACTGCTCGTGCTGCTGGACCAGTTCCCGCGCAATGCCTTTCGTGGCACGGGCCATATGTTTGCCACCGACGGTCTGGCGCTGGCTGTGGCGCGACGCGCTGTCGCGCATGGACTGGATCGGGAAGTCGACACGGAATTGCGCGCGTTCATTTATTTGCCTTATGAGCACGCAGAGAATATTGACGCCCAGCAAGAAGGCGTTGAATTAATGACACACCTGGGCGGGGAAACCTTGCGTTTCGCTATTATTCACCGTGACCTGCCCCCAGATTTAGTACGGCACCGACATAGAGCCCAGGGGTAAAAGACCTTCTTTCTGATGAGCCTGCACGAATTGCGCCGGCGTTAAATATCCGAGCGCGCTGTGAGGCCGATCGGTGTTGTACTCGACTCGCCAGTTTTCGATCAAGCTTTTAGCCTGTCGCAGGGACAAGAACCAGTGCTCGTTAAGGCATTCGTCGCGGAACTTGCCGTTGAAACTTTCGATATAAGCGTTCTCCACCGGCTTACCCGGCCGAATAAACGACAGCTTTACGCCTGCTTGGTAGGCCCAGGCGTCCAAGGCTCTTCCGGCGAACTCTGGCCCGTTGTCCACGGTAATAGATCGCGGCAGGCCACGCATCTCCGCCAGCCGTTGCAGCACCATGGCAACACGCAGTCCCGGCAACGACGTATCGACCTCGATGGCCAGGCATTCGCGAGTGTAGTCATCGACGATAGTCAAACAGCGGAATCGGCGGCCATAGGCTAGGCCGTCGGCCACAAAGTCCATTGACCAACTCTGATTCGGCGCGATTGCCGCTGGGCGAACCACGCGCTCGGTCGCCGCGATTCGCTTACGCTTTCGTTTTCGCACGCTTAACCCTGCCAGACTGTACAGCCGCCAGATTCGCTTGTGATTTGCTTGCCAGCCTTCGCGACGTAAGAGCACATGGATCTGTCAACGCCGGTTGAAAATTGACCCACTTTCGTCGGAATCGTCGGAGTAAATCTGACCCACCCCGGCGTTCAAAAACCTAGTTCCTGATCTTGATGTTTCCTGCTTTGCGCTTGTCCTTGAGCCGGTAGCTTTCCCCGGCAATCTGCACGATATGGGCGTGGTGCAGCAGGCGGTCGAGCAAGGCAGCGGTCAGCGTCTGATCCTCAGAGAAGCACGAGGCCCACTGGCTGAAGGGCAGATTGCTGGTGACGATGATGCTGGTACGCTCGTAGCGCTGGGCCACCACGTTGAAGAACAGGTTTGCTTCCTCGCGCCCGAAGGGCAGATAGCCAATCTCATCGATCACCAGCAGGCGCGGCCCGATGATAGCGCGGTTGAAGTACTGCTGCAGCCGGTCCTGCTTATGGGCCGTGGCCAACTGCATCATCAGGTCGGCGGCAGTCAGAAACCGGGTCTTGATGCCCGCCATGACGGCGCGGTACGCCAATGCCTGCGCCAGGTGGCTCTTGCCCACGCCGCTGGGTCCCAGGAACACCACGTTCTCAGCCCGTTCGATAAAGCTCAGGGCCGCCAGTTCCTGGATCTGGGCACGCGGCGCACCACTGGCAAAGGCGAAGTCATAGTCTTCGATGGTCTTGACCGAGGGCAGCGTGGCGATCTTCATCAGGGCGGCGCGCTGGCGTTCGATCCGGGCGTCGTTCTCAATACCCAGAAGGCGCTCCAGGAAGTCGCCATGGCTGGCGTCTTCGCGGGCGCACTGCTGGGCCATGGCGGGCCACTCGCTGCCGATACGCTCCAGCTTCAGGACATCGCAGATCTGTTCGATGCGGTTGTGTTGAAGGTTCATGCTCGCACCTCCAGCAACTCGTTATAGACCGACAGCGGGTGCTGGAAGCTCTCTCGCGGCACAGGCCGGTGAGACGTGGCCGGCACCAGCATGCCGTGTTGCGCAGGCAACTGCAGTAGCGCCAGGCGCTCTTCCTGCAACCGCTTAGCGGGTCTCTCCCGAGTGGTGCCATGCAGCCGCTGATCGGCCACCTCCGTGAGCCAGCGACCGACGTGCGCGTTGGCTGCCGTCACATCGAAGCGCAGGCCAGCCTGCTTGAGGGGCGCGGCCAACGGGACACAGAAACTGCCCTTCAGGTATCCGTTGAAGCGTTCGACCTTGCCCTTGGTCTTGGCGCGATAAGGCTGGCACACACGCGGGGTGAAGCCGAACTCCTGGGCGACGGCCAACAGCCCGTTGTGCCAGCGATGCTGGCCGGGGCCGTAGGCATCGCGCTCGGTGATGATGGCGCCCGCGTTGTCGAACAACACGTGCTGGGGTACGCCGCCGAAGTAGATGAAGGCCTGACGCAGACATCCGAACCAAGTGTCGGCGCGCTCATCGGTGGTGAACCGCACCCAGCTCGAACGGCTGTATCCCAGCGTGGCGACAAAGGCCATCAAGGGATCACGGCCGCGCCGGATGTGGGTGAAGTCGGCCTGCATCTGCTTGCCAGGCGGCGTCTCAAAACGAACGACCGGTTCAGGCTCCTGGTGCTTGTAGCCGCTAAGAAACTCCTTGAGCTGCGTTACACCACCGGGGTAGCCCAGTTCTTGAATCTCCCGCAGCAGCACGGCTGCTGGAATCCAGTGCGGCCGGGCCGCCTCGATGCGCCCGTGCAGATAGTCCTTGTACGGATCCAGCTTGGTGGTCCGTGCCTCGCGGGGCTTGTACTGCTGGGCACCAGCCTCACGCAGATACCGCCTGATCGTGTTGCGTGAGCAGCCCAGCTGCTTGGCCATCTCCCGAATGCTGACGCCGCGACGCGCCATTACCTTGATCTCCACTGCTTGCTCCTGAGTCAACATTGTCGGCGGCCAAAAGGCCGCCATCATCGCCCAGGTGGGTCAGATTTACTCCGACGCGGTGGGTCAGTATTACATCGGCGCTGACATGGATCCTCCGATAGCCGTAGCGTCGTTTCGCCACTGCCATCTCTTTCATGCGCTCGGTCAGCGCAGCATCGCCTGAGCGTGTGCTCTCGTAGGCAAACAGCGACCGCGAAATTCCTACCAGCCCACAGGCCCGGGTAACACCCATGCTGCGCTCGGTCATTAATGTCCTGACCGCCTCGCGTTTGGCCTGCGGGCTGACTACTTTCGGCTTAGCAGATCCTGAAGCGCCGCCTTGTCCAGCATCGACTCGGCCAACAGCTTCTTGAGCTTGTTGTTCTCCTGCTCCAGCTCCTTGAGCCTCTGAGCGTCCGACACCGTCATGCCACCGAACTTCGCCTTCCAGTTGTAGTACGTTGCCTCGGAGATTCCGTGCTTGCGGCACAACTCTGCGGGCTTGGCACCTGCATCGGCTTCCTTGAGCACGCCGATGATTTGCTCTTCCGTAAATCGTTTCTTCATTGCCATTCCTTTGGGAACGGACTCTACATCGATTTCGTACTAATCACGGGGAGCAGGTCACCTCGGCCAGCCGGTCGGTCACTCGCTGGTAACGGCCCAGCCAGCTCAGCCTCTCCAGATGCGGTCCACCGCACTGCTCGCACCAGACCCGCCGACGCGGCACTACCAGCGTCACTCGCAGCGCCATTAGCGGCAGATCCCGCACCCGGCGCGTGGTCGTCTCATGCACCTGCCGACATCGGTTGCCGCAGTGCTCGCAGTGCATCGTTCGCGCTGAAGGCTTCAGGTAAATCGTGACCGTCCGGCTCTCACCTTCAGGCCACACGACCCGCTCCACCCGATAACCTTCCCACCCACCCAACCTCTCGATCGTCTTGCGGTCCAGCATGATCCCGGCCTTGATCCTTGAAAAATCAAGGATCAAGCGTAACGGCAATCAAGCACGGCTCCACGCTATTCCGCGATGAACCTTATTTTTTGAGGCTTAGTGGTCTGCACTGCTCGTGAGTCGATCTACGTAGGCGATGCCTACCGCCGAGAGTATGAATACCACGTGAATGATGGTTTGCCACATAACCCCGGTTTCGGTAAAGCGGGCATTGTCTGATCCCAGGTTGCCGGCTTCGATGAACGTGCGCAGCAAGTGGATCGAAGAGATACCGATGATCGCCATGGCAAGCTTTACCTTGAGCACGCTCGCATTGACGTGGTTGAGCCACTCAGGCTGATCCGGATGGCCTTCCAGGCGCAGGCGCGAAACAAAGGTTTCGTAGCCACCGACGATCACCATGACCAGGAGGTTGGAAATCATGACGACATCGATCAGCCCCAGCACCAGGAGCATGATGTCCATCTCGCCGAAGCTATTGGTGTGCGACACCAGATGCCATAGCTCCTTGAGAAACAGAAAGACGTAGACGCCCTGGGCGACGATCAGGCCAAGGTAGAGAGGTAGTTGCAGCCAGCGCGAGCTGAATATCAGGGCCGGCAGAATGCCGAGGCGAGGGGGCTGTTGAGGGTTCATCGTTGCGAGCCTATTTGGTGAAGTGGGATTCAGGCGGCTCGCATTCTAGCAACGGCAGGTGTCGTTTTGCAGGCCACAGTCCCCTCCGGCGAGGCCATCTGCGGGGCGCTACGGGACGGGGATTGGGGTTGTCGGGCGACTTTCCGGTAAAATGGCTGGTTTACCCGGTTCGATTCGTCGTTTGCCGGGTTCGATTTCTTCTCATCCCTCGAAAAATAGGTCTTTTGATGCAGCCTGTGGTTGAAACCCTCTCCGGCCTGGAGCGCCGTGTTGATCTGGCCATTTCCGTGGCCGACGTGGAAAAGGAAGTCCAGGCGCAGCTCAAGCGCGTGGCCCGCACCGCCAAGGTGCCGGGTTTCCGTCCCGGCAAAGCGCCGATGGCTATGCTCGAGCGTAGCCATGGTCCGAGTATCCGCTATGACGTGATCAACTCCCAAGTCGGCCGTGCCTTTGAGCAGGCCGTCGAAGGCGCCAAGCTTCGCGTGGCCGGTAGCCCGTCGTTGGAGCCCAAGACCGAAGGCGTGGACGAAGCCACACTGGCTTTCTCGGCGACGTTCGAAGTCTATCCCGAAGTCGCCGTGCCTGATCTGTCGGGTCTTGCCGTAACGCGCTTCGAAACCGAAGTCAGCGACGCTGAAGTCAACAAGACACTCGATGTTCTGCGCAAGCAGCGTGCTACTTACGAAACTCGCGAAGGCCGTGCCGCGCAAGACGACGACCGCGTCATTCTCGATTTCGCTGGCACGATCGATGGCGTGCCTTTCGAAGGCGGCAAGGCTGAGGACTTCCCCTTCGTTCTGGGCCAGGGCCGTATGTTGCCCGAGTTCGAAGAAGCGGCGCGCGGCCTGAAGGCTGGTGAGACCAAGGTCTTCCCCCTGAGCTTCCCCGAGGACTATCAAGGCAAGGAAGTCGCTGGCAAGACCGCCGAGTTCACGATCACCGTCAAGGAAGTGGCCGAGGCCGTATTGCCTGCTGTCGATGCCGAGTTCGCCAAGTCGCTGGGCCAGGCCGATGCTGACGTCGAAAAGCTCAAGGCTGATATCCGCAGCAACATCGAGCGTGAAGTCAAGGTCCGTTCGCAAGGCCGCACCAAGACCAGCGTGATGGACTCGTTGGTCGACGCTGCCAAGTTTGATGTGCCCAAAGCGCTGGTCGATAACGACGTGCAAGGCCGCATTGCTCAGGCCCGTGAAGAGCTCAAGCAGCGCGGCGTGCCCAATGCCGAAAACATGCCCATGCCGGCAGAGGTATTCGCAGCCGAATCCGAGCGCCGTGTTCGCCTGGGTCTGTTGGTGTCTGAGCTGGTCAAACAAGCTCAGTTGCAGGCCAAGCCGGAGCAGGTTCGCGCCCGCATCGAAGAGTTCGCCCAGAACTACGAGCAGCCCGCTCAGGTTGTCAGCTACTATCTGTCGGACCGCCAGCGCCGCGCCGAGATCGAGGCGATCGTGCTGGAGGACAACGTTGTGGCCTACGTGCTGGAAAAGGCCAAGGTAACCGATGAAAAGGTTCCCTTCGATCAGTTGATGGGGATGGCATAACTATGCAGCGATTCACCGATTTCTATGCGGCAATGTATGGTGGAGCGTCGGTGACGCCCACCGGGCTGGGCTATATCCCCATGGTGGTGGAGCAGTCCGGCCGTGGCGAGCGCGCCTATGACATTTACTCGCGCCTGTTGCGAGAGCGCCTGATTTTTTTGGTCGGGCCTGTCAATGACGCCACGGCCAATCTGGTCGTCGCCCAATTGCTGTTTCTGGAGTCGGAGAATCCTGATAAGGACATTTCCTTCTACATCAACTCGCCCGGCGGGTCGGTGTATGCGGGCATGGCCATTTACGACACCATGCAGTTCGTCAAGCCCGATGTATCCACGTTGTGCACCGGGTTGGCGGCCAGCATGGGTGCATTTCTGTTGGCAGCGGGCAAGAAGGGCAAGCGCTTTTCCTTGCCCAACTCCCGCATCATGATTCACCAGCCCTCGGGCGGCGCCCAGGGGCAGGCCAGCGACATTCAGATCCAGGCCAAGGAAATTCTCGACTTGCGCGAGCGCCTCAACCGCATCCTGGCCGAAAATACCGGTCAGCCGGTCGAGCGCATCGCCATAGACACCGAGCGTGACAACTTCATGTCCGCTCAAGATGCGGTATCGTATGGCTTGGTAGACAAGGTTCTGGCCCGACGCGAAGACGTTTGATACGTTTTTGCCTGGCTTGCAGGCCCTGCCGCCACGTCCGATAAGCGTTACATGCATTCCCCGGCAACGGGGAGTGCATCTCCTACCAGAGACTAGAAACACTTATGCCTGAAAAAAAGGGATCGGCAGACGCAAAAGTGCTGCATTGCTCTTTCTGCAACAAGAGCCAGCATGAGGTCCGCAAGCTGATCGCAGGTCCGTCTGTATTCATCTGCGATGAGTGCATCGACCTTTGCAATGACATCATCCGTGAGGAAGCGCAGGCGACCGCGCGCGCGGCGATTCGTTCCGAATTGCCGACTCCGGTTGAGATCAAATCCTTCCTGGACCAGTACGTCATCGGTCAGACCGGCCCTAAGCGCATGTTGGCGGTAGCGGTTTACAACCATTACAAGCGCATCCGGCATGGCGAGATCAAGGGCGATGAGGTCGAGCTGTCCAAGAGCAACATCATGCTGATCGGGCCCACGGGCTCGGGCAAGACGTTGCTGGCGCAAACGCTTGCACGCATGCTCAACGTCCCCTTCGTGATGGCCGACGCCACTACCTTGACCGAGGCTGGTTATGTTGGCGAAGACGTCGAGAACATCATCCAGAAGTTGCTGCAGAACTGCAATTACGACGTCGAGAAGGCCCAGCGGGCCATCATCTATATCGATGAGATCGACAAGATTTCGCGCAAGTCTGATAACCCGTCCATCACCCGCGACGTATCGGGCGAAGGCGTGCAGCAGGCGCTTCTGAAACTCATCGAAGGCACGGTGGCTTCCGTGCCTCCGCAAGGCGGGCGCAAACACCCCAACCAGGACTTCGTCCAGGTGGACACGACGAATATCCTGTTCATCGTAGGTGGTGCCTTCGACGGGCTGGAAAAAGTCATCCGCGACCGCACGGAAAAATCCGGTATCGGGTTTTCGGCTTCGGTTCGGGCCAAATCCGAGCGTGGCGTGGGCGAACTCTTCAGTGAAGCCGAGCCGGAGGATCTGGTCAGGTTTGGCCTGATTCCGGAACTGGTCGGCCGCCTGCCGGTCGTGGCCACGCTCGATGAGCTCGACGAGGCTGCACTGGTGCAGATTCTTACCGAGCCCAAGAATGCGCTGGTCAAGCAGTTCCAGAAGCTTTTTGCCATGGAAGGAGCCGAGCTGGATATCCGGCCGGATGCTCTGACGGCAATCGCGCGCAAGGCGCTCAAGCGCAAGACCGGCGCGCGTGGATTGCGCTCGATCCTTGAGTCGGCGTTGCTCGACACCATGTATGACTTACCCTCGCAGGGCAATGTCAGTCGCGCCGTTCTCGATGGCAACGCCATCGAAGGCGGGGGCAAGCCCCTGCTGATCTACGCCGACGAGGGTGCTGAGTCTGCCAAGGCAGGCCAAGGCGAGGTCCGAGACGCGGCGGCCTGAGCCGCATGCTCTGCAAAAAACCCGTCATTGGCGGGTTTTTTTGCATCTTGATGCGGCCGCGTAATCAGCATCTTGATTTTTGGGCTATCGTTCCCATATCAGACGTAACCGACCTCGGGCCTATGCAGCCCTTGTGTCCCTCTCATTCACTCTGAGGAACCCCCTATGTCTGCGAGCCAGACCCTGCCTTCAGATCCGATTGACTTGCCCCTGTTGCCTCTGCGCGACGTGGTGGTGTTTCCGCACATGGTTATTCCGCTGTTCGTCGGGCGCCCGCGCTCGATCCGTGCGCTGGAAGTGGCGATGGAAGCGGGTAAAAGCATCATGCTGGTGGCGCAGAAGTCCGCCGGTAAGGATGACCCCACTCCGGAAGACGTCTACGACATCGGTTGCGTAGCCAGTATTCTGCAGATGCTCAAGCTGCCCGATGGCACCGTCAAAGTGCTGGTCGAGGGCAGCCAGCGCGCGCGCATCGACAGCATTCAGGATGCTGACTCGCACTTTACCTGCCAGGTCACGCCGATCGCGCCCGACGCCACGGCAGGCCCCGAGGCGGAGGCGTTACGCCGTGCCATCGTGGCGCAGTTCGAGCAGTACGTGAAGCTCAACAAGAAGATTCCGCCCGAGATCCTGACCTCGTTGGCGGGTATCGACGACGCCGGCCGCTTGGCCGACACCATCGCTGCGCATCTGCCGCTCAAGCTTGAGCAAAAGCAGAAGATGCTCGAAATCGTGCCCACGGCCGAGCGCCTTGAGGGGCTGCTCGCGCAGCTGGAAACCGAAATCGACATTCTGCAGGTCGAAAAGCGCATCCGTGGCCGCGTCAAGAAGCAGATGGAGAAGAGCAAGCGCGACTACTATCTGAATGAGCAGGTCAAGGCCATTCAGAAGGAGTTGGGCGAGGGCGAAGAGGGCGCTGATCTCGAAGAGCTCGAAAAGAAGATCATCGCCGCGCACATGCCCAAAGAGGCGCGCAAGAAGGCCGACGCTGAGCTCAAAAAGCTCAAGCTCATGTCGCCGATGTCCGCCGAAGCCACGGTGGTGCGCAACTACATCGACACGATCATCAATCTTCCCTGGAAGAAGAAAAGCAAGATCAACAACTCGATCGCCAATGCCGAGCGGGTGCTGGACGATGACCACTATGGCCTGGAGAAGGTCAAAGAGCGCATTCTCGAGTATCTTGGGGTGCAACAGCGTGTCGACAAGGTCAAGGCGCCTATCCTGTGTCTGGTGGGCCCTCCGGGCGTGGGTAAGACCTCGCTGGGACAGTCCATTGCCAAGGCGACCAACCGGAAGTTCGTCCGGATGGCGTTAGGTGGCGTGCGCGACGAGGCCGAGATCCGTGGGCACCGTCGGACGTACATCGGCTCCATGCCGGGCAAGATCTTGCAGAACATGTCCAAGGTGGCCGTTCGCAATCCGCTCTTCCTGCTCGATGAGATTGACAAGCTGGGCATGGATTTTCGCGGCGACCCGTCGTCGGCATTGCTTGAGGTCCTGGATCCGGAACAGAATCACACCTTCCAGGATCATTACATCGAGGTGGACTTTGATCTGTCCGACGTGATGTTCGTGGCGACCAGCAATACGCTGAATATTCCGCCGGCCTTGCTTGATCGTATGGAAGTGATTCGTCTGTCGGGTTACACCGAAGAAGAGAAAATCCATATCGGCAGCGATCATTTGTTGCCCAAGCTGATGAAGAACAACGGCGTGAAGGAAAACGAACTGACGGTCGAAGAAAGCGCGTTGCGCGACATCGTGCGTTATTACACGCGTGAAGCGGGAGTGCGTTCGCTCGAACGAGAAGTGGGCAAGATATGCCGCAAAGTGGTCAAGCAATTGCTTACGGCAAAGGATAAGGGCGAGCCTGAGACCGGCCCGGTCGTGGTCAATGCCGAGAACCTCGATGCCTATCTCGGCGTGCGCCGTTATACGTTTGGCATGGCTGAGAAAGAGAACCAGATCGGGCAGGTGACCGGTTTGGCGTGGACCGAGGTGGGCGGCGATCTGCTGACCATTGAAGTGGCGGACATGCCCGGTAAAGGCAATATTCAGCGCACGGGTTCGCTGGGCGACGTCATGAAAGAGTCGGTGGAAGCGGCCCGTACCGTAGTGCGGTCGCGGGCTCGCCGTCTGGGCTTTGCCGATAGCGTGTTCGAGAAGCACGACATGCACGTCCACGTTCCTGAAGGCGCCACGCCTAAGGATGGGCCGTCGGCGGGTATCGCCATCACTACGGCCATGGTGTCGGCGCTGTCGCGCATCCCGGTGCGCGCGGATGTTGCCATGACCGGCGAGATCACCCTGCGAGGCGAGGTTCTGCCTATTGGTGGCCTGAAGGAAAAGCTTCTGGCAGCGCACCGCGGTGGCATCAAGACCGTGTTGATACCGGAAGAAAACGTCAAGGATCTCGCAGAGATTCCAGACAACGTGAAGAACTGCTTGGAGATCGTGCCGGTGCGCTGGATCGACAAGGTGCTGGAAATGGCGCTGGAGCGTCTGCCCGAGCCCTTGGCCGATGAAGAGCCCGTCAAGGAAACCATTGTCAGCAAGCCAGTGGAGTCAGGCGATCCCGTGCTCAAGCACTGATCCGCCAAAAAAACCCCCGCCATCTCAAGATGGCGGGGGTTTTTTTTGGTTCATCGAGGAATACCGGGGAATGCAGACCGGATCTTGAGGAAGAAGTACTCCTGATCGCGGTAGCCGTAGGCGCGGCGCTTGATGACTTTGATGGTGTTGTTGATGCCCTCGACGATGCTGGTGTTGAGCCGGTGGCGACAGCGAGACAGAATCCCGTGCAGATAGGCTTTTAGCTTGAGCGCGAAGTGAGCCAAGGCGGCGATGCCGCTGCCCTGAGCCTGTTGCAGCCAGTGATCCCATGCCTGGCGGGCGTAGCCGGGGTGTTGGTAGAACCACAGCTGTTTGAGCTCATCGCGCATCAGATAAGCGGTGAGCAAGGGCTGGTTGGCCTGGAGCAACTCGTCCAACTTTACCGATTGGCACGGATCGAGGTTTTTGCGATTGCGCAGCAGTAGCCAGCGACTGGACTTGATCACCCGGCGGGCCGGCTTGTCGTGCCGCAACTGGTTCGCTTGGTCTACACGCACCCGGTCTATCACTTCACGGCCGTACTTGGCCACGACGTGGAACAGGTCGTAGACGATCTCGGCGTTGGGGCAGTTGGCCTGGATCTCCAGCTCATAGGCCGTCGTCATGTCGATCGCTACGGCCCGGATCTGCTGGGCAACCCCAGTTGGCAGTTGTTCGAAGAAGGCTCTGGCCGTCTCGCGCGAGCGGCCATCACCGATCCATAGCACCTGACGGCGGATCGGATCGACAACGACCGTGGCATAACGATGGCCCTTGTGTAGAGCGAACTCGTCCATCGCTAGGTAGTGGATCTGGCTCCAGTCCGGCTCTTGGATCGCCCGTCGCAGCAGGGCCTTGTCCAGCGCCTTGACCGTGTGCCAACCCAGTTGGAAGAAGCGCGCCACGGCCAGAATGTTGCTGGACTCAAGCAACTGGCTGACCGCCTCGGCCAGCCGGTCGGTCACTCGCTGGTAACGGCCCAGCCAGCTCAGCCTCTCCAGATGCGGTCCACCGCACTGCTCGCACCAGACCCGCCGACGCGGCACTACCAGCGTCACTCGCAGCGCCATTAGCGGCAGATCCCGCACCCGGCGCGTGGTCGTCTCATGCACCTGCCGACATCGGTTGCCGCAGTGCTCGCAGTGCATCGTTCGCGCTGAAGGCTTCAGGTAAATCGTGACCGTCCGGCTCTCACCTTCAGGCCACACGACCCGCTCCACCCGATAACCTTCCCACCCACCCAACCTCTCGATCGTCTTGCGGTCCAGCATGATCCCGGCCTTGATCCTTGAAAAATCAAGGATCAAGCGTAACGGCAATCAAGCACGGCTCCACGCTATTCCGCGATGAACCTTTTTTATGGCTGCTGTTTTTGTGCGGGCTGCGTCAGTGCAGGCTATGGGTGCGAATCAAGCCCACCGCGATGCCTTCCAGTGCGAACTCGTCGTCCGGGCTCAACACGATGGGTGCGAACTCGGGGTTTTCGGGGAGCAGCTCGATACGGCTGCCGTGGCGTTGCAGGCGTTTGACGGTGACATCGTCGCCGAGGCGCGCCACGACGATTTGGCCGTTGCGCGCTTCAGCCGCCTTTTTGACCGCCAGCAGATCGCCCTCGAGTATGCCTGCATCGCGCATGCTCATGCCGCGGACTTTGAGCAGGTAGTCAGGGGCTTGGGCAAACAGGCCTGGATCCACGCCCACCTCGCGTTCGACATGTTCGGCCGCGAGGATGGGCGAGCCGGCAGCTACGCGTCCCACGAGTGGCAGCAATAACTGCGCCAGAGCAGGGTGGGGCAGCAGAGCCTGGCTGGGCGCACTGGGCTCGGGCCCTTTGAGGCGGATGCCACGCGAGGCACCGGCGGTCAGTTCAATGGCGCCCTTGCGTGCCAGCGCCTTGAGGTGGTCTTCAGCGGCATTGGGCGACCGGAAGCCCAGCGCCTGTGCGATCTCGGCGCGCGTGGGGGGAAAGCCGGTACGGGCGACGGTTTGCCGGATCAGGTCGAGAATTTCCTGCTGGCGATCCGTGAGTTTGGTGGCCATGGTAATGATCCCAATGATGGCCCGGGGCTTGTGTGAACCACGGACTGTATGTATATACAGCGTGATTCTGGGGGACACAGCTGAAAAATGCAAGCGATGCCAGGGCGATACTCCCGTTTCTAGCGACTACCGCAAGCAGGGGACGCTACGCGGTCATGGCTGGCCCCTGGTTTGCGGTCGATTCGCGCAAAGCCATCGTCAGATACTCAGGATTGGCACATCCAAGGTGTGGTTGACCTGCCCCCAGATTTAGTACGGCACCGACATAGAGCCCAGGGGTAAAAGACCTTCTTTCTGATGAGCCTGCACGAATTGCGCCGGCGTTAAATATCCGAGCGCGCTGTGAGGCCGATCGGTGTTGTACTCGACTCGCCAGTTTTCGATCAAGCTTTTAGCCTGTCGCAGGGACAAGAACCAGTGCTCGTTAAGGCATTCGTCGCGGAACTTGCCGTTGAAACTTTCGATATAAGCGTTCTCCACCGGCTTACCCGGCCGAATAAACGACAGCTTTACGCCTGCTTGGTAGGCCCAGGCGTCCAAGGCTCTTCCGGCGAACTCTGGCCCGTTGTCCACGGTAATAGATCGCGGCAGGCCACGCATCTCCGCCAGCCGTTGCAGCACCATGGCAACACGCAGTCCCGGCAACGACGTATCGACCTCGATGGCCAGGCATTCGCGAGTGTAGTCATCGACGATAGTCAAACAGCGGAATCGGCGGCCATAGGCTAGGCCGTCGGCCACAAAGTCCATTGACCAACTCTGATTCGGCGCGATTGCCGCTGGGCGAACCACGCGCTCGGTCGCCGCGATTCGCTTACGCTTTCGTTTTCGCACGCTTAACCCTGCCAGACTGTACAGCCGCCAGATTCGCTTGTGATTTGCTTGCCAGCCTTCGCGACGTAAGAGCACATGGATCCTCCGATAGCCGTAGCGTCGTTTCGCCACTGCCATCTCTTTCATGCGCTCGGTCAGCGCAGCATCGCCTGAGCGTGTGCTCTCGTAGGCAAACAGCGACCGCGAAATTCCTACCAGCCCACAGGCCCGGGTAACACCCATGCTGCGCTCGGTCATTAATGTCCTGACCGCCTCGCGTTTGGCCTGCGGGCTGACTACTTTCGGCTTAGCAGATCCTGAAGCGCCGCCTTGTCCAGCATCGACTCGGCCAACAGCTTCTTGAGCTTGTTGTTCTCCTGCTCCAGCTCCTTGA
The DNA here is from genome assembly GCF_020735985.1 of Bordetella holmesii. NCBI lineage: Bacteria > Pseudomonadati > Pseudomonadota > Betaproteobacteria > Burkholderiales > Alcaligenaceae > Bordetella > Bordetella holmesii. Next base: position 1,093,691 of record NZ_CP085973.1, read on the forward strand.
GCCTCTGAGCGTCCGACACCGTCATGCCACCGAACTTCGCCTTCCAGTTGTAGTACGTTGCCTCGGAGATTCCATGCTTGCGGCACAACTCTGCGGGCTTGGCACCTGCATCGGCTTCCTTGAGCACGCCGATGATTTGCTCTTCCGTAAATCGTTTCTTCATTGCCATTCCTTTGGGAACGGACTCTACATCGATTTCGTACTAATCACGGGGAGCAGGTCATGGTGTCGCAATGTACATGCTCCATATCGTCTCAGCGATGTTGGAACACCCATTCGTAACCCACGGTCGTGTTGAGGCGTTCGACGTAGGCATCCTGTCGTGGCTTGCCCGGTTGAGTATCTTTGAGCTTCAGGCGATCTCGGTGCTACGTGGGCCACCAACAGTCAACACCATTCGGAACTTGACGTTGCCTGACTTCATGCGTTGATAGGCTTCATTGGCCTGCTCGAATGGCATCACTTCGATCTTGGGGCGTACCCCCGCCAGCACGCTGAAATCCAACGTTTTTTCGTTCTCCCAGGGCGATCCGGTGATTGAGCCCAGTACGCTGCGCTCTCCCACAACTAGGTGGCCCGCAGACACAGGCAATGGATCTTTCCCTGCGCCAAGTAGCACCAGGCGGCCTTGTGGCGCCAGCCCGACCATCAGCGGGGAGACCACGGCAGGAGCGCCAATCGTGGTGATGATGGCCTGCGCGCCTCCCATGGCTTTGAGCTTGGCTGCCGCATCCTCTTCGTTGGTGTCGATGTAGATGTGTGCGCCCAGATCGAGCGTATCGTTGGCGATGTCACTGCCTCGTCCTATGGCTACTACGCGAAACCCCATGCGACGCGCATATTGCAACGCCATGTGGCCCAGCCCACCAATGCCCAGAATGGCGACGGTATCGCCGGCCTGCGCCCCGCACTTCTTCAAGGCATTGAACGTCGCAATCCCCGCACAAAGAATCGGAGCAGCTTCTTCCGCATGGAGTTCGTCGGGAATCGACACCAGGCCGGACGCCCGAGCCAGCATGACCTCGGCGTAGCCGCCGTCGCAGGTGGCGCCGACGAATGGCTGGTTCTGGCACAGTTGAAAATGTCCCTGGCGACATTGCGCGCACTCCCCGCAAGGCCCGCCCAGTCGGCCAATACCGACACGCTGGCCGATTTTCCAGATAGACGGCACATACGCTCCCAGCGCGGTGATCCGGCCCACTACCTCGTGACCGGGTACACGAGGCGGCTGCAACGTCGGATCGGCACCGTCGATGTCGCCCACGTCGGCGCCACAGATGCCGCAGGCATCAACTTCAATCAACACTTCGCCCGCGCCTGGTGTTGGCGTGGGATGTTCCACCAGTTCCAGAAAGCCTGGCTGGGTGACTTGCATGGCACGGTATGTCGATTGCATATCCTCCGCTCCTAAAAATGATTAATAGAAAAATGCCTCGGCCCAGGGCGGATGCGAGGCGGTTCAGCGCCTCATCGACCACACTGCGCGGACACGGCAGGTTGATGCGCGTGAAGCCTTCGCCTTCGGCGTCGAACTTGCGTCCACGGTCGAGTCATAGCCGTGCGCGGCGCAGCAGGTGGTCATGCAATTCGGCAGTCGCCACATCAATGTCGTGAGTGGCACCGGTGATGCGCTCCGTCTTGCCTTGCTGTCTCATGGCAACTCCTTGTTCAATGCCGCACGGGATACCCCTGGCGTCAGTGCCTGGACACCCAGACCTGCTGCTTCGATGGCGCCGGCGAGATAGCCCGGAAACTGCGGCGACCACTCATTGGCGATGCCCGTGAGGCAGCCTTGCCAAGGTCCTGATGCGGCTTTTGACGCAGGTGCCTGAGCATGCTGGCCCGTCGCGTCGCGATCCATTGCCGTGGCGGTGCGCGGGTCTTGTGCCCAGTCTTTGATGATGTCGGCCTTGGGCGTCGCCGCGTCGGGTCCGAACATCCGGACGCACTGCGCACGGCAGTGCGTGCGCATCACCTCGTCAGAAACGGTGCTGCGCACGCGCGCCGGCACACCCAGGAAACCAAACAGCGCTGCGCTGCCGCCGGGCATGGAGGCATCATGGATCTCACCCATCGGCCCGCGTGCACTGCGGCCCTCTCCTGATAACCCCCGTTCTCGCCAGAACGGGCTGCCATAGATTGCGATGTACTTGGCGTGCGGCGCCATCCATGTGGCCGTGTCGCGCCACTGCCGGGCGAGTGCCTCCGGCAACGCTGGCTCGAAGGCAATGGTGTTTTCGATCAGACGAGGCGGCAGCGCCAGCAGGACGTGCTCGGCGTGCCACGTCACGGGACGACCGCTGGCATCGACGCTCTCGACGACAACATGGTAATCGTTTTTGCGCAGGCTCTGCACCGTATGGCCGGTCAGGACACGGCCTGAGTTCAATCTGCGGTGCAGCGCTTCGATCAGGCGGCCCATTCCACCCTTCAGGCGCATGGACGCCGGAGAGTTCGCATAGCCATGCATGCGCACGGGAGCGTCCTGCGGCGAACGCTCGACCACCATGTCACCGGCCTCGAACTGCTTGAAGCTTTCCAGGCCCAGTGCTTCGATCAGCCGTCAGAGTTCGCGCTGGTAGCCGGGCCAGAACCAGGCGGGGCCAAGATCGAAACGGTCAACGGAGCTTGCTTGTGCTGCTCCGTGGGAAACGACCTGTCCCGAGGCGTCGGCAGAGGCGATACGCCCGCCAGGTGCCTCCCGAGCTTCCAGCACCACGTAATCGGTCACGCCTTGTCGTGCCAGCAGATAGGCTGCGTACAGGCCGCTCAATCCAGCGCCGACGATGACGATGCGTGCGTTATGCGGGCTCATGCTGCTACCTCCGCATCGGACAAATGGCCCGTCTTGAGGTACACAGTGGCACCTTGATCGCCAGCACGAGGCACAGCAGGTTCACCTGCCGGCAGCCGCAGCCAACTGCCTTGCTCGTAGCGCGTCTCCTCCAGCACCACAGTGCCTGATACGACCAGGATTTCCGCGCCGTTTTGCGACGCTTCGAGAATATTTGCGCCAGTAGCCAGGCGCTGCAGGCTGACCTGCTCGCCCTCAGTCGCGAATAACGGGCACACCTCACGCGCACCCTCGCGGCACCAATTGGCCGGGTCGCGCGTGTTAATGCGGACGCTGCGCGTCTCGTTATCCGGCATCTGCTGGAGCTTGACGAAAATGACTGCGCCCTCGGCGCTGGAGGGCTGATGGCTGGAGCCGGGCGGGTTGCGCAGATACCAGCCTGCCGGGTAATGCCAGCCTCCTTCAGAGAAGGTTCCAGACAGAACCAGGATTTCCTCACCACCCGGATGCGGGTGCGCGGGAAAGTAGGATTCGGGTGCGTACCGCACGATGCTGGTGGCACGGGCTTTCTCCGCGCCTACGCGATCCAGCATCACCCGCTCGACGCCTCCCTGTGGCGAGGCGACCCATTGGTAACTGCTGGATGCCACGATGGCGCGGCGGGTGAAATCAGCATTGATCAGCATGATGTTTTTCCAAACTGGGGACGGCGCCATGGCTCGTCCAGGCGATGGCGGCCATCCCCGGTCAATACGGCTTATCTGGCGGGCAGTTGCTGGTAGGCCTCGACAACACGTGCCGAGTAGGTAAGCGCAGCACCCGCGTTCAACGCGATGGCAACACCCAGGGCTTCGGTGATTTCTTCGAAGGTGGCACCGTGTTCGACCGCCTTCTTGGTGGGCACGGAGATGCAGCCGTCGCATCGGGTGGTGATGGCCACCGCCAGTGCAATCAACTCGTGAATCTTGGGTTCCAGATGGCCGCTCTTGACGGCTGCGTTGTCGATCGTCATCAGGCCGCGCATCACGTCCGGGCTTTGTTTGGCGTAGTCGCCCACGCGCTCCAGCAGGGAGTCGCGGTAAGCATTCCAGTCTTGCATCATGGTTGTTCTCCAATAACAGGTTAAAGCCGGACGTAGGTGCGCCCAGCTGTGGTTTCAATAGGAAGCCTCCGCCATCGGCGTACCGATGGCGGGAGGCGCTACAGACAGCGATCAGTCAGCGAAAATGGTGATGACGTCCACCGGCCGCACCAGGGTCTCGTGCAAGGTGCAGGCTTGCTCGACGGCAGCGATCAGCGCCTGCAGTTGCTCATGGCTGGCATCGGGCGACTTGGCGTGTGCCTTCACGCGCACCTGAGTCACGCCAAGCGGCACGCCGGGATCCACATCGAACTACGCGGGCTGCCCTGCCGGCTTGCGTCAAAACGTTCAGATCGACGCCGTTGAGCGGGGTGGTTGTCATCCGTTGCTCCTTACGCGACGCTGTAGATGCGCACGTCCGGCGCAGCGTCGAGCAGCGGCTTCAGGCCACCAACGACATCAGCGGTGAAGAGATCGCTTTGCAGGTAGGCATTTGCGTTCTCCACGGTGTCAAAACCGTGCTGCACCTGCACATCCTCGTCGCGCACTAGCAGTTCCTTGGAGTGAGCGCCCTTGATAGTGTCGAGGAACGCCGCCTTGTAGTTCTGATAGACACCGGCAGCAGCCGCACGATTGGCGTTGGCGATCTTGAGAGTGATTTGCAGATAGACCATGCTGATTTCGTTTCCAGGTTGATAAAAACAGGGCAGGCGCCGTCAAGACGCCTGCATCCGACAATCAGTTGCGGCCAGCCATCACGCCGCCATCGACATCCCAGATGGCGCCAGTGACCCAGCCCGCTTTGTCCGACAGCAGGAAGGCGACCACTTCCGCCACATCCTTTGGCGTGCCCACGCGGCCGATCGGGTGAAAGCTGTTGAACCCTTGTAGCGCGCTGTGGACTTCGGCCTGGGAATGAAACCTTCGTAGATCGGGGTCTGCACCACGGCAGGCGACACAGCGTTGACACGGATGTTCTTGCCGGCCAGTTCCATGGTCAGATGCTGGGTCAGGGAATGCAGGCCGGCCTTGGCCATGGAGTACGCCGAGGACGGTGTCGCCGCGACGGCCTGCTTGCCCCACATCGACCCGATGTTCACGATCGCGCCCGGACGGCCCTTGGCAACCAAATTGGCGGCGACCTTCTGTGTGATGAAGAAGGTGGCTTTGTTCAGTTGCATGTACTGGTCGTAGTCCGCACCCGAATGCTGCAGGAACGGCTTGGGGAAGAACACGCCGCGGCATTGACCAGCAGGTCGATGTCCGAGTGCTGCTCGTCCAAGGTCTTGATCAGCGAAGCCACGGCCTCGTCGTTGGTCAGGTCTGCGGTCAGTGCCCAGACTTGACCCAGCGCCGCAAGCTCCTTGCGCGCTTCTTCGGTCTTCTCCGTACGGTTGCCCACGATGACGACGCTGCCGCCGTCGGCCAGCACGGTGCGTGCGATCTGCATGCCCATGCCGCTGGTGCCGCCGACGACCAGCAGCTTCTTGCCCTTGAATTGATTACTCATCTTGAAATCCTCTCTGTTGGCCCGCCGCTTGGCAGTGGATGAATAGAAGAAAAACTGTTGATTTCGAAGGTGGCAACAGTGCCGCCTCATCCACCTTAAAATGAATTTTTCTCTGTAATAAGCGTTATTTTTCTCCTGTTCCCAAAGACTGACAAACCATATAAAGTGTCAGTTATTGAAAGAAAAACTTTATCAAAATGAAGTCACCCCTCCACCTGAATGCCTTGCGTGCCTTCGAGGCCAGCGCCCGCCACCAGAGCTTCTCTGCGGCGGCAGCCGAACTCAACGTCACGCCAGCAGCGGTAGGCCAACTCGTACGCACGCTGGAAGACTGGCTGGGAACACCCCTCTTCGTGCGGGGCAGCAGTGGCCGCGCGCGGCTCCTTCCCACGGAGGCTGCCGAGCGGGCACTGCCCGATATCCGCGCCGGGTTTGATCGGCTCACCCTGGGGATGGAGAGACTTCAGGAGGGTGCGTCAAACGGCGTGCTGACCGTGGCCGTCAGCCCCGCCTTCGCGGGGAAATGGCTATTGCCCCGTATCGACCGCTTCCAGGCCGTCGGCGCCGACACGGATGTGCGCCTGGACACCAACCTCAAGCCCGTGGATTTCGTGGCTCAGCGGGTTGATATCGGGGTGCGATATGGCGCCGGCCATTGGCCGGGGTTGACCGCCGAGAAGCTGATGGATGAAGAGGTTTACCCGGTGTGCTCGCCCCAATTGCTGCGTGAGCACTGGCGCTTGCAAACGCCTGCGGACCTGGCCCAAGAAACCCTGATCCACGATTTGTCCATGGACCGGCACACAGCGTTTCCGAGTTGGGGGGGTTGGCTGCAGAAAGCCGGTGTGACAAATGCCATTGCCCAACGAGGCATGCAGATCAATAATTCTGCTGCGGTCCTACAGGCGGCGATCGACGGGCATGGCGTAGCGCTGGCGCGCAGTGTGATGGCTCATGATGACTTGGCAAGCGGACGTCTGGTAAGGCTATTTCCAGGCATCAACTTTGCTTCTGCGCTGGCGTACTACATTGTGTATCGACCAGAGTGTGCGAGCTTGCGCAAACTGACAACCTTTCGGGATTGGCTGCTGGCAGAGGCCGCTCATTCTCAAACAGAGAGTGGTGAGTTTCAAGTCTCAGGCTCTAGTCTCCGGTCAACCTCCCGTGACTGACTCCCACCTCGCATTGTCGCGCAGCACTGCTGCTCCAATCGTCGTTCGATCATGGGACGCACGGCACAGACGGCAAGCCTATGCCGGCATCGAGCATCGTGTAATGCCGCATCCAAGCCGCCCGCCGGCGTTCGCGCGATGCCGGAGCAGAGCAGCTTGCTGCCCGTTGGGATGATCTTGCACGGGAAGGCGGGCACCGCGGTATCTCGTAGTGCGACCGTGTTGTCTTTGGGGGAGGCATCGGCTGCCGACGTGTTGAGCTTCTTCGGCACGCGCAAGGCAGAGTTCTTCCACCTCAACCGCTTCGAGAGCATCGAGCAGTTGCAGGCCGGCATCCGGCAGTACATCCGCTACTACAATCACGACCGCATCAAGCTCAAGCTGAAAGGCCTGAGCCCGGTGCAATACCGAACTCAGGCCTTCGGGCTCTAATCGACCGTCCAACTTCTGGGGGTCAGTTCATTTTTACCGGGGCGTTTGTGGCCTGGGCTATGTCCGGGCGCTTACTTGATCACGGCGGCGATAGCGGCAGCCACCACATCGATGTTGCGGCTATTCAGGGCCGCCACGCAGATACGGCCGCTGGAGACGGCATACACAGCATGCTCTTCACGCAGGCGGTCGACCTGAGCTGCGGTCAGGCCGGAGTAGGAGAACATGCCGCGTTGTTGCAGCACGAAGCTGAAGTCTTGCGCGGCGCCCTGGGCCTTGATCTTTTCGACCAGTTGCTTGCGCATCAGGCGGATCCGGTCACGCATGCCGGCGAGTTCCTGCTTCCATTCGGCCAGCAGTTCGGGGTTGTTCAGCACGTTGGCCACCACAATGCCGCCATGGGTGGGCGGATTGGAGTAGTTGGTGCGAATGACGCGCTTGAGTTGGCTCAGGACGCGGGTCGCTTCGTCTTTGTTGCCAGCCACCACGGTCAAGGCGCCGACGCGTTCGCCGTAGAGCGAGAAGGACTTGGAGAACGAAGAGCTGATCAACATGGTCAGATCCATGCCGGCAAACAGGCGCACGACCGATGCGTCCTGGTCGAGGTCTTCGCCGAAGCCTTGATAGGCGATGTCCAGGAAGGGGACCAGCTTGCGCGCCTTGACGACGTCGGCGATCTGCTTCCATTGCTCGGCAGTGGGGTCCACACCCGTGGGGTTGTGGCAGCAAGCGTGCAGCACGACGATAGTCTGTTCGGGAGCCGCCTGCAGAGCCGCCAGCATGCCGTCGAAATTCAGGCCGCGGGTCGATGCGTCGTAATACGGGTAGTTTTCAACCGTGAAACCGGCGCGCTCGAACAGGGCGCGATGGTTTTCCCAGCTGGGGTCGCTGATCATGACCTTGGACTGCGGCAGCAGTTGCTTCAGGAAATCGGCGCCGACTTTCAACGCGCCCGTGCCGCCCAGCGTTTGGGTCGTCAGTGCGCGGCCTTCCGCAGCCACGACGGAATCATTACCCAGCAGCAGGGTTTGCGCGCCCTTGTTGTAGGCAGCAATGCCCTCGATGGGCAGGTAGCCCCGGGCAGCCGCTGCTTCGACACGAGCGATTTCCGCCTTGCGAACCGCGCCCAGCAGGGGAATGCGTCCCTCGTCATCGTAGTACACACCCACGCCCAGGTTCACTTTACCGGGACGGGTGTCGGCGTTGTACTGCTCGTTCAGGCCAAGGATGGGGTCGCGGGGCGCGAGTTCGACAGAAGCGAAGAGGGTGCTCATGAGTGTTGAGAGTATGGGTGGACGCACGATGATGTGCTGTGGATAATGGGGGGTTTACCCTTGGACAGTCTAGCATGACAGACCCTGGATTCGTGGAATTTCCCGGCAGCCCGTTTCAGCTGTACCAGCCTTATCCGCCAGCTGGGGATCAGCCTGCGGCCATCGACGGCCTGGCCCAGGGCATCGCCGATGGGTTGATGTACCAAACCCTTTTGGGGGTGACGGGTTCAGGCAAGACCTACACGATGGCCAATGTCATTGCGCGGCTTGGCCGCCCGGCGCTGGTGCTGGCGCCCAATAAAACGCTGGCCGCGCAACTCTACGCCGAAATGAGGGAGTTTTTTCCGCGCAACGCGGTCGAGTATTTCGTCTCTTATTACGATTACTACCAACCCGAGGTCTATGTGCCAACGCGCGACTTGTTCATCGAGAAAGACTCCTCGATCAACGAGCATATCGAGCAGATGCGCCTGTCGGCCACCAAGAGTCTGCTGGAGCGTCGCGACACGGTGATCGTGGGCACGGTGTCCTGCATTTACGGTATTGGTAATCCGGGCGATTACCACGCAATGGTGCTCATCCTGCGCACGGGTGACACGATCTCCCGGCGTGAGGTGTTGGCACGGCTGGTGGCGATGCAGTACACGCGCAACGACGCGGATTTCACTCGGGGCACCTTCCGCGTGCGCGGCGAGACGATCGACATCTTCCCGGCGGAGAGTCCGGAGCTTGCCTTGCGCCTGACGTTGTTCGACGATGAAGTCGAAACGCTTGAGCTCTTCGACCCGCTGACGGGCAAGGTGCGGCAGAAGTTGCCGCGCTTTACGGTGTATCCCGGGTCGCATTATGTGACGCCGCGCGAAACGGTGTTGCGTGCCATCGAGACCATCAAGGAAGAGCTGCGGGACCGGCTGGCGGCTTTTGTTCGCGATGGCAAGCTGGTCGAGGCGCAACGCCTGGAGCAACGCACGCGTTTCGATCTCGAAATGCTGCAGGAGCTCGGTTTTTGCAAGGGCATCGAGAATTATTCCCGCCATCTGTCGGGAGCGGCGCCAGGCGATCCACCGCCCACGCTGATCGACTATTTGCCTGCCGACGCCTTGATGTTCATCGACGAAAGCCACGTCACCATGGGGCAATTGGGTGGCATGTACCGGGGTGACAGGGCGCGCAAGGAAACCCTGGTGCAGTACGGTTTTCGCCTGCCCTCCGCATTGGACAACCGCCCGCTGCGCCTGGAGGAGTTCGAGGCGCGTATGCGGCAGTGCGTGTTCGTCTCGGCCACGCCGGCGGAGTACGAGCGGCAGCACGCCGATAATGTTGTCGAGCAGGTCGTGCGGCCGACTGGCCTGGTGGATCCTGAAGTGGAGATCCGCCCGGCGCATACCCAGGTTGACGATTTGCTGGGCGAGATTCGCAAGCGGGTGCTCAGCCAGGAGCGCGTGCTCGTGACAACGCTGACCAAACGCATGGCCGAAGATTTGACCGACTTTCTCACCGAGCATGGCGAGCGGGTGCGATACCTGCATTCGGACATCGATACGGTCGAGCGGGTCGAGATCATCCGGGATCTGCGTTTGGGGACTTTTGATGTCCTGGTCGGCATCAACTTGCTGCGCGAAGGGCTGGATATTCCCGAAGTGTCGCTGGTGGCTATCCTGGACGCCGACAAGGAGGGGTTTCTGCGCTCTGAACGCAGTTTGATCCAGACGATCGGCCGTGCCGCGCGTAATTTGCACGGCCACGCCATTCTCTACGCCGACCGCCTGACGGAATCCATGCGGCGCGCCATCGATGAAACCAGCCGCCGGCGCGCCAAACAATTGCAGCACAACGAAGACCACGGGATTACTGCCCGAGGTGTGAGTAAAGCCGTGCGGGAGATGATCGACGGCGTCATGGCGCCTGCCGACTCGCACGATCCGCTCGAGGCCATGGTGCCGGCTGCAGCCCTGAGCGACGAGAAGTCCATGGCGCGTGAAATCAAACGCCTGGAAAAGCTCATGATGGATCATGCTCGCAATCTGGAGTTTGAGCAGGCGGCGGCTGCGCGTGACGCCCTGACGGCGCTCAAAAATCGGCTATTGCTCGATGGAAAGCAATAGCTGGTTGCGGCGGTATATGCTTATCCTGGGTGGTGTCAAGCATATAGGCGGAAAATATGCAAAAAGACGTCAAAAAACATCATTCTATACATCAATTTATTATTTTAAGTAATTGATTTAATTGGATAAAAAACTTGGTCAATATTGGTGGCCCAAATCATTAAAACGCAAAAAAAGCTTGCTATATTCCGGGTTTTCCCGCACACTGGCTCCCATGATGACCAAGGTACTTTTCGTTTGCATGGGCAATATCTGTCGCTCGCCGAGCGCAGAGGGAGTTTTTCGCCATTTGGTGAACGACGCCGGCTTGGGTGAAGTTGTCCGGATCGATTCCGCAGGCACTCACGCGTTCCACATCGGTGAAGCCCCCGATGCGCGGGCTGTTGCGGCTGCGCGCAAGCGTGGCTACGACATCAGCGAATGCCTGGCGCGCCAAGTCACGCCGGAAGACTTCCGCGAGTATGACCTGATTCTTGCCATGGATTGGGATAATCTGTCTGCACTGCAGCAGCAGTGCCCCAAGGCCTATCAGCACAAATTGATGTTGTTGATGCGCTTTGCCAATGATTTCGAGGAAGCCACCGTGCCCGACCCCTATTATGGTGGTCCGGAAGGTTTCGGCAAGGTTCTGGATTATCTCGAGGATGCCTGTCAAGGCGTTTTGGAGCTGGTGCGCAAGCGCGCGACTCAGTACCAGGCGGCCTGATGACGCCCTTGGGGGCAGGATCTGCCCCCTAAGGTTGCACATGCGTGTGCGGCCTTGCCACAAACCGCGCCACGGCGCGGTTTTTTCAATCCGAGATACTTAGCAAATTACTCGGGAATTTGTTATACTTGAGGTAATTACTCAGGTATTACGCCAGAGTGTGTAGCCGGGATTGCTGTCTGTATCCGGCAGGCGGGTCCCGACAGATTCACAGGAAACTCATCATGCGGCTAACCACCAAAGGACGTTTCGCCGTGACTGCCATGATCGATCTGGCTATGCGGCAGCATAGCGGCCCGGTCACTCTCGCGGCGATCAGCCAGCGCCAGAATATTTCCCTCTCCTATCTGGAGCAGCTTTTTGGCAAGCTGCGCCGCCACGAACTTGTGGACAGTGTTCGCGGCCCCGGCGGCGGCTATTCGCTGGCTCGCCTTGCGCGCAATGTGACGGTTGCCGATATCATTTTCGCGGTCGATGAACCCCTGGACGCCACCAGCTGTGGCGGCAAGGTGGATTGCACCAGCGGCAATGACGGTAAGCCCGGCAAGTGCATGACGCACGAGCTCTGGGCCACGCTCAACCGCAAGATGGTTGATTATCTGGATTCGGTTTCGCTGCAGGATCTGGTGGATCAGCAGCGTGTGCGCCAATTGCAGGAAGCCAACAATCAAGCCCAAGGCTGTTCGGTGCGCGTCAATCGCGCAGGCTCAAATGCCAATGCCGCAACGGCTGTTGTTTCGGGCACAGCCGCCAACGCTGCGGCTACCGTTTAAGAAGCATCAGGAACAGTACTCATGAGCAACCGCCCCATTTACCTGGACTACTCCGCCACGACGCCGGTCGACCCGCGTGTGGTCGAGAAGATGATCCCCTGGCTCTACGACAATTTCGGCAATCCGGCTTCGCGTAGCCACGCCTTTGGCTGGGACGCTGAAGAAGCGGTCGAAAATGCGCGTGCCGAGGTGGCCCGACTGGTCAATGCCGATCCGCGTGAAATCATCTGGACGTCTGGCGCGACCGAATCCGACAATCTGGCCATCAAGGGCGCTGCGAATTTCTATGCCGAGCGCGGCAAGCATATCGTGACGGTCAAGACCGAGCACAAGGCTGTGCTGGACACCTGTCGTGAGCTGGAGCGCCAGGGTTTCGAAGTGACGTATCTCGATGTCAAGGACGATGGCCTGCTGGACCTCGACGCCTTCAAGGCGGCGCTGCGCCCGGATACCGTCCTGGTGTCGGTGATGATGGTCAATAACGAAATCGGCGTCATCCAGGATATTGAGGCCATCGGCGAAATCTGCCGTGAAAAGGGCATTATTTTTCACGTCGATGCCGCGCAGGCCACGGGCAAGGTCGAGATCGACCTGCAAAAGCTCAAGGTGGATCTGATGTCGTTCTCGGCGCATAAGACTTACGGGCCCAAGGGCATCGGTGCTTTGTATGTGCGCCGCAAGCCGCGCGTGCGCATCGAGGCGCAGATGCATGGCGGTGGGCATGAGCGCGGCTTCCGCTCCGGTACGCTGGCCACCCACCAGATCGTGGGCATGGGCGAGGCGTTCCGCCTGGCGCGTGAAGAAATGGGCACGGAAAATGAGCGCGTGCGCATGCTGTGCGACCGCTTACTGGCAGGCCTCTCGCAAATCGAAGAGGTGTATGTCAACGGCAGCATGGAGCACCGTGTTCCGCACAACCTGAACATCAGCTTCAACTACGTCGAAGGTGAGTCCCTGATCATGGCGATCAAGGAACTGGCTGTTTCCAGCGGGTCGGCGTGCACGTCGGCCAGCCTGGAGCCTTCTTATGTACTGCGCGCGCTCGGGCGCAATGACGAACTGGCGCACAGTTCGATCCGGTTCACCTTGGGCCGCTTTACCACCGAGCAGGAAGTCGACTTCGCTGTCGAGCTGCTCAAGGGGCGTGTTGGCAAGTTGCGCGACATGTCGCCGCTGTGGGAAATGGCCAAGGAAGGCATCGATCTGAACAGCGTGCAATGGGCTGCGCACTAAGCGCGCCGCGAGTCACAACCTACGTGGAGAATCATCATGGCATACAGCGATAAGGTCTTGGACCACTACGAAAATCCCCGCAACGTCGGCTCTTTCGATAAGGGCGACGATTCGATCGGTACTGGCATGGTTGGCGCGCCCGCCTGTGGCGACGTCATGAAGCTGCAGATCAAGGTCAACGATGAAGGCGTGATCGAAGATGCGCGCTTCAAGACCTATGGCTGTGGTTCGGCCATTGCATCCAGCTCGCTGGTGACCGAATGGGTCAAGGGCAAGACGCTGGATCAGGCCATGGCCATCCGTAATACGCAGATCGCCGAAGAGCTGGCCTTGCCCCCGGTCAAGATTCACTGCTCGATTCTGGCCGAAGATGCCATCAAGGCTGCCGTGCAGGATTACAAGACCAAGCACGGCGTGGCCGAGGCTGTTGCGGCAGACTGATATGGCCGTCACCCTGACCCAACAAGCGGCCAACCATATCGGCCGCTATCTGCAAAGGCGCGGTAAGGGTATCGGGCTGCGCCTGGGCGTGCGCACGACCGGCTGCTCGGGCATGGCGTACAAGCTCGAGTATGTCGACGAGGCGCAGGCCGATGACATGGCATTCGAGAGCTTCGGCGTCAAGGTCTTTGTCGACCCCAAAAGCCTGGCGTATCTGGACGGCACCGAGCTGGATTATGCGCGCGAAGGCCTCAACGAGGGCTTCAAGTTTCGCAACCCCAACGAGAAGGCGACCTGCGGCTGCGGCGAGTCGTTCACGGTGTAAGTCTTGGCCGTTGACGATCATTTCAGCCTGTTTGGCCTGCCTGCGACGTTCGAGCTCGATGACCGTGCGCTTGAAGCGGCCTGGCGTGATGTGGCCGCTCGTGTTCACCCCGACCGGTTTGCCACGGCCAGTGCGCCGGAACGCCGGGTGGCGATGCAGTGGTCCGCGCGTGCCAATGAGGCCTATCGGCAACTGCGGGATCCGCTGTTGCGCGCGCGCTATCTTTGCGAGGCAGCCGGCGTCGATCTCCAGACCGAAAGCAACACGGCCATGGCGCCTGGCTTTCTGATGCAGCAGATGGAGTGGCGCGAGCTGCTCGATGATGCGCGCCACGACGAGCAGGCACGGCTTACATTGAACGCCGAGCTCGAGGATGCGCGTGAAGCGATGCGGCAGACGCTTGCCGATTTGATTGACCGGCGCAAGGACTATCCCGCCGCGGGCCAGAAGGTCCGCGAGTGGATGTTCATCGAAAAACTGGCTCAGGAACTGGCTTCGATCCAGCCCTAGCAGCGGCCCGGCAGGGCCCGTTCAGCGACAAGTACAACAATGGCTTTATTGCAGATTTCCGAACCCGGTGAATCACCCGCCCCGCATCAACGGCGCCTGGCAGTGGGTATAGATCTGGGAACGACCAATTCTCTGTTGGCAGCGGTGCGCAGCAGCGTGCCCGAAGTATTGTCCGACGCTGACGGACATGCGCTGTTGCCTTCGGCAGTGCGTTATCTGCCTGAAGGCCGGGTCACGATCGGTCGTGCCGCCTTGCCGCATCAAGCCAGCGACCCGGGCAATACCATCGTGTCGGTGAAGCGCTTCATGGGCCGCTCGGCCGAGGATGCGCGTGACAGCGGCGCGCCTTATGACTTCGTGGATGCCCCTGGTATGGTGCGCCTGCGCACCCTGCACGGTGACGTCAGCCCGGTTGAGGTCTCGGCCCAAATTCTGGCTACCTTGCGTCAGCGCGCTGAAGACGTGCTGGGTGATGACCTGGTGGGCGCGGTGATTACGGTGCCTGCCTATTTCGATGATGCACAGCGCCAGGCCACGCGTGATGCGGCCAAGTTGGCGGGCTTGAATGTCTTGCGTCTGCTCAACGAGCCGACGGCCGCCGCCATCGCCTACGGACTCGATCAGGCCGCCGAAGGCATTTATGCCGTTTATGACCTGGGTGGGGGCACGTTCGATATATCGATCTTGCGCCTGTCGCAAGGGGTGTTCGAGGTGATCTCCACCGGCGGCGATACGGTGCTGGGCGGCGACGATTTCGACCATGCGATCGTGGCCGATCTGGCCGCCTCGCTCGGGCTGGAAAACCTGTCGCTGTCCGATAAGCGCGGGCTGCTGGTGGCGGCCCGTGCCGCACGCGAAAGCTTGACCGATGTGGATCAGGCGGTGATCTCCGTGATGCTCGATGCAGGCCGTCAGGTCGATATGCCTCTGACGCGTGCCCACTTCGATACCTTGGCAGCACCGCTTGTAGATCGGACGTTGCAGGCAGCTCGCCGCGCGTTGCGGGATGCCAGCCTGAGCGCCGCCGAGGTCAAGGGCGTGGTGCTGGTCGGCGGCGCGACGCGCATGCCGGTCGTGAGGCAGGGTGTTGCCGCTTTCTTCGGCGCGCCGCCGTTGACCAATCTCGACCCGGATCAGGTCGTGGCGTTGGGCGCGGCCTTGCAGGCCAACTTGTTGGCGGGCAATCGTGCACCAGGCGAAGATTGGCTTTTGCTGGACGTGATGCCTTTGTCACTCGGGCTGGAGACGATGGGTGGGCTGGTCGAACGGGTCATTCCGCGCAACAGCACCATCCCGGTTGCCCGTGCCCAAGAGTTCACCACGTTCAAGGACGGCCAGACCGCCATGAGCGTGCATGTTGTGCAGGGCGAGCGCGACCTGGTTGCCGATTGCCGCTCGCTGGCCCGCTTCGAGCTACGAGGCATTCCTCCCATGGTCGCCGGCGCGGCTCGCATCCGCGTGACCTTTCAGGTTGATGCCGACGGGCTGCTTAGCGTGACCGCGCGCGAACAGAGTACGGGTGTGGAAGCGGCCGTCACGGTCAAACCTTCCTATGGCCTGTCCGACGACGAAATTACGCGCATGCTTTCCGACAGTGTCTCGTATGCCGATGACGATGCCAAAGCCCGGATGTTGCGTGAGCAGCAGGTCGAAGCCCGCCAACTGGTCGAGTCCGTGAGTGCTGCGCTGGCGGCCGACGGGGACCTTCTCGATGGCGACGAACGGTCTCGTGTAGATGCTGCCTTGCAGGCCGCCGCACAGGCGCAGTCGGCCACCGAGGTTGATGCGGTGCGTCAGGCCGTTCAGGCCTTGTCTGACGCCACTGAGGATTTTGCCGCCCGCCGCATGGATCGCAGTATCCGCGCGGCACTGGCTGGCCGTAAATTGGACGAACTCGCTTAACTCGACGTCATGCCGAAACTGACTGTATTGCCTCATCCCGATTTATGCCCGGAAGGCGCCGTGATTGATGATGCGCCGCAAGGCAAATCAATCTGCAGGGTGCTCCTCGATAACCATATCGATATCGACCATGCCTGCGAGCTTTCCTGTGCATGTACCACGTGCCACGTCGTCGTGCGCCAGGGCTACGCCTCTTTGGAAGAGGCCAGCGACAGCGAGGAAGATCTGCTGGACAAAGCCTGGGGCCTGACCTCGGTGTCGCGCCTGTCGTGTCAAGCGATCATCGAAGAGCAGGATCTCACCATCGAGATCCCCAAGTACACCATCAACCATGCCAAGGAGGATCATTGACATGAAGTGGGTAGATACTTATCAGATCGCTGAAGCTCTGATGGATACGCATCCGGCTGTGGATCCCAAGACGGTGCGTTTTACGCAACTGCGTGAGTGGGTTCTGGCGTTGCCCGATTTTCAGGATGATCCGGCCCGTTGTGGCGAGAAAATCCTTGAGGCCATCCAGATGGCCTGGATAGACGAAGCCGAGTAAACAGCCTCGGACGCGCACAAATCCCGCTATTGCGGGATTTGTGCTTTGTGGACCCTTACATCCGGTAGCGCGCGGTCAGCAGGAAGCTTCGGGGAGCCCCATAGAAATTGTGATCGTAACTAATGGAGCTGTAGTACTTCTTGTCCGTGAGGTTGTAGATGTTCAGGCCCAGGTCCAGGCGTTCGTTGACTTGGTAGCCGACCCGGGCATCAAGCGTGGTATAGCCGCCCTGCGTGCGGCCATAGTAGCCAAAGTCGGAAGATTTGCTCTGGGTGTTGATGCCACCGCCCATCGACCAGCGGTTCCATTGGTCGGGTAGACGATAGTTGGCCCAAAGTTTGGCCATGTGGCGGGGCACGCCCGTGTTGGACGAAATGTCATAACCCACGGAGGGGACGTCAGAGCCGCGGTGCCGTGTATGGGTGTAGGTGTACGAAGCGGTGACCTGCTCCCCGTGATTAGTACGAAATCGATGTAGAGTCCGTTCCCAAAGGAATGGCAATGAAGAAACGATTTACGGAAGAGCAAATCATCGGCGTGCTCAAGGAAGCCGATGCAGGTGCCAAGCCCGCAGAGTTGTGCCGCAAGCACGGAATCTCCGAGGCAACGTACTACAACTGGAAGGCGAAGTTCGGTGGCATGACGGTGCCGGACGCTCAGAGGCTCAAGGAGCTGGAGCAGGAGAACAACAAGCTCAAGAAGCTGTTGGCCGAGTCGATGCTGGACAAGGTGTCAGCGCCGATGTAATACTGACCCACCGCGTCGGAGTAAATCTGACCCACCTGGGCGATGATGGCGGCCTTTTGGCCGCCGACAATGTTGACTCAGGAGCAAGCAGTGGAGATCAAGGTAATGGCGCGTCGTGGCGTCAGCATTCGGGAGATGGCCAAGCAGCTGGGCTGCTCACGCAACACGATCAGGCGGTATCTGCGTGAGGCTGGTGCCCAGCAGTACAAGCCCCGCGAGGCACGGACCACCAAGCTGGATCCGTACAAGGACTATCTGCACGGGCGCATCGAGGCGGCCCGGCCGCACTGGATTCCAGCAGCCGTGCTGCTGCGGGAGATTCAAGAACTGGGCTACCCCGGTGGTGTAACGCAGCTCAAGGAGTTTCTTGGCGGCTACAAGCACCAGGAGCCTGAACCGGTCGTTCGTTTTGAGACGCCGCCTGGCAAGCAGATGCAGGCCGACTTCACCCACATCCGGCGCGGCCGTGATCCCTTGATGGCCTTTGTCGCCACGCTGGGATACAGCCGTTCGAGCTGGGTGCGGTTCACCACCGATGAGCGCGCCGACACTTGGTTCGGATGTCTGCGTCAGGCCTTCATCTACTTCGGCGGCGTACCCCAGCACGTGTTGTTCGACAACGCGGGCGCCATCATCACCGAGCGCGATGCCTACGGCCCCGGCCAGCATCGCTGGCACAACGGGCTGTTGGCCGTCGCCCAGGAGTTCGGCTTCACCCCGCGTGTGTGCCAGCCTTATCGCGCCAAGACCAAGGGCAAGGTCGAACGCTTCAACGGATACCTGAAGGGCAGTTTCTGTGTCCCGTTGGCCGCGACCCTCAAGCAGGCTGGCCTGCGCTTCGATGTGACGGCAGCCAACGCGCACGTCGGTCGCTGGCTCACGGAGGTGGCCGATCAGCGGCTGCATGGCACCACTCGGGAGAGACCCGCTAAGCGGTTGCAGGAAGAGCGCCTGGCGCTACTGCAGTTGCCTGCGCAACACGGCATGCTGGTGCCGGCCACGTCTCACCGGCCTGTGCCGCGAGAGAGCTTCCAGCACCCGCTGTCGGTCTATAACGAGTTGCTGGAGGTGCGAGCATGAACCTTCAACACAACCGCATCGAACAGATCTGCGATGTCCTGAAGCTGGAGCGTATCGGCAGCGAGTGGCCCGCCATGGCCCAGCAGTGCGCCCGCGAAGACGCCAGCCATGGCGACTTCCTGGAGCGCCTTCTGGGTATTGAGAACGACGCCCGGATCGAACGCCAGCGCGCCGCCCTGATGAAGATCGCCACGCTGCCCTCGGTCAAGACCATCGAAGACTATGACTTCGCCTTTGCCAGTGGTGCGCCGCGTGCCCAGATCCAGGAACTGGCGGCCCTGAGCTTTATCGAACGGGCTGAGAACGTGGTGTTCCTGGGACCCAGCGGCGTGGGCAAGAGCCACCTGGCGCAGGCATTGGCGTACCGCGCCGTCATGGCGGGCATCAAGACCCGGTTTCTGACTGCCGCCGACCTGATGATGCAGTTGGCCACGGCCCATAAGCAGGACCGGCTGCAGCAGTACTTCAACCGCGCCATCATCGGGCCGCGCCTGCTGGTGATCGATGAGATTGGCTATCTGCCCTTCGGGCGCGAGGAAGCAAACCTGTTCTTCAACGTGGTGGCCCAGCGCTACGAGCGTACCAGCATCATCGTCACCAGCAATCTGCCCTTCAGCCAGTGGGCCTCGTGCTTCTCTGAGGATCAGACGCTGACCGCTGCCTTGCTCGACCGCCTGCTGCACCACGCCCATATCGTGCAGATTGCCGGGGAAAGCTACCGGCTCAAGGACAAGCGCAAAGCAGGAAACATCAAGATCAGGAACTAGGTTTTTGAACGCCGGGGTGGGTCAGTTTTACTCCGACGATTCCGACGAAAGTGGGTCAATTTTCAACCGGCGTTGACAACAAGGCGGCGCTTCAGGATCTGCTAAGCCGAAAGTAGTCAGCCCGCAGGCCAAACGCGAGGCGGTCAGGACATTAATGACCGAGCGCAGCATGGGTGTTACCCGGGCCTGTGGGCTGGTAGGAATTTCGCGGTCGCTGTTTGCCTACGAGAGCACACGCTCAGGCGATGCTGCGCTGACCGAGCGCATGAAAGAGATGGCAGTGGCGAAACGACGCTACGGCTATCGGAGGATCCATGTGCTCTTACGTCGCGAAGGCTGGCAAGCAAATCACAAGCGAATCTGGCGGCTGTACAGTCTGGCAGGGTTAAGCGTGCGAAAACGAAAGCGTAAGCGAATCGCGGCGACCGAGCGCGTGGTTCGCCCAGCGGCAATCGCGCCGAATCAGAGTTGGTCAATGGACTTTGTGGCCGACGGCCTAGCCTATGGCCGCCGATTCCGCTGTTTGACTATCGTCGATGACTACACTCGCGAATGCCTGGCCATCGAGGTCGATACGTCGTTGCCGGGACTGCGTGTTGCCATGGTGCTGCAACGGCTGGCGGAGATGCGTGGCCTGCCGCGATCTATTACCGTGGACAACGGGCCAGAGTTCGCCGGAAGAGCCTTGGACGCCTGGGGGCCTACCAAGCAGGCGTAAAGCTGTCGTTTATTCGGCCGGGTAAGCCGGTGGAGAACGCTTATATCGAAAGTTTCAACGGCAAGTTCCGCGACGAATGCCTTAACGAGCACTGGTTCTTGTCCCTGCGACAGGCTAAAAGCTTGATCGAAAACTGGCGAGTCGAGTACAACACCGATCGGCCTCACAGCGCGCTCGGATATTTAACGCCGGCGCAATTCGTGCAGGCTCATCAGAAAGAAGGTCTTTTACCCCTGGGCTCTATGTCGGTGCCGTACTAAATCTGGGGGCAGGTCATCGCCCCGATAGGTATTGGGCGGCCCCAGTCGGCCGCTACGCAGCAAATACTTGATGTCGTTCGTTTCATCCACGCGCACCACAGCCGCCTTGAATTTCCATCCATTGGAAAATCGGTGGGTGAGGTCGGCGAACCAAGTGTTCTGGGTTTTATACGCGTGATTCCATTTGGCGCTCAGATTGGTCGAGCGTGAATACTCCGGCATCGACCCGTCTCCATAGTTGGGCAGCCCACTCCAGTCGATGACCCCATAGGGATTTTCGCGGCTGTACCCCAGTCCCAATGTGGTGGCCGGGCCGAGGTCTATGTCCAAGGCGCCGTAGAACGTCCTCTCGTTGCTATCGACATAGTCTCGGAAAGAACCCTTGGTTTCATAATCGGCCACCACGCGGCCGCGTACGGTTGCGCTTTCATTGAGCGGCCCACCGAAGTCCACTTGAGCGCCGTACTGGTCATAACTGCCCACTCGACCGGTCACGATGAACTGGCGTTCCTGCGTAGGGCGTTTGCGCACCAGGTTGACCGATCCAGAGGGGTCGCCTGCCCCCTCAAATAGCGCCTGAGGGCCGCGCATGATTTCGATACGATCATAGATGGCAGTATCGGAGTTGAATGCGGATCCGCGTGCGTATAGCTGGCGTTCGAGCGGCACGCCGTCGAACTGATAGCTCTGGATGAAGAATCCACGTGAGTAGAACTGGCCACCGGGTTCGTTGGAAACCATGGAAACGCCGGGCGCGTAGTTCAAGGCTTCGCGCACGTCGGTTACTCCTTGGTCGTTCATGCGCTGACGTGTGATGACCGACACGGCCTGCGGTATATCGCGTAGCGCGAGGTCTCCCTTGGCGATGGTGGTGATATTGGCAGAGTAGGAGCCGGTACCCTCAGTGGTGGCGAGGTCGCGCCCAGTTACCGCCACTGGGCTGAGGAGGAAGACCGCTTGGGTGTCCGCCTGTAGACGATACTGGCCTTGGGGGTCCCTGATGGCATGCAGTCCTGTGCCGGCGAGGATCGCGTTCAGTGCGGTGGGTAATGAAAAATTGCCGCTCAAACCGGGGCTGCTGCGGCCGGCCGTCAATCCAGGGGGGCTGGCCAGCAGCACGCCGGATTCGGCGGCAAAGCGGGCCAGGACTTGTTCGAGGGAACCGGCGGGGATGCTGTAATCGCGGTTAAGGTGCGTCGCTACAGTATCTGCAGTGGTTTGCGCATGGCTGCCCACGGGGGCCAATCCGGACAAGGCGGCTGCGCAAGCCAGATGGATCAAGGTTTTTCTGGACCAGGCAGCGGGCAAAGCCATGCGGGTTCCACGACGGCAGCACGTGCGGCCGTGGAGGGACAAACGGGTAGACATGACGCGTTCCTCTGAGCGAATCGGAAGGTGATTAGGAGATCTCTCTTCCTGTTCATCGAACGAGACACGAAAAGCGGAACTCTTTTTTTATTTTTTTGTGTCTGGTCAGGATGGCGACGTCGCGGGCTGCCTGTCAGCGTGGCAGGATGTCCACCCACCAAGGCAGCATCCTGACGCGGACCGGCAACACGGATTCCAGCATGTTCAACGTGCGATCGGGGTCCGTCATGGGGAAGCTGCCAAAGACGGGGAGGGCAGCCACGTCGGGAGCAACACCCACATGGCCCAAGCGGTACCGCGACAGCTCCCGCGCCATGTCGGCCAGGGGGATGTTCTTGGCAATGAACAATCCTCGGGTGGAGGACTCGGCATCGGGATCGGCCGCGCGTGGCGCGCTGATGCCCTGGCGCGTCATGCGGGCACGCCACCCGGCAAGCAACAGCGCCTGCGCGCCTGACGGCGCATTCGCCTGAACGCTGCCCTGATAGACAGCCACGTCAGTACCCCCGTCATCGCGGCGAACGGAAAAGCGCGTCCCCAACGCACGCAAACGGCCTTGTGGGGTGTCAACGACGAAGGGGCGAGAGGCGTCGGGAGCCGTGCTGATGAGGATCTCGCCAGCGATAAGCTCCAGACGCCTGAGCCCGGCACTGTAGTGTTGGTCAAACGCACTGGCCGTGCCCAGCCAGACGCGTGTGCCGTCGTCCAGCACGACTTCACGTACCTCACCCGTGCCGCTGCGGTAATCCGCCGCCCAGGGATAAAGGACGTTGTGGCGCCAGGCGGCATGTCCGACCACGCCGGCCGCAGCCAGAGCCCCAATCCCCAGGAGGGTACGCCGCCGGCCACTGTTGAATTCGGCGCGGCGGTAGGCGGTGGCGGCAACCCCGGATGCCTCGCTCTGACGTATTGGCAGGAAAAGCCGGCCGACGCTCTCGACCTGGGCCCAGGCGCGCGTATGGGCTTCACAGGCGTCGTGCCAGGCTTGCCAGGCGGCGCGTTCGGCTGCGGTGGCCTCGCCGGAGCGCAGCAGGGCAAACCACTCCGCCGCCTGCTCCAGGGGGGCGATTCCAGGTGCGGCGCGCTTCAAAGTTTTTGGAGGCATTGCAGCATCGCTTGCGCGACATACTTTCGGACCATGCGGGTGGAGACACCCAATTCGTTGGCAATCTCCTGATCGCTCATTTCGCAGCCGACTGCCATGATGAAGGCATGAGCCGCTTTGGGAGGAAGGCCGCGCACGAGACGATCGACCTCCTGCAAGGTTTGCAGCACGATGGCCTGATGTTCGGCGCTCGGCACGTGTGCTTCGGGTTGGGCGGCCAGGGTCTGCAGCCAGGCGTGTTCGATCTGTCGCCGGCGCCAGAGGTCGACGCACAGCCCGCCAGCCAGCGTGCGCAGGTAGACGCGTGCCTGCGGCCGACTGCCAAAGGGCAGAGGTTTGGCCAGCAGGCGCATGAACGCATCCTGGGCCAGATCGGCGGCATCCGCAGCGTTGCCCAGCCGGCGGCGCAACCAATCCTGCAGCCATGGATGGTGGTCACCGTAGAGCGTTTCCAGGTTGGGCGGCGATGCGTAATCCGAAGCGTCCAATTTGTGTTGCTGCACGCAAGCAGCACCAAGAAGAGATTTGTAATAAGAATGATTATTACTTAAAATGGGGCGGCAGCCAATTCAAGGCCAAAGCCGATGTGGCAGGCGCACGGCGGTATCATTCTGTTTTCCGGCTCCCTGACAAGCATCATGACCTCGCCTTCCTTGCGCTTTGGCCTGGCGGCCAATCGCCTGCATCACGAGACGCCCGACGCTGCGCTTTTTAGCTGGCTACGCGCCAGTGGCGCTGGCATACGCGAAATGGGTATTGAATTACACACGGTAGGCCGCACGCACGATGCCATCGCGCGCGAGGGCATGCTGCAAGGATATCGAGGACTGATCCGCTACCCGTATGGCCGCGAAGGCGGGTTGATGAAACTGGTGGCCCGCGTGACAGAAGGCCGGGATGGGCAAGCCCCTTTCGATGGCGCCATCTATCTCATCGATCCGGTTGACCCGTCCTCTATCTTTCCAGAGGCGCTGGCGCTCAAGCGGCAGTGCATCACGCACGGCCGGCCTTTCATTTCCACCCTGGCCGGGGCCATAGAGTGGATTGAGATCGAGCGCCTCAGTGCGGGGTTGCCGGCGGACCCCGCTCTGGCGCGGTTGTTTCGTTTCGACGGGCAGACGCTGGCGCTGATTGCCCACGATGCGCTCAAGGACGAGATGGTGGCCTTTGCCGACCAGTACTTCGACGTGCTGTCCCAGTTTGCGCGGCGCGTGGCCACGGGCACCACGGGTGGCCTGCTCAACGACCTTGCGTGGTCGCGCGGTTGGCCCAAAGACCAGCCTTGGGTGACGCGATATCTCAGCGGTCCGCTGGGCGGCGACGCACAGATTGCCGAACTCGTGCTCGAGCATCAGTGTCAACGGGTGATTTTTTTCGAGGACCCGCATGTGGCGCGTCAGCACGAGGCCGATATCCAGCTGCTGGAGCGCGCCGTGCGCGTGGTGACCGACTCGGCTACTTGCGCCACGTCGCCCACCGTCGCGCGGCGGTGGGCCGAAGCGGTACGCACACGCCAAGCAATGTAGCCGGGATAGTTGGCCGCTTTTTAACGCGGCCGGCGGCGGTAGGCCAGCACACCGCAGACCAGCGCGAGCAATACCTGCGCCAGGCCCAGGGGGAGCAGGAAGTCGAGCTTGCCGTCGACGCCTGAGAGGCTGCTGCGGCTCATCCAAAGCAAGCATGCAAGGATGGCGCTGGCTAACAGGACGCCAGAGGCGGCGCAGCAAAAGAGAAAACCGCGCCCGGCCTGCCCACGGGCGGCGCGGCGGCACGGCAAATAGATATACAGGACAAGCACCACGAGGCCAGCCAGCAAAAGGATCTTGGCAAGCATCGTGGCGTGGCCTCAGTCTTCGCGGCGCAGGTGCGGGAAGAGAATCACATCGCGGATGCTGGGGCTGTCGGTCAGCAGCATGACCAGGCGGTCGATGCCGATGCCGCACCCACCTGTCGGCGGCATGCCGTATTCCAGGGCCCGGATGTAATCCGCGTCGTAGTACATGGCCTCTTCGTCGCCGGCATCCTTGGCCTCGACCTGGGCGCGGAAGCGTTCTGCCTGATCTTCGGGGTCGTTGAGCTCGGAGAAACCGTTGGCGATTTCACGGCCGGTGATGAACAACTCGAAGCGTTCGGTGATGCCCTCACGGGTGTCGGAAGCGCGAGCCAGTGGCGATACCTCGACGGGGTAGTCGATGATGTAGGTCGGATTCCAAAGCTGGGACTCTGCGGTCTCTTCGAACAGCGCCAGTTGCAGGGCGCCCAGACCAGCCCTTGCCAGAGGGGCTTTGTCGACGTCGGCACCGAATTTCTTCAATTCGGCTCGCACGAAATCGGTGTCGTCGAGCTCGGCCTGCGTGTAGTGCGGCGCGTACTTGAGGATCGCTTCGCAGATTGTCAGGCGATCGAAGGGTTTGGACAGGTCGAGTTCGCGCCCCTGGTACGTGAGCACGGCGCTGCCGGCCGCTGCAATGGCTGCCTGGCGGATGAGCGACTCGGTGAAGTCCATCAGCCAACGGTAGTCCGCATAGGCCGCGTAGAACTCCATCATGGTGAACTCGGGGTTATGCCGCGGGCTCACTCCTTCGTTGCGGAAATTGCGGTTGATCTCGAACACTCGATCGAAGCCACCGACGATCAGACGCTTGAGATAGAGCTCCGGTGCAATGCGCATGTACATTTCCATGTCCAGCGCGTTGTGATGCGTCACGAACGGCTTGGCTGCCGCGCCACCCGGGATGGGATGCAGCATGGGCGTTTCGACTTCGAGGAAGCCGGCCTCCAACATGGCCTGTCGGATGCCTCCTACGGCCTTGCTGCGCGCCTCGAACGTGCGGCGGGTCGTGTCGGTCATGATGAGGTCGACGTAGCGCTGGCGATAGCGCATTTCCTGGTCAGACAGGCCATGAAACTTGTCGGGCAAGGGGCGTAGCGATTTGGACAGCAGGCGCGCGGAGCTGGCATGCACGGACAGCTCGCCCTTGTTGGTCTTGAAAACCGAGCCTTCGATGGCGATGATGTCGCCGATGTCCCACTGTTTGAAGCCCGCGTAGACGTCTTCGCCCAGCGTGCCACGATCCAGATAGATCTGGATGCGGCCGCTGCCGTCTTGAAGTGTGGCAAAGCTGGCCTTGCCCATGACGCGTTTGAGCATCATTCGTCCGGCCACTTTGACGTGCACGGTGGCTTCGAGCAGGGCTGCGGCGTCCTGGTCGTCATACGTGTCGTGCAGGCGGGCGGCTTGCGCGTCCGGGACGAAATCGTTCGGATAGGCAACACCAGCTTCGCGCAGTTTGGCCAACTTGGCACGCCGTTCGGCGATCAAGCGGTTTTCATCCTGGGCGGTGGGCGAATGATCAGTCATGGTGGGTCAGTGGTAATTGCGGATGTCGTCGATTTCGGTCTGGCCGAAGTCTTCGCGATCCAGGTAAGCGAGGCTGTTGGCAGCCACGTCGGCCGGCGCAGACAACTTGCCGGTTGCGTGGAAGTCCTGAAAGCGGGTCAGGCCGGGGAAGGCTTGCGGGTCGCTGGAACGAATATCGGCTTGCATGCCGGTATCGACAATGCCTGGCGCCAGTGACACCACGCGGACACCGCTGGCGCCGTGTTCGGTTTTCAGGACGCGGCTATACATGTCTACAGCAGCTTTGGTGGCGCAATACACGCCCCAGCCGGCGGTGGGGTTGCGTCCCGCGCCGGAGGAAATGTTGATGATGCGCCGCTCGGCCGACAGCCCGTCGACCGCTTGGAGAAAGCGCGCGGTCAGCAGCATGACGGCGGTGA
Source organism: Bordetella holmesii (assembly GCF_020735985.1). Taxonomy (NCBI): domain Bacteria; kingdom Pseudomonadati; phylum Pseudomonadota; class Betaproteobacteria; order Burkholderiales; family Alcaligenaceae; genus Bordetella; species Bordetella holmesii. Next base: position 1,120,321 of record NZ_CP085973.1, read on the forward strand.
CATTCAGCGCCAACGCCTGGCCGATAGCCGCCGCGTCGTTCAGGGCAGCGGTGTTGGCTACCGGATGCACCGTGCCTGCGTTGTTGATGAGCACGTAGCGTTTGGCGTCGCGGGGAATGACGAGTTCGGCGGCCGCGCGCGCGGCCGCCTGACTGTCGGCCAGGTCGACTTGCACCTGCTTCAATGTCACGCCCTGTTCCCGGGCCAGCCTGGCCAACTCGGGATCGGTGTTACGCGCCAGAGTCACCAGTTCGGTGCCTGGACGCAGCAGGCCGCGGGCCAGAGCGGCGCCCAGTCCGCGCGAGGCGCCGGTCAGAATGGCAAACGTGTCAGTCATGGTTGCGGGTTTCCGTAGGCTGCAGGGCAGGGACTTGCGCCCCTGCGGGAATCAAACACCTTGCTTGAGGCTGGCCTGAATGAAAGGGTCCAGGTCGCCATCGAGCACTTTCTGGGTGTTGGAGATTTCGACGTTGGTGCGCAGATCCTTGATGCGGCTTTGGTCCAGCACGTACGAGCGGATCTGATGGCCCCAACCCACATCGGTCTTGGAGTCTTCGAGTTTTTGCTGCTCGGCCATGCGTTTGCGCATTTCGAGTTCATACAGCTTGGATTTCAGCATCTGCATGGCCTCGGCGCGGTTGCGATGCTGGGAGCGGTCGTTCTGGCACTGCACCACGATGCCGCTGGGCATGTGGGTAATGCGTACGGCCGAATCCGTTTTGTTGATGTGCTGGCCACCCGCGCCGCTGGCGCGATAGGTGTCGACGCGCAGATCGGCCGGGTTGACTTCGACCTCGAAGGACTCGTCCACTTCGGGATAGACAAATACGCTGGCAAACGAGGTATGCCGCCCGCCGGAAGAATCAAAGGGGCTCTTGCGGACCAGGCGGTGTACGCCGGTTTCGGTGCGCATATAGCCAAAGGCGTATTCACCTTCCATCTTGATCGTGGCGGATTTGATCCCGGCAATTTCGCCCTCGGATTCTTCCAGCACTTCGGCTTTGAACCCCTTGCGCTCGGCGTACTTCAGGTACTGGCGCAGCAGCATGGAAGCCCAATCCTGGGCTTCGGTTCCGCCGGCGCCAGCCTGGATGTCGAGGAAGCAATTGAGCGGATCGGCCGGATTGGAGAACATGCGGCGGAACTCGAGGCCTTCGAGCTTTTCCTGGAAGCCATTGGCATCGATCTCGATGGACTCCAGCGTGGCGTCGTCGGCGTCGGAGGCTGCCAGTTCGAAGAGCTCCCGGGCGTCGGCGACACCCTGGCTCAGTTCGGTCAGGGTCTGAACGACATCCTCGAGCGATTTCTTCTCACGCCCCAGATCCTGGGCGTGTTTGGGGGCGTTCCAGACGGCCGGGTCTTCAAGTTCGGCGTTTACAACGTGCAGGCGTTCGGTTTTGGCATCGTAGTCAAAGATACCTCCGTAGAGCCTGCTCGCGCTCCGCGTAGTCGGCAAGGCGGGCGGCGATCTGGTTCTGACGTTCGGCTTCCATGATTGATCCTGGTGACTTTTATGCGAAACCTGGCATTTTAACGTGCTTGGGTCGGACGTTGGATTCCGGCCCATTTTTCACACCGGCTCGGCGTACTCGATCACCAGTTGCGCCGTCACCATACCGTTCCAGACATTCTGTTCCAGGCGATAGGCGGCCTGGATACGCTCGGGCATCATCTCGTCGTGGCCAAACCAAATGGCATCGAAACGCTGGTGGCCCCGTTCGAGCGACAACTTGAGGTGTTTTTCGCCTACCAGGCGCTGGCTGCGAACGGTGAATTCGTCCAGAAAGAGGGGGGCGGCAAAGCCTGCCCCCCAGACTTGCTGTTGCAACAGGCCGGCGACTTCAGCATTGGCATAGCCGCTTTCCAGCGACCCGTCGGTCTCGAGCAAGGGCTCGAAGCGATCCCGGCCAGTGAGTTCGCGCACGGCGGCGTCAAAGGCCGGAGCAAAGGCGGCAAAGCCGTCGCGGCCCAACGTCAGGCCGGCGGCCATGGCATGGCCGCCGAACTTGCGGATCAGGCCAGGATGGCGCTTGGACACCAGATCGAGCACATCGCGCAGATGCACGTCCAGGATCGAGCGGCCCGAGCCGCGGATTTCGTCGTCACCGGCCGGTGCGAAGGCCAGTGTGGGCCGCCAGAATTTTTCTTTCAGACGCGAGGCGACCAGACCCACCACGCCCTGATGCCAGGAGGGATCGAAAACGCAAACGGTCGCGCCTGCCACGGCATCGGGCGCCTGCATGGCTGCCATGGCCTGATCGCGCATTTCTGCCTCGATGCCACGGCGCTCGCGATTGATGGCATCGAGTTCGCGGGCCATTCGCAGCGCCTGATCTTCGTCATCGGTGGTTAGGCAGGCAATGCCCAGGCTCATGTCGGCCAGACGGCCGGCGGCGTTGATGCGCGGGCCCAAGGCAAAACCCAGGTCAAAGCCGCTGGCCGAGCGCGGCTCGCGGCCGGCGACGGCAAACAACGCCCGCAACCCTGGCTGCATCCGGCCAGTGCGCATCCGTTGCAAGCCTTGCGTGACCAGCAGACGGTTGTTGGCATCGAGCTTGACCACGTCGGCGACGGTGCCCAGCGCGACGAGATCGGATAGCGCATCCAGGCGCGGCCCGCCGTCTGGCGGGTACACGCCGCGGCGGCGCAGCTCGGCGCGCAACGCCAGCATCATGTAAAAGATGACGCCCACGCCCGCCAGATTTTTGGAGGGAAAACCGCAACCAGGCTGGTTGGGGTTGACGATGGCCAGGGCCTGGGGAAGGGTATCGCCGGGAAGATGGTGATCGGTGATGACCACGCCGATGCCAGCATCATTGGCTGCGGCCACGCCATCGACGCTGGCGATGCCGTTGTCGACCGTGACGATGAGGTCGGGTTTGCCGCTGCGGTGTTTGATGGCCAGATCGATGACGGCAGGCGACAGACCATAGCCGGTCTCGAAGCGATTGGGCACCAGGAAGTCCACATTGGCGCCCATGGCGGTCAAGGCGCGCAAACCGACAGCGCAGGCGGTGGCGCCGTCACAGTCGTAGTCGGCCACGATCAAAAGCCGCTTGCCTGCCGCGATGGCGTCAGCAAGTACCGCCGCGGCGTGCTCGGAGTGCGTCAGCGTGCCCGGCGGCAGCAGCGAGGGCCAGTTCATCTGTGTCTGGCCGGCCTCGGTTACGCCGCGCGCGGCCCACAACCGGGCGAGCAGAGGATGGATGCCGGCATTCTGTAGTGCCTGGCAGGCGGACAGATTGGCCGAGCGGACAGTTAGACGGGGTGTGACCACCAGCGATTCCAATTGTGTTGGCGCGCAGGCCACCATTTGAGCAGGCCGGCGCGGGGTTTGAGGGTGATACTGGCGCGGCGGTCGCGGCCTAGCAGGGTCAGGTCGAGCGCGGTCAATACTTGACCATGGGCGTTGGCCAGCGGTTTGAAGTGTTCGGCGTCCAGCGCTGCCAGGCAGCGCAGCCAGCCGCCCCAATCGCCCTCGCGTGCCAGAGCCTCCAGCCCGGTGTAGACCTGCGCCTGGTGGGGCACGGGTTGCCAGGGGTGCGCCCCGCCATACAGCCACAGCGCATTGACCGGCGGCGCGCCGCGAGCCATGCGTGCTTCATTGACCGGATGCTCGTACCAGGCCATCTGGATCTCATTGAGCAGTCGTCGCCAGGGACGGCTGGCGGCATCCTGTGCCCACCAGTGCTGCAGTCGGTCTCCAGCCACGGCCAGTGGACTGGCCGGCCGCGGTGCCATGCCCGCGGGCAGGCGCAGGCGCCAGCGTTGCGGGCTGAGGATCTCGGCGCCGAACTCGCCGTCGGCCAGAAGCGGAGCAATGGCGTCGAACAGCACCGCACTTTCTTCCGTACGCAGGTCCATCATCTCGGGATCCAGCAGCGAGGCCGTATCCGCGCCCAGCGCCAGGTGGACCAATTCGCCCAGCCAGACGCTGTCGCTGCCGTCGCGGATGCCTGCCAGCAGCGGCCCCAGACCCATGCCCAGAGATTGGCCGGGTTCGGCCTGGAAACCGGCTGCCTGCAACTGCCAGCCTTCATAGGCGGTGCAGCCATGGATCCTGGGATCGAAGTGCGCGGCCTCAGCCTGGCCCAGCGCCAGCCAGCGGCTGAAGGTGGGAGCATGTTCGGGCAGATGGCGTGCCAGTTCGCTGGCAACGGCGAGGTCGGGCAGGGCGCCGGGGATCACGATGTGCATGGCCGGGATTGTAGTCCGGTCCGGCTCGTCTACAGACCGTCACAGACCGGCATACCCGGATGTGTTTTGCCGCTCGGGTTAATGCCATAATGCGCACGTGCTGAAATTACCTTACGAACTCTGGATCGGCGCCCGCTATGCGGGCCTGGCCCGTCTGGGCCGGCGCGGTGGGCGCCGGGATCGCTTCATTTCCTTTATCGCGGCCTCCTCCATGGCGGGGATAGCGCTCGGCGTCGCGGCGCTGATCGTAGTGCTGTCCGTGATGAACGGGTTCCAGAAAGAGGTGCGCGACCGCATGCTGTCGGTCCTACCTCATATCGAGCTCTACATCCCTGGCGCCTTGCCGGATCGGGTGCTGGCGCAATGGCAGGAGTTTGCCGATGCGGCCCGCAAGAACCCCGAGGTCAAAGGGGGGGCCCCTTTTGTCGCTGCCGGCGGCATGCTGGTGCGCGGGCAAGCGCTGCGCGGCGTGCAGGTACGCGGTATCGATCCGAGCCTGGAGGGCGAGGTCTCCGATTTGCCCAAGCAGATGGTCAGCGGCAAGCTTTCCGACCTCAAGCCGGGCAGTTTTGGTGCGGTGCTCGGTAGCGATCTGGCCGATAGCATGGGCGTCAAAGTGGGCGACACCCTGCTGATGCTGGCCCCGCAAGGGTCCATCAGCCCGGCGGGCTTTGCGCCGCGCATGCGGCAGTTCACCGTGGCCGGGATTTTTACCTCTGGCCATTATGAGTATGATTCTTCCCTGGTGTTTGTCGATGACGATGACGCGGCCAAGGTTTTTCGTGACAGTGGCACGGCCGGCGTGCGGTTGCGCGTGGCGGATATGCAGCGCGCGCCCGAAGTGGCCGCTGAGCTGACCCGGGTGCTGCCGCCTTACGTCATGGCCAGCGACTGGTCACGCAACAATCGCACCTGGTTTGCCGCCGTCCAGACCGAAAAGCGGATGATGTTCCTCATCCTGGCACTCATCGTGGCGGTGGCGGCCTTCAATCTGCTGTCGTCGCTGGTGATGGCGGTCAAAGACAAGCAATCCGATATCGCCATCTTGCGCACGCTGGGAGCCGGCCCGCGCGAAGTGGCCCGGATTTTCTTGGTGCAGGGGGCGCTTATCGGCGTGATCGGCACCCTGCTGGGCGTGCTGGGTGGCATTGTGATTGCCTACAACGTGCATATCATCGTGCCCTTCATCGAAGGGTTGTTCGGCGTGCATTTCCTGCCGCGCGAAATTTACTTCATCAGCGCCTTGCCTTCCGACCCGCAGGCGGGCGACATCATTACCATTGGTGTGACCTCGCTGGTGTTGTCGTTGCTGGCTACGCTTTATCCGAGCTGGCGCGCGTCGCGCCTGCAACCGGCCCAGGTGCTGCGTCATGACTGATTCTGTCCAGGCGGCGCTGCGCGCCGAACATCTGTCCAAGGTTTATGACGAAGCCCCAGCCCGCATCCAGGTGCTGGACGACGTTTCGCTGGTAGTGTCTCGCGGTGAAATGGTTGCCATTGTCGGAGCCTCCGGCTCGGGCAAGAGTACGTTGCTGCACATTCTGGGCCTGTTGGACGTTCCCAGTAGCGGCTCCCTGATCGTCGACGGGACCCCTGCTGACGGACTTTCCGAGGCGCGTAAAAGTGCTTTGCGCAATCGCAGCCTGGGCTTTGTCTATCAGTTTCATCATCTGCTTCCAGAGTTCACGGCGCTGGACAATGTCGCCATGCCGTTGATCGTGCGGCGGGCCGACCGAGACCAGGCGCGCGCGCAGGCACGCGAGGTGTTGTCCCAGGTCGGGCTGGCCGAGCGCGAAGGGCACTATCCCGGGCAGTTGTCCGGAGGCGAGCGTCAGCGGGTGGCGCTGGCGCGGGCCCTGGTCACTCGTCCGACCTGCGTGCTGGCCGACGAGCCCACAGGCAACCTGGACCGCCACACCGCGCACAACATGTTCGAGCTGCTTACCCGCGTCAATCGGGAGTCCGGTACGGCGTTTGCCATCGTGACCCACGATCCCGAACTGGCCGCCCGCGCGGACCGTCAGCTCCACATGGAAAACGGACGTCTGCTTCCGGGTTGATCCGGGGCAGCCCGCCTGCCATGCTGATCGACACCCACTGCCATCTGGATGCCGCGGAGTTCGATGCTGACCGCTTGGCGGTGGCGCGTCAGGCATATGACAGAGGGGTAAAAACCATAGTCATACCGGCAGTCGAACGCGCCAATTTTTCGATCGTGCGGGACCTGGCCCATGGCATACAGGGCGGGGCCTATGCGCTTGGGATACATCCGCTTTACGTGGGCCGGGCAAGCCAGGAGGATCTGGTTGTGCTGCGCCAGGCGGTCGAAGCCGCAATGCCGGATCCACGTTTCGTGGCCATCGGCGAGATCGGGCTGGATTTTTTTGTGCCAGACATCGCCAGTGGCGAGCCCCGCATGCGCCAGGAGCATTTCTATGCGGCGCAACTGGCGCTTGCCGCCGAGTTCGGTCTGCCCGTGCTGCTGCATGTGCGCCGCTCTCAGGATATTCTGCTGAAGTACTTACGCCGCCAGCGCGGATCGTGCGGCGGCATTGCTCATGCTTTCAATGGCAGCGCCCAGCAGGCCCGAGGTTTTATAGACCTGGGCTTTGCCCTGGGCCTGGGCGGGGCGATGACCTATGCGCGGGCGTTGCAGATCCGCCGCCATGCCACGGACACAGATCTGGATCATCTGGTGCTCGAAACGGATGCACCCGACATTCCGCCCGCATGGCTGCATGAGCCTGAGCGACGCAATACCCCGGGCCAACTGCCCCGTATCGCCGCAGAGTTGGCCGTCATACGGCATTGCGCGATCGACGAGGTAGCCCGCCGCACGACAAGCACGGCGCGGCGGGTGCTACCGCGCCTGGCTGCCATTTGCTGAGTCGACCCCGGGTGCCGTGATACGTGCGGCACCCGTGGGGAACCTCTTACATGCGATAGCGTAGCGTCAGCATGGCGTTACGACCATCGCCATAGACGCTGAAGAACGTGCTCGGCGGACGGATGTAGTAGCTGCGGTCAAAGATGTTGTTCAACTGTAGCGATACATCGATATGGGGGTTGATACGCCAGCCGACCTGCGCATTGAAGATCGCATAGCCGCCTTGGGTGACGCCCCGATAGGTGGAGCTCTGGGTCAGCATGCCGCCGCCGACCGTCACATCGCGCAACGCGCCTTCGCTAATGCGGTAGTTGGTCCACAGTTTGAACAGATGCTTGGGGTCGGTGCCGTCGGTCAGGTCAGGGGCGTCGTTGTCGAACTTGACGTTGAGGTAGGTGTAGCCGGCATACACATTCCAGTTGGGGGTAGGTTGGCCCGCCACCTCGAATTCCACGCCCTGATTGCGCGCCTTGCCACCGGGGATGCTGCCGATGGGGTGATTGGGGTCCTCTACCGCGCGGTTGTTGTCATTGATGCGAAACAGTGCCACCGTTGTGCTGAGCCGATTGTCGAAGAAGCTGTTCTTCACACCGACTTCGTACTGTTCGCCGGTGCGTGGCGGTAACATCGCGCCTGTGTAGGTGGTGCTGGTCTGCGCACTCATGAAGCGCGAGAAACTGGCGTAGGCCGTGGTGGCGGGTGTCACGTCCCACACGAATCCGGCCGAGGGCAGGAAGCGATGATTGACTTTAGCTACCGTCTCCCAATCTCCGGTTGTCGGGAGGATGGGCTGGGAGCGTTCATCGAGAAAGGCTTCGCGCGCGCCCAGCACCAGCGTCAGCGGGTCGGCCAACTTCAGCCTGGCCTGGGTGTAAATGCTGTATTGCTGCAGCCTGTCCTTGTTGCCGCTGGTAAAGGGCACCGATACCTCCGGAACCGCATTCGGGTCATACAGGCTGAAGGCGCCACCGGCATAGGGGCCGTACACTGACTCGAAGCCGTACTTCTGCGTCGAGTGCATCTGCGAGTAATTGACCCCGGCAGTGAACGTGTGCGTGCGTCCGAACGCCTGCAGCGGGCCAGACACATGGCTATCGAAGCCAAACCATTCGGTCTCGGAGGATTGGCGTTGGTCTCCGAATTCGCTCAGGCCCTGCTGCGTCGCGCCGGGACTGGAGTAGGCATATTTGGCGCTCAGGCTGCCGCTGCGGTAGAATGTCGTGGTGTCCCAGTTCCAGCCATTGTCGAAGCGATGCGTCAGATTGGCATTGACTTCCTTGATCGCGACATGCGAGCGGTTCCAGTCAGGGCTGTAATTCTCCGACGGCGAGCCGGACAAGCCTCCGATCAACGCCGTGCCGCTGGCGTTGACGACGCCGGGGGCTCCGTAATCCAAACCCTTGATGGAGGTGACCTGGTAGCCCGCCGAAAGGGAAAGCGTCGTTTGCGGCGAGACATCGTAGTCCAGCGCCGCGTAGAGCATGCCGTTCTTGTTGCGGGTGTCGTCGGTCGACTGCAGCGAATTATTACCCGCCATGACCGCGCGGCCACGAAGCGTGCCTTCGTTGTTGAGCGGACCCGTGACGTCGAACATCTGGCGCACGCTGCCAAACGTGCCGACCTGTGTCTCGCCGGAGAGGTGGAACTCATCCATGGGGCGCTTGCGCACGAGATTGACCGTACCGCCTGGTTGCCCGATGGCGTCGTCGGTCACGCCCGCCGGTCCGCGCATGACTTCGACCCGGTCATACATGGCCATGTCGAACTGCTGTTGATACTGCAGGCCATTCATGATGGACACGCCGTCGAACTCGATGCCCATCTGATTGCCGCGGGCGCGGAAGTAGGCCGTGCCATCGCCATAATCGATGGATTCGACTCCGGTCACATAACGCAGGCCCTGCTGGATGGTGGTGACGTTCTGGTCGTCCATGCGCTGGCGCGTCAGCACCGACACGGAGGCGGGGATCTCTCGGAGTGCAACCGGAATCTTGCCGATGGTGGCGCTGGTCGCAGCATAGGAACCGCTGCCTTCCGTATTGGCGTCGTCGGCGATGATGCCGGTTACTCGGACGGCTGGCAGCGTCGTGCTGGGCAGTGCACGCAGCAGATAGCCGCCGTTGTCCTGTTGCACGGCCTGCAGGTTGCTGCCCGCCAGAAGCGCGGCCAGTGCGGCGTCCGGGGTATAGCTGCCCTGGATCCCTGGGGTGGTCTTGCCACGAGTCTGGTCCTCGGTGAAGGACAGCAGAATATTGGCTGAACTGGCCAGTGCGCGCAGCGCCGGCGCCAGCGGGCCTGCCGGTATCGTGAAGCGAGCGGCCTGTGTCTGGGTGGCGGTGGCCTGAGCGTTGGCCGCTGGCAGGCCGCTGGCCAACGCCAGGCTCAGCGCAACGGCCAAGGCGCCAGGACGTAGGCACAATGGGCGGGCGGCGGGCGCAAAGCGGGCCGGGATGTGTTGGTGTTGGCTATTGGTGCCAGGTCTTGCGACGGTGCGCATGAGGTCCCCAAGAAAGGTAGGTAGCGTGACGTTCTCTTGGGGTATGAGCCGCGAGATGGGCGATCGGGCAGCCTGGGGTTTACTTTTTTTCCGGTTATTTTGTAACAATGATTCAGGACTGGGCCTGTACGACGATCCAGTAGCGGGTGCGTTGGGAAATCCGCACCGGCAGGAACTTAGGCAGCATATCCAAAATGGTGTCGGTGTCCTGCAAAGGGAAAACGCCGGAGAGCCGCAGATGGGCCACGGCCGGGTCACAACGCAGCAATCCGGGCCGGTAGCGTGAAAGCTCTGCCAGAAAGTCGGCCAGCGGCAGGTCCTCGGCAATGATCTGGCCATGCGTCCAGGCGAGTTCCTTGTCCGCCAACGCGACAGGTACGTCCACGCCGTGGCGAGTGAAAAACACACTTTCGCCGGCATCGAGCCGGCGCTCCGAAGCCTGTTGTGGCGAGATTTCTACGGCGCTTTCCAGCACGGCCACGGCACTGCGGTCGTCCTCCTGCCGCACCATGAAACGGGTACCCAACGCGCGTACACGGCCTTGAGCCGTCTGCACGATGAAGGGGCGGCTGTCCGGTTTTCCCCCGACCAGACGGTGTCCCGTGGTGAACAATGCCTGGCCGGCGACGAGACGGATAAGGCGCAACTGGCTGTCGAAACGCACATCGATGGCGCTGGCCGTATTGAGGACGATCTCCGTGCCGTCGGCCAGCGCAATGGTCCGCTGCTGACCGATGGCACTGCGATAGTCAGCAGTCAGGTTTTGCCATGTCTGGCTGCGGGTCGCGAGCAGGGAAGAGCCGCCTATGAGGCCGCCCCATAGCAGCAGACGCAGCGTCTTGCGCCGGGCGCGCGCGGTCGCGCCATTGTAGGGCGACAGGGTCTGGTAAGCCGCGCCGGCCTGTATCAGGGGCAACCGGCGGCCAGTGACCGCTTCAATATGTTGCCAGGCACGCTCATGCTCGGGGCTGGCGGCGCGCCACTGTTGCCAGCGCTGGCGCTCTTGCGTTGTGGCCTCGCCCGACATCAGCACGGTGAGCCATTGCGCCGCCGCGTCGGCAGTGGCTTCGCTGATCGGCTGGCCACAGGCCATCGGCGGGTTCGAGGGATGCGCCAAGACGGATGGGCCTGCCATGACTCAGGCGCTCAGCGCAAAAAGACATTGCCGATTGGCACGAACCAGATACTGCTTGACCGAGCTTGCCGACACCCCAAGGCGGTTGGCGACTTCGGCATAGCTGAGCTCTTCCAGATGCACCAGCAAAAAGGCTTCTTTCGCTTTTGGTGGCAGTCCGTCGAGCACGCGGTCGAGTTCTTGCAGCGCCTCGAGCGCGAGCAGTTGCGCCTCCGGCGACGGGGCGATTTCTTGCGGCAGGGACGCCAGTATTTCCAGATAGCTGGTTTCCAGCACCTGGCGGCGGTGGCGGTGCGCCACCAGCCGCCGGGCGACGGTCACGAGAAAGGCTCGTGGCTCGCGAATGCTGCCCATCGACCCGGCCGTGATGACGTTGACGAAGGTGTCTTGCGTGACATCCGCCGCATCAAAGCTGTTGCCCAGTTTTTTTCGCAGCCATCGGAAGAGCCAACTGTGATGGTCGCTATACAGCGTGTGCAGGTCGTGCTGTGCGGGGAACTCGGCGGTCGGCATGGGGCTACCGCAGCATTGCGGCTCAGGGGCGCGGATTGAATAGGAATGTTTGTCATTTATAACCGAAACGAAACGAAATACGCAATGCCGGATCGAGCTGAGGCGGGGGGCTCAGGTATGATGCGGCCACTGTCCGACCATCAGGCTTTTCCAGCATGCCGCTCATTGAATTCACGCTTGCCGCAGGCGCTCCCTATATAGAGATCAACCAGTTGCTCAAGGCCACGGGCGTGGCTGACAGCGGTGGAGCAGGTAAAGCACTGGTGGCCGATGGCCAAGTCTCAGTGGGTGGCGTCGTGGAAACCCGCAAGACCGCCAAAATCCGCAGCGGGCAGATTGTCAGCCATGGTGATACCCGTATCGTCGTACGCGCGGTGCCCAGCGCCGACGATTCTGTCTGACGCGCATCGCCATGAAATTCAAACTGTCGCAAGATTCCATTTTTGCCGTGCTACTGCGCTCGCCATTGTGGATGAGTGCCGGCCTGGCCCTGGTGCTGTGCCTTGGCGGCTTTGCCGTTCTGCCCAAGGACCTGGCCGCGATGGGGGTCTTCGTGGCCGTGCCGTTTGCGGCCATTGCCCTCGTTTCCGCCGTGCGGCGCCGGAACACGCCGTCGCAGGCAAGGATTCTGGCCGTGGCCGCAATGTCCTGGGCCGAATTCGCCAGCACGGCCGAAGCCGGTTTTCAGCAGGATGGTTGTCAGGTCGAGCGCCTGCAGCATCCCGGCGCCGACTTCTCCTTGCGCAAGAAAGACAAGGAAGCGGTAGTCAGCGCCCGTCGCTGGAAAGCAGCCAGTATCGGAGTCGAGCCCTTGCGGCAGTTGCAGGCACTGCGTGAAAAACGCGGTGCCGGCGAGGCGATCTTCATAGCATTGGGCGAGGTTTCCGATAAGGCCTGGCATTACGCCCAACTGCAGAACATCTCGCTGATGACCGCGCCCGAGCTGGCTAAGTTGCTGCGACACCAGAAGCTCTGACGCGTCCTCGCGGACTCAAAACCGCGCGCCCCAGTTGAGACAGCGCTCGAGCGCTGCGCCGGGGTGGCGGAATTGACCTGATCGGCATCGGTCAGCAGACCGGGCTTGCGCCTTCTGGAAGCCGCGTGACGAAATGACGTTGAGTCAATAGGGCCGGTCGCATATCCGTGGCCACGCGGCGGCAAATCCGTCGCTTTTTGTTCGCCAGCACGCTTGCCGCCTGCCTGATGCAATGTGTCCCCTATGGTGATCTCGAGACTCTTCCCACAAGCAGGTCGGGCTCCGGCGACTTATCGCGTCTGAGCTAATCGATAAAGTGCGTTGCAGTCCCAGGGGCCTTCGCTCGCGCTGCGCGTTGCCACTGCCTTTGCCGTGCGCCTCATCGAGGCGCCGCCCGCAGTGGCAACGGGCCCCTGGGCTGAGCCGCCAGCGCGCGGGCAAGCTGCCGTTTATCGAAGGAATCCGCCATGAGTAAGAGCATCCGCCACCCGGTCCGATCATTGGCCTCTGGTGAGAGGGTGAGTGGCGACGACGCTGGCAGCAGACGCCGGCAAACGGGGCGTTCGGGGCGGCGTGGCAGACACCGCGCACGCCCGAGCGTCGCTGCAACGGTAGGCACCAGCCTCCTGGTGCAATCATTGTTGCCCGGGTCGGTCTTGGCACGGACTGCTCCCGCTCTGACGCCCGGTTCAGACGCCATCGCGCCAACCGCGCCGCCCACCTGGATTCATAAGCTGGCCGACGAGTTGCGCGGCCTGGCGGCACGACAGCGGGAGGGGCAGGTTGCGCAACTGGACGGGCGCTATCTCAGACTCCAGGCGCAGGGCGAGTTGAATCAGGCCTTGCAAGACTCCGTGACCCGCGCAAGGGAATCGGGCCTTCCCTTTCTGCGGCGCCTCGAGGGTGGCGTGAACATCGATGTCGAGTCCGGCCGCAGCGCCCTGGAGCTCAACGCCATCGAGGAGGTTCATCGTGCAGGCAAGCGGTCGGTGTTGGCCCAGGTGGGCGCGCACAACGAGAATGACCGCCCCACCGCCAGTGCGGGCCTGGTCTATCGGCACGATACTGCTGCAGGCTGGCTCCTCGGGACCAATGCGTTTGTGGACCGCGAGTTCGGCAAGCAGCATTGGCGTGCCTCGGTGGGAATGGAGGCCATCGCGCCGGAGTTCACGCTGCTCGGCAATGTCTATCTGCCGCTATCAGGTTGGAGGGGCTCCCGGCACGAAGAGCGGTTACAGGAGCGTCCAGCCTCCGGTTTCGATCTGGGATTGAGTTATCGGCCCGAAGCATGGCGGGGCTTGAGCCTGACGGCGTCGTACTTTCGATGGAATGGTGCGCAGGTGGACGTCTTCGACAGTGGGCGCGGTCGATACCGGCCTGCTGGTTTCAAGTATGGTCTGCAGTACCGCCCGGTTCCCATGCTCAGCGTGGGACTGGAGCAGACACAGGTATCAGGTGGACAGCGGCAGCTTCGACTACAGCTCGGGCTGTCGATCCGTCTGGGCCAGCCGTGGGCCAAGCAATGGCGGCCTGAGGCAGCGCCACCGATAGAACCCTCGCTTGATCGACAGAGGTCTGCTCTGGTGCGGCGTGAAACCCGCATTGTGCTCAAGACCCGGCGCAAGGAAATCATGTTGCCATTGTCGGCGCACCCGATCATCACCGACGCCGTGGACGGCAGGCTTACGGTGGCGGGCCTGACGCAAGCCTTTGCGACGGTCAGCCTGCGTATGCCGGATGGATCTGTCGGCACGACGAGGGCCGACGCCGCGGGGCGTTTTCGCTACACCAGTGCGCGTGATCAGCCCTCGGGCAATGTGCTGTTGCGGGCGGTCAATATCTACGGCGACACAAGCGTGGAGCTTAACCTGGTCTATGTCGATGAGGTCGTGCTGGGCAAGCTGAACGTGGCACTGCTGGCGCTGGCTCCTCAACCTGCCGACCGCGCCCTGGCCTTATCGGGCAAGACGCAGCCCAGCATGGAGGTCGTGGCGCATTTCCCCAATGGTGAGTCTGTGTCTGCCAAATCCGACGGCAAAGGCTTGTTCAGGGTTCGCTCGCGCCGTGCGGTGGGGCAGGGCCAGGTGGTAGTCAGAGCCATAGATCCGCAAACGCGGCAAGAGGCGCGCACGGCGGCGCACTATCAACCCCCGGTGGCCGTCGCGCCGACCATTGATACGGTGGACACCGATGCCGCGACCGGGCAAGTCACCGTACAAGGCCAGGCGGAGCCCGGCAGTGATGTGGAGTTGATCTTTCCCGATGGCAGCCGGCAGCGGGTGCGGGCAAGTGCCGAAGGCCGCTATCGACTGACGTCAGCCGCCGACGTACCATCCGGGCAATTGCGAGCCCTGCGGGTGCCGCGTTCGGGCGAGGCCGAGGCCGCGTCCCTCTATACCTATGTGGATGTCAGTGACAAGACGCCACCCGGCGCCCCTGAGTTTGCGAGCGTACTGACCGCAGCCGACACCGGCCGGGTCAGCATAACGGGTAGAGCTGAACCCGGATCCGATGTGGATGTGTTGTTTACGGATGGTTCGCATCAACGTGTGCACGCAGGCAAGGATGGTGCGTTTCAGGCCGTATCCCATCAGGACATCCCGGCAGGCCCGATTGTCGCGCGTGCTACTGACGCCGCAGGCAATGTCGGCCCCCAGGCCAGTTACGACTACACCGACGGGGTGGACAAGACGGCACCCCGGACGCCGACGATTGATGTCATGGAAGCGGCGCAAGACAGTGGCCGAGTCACCGTCAAGGGGGCTGCCGAGCCGGGGGCGTGGGTGCAGGTGACTTTCCCGGATGGCAGTCGGCAACGGGTACAGGCGGATTCGCAGGGCGCCTACCACACCACGTCGGATCACGACGTCGAGTCGGGGACGATCGTGGCCGTGGCCGTCGATGCTGCCGGTAACTCGAGCCAGCAGGCCAGACAGGTCTACGTCGATCTGGTCGATAGAACGGCGCCCGGCCTGCCAGTCATCGATCGAGTGCAGGCCCGGCAGGACAACGGCGTCGTCACGGTCGAGGGGACATCCGAGCCCGGTGCGTTGTTGAGCGTGAGCTTTCCGGGAGGCGAGGTGAAGCAGGTGCGGGCGCAGGCCGATGGCCGCTACCGTGTGACCTCCAGCGATCACATCGAGGCCGGTGCGATCCGCGTTGAGGCGGAGGACGAGGCCGGCAACCGTAGTCCCGCCGCTATCCATTCCTATGTGGATACCGTCGATCGGCGTGCGCCGGACGCTCCCAGCATTCTCGCCGCCCAGGCTGACCCTGCCACCGGTCGCGTCACGCTGACGGGTAATGCCGAGCCTGGAGCGGCGGTGACGGTACGCTGGCCTGACGGAACAGTCTCGAAGGCCGTGGCGGGCCCGGATGGCAGTTATGCGGTGACGTCGGATCGTGACCAGCCCGCGGGCGAGATCATGGTGTCCGTGACTGATGCGGCCGGCAACCAGAGCAGCGCCATGCATCAGGCTTACGTGGACCACGTGGATGCCACTGCGCCCGCCGCGCCAACGGTCAGCTCGGCCACGGCAGATGCGCACACTGGCAGGGTGACGGTCCAAGGGCTTGCCGAAGCGGGCTCGACCGTGACCGTACGCTGGCCCGACGGCACGCGTACGACGACCACAGCGGGTGCCGATGGCCGCTATACCGCCATGTCCGAGCGCGACCTGGCCTCAGGTGACATTGTCCTTGAGGCAAACGATGCCGCCGGTAACACGAGCGGGTCGGCGCGCCATGTCTACACGGACGACGTAGACGCCACACCGCCTGCGGCGCCGTCGATAGATTCGGCACTGGCCGACTCCAGAACCGGCCGGGTCACGGTAAGCGGCGCTGCCGAATCCGGGGCGAGCGTGACGGTGCACTTTCCCGATGGCACGACCGTGCAGGCCAAGGCCGACGCCAATGGACGTTATACGGCCACGTCCAACGGTGATATCGGCTCGGGCCAGATTACGGCCCAGGCGAGCGACGACGCAGGCAATAGCAGCAGCGCTACGCCTCACACCTATCGCGACATGGTGGACGCGACCCCACCCGCCGCGCCGGTGATCTCGGCGCTCACCACAGACAGCCAGACCGGGCGCGTCACGGTGACGGGCCAAGCCGAGGCGGCAGCGATGGTGACCGTGGTGTTTAGCGACGGCAGCCGGCAGACCGTCACCGCGGGCCCCGATGGCCGCTTCGAGGCGCAGTCGGCCAAAGACATCCCCACCGGAGCGATCTCTGTCATGGCAGCGGACGCGGCAGGCAATCAAGGGCCGCAAGCGCTGCGGCAATACATGGATGAGGCCGACAAAACAGCGCCTGCGCTGCCCTCCATCGACGGGTTGGATACCAATGACAGCAATGGCCACGTGACGGTGCGCGGCAAGGCCGAGCCGCTAGCCTGGATCGACGTGACGTTTCCTGGCGGAAGCAAAAAAACGGCACAGGCGGATGGCCAGGGGCGGTATCGCGTCACCTCCGATAAGGACATCGGGACGGGAGAAGTCCTTGTCGTCGCCCGCGATGATGCCGGCAATATGAGCCTGCCTGCCAAGCAGCAATATCGGGACAGCTGGAGCGGGAAACTGCCGCCCAGCGCCGTGCTGTTCGAACTGTCTAGCCGGCAGAACCTCTCGATCACCAAGTCGGCGATTTCGGGCGGCAGATTGTGGATGCTCTACCTGGACCCGAAGTACGCGGGCAAGGTGCAGGTTGATGTGCAACCGACCAATGTCACCAATGGCCATGCGGCCGTCGTCGCGCAGTACGTAAAACGCAATATCGAAAAGACGCTGCGGTATGACCGAATCAAGCGGCGCAACGTGTATGCCATTGGTTTTCATGACCAGACCAGCGGCAACAAGTCGGTCAACAAGGTCCCTGCGGGTCGGTATCCCAACCTGCTCGAGTTAAGGGTGACGGTGCCTGGCGAAGGGGTGTATCGCATGACGCTGAACGTCCAGGTTCATGACTGACGTAATAACGCCGCTAGGCGACCGCATACCCCACGCGGCTGGCGCCTGCCCCTCCTGACAAGGGCGCTTCCTCCGCGATCTCCTGGCAGCCACTGCGAGCGTGCAAGCGTGCCAGAAAACGCGCGCCTCCGACGTTCGGATTTTTCCTGCAAGTTCGTCGGAATTAGGTGGCTTATCTAGTCTGAGCTTATCGCTAAAGTACTTGCCTATAGCGGTTGACGGCACGCAATAACAGCGCTCAAAGCGCGCCTATGCCGTTTTCTGCACCGCCACGTCAAGGCATCTCTATTCGTCGATAGCCGGCCGCTTGCGAGCAGCCTGGGCGCCGCTTTGCCTGCGATTTTTGCAGGGGCAGCACCCCTCACTCAAGGAAACGCCATGAACAAGAACATCTACCGCCTCGTCTGGTCCCGGGCCCGGGGGGCTTGGGTGGTTGCTGGAGAATGGGCTCGTGCAATGGGTAAGGCGGGCGGCCAACGCCGTCGCATGCGCCCGCGTCTGCGTCAGACCACGGCGGCCATGATCAGTGGCAGTCTGTTGGCGCAAGCGTTGCTGCCCGTGTCGGTTGCCGCGCAAGGGATTCCCACGCTGGGCCCAACTCGCCCCTCGCCGCAGGAGGCCTCGGCTGCCGAAGACCGCTCCTGGGAGCACAGGCTCGCCGCCCAGGCGCAATCCCTTGCACAGGCTCAAGCCGAGCGCGAGCCGGGAGCGCGCCTGGACGCCGACTATCTCAAGCGCGAGGCGCAGGCGCAGGCCAATGACGTCTTGCGCGGCGGCGTGAGCCTAGCGCGGGAGTCCGGCCTGCCATTTTTGCGCAACCTGCAAGGCGCCGTGAACGTCGATTTCGACTCCGGCCGCAGTTCCGTGCAACTGAATACGATCGACGAGGTGTTTCGTGCCGGGCCTGCCACCGGGTTGGTGCAGGTGGGTGCGCATAACCAGAACAGCCGCCCCACGGGTAATGTCGGCGCGGTCTACCGGCACGAGGTCCATGAGGCGCTGATGGTGGGCGCCAATGGTTTTCTGGACTATGAGTTTGGCAAACAGCATCTGCGAGGCTCGCTCGGGATCGAGGCTATTGCCCCGGAGTTCAGCCTGCATGGCAATGTGTACGTACCGATCTCCGGTTGGAAAGGCGCCAAACGCGACAATCGCCGGGAGGAAAAACCCGCCTCGGGTATGGATGTGGGCGTCCAATACAGTCCTGCCTTCGCGCCCGGACTGAGCCTGAAGACGTCGTACTTCCGCTGGAATGGCGCCCATGTGGACTATTACGACAGCGGTCGCAGTCAGGCCGGTGCCAAAGGCTTCAAGGTCGGGGTGGAGTACCGTCCCGTACCCGTGCTGAGTCTGGGCCTGGAGCAGACACAGGTCATGGGCGGAGGTGGGCAGACGCGCTTGCAGCTTGGGCTGTCCGTAAATCTGTCGGAGCCGCTGTCCAAGCAGTTGCGCCGCCCAGACTCCGACGCACCCGTCTTCTCGTTGGATGGCCGCCGCCACACCCTGGTCGAGCGCGAGAACCGCATTGTGCTCAAGACGCGACGCAAGCAGATCGTTTTGCCACTGACCGTGACTTCCGTCTCCACGCGGCAGGCCGACGGCCGCATCACCATAAGCGGTCTAACCCATGCGGGAGCAACGGTCACGGTGCGCCTGCCGGATGGTTCGACGGGAGTTGCGGGCGCCGACGCTGCGGGCCGCTTCACGTACCTGTCGGCCGAGGATCAGCCCTCCGGCCTGATCGTGCTGCGAGCCCGCAATGCCGAAGGCGACAGCAGCCGCGAAGTAAGCTACCAGTACGTGGATGAAGTGCGCCCGGGCAGCTTGCGGGTGGCGGTTACCTCCCTGGTGACGCAGCCCGTGGTGCGTTCGCTGGAAGTCAGCGGCCGCACGGAACCGCAGGCGGATGTGCAGGTGTCTTTCCCGAATGGCGAATCGATCGCCGCCAAGGCGGACGATCAGGGGATGTTCAAGGTACGGTCCAAGCGCGAGGTCAAGCAGGGGCAGGTCGTGGTGCAAGCCACCCATCCGCAGACCGGGATGCGGGTAAGCACGAGCACCCATTATCAGCCTCCAAGCGTGCAGGCGCCTACTATCGAGACGGTCGTCACCGAGGCGAAAACCGGGCGCGTCACCGTGACCGGCAAGGCCGACCCCGGCGCACGCGTGGACGTTCGTTTTCCGGACGGTTCCTCGCAACGTACGGTGGCAGGCAAGGATGGCATGTACCAGGTCGTCTCGGCTGGCGACATGGTGTCCGGCGACATCAGAGCCCAGGCGACGGGGCAAGACGGCAGCACGAGCCCGGTTGCGGTTCAGGCTTATGACGACGCCCAGGACACCACGCCGCCAGAGGCGCCTGAAATCCGCCTTATCACCACCGACGATGCCTCCGGCCGCGTGGCTGTCAACGGGCGGGCCGAGCGGGGCGCAGACGTCACGGTGAACTTCCCGGACGGCACGGTCCAGCGCGTGGTCGCTGCCGATGACGGCAGCTATCGGGTGGTGTCTGAGACGGACATGGTGGCCGGGGACATCCAGGTTGTTGCGGCGGACGCTGCCGGCAATAAGAGCGCAGTGTCCACTCACCGCTACGTGGATGTCGTGGACAAAACCGCCCCGGCCGCGCCCATCATCACCGCCGTCACCGAAAATCCCGCCGACGGCCGCCTCACGGTCGCGGGCAAGGCCGAGCCAGGTGCGCAGATTGACATCGTCTTCCCGGATGGAACGCTTGCGCAGGTCGTAGCGGGGGACGATGGCAGCTACGAAGCGACGTCTACGCGCGATATGGTGTCGGGCGGGATTGATGTCAGGGCCAAAGATAAGGTCGGCAATCTGAGCGAGGTGACGACGCGCCATTTCGACGATCGCGTGGATAAAACAGCGCCGGCGGAGCCGACGATCACCACCGTCGTCACGGATCCGGCCACGGGGCGTGTGACCGTGAGCGGAAAGACGGAGCCGAAAGCGCAGGTCACCGTCAGTTTCCCGGACAGCACGGTGGCTCAGGGCGTTGCCGGCGACGATGGCATGTTCAGCGTGACCTCTGCGGGCGATATGGTCGGTGGCGACATCCGCGTGCAGGCCGTCGACCAGGCGGGCAACCAGAGTCCGCAGGCCAGGCAGCGCTACGATGATGCTCCGGATACAACCCCGCCGGCGCCACCAAGCATTACTAGCGTGGTCACCGATCCGAAGACGGGCCGGGTGACGGTCAAGGGCAGCTCCGAGGCAGGGGCCGAGGTCACGGTAACGTTCCCGGGAGGTGCCAGCCAGAAGGTCAGGGCCGGCGCCGACGGCAGTTACAGCGCAAAATCGGCGGAGGACGTCATGACGGGCACGATACAGGTCGAGGCGGCCGACTTGGCGGGCAACAAGAGCCCTCGGATGACTCATGAGTACATGGACACGGTAGACAAGACTGCGCCAGACGTCGACATCGACAGGCTTGAAGAGGACCGCTCGACAGGGCGTGTGACGGTCATTGGTACGGGCGAGCCGGGCGCGCGGGTTATGGTTACCTTCCCCGACGACTCGACCAAGACCGGCGATATCGACGCCAGTGGCAATTTCCGGGTGGAGTCCGACAATGACTTGGAAACGGGATACATCGAGGTGACTTCCCAAGATAAGGCAGGCAACACCAGCCGGGTGTCGCGCGTGCTGCATACGGACAAGGTAGATAAAACGGCGCCTGCCGCGCCCATCATCGCTGAGGTGACGACGGACCCGACGTCGGGTCGGGTGACCGTCAAAGGTCAGACCGAGCGCGGCGCGCAGGTCGAGATTGACTTCCCGGATGGTTCAAAACAGACGGGTACGGCCGACGGGTCAGGTAATTTTTCGGTCACGTCGGCGAACGACCAGCCTTCGGGGCAGATCACGGCTACCGCTAGCGACAAGGCGCGCAACAGAAGTGCACCGGCCACCCGGCAGTACACCGACACGGTGGATAAAGACGCGCCCGACATGCCGACGATTGCCGATGCCGTTACCGATATGACGACGGGCCAGGTCACCGTGACAGGTAAGGCGGAAGCCGAGGCCACCGTGACCGTCAGCTTCCCCGGCGGGGGCAGCAAAACCGTTCAGGCGGGAAAAGATGGCAGGTACTCGGTGCAGTCTGACGATGATGTGCCCGCGGGGACCATCACGGTCACCGCCAGGGATGCGGCAGGCAACACGAGCCAACCGACCAAGAAGAACTACACCGATAGTTTCGCTCAGACCCATCGAATATCGCGGTTGGACACCAACCCGCAGAACGGTATTGTGACGGTAAGTGGCAAGGCACAGCCCAATGAGGCACTGGTGCTGCGTTTGCCCAACGGCGACGAAGTGAGTCTGTCAGCGCAGACCGATGGAAGCTTCACCGCGTCGTCGACCACTGACGTGCCGGCCGGTGAGGTCCAACTGTTGTCCCGGGCCAATGGCCAGCAGACGGTATTGGCCAAACGTGCGTACACAGATACCTTTACCAAAGGACGCAGCGATCCGTCGTTGAGTACCGCTATCCAGTATCGCTTCTTCGGTGTGCGGCCTCAGGAAACAAGCGCGACACTCATGAGTCTGTATATGGCGACCTTCCGTAAAGGCCCCCCCGTGGTGCAGATCTTGGATGCTTCGCAGCAAGACAAGGAACTGGCCAAACGTGCAGCCAAAGCGTTTACCTTGAAGATCGTGCCCGACTACAACCAGCAGAAGTATGACGTGCAGGTCTCCTGGCCGGCGGGGACGTTTACCGACGCCGACACCGGCCGGCTGACCAATTTGAAGGTCAAGATCTTTGATACGGGAACGGGGAACTACCTCGCGACTCGCGGGCAGATCTACTTCGAGCCGCCGCACAACTGAGTCGACGGCAGGCCGTCTTGCGGCGGCCTGCCGGGGCAAATGATGGGCTGCCGGTTTGATGGCTAGGTCTGTTCTCGACACAAACGGGCCGCTCGATCAGTCGGGCCATCCATATAGACGAGCCGCGTTGTCGGCCATGACAGCATTCCAATCTGCCTGGCTGCCCACCCAATCTGCCAGGCGCTCCAACGCCTGGGCGTCGTCGATGGGATGAAAGGGTTCAATCCCTTGCGCTGATCGCGCCACGCCAGGCCATGCTCCGGGGTGAGGCCAATCGCTTCCCCACAGCAGCCGGTCGCTGCGGCAAGCGACGAGCCCCTGTACCAAGGGCCGCATGTCTTCATGGGCCGCCGCTGCTGAAGCACGCTGCGCGGCCGATAGCTTGATATACACATTGCCCGAGGCCAACAAATCCAGGAGGCAGCGGTATCCCGCTTGCGTAACGCCGGCTTCGCCGCGCAGACCCGCGAAGTGGTCCAACACCACGGGGACGGCCAATCGGGCAATTTCATCGGCCAGACGCTCGATGACAGCCAGGCTGGCGAAGACCTGGACGTGCCAGCCAAGCTGCTCGACACGTGCGCTTGCGTCGAGCAGCAGGGTGCGCGCGACATCCGGGTCGTTTTGGCCGCCGGTCTTCAGGTTGACGCGAACGCCCCGAGCGCCCCGTGCGTGCATGTCCCGCAGACTGCTCAACGACGTGTGAGCGTCCATGACGACGACCGCTCTGGCGGCATCGTCATCCTTGGGATCGTAGGCGCTGAGGGCGTCCAGCGTGCAGCGGTTGTCTGCCCCATACGGACTGGGTTGCACGATGACCACGCGCGAGATGCCGAGTTTGCCGTGCTGCGTGCGCAACTGCTGGATGCTGGCTGGCCCCGGCGTGTAGACGCGGGACGGATCGAAAGGGTAAGCAGACGGCGGACCGAAGACGTGGGTGTGACAGTCGCATGCGCCTTCGGGCATGGATAAGGGAGCCCGCAGGCCTGGATTCTGGGCGTGCGTCACGGGTGTCATAGTTTCTCGATCTTGGCTGATACCATGACGTCACCCCACTTCTTGATATCCGCCAACTGAAGCGCTCTTACCGTCTTGGCATCGCCATATTGCGCCACGATGCCCAAATCAAGAAAGCGCTTCTTTACGCTTTCCATTGTGAGTATGTCGGCGAGTTCCCGGTTGATGCGTTCAACGACTTCGGGGGGAGTTCCAGCCCGAGCGGCCAGCCCGTTCCAGGCCTCAACGACATAGCCGTCCAATCCACTGCTGGCGATGGTCGGAATCTGCGGCAGGGCCGGAAAGGGCTGGGCGGTGCTCACGCCCAAAACCCGCAATGCGCCGTCGGCCATATGTGGCACCACGGGCGCCAGGGTATCGATGATCAGTTGCACATCCCCGCTGCGCGCGGCGGCCACTACATCTCCGGACGATCGATAGGGCACGGTAACTGCTGAGATACCTGCCATCGATTTGAAAAGCTCGGCGGCAAAAAATTGCGCGCTGCCGACTTGCACCGTACCGATGCTGAGCTTGCCGGGATTTTGCTTGGCAAAGTCGATGACATCCTGAATCTTATGAAACGCGGATTTTCCGGAGACGGCAAAGGCGTAGCCGAAACTGGCAGCCTGGGCGATCATGTCGAAGTCTTTGACCGTATCAAACGGCAGCGACTTCATCAGTACCGGCGAGATGCCGAAGTTGCCCGAGGCCGCCATCAGCAAGGTGTAACCGTCGGCGGGCGCGTTAAGCGCGGCCTGCGAGGCGACGATGCCCCCGGCGCCCGGCCGGTTGTCGATGACGATCGCTTGCTTGAGGCGTTCGGCCAGCAAGGGGGCAACGATACGCCAGCTCAGGTCGGCTGTGCCTCCGGCGGCGTATCCCATCACCAGCTTGATGGTGGATTGCGGGTAGGACGCCGCGACGGCAGGCAATGCGACCAGCGCACTGGCCAATGGCGCGGCGGCGCAAAGCTTAATGAACATTCGTCTGTGCATTGCTGTCTCCATTTTTCTTATTGGTGTCACTGGATGGTGAATCGCCCCGGGTTTCCTAGACACCTAGTTGCCTCACAATTAAGGCGATATGGAGGTGTGTATGGAAGGCAAGACATCGCGGCAGCGATTCTCAGAAGAGTTCAAGGTACAGGCGGTAAAGCAAGTCACCGAAGGGGGACACAAGGTCGGCGATGTTGCGACACGATTAGGCGTGAGTCCCCACAGCCTTTATGCATGGCTCAAGCGGTATTCGGGCAGTCCTGAGCAGCGGACGCATCAAGATAGCCAGAGCGCGGAGGTCCGTCGGCTTAAGGCTGAGCTCAAGCGGGTGAGCGAGGAGCGCGACATCCTAAAAAAGGCCGCCGCGTACTTTGCCAAGCAGTCCGGGTGAAGTACGCGTTTATCAAGGCCCATGAGGAGCAATACGCTGTGCGTCGCCTATGCGCAGTTTTGGGGGTACATCCCAGCGGCTATTACGCTTGGAAGGTGCAGCCTGTGAGTGCGCGCGGGGCACAGGATAAGCGCGTCGGCGCGCTCATCGAGCAGTGCTGGGAAGACAGTGGCCGGATCTACGGTTATCGTAAGATCAGCAGTGACTTGAACGATATGGGAGAGCGGTGTGGCAAGCACCGCGTGGCCCGCTTGATGCGCCAAGCTGGCTTGCGATCACACACAGGATACGGCCGTCGTCCGGGAGGCCGAGGTACTCGTCCCAGCGTTGTTGCTCCGAACCATCTACAACGCCAGTTCCGGGTCGATGCCCCCAACCAGGTCTGGGTGACCGACATTACCTACATCCGAACACACGAAGGTTGGCTCTATCTTGCCGCGGTATTGGATCTGTTCTCGCGGCAGATCGTGGGCTGGTCCATGAGCGATCGGATGACCCGAGAACTTGCCATCAACGCATTGCTGGCTGCGGTCTGGCGTCGTAAACCAGAGGCCGAAGTACTCGTGCATTCAGACCAAGGGAGTCAGTTCAGCAGTCATGACTGGCAAGACTTCCTGAAAGCCCATCGGTTGCGCCCCAGCATGAGCAGACGAGGAAACTGCTATGACAACGCCGTTGCTGAGAGCTTCTTTCAGTTGCTCAAGCGTGAAAGAATCCGACGCAAGATCTATTCCACTCGCGACCAGGCACGCGCCGATGTGTTTGACTATATCGAGTTGTTCTACAACCCACGACGGCGCCACAGCTATATCGGCCAGGTTTCTCCGGTAGAGTTCGAACGGCGCTACTTTTTGATGAACGGGACTGTCTAAGAAACCCGGGGCGATTCATGGTGATGCGCGCATCCTTGATGACGCGTTGCCATTTTTTGTAGTCGTCACGGATATAGGCGTCGAAGGCGGCCGGACTGAGTTGCTGAATGGTTATGCCTTGTCCTTCGAGCGTCTTTCGCAAGGCGGGGTCATTGGCGGCTTTTTCGATTTCTGAGCCAAGGCGCGCGATCACCTCGGGTGGCGTGGCTTTGGGAGCGACCACGCCAAACCAGGTCGCCGCATCAAACCCGGGCGCAACGGTTTCGGCGATGGTGGGCACGTCCGGGGCTGCCGGCGAGCGTTTGGCCGTGGAAATGGCCAGGGCCTTCAGGCGCCCGCTTTGCACCAATGGCAGGGCGATCTGGAGGTTGCTGAACATGATGGGAATCTGGTTGCCCATGACATCGGTGAGAGCCGGCTGCTCGCCTTTGTAGACGATATGCGAGAGCTTCGTACCCGTGGACAGTCCTAATAGTTCGCCGGCCATATGTGGCGTAGAGCCGACTCCTCCAGACCCATAATCGATTTTTCCTGGCTCACGCTTGGCTTTGGCGACGAGCTCGGCGACGGTTTTGGCCGGGAAGGCTGGATTGGCCACCAACAGCAGCGGCGCCGTGGCCAGCATGCCGGCGCCGGCAAATGATTGGCTCGGGTCTGCATTGTCTGGGCGCATCAACAGGGGCCCTACGGCCAATGTCGATTGTGTTCCCATCAGCAGGGTGTAGCCATCGGGTTTGGATTTGGCCACGTAGTCCGCGCCGATCATGCCGCTGGCGCCGGTGCGGTTTTCGACCACGACGGTCTGGCCCAGGCCCTCGCTCATCCGCGCGGCCAGCGCACGAGCGACGCTGTCGACCGCGCCGCCTGCGGCAAAAGGCACGATGAGAGTGACTTGCCGCTGCGGCCAGGCCGCCGCCGCTGTGGACGTCATGCCCAAAGCACCCACGAACAAGGCAGAGGAGAGGAAGCTGCGTTTAAGCATGGGGGTCTCCTGGGTCAGGCTTGCACCGACAAAGCTGCGCGCACACCGTTTGTCCATTGCTGGGCGGAGCTTGTCAGAAAGCTGACGTCGGTCTGGGTGGTGACGAACTGCGCGCCGCCCTTGATGGCTTTGACCTGGCGCTCCACATTGCGATTGCCTCCGCAACCGGCGTATTTTCCGTGTTTGCGCGCCACGTCGATGACGCGAGCCTGTGCAGCGACGAGTTCGGGGTCATCGAACTGGCCTGCCTTACCGATGTTGGCGGCGAAGTCGTTCGTCCCCATGTGAATGACGTCCATGCCCGGCACGGCGCAGATTTCTTCGATGTTGGCCAGGCCTTCAGCGGTTTCGACCATGCACACC
This sequence comes from Bordetella holmesii, assembly GCF_020735985.1. Classification (NCBI taxonomy): domain Bacteria; kingdom Pseudomonadati; phylum Pseudomonadota; class Betaproteobacteria; order Burkholderiales; family Alcaligenaceae; genus Bordetella; species Bordetella holmesii. The sequence goes on from NZ_CP085973.1 coordinate 1,146,958, forward strand.
AGCAGGCAGACGTCGTTGAGCTCTGAGATGCTCTGCGACAGCGGCAGCGCTTTGTAGTCAAAGTGCGGATACCCGCCCGCCACGGAGCGTTTTCCCAATGGCGCGAAACGGCAGATCTCGACTGCACGGCGCGCGTCGGCTGCGGTGTTGACATCCGGGTAGACGATGCCGGTGACGCCATTGTCCAGCAGCAGCGAAACGTCGGGGTCGTTGACACTTTTGACCCGCACCACAGGTGCTATGCCGATTGCCAGAGCGGTCTGGGCGATCTGATGGACCGTCTCCAGGTTAAAGATGGAGTGCTGCGTGTCCAGAAAAATGAAGTCGTGTCCCGTGGCTTTGGCGATGCGCGCGATATCGGCCGAGCGGCCCAGGCGGATATTCATGCCGAGGGCGACGTCGCCGTTCTGCAGGCGTTGTTTAACGGGGTTGACGGGAAGCAGTGAGGGCATTTCGTGTTCCTGGTGTGAAAGAAATATATGTTCAGGCGACGCGGGATTCGGGTTGGCCGCCCTCGAGTACCTTGAAGAGTTCTTGCGCGACTTGCAGGGAACTGCGTTCCTGGGTTTCGGCCGTTCCGCCGCCGGCATGCGGCGTGGCCACTACCGTGGGCAGGCTCAGAAGGGGGTGTTCGGAGACGGGGGGCTCACGTTCTTGCCAGACATCCAGGCCAGCGCCGAAGATGTGTCCGGATCGGATGGCGTCATAGAGATCGGCTTCGTGGACGATACCCCCACGGGAGACATTGACCACGATGGCGCCCTCGCGCATGGCGGCCAGCTCTCGGGCGCCCACCATGTGGCGTGTGGCGTCGGTCAGCGGAACATGAACTGTCAGAAGGTCCAGGCGAGGCCAGAGTGCCTCCAGTCTGTCGATGCGCTCATGATCGATGAACGCCCAGGGATCGTTCTGTGCTCTGGGCTTGTAGAAAGGGTCGTAGGCAAGGACTTGGCAGCCAAAGGCCGCCTGAAACTTGGCAGCGGCCCGGACTCCGATATTGCCCATGCCGATGACGCCCACCGTCTTGCCTTGCAGACCCAGGCCCAGCAGTTTTGGTCGTTCGATTTCTTCCCCCGCTCGAATCATGCGGTCGAACTGTCCTACTCGCCGGGCTACCGCAAGCGCCAGTGCGAGCGCCAATTCGGCCACCGCCTCGCTATTGACACCTGGCGTGTTGGCCACCACGATGCCGTGCCGCCGGGCGGCATCCAGGTCGATGGTGTTGACGCCAACGCCCTGTTTGACGACGGCCTTGAGCCGCCTGGCCTTGGCAAAGTCTGCCTCTGTAAGAGGTGTCATACGGACCATGACGCCATCGGCGTCTTCGTGCCAGTGGGCGCGGCGCGGATCGTTGAAAGGAATCACTTCGGCGCGGCCGTTCAGCCACTGCGGACCTGAGGGGTGAAAGGCGTCGAGCACGTAGATTTTCTTCATTGGCGGAATTCACTTGAAAAGGAAGGGGACCTGAGAGGCCGCGCATAATCGGCGGAGGTGGTCGGCAAGCGCAGGCGGGACCGGAATTCCTTGACGGCTGCGGCGTTCGCGCGCCGCTGCTTCCAGATCACCGTGCACGAGAACGGGGCTGGCCTCTGTTGCCGGGGGCGTGGCGCGCAGTGTGTCCAGAAGGACATCCATATCGTCGCCAAAGGTCTCGGCGCTGCCAAAGGCCGCTGGATCGATGGCGCAAAAGAAATGACCGAGATTGTCTGGATCCTGCGTCCGCTGCGTCTTGATTCGCACCGGAGAAAACGAGGCGCCCGACAGCGTGCCGGCCAGGATGTGCACCATCATGGCCAGGCCATGTCCCTTGTGGCTGGACATTTCGCGGCTGCCTCCCAGTGGCGTTAGACCGCCCCCGATTTCCTTGGGCCGCTTGAACAGGATGTCCATAGCCTGTGCCGCGTCAGTCACCGAGGCGGCGTGCTCATCCACCACCCAGCCCGCGGGCAGCGGATCGGCGCGCAGCTCGTAGACCTTGACCTTGTTTGACGCGGCCGAGCTGGTGGCCATGTCCAGCACGAATGGAGGATTGCGCCGGGCGGGCGCGGCGAAGGCGATCGGGTTGGTGCCGAGTACCGGGACACGGGCGCCCGTGGGTACGGTATTGATGGTGCGTGTGGAGCTGGTGCACAGGCCGATCATGCCTTCAGCGCTGGCCAGGCGCACGTAATAGCCCGCGGCGCCGAAATGATGCGAATTGCGCACGCAGGCAACGCCCACGCCGTGAGCCCGGGCGGCGTCGATGGCTATTCGCATGCCCATGACGGCTGGCGTGTGCCCCAGGCCGGCATCGGCATCGATGAGCGCTGTCGCGCCCGCCTGCCGGACCACGTGTGGCCGCGCCTGCAGATTCAGCCGGCCGTTGCGGCGCGACGTGTCATAGTCCATGAGCATGGACAGGCCATGCGAGTCGACGCCCGACAGGTCGGTGTCGACCATGACTTCGGCGCTGGTCTGCGCTTGAGATGGCGCAATGCCCCAGGCCAGCAATAGCGACAGGATCTGTTCCCGCACCTGGGCTGCCGTGGGCATCAGCCAGCCCTTCATGTCGTCGGCCAGCGTATTGGCATAGGTCATTTGAAGATCGCGGTCAGGCTGACGTCGTGACGGGCATGCGGGTCGTCTCCGTAGGCCACATGGATAGCTGCCTCATGGCGATCGAGGTAACGGATGCGGCCATCGGTTTGGGCCAGTGGTACGTCGTGTCCTGGGATCACGATGCTGTCCGGTTTGCGCCGCCAGTGCTGCCATATCAGGTCGATGCTGGCCTTGGACTGCGCAGCATCGAGGGCCGCTTCGCAGATACCAGAAGCCAGTTCGGCACGCGTTTTTGCCGCATCACCGAGAAATAGGGCGTCGCGTTCCGCGCCCTGCAGAACAAAGAACAGGTGGCCTGGCGTGTGCCCGGGTACCGCGTGGGCGTACAGATGGGGCAGGGGCTGGTCGCCATCGTTCAGGCGGCGCAATCGAGGTGAATGGCTAAGCTCGCGCATGTAGAGCTCGGGGACGGGAGTTTCGCCCCAGGGCTGTCGCACGGACCAGTCCAGCTCGTCTGCCGCGATGGCCACGTGAGCATTCGGAAAGAGCACCCAGTTAATGCTGTGGTCGTGATGGGAATGGGTGAGCAGTACATCCGTGACCTCGGCAGGCGTCACCGCCAATCCCTTGAGTTTGGACATCAGCAGTTTGCGCATACCGATAGGGCCTGTGTCGATCAGTACGACGCGCCCATGTCCGCGCAACAGCGCGATCGTGCTCCAGCCCAGCCCGCCGTGGCATACCGATTTGCCCGGAAACCCGATGACGAGCAGATCTACCTCATAACCAGCGATAGTCAAACGATTCATGGTTTTGTCTCCTACGGAAATGATGGCGTCATCGCTGGCGAATGCATATTCAATTGATATGCTTTAGCCATAAGGTTGAGTTATGAATAAGGGCAGCTAGCTGGGGGCTTGGCTCCGCCTGTGCGCTAGTGTTTGTGGCCTCTACGGGTTTGCCCTTGTCGCATGCGACAGTCGCATGCAGGTCGCGCGAGCTGAGGTATAAATCCAGGTCGAATTTCATCGACTTCAGATAAAAGCAACTTATATGCTCACGCTGCGCCATATCGAGGTGTTTCATGCCGTGATGCGCACCGGTTCGGTGACGGGTGCGGCGCGTCTGTTGAACGTATCGCAGCCCGCCGTCAGCGCTGTCCTGAAACACTGTGAGGCGCGGGCACGGATCCGTCTTTTCGAACGCACCGGGCGCAGGTTGGTGCCGACTGCAGAAGCGGTCGCGCTGTTTCCGGATGTCGCCGCCATCTATGGGCGCCTCGATTCTTTGACCAGGCAAATGCAGGATTTGGCCGGCGGGCGCATCGGGGCCTTGTCGGTGGCGGGGGCCTTTCCGATCGCCAATGGTTATCTGGCCCAGGCCGTGGCCAGCTTTCTGGTGGAACGACCCAGCGTGCGGTTCGCACTGCAGTCGCTGACCTCGCCCCAAGTCATCGACCGGGTGGCCAGCCGGGAGGTCGAGCTGGGCATCGTTTACGAGCCCGTGGTCAATTCAGAGGTGCACACGGAGGAGCTGGTCAGGTCCACCGTGGCTTGTGTCATGCGCGAGGATCATCCATTGGCGGGCCACAAGGAAATCCACGCGCAGGAACTGGCTGCCTACCCCATCATCACCTATTTGCCGCAGGCCCTCATGCGCAGCTATGTGGACGGGGTGCTCAATGAGGCAGGCGTGGTGCCACATATTGCGGTGCAGGTCAGTCTGTCATTGACCGGCATGATCATGGCGTATCACGGGGCCGGTATCGCACTGGTAGAACCGTTTCTACTGGCGTCCATCAAGCTGCCTGGCCTGGTGACCGTTCCTCTGATTCCGCGGGCCGAGTTGAAAACCTTGCTCGTCTATGCCAAGTCCGCACCGCATTCGGAGCTCATGAAGCTGTTCATCCAGCACTTGCGCAAAGAAGTCACCGCCATATCGGGTGAATTACCGGTCGGCTCGCGGCCTACCCGCAGCCGGGCAGGCCGCAAAGCCGCCAGCAAGCCGTAACCACCTGGGCCCGGCGTGCCTCGCTCCCCTCCCGGCGCAACTGCGGCGGCCTCGCCAGGCTGCGTCTCTGTGCCAAAAGCGCTCTGCCTGCGTTACGACGCCTTGTTCCTTGCCTGGCCTGGGGTATGCACCAGACGCACTACACCTTACTTGAGGCAACCGCGTTGGGGTTGTGGCCATCGCTGGCCGGCGGGATCGCCAGGGTGGCCGTGGGCGCGGCCACCATGCGCTTTGCGCTGGCCGCGCCCGGACTGAGCATCCTGATGAAACGATGGATCGCCCGTGCGCTGCGACGTCCGGCCGTGACCGCCAAGATCAGCAAGCTGGCGCGTGTGCCGCAGGGCAGCGATCGCGTGTTCGAGCGCGCCGACCGTTGTTGTCCAGAGGCCTTCTTGTTGTCGTTGTGCACTCGTGGACTTTAGGTGCGGTCAAACCAAACGGTCTGTACGTTGACGAACTCATGCACCCCAAAGTGCGATAGCTCGCGACCGTACCCGCTGTTCTTTACGCCGCCGATCGGTACCCGGGGGTCCGAGGCCGAAAAACCGTTCACAAAGACGCCGCCCGTCTCCAGCCCGCGCGCCATTTTTCGAGCCAGGTCCTTGCGCTGCGTCCAGATCGCACCACTGAGTCCAAACTCGCTGGCGTTGGCCAGTTGCAACGCATCGTCTTCGTCCTTTGCCTGAATGAGCGCAGCGACGGGACCGAAGGTCTCCTCAGTAAAGGCGGCCATGCCGGGCTTGACGTTGGCCAGCACAGTAGGTTCATGGAACGCACCCACCCCCTTGGGAATCCTTCCGCCTAAAAGCAGCTCGGCGCCTTGCTCAAGTGTCCGGTGGACCTGATTGGCCAGCTCGTCGCGCAAGTCAGTCCGTGCCATCGGTCCAACGTAAGTGGAGGGCTTCTGAGGGTCGCCAAACTCAAGCTTGGCAACCTTTGCGACAAACTTTTCGGTGAACGCCGCAGCGATAGGAGCCTCTAGGATGATTCGTTTGGCCGCAATGCAAATCTGCCCGGAATTCTGATAGCGTCCAACCACGGCCGCGTCGACGGCACGGTCAATATCTGCGTCAGCCAACACGACGAACGGGTCAGAGCCTCCCAGCTCCAGGAGCGTCTTCTTCAAGGCAGCGCCGGCTTGAGCGGCGATTGCAGAGCCTGCACGAACGCTTCCGGTAACTGCCACTGCACTGATTCGGCGATCTGCGATGGCTGTGGAGACGAGGTCATTGGTGACATTGATGACCGAGAAGACACCCTCCGGGAATTCTGCCTGGGCAAAGAGATCGAGCAACGCCCGGGCGCAGCCCTGGACGTTAGGGGCATGTTTGAGCACGTAGCTGTTGCCGGCGAGGACGATCGGCATTGCTCCTCTCAGAATCTGCCAGTAGGGGAAATTCCAGGGCATGATGGCCAGCACAGGGCCAATTGGCAAATAGGATACGTAGGCGTGGGGGCCGACGAGGGTCGGCCCATCTTTAAGCATCGCGGGCCCGTTCTCCGCGTACCAATCACAGAGGTTTGCGCATTTTTCGATCTCCGCGACGGCCTGGGTGATCGGTTTTCCCATCTCCTGGGTTGCTAAGAGACCTAGCGATTGCTTCTGTGCGCGCAACAGTTGACCAAGCGCTGCTATGCACACGGCCCTAGCCTCAGTATCGTGAGCAGCCCAGGTTCGGTAGCCCCTATGAGCGCGGGACAGAGCAGCATCTAACTCATCTCCACTCTCGTAGGGATACTGAGCCAGGAGCTCGCCAGTGGCGGGGTTGATTGATCGAGCTTCGGAGGTAATCGACAGGGAGGTCATGCTTATTTTTCCTGTGTTCTACCATGACAAGAGGCCGAATCTCGCTCATAAAGTTAGGCAAATCGGCCAACAACGTCTTGCCCTCGGGGCTGTCGAATGCTGCCTTCAATGCGGCTTCATCCTTGAACCAGAGTTCGCTGAAGCCATCGAATCCAAGAGGATCTTCGGCATCCTGCACAATCAGGTTGACGGCGTACCTTTCCAGGCCGGGCAGCTTCACGCAAAGGGCCGCATGCACATTGAGCCAATGCGCGTGGAAGGCTTCCATTGTCATGTCTGGACGGCGCTTGAGCAGACCAATGCGTTTTACGTACTGTGTGTTGTCCATCCTGAATCCTTTTATGCCGTTGTCGCGGGAGCGTCTTTGCCACGCACTTCTACGCCCGTCCATTGCTCCAGCGTCTGGACGATAGTGGTGCTGTTCTGGCTTGCGCCCACCTGAAGAACGGTCTGCATCCACAAGCGGTCTACTGCCGTGCCGACCCACAGAGGTACTTGCAATGTTTCGGCCATGTCCAGGCAAAGACGCACGTCTTTGCGCATCAACGCATTGGCAAATCCGTTGTTGAACGAACGGTTCAGAACATGGTTGGGGAAACGTTCCTCGGTGGCAGCGTTGCGGCCTGATCCGGTGTTGATGATTGCGAGCATCACGTCAGGATCCAGTCCTGCTTTCACCCCCAGAACCATCGCTTCTGCCGTGATGGCCAGATGGGTCGCTGACAGGAGGTTGTTGGTCAGCTTCAGACTATGGCCTTGGCCGACTTCGGTACCTACGATGCCCGGTTTGCCGAACTCGCTCAAAGCGGGAATGACCTGTTTGACCACGTCTGGGTTGCCGGACACCATCAATGCAAGGGTGCCGGCAATGGCGCCGCCAACGCCGCCGCTGACAGGCGAATCGATAGCAACGATGTTGCGAGTCGCCAGCGCCGCGCCGACCTCTTGAGCTGCCTTCGGCCCAGTGGTCGAGAGGTCGACATAAATTCGGACCTTATCGCCAGCGATGATACCTTCGGGTCCGAGAGCTACCTGCCGGACTACGTCAGGGGTGGGCAAGCTGACCATGACGAGTTCAGCGCGAGACGCGACGTCTGCAGGGCTTGCCGCTATTTGAGCGCCTAGCACCGCGTACTCGTCGAGCTTGTCCTTCGAGACGTCGAAAACGACAAGATCGCGCCCACTGTCCAGGAGGCGCCTGGCGATGGGTGCCCCCATGCTGCCTAGGCCAATGAATCCGATGGGGCCTGAGCTCATTTGGCGGTCTCGTTAATCAGGTGCTCGCGGATGACCGGCGTGGCGGTGCGGAAGCCTTCGATCCCCGCTGGGACGCCGGCATAGACGGCTGCCTGGAGCAGCGTCTCCTGGATCTCCTCGATCGAGCAACCGTTGACCAGAGCGCCTCGCACGTGGGTCTCGAGTTCTTTGGGGCGGTTCAACGCTGCCAGCATGGCGATGTTAAGCAGACTTCGGGTCCTATGGGCCAGGCCCGGTCGAGCCCAGGATGCTCCCCAGCAGAACTCGGTGGCAAATTGCTGCATGGGTGCGTTGAATGCGTCAGCGTCCCAGAGTGCTTGCTTGACCTTGTCCTTACCAAGGACCGCCTCTCGCACCTGCAACCCGGCTTTGAATTTTTCGGCTTCGTCGTACTGCTGTTTGGATTGGCTCATTTTTTACCTATACCGAGTTATTCCGGCGTGGCACCGGAGATCGTGACCGCTTCGGCCACTTCGTGACTTCTTGATCCAGGAATCTCTGCGCTTGTTCAGGAGTCTGGGAAAGGACACCGCTGGCGCGGTCCCTCATGAACTTCGCCATTGCGGGACTGTTCAATACTTCTTGGCTTGCTTGGGATATCTTGGTTTTGATGTCCTGTGGCACTGCAGCCGGCGTCAGGAGCATTCCCCACCCGATCGCCTCAAACTTCCGCCCCGTGATTTCGGCAACGGTGGGTACGTCCGGTAGTTGCTCCAGCCGTTTGGCCGTGGTTACCGCTAGCGGTGTCAGCTTCTTGGACTGGATGAGAGGAAGAATTGCGGGCAGGGCGTCAGCAATGATGGGTAGCTGCCCACCGACGACGTCGGCTTGCGCAGCCGGGCTGCCGCGATAAGGGATGTGCTGCACATCTATCTGCATCGCATGATTGAGCATCGCGGCGGCCAGATGCTGAGTGCCACCCACGCCCGCGCTCGCATAGGAGAGTTTTCCTGGCGCGCCCTTGGCCTTATCGACGTACTGCTGGAGCGACGCAATTTGCGAGGCGGGATTCGATGCGAACATCAGCGGTACGGTGTAAATGCCGGTGATGGGCGTGAAGTCCTTCTTAAGGTCGTAGCCGAGCCGTTCTTTAGGGTAGAGCGTCTGATTGACCGCCATCGAACTACCGGCCATCAAGAGCGTGTAGCCGTCGGCGCTCGAGCGCGCTGCGGCAGCGATACCGAGGTTACTGCCGGCGCCGGACTTGTTGTCTACGACGATGGACTGACCGAGCTTCTTGCCGAGCTCTGCGGCAAACGCGCGAGCGAAGATGTCCGCGGATTGGCCCGCTGCGAAAGGAACGATCATCGTTATCGGCCTTTCCGGGTACGCCGCGGCAGCAGCGCTGGAGGCGGCAAGCAAAGCGGCAAGAACAGTGGTTCTCATCTGTGGTCTCCTGATTTTATGAAAGCGGTTATGAGTACCGCTCTGGCGACCAGTATGCGATTGTCCTGATGAGCGTGGAGCGGTTATTCTCGAAGCACCCTTCTAAAAATTAGAAAGCTTGCCTCGTTTGTTGGGTAATAAACCGCAAAATGCCTACTGTGATTCCGGATTTGAGAACGCTGGTCCTGTTTATCGATACCGTGGAGGCGGGTAGCATTACTCGGGCGGCGAAGGCATCGAATATGGTGGTTTCAGCCGCAAGTCGACGGCTCGCGCTGCTGGAAGAGAGCGTAGGGACACCGTTGCTGATCCGCGGCGCCAGAGGCGTGGCGGCGACGCCGGCTGGCGAGGCAATGTTGTTCCACGCCAGAAGCCTGTTGCGCCAGGTTGGCCAGATGAACCTTGATCTGCAGGATCACGCAAGAGGTATGCGGGGGATAGTGCGAATTTATGCTGTCGCTTCCGCACTGAGCAGGCAGTTGCCGACGGACCTGCGGCGCTATAGCGAGTTGTATCCGGAGGTGGGCGTTCAGCTCGAGGAGAAGCACTCATTCGAGGCGGTAGCGGCAGTGCAACTGGGACTGGCCGATGTTGCGGTCACATTCTCAACGGCATCCGAGGACGACGGACTTACGTACCTGCCTTATAAGACCTCGCAGTTGGTAGCGATCGTCGATCTGTCTCATGGGGCCGCCCATGACGCGTGCAGCCTGAGCGATTTGCTCGATTACGACCTTATCGGCCTGGAGAGCAACACGGCATTGATGGCCCTGTTGGAGCGAGAGGCTAGGTCGCTGGAAAAGACGGTGAGGCTTCGAACCCAGGTCAAGAGCTTTTACGTGCTGGCGCGATTGGTTGAGGCAAGACTGGGAGTGGGATTCATGCCGCTGGACGCAGCAACCTCATTCGCCAAGGATATGCAGATCCGCATTATCCATCTGACAGACTCGTGGGCAATCAGGCAACTGCATCTCTGTGTCCAAACCGTGCCGTTACTACCTGCGCACACCGCCAATCTTGTCGAAGTGCTCGGTTCTTACCGCGAACAACCCTCCGGAGTTTAGGAGCGGTAATGCGGCGACGGGATCGCGCGGATATCGCGAAGCACCTTCTTTCTAACGCAGAGACGCCTGTCGCCGGCCTATTAGCCCCGTTGGGGGTGGCAGCGCGCGTGAGCGGCGGCTGCCGGCTTGGTGATGCAAGAAGAGATTCGGGCCCGATAGGGCTTCGGACGCCCGTTGATGGCGGCCCGAAAGCGACCGGACGTCGAGGGTGTGCCTTGCGAAAAATCGACGGTGAAAAAACATACAACGCCGAGCTCGAGAGGGCGGCGATCGAAAAACGGAGATCGGCCGAGTAGTAGTTAATGGTGAGACAAACACGGTTCCCGGCGTCATCTCTCTATTTTTGCCGAGTACCTCTACGCAGTCTCATTGGCCTTCACACGTGGCGCCTTGCCGAGAGGCATTGCAGCAGACTGCGACGTTTGGGCGAGGCGATGCGTGTGTGGCGGGGGCGTGTGACGGAGAGAGGCTTGATGGCTTGGCTGATGCTGCTGGCCGCAGGGCTGGCCGTGTGGCGGGCGCTTACGTGGGATTCTGCCTTGCTGGCGGCGCAGCATGACAATCAGATATTCGTGTTGCCTATCACCGTTGCCAGCCTGGCACGGGGCGATGGCCATAGCCGGACGTTTACGGCGCAACTCGATGCCAAGCGGCCGCAGGGGCTGCCTGAACAGGTACGGGTCAGTTGGCGCGCATTGCCAGGTGGGCAGGTGTCAGAGCTGGTTCCGGGGCAGCGCTGGCGTATGGCGTTGGTGCTGCGCCGCCCTTACGGGCCGGCCAATCCGTACGGGCCACATCACGAGCGGCGGCTGCATGCCGAGAGGGTGGGTGCGACGGCCACGGTGCGCGGGCAGCCACGCTTGCTGGCGCCACCGCAAGGTCATTGGTTGGAGCGTGCGCGGCACGATTTGCGCGAGCGGCTGGCCGCGGTGTTGGGTGAGCGTCCCTACGCTGCAGTGATCATTGCCCTCGTGATGGGCGACCAGCAGTCGGTGCGCCGCGAGGATTGGCACGTTTTCAATCGAACCGGCATCACGCATCTGGTTTCCATCAGCGGTCTGCATGTGACGATGCTCGCCGGGCTGGCAGCGGCGGTGGCGCGGGGTTTGTGGCCACGCTTGCGTTGGCGCGGCTATTTTCTGGCTGAGATCTGGGCCGCGCAGCGCGTCGCGGCAATGGTGGCGGTGCTGGTTGCCTTGGCGTACTGTTTGTTGGCAGGGTGGGGGGTGCCAACTCGCCGCACGTTTTTCATGCTGGCTGTGGTGGCATGGGCGCTGCAGGCCCGGGTGCCATTGCGGCCGGCGGCGATCGTGCTGTTGGCGGCGATGGCTGTCGTGATGCTCGATCCGTGGGCCGTGATGACGCCCGGATTCTGGCTCTCGTTCGCGGCGGTGGCGATCCTGATGCGGGTGGCGCTCACTGCGCGGCGGGGCAACTGGCGCGCTCGGGTGCAGGCGGTGGTGGCGGATTTTTGCCGTATGCAGATGGCCGTCACCTTGGGACTTGTGCCCGTGCTGGCCTTCTGGGTCGGTGAGGTGTCGCTGGTGTCGCCGTTGGCCAATGCGCTGGCGATTCCGTGGGTAAGCCTGGTGGTTACGCCGCTGGCGCTGTTGACCGGGGTGACGGCTGCGTTGGCTGGCCAGTGGGCCTGGGCCATCGCCGGTTCACTGGGGTGGGCCGCGCACGCCAGCCTGGCTGTGCTGATGCAGCCGTTGTCATGGCTGGCTAAGTGGCCTTGGGGGACACTGCCAGTGGCGGCATCGCCTGGCTGGATCGGGTTGCTTGCCCTCGCTGGCGTGATATGGGCGCTACAAGGCCGCGGATGGCCGGCGCGCTGGGTGGGCTGGCTATGTGTGCTGGCTATGTGTGCTGCCCATGGTGATGTGGCGGCCCGAACGTCCGCAGCCTGGCTATTGGCGGCTTACGGCACTCGATGTGGGGCAAGGCACGGCCGTGGTCCTGGAGACCGCCCATCACGTGCTTCTTTATGACACCGGTCCCCGGCATTATCAGTCCTGGGACGCGGGCGAACGGATCGTACTGCCTTATTTGCGGGCACGCGGCATTAGGCGGCTCGATCATTTAGTGGTGTCGCACGCCGATCTCGATCATGCGGGCGGCGTGCCCGCCATCCTGGCGGCGATGCCGGTGGCGCGATATTGGTCCTCATTTGCTCTGCCGGCGTGGCTGGCGCGCGAGCAGCGCTTGCGCGAACGCGATGGCTATGCGCTGCCAGCCAAACTGGCCATGCCACTCAATCTGCACGAGTGTCGCGCGGGGCTGGGTTGGGAGATGGACGGCGTGAGGCTGCGGTTTCTGCACCCCGGGCCGGAGCGTGCGCTTTGGCCCAAGGGCAACAATGCCCGCAGTTGCGTGTTGCTCATCGAGGGAGTCGCGCACCGAGCATTGCTGCCGGGTGATGTCGCGGCGGCGCAAGAGTCGGCTTGGGTCGCTGACCTGCCGGCCGTCGATGTGGTGTTGGCGCCGCACCATGGTTCGGCGTCGTCGTCCAGCCCCGCCTTGGTGGCCGCGGCGCGGGCAAGCCATGTCATCGCCCAGGCCGGCCGGTTCAGCCGCTTTGGGCATCCAGCGGCCGCTGCGGTCAGGCGGTGGGAGCGCGCTGGGGCGACGGTCTGGCGTACCGATCGCGATGGTGCGGTTGTCGTAGAGTCAGGCAAGTCTTTGCAGGTGTCCGCATGGCGCCAGATACGCTGGGATGGCTTTCCATTGACCGAGGCAGGGTCCCCGCAGCAAGATTGACTGCGCGCCTGGCCTGGTGCCTCGTGGTCCGCGATTCTGACACCGTTGCAAGCGAAATCGTTTGGCGACGCAGACGTTTCGGTACGCCTGACAGACGCAACTGCCCCTTTGCGCGAGAACGCCGCGATATTATTCGCGTTTGAGGCGGCGCCAGGCTCTGGGTTTGGTGCGATCGAGTAACGGGGCAGTGACAACACTTGTTGGCCGGGAAGTCCGCAGGTGCGACTGGGTGTGAGGGGCGTTTTATGGGGCCATGAGGCGCGCATCCGTACGGTGTCAGGGAAAGAGGCGTGTGTTAAAAAGGCAACCGTTTTGTGAGGTTTTCATTGGCTTTGTGCCATTCTGGCGGCCGACATTTCACGGACGCCGCGGGCGGCTCCCGGCCCGCTTTGATCCTCGTCCACACGCAAAGACACCATGACACCTCGATCCGACACCGTCGCCTATGACGCCGCCCTCCATCTGGACGAGCTCAGGCAGGCAAGGCGCATTGCCGTATTGATGGCGCCGCGTCTGGGTGACAGCGCGTTGATGATGGCCATGGCCGCCAACCTCGCCCGCAATGGACGCGAGGTGGTGGTGTTTGGCGATTTCATCTATGGCATGCGCGAGGCTTTTGCCGGCATGGATGTGCGCCCCTCGCTCGCAGAAGGCCAGGCCAAGGCGGTGCTGGCCGATTTCGATTGCGCCGTGCAAATGCACGTGGGCTGGCCCTATCCGCTGCATGACTACGCCAAGCATTATTTCTATTACGACGCGCACGTGGTGATAACGGGCAAGGGCTTCGTCAAACTGGAGCAGATCCGCGATTTCTGCCACGATGCCATCGGCTTGCCCGACTGTACGCAGGACAACGGTCTGCGGCCGCCCGCGCACTGGGTGTTTCGTAAATATCCCCGGCGCGTGGCAATCCATCCGAGTTCCACCAGTGAGCAACGGTGCTGGGCCCAGGCCCACTTCGTTGACCTGGGCAAGCGTCTGCAACGCCAGGGGTACGAACCTTATTACATTCTGGCCGCGCACGAGCGCGAACAGTGGCGCTGCCTGGAAGAGCAGGGGCTGCCCATCCAACAATCGCCCTCTCTATTAGACGTGGCGCATTTCATCCACGAGTGCGGTTGGTTCATCGGAAACGAATCGGGCATTGGCCACCTGGCTTCCAATGTCGGTATTCCCACACTGACCTTGACCGGCCGGCCCACCCGAACCCGAGCCTGGCGCCCGGCCTGGGCGCCTTCGCGCATTGTCTACCCGGCCTATATCCCGGGGGGGCGTTGGCGCGATCGGCTGTGGCGAAAATGGTTGCTGCCTTCGCACGTCATGCGGGCTTTCAAGCGATTGGTGCAGGAGTGCAATAATACGGCCCAGTCTTCGGGACAGTCGTCAACGGATGGCGGATTCCGCCAAGCGTGACCGGGTCAGTTTGTGTAGGTGAGGGTGTGTTGTCTAGAAGCTTCTTGATGGTGGTCACATTGTTGGCCTTGCTCGTTCCCGCCTTGGCCCTGATCAGCGCCGATGGCGGTCCAGCCATCCTCTATCTGACGTCCTTTTTGGGCTTGTGCGCCTGGGGCGTCAACGCCTTTACCCGGCGCGAGCCTTTCGATTTTCGTAGCCTTGCTGCTGTCGCCGTCGCCCTGATGTCGCCGTTGGGCGCGATGCTGATCACCAATTCCGTGCATGGAGCCTGGAGCTCTTCCGAGCAGGAGAAGCTGCTGCGTTTTGCCCTGTGCGTACCTATTGCGTGGATGCTGCTGCGTGCCCGGCGGCAATGGTTACGCAATGTGCAGTGGTCCCTGATTTTCAGTGCGTACGCGGGCTCGATCATGTTGTTGGCCATTGTTGGCACGCCAGGACTGGGCCGCATGGCGGTCTCGGAGTTCGGTGGCAAATACAATGCGGTAGCGTTTGCTGATTTGACCCTGTTTTTTGGTTTTGCCTCGGCGCTTTGCCTGCCTTGGTCGCAGTCGACCTGGCCACGTCTGGAGGCAGCGGTCAAGATACTGGCCGTGCCCTTGTCCGTTTATGCGGTGTGGGTCTCGGAAACCCGCAGTAGCTGGATTCTTTTTGGCGTGCTGGGCCTGGTCATTTTTTTGGTTCATCGCGGAATAGCGTGGAGCCGTGCTTGATTGCCGTTACGCTTGATCCTTGATTTTTCAAGGATCAAGGCCGGGATCATGCTGGACCGCAAGACGATCGAGAGGTTGGGTGGGTGGGAAGGTTATCGGGTGGAGCGGGTCGTGTGGCCTGAAGGTGAGAGCCGGACGGTCACGATTTACCTGAAGCCTTCAGCGCGAACGATGCACTGCGAGCACTGCGGCAACCGATGTCGGCAGGTGCATGAGACGACCACGCGCCGGGTGCGGGATCTGCCGCTAATGGCGCTGCGAGTGACGCTGGTAGTGCCGCGTCGGCGGGTCTGGTGCGAGCAGTGCGGTGGACCGCATCTGGAGAGGCTGAGCTGGCTGGGCCGTTACCAGCGAGTGACCGACCGGCTGGCCGAGGCGGTCAGCCAGTTGCTTGAGTCCAGCAACATTCTGGCCGTGGCGCGCTTCTTCCAACTGGGTTGGCACACGGTCAAGGCGCTGGACAAGGCCCTGCTGCGACGGGCGATCCAAGAGCCGGACTGGAGCCAGATCCACTACCTAGCGATGGACGAGTTCGCTCTACACAAGGGCCATCGTTATGCCACGGTCGTTGTCGATCCGATCCGCCGTCAGGTGCTATGGATCGGTGATGGCCGCTCGCGCGAGACGGCCAGAGCCTTCTTCGAACAACTGCCAACTGGGGTTGCCCAGCAGATCCGGGCCGTAGCGATCGACATGACGACGGCCTATGAGCTGGAGATCCAGGCCAACTGCCCCAACGCCGAGATCGTCTACGACCTGTTCCACGTCGTGGCCAAGTACGGCCGTGAAGTGATAGACCGGGTGCGTGTAGACCAAGCGAACCAGTTGCGGCACGACAAGCCGGCCCGCCGGGTGATCAAGTCCAGTCGCTGGCTACTGCTGCGCAATCGCAAAAACCTCGATCCGTGCCAATCGGTAAAGTTGGACGAGTTGCTCCAGGCCAACCAGCCTTTGCTCACCGCTTATCTGATGCGCGATGAGCTCAAACAGCTGTGGTTCTACCAACACCCCGGCTACGCCCGCCAGGCATGGGATCACTGGCTGCAACAGGCTCAGGGCAGCGGCATCGCCGCCTTGGCTCACTTCGCGCTCAAGCTAAAAGCCTATCTGCACGGGATTCTGTCTCGCTGTCGCCACCGGCTCAACACCAGCATCGTCGAGGGCATCAACAACACCATCAAAGTCATCAAGCGCCGCGCCTACGGCTACCGCGATCAGGAGTACTTCTTCCTCAAGATCCGGTCTGCATTCCCCGGTATTCCTCGATGAACCTTTTTTTTGGATAACCGACACTGGAGCCGCCGCATCAAAGCGGTTTTCGTCGCTGGGGTGGCGGCCTTCATGCTGGCTGGCCTGGTGTTTTCCTGGAATTCCAGCGGCAGCCGCATGAGCGAAGTGTGGTCGGAAATCAAACGCTACGAGCATCAGGATCGGGATACTTCCACAGGTATCCGCATGCAGTTGTGGCATGCGTCCTGGTTGATGTTCAAGGAGCATCCGCTTGTGGGCGTGGGCGCGCCCAATTTCCGTGACGAACTCGCTCGCTTCGAGCAAAGAGGTATTGTCACACCGCGTGTGGCGATAGACTATGGCGAGCCGCACAATGATTATCTGGCTGCCTTGGCCTGCTATGGCCTGATCGGCCTGTTGAGCTTTTTGGCGCTTTATTTCGTGCCGGCGCTGGTATTTCTTCGGCGCCTGCGCAGCACTGATAATCTGGTGCGCGAGGGGGCCCGTATCGGGCTGCTGTTTACCTTGGGATATGCGGTGTTCAGCCTGACGGAAATGATGTTCCGCAATATGCGTAGTGTCCCGATCTATGCAATCACGATGGTCGTGCTGTTTGCCTTGACCCGTGAAAAATCGCCTTCTGACGCGTCGCAGGACACGTAGGGCCAGGTGTGCGCCGTGCGCGGCGGCCAACGGCGAGGGGGCGGCAGGCCGCGCTTGTGCCTCTGATAGGACGCGGGCCCGGCCTTGCCTGGTGCTGAGCCAAGGCTTCAGGACCGGACGTAAGACACCGGCGGGTCAGGCAACCCGGGCAGGGGTAAGATGAACCCCGATCCCTTTTGCAGACAGGCCCTCTCATGTCAGACCCGCGTTTGGATTCCGTCACCTGCGTCAGTCCCGCAGGGTTTCATCGCATGGCATATTGGGAGTGGGGCGATCCGGCCAACGCCCGGGTGCTGCTGTGCGTGCACGGCCTGACGCGAAATGGCCGTGACTTCGATCATCTGGCACGGCGTCTGGCGCCGCACTACCGTGTGGTGTGCCCGGATGTCGTGGGGCGGGGGCAGTCGGATTGGCTGACCAACCCCATGTATTACACCATCGCCCAATATGCGTCGGACATGATGACGCTGCTGGCGCGATTGCGCCCCGCGCGCTTGGCTTGGGTCGGTACGTCGATGGGAGGCTTGATCGGCCTGGGCCTGGCGGGTGCGCTGGGCATGGCGCGCCAGGCGCATGCCGCACAGTCGCATGCCGGCTTGCCGCTGCCACCCTCTCACGAGTTGAGTATCGAGCGCATGGTGCTCAATGATGTAGGGCCCCGCCTGCAGCGTGTGGCGCTTGAACGTATCTGCGAGAACGTCGGCGCGCGTGCGGTATTCAATACCTTTGATGAGGCGCTGCAGGCAACTAAAGTGTCCTGCGCCACTTTCGGGCCCCACAGCGAGGAGCATTGGCGCGAGTTGGCCGACAACAGCTATGTCAGCGAAGGCGGGCATTGGGTCAAACGCTACGACCCGAACATCGCATTGGCGCTGGCGGCGCAGGCCAACCCGCAGGCCTATGAGGCGGGCGAACAGTTGCTCTGGCACGCGTACGATGGCCTGGGGTGCCCGGTTCTGGTGTTGCGAGGGGCAGATTCGGATCTGCTCAGCGCCCAGACCGTGCAGGAAATGCAGCAGCGTAATCCGCGTACCGAAGAAGTGGTCTTTAGCGGGGTTGGGCATGCCCCCACCTTGATGTCGGCCGACCAGGTGCAGCCGGTGGCTGATTTTCTGCTGCGCGGCTGAGGCGCCAGAGCTGCCAGGGGCTTACACACCTGCGGAGCTGCGCCTACAATACCCTCCATGCCTAGTTCCCGCCTGAATATTGACCTGCATTGCCATTCCACGGTGTCTGACGGTATGTTGCCGCCCGCCGAGGTGGCGCGCCGTGCGCGCGCCAATGGGGTCGATGTATGGGCACTTACCGACCATGATGAGGTCGGAGGGATCGACGAGGCGCGTGCGGCCGCCGCTGAGGTCGGGCTGCGATATTTCACCGGTGCGGAGATCTCCGTGACTTGGGCAGGCCAGACGGTGCATGTGGTAGGTCTGTGCTTTGACGACAAAGACTGCGCCCTGGTGGAAGGCTTGCGCACGACCCGCTCGGGCCGCGCCGGTCGGGCGCGGCGTATCGGCGAGCGCCTGGCGGCCCTGGGCATGCCGGGTGCCTACGAGGGAGCCTTGCCCTTTGCCGGCAATCCCGAACTCATCAGCCGCACTCATTTTGCGCGCTATCTTGTCGAGGCAGGCTATTGCCCGGACGTCCAAACGGTATTCAACAAATACCTGGGCGACGATTGCCCCGGACATGAGCCCATGCAATGGGCTACTCTGGCCGAGGCGGTGGGCTGGATCTGCGGCGCGGGTGGCCGCGCCGTTATTGCGCACCCCGGACGCTACAAGTACAGCCCCTTGCAGTTTGCCGCCCTGTTCGATGAGTTTTTGCAGTTGGGCGGCGAGGGCATCGAGGTGGTCACCGGTAGCCACACGGCTCAGGAGGCGGTGCTGTATGCCGGCGTGGCGCGGCGTTATGGGTTTCTGGCCTCGCGGGGGTCGGATTTCCATAGCGTGGGCGAAAGCAAAGCTGACCTTGGCCGGCTGCCCGCCTTGCCTGACGATTTGACGCCAGTCTGGCACGACTGGCTCTAAACCTGTCTTTCATCCTGAATGGGTGCCCCGCGGGTGCCGCGTCTTCATTGGGTTTGCCATGAACAAGGCTTTTGTCAAAGAATCCGATCGTGACGATGACGATGACTTGCCGCAGGCGCAGGCGCAGGCGCTGCCCGCGGGTACGCGCAACTATATGACGCCCGAAGGCTATGCGCGGCTGCGTGACGAGCTGGCGCATCTGATGACGGTCGAAAGACCCAGCGTGGTGCAGATCGTGTCCTGGGCGGCGTCCAACGGCGACCGCTCTGAAAACGGCGACTATCTTTATGGCAAGAAGCGCTTGCGCGAGATAGACCGGCGGATGCGTTTTCTGACCAAACGGCTCGAGCTGGCCGAGGTGGTCGACGCATCGTTGCAGCCCAACCGTGACCAGGTATTTTTCGGTGCGACGGTGATCTATGCCGACAAGACCGGCGAAGAGCACACCGTGAGTATCGTCGGGGTGGATGAGGCCGAGCCGCTGGGCGGTAAGATCAGCTGGATTTCGCCCGTGGCGCGGGCGCTCATCAAAGCGCGTGAGGGCGATACGGTGGTACTGCGCACGCCTGGTGGGATTCAGGAGCTGGACATCCTCGAGGTCCGCTATCCGCCCCGGCAGGACTGATTGCCCAAAAGAAACGGGCGCTGGCTTGTGGCCAGCGCCCGTGGTTTGGAAGGGATTATTGACGCCCTTGCCTTGCGTCGGTGGCCGGAGCCACCGTTCCCCTTGGGCTGCTGCTTATTGCTTGCGTTCGGCGACGGACTTCTCGGCCAGATTGACCAGATCCTCGCCGATCTGTTTCTTCCATTTGGTGTAGACGCTCTTGGTGGCGTCTACAAAGGCGGCGTGCTGGCTGGCATCCAGATTGGTAATGGTCACGCCGTGGCTCTCGATCTCCTTGAGCAGCGAGGGGTCCTGTGGCGTGACACCCTTGCGTGCAATGACGATCTCCTGCTTGCCAGAGTCCAGCGCCGCCTGACGCACGATCTCGCGATCTTTTTCGCTCCATGAGTTCCAGACGTCACGGTTGACCACGTAGATGAGAGGGTCGGCCACGTAGTTCCACAGCGTCAGGTATTTCTGGCCCACAGTGTAGAGCTTGGAGCCGGTATAAATCGACAGAGGGTTTTCCTGCCCATCGACGGCGCCGCTGGCCAGCGCGGGTTGTGCATCGGCCCAGCTCATCTGCGTGGGATTGGCTCCCAGGGCGGTGAACGTGTCGATGTATAGCGGCGAGCCGACCACGCGCAGTTTCAGCCCCTTCATGTCTGCGGGCATCTTGATGACGTGCTTGGAGTTCGAGAGCTGGCGGTAGCCATTCTCGCCCCAGGCCAGTGGGACGACGCCGGCTTTTTCGATGTACTTGAATATCTCCTTGCCCACTTCGCCTTGCACCAATGCGTCGATGGCGGCGTAGTCAGGCATGAGGAAGGGCAAGGAAAACAGATTGAGCTGTTTGACCTGCGGCGACCAGTTGATGGTCGAGCCCACGGCCATGTCGATCACGCCTTGACGGATGGCCGTGAATTCGCGCGTCTGGTCGCCCTGCACGAGCGAGGTGCCGGGATACACCTTGATGTTGATACGGCCATCGGTACGCTCGCGCACCAGCTTGGCCCAGATCTCGGCCCCCTGGCCCCACGGAAAGCTCGTGCCCACCACGATGGAGAGCTTGTACTCCGGCTTGTAGTTCTGCGCTTGAGCGTGGGGCAACGCCAGGGTGGTGGCGGTCAGCAGGGCCGCGCTCAAAAGACGGGATAGCTTCATGGAGTCTCCTCGGTTTGTGCTTGCTTTGTTATGGGGCCGGGCTCAATAGCCCAGCCGATGCGGCAACCAGAGTGCCAATTGCGGGTAAGCCAGGACAGCTATCAGTACCACCATCATCCCGGCCAGCAGCCAGATTACCCAGGGAATGGTCGATTCCATCGGTACGCGCGCGATGCGGCACGACACCATCAGGTTGACGGCCAGCGGCGGGGTGAACTGCCCAAGCGCGACCTTCAAGGTGAGGATGACGCCGAACCAAACCGGGTCCCAGCCATAGGCTTTTGCGATCGGCATCAGCAGGGGCACGAAGATCAGGAAGATGGAAATACCATCCAGGAACATCCCCACCGTCATCAGCAGCACGATCAACAACGCGAGCACGCCATACTCGCCAAGGCCCGAGTGCACGATGGCGTTGGTGGTGGGATCGATGACGCTCAGCGTCGACAGTGCCCAGGCAAAAATGCCTGCCAGCGTCACGACCATCATGATGACGGCGGATAATTCGGCCGCCTCGCGCAGAATGGGAAACAGATCTCTGACTTTGATCGTGCGATGTACGCACATGCCGACGAACAACCCGTAGAAGACCGCCACCACGGCCGCTTCGGTCGGCGTGAACCAACCCAGGCGCATGCCGCCGAGGATGAGAACCGGCGCGGCCAGACCCCATAGCACATCGCGCAGGCTTTGCCAGAACGGCGGGCGGGGCAGCTTGACTTCCAACTGCCCCATACCGTGGCGGCGCGCCATCCAGACCGCAGGAACGATGAGTGCCAGCCCGGCCAGAATGCCCGGCACCATGCCGGCGGCAAAGAGTGCGGGCACCGACGCTTCCGGAACCAGCACGGAGTAAATGATGAAGGCGACAGACGGTGGGATGAGAATGTCGGTGGCCGCGCCGGCAGCCACGACGGCGGCCGAATAGGGTTTGGGGTAGCCTGCACGTGACATGGCAGTGATCATCACTGCGCCCACGGCGGCGGCACAGGCCGGCCCTGAGCCCGAAATACCGCCCAGAAACATCGCCACGAAGATGGATATCATGGGCAGCATGCCGGGGCTGCGGCCAAAGATGGAAATGGCGAAGTCCACCAACCGCTTGGCCACGCCCGAGCGATCGAAGATCGATCCGACCAGCACGAACATCGGAATGGCCAACAGGGGATACTTCGCCAGGCCGGCGTAGAAGTTCTGAGGCACGGCCAGCAGGCCGAACCAGGCGACATCGGTGTTGGACAGGACGATGGCCAGGGTGCCGGCCAGACCCAGGGCTACGCCAACCGGCACGCCGATGACCATCAGCCCGATGAAGACCACAAACAGCAGGGTGGCGATCATGGCCCGGTCTCCTGGCGCCGGCGCGCTAGACGAATCAACGATCCCAGAACGCGCAGGGTGATGCCGGCCGAGAAGATGGGCAACCAGATCGAGTACCACCACGTGGGCAGACCAATGGCCGGAGAGGTTTCTTCAAACCTGAACTCGTCATGACCTGCTCCCCGTGATTAGTACGAAATCGATGTAGAGTCCGTTCCCAAAGGAATGGCAATGAAGAAACGATTTACGGAAGAGCAAATCATCGGCGTGCTCAAGGAAGCCGATGCAGGTGCCAAGCCCGCAGAGTTGTGCCGCAAGCACGGAATCTCCGAGGCAACGTACTACAACTGGAAGGCGAAGTTCGGTGGCATGACGGTGTCGGACGCTCAGAGGCTCAAGGAGCTGGAGCAGGAGAACAACAAGCTCAAGAAGCTGTTGGCCGAGTCGATGCTGGACAAGGCGGCGCTTCAGGATCTGCTAAGCCGAAAGTAGTCAGCCCGCAGGCCAAACGCGAGGCGGTCAGGACATTAATGACCGAGCGCAGCATGGGTGTTACCCGGGCCTGTGGGCTGGTAGGAATTTCGCGGTCGCTGTTTGCCTACGAGAGCACACGCTCAGGCGATGCTGCGCTGACCGAGCGCATGAAAGAGATGGCAGTGGCGAAACGACGCTACGGCTATCGGAGGATCCATGTGCTCTTACGTCGCGAAGGCTGGCAAGCAAATCACAAGCGAATCTGGCGGCTGTACAGTCTGGCAGGGTTAAGCGTGCGAAAACGAAAGCGTAAGCGAATCGCGGCGACCGAGCGCGTGGTTCGCCCAGCGGCAATCGCGCCGAATCAGAGTTGGTCAATGGACTTTGTGGCCGACGGCCTAGCCTATGGCCGCCGATTCCGCTGTTTGACTATCGTCGATGACTACACTCGCGAATGCCTGGCCATCGAGGTCGATACGTCGTTGCCGGGACTGCGTGTTGCCATGGTGCTGCAACGGCTGGCGGAGATGCGTGGCCTGCCGCGATCTATTACCGTGGACAACGGGCCAGAGTTCGCCGGAAGAGCCTTGGACGCCTGGGGGCCTACCAAGCAGGCGTAAAGCTGTCGTTTATTCGGCCGGGTAAGCCGGTGGAGAACGCTTATATCGAAAGTTTCAACGGCAAGTTCCGCGACGAATGCCTTAACTAGCACTGGTTCTTGTCCCTGCGACAGGCTAAAAGCTTGATCGAAAACTGGCGAGTCGAGTACAACACCGATCGGCCTCACAGCGCGCTCGGATATTTAACGCCGGCGCAATTCGTGCAGGCTCATCAGAAAGAAGGTCTTTTACCCCTGGGCTCTATGTCGGTGCCGTACTAAATCTGGGGGCAGGTCAGTCATAGACCAGCCGCGTCGAGAGCACGGTCAGCAAAGCAAAGAAAAACAGCACGCAGACGTTGGAGATCAAACCCAGTATGCGCTGGCGCCGGGGGCTGCCGTTGTCGGCGAGGATTTCGATGCGGATGTGATGATTGCGTACAAACGCCAGGCTGCCGCCGGCCATGGTCAGGACAATCAGCAGAAAAACGGAAATCTCTTCTGTCCAGGCAAAGGACTGGTCGGTCAGATAACGGACCAGGACATTGCCGAAGGTGATCAGGGCCAGAGCGGCCAGCAGAATCACGGCCAGCCAGTCCTCGATGGCCAGAGGCACTTTGACCGGGGGGGCGGTTTCTGCCGGGAGTATGGGTTCGAGCGGCTCTTCTTGGGGGCGGTGCATCACGAACGGCGTCTAAGGCTGTTGGGCAGCTCTTGTGGGTAAGAGGAGGCTGCATCCTACCGTCGCCGAATCCCGGCATGTCTTCGTGTTTTCCCGCGGTGCGGGGCGATTGCAACATGTTGCGCGGCAGCAAATGACGCTGACGGTTGGCTGAATCGGCCATTCACGGAAAGGGAACACCGTGACATCCCGGGCCTGTTGGGGTCGCACGTTGCATCGCAGCATGCCGGTTTGGCGAGCCGAACGGGATTTTGTAACGCTGCTGCCGACCTCGCTGGCAGAGCACTAATTCACCCGAGTTGGGAATTGGTCCGGGTTTACCCCCGCCAAGCAGGTAAAATCATGTTTTGATCCTCTTTCTTCCCTACGGCGCCCGCATCGTGTCCCTTGTCCAGCATCTGCCCGGTTCCTCCGTCCTGTCCTCATTTCGCCGTGAGCGACTTCTCACGCAACTGAAAAAGGCCGGCCTGCCGGTGGCGGACATATCCGCCCGCTACGAACACTTCGTGCAAACCGACAAGGCTTTGTCGGCCGAGCAGCAGACTCACCTCGTTCAACTGCTGGATTACGGCACGCCCGTTGCCGGCGAACCTGCCGCCAAGGGCCTGGCGCTATTGGTCATCCCCCGTCTTGGCACGATTTCGCCCTGGGCCAGCAAGGCCACCGACATCGCGCACAACTGTGGCCTGGACAGCGTGCACCGCATCGAGCGCGGGGTGCGTTACCTCATCACCCCTGAGCGTGGTTTGCTTGGCAGCAAGTCCTTTGACGCGGACATGCTGGCGCGCGCGGCGGATTGCCTGCATGACCGCATGACCGAGACGGTCGTACAGGCCGATTTCGATGGCCAGGCGCTGTTTACGCCGCTGGCCGGCAAGCCCATGCGCACCGTGGCGGTCAAGGCCGAAGGACGCGCTGCGCTGGAAGCGGCCAACACCAGCCTGGGTCTGGCTTTGTCGGAAGACGAGATCGACTATCTCACCAAGGCCTTTGGCGACCTGGATCGCGACCCCACCGATGTGGAGTTGATGATGTTCGCCCAGGCCAATAGCGAACATTGCCGGCACAAGATTTTCAACGCCGACTGGGTCATCGATGGCCAGGAGCAGCCCAACACGCTGTTTGGCATGATCCGTGCGACGCACAAGGCTCAGCCTCAGGGTACGGTCGTGGCGTATTCGGACAACGCTGCCATCATGGAGGGCGGCCCGGCGCAACGCTTCCAGGCGGGCCTGCCGGGTCAGGCAGGCGAGGGCGCCGAAGGCGCGCGCTATGTGCGCCGCGATGCGATCATGCATACGCTCATGAAGGTCGAAACCCACAATCACCCCACCGCAATAGCGCCTTTCCCGGGTGCGGCAACGGGCGCGGGCGGCGAAATTCGCGATGAAGGCGCCACCGGCCGAGGCTCCAAGCCCAAGGCGGGCCTGACCGGCTTTACCGTGTCGCACCTGCGCTTTGACGACGCCTTGCAATCTTGGGAGGCCGATCACCACGGCCTGCCGGATCGGATCGCCTCGCCGCTGTCCATCATGATCGATGGCCCCATCGGTGGAGCCGCATTTAACAATGAGTTCGGCCGCCCCAATCTGCTGGGTTATTTCCGCAGCTTCGAGCAGACCGCCGGTGGTACGCGCTGGGGCTATCACAAGCCCATCATGATCGCGGGTGGTCTGGGCAGCATCGATGCTGGCCTGACCCACAAGGATCCATTGCCGCCGGGCGCGCTGCTGATGCAATTGGGGGGACCGGGTTTCCGCATCGGCATGGGCGGCGGCGCGGCTTCCAGCATGAGTGTGGGTAGCAATTCGGCCGAACTGGATTTCGACAGCGTGCAACGCGGCAACCCCGAGCTGGAGCGCCGTGCCCAGGAAGTCATCGACCGCTGCTGGCAGCAAGGCGCCGAGAACCCCATTCTGGCTATCCACGACGTGGGGGCAGGCGGCCTTTCCAATGCCTTCCCCGAGCTGGTCAACGATGCCGGGCGGGGCGCCACGTTTGATTTGACGCGCGTTCCGCTGGAAGAGTCCGGCTTGTCGCCGGCCGAGATCTGGAGCAATGAATCGCAAGAGCGTTACGTGCTTGCCATCTTGCCGCAGGATCTGCCGCGCTTTGAAGCCATCGCCCGGCGTGAACGCTGCCCGTTTGCCGTCGTGGGCGTGGCCACTGAAGAGCGCCAGTTGCGCGTGGTCGATGGCGAAGGCCTGCCGGGCCTGGATGCCGTGCGCGCGCAGCGTGCCGACGAGGTTCGCCCGGTCGATGTCCCCATCGATGTCATTCTGGGCAAGCCCCCCCGCATGACGCGTGACGTACAGCGCCTGCCGGGCGTGTCCGCACCGCTGGATCTGGCCGGTATCGATCTGACCGAGGCAGCCTATCGCGTGCTGCGCCACCCGACCGTGGCCAACAAGAGCTTCCTCATCACCATTGGCGACCGTACGGTGGGCGGGTTGTCCAGCCGTGACCAGATGGTCGGTCCCTGGCAGATTCCGGTGGCCGACGCCGCCGTCACGCTGGCCGACTACGAAGGGTTCCGCGGTGAAGCGATGTCCATGGGTGAGCGTACGCCGCTGGCCATGCTGGACGCGCCGGCCTCGGGCCGCATGGCGGTGGCCGAAGCGCTGACCAATCTGGCCTCGGCCGATGTGGCGCGCATGGAGGACATCAAGCTGTCGGCCAACTGGATGGCGGCCTGCGGAGTGCCGGGCCAAGATGCGGCGCTGTATGACACCGTCAGTGCCGTCAGTGAGTTGTGCCAGGCCGTTGGTCTATCCATCCCGGTGGGCAAGGACTCGCTGTCCATGAAGACCACCTGGGCCGAAGATGGCGAGTCGCGGCAGGTCATCTCGCCCGTCTCGCTCATCGTGACGGCCTTCTCGCTGGTGGGGGACGTGCGCGCCAGCCTGACGCCGCAATTGCGCGGCGAGGCGGGCGACAGCGTGCTGATTTTCATCGACCTCGGGTGCGGCCGCCATCGCATGGGCGGCTCCATTCTCGCGCAGGTATACAACCAGGTGGGCCAGACCGTCCCGGATATCGATCAACCGCAGGATCTGCGTGCGTTTTTCGTGACTATCCGCACGCTGGCCGAGGCTGGCTCCATTCTGGCCTACCATGATCGCTCCGACGGTGGCCTGTTTGCCACGATCGCCGAGATGGCCTTTGCCGGCCGTACGGGGGTGTCGGTCAATCTCGACATGCTGACCTTCGATCCGCAGTCGGCCGATTGGGGCGACTACAAGATCCGCCCCGAGCAGGTGGCCGTGCAGCGCGATGAACTCACGCTCAAGGCCCTGTTCTCCGAAGAGGCCGGCGCGGTCATTCAGGTTTCCGCCTCTGAGCGCGATGCCGTCATGCAGGTGCTGCGCGGCGCGGGTCTGTCAGCGCATTCGCATGTCATCGGTGGTCTCAACGGTGGCGACGAGATTGAGTTTTTCCGCGATGGCAAGAAGATCTGGGGCCAACCGCGCGCCGAATTGGGCCGCGCCTGGAGCGAGGTCAGCTACCGCATCATGGCGCGCCGCGACAATCCCGCTTGCGCGCAGGCCGAACTCGATGTCTGGAACGACACGACCGATCCCGGCCTGTCGCCGCGTGTCGCCTTCAATCCGCAGGAAGATGTCGCGGCTCCGTTCATCGCCACGGGCAAGCGTCCGCGGGTAGCCATCTTGCGCGAGCAAGGTTGCAATAGCCAGGTTGAAATGGCCTGGGCCTTCGATACGTCGGGTTTCGAGGCGGTCGACGTACACATGACCGATCTGCTGTCTGGCCGCATCGACCTGGCCGGCATGCAGGGCCTGGTTGCAGTGGGCGGCTTCAGCTATGGCGATGTGCTGGGCGCCGGCGAGGGCTGGGCCCGTACCATCCGCTTTAACAGCAAGCTGTCGGATCAGTTTGCCGCTTACTTTGCCCGTCCGGATACCTTTGGTTTGGGCGTGTGCAACGGTTGCCAGATGATGGCTGCACTGGCGCCCATGATCCCCGGAGCCGAGTTCTGGCCGCGCTTTACGCGCAATCAATCCGAGAAGTACGAGGCGCGTCTGTCCCTGGTGGAAGTGCAGGCATCGCCCTCCATCTTTTTTGCCGGCATGGAAGGCGCGCGCATCCCGGTGGCGGTGGCCCACGGCGAAGGCTATGCCGACTTCTCGCAGCAAGGCGATGCCAGCCGCGTTCTGGCGTCGGCCCGCTACATCGACAATCACGGCAAGCCTACCGAGGTCTATCCCTTTAACCCTAACGGCAGTCCGCAAGGCCTGACCTCGGTGACCACGGCCGATGGCCGCTTCACCGTGCTGATGCCGCATCCCGAACGCGTGACGCGTAATGTCATGATGTCCTGGGCGCCGCAGCAATGGGGCGAGAAAGACAGCGGCGGCGCGTTTACGCCGTGGATGCGCTTTTTCCGCAATGCGCGAGTGTGGTTGGGCTGATTCCTGCATCCTCTTATCGCAAACCCGGCAAGCGGCCACCAGCCGCTTGCCGGGTTTTTTATGAGCAAGCCCCGCTAGGCGAAACGCGCGGCCAGACGGATTGCGGCTTAAAATAACGGCTTCGCGCTATGCCTGCTCCCAAACGGAGAACCGCTCATGAACGCCCGTGTCCCTGACGACGCCCTGCCTCCCACTCTGGATCCGAAAGCCTTGCAGGCTTTTGTCGATGACAAATGGGATACCGAAATTATCCCCGCGCTGACCGAGTACATCGCCATTCCGGCCAAGAGCCCGGCGTTTGACGCCGATTGGGAAAAAAACGCCTATATCGAACGGGTGGTGCGCGACGCTGCTCAGTGGGTGCAGGCGCAGAAGATCCACGGCATGACGGTGGAAGTGGTGCGTTTGCCTGGCCGCACCCCCGTCATCTTTTTTGATGTGCCTGCCACGCGCAAGGACAACGGCGACACCGTGCTGCTCTACGGCCACCTGGACAAGCAACCTGAGTTCTCGGGCTGGCGTTCGGATCTTGGCCCCTGGACCCCCAAGTACGAAAACGGCAAGTTGTATGGCCGCGGCGGCGCGGACGATGGCTACGCCATCTACGCGTCATTGACGGCCATCATGGCGCTGGACAAACAGGGTGTGCCGCGCCCGCGCTGCGTGGGCATCGTCGAGACCTGTGAGGAGTCCGGCAGCTATGACCTGCTGCCTTATGTGGATGCGCTGCGCGATCGTCTGGGCAATGTGGCACTGGTGGTCTGTCTGGATTCAGGGGCGGGCAACTACGACCAGCTTTGGATGACAACGTCGTTGCGCGGCATGGTCTCCGGTACGCTCGAGGTCCAGGTACTGGACGAGGGTGTGCACTCGGGCGACTCCAGCGGGGTGGTGCCCTCGAGTTTCCGTATCCTGCGTCATCTGCTCGATCGCCTCGAAGACAGTGGCACCGGCCGCCTGTTGCCGCAGAGCCTGCATTGCGAGATTCCGGCCGATCGTATCGATCAGGTCAAAGCCACGGCGCAGATTCTGGGCGACGAAGTCTGGCGGCGTTTTCCCTGGAGCTGTGGCGCCGAGGCTGGCTTTGTGCTGCCCATGACCACCGAGCCGGAACAGGCGCTGCTCAACCGTACCTGGCGCCCGACGCTGTCGGTTACGGGCGCCGAAGGCCTGCCTCCTTTATCCAGCGCGGGTAATGTGCTGCGTCCGCGTACGGCGTTCAAGCTGTCGCTGCGCTTGCCGCCGCTTATCGATGCGGTCGCCGCGTCGCAGGAGATCAAGGCGCTGCTGGAAGCGGACTCGCCCTATAACGCGAAGGTCATATTCCACGCTAACGAGGGCGCGGCAACCGGCTGGAACGCACCGTCGTCGGCAGCGTGGTTGTCTCAGGCGCTGGACCTGGCCTCGCAGGACTACTACGGCGCGCCTTGCGGCTATATCGGTCAAGGCGGCACGATTCCACTGATGAGCATGCTGCAAAAGGGTTTTCCCAAGGCGCAGTTCATGGTGTGCGGCGTGTTGGGGCCCAAGTCCAACGCGCATGGCCCGAACGAGTTTCTGCACGTGCCTTACGGCAAGAAATTGACCGCAGCGGTGGCGCAGACCATGGCTGCCATGCCTGGCGCCTGAGGTCCGTATGATTCTGGAAACTTCCGCGGCGCAGGCCGTTGCCGGCGAAGTGCGCCGCTGGCTGGATAGCGCCGTCATCGGCCTTAATCTCTGTCCTTTCGCCAAGGCTGTGCAGGTCAAAGGCCAGGTCCGTTATGCCGTCAGCGATGCCACCGACGAGGAGGGCGTGCTGCAGGACCTGGAAGCCGAGCTCCTGCTGTTATCGCAGACCGACCCCGACAGCGTGGACACCACGTTGTTGATTCTGCCCGAGGCGTTACCCGATTTTTATGATTTCAACGACTTCGAAGAGTTGTCGGAGCGGCATGCTAAAGCGCATGCGACTGGTGGGCGAGTTGCAGGTCGCCACCTTCCATCCCTTGTTTCAGTTCGCCGAGACCGATCCGGACGATATTGAGAACTACACCAATCGTTCGCCTTATCCCATTTTGCATCTGTTGCGCGAAGAAAGCATCGACCGGGCCGTCGAGGCATTTCCGGACGCCGCCGAGATTTATGAGAAGAACATCGAAACGATGCGCGCTCTGGGTCACGATGGCTGGCAGCGCCTGATGGATGAGGGCAGCGACAAGGGCACCCACTGAACGAACCCCTCAGGGCGCGAGGATGGACGCGCGTTGCGCGCTGCGGCGTGCGATGAGGGCCTGGTACTGGCGTAGTCTGTCCTCGCGGGCGGCGATCATGTCGGCCCGGCATGAGGCCAGGGCGACTTCGCCCCAAGTCAGGCGCCAGGCATCATTGTCGCGCCCAGCCATATCGGCATACACCGCGCAGTCGGCCTCGATGTAGCCCTGCCACTTGTCTTGGTCGTTGGCCAGAGAGGCGGCTTCATCGTCGGGCAGTTGCCGGCGCAACGCGTCATAGCGAGCGAACATCGCGGCCTGGCGCTCGGCCAGCGCGGCTTGCGCGCAGACCTGGGCTTGATAGCGTTACTCTGCCAGTGGCGTGCCACAGTCATCGCCCCTGGCGGGCAGCGCGGTCAGGGAAATGGCGGCCGCCGTCAGCGGCATGGCGGCGCGCAAGAGCATCGTCATAATGCTGGACTCAGAGGTCAGCAGGGACGGTAAAGCGCTCGCGCAATTGCGGCAGGCCCACCCGATCCAGAATCTCATGGAGGCGCTGGGCAGCCTTGCGGCGGGGCCGATCGGGCTTGTGCTGCGCGATGATGAGTTCGTTTTTCATGGAGTGCTCCCAGCCGACCAGTTCGGTCACGCTGACCTGGTAGCCGTGAGCCTCGAGTTGCAGGCAGCGCAGGACGTTGGTCAATTGGCTGCCGAATTCGCGTGTATGAAGCGGATGACGCCAGAGTTCGGCGGCGTCACCCAGCGATGCGCCCTTGTTCTGTCTCAGGGCGGCGGCGATCTCGGCTTGGCAACAGGGCACCAGCACAATATGGTCGGCGCGCTTGGTCAGCGCAAAGCGGATGGCGTCGTCGGTCGCCGTATTGCAGGCGTGCAGGGCGGTAACAACGTCGATGGTCTCGGGCAGTAGCGGCGAGACGATGGACTCGGCCACCGACAGATTGAGAAAGGACATGCCAGCAAAGCCGGCGCGTTGCGCCAGGTCCTGCGAGCTTTGTACCAAAGCTTCCCGCGTCTCTATCCCGTAGATGTGCGAGTCATCGGCCAGTTGCTTGAAATACAGGTCGTAGAGAATGAAGCCCAAATACGACTTGCCCGCGCCATGGTCGGCCAGCGTGACCCGGCCACGGCGCGACTTCACCTCAGCCAGCAGCGGCTCGATGAACTGAAACAAGTGGTAGACCTGCTTGAGCTTGCGCCGGCTATCCTGATTCATCTTGCCGTCGCGGGTCAGGATGTGGAGCGCTTTGAGCAGTTCGACCGACTGGTCGGGGCGGATATCGTAAGTCTTGGACATCGGTACAACGAGGGCAGGCGTGGCCACCAAACCCGCAGTGTACCGAAATCCGGTGGGCAGGCGTGGCGCGCGCCTTGGGGCGTGCGTTCAGGGCTGCGCAAACACCGGTTCGCCCAGATTCAGCATCAGCCGGTTGGCCCAGGCGAAGATGGCATCGGCGTGCAGCAGATCCAGGATTTCGCCTTCGGTCAGGCCTACATCCTTGAGTGCCTGGATATCCGACGCCTGCAATGCGGCCGAGTGCTCGGTGATTTTGACGGAAAACTCGGCGATGGCGCGTTCGCGCGGCGTTGTGCCGGCTCGGCGCGGATTCTCGAACACTTCCGCGATCACGTCAGTGCGTTTGGCCAATTGTTCGAAGCGCTGCGCGTGCACCGAGGCGCAATAGACGCAACCATTGACGCGCGACACCACCGTGGCGCCAAGCTCGCGTTCTGCGCGCGACAGCCCGCCCGGCGCATACATGATGGCGTTGAAGGCCGTGGAGCGTTGGCGCAGGATTTCCGGCTGGTGAATCAGGAACAGATAGTAGTCGGAGGTTTTGGCTTTGGGATGGCTTTCTTCCAGCACGGCAATCTGTTGGGCCGTGGCCTGCTCGACGTTCACCGTGTCGAGCCAGGCTTTCCATTCGAGGACTTCATTGGTGAAGCCATGTGCTTTGATCGGGGTAGTCATGCAGCGTGCTCCAGCGATTTCATGGCCTTCAGGCCCGCGACCAGGCGCACCTGATATGACAGAAAGGCGATCAATTGAGACAGCGTCACCACCTCGGAGGTGGATAGACCGGCCGCAGGCAAGGCTTCAAGTGCGGCCCGGTCGCCCTCGACCGGGTTCTGGATCAGCTTGCGCGTGAACTCCAGCATGGCGTCCAGGCGCGGCACGCCGGCGGCCTGGGGCGCGCCCTGAGCCAGTGCGTCGAGCACGGCAGGATCCGCCTTCTCGGCAACCAGACGTTGTTGGTAGTAGTCGGCCAATTCGGGCGAGGGCGTCAGCCTGCAGGCATGCACGGCGACAGCCAGCCGCTCGACCAAGGACAGGCCGGGCAGCGCGGGATCGAACAAAGCTTCCAGGCTGCCCTGGGTGGCGGCGACGACTTTCTCGCGCTGATGGCGCACAGTGTAGAGCGCATCGTCTGCGTCAATGCCGACCAGCCGGTCGACGAGGTCTTGCTGATTCATTGTGTATCTCCTTGAGCCTTGGCCGCCACGGCGCCGCGCAGGAACTGCAGCACGCCCGCCCAGGACGCCTCATCGGCGTGGGCGTTATCGCGCGGGTTGCCACCGCTGGTGCTGATCTTGCCCGACACCGGATGGGCGTAGACCATCTGCGTGGTGGGCACATACGGGAACACGATCAGGTGTCCGCCATTTTCGAAATCCAGCCAGCGAACATCGTGGGGCTGGCCGGTTTCGGTCAGTTTGTCGCGCACCATGCGCGAGTACAGCGACGATGGCCAGGAACCGTCATCGGTGGCCGACAGGAGCATGACCGGCCCCTGTATGCGTTCGACCGGAATGCGAGCACGAGCCACGGCGTCCGGATCCTGCAAGGCGGTGAGGAAGGCGAGCTCATGGCGAGGCGGTGCCGGGCCATCGTCGAAAGGCTTCCAGCTGGCTGTGCGGTTGTTCTCCCAGACGTGGGGTAACGCTTTGCCCTCGAGCAGCCAGGTCGGGCCTTCGCGGCCCACCTTGGGGTCGGCCGCGTTCTGGCCGCTGTGAACCACCGCGCCAGGCACATAGGCAATCACGGCGGAGACGTCTTTAGCAAACGTCGCACCCAGCAGAAGCACCAGTTCGCCTCCCCGCGACTGACCGCTGAGGGCGACGAAGTCGTGTGCGGGGCGGACTTCACGGCGCAGCCATTGCAGGCCGCGTTGGAAGTACTCCAGCGGTGTATTCGAGATGTAGTCGGACAGGCCAGGCGCTTTGAAGTAGCCCAAGGCAAAGGCTGCGTATCCGTGCGACGCATATAGTGCGGCGCGCGGCTCATTGATGCCACCACCCGAGCCGTTGAGAATCATGATGGCGGGATGCGGTCCTTCTCCAGCAGGCAGATAAAGCGTGCCCACCAAACCGTCTTCACGCACCTCGCGCCGCGTCACGCCGGCGGCTGCCAGACGCTGCACGAAATGGCCGCTGGCGTGCATGTCCTGGGTACTGGCCAGAACCTCGGTGGCAAGCGCTTCGGTGACCGGCTGGTTGAAGGTCTCGCGGCGTCCGGCCACCTCGGGCGCCTGGGACCAGATCAGCCCCATGGGCGAGACGCCCTCATAGCTGCCGCGGATGGGCGCGTCGCGGGTGGTGTCCACCGAGCCCTGGGCATCGGCCACGAAGCTGGCCTGGGCTCGCCAGGTGACGCCGGCGCGCGAGGTTGCGGTCTGCAGGCTGACCTCTGCGCCGGGTTGGGCGCCGCGCACCACGATGCGCCGCGGCACATCGATGAGCGCGTCGGCTGGTTCGATCGACAGGCTGAGGCCGGCCATTACTTGGCGTCCTTGCTGACCATCTGGGCGGCCGTGCGGTCACTGGTCATCGGTTCGACCTTCAGGCCTTTGCGCGCGGCCCAGATGTTCTTGTAGTGAAAGAGGGGGATGATGCCCACGTCATCACTGACGATCGTGGCCGAGTCGCGCAGGATGGCTTCACGCTTGGCCACGTCAAACTCGGACGTGGAGGCGTCCAGGGCCGCATCGACCTTGGGGTTGCTGTAATGGCCCCAGTTGGAGGCGCCCAGGCCTTTTTGCGGTGACACGGTGGCCAGGATATTGACCAGGGCGTAGCTGGCTTCGCCGGTGCCATTGCCCCAGGCCAGCATGCTTACGGCATATTCGTTCTTATTGGCTCGGCCGGAGTAAACAGCCCATGGCACGACCTCGACCTGGGTCTTGATGCCGATGCGCGTCCAGAATTGTGCGATGGCTTGCGCCGTCTCGGCACCTTGCGGGTAGCGATCGTTGGGCACGTGCATGGTCAGTTTGAAGCCGTCCGGGTAGCCGGCTTCGGCCAGCAGCTTCTTGGCACGTGCGGCGTCGTAGGGGATGTTCTTGATATCGGGGTTATAGCCAAACGTACCCTTGGGCATCCATTGATTGGCCTCGGTGGCCGCGCCTTGCAGGATGCGGTCGGTAATGGCGGGACGGTTGATGGCCAGATTCATGGCTTGGCGCACGCGCACATCCAGCAGCGGATTCTTGTCCAGCGGTTTGCCGGCGTTGTCGGTGATGAAGGGGCTGGGAGCGGGATTGAAGTTGGGCTGCAAGAGCATGACGCGCAGGCCATCGTAGGGATAGACCGAGATGTTCGGTGCCTGCTTCAGCTTGTCCAGATCCGAGACCGAGACTTTGTCGATGACGTCAACGTCACCGGCCAGCAGGGCGGCGCTGCGCGCGGCCGCATTGTTGATGTAGCGATAGTTGATCTTGTCCCAGGGTTGCTTGCCGCCCCAATAATCGTCGTTGCGCTCCATGACGACCCGGTCGCCCGGTGTGTAGGAGACGAACTTATACGGACCCGTACCGACCATGGCCTTGCCCGAGTTGTAGTCTTCGGTGGCGGACTTCTCACCCACGTGTTTGCTGACGACGTGCACCGATGCCAGATTCAGCGGCAGGTCGGGATTGGGCGTCTTGGTCTTGACCACGAAGGTGAGCGGATCTGGTGCGCTCATGGATTCGATGGTGCGCAGATACCCCGCATAGGTGGCAACGCTACCCGGTACGGCGCGGGCACGGGTGTAGGAGTAAATCAGGTCATCGGCGGTAAACGGCGTGCCGTCCTGCCACTTGACGCCAGGGCGCAGCTTGAATTCCCACGTGGTGCTGTCCAGGGGCTTCCAGAACAGTGCCAGGCCAGGCTGCAACTTGTTCCATTTGTTCTCGACCAGCAGGTCCCAGAAGTGCAGGGCCACCGAGCGGTCGCCGGCATGGTTGTTCAACTGCGGGTCCAGCGAGGACAACGGGTCGGCGAACCCGATGGAGAGGTTCTCGGCGGACACCGGGGCGGCCGCGGCCACGAGGGCGGCGGCCAGGGTGGTGAGGAGCACTCGTTTCATGGTGCGTAGTCCTGATAAGTGTGTGGGAGGTTAGCGTCCATCGTTCAGATGACAGACGCTCAGATGATCAATGGCGATGCCCTTGAGTTGCGGCGCTTCGGTCTTGCAGCGCGGCATGACGTGGGGACAGCGGGGATGGAAATGACAGCCCGAAGGCGGCGCCAGAGGGCTGGGGATTTCGCCCTTGATGGCGGTAAATGTCTTGTGGCGGGTGTCCAGCCGTGGAATCTCGGCCAGTAGTGCCTGGGTGTAAGGATGATTGGCGTGCCGGAACACCTCATCGACCGAGGCCGATTCGACCACTCGGCCCAAATACATGATGACGACCCGGTCAGAGATGTGTTCCACCACGCCCAGATCGTGGCTGATGAACAGATAGGTAAGGTCGAGCTCGGCACGCAGATACATGAACAGGTTGAGGATCTGCGCCTGGATGGAGACATCCAGCGCGGCCACTGCTTCGTCGCAGACCAGCATATCGGGCCGCACGGCCAGGGCGCGGGCAATGCCGATGCGCTGGCGCTGCCCGCCCGAGAACTGATGCGGATAACGCTGGCGCAGTGCGGGATCCAGACCCGCGCGCTGCAATTTTTCGCTGACGTAGTCATCAAAGCCGCTGCGATCGACCAGCCCATGAATGCGGGCGGCCTCGCCCACGATTTCGTCGACTCGCAGACGCGGGTTCAGGCTGGCGTAGGGGTCTTGAAAAATCATCTGGACTTTCAGGCGGGCGCGTTGCGCCTCCTGCGGGCTCATCTCGCCAGGCAGTCGGCCGTTGACGCGAACGTCTCCATCGCTGGGCGGCATGATGCCTGCCGCGATGCGGCCCAGCGTGGATTTGCCGCAACCGGACTCGCCGACCAGGCCCACGACTTCGCCCGGGCGCACCAACAAGTCCACGTTGTCCACGGCGCGTGTGACGGCGGGCGGCCGGGACAGTCCCAAGGATTGCAATGCACGTGACACGGCTGTCTCGCGCCGCTCGCCAAAGCGTTTGCTCACGCCACGCAGGTCTACCAAAGGTGTGGCCACATCGCTCATGCTGCAATCTCCAGCGCGGGGTGAAAGCAGCGCACCAGACGCTGGGTCACGGGTGCGGACAGCGGGGGGCGCTGCCCACAGGCGGTCGAGACGCGCTCACAGCGCGAGGCGAAAGCACAGCCTTCGGGCAGGGACAGCAGATTGGGTGTCATGCCGGGGATCTGTCGCAGCCGCTGGCCGCGCACATTGTTGCTGGGCAGGCTGCTGATGAGCCCGGCCGTGTAGGGATGCATGGGCGTATCGAGCACCGCATCGACCGGCCCGTGCTCGACGATGCGCCCGGCATACATGACGGCGACCTCGTCGGCCAAGCCGGCCACCACGGACAGGTCGTGAGTGATCCAGATCAAACTGGTGCCGTGTTGGCGAGCGAGTTTTTGTACCTCGGACAGGATTTGAGCCTGGATGGTGGCGTCCAATGCCGTGGTGGGTTCATCGGCGATGATGAGATCCGGGCGATGCAACATGGCAATAGCGATGGCTACGCGCTGACGCATCCCGCCAGAGAGCTGGTGCGGATACGCCAGCAGTCTTTCCTCGGGGCTGGGTATCCCCATCATGCCCAGCGTCTCGCGGGCACGCTCGCGCGCCTGAGCGTGGCTGACGCGCGTGTGGGCGCGCACGGCCTCGATCATCTGCGCGTCGACGCGCAAGACGGGATTGAGCGTCATCATCGGATCCTGAAAAATCATCGCAATCCGATTGCCTTGCAGTTGCCGCAGTTCACGCGGGCGCATCCGCGTCAGGTCGCAGCCCTGGAACAGAATGCTGCCATCGACCACGCGGCCCGGGGGGGCGACCAGACCCATGATCGAAAACCCCGTCACGGACTTGCCCGAGCCGGACTCGCCCACCAACCCCAGGATCTTGCCGCGCTCGAGCCGGAACGACACATCGTCCACCGCGGGCAGGGTACCGGCACGGGTCTGGAAGTGGGTGCGCAGGTTGCGCACCTCCAGCGTGAGCGGCGCCAGAGATTGCGTGGCGGCGGTCATCGGTGCGTCCTCGGGTTGAGCACATCGCGCAGGCGGTCGCCCACCAGATTGATCGCCACGATGGTGACCAACAACGCGATGCCGGGATAAAAACTGATCCAGTATTGGCCGGAGAGCATCGTCTGAAAACCGTTGGCGATCAGCAGACCCAACGACGGCTCGGTCACCGGCACGCCCAGTCCCAAAAAGCTCAGCGTGGCCTCCAGGGTGATGGCACGGGCGATCTGCAACGTGGCAATCACGATGAGCGGCGGCAGGCAGTTGGGCAGTATGTGCCGCAACATGATGCGCCAGTTCGGGATGTCCAGGCAGCGGGCGGCTTCGACATATTCGCGCCGTCGTTCGACCAAAGCCTGGCCCCGGGCCGTTCGCGCGTAATAGGCCCACTCCAGAATGACCAGGGTCAGGACGACATTGCCCACGCCTTTGCCGAGGTAGGCCAGGATCATCATCGCCACCAGGATCGACGGAAACGACAGAATCAAATCCACCAACCGCATGATGATGGTGTCGGTTTTGCCACCCGCGTACGCGGCAAGCAGGCCAAGCAGGGTGCCTATCACCGCGGCGATCAGCGCCGAACCCACGCCTACGATGAGGCTGATACGCAAGCCATACAGAATGGCCGAGTACAGGTCGCGGCCCTGGCCATCGGTGCCCAATAAGTAGTTGTAGCTGTCCATGCCATTGGCCGAGCCGGGCGGCAGGCGTGCATCGAGCACGTCCAGTTGGAGCAGGTCATAGGGATTTTGCGGAGTGATCCAGGGAGCCAGTGACCTGCCCCCAGATTTAGTACGGCACCGACATAGAGCCCAGGGGTAAAAGACCTTCTTTCTGATGAGCCTGCACGAATTGCGCCGGCGTTAAATATCCGAGCGCGCTGTGAGGCCGATCGGTGTTGTACTCGACTCGCCAGTTTTCGATCAAGCTTTTAGCCTGTCGCAGGGACAAGAACCAGTGCTAGTTAAGGCATTCGTCGCGGAACTTGCCGTTGAAACTTTCGATATAAGCGTTCTCCACCGGCTTACCCGGCCGAATAAACGACAGCTTTACGCCTGCTTGGTAGGCCCCCAGGCGTCCAAGGCTCTTCCGGCGAACTCTGGCCCGTTGTCCACGGTAATAGATCGCGGCAGGCCACGCATCTCCGCCAGCCGTTGCAGCACCATGGCAACACGCAGTCCCGGCAACGACGTATCGACCTCGATGGCCAGGCATTCGCGAGTGTAGTCATCGACGATAGTCAAACAGCGGAATCGGCGGCCATAGGCTAGGCCGTCGGCCACAAAGTCCATTGACCAACTCTGATTCGGCGCGATTGCCGCTGGGCGAACCACGCGCTCGGTCGCCGCGATTCGCTTACGCTTTCGTTTTCGCACGCTTAACCCTGCCAGACTGTACAGCCGCCAGATTCGCTTGTGATTTGCTTGCCAGCCTTCGCGACGTAAGAGCACATGGATCCTCCGATAGCCGTAGCGTCGTTTCGCCACTGCCATCTCTTTCATGCGCTCGGTCAGCGCAGCATCGCCTGAGCGTGTGCTCTCGTAGGCAAACAGCGACCGCGAAATTCCTACCAGCCCACAGGCCCGGGTAACACCCATGCTGCGCTCGGTCATTAATGTCCTGACCGCCTCGCGTTTGGCCTGCGGGCTGACTACTTTCGGCTTAGCAGATCCTGAAGCGCCGCCTTGTCCAGCATCGACTCGGCCAACAGCTTCTTGAGCTTGTTGTTCTCCTGCTCCAGCTCCTTGAGCCTCTGAGCGTCCGACACCGTCATGCCACCGAACTTCGCCTTCCAGTTGTAGTACGTTGCCTCGGAGATTCCGTGCTTGCGGCACAACTCTGCGGGCTTGGCACCTGCATCGGCTTCCTTGAGCACGCCGATGATTTGCTCTTCCGTAAATCGTTTCTTCATTGCCATTCCTTTGGGAACGGACTCTACATCGATTTCGTACTAATCACGGGGAGCAGGTCACCAGCGCCGCAGCCAGAAAGAGCAGTACCGTTACCACCAGCCCGAACACGGCGGTCCTGGAGGCGAAGAACTCGGCCGCATTGCGCCGCCAGGGCGATTCGCGCTTGAGCGCGGGAGCAAGCGTCTGAGTCATTGCGCGCCCTCCAGCCTGACTCGCGGGTCGAGCATCTTGTACAGAATGTCCACGATGAGATTGAGCATGACGAACAGGTACACCACGACCACCAGGTAGGAGACGATAACGGGGCGATCCAGTGCGTTGATGCTGTCCAGAATGAGTTTGCCGGCACCTGGCCAGGCGAAGATGCTTTCGGTCACCACCGCAAACGCAATGGTCGAGCCCAACTCCAACCCCAATACCGTGACCAGCGGGATCATGGTGTTGCGCAGGATGTGCATCACCACCACGCGCATGGGCGACAAGCCTTTGGCGCGTGCGAATTTGACGAATTCCTGGGGCAGGACTTCACGTACACCCGCCCGGGTCAGGCGAATGACGAGCGACATCTTGAAGAGCGACAGATTGATGGCAGGCAGCAGCAGATGCCGCAAGCCGTCTGCCGTCAGCCACGACCACTGTGCGCCGGCGACCTCCACCGTCTGGTCCCGGCCGCTGGCGGGCAGCCAGCCCAGGGAGACGCTAAACGCCATGATGAGCATCAGCCCGACCCAGAAGGTCGGCAGAGAAAACCCCACGATGCTGCCCGTCATGATGGCTTTGGAGACGGGATGCTCGGGGTACAGGCCGGCATACAGGCCTAGCGGCACTCCGATCAGCACCGCCAGAAACAGCGCGGCAAAAGCAAGCTCCAGCGTGGCTGGCATGCGTTGCAGAATGAGTTGCACGGCCGGAATGTTGTAGACAAAGCTGTTGCCCAGGTTGCCGTGCAGCGCGCCGTTCAAAAAGGCCAGGTATTGCCGCCACAGTGGCTGGTCCAGGCCCAGCTCGGCGATGATGCGGGCGCGATCGACTTGGTCGACGTCCTGGCCGATCAGGATGTCGACCGGGTTGCCAATCGCATGCAGGCCGACGAAGACGATGAGGGTCATCAGCAGCACGACCACCACCGCTTGGGCCAGGCGGCGCAAAAACCACAGTGTCATGAGCGGGCTCCTGGCGGCGGGGCCGCCGTCCACTCGTCGCCGAAGACTTCCGGCTCGGCATACGCCAGCATGTTGGCGAAGTGGTGCTCCACATCCTCGGCATAGAACTGCCCCGCGATGCCCTGCGCCAGCCGGCGCGCGCCCTCACTGACGGCGGGAATGTCTCCCGACACACTGCCGTGTGACAAGGCGGCTGAGTAGCAAAAGCAGTGCACGCGTTCCAGGCCTGGACAGGCGCCCGGTGACTTTTCCTGGAACTCGAAGACGGGGCCGAGATCGGGCGAGTCCTGCAGTTCCTGGTCTTCGGCACCCGGGGCCGGCTGATAGCGGTCGCCCCACAGACGAATATGCGGTGCGATGGCGGCGAATTCGGGGTGGGCCTGCCAGTCAAGCTTGAAGCCGGTGGAGAAAATGACGAAGTCCACCTCGAACACACCTTTGGGCGTGGTCAGATGTATACCGCTGACGTCGGCATGGACGTCGACAATGGGGCAGCCAAGGTTGAAGCGGGCGTTGGCATGCTGCGACACGCGCAAGGTGCTGCCGCGGGGTGGCGGCACCTGCTGCGTGTTGATGTAATGCCGGAAGCGCCACTTCCATTCGTCGGGCAGGGATAGATGGCCATGCGTCAGCCCGGGGTTGCCAGCGCCTTTGCCCTTGTTCACACGCGGGATGTCGTCACGGCGGATGAGCATATCCACGCTGACCGCACCGGCTTCGAGTGCGGTGGCGGCGCTATCCATGGCCGAGGCGCCCGCACCAATGACCGCGACACGCTTGCCAGCCAGCGTTTGGTAGTCCATGGCATCGGAAGAATGCGCCCAGCACGCGCGCGGCAGGCGCTGCGCGAAGGCGGGCAGTGCTGGCCCGCCCAACCCGTCACGGCCAGTCGCCACCACCACGTGGCGCGCCAGCATCTGCTGCACGCCTTGAGGGCTTTCTACGGCCAGCTCCACGACGCCATCGGGGCGCGGCAACACGGCGGCGACCCGGTGGTCGTTGCGTATGTCCAGCTCCAGCACGCGGCGGTACCAGCGCAGGTAGTCCATCCATTGCAGGCGCGGGATCTTGTCCAGCGCTTGCCAGGCGGTGGCACCATATTGGGCCTCGAACCATGCGCGGAAGGTCAGCGCGGGCAAGCCCAGCGCCGGGCCGGTCAGCTGCTTGGGTGAGCGCAGCGTCTGCATGCGGGCCGTGGTCGCCCAAGGCCCCTCGCAGCCCTGAGGCGAGCGGTCCAGGCAGACCGCGCGCACGCCATGTTGCTTGAGGGCAGCACAGGCGGCCATGCCGGCCATGCCGGCCCCAATGATCACCACCTCGAAAAGCGTGTGTCCCTCCGACTGGCGGGCAGGTACCCAGTCGCGGGCAGGTAGATCGAGCCAGGCCAGATCCTGACGTAGCCGTGCCTCCAGCTCGGTCAGGCCTAACGGTGGGTGGGCAATAGAAAAACTCATATCGGGTCCGTCGAAAAATCGTCTTTGCCGTGGATGCTGTGTAGCAATCCGGCGTGGGCGCTGGCCTCATGGCGGATAAAGCCGGGCAGCAGCGTGGCGGCGGTCTGCGCCAGCGCCTCGGCCATCGCCGCGACGGTCGGTGCGATGGGGGTGGACTGCGGCGTGACCACGCCGAAAAAGAATGGGATGTTCTGGTCAATGGCGCGTATGGCCACGCCCTGCACGGGCAGACCTAGCGCCGAGACGGGCTCGAGAATCGCCACGCCCAGCCCGGCGCGTACGGCGGCCAGGGCGTTCAACGAAGAATTGCTCTCGATCAGGCCGGCGGCAGCCTGGGCCAGTGCACGGTCCAGGCGTCCGCGCAAACGATAGGGGTTGGCCAGCGTAATGAAACGCCGTCCGGCCAGTGCCGCCACGGGCACGGTAGCGTGCTGCGCCAAGGGATCGACGTCGGGCAGCGCCACCACGCAGGCGGCCTGGCCTATCCAATGCACGTCCAACCCGCGGTGCTCCAACGGCAAACTGGTCAACCCCAGTTGCGCCGAACCCGTCAGTACGGCGTGCAGAACCTGTTCGGGCGAGACGCTGCGCACCTGCATGGCGCGCACGCCGTAATTGGCCTCGGCGCGCGCGATGGCGTGGGGCAGCAACCCAGCCGCCAGTGCGGAGGTCGCCGCCAGGCGCAAGGGCTGCTGCTTGCCCTGGGCGATGTCGTGTGCCCGCGTCTGGATATGTCGCAGGCTGGACAGCGCATGCGCCACATCTTCGTACAACAGGAAACCCTGTTCGGTTGGCGTGACGCGCGGCCCGCTGCGCAAAAACAGCGGGTAGCCGATTTCCGCCTCGAGCTCCTGGATGGAACGGGTGATGGAGGGTTGCGAGCGGCCCAGCAGCCGGCCTGCGGCAGTAATACTGCCGCTGCTCATGACAGCGGCAAAGGCCTCGAGTTGGCGTAATTCCATGACATTGCTTTTATGCTTTAAGCGAATTCTTACGCGCTTAGTATGCGCAATACAAATACTTAAAGGGCATAAGCAAATACCCGGGCTAGTAATAACCCGGGTATCGAGGGCCTGCGCCGAGCGCCACGCTCAATCGTCGTGGGATTCGTGCACGGCCACGGCGCCGCGCTTCCAGTAGCTCGCGGCTCGGATGCGGTTTTTGTCGATGCCGTGCTGCTCGACCATGCGGGTACGTACCGCCTTGGCGATGGCGGACTCGGCGGCCACCCACATATAGCCTTCTCCGGCGGGCAGTTGCAGCGCCGCGGCAGCGTCGGCCAGGCTCGGATCCCCCGCATCCCGCGCCAGCCAACGTACTTGCAGGCGGGCTGCCGACGTCAACGGCAATTGGTTGGTGTGCGAAGGGACTTCCATCAGGACCAGGGCTTGTGTGCTGGCAGGCAGCTCTTCAAGGCGGCGGGCAATGGCGGGCAGGGCGGTTTCGTCACCGATGAGCACATGCCAGTCAAACTCTGGGGGCACCACGAACGAGCCACGTGGCCCGCCGATGGCCAGTTGCTGGCCCACTTGCGCCTGAGCGGCCCAACTGCCGGCGGGGCCTTCTCCATGCAACACGAAGTCCAACACCAGTTCGCCGGTGTCGCGGTTGAAGTGGCGCGGCGTGTAATCGCGCGCGGCCGGCCGTGGTTGACCTTCGGCAAAGCGCACGCCATCCGTACCGACTTCCGGCAGCACCACGGCCTGGCCGGGCACGGAAGGAAAGAACACTTTGACGTGGTCATCAAACGAGGCGGAGACAAAATCATGCAGGTCTTCGCCCGAGAATGTGATGCGCGCCAGCAGGCCGGCAGCCAGATGTTCGACGCGGCTGACGGTGAGCTGCCGCAGTTTCAGGGTGTGGCGCACGCGCTCGACGTGCAGGTTGGGGCGGGTCATGGGAACTCCTTACGGAAATCGAATACGGGTCTATCGAGAACAGGGTGGGTGGTCGATCTCTTGGGCGGTACGCCGCAAGATGGCCGCGACGCGGCGCTGCTCGGCCGGGCTGGCTCCGCTTTTGAGCAACAGTGCCTGGCGCAGGGCCTGCCGCGCTTCGACGAACTCCGGCAC
Organism: Bordetella holmesii; assembly: GCF_020735985.1. Lineage (NCBI taxonomy): Bacteria > Pseudomonadati > Pseudomonadota > Betaproteobacteria > Burkholderiales > Alcaligenaceae > Bordetella > Bordetella holmesii. Next base: position 1,191,296 of record NZ_CP085973.1, read on the forward strand.
CCATCCCGTAGCGAGATCTTCACCTTGCGGGCCCGTCTGCCGCGGTTCGGCGCTCCAGGCCTGGCGCATCCATTCCATTTTGCGGCCGATGTGACGCAACCTTTCGAGCAGGAGTTCTGCCTGTGCACGGTTGGCTGACAGATGCGCCAGGCCATCGGTGGTGAGGTGATAGCGCTTTTTGCTGCCTTGGGGTTCTACGGTCACCAGACCCAGTTCTTCGAGATAGGTGAGCGCGGGGTAGACCATGCCCGGACTGGGCGTGTAATAGGCTTTGCTCAGTGCGCCTATCGCCTTGATGAGCTCATAGCCATGGCTGGGGTTGAGCTCGAGCAGGGCAAGCAGGATGAGTTGCAGGTCTTCGGCGCTGACCTTGCGGCCTCGGGTCATGTCAGCCTCGCCGGGCTCGCCGCGGCCGGGTGCAGGGTGGCGCATAAGGGCCTCCTTCATTGGGTAAGGGCCAGAAAGCAGGATGATGCCATTAATATATCTTAAGATATATATCTTAAGATATACTGAACATGCTGAAGTGCTGCCAAAAAAAACACGCCTTGCGGCGTGTCGTCGTGCTCTCTGGTCGCTCAATCCCTGTCATGCAAGGCGAGCGCGTAGTCCACGATATCCGGTGGCCAACCTTGCATGCAGGCCACCAGCGCGGCGCGGTCGCCGGCATACAGGCCGCGAAGCGCCTCTTCATAGGCGGGCAGATTGCCCGCTACGGCGTGCAGAAAATGATAGGTGGCGTCCTGGCGTTCGCGCCGATCGCTGACACCCTTATCCCGCTTGCGGGCTTCTTCGACCAGCTTGCGCAGCGTCACCGACGCGCCGCCGGGTTGTTGCGCCAGCCAATCCCAGTGGCGCGGCAGGAGCGTGACCTCGCGGGCGACCACCCCCAAGCGCGGCCTGCCACGGCCTCGGCCAAACGCTGCGCCTTCTTGGGCCGGATCGGCCAGGGCGAGGGGGGCAAACGTGGCGCTGGTTGCGGTCAGCCGTGGATCCAGATCGATCTGGCGGCCGGTGTGATCGTTGAACACCAGCACCTGGCCTTTCGGCCTGTCGTGCAACGCCAGTGCCACCTCGGCCAAGCTGCCTTGTGCCACGCGGCGCATGCCATCAAACGCCGTGAACTGCTGCGTCATACATGTACCCGGGTAAAAATAGTTTCGCCAGTATGGGCAGGCCCGGGTGTGGATGTCAATAAAGCCCGGGTATAAATGTCGTGTTCGGACCACAAGCCCTGCCGGCAAGATCCGACGCTTGGCCCTTGACGTCTACACCACATTACGGGAAAAACCTAGGGCTAACACCTAGTCACGGTGGCTGATCGGCGTATAATCTTGCTTTGCGCCCGGAGTTCCCCATGCGTCTCGTCCAAAAAGCGCTCACCTTCGACGACGTGTTGTTGGTGCCTGCGTATTCCGAAGTGTTGCCGCGCGACACTTCGCTCAGCACCCGCCTTACCCGTAATATCACCCTCAATATTCCGCTTGTGTCTGCCGCCATGGACACCGTGACCGAGTCGCGCCTGGCCATCGCCATGGCGCAAGAGGGCGGGATAGGCATCATTCACAAGAATCTCAGCGCCGACGACCAGGCTCGCGAAGTCGCACGCGTCAAGCGCCACGAGTTCGGCATCGTGATCGATCCGGTCACGGTCACGCCCGACATGAAAGTGCGCGACGCCATCGCCTTGCAGCGCCAGCATGGCATCTCGGGCCTGCCCGTGGTCGAGGGCGGCAAACTGGTCGGCATCGTCACCAACCGTGATCTGCGCTTCGAAGACCGCCTGGATCAGCCGCTGCGCAACGTCATGACCCCGCGCGACCGCCTGGTCACCATGCATGAAGGCGCCACGCTGGACGAAGCCCAGACCCTGATGCACAAGCATCGCCTCGAGCGCGTGCTCATCGTCAACGATGGTTTCGAGCTGCGTGGCCTGGCGACGGTCAAGGACATCGTCAAAAATACTGAGCATCCCTATGCCTGCAAGGACGCCCAGGGCCAGTTGCGCGTGGGCGCGGCCGTCGGCGTGGGTGCCGGCACCGAAGAGCGTGTCGAAAAACTCGTGGCCGCCGGTGTCGACGTCATCATCGTCGATACCGCGCACGGACATTCGTCGGGCGTGATCGAGCGCGTGCGGTGGGTCAAGCAGAATTTCCCCAAGGTCGAAGTCATCGGCGGCAACATTGCCACTGCGGCTGCGGCGCTGGCATTGGTCGAGGCTGGCGCCGACGGCGTCAAAGTCGGTATCGGCCCTGGATCGATCTGCACCACCCGTATTGTGGCTGGCGTAGGCGTGCCGCAGATCACCGCCATCTCCGATGTGGCCAAGGCGCTCGAAGGCACCGGTGTGCCTCTTATCGCCGACGGTGGCATCCGGTACTCGGGTGACGTGGCCAAGGCCCTGGCAGCAGGCGCCTTTTCCTGCATGATGGGCGGCATGTTCGCCGGTACCGAAGAAGCGCCCGGCGAAGTCGTGCTCTTCCAGGGCCGTTCGTACAAGTCGTACCGCGGCATGGGCAGCCTGGGCGCCATGGCCGATGGCTCGGCCGACCGCTACTTCCAGGATCCGGCCAACAACGCCGACAAGCTCGTGCCCGAAGGCATCGAAGGCCGCGTGCCCTACAAAGGCAGCGTGCTGGCTATCATTTATCAGCTGGTCGGCGGCATCCGCGCCTCCATGGGGTATTGCGGTTGCGCCACCATCGACGACATGCGTACCAAAACGCACTTCGTCGAGATCACTTCGGCGGGTGTGCGTGAATCGCACGTCCACGACGTCCAGATCACCAAGGAGGCGCCTAACTATCGCGCCGACTGATCCCCGGATCGTCAACCCCGCAATGCATCGCGCACCGGCAGAACCCTGAAACGTTCTGGCCGGTGCGCTTTTATTTCCAACCGGCAGAGTCACCATGCATCAGCGCATCCTCATTCTCGACTACGGTTCGCAAGTCACCCAACTGATCGCCCGCCGCGTACGCGAAGCTGGCGTCTACTCTGAAATCCACCCCGGCGACGTGGACGACGCCTTCGTGCGCGAACAGGCTGCCCAGGGGCTCAAAGGCATCATCCTGTCCGGCAGCCACGCATCGGCCTACGAAGAAGGTTCCATGCGCGTGCCGGCCTCGGTCTTCGAGCAGGGCCTGCCCGTATTGGGCATCTGCTATGGCATGCAAGCCATGGCGCAGCAACTCGGCGGCAAAGTCAGCTTCAGCGACCACCGCGAATTCGGCTATGCCGAAGTCTCCGCGCACGGCAGCACCAAGTTGCTGGCGGGCCTGGCCGATTTCCAGGACGACGCCGGCCAGGACCGCTTCAAAGTCTGGATGAGCCACGGCGACAAAGTCACCGAACTGCCACCGGGCTTTAGCCTCATGGCCTCCACGCCGTCCTGCCCCATCGCCGGCATGGCCGACGAAGCGCGCGGCTATTACGCAGTGCAGTTCCACCCCGAAGTCACCCACACCGTCCAAGGCAAGGCCATGATTTCGCGCTTCGTGCGCGAAATCTGCGGCTGCGAAGGTGACTGGAACATGCCCGACTACATCTCCGAAGCCGTCGCGCGCATTCGCGAACAAGTCGGCAGCGATGAAGTCATCCTCGGCCTGTCCGGCGGCGTCGACTCGTCCGTGGCGGCCGCGCTCATCCATCGTGCCATCGGTGACAAACTCACCTGCGTGTTTGTCGACCACGGCTTGCTGCGCCTGAACGAAGGCCAGCAAGTCATGCAGACCTTCGCCGACAACATGGGCGTGAAAATCATTCACGTCGATGCCACCGACCAGTTCATGGGCAAACTGGCCGGCGTTGCCGACCCCGAAGCCAAGCGCAAAATCATCGGCCGCGAGTTCGTCGAAGTCTTCCAGGTCGAAGCCGGCAAGCTCAAAGGCGCCAAATGGCTGGCTCAGGGAACCATCTACCCTGACGTCATCGAATCGGCGGGTGCCAAGACCGGCAAAGCCGCTGCGATCAAATCGCATCACAACGTCGGCGGTCTGCCGGATACCCTCAACCTGCAACTGCTCGAGCCCCTGCGCGAACTCTTCAAAGACGAAGTGCGTGAGCTGGGCGTCGCTCTCGGCCTGCCGCCGCAGATGGTCTACCGCCATCCCTTCCCCGGCCCGGGCCTGGGCGTGCGTATCCTGGGCGAAGTCAAACACGAGTACGCCGAACTCCTGCGCCGCGCCGATGCCATCTTCATCGAAGAATTGCGCAACACCAAAGACCCGGCCAGCGACCTGAGCTGGTACGACCTGACCTCCCAGGCCTTCGCCGTCTTCCTGCCGGTCAAATCCGTAGGCGTCATGGGCGACGGCCGCACCTACGAATACGTAGTTGCCCTGCGCGCGGTGCAAACCTTCGATTTCATGACCGCCGACTGGGCACCCCTGCCGCACCCGCTGCTGGCCCGTGTCTCATCACGCATCATCAACGAAGTCCGCGGCATCAACCGTGTGGTGTACGACGTGTCCAGCAAACCGCCGGCGACGATCGAGTGGGAATGACGGAGCGTCTTTCGGGGGCTATCGCCAGGTATCGGTAGGGGTGACTTAACTTGTTGATTTTAAAAGTATAAGTTGCGTTTTCTATCGGTGGCTATCGCCGGCCAGCAGAACGGGTCGGCGACAGAACTGACGGTACGCCCCCGGAGGTCGGATCCAGACCTTCCTGTTTACTATTTAGACCGAACCGGTCTTTGACGGTAAAAAAACTCCTGAGGAAAGCTTATTTCATGCGGCTTTCCGAGCATCAACGGGTCTCCAGGTCCCTGACGGTAAAAGCCGTCACGAACAGGAGGAACACCCTCAATGCTCACCGACACAGCACTGCGCAATCTCAAGCCTAAGTCCAAGATTTATAAGGTTTTTGACCGCGATGGCATGTACGTGGCGGTATCGACCGCCGGTACCATCACCTTCCGCTACGACTACCGTCTCAACGGGCGCCGCGAGACGCTGACCCTCGGACGGTACGGGCCGGCCGGTATGTCGCTGGCCATGGAGCGAGAGCGGCTGCTCGACGCCAAGCGCTCGGTCGATCAGGGCCTTTCCCCGGCGCTGGAGAAGCAGCGGGCCAAGCGGAGGCTGACGGCCGCCAAGACCTTCGGCCAGATGACGGAACGCTGGCTGGCCGATGCCCGCATGGCCGACAGCACGCGGGCGATGCGCAAGCACATCATCGACCGTGACATCCTGCCGGTCTTCCAGAACCGGAAGCTGAAGGAAGTCACCCCCGACGACCTGCGGGCGCTGTACAACAAGGTAAAGGCGCGCGGCGCACCGGCCACGGCCATCCACGTCCGCGACATCGTAAAGCAGGTCTATGCCTTCGCCATCCTGCATGGCGAGCGGCTTACCAACCCGGCCGACGACGTGAAGGCGGCTTCGATCGCGACCTTCGTTCCCAAGGACCGGGCGCTTTCGCCAGCCGAGATCCGGTTGGCCTTCCACCAACTGGAGACTATCGCGGCTTATCCGACCATCCGGTTGGCCTTGCGCCTGATCCTGCTGACGATGGTGCGCAAGAGCGAACTGGTCGAGGCGACCTGGAGCGAGGTGGATTTCGAGAACGCCACCTGGACGATTCCGAAGGTGCGGATGAAGGGGCGCACGCCGCACGTGGTCTACCTGTCGCGGCAGGCGATGGACATCTTCGTAGCCTTGCACACCTGCGCAGCGGGCTCACGGTTCGTTTTGCCGTCGCGCTATGACCCCGACCGGTGCATGTCCCATGCAACGCTCAACCGGGTGACCCAGCTCATTGGTTCACGCGCGAAGGAAGCCGAGTTGCCGTTGGAGCCTTTCACGGTGCACGACCTGCGGCGCACCGCGTCCACGCTGCTCAACGAGGTGGGCTTCAACGCAGACTGGATCGAGAAGTGCCTGGCGCACGAAGAAGACAGCGGACGTCGCGGTCGGTCTACAACAAGGCCGAGTACGCCGGGCCGCGGCGGCACATGCTCCAGGAGTGGGCCGACATGGTGGAGGCGTGGATCGATGGGCGCACGCATGTGCCGAAGCTGGTGCCGGAGGACGTGACCGTGCCGGTCCTGAGTCCTACGGTCTGATGTTTTAAATCTGTGATTTGGGGACATGGTGAGGCGCTCATGTCATCAAGAACGACATGAGCACCTTAGGTGTCGCTATTTCGATGAAATAAGAACATGACTCGTTGACGTGTCGCCAGCAGCGACATAAGCTGAGAACGTGTCGTCAAAATGGTATTTTTGCATCATGAATGATATTGCACTTGCCTGGCATCCAGAGCAGCCTCACAACCAACTACCAGCGCTCCCCCCGGCGCAGGAACTGGAGACCCGGCCCGTGCTCAAGGCCTGTATCGAGGCCCGTGCCGCGTTGGCCGAACTCAAGCAGGCGGCCGAGTTGATTCCCAACCAGGCGATGCTGATCAATACCATTCCGTTGCTGGAGGCCAAGGACAGCTCGGAAATCGAGAACATCGTCACCACCACCGACCAACTGTTCCAGTACGCGCAGGGCCACGACAACGCCGATCCTGCCACCAAGGAGGCGCTGCGTTACCGCACTGCGCTGCACCAAGGCTTTCAGTCGCTCAAGGCGCGACCGTTGTGTACCACCACCGCCGTGGATGTCTGCCGCACCCTCAAGGGGGTGGACATGGACATCCGCCACACCCCGGGCACGCAACTCGCCAACGACCGCACGGGGGAGGTGGTCTACACCCCGCCCGAAGGCGAGGCCCGCTTGCGTGACATGCTGGCCAACTGGGAGCGCTTCCTGCACAACCAGGTCGACCTGGATCCGCTGATCCGCATGGCCGTGGGCCACTACCAGTTCGAGGCCATCCACCCATTCACCGACGGCAACGGCCGTACCGGCCGCGTGATCAATATCCTCTACCTTATCCAGGAAGAGCTGCTGAATCTGCCTATCCTGTATCTCAGTCGCCATGTGATTGCCCACAAGGCCGACTACTACCGCCTGCTGCTCAGTGTGACGCGAGATGGCGCCTGGGAACCCTGGCTGCTGTTCATGCTGCAGGCCGTCGCCGATACGTCCAAATGGACCACAGGGAAGATCGCGGCCATTCGCGGGCTGGCCGAACACACCACCGAGTACGTGCGCACACGCCTGCCCAAGATCTACACCCGCGAATTGGTGGATGTCATCTTTGAACAGCCCTATTGCCGCATCGGCAACCTGGTGGAAAAAGGAATTGCCCAACGCCAGGCTGCCTCGCGCTACCTGCACGACTTGGCCAGCCTAGGTGTGCTGCGCGAAATGCAGGTTGGCAAGGAAAAGCTCTTCATACATCCCAAGCTGATGCAATTGATTAGCCGCGACAACAACGACTTCCAGCCTTACGCCTGAAGTGCCGGGAATGGCTTCGGGCGGGTAGCCTCGGGTTTGCATTTTTCCAAAGAAGATCACTCTGGATGATCCTTTCCCTGAATTTTCAAACTTATCGTCCTTGGTGGTGGTTTATAAATATGATATTTTGAGCACTATGGATGCTCAAAATTCAGGAAAATTGAACCGTTTGCTGGCCGAACTGGGCGATACGCGCCTGGTGTCCAGCCGCTGGCTGCGCGCGCATGACTACTCCAACAGTCTGGTCGCGCGCTATGTCGGCAGCGGCTGGCTGGTGTCGCCGGCGCGCGGCGTGTACATGCGCGCGGGCGGGCGGCTGCAATGGGATGGGGTGGTCCGCAGCCTGCAGGTCGGGGAGGGCATGCCACTGCATGTCGGGGGACGCTTTGCTCTGGCTCTGCAAGGGCACGAGCACTACTTGCGTTTGGGCGATGCCGGGACGATCACGCTTTACGGGCCAGCAGCTCCGCCGGGCTGGGTCGGCAAACTATCCATGGAGCAGCGCGTCGAGTACCAGGGCAAAGGGCCGTTCGATCTGCCGGCCGTGTCCTTCACGGCGGAAGTCTCCGAGACGGCGCTATCCAAGGTGGGTCTGGCCTGGCATCCCGCTACGCCTGGTGTCGATGCCCTGGTGTGCTCGACGCCCGAGCGGGCCATGCTGGAGTTGTGCGATGGCGTATCGAGTGCGGCAGGGGTCTATGAGGCCGATGCGCTGATGCAGGCCATGACCACGCTGCGCCCGCAGCGCGTCGGCTTGCTGCTGCGTCACTACCGCAGCATCAAGGCCAAGCGGCTGTTCCTGGCGCTGGCCGATCGCCATCGGCATGCGTGGCTGGCGCATGCGCCGTTGGATGGCGTCGATCTGGGCCGGGGCAAGCGTGCGCTGGTGCCCGGCGGGCGCCTGCATCCGGCCTACCAGATCACCTTGCCAGGAGACCTCGATGAGCACCTGGCTTGATCGGTGGGATCGGCGCTACACCGACCGTGTGCGGCTGCTGGTCGAGATCCTGCCGGTGCTGGCCCAGGAGCCGCGCTTCGCGCTCAAGGGCGGCACCGCCATCAACCTGTTCGAGCATGACCTGCCGCGCCTGTCGGTGGACATCGACCTGGCCTGGCTGCCGGTGCACGACTATGCCGAGGATGCGAAGCTGATCGCCGAAGCACTCGGACGACTGGGCGACGCGATGCGCGCCCGGCCTTTGCAATTGCAGGTGCAAGCTTCAGCGGGCGAAGGCGGGGCGGTCACCCGGCTGGTAGCCAGTCGCGGCCGCGCGCGGGTGCAGATCGAGACGACGCCGGTCATGCGCGGTGCGGTGCATCCGGTGCGGACCATGGTCGTGCGCCCGAAGGTGGAGGAGGCGTTCGGCTTCGCCGAAGTGCAGGTGCTGGATTTCGCGGACCTGTATGCAGGAACGCTGGCGGCGGCATTGTCGCGGCAGCATCCGCGCGATCTGTTCGACGTGGGCATGCTGCTGGAGGATGCGCGGGCGGATGTAGGTCTCTGGCGAACCTTTCTCGTGTACCTGACGTGCAGCCCCAAGCCGGCGTGGGAGATACTGGCGCCTCGCGTACCTGCGGATTTTGAGGCCACCTTCGAGGCTCATTTCAAGGGCATGACGTCTGAGCCCATTGAAGCGGCGGCCTTGCTGGAGAGTCGCAAACGTCTGTTGGCGCGCGTGGCGCATTGGCTGGACGAGCCGTCGTGCGCCTTTCTGCAATCGGTCGAGGATGAGCAGCCGAATTTCGGGTTGATCGGCCTTGCCCATGCGGCCGATCTGCCGGGGGTGCGGCGCAAGCTGTACAACCTGGCACAACGCACGGCCGCCAAACGCGCGGCGGATCTTGGTCAGTTGGCGGACGTGCTGGCGCGCATCAAGGCGCGCTGACGCAGCGGGTAATACAAAGGCGATCGGGTGATCGCGATGGCTCACGATTTCACACTGATATATGCGTTGAGTCCTGAGTTGGATTTGCAGGATGAGGTCCTGAGCCGGCTGGCCAGCAGCGATTGTGCCGACGCCACGGTGAGCTGGGGTTAGCCTGGGCACGTTGCGCTGGCCTTCAGCCGGGAGGCAATGGGCCGCGATGCTGCGGTCGCGCTTGCCTCGGCTCAGATGGCACAGGTGCTGCCCGGGGCAGAACTGGTCAGGGTGGATGCCGGGTAGTCGCCGTGGACGCTAGACGGCGATTTCATCGAACAGGGTGATGCCGACGCAGCCTCACGTCCGGGCCGGGCGATATGTCGGTCTCTGCTGATCGCGAGGCTTGCTTGCGGCCTTCGATCCAGGCCTCGACTTCTTCCAGATCCCAGACCACGCAGCGCGGCGTCAGCTGGAAGCGCCGGGGAAACTCATCGCGTTGCTCCATCTCGTAGATGGTGATTTCAGCCAAGGGCGCGATCTGATGCAGTCCGCGGCGGCGGATCGTGCGGCGAAAAGGCAGCGGCGAGCCCTTCGGGAACAGCGGAAGCTCAGCGTACTGCTCGGTGCCGGGGAGGGAAGCAGTGGGTTGTGCAGAGGTGCTGAGCGGTTCTGAGTCGGAAGCCACCGTCCAGATTCCATGTGTTCGCAACGAACGTCATGGTGGCTATCGGTGGCGATTGCGACAACGTGCTGGGTAATTCCCCCATTTTTAGCGATCGCTTATGCGGCGGGTTTCTCACCGTGGCAGCAGCCGGCCCGCCCGCAGGCAGTAGTCATCATAGGCGGAGCCGAATTCGGCGCGCATCATGGCTTCTTCGCTCGGGACGCGGATCAGCCACATGGCCGCGAAGGCCGGTATGACCAGGGCTCCGGCAATCCAGTTATGGATCAGCAGGGGCTGGGTCAGGGCAGCGATCCAGATCGCTGCATACATGGGGTGGCGAATACGCCGGTAGACGCCTGCCGTAATGAGTTGATGCTCCTGGCGCACTTCCAGTCCGGGGCTCCAATTGCGGCCCAGATCGGCGTGGCTGCGCCAAAAGAGCCAGAGACAAGGCAGTTGGAGCAGGGCGCCCGTCCATGTTGCCCAGGATGGCAGGCGGTAATCCGCAAATCCGAAGGCACCTGTGGCCAGTTGCAGTAGCGGCAGAACCATCATCGTGATGAACATGCCCGATAGCAGCAGGCGTTCGTCCAGACCTTTGCGAGCACCGACGATGACGTTGGCACGATTGCGAATGCTGTGCGGCGTTCGAATCGCAAACATGGCAACGAAGCAGGCCAGCCAGACCAGCGCGCCCCAGCCGCTGGCGCGCCAGCGCAGGGCATAGGCGAGGAGGGCGGCGGCGATCAGCAACACGCACGCTGGCGATAAAACGATAGCCAACGGTGAGTTATTGAGACCGCGACGCGGTGTGGCGGCGCCGGGGCGGGATGGCAACTGGCGGGCAGGCATCGTGTTCTATGCTCATTAATGAGAATAAGTCTCATGAGTATATGTCCTGTGCGCGACTTTGGGGTCCTCGGGGGTGTTACGACATTTTTTCGTCCTGCGCGTCGCTCACGCGCTGTGGGCGTAATCAGAGGCCTGGCCACATGCCGCCATCGAGACGCAGGTTAGCGCCTGTGATGTAAGCCGCCCGCGGACTCACCAGAAAGGCAATGGCGTCGGTGATTTCTTCGAGAGTGCCGACGCGGCCCATGGGGATCGGTGCAAAGACGGGGAGCATGGCGCGCTCGATGTCTGGCCACGGTGCATCGGCGTCCATGCCGCGCTCGGCGGCTGCCTGACGGAAGGCCCGGTCGAGGCTCTCACTATGGATGGTGCCAGGCGATAGGGTGTTTACGGTGATGCCTTCGCTGGCCACGGTCTTGGCGAGCGACGCTGTCATGGCATGCATGGCGGCCTTGGCTGCTGAGTAGTCCGGCCGGCTCGCCGCAGGCATTAGTGCCGCCATGCTCGAAATGTTGACGATTCTGCCCCAGCGCGCGGCCCGCATGCCAGGCAGGAGGGCAGAGATAGCCCGCACGGCGGCCAGCACGTTTCTGTCAAAACTTGCGGCCCAGGAGTCGGTTCGCGTGTCTGTCCAGTCTTCAGGTTGGCCGGATCCGCCCGCGTTGTTCACCAGGATGTCTACGCCCAGGCTCTTGGCCTGATCGAGCAGGTGCGCGGTTTGATTCTCATCTGTCAGGTCGCCTGTGACGCCATGCGCCTGCCCGCCTTGGGCGAGGATGTCTTGCACCACGCTGGCAGTCCGTGATGGGTTGCGGCCATGGATGATGACGGTCGCGCCTTCACGCGCCAGGCCACGGGCCACCGCTTCGCCGATACCCCGGCTGCTGCCGGTGACAAGGGCCACCTTGCCAGTTAATTTCAAGTCCATGAGTCATCTCGTGTTAGCGTCGTTGTTTGATTAAAGGACAGGATCATGGGCGAGGCAATTACGCACTTTAAAGTGCCTGTGACTCCCGAAGAACGTGCCGCCTGCCTGGGTGTGGATGGCTCGGTCGCGCAGGTGACGCGGGCGTTGCGCATGCTGAGCGGTCGTTGGAAGCTGCCGATTCTGTTTCGGCTGTTCGCCGAGCCTTCGTGGCGGACGGCACATCTGTTGCGCGACATGCCGGGGCTCTCAGCCAAGATGTTGACCCAACATCTGCGTCAGCTCGAGCGCGACGGGCTGGTGGCCCGACGCGATTTCGGGTCGCAACCGCCGCATGTGGAGTATTCGCTTACCGATGCCGGGCGGGCGCTTATGCCCGTGCTGATGGCGCTGCGGGAGTTTGCACGCCGCCAGGCATGATCAAGAGGCACATGACCGTCGTGACGTCCGGGGCCGGCCCGCAAGAGCGGGCCTGTTATGGGCCCCGCCTTCAGCCGGCCAGACTGCGCACGGTTCCTGATACCCGGATGCTGCCGCCTGTTTCCGGTGAGATCTCGGCATGCAGGTAACTGGGCATGCCCATGTCTTCGCCCTGAATGATGTCGATGGCGCCACCATGCGGCCATTGTTGATCGCGCAGATAGCCGCCTAAGGCTGCGGCGGCAGCCCCCGTGGCTGGATCCTCGTAGACACCGCCCGAGGCGAAGGGGTTGCGTGCGTGGAAGCGTTGCGCGGTTTCGGCGTAGACGATGGCAATGGTAGCAAAGCCTTGAGCGAGCATGAGTTGCCGGCCGGCGGATTGGTCATAGCGCATGCCGGTCAGGCGCTGACGGTTGTTGAGGGCCAGGATGAGGTGGTGTGCGCCGCCCTGCGCCAGGGCGGGAGGTAGTCGCGGGTCCAGGTCGTCATGGGTGTAGCCAAAGAGTTGAAGGCTGGCTTCGATGAGCTCTGCCTCTGCGGGCTGGCTGCGGGTCGGCGGCGATTGCAGGGCGACCTGGAGTTGGCCGTCGTGCCGGTGGGCTTGCACGCTGATCAAGGCGTCGTTGATTTGCAGGGCGTAGCGGCCTTCTCCGTGGCGCGCGGCCAACGCGGCGCCCAGGGCAATCGTAGCGTGGCCGCAGAAGGGAATTTCGATTTCGGGAGCGAAGTAGCGGACCCGCCAAACGCCGGCTTCGGGCGCGGCGAACGCGGTCTCGGAATAGCCGACGTCGGCCGCGATGGCCTGCATCGTGGCGGCGTCAGGCAGGTGTTCGCTGATGACGACGCCAGCGGGGTTGCCACCCGTGTCGCCTGCGGCGAAAGCCGACAGGCGCTGCACCGAATAACCGTGGATGCGTTCTTGGGCAGTGGGCTGGAAGGAGGAGGTCTGCATGGCGGTCCAGGGGATGAGGTCCGCCATTTGTACTGCGTCGAGCCTTGGTTGGGCAACCGGGTGCGCTCAGTGGCAGCGTTCAGAATTGATAGGTCATGCCCAGCATGGGGCCGCGCTGCACGACGTCGTAGACGAAGCCGTCATGGCGGTAGTCCACGCCCAGGGCGCGGTAGCCCAGGGCCACGGAGATGTGCTTGCTTGCCTGGTAGCCAACCGCTCCCATGAGGTCCCAGTCGAGCTTGGCCGCACCACCGCCGACCAGGGCCCAGCCAGTGAGGTAAGTCCGGTCGGTGAGGTGGTAGCTGCCTTTGACGCCGCCGACGGCGTCGACCCAGGTGGCGCTGCCGCTTTTGCGGCGGCCGTCGAGGTAGCCGCCTTCGATGGACAGCCGGGTGCTTACCGACCAGAGGCGGGCGCCGGCGATGACATCGAGATTGCCGTTGGCGCCTTGCAGCAGGCTGTATCCGCCGCCAACCATGGTGGAAAAGGTCTCCGAGGTGACATCGATGTTTTTGCGCAAGATGCCGTTGCCGTTATGGTCGGTGACCGAGGTCTTTGCATAGAGCAGGTCGCCGACGATGCTGTAGCGGCCTTTTCTGGCATCAAAGGCACCCATGATGGCGATGTCGAGGTTATCCCAGATATCGCCGAAGCTGGATTTGATGTCAGCGGCCGGTAGCGGAGCTTGTCCTGACGTGCCGCTGATGCCCGAGGCCCAGGCATAGGGGCTGAAGGAGAACGTCCAGCCAGCGTCGGCGGCAGCAGCTTGCTGGCCGGCCAGTACGGCGCCAGGCAGTACTGTGGTCAGGAGGGAGAGAAGGCGGCTAAAGCGCATGGTTCAAGGGGTTCCGGATAAGGCAGCGGTTTCGCTGCTGCACTCCATGGCGGGGTGCTGGGCGGTGGCCGCGATGACCTCTTTGCGGGCCAGTTCGAGATCAGCGAGGAAAGTCGGGTCGGCGTGCAGACGGGCCACCGTGGCCGCGCCCATTATGCGTCCGGCGTCGACGTCGCTTTGCCAGTGCGCGTTGCAGATGACCCGGCTCTGGCCGAAGGAAATCCCGCGGCTCAGCAAGGTATTGGCGCGCTGGGGATGGATTTCGGCCAGCACCAGCGCCCAGGCCCAACCAGCAGCCGTATGGCCGGAAGGGTAGGAGCCGTCATTGCGCAGCAGCGCTTCCTGGTCGGGCCGGCACGTGCCTTCGTTGTGTATGACAAAGGGCCGCGTGCGCTGGTACTTATCTTTTACGCCGTAGGTGGACAGACCCGCGTCGGTAAGAATGCGTTGCATGAGGGTGTAGAGATGTGGCGTGGTTGTCGCGTCTATCTGCAGGCCCATGGCGCAGGAGAAGTTCTTGGCGGGCTGAGGAAAACTCAGGTCGGCATCCGTGCGTGCGAGTTCCCAGCGGGCCGTGCCGCGCAGGGGCAGCGTGGCTTGCCCGGCTTGTTCGTCGCGAGCCAGCGACGGGCTGCCGACCGTGGGCGGCGGCCCCAGCAATTGAAGGCTATCGGGCAGGTTTGTCTGCTTGAGATAGCCGGGGGCAAGCTGGAAGTGGGGGTCGCTGACGGCTGGCGGCAGGGCGCTGTCCTTGTCGGCTGCGAAGGCGTGCGCGGCGAATCCTGCACTCAGGCAGATAAGCAGGGAATATCGAAGACGTGATGGCATGGTCGCGAAATGACTACTAGGAAGCGCGTCGAGCGGGGCAGCCAACGCTGTGAGGGTGTCTGCACCGGTGTGCAGAGGCAGATGGGCGGGTTGCCCAGACCGCGCGTGCAGAGGCTACAAAGAAACTTCCGTCACGGCTTGCCATTTGGTGCCAAAGTCGCTTTCGGGGGGCAGTCCTTGGCCTGACGGAGGAATCGCGAGGGGGCCTGCCCAGTCCAGCGCTTGAAGGCACGGGTAAAGTGTGCGGGGTCGCTGTAGCCCACCATGTAGGCGATTTCGGTGGCGGAATAGCGGCGCAGCTGCATCAGCCGTAGCGCTTCGCTGCGGCGGGTTTCGTCGCGCAGTTCCTCGAAGTCGACGCCGCTGCTTTTGAGGCGCCGCTGCAAGGTGCGCGGAGAAAGCCCGATGTGCCTGGCCACGGACTGCAACTTGATGTCTTGCTGATCGGCAATGTGGTCGATGAGCAGGCCGGCAGTGCGGATGGTGGATTGCAGAGCTTCGGTCACTTTGCGTGCTTCGTCCCGGTATCCCTGTAGCGGGATATCCAGGAGGTCGCGGTCGAACTCGATCATGTCGAACTCGGCACCAGTTTCGATATTGGGCCCGAGGCTTTCCTCCAGCGCTTCGTCGCCCGGGGAGCGGGCGGCTTTCAGGTGCACACGCACGGCAGCAGGCGCGCCGGCCAGCAGGGCCACCTTGCGCAGCACTGCCAGGGTGCCGAGCGTGAACTGTTGCGGGTCTTCTTCAAGGGGGGCGGTGAAGCGATGGATAAGCCGCGTCGTGCGGCCCTCGGTCACGATACGGATGTCTCCGCCTTGATGCAGCATCGCTGCCCGCGTGGCTGCCATGGCGCAGGCTTGCGCCACATTGGCCGAACTCAAGACATGTTTTCCCCAGGGGCCCAGGGCGCGCAACTCCATCAGACGACCCACATGAGCGCCGCCAAAGGGATCCTGCGCGATCGCGGCCATCTGGTTGGCGATGCGAAAGCACAGTGTGCGCGGCAACCAGATATCGGGGGTCTGAAAAATATTGGGAGAAATGCCGGCGCGTTGAAAAAATTCCAGCGGCGAGATGCCCCGGCTTGCCAGATAGGGGGCGATCTGCAAAAAGCTGCGCAGCAGGATGGCGGGCTGGACGCTGGGCATGAGGCGGGCAGGGGTGCGAGGGCTGCGGGATCCCGGGCGGTGGCAGATGCGCGGGGGAGATCCCGGCCCCGGCATCGCAGAGGCGTAGACGCAAGCAGCAGGCGATGGGGGCGCGTGCCGCCCGGATGCGCGCGGGACAAAGCGCCGGGCTCCTGGCGGTCGTTGGGCCCGAAGCCTGGAGTTCGTGATCCATGGCCCATGGCTTCTGTCTGGTCTTGCACTCTGCGGCGCTAGTGTAAGCCGACAGGGCGGCGCAAGGTTAGTGGTTTACGCGTCTGGCAGCTTGCCTTTCGGCGTCAACCTGAAGCGGTTGTGGCTTTGGCGCCAAGTACGGTTTGGTTTTGTTGACAGCGGCATGGCCGGTCTCAATACTTGCGCCGCGTCGCCGTATGCGACGAGACAACCAAGCAGATCAGAGGTGTTTCATGCGGGTGGCAAGTCATGTTGGAGTGGTGAGTGTGCGCCGCGTGCTGGCGCGTGTGTCGTTGTCCGCCCTGATGGCGCTGGTGGTGTTTGTGCAGGGTGCCGTGGCGATGGCAGCCGACAACGGCCAGCAGCTGCGTGCTCAGGCCGCGCAGGCCTTGCAGCATCTGTACGTCAAGGTGCCCGGCAGCGCCGAGCTGGGAGAGAAGGCCGAGGCCGTCCTGGTGTTTCCCAAGATATACAAGGCCGGTTTCGTGGTCGGAGGCGAGCACGGCAAGGGCGTGCTGTTCAAGGGTAAGGAAGTGGTGGGCTACTACGACATCTCCGCGATGTCCGTCGGTCTGCAAGCCGGCGCGCAGATGTTTTCCTACGCACTGTTCTTCATGAATCGCACGTCGTTGGACTATCTGGCCAAAAGTGATGGCTGGGCACTGGGTAGCGGACCGAGTGTGGTGCTGTGGGATAAGTCGTTTGCGTCCAGTGTTTCGACGACCACTCTCTCTCAGGATGTTTTTGCCGTGCCTTTCGGGGGCCAGGGCTTGATGGCGGGTATGGGTCTGGAGGGGTCGAAGATCTCGCGGGCAAGCCCGTGATGCCGCAGGCAGCCGGGGGCGTCAGGCGGCCGTGCTCTTTCTGGGCAAGAAAAATGCTGTCGTGTCTACGCCTTCTAGGGCGAGCAGGCGTAGTTTTCTGTGCAGACCGCCCGCATATCCCGTCAGGCTGCCACTGCTGCCCACGACGCGGTGGCACGGGATGATGATGGAGATCGGGTTGTGGCCAACGGCGCCGCCCACGGCCTGGCCGGCGACAGGCCGATTGCCGGTCTGCTCTGCAATCTGCCGCGCGATGGCGCCATAGGTGGTGGTCTGGCCATAAGGAATCTCGCGCAGCGCCTGCCAGACGCATTGCCGAAACGGCGTTCCCTGAGGAGCGAGGTCAAGATCGGCGAGCGCAGGCTTTGCACCGCGAAAGTAGGCGTCAAGCCAATGTTCGACACGTTTGAACTCCGCCCGGTCCGGGGCGGGCGTCAAGGGAGCACGGATCGAGCCTCCATGGTACTTCTGGCCCGCGATCCACAAGCCTGTCAGATGGTGGCCATCACTGGTCAGAAGCAGCGGACCCAGTGGAGAAAGGTAGTCGTGGCTGTACATCATCGCGTTCAGTGAAGAGCATTCCAGAGATTGATTGTGGCGTAACTGCGCCAGGGTTGCCAGGCCTGAGCCAGCTCACGAATCTGGCCGGCTGTGCGTGGCGCCAGCGCCTTCTTCACGCCAAAGTCGGTCGGCATGAAGGCATCCGTCCAGGCCATGGCCCGCATGGCGATGTACTGGGCGGTCCAGGGGCCGATGCCCGGCAGCGTAAGTAATTTTTGAACTTCATCTTCGGCAATGGCGCCGGGCCCGAAGTCCAGCTCGCCGGTGCTAAGCGCGTGGGCCAAGGCCCGGATCGTGCGTGCACGCGTACGAATGATGCCCAGCGGCCCCAGGTGGGTCTCGATGTCGCCATTCAGCTCCAGAATACGCTCGGGTGACGGGAAGGCATGGCTTAAGCCCGGCACGCCTGTTTCCACGGCGATGCCGTAATGGCTGACCATCCTGCTGGCCAGAGTCCGGGCGGCTCCGACGGTGATCTGCTGGCCGAGGACGGCGCGCACCGCCATCTCAAAGGGATCGAAGCTGCCAGGCAGGCGGGTGCCGAGAATTTGCATGGACTCGGCCAGAGTATTCATGCCGGCCAGGCCTTCGTGCACGGGATGAGGGTCGCAGGTCAGGTCAAAGAGGTGACGCACGCGGGCCAGCACAATGGGAAGCACGGGTAACAGGGTCAGCGACACCTCGAGGTCGAGCGCGTGCCGCGCGGGTAAGTGGCGCACGCTTATCCAGCCGGTATGCATGCCGCCGTCGGTGCCGGTAAGCGCCACGGCGCGGGCGTAGCGTTGTGCATCGACGATTTCTATGCCCGGGATGGCGCGCGACGCCAGAAAACCGAGCATGGTCTCCCATCGGTAGGGGGGGCGGTAACTCAGCTTGAGCCGGATCTGGCTGGAGGGCTCGGCCCGTTTGCGGCGACGCAGCGCCGTCGGCGCCAGGCGGTAGCGCGCCTGAAAGAGCGCATTGAATCGCCTCAGACTGCCAAAGCCGGCGGCCAGGGCCACGTCCACCACGGCTAGGTGTGAAGATTCAATAGGTTGTATGCATGGTTCATCCGAACCGGATTTGAGAAACTGGAAATCGCCAACCCCCCAGTTCACTCAAGGAGCCCGGCCGGATGAACACCCATAAGCATGCCCGATTGACCTTCCTACGTCGCCTCGAAATGGTCCAGCAATTGATCGCCCATCAAGTTTGTGTGCCTGAAGCGGCCCGCGCCTATGGGGTCACCGCGCCGACTGTGCGCAAATGGCTGGGCCGCTTCCTGGCTCAGGGCCAGGCGGGCTTGGCCGATGCGTCCTCGCGCCCGACGGTCTCGCCCCGAGCGATTGCGCCGGCCAAGGCGCTGGCTATCGTGGAGCTGCGCCGCAAGCGGCTGACCCAAGCGCGCATCGCCCAGGCGCTGGGCGTGTCAGCCAGCACCGTCAGCCGCGTCCTGGCCCGCGCCGGTCTGTCGCACCTGGCCGACCTGGAGCCGGCCGAGCCGGTGGTGCGCTACGAGCATCAGGCCCCCGGCGATCTGCTGCACATCGACATCAAGAAGCTGGGACGTATCCAGCGCCCTGGCCACCGGGTCACGGGCAACCGACGCGATACCGTTGAGGGGGCCGGCTGGGACTTCGTCTTCGTGGCCATCGATGACCACGCCCGCGTGGCCTTCACCGACATCCACCCCGACGAGCGCTTCCCCAGCGCCGTCCAGTTCCTCAAGGACGCAGTGGCCTACTACCAGCGCCTGGGCGTGACCATCCAGCGCTTGCTCACCGACAATGGCTCGGCCTTTCGCAGCCGCGCCTTCGCCGCGCTGTGCCATGAGCTGGGCATCAAGCACCGCTTTACCCGACCTTACCGCCCACAGACCAATGGCAAGGCCGAACGCTTCATCCAGTCGGCCTTGCGTGAGTGGGCTTACGCTCACACCTACCAGAACTCCCAACACCGAGCCGATGCCATGAAATCCTGGCTACACCACTACAACTGGCATCGACCCCACCAAGGCATCGGGCGCGCTGTACCCATCTCCAGACTCAACCTGGACGAATACAACCTATTGACAGTTCACACCTAGGTCGGTATCGGTGAGAAGGTTCTTGGCCAGCAGCAGGCGGCTAGTTTGCAGGTATTGGATCGGGTTGACGCCGAACTCGGCCATAAAGACCCGGCGCAGATGGCGGTCGGTGCAGCCCAGCTCTTGCGCCAACGCACGTACGCTGGCGTGGCGGCCGCCATGATCGTCCATCAACCTGGCCGCGCGCCGCGCCAGCGATGTGCGGGCGTCCATAGGCGAGTGGCCGGGCGCCAGTTCCGGGCGGCACAACAGGCAGGGGCGAAAGCCGGCTTGTTCGGCTGCGGCGGCGGTATGGTGAAAACTGCAGTTTTCCAGTTTTGGCACGCGCACCGGGCAAACGGGCCGGCAGTAAATGCCGGTGGAAGACACGCCGACGAAGAAGCGTCCATCGAACCGCGCATCTTTCGCTTTCAGTGCGCTGTAGCACGCTTGGCGTGCGTCACCGGTCATTGGCTGGGTATCCATGTCATCCACTCTAAACCCTGCCGCCGCAGGTTTCTCGCCATTTTCGGACCTCATAGCGTGCCAGGGTGTCAGCTTCCGCGTTTCAAACCCGCCACATGCGCAATCACCATATCGCGCATGGCGCGCGCGGGCAGCGCAAGCAGTTTGTTTTTGTGAGTGAGGATGAAGACCTCGCGCTTGAAGCTGCTGTCTTCAATCGGGACGATGGCCAGCGACGGCCGGCGGAATTGATAGAGCGTCAGCGAAGGAACGATAGTCAGGCCGACGCCGCTTTCGACCATGGCGCTGGCCGTGGCCAGATGCTCGACCTCCAGCACGGTGTTGAGCGGGTAGGGGCTGAACGCGGCGTCCACATGCTGGCGCACGCTGCTGTGGCTGACGAAGTTGACGATGGGATATTGCACTATCTGCTCCAGCGTGACGCGTTTGCGCTGCCGGGCCAGCGGATGATCGGGCGGGCAGACCAGATGGAGCTGGTCCTGCCATAGCAACTGGCGTTCGAGCTTGGCGGTATGGCGATCTTCCGTGGCGATGGCGAAGTCGATGTCCCCGGCGGCCAAAAGCTCCACACAATTCTGCGACATCCCATCGCGCAGCACTGTGGTCACGCCGGGGTATTGGGTACGGAACTGGCGAAATACCGGCGGCAGCCAACTGGCGGCCACCGAGGGCAGGGCGGCAACCTGAACCGAGCCGATGCGGCCAGCGGCATAGTCCTGCAGGTGTTGGAGGGCTGTCGTGGTTTCGTTGAGCGAGCGGCGGGCAAAGGATTCGAATAGCTTGCCAAACGGCGAAAGCTCGATATTGCGTGTATTGCGCACAAAAAGCTGCGCATCGAGTTCTTCCTCCAGCGACTTGATCAGGGCGCTGAAAGCCGGCTGCGACAGCCCGATCTCGGTTGCGGCACGGGTGAAGTTCTGCTGGTCGGCGGCGCTGACAAAGGCGCGCAACTGGCGCGTGGAGACGTTCATCTATTGATTTGAATATTGGATTAGTTGTTTTGAAATTTCGATTTTACTTCTGAGTTGGCGCCGCCCACAATTCGCCCATTCCAACAATGCAAAGAGACAATGGTGACGCCGCTCTGGATTGGTTGTGGGGCCGGATTTTCGGGGGACCGCCTGGACGCGGCCTTGCCCGTGGTGCGCACCTTGGCCCGGCGGCCAGGCCGGCGCGTCCTGATTCTGGAAACCCTGGCCGAACGGACCCTGGCGTTGGCACAACTGGCGCGCCGCGAGAATCCGCAGGC
Organism: Bordetella holmesii; assembly: GCF_020735985.1. Taxonomy (NCBI): domain Bacteria; kingdom Pseudomonadati; phylum Pseudomonadota; class Betaproteobacteria; order Burkholderiales; family Alcaligenaceae; genus Bordetella; species Bordetella holmesii. The sequence goes on from NZ_CP085973.1 coordinate 1,212,490, forward strand.
CGGTTATGAGCCGTTGCTCGAACCCTTGCTGCGCCCGGTGCTGGAGCTCTGCCTGACCGAGCGCATCGCCATTGTCAGTAACTTCGGCGCGGCCAATCCCTCGGGGGCGGCGCAACACATCCTGCGGTTGGCCAAGGCCATGAACCTGCGCGCGCCCAAAGTCGCCATCGTGCATGGCGACGATCTGCTGGCGCGGGCAGACGCTCAGACGCTGATCGCGCAGGCCGGGTTGGCCCGCCCGGCAGCCCTGGTCAGTGCCAACGTGTATCTTGGCGCCGAAGCCATCGCGGCGGCCTTGCTCGACGGCGCCGATATCGTGGTGACGGGTCGCGTGGCGGACCCGTCGCTGGTTTGCGGACCCGCGCTGGCCCATTACGGGTGGTCGCCGCAGGATTGGGATCGACTTGGGCCTGCGACGATGGCCGGACACCTGCTTGAGTGCGGCTCGCAGGTGACGGGAGGCTATTTTGCCGACCCGGGTTTCAAGGATGTACCCGATTTGTGGAATCTGGGTTTTCCTGTCGCCGAGATCCTGCCCGACGGGCACTGCATCGTGGGCAAGGCCGACGATACGGGCGGAATCGTCGACCGCCGCACGGTCACTGAGCAATTGCTCTACGAATTGCACGATCCGGCCGCTTACCTGACTCCGGACGTGACGGCAGATATCAGCGTGGCGACGCTCACCGACCTGGGGGCAGATCGTGTCGCGCTGGCAGGGGTGCGGGGCCATCGTCGTCCTGACACCTTGAAAGTCCGCGCTTTCTATGAAGGGGGATGGCTGGGCGAGGCCGAGATTTCTTATGGCGGCCCGCGCGCCGAAACGCGCGCGCGGCTGGCCGCCGACGTCATCCGGCGCCGCCTGGGTGGCGAGTTGCGGGTCGACCTCATCGGAGTGCAGAGCCTGCTGGCCGATGATGAGGGACGTTTCATGAGTGTCCTGGCCGATGGCGGCGCGCGTGATGTACGCCTGCGCGTGGCGGGCAAATACTCCGCACGCGAGGAAGCCGACACCCTGGCACGCGAAGTCAACGCCTTGTATTGCTGCTGCCCGGCCGGCGGAGGCGGAGTTCGCAGCGCGGTGCGCCGGCGCCTGGAAACGCGCTCGGCCTATATCGACCGCAATCTGGTCAACGCAACCCACGAGGTGCTGGCATGACGAACGGCAGGCGCGTTCACCTCTTTGAAGTGGCGCATGGGCGTACGGGCGACAAAGGCAATCGCTCCAACATCAGCGTCATTGCCTATGACCCGGCACTTTACGACAGCCTGGTGGATCAGGTAACCGAAGAAGCGGTCAGACGTGTATTCGCGCATCGGCGGCCTGGCGCCATCCGCCGCTATCTGTTGCCGCAATTGGCGGCCATGAATTTCGTCATCGACGACGTGTTGGACGGAGGAGTGAATGACTCGCTCAATCTGGATTCGCACGGTAAGTCGCTGGCGGGGTATCTGCTGGACCTGGAGATCGACCTGCCCGGCGCTGCGCCGGGCTGACACTCACTGCCCACAACAAGCCGCTACGTACGGCTTACCCATCCATCGGAGGAGACATATGAAGACAGTCAAGCATTGGTTGGTGGCGGCAAGCGCCATCGTGGCCTGCACCGCCCACGCCGAGAACATCAAGATCGCCTATAACGGCGATATTTCGGGCTCGCCTTCAGCGGAATCAGGCCAGATCGGCGTGATGGGGATCGCCGCCGCTGTCGAGGACATCAACAAGCGCGGCGGTGTATTGGGCCGCAAGCTTGAATTTCTGGTGCGTGATGATCTGGGCCAGCCGCCCAAGTCCATCCAGAACATGACCGATCTGATCGACCGCGAGAAAGTGGCCGTCGTCTTCGGGCCGACCAATTCCGGCAATGCCCTGGCCTGGAAGCATATCGCCAACCAGAAAAAGATGCCGGTCCTGGTCTCCAGCGCCTCAAGTACGGCGATCACCGAGCCGGCGGGCAACAATCCCAACTATCTGTTCCGCATTTCGATGGTGGACCGCGACCAGGCAGCCGCCCTGATCGCCTATGCCGCCAAAAGCCCTCAAGCAAAAAAAAATCGGGTTTTTTGTCGAGACTACGGGCTACGGGCAAGCGGGTCTGAAGGATATGGAGCAGATCGCGGCACTGCACGGCATCAAGCCGGTGGTGATCGAAAAGTTTGACGCGCGCGACACGGACATGACCTCGCAGTTGGGCAAGGCCAAAGCCGCCGGCGTAGATACCTTGGTGGTGTGGGCGCAGGCCGCGCCGCTGGGGCATCTGGTGCGCAGCATGGAGAAGATCGATTACATGCCCCGCGTACTGACGACCTGGGCGGCGTCGTTCAGCGGTTTTCCGCAGGTTGCCGGCAATAAATTGATGGAATGGCCGGTGTTTCTCACCACGTCCAGCCAGGCCAAGTCACCGGCAGCGAAGTCCTTGCTCGAGCGTATCGGTCCGAAGTTGGCCAACCCGTCGATGTTCTGGGCCGCCAGCCAGGCATACGACACGGTGCTGGTCTGGGCGGCGGCGGCCGAGCAGGCCAAGAGCCTGGATGGCGCGGCCGTGCGAGCGGCCATGGAGGATCTGCAGCAGCCCGTCGATGGTCTGGTCAAGCAATACCAGAAACCTTTTACGGCCACCAATCACGAGGGCCTGCAGGCGCAGGACTACCATTGGTCGCGCTGGCAGGGCGGCAGTGTCGTGGACTTTGCGGATCCGGTGCTCGACGCCATGACCGCCGCCGACTTCAAGAAGTAAGGATCCGGGCATGTCGACGACCCTACTTCAGGCCTTGATCGGCGGGTTGACCATGGGCGGCATCTACGCATTGATCGCCCTGGGTTTCAGCCTGACCTACACGACCACGCGCACATTGAATTTCGCGCAAGGCGACTTCGTGTCCGTGGGCGCTTTCGTGGGCCTGGCTGCGGTCGGCCTGGTGGCCAGCGCGCTGGCCATCGATCCGGCCACCTCGCCGTGGGCCTATGTGCTTGCGGTGCTGGCTGCCTTTCCTAACGGCCTGTTCGGCAAGACACTGGTGGAAAAAGTATGAGCGTCGCACAAACTCAGGCGCCGCCCGCAGCCGGCCCGCGCATGCCGCCTTTCGCCGCGGTGGCGACGACGGCGCTTCTGGCCGTCCTGGCCATGGTGCTGACCAATGATTTCTATCTGCGCATTCTGTTCATGTGTGGCGTCTATTACCTGTGCGCCGCAGGCATGAATGTGCTGGCCGGATATGCCGGGCAGAAGTCGCTCGGCCAGGCAGGCTTGTTTGCTGCGGGCGCGTACGCCGCGGCTTTGCTTACCACGCGTTGGGGTTGGCATCCGGCCTGGGCGCTGTTGGCCGCGCCGCTGGCGGCCGCGCTGGTGGGGTTGTTGATTGCCTTGCCATCGCTACGCGTCAAGGGACCGAGCCTGGCATTGGTGACCCTGGCCTTTGGCATCGTCGTTGAAAAACTCGTGACAGAGTGGACCGATGTGTTTGGTGGTGCCCAGGGTATTTATGGCATCGCGCCGCTGGCCTGGGCCGATGCACCGTTTAGCCTGCAGCAGTGGGTGTGGCTGGTGCTCGGTCTGAGCCTTTTGGTTCACCTTGTGCTCAAACGGGTGTTGCAAGGCAGGTTCGGTCGGGCATTGTTGTCCTTGCAGTTTGATGAGATTGCAGCGGCCTGTTCTGGTATTGCGGTATATCGTTACAAGACGCTGGCGTTCATGGTGGCCGCGGCCTTGTGCGGTCTGGCCGGGGCGTTGGTGGCGCAGCAGAACCAATACTTCAATTCTGACTTCATCACATTTCATCTGTCGGTGTTCATCTTGCTGCTGGTCTTGCTCGGTGGCGCCGGTACGATCTATGGCCCTTTGGCCGGCGCCGTCGTATTGACGCTGGCTGAGGTATTCCTGGCTCAGAGGCCATTTGCGCAGCATTTCATCTATGGTGCGATGCTCTTGTTCGCGTTGTATCTCATGCCGCGGGGCATTGTTGGCCTGTTCGACAGACGGCGCACACCAGCGGCCGGACCGACGGGCGTGCAGACCTGCGAGCCAGCGTTGCCGCATCGGCATGTGGCCGCGGACGTGCCGTTGTTGCAGCTCAAAGGCATATGCAAGAACTTTGGCGGCGTGATGACGGCGCAGAACATCGATCTGGTCTTGCAGCCCAGGCACATTCATGCGCTGATCGGGCCCAACGGGGCGGGCAAGAGCACCTTGATCAACATCCTGACCGGCGTGATCGCGCCGAGCGCAGGCACGCTGATGCTGCAAGGCCGCGACATGACGCATGCGGGTGCGCACAAACTGGCCGCCGCCGGGGTGGCGCGCACGTTTCAGAACCTGCGTCTTTTTGGCGTGTTGTCCGTGCTGGATAACGTGCTCGTTGGTGCGCACACCCGTCTGGAGCAGGGCGTTTCGGAAGCCCAGGCACGGCAGGAAGCACTGGATGTCCTGGCATTTACGGGCTTGTCCGGTTACGCGCAGGCCGTGGCCGGCAGTCTGCCCTATGGCGTGCAGCGCAGAGTCGAACTGGCGCGCGCCCTGGCCAGCCGTCCCGCGCTGTTGTTGCTGGATGAGCCCGCCGCCGGTCTTAACCCCCAGGAGACGCGCGAGCTGGGTCAACTGGTGCGCCGCATTGGCGCCCTTGGCGTGGCGGTGCTCTTGGTCGAGCATGATATGAGTCTGGTGATGAATATTTCGGATCACATCGTGGTGCTCGATCGCGGCATCGTCATCGCCGAGGGTAATCCCCGGCAGATTCAGCACGATCCGCGCGTCATCGAAGCCTATCTGGGCACCGATACGGGATGGGAGGACTGATGCTGGCTATCGAGGATATGGCGATCTCCTATGGGCCCATGCGTGCCTTGCGCGGGGTATCCATGCATATCGGGCAGGGCGAGATCGTGGCTTTGCTAGGCGCCAATGGCGCGGGCAAGAGCAGCCTGCTGCGCGGCATCATGGGTTTGATGCCGGCGGCGGGCGCGTTGCGTTTTGAGGGCCGAGATCTGTGCGGCCTGTCTACACCCGAACGGGTCATGGCCGGACTGGCCATGGCGCCTGAAGGCCGGCAGGTGTTTACGGATCAGACCGTGCACGAGAACCTGCTGCTTGGCGGCTATCTGATACGTCACGACCGGCCCCGCCTGGCCCGGCAGATTGAAGGCTATTTCGAGATGTTCCCCCGGCTCAGAGAGCGCCGTGAACAGGTGGCAGGCACGCTCAGCGGTGGCGAGCAGCAGATGCTGGCCATTGCGCGGGCGCTGATGTCCAACCCGTGCCTGTTGATTCTCGACGAACCGTCGTTGGGGCTGGCACCCCTGGTGACGGCCGACATTTTTCGAGGCCTCAAACGCCTGCGCGATGCGGGCATGACAATACTGCTGGTTGAGCAGATGGCCAATCAGGCGCTGGCTATTGCCGATCCGGCCTATGTGCTCGAAGGCGGAACGATGACGCTGCAGGGTCTGGCTGCTGACTTGCGCCGCGACCCGCGCATACGCGAGGCCTATCTGGGCGGCGAGTTCGCGCCCGAGGCCGTCCATTGACTTCATTGAATAAGGAATTGCCATGACGCTGGCTCAATATGGTTGCTTTATCGACGGCGTATGGGGGGCTGCCGGTTCGGGCGAAATGCTCGATGTGCTGGACCCGGCCACCGGAGAACCGATCGCTCGGATTGCACGCGGCCAGGCCGGGGAGGTCGACGCCGCGGTGCAGAGCGCGCGGCGCGCCTTGCGCGGTTGGGCGGAGTGCCCGCCTGTGCAGCGCGCCCGCATATTGGCCGAGATTGCCCGGCGCATCACTCTGGAGCAGGACCATCTGGCCCGTTTGGAATGCCAGGACACGGGTAAGCCGCTCAAACAGGCACAGGCCGATGCCGTGGCCGCCGCCCGGTTTTTTGAATACTACGCGGGGGTGGCAGACAAGGTGCTCGGAACCTCGATCCCCTTGGGGGCGGAGTATTTTGATTTCACCGTGCGCGAACCCATGGGGGTGACCGCGCAGATCGTGCCCTGGAACTATCCCTTGCAGATCGCCTCGCGCGGCCTGGCGCCGGCCTTGGCGACCGGCAATACGGTGGTGATGAAGCCAGCCGAGCTGGCCTGCCTGAGCGTGCTGGAACTCACGCGCATCTGCCACGAGGCAGGCCTGCCCGCTGGTGTTCTCAACGTCGTGACCGGCTTGGGCCATGAGTCGGGAGCCGCCCTGGCCGCGCATCCTGGCGTCGGGCTGGTGGTCTTTACCGGTTCGGTTGCGACCGGCAAAGGGGTGATGAAGGCAGCCGCCGAGAATATTGTGCCCGTGCTGTTGGAGCTGGGAGGCAAGTCGCCTAATATCGTGCTGGACGATGCCGATCTGGACATGGCTGCGCCGCTGCTGCTGAAAGCCGCCTTTCCGCACGCGGGTCAGACGTGCTCGGCGGGCACGCGCATTCTCGTGCAGCGCGGCGCACACGCGGCCCTGCGCGAACGCTTGACGGCGTTGGTCGGCCAACTGCGGGTCGGGCCCGGGTTAAGCGACCCCGACATCGGGGCGCTGGTCAGCCGCGATCAGCAACGCAAAGTGCAGGGCTACATCGAGATCGGCCGTCGGGAGGGGGTGGACGTCATTGCGGGCGGGCAGCCGGTTGCCGGCGCCGACCTCGACGCCGGCAACTTCGTGATGCCGACATTGCTCGATGGTGCCCACGCGCAGATGCGGGTGCACCAGGAAGAGATCTTCGGGCCCGTGCTGACGCTGCTGCCTTTCGATGATATCGACGAGGCGGTCGATATTGCCAATGGCACGGAGTACGGATTGGTCGCAGGCATCTGGGGGCGCGATGTCAGCCGCACGCACCGCCTGGCGCAACGGGTGCAGGCCGGACAGGTCTTCGTCAATTGCTATGGCGCCGGTGGCGGGGTGGAACTGCCCTTTGGCGGCTACCGTAAGTCCGGCTTCGGGCGTGAAAAGGGCCTGGACGCGTTACTGTCATACACCCAGGTCAAGAACATCTGCATCCGAATCTAGGTCTCTGTCATGTACACAGTCTCGAGTTTTTCCTGCCCGACCCGTTTGGTTTTTGGCGTGAACGCCCATCAGCAACTGCCGGCCATCGTGGCTGGCGCAGGCGCGCAACGGGTGTTCCTGGTCGTGGATCCGGCGCTGGCGCAGGCAGACATCACGCGAGCCATCATGGCCAGCCTGAACGAGCGGCAGTTGTCGCTGGCAGTGTTCGCCGAGGTCGAACCCGACCCCAGTGACACCACGGTGCACGCTGCCTACGATCTGTGCCGCGCCCGGCAAAGCCAGGCCATCATCGCCATTGGCGGGGGCAGTACCATCGATGTTGCCAAGTCGGTGGCGATTCTGATGACCAACGGCGGACGCATTGCCGATTACGAAGGCATAGAGAAGTTCAGCATCCCGCCCATGCCGCTGTACGCGGTGCCGACCACCGCGGGGACGGGCTCCGAGGTTTCCGGCGCCTGCGTGGTCACGGATACGGCGCGCAACGTCAAGATGGCCATCCGGCATGCGGCCTTCAGTCCTGCCCAGGTGGCTATCCTCGATCCGCTGGCCGTCAGTTCCATGCCTGCGCATGTGGCCGCTCATGCGGGTATCGATGCCTTTGTGCATGCATTCGAATCGTACTTGTCCAAGTTGGCCAATCCTTTTTCGGATGCCGTGAATCTGCACGCCATGAAGCTGATCGTCGGCAGTATCCGCCAGTTCGTGGCCAATCGGCGCAATACGGCCGCAGCCATGGACATGTTGTGCGGATCCTCGATGGCGGCGATGTCCTTTGGCGTCACGGGCCTGGGCAACGTGCACTGCATGGCCATGCCCTTGGGGGCGCTGTTCCATATACCGCACGGTTTGGCCAACGCCTTGTGTCTGCCGACAGTGGCCGAGTTCAATCTGATGGCCAACCCGGCGCGTTATGCCGATGTGGCGGCCATCTTCGGCCTGGACTGCCGCGGCGTGCCGCCGTTGGCGGCCGCGAGGCTGGCGGTGGGTGCGATACGTGAGCTATGTGCGGATCTGGGCGTGCCTGTGCGGTTGCGCGATGCAGGGGTGGCGGAGGATGCGCTCGACGAACTGGCGCGGCGCAGCTATGCGGCGGATTACAACCGCTGGAATCCGCGCCACACGACCGAGGCGGATTTCCGCGGCCTGTTCCGTCGCGCGTTCTGACGCCTACGCGCAGGCTTCGGTTCTGGCCAGCACGATCTCGATGTTCGCGGCTTGCCCGAGAGTGCGAAGGTCTGCCAGGATGATCCGTCGCCGGGCCTGCGCCGCCGTGGCGCGTGCCACGGCGGCGCGATAGCAGTAGACCGACGCGACGGCGTCGCAGCTCGCGGCCCGCCAAGCATTTGGCGGGCCGCCGACCAGCCAGACCTGCGTGGCCGGGCGCGAAACCCATGCGGCGGGCAAGCCAGCATGAGTTGCTGCGGCCAGGCGCGTAAAAGCGCGGGGCGTCATGGTGGTCGGGGCCGAGGCGGGGAAAAGCGGGCAGAAAATCGGGGATCGCGCTGCGGCAGCCGCTGCAACGCAGCCCTGCACGCGCCTGGAGCGTTGGGCACGGGTCGCCGCCATGGCTTAACATGGAGGCAGGCTAGGCTGCCTCGGCGCCGGCCGTCTTCCGTTTTTTGGTAGCACCCGTTATATGTCCATTTCTCCAGGCATCGTCGACGACCTTGCCGCAGCGTCTCCTGAACTTTCTCCCGCCCAAACCCGCCGAGCCCTCTTTGCCTTGGGGGTGGGCGGCTTTGGCATCGGCACCGGCGAATTCGTCATCATGGGCCTGCTGCCCGACGCCGCCAGCGATCTGGGAGTGTCCATTCCCCAGGCAGGCCACCTCATCAGCATCTACGCCTTGGGCGTCGTCATAGGAGCGCCACTGCTTGCAGTGCTGGGGGCGCGCTGGCCACGGCGCAGCTTTCTGATCGGTTTGATGCTGGTGTTCGCCTTGGGTAATTTTGTCAGCGCCGCAGCCCCGGGCTTTGCCTCCATGGCGACCGCGCGTTTTTTCACCGGTTTTCCGCATGGCACGTTTTTTGGCGTTGCCGCGTTGGTCGCAGCCGGTCTGGTGCCGATCTATAAACGAACGCAGGCCGTCGCCATGGTGTTGCTGGGCCTGACCATCGCCACGTTGGTGGGCGTGCCCATCGCCGCGGCCATCGGGCAGTGGCTGGGGTGGCGATCGGCGTTTGCCATCGTGGGCGCCATCGGCCTGCTGACGGCCTTGCTGGTCTGGCGCTGGGTGCCATACATGCCGGGTAACAAGGCCGCCAGCCCCTTGCGTGAGCTGGATGCGTTGCGCCGCAAACAGGTCATTCTGACCCTGGCCATCGGCGCGATCGGTTCAGGCGGGATCTTCTCTGTCTTCAGCTACATCAAACGGACCATGATCGAGGTCGCGCACATGCCAGAGGCCTGGGTGCCGGCCGTGCTGGCGCTGTTCGGGGTGGGCATGGTCAGCGGCAATTTGCTCGGCTCGCGTTTTGCCGACCGCAATATTGAACTGACCATCCGGTATGTACTGATCTGGGCAGCTATCGTACTGACGGCTTTTTTCCTGACCTCGCACAGCGCGATCCTGGGTTCGATCAATGTGTTGCTCATCGGCACCATCGTGGCGCTCGGCTCGACCTTGCAGACGCGGCTGATGGACGTGGCCGGCGATGCGCAGACGCTGGCCGCGGCGCTGAATCATTCGGCGTTCAATGTGGCCAACGCGCTGGGCGCCTGGCTTGGCGGCGTGAGTATCGACGCCGGGCTGGGCTGGTCGTCGACCGGGTGGGTGGGCGGCCTGCTCGCCCTTGCAGGTCTGGCCACCCATTACTGGGCCCTGGCCGATATGCGCAAACGTGCTCGCTGAACCGCGCTGGCCTGGGTCAGCGCGGCGCGCGCGAGCCGGGGGCTCGCGCGCAGTAAGCAAGATGATCAGGCCAGGGCAGCCTCGTAGCGGCGCTGCACTTCGGGCCAGTTGACGACCTCGTAGAACGCCGCGATGTAGTCCGGACGGCGGTTCTGGTACTTCAGGTAGTAGGCATGCTCCCAGACATCCAGACCCAGGATGGGGGTATAGCCTTCCATCAGGGGGCTGTCCTGATTGGCGCTGCTTTGCACCACCAATTTCTTGTCCGGCCCCACGCTCAACCAGGCCCAACCGCTACCGAAGCGCGTCAGTGCCGCCTTGGTGAACTGTTCTTTGAAGCTATCCAGTCCTCCCAGGTCGGCATCGATCGCGGCGGCCAGACGGCCTTGCGGCTTTCCGCCGCCCTTGGGCGACATCACTTCCCAGAACAGGCTGTGATTGGCATGGCCGCCACCGTTGTTGCGTACAGCGGCGCGGACGTCCTGGGGCAGTGTTTCGATGCCAGCGACCAGTTCTTCGATGGGAGGAAAGGGCAGCCCCTTGGCCTGCAGGGCGGCATTCAGGTTGTTGATATACGTCTGGTGATGTCGCGTGTAGTGGATTTCCATGGTCTGCGCATCGATATGCGGTTCGAGCGCGTCGTAGGCATAGGGCAGGCTAGGCAGGGTGTAAGCCATCTCGATCTCCTTCTTGTCCGGGGATACTCGGGGCGCCGACATGGCGCACCGGACAGGAGACGGCGGTGTGAGCGGGCATGGTGAGCGATCCTAGGCAGAAGAGGCGAATGGTAGGGAGTTTTACGGCCAGGGCGAAGTAAGTCCTTGCCGCGGACAGGGCTTTTGGCCACCTTCGGCGCTATCGGTATGGCTGCGCCGCGTCGAGGCCCATCTCTGCAATGTAGCGCGCTGGCGGCTTGCCCAGGGACTTTTTGAACATGGAAATAAAGGCCGTGACCGAGTCGTAGCCTAGCGCGCCGGCGACCTGTTGCACACGGTGGCCGCTAGCCAACAGGCGCAGTGCTTCGATCAGATGGATCTGCTGACGCCACCGACCAAAGCTCAAACCGGTCTCGGCCTGCACCAGCCGCGCGAGCGAGCGTTCGCTCATCGCGACCCATGCCGCCCATTCTCCCAACGTGCGCCGGTCGGCAGGGTGCTCCGCCAGCCGTCGCGCAATGCGGCGCACGCGAGGCTCCTGGGATACCGCCAGATGCAAGGTCGTCACGGGCATGCGCGTCAACTCTTCCAGCAGCACGGTTGCTTTGCGCTGCTCGGGGCCGTCGCCCGGGTAGTCGGCCGGCAGCCGGGCCATTTCCAGGACAAGCTCACGCACCAGTGCCGTGATTCCCAGTGTGCAGCAGCGTGCCGGCAACGCGGCCGCGCCGGGCTGCACGAAGAGATAGGCCAGCCGAGCGTTGGCGGTGGCCCGAATACTGTGCGGCATCATGCCAGGCACCCAGACCGCGCAGTGCGGCGGAACCATCCACAAGGCATCGGCTACCTCGCAGATGGCGGCGCCTTTCAAGGCCAGTACCAGTTGCCCCTGCTGATGCCTGTGCACGGGGACTTCGCTCTGGATATCGGAGACGTCTACGCGTATTCCGACTGCCGGGCTGCGCAGCGTCTCCATATTCACATCTTGCAGAGCCTGGACCAGCTCTACCGAGCGCGGGGCAAACATGGACATGATTTGGCGGAATTCAGCGATTTAATGTCTATATAGCTTAATTCATGAAGATACCGGACACGCTAGGCTCCTGGTTTACGTAATCAGAGTCTCTTATGTCGAATCGATCCCGCACGGTGTGGCTGGTTGTCGGCCTGTTGCTGGTGGCCGCCAATCTGCGCGCGCCCGTCACGGCCGTGGCGCCGGTCCTGTCCATTCTGCAGGAGCAGTTCCGGCTGTCGGCAGCCCAGGCTGGCCTGCTGACCACCTTGCCCTTGTTGGCGTTCGGGCTGGTGTCGCCGTTTGCCGGCGCGATTGCTCGCGCCCATGGCCTGGAGCGCACGGTGCTGGTCGCGCTGTTGGCGATCGCCGCCGGCGTCCTGCTGCGATCTGCCGGCGCCATCTCGGCCCTTTATGCCGGCACGCTGCTCGCGGGGATGGGCATCGCGTTAGGCAATGTCCTGCTGCCCAGCATCATCAAACGCGACTTTCCAGGGCGAGTCGCGCTGGTGACGTCCGCCTGCGCGCTGACCATGGGGGGCGCAGCGGCAATCGCCTCGGCCAGCGCAGTGCCGCTGACCGGTGTTGGCGGCTGGCCGCTGGCGCTGGCTCTGCTCGGACTGTCGTTCTGGCCTGCGTGGGCGCCCCTGTGGGCCTTCTGCCTGGGCGCAGGCTCGGGGGCAGGTTTGATTCTGGCGTTGATGTTCATGGGGCTGCGAGCGGCCACTCCACGCACGGCCGCCGCGTTATCCGGCATGGCACAGTGCTTGGGCTATCTGCTGGTAGCCAGCGGGCCGCTTCTGGCAGGTAAGGCGTATGCATGGTCGCACAGTTGGACCCAGCCTCTGGGTATCGGGGTCGTACTGTGCGTGGCCATGGCAGGTTTCGGGGCGTTGGCCGGGCGGGCGCGCTTGCTCGGCGATGGTGTTTTGCCTTCAGCACAAAAAAGATAATAATAGTCACTCTCAATTGAGAGTGAGGCATCGTGAGTACCGTTGGGCCGGACTGGTCTTTGCCAGCGTCCAGGCCCGCCATGCAGTTGGCGGGCGGGTCGCTGCGTTTTCTGCGTGCCGAACGCATGCCCGAAGCGCTTTCGCCAGGCTGGAAGTTGGTGCTGTTGCTGGAAGGGCGACTGCGCTACCGGGTGGGAGGTGGGCGCGTGACAACGGTGTGCGGCCCGGCCGTGCATCACAGTCTGTGTCGCGAGCCCTGGTCCATGGAGCATGAGTTCGACAGCCAATCTCAGCTGCGCTTTGTATCTGTGCGCTTGCCCCTTGATGCGTTGGCGTGCAGTTGCGGCCTCGATGGCGATGAGCTGGCGTATCGTCTCGGGGCGGGGACTGATGCCTATGCCGAATCTAATCGGGCTGCCCCTCCTGGTCTGATGGCGCTGGCGCGCCAGATGCTGGATTGTCCGGTACCCGATGCGCTGCGAGAACTTTATCTCTCCGCCAAGGCGAGTGAACTGGCCGCGTTATCCCTGGCGGCCTTGCTGCCGCGCCCGGCGTCCAGCGGCCTTTCTCCTGCCGACTGCGAGCGCTTGCATCAGGCGCGCGATCAGCTGTTGGCCCATCTGCAGCAACCGCCCAGCCTGCCCGCGCTGGCTGCGGCCGTCGGCATTAACGTCAACAAGCTCACCAGCGGATTTCGACGCTTGTTCGGACAGAGCGTGTACGCCTTTGTGCGGCAGGCGCGTATGGCGCAGGCGCATGCGCTGTTGGCCGAGGGCCGGCTGACGGTCAGCCAGGCCGCGTATGCGTGTGGTTATACCGATTCGCATTTCAGCAAGGTTTTCCATCTCCATTACGGGGTCTTGCCGCGCGACGTGGCACGGTAAGTAAAGTCTTCCGCGATCGGCATTAAAACTTCCGCAATCGCCATTCATGCCGGAGTCATCTTTCTAGAATCTCGTGAGAATTATTCTCATTGACTGGAAAGAGGAACGGTCGTGTCAAACAGCAAGGAAAAGCCCGGCTTGCGGCAAGCCGCAGCCTGCCTGGCAAGTGCCATGGCGCTACCCGTGGCGGCGCAGGATGTGGTGCTGATGCAGGCGGTGAGCGTGAATGCGCCGAGCGCCCAGACGGTTTCGCTGGGCAAGCAGTCGCTTACGTTGCAGGAAATCCCCCAATCGGTATCGGTGATCGGGCAGGATCAGATGCGCGAGCAGAACTTGCAGACCTTGGACGAGGTCATGCAGCACGCCACCGGCATCACGGTGCAGCCGTATCAATTGCTCACCACAGCCTATTACGCGCACGGTTTCAAAGTGGACTCCTTCGAGCAAGACGGTGTACCCGTATTGATGGGCAATACCGCGGCCTCGCCGCAAGATATGGCTGTCTATGAGCGGGTGGAAATTCTGCGTGGCGCCAATGGCCTGATGCACGGCTCGGGGAATCTGGCAGCGACGGTCAACCTGGTGCGCAAGCGTGCGCAGCGCGAGTTTGCCTTCAATGGCAGTCTGCAGGCCGGAAGCTGGGATCATTACCGTGCCGAGGCCGATATCGGCGGGCCCTTGAACGACGCGGGCAACGTCCGCGGGCGGATGGTGGCCGCCTATGAAGACCGCGGTTATTTCTTTGATGTGGCGGACCAGCAGTCGACGCTCTTTTATGGCGTGGGCGAGATCGACCTGGGTGCGGCGACGGTGTTGACGGCGGGGGTGCAGTACCAGCACATTCGTTCGACGACGAATATGGCCGGTGTGCCACGATACAGCGACGGCGGCGATATCGGCTTGTCGCGGTCGACCTTTCTGGACGTCGACTGGGATCGCTTCAACTGGGATACCACTCGCTGGTTTGCCGACGTGGAACATCAGTTTGCGTCGGGATGGCGTGGCAAAGTCAGTCTCAATTACCTGAGGTCAGACAGCCATCTGAAGTACGCGGGGGCTTATGGCGCCATCGACCGCAAGACTGGGCTGGGATCGCGCCTGATGGGCGGGGCGTACAAATTCGACAACAGCCAGACTAGCGTTGATGCCTACTTGTCCGGACCCTTGACCCTCTTCGGGCGAGAGCATGAGGTGGTGTTGGGCGGCAATGTGCAGCGTGTCACGACCGAACAATACACCGCCGCGTTCTCGCCGGCGCTGAATGTGCCTGTCAACGTGTTCGACTGGGACCCGCACAGTGTCGCCGAGCCGGCGACCGGGACGTACCGGTCGCCTGGCGAGACGCGAGTCAAACAACAGGGGGTGTATGCGATGGGGCGGTTCTCGCTTGCGGACCCGCTCACGCTGGTATTGGGCGGGCGCATGAGTTGGTGGAACCAATCCGCGCCTACTGCGGGGCAGCGCATTGACCCGGAATTCACCCCTTATGGCGGCTTGGTGTTCGACCTCGATAGCCGATGGTCTGTTTATGCGAGCTATGCCGAGGTATTTCAGCCGCAAAGCGAGCTCACTCTCGACGGCCAGCCATTGGATCCTATCCGAGGCAGCAGTTACGAAGCCGGTGTCAAGGGCGATCTGGACGGCCTGAATCTGTCCGTGGCGCTGTTTCAGATCGACCAGAAAAATCGTGCTCAGCAGGACCCGCAATGGCCTTGCGTGGGCAACGCCTGCTATTACATTGCGGGTGGCAAAGTGCGCAGCCGCGGCCTGGAGTTGGAAGCCTCCGGCCGCATCCAGCCCAATTGGACCGTGACGGCGGGTTACACCTACAACACCAGCAAGTATCTGGAGGATGCGGTCTCGGCTGGGCAGCCCTTCGCTCGCTTCACGCCCAAACACATTTTGCGCCTGTGGACGCAGTACACGCCCGCGGTTTGGGAGGGGCGTTTGTCGGTGGGCGGTGGCCTGCGCATGCAATCGAATTTTTCCACCGTATCGGCGGGCACGACCCTGAGGCAGGGCGGGTACACGCTGGTGGACGCTCGCTTGGGCTGGCGCGTGAACAAGCATCTGACGGCCTCTGTCAACCTGAACAACCTCTTTGACCGGCGCTACTACCAGAGCTTGTCCAGCACAAGTTGGAACAACCGTTATGGCGAGCCTCGCAATGTCATGCTGACACTGCGTGCCGAGTATTGAAGCGCAGCGCCGTCATGTCCACATTGTTGCGGCCTCCGCAGGTATTCGACAGCTTCGATCATTTTTTCTCGCTCACGGCCGACGGCACGCTGTCGTGCCTGGGCCCTCTGATGCGCTCGGCCCAGGCGCCGGGTTGGCTTGCCGGCCTGAAGACGGCGGCTGACACGGCCAGCGTGCACGGCCACGTCTGGGAGCGCCACACACACGGTGACGAGTTGCTGAGTGTGGTGGCCGATCACGTGGTCGTGCACTGGTGTGATGGGGAGCATACGAGCGGCCAGGAGGATCTTCCCGCAGGCAAAAGCTTGCTGGTGCCACGCGGCCTTTGGCATCGGCTGGAGCTCTTGTGCGCCAGCCAGATTTTTTTTCTCACGCCCGCCCAGGGCGGTGAGCATCGCAAGCAGGAGGTTTGATGTCTTTTATGCAGTCGCGACCGCGTTTGTTCCTGATGATTGGCGCCCTGTATTTGTCGCAAGGCATCCCGTTGGGGCTGGCGATGGAAGCCTTGCCGACGCTATTGCGCCGCGATGGCGCTGCCCTGCAGGCGCTGGCCTGGCTGCCCCTGGTGGGGCTGCCCTGGGTGCTCAAGTTTCTTTGGGCATCGCAGGTTGACAACCGGTGGTCGCCTGCGTGGGGGCGGCGGCGCAGTTGGATATTGCCCATGCAGTTGTTGGCGCTTGGCTGCCTGCTGATTCTGGCCATGGTCGGGACGGACGATGCCGCCTTGGGGATACTGCTTTTGGGCTTGGCCTCCCTGGCCAGTGCGACACAGGATATCGCCACTGATGGTTTGACCGCCGAGCATTTCAGCAGCGACGATCTTGCCCGGGCTAACGCAATACAGGTGGGCGGCACCATGGTGGGGTTTTTCCTGGGCGGACCTGGATGCCTCACGCTGGGAGCCTATGTGGGCTCGCGTGGTGCGGTGCTTGGTCTGGCCGGCCTGGTGGGCTTCAGCCTGTTGATGGTCAGCCTCTGGCGTGAGCCGCCCGTCAAGCTCGCACGGCAGGATCGTGCCTGCCTGCGTGGTTTTCTGAGGCGCCCGGGTGCATGGCCGCTGGTGTGGGCGGCCGGCTTGTCCGCCATGGCCGTGGCCGCGCCCTATGGGCTGGCCAAGCTCATGCTGGTCGATGCCGGTTGGGCGCCCGAGGCGATCGGGCGCCTGGGTCTGGCCGGCGGAGCAGTCACGTTGTTGCTGGGTTGTGGCGGGGGCGCATGGCTGGCTGAGCGTATAGGGCCGCGCAACGCGTTAGGCCTGGGATTGTTGGCCAGCGCGGCGGCTGCCACCGCGTGGATCGCCCTGGCAGCCGGCGAGCCGGGGCCTCTGGGAGCCTTCCTGGCGCAAGCCTTGGCTTCTTTCGGTGCCGGCGCCGCGTCGGTCGGGTTGATGACGCTGGCCATGCGCTTTGCGCAAGACGGCCGGCAGGCCGGCACGGATATGACGGCAGTGCAAAGCGCACGTGATCTGGGCGAAGTCATGGCGTCTGCCGGCATGACCGCCTTGGCCGCACAGTTGGGCTATTCGGTGAGCTTTGGGGTCAGCCTGGGCGGGGCCCTGTTGGTACTCATTCTTCTGCTGCTGACGTTCACCCCGGGGCGGGCCAAGCCCGTGGCATAGCGGGCCTGGCTGCGCGGTTCAGCAGCGCTGCGCGGACGGGGCGCGGCGCGAACGCAGCATGTGCGAGAGCACCAGCAGCAGTCCGGCCCCGGCGATCAGGGCTCCGGCAAGCGGCACGGCGGAGTAACCCATGCCCGCCGATAGGGCCGCGCCGCCGGCGGCCGCGCCCAGGGCATTGCCCAGATTGAAGGCGCCCACATTGACCGAGGATGCCAGTCCAGGCGCTTCGGCCGCGGCGCGCATGACGCGCATCTGCAACGGAGGCACCACGGCAAAGGTGGCAATGCCCCAGATCAGCAATGCCATGGCTACGCCGGTGTGGCTTTGCGCCAGCCAGGGGAATGCCAGCATGACCACGATCAAGAGTGAAAGAAATACGACGAGACTGCCGTCCAGGGAGCGGTCAGCCAGCCGGCCGCCGGCGATATTGCCCACCGAAAAGCCCACACCGATCAGCACCAGCATTGCGGTGATGAAGGCCGGCGAAGCGCCGGTCAGCGCCGCCAGGGTCGGTGCGATATAGGTGTACAACGTGAACATCGCGCCGGCTCCCAGGACCGTGGTGGCCAACGCTGCCAGGACGGCAGGCCGGGTCAGTACAGCAATCTCGGCCCCGATGTTCAGGCGGCTGCCGCCTTGACCGGCCGGCAAGGCCACGCGCAGTCCAAGCATGGCGATCAAACCCAACCCGGCTGTTGCCGCGAAAGACAGGCGCCACCCCAGAGTCTGGCCCAGCCAGGTCGCCGCCGGTACCCCGCCGATGTTGGCGATGGTAAGGCCCATGAACATGGCCGCGACAGCGCTGGCTTGCCGGTGCCGGGGCACCAGGCTGGCGGCCACGAGCGAGCCCAGGCCGAAGAACGCGCCGTGGTTAAGGCTGGTGACCAACCGGGCCAGCAGCAGCGTGAGGTAGTCGGGCGCCATTGCAGAGAGCACATTGCCCAGGGTGAAGATGGCCATCAGTGTCATCAAGGCTTTGCGCCGCGGCCAATGCGCCAGAGCCAGCGTCATGACGGGCGCTCCGACCAGCACGCCAACCGCATAGGCACTGACCAGCATGCCGGCTTTGGGGATGGATACATCTACGCCTTCGGCAATGACGGGCAACAGGCCCATGGGGCCGAATTCTGTGGTGCCGATTCCAAAGGCGCCGACGGCCAGCGCCAGTAGTGGAAGAGTGGCCTTGGTGCCGGATTGCTCCGCCGGCAAGGGGGTGTTCATCAACGTACTTCCGGTTTGAATAAACGAAGGCTGCAGTTTGCCGTCTTTACTTTTGCAGAAAAAGACGGTTATAAGCGAAAGACTTTGATAAAAAATCAACAAATGAAAATTACGCTGGAAGAAATCCAGGTATTTCTGGCCGTGGTCGACAGTGGTTCGCTCACGTCGGCGGCGCAACAGCTGGGACAGACCGTCTCGGGCGCCAGCCGGGCCCTGGGCCGCCTCGAGGAAAAACTGCAGACCACACTTTTGCACCGCACGATCCGACGTATCGAGCTAACCGAAGAAGGGCGGGCGTTCATGGCGCAGGCGCGCGCCATTATCGGCGCGGTCGAGGCAGCGGAGGAGGGAATGGCCGTCCGGCGCGGGCAGCCCTCGGGACGCCTTCGGGTGGACGCCGCCACACCCTTCATGCTGCATGTGATCGTGCCGCTGATAAAGGGTTACCGGCAACGCTATCCGCAAGTCGAACTGGAATTAAACAGCAGCGAAGGCTATATCGATCTGCTGGAGCACCGCACGGATGTGGCCATACGCATAGGCCGCCTCAAGGACTCCACGCTGCACAGTCGGGCCATCGGCAGTGGCAGGCTGCGTATTCTGGCCAGCCCCGACTATCTTGCTCGCCATGGCACACCGCGCTCACCGGATGACCTGGCTATCGGCCACAGCTTGCTCGGTTTCAATCAACCCGACTCTCTCAACTATTGGCCGTTGCGGGACGAGTCGGGCGAGCGGCGCTATATCACTCCGACAATATGGGCCTCCAATGGCGAAACGCTCAGGCAGCTTGCCTTGCAAGGCATGGGCCTGGTCTGTCTGTCGGATTTCATGACGGGCCAAGACCGAGCCCTGGGGCGATTGAAACAAGTTCTGACCCGGCACACGATAGACGAACGCCAGCCAATAAACGCGGTTTATTACCGGAATACCGCGATTTCGGCTCGCATTACGTCCTTCGTGGATTATCTGGCTCAGGCCGTCGGCTAGACCCCGTCTCTTATGTCCGGCGGAACATCAGCGTGGTCGACTCGGCCCGCGCGCCATGCGGGTCGATCGCGTAGCCAGGGATACGCCCAGCCTCCTCGAACCCGAGGCTGAGATACAAGGCTTGGGCAGGGCTGTCACTGACGGTGTCCAGCGTCAAGAGATGACGTCCGCGTCGCTGGGCTTGCGCCATTGACCTGCCCCCAGATTTAGTACGGCACCGACATAGAGCCCAGGGGTAAAAGACCTTCTTTCTGATGAGCCTGCACGAATTGCGCCGGCGTTAAATATCCGAGCGCGCTGTGAGGCCGATCGGTGTTGTACTCGACTCGCCAGTTTTCGATCAAGCTTTTAGCCTGTCGCAGGGACAAGAACCAGTGCTCGTTAAGGCATTCGTCGCGGAACTTGCCGTTGAAACTTTCGATATAAGCGTTCTCCACCGGCTTACCCGGCCGAATAAACGACAGCTTTACGCCTGCTTGGTAGGCCCCCAGGCGTCCAAGGCTCTTCCGGCGAACTCTGGCCCGTTGTCCACGGTAATAGATCGCGGCAGGCCACGCATCTCCGCCAGCCGTTGCAGCACCATGGCAACACGCAGTCCCGGCAACGACGTATCGACCTCGATGGCCAGGCATTCGCGAGTGTAGTCATCGACGATAGTCAAACAGCGGAATCGGCGGCCATAGGCTAGGCCGTCGGCCACAAAGTCCATTGACCAACTCTGATTCGGCGCGATTGCCGCTGGGCGAACCACGCGCTCGGTCGCCGCGATTCGCTTACGCTTTCGTTTTCGCACGCTTAACCCTGCCAGACTGTACAGCCGCCAGATTCGCTTGTGATTTGCTTGCCAGCCTTCGCGACGTAAGAGCACATGGATCCTCCGATAGCCGTAGCGTCGTTTCGCCACTGCCATCTCTTTCATGCGCTCGGTCAGCGCAGCATCGCCTGAGCGTGTGCTCTCGTAGGCAAACAGCGACCGCGAAATTCCTACCAGCCCACAGGCCCGGGTAACACCCATGCTGCGCTCGGTCATTAATGTCCTGACCGCCTCGCGTTTGGCCTGCGGGCTGACTACTTTCGGCTTAGCAGATCCTGAAGCGCCGCCTTGTCCAGCATCGACTCGGCCAACAGCTTCTTGAGCTTGTTGTTCTCCTGCTCCAGCTCCTTGAGCCTCTGAGCGTCCGACACCGTCATGCCACCGAACTTCGCCTTCCAGTTGTAGTACGTTGCCTCGGAGATTCCGTGCTTGCGGCACAACTCTGCGGGCTTGGCACCTGCATCGGCTTCCTTGAGCACGCCGATGATTTGCTCTTCCGTAAATCGTTTCTTCATTGCCATTCCTTTGGGAACGGACTCTACATCGATTTCGTACTAATCACGGGGAGCAGGTCACCATGACTTCCAGCATGAGGGCGCGTGCCAGCCCCTGCCGCCGCGCCCGAGGATGCACGAGAAGTTTGCGGATTTCGGCGCGATGTGGTTGATTGGGTGGCGTGTCGAGATCCAATTGCACCGTGCCCTCCAGCGTATCGCCCCGCCAGGCCGCCAGCAGATACACGCCGCCGTCCTGCAGGCCGGGCCGCACTTTGTCGCGCCAGAATGCGGTAGCGCTTTGCAGCGAGTACGGCAGCAGAAAGTTCACGCTTGCGCCGCCGGCTACACAGGCCTGCAACACGTCGGCCAAGGCCGTCAGATGGGTATCAAGATCGCTAGCGCTCAGGGCGCGGATACGCCAGGTTTGGGTCGTGCTCATGAGGAGGGCGGTGCTCAAAGGAGGAAAAGAAAGTAGTGCGCGCCCGTCTGGGTGAGAAAGCGGCTTGCGCCATACAACTGGTAGCGCAGGCAGTCGCCAGGAGCCAGGTGATGGAGCCGGCCGTCCACGGTCATCTCCAGATCGCCTTGCACGAGCACGAGGTGATGCTCCAGGCCCGGCCGGGGTGGCGCGTCGTAGTTGATGCAGGTGCCGGCGACAAGTTCGCAAGCGAGAACCTCACCGGCCAGGTTGCGCGCCGGAGGGGAAACCGAGCGGCGCACGAAACCGGTGTCGCGCCACACGGCCTGCGCCGACAGGGGTACGAAGGCCGGAAATTCTTCCTCCACCATCCGCAATAACCGTGACAGCGTGATTTCGAACGTGGCGCACAAGCGGCCGAGTACTTGCGTGGTGGGGCTGACCTCGGCGTTTTCGAGCCTGGACAGGGTGGCCCGGCTAACCTGACTGCGCCGGGCCAATTCATCCAATGACCAACCCCTTTCCGTGCGCAAACCTTTAAGCCGTTGCGCCAGTTGTTGATCAAGGTCTTGCGTCGAATCTTCCATATTCGAGATTATTTCTCAAATATGGGAATCATTCAAGTGTGGCGAGGTTTGCCGCGTTGTTTGGTGTGGGCGAATTCTTCGAGCTGCTTCTGCGTCATGGTGTCGTACATCTGGCGCGAGGCTCCCTTGAGCGAACCGACGGGGGCCTCATGTCGTTTGGCGGCCAGGGCGGCACCCGCAGCCATCTGCTGAGCCTTGGATTTGGCGGGCATGACAGTCCTCCTTGCTGGAAACGTTGGCGATCCGGCCAAGCAGACCGGCTTGAGGTTCATCCTAGCGTGAGTGTTAGGGCCCCCGGAGTTACGCGTGGTAGCTGGATGCAACCTTGCCGTTTGCATCCGAACCCGGTCGGGCTTACAGTGGCCGCCAACATACGACGCGGAGCCTCTGCATGAATCGTCACCAGGTATTGCGGCAGGCGTTACAGGAAGGCCGTCTCTTATCGGCCATGGCGGCGCACAACCCGATGGCGGCGCTGCTTGCCGAGCAGGCCGGCTTTGATGCAATCTGGGGCAGCGGTTTCGAGCTCTGCGCCAGTTACGCCGTGCCGGACGCCAGCATTCTGTCGCTTTCCGTGCATGTCGAGATGATGCGGGCCATCGTGGCGCGCGTGAGCGTGCCCGTCATCGCCGACATCGATACGGGCTTTGGCAATGCCGTCAACGTCGCCTACGTCCTGCCGCAGTTCGAGGCCGCGGGGGTGTCGGCTGTCGTCATGGAGGACAAGCACTTCCCTAAAGACACCAGCCTGCGCGAGCAGGGGCGGCAGGACTTGCTGCCCATCGAGACCTTCCAGGGCAAGATCGAGGCCGCGGTGGCGGCCCGGCAGAATCCGGATGTATTGATCGTCGCACGCGTCGAGGCGTTGATCGCGGGCCTGGGCCAGGCCGAGGCCCTGACACGTGCGACGGCCTACGTGCAGGCAGGCGCCGATGCGATTCTCATCCATTCCAAGCAGAAGACGCCTGATGAAATCCTCGAGTTCGTGCGCGCATGGAGTGGTCAGGCGCCGCTCGTGCTGGTGCCCACTGCCTACCCGCAATTGCGCGAAAGCGATATTGCGCGGTTGCACAAAGTGGGTATCGTGATTTATGGCAATCACGCCATACGTGCGGCTGTCGGCGCCATGCGCGAGGTCTTTGCGCGTATCCGCGCCGAAGGCGGCATCGCCGAGGTGGACGCGCACCTGCCCACGGTCAAGGAAATCATCGCGTTGCAAGGGGATGCCGGCATGCGCGAACTGGAAAAGCGTTTTTTGCGTTGAAACGCCAGGCCCGGCGGCACGCTCCTGTGGCGCTTGGCCCATATCGGGAGCAGACAAACAGAGCGTGATCGAACCACCTCTGGCAAGATGGCGTCTACTCAGTTGTCCGAGATTCCCGATGCCCCGTTCCACCACCGCCGGTCTGCGTAGTGCCTGGCTGGCGCAGGCCCAGTCTCATCCTCTGGTCACCGGAGGACTGGTACTGGGAGTTCTCGTTGTCGGTTGGCTGTGCGCCAGCAGTATTCACGAGGCGTTTACGGGAAGCAATCGCGGGCATGTGGGGCTGGCGGTCGCTGGCGGTCTTGCCGGATTTTCCGCCACCGCATTGGGCGCGTTGGTGGCGGGCATCTTGGGTCGCATATCGCCCCGCACCCAGGACAGCATGCTGGGTTTTGCGGCCGGCATGATGCTGGCTGCCAGCGCCTTTTCCCTAATCCTGCCTGGCTTGGCGGCTGCCCAGCCCCTGGTTGGCGGCGGATCTGCCGCAGCGGCAGTGGTGGTCCTGGGCATGGCACTTGGCGTGTTGCTGATGCTGGGCCTGGACTACTTCACGCCCCATATGCATGCGCAAAGCGGGTTGCGTGGCCCGGAGAGCGCACGGGTCAATGGGGTGTGGCTGTTCGTGCTGACCATCGTGTTGCACAATCTGCCCGAAGGCATGGCAGTTGGCGTGAGCCTATCGAACGGCGACCTCGGTGTAGGGCTGCCGCTGACCTCGGCCATTGCCATTCAGGATATTCCGGAGGGTCTTGCGGTGGCGGTCGCGCTGCGCGCCATCGGCCTGAGTCGCCGGCAGGCGGTGTGGATTGCCATCGGGTCGGGACTCATGGAGCCGCTGGGGGCACTGATTGGCGTAGGGATGGCCAGCGGCTATGCCTTGGCCTATCCCGTCAGTATGGGGTTGGCCGCAGGCGCCATGATCTTCGTGGTATCGCACGAAGTCATCCCCGAGACCCATCGCAATGGTCACGAGACCTTTGCCACCGTCGGGTTGATGATAGGTTTCGGGGTGATGATGTTTCTGGATACCGCGTTGGGTTGAGCGCGGCTTAACTGCCCCAGCGCTGATCCCGGCAGGTCTGCAGCGCGCGGTTGTATGAGTCCACCATGACCTGCGTGGTCCATTGGCTGGCGCCGGCCGGGTCGAAGCCGCTCTGGTCCATCGCGTATCGAGCGCAATTGACGTGGCCGGTGGCCGCCGTCGTCTGGGCTACGGGAGCCGGCGCGAGGTTGACCGAGGCCGGGTCCGTGGGATCCGCGGCATAGGATGCGGCAGGTTCATAGACCGGCGCGGCATACGCAGGCGCGGGCGCATAGGCGGGCGGCTGCACGTAGACCGGAGGCGGCGCATAGACGGGCGCGACGCTGTAGCCCGGGGACATGTAGGCGTAACCGTTGCTGCCCATCTGTACCGTGGGCGCGTAGCTGTAGCTGGGTTCAGCGTTGGCCGACAGCAACAGGCCAGCGGTGATCAGGCCGATGGCGCCGCCGACGATCCAGCGATCGGCGGCGGACCACCCGCTGGAATGTCCACCCCGGTGACCTCCGTGATAGCCGCCTGGACCGTAGCCCCCGCCCCAACCGGGGCCGCCTGCCAGCGCGGGGGTGGCAGCCGTTGCCGTCAAGGCCGCCAAGGCGGTTGCGCCCGCCAGGCGCATCAAACGCGATTTCATTGCAAAACTCCTGAAGACCGGACTGTCCGCGAAGGCGGTTCTGCGGTCCTAATGCCTAATGTACTCTCTGGCCGGCTCCATGGAGTGTCACCAGACTTTAGCGGGATTTCAGGAGGTTTCACCACTCTGGGCGTCGTGGCGCTGCGCCCACAGAACGATGGGGACGGCGCACAAGGCGAAGGCAGCCATCATGGCAAATCCTCCCCATTGCACCTGCGGGTAGACCAATCGTGCTGCGTTGACACTGAAAAACATCAGGACGCCGCCGGACAGCACGGTGTACAGCGCAATGGCCGAGGTCTGGCAGTCAGGCGGTACATGCTCGGAAATATAGGCCATGATGGCCGAGTTGTTGCCGCCCAACGTGAAGGCTTGGAGCAACTGGAAGGCCAGCAGCACCGGCACCTCGACGAACATGGCCAGGCCGACCCAACGCACGGCGGTCATGGCCGCGGAGATCCAGATCAGCCGCTGAGACCCCAATATCGGCAGAATGAGCAAAGCCAGGAAGAAAAACACGACCTCAGCGCCCACGCCGGCCGTCCACAGCAGGCCGATATCCGTGGTGGACAATCCATGGTCGGTCCAGAACAGCGTGGCATAGGAGTACAGAAATCCATTGCTGGCCTGGGTCAGCGAAGCGGCCAGAATGCAGAGCACGACAGGGCGCAGGCGCAGTACCCGCAGCAGCGGCAGACCTTGTGCCGCGTGGGGGCGGCGCGGCGGGATCTCACCGGCGCTCAGGGCGCGCAGGCAGGCGACGCAGGCCAGCGCCAGCGTCACGCTCAGAACAATAATGGCCAGCGGGCCGGTCTCGCGAATCAGGTAGCCACCGGCCAGTGTGAGGGCGGCAAAACCCAGCGATCCCCAGACTCGTACCGTAGTGTAGAGAGGCCGGCCTGCCCGGTTGCTCGCCAGGGCAAGGCGGTCGAGGGCGGGCTGGACGGCGGGCAACAGCAGGTTTACCCCAAGCGTGGTCCAGAACATCCAGCCCAGTGACTGCTGCCAGGGATAACCGGCAAACAACAGCGCGGTGCCCAGCAACGGCAGTGCGATGAGCAAGCGCAGCCTGCCAGTGAGGTCGGCGGCATGCGCCAGGGCAGGGGCTGACAGTATCTTGGGAAGAAATGCCGTGGCGACGATCAGCCCGATGGCATCCTTGTCCAGTCCCTGGCTGGATAGCCACAGGGGCAGAAAGGGGATGCTGATCCCCTGCAATCCGTAATACAGAAAATAGAAAACGCGCAGCCAGCTCAGGTTGTGGGCCACTTGGAAAGACTCCGACGGTATCGCGGCTCGGCGCGCGGCAGGGGCAGAGCATACTGCAAAGCCAGGCGCTGGCGCCGGGCGCGCCGCGGCGCTACCATCTGGCGTCGCGGTGTGTGTGTTCTTCGGGTTTCCATGTCGCTACTGTTGCCGGCTCTGGTGTTGCGCGCGGCCGTTGAGTCGGATCTGCCCTTTCTGTTGGCGTTGCGCCGTCATACGATGGAGCCGCATTTGCGGCGCGATGGTATGGCGGTGGATGAGCAGGCGCATCTGCAGCGCATTCGCTATCACTGGGACGATGCGCGCATCGTTCTTATCGACGATGCGCCGGCCGGACTGCTCAAGGTTCATCATGATGAGCAGGGCTGGTATGTGATCCAGATTCAGGTGGTTCCGTCGCGCCAGGGGCAGGGACTGGGTAGCCGGTTGCTGGGGAGCGTGTTGCAGCGCGCCGATGACGGCGGCCAACAGGTGCGTCTCTATGTAATCAGGAGCAATCCTGCCCGCCGTCTCTATGAGCGGCTGGGATTCAGAATTTGCGAGCGGGGCGAGCACGTATTCCTGATGTGTCGCCCGCCAGGCACGGGGCCCGTGATCGCTGGTTAGGCCTGCACCAACGTCTGAAAGCCCCCATATGCCATGCGCCGAGGATCGAAGACCCCTTCGACGCACACCTCCATGAGCCGTGGGTCATTCATGACGATCGCGTTGATCCGGTCGCGTTCGCTTTTGCTCGAAAACACGATCCAGGCGAAGATCACGATGTCGCTTTCGCCCGCCTCGGCCACGTCACGGAAGTCGCGCATGCCGTGCTGCGGGTCGAGCGCATCGCCGACGCATTCGCGGTAGGCCAGCGCGCCATGCGCGAGCCACACTTTGGCCGCGTGAGCGGCCATGGTGCGATAGGTTTCCAGTTTGTCGCTGGGGATGGCCAGCACATACCCGTCTACATATTCGGTCATTCCGCTCTCCTAGGGCGCCGACAGGCGCCATAGGTCTACTGTAGCGGCGCAGGGCCGGCGGCGGCCAAGGGGATTTGCGACATTCTGGCGGGTGGATTACGACATCGTGCCGCGCTATGCTTGGCCGATGAAACGCATCGCCCTGCTGGTGCCTGCCGGCGCCAATATCGCTTCCCTGGAAACGGCACGCCAGGGTTTCCAGGCAGCCAACGCGCGCTTGCGCGACTGCGGTCGCGATCCGGCGTTTTCGGTGCGCCTGCTGGCCGCCGAACCCACCATGACGCTGGACGACGGTCGCATCAGCGTGCGCGTCGATGCGACCCTGGCCAGTGCCGGCCAGGTGGATATTTGTCTGGTGCCGCCATTGATGATTAGCGATGGGGCGGGCCTGGGCCAGATTTTGGCGGCCAACGCCGCGCTTATCCGCTGGCTTGCCGCGCACTATAAAGAGGGTGGCGAACTTGCCAATCTCTGCCTGGGTGCGGCGTTGCCGGCTGCGGCCGGTTTGCTCGACGGCCGGCGTGCGGTGGTGCATTGGGCCATGCGCAATCAGTACGCCGCGCTATTTCCCAATGTGTCCTGGGTATGCGATTGCGTGGTGCTGGCAGATAAGGGGCTCTACACCAGTGGCGGGGCATTGTCGGCGGCGCATCTGGTACTGCATCTGATCGAAAAGCATGCCGGGCGCGACATCGCCATCTGGTGTGCCAAATTATTCCAGCTGGACTGGGATCGCCACAGCCAATTGCCGTTTCTGGTTTTTGCAGGCCAGAAAGCGCACGGCGACGCGGTCGTATTGGCGGTGCAAGAGCATATCGAAACGCATTACGCCACGCGGTTGGCCGTCGATGGCCTGGCGGTGCTCCATGCCGTGGGCCGCCGCACGCTCGAGCGCCGCTTTCGGCACGCCACCGGCAACAGCGTGGTGGAGTATCAGCAACGCGTACGTGTGGAGGCCGCCAAGCAGCAACTCGAGCGCACCCGCAAGAGTGTGTCGGAAGTGATGTACGAAGTGGGCTACAGCGACACCAAGGCTTTCCGCGACATATTCAGTAAGCACTGCGGGATGTCGCCGCTGAATTATCGCGATAGATACGGTTGATTGCGGGCAGGCGACGGGCAAAAAAGAGGAGGCGCGATGCCTCCTCAACAATGAGCCGGCGCCTGGCGGCGCCGTGTCGTGGCGCCCGGCCATGCTCGTTGGGTACCGGCGAGAACCCATGCTTGGGCCAGGTGGGCGCGCCTGAGCAATGTGTACGATTTCGTGCCGAAGATCGCGTGCGACGTCGTGTTTTCCGACCAGTCCTGCCAGCGCGGGCCATGTCGGCTGTCCGAGCAAGGAGAGGCCGAGGGGGGGCAGTCGCCGTATTGCGCCTTTCGTGCCAACATAGCCCCATGGCACGCATACCGCTTTTTCCCCTGGGCAATATCCTGTGTCCCGATGGTGTTTTGCACCTGCGGGTCTTTGAGATCCGCTATCTGGACATGATCAAGCGCTGCCTGGAGGACAGGCAGCCTTTCGGTATCGTGATTCTTCTGGTGGGCCAGGAAGTGCGCAAGCCCGACGCGTTGGAGGTGCTCGCGCCCGTGGGTACGCTGGCGCGCATCGAGCATTGGCAGCAGCCGGATCCGGCCCTGTACGAGCTGCGTTGCCGAGGCGGCCAGCGTATTGAGCTCGCCGATTGCGAGCGGGGCCGTTTCGGCCTATGGACTGGGCGGATGCAGGCCATTGATGCCGACCCGGTGGTGCCCGTGCCCGGCGCCATGCGCGAGGCCGTCGGTGCCTTGGGGCGGCTGATCGCCGGGCTGCAGCAGCAAGGGTATGGCCCGGCCGAGATGCCGGTGGGCGCACCGTATCGGCTGGACGAGGCGGGATGGGTGGCGGATCGGTGGTGCGAGCTGCTGCCACTGGCGCCGGCTGAGAAGGCTCGTCTTCTGGGTCTGCGCGATCCGCTTGCCCGGCTGAGCGAGGTCAGCCGCGAGCTGGCCGCGCGCGGCCTGATATAAGAACGGGCGCGCAAGCGGTTATGCTTGGCGCCATGGATATTGAGATCAACGAAGAGTTGCGGGTGTATATCGACCCGCTGACGTCCGAAGAATATAGCGCGCTGGAGCGCAGCATCCTTGCCGAAGGCTGTCGCGATGCGTTGGTGCTCTGGGGTAATGTGCTGGTCGATGGGCACAATCGCTACGAAATCTGCTGCCGCCACGGTGTCGAATTTCGCACCCTGCAAAACGAACGCTTTCAGTCCATGGACGATGTGCGGTTATGGATGATAGACAATCATCTGGGCCGGCGTAGCGTGTCGGATTATCAACGAGGCGTTCTGGCGCTGCGTAAAAAACAGATTCTGCAAGCCCGGGAACCTTCCGACTCGGGTGAAGCTGCTCCGGAGGCTGTTGTACCCAGCCGCCAGGAACTCGCTCGTGAAGCCCGTGTAAGCAGCAATACGCTGGCGCAGATAGAGCGGATTGAGCAGCAAGCCGTGCCGCAACTGGTGAAAGCGGTGCGCGCAGGGGAGATTTCCATCAATGCCGCCGCCGCCGTGGCCAGTTTGCCGCCGCCGCGCCAGCAACAGGCTGCCGAGGGAGGCAAGCAGAACCTGCGGGAGGTTGCCCGCCAGGCGCGTCTGGAACTGCAAGCAGCCCGCTACCAGGCCAAATTGCGTAAGGATGCGCAAGCGCAGCCCGCAGGGCAAGCCGAGGCCGGCACGCAAGTCGTGCCGCCGTGGGAGAGCCCTGCGATCGAGGACTATCCGGCCGAGGTGGAGCGCTTGAATGACATCATCAAGCGTTTGACCGAGGAACGCGACGCACTGAAGAAAAAAGTCATGCACCTGACGGTGGCGCTGGCCGAAGCACGCCGCGAACCCGGTTGAATCGGATCAGCCGCAACGGATCGCGCTGATCTTTCCCTGGCCGTCGACGATGATGTTTACACGGCTGGGGTTGTATTCCAAGGTCATGACCTGGCCAGGCTTGAGTACGCGCACGGTGCTCGAGCCACTGCCGGAGAGCACGTTGCTGCTGGCCGAATCACTGAACGCCTGGCCGACCATCCTTTGGGTGGGCTGGGCGTCGCAGCTCTTGCCGCCAGACAGCATGGAGCCGCTGGCGCTTTCCGGGGCCGCGGAGGGCGACGGTCCACTGGATGAGCTCGTCGACGAAGGGGCGGAGTTGTTGCCTTGGTTGGCGGCGCAGCCGGCCAGACCGGCCATGCCGGCGGCAAGAATGAAGGTCAGCAGGTTCCGGTTCATGAGTACTCCTGGGACGGGAAGCGGACGAAACCTCCATGATAGTAGAGTACGCGCCAACGGGCACGGCTGTCGTCAGCGCGTGCGACGTTGGCGCACGGCGCGGGCGAGGTCATCGAGCACCGGCAGGGTCTGGGTCCAACCCAGGCAAGCGTCGGTGATGGACACGCCATGCGCCAAGGGCACCCCCGGCTTGAGATCCTGCCGCCCGGGTTGCAGGTTGCTCTCTATCATTAACCCGGTGATCCGGCGCTCGCCGCCGGCGACCCGTTGCGCGATGTCGCGGGCGACGTCGATCTGCCGGTCATGCGATTTGTTGGAATTGGCGTGCGAGCAGTCGATCATGACTTGCTCGCGCAGCCCCGCTTTGCGCAACACGTCGCAGCAGGCCTGTACGCTGGCCTGATCAAAATTGCTGCCGTTCTTGCCGCCTCGCAAAATCACGTGCGTATCGGCATTGCCACGTGTCTCAAAAATGGCGGCCACGCCCATTTTCGTCATGCTCATGAAGGCATGGCTGGCACTGGCGGCCACCATGGCGTCGGCGGCGATCTGCACGCCGCCGTCGGTGCCATTCTTAAAGCCCAGAGGGCAGCTCAGCCCCGAGGCCAGTTGGCGATGGCTGGGGCTTTCGGTGGTCCGGGCGCCGATGGCGCCCCAGGCGATGAGGTCCGCAATGAACTGCGGGCTGAGCAAATCCAGGAACTCCGTGGCGATGGGCAAGCCCAGGCTGGAGATTTCCAGCAGCAGCGCACGCGCGCGGCGCAGCCCTTCGTTGATGCGGAAGCTGCCGTCCAGACGCGGATCGTTGATGAAACCCTTCCAGCCGACAGTGGTGCGCGGCTTCTCGAAATAGACCCGCATGACGATCAGCAGATCATCGCCGAGCGCCTCGGCGGCCGTTTTCAACTGCCGCGCATAGGCTATTGCCTGGTCGTGGTCATGAATGGAACAGGGGCCCACCACGACGATGAGGCGATCATCGCGCCCGTGCAGCACATCGGCGATGTCGCGGCGGCTCGATTCGACCAGGTCCTGGACTGCGGCCGGGGTCGGCAGTTCGTCGAGCAGGAGTGCGGGCGAAATGAGTGGGCGCACTGCGCCGATGCGCGTGCCGTCAATTCGGGTCGTGTCTTGGGTGGAGTCGGCCTGGCCGGCTTCCCGGTCATGCATGGCGTCGTCGATGCGGGTCAAAGCGTTTCTCCGTGCGCGTGCGGTGGTCTTGTCAGGCAGCCATTATCGCACTTCGGCCACGCGCGCCGCCAAAAGCCGGCGCTTGCTGCGGCGAGCTCGCGCGCCTTACGTCAGGTTACCGGCGTTTACCTGCCTGCCTGGCGCTGGCGCTACCATGGGCGGAATCAACGGGAGCGCACATGACATCGATACGTGCAGGCATTGGTGGCTGGACTTACCCACCCTGGCGCGACGGGGTGTTCTATCCCGCAGGTTTGCCGCATGCGCGCGAGTTGGCGTTCGCGTCACGGCAGGTGAGCGCGATCGAGGTCAATGGCACGTTCTATGGCAGTCAGAAACCCGCCACGTTTGCGGCCTGGGCCAACGAGGTGCCGGCTGGCTTCAAGCTGGCGCTCAAAGCGCCTCGCTATGCGACCCAGCGGCGCGATCTGGGTCAGGCGGGGGAGTCGATCAGACGATTCATGGAAAGCGGCATTGACCGGTTGGGCGACACGCTCGGCCCGTTGTTGTGGCAGTTGCCGCCAGGCAAAGTCTACGAAAGGCAGGAGATCCTGGAATTTCTGGCGTTGCTGCCGGCACAGGTGTCGGGCAGGGCGCTGCGCCATGTGCTTGACGTGCGCCATCCCAGTTTCGACTGTGAAGACTATCTGCGGCTGGCGCGCGCCAGGGGCGTGGCGACGGTGTTGACAGACAATCCCCGGTTCGTGGCGATCACGGACAGCACCTGCAAGGACTTGATCTATATACGGTTGATGGCAGCCGACCCGCGCTTGCGGCGCGGCTATGCGCCTGCGGTACTCGATGCGTGGGTGGAGTGTGCGCGGCAATGGGCAGCCGGACAAAGTCCGGATCTGCCCCGGCGCCTGCCCGATATCGGCGGCGGTATTGCGCGCGAGGTCTACGTGTTTTTCATCAACGGACACAAGCCCTTGGCGCCAGCGGCCGCGGTGGATTTTCTGCGCCGCCTGGACCGGCCATAGCGCCCGGTCGGGCGCGTTGCGGCGGGCGCCGCCTGCTTCCGTCAGGCGGACGGCCGGGCAGGTCCGGCCGTC
The DNA here is from genome assembly GCF_020735985.1 of Bordetella holmesii. Taxonomy (NCBI): domain Bacteria; kingdom Pseudomonadati; phylum Pseudomonadota; class Betaproteobacteria; order Burkholderiales; family Alcaligenaceae; genus Bordetella; species Bordetella holmesii. The sequence continues at coordinate 1,244,841 of NZ_CP085973.1, forward strand.
GTTGGCTGCGTTGCGTTGGGTGGGCGCTTCAGTCGGCCACAGGCGTGCGCATCGTGACGAACTCTTCGGCGGCCGTGGGATGGATGCCTATGGTTTCGTCGAAGACACGCTTGGTGGCGCCGGCCTTCAGGGCCACCGCCAGGCCTTGCATGATTTCGCCCGCGTCGGGGCCGACCATGTGGCAACCCAGGACACGGTCAGTGTCGGCGTCGACCACCAGCTTCATGAGTGTGCGCTCCTGGGAGTCGGTCAACGTCAACTTCATCGGACGGAAACGACTTTCGAAGCGTTTGACGCGGTGGCCTCGCTTGACGGCCTCTTCGGTGGTCAGGCCTACGGTGCCGATATTGGGCAGGCTGAAGACGGCCGTGGGGATGAGGTCATAGTCCACCGGGCGATACTCCGCAGGGCGAAACAGGCGGCGGGCGATGGCCATGCCTTCTGCCAGGGCGACCGGCGTGAGCGGCACGCGTCCGATCACATCGCCCAACGCCAGGATCGAGGGTTCGGCGGTCTCGAACAGGTCATTGACCTCGATATAGCCTTGTTTGTTGAGGCTGACCGAGGTGTTTTCCAGGCCCAGGTTGTCCAGCATGGCACGCCGGCCGGTGGCATAGAAAACACTGTCGGTTTCGAGCACGGAGCCATCGACGAAGGTCGCCGCGAGCGTGCCGTCGGGCAATTTGTCGATCCGGGCGACGTCGCTGTTAAAGCGCAGAGTCATTGATTTTTTCTGCAGCTCGTCGCGCAGGTGCTCGCGTACGCTCTGGTCGAATCCGCGCAGGAACAGCTCGCGCCGGTACGCCAGCGTGGTATCCGCACCCAGACCATTGAAGATAGAGGCAAACTCGACGGCAATATAGCCGCCACCGACCACCAGCACGCGGCGGGGCAATTTCTTCAGGAAGAACGCCTCGTTGGAGGTAATGGCGTGTTCCTTGCCGGGGATGTCCGGCACGAATGGCCAGCCGCCGGTGGCCACGAGAATGCGTTCGGCCGTGTGCCGCTGACCGTTGATCTCGACCGTATGGGGATCGACGATGCGAGCGTGGCCTTCGTGCAACGCCACGCCGCTGTTGACCAGCAGATTGCGATAGATGCCATTGAGACGTTCGATTTCGCGGTTTTTGTTCTGGATCAGGGTGTGCCAGTCAAACCCGGGGTGTCCGGGTGTCCAGCCAAAACCGCTGGCCTGCTCGAACTCTTCGCTGAAATGAGCGCCGTAGACGAGCAGTTTTTTGGGCACGCAGCCGACGTTGACGCAGGTCCCGCCCAGGTAGCGGCTCTCCGCTACCGCGACGCGCGCGCCGAAACCGGCGGCAAACCGCGCCGCACGTACCCCGCCCGAGCCCGCGCCGATGACATAGAGGTCGAAATCGAAAGCCATGAGTATCCTTGTTGCTAGGCCGGCAGCCGCCGGCGAGTAGTGCTATTAAACATCGTTCCGGGATTTCGCCAAATCCAGCCGCGCAAATGGGATATAACCATGCAAAAGGGACGACCGAGGTGTCATGCAAGCAGAAACAGGTTTTTTCGGTAGCGCCGGCGCGGCGTTGGGGCAGGGCATCAAATGGGTGGCCGAGGCGTTGCGCTGGTTATTCGGCGGCTTTTTCGGTGCGTTGGGTGAGTTTTTCGCCGGCATGGCCGCGGCGCTGGGCATGAGCCCGAACATCATGAATTTTGCCCTGTTATTGATCGGCCTGTTGATGCTGTGGGCGGGGATCAAGGCGTTTGCGCGGCGTTCGATTTTGAGCGGCGTCTTCTGGCTCGTGCTCTGCGCGCTGCTGCTGGGTGCATTGACGGGTTAGGTTTGCCGCGCCTGCGTGATGAGCCGCGCCAGGCGTCGCGATAGAGGGTCGAACAGGTCGGCTGCCGTATTGCCATAGCCCAATACCAGGCCGTTTTGTGGCGCGGCCAGCGCGAAGGCCGACAGCGCCTGAGGCTGCATGCCGTGGGCCGGGCCGGCGCTGGCGATGAGATGGTCGGGGTATTCCACGGGAAGACGCAGGGTCAGGTGCAGGCCGCACTGCCCGCCCTCGACGGTGTGGTCGATGTCCAGATGGCGGGTCAGCGCGGCGCGCAACGCTTGTTGCCTTTCGCGGTACAGGCTCCGCATACGACCCAGGTGGCGGCTGAATTCGCCGCTTTCGATGAAATCCGCCAAGGCTAGTTGTTCATAACGGTGCCCACCGCGCAACAGTTCGGCAATCCCTATCCGGGTGGCGTCGACCAGGCATTCGGGCAACACGGCAAAGCCCATGCGCAATGACGGAAACATCGTTTTGCTGAAGCTTCCGATATAGAGCACCGGTGCCTGCGGCGTCATGCCCTGCATGGCGGCGATGGGTTCGCCGTGGTGGCGGAACTCACTGTCGTAATCATCTTCGATGATCCACGCCTGGTGCTGGCGCGCCTGGGCGATGAGGTCAAGCCGGCGGGCCGCGGGCATGACCCCGCCGGTGGGGTATTGGTGCGACGGCGTCACATAGATCAGGCGCGGCGCAGCGTCGGCCCAATCACGCGCGTCAACGCACAATCCGTCGTTGTCCACGCCTTTGGGCCGCACGTCCAAGTCGCCGGCAAAAAAAGCGGTCCTTGCGCCGCGGTACCCGGGATCTTCCACCCAGGCAATGTCGCCCGGGTCGGCCAGCAGCCGCACGGCCAGCGCCCGAGCCTCCTGTGTGCCTTCGGTGATGATGACCTGCTCGGGCAGGCAGTGCACACCACGGGCCACGCCCAGGTAGCGTGCGATGGCCGCACGTAAATGTGGCTCTCCGGCAGGTTCCCCGTAGGCCAGCGCCTCGCCGCCGCCATCGCGCATGGCGCGATCCAGTGCGCGGCGCCAGGCAGCAGCCGGAAAGTGAGCCAAGGCCGGCTGGCCGGGGCGTAGCGCAAGGTATGAGCCGGTGCCTCGCGGCGTGGCCACCAGGCGTTCAAGCCGCCGGGCCACACGTACGGGTTCTGTTGAGACCGTCGTCGCGGCCGGCCTGCGCTGGCGGGTGAGCGTTGCCACGCGCGTGCCTTGGCGGTCGGCCTGCACATAGCCTTCAGCGGCCAGGTGTTCGTAGGCAATTGAGACCGTGTTGCGCGAAATCGACAACGCTTCGGCCAGGTTCCGTGAGGCGGGCAGCCGTGTTCCCGGCGCTAGGCGCCCTTCGAGGATGGCTGTCTTCAGACGCTGAAGCAATTGGCGTTGCAGCGGTACGGCACCCGGCAGCAATGGCGCATCCAGCAGGACGAGGCGGGTCAGGGTGTCTTCCATGGCGCAGGCGTGGCACTAAGAAAATGCTTTTTACTGGGGCTTTCTATGATGCCACGAATCGATCTAGAGTAAGCGCTCTCAATCCTGCTGCGCGGAGATACGTATGGCCCTGCTCAATTCCTTTGACCAGCCTGTTGGCGAAACCTTGCCGGGCTGGACGGCGCGGCCCCGTCCGCCGCGCACGCCTCTGGAAGGCCGTTTCTGCCGTCTCGAGCCTCTGGATGCCGAGCGGCACGCGGCGGATCTGTTTGCCGCATACAGCGCGGCCCCGGACGGCCGCGATTGGACCTATCTTGCCGTTGGCCCGTTTGTCACGCAGCAGGCCTATCGCACGTATTGCGAACAGGCGGCGCAGAGCGACGACCCCATGCATTTTGCCGTCATCGACCGTGCCAGCGGACGTGCCGTGGGCACGTTGGCATTCATGCGTATCGACGTGGCCAATGGCGTTATAGAGGTGGGCAGCGTGACCTTCTCCGGGGCGCTTCGACGCACTCCCATCTCCACGGAGGCACAGTTTCTCTTCATGAGGCGCGCATTTGACGAGCTGGGCTACCGGCGCTACGAATGGAAGTGCGACAGCCTGAACGCGCCTTCCCGGCAGACGGCTGCCCGGCTGGGCTTTCAGTTCGAAGGGATATTTCGCCAAGCGGTGGTCTACAAGGGCCGCACTCGCGACACGGCTTGGTTCTCCATCACCGATGCGCAGTGGCCTGCTCGGCGCGCGGCCTTTGAGCAGTGGCTCGCGCCGGAAAACTTCGACGCCCAAGGCCGCCAGCGCGCGCGCCTGCAGGACCTGCGTGTCGAGGCCGGGTAAGCGTTCAACGGCAGCGCCGGCGGGCCCACCAGGTTTGCAGGGTGCCGGCGGCGCTCACCAGCGTGATGCCGGCCAGCACCAGCGCCGCGCCAGCGGCAAAATGTCCGTCCAAGGGATCATCGAGAAGGATGACGCCCAGGCCCACGCCAAATAGCGGCGTTAAAAAAGACCACATCGAAAATCGCGTGGCCAGATAGCGGCGCAGCAACCAGAACCAGGCCAGATAGCTCATGAGCGCTACCACCACGCTTTGAAACAGCAGGCTGTAGAGCGCGGTCACGGTCCACGTAGCGGCAGCACCTCCCATCACGCCGTGCAGCAAGGGCAGGATCAGCGCCGCGCAGACCATCTGATAGAACAGCGTTTTGGAGGCGGGAGCCTCTGACAGCCGGCTGGCGCGTATGCCCACCGTCGTCATGCCCCACGCTGCTCCGGCTAGGATGCCCAGCAGGTCGCCCAGCAGCATATCGGGCGCGGTGTCGGTGGGGGAATGTTTGCCCAGAAACGTCAGCGCGATGCCGGCGAACGCCAGGGTCACGCCCAACCATTGCAGCGGCCGCAGACGTTCACCCGGCACCCAGGCATGCAGGCCCAGTGCGGCGAAGATCGGGGACGTGTATAGAAACACTGCCATGTGCGAGGCGGTGGTGTAGTGCAAGCCCAGCGCCACGAACACGAACTCCAACGCAAACAGCACGCCGACACCCAGCCCGGGCCGCAGGCTGCCGTCGCGCCAGAAACCGGTGCCTTGCGTGCGCAGCACTACCAGGCCGAGGACGGCCGCGGCAAACGCCGAGCGCAGGCCGATCTGCAAAAGCGGCGCGACATCGGCTGCGACCGCTTTGATGGCAATCTGCTTGGCCGCCCAGCACAGGCACAGCACCACCATGGCGCCCGTGGCCAGACCGTCGAGCGGCCGGCGGATGGCGGTCATGGCAACTCGGCCGGGTGGTTGTCCAGGGCCTGCGCGATTTGCTGACGCAGATCCCAGTCCGCCAATTGCGCACTGATGGGGCCGTAATAGGCGCCGTCGCGCACGACATGGATGGCGGGCAGGTGAAAGACCTCATAGCGCTCGACCAGCCCGCCATTGCGGCCTGCATCGACCCAGAAAATGCGCTCGGCAGGCAGTTCGAACCTGGGCAGGCGCTCGCGCGCCACGCGGCAGTTCGGGCAGCCCTGACTATGGAAAACCACCAGCGAGATACCGGGGGCGTCGAGCAGGCTACGGTCGGCGGTGCCGTCGTCGATATCGGTCTGGTCCATGGGATCAGGCAAGCGTGTCCAGTTCCAACAGGGTTTGATAGAGCACCCGCGTGCCATCGAGTAACTGCTCAGGGGTGATCCACTCTTGCGGACAATGACTGCGTCCGTCCAGACAGGGGATGAAGATCATGCCCATGGGGCCGGTCGGTGCCATGTACATGGCGTCGTGGCCGGCTCCGCTGGGCAGAGTCATGGTGTCATAGCCCAGCGAATCGGCAGCAGTGCGTACCGCTTCCATCACCAGCCTGGCGCAATCGGTCGGTTCGGCGCGCGACAGCGGTTCGGCCTGCACGGTCAGACGCAGCGCGGCCAGCTCGGGCGTCACGGTCTGTAGTACCGCCTGTGTGAAGCTGTCCAGGACGGCATTGCTGTCGCTGCGGACTTCCAGTGTCATGTCCACCCGTCCGGGCACGGCATTGGCGGCGTTGGGGGTCAGCGTCAAGCGTCCGACCGTGGCCACCACATAGTGCGGCCGGCCTGCCAGGTCGGTGGCGCGGTGGTGTGCCGCGTCGATGATGCGCGCCGCACCCACCAGGGCGTCGCGGCGGATGTCCATGGGCGTGGTGCCGGCATGGTCGGGCTGCCCGAGCACCACGATGCGCGTGCGGCGGATGCCGACGATGTTGCTGACCACGCCTATCGGCAGGCCGCGGGCTTGCAGCACAGGCCCTTGCTCGATATGCAGTTCTACGAAGGCGGCGCTGGTGTCCGGGCCGCGCAAGGCTTGGCCCAGTGCGTCTGGCCGGCCGCCCGCGCGGACGATACCTTGTGCCAGTGTTTCTCCGTCCGGATTGCAGGCAGCCAGCATATCCGCGGTCAGGTGACCGCTGATTGCGCGGCTGCCGACGCATGAGATGCCGTAGTCGCTCGGTTCTTCGGATAGGAAGTCGATGACTTCGAACGGATGGTCCAGCCGCAGGCCATGGTCTTTCAGTGTGTGGGCCACCTCAATGCCAGCCAGCACACCAATGATGCCGTCAAAACGCCCGCCCTCCAGTACGGTGTCGCAATGCGAGCCGGTCACGAGCGGCTTTTTTTTCTCGGCGTTGCGGCCGCTCATGCGTCCCACGAGATTGCCTGCGGCGTCGATATGGCTGCTCAGACCCGCGGCGTCGAATTCGGCACGCAACCAGGTGCGTGCCTGATCGAACAAGGGAGTGAACGCACGGCGGGTCCAGGGTTGGCCGGGCACGGTCATGCGCGACAGGGTCTCGATGCGCGACCAAAGACGGTCGGCATCAATAGGAGGAAAGACAGTGGTACTCATGGGCGTGGAAATTTTCGGGGCCCGAAAGGGCCGCCCGATTATGTCATAGCCGCTGCGCACTTCCTGCCCGCCGGAGGGCTGAAAATACCGGGTAAACCCTTGGTGTCGGGTGGTAAAGACACCAGAAGCTGCTTGGTTAGCCCGCATACTCCCAAGTATGATGGCCGCATCGCCCGGGGCATGGTCCGCCGGGCCACATTTTTTCGGTTCATCGAGGAATACCGGGGAATGCAGACCGGATCTTGAGGAAGAAGTACTCCTGATCGCGGTAGCCGTAGGCGCGGCGCTTGATGACTTTGATGGTGTTGTTGATGCCCTCGACGATGCTGGTGTTGAGCCGGTGGCGACAGCGAGACAGAATCCCGTGCAGATAGGCTTTTAGCTTGAGCGCGAAGTGAGCCAAGGCGGCGATGCCGCTGCCCTGAGCCTGTTGCAGCCAGTGATCCCATGCCTGGCGGGCGTAGCCGGGGTGTTGGTAGAACCACAGCTGTTTGAGCTCATCGCGCATCAGATAAGCGGTGAGCAAGGGCTGGTTGGCCTGGATCTCCAGCTCATAGGCCGTCGTCATGTCGATCGCTACGGCCCGGATCTGCTGGGCAACTCCTGTTGGCAGTTGTTCGAAGAAGGCTCTGGCCGTCTCGCGCGAGCGGCCATCACCGATCCATAGCACCTGACGGCGGATCGGATCGACAACGACCGTGGCATAACGATGGCCCTTGTGTAGAGCGAACTCGTCCATCGCTAGGTAGTGGATCTGGCTCCAGTCCGGCTCTTGGATCGCCCGTCGCAGCAGGGCCTTGTCCAGCGCCTTGACCGTGTGCCAACCCAGTTGGAAGAAGCGCGCCACGGCCAGAATGTTGCTGGACTCAAGCAACTGGCTGACCGCCTCGGCCAGCCGGTCGGTCACTCGCTGGTAACGGCCCAGCCAGCTCAGCCTCTCCAGATGCGGTCCACCGCACTGCTCGCACCAGACCCGCCGACGCGGCACTACCAGCGTCACTCGCAGCGCCATTAGCGGCAGATCCCGCACCCGGCGCGTGGTCGTCTCATGCACCTGCCGACATCGGTTGCCGCAGTGCTCGCAGTGCATCGTTCGCGCTGAAGGCTTCAGGTAAATCGTGACCGTCCGGCTCTCACCTTCAGGCCACACGACCCGCTCCACCCGATAACCTTCCCACCCACCCAACCTCTCGATCGTCTTGCGGTCCAGCATGATCCCGGCCTTGATCCTTGAAAAATCAAGGATCAAGCGTAACGGCAATCAAGCACGGCTCCACGCTATTCCGCGATGAACCATTTTTTCGCGGCGACGGCAGCGGCGCCGTGCATGCCTGTTCCGTCCCATCCTGGAGAGTTCCCGAATGACGCAAACCGCCGAGGCCAAACTGCCGCCGCTTAACGTGCCCGCTTACGTAAAACATGCGCGATTGATCGAATGGGTGCAAAGCGTGGTCGCGCTGACGCAGCCAGACCGCGTGGTCTGGTGTGATGGCACGCAAGAAGAGTATGACCGCCTGTGCGAGCAGATGGTGCCGGCCTGCACCATGCGCCGCCTCAACGCTGAGAAGCGCCCGAATTTCTATCTGGCGTGTTCTGACCCTTCCGACGTGGCGCGGGTCGAAGACCGTACCTTCATCTGCTCGCAGCGTGAGGAAGACGCCGGCCCGACGAACAATTGGGCTGCTCCGGCGCAGATGCGTGCGACGCTGCAGGGATTGTTCCAAGGCGCCATGCGGGGCCGCACGCTGTATGTCGTGCCATTTTCGATGGGCCCGCTGGGTTCGCCGATCGCTCACATCGGCGTCGAGCTCTCTGACAGTCCCTATGTCGTGGTCAATATGCGCATCATGACGCGCATGGGCCGTGCGGTATGGGATGTGCTGGGCGCTGACGGCGAATTCGTGCCGTGTGTGCATAGCGTGGGCAAGCCGTTTGCCGCCGGGCAGGCCGACGTGGCGTGGCCGTGCAACCCCGTCAAATACATCGTTCATTATCCTGAAACGCGCGAGATCTGGAGTTTTGGTTCGGGGTATGGCGGCAACGCTTTGCTGGGCAAGAAGTGTTTTGCCCTGCGTATTGCGTCGACCATGGGCCGCGACGAGGGCTGGCTGGCCGAGCATATGCTGATTCTGGGCGTGACCACGCCCAAGGGCCGTAAATACCACGTGGCGGCAGCTTTTCCGTCGGCATGTGGCAAGACCAATTTTGCGATGTTGATCCCGCCTTCGGGTATGGACGGCTGGAAGGTCACCACCATTGGTGACGACATCGCCTGGATCAAGCCGGGTGCCGATGGGCGCCTGCGTGCCATCAACCCGGAAGCCGGCTATTTCGGCGTGGCGCCAGGGACCAGCGAGAAGACCAACTTCAATGCCATGGCCACGCTCAAGGCCAATGTCATTTTCACCAACGTCGCACTGACTGACGATGGCGACGTCTGGTGGGAGGGGATGACGGATGTTCCGCCAGCGCATCTGATCGACTGGCAAGGCCAGGATTGGACTCCCGAGATCGCCCGCGAAACCGGCCGCAAGGCCGCGCACCCCAATGCCCGTTTCACGGCTCCGGCCGCCCAGTGCCCCTCCATCGACCCCGAATGGGAAAATCCGCAGGGAGTGGCCATCGATGCCTTTATCTTTGGCGGCCGCCGGTCGACCACGGTGCCCTTGGTGACGGAGGCCCGCGACTGGGTCGAAGGCGTCTACATGGCTGCCACCATGGGGTCGGAGACCACGGCGGCTGCGGCCGGCAAGCAGGGGGTCGTGCGCCGCGATCCTTTCGCGATGCTGCCGTTCTGCGGCGACAACATGGCCGATTACTTCAATCATTGGCTCTCCGTGGGTCAGCGTCTGTCTGATGCCGGTGCGAAGCTGCCGCACATCTACTGCGTCAACTGGTTCCGCAAGGGCCCGGACGGAAAATTCGTCTGGCCGGGGTTCGGCGAGAACATGCGCGTGTTGAAGTGGATGTTGGGCCGTTTGGACGGCGACGCCGGCGGCCAGGAGCAGGTCTTCGGGATTTCGCCGTCTTATGGCGACATCGACTGGACGGGGCTGGAGTTCACGCCGGATCAGTTCCAGCAGGTGATTTCCGTGGATGCGCCGGCCTGGCGCGAAGAGCTCGGCCTTCATGGCGAGCTGTTCGAACAACTCGCCCGCGGTCTGCCGCCGGCCTTGTCTAACACCAAGTCGGAAATCGAGCGCCGCCTGGTGGCTTGAGTCCTTCTGGGCGCCCACGGGCCAAGGGCGGCATAATGCCGCTCATGGCCCGCTTTCGCATTCTGGCTTCATGAGTGTCCTGACCTTGCCGCACGAGGCAGGCTATTTGTGCCTGCGCGGTGTGGCGCCTGCCGGTTTCGTGCCGGTGGACCTCTGGAGCTGCAGCGTGGCGAGTGCATCGCCATCATGGGGGAGTCCGGGGCAGGCAAGTCGCTGTTTCTGCGGCAGATCGCGGATCTGGATCCCGGCGTGGGTGAAATCTGGCTCGATGGCGTGGCGCCCAGCAGCATGCGGGGGCCAGCCTGGCGCCGCCTTGTGCGCTACTGTCAGGCGGAAGCCGGCTGGTGGGATGACGCCGTGGCCGAGCATTTTTCCGGTCCAGCCGCGCAGACCGATGCCGTGCCAGCGCTGCTCGAGGCCCTGGGTTTGCGGGCCAATATCATGCAATCGCAAGTCAGCGATCTGTCCACCGGCGAGCGGCAACGACTGGCGTTGCTGCGGGCGCTGCGCGATCAGCCTGCCGTCATGCTGCTCGATGAACCCACCGCCTCGCTGGACGAGAGCGCGACCGAGCGCGTCGAGAGGCTGATCCGCCGCTTGCTGGCGCAGGGCACGACCGCGTTGATGGTCACCCATAACCCGGCTCAGGCTCAGCGTCTGGCCGGACGGTGCTATCGAGTGCATGATCGCAGGTTGCAGCGGCTATGAACGTTCTGGCTCATCCCACCGTGCAAGGGGTGCTCACGCTACAGACGAGCGATCTGGCTATTGCGGCCTCGCTGGTGGCTTTGAGCGCAATCATTTCGCTGGTGATGCGGCTGCGTATGGAGCGCAGCATCGTGTGGGCCGCCATCCGGGCGGTGGTGCAGTTGCTGCTGGTAGGTCATATCCTGCGGGTGGTTTTTGCGTATGCGTCGGTGTGGCTGACGCTGGGGGTCGTCTTGGTCATGATGAGTCTTGCCGCGCGCGAAGTGGCGGCAAGACCTGCCGAACGCTTCAGCGGAGCCGGTAATCTGCGCATCGGTGCGCTGGCGGTGATAACCACCACCGCGGTGACCGCGATGTTCATCCTCAGTACGGCGCTGCACCCTGACCCCTGGTACGACCCCCGCTACCTGATTGCACTGGTAGGTATTGTGCTTGGCAGCGTGCTCAATGCCGCAAGTCTGGCGCTTGATGGCATGCTGGGCAACGTGCGGCGCCAACGCGCGGCGATCGAGTCCCGGATCGCGCTGGGCGCCACGCCACGCCAGGCTTTCTCGCCCCTCATGCGCGAATCCGTGCGGCGGGGGCTGGTGCCTGCCATCAATCAGATGGCGGCGGCAGGCATCATCACGCTGCCGGGCATCATGACAGGGCAGATCATTGCAGGCATGGATCCCGTCGAGGCCGTGAAGTACCAGATTCTGATTCTGTTCTTGCTGTGCGGGGCAAGTGCCCTGGCAGCGATGGGCGTAGCCTGGGCGGCTTTGCGCCGCTTGACGGATGCCCGTGGCCGTTTGCGGCTGGATCGCCTGCATGTGCGCTGAACCTGCCCGCATCCATGGCTTCGCACCCGTAGCCCGTCCAGATGCACGCATCCTTATCCTGGGGACCATGCCCGGCATGATTTCCCTTCAGCGCAATCAGTACTACGCCAACGCGCGCAATGCTTTCTGGCCCATTGCGCAGGCCTTGTTCAAGGTGGATCTTCACGCCGGCTACGACGACCGGCTGACGGCCTTGCAGGATGCCGGTGTGGCCTTGTGGGATGTGTTGTCCCAGTGTGTGCGGCCTGGCAGCCTGGATGCTGCCATCGTGGCCGAGTCCGCCGCGCCCAATGATTTCGTAGGTTTTCTGGCGCGGCATCCCTGCATCGAGGTCATCGGTCTCAATGGTGCCAAGGCTGCCCAGCTCTTCCGGCGTCATGTGGTGCCGACCTTGGCGGGCGGAGCGCGCCAGCCTCGGCTGGTGACGTTGCCGTCGACCAGTCCCGCGCATGCGGCGCAACGCTTTGACAGCAAACTGCTGGCCTGGCGCGGGCTGCTCGAGCAGGTCTGAGTTCGCACCAGGTCAGTGGAAGTTGCGGCTGCGGGCTTGCAATCCGTCTTCGTCCAGTTCGCGCAATAGCGCCGACATATCGACCAGCCGCTGGGCCACGAGGTTACGAACGCCGTCGATGTTCTGCCAGGTGCCATAGACGCCCAGCAGAACGGCACCCAGCAATTCACGGCGCTGGCGTTCGATGAGCTCGTTGCGCACCACGACATTGACTGGCCCGGTCTCATCCTCGATGGTGACGAAGATCGTGCCTTTGGCCGTCTGGGAGCGCTGGCGCACGGTGACGATGCCGCAGGCCCGCGCCAGCCGCCGGTCAGGATAGGTATTGAGAACCTCGGCAGGCTCGAATCGGCGAGCCGCCAGGTTGGCGCGTAGCAGCGCCACAGGGTGGCGGCGTAGCGTCAGGCCGGTACTGTCGTAATCGGCCACCACGGTTTGGCCTTCGCTGGGCGCAGCCAACAAGGGACGCTCGGTCTCAAGGATCGGCGCATGGTGCAGCAAATCACGGCTATGCACACCGACAGCGGACTGCCAGCGCGCCTGCCGTCTGTGCCCGGCCAGCGGACGCAGGGCATCGGCGGCGGCCAGCGCATCGAGCTCCTGGCGGTTCAGGCCGGCGCGGCGGCCAAGGTCGGCAACATCGGTAAAAGGTTGTTGCCGGCGGGCGTGCTCGATGCGTGAGCCGGCAGCTTCTTTGAGCCCTTTGATCTGATTCAAGCCAAGGCGAACGGCCGGCCTCGTCTGGCCGGCGAGGGGTTCAAAGCCCGCCTCCCAGCCACTGATGGTTATGTCTGTCGGCAGCACCACCACGCCATGGCGGCGGGCATCCTGCACCAGTTGCGCGGGTGCATAAAACCCCATGGGCTGTGAATTCAGCAGCGCAGCCAGAAAGGCTTCGGGTTCGTGGCATTTGAGCCAGGCGCTGGCATAAGCCAGCTGCGCGAAACTGGCCGCATGGCTTTCTGGGAAGCCATACTCGCCAAACCCCTCGATCTGCCGAAACAGCGCCTCGGCGAACTCCAGGCTGTAGTCGTTGGCGACCAGTCCGTTGATGAGCTTGAGGCGGAATCTATCCACGCCGCCTTTGCGCCGCCATGCCGCCATGGAGCGGCGCAACTGATCCGCTTCGCCTGGCGTGAAACCCGCTGCGGCCACGGCGATCTGCATGACCTGTTCCTGGAAGATCGGCACGCCCATGGTGCGCCGAAGCACTTCTTCTACAGCCTGTCCGGGCGAGACGATTGCCTCTTTACCTTGGCGGCGGCGCAGATAGGGGTGGACCATCCCGCCTTGAATAGGCCCTGGCCGCACGATGGCTACCTGCACCACCAGATCGTAATAGCAGCGCGGCTGCAGACGCGGCAGCATGCTCATTTGCGCGCGGGATTCGATCTGAAAGGTGCCTACCGTGTCGGCGCGGCAGATCATGTCGTAGGTAGGGGTATCGTCCGGTGGGATCTGATGCAGAGCCAGCGGCAAACCGCGCCGCTGGCCTGCCATACCCAGGGCGCGCCGCAACATCGACAGCATGCCCAGGGCCAGCACATCGACCTTCAGCAGATTGAGGGCATCGAGATCGTCTTTATCCCATTGCACGACGCTGCGGCCATCCATGGCGGCATTCTCAATGGGCACCAGACGGGAGAGTTTGCCACGCGAAATGACAAATCCTCCCGGATGCTGCGACAGATGGCGGGGGAAACCCATCAGGGTCTCGGCCAGAATGGCCCATTGCCGTGCGATGCGCGAGCTCGGATCCAGGCCGCATTGATGCAGCGTGCGCAGCATCTCTTTTTTGCCGTCCCACCATTGATGGGCGCGCGCGACCGCGTCGATGATGGCGGAATCCAGACCCAGCGCGCGCCCGGTATCGCGCAGCACACTGCGTGGCCGATAGGAGATCACCACGGCGGTCAGCGCCGCGCGCGCCCGGCCGTATTTTGCGTAGATGTACTGGATGACCTCTTCTCGGCGCTGATGCTCGAAATCCACATCGATGTCGGGCGGTTCGTTGCGCTCCTTGCTGATGAAGCGCTCAAACAGCGCATTACCGTTGCTGGGGTCTACGGCGGTGATGCCCAGGCAATAACAGACGGCCGAATTGGCCGCCGAGCCCCGGCCCTGGCAAAGAATGCCTTGTCGGCGCGCGAAACCGACGATGTCATAGACCGTCAGGAAATAGGCCTCGTATTGCAGTTCGGCAATGAGACTGAGCTCTTTTTCCAAAAGTTCGCTGACCGACTCGGGAATGCCAGCAGGGAATCGTTCGGCAGCGCCCGCATAGGTGACGCGGCGCAGATAGGAGGTGGGCGTCTCGCCTTGGGGCACGATTTCATCGGGGTATTCATAGCGGATTTCATCCAGGCAGAAGTCGCAGCGTTGCGCAATGACCTGGGTTTGGGCCAGCGCCTCGGCGGGATAGAGCCCAGCCAGACGTAGCCGCGAACGCAAGTGGCGCTCAGCGTTTGCGGCCAGGTCATAACCGCATTGCGCGACGCTGCGGCCGCTGCGGATCGCCGTCAGCGTGTCGTGCAGGGGCTTGCGCGAGCGCACATGCATGTGCACCTGGCCGATGGCCACCAGCGGCAGGCCGGCCGCTTGCGCGGCCTGTTGCACAGCGGCGCGATGCAGGTCGTCACGCGAGCGCTGCAATTGCGATAAACCCACCCAGGCGCGGCCCCTGAAGTGGCGCGCCAGCCAGTGCGCCTGTGCGGTCATCTCGGCTGGCGCTTGGCCATAGGGCGGCGTCAGAATGGCCAGGCAACCGGCAAGGCCGCGCGCAGCAGGCGTGACCAGGTCCGCGGGCCGCAGCAGATAACGGCCTTTTTCGGCACGGCTGCGGCCCAGCGTGATGAGTTCTGCCAGATTGCCATAACCCTCCTTGTCCTGGGCCAGAAGCACGAGTTCTATAGGGGCATGGTTGCCATTGTCCAGCGCCATCCGGCTGCCGATGATGAGCTGCAGGTCCGGATGCTTGGCCGCCTGAACATGCGCACGGACCACTCCAGCCAGCGAGCACTCGTCGGTGAGCGCCAAGGCGGTGTAGCCGAGCTTGGCGGCGCGCTCGACCAGTTCTTCGGGGTGCGAGGCGCCCGTCAGGAAACTGAAATTCGACAGGCAATCCAGTTCGGCATAGGCCGGCAGCGCAGAGGTAAAAAGATCGGCCACCATGCGGGTCAGGCGTATAGCCCGTGCAAAAACCAGTGCTGGCCATGTTCGCGGTACAGCCAATAACGGGCCCCGGCCTGATCCTCGGCCACAAAGTAATCGCGTTGCGTTTGTGTGGCGTCCCACCAGCCGCTTTCTATGCGCTCGGGACCGCGCAGCAGGCGCAGTGGCTGGCCTTGATAGACCGGGCGATGTGCCTGTTCGGCAAGAGCGCGGGCAGGTTCGACGAGCCAGCATGGCCGATCCAGCGGCCCGGTGGGCAGGCTGTCGCGTACGCGGACGTGATGATGGGCAGGCTGCCAGTGGTTGGCGACTTCAGGCCTGTGATCGGCTTGAGGAGCCGGTCGCCGCAGTGCCTGTGGCCCCAGACGTGCAGCCAGCAGGTCCAGCAACCGTGCATGGTCGGCGGCATTGCCGCCCGGTTCGGGAAACAAGGTGGCGCTCGCGGTCCCGGGCTCGACGGTCTCGTGCGCCGATAGCGCCACGGCGATGACCGGCGCGGCCAGTTCGAGGCGCTCGAGGCGTTCGCGCAGCAAACCAAGCAGATGACGGCTGTGCCAGACCGGCTCAGCCATGGAGAGCGTCAGCAACGATGGCGGGCAGGCACGGCGGCCGCGTTCGTGCTCGAGCGTGAGCGTGACCGCGCGCACCGCGCGCCGGCAGGCGTGCAACCAGCCACTGAGTTGCTCGGCCAGTCGGGCTGCGACATCCATGAGGGCATGGGCGTGTTCGACGTAGTCCAGGAGTTCGAGGCGCGCGTCAAAACGTGGCGGTGGCTCAAACCAGCGGTGGGCTTCGCTGGCCTGCCCATAGGCAAGGTCAAGTGCTTGCAGCAACGCCGGCCCGGCACGGCGTTGCAGGCCGCCGCGTGGCAGGGCGCGCAGGTCGGCCAGGCTGTGGCAGCCCAGGCCTTGCAACCAGGTGCCCTGGGGGTGAGCTTCGGGCAGCAGCATCAGCGGCAGCGCGTCCAGGCGGCGTGCGAGGCTGGATAGCCGCAGGGCGGGGCGGGCTGCGCCCACGGCCAGCAGCCAGGCGCCTTGGGCCGTGGGCGCAATGCCCAGCCGTCCATGCAGCCCCAGGGCGGCCAGGCTGCTGCGCACGCGGTGAGCCAGGCGAACAGGCCCGCCAAATAATTGCAGGCTGGCGCCGACATTCAGTAGCAGGGCGTCGGGTTCGCGCAAAGCCAGTTGCGGGGTGTACTGCAGCAGGGCCAGCGCGGCTTCGTGCAGGCGGCGCGTTTCGGCCTGCGGGTCGCGCAACCGCAGATCGGCACTGGGCGCCAGGGCCAGGGCGCTGGCGCGCCGCATGCCGATTTCCATGCCTGCCTGGCATGCCGCTGGCGTGAGCGCCACGATGCGTTCCTGCTCGAGGAGGGCGCCGCAGTAACCCGGCTCAGGCCACCGGGCTTGCACACTGTCCAGAGACAGATGATGGAGATGGATGGCGATCCAGAGGCGCATGAGGAGTAAAGACTTGAGCTGCCCGGTTTGGGGTACCGTCCAGCGGCAGGAAAATCGGGGTGTCGCACACCGGACCGCGGCGCTTGAGAATCTGGATGGACAGCCCGTTGGGCGCGGGCGCCAGGGCCAGGCGCAGCGGTGCGGGCGACGCATGATGCGCGGCTTGCGCCGGGCGCAATACGAAAAACAAGGTATCGCTGGCCTGCGCGGCCAGATGCAGCCGGCGCAGGGATTCGGGGCGCACCTGCGGCAACCAGCAAAGCAAGGCCGTGCAACTGGCGTGTTTGAGGATTTGTTCGGCAGCCCATAAGGCATCGCCCGGGCGCGGCGGCGCCACCCACAGCAAGCGTTCGGGAGCGAGCCGACATTGCCGCCAGGCAGCGATATGCGGCGTGAAAGGCGGCTGCACCAGCGCGATCGCACGGGCATCGTCGCGTTCGGCGATGGCCGCAGCCAGCAGGCGCACTTCACCGCTGCCCGGATGAGGCAGCAGCAGTTCGGTCAGACAACCTATGGGCCAACCGCCCTCGGGCAGTTGCGCGGACAGTTCACTGTGGCCGGTGGGCACCACGCGTGCGCTGGCCCGGGCCAGTTGCGTGGCTCGCCAAAGTGCGGGGTGGATGTGTTCGGGCGTAGGCATGGCGAAATTTCAATGACTGTATAAATATACAGTAAATCGAATCGAATGACCCATGCTGATGCGGCACCATATTAGTGCTCCATGCATGCCCCAAAAGGGGGCGCCTGGGCAGGAAAATGGGTTGACGGCGGGGCGCCTGGAGAGGGCTGCCCCGCGGCAACCTTGGCACGCTTTCTGCTTGCTCAAGGGCTGTCCGCTGTCATTCAACCTGCCTGAGGAGCCGTCATCATGGCTTACCTTCCCGAGAAGATCGTCGAGCTTTCGCGCCGCGTGGAAAAAATCTCCAACGAAAAAATATCCAGCATCGTCGACATCAACCAGCAAGCCAAATACTTATCCCTCAATGCCCGTATCGAGGCGGCGCGCTCCGGCGAGGCGGGGCGGGGGTTTGCGGTCGTGGCCAATCAGGTGCAATTCGTCTCCGAGCAAATCACCGGCATCGCCGATGCCCTGAAACAGGAGTTGGCCGGCTCCATTGCCGACCTGATCCGTATCAGCGAACACACGTTGCAGGAGATCCGTGGCTACGAAGGCAGGCGGCTAAGCGATCTGGCTTCCAACATGATAGAAACCATGGATCGCAATCTCTACGAGCGCTCCTGCGATGTCCGCTGGTGGGCCACCGACTCATCGCTGGTGGATCTGCTCAGTTCAGGGCAGGGTGAGCGCCATGCCAGCGAGCGGTTGAGCGTGATTCTGGACAGCTATACCGTCTATCTCGATCTCTGGGTAGCCGATGCCAGTGGCCGTGTGGTGGCCAGTGGCAGGCCTGGCCGCTATCCTCAAGTCATGGGTGCCGACGTTTCGCACTCCGAATGGTTCCGGCGCGGCATGGCCACGGCCAGCGGTGGCGATTACGCGGCACTGGATATTCAGTGTGAGCGCCTGCTGGGCGATGCCCAGGTCGCCTCCTATGCCACCGCGGTCCGCGCCGGGGCGGACCGCAATGGCAAACCTCTTGGCGTGCTGGGCATTTTTTTGGTTCATCGAGGAATACCGGGGAATGCAGACCGGATCTTGAGGAAGAAGTACTCCTGATCGCGGTAGCCGTAGGCGCGGCGCTTGATGACTTTGATGGTGTTGTTGATGCCCTCGACGATGCTGGTGTTGAGCCGGTGGCGACAGCGAGACAGAATCCCGTGCAGATAGGCTTTTAGCTTGAGCGCGAAGTGAGCCAAGGCGGCGATGCCGCTGCCCTGAGCCTGTTGCAGCCAGTGATCCCATGCCTGGCGGGCGTAGCCGGGGTGTTGGTAGAACCACAGCTGTTTGAGCTCATCGCGCATCAGATAAGCGGTGAGCAAGGGCTGGTTGGCCTGGATCTCCAGCTCATAGGCCGTCGTCATGTCGATCGCTACGGCCCGGATCTGCTGGGCAACCCCAGTTGGCAGTTGTTCGAAGAAGGCTCTGGCCGTCTCGCGCGAGCGGCCATCACCGATCCATAGCACCTGACGGCGGATCGGATCGACAACGACCGTGGCATAACGATGGCCCTTGTGTAGAGCGAACTCGTCCATCGCTAGGTAGTGGATCTGGCTCCAGTCCGGCTCTTGGATCGCCCGTCGCAGCAGGGCCTTGTCCAGCGCCTTGACCGTGTGCCAACCCAGTTGGAAGAAGCGCGCCACGGCCAGAATGTTGCTGGACTCAAGCAACTGGCTGACCGCCTCGGCCAGCCGGTCGGTCACTCGCTGGTAACGGCCCAGCCAGCTCAGCCTCTCCAGATGCGGTCCACCGCACTGCTCGCACCAGACCCGCCGACGCGGCACTACCAGCGTCACTCGCAGCGCCATTAGCGGCAGATCCCGCACCCGGCGCGTGGTCGTCTCATGCACCTGCCGACATCGGTTGCCGCAGTGCTCGCAGTGCATCGTTCGCGCTGAAGGCTTCAGGTAAATCGTGACCGTCCGGCTCTCACCTTCAGGCCACACGACCCGCTCCACCCGATAACCTTCCCACCCACCCAACCTCTCGATCGTCTTGCGGTCCAGCATGATCCCGGCCTTGATCCTTGAAAAATCAAGGATCAAGCGTAACGGCAATCAAGCACGGCTCCACGCTATTCCGCGATGAACCTCTTTTTTTGCATGGCGTGCCGCCGCGGCACTCAGTGTGAGCGCACGAAATTCTGATCGATTTCTTGGGGGTGATTCAAGCCCAGCAGTGCCGTGTTCCGGTGGAGCTCGGTCTTGAGAATCTGGATGGCATGTTCGACGCCGGCGCGCTGTCCAACCGTCGCGGCATAATGCATGGGCCTGCCGACAAAGACGCAGCGTGCCCCTAGCGACAGTGCCTTCAGAATATCCGTGCCGCGGCGGATGCCGCCATCCAGCATGACGGGTAGATTTGGCACTGCTGCGACAATTTCCGGCAGCATATCCAGGCCACTGACCGCTCCATCGATCTGCCTGCCACCATGATTGGATACGATGATTCCATCGCATCCGGTCTTGGCGGCCAGCAAGGCATCGTCGGGGCGCAAGATCCCTTTTATGATCAGAGGGCCTTGCCATAGACGCCTGGCGAGGGCGACGTGCGGCCAGCTCACCTTGTCGCGGCCCTGAGTGTCTCGCTCGACACGTGCCGAAATGATGGGCGCTCCGCGTTCAGCACGCCAGTTTTCAAAATGCGGCATGCCGTGACGAAAAAGGGTTTTCAGAAAAGTGGACATCAGCCAGCTCGGATGGCTCAGCCCATCCCAGGCCATTCGAAGGCTGGGCTTCAATGGCGCGCTGAATCCATGGCGGGCATAAGCTTCGGGATTGGGAGAGACGGGCAGGTCCACCGTCAACACCAGCGTGCTGAAGCCAGCGTTTCGGACCCGAGTCAACAGTGCCTGGATCCGCTCTTGTTCTGCAGGCAGATACGCCTGGAACCATGTCTGAGGGGCAGCCTGAGCCACTTCCTCCATGGGTACGAGCGAGGCGCCGCTCATGATGGCTGGCACATTGTGTTCTTGCGCGGCTTGTGCGAGGACCTTGTCCGCGCGATAGCACCACATCGCCGCCAACCCTACGGGTGCGAGGCCAAACGGCGCACTATAGGTCTGACCGAGCAACGATATGGACGAGGATCGATTCGAGACATCCGTCAGCACCTTAGGGCAGAGGTGGATTCCTGCAAATGCCTGGCGATTGGCCTCGATGGCCATCCCGTCTTCTGCGCCATGCCGGAGGTAACCGTAGAGTTGCCTGGGCAGGCGTTTCTTTGCGGCGGGTTCGAAGTCGTGCAACGACAAAAACGAAGCGGGTCTGAACATGGCCTGCCATTTATCCTAATAAATAGGATGCAAGTTTTATAATATGGCTTGCATCATCCGCAACCAGGCAGCCTTTGTCAATCGCGAAGGCAAGCGATGCGCCCGCTGGCAGGCAGGGTGTGGGCAGGTATGGGCCTGGGCAGGTGGGCGGGCAGCGAGCACGCTAGCCAGGCGAACGATGGCGATCAGACGTGGTCAGGCGGGGCAGGCCGGCCGAACGCGCGGCAAGGGCACGCAGCGCGCCGCGGCCTCGCCGGAAAAGAGGCCTCGCGCGAGCGGGCGGCGCTTAGTTACCGTCGCAATCCGCCCAGCAATTGGGGGTTTCAAACAGACGGACGCGAGACAGCCGGAGATGGTGCCCGTAGGTGTTCTGATAGTGGGGGGCAAGAATCCCGAAAATAACGGCCGCCAGGTTTTCTGCGGTAGGGATACGGTCGAGGATCACGGTCTTGTGATCGGGCAGGGAGGCCAAAAAATCGCGTACGGCGGCATCGCCTTCATAGACCAGAAAAGCATGGTCCCAGATATCGACCAGATGCGTTTTGGCGATGTGTTTGATGTCCGAGAAGTCCATCACCATACCGTTATCGGATTGGCCGGGTGCCTGGACGACGTCGCCAGTCAGCGTCAACTCCAGGACGTAACGGTGGCCGTGCAGATTGCGGCACTGGCTGCGATGATCGGGAATGCGGTGGCCGGCATCGAACTCCAGCCTGCGGGTGACGGAAATCAAGGGCGGCTCCCGCACGTGAATCGGACAATCATGGAATGCCTATGTATTTATGGGTTTGCACGCTCAGCCGCCATTGCGGATGCGCCATGCAATAAGTCACTGCCGCTTCGGTATTGGCCAGCCGCTGCGGGCCATCCATGGGCTGCAGGAAGAAATGCTCGAAATCGAGATTGGCAAATGCTTCGGGGGGCGTATCGGCTTGCGGAAACACCAGTTTGAGCTCTTGGCCGCGAGTCTGCACCACGGGTGCCTTGCCCTTGGGGCTGACGCAGATCCAGTCCACACCAGCCGGAACGGGTAGGGTGCCATTGGTTTCGATGGCGATGGTAAAGCCTTGCGCATGCACTGCCGCGATCAAGGCAGCATCGAGTTGCAACAAGGGTTCCCCTCCCGTGAAGACGACATACCTGCCGGCGGTCTCGGGGCCCCAGGTGTCAGCGAGCGTCGCAGCAAGCGCTGCAGCGTCACGGAATTTGCCGCCGCCCTCGCCGTCAGTACCGACGAAATCGGTATCGCAAAAGGTACAGGCAGCGGTTGCGCGGTCTCTTTCGCGGCCAGACCAGAGATTGCAGCCCGAAAAACGGCAGAACACCGCGGCGCGCCCAGCCTGGGCGCCTTCGCCCTGCAGCGTCTTGAAAATTTCTTTGGCGGAGTAAGTCATGAAGATCCGGGAGCCTGAGCCCAAACCGGGAAAATGCAATCTGCCATTTTACCGTCAGTGAGCGCGGGCAGCCTGTCGGGCCCGTGCGGGCCTCGTCAGCGCCGGAAAGGACAACGGCAGGGTGAGACAGGCCGGCGTGGTTAAATCTCCCTTTCAATGAGCCGGCGCATTTTCGATGTTGCACATTCAGGAATCCCTTTACCTGGACGAACGCGAACTGGATTTCGGCATGATCCGGGCGCAGGGCGCCGGTGGCCAGAACGTCAACAAAGTCGCCAGCGCCGTGCACCTGCGCTTTGACGTGCCTGCTTCGGCGCTACCTGATGAGGTCAAAGAGGCCATCCTGGCCCTGGCGGACCGTCGCATATCCAAGGACGGCGTGCTGATCATCAAGGCGCAGGCCTATCGCAGCCAGGACAAAAATCGCGCCGATGCCGTCGAACGCTTGCTGGCCTTGTTGCGCCAGGCACTCGTCAAGCACCCGACACGCCGCGCCACCCGGCCGACCATGGCATCCAAACGCCGCCGCGTGCAACGCAAGGTGCAACGTGGCGATGTAAAGCGCCTGCGAGGCCGTGTGGGTGAGGATTAGGCCACCGCCGGATAGCTGAAGAACGCGACGTGAAGCGTGTTTAGCAGCAGATGCGCCACGACGGCAGCGGCCAGGCCGCCGCGCTGATAGGCCCAGCCGTAGAACAGGCCGGCCACCGACGCCAGGGCGACCAGGCCGGGTCCGCCGGCATAGTGCGCCAGCCCGAATAGCACCGCAGTGCAGATGCAGGCCCAAGGCCCACCCAGACGGCGATTCAAGGCTGGCTGAAGATAACCGCGAAAAAAGGCTTCTTCGGCCAGGGTGACCAGCAGCGCGTTATTGATCAGCCATGCCCAGCCCGCATCCGGCCAGCCGGGTGCCCAGGCAACGGCACCAAACCACCAGGCGATACCCAGGCAGACCAGAGCGCCGGTCAGACCGGCTGCCAGGCCACTCTGCAGGCTCTGCCGCTACCCGCCACGTATCAGCGGCGGAGCCATGACCCGTAGTACCCACCAGGCAATGAGCGGTTTGTCGAGGTTGAGATACATGCGAAGGGGCACGGAGTCTGGCTTGATGGCCTGGTCGATGATCAGCGGATTATGGAACCCCGGCAGCCGGTGCAAGGCGAGCGCCAGGGCCGTGAGGACGAAGAGCGTGTGGCCGAATGCCGGGCAGCGACCGCGCTGCAGCTTCGCACTGGCCAGCAGTAAGGCGAACGCCAGCAAGGCCGAAGGTTCGAGCCAGTCTCGCCATGCGGCGCAGGCCAGTCCTGCCAACAACAGCGCCAGGGCTGGCCTGTACGCCGGCGGCCACCAGAGCAGGACGTAGGCCGGAAAGATCAGGATCCAGGGCAGGCAGGCAATCATGCAGGAGTCATCGGGAGCGTTGGCGCATTGTAGGCAAGGTGCGCGGTCGGGGCGAGGAGCGAAAAAAACGGCTCCCGTCTCAGGTGTTGCGGTGTAAGGTTGACGCATGCTCGGCATGCCGCCGGCTCAAAGGACACGCATGATGCATATCGCTTTGTTAATGATGGCCGCGGCGCTGTTGCCGCTGGTCGCTGCCATTGCCTGCAAGGCTGGAGGCACCGGATTTGACAACCGCGAGCCGCGCCATTGGCTGTCGGATCAGCAGGGCTGGCGAGGGCGCGCGAACGCGGCACAAGCCAATAGCTTCGAAGCCTTACCGTTCTTCTTTGCCGCCGTGTTGTTTGCGCTGTATAACCAGGCTCCCCGCGAGCAGCTTGTCGTGCTCATGGGGGCCTGGGTGGTGGTGCGTTTGGTCTATCTCGCCCTGTACGTGGGAGGCCATGGCACACTGCGCTCGCTGGCCTGGTTGGCAGCGCTTATCCTCAACATAGTTATCTTGTTTGCCGGCGTGCACTGAGCCGGCAACGGCTTATTGCCACTCAAAAATCGCGTTTGCGGTCCCGCTCGCACCGATATGCACGCCTTGCGTCTTAACCTGTCCGTTGGACGTGGCTTTGACGGTGTAATCGCCCGCCGGAAGATTGGCCAAAAGATAAGGGCCTTGCGAGACAGTCTTCAGGACGACTTTGTTCTGCGCATTGCTGATCTCGACCGGGATGTCGGCCAGATACTGGGCACTGCCGCCGGCGGCGCGTTGGGCAAACGTGAGCATCAGGCGGTACTGACTGGCTGCCGCCTTCATGGCGTCGGATTGCCCTTGGCCGATGCCGCCAGACAGAAAGCGCACATCGCCTTGCTGCTGGGCTTGAGGCAGACCGGACGGCGGCGATTGGGCCAGGCTGGCCCCGCTAAGAGCCATGAGGCTGGCGGTTATCAGGGCTGCTGCGACTACGTTGTTGCGGTTTTGCTTCATGGTCGGTACTCCTCAGATAAGGCAATCTTTACCGGGTCGATTACCCGTTGCCGATTGCACGCCGTGCGGGATCGCTTGCCAAGGCCAAGAGGCGCCAGCCTGGATGGCCGTTCTATCAGGCCGGATGCATAAGGGAAGGTGAGATCGGTTTCGCCGGCCACATGCGCCTCGGGCGTGAAGCGCCTTTCATGCAACTCGCCCACGCCATTATCACGCCATAGCAGCACCGTGGAGCACCGAGTGCCGTAGTCCGGGCTGACGATGAAAGGACTGCTCAGCAGCCGTTCTCGTGCCAGTGGCAGGCCGGTCCGGGGCAGGGCCGCGTCATCGGCCGGCTCGCGGTCGTCCAGCGCGGCAAACAGGGCCGGCAGGTTGGGTTGCGGGCTATGGGCCAGTACCTGCGCGACGGCCGTCTTCAGGCGCACCAGTTTGGGCCAGGGAGTATCCAGCAGGTGGTTCGATAATGCGTAAACGCCGGTGCTCAGATAGCGCGGCGCCGTGTCTCGATTGCTGTAGTACCAGGCTCCTTGATGATCGCCGACGATGAGATTGAAACCGTTATAGGCGCTTGCCTGGCGTGCCACGTCCATAAGGTAGTCGTGCGGCGCTATCGAACCGGCAAGGTAACGCTCGACCAGCGCGCCGCGCGACGGTGCATCGGCGACCTGGTGCCCAACTTCGCGGTAATTGGTGATGACGGCATAACGGCCGTTGTCGGCTGCGCCCATCCACGTGCCGCCCGCGCGCAGGTCGCGCCCGGCATACAGCCGAGGCTCGCCCGGCCAGGGGGCGGCCGCGGCCGTGGGACGGGCATGGAACTCATCGCGGTTAGCGGCGATGAGCACCGGGATGCAGGCCACCTGGTTCAAGGCGATGACGGCAAGGCACATATCAGCTGCGCACCAAGGGTGCCAGTTCGGGCTGCGCGATGCGGAAGTAGTCCTCCGTGCGCAGGAGGATGGAAGCATCCAGACGGCCGGCATTGAACACGATTTCATCGTGCCGCTGACGCAGCGTGGGATCAACGATCAATTGCAGTTCGGGATTGAAGGAGAACGGAGGGATGGCACCGATCTCGCAGCCGGTCAGTTCGCGCGCCAGATCCAGCGATGCCAGCGCGGCTTTCTTGCCACCTGCGGCGCGGGCGATGGCCTCCAGATCGGCTTGCGCGTCAGCCGGGAAAACCGCCAGCACGTGTTTGCGTTGCGTGGCGCTTATCTTGATGCGGCAGACCAGGGCTTTGGCGCCCTGGCTCACTTCGGTGCCGCGGATGGCCGCGACTTCCACGGACTTGCCTGCAGCCGGATGGCGGAGCAGACGAAAACTCACGGCATGCTTGGTCAGCAGGTCCTGCAATTGCTCAAAGACGTCCATGACGGCGTACGAAGGCGGATACAGCCTCCATCATACGCCCGCTTCGGCGGGGGCTTCATTCCACCAGCCGCCACCCAGCGCGTGCATGAGCGCGGCCGTATCGGTGTAGCGGCGGGTCTGGGCCTGGATACGGTCGCGCCGTGCCGAGAGTAATTGACGTTGCGCGTCGAGCAGGTTCAATTGGCTGATGCCGCCGACGTGGTACTGGTCGCTGGCGGTGGTGTAAACGGCCTCTGTTTGCGCTTCGGCTTGACGCTGCTGGCCGAGCACCTCGGCGTCGTGTTCCAGGGCACGCAGGCTGTCGGCCACCTGCTGCCAACCTTGCAAAACCGTATTGCGGTAGGCCGCGGCCGCGGCCTCGTAGGCGGCCTCGGCGCCGCGCTTGCGGGCCCGTAGTTCGCCGCCCCGGAACAAGGGCTGAGCCAGGCCCAGCCCGAGGTTCCAGATGTTGATGCCGTTGCCCAGGTCCCCTGCATGGGTGCGTTGGGTGCCGAAGCCGGCCGTCAGGGTCAGGCGCGGGTAGAGATTGGCCGTGGCCACGCCCACATCGGCCGCAGCGCGGCGCCACGCGGCTTCCGCAGCCAGGATGTCGGGACGCTGTCGCGCTAGCGCCGAGGGCAAGCTTACCGGCACTTGCTGCGGCAGTTTGAGGCTCGACAGCCTCAGGCCAGGATCGGACATGCTGCCCGGGTCCCGTCCAAGATACACGGCCGGTTGATGCGTGCTGCGCGCGAGTTCCTGTCGCAGCGTGGGCAACTGAGCCTGCGTCTGGGCCACGAGCGCGGCCTGCGCATGCCACTGCCGTTCGGCGACCGCGCCGGCGTCTAGACGCTTGCGGACGATAGTCAATTGCGACTGTTGGGCCTCGGCCAGGGCCGTGGCGGCCTCTAGCTCCTCGCGCAGTCCGGCTTGCCTGATGGCAGTCGTGACGACGTTGGCCGCCAGGGTCATGCGAGCCGCCTGCCATTCATAGGCCATGCGCTGCGCCTCGGCGACGTAGCCTTCGACAGCCCGCCTTTCGCCGCCCCAGATATCCAAGGTGTAAGACACCGCAATCGAGGCGTTATACAGGGCGAAAGGCTCGGGCTGCGGCACGTCGATACCCATGGAGGACGGGTCCACCCGTTGCCGCACGCCGGACAGCTTGGCGTCGACTGCCGGCAGCAGGCGCGAGCCGGCTTGTGCATTGGCGGTCTCTTGCGCTTGAACGAGCTTGGCGCGGGCCTGCGCCAGGGTGGGGCTGTCAGCCAGCGCCTGGCGCACGAGCGTGTCGAGGACCGGCGATCCGAACAATTGCCACCATTGGGCGGGCACATCCGCGCCCGCCTGCAGGGCTTGCGCGTCGCGGCCCTGGCCCACCTGGGCTGGCATGCTCAAGGGCGTGCCTTGGGGGGCGTGGGGGTGGAAATCCGGGCCGACGGCGCAACCGGCCAGCAGCACCAGCCAGGGCAATCGGGTCGCGAACGTAGCGTAATGGGGCATCGAGGCACTCAATCCAGGGTGCGGCGGTAAAAACGCAAGGCCAGGCCCATGACGACCAGCGTGAAAACAATCAGCGGCCAGATACTGGGCCACAGATCGATCCAGCCATTGCCTTTGAGCAAAATGCCGCGAATCAGCCGGTTGTAATAGGTCAGCGGCAGCACGTTGCCGATGGCTTGCGCCCAGGCGGGCATGCCCAAAAAGGGGAACATGAAGCCCGACAGCAAGAGATTGGGCAGGAAGTAAAACATCGCCAACTGCAAGGCCTGCAGCTGGTTCTGAGCCACCGACGACAAGGTGATGCCCACGGTCAGGTTAGCCGCAACGAAAAGCAGTGTCGTCAGATAGACGGCCAGCAGACTGCCTTCGAAGGGCACGTGAAAGACAAAACGGGCCGCTGCCAACGTGATCGTGGCCTGGATCAGGCCAATGGCGATGTAGGGCATGATCTTGCCGGTCATCACTTCCAACGGCGTGACCGGCATGGCGAGCAGGTTCTCCATGGTGCCGCGCTCACGTTCCCGGGTCATGGCCAGGCCGGTGATCATTACCAGCGTAAGCGTAAGCACCATGCCGATCAGGCCGGGAACGGTGTTGTATTGCGACACCTGCTCTTCGTTGTAGAGACGGTGCACCCGCACGTCGAAGGCAGCAGGCGCGCCAGCCAGATGCGCCCAGGGGCCGGTCAGGTCATGGCGTGGGACGCTGTCGGCCAGTTGCGCTGCCGCGCCGATGGCCATGCCCGTGGCCAGGGGATCCGTGGCATCGGCCTCGATCAGCAGGGCGGGGCGTTCGCCGCGCAGCAACTTGCGGGTAAAGTCCGGGGGGATAGTGACCACAAAGAGCACGTCGCCGCGCGCCAGTGCCTGCCGTGCGCTGGCTTCGTCAGGCAGCGTGTCGACGATTCTGAAGTAATCCGAGGCGGACATCGCCGAGAGATAACTGCGCGTGAACTCGCTCTGATCGGCGGCCAGGACAGCCGTTGGCAATTGCTTGGGGTCGGTATTGATGGCGTAGCCAAACAGTGCAAGCTGCACCAAGGGCAGTACGATGATCATGCCGAAGGTAATGCGGTCACGTCGCAACTGCAGAAACTCCTTGAGCACCATACTCCACCAGCGCGTCCAGGAGAAAAAGCGCCCTTGAGTACGCACGGCGCTCATGGTTGGCTCCCGAAGTTGTCGCTGGCTCGGCTCATCAGATAAATAAAGACATCTTCCAGGCTGGTTGGCACGGGCGCAATCGTCAGACCGCGGCGATGTACCGCGTCGCGCAGTGTCTGCTCCAACGGTCCGCCGAGCTGACCGCTGACGTGCAGCGCATTGCCAAACGCCACGGTCTGTGCGACACCGGGCTGGCCGCGCAACCACTGACCCAATGGCACCAGATCTGCTCCTCGTACCGCCCAGGTCTGCAACTGCTGGCCGGCGGTGATGCTCTCGGCCGTGCCTTGCGCCAGCATGCGGCCGTAGGCCAGATAAGCCAGTTTGTGGCAGCGCTCGGCCTCATCCATGTAGTGGGTGCTGACCAACACCGAAATACCTTGTGCGGCCAGGGAGTGCAGCTCTTCCCAGAAGTCGCGCCGGGCCGTCGGGTCAACGCCGGCAGTGGGTTCGTCCAGAAGCAGTAATTGGGGTTCGTGCAGCAGGCAAGCGGCCAATGCCAGGCGTTGCTTCCAGCCGCCTGATAGCGAACCCGCCAGTTGATTGGCCCGCCCCTGCAGGCGCAACTGCTCGAGCGCGTGGTCCACGGCCTGCCGACGTCGGGGCATGTCGTAGATACGCGCTACGAAGTCCAGGTTTTCACGGATGGTGAGATCTTCCCAATACGAGAACCGCTGCGTCATGTACCCCACGTGGCGTTTGATGCTGCCACTGTCACGCAGAATGTCGTAACCCAGGCAGGTGCCACTGCCGGCGTCGGGGGTGAGCAGCCCGCACATCATGCGTATGCAGGTGGTCTTGCCGCTGCCGTTGGGACCGAGAAATCCGTAGATCTCGCCGCGCCCGACTTGCAGTGACACTTGTTCGACGACCAGTTTGTCACCGAAGCGTTTGGTCAGCCCCTGGACGTCGATGACAGGGTCGGGCTGGGTCATGGCGCCGTCTCGTCCAGACGCACGTCCACCGGTTGGCCGGGATGCAGGCGAGTGGCCTGATCCGCCTGGGGGCGCGCTTCGACCAGAAAAACCAGTTTGTCCCGCACTTCGCGGCTGTAGATGACGGGTGGCGTGTATTCCGCCTGCGTGGCGATATAGCTGATGTGCGCCGGTATGGCGCCGCCGCAACCATCGCAGGCGATACTCAGCGGCTGGCCGACGCGCAGGCGACCGACTTGATCCTGTGGGACGAAAAAGCGCAGCTTGATGTTGCCCGGCGGCAGCAACCGTACCACCGGACTGCCGGCGTTGACCCATTCGCCAGGCCGGTACAGGGTGTCGAACACCAGGGATTGGGCGGGAGCCTGAACGCGTCGCTGTGCCAGGCTCCAGTCCGCCTGGGCCAGCGTCGCTGCGGCCGCTTGAACGTCGGCCTGTTGCGCCTGACGTTGCTGGTCACGGGCTGGCAGCGTGGCCACTTCAAGCTGGGCCTGCAACTCGCGGACCTGGGCACGATTGGCATTGGCGGAGGCGCGCGTATTGTCCAGCTCCTGGCGCGAAATGCCCCCGTCTTGATACTGGCGCGTGTCGCGCGCCAGTTGGGCATCGGTACGGGTCTGTTCTGCCTGAGCACGAGCGAGCTGGGACCGCACGACGGCGACCTCGGGCGGTCGTTTGCCGCTGGCGGTGTCGGCCAGTTGAGCCTGCGCTGCGGTCAATCGCGCCTGGGCTTCGTCGCGAGCCGCCGTTTCTTTGTCGTGATCCAGGGTAAACAGCAGACCTGCCTGGGGCACTTGCTGCCCCCGTTCGACATCGAGGCTGAGCAACCGTCCGGACTGGGTAGGCGCCACGGCGACGAAATCACCCTCGGCATAGCCCTGGAAAGCGGTGTTTGATTCGCGGCCGCAGGCGGCCACAAGGCCGCAGGCCAACGCCGCCGCGGCAAGGCGAGCGAACCGGGTCATGGGCGTAGGATCGGTCAAAGTCATGGGCGTCGGCGTCTGGAAGAGAAAAGGCCGTGCTCGATAAGCGCACAGGCGTGGGCGGAGATGGCGGTACGGTCCAGGGGCTGGTCCTGGCCCCAGACGCGCCGCCAGACCCCGGCGGTAGCCAAGGGCAACAGCGTTGTGCCCAGGATGGAGAGAAAAACCAGTCTGGGATCTATCCCCGGGTGGATCTGGCCTTGGGCCTGCGCCTGCGCGAGTTCTTGCGCAAAGGCGCGCAGTCTTTCGGTCGGTAGGTGGGCGAGGACGCGATCGCGCAACTCCCCGCCTTCGTTGACGACTTCCCGCATCCATAGCGGCGCAAGCCACGGGCGCTGGTCGGCGCACTCCATCAGCCTGGCCACGATGGTGCGCACCATCCCGCGCAGGGAGCAGACCTTGTCGGGCGGTGACCAGACGTATTCGATGAGAGGCACCAGGCGCTCGGCTACGACCGTGTCGAGCAAGGCGTCGCGATTGCGGAAGTAATAATGCACCATGGCCGCGGTCAGGCCCGCGGCCTGGGCAATGCGGGCAATCGTCGTTGCCGACACGCCGTGCTGCGCGAATAGGGCCGTGGCGGTATCGAGCAGAAGTGCACGCGTGGCGCCGGCGTCGGGGCGGGCAGGCCGTCCAGGGCGGCGCAGGCGTAGCGAGGCGGTTAAGGTCACCATGGACGCAAGTTTAATTAATGAATAAGTTAATTAAAAACGGATATATGTGACAGGATCCGGGCGCGCGGGCGCCTGCCTGGTGTAAAAGAGATCAAATCCATCAAGGAGTTCGCGCATGGCTGAACAATCCGCCTCCGTCAATCGCCGCATTCTGCTTGCCCGTCGTCCCCGGGGCGAGCCCCTGGAGAGCGATTTTCGGCTGGTGACCGAAGCCGTACCTCGCATTGGTCCGGGCCAGGTGTTATTGCGTACGGTTTATCTGTCGCTGGATCCGTACATGCGGGGCCGCATGAGCGATGCGCCATCCTATGCCAAGCCGGTGGACCTGGATCAGGTCATGGTGGGCGGCACGGTAAGCCGTGTGGCGGCCAGCCAGCATCCTGACTTTGAGGTGGGCGAATGGGTGCTGGGTCAAAGCGGCTGGCAGGATTGGGCGTTGTCGGACGGCCATGGCTTGCTCAGCTTGGGACGAGATCCACAGCAGCCCTCGTATGCGCTGGGTGTGCTTGGCATGCCTGGCTATACCGGCTATATGGGCCTGCTCGACATAGGGCAGCCCCAGCCTGGCGAAACCGTGGTGGTAGCTGCGGCCACCGGCGCGGTGGGTTCAGTGGTGGGGCAGGTCGCGCGCCTGAAGGGATGCCGCGCGGTGGGGATTGCTGGCGGTTTGGAAAAATGCCGATTTGCGGTCGAACAACCGGGCTTTGACGCCTGCCTGGACCACCATAGCCCCGACCTGGCGGACATGCTGGCAGAGGTGACGCCAGATGGCATCGATGTTTACTTCGAGAACGTCGGCGGAAAAATTTTTGATGCCGTCATGGGTCGCCTCAATCCGCGGGCGCGGGTGCCGGTCTGCGGGCTGATTTCGACTTATAACGCCACCGAGCTTGCACCGGGACCGGACCGGGTGCCCGCCCTCATGGGAACGATATTGCGTAAGCGCATCCGCATGCAGGGCTTCATCATCATGCAGGATTACCCGGACGGGTTCATCCCATTTCGCCAGGTGATGAGCCGTTGGCTCGAGCAGGGTGACGTCAAATACCGCGAAGACAGGATCGAGGGGCTGGAGGCCGCCGGTCGTGGTCTGATCGGCTTGTTGCGCGGTGAGAACGCGGGCAAGCGCATCGTACGAGTGGGAGACGACGCATGAGGATACTCATGGTGCTGACATCGCATGAGCGCCTGGGCGATACGGACCGCAAGACGGGTTTCTGGCTTGAGGAGTTTACGGCGCCGTTTTATGTCTTCAAGGATGCGGGGGCGCACATCACGCTGGCCTCGCCGCGCGGGGGGCAACCGCCGCTGGATCCCCAGAGCCAGGCCAGTCAGGCCCAGACCGAGTCCACGCGCCGGTTCGACAAGGATATACCCGCGCAGGCGCAACTTGCCGCCACTGAGCGACTGGCCGATATCCGGGCCGCGGATGTCGACGCGCTGTTCTACCCCGGCGGCCACGGGCCGCTATGGGATCTGGCCGAAAACCGCCACTCGCTGGATCTGATCGAGGCGCTGCTTGCGGCTGGCAAGCCGGTAGGGGCGGTGTGTCACGCGCCTGGCGTGTTGAGGCATGCCAAAACCTGCGGCGGAGAGCCGTTGGTGGCAGCGCGCAGGGTAACCGGATTCAGCAATGCCGAAGAGGCGGCCATGAAGCTGACTCATGTCGTGCCGTTTCTGGTCGAGGATGAACTCAAAAGGCTCGGCGCCGACTACAGCGCAGGACCGCAACCGTTTGCACAATACGTGGTGCGCGACGGTCTGCTGATCACGGGGCAGAACCCGGCTTCCTCAGCAGGCGCGGCGCAGGCCTTGCTGGCCGCGCTGGCGCGCGACTGAGCGAGGCCGGCTCAATCGGGCAAGCGGAACGTCGCGGCAACGGCCTCGAAGTCAGCCACCGTGCGCTGTTGCCAGGCGTCGTCCCGGTCGAGCTCCTGAGCCAGGATGCGCGCAACCTCGGGTGCGGCCACGCTGGCGGCCGCGGCATCCAGGAAGAGGGCACGATTGCGGCGCGCCAGCACGTCTTCGACCGATTGCGCCAGCTCGTGGCGGGCGGCATAACGTACATGCGCTTCAGTCAGCCCGCTGGCTTGGACCAGCATGCGGTCGGCGCCTGGCAGGGCACGCAAGGCCGGCAAATCGGTGCCGTAGTAGCTATCCGGTGTGCCTTGCGGCGCCAGCGGCCTGGCGTCGGCCGCCGGCGCACCGTGCAGGCGTAACTGCGCACTGCGGCAGGGTGCTTGCGGCAGCAACTGTTTGCTGATGGCAGTGTCCATCACATCCTGGGCCATCCGGCGATAGGTGGTCCACTTGCCGCCGGTGACCGTGATCAGGCCGCTTTTGGCAGTCAGGATGGTGTGTTCACGCGATAGCGACTTCGTGGAGGCGTCGCCGGTGGCCTTGACCAATGGCCGCAGGCCAGCCCAGACGCTGGTGACGTCCGCACGCGTGGGCTTGCGAGTCAGGTAGCGGGCGGCGGTCTCGAGGATGAAGTCCACCTCGCCGGGCATCGGGCGCGGATCAATAGGGAGATCCGTACGTGCGCTATCGGTGGTGCCGACGATGGTATGACCGTTCCAGGGAACCATGAAAAGCACCCGGCCGTCATCGGTTTTCGGCACCAGAATGGCTTGTTCGCCAGGCAGAAAATCCCGCGGCAGCGTCAAATGTACGCCTTGACTGGGGGCAACCATCGTTTGCGCGGCGGGGTCGTCCATACGGCGCACCGCATCAACCCACACCCCGGTGGCGTTGATGACGCACCGGCCGCTAACGGTGTGTTGGGTATCATCGATGGTGTCATGAGTCCGTACGCCGTCGATGCGGCCTTGTGCATCACGGGTCAGGCCGACGACTTTGACGTAGTTGATCGCGGTGCCACTCAGATCCAGGAGCGTACGCATCAGCGCTGTGGCCAGCCGAGCGTCGTCGAACTGGCCGTCGTAATACAGCACTCCTCCACGCAGCCGTTGGCCGTTGACGGCGGGCGCCAGCGTGCTTGCCCGTGCCAGGGTTTCGCGCGAGGATAGCCAGCGGCTGGGAGCCAGGTTGAGTTTTCCGGCCAACATATCGTAGAGCTTGAGCCCCACGCCATAAAAAGGTTGGTCCAGCATCGAATAGGCCGGGACCACGAATCCGAGCGGCCAGGCCAGATGGGGCGCGTTCCGCGCCAACAGTCCGCGTTCGTGCAGCGCCTCGCGTACCAGGCTGACGTTACCTTGGGCGAGATAGCGCACTCCCCCATGCACGAGTTTGGTGGCCTTGCTGGATGTTCCCTTGGCGAAGTCCGCGCCTTCAAGCAGCAGGGTCCTGAAGCCGCGGGAGGCCGCATCGACGGCCGTGCCCAGACCGGTGGCGCCACCACCAATGACAATGACGTCCCAAGGAGCGGAGGGCTCCAGGCGGGCGAGAAGTTCAGCGCGTGTGGGCGTGGCGTCGGAAGGGCGTGAGTTCATGGTTGCGAAGAAAGAGAGTCAGGGCGCATCGCCAGCGATATGGCAACGCACGCCCGCGTCGCGTAGGATTTGGGCCAGCGCGGGCTGCGGTTCTGCGTCGGTGAAAAAAACGGCTGATGCGGGCAATGGGTGCCAGCTCGACCATGGCCTGGCGCTGAAACTTGCTGCTGTCGGCTGCCAGCCATACTTCGCGCGACTGATCAATGATGGTCCTTGCGACCCGTACCTCACGAAAGTCGTAATCGCGCAAGGTGCCGTCGGCTTCGATACCGGATATGCCGATCAGGCCAATGTCCACCTTGAATTGCCGAATGAACTCGATCGTGGCCTCACCGGTAATCCCCCGGTCGCGCGGGCGCACGACGCCGCCGGCGACGATGACTTCGCAATCCGGGTTGTCCGATAGGATGTCGGCCACATGCAGATTATTGGTGATGACGCGCAGACCTCGGTGCCGCAGCAGGGCGCGCGCAATCGCTTCCGTGGTGGTGCCAATGTTGATGAGCAGAGAACATCCATCGGGCACGGCGCGCGCCACGGCTTCGGCGATGCGCCGCTTGCCCTCGGCGTGCAGACCCTGGCGCTGGCGGTAGGCGATATTCTCGATGGTCGATGCTTCGCTGCGCACGCCGCCATGAAATCTCGAAAGCATGCCGGCCTCAGCCAGCAGATTGACGTCGCGGCGCACCGTCTGCAACGTCACATCGAAGGCGCGCGCCAACTCTTCGATGGAGGCCGACCCCTGAGATCGGACCTGCTCCAGGAGCGCACTTTGGCGGGGGTTCAGTGTCATGGTTACATGATAAAACAACAAAAGCGAAAACACATAATCCTATTCGCGCGTGGATTATGTTCGCTTTCTGTCGTACCAGGTTCGCTCGTGCCGCGCCTGTGGCGTGTGCAAACGCGGGCGTGCGGGCACCGAAGCCGGCAACCCGATCCGTCCATCCGACAGGGGCAATGATGGTGATCTGCGTATTGCGGCCCAGGCGCACGGCGGATGCCGAAGTACCGGCCACGGGCTGATGGCGTCGATGTCGACATTCAGGCCTGGCCAGGTACTCACGTTCCGACCCCGCGTCGACCCGCGCATGGGGCTGGTTCAGGGTGCGAACTTGCCGCCGCTTTGCGGGGTGCCGGAAGTCAGCCTGATAAACGGCGGCTCGACGAATCGGCCGTCAATCGCCTTCGGTCCACTCTACGCAAGCCCCTACCGAACACAGGTTTTCGACGAAATTGGGGTGCGCCCGGAGAATAGGCAGGGCATTGGTGATTTCCGAGCGGCCTTCGATACTGGCGGCCACCATCAGCAACGCGATGGCCACGCGAATGATATAGGGACTTTCGACCTTGGCCGGGGTGAGCGGCAGGCCGTCGAATGTGATGAGGCGGTGGGGATCGGAAAGAAAAACGTGGGCGCCAAACTTGGACAGCTCTCCCGACCAACCCATGGCGCCGTCGTAGACCTTGTTCCAGAACATGGCGCTGCCCTGCGCCCGTACGCCGAGCGCGATGAAAATGGGCAGCAGATCGACGGGCAGGTAGGGCCACGGGGCGGCTTCGACCTTGGTCAGGATGTTCTGGGTGAAGGGCCGGCGCACCTGCAGCGGGCCGTCGCAATGCGCCTGCGACCAGCCATCGTGATGCTCGACCTCAACGCCAAACTTGGCGAATGTGCGATCGATGAGAGGGAACTGCTCGGGAGCAGAGTTCTTGACCGTGATGGCGCCGCCGGTGATGGCCCCCAGCGCCAGAAAAGTGGCGATTTCGTGGAAGTCTTCGTCGAACCGGAATTCACCACCGCCCAGACGCTGGCCGCCTTCGATACGCAGATGGGACGTTCCGATTCCGCTGATGGGAACGCCCAGCATTTCCAGAAACCGGCAGAACTCCTGCACATGCGGTTCGGAGGCGGCATTGACCAGGGTGGACACCCCTTGAGCGGCTACGGCGCACAGGGCGAAGTTTTCCGTAGTGGTAACCGATGCGTAATCGAGCCAATGATCATTGGCCGCCATTTTCCCGTCGGCGCGCACGATTAGCGAATGAGGCGCGCGTTCGATGCGTGCGCCAAAGCGTTCGAACACTTCGACGTGCGGATCGATCTCACGCACGCCCAGCGTGCACCCCTTGACGTCGTTTTCCAGGCGGGCCACGCCAAAGCGCGCCAGCAAGGGCGGGACCAGCATGATGGACGAGCGCATTTCTTCGGGCAAATGATGGTGCGCCGGATCGAAAGCGGTATGGCAGTGGTGCAGGTCCAGAACGCCAGACGCAAAATCAACGTTTACATCGCTGCCCAGTTGCCGAAAGATGTCGAGGATCTTTTTGACGTCGGTGATTTCGGGCACGCCAATCAGCCGCAACGGCTGGTCGGTCAGAAGCGTGGCGCAGAGAATGGGCAGTACGGCATTTTTATGGTTCATCGAGGAATACCGGGGAATGCAGACCGGATCTTGAGGAAGAAGTACTCCTGATCGCGGTAGCCGTAGGCGCGGCGCTTGATGACTTTGATGGTGTTGTTGATGCCCTCGACGATGCTGGTGTTGAGCCGGTGGCGACAGCGAGACAGAATCCCGTGCAGATAGGCTTTTAGCTTGAGCGCGAAGTGAGCCAAGGCGGCGATGCCGCTGCCCTGAGCCTGTTGCAGCCAGTGATCCCATGCCTGGCGGGCGTAGCCGGGGTGTTGGTAGAACCACAGCTGTTTGAGCTCATCGCGCATCAGATAAGCGGTGAGCAAGGGCTGGTTGGCCTGGATCTCCAGCTCATAGGCCGTCGTCATGTCGATCGCTACGGCCCGGATCTGCTGGGCAACTCCTGTTGGCAGTTGTTCGAAGAAGGCTCTGGCCGTCTCGCGCGAGCGGCCATCACCGATCCATAGCACCTGACGGCGGATCGGATCGACAACGACCGTGGCATAACGATGGCCCTTGTGTAGAGCGAACTCGTCCATCGCTAGGTAGTGGATCTGGCTCCAGTCCGGCTCTTGGATCGCCCGTCGCAGCAGGGCCTTGTCCAGCGCCTTGACCGTGTGCCAACCCAGTTGGAAGAAGCGCGCCACGGCCAGAATGTTGCTGGACTCAAGCAACTGGCTGACCGCCTCGGCCAGCCGGTCGGTCACTCGCTGGTAACGGCCCAGCCAGCTCAGCCTCTCCAGATGCGGTCCACCGCACTGCTCGCACCAGACCCGCCGACGCGGCACTACCAGCGTCACTCGCAGCGCCATTAGCGGCAGATCCCGCACCCGGCGCGTGGTCGTCTCATGCACCTGCCGACATCGGTTGCCGCAGTGCTCGCAGTGCATCGTTCGCGCTGAAGGCTTCAGGTAAATCGTGACCGTCCGGCTCTCACCTTCAGGCCACACGACCCGCTCCACCCGATAACCTTCCCACCCACCCAACCTCTCGATCGTCTTGCGGTCCAGCATGATCCCGGCCTTGATCCTTGAAAAATCAAGGATCAAGCGTAACGGCAATCAAGCACGGCTCCACGCTATTCCGCGATGAACCTTTTTTATTGGCGGGAGGGACGATCTTGCCGCGCAATGCCGTGCCGCCATGAACGATCAAATGAGACATGATATTCAAACATGAAGTCAGGACAGTGCCTGAGGAAACTCGGGCAACGCAATGTCCGCGTGGCCAGGCAACACCCAGCGCGCGCACTCGCGGGTCGCGTCGATGCAGCCGCCTTCGGCGTAGACACCTTGCGGATCACGGATGCGCAGCATGCGCTGCAGTACCGCCTGGCACGCGGCCGGATCGGCTTTAGTTTGGGCGACCGAGGCTTCTACGATGTCTTCATCGATGAACAGCTTGCCTTCGGCATCGAGGCGCGCACCGTCACGCCAGTGAAAAATTTCCAGGCATTTATGCGTGAGCGTGTAAGGCTGATCGCGCTTCCAGAAGTTATTGAACAGGCCCGATCCAAGGTAGAACACCCACGAGCCCTCATAGCCTTCGACGTTGGAAGAATGCGGATCGGGGTTGCGAAACCAAAGCCGGTCACCCGGCACGTAAAAGCGTGGCGGCAACGGGTCATCGAGCGAGCCGTACTCGCGCAGGAACGCATCATGGAAACGCCCCGACATCACGGCGCGTGTCTCCCATTGGCGTTGCAACCTGGCATGGAGCTCCGGATTGCTTTGCTGCAGTTCTTGCGCGATGCCCAGCACGGTGACGTATTCGGTCGCGCGATAACACGAGAAGGCGTAGGTCTGCCCTGATACCTGAGGCTGGGTGGCCAGGGTTAGGCCTTCGATCAGCGAGCGGCCCGGCAGGATGGTAAAGCCGGTCGCTTCGTCGTATGTCCAGTATTGCGCCGGGCGCTCGGCCTGCTCGGTGTCAAACGCCAACGCGGTACGGGTCGCCGCGCGCACGATGTTGCGGCGCACACGGATTGCCGCTTCGAGCTCGGCCACGTCGGGGAAGGGAAAGGCAACCGGGCAGGCCAGCATGGCCAGCACGATTTCCTGCTCGAGATCGGCGTCCCCGCCCGTGTCCAATCCCAGGCTTTGGACCAAGCTGGTCGTGTCACCCTCTGGCAGGTGACGCGCGGCGAAGTCTGCGCGCGCGCGAATACGCCCGGATCCGTCAGCGGCGCTGTCGCACCATGCGTGCTGGTCCAGCCCCCGCGTATGCAGGAAGCGTTGGGCTGCAGCCAGGCTGTCAGAGGAGGCCGGAAGAATACGAATGCCGCCGGAATCGGCGGCGTAGGGGGCTGCACTGGGCTGCATGGATCAAGCACCTGATGGCGAACGCCGGTGGACACCGGCTTGGGTCGGGGCGGGTCTGGCGACCCGCGCATCCGCTACAGCATAAATCAGGCCGCACGGTCCGTGGGCGGCGCCGGCGTGGCTGGGGGGTCGGAAGGCGGCGGGCTTGTGGAGTCGGAGCGAGCCATCCACGCGATCAGCGAGGAGCGCATGGCCTCCTCGACGGACATATTGATTGGCGTTACCCATTCCGTGGGTACGAACACCGTGTAGCCTCCTATCATGTACCCCATGGGCAGATAGACGGCCACGCGTTCGCCAGGCAAGAAGCCTTCGGGCAAATCATCGGTGCCGCGGCGAGTGATCAGGCCCACCACCTCCAGGGGATTGCCGGGCATGCGCAGCACAACGACCTGTTGCGAGGTAGCCTTCGCGCTGGAGGAGAAATAGTCGGCAAAGCTCTTGAGCGACGAATAAATGCTCTTGACCACGGGCACGTTGGTAAACGGGATTTCCAGAAAGAGCACCACGCGCTGCACACGCTCTTTGGAGACCAGAAAGCCGATGGCCAGAATGGCCAGAATGCCCAGGAACAGCCCCAGGCCGGGGATGTAGAAATTGCCGATGAACGGACGCAGGAAGGTCAGCGCGATCGCTTCCGTCCATGCCAGGAAGATGAATAGCAAATACAGCGTGAGCGCGATCGGCAGAACGGTGATCAGGCCAAGAAAGAAATAGCGATATAGTCGTCGGGACATGTGATCAACTCCGGACAGCAGGTGTCCAATCAGGCGCCAATGGTACTCGAAGCCAGCCGCGCGGTATGGCTCAGCGGTCCACCGGCAAGTACAGCGATTCCTTGATCTCTTCCATCACGACATAACTGTGCGATTCGGCCGAGGCGGGCAGGCGTTTGAGAATCTCGCCCAACAGGCGGCGGTATTCAGCCATTTCGGTCAGCCGGGCCTTGACGAGATAGTCAAAGTCACCCGAAACCAGGTGGCATTCCATCACTTCCGGCACATACATCAACTCTTGCTTGACCTTGTCGAACACATCGCCCGACTTGGCCGAGAGCCGGATCTCCAGAAAAACCAGCAACGTTTTGCCCAGGGCGGCTGGATTCAGGCGCGCATGGTAGCCGGCAATCACGCCATCGCGTTCCAGGCGTTTGACACGTTCGGAGCACGGGGTGGCAGATAGGCTGACCTGCTCGGCCAGGTCGGTGATGGAGATGCGCGCGTTGCGCTGCAGGATATCGAGGATTCTTCGATCGATGCGATCCAGTTCGCGCATTTCACTCCCCGGCGGCAAGAAAGAGGGCGGATCCAGTGGAAGTTTAATGTTTTTTGCGTATATTTGGTGGTTTTCACTAGATATGCGGTCATAGACTACCCGAATCGACTTGGTAATATGAGAATCGCGGGGAATCACCATGCATATCATCGTCTTGGGCAGCGGTGTCATTGGTACGACGACGGCCTATTATCTGGCCCGGCAGGGTGCTCAGGTGACCGTACTGGATCGCCAGCCTGGTCCGGCTGATGAAACCAGTTATGCCAACGCCGGCCAAGTCTCCCCAGGGTACTCCACACCCTGGGCAGCCCCGGGCATTCCGGCCAAGGCGCTCAAATGGATGTTTCAGAAGCACGCACCGCTGGCCCTGCGGGTCGACGGCAGCCTCTGGCAATGACGTTGGCTGGCGGCCATGCTGGCCAATTGCACGGCGGGCCGCTATGCCGTCAACAAAGAGAGGATGTTGCGGCTGGCGGAATACAGCCGTGATTGCCTGCGCGAACTGCGCGACGAGACGGCCATTCAGTATGAACAGCGTACCCAGGGCACGCTGCAGTTGTTTCGAACCGAGGCGCAGATGCAGGCCGCACGGCGCGACATGGCCGTGCTGGAAGACGTAGGCGTGCCGTATGAGTTGCTCGATCGCAACCGCCTTCCTGTGGCCGAACCTGCGCTGGCGCGTTCGCTGAACAAGTTGGTCGGCGGTCTGCGCTTGCCCAATGACGAGACGGGCGACTGCCGACGTTTCACGCGCGCGCTGGCTGAGTTGGCCCGCGGTATGGGCGTTCAGTTCCGCTTTAACCAGGCCGTCGACGGCCTGGTGGTGGAAAATGGCCGGATCGGCGGCGTGCGGGTGGCGGATGAACTGTTGCGCGCCGACGCCTATGTTGCCGCTTTCGGCAGCTATACGCGGGACTTTCTCGCTCCGCTGGGGCTGGATCTGCCGGTCTATCCGGTCAAGGGGTATTCGCTCACGATCCCCATGACCGACGCGGCGGCCGCACCCGTATCTACCGTGCTCGATGAAACCTACAAGATCGCCATCACCCGTTTTGACGAACGCATCCGCGTCGGCGGCATGGCCGAGCTCGCCGGCTTTGATTTGCGCCTCAAGCCGCAGCGCCGCGCCACCCTCGAGATGGTGGTGCAGGATCTTTTCCCCGGGGCAGGGGATGTGGCTGGCGCGGAATTCTGGACGGGTCTGAGGCCCATGACCCCAGACAGCACGCCCATCGTCGGCCCGACGCGCTACGACAACCTCTTTCTGAATACCGGGCACGGCACGCTGGGCTGGACCATGTCCTGCGGCTCCGGCCGGCTCATGGCCGACATTGTCATGGGCTGCCAGCCTGCCATCCGCGCCGATGATCTGGCTATTTCGCGCTATCAGCGCACCGCGCGCGCTGCCGGTGATTTGCGCCTGGGGCAGAACGGGGCCTGACGCAAGGCAATCGCCCTGTCCGGTGCAGGGGCTTGTGCCACAATCCTGGCATGAGCTCCCGACCCGTTTCCTTCCTGCACACCGCCGACTGGCAGATAGGCCGACAGTACGGCCAGTTTGATGACGACGACGGCGCCGTACTGGCCGAGGCGCGGCTGGAGACGGTCGCACGACTGGCGGGGCTGGCGCATGAGCGCGGCGTCGACGCCGTGCTGGTGGCGGGCGACGTGTTTGATACCCAGGCCGTCTCGGACCGCACCATCAGGCGTCTGTTTGCGGCCTTGCAGGCCTACTCCGGTCCGTGGGTAATGATTCCGGGCAACCATGACGCGGCGCTGGCCGACAGCGTCTGGACCCGCGCCCAGCAACTGGGTTGCATTCCCGAAAACGTATCCGTCGCCTTGCAGGCAGGAGTGATCGAGCTGCCCGGTATGGCGGTGCTGGCCGCCGACTTGACCCAGCGACATACCTACGATGACGTCACCCGGGTTTTCGACGGCTTGGCAAGCCCGCCCGGGTTGCCGCGCGTGGGATTGGCGCATGGCAGTGTGGCGGGCCGACTGCCCGAGTCGGCCGACGCCGCCAATCCCATCGCCGCGGATCGAGCCGAGCGGGCGCGATTGGATTATCTGGCGCTGGGGGATTGGCATGGGTGTTTGCGTGTGGGCGAGCGCTGTTGGTATGCCGGCACGCCCGCACCAGATCGCTTTCGAGGCAACGAGCCCGGATATGTGTTGCACGTGCGGCTGCAAGGCGGCGCCGCCGAGGTGGAGCCCCTCAAAGTGGGGCGCTATCGATGGCAGGCCTGGACGGTCGCTCTCTCGGTCGAAGCCGATGCCGAAACGCTGGCGGTTCGCCTGGAAGAACTGCGCGCCGACGATGTGCTGCGTCTGACCTTGACGGGAACGGTTTCACTGGCTGCGTGGGAGCGCCTGGCGCAGGTCATCGGTCAGGCCCAAGCCCGCTTGCGAGCGCTGCGGTTGGATCAGGATGCGCTGACGCTGGAGCCACAGGAGACGGATTTCGCCGCTCTGGATGGCGGGGGCTATGTCGGTGACGTGGCCGCCCGATTGCGAGCGATGCAGGCGCAGTCGGATCCACAGGGGGCGCAGGTGGCGCGTGACGCCATGCGCATCCTGATGCGCATGGCGCGCGACGGGAGCGCGCCATGAAACTGCACCGGATTGTCCTGCAGGAATTCCGCAAGTTTCGCGACACCGCGGCGCTGGAGAACCTGCACACGGGCCTGAACATCATTGCCGGCGCCAACGAAACCGGCAAATCCACCTATGCGCTGGCCTTGCGGGCGGCGTTTCTCGAGCGTTATGGCACCAGCAAGGTTGCGGATCTCGCGCCCTACGGCTTGAGCGGCGCGCGCCCGTCGGTGACGGTCGCATTCGAGCATGCAGGCCATCAATACGAGCTGTGCAAGCAGTTTCTGCAT
Organism: Bordetella holmesii; assembly: GCF_020735985.1. NCBI lineage: Bacteria > Pseudomonadati > Pseudomonadota > Betaproteobacteria > Burkholderiales > Alcaligenaceae > Bordetella > Bordetella holmesii. Next base: position 1,287,961 of record NZ_CP085973.1, read on the forward strand.
CGGGCCCGCTGCGAACTGCGTATCGACGGGCAACGCCTGGAAGGCGAAGAGGCCGAACAGGCGCTGGCCAAGTTGCTGGGATTCGACATCCCTGGCCGCGGGCAGAGTAAGCCTGAGCACGCGGGCGTGCCCGGACTGCTGTGGATCGCCCAGGGCAGCGGGCAGGACATTGCTGAGCCAGCCCAACACGCCGCCGGACAGGTGCGCGAGGCCCTGACACAGATCACGGGCGAACTGGCCAGTCAGGGTGGCGACCGGTTGCATGCGCAGGTGCAGGAGGCGCGTGCCGCCTTGCTGGACGCACGTGGCGGCAAACCCAAGGGGGCTTACAAGGCGGCCGAAGACAACTGGTTGCGTCTGGGCCAGGCTCGGGAGGCCCTGCTGCGCGAAAGTGCTGAGCTGGAGGCCGATGTCGACCGGCTGGCCAGCTGGCGCGCCGAGTACGAGCAAAACGAAAGCCAGGCGCCTTGGCTGGCACTTGAAGCGCAGGCCGCACAAGCGCAAGCGCGCCTGCAGGCGTTGGCGCGCGAACAGGAGGCACTGGACCGCCTGCGTCAAGAGGCCGACGAGGCGCGGCGGCTCGCGCTGGCCTTGCGGGAGCAGATCGCCCGCGACCAGCAGGACTCCGAAGCCCTTGGCCAATTGCGCGCCGACGCGACGGCAGCAGCTCAAGCGGCGGCGCAGGCCAGCGACGTGGCAGCGCGCAACACGCAGGCGCGTCAACGGGCCGAGTCGGCGTTGCTTCAGGCGCGCGCGGCCCTCGAAAGCCTGCAGGAGGCGCGCCGACAAAGTGAGATGCGCGATGCGCTGCGCCGCGTCATCAATGATGAGGCACGCCTGACCGAAGCGCTACAGGCCGCCCAGGAATCCGCCATCCAGGGCGAGCGGATCCAGGCTCAGTTGGGTCAAATCCGTATCGACGCGGCTAGCTGTGAACTGTCAATAGGTTGTATTCGTCCAGGTTGAGTCTGGAGATGGGTACAGCGCGCCCGATGCCGTGGTGGGGTCGATGCCAGTTGTAGTGGTGTAGCCAGGATTTCATGGCATCGGCTCGGTGTTGGGAGTTCTGGTAGGTGTGAGCGTAAGCCCACTCACGCAAGGCCGACTGGATGAAGCGTTCGGCCTTGCCATTGGTCTGTGGGCGGTAAGGTCGGGTAAAGCGGTGCTTGATGCCCAGCTCATGGCACAGCGCGGCGAAGGCGCGGCTGCGAAAGGCCGAGCCATTGTCGGTGAGCAAGCGCTGGATGGTCACGCCCAGGCGCTGGTAGTAGGCCACTGCGTCCTTGAGGAACTGGACGGCGCTGGGGAAGCGCTCGTCGGGGTGGATGTCGGTGAAGGCCACGCGGGCGTGGTCATCGATGGCCACGAAGACGAAGTCCCAGCCGGCCCCCTCAACGGTATCGCGTCGGTTGCCCGTGACCCGGTGGCCAGGGCGCTGGATACGTCCCAGCTTCTTGATGTCGATGTGCAGCAGATCGCCGGGGGCCTGATGCTCGTAGCGCACCACCGGCTCGGCCGGCTCCAGGTCGGCCAGGTGCGACAGACCGGCGCGGGCCAGGACGCGGCTGACGGTGCTGGCTGACACGCCCAGCGCCTGGGCGATGCGCGCTTGGGTCAGCCGCTTGCGGCGCAGCTCCACGATAGCCAGCGCCTTGGCCGGCGCAATCGCTCGGGGCGAGACCGTCGGGCGCGAGGACGCATCGGCCAAGCCCGCCTGGCCCTGAGCCAGGAAGCGGCCCAGCCATTTGCGCACAGTCGGCGCGGTGACCCCATAGGCGCGGGCCGCTTCAGGCACACAAACTTGATGGGCGATCAATTGCTGGACCATTTCGAGTCGACGTAGGAAGGTCAATCGGGCATGCTTATGGGTGTTCATCCGGCCGGGCTCCTTGAGTGAACTGGGGGGTTGGCGATTTCCAGTTTCTCAAATCCGGTTCGGATGAACCATGCATACAACCTATTGAATCTTCACAGCTAGCCTGTCCGCGTTGCGCAAAACAGCCCACGAATGCGATACCTTGCGTCTGCGCCAGGAGCTTGCAGCCACTCGCATCCGTTATTCGCTGCCGCCCGACGTGGTGCTCAGCCTGGGTGAAAGCATTCTGCGAGACGAGGGCGAGGCCCTGTTGTCCGCGGCGACGGAACTGCGGTTGCCCGGCTTGGGCACGCTGTCTATTGAACCCGGCGGGCGGGATCTCCCCACGCTGCAGCGCGAGCTCGCTCAGGCTCAGGCAAGCTTGTCAAAGGGGCTGCAGGCGCTGGGCCTGGAAACGTTGGCGCAGGGCGAAGCACGTCTGGCCTTGGCCGAGGAATTGCAGCGGGAGCTGGCTCAGGTACGTGCCGCGCTGGCCGCACAGGCCCCTGAGGGCTTGGCGGCGCGGCGCGCGGAGCTGGCCGAGGTCACCAGCACGCGCGCGCAACTGCAGGCACGCCTGAGCGTCGAGGCGCCTGCCGCAGATCTTGAGCAAAAGCTGGCGGCGGCCGCTGATACGTTGCAGCGCTGCCAGGCCAGCTGCGAAGCCGCGACCCAACTGGCTCGCAAAGCCGACGCCGTCCAGATCGAGGCCCAAGGTCGGGCTGGCCTGTTGCGAGAACAGGCCGATAGCCGCCAGGCTGCCTTCGACACCGAGAACCAGGCTGCACGCCGCGCGGCGCGGGCAGTGCAATTCACGCAGGCCGAGCAGCGTGAGCAGGATTGCCGCAGGCGCGTCGAACACGCTGAGGCGGCGTTGGCTGAACATCGCCCGGAGCAGGTCCGACAAGACGCCGAGCGCTACGCGCGCTCGGCCGAACTGGCGCGCCAGGCGCAGCAGGACCGCCATGCGCGTCTGCTGCAATTGCAGGGCAAACTGGAGCAGGCTGGCGCGCAAGGGGTGGGTGAACGCCTGGCCGCCACCGAGGCCGAGTGGCAGCGAGCAGGCCGCCTACGAGAGGATTATGCCCGCCGCGCCGCCGCGCTGGATCTGCTGTGGCGGCTTCTCGACGAGCAGCGCGAGACGGCGACCCGCCGCTTGCTGCAGCCACTGGCCGAACGCTTGGCGCACTATCTAGGGCTGTTGTTTCCCGGGGCGGATTTGCGACTGGACGAGCAGTTGCTGCCCGTGGCGCTGGCGCGTGGCGGCATCGAGGATGCCCTGGCTGCCTTGAGCTTCGGCACGCGTGAACAGCTGGGTCTGCTGGCGCGGCTGGCCTATGCCGACTTGCTGCAACAGGCCGGCCGTCCCACACTGCTGGTGCTTGATGATGCGCTGGTGCACTCCGATGACAGCCGGCGCGAGCGGGTCAAACGCGCGTTGTTTGATGCCGCTACGCGTCACCAGATCCTGCTCTTTACCTGCCACGCTCAGGCGTGGCAGGACATGGGTGTACCGGTTCGCCAGCTCGACGCATTTACTCCGTGAGCTGAATCTTCTGCTCACGGGCGATCTTCTGGCGCAGCTCCAGTTCGCGCTTGATGAGTGCGGCATAGGCTTCCGGCGTGCCGCCGTCGATCTGCGAGCCGCCCTCGATCAGGCGTTGCGACGTGCGCGGGTCTTTCAACGCGCGTGCGGCGGCGTCATGCACCTTCTGCACCACGGCTGGCGGCACGCCGGCCGGGGCGACCAGACCGTACCAGGCCATATTGTTCATGGCCGGCATGCCAGCCTCGGCAAATGTAGGTACGTTGTCCAGCCCGGGGACGCGTTTGGTCGAGGCGACGGCCAGCGCACGCAGCTTGCCAGACTGGATATGCGGCATGGAGGAGGGCAGGTTATCGAACTGCGCGCTGACTTGCCCGGCGAGCGTGTCGTTCAGTCCCGGGCCCGAGCCTCGGTACGGGACGTGGATGAACTCCGGCGTGCCCGTCAGCGATTTGAACAACTCTCCATCCAGATGGGAGATGCCGCCCGTGCCGGCCGATGCATAGCTGTACTTACCCGGATTGGCCTTGAGCAGAGCGACGAACTCTTCCAGGTTTTTCGCGGGCACCTTGGGATTGACCGTCAGCACGTTGGGCACGTTGACCAGGTTGATGATCGGCGTGAAGTCTTTCAACGGGTTGTACGGCGTCTTGGGGTTGGTCGCCGGATTGGTGGCCATGGTGCTTACGGTGGCCATGCCCAGGGTGTAACCGTCGGCCGAGGACCGGGCGAGTGCCTCGGCGCCTATCGCGCCGCCGCCGCCGCCCTTGTTCTCGACCACGACGGGCTGGCCGAGCTCGCGTCCCAGGCTTTCGGCGACCACGCGCGCGACGATATCGGTGGTGCCGCCCGCGGCAAAAGGCACGATCAGGCGAATAGGCCGGTCAGGGTAGTCGGCCATCGCCTGCGAAGCGAAAGCGGTAGCGCCTAGCGCGACACACAGCAGAGTGCGGATTTTCATAGTGTTCTATCTCCTCAGCGCGGCAGGTCGTGGCCTCTTCCGCAATGTTGTGATGTGCCCGCGGCTTTGTGGGCCGGGCGCGGCATTCCACCCAAAAAACGCCGGCGGAGATAGGCGGATTTACCCGTAGGAGGGGGCGGGTGCTGGGCAACAAGCTGCTGTGATTGCACAATTATTGTGCAATGATCGTCGTGGTAAACGCTGTTATTGGTGCGTAATTTACAAGAATCTGATATTTTTTTGTCTGAGTCTCCTGGCCGTTTTGCCAGAACCCCTTCCGTAATGGCCCTCAGTGCGCTCGCCGCGCTGGTGGGATATGTTGTCTGTTCAGGACGGCGGCGAGCGGTAGTATGGATCGAGTCAGGGCGTCTTCCGATCGCCTAACAGGCTTCATGCCCGTCTTTCGCTTGCGCCAATAGACGGGCCGGACCTCTCCCGGAGCGCCATGTCGCTACTACTCATTCTCGCTCTGCCATTTGCTGGCAGCTTGTGCGCCGCCCTGTTGCCGGCAAATGCCCGCAATGCGGAAGCCTGGCTGGCTGGGCTGGTTGCGCTGGCAACCACCTTGCTGGTGGCCAGTCTTTACCCTCAGATCGCGGCGGGTGAGGTGATACGGGTCCAGATACCCTGGGCTCCGGCATTGGGTTTGCAGTTTGCCTTGCGCATGGACGGCTATGCCTGGCTGTTCTCCTTCATCGTATCGGGCATGGCGACCTTGGTCGTGCTCTATGCGCGTTACTACATGTCTCCCAAAGATCCGGTTCCGCGGTTCTTTTCATTTTTTCAGGCGTTCATGGCCGCCATGCTGGGCGTGGTGCTGTCGGGCAACCTCATCCAGCTGGTCATGTTCTGGGAGATGACCAGCCTGGCGTCCTTCATGTTGATCGCTTATTGGCACCATCGCGCCGATGCACGACGTGGAGCGCGCATGGCCTTGACGGTCACTGGCGCGGGTGGCCTCTGTCTGCTCGGCGGGGTGCTCCTGCTGGGCCACATCGTAGGCAGCTACGACATGGATGTGGTGCTGCGCTCGGGCGACCTGGTGCGTGCCGACCCCTGGTACCCGGCCGCGCTGGTGCTGGTTGCACTAGGCGCGCTGACCAAGAGCGCGCAGTTTCCCTTCCAGTTCTGGCTGCCCAACGCGATGGCGGCCCCCACCCCGGTATCGGCCTATTTGCACTCGGCCACCATGGTCAAGGCCGGTGTGTTTCTGCTGGCGCGATTCTGGCCTCTGCTGGCCGGCACGGATGAGTGGTTCTGGCTCATCGGCGGAGCCGGGCTGTGCACGCTGGTGCTGGGAGCCTACGCCGCCATATTCCAGCAGGACATGAAAGGTGTGCTGGCCTATTCCACCATCAGTCATCTGGGGCTCATCACGTTGCTGCTGGGCCTGAACAGCCCGCTTGCTCTGGTCGCGGCAGTGTTCCATATGGTCAATCATGCAATCTTCAAGGCCTCGTTGTTCATGGCCGCCGGCATCGTCGATCACGAAACCGGCACGCACGACCTCAGCCGGCTAAGTGGCTTGTATTCGGCCATGCCGTTGACGGCGACCATGGCGATGGTCGCTGCAGCCTCCATGGCCGGCGTGCCGCTGCTCAACGGTTTTCTGTCCAAGGAAATGTTCTTCGCCGAAACGACGTTTATCACCGGCGACCATGTCCTGGAGTATGGCTTGCCCCTGATGGCAACCATCGCCGGCGCCTTCAGTGTCACCTACTCGTTACGTTTCATCCTGCAGGTGTTTTTCGGTCCGCCCTCGACGGATCTGCCGCGTGCGCCGCATGAGCCGCCCCGCTGGATGCTGTTTCCCAGCGCATTGCTGGTATTGCTCTGTCTGGTGATAGGGGTGGCTCCGGGCCTGACCGTCGGGCCGGTGCTGGATATTGCCGCGCACAGCATCCTGGGGCCGGACATGCCGCAGTTCAGCCTGGCCGTCTGGCATGGTTTCAACCTGCCGCTGGTCATGAGTCTGGTGGCGATGACCGCGGGTGTGCTGCTGTATCTCGGGTTGCGGGCCCAGCAGGCGGCCCATCCGGGAAGGGTTCCATTCATCTATCGTCTGGACGGCCGGCGCACCTTCGAGTTTCTGTTCGAAGGCAGTGCGGTCGTGGCACGCTGGGTGCTGCGCCGCGTGTCCTCGCCACGCCTGCAAGTGCAGATGCTGATCATCATCAGCGTCACGCTGTTGGCAGCCTGGCTGCCCCTGCGCCTGCATGCCTGGCTCGACGGGCAGGGGCCGCGTACGCCCGCCGATCCGACCTTCTTGCTGCTCTGGCTGGCAGGCGGGGCCTGCGCGGTGGGCGCGGCCTATCAGGCCAAGTACCACCGCTTGGCGTCGCTGACGCTGTCCGGCGGGGCAGGGTTGGTGACCTGCCTGACGTTCGTATGGTTCTCGGCGCCCGATCTGGCCTTGACGCAGTTGGCCGTTGAGGTCGTAACCGTCGTCCTCTTGTTGCTGGGCCTGCGCTGGCTGCCACGGCGTATCGTGGGCGAAGGCGAGGACGTACGGCCGGACGTCAAGGCTCGCCTGCGGCGGGCACGGGATCTGGGCCTGGCCGCTTTGGCGGGGATATCCATGAGCGCGATTGCCTACGCCATGCTGACGCGCCCTCTGGGTGAAACGATTTCATCGTTTTTCGTCGAGGAGGCCTTGCCCGAGGGGGGCGGCACCAACGTGGTCAACGTCATTCTCGTGGACTTCCGGGGATTCGACACGCTGGGCGAAATCACGGTGCTCGGCATCGTGGCGCTGACGGTCTACGCCTTGCTGCGACGCTTCCGGCCGGCGCAGGAAAGCATCGAGATGCCGCGCCAGCAGCGGGAGCAGGATGGCTTGACGATGGGCGAGTTGCCGCCCAGTCCGGACGTCAAGTCGCCGCTGCCTCAGGGGGCGATGCGGATTCCCGCCGTGCTGGTACGCCTGTTGTTGCCTATCGCCGTATTGGTGTCGGTCTATCTGCTGCTGCGAGGACACAACTTGCCTGGCGGCGGGTTCGTCGGGGGCCTAGTCATGGCGACCTCGGTCATCCTCCAGTACATGGTGGGGGGCGTCTACTGGGTGGAGTCGCGCAGCCGGCTCAATCCGCAGCACTGGGTGGGCCTGGGATTGCTGGCTGCAGGTGCTGCCGCGATGTCGGCCTGGCTGGCGTTGCGGCCGTTTCTGTCGGCGCTGGCCTGGGACATCCATGTGCCGCTCATAGGAAAGATCCACCTTTCCAGTGTGCTGTTGTTCGATCTCGGCGTTTACATGTTGGTGGTGGGTGCCACGGTGCTTGTGCTGGTCGCGCTCGCTCACCAATCATTGCGGGCCCAACGCAAACTCGTCGCCGAAGCGCAGCAGGCCGATGCCGAAGCGCAGGCAGCAACGGCCGTCAAGGGGGCGTGATATGGAGTGGATCTACGCAATTGCCATTGGTGTGTTGGTAGGCTCAGGGGTGTGGCTCTTGCTGCGCCCGCGAACCTTCCAGGTCATCATGGGGCTATCGCTCATCTCTTACGCCGTCAATCTCTTCATATTCGGTATGGGGCGGCTGACGGTGGGCCGTCCTCCCGTGGTCGATCCCTTGGTGCCGCCAGATCCCAGCGTCTACGCAGACCCTCTGCCGCAGGCGCTGGTCCTGACCGCCATCGTCATCGGCTTTGCGACGACGGCCCTGTTTCTTGTGGTGCTGCTGGCCTCGCGGGGCCTGACAGGCACCGACCACGTTGACGGCCGGGAGCCTGAATCTTGATCGATTGGCAGCAACACCTTCCCATTTACCCCATCGTGGTGCCGCTCTTGGCGGGCGCGGTCATGCTGCTGCTGGCCGACACTCGCCGCCGCGAGCGCGCGGCCATCGCCGTGGTTTCTACGCTGCTGCAACTGGCAAGTGCCATCGCGCTGCTGTATCTGGCTTCCGGCGCAAACGGCGTCTGGCCTGATGGCATCGGCGTTTACCTGCCCGGCGACTGGCCGGCGCCTTTCGGCATCGTCCTGGTAGTCGACCGGTTGACCGCGGTCATGCTCACGCTTACCGCCACGCTGGGGTTGGCCACGCTCATTTATTCGCTGGCGCGCTGGGACCGTGCGGGAGTGCATTTCCACTCGCTGTTCCAGTTTCTGCTCATGGGCCTCAATGGCGCCTTCCTCACCGGCGATCTGTTCAATCTGTTCGTATTTTTCGAGGTGCTGCTGGCCGCGTCATACGGCCTGCTGCTGCACGGATCGGGCGCCACGCGGGTGCGGGCCGGCCTGCAATATATCGCGGTCAACCTGGTGGCTTCCTTTTTGCTGCTCATCAGCATCGCACTCATTTACGGCGTGACGGGCACGCTCAATATGGCCGATCTTGCGGTTCGCGCCGGCACGCTGGTCGGCGCCGATCGCAGCCTGTTCGAGGCCGGTGCCGCCATTCTGGGCGTCGCTTTTCTCGTCAAAGCGGGTGCTTGGCCGTTGAATTTCTGGCTTGTCAGCGGCTATGGATCGGCGTGTGCACCCGTGGCTGCCATGTTCTCCATCATGACCAAGGTGGGGATTTATGCTTTGCTGCGCATCGGTTCGCTCCTGCTACCGACGGGGGCGCCTTCGGCGTTCAGCCTGGATTGGATGTTCGCCGTCGGCTTGGCCACGCTGTGTTTCGCAGGCATCGGTATCTTGGCGTCGCAGCAAATGGAGAAGATCGCCGGTTACTGCGTCATCCTGTCGGCGGGCACCTTGCTGACGGCGTTGGGCATGCCAGGCGTGACATTGACCGGACCGGCATTGTTCTACCTTATCAGCTCGGTGCTGGCCACCGGCGCGTTCTTTCTGCTCATCGAGCTCATCGAGCGCACCCGCAGTTTCGGTGCCAACGTGCTGGCCGTGACGATGGACAGCTTTGATCTCGATGATCCGGCTGCGCCCAATCGTTCCGATGACGTCGTCGGGGTGGCGATCCCCGCTGCCATGGCCTTTTTGGGGCTGGCGTTCACCGCCTGCGCGCTGTTGGTCACCGGCTTGCCGCCCCTGTCGGGCTTCGTTGCTAAATTTTCTTTATTGTCGTCAGCGGTCTCGGCGGCCAACACATCGGCTCCGCCGCTGGACGCTTGGCTCCTGGTGGCAGGAGTTCTGTTGTCCGGCCTGGCTGGGCTAATGGCATTGGGCCGGACAGGGATACGCGTATTCTGGAGCAGCGAAGACCGCACCACGCCGCGGCTGCGGGTGATCGAAGCCGGCCCCGTGGCGGTTCTCATCCTGTTATGTGTGGCGTTGACCGCCGCAGCCGGGCCGATTTCGGCCTATCTGGATGCCGCCGCCCAATCGCTGGATACGCCAACCGCCTATATCGAAGCCGTGCTATCCAAGCAGCCCGTGCGCGTGATCGGGGAGGGGCACTGAGATGCGCGAGATCATCGGTAAAACGCTCCTGCCGCTGGGTATCTTCCTGCTTTGGCTGGTGCTCAACGAGTCGTTGTCCTGGGGGCAGGCCGCCGTGGGTGCGGCTCTGGCGGTGTGGCTGGGGTGGGCATCGACCCGGCTGCGCCCGCTACAGGCCCGCCCGCGCCGCTTCTATTTGCTGCCTGGCTTGTTCTGCCGCGTCTTGTTGGACATCATCCGCTCGAACTGGGCTGTTACCCAACTGATCTGGCGGCCGCATTCAGACATGTCCCCTGGGTTCATGCACATTCCTTTGACCATGCGCGACCCTCATGGTCTGGCCATGCTGGTTTGCATCCTCACCTATACACCGGGGACCGTGGTCGTGGAAATCTCCGACGACCAGGATCTGACCTTGCATGTGCTGGACCTGCAAAACGAGGAAGAATGGGTGGCCCTGGTCAAGGGACGCTACGAGCGCACATTGATGGAGGTGTTCGAATAATGGGGCTGTTACTTTATTTGTCGGCTTCTTTCGCGCTGACCTGCTTTGCGGTCGGCCTGGGCTGCGCCGTGATCCGTATACTGCGCGGCCCGACGGCTCAGGACCGCGTGCTTGGCCTGGATGCGGTCTATATCCAGGGCATGCTCATCATGTTGGTCTTCGGTATCCGGGAAGGGACGGGGGTTTACTTCGATATTGCGCTGCTGATCGCGCTCTTCGGCTTTGTAGGCTCGACGGCCATGGCGAAGTTTCTGCTGCGAGGGGAGGTCATCGAACCATGATAGGCGCCGATATTCCCTGGTGGATCGCGGTACCGGCCAGCCTGTTGCTGATCGCCGGCGGCCTGCTGGAGCTGACCGGCGCGGTGGGGTTGCTGCGCTTTGGCCATTTTTATGCGCGAATTCATGCTCCTACGCTGGCCAATACGCTGGGGGCTTGCAGCGTCCTGTTGTCATCGATCCTGGTATTTTCCTACCTGGCGTCGCGCCCGGTGTTCCATGAAGTGGTGATCATCATCCTGCTGGTGCTGACATCGCCCGTCACCGGAATGATGCTTATGCGCGCGGCGGTCTACCGCAATCGCGACGCCGAAGTCGGGCCCAATGTACCGCGCACCAGCGCCAGCAGTGAGCCTTGAGGCGATTACGCTTGGACAGCTCTGTAACATTTCGCGCAAGATCCATGGGCGAGATTTGCGTAAGGTAGAGACGTTACAGCTGTCAGCTTTGGTCCCCCGGGATGTGTCCCGGCCTAGAACCCAAACAGGAGAAGACCATGAATCAACCTCAAACCCTCCGCCACCGCTGCGTGAACGCCACCGCCGGATCGTTGCTGGCCTTGACGGCGGCGCTTTGGGCGATCAGCCCGGCGCATGCTGCCGAACCGTCCAACACGCCCGACGCTGTCTATAAACGCGAAGTCGCCCGCTGCAACGCTGGCATGAGTGCGCAGGATCGCAAAACCTGCCTGCGCGAAGCCGGCGCCGCACGCGACGAAGCCAAGCGAAATCGTCTGAGTACGGGATCGACCAGCCACGAGCAGAATCGCACTCGGCGCTGTGACGCGCTGCCTGCCCTGCAACGGCAGGATTGCATCACGCAGATGACCGATCCGGCCAACACGACCACGCGCGGTAGCGTCGACGGTGGCGGGGTGATGCGCGAAACCGTCATTCCCGTGCCCGCCGGGACTCCGGGTTCCACCATGCAGAATAATCTGCCGCCGGCGGGCACGCCGTCGGGCCTGCAACCGGCCGCCGCGCCGATGCGTTGATCGACAAACGCGGGACGGCGTCTGCCGTCCCGCAGCAGTGCATGCGGCATTCAGGCAAAATGTGGGCTCTTTCACTTGAGCTATCCCCCGAATGTCCGACGTCATCGCCCTGGTATTCGACTTCGACGACACGCTGGCTCCAGACAGCACCACGGGCTTTCTCGAAAGCATTGGTGTCGATACGGCGGCCTTCTGGAAGGACTCCGTTGATCCGCTGCTGTCTCAGCAGGACTGGGACCCCGTTCCTGCCTATCTCTACCGCATGATAGAACTGTCCCGCCAGGGCAAGCATGGCCCGATCACGCGCGAACAGCTGCAACAGTGGGGCGCCAGACTGCCCTTGCATAAAGGGGTGCCCACACTTTTCGAGCGCCTGCGCCAGGCCGTGCGCAGTACGCATCCGCGTATTCAGCTCGAGTTCTATCTCATCTCGAGTGGCATCGGCGATATCGTTCGTTCTACGCCTATCGCTGCCGAGTTCACCGATATCTGGGCCAGCGAGTTCATCTACGATGAGGCCGGCGGCATCTGTTTTCCGCGTCGCATTGTCAGCTTTACCGACAAGACACGGTATCTCTTTCATATCCAGAAAGGGCTGGTGGGGCCGGAGTTTCGCAACCGGCCCTTCGAGGTCAATCGTAAGGTGTCGGAAGATCGTCTGCGCGTGCCCTTGGACCAAATGGTCTTCGTCGGCGATGGCTATACCGACATTCCCTGCTTTTCTCTTATCCGGCGCGCCGGCGGCTATGCGTTTGGTGTTTGGGATCCGAGCCATCGCGACAAGCGCAGCCGGGCCTGGGGGTTTGTCGAGCAGGGCCGCGTCTCCAATCTCAATTTCGCGCGCTACGACGAAGAGGCCGAGCCATATCAGTTGCTTGAGGCCGCGCTTATCGGGCTGGCCGGTAGTGTCTCGTTGAAGTCCAGAGCCTACGGTGGCTGAGGACGCGACGGCGGTGACCGATGACGTGTTCATGCAAATGGCGCTGGATCAGGCGCGCCTGGCCTATGCAGCCGGCGAGGTGCCCGTGGGCGCCATTGTTGTCAGTGCGCAGGGCGAAGTGCTGGGCATGGGTTACAACCGCACCATCATGGATGCGGATCCCACCGCGCATGCCGAAGTTGTGGCGCTGCGCGCAGCCGCAGCTCAGTTGGGCAACTACCGCTTGCCGGGTTTGGCGCTTTACGTCACGCTTGAGCCTTGTGTCATGTGCATCGGCGCCATGCTGCACGCCCGACTGGCACGCGTGATCTATGGCGCGCAGGATCCCAAGACTGGCGCGTGCGGCAGCGTGCTCGATGTCGGCGCTGTCGGCCAACTCAATCATCACACCACAGTAACCGGAGGTGTGCTTGCACAGCCTTGCGCGGACCTTCTGCGCACGTTCTTTCGTGAGCGCCGCCAAAAGGAAAAAACACGATGAACCCCCCCCGTAAGACAGGTCACGAAGGCCATGATCACGATCACGGCCATACCTGCGGGCTGACCTGCGAGCACCACGTCGCACCTTCCGGCGGTATTTACCTCATTTCGCCGTCGTCGGCCGTGCGCGATCCGCAAACCGTCGAGCTTGCCCGAGAACGGCTGGCGGCCGAAGGCTTCAAGACCGTGCTCGATCGCGCGGCGCTGGCTACGCATCAGCGCTTTGCGGGCACGGATAAACAACGCCTTGCCGGCCTGGCGCGTGCCGCCGCGCAGAAACAGCCCATCGTCATGGCAACGCGTGGCGGCTATGGATTGTCACGCCTGTTGCCGCACATCGACTGGAAAGCCATGGCCGACAGCGGCAAGCGGTTTGTCGGCATGAGCGACTTCACTGCTTTCAACCTGGCCTTGCTGGCGCAGACCGGAGCGGTAAGTTATACGGGCGCCACGGCCGTGCGGGATTTCGGTGGCAAGCGCATCGATCCGCTTACTGTCGCCCTGTTTGGCGAAATCATGCGTGGCGAACTGGAAATCCTCAGCTTCGAAACCGCCGATGCGGATTCCGTCGATGCGCGCGGCGTACTGTGGGGTGGCAACTTGGCGACACTCGTTTCCCTGCTCGGCACGCCTTATTTCCCCAAAGTGCGTGGCGGTATTCTGTTTATCGAAGACGTATCCGAGCATCCCTACCGCATCGAGCGCATGCTGGCCCAACTGGCGCAGGCTGGCGTGCTGCAAAAGCAGAAGGCCATCCTGCTGGGCAGTTTCACCGACTATAAGCTGGCCGAGCATGATCAGGGCTACGATTTACCTGAAGTCATTAAATGGTTGCGCCGCGAGGTTAAGGTGCCGGTCATCGTCGGCCTGCCCTACGGTCACGGCAATCTCAAGGCGACGCTACCCATTGGTCAGAAAGTGGGCGTGGCCACCGAGCGCGGCCTGGCCCACCTGGTGATCGACGAACATCACCATTGACCCTGGACGCCGGCTGATTGCCCTGCTTGCGGCCTGCCGCAAGCAGGGCAGCGCGTAAATCCCCCGGGCTTGGTACACTGTCAGGTTTACTAGACCGGCAACGAGCTTGGGGCTTTTTTTGCGCTTCGCTTTGCATGCCGGGCCGGCCCGCGGCCTTTTGCCGTCGATGACATCGGGCGCACGACCATCAGATGGCCAGCAGGCCGCCGATATCGTCGGGCGCTTCGGGCCTGTATCAGCATAAACAGACACCGTGATCTCTACCGCCAATCTCACCATCCAGTTTGGTCCCAAGCCGCTTTTCGAAAACGTCAGCGTCAAGTTCGGCGAAGGCAACCGCTATGGCCTTATCGGGGCCAACGGCTCGGGCAAGTCCACCTTCATGAAGATTATTGGCGGTGACCTCGAGTCTTCCGCCGGCAATGTTTCGCTTGAGCCGGGCGTGCGCCTGGGCAAACTGCGTCAAGATCAGTTCGCCTTCGAAGACATGCGCGTGCTGGATGTGGTCATGATGGGCCACAGCGAGATGTGGGCTGCGATGACCGAACGCGACGCCATCTACGCCAACGCCGAGGCTACCGAAGACGATTACATGCGCGCGGCCGACCTCGAGGCAAAGTTCGCCGAGTACGATGGCTATACGGCCGAAGCGCGTGCCGGCGAGTTGCTGCTCGGTCTGGAAATCGCCGTGGATCAGCACAATCTGTTGATGCGCGAAGTTGCTCCCGGCTGGAAGCTGCGCGTGCTGCTGGCCCAGGCACTGTTCTCCAATCCCGACGTGTTGCTGCTCGACGAGCCGACCAACAACCTGGATATCAACACCATCCGTTGGCTGGAGACCGTGCTCAATGGTTATCAGAGCACGATGATCATCATCAGCCACGACCGTCACTTCCTGAACCAGGTGTGCACGCACATGGCCGATGTGGACTACGGCGATATCCGCATCTATCCCGGCAACTATGACGACTATATGCTGGCCTCGACGCAGGCGCGCGAGCGCCTGACGGCCAACAATGCCAAGGCCAAAGAGCGCATCACCGAGCTGCAGGACTTCGTGCGTCGCTTTGCGGCCAACAAGTCCAAGTCGCGCCAGGCCACCTCGCGCCTGAAACAGATCGACCGCATCAAGGCCGATCAGGTCGAGGTCAAGCCGTCTTCGCGCCAGAACCCCTACATCCGTTTCGAGCAGAACAAGGTCATGCACCGTCAGGCGGTGACGATAGACCGCCTGTCCAAGAGTTACGACGCGCCGGTCATCCGTGACTTCTCGGCCATGGTCGAGGCGGGCGAAAAGATCGCCATCATTGGCGCTAACGGCGTGGGCAAGACCACGTTGCTGCGTCTGCTTGCCACGGATCTGGCGCCGGACTCGGGTTCGGTCAAATGGTCGGAGAACGCCGACATGGGCTATATGGCCCAGGACGTCTCAGATCAATTCCACCAGACCGACATCAACCTGTTCGATTGGATGTCGGAATACCGTCAACCGGGCGATGACGACCAGGCCATACGGTCGGCTCTGGGGCGGTTGCTGTTTTCCAGCGATGATCTGCCCAAGGCCCCCAACGTGTTGTCTGGCGGCGAGAAAAACCGCATGACGTTTGGCCGCCTCATGCTGGGGCGCCACAATGTGTTGCTGCTCGACGAACCCACCAACCACCTGGACATGGAATCCATCGAGTCGTTGCAGTTCGCGCTGGAGAAATTCGAGGGCACGCTGATTTTCGTCTCGCATGACCGCGAATTCGTCTCTGGTCTGGCTACGCGCATTATCGAAATCCTGCCTTCGGGCGAGATCGTCGATTATCGCGGTGGCTACGAAGACTATCTGGCCTCGCGTGGCATCGAAGCATGATGGGCCGGTGAGGGCTGCCTTGGCCGGCGGCCGGATCCTGCCAAAAGGCTGCCGCGGGGCAGCCTTTTTTATATGACTTTTAGCGATTAAAACATTCTATAAATATCGTTTGGATTCATATGGTGAATTGTTAGATTGTGCATCAACCCGCCGTCCGGCGGCCGAGATACTCATGAATCTGACTTTCGACCACGTTCACAAGCAGTACGGCGACCTCCTCGTCGTCGATGGCTTCTCCAGTGAGTTCAAGACCGGAGAGCTGGTCGCCCTGGTGGGGCCGTCCGGTTGCGGCAAGTCCACCTTGTTGCATCTGGCCGCTGGCCTGGAGAAGGCCACGCAAGGCCGGGTACTGGCCGATGTCCAGCCCGTGGGTGGTCCGCATCCCAGCCGCACCTTGGTCTTTCAGGAGCACGCGCTCTACCCTTGGCTGACCCTGCGGGACAACGTGGCGTTGGCCCTGGAGTTTCAGAAGACCCCCAAGCGCCAGGCGCGCGCGGCTGCCGACGCCTGGCTGGCTCGCGTCGGACTCAACGGGTTCGAAC
Source organism: Bordetella holmesii (assembly GCF_020735985.1). NCBI lineage: Bacteria > Pseudomonadati > Pseudomonadota > Betaproteobacteria > Burkholderiales > Alcaligenaceae > Bordetella > Bordetella holmesii. Next base: position 1,304,236 of record NZ_CP085973.1, read on the forward strand.
ACTACTATCCTCATCAGGTCTCTGGCGGTATGCGCCAGCGCGCGGCGCTGGCGCGCGCTTTTATCGCGCAGCCACAGACGCTGCTGATGGACGAGCCTTTCGGCGCTCTTGATGCTCTGACGCGCTTGAGCCTGCAGGATGTGTTGCGGCAATTGATTCGTGAAGAGAAACCGATGGTCTTGCTGGTTACGCACGACGTCGACGAAGCCTTGTTCCTTGCCGACCGCATCGTCGTTTTTTCGGCGCGCCCGGCGCGTGTGCTGCGCGAGTTCAACCTGACTCACCGCGCCAAGACGCATGATCTGGCCGATCTGGCGGGCGAGAAGCGCGAAATCCTGAGCCTGCTGGGCATTGCCGTCGGTCAAGACCACGGCGCCCAGACACTGGCTGCCTAAATTATCGGGCCCGCCTGGCGCGCCCTTATTCGCAATACTGGAGATCTGGATGAAGTTCAAGCAATGGTTGGCCCTGCCTCTGGCAGCCGCACTGTTGGCCGCACCGGCCATGGCAGCTGAGAAGTTCCGCGTCGGCTACCTGCGTGTCATGGACGACGCGCAGGCCATCGTCGCGCAGGAAGGCGGCTTTTATCAGAAAGCAGGGCTCGATACCGAGCTGATCGAATTCAAGTCGGGAACCGACCTCATCAAGGCCATTGTGGGCGGTCAGCTCGACATCGGCGTGCTGGGCTTTACCAACGCCGTGGCCTGGGCCTCCAAGGGCGCGGACCTGAAGGTCGTCGGCGGCGCGCAGCAGGGCTACCACTCCTTGCTCGTGCGCGATGACAGCGGCATCAAGGATATCGCCGGGCTGAAGGGCAAAACACTGGCCTCTCAGGCCGAAGGCAGCACAGCAGACGTCGTGCTCAAGGGCGTGGTTCTCAAAGAAGGCAAACTGGCCGACGGCGACGTCAACGTGATGGGCGTCAGCCCCGCGGTCGCCGTGCAGTCGCTTGTCGGCAAGCGCGTCGACGCGGCCTTCCTCTTCGAGCCCTACGACCGAATCGCGCAACTGATCGCGCCGGTCAAGCAAATCTATGAAGTGGGTCAATCCTGGCCGTTTCCCTGCATGGTCGTGATCACCTCGGGTGACGTGCTGGCCAAGCGCAAGGACGACGTGTGGAAGGCGTTGGATGCGCAAAAGTCCGCCATCGACCTGTTGCAGAAAAAGCCTGACGAAGCCTCCAAGCTGATTGCTTCCTACTTTATCGCCGAACCTACCCTCAAGACCTTGTCGCGTGGCGAACTGCCGCGTGAGACGGTGATCAGCGAAGCGATCCGTACTCAGGTGTTCACGCCGGCGCTCACCGCCAAGGACACCAAGCGTATGCAGGAGATCGCTGACATCCTGCAGGCTCAAGGTTCGCTCAAGACGCGTGATGGCAAGCCCTACGATGTCTCGTCGATTGTCGATCTGTCCTGGCAAGAGGCTCGTAAACTTTGAGCTCCCGAGTGACCGGCGCGCGCAAGTACCTGGCCGGGGTACTTGGCGTAGCCTTCATTTTGCTGTTGTGGCAGACGGCGGCATGGTTGCTGCCGGACTTCCTGATGCCCGGCGTACCCACGGTCTTGGCCCGCCTTTATGAAGAGCTCGGCAAAAGCAGTTTTCATCAGGCGTTGCTGGGCACGCTGGCGCGGCTGGGAGCGGGTTATGGCCTGGCGCTGGTGGCCGGCATAGGCTTTGGTCTGGTGGCGGCACTGCTCTATTTTTTCCGCGAGGTTCTGCGCAGCGCCATCGTCATTCTCCAATCCATCCCCTCGATTGCCTGGGTGCCGCTTTTCCTGATTGTCATGGGTTTTGGCAGCACCCCGATCATCGTGGTGGTGGCGCTGTCGGCCTTCTTCCCGGCAGCCCTGAGCGTGATGAACGCCACCGAGTCTGTACAACGGGTGCATGTCTCGGCAGCGCGCGTCATGGGCGCTTCACCATGGGGACTGGTCAAACGCGTTTATCTGCCAGCAGTCATGCCTGAACTCATTACGGGCGCGCAGTTGGCGTTCGGCAATGCCTGGCGAGCCTTGATCTCGGCAGAAATGCTGATCGGTTTTGGCAAGGGTCTGGGCCGTTCGTTGGCTTACTCAGGCGAAATCGCCGATATGACGGGCGTGATGACCAATATCCTGGTCATTGCCGTGTTGGCTGCGTTGATCGATCAGTTCGTGCTTGAAAACCTCAAGCATCGACTGTTGCGCTATCAGTACGTGTGAGCGCATGAAACCCGCCTGGCTGCCTCCGTTGTTTCTGGCCGTCGCCGCCATGTGCGGCGCGTCCGTGCAGGCTCAGGAGGTATTTGCGCCCGCGCGGGCGCGCGGCGAGTTGCGTGTGGGCGTGCCGGCGCTGGCGCCAGCGCCGCTGGCCGGCGCCAAAGTTCGTACCCCGGAAGGACTTGCAGTGCCCGCTGCGGCCCGCCTGGCCGCGCGCCTGAACTTGCCCTTGGTATTGGTGGAGGTTCCTGCGTCGCAGGCGCAGGCTGCGTTAACCGAGGGCAGGGCAGACGTGGTGCTGGCCGAGCAGACGGTTGGCAGTCCACCTTCGCAAGGTTGGATCAGCGCGCGCGTGAGCATGCAGCCCAAGGCCGTGATCCGCAGCGATACGCCGCTACGCATCTGGCCCCAGGTGGCAGGTAAACGCGTATGCATGGCGCAATCGAATCTGCGGGCGCAGACGCTGGCCGTTGCGCACGATGCGCGGGTACAAACCTATCGAGCGCCTTCGGATGCGTTGGTGGCCGTGCGCGAAGGGCAGTGCGATATTGCCTTGATCGACGGCACGGTATGGACGGCGCTTATGCGTTTTCCGGAGTGGCGCAAATTCTCCTCGACGCTACCGGCAGACGGCCCGCGCGCTGACCTCGGCTGGTTGACGAGCCCGCGCGACACCGTCTGGCTGCAAAACGAAATGCGCAGTTGGCAGGCCACCGGCGCCTGGACGGCGATGGCAGCCAAATGGGCGCGCGATGTGGCCTTCGACGTCTATCTCGATCAGGAAGTGCCTGACTGCCACGGCTGAGCCCCGCAGTACAATGGCGGCGTATGCTGCAGACCCTAGCCGCCGCCTGTTCCTTCCAGGAAGACATCAAAAAAAGCCGTTTCGCCGCGCATGCGGCTCCCGTGGCCAGCGTGGCCGAGGCCATGGCGTTTGTGTCGGCTCACAGTGTTGCCGATGCTACTCACAACTGCTGGGCTTATCGTATCGGCAACGCGTACCGGTACAACGACGATGGCGAGCCTGGCGGCACGGCCGGCCTATCCTGCAAGCCATAGACGGGCAGAGCCTAGACCGAGTGGCGGTGTTGGTGGTGCGGTGGTTTGGCGGCATCAAGCTGGGCGCCGGCGGTCTGGTACGCGCGTATGGCGGTTGCGCGGCCAATTGCCTGCGGGCCGGACACTATCTGGAAATCATCCCCGCCGTACAGGTGAGCTGCCGCTGCAGCTTTGCCGAGCAGCCTGTGCTCAGAATGCGTTTGGCGGCAGCGGGCGCACACATCCTGGCTGAAGACTATGACGCCACAGGTGTGGCGTTGGTCGTGGAGATGCCGGCTGCCGTGCAGAGCGAACTGGCGCGCGTCGCAGCCAACATCACGCGCGGGCAGTCCCACTGGCACGTCCTGCAACCACCGCAGACAGTGCCAGAGGGTTGATTCTCAGGCCGGGTCGCCTTCTGCTTTTTCCTGCGCCTCGGCAATATCGCGATGGACCTGGGCCATGTCCACTTCCTTGACCTTGGTCAGCAGCTCTTCAAGCTGACCGGCACTCAGGGCACCGGGTTGCGAAAACAGCAGCACCTTCTCGCGGAATACCATCAGAGTGGGAATGGAACGGATGCCCAGCGCGCCGGCCAATTCCTGTTCGACGTCAGTGTTGACCTTGGCGAACGTCACATCGCCATGCTTTTCGGCAGCCTGCTCGAAAACGGGCGCAAACCCTCGGCAAGGGCCGCACCACGGGGCCCAGAAATCGATGATCAAGGTACCATCCGGCGTGATGGCGTCCTGGAAAGAGTCTTTGGTGAGTTCGACGATGCTCATGGCGTTGTCCTTGCCGGGTGCCGGCGTTAGGGGCGGGTTTCACCCAGTTTGCGCGATCGGCGATCGCGATTCAAGCGCGGGCCGCCAACGCGGCCCGGCCAGTTGACCTCAGGCGGCTCGACCTACGCCGTCGCGCTGCTTGAGCGACGCGACAATGTCGTAGGAGCGCATCCGGTCTTCATGGCGATAGAAGTCCGAGACGATCATGACCTCATCGGCTTCGGTGCGCGCGACAATATCCTCAAGCTTGCGCTTGACGGTATCCGGTCCTCCGACGATGGCCGCTCCCAGTTTCTGTTCGACCGCGGCACGTTCCCATTCGTTCCAGTGCTCGTCCATGTTTTCAACCGGCGGCTGCAAAGGCAGGCGGTTGCCGCGGATGAGCGACAGAAACTTCAACTGCTGCGTGGTCGCCAGTAATTGGGCTTCTTCATCGGTGGGTGCTGCTACGACGGGCACACCGATCATGGAGTAGGGACGAGCCAGGGTAGCCGAGGGTTTGAACAGATGCCGGTACAGGCGCATGGCGGCCATCCCTTCCGGCGAAAAATGGCCGGCAAACGAAAAAGGCAGGCCTAGCTCGGCGGCCATGCGAGCGGAAAAATCGCTCGAGCCCAACAGCCAGATCGGGACATCCAGGCCCGCGCCGGGAATGGCGCGCACGGCCTGGCCCGGCCGCTCGGGCGCAAAGTAAGCGCGCAGCTCCTGCACCAGTGCGGGAAACTCCAGGCCGCTGCGTGGGCCTCGGCGCAGTGCCTGCTGCGTGGCACCGTCACTGCCGGGCGCGCGTCCCAGGCCCAGATCGATGCGGCCCGGATAGAGGCTCTCCAGCGTGCCGAACTGCTCGGCGATGATCAACGGCGCGTGATTGGGCAGCATGATGCCGCCCGAGCCCACTCGCAGTGTCTGCGTCTGACTGGCTACGAGCCCGATGAGGACGGCGGTGGCGCTGCTGGCCACGCCCGTGATGTTGTGGTGCTCGGCCAGCCAGAAGCGCCGATATCCCAGCCGTTCGACATGCTGCGCCAGATCCACCGTGCTGCGGAAGGCATCCGCCGGCGTACAGCCCTGCACGATAGGGGCAAGGTCGAGGACCGAGAAAGGAATAGTGGCCAATACGCTCATGGATATCACTCCGTCTTCATGCCGGCCGCAGTTGCCAACTATGAATATTCAAGTTTCTATATGGGGAGTGTATCGGCCTTTTTAATCACAAGTCCGAGCAACCTTGCTATCGGGCGGGTCGATAGTCTGAGCGTATCGGCCCGATTGTCCCGGCAGCGGCAGGCTCCCGGGACCTTGGCACGTCACTCAGGGAAAAATGCGTAACGGATCACAAACAGCGCGGCGACCAGCCAGGTAGCCGGGTGCACGCTTCGGATGCGGCCCGTAAACGCCTTGAGCACGACATAACTGATAAAGCCGAACGCCAGGCCATTGGCAATCGAGTACGTAAACGGCATGATCAGCGCCGTCAAGGCGGCCGGAGTGGCTTCCGATACGTCATTCCAATCGATGTCCACCAGCTCGCGCATCATCAGCCCGGCAACGTACAGCAGGGCGGGCGCCGTGGCATAGGCTGGCACGGAGCCCGCCAGCGGTGAGATGAACAGCGCAGCCAGAAACAGCAGCGCGACGACCAGGGCCGTCATGCCCGTACGTCCTCCCGCTTGAACGCCCGAGGCGCTTTCGACAAAAGCGGTGGTACTGCTGGTGCCCAGCACCGAGCCGGCCACGATGGCGGTGCTGTCGGCAAACAGGGCGCGGCCCAGGCGATTTGGCCGATCTTCGGGCACAAGGCCTGCGCGCTTGGCCACGCCCATGAGTGTGCCGGTCGCGTCAAACACTTCTACCAGCACGAACACCAGGATGACATGCACCAGGCCGCTGTGCAGCGCACCCATGACGTCGAGTTTCATGAAGGTCGGAGCGAGGCTGGGCGGAGCCGAAAACACACCCTTGAACTCGTTGTAGCCCAGCGCCATGGACAGCACCGTTACCACCAGAATGCCAATCAGGATCGCGCCGCGCACACGCAAGGCATCAAGCACCGCGATGATGAAAAACCCCAGAATCGCGAACAGCGGAGCGTGGCCGCGCAGATCGCCCAAGGTGACTTTGGTGGCCGGATGCGGCACCACGATGCCTGCGCTCGACAGCGCGATAATGGCCAGAAATAGCCCGATCCCAGCCGCAATGGCGCTGCGCAGAGAATGCGGGATGCCGCGTATCAGCCAGGCGCGGATGCCGGAGATCGTCAGTATCAGGAAGATCACGCCCGAGATGAAGACGGCGCCCAGCGCCTGTTCCCAGGTGTAGCCCATGGTTTTGACCACGGTGAACGCGAAAAAGGCATTCAACCCCATGCCCGGCGCCATACCGATGGGCCAGTTGGCCACCAAAGCCATGATCAGCGAGCCCAAGGCAGCGGCCAGGCAGGTGGCCACGAAAACCGCGCTGCGATCCATTCCCGTCGACGACAGAATGTCAGGGTTGACGAAGATGATGTATGACATCGTCAGGAAGGTCGTCAGTCCTGCGATGACCTCGGTCTTGGCCGAGGTGCCATGCTCGCGCAGTTTGAAAAGCTTCTCCAGCATTATTATTCCCGGTAGCGTGCGGATTGGAAAAAACGCGGCCTCCCCGCGCATGGCGTATTTTGGCACCGTGTAAACTCCAGGGCCATGATTATTCTCGGTTTTGAAAGCTCCTGCGATGAAACGGGCGTAGCTGCCGTTTGCACGCAACGAGGCCTCCTGGCCCATGCGCTGCACTCGCAAATCGCCATGCATCAGGAATACGGCGGGGTCGTCCCCGAGCTGGCTTCGCGCGACCATATCCGCCGCATTGTCCCGCTCACGCGCGAGGTCCTCGAGCGCGCGGGCCTGCAGCGGCGCGACATTGGGGCAATTGCCTATACGGCAGGCCCCGGGCTGGCCGGTACGTTGCTCGTCGGCGCCAGTGTGGCGCAGTCGCTGGCATGGTCCTTGGGGTTGCCCGCCATTGCCATTCATCACCTCGAAGGGCATTTGCTCTCACCGCTGCTGGCGGACCCTCGGCCCGATTTTCCTTTCGTGGCCTTGCTGGTTTCGGGCGGTCACACCCAGCTCATGCGGGTCGATGGTGTGGGGCGCTACACGTTGTTGGGCGAAACCCTCGACGATGCAGCCGGCGAGGCGTTCGATAAGTCGGCCAAGCTCATGGGCCTGGGTTATCCGGGCGGGCCGGCGCTGTCGCGATTGGCCGAGCAAGGCGATGCTTCGCGATTTGAGCTGCCTCGTCCTATGTTGCATAGTGGCGACCTGGACTTCAGTTTCAGTGGCCTGAAGACTGCCGTTCTCACACGCGTCAAGGCCGCCACGCAAAACGGCGCGCTCGACGAGCAGTCCCGCGCCGACCTTGCCGCAGCCACTCAGGCAGCCATCATCGACGTCCTGGCTGCCAAATCCATCCGCGCGCTCAAAGCCTCCGGGCTGCGCCGCCTGGTGGTGGCCGGAGGTGTGGGGGCCAACAAGCTGCTGCGCCAACGGCTGGGCGAAGCATTGCCGCGCATGCGCGCCACGGCCTACTTTCCGCCTCTTGAACTCTGTACCGACAACGGCGCCATGATTGCGTTTGCTGCGGCTGAACGCGTCAAAGCGGGGTTGGCCGACCTGGCCGAAGGTGACCACGCGTTCACCGTGCGCCCGCGATGGGATCTGGACGAGTTGCAGGCTGCTTAGGTCAGGCGGGTTGCCGGTAGAGCAACGCCTGCACATCCATACTGCGCATCAGCCGGGCTGTGGCCTCGGCCAGACGGGTGGCCGGACGCTGGCGCGGCGTGGCCAGCACCAACTGGTTGCGCAGGGGGTGCGATTCGATATGGCAGACCGCCAGTGCCCTGTCGTCCAGCGCTGCCGAGCGCGGCAAGATCGCGCAGGCCTGCCCTTGCGAGGCCAGCTCCACAATGGTCTGCACCGCATCCACCTCGGTCACGACGTTCAATCGCACACCATGCCGCCGGCACACGCCTTCGACCAGTGTGTGGATGGCGTTGGGTGAGCTGGGCAGAATGAGCGGGATGTCAGTCAACGCGGCAAGCGGGATGTGCGCGGGAAGGGGCGGTTGGCGCTGTCGTGGCGCCACCAGTACCAGCTCCTCTCGCAGCAGGAGCTCCGTGGCCAGTTGCGGTGTGGCAGGCGGATCATAAAGCAGGGCCAGATCCACCCTGCCAGATAACAGCCACTCCCGCATTTGTGCGGACAGGCCTTCGGCGACGGTAATGGCGGCATCGGGAAAGGTTTGCCTGAACGTTGCCACAAGAGGAGGGGTCAGCACCCGCGCGATGCGCGGCGGCAATCCAACCACCACCTTGCCGCTGGGAGACGCGCGCAGACCGCGCAGGTCTTCGCGTGCCCGAGCGGCTAGCGCCAGCAAACCTCGCGCATGCCCCAGGAAACGCAGACCGGCTTCCGTGGGTTCCACACCGCGGCCGTTGCGATAGAGCAGATGCTGCTCGAGCTCCAGCTCCAACAGCCGAACCTGCCGGCTCAATGTTGGCTGGGCCACGTCCAGCGCTTCGGCGGCACGCGAGAAGCTGCGCCGTTCGGCAACATTGACGAAGTACTCAATCTGTTTGAGGTCCATGACAGCAGGGCGGTCGCAATAGTTATAGAGAAAAAGCATACCTGAAATCACAGATATTTCATTGTTAGTTGATCCGGCCTCGCGCACCATGTCAGCTTTCCTTCATTGGCCCATCATGCCGGATTGCCTGCCTCCGCTAGAACACCCCAGCCGTCCCCGTCACGCGTTGCCGCCGGGCGCGTGGGACACGCACTGTCATGTGTTCGGCCCCCCCGACCGATTTCCCTACGCCGAAGGTCGCAGTTACACCCCGCCGGACGCTCCCTATGAGCGCCTGGCTGCCTTGCATCGGCACATCGGCGTCACACACGCCGTCGTGGTGCAGGCGGCCTGTCACGGCGCGGATCACAGCGCCTTGCTTGACGCGCTTAGCCAATCGCAGGGCCGCTATCGCGGCGTGGCTGTGATAGCACCTGACATCGCCGAAGCGGAACTGCAAGCCCTGCATGTGGCCGGTGTGAGAGGCGCGCGGCTCAATTTCGTACCCCACTTGGGTGCGCCACCCGAGGAGGCGACGGTGCTGGCGCTGGCCGGACGTATCGCGCCATTGGGCTGGCATTTTTGCCTGCATGTCGACGGCGCAAGCCTGCCGGGGCTGCTGCCTTTGCTCAAGCGCTTGCCGCTGCCCTATGTGGTCGACCACATGGGCCGGATTCAGGCCGCACGCGGCCTGAATGACGCGGCGTTTCGCGGATTGCTCGGCCTGGCCGCCGAGCCGGGTGCCTGGGTCAAGATCTCGGGCATCGATCGCATCAGCCAGGGCAAGCGGCCGTTCCATGAGGGGCTGCCCTTCATGCACGCGCTGGCAGAAGCGATGCCTGAGCGCGTGCTTTGGGGCAGCGACTGGCCTCATCCCAATGTGCGCGGCGACATGCCCGATGACGGCGAAGTCGTCGACGCGCTGTTTCTCGCTGTGCCCGATGCAGAGTTGCGACACCGCATCCTCGTCGATAACCCTGCGCGGTTGTACGAACTAGCTTGACCTGATTTCATTCCTATAACGGAGACAATGATGAATAAGTCCTTCCTCGCCTGCGCCCTGGCGTTGTGTGCAACCTTGAGCGCGGTGCCCGTCCATGCCGAACAGACCGTACGCCTGATCGTGGCGTTCCCTCCGGGCGGGCCGGTCGATCTGGTCGGCCGTGTTCTGGCCGAACGCCTGGGCAAAGAGCTCGGCCGCCAAATCATTGTCGAGAACAAGGCGGGCGCCAATGGCAATATTGGTGCGGCCTTCGTTGCCAAAGCCCCTGCCGATGGGTCGGTACTGTTTCTGACCAGCGTCGGGGCGGTCGCCATCAGCCCCGCGCTGTATAAAGAGCTTCCCTACAACCCCAAGGAAGACTTCGCACCGGTCTCGCTGGTCGTCAATAACGCGACCGCCTTTGTCGTCAACCCGGCCAATCCAGCCAAAGACGCCGCCGATTTCGTGCAGCGATCCAAGGGAGGGGCTCAATCGGTGGCAATCGGTTCGTCCGGCGTGGGCAGCATCCCCAACCTGACTCTGGAAATGTTCTCGGATGCCAGCCATGCGAACGTATTGCATGTGCCCTACAAAGGCGCAGCTCCTGTCATCAATGACGTGATGGGCAATCAGGTCGCCGGCTTCTTCGGGGACGTTCCCGGCCTCATCGGGCATATCCAGGGCGGCAAGCTCAAGGTGCTGGGTATCGCAGCGCCCACCCGCCATCCGCTGTTGCCGCAAGTCCCGACGCTGGCCGAGCAGGGCATCGCCGGCGTGGAGTCGAACAACTGGTATGGTCTTCTGGCCCCGGCCGCCACGCCACCGCAGACCGTCGCCAAACTGAACCAGGCTGTGCGCAACGCTCTGGACGACGCCAGCACCCGCCAGCGTTTGCAAGCCTTTGGCGCTGAGCCTGCGCCGTCCACGCCCGAGGCCTTTGCAACGCTGATCCAGAAGGATCGCGAGAAATGGTCCTCGCTGATCGAGCGCGAGCAGATCAAACCGGAGTAATCCCATGACTGATGTCTCTCGCCTGGCGCCGGTGGCGCCGGGATCCCGCCCCGAACTGGCTGCCCTGGAGGCCCGCATCCAGGCTGCGCGCGGCCGTATCTCGCCGCTCTACCAGGTCCTGCTCAACAGCGCGCCCATTTGTGAGGGTTGGGAGGCGATGCTCAGTGCTGTGCGCAATCGCAACTCATTGCCGGCGCGGCTACGCGAATTGGTCATTCTTCGCGTGGCCATTCTGAATCGAGCGCCGTACGAGTTCGAGGCGCACGTGCCCCATGTCCTGGCTGCCGGCGTGGCGCCCGATACCGTGCAAGCCTTGCGCGTTCATCCGGCGCCTGCCGATATTCCCGGCCTGCACGCCGGCGAGGCCGAGGCACTGGCCTACACCGATGCCATGACCCGCGACATCGAGGTGTCCGACCCGGTCTTCGAGCCGTTGCGCGGGTACTTCGACGAGCAAGGATTGCTCGACCTGACCGCCACCGTGGCCGCTTACAACATGGTTTCCCGCTTGCTGGTCGCGCTGCGGGTGGGTCACTGAGGAAAATCACTATGTCGATGCAAACCTTGTTATTGCGCATCATCGGTCTGGCCCTTGATGAGAGCGCCGCGCGTGATCTGCGCGGTCATATGCTGGCCGCCTGCCCACAGGCGCGCGTGGACATCCACGTCGCCGTAGATGTGGAAAGCGACTTTACGTATGTGTATTGCAGTTCGGCCTCGCCGCAGGGGCTGGCGGCCATGCGTGCGTTGGTCGATGAGCGCTATCCCGGTGCCGAGACCCGCGTGCTGGATCTGCTGGCCGATCTGGCGGGCCGCTCGGACGGCCAGGCCAGTGCCTGGCATTATGTGGTGGAGACGGACGTGCTGCCGGAGATGGAGACAGACTTCAATGCCTGGTATGAGCAGGAGCATCTGCCCGGGTTGGCAGGGGTGCCGGGCACGGTGCAGGCGCGCCGCTGGCGCTGCCATGATGGCAGCCCGCGCTACCACGCCGTCTATGAACTCGTCACCCGCGAGACCTTTGGCAGCGAGCCCTGGCTTGCGGTGCGTGGCAGCGAGTGGAGTTCACGGCTGCGGCCGGCGTTTTGCAACACCCGGCGCACCATGTTCCGCAAACTGGCCGGTTAGGCCTTCTTGCCGCCGATGCGGCTCTCCTTGCCCTTGATGAGCCGATCGATATTGGCGCTGTGGCGGTAAAAGAGCAGGGCGCTGATGGCGACCAGGGCAACGGCGGCCGGGGTGCTCATGCTCCAGGCCACCCCACCGCCGAAGAAGTAATAGACCGGCGCAAAAAACGCCGCGACCAGTGCGGCCAGCGACGAGTAACATGACACCACGGCCACGATGAGCCACGTGGCCACTGTGGCCAGCGCCAGCCATGGACTGACCGCGAACAGAATGCCCAGGGCCGTGGCCACACCCTTGCCGCCCTTGAATCCCAGAAAAATGGGGTAGAGGTGGCCGAGAAACACCGCCAGCATTACCAGGGCGTAGGTCAGCGGCGACAGGCCCGGGGCCAGTTTTACCGCCAGCCAGATCGCGAACCAGCCCTTGGCCGCATCACCGAGCAGGGTCAGAGCCGCGGCAAGCTTATTGCCCGTGCGCAGCACATTGGTGGCCCCTGGATTCTTGGACCCATAGCTGCGGGGATCCTGCAAACCCATCAGCTTGCTGACGACCACTGCAAAAGGGATGGACCCGATCAAATAGGCCAGCACGATGAGAAGTACGGCAAACAACGGCGTGGGCTCGGTCAGAACCATGGCGTATCTATCCCTTTGAGGAGCGGCGCAAAAGGTGCCGCGGATGGTGTGGGTGGCAATTCTACCCCGCCGGCCGTGGCTGTCCATCCGGTCTTGCGCCGAATGTCATCGTAGTGACTGTACAATCGCAGCCTGTCGGCCGTTGGCCGCCTTGCGGAGATGTGATGCGAATTCTGGTTTCCAATGACGATGGCTATAACGCTCCCGGACTGGAAGCGCTGGTCGACTCGCTCTCTGGCCTGGGCGAGCTGACGGTGGTCGCGCCGGAAACCAATCACAGTGGCGCATCCAACTCGCTGACCCTTAACCGCCCGTTGACCGTGCGTACCGCATCCAACGGCTTCATCTATGTTAACGGCACGCCTTCGGATTGCGTGCACGTGGCCCTGACTGGCTTGATGGACGCGCGGCCCGATCTGGTCGTCTCCGGCATCAACAACGGTGCCAATATGGGAGATGACACGCTGTACTCCGGGACGGTGGCTGCCGCCAGCGAAGGCTACCTGTTCGGTATACCGGCCATCGCGTTTTCGCTGGTCGAGAAGGGCTGGGAGCATATTGAGTCCGCGGCCCGCGCGGCGCGCCGCATCGTCGAGCGTCAGATTGCCGAGCCCTTGGCCGCTCCGGTACTGCTCAACGTCAATATTCCCAATCGGCCGTACGAGGACATGCGCGGGCTGCGTGTCACGCGTCTGGGCAAGCGGCACCCCTCCGAGCCCGTGGTTCGTACCACCACGCCTTATGGCGACACGGTGTATTGGATAGGGCCGGTAGGCCTGGCCAGCGATGCCGCGCCGGGCACGGATTTCCATGCCATCGCCGAGGGGGCCGTATCGCTGACCCCGCTGCGGCTGGACCTGACGCAACACGCCCAGCTCGATCTGGTCGGTCAATGGGCGAATCCCTTATGCGCAAACCTGTAGATCCCAAAGACGGGGCCGCAGGCTACTCGCGCCAGGGCCTGGCGCCTGGCTATACGCCGGCCAACAGCAACACGCGCATTTCCGCCGCCACGCTGCAGCGTCCGCAGCCGCTCAAGCCGGCAGCCGGCCCGGCCAACCTCGGTCTGAACTCCGACCGACTGCGCCAGGCGATGGTGCAACGCCTGCGACAGCAAGGAATCAGCGACGAGCGCGTGCTCGATGCCATGGCCATCGTGCCGCGGCATGTGTTTGTCGATGAAGCGTTGGCCAGTCGGGCCTACGAAGATGCGGCTCTGCCCATCGGGCACTCTCAAACCATTTCCCAACCGTGGGTCGTGGCGCGCATGATTGCCGCGGTCTGCGAAGGTCGCACGCCGACACGTGTACTGGAGGTCGGTGCTGGTTGCGGCTACCAGGCCGCGGTACTGGCCCAGTTCGTTCGCGAGGTGCATGCCGTCGAACGCATCCGCGGGCTCTATGAATTGGCACGCACCAATCTGCGCGCGTTGAAGCTGACGACTCGTGTGCGGCTGATCTACGGCGATGGCACTCAGGGCGTCGCCGGCGTGGCGCCATTCGATGCTATTGTTGTGGCTGCCGCTGGCCTGGCCATTCCCCAGGCGCTTTTGAATCAATTGGCGCCAGGCGGCCGACTGATCGCACCCGAAGGTTCGACCAGTCAGCGGCTGGTCCTCATCGAACGAACTGGCACCGCAAGCTGGAAGCGCACGGAGCTTGAGGCAGTGCGGTTCGTTCCCTTAAAGCCAGGAATACAATCTTGAGCAAACAGGAGATACGTATGCTCAACGGGCAGTTGTCACTGACCGGGACTTTTTCCATGAACACGAACATCATGCGCCGCCCCGTGCGTTGGGCGGGCGTGCTAGGTCTGGTCGCTCTGGCGGGTTGCGCGGGCAAAGCCACGCGCGCGCCCGTGGTCGACCTGACCAACCAGCCGGCCTCCAGCGCCACGGCAACGGCGGGCGGCTATGTCGTCAAGCCGGGCGATACGCTATTCAAGATCGCGCGTGCCAACAACGTCGACATCGAAACGATCAAGCGCCTCAATAGTCTTTCGGACCCCAACCAAATTCACGTCGGCCAGGTTCTCAAGCTTTCCTCTGCCACCAGCAGCAACGCGCAGCCTCAGCCCATCACAGGCGGCCAGATTCAGGCCAAACCGCTCGATGCGCCTGACAGTCACGCCGCTGGCACCGATACCAGCACCCCTGCTACGCCGGTCACACCGCCGCCGACGCCAGCCGAGACCAAACCGGTCGCGCGGGCTGCCGACGCCGGAGTCATCAACTGGGGATGGCCGTCCAGCGGTCAGATCCAGCAGAACTTCAACGCCAACAGCAAGGGCATAGACATCGCCGGCAATCCAGGCGATCCCGTCATGGCCGCGGCCGATGGCAAGGTCATGTATAGCGGCAATGGCGTGCGCGGTCTGGGCAACCTGATCATCATCAACCACCAGAATGGCTTCATCACCGCCTATGCGCACAACCGCGCACTGCTGGTCAAGACGGGGCAGGACGTCAAGCGCGGCGCCAAAATTGCCGAACTGGGCCAGTCGGACACCAATGCGCCAAAACTGCATTTTGAAATCCGTCGCCAGGGAACCCCTGTCGATCCTATGCAGTATCTGCCCGCTCGATGACACCCACCCTGGTTTTCGATCTCGAAACCTTGCCCGATGTGGTCGGCCTGCGCCGTCTGCATGGATGGGGCCCTGATGTCAGCGACCTGGAAGTCGCCGAGCGCGCGTTTGCCGCACGCCGCGAGGCCGTCGGGCACGATTTCCTGCCGCTGCATCTGCAGCGCGTGGCGGTAGTTGGCTGCGTCTTTCGAGACGATCAGGGTTTCCGCGTCAAAACACTGGGTCAGCCCGATGATCCCGAAGCCGCATTGCTCGCCGGGTTTTTCAAGACCATCGAGCGCTACACGCCAAAGCTCGTGAGTTGGAATGGCTCGGGCTTCGACCTGCCCGTTCTGCACTATCGCAGTCTCATCCATGGCGTGCCGGCGCCAAGGTATTGGGATTGGGGCGACGAAGACCGGGACTTCAAATACAACAACTACCTGAGCCGCTACCATACCCGTCATCTGGACCTCATGGATGTGCTGGCCAAGTACAACGGACGGGCCAATGCTCCGCTCGATGAACTGGCCAAGCTCTGCGGCTTTCCTGGCAAACTCGGAATGGATGGCAGTAAGGTCTGGGAAGCCTGGAATCAGGGGCAGGCCGACGCCGTGCGTGCGTATTGCGAGACCGACGTGGTCAACACCTGGCTGGTCTATTGCCGCTTTCGCTTTCTGCGTGGTGAGCTTGACCACGCCTCGTATGACGCTGAAATCGCTCTTGTGCGCGATACGCTGGCGGCCAGTGACGCCCCTCATTGGAAGGAGTACCTCGCGGCCTGGGACGCCAACTGATCCTCCTTTCATCCGGCAAGCAATCGACTGAAACATAGTCAGCCGCGCATGAAACCTGAATGAAATCCGGGCAATCGCACAATGATCCTGCCTTCTTTTACTTCAGGAGTTCAATCATGTCCCGATCCGCTCTTCGTACTTCGCTTGCCAGCCTCGCCATGGCGATTGCCGCTGGCGTGACTATTGCTCCCGCAGTCGCGGCGCCCGATGCTCCCCCCCCGGCGCCTGCAGCAGGCCATCCGCGTGGCCCCATGATGGAACGCGATGGGATGTGGATTCCTGGTCTGGGCCCGCTGTCCAAGGCGCAGGTCGCGTCGCTCAAGCTCGACGCCAAGCAGCAGGCGTTGTTTGACAAGGCTCGCGACGCCTCGCAGCAAGCCATGGAGGCACGCCGCCAGGCCGGTCCCGCTCCGCACGAACTGCTCCAGGCTCAACTCAACGCCGGCAAGCTCGACCCGTACGCCTTGGCCGCGGAAGGTGACAAGCGCCGAGCTCAGTTCGAGAGCCAGGAAACCGCGCTGCGCACCCAATGGCTGGCCGTCTGGGATAGCCTGAACGACGCTCAGCGTGCCCAGGTGACGCAGATCGTCAAAGAGCGTGTCGCCAAGATGAAGGAGCATCACGGCAAGCGTGGCGAGCATCGCTCGGGCCGCCCGGGGCAAGCCGCCAGCGCCGCTCCCGCCGCCCAGTAATCCCATCCCGCGCAACGATCAACCCGGCCGGTGGCCGGGTTTTTTCATGGCGCGCCATTCTGGGGCGCATTCCCGCAAGTTTCACCAATACAACGCCGCAGCAGCGTCCCCAATTCGATGCCGCACCGCCTGGGTGCGCGGTCCGGGGACGGATATAGGGCAAGGGACTTTCAAAAAACCTGGCATGAAAAATGCTTGATCACAGGTGCGCCGGTCAGACCATACGGTCGGCAGGACGGACGTTCAGCAACTTGCGTCTGCCCCACCTCAATCGATCAGGATCCAGGAATAATGAAGAAGACCTTGCTTTCCCTGCCTTTGGCCATCAGTGCTCTCACGACGTTTCCCGCTCTGGCCGAGCCCACTGATCTGGGTGCAGGCTTTGCCCTGAGCGGCAATGCTGCCATCGTCAGCGACTATCGTTTTCGCGGTTACTCGCAAACCGATTTTCGTCCTGCCGCGCAGGTCGGTTTCGACCTCACCCACAGCTCGGGTTTTTATCTGGGCAACTGGAACTCCAACGTATCGAATTTCGTCTTCACCGACGGCAACCTGGAGATGGACTTCTATGGCGGCTGGAAAGGCGACCTCGGCAATGGCCTGGGGCTGGATGTGGGGGCCTTGCACTATTACTATCCAGGCTCCAGTTCACCCAAAGGCGGTAACTACAACAATACCGACCTGTATGTGGGCTTGAGCTATGGCAACTACTCCTTGAAGTACTCCTACACGCCCAGCGACTTCTTCAGCACCCCGGACAGCAAAGGTACCTGGTATCTGGACGGCACCGCCAACTTCGACCTGGGCGATGGCTGGGGGCTGGTCGGCCATGTCGGCTACCAGAAGCTCAAGAACCAGGTCAACATGAATGGCGATGCCATGGGCCATTATGTGGATTACAAAGTAGGCGTCACCAAGGACATCAAGGGCTGGGTATTCGGCGTGGCTGCGGTGGGTGCCAGCAAGGACAATTGGTTGCCGACCAAGTATGGCCATCCTTCTGGCCGACTCGGTGCGGTGTTTTCGGTGGCACGCAGCTTCTGACCACAGCGCACAAGAGTGGGGCGGGACTGACCTGCCCCCAGATTTAGTACGGCACCGACATAGAGCCCAGGGGTAAAAGACCTTCTTTCTGATGAGCCTGCACGAATTGCGCCGGCGTTAAATATCCGAGCGCGCTGTGAGGCCGATCGGTGTTGTACTCGACTCGCCAGTTTTCGATCAAGCTTTTAGCCTGTCGCAGGGACAAGAACCAGTGCTCGTTAAGGCATTCGTCGCGGAACTTGCCGTTGAAACTTTCGATATAAGCGTTCTCCACCGGCTTACCCGGCCGAATAAACGACAGCTTTACGCCTGCTTGGTAGGCCCAGGCGTCCAAGGCTCTTCCGGCGAACTCTGGCCCGTTGTCCACGGTAATAGATCGCGGCAGGCCACGCATCTCCGCCAGCCGTTGCAGCACCATGGCAACACGCAGTCCCGGCAACGACGTATCGACCTCGATGGCCAGGCATTCGCGAGTGTAGTCATCGACGATAGTCAAACAGCGGAATCGGCGGCCATAGGCTAGGCCGTCGGCCACAAAGTCCATTGACCAACTCTGATTCGGCGCGATTGCCGCTGGGCGAACCACGCGCTCGGTCGCCGCGATTCGCTTACGCTTTCGTTTTCGCACGCTTAACCCTGCCAGACTGTACAGCCGCCAGATTCGCTTGTGATTTGCTTGCCAGCCTTCGCGACGTAAGAGCACATGGATCCTCCGATAGCCGTAGCGTCGTTTCGCCACTGCCATCTCTTTCATGCGCTCGGTCAGCGCAGCATCGCCTGAGCGTGTGCTCTCGTAGGCAAACAGCGACCGCGAAATTCCTACCAGCCCACAGGCCCGGGTAACACCCATGCTGCGCTCGGTCATTAATGTCCTGACCGCCTCGCGTTTGGCCTGCGGGCTGACTACTTTCGGCTTAGCAGATCCTGAAGCGCCGCCTTGTCCAGCATCGACTCGGCCAACAGCTTCTTGAGCTTGTTGTTCTCCTGCTCCAGCTCCTTGAGCCTCTGAGCGTCCGACACCGTCATGCCACCGAACTTCGCCTTCCAGTTGTAGTACGTTGCCTCGGAGATTCCGTGCTTGCGGCACAACTCTGCGGGCTTGGCACCTGCATCGGCTTCCTTGAGCACGCCGATGATTTGCTCTTCCGTAAATCGTTTCTTCATTGCCATTCCTTTGGGAACGGACTCTACATCGATTTCGTACTAATCACGGGGAGCAGGTCAGGACGGCGCCGATGGTGCGACGTCCCGCTTTTTGCTGGCCCCAGATCCGCACGGGCCGGCTGGCGCAGCAGGCAGGCGCAGTCCATTACAATGCTCGGCTGCCTAAGAATCTGGACGCTTGCGAGATGGTCGACGAAGTTTTGAATATCGAGTCCCTGGACCTGGAAGCCAGGGGCATTGCCCGCCGCGATGGCAAAGTGGTCTTCGTGGAGGGGGCGTTGCCTGGTGAGCGCGTGATTGCCGCCACGGTGCGCAAGAAGCCCTCCTATGAAATCGCCCGTGTCGAGACGGTGCTCAGACCTTCGGCGCAGCGGGTAGAACCGCGTTGCCCGCATTTTGGTGTCTGTGGCGGCTGTGCCATGCAGCACCTGGAGCCAACGTCCCAGGTCGCCATCAAGCAGCGTGCACTGGAAGATACGTTCTGGCACGTGGGCAAACTGCGGCCGCAGCGTGTGCTGCCGCCTTTGCATGGGCCGACGTGGGGTTATCGTTATCGCGCCCGCCTGTCGGTTCGCGTCGTGCCCAAGAAAGGCGGGGTGCTCGTGGGCTTCCACGAACGTAAAAGCAGCTACGTTGCCGACATGCGTGAATGCCATGTGCTGCCACGCCATGTGAGCGACCTGCTGGTGCCCTTGCACGCGATGATAGGGTCCATGTCGCGGCCCGAACGGATGCCGCAGATAGAGGTGGCGTTGGGCGACGCGGTTACGGCGCTGGTGCTGCGCCACCTCGAGCCGCTGACCGATCACGACATCGCCATCCTGCGCGAATTCGCCCGCGAGCATGATGTGCAATGGTGGCTGCAACCCAAGGGGCCGGATACCGTGCATGCACTCGATCCTGCCCATACCGATGCACTGGCCTACACCATGCCAGAGTTTGGCCTGCGCATGCCCTATCGGCCGACCGACTTCACTCAAGTCAACCACGCCATCAATCGTGCCATGGTGTCGCGGGCACTGTCCCTGCTCGACGTGCAGCCGACCGATCGCGTGGCCGATCTGTTCTGTGGCCTGGGCAACTTCACATTGCCGCTTGCGACGCAAGGGCGCGAAGCGGTGGGTGTCGAAGGCAGCAAAGCCCTGACCGACCGCGCGATGGAGGCGGCTTCGCGTCATGGGTTGGCCGCGACCACCCGTTTCGCCACACTCAACTTGTTCGAGGTGGACGTCTCATGGCTGCGCGGTTTAGGCTATTTTGACCGGATGCTGATCGATCCGCCGCGCGAAGGCGCCCACGCGGTGGCGCAGGCGCTGTCGCTGTTGAGCGCCGCCGAGCGGCCTTACCGCATCGTGTATGTGTCCTGTAACCCGGCCACACTGGCGCGCGACGCGTCCATCATGGTCCACGAAGGCGGCTATGCACTGAAGGCTGCCGGCGTGATCAACATGTTTCCCCACACCGGGCACGTTGAGTCCATTGCCGTGTTCGAATCGTTGCCCGAGGCGGACGTGCTGCATGCTCAGGAACAGGCTCGTCTGAAGGCAGAAGAGGCCAGGCTGGCGAGCCAAGCGGCCGCCGAGGCGGCCGCGGCTTAGTTTTTCGACAAGATCAAGTCGGCGATGATGGGACAGTCGGGCCTGTCATCGCCCTGGCAGTGGCGGGCCAGATGTTTGAGGGTATTGGCCATTTCCCGGAGCTCGGCGACCTTGCGCTCGAGTTCGGCCACGTGTTGCAGGGCAATCCGCTTGACGTCGGCGCTGGCACGGCTGCGGTCACGCCACAGTGCCAGCAATTCCTGCATCTGTTCGACTGAAAATCCCAGATTGCGTGCGCGGCGGATAAAGCGCAGCGTGTGCAGGTCTTCTGGCCCGTAGCGCCGGTAGCCGGCCTCGTTGCGTGCCGCCGGATTGATCAAACCGATGCTTTCGTAATAGCGGATCATCTTCGCGGAAATGCCGGTTGCTCCAGCGGCCTGGCCAATATTCATACTCGATCTCCAATAGGGCGCAAGGTTTTGAGTCGCAGGGCATTGCCCAGCACGAACACGCTCGACAGCGCCATGGCGCCGGCAGCAAATATCGGTGACAGCAGCAGTCCGAAGGCCGGATAGAGCGCGCCGGCCGCCACGGGAATGAGGGCGGCATTGTAGGCAAACGCCCAAAAGAGGTTCTGCCGGATGTTGCGCATCGTGGCCTGGCTGATTGCCACGGCATTGGGCACGCCGCGCAAGTCGTCAGCTATCAGCACGACCGAAGCAGCTTCGATGGCGACGTCGGTGCCGCTGCCTATGGCGATACCTACATCAGCCGCGGCCAACGCCGGTGCATCATTGATGCCGTCTCCCACGAAAGCTACCTTGCCGCTTGCCGCACGCAAGGCCTGCAGTGCCTGCACTTTGCCGTCTGGCAAGACTTCGGCGTGTACGTCGTCGATGCCCAGTTCGCGAGCGACCGCAGCGGCGGTGTGTGGGTTGTCACCGGTAATCATGGCCGTGCGCACACCGAGGCGGTGCAGCGCCTGCAGCGCCGAACGCGCCGACGGCTTGACCGGGTCGGCGATGGCCATCATTGCGATGGCCTTGCCGTCGGCAGCCACATAGATGGGGGTCTTGCCCGCGTCGCCCCAGTCTCGGGCCAGATCGCCGAAGCCGCTGACATCCACGCCTTCGGCCTGCATGAGGCGCGCCGCGCCGGAGACGATATGGTGGCCCTCCACGCTGGCGCGTACCCCGGCCCCGGTGACGGCCTCAAACCCTTGCGCTGCCGGCAGGTGCAGGCCCCGTTGCTGAGCTGCCGCGACAATGGCATGCGCAATGGGATGCTCGGAATGCATTTGCACGGCGGCCAGCCAGCCCAGCACCGTATCGCCTTGCATGCCCTCGGCGGGCTGGATGTCGGTCAACTTGGGTTTGCCCAAGGTGAGCGTGCCGGTCTTGTCGAACGCTACCAGCCTGACATCGCGCAGGCTCTGCAACGCATCCCCCTGGCGGAACAATACCCCCAACTCGGCGGCTCGCCCCGTTCCTACCATGATCGACGTAGGCGTAGCCAGGCCCATGGCACAAGGGCAGGCGATGATGAGCACGGCAACGCCTGCCACCAGCGCGTGGCTCAGGACAGGCGACGGCCCCCATATCAGCCATACCAGGAAGGTGAGGGTGGCCGCGGCCATCACGGCAGGCACGAACCAGCCCGTTACCTGATCGACCAGACCCTGGATGGGCAATCGAGCCCCCTGGGCGTTCTCCACCATCCGGATGATGTGGGCTAGCACCGTATCGGCGCCGGTATGGGTGACGCGCAGATTGAAACTGCCCGAGGTGTTCAGCGTGCCCCCGGTCGCCTTGGCCCCAGCCTGTTTTTCTACGGGCAAGGGCTCCCCGGTCAGCATGGATTCATCCACATAGGAGTGCCCGTCGATGATCTCGCCGTCCACGGGTATCTTCTCGCCCGGACGCACCATGACGATGTCCCCGGCACGGACGCGCTCGATCGGGATATCTACGGTCTGGCCCTCGCGCAGCACGCGCGCGGTACGCGGCTGTAGCCCGATCAGACGCTGGATGGCCGCGCCGGTCTTGCCTTTTGCGCGGGCCTCGAGCATGCGGCCGAGCAGAATCAGGGTGATGATGACGGCTGCGGCTTCAAAATACACGTTGCGCGCGGCCTCCGGCAGCCACTGCGGCGCAAACAGCACCACCACGGAATAGGCCCACGCGGCGCCGGACCCCAGTGCCACCAGCGAGTTCATTTCAGGGGCGCGGCGCCAAAGTGCGGCAAAGCCCTTGCTGAAAAAAGCCCGGCCAGGACCAAGCAGCACGAGCGTGGTCAGCGCGAACTGCACCATCCAACTGGTCTGTTCTCCCAATGTGTGGGTGACCCAGTGATGCATGGGCGCAAACAGGTGCGAACCCATCTCCAGGATGAATACGGGCAGCGTCAGGGCGAGCGCCCAGCAAAACGCGCGTTTCAAGTGGCGTGCCTCGGCGGCGCGCTGGTTAGCCAGTGCCTCGGCATGATGATCGTTTGCAGTCAATGCGTGCGCCTCATAGCCCACGCGCGCCACGGCATCCAGCAAAGCCTGGGGATCGGTATCCTTTAACTGCACCTGGGCGGTCTGTGTCGCGAGGTTGACGCTGGCTTCGGTCACGCCAGGCACGCCCGCCAAAGCATTCTGAACGCGTTTCACGCAGGAGGCGCAACTCATGCCGTCGATGGCAAGCTCGATACGGCCAGACGCAAGCGTAGAAGAAGTCATATTGGGTGATCCCGGTAGTCTGCTCTGAGCGCAGTCTGTGCCTTCCCATCATGGGAAGGTCAATCGATATTTTATGCTTGACCTTACTATGGTGGGAAGCTTTATTCTGTCTTTCATGATGGCAAGTCGCCATCCCTCACAGGAGTCGAACATGAGTGTTGCGTTTATCGTCCCCGATATGACTTGCGGCCATTGCGTCAAGACCATTACCCAAGCCGTTCAGAACGCCGTGCCGGGTGCGCAGGTTCAGATCGATTTGCCCGCGCACCGCGTGACGGTCAGTCCCGCCGAAGGCGCGGATGCCGCGGAAGCGGCCATCCGCCAGGCCGGCTATGATCCAAAGAAACAATAATTGAAAGTCCTGGGGCGATTTGGAATGGCTATCGATCAATTTAAATAATTGAATTGGATTGATCGATAGCAAATATTTAAAGTGGAGCCTTCGGTAGCGCGTAGGCGCCACCTCCCAAATACCCCAGGAGAACTGCATGCTGCAAAATCGTGAAGGCCAACGTGTTCCGAATGTGACATTTCCCGTCCGTGTCGACAACACCTGGAAGAAGCTGACCACCGACGACATATTCAAGAATCGCACCGTCGTCGTTTTTTCCTTGCCCGGTGCCTTTACCCCCACGTGCTCCTCGACCCACCTGCCGCGCTACAACGAACTGGCTCAGACGTTCTTTGATAACGGCGTGGACGACATCGTCTGCGTGTCGGTCAACGATACCTTCGTCATGAATGAGTGGGCCAAAGACCAGGAGTCCGCCAACATCAGCTTGTTGCCGGACGGCAATGGGCAATTCACCGAAGGCATGGGCATGCTGGTCGACAAGAGCGACCTGGGCTTTGGCAAGCGTAGCTGGCGCTACTCGATGCTGGTCGAAGACGGTGTGGTCAAAAAGATGTTCATCGAGCCCGAGAAAGAAGGCGACCCGTTCGAAGTCTCGGACGCCGACACTATGCTCGCTTACTTGGCTCCCGCAGCCAGCAAGCCCGATCAGGTCGTCGTGTTTTCCAAGCCAGGCTGCCCCTTCTGCGTCGAAGCGAAAGCCTTGCTCGAGTCCAAGGGCTATGACCCCATCGAGATCCCGCTGGAGCACAAAGTGCGTGGCCGCGTCATCGGAGCGGTTTCAGGTCGTGGTACCGCCCCGCAGGTCTTCATCAATGGCAAGCTCATTGGTGGCCTGGACGATCTGAAAGTCCACTTCGGCTGATCGCCGGTTGGGGCGGCCGCCCCACGTTGTACCTCCCTAGCGACGTATCCGCCGACCGCCCTGTGCGGTGGCCGGCGGATGCGTGCGCTTGCAGATCGAAGGAAAAAATATGAAATCCCTGCATACCGATATTGCTGTCATCGGTGCCGGCACGGCCGGTCTGGCGGCCTATCGCGCGGCTCGCGCCGCCGGCAAGCGCGCTGTCATCATCGAAGGCGGGCCTTATGGCACCACCTGCGCTCGTGTGGGGTGCATGCCCTCAAAACTGCTGATCGCCGCCGCCGAGGCTGCTCACGCCACCCGGCATACGGACGCTTTTGGTGTACGCGTGGCCGGCCCGGTGACCGTGGATGGCCAGGCGGTCATGGCGCGCGTCAAACGTGAGCGCGACCGCTTCGTCGGCTTTGTCCTTCAAGGCGTGGAGAACCTGCCTGCCGAAGACAAATTGCATGGTTATGCCCGGTTTCTGAGCGACCGCGTCCTGCGTGTGGATGATCACACTGAAGTGCATGCCGAGCGCGTGGTCATCGCTACCGGATCGCGGCCTGCCGTTCCTGCGCCGTTTTTGGCGCTGGGTGATCGGCTGGTCGTCAACGACGACGTGTTTGCCTGGGACAGCCTGCCTGCCCGCGTCGCGGTTTTCGGGCCGGGTGTCATCGGCCTGGAGCTTGGGCAAGCCCTGGCGCGTCTGGGCGTCAAGGTACACGTGTTTGGCGTCAGCGGCAGTCTGGGCGGCATCAGCGATCCCGCCGTGCGGCAGGCCGCCCGCAGAATCTTTCAGGCGGAGTTCTACCTCGACCCGGATGCGCGCGTGCTGGAGACCAAACGGGTCGGCGACGAGGTCGAGATCCGCTATATCACGCTGGACAACACGGAGCGTGTCGAACGTTTCGACTACGCGCTGGTAGCGGCCGGCCGCAAACCCAATGTCGATAAACTTGGTCTGGAAAACACGTCCTTGACGCTGGACGCTCGCGGCGTGCCGCAGTTTGACCGATCGACCATGCAGGTCGGGAGCTCGGCCATCTTTATTGCCGGAGACGCCAATGCCGATTCGCCGCTGTTGCATGAAGCCGCCGATGAGGGGCGTATCGCCGGTGAAAACGCGGCGCACTATCCGCAGGTGACGCAATCTCTGCGCCGCGCCGCGCTGGCAGTGGTGTTCTCGGATCCTCAGATTGCCCTGATCGGTACGGCACATGCACGTCTGCCGCGCGGGAGCTACGTAACGGGAGAGGTGGATTTTGCTGACCAGGGCAGATCGCGTGTCATGCTCAAGAATCGCGGCCTGCTGCACGTCTATGCAGAAATCGGCTCAGGCCGTTTTCTGGGCGCGGAAATGGTCGGGCCCGGCGCAGAGCATATCGGCCATTTGCTTGCCTGGGCGGTCCAGCAAAATATGACCATTACCCAAATGCTGGAAATGCCCTTCTACCATCCCGTGATCGAGGAAGGGCTGCGCACGGCCTTGCGCGACGCTCAAGCCCGCCTGGTGCAGGCCGGCGCGCCGCGCGCGGCCTGAGCGGCTGGCTTCAGGCGAACTTGCCCGGGTTTTCCACGTATTGAAGGGTAAATCCGGCGCGGTCGTCTTGCGCCAGTTCACGGGCCAGGTAGGGCATGGCGTCCTTGAGGGCCGCCTCCAGCGTCCAGGGCGGGTTGACGAGAAACATCCCGCTGCCGTGCAGACCGAATCCGTCAGTGGCCGGCCGCTTGACGCTAAGCGTGGCATGCAACCAACTTTTGACAGGCAACCGTTCAAGCAGGCGCGCCATTTCGCCAGCCTCGCGCCTTTGGACCAGCGGATACCACACCGCATACGTTCCGGTCGCGAAACGCTTTATGCCTTCTTTGACCGCGGTGAGCGTACGGCGGTAGTCCTGCTTGTCCTCATACGAGGGGTCGATCAGCACCATGCCGCGGCGGGTCGGCGGCGGCAAAAGTGCCTTGACGCCTTCGAAACCATCGGTCGAGTAGACCGTGGTCTGGCGCAGGGATATCCGGTCACGTTGCTCCAGGTTGTTGACGAGAATGCCCGACTCCGTCGGGTGCATTTCGAACAGCCGCAACCGATCGCGGTCGCGAAGGGCGTCCATTGTCAGCCAAGGCGAGCCCGGGTAATGGCGCAGCGTGCCGGACGGGTTGTAGGTCCGCACCTGCTGGACATAATCGGCCAGTAAAGGGGGAAGATCCGTACGCTCCCACAGGCGGCCGATGCCGTCGGCAAACTCGGCGTTCTTGCTGGCCCAATCGCTGTCGAGCGCGTACAGACCCGCGCCCGCATGGGTATCTATCACCCAGTAAGGCGCATCCTTGCGATTGAAATAGTCCAGTGTGTGGATGAGGATGGCGTGCTTGAGCACGTCGGCGTGGTTGCCGGCATGAAAGGCGTGGCGATAACTAAACACGGAAACTCTTCTTAGGCCGAAGGCCGAATGTCGGACAGTTTGTCGGTGAAAATGGCGTCCATGCCCCAGCTCAGCAGCTGTCGCGCGCGCGCCGGGTCATTCACGGTCCAGGCGGCAATCCGATAACCGGCCGCGTGCACCGCGTCGATCAATGCCGGCGTGGCGTCCTTCTGGTTGATATTCAGGGCGATGCAGCCATAGCGAGCCAGTCGCTCGCGCCAGTCTGCCGGCACCTTCTCGACCAGCAGGGCCCGTGGCAACTGTGGAGCAACCCGTTGCGCCTCGGCCAACGCCGGTTCCTCAAACGAAGACAGCAGCGGCAAAACGCTGGCGTCGTGCCAATACTCGGCGCACAGGCGGGCGACTTCGGCCCCCGTCTCGGCTTCGCGGCCCGGGCAGGGCTTGATTTCGACATTGCAGGCGATGCCATTGGCGCGCGTGTAGCGGGCGACCGACACGAAGCTTGCCACCGGTTCTCCGGCAAATGCCGGCGAATGCCAACTGCCCGCATCCAGCAGGGAGATCTCCGTATAAGATTTGTCCTTGGCCGGCCCCTGTCCGTCGGTCGTACGGTCGACGTCATCGTCATGCATCAGGATGGCGACGTTGTCGCGGCTGAGCTTGACGTCGAACTCAAACATCGTGAATCCATGGGCTGCACCGACGTGCATGGCCGCCAGGGTATTTTCGGGGGCCAGGTGCCCGCCGCCGCGATGGGCAATATAAGGAGAGTATGGCCAGGCCGGCAGGGAGGGCGTCATGTACAAGACCTCAAACAAGAATACGCGTCGGAAACATCGGGTAAAACACGGGGTTTCACGGCTTGCAAGCATACTCCCTAACGGGGGACGGGGCTTGGCGCACGAGGGGGTGGGCAGGGGCTGCGGAGGTGGTAAACTCCGGCGGCTGGCCCGGCACGGTTTCCACAAATGCCGCTGCAGGGTCCGGGCGAGCGTCCGGGCGAATTGTTTTCGCCTTTTTTATGCGTTTTGGCTTGGCACGGGGCCGCGCCAATCTGGCAACAGGGAATACATGTTTGAATTTATTCGCACCCATCGGCGTTGGATGCAGTTAATCCTGCTGCTTCTGATCGTGCCGTCTTTCGCGTTGGTAGGCGTGCAAGGCTATACCAGTTTCGTCAATGGCGAACCTGAGCTGGCCACCGTCGCGGGGCAGGGAGTCAAACAGTCGGAGTTCGATGCGGCTCACCGCAATCAGCTGGAGCAGTTCCGCCAGCGCCTGGGCACGCAATTTGATCCGGCCGTGCTCGACACGCCCGCCATGCGCGAGCAACTGCTCAATCAATTGATCGACCAGCGTTTGCTGGCCCAGGTCGCGCTGGACAACCGCTTCTCGGTTTCCGACGAAACGCTGCGCAACACGATTGCTGCCATTCCGCAGGTTCAGGACGACGGACGTTTCTCGCCGGAGCGCTACCGTCAGGTACTGGCCGCTCAGGGCCTGTCGCCGACGTCGTTTGAGAATGGCCTGCGTCGCGATCTCGCCGTGGCTCGTGTCCTTGAACCCATCGGTTTGTCGGCCCGAGTACCGCAGGTCGTGGTCCAGGACGTCGAGCAAGCGCTTACACAAAAGCGCACGATCCAGTTGCGTACCTTTGCCGCAGCCGATTTTCGCTCCAAGGTGACGGTCACTCCCCAAGACGTCCAGACGTGGTACGAGGCGAACAAAGAATCGCTGCGCGTGCCCGAGCAGGTTCAGGCGCAGTATCTGGTACTGGACGAAGCCGCCGCCACGCAGGGTGTCGAGGTCAAGGACGAGGACATCGCCAGCTATTACGAGCAGAATAAAAACCGCTTTGGCACCCCTGAGCAGCGTCGTGCCAGCCATATTCTGATCAACTCGGCGGCAAGTGATTCCGCGGATGCACGCAAGGCGGCCCGCGCCAAAGCTGAAGAAATTGCCCGTCAGGCAGCGGCCAACCCGGCCGGTTTTGCTGACCTGGCCAAGAAAGACTCCCAGGACGCCGGCTCGGCCGCCCAAGGAGGCGATCTGGGCTGGATTGCTGCGAATTCCGTCCCGCCCAGCCTGCAGCAGGCTATAGCAGGGATGTCCAAGGACGCCGTCTCCGGTGTGATCGAAAGCCCGTTTGGCTTTCACATCCTCAAGGTCACCGAGGTCAAGCCCGCCCAGGTCAAGACCCTGGCCGAAGTCAAGGACCAGATCTCCGGCGAAATCCGTAAGCAGTTGGCCTCGGCGCGTTTTGCCGAGATGGCAACCAAGCTGCAAGGCGCCGTCTATGATCAGCGCGACAGCCTGCAGCCGGCGGCCGATGCCCTGGGCCTGAAGCTGCGCACAGCCACCGGCATCACTCGCTCGGGGCTGTTGCCGGCCACGCAAGCCGGTGCAGGATCGGCTGCGGCGAGTGCCGACTCCGCTTTGCTTGAAAATCCGCGTGTGCGTCAGGCGCTGTTTGCTGCCGACGTCCTGCGCGAAAAGCAGAACACCGGCGTTATCGAACTCGCTCCCGACACGCTGTTGGCCTTGCGCGTTGCCGTCGTCGAGCCCTCGCAGATTCCGCCCTTGGACAAGGTCAAGGACGGCATTCGTGCCCGTTTGCTCGACGAGCGTTCGGCTCAGGCGGCCCGTGAGGCCGGCGAACAGGCGCTCAAGGCGCTGCAAACGCAGGATCAGGCGGAAGGCTTCGGCGCGCCGCTGACCATATCCCGCCAGGATCCGGGCAATTTGCCGCGCACGCTGGTCGACGCCGTCATGCGCATGGATGCTGCCAAATTGCCGGGTTTCGCCGGGGTGCCCTCTGGCAGCGACTATGTCCTGGCTCGCCTGGACAAGGTCGAAGCCGGACAACCCGACGCTCAGGCCGCCGAGATGCTTGCCCGTCAGCTTGGCGGCGCCTGGGGCGAAGCCGAAGATCAGGCCGTGCTCAAG
This sequence comes from Bordetella holmesii, assembly GCF_020735985.1. Classification (NCBI taxonomy): domain Bacteria; kingdom Pseudomonadati; phylum Pseudomonadota; class Betaproteobacteria; order Burkholderiales; family Alcaligenaceae; genus Bordetella; species Bordetella holmesii. Next base: position 1,333,672 of record NZ_CP085973.1, read on the forward strand.
ATGCTGCGCGAAGCCTACAAGGTGCAAATCCTGCCGCCAGCCGCGCCCATCATCAAGGGAGATCAGCCCGCCGAAGGCTGATCGCCGCGCAGCAAGGGTTTCAGGCCCGGCCAGACGTTGTTCAGCAACGTCGGCTGGGCTTTTTCATTGGGGTGTATCCCGTCGGCCTGAAACAGCTCGCGATCCGTCGCCATGCCCTCCATGAGAAATGGTGTCAGGCTCACCCCTTCTTTCTGGGCCACGGCCTGGAAAACACGCGCAAAGCGTTCGGTGTAATCGCGTCCATAGTTGGGGGGGATTTGCATCCCGACGATCAATACTTTGGCGCCGGCACCTTTGGCTGCCTGTGTCATGGCCGCCAGGTTGTTTTCCGTCATGCTCAAAGGCAACCCGCGCAAGGCGTCATTCGACCCCAACTCCAGCACAACCACCGCCGGCGTATGACGCTTGAGCAAGCCAGGCAATCGTGCCGTGCCGCCGCTGGTGGTGTCACCGCTGATGCTGGCATTGACCACCTGATAATTCGGGTATTGTTCAGACAAGCGGCGAGCCAGTAGCGGCACCCAACCGGAGCCGCGGGCCAGACCATACTCGGCAGCCAGGCTATCACCCACCACCAGCACCGTTTGCCTATCGGCAGCGGTCGACGCGGTTTGAGCCTGAGCCGCCGGTACGCATGCCAGCATGAGTGAGACGGACAACACACGGAATAATGAGCGCATGGATATCAGCAACGCGATAGAAGTGATTGGGTTGAGCAAGCGGGTGACCGATGCCACGGGAGAGCTCACCATCTTGGATGGCCTTGATTTTACGGTCCGTTCCGGCGACGCCGTGGCTATCACCGGGAACTCCGGTTCCGGCAAGTCCACCTTGCTCGGACTGCTCGCCGGCTTGGATGTTCCCTCAGAAGGGCAAATCCGTCTGGCGGGCCAGGATCTGTTTGCGTTGGACGAAGATGGCCGTGCCGGGCTGCGGGCACGTTATGTGGGGTTCGTCTTCCAGTCGTTTCAGCTGTTGCCTAACCTTACGGCCCTCGAAAACGTCATGTTGCCACTGGAGCTGGCAGGCAGGCCCGGGGGGGCAAGCCGCAAGGCGGCCGAGTCCATGCTGCAGCGCGTGGGGCTGAGCGCCCGTCTGCATCACTATCCGCGCACGCTGTCGGGTGGCGAGCAGCAACGCGTATCGCTGGCGCGCGCCTTCGTGGTGCATCCGGCCTTACTCTTTGCCGACGAGCCGACAGGCAGCCTGGATGCCGCGACCGGGCAGACCGTTATCGACCTGATGTTCGAACTGCAGCGTGAGCAAGGGGCTACCCTGTTGCTGGTCACCCATGACGCCGGATTGGCCGCGCGCTGCGATCGCCAATTGGTGTTGTCCGGCGGGCGCCTGCAGGCTTAGCGCCGGACCGTGGCCGCCCGCCGCCACTCCAACATGCCGATCACGATGCCACTGCCGCAAATGATGGCAATGCCCAGCCAGGTCAGCGCGTCCGGGAAATGCCCCCAGAGCAGCCACCCCATGGTGGTTGCTCTGACGATCTGCATATAGACAAAAGGCGCCAGTGTGGATGCCGACGCATTGCGGTACGCCGCGATCTGCAGCAAGTGCCCCAATGCCCCCGACAATCCGGTCGACAACAGGATCAGCCAGTTCATGGGGCTTAGCCCGGCCAGCACGGGCAGTGCCGCCGGCAGGATGAAAGGCAGCGCAGCCGTCAGGCAGATCGTGCCCACCAGCCCGCTCCAGATCAGAGACGTGTAAGCGTCATCGCAGGCCACGCGCCGGGTGAGAATGAACTGTGCCGCAAAGCAGAAGGCGGTCAGTAGCCCGAATATCACCCCAACAGGATCCAGACCGCCACCCGGCCGGATGACGATCAGCACGCCCACAAAGGCTACCGCGCTGGCCACCCAGCGAGATAACCGAGGCGGTTCGCGCAATATCCAAGGCGCCACCGACAACACGATCATGGGCGCCAGGAAGTTGATCGCAGTCGCCTCGGCCTGGTGCAAGTAGCGCAGGGTCGTAAAGAACATCAGCGTGGCGCAGAACATCGCCGCGCCGCGCAAAATCTGATCGCGCGGGCGTCTTGCGCGCAGGATGCGCCGGCCACGCCGCGGCACCACCAGTGCCGTTACCACGACCAGGTGCACGACATAGCGCACCCAGCACAACATCAGCAACGGCACACCGGCCGTCATTACCCATTTGCCACTGGCGTCCAGGCAGGACAACGTCCACAACGAGAGGATAAGCAGCAACACCCCGACCAGGGGACGGCCGCTCGATGTCTGCGGGGGCGGCAGGCCGGATGGCGCGCCCAGGCCGGCGCGGGCCTGTTGCATGAGTCTCTCCTGAGGTCGCGGGTGTAGGGGCGTGCAAACGCCGGTCATCATACGCCCTCGGACAATCCCCTCCATCGAGCTGATAACGCTTGGTTAATTAGTCCTATCCAAAAGGCGCTGCACGGGGCAAGGACGAGGATGTGGTCCTAGTTGGTTCGAGAGAGGGTGCGACTATCCTGACACATTGAGGAGTGATCCTACATGTAAGTAGGGCCCTGTGAAGTGTTGCGCTGAGTAGTGTCTCTGCATCATCTGCTTAATTTTTTGATCCTGGTCCGCAACCAGCCCTCCGCCCAGCGGGCGCATCACGGGCAGCGCGGATAACAATCGTTGGCAGAGATACACCGTGAACGCCTCTCTCTATCGTTTGATCTTCAGCAAAGTACTGGGGATGTATGTCCCGGTATCCGAACTCAAGACGGCGGGTCGCCGCAAGGGCCGGCGAGCGCGCACCGGGGCAGGCGGGCCATATCGCTTACGTATGCTCTCTTGCGCGCTCTGGCTGGCCTTTGGCCTGTCCGGGCCTGCAGGCGCGCAGGTCACGCCCGCTGCCGGCGCCGCCACAACGACACATACGTCCGCCAATGGCGTGCCAGTGATTAACATCGCTGCACCCGATGCCCACGGCCTGTCGCACAACAAATTCCAGCAGTTCAACATCGTGGCGCCGGGCGCGGTGTTCAACAACAGCAAGCAGAACGGTCGATCGCAGATCGCCGGACAGATCAGCCGCAATCCCAACCTGACCGGCGCGCTGGCCTCAACCATTCTGTCCGAAGTGACCGGTCCCGGCGCCAGCAGCCTCAACGGAACGCTGGAAGTCCACGGCGGAACCGCCAACCTCATCATCGCCAATCCCAATGGCATCAGCGTCGATGGCCTTACCACCCTCAACACGCACAGCCTGACGCTGTCGACGGGCGTGCCGAGCGTGCGAGACGGCGTCGTCTCGCTGGGCGTCACCCAGGGTCAGCTCACCGTGGGCAGCAGTGGCGTCAATACCGATGGTTTGCAGACCTTCGACATGGTGGCCAAGCTCATCCAGATCGGCGGGGCCATTGGCGGCACGCAAGGCAACCAGGCCGATATCAAGGCGCTAGCGGGCAGCAGCAACTTCATCACCGCTACAAGGTCCGCAGCGCCGGTGCGGCGCAAGCGCGCCGCCGAGGCAGGCTCGGGCTATGCCATCGACGGCAGCGCCGCGGGCGCCATGCACGGCAAGGCCATCACCCTGATATCCACCGATGCGGGCCTGGGGGTACGCCAGCCGGGCACGCTCGTATCTGCCGGAGACATCAGTATCGACGCCCGCGGCAACGTCGAGGTCGGCAGTGCCAAAGCCAGGGATCTGGCCTTGCGTGCCGGCGCGGACGTCAAGGCCGGCACCGTTCAAACCGCTGGCAAACTCACCGCCAGCGCTGGCCGCAACCTGGCGGTCGATACGATGGTGGCAGGCCAGGGCGCCAGCATCACTACGGACTCCGGCGACATCACGCTGGGACCGGCCGGCAAGGCCGAAAGCGCCGCCTCCGAGCTCACCGGCAATGTCGAACTCACCGCGCGCAACGGCAGCATCATCCTGTCGCGTGACATCAAGGCCGATAGTTTCAAGGTCAGGGCAAGAAGCTGGGTATTCCGCAATGCCGTGGTCGAGGCCAGCGGCAAGAGCGGCGCGCCCAACAGCGTAGATGTGGAGGTCAGCGATCGCATCGTGCTGGTCGGCGCCCTGCATGGTGTTGACGGCGCAGGCAATCCCATCACCAATTCGGTGGTCAAGATGGTGGACGGACGTCCCGTGGTGCACGAAGCGTCCTCCGGCAAAGCTCTCCCAGATGCGACCGTGGGCTCCAGCGTCGGTGTGCGTGCCCTCAAGGGCAATATCCTGTTAAAGGGTAGTTCGCTCGACAATCAAAGCAGCGTCATCACCGCACTTGACGGCGATACCACGCTGAGCTTCACCGGCAATATCGAGAACCAGGGCGTGATTCAGAGCAAGAAGCGGCTCACGGTTACAGCAAAGGACATAAAAAATACGCTGCTGTTCGATTCCGATACCAATATCGAACTCACCGCTAGCGGAAAAATTGAGAACACTGGCGAGATCTCATCGCTGGACAAGATAAACAAACGCGCCGTGCGCAATGTACTTCTGCATGCGGGTGAAAAACTGACCAACAGCGGGTTTCTGGGGGCATCCGGAAAACTGACCATCGAGGGTAATGTCGCCCAAGATGGTGCAAAAACGCGTCCAGATGTGATCAATGATGCTCAGGGGCGAGTCGACGTAGAGGAACTGTCCTTAACCGGAAACCGTTTTGACAACAAAGGCAGTTTTGTTGTGCGAGGAAGCGGAGCGACCGCCGACGTGACACAGATGTTCCGCACGACAGGAAGCTTCGAAGTGTCCTCCCAGAATGGGTTAGACGTACGAGCCGGCGACGTGTATGCAGACGGAAAGCTTACGGTGAAGGGCCGGGCTAAGCTGGATGCTCGCGCCAATGCGCAGTTCGCGGCTAACGCCAAGGTTCAGGTAAACACGCTCGAGGTTAAGGCGCAAGATCTCATCAATAAGGGTGACGTCACCTCTACCGGCCAGGTAAACGTTCAGGCACAGCAGAGCATCGTCAATCACGGCAAACTCCAGGGACACGAAATCACGCTTGCCGCACAGAGAGATGTGCGCAACGAGGGCGTAGCGGTGCTGATCCAGGCGAGACAAGCACTTTCGGTGACTACCACTGGAAGCGTGACGAATGGCGGCACACTGCGAGGTAGAACGGTGACACTACAGACCGACGAGGCTGCTAATGAGCGAGGTGCGATGATTGTCGCGTCGCAGTCAGGCGACTTCAAGGTGAGGAAAAGCCTTCGCAATGAGGGGACGATCAGTACCAAGCGAACGGATATCCAGGCGGCAGAGCTTCACAACATGGCGGGTGGCAGTCTGTCAGCCACGTCGGCCAAGATTACGGTCTCGCAGGGCCTGACTAACAGCGGAGAGATCAAGGTCAGCGGCATGCTCGACGGCCGTGCGGCCACGTTGAGCAACCAGGCCGGTGCACAGCTGAGCGCCGCGCAAGCCAAGCTCAACGTCCAAGGCGATCTGTCTAACGCGGGGGACATCAAGACCCAGCAACTCACACTCGCGGCGAAAGGCTTGCACAATCAGCCAGGCGCCTTGCTTCAGGCGGACAGCGCGCAACTTACGGTTCAGGAAGACATCGACAACGCCGGCGAGGTCAAAGCAAAAAAACTGACGCTTGGCGCCCGAAAACTGCATAACAAGGCAACGGGCAAGATCCAGGCTGACAACGCCACCCTCAGGGTGCAATCGCTGGATAACGCGGGCGTGGCGCAGGCCAGCCACGACATGTCCATAATGACGACGGACTATGCCAATGCCGGTCAACTGAGGGCAGGGCACGATCTGACCTTGAACAGCAGCAACATTGCTGGCCTGACGATAGACGCCAAGCGTCAGTCCCCCCTCGCCAATGGCACGTTGACCCTGCAAGCCAAGTATCTGACGGTACGTACCGGCATCGAGAACCCAGGCAACGTCGTCTTGACGGCCAGCACGGGTGGCATCACCAACTACAGCCAGATCGCCACGCCCGGCGCGTTGACGTTGACGGCCAAAGGCGGCATCACCAATAGCCCTGGCTCGCTGATCTGGGCGGGCAAGGACGTCACTGCCTCGGGCCACACCATCGACAATCAGCGCGATGCCTGGCTGATGTCGCAAAACGGCAAGGTCACTCTTGCCGCCTCGCAAAAGCTGCGCAATGAGGCGGGCCGTATCGAGGCTGGCGGCAAGCTGTCCATCGATACCCCAAACCTCGAGAACCTCTCCGAACTGCAAGGCGATGTCCGCGTACAGCGCTCCCAGAAAGAAACGGTGAACATCTCCCAGGATCAGGGGTTCTGGAGCACCGGGCGTTGGGTGCGAACCAAAATCCACAGTTTTTCGGTGAGTACGCCCGTCAGTACCCTGAAGGTCAAGCAAGGGGGCATACGGGCCGGTGGCGATATCGACATAAACCAGCAGCAGCACAAAGGCAAGAAAGCACGCGTCTACAACGAGGGCGCCATCGTGGCCGGCGCGCAGCTGCGGGTCGATGGCAACGTCGAAAACCGTTCCAAGGGGAAGTCGCTCAGTGTCATGGACTATTTGCGCCAGAACACGGGCGGCTTTTCAACCCGCGTCGAAGAGGTGGCACTTCCTTCGGGTGGGCACGATGGCCGCTTCACGTCCCTCTACGACATGCTGGATTTCATGCTCAACAACAGCGCTCATCGCGTCTCGCTAGGCGGCTTTTATTCCTACTCGCCTACCTACAACCTGTTTCCGGTGCTGGCCGGGGCCGACCTGAGCAAAGCCCCCGAGCTGCAGAAGATGCTGGCCGCTGCGCTGGGTGCGGACTGGCGCGGCCTTACCGCAGTGCAGCGTGAAGAGCGTTGGCGAGAGTTCAAAAATGGCCGGCGCGGTGGCACGGTGGACTACTACCCTCTTGAGCAAACGGTTTTGGCTGGAAAAGCCGGCGTCACGCACACGGGTGGCACCATGCTCGTCGGTGGCAACAGCACGCAAAACGCCGCAGCGGCCAGCTTGCAGGCCCACCAGCGCCAGCAGGCACAGATCGGTAAAGTTCAGGTGCCCATACTGGCAGGGACGCTGGATGCAACCTTCAAGCTCGACGAGCCGCAACTCGAGGACATCGATCTTGATTTTCCGGATCCGGTGCTCGATGAGTTGCTGGCAAACCGCTTCGTGTTCCGGCCGGTGTCGCCGACGATCAGTACTGCAGCCATCAAGGCGCCCGGCAAGCAGACCTTGCCACGCCCCTATTTCGAGACGCGGCTCAACTACATCGATCAGTCGCAATTCTACGGCTCAGGCTATTTCTTCCAGAAACTGGGCTATCAACCGCAGCAGGGTGCGCGCGTTAGCGGCGACAACTATTTCGATACGCAATGGATATTGCGTGAGCGTGCCCGCCTGCTGGGTGCTGCAGGGGCGCGGATGGGCAGTGGCGACGCTCAGACCGTCAAACAGCTGATGGACAACGGCAGTGAACAGGCCTCTCGTCTTGGCTTGCAGGTCGGCCAGGCGTTGAGCGCTGACCAGGTGGCCAAACTGGACAAGGATACGGTCTGGTATGTCTGGACGCGGATAAACGGCACGCAGGTCTTGATGCCGCGCGTCTACCTGGCCCGCGCCTCCAGGCAGGCCGCCGACGACGTGCGCAAGCAAGGGGGGGCCGTCGTGGCATCGGCGGGCGATATCAATGTCGACACGGGCGGAGGGGATGTCACCGTGGCCAATGGGGCTCTGGTGGGCGCGAAGGTGTCGATTGACACGCGCAGCGCCGTGGCCAAGCAGGAGGCCGCCCAACGCGACGCCATGCTCGCCCGGTTGGGGCAGGAGCTCGGCACGCCCCTGAACAGCGCCATCGACACGCTTGCCCAGGCGCACCAGACACAGTTGCAGCAAGCGGCGGGCAAGGTCATGGCGTTGGCGGGAGCGGCGTTGGCCAAAGCGCCAGACGGCAAGGTCACCTTGGACGTCTCCAAGCTCGATACCACGCAGTTGGCGCGTCTGCAGTCCTCTGCCCAGGACTTCTACTGGAACAGCCAGCTCAACGCCACCGACCTGCTGGAGCTGGGCCGCGCCTCCGTGGGCCTGGATGCAAGCGGCACCAGCGTCGCGGCCGGCGGCCTGAACGCCGATGCGGCTCGAGGCATGTTGGCGGAGCGTGCCGGGGCCTGGCGGCAGAAGCACGATAAAGGTCAGGCGCTGACACATAAGCAGTTGCTGGATGTGCTGCAGCGCGTCTCCGAGGCGTCGACAGGCAAACTGGCTGTGACCAAACCTACGGCTGCGGCCGTTACCAAAGCGGCGCAGCGGCTGGCCGAAAGCGAAATGCGCGCCAAGGGCAGCTATGCCATCAAGGCCGCCATCGGGCAGGCCAACTTCAGCAGCACGGGCGGTGTCCGGGCCGGGATCTCCGGCCAAGAGAGTGTGACCGTCAGAGCAGGCGACAGCCAGATTGCGGGCGCGCAACTGCAGGGCAAGACGGTCGACCTCCAGACCGAGGGCAGGCTGCGCACCATTGTCGGGATGCGGTACGACGAGAAGGGGCACTTGCTCGCTCGCGATGATCAATCTCAGATCCAGGGCAGCGATTCGGTCAAGATCGCCGCAACCGACTACGCGAGCGAAGGCGGCATCGTGGCCTCGGCCGGCGAGGTCGCGCTCAAGACGTCCACGATCAAACTCGGTACGGTCAAAGAGGTGGGGTCGCACTATGCCTCCCACGTCACTCACGCGCTGGGCGAGGCGCTTGCCGCGCTGTCCCAGACCATCAAGACCGAGCAGTCTGCCAGCGCGACCGACGTCGGCAGCACCATTACCGCCAAAAAACTGATCGTCGACAACAGTGGCGACGTGTCGGTGACTGGGGGCACGATCGACGCGAACAAGAGCGAAATCGATATCGGCGGCAATCTTCAGCTCAAGGCGGGTGAAAACCACTACTACGGTTACAGCCGCGAAGACCGTCGCGAGTTGGCCCTTGGCGCGGCAGTGGGGGCAGGCGGCTACGAGGCCGCCGCCTCGCTGGGTAGCGAAACCGGCGGCTCGGCCCACGCCGGACGCGGCAAAACAGCGGGCGCCCGGCTGACGGCGGGTTTCTCGGCGTCCTCTGAAGAAAGCACCATACAGGCCAAGACCCACCGTAATGCACAGTTCAACGTGGGCGAGGGCAAGGTAAACGTGCGTGGCACGGCTGATCTGGGCGGCGCGGACATCAACCGCGATCTGGCCAAGTCTCAGGCAGCGGTTGGTGCCGCAGGGCTGAGCATCGAGGCCGGCAACATTGCCAGCACCAAAGCGGTGGACGACATCCACACGCAAACTTCGTACACCCGCTATACGTTGGGTGCGGAGGCCAATGCCGGATCTTCAGTGGCGACGACGGCGACCCGCTTCGGAGACATGATCGCGCAGACGGTGGACGACCCCAAGCGCAAGATCGACCCGGCGCTGGCCGCGGCCATGGCGGCAACAGAGACCACGCAATTGTTGTTGGGCGACACCGGCTCACTGACCGGTACCGCTAAGGCCGGCGCTGAGTGGGGTCACCAAACCAGCACCGAAACCCGGGAGAGCACACAGACCTTCGGTGGCAATATCTCGTTGGCGGCCAACAAAGGCGACATCACTCTGGCCGGTACGCAGTTCAAAGGCGGCGATCGCGTCACGCTCGATGCCAAAGGTGATGTGTCGCTCAGGGCTGCGCAGTCCCGTACGGTCAGTCATGGCGAAGATCATGGTTTGACGCTTTCGGCGTCGATCAACGGCGGCGTCAACGCCGCGCTCGGGGCGGCCGGAGCCGGCGTGTCCGCTACCTTGTCGGGTTCGCACACCGTCAGTACGGAAAACAGCACCCGTTACCAGAATGCCAACATAGCGGCGGGCGAGGTCAGTATTCGAACCGCGGGCGACCTCGCGCTGTCAGGCGCACGGATAACCGTGCAGGATAAAGCCAAGATTGATGTCGGCGGCAACACGCGCATCACCAGCGTGCAGGACGACATTCAACGCAAGCAGGAGGGCGGCACTTGGACGGCCGGGGCGGTGGCAGGGGTCAACACCAAGACCATCGGTTCGGCCTCGGTCACGGTAGGCCTGACCGGTGAGGAGCATCACGACAATGCCAAGGTCGTTCGAGAACAGGCCGGCATACAAGCAGGCAAGAGCCTGACGCTCACTTCGGGGGGCAACCTGGATGTCACGGGCGCCCATCTGGTCAGTGCGGATGGCCGCGTCAACGCCGGTGGCAAGATCAACGCCAGCCAGCTCAAGGACAAAATAGACAAAGATGGTGGCAAGGCTGGTGGATCGGGTGCCATCAACCCGACGACCGGCTTACCTATGGTGACCATCGAGTATGGGCGCGATGCACGAGACCATGTGGAGGCGACCAACAACGCTACGATTGCTGTGGGCAAGGCGTCCCATGTCGCGGCGGCCCAGGGTATTGCGGGGCATCTCAATACCGACGTCGGGCAGCAGCGCGTTGTCACGCGGGAAGAGTACTACGCCGGCGGGGAGTCCGCGCTGTCTGTCGCACTGAAGCCGGCGGTAGAAAAACTGCGTGACAAGCTGAACAAGCAGGACGTGGTCGAACATGCTCCGCCAGTGGTGAAAACCAAAGTCGTCAATACCCAAACGGCGACCATCACGCCGCCGCGTGACGTCCACCACGCCAAGGTGGTCGACCCTGGTCATCCTGCTCCGGTGGTCAAGACCAAGGTCATCAAGACGGAGACCGCGACGGTTAGCTCGACCCCCAAGGTTCAGTACGCGCAGCGGGTCGACCCCGGACATCCCGCCCCGATGGTCAAGGCCAAGGTCATCAAGACCGAAACCGCGACGGTCACCACGACCCCCAAGGTTCAATACGCGCAGCGGGTCGACCCCGGACATCCGGCGCCGGTGGTCAAGACCAAGGTCGTCAAGACCGAAACCGCGACGGTTACCACGACCCCCAAGGTTCAGTATGCGCAACGGGTCGACCCCGGACATCCGGCGCCGGTGGTCAAGACCAAGGTAATCAAGACCGAAAAGGCGACTCTCACGACGACTCCCAAGGTTCAGCATGCCAAAGTGGTGAATCCGGAGCCGGAGGTGCCTGCGGTGTCCACCCCGGTGTCGCAGCCGCCGAAATTGGTGGCGCCTCCCGTAGCGGACCAGGTTGATGCCGGTCCCAAACCTGCGCCAAAGGTCGATCCTAAGCCCAAGGCCAAAGCGGCGGCGGCCCGACCAAATATCAAGCCTCAACCGCAAGGCGGCCGGTATGCCGTCCAGGAGCAGGTCAAGGTCGCACAGAAGCAGGTGTCCGAGATCAACCTCATGAAGGATGTAGGAGGCAAGCTTGCCAAACCCGTCACGCTGACGTTTACCGGACCCAATGGACCTGAAACCGTCACCATCACGCGGCGCGAGCAACTGATGAAGCTCGACGGCAAGCTCTTGACGAGCAAGCCTGCCCAAGGGGCGGAGCAGAAGTTCCTTCTCAAGGTCGAGGACGTCGGCGGCAAGAACTACCGTATCTCCTATAGGACAGCGAAGTAGGCAGGGGCTTTGCCTGGTTGGCGGAAAAGGGATCTTCCCTTTTCCGCCTTTTTTTGGTTCATCGCGGAATAGCGTGGAGCCGTGCTTGATTGCCGTTACGCTTGATCCTTGATTTTTCAAGGATCAAGGCCGGGATCATGCTGGACCGCAAGACGATCGAGAGGTTGGGTGGGTGGGAAGGTTATCGGGTGGAGCGGGTCGTGTGGCCTGAAGGTGAGAGCCGGACGGTCACGATTTACCTGAAGCCTTCAGCGCGAACGATGCACTGCGAGCACTGCGGCAACCGATGTCGGCAGGTGCATGAGACGACCACGCGCCGGGTGCGGGATCTGCCGCTAATGGCGCTGCGAGTGACGCTGGTAGTGCCGCGTCGGCGGGTCTGGTGCGAGCAGTGCGGTGGACCGCATCTGGAGAGGCTGAGCTGGCTGGGCCGTTACCAGCGAGTGACCGACCGGCTGGCCGAGGCGGTCAGCCAGTTGCTTGAGTCCAGCAACATTCTGGCCGTGGCGCGCTTCTTCCAACTGGGTTGGCACACGGTCAAGGCGCTGGACAAGGCCCTGCTGCGACGGGCGATCCAAGAGCCGGACTGGAGCCAGATCCACTACCTAGCGATGGACGAGTTCGCTCTACACAAGGGCCATCGTTATGCCACGGTCGTTGTCGATCCGATCCGCCGTCAGGTGCTATGGATCGGTGATGGCCGCTCGCGCGAGACGGCCAGAGCCTTCTTCGAACAACTGCCAACAGGAGTTGCCCAGCAGATCCGGGCCGTAGCGATCGACATGACGACGGCCTATGAGCTGGAGATCCAGGCCAACTGCCCCAACGCCGAGATCGTCTACGACCTGTTCCACGTCGTGGCCAAGTACGGCCGTGAAGTGATAGACCGGGTGCGTGTAGACCAAGCGAACCAGTTGCGGCACGACAAGCCGGCCCGCCGGGTGATCAAGTCCAGTCGCTGGCTACTGCTGCGCAATCGCAAAAACCTCGATCCGTGCCAATCGGTAAAGTTGGACGAGTTGCTCCAGGCCAACCAGCCTTTGCTCACCGCTTATCTGATGCGCGATGAGCTCAAACAGCTGTGGTTCTACCAACACCCCGGCTACGCCCGCCAGGCATGGGATCACTGGCTGCAACAGGACATGCCTGCTCCTGGCAATGAGCGCAGGCGCTCTTGCCTCGGACGGCACCATCACCATCCGCGGCGAGATCATCGACACCACCTGCAAGATAGAAGACGCCGAACCGCCTGCGGACATCGCGGTCCGCCTGCCCAAGATCTCCACCGCCGCGATCCGGCATGTCAATGACACCGCCGGGGCCACGGTTTTCACTATCCGCTTGAGCGAATGCCCGGCGGCCATCAATGGGCAGAACGTTCATATTTACTTCGAGCCTGGGCACACGACTGACTATGACTCGCACACCTTGATTCCGTATCAACTGGCAACGGCCGCCACGCCCATCCCGCAAGCGGGAGTCGGCGCCACGCGCCTCGACCATTTGCGTATCGAGCTTGCCGGCTTGGACGGTGTGCAGATTCCCATGGGTAGTACGCCCGACATGCAAAAGGCGATTGCAGGAAACACCTTCCGAGTGACGGATAACAAGGCCGATGCGCGATTCATCGCCCGCTACAAGCGAATATCTGATGGCGCGATCGCAGCGAGCCACGTCGGCACGACGGTCCAGTTCTCGGTGATGTACCCCTGACCCGAATAGGCCAGCTGACAGCAAGTGGCTGCGGCTGACATCCCTTCCTGAAAGCGTCGCCCTTCGCAGCAGCGCGGTGACAGGCGACTCAGCTATTGGGTTCTGACAATGAGTATTTTCAAACGGCGCCCTCAAGGCGCCCTGGGCGAGGTTGTGCGCGCCACACGCGCAAGGATATGGCAGGCGCGCGCGCGCGGGCTCTGCGCGGCTGTGCTGAGTATCGGGTGGGTCGCCAGCGTGCAGGCCAGTCTGGTGATCGAAGGCACCCGCGTGGTCTACAAGGCAGGCGCGCCCGAAGTGGTCGTCAAGATGAGCAATGAAGGTACGGTCGCTTCGCTCATGCAGGCGTGGATCGACGACGGCCGCGCCGACGCGACTCCCGATCAGATGAACGTGCCGTTTTTCCTCACCCCCCCACTGGCGCGGGTGGAGCCTGGCAAAGGCCAGGCCTTGCGTATTTTTCATACTGATGGCGGGCAGGCATTGCCCCAGGATCGCGAGTCGTTGTTCTGGCTCAACGTACTGGATGTGCCCCCCAAGGCCGACGGCGTGGAGGATTCGGGCGGCATTCTGCAGATCAGCGTGCGGACCCGCCTGAAGATGTTCTTCCGGCCCAAGGGCTTGAAGGGCTCGGCGGACAACGCGGCCAGCGATTTGACGTTCCGCATCGCGCCAGGCGGCAAGCTTCTGATAAGCAACCCCACGCCGTACTACATAAACCTGCGAGAGGCCTCCTATGGCCCGCAGGAGCACCCCACGCAGCGGTATCCCTCGATGATGATCGCGCCTTTTGCCAGCGCCACGCTGGACCTGGGCGCAGCCCGGCCGGCCTCCATCCGTTACGCCTCCATCAGCGATCTGGGAGCCATCTTCTTTTTCGAGAAGGAGGTGGGCAAGCAATAGCCGGCCCGGTTCGGATGATGGTTGACAATCACTACGCCAGGACGAGACGCCCGCCGTTGTCTCCGACCTTGCTGAGCGCCGGATTATTGGCGCTGTTTTCCTCGGCAGCACCCGCTGCGCAGCAACAGGCCGAGCTGCAGTTTGATCCCCGCATGCTGTGGGGCTCGGCGAGCCACGCGGACTTGCGCAGGTTTGCGCGGCGCAACGTCTTGCCGCCCGGTCTGCACCAGGTCGAGGTGGTCATCAATGGCGAGCGCGGCGTGCCGATGCGGGTGCGCTTCAAGGCGGCCGCCTCCGCTTCGCTTCACGACAGTGATGCATTGGCGTGCCTGGATCACGACCAGTTGTATAGGCTGGGCGTGAACCTGGACGCGCTGGATCCGGCACTGCGCGCGCAACTGGCTGCCGGTGCCTGCGTGGGCGTTCGAGACATCTATCCCGACAGCGTCGAGAGCTTCGACTACGCCACGGCGCAGTTGAGTTTCAGCGTGCCTCAGGCCTACGTGCGCAATCGTTACCAGCGCGACATTCCGCCGGAAAGATGGCAGGAGGGCATTACGGCGTTTCGCAGTAACTACAGCTATAGCTACAGCCGCTATGACTCCCGCGGCGCGTCGTTTCAGTCCTTCAGCGGGTTGTTCGACAGCGGTTTGAATGTGGGCGGCTGGTATTTTCGCAATAGCGCGTTTTTCAGCCTTGCGGGCGGCCGCCGCGAGTTGCGTTCGCAGCGCAGCACCTTGCAAACCGACATCCCTTCCTGGCGCGCCCGCCTGGTGCTGGGAGATATCTACGCTGGCTCCGAGTATTTCAGCCCGTATCAGGTGCGCGGCTTCACGCTGGCAAGCGACCCGGCCATGCTGCCTTACTCGGAACGGCTCTATCGACCCACCGTGCGTGGAGTCGCGGCCACCCAGGCCAGCATCAAGATACTGCAGGGTGGCAACGTCATCTACCAGGCCAGTCTGGCACCGGGGCCTTTTGCCATCGACGACTATTCGCCCATCGGCTATGGCGGAGACCTGACCGTCATCGTTACCGAAGCCAACGGGGCCGTGCAGCGCTTTGTCGTGCCGTTTGGCAATGCGGTGCGACTGATCCGCAAGGGGCAACTGCAATACGCCCTGACGGCGGGGCGCTACGCTCGTGGCTTGCAGGCCGCCGCGGCACCTTGGGTGGCGCAGGCCAGCGGACGCTGGGGTCTTCAGGATGGCGTCAATCTCTATGGCGGGCTGTTGGGCGCTCACAAAACCTATGCCGCCATGACCCTGGGCGCGGCATTCAACACCCCGGTGGGAGCGCTGAGTCTGGATACAACATGGGCCTACGCCCGGCCGGTGCGGCAAAACAGTTTCTACGGGACGAGCTATCGCCTCTCGTATAGCAAAACGCTGGAATCGAGCCGTACGGTGGTGCGCCTGGCGACCTTGCGATACTCGTCAGAGGGGTTTTGGACGTTATCCGATAGCCTGGCGCGGCAATTCACCCCCCTGCGTCCAGGCAGGCCGCGAGGAGAATTCAGTCTGGCGGTCAGCCAGCCTCTGGGCGCCTACGGCAGCTTGTATATGTCCGGCGCGCTGCGCAATTACTGGCGCTCGACCGCGCGGCAGACCCAGTGGGAATTGGGTTACGGCACGCGAGTCAAAGGGGTAGGCGTTTACCTGTCGGCCTCGTTCAGCAATGGCAGCTTCGGGCCCGACCGTCAGGTCATGCTGAACTTTTCCATCCCGCTGTCGAGCGATGCCTCGTCAGGCTCGCTGCGCACGAGCGTGTTGCGCACCCGTAACCGGGGCAGCAATGAGCGCGTCTCCTATGAGGGCACCGTCGGCCAGAGCAGGGCGCTGAGTTACGGACTGGATGTCACCCGCAACGCCGACCGCAGCACGACGTATGGCCTGAGTGCCAACTACCTGGGGCGTTACGGGCAGATCGCGGGTGCCTTCACGCAACAGCCGTCTGGCAGCCAGGTGTTTGTCAACGGCAGCGGGGGGCTGGTGGCCCATCGTGGGGGGGTGACCCTGGGCCAGACACTGTCTGACAGCGTGGGGCTCATCGATGCCCGGGACGCCGGCGGCGCGGCCATTGCCAATACGCGTAACGCCACGGTCGATGCGCGTGGCTACGGTCTGGTGGGCCTGTCGCCCTATTCGCTCAACGAGGTGCAGCTTTCTCCCGAGAATCTGCCGCTCGATGTCGAATTGCAGTCGACCGTGGAGGAGGCCGTGCCGCGCGCCGGTGCCGTGGTGCCGTTGGTATTCAAGACGCGGCGCGAGCGCTCAGCGCTGCTGTTGGTCGATTCAGGGGCGCGCGAACGCCTGCCATTCGGCAGCCCCATTACCGACAGCAAAGGCAACACACTGGGCACCAGCGGTCAGGGTGGGCGCGCACTGTTGCGCGGTCTGCCAGACCAGGGCGAGGTTCACGTCCGCCTGCGCGATGGCAGTGTCTGTATCACCCCTTATCGGTTGGACGACAACACGACGAGAGGCGAGGGCAGATTGCCTCGGATCGTTATGCAATGTGAGCTTAACCATGCGACTCCTTGATTCACCTCTTACGAAGTTGATCGCCCTCAGTATTACCTTACTCACATGGGCGCGTCCGGCTTTTGCAATGTTCGACGGGCCTCCTGTTCAGTGCGAGACGACCAGCAACTTTATCAGCCCACCGCAGGGGATGTTGGTGCGTGTGACGCCGGAAACGCCATTGGGCACGAAACTTACCCCGACCACCTTCTCTCACAGCGTGCTGGCAGGATTTTGTGAGTACACCGTCGGTGAAGAGGTCACTGACGACGATGATCTGATCGATGATCTGATCCAGAACGGGCGGGTGGAGTTCGTGATGGAAGCCAGTAGTGACTATCCTCAGGTGGACAGCCCGTATGGCGTGATGATCAGGCTACCGGGGATTACCGACGAGATAGGCGTTGCCTTGCAGGTGGTTTCTGCCCACAAGGAAATGCTCTCCGCCGGCAAGAAGGAGTGGGTGATCGGCACGAACGGAACCCTTTTGGGTGGTTTCAATGGGACGATAACGCTGTCTTCGCCAACTGATCAAGAACTCAGTTATCTCATCACCAAAATCGCGCAAGTTACGAAGCCCGGCAAACGCTTGATAGGCGGAGGAAGGCAGAACATCTTCACGGTCAAGTGGGTGCTTGTGTTCAGAGGCGAGCGGCACATCCTGGGTCGTAGTTCCGTCATGATGAGTACTGGAATCTCGCGCCTGTCGGTGTTACCCCAAGGTTGCAGCTACAAGAACATCACGCAAACTCTGCCAAACGTAAGGCGAGCGGATTTCAAAGGTGTGGGGTCAACGCTAGGCGAAACATCCTTCAATGTCCCCGTCTCATGTTATGGCGGGCCGAGCGCCAAACTGTCCATCATGCCTCAGCATGTCTATGAAATGATGGCCGGCGTGGGTTTGCCGGATGACATGGAAGCCAAGGGCGTGGGCGTGCAGTTGCTCAAGGATGCCTCGGGCGACACCCCCTGGGAGTTCTCCATGGCGCGTCCACTGGACGAAGCCAAGCGCACCGAGGAGCGCGTCCAGATCGATATCCCGCTGCGCGCGCGCTATTACCAACTCAAGAAAGACGTGCAGGCCGGACCTTTGCGGGTCGTCTACAACGTCACATTGACCTATGATTGAGATCCCCTTTAAGGGGCGGCACCCACGCCTGGCAGTGGCTGCAAGCTTGGCCTGCTTGTCTGCGGCAGGGCCTGCTTTGGCGCAATCGTCGCATCCCCTTTTTGCGCCCAATGGGCAACAGCCGCTCACCCCGGGTCAACGCGACCTCGATTTCGAACACAATCGCCTGCAACGCGCTCAACAGCAGCGGCAGATCGACCGCGCACTCAGCCAGCCGCCCGGCAGCACGATCGAAGCGCCCGAGACCACGCCCGCGCCGGATCTCACCAGGCCTGGTCATACTGTGGCCGTCTCGGGGGTGGATCTGGATTTCGGCACGCAACCGGTCCTGTTTGACGCGCAAACGCTGGCCCGGGAGTTTTTGCATCGTCCCTTGGATAATCAGGGGCTGTTCAACCTTGTGCGTCTGTTGACGGCGAGGCTGTATGAGTTGGGTTATGTCACCTCCAACATTGCGCTGCTGGAGCCGGCCTTGAAAAATGGGCGCCTGCAGTTGAAAGTCAACTGGGGGCGCATCAAGGGATGGCGCATCAATGGCAAGCCGCTTCAGACGCTGCGCGATCGCGCCATGGTGGGTTGGGCCATCCCCAATTGGTGGCGGTCGCCGCTCAACATACGTGACCTGGACCAAGCCATTGAGAACATGAACAATGGCCTCAAACAGGTCACGGTGACGATTGCGCCCGCTGAAGAGTATGGCTACTCCTATCTCGATCTCCGTGTCGAGCGCGCGGCCTGGGCCCGGTTTTCGATAGGGGCAGACAACTCCGGCCTGGGCACGCCGCAACAGGGGCGTGATAAGTACAGCCTATCGGTGGGCACGGGCGATCTGCTGGGGATCAGCGACAGCCTCAACCTGTTTGCCAGCCGGCGTTACTTTTCAGACGCCGGCAGCGATGGCGAACAGTCCTATGATTTGTCGTATCGCATCCCGCTAGGCTATACCCGCATCGACCTTCAGGCCGGCTACAGCAGCTACAAGAACTTGCTGCGTGCGCACCGACTGGCCTACCAGTCCGCAGGCAACTCGCGCAATGTGAGTCTGCGGATCACGCGTACCGTTTATCGCGACGCGACGTCGCAGTTCAGTTTGTACGGCGCACTGAAGTCTCGCCAGAACAAGAACTATCTGGCGCAGACAAGGCTGGATGTCAGTAGCAAGCATTACAGCGATGGCACGCTGGGTCTGCAGTGGAGCGTGCAGCGCGGCCGTCAGGCCATGTTCGCCGACCTGTCCTGGAATCGAGGCTTGGGCCTGAACAACGGCCAGTATTCTGCCTTCGACGCGGTCAATGCCCGCGGCTATGCGTCGCGCGTCAACGCTATCGTGTCCTGGCAGGGTAGCTTTGCGCCTGGCGGGCAGGCGCTGCGCGTTCAGTCTCAGTTGGGTTTTCAGTACTCGCGCCAGATTTTGCTCAACAGCTACCAGCTCACGCTGGGTGACGAGTACACCGTCCACGGCTTCAGCCGCATGACCTCGCAAAGTGGCGACAAAGGTGTTTATTGGTCAAACACCGTATCGCTGCCTGTGCGTTGGCCACGGCTGGCCGGCGTGAGCTTGACGCCCTTTGCGGGCCTGGATGTGGGCAGGCTGCAGAACAACCAGGACACAGCCGCCGTGAGCATGGCCGGTTGGGCACTTGGTGTTCGGCTGAGTTCCCCGTACTGGAACCTATCGGCGACGTATGCACGCGCCATGTGGTCGCCGCTGCCGAAAAAACCTCTTTGGTACCTGAGTACCTCCTTCGTTTTTTAAAGGGCAGAATCGTCTGTGCCGCTGATTGTCAGCGTCAGCATCGACGTCGGGCAACGGTCATACAGGCTGAGCGTGACGTTGCCTTCAGCTAACGCAAAGAGCGCGGTGGCCAGGGTGTTTTCTTCGTCAGGATCGTTCGGGTCGGTGCGCAGCAGCGGCAGCGACCCGGTACTGTCGAGCAGGGCGGCGACGAGGTCGGTGCCGCTGGCGCTGCCGCGCCAGGCGTCCAACAGGTACTCGGCCTGGCGTTGCCGGCTGGCCGATGAGTCGCTGATGACCTGGGGCGGGCTGCCGGGGTGGATCAGGTGGTTGGCATGCACATAGCCTTTGAGGATTTCGTGTACGGCGCACTGCGCCGGCGTGGCCTCGACGCTGAACATCCGGCCCTCTGCGGCCGAGCCCAGGGTGTGATGAAAACCCCCCGCCCGCGGCAGCGTCTGCAGCAGGTCCAGGGCCTCCTGCAGGCTGGTGCAATCGAGTACGGCGCGTGCCACCAGCATGCGCGGCACGCCCATCTGCCGTTGACGCAAGCGTACATTGTTGATGGTCTGCGTCAAACCATTCCGATTGCTGGCGAAGGTGTGGCCCGGCAATGAGCCGGGATAGTAGAAACTGACGTACCCTGGCGCATCGTCGAGATGGACGTCGACGATGCGGCAACGGCCCCGCAGATAGGGGTCGCCATCTTCGTTATGGGCCATCCAGCAGTTGCCATCGGGATCGCGCCAGGCCAGCGAGGTGCAGCCATCGGAGGTTTTGCGCAGTAGATCACCGCGGCAGTTCCACAGGAGCACGTCTTCGAGCGGCATGCGCAAGCCTTCGGCCAGGCCTTCGAGCTCCTGCCAGATCGCGGGCAGGGCGGCGCGAGCGGCCTGGCCCAGGCCTTGCAGGAAGCCGTGGCCACGCCAGGGACGTAAAGCAGCTCAAGTGCTGCTTTGATCCAGATAGGCGGGCATGATGGCGCGCGCCAGCTTGCCGAGCTCCAGACCGACCTGCCGCCGGTCTCCCTCGATGGTGATGGGATTGAACGCCACAGCCTGCCCCCGGGTGATTGGGATGGGAGTTGCATTGTAATTTCTATCTGCGGCTGTGCCACGGGGAAGTGTTGCGTTAAGATCGTTCGCAAGCCAGTTGCAGGCCTGGATTTTGGTCCGGCACCTGGCGCCCAGACTTGGCTCGCCAGGCAGTATGGGCGTAGCCTGTTGAATCCACAGGAGAAATCTATGATCAAAAGTAAAGTCGCGGCTGCCCTCGTTGGGCTGTCCGTCACGATGTTTGGTTCGATATCTGCCGCGGCGCCTCAGGGTAAGGAGTTGATCGTAGCCACCGACACGGCATTTGTGCCGTTCGAGTTCAAGCAGGGCAACACTTACACGGGTTTTGACGTTGATCTCTGGGCGGCGATCGCCAAAGAGCTCAATCTCAAGTACAAACTGCAACCCATGGACTTCAACGGCATCATCCCGGGCCTGCAAACCAAAAACATCGATGCTGCGCTGGCCGGGATCACCATCCGTGACGATCGCAAGAAGGTGATCGACTTCTCGGATCCCTATTATGAAAGCGGCCTGGCTATCCTTGTCCCTGAAAAGACCAGCAATATCAAGACGGCACAGGATCTGGCCGGCAAAACGGTCGCCGTCAAGACGGGCACCGCAACGGTGGACTTCCTCAAGGCGCAGGTGCCAGACGCCAAGCTCAAGCTCTTTCCCAATATCGACAACGCCTACCTTGAGCTGGCCACCGGCCGCGTCGATGCCGCCGTGCATGACACGCCCAATGTTCAGTACTACGCCAATACGGCTGGCAAGGGCCGCGTGAAGGTCGTGGGTACCGTCAAGAGCGGCGATTTTTATGGCATCGCCTTCCCCAAGGACAGCGACCTGGTGGCGCAGGTCAACAAGGCGTTGGCCACCCTCAAGGCTAACGGCGAATACGACAAGATCTATACCAAGTGGTTCGGCAAGGCGCCCTGATGCGCTGATCTGAAAGAACCTTTGGCCGCTTGCGGGCAGGTCTCGCCGGCGGCCATGTTTTTTCCGCCAGAAAGGGGGAAGCGTGAATTTTGACGTATCAGTAATCTGGGACGCCTTGCCCAATTTGCTTGACGGCACATTGATGACCGTCAAGATCACCTTGTGCGGCCTGGTCGGCGGTTTCATTCTTGGGGCATTGGCCGGCGTTGCCCGTGCCTACGGGCCGCGTCCGTTGGCGATTCTGGCGCAGGTGTATGTCGCCGTGATCCGTGGTACGCCCATCGTGGTGCAGGTGATGTTCATTTACTTCGCGTTGCCGTTATTGCTGCCGGGTATGCGGGTCGAGGCCGAGACGGCCGCGATCGCAACCCTGATCATCAACTCGGGCGCATACATTGCCGAAATCGTGCGCGGCTCCTTGCTCTCGGTGGCGCGCGGCCTCAAGGAAGCTGGCCAGGCGATGGGACTGCCGTTTTCCAAGATTCTTTTTCACATTATTGGGCCGGTGGCTTTCCGCCGCATGATTCCCTCGCTGGGCAATCAGTGCATCATCAGCCTGAAGGATTCTTCGCTGTTCATCGTCATCGGTGTGGCCGAATTGACCCGTCAGGGCCAGGAGATCATGGCCAGCAACTTTCGCGCCGTGGAGATCTGGTCAGCGGTGGCGGTGGTTTACCTGATTCTTACCGGCCTGATGGCCCTGGGCTTGCGGCTGCTAGAGAAGAGGATGCGCATACTATGAGCATGGTCGAATTCAAGAACGTCACCAAACGCTTTGGCGATTCGGTCGTCCTCAATGGGATTACAGTTAACGTCGATGCCGGTGAGGTCGTGGTGGTGGTCGGGCCGTCCGGCTCGGGGAAATCTACGTTCTTGCGCTGTATCAACGTGCTGGAAACCATCGACGGTGGCGATCTGCACGTCGACGGCATCAGTGTGCTTGGATCGTCCGAGGACGTGCGCACCATCCGGCGCGAGGCCGGAATGGTATTCCAGCAGTTCAATCTGTTTCCGCAGATGACAGCGCTGGAGAACGTCATGTTCGGGCCGCTGCACACGCGAGGGACCAGCCGCGACGAGGCCCGCCAGGTGGCCCGCGAACTGCTCGGCAAGGTGGGCCTGTCCGAGCGTATGGACCACTACCCCGCCGAGTTGTCGGGCGGTCAGCAACAGCGCGTGGCGATCGCCCGGGCCCTGGCCATCAAACCCAAGCTCATGCTCTTTGACGAACCCACCTCAGCGCTGGATCCCGAGTTGCGCCACGAAGTATTGAAGGTCATGCGCGATCTCGCGGTCGAGGGTATGACCATGGTCGTCGTCACCCACGAGATGGAGTTCGCCCGCAAGGTGGGTAGTCGGCTTCTGTTTATTGATGGCGGCAAAATTGCTCATGATGGCAAGCCGCAGGCCCTGTTGAGCGACCCGCCGAGTCAGCGGTTGCGGGACTTCCTGCAGCACGTGGCCTAAGAGGAACGCGCCGCAGTCGTCGAGGCAGCGGCTGGGGTGGGAGCAGGCACAGGAGGGCAGCGCCCAGAGAACTATGGCCCGGCGGTGCCGGGCCATAGTGGCTTATCCCTTGACGCGGACAATCTTCTGCACCTGCGGCACATGCCGGATGGCGCGAATGACTTGGGCCAGATGTTTGCGGCTATCAACCTGCACCGTCAGGTGCAGTGATACCGTCGAGACCGCATCGTCATGCATCGTCACCTGGACGATGTTGGCATCGGCCGCCGTGACTTCGGCGGCGATGCGCCCCAGCACGCCGCGTTCGTTGCGCGTGATGATGTCCAGCCGTGTGGCCAGGTGCTTGGCCGTTTGCTTGTCCCAGGCGACCGTGACCCAGCGTTCGGGCTCGCGCAGGCGCTGGCGCGCCGCCACCGGGCAGTCGGCGGTATGCACGACCAGGCCGTGGCCCAGGCGCATGCCCGCGATGATGGGGTCGCCAGGCAGCGGGCCGCAGCACGGTGCAAGCTGAACGGCCTGACCTTCATTGCCCTGGATCAAGATAGGGGCCGCGCGCGCGGAGATGATTTCGTCGACGGCCGCGGCGGTGGTGGCCACCAGATCATGCTCCGGGGCGAAGCGGCGTGCCACGACGGCGGCCAGGCGCTTGCCCAGGCCGATGTCGGCCAGGATTTCGTCGCGTGATGTGGCGCCGGTGCTGCGCGCCAGCTTGTCCCAAACCGGGTCGTCGGCCGGCGGCATGGGCAGATGCAGCTCTTGCATGGTCTGCACCAGCAACCGCTCGCCAAAGGCGACGGACTCTTCATAGCGCACCGTGCGCAAGAAATGCCGGATCTCGGAGCGCGCACGCCCGGTGCGCACGTAATTGAGCCATTGGGCATTCGGGCGCGAGGCGGGTGAGGTGATGATCTCGACGGTGTCGCCGCTGGCCAGTTCGGTGCGCAGGGGAACGAACTCGCTATTGATCTTGGCTGCGACCGCCTGGTTGCCGATGTCCGTATGAATGGCGTAGGCAAAATCCACCGGCGTGGCACCGCGCGGCAGCGCAATGATCTTGCCACGAGGCGTAAAGACATACACCGCATCAGGGAAGAGATCGACCTTCACGTGCTCGAGGAACTCGCCCGAATCCCCGGTCTGGCTCTGAATGTCCAGCAGGGACTGCAGCCATTGGTGCGTGCGTTTCTGCAGTTCGTTGAGCGTGAGGTCGGCGTCCTTGTAGAGCCAGTGCGACGCGACGCCTTCTTCGGCGATGTGATGCATGTCGCGCGTGCGGAACTGAAACTCCACGGGCGTGCCGTAAGGTCCGACCAGCGTCGTGTGCAAGGATTGATAGCCATTGACCTTCGGGATGGCGATGTAATCCTTGAACTTGCCCGGTACCGGACGGTAGAGCTGATGCAAGGTGCCAAGCGCCAGATAACACTCGGGCAGGGTATGCACGATGACCCGGAAGCCGTAGATATCTAAAACCTCGGAGAAGGTTTTCTTCTGGTCGGCCATCTTGCGATAGATGCCGAACAGGGTTTTCTCGCGGCCGGTGACCTCGGCCTCGATGCCGGCAGCCGGCAATGCGGCGCGCACCGAGTCCTCGATTTTGCTGATGACCTCACGCCGGTTGCCGCGTGCGGCAAGCACGGCCTTGTACAGCACCTGATAGCGATTGGGGTACATGGCTGCGAAACAGAGGTCTTGCAGCTCACGGAAAAGCAGGTTCAGGCCCAGGCGGTGGGCGATGGGTGCGTAGATGTCGAGGGTTTCGCGTGCGATGCGGCGGCGCTTCTCAGGGTTGACCGCGTCCAACGTGCGCATGTTGTGCAGACGGTCGGCCAACTTGATGAGAATGACGCGCACGTCGCGCGCCATGGCCAGCAGCATCTTGCGAAAGCTCTCGGCCTGTTGCTCTGCCTTGGTAGCGAAGTCCAGGCGTTGCAGCTTGGACAGCCCATCGACCAGTTCGGCCACCTCGGGGCCGAAGCGTTCGGCCAGTTCCTGCTTGGCGACGCCTTGGTCCTCGATCACATCGTGCAGCAAGGCAGCCGACAGCGCATTGGCATCCAGCTTCCAGCCGGCGCAGATCTCCGTGACCGCGATGGGGTGCGAAATGTATGCTGAGCCTGAGGCGCGAAACTGCCCCAGATGGGCCTGGTCGGCGAAGCGATAGGCTTCGCGCACCCGCTCGACGTCCTTGGGCTCGAGATAGGTATTGATGATCTCGGTCAGGGGCGCCAGCGAGGCGATGGGGGGAGGGCTAATTTCGGATGTGTCATCGATCTGCGGCGCAGAGGATGACCCGGCACGATTGCGCGCCTTTTTGCCGCCGCGCCGGCCCAGGCGCGAGCCTGCGCGAAGCGCTGCGAGTAGACCTGAAGAGGCATACTTCAGTCCGGGAAAAGCCATGCTAGCCGCCTCCCCGGCCGCGATCAGGTCGGGACTTTACGCAGCATTTCCAGGCCGGTGAGGCCGGAGGCGATTTCACGCAGGGCAGTCACGGTCGGCTTGTCTTTGCTGTCCAGGCGCGGGGCATGGCCTTGCGCCAGCTCGCGGGCGCGGTAGGTCGCAGCCAGCGTGAGCTTGAATCGGTTAGGGATTTGGTTCAGACAATCTTCGACAGTGATGCGGGCCATGGAATTACCTGGTGGATAGCTGACGTTAGGAACAGGGCGTTTTTTAGTGCGAAGCCGGAATGCCAAGTTGGGCAAACAAGCTTGCATTTCGCACTGCCTGAGATGAAAAACGCAGCCGCGCGGCACTGATGACTTGCATCAATTCCGACAGGGCTACGCTAAATTCTTGATTAATAATAACATATTCGCATTCCGGCGCGTGCGCGATTTCGCCGCCCGCCGCCAGCAATCGGCGCGATATCACTTGTTCAGAATCCTGGCCCCGTGCCTTGAGGCGCGTCTCGAGTTCTTCGATCGATGGCGGCAGGATGAAAATGCCGATTGCGCCCGGATAGCGCTGCTTGACCTGCCGGGCACCCTGCCAGTCGATCTCGAGCAGGACGTCTCGGCCGGCGGCGGTGGCTTCATCGATCAGGTCGCGTGGCGTACCGTAGAAATTGCCATGGACTTCAGCCCATTCAAGCAACCGGTTGTCGGCGCGCAGCGCGGTAAACGCTTCTTGCGTGACAAAACGATATTCGCGGCCGTCCTGCTCGCCGGGGCGCGGTGCGCGCGTCGTAGCGGAAATGGACAGCATGATGGATGGGTCGCGGTCGAGGAGGGCGCGAACCAGGCTGGATTTGCCGGCGCCACTCGGGGCGACGACCATGAAAACATTGCCGGAATGAGCGGACATGGAAATAAAGCGCACGGTACGAGACCCGAAGCATAACAAATCGGCGCAGCCGTCAGGCGCGCAGCGCCACGGCCCAAGGCCCGCCCTGCGGGACGTTGGTCACTCCCGCTTGCATTGCGCAGGCGGGGTTTGGGGTAGGATGGCCGCGTTGAGAAATCTTGGTGGAGAAGCGAATGCAGTCAAATGACACACCCGGCTCACGGGTGGCGCTTGTAACTGGCGCAGGTACCGGTATTGGCCGGGCCGTTGCCCTGGAGTTTCTGGCTCAGGGGTACAAGGTGGTGTTGGCCGGCCGCCGGCGAGAGCCGCTGGAGCAGACGCGTATTGCCGCCGGCGAAGATGGCGTGCGTGCGTTGGTCGTGCCGACCGACGTCACGCAGGAGTCAGACGTGCGCGCGCTGTTCGACGAAATTCAGCGCGAGTATGACCGTCTCGACGTCCTGTTCAATAATGCCGGGCGCAGTGCGCCTGCCGTTCCCATTGAAGACCTGCCTGTGGAAGTCTGGCGCTCGGTGGTGGACACCAATTTGACCGGCATGTTTCTATGCGCGCAGGCCGCTATTCGCCTTATGAAGGCGCAGAGCCCGCGCGGCGGACGCATCATCAACAACGGATCGATCTCGTCGCACGCACCGCGCCCATACTCCATTGCCTATACGGCAACCAAGCATGGCGTGACCGGTCTGACCAAATCGATCTCGCTGGATTGCCGGCAATATGGCATTGCTTGCGGTCAGATCGACATCGGCAATACCGCCACCGACATGACCGAACGCATGGCCCAGGGCGTGCTTCAGGCGGACGGGTCGACGCGGGTCGAACCCCGCATGGACGTCGCGCACGTCGCTCAGGCTGTTGCGAGCATGGCGCAATTGCCCTTGGACACCAACGTGCAGTTCATGACGATCATGGCCACGAATATGCCGTTCGTGGGTCGAGGCTAAAGGGCAGGGGGCGGGCCAGGCCGCCCCTGTCGCGCGTTAATTGGCGTTTTGGGCCAGCAATTGCGATGGATTGCTTTCTAGGTAGCTGCGAGCGCCCACGTAGCGCTTGGACCAATAGCTATTGCTGAGCTTATCGACGCGGACTTTGGCGCCGCGCGAAGGCGCGTGCACGAATTGATTCTGGCCAATATAGATACCAACGTGCGACGTCACACCACGCCGGCTGGTCGCGAAAAACACCAGGTCGCCGGGACGTAATTGACGGCGATTGACGTTGTCGCCCGCCTGACGCTGAGCGCGCGAGGTGCGCGGCAGATCGATACCCGCGGTCTCGCGGAAGACGAACAGGGCCAGGCCGCTGCAATCGAATCCGTCAACGGGATCGTCGCCGCCCCAGCTATAAGGGGTACCTATCTTATCCAGGCCGGCTTGAACGATACGTTCACGCAGCGTGGGGACGGTGGTTTCATCGGCCAGCTTCAGGCCTTGAATATTGCCCAATACGTCGGTGTGCACCGTCGCGCTGGCAATACCGGTTAAACATAGCGCCAACAGCGGGGCGCTGAGCAGTGCGGACAATCTGGACCATTGTCCGCGGTCTTTTCGCGTGGGAGGAGTCATGCGGCACTTCGGACAGCAAAGTGTGGACGGATGGCTTCAGAGCACGTGTCTCTAGGGATAAGCCGGCGGCAAAGCGAAACCTTAACAGCAGATGCCTGCGGATAGTTCTGAAATAGTATTTCATTACATTTTTGATGCGCTGCAGGATGTTTCTTGCGGCTGGATCTCCGGGCGGGCGGGGCGCCGTACGGGATGCGCCATAATCGGCGACGTGCGGCGCTCAGGCCGCGATGCAGCAGGGAAAACGACCAATGAGTGCAGTGTATTCAGCAGCCAACCTCTATCGTCCGGAGCCCATCCCGTTTGAACGTTTTGACGATGCGCGCGCCGCCGTCGAGCGGCTGACACAGATTTACGACCGCAATACGGCATTTCTGCGCCAGGCATTTCAGGACGTGCTGCATGGGCGCAATGTAAGCGGGCGTGTGCGTGCCTGCTACCCCGCCTTGCGGATATCCGTGCAAACCTACGACCCGATAGACTCCCGGCTGTCGTACGGCCATGTGGCAGAGCCTGGCTGCTACCAG
Organism: Bordetella holmesii; assembly: GCF_020735985.1. NCBI lineage: Bacteria > Pseudomonadati > Pseudomonadota > Betaproteobacteria > Burkholderiales > Alcaligenaceae > Bordetella > Bordetella holmesii. The sequence goes on from NZ_CP085973.1 coordinate 1,362,020, forward strand.
ACAACCGTCACACAGCCTGGGCTGTTTACCGACTATCTGACTGAGCAGATTGGCCTGTTGCTCCAGAATCATGGCGTCCCGGTGGAAATAGGGGAGTCCGACACGCCCATACCCTTGCATTTTGCATTTCCGGAGGGCACCTACGTCGAGGGAGAGCATCTGGACAGCCTGCGCCGGCCCTTGCGCGATCTGTTCGATGTGCCCGATCTGGCGGTGACTGACGACGCGATCGTCAACGGCTCCTGGCGCGGACGGGAGGGTGAACCCCATCCTTTGGCACCATTTACCGCCACGCGCGTGGATTACTCCTTGCACCGGCTGCAGCATTACACCGCGACCGCGCCTTCGCACTTTCAGAATTTCGTGCTTTTCACGAACTACCAGTTTTATGTGGACGAATTCTGCGCGCGGGCCCGAGCCATGATGGCAGAAGGGCGCGGCGACTACGAGGCGCTGATCGAACCGGGCAACCGCATCACCCGGCGCGGTGAAACCACGGCGACGGCGGATGCTGGGCAAAGGCTGCCCCAGATGCCGGCCTACCATCTGGTGCGGCCCGATCACTCCGGTATTACGTTGGTCAATATGGGCGTGGGACCGTCAAACGCCAAGACCATCACGGACCATATCGCCGTGTTGCGGCCCCACGCCTGGCTGATGCTCGGCCACTGTGCGGGTCTGCGGGATTCGCAGCACCTGGGGGATTACGTATTGGCTCACGGCTATGTGCGCGACGATCATGTGCTCGATGCCGATCTGCCGGCCTGGGTGCCCGTGCCGCCGCTGGCAGAGGTGCAGGTTGCGCTGGAACAAGCCGTCCAGGAAGTCGCGGGCCTGTCAGGCTGGGACCTCAAACGCATCATGCGCACGGGAACCGTGGCGACTATCGACAATCGCAATTGGGAGCTGCGCGACCAGGGCGAATTGGTGGAGCGGTTCGCGCAGTCACGTGCCATTGCGCTTGACATGGAATCCGCCACGGTGGCGGCCAATGGGTTCCGATTTCGCGTGCCATACGGGACCCTGCTTTGCGTGTCGGATAAACCCTTGCATGGCGAGCTCAAGTTGCCCGGCATGGCCAGCGCCTTCTATCGCAGGCAAGTCAATCAGCATCTGGAAATCGGTATTCGCGCCCTGGAAATTCTGAGTGAAATGGCTCCGGAAAGGCTGCATTCGCGCAAGCTGCGCTCCTTTACCGAGACGGCCTTTCAGTAAGCGGACGTCATCCATGCACCTGTAACACTGCGTAGCCATACTCGCGGCTTTTCATCTGTAGGGAGTTTGACATGCAAGCCGCGAAATCGCGTATGGGGATGCAGTATCGCCGCTGGATGGCCGCGCTGGCCTTGCCCTTGGTACTGGCCGGTTGCAACGGCGGTGGCGACGACGATGATGAGCAGGTGAGCACGACGCCACCACAGACGGCTCCCGAACAGACTCCGCCGGCCAGCACGGAGCCGACGCGCAACACCGTCTATCTGGACGCCAAAGCCGGTGACGTGATTGCCGTGCGTATCGAAGAGTTGCTGCCCACACAGGCCGCCATCGGTTACGACCAGATCTACTACAAGCTTGGCCGTTGGCAGGGAGATTTCAACCGGTCCACCTGGCAGGCCAACGCCACGCAAATGCTGGACTACTTGAACCGCACCGTCGGCAAGAAGTTCGACGATTATTGCGAAGACACGGGCCAGACGTCGCGCGCTCAGGATTTCCAGACCATCGCCGAAGCGAGCGCCGCGCGCCTGGACGACGCCACGACGTTTGCCTGCAAGGATGCCCCGGGCACCAATGCCGATGCAATGAAGACGGTCGTAGTGGGATGGGATGGCAATCTGTATCTCACGGACGGGCACCACTCCTTCTCGTCATTGCGCGAGATCGCCGATGGCGGCCCCAAACTCAAGGTCTGGGTCAAAGTCGATGCCAATTACAGCGATATGACCAGCAGCGCGGCGTTCTGGCAACGAATGGTCGATGAAGGTCGAGCCTGGCTGCGCGATGGCAACAATCAGGCCATTACGGTCGATCAATTGCCCACGCGCCTGGGCCTGGCCAACGCGAACGAGGCCGGCGGGATGCAGGAAGACCCCTATCGCTCACTGGTCTACTTCACACGAGATATCGGCTACACCAATAGCGGCTTGCCAGAGTTCGCGGAATTCTTGTGGGGCGACTGGTTGCGCAAAGAGACCGAGGCCGGGCGCCTGCAGCCCATGTCGGCGTTCAATCTGAAGGCACCCGCCGCCGCTGCCGATATTCTCGCTGTCAGCACACTGAAGAAAGATCTGTCGCGTGCAGACAGCGCGACCAGCTACGCGGCCATGGCACGCGAGGCTTCGTTGCGCATGACGGCGCTGGCCGATGCCGACGTGGTCTATGGCGATCGCACGGCGGCACGGTTGGGTCGTGTGAAACTGGTGCCCAACGCCGATAGCGGCACACCCACCAAGACCGCTCGCGATACGCTCGAGGAGTTACCGCGTAACGACGCGAAGTCAGATCTTTCTCCGCGTGGCGCGGGCAAGCTCTGGTTTGCCGTCAACTACCGCAATTGCGGCCGGCCGGCCGCCGGTACCTGCTGGGGTTGGTAAACAGGCACGGGCAGGCGTAGCGCCTGCCTGTCAGACGGCGCGGAGCACGCCTGGCGCGAGCCAGGCCTGCTCCGCGAATGCTTTATTCGATGTTCTGCGCCTGCTCGCGCATTTGTTCGATAAGCAGCTTCAGATCCATGGCGGCGCGGGTGACTTCCAGGCTGCCGGCCTTGGATCCGAGCGTATTGGCCTCGCGGTTCATCTCCTGAAACAGGAAGTCCAGACGTTTGCCCGCGCTGCCCTTGGCGCTGCCTTTGCCGCTTGCCTTGCCTGCACCCTCGCTGAACAAATGGCGGAGTTCTTCGAGATGGGAACGCAGCCGGGCAAGCTCTTCGGCCACATCGATACGCATCGCGAACAGTCCGGCCTCCTGTGCTACGCGCTCGGTCAACTCGGCGCCGCTGATGTGAGCGAAGCCGCCCGGAAAGGCCGCCTCAAGGCTTTCCCGCAGTTTGGTTGCGAGCTTGTCGCGATGGTCTGCCAGCAATTGCGGCAGGTGACTTTCGACCAGCTCAACGATGCGGCCTACGCCGTCGGCGCAGTCTCGCATTACCTGAGCCAGGCGCTCGCCCTCGCGGGCTCGGCCGTCCTGCAGTTGAGTCAGTGCCTGTTGAGCGGCGCGGACGCACGCCGCCCCCCAGATTTGCGGGTCAAGGGCATCGTTGATGCGTTGTCCGGGCCAGTTGAACAGTTCGACCAGGCGGGGGGCGCTGACTTCAGGCAGGATGCGCCGTGCGGCCTGCAGTTGGTCGGCCAATTGGCCCAGCCATTGCGGATCGAGTTGGGTGACTTCAGCCGTGGCATTGCGGGTGAAGCTTACCCGGACCTCTACCTTGCCACGTGCCAATTGGCCGGTTAGCAGCTCACGCAGCGGCGTCTCGGCGTGCCGCAGTTCGTCAGGCAGACGGAAGTGCAGGTCGAGAAAACGGCTGTTGACGCTGCGCAGCTCAAGAGCGAGCGAGCCTTGTTCGAGATCGACGCGGGCGTTGCCAAACGCGGTCATGCTGCGAATCATGATGGATATTCCTGGAAATGCCGGGCGAAAGCCCTAAAGCGCGGGATTGTGCCCGCAGAATAACCGAAGAGCCCGAGGGCGCACGTACAATCCATCCATCCCTATGCACGCCTGTTGATGATTCTGGAGTTTGCCTTGACCTCACCCGATACCTTTGCCCGTCCCGATGGCCGCGCCGTTGATGCCTTGCGGCCGTTCCATTTGCAGCGCGGTTTTACCCGTTATGCCGAAGGATCGGTGCTGGTGGTGGCGGGCAACACCCAGGTGCTCTGCACGGCCAGTGTGCTGGACAAGGTACCGCCCTTTTTGAAGGGCAAAGGAGAGGGCTGGGTTACGGCTGAGTACGGCATGCTGCCCCGCGCCACGCACACCCGCGGCGACCGGGAAGCCGCGCGTGGCAAGCAAAGCGGCCGTACGCAGGAGATTCAGCGCCTGATTGGCCGCTCCTTGCGTGCGGTGGTCGACCTGAAGTTGCTGGGAGAGCGCACCCTGCACCTGGATTGCGATGTCCTGCAAGCCGATGGCGGCACGCGCTGCGCCAGCATTACCGGTGCCTGGGTCGCGACAGCCGACGCCGTGGCATTGCTGATAGAGCGCGGCCAGTTAACGCAAAACCCCATCCGTGATCACGTCGCCGCCGTGTCCGTCGGTCTGGTGGGCGGGCGCGCGGTTCTGGACCTCAACTACGAGGAAGACTCTGCCTGCGAAGCGGACGTCAATGTCGTCATGACGGGCGCTGGCGCTTTCGTGGAAGTGCAGGGAACGGGCGAGGAGGCAACTTTCACACGGGCGCAGCTAGACACCATGCTGGGGCTGGCCGAAGGTGGGGTTGCACAACTGGTGATGGCTCAACGTGCGGCCCGTAGCTAGGCGCCGGCGGCGGTAACGGGAGGCCGGGCGCCCGGCCCGCTACAGCGCTACTATTGAAGCGTTCGGAACTCGTTGTCATCTACCGCCATGTCGCAAACACCGCTTTGCACGGAAGAAGAAATCCAGACTCTGGTGCATGAGTTTTATGCGCGCGTACGCGCAGATGCGAGGTTGGGCCCAATTTTCAATGCTCACATTGATGATTGGGACGCCCATTTGAGCAAGTTGACGGACTTCTGGTCGGCCATCTTGCTGCGCACCCGGCGCTTTAGCGGCACGCCCATGCCTAAGCACATCGCGCTGCCGGATTTGAGCGCCGAGCTCTTCGAGCATTGGTTGGCGTTATTTCGTGCAACGGCCCGGGCACAACCCAATCAGGCGATGGCCACGCAGGCCCTGGCGATGGCCGAACGTATCGCGCAAAGCCTGTGGTTGGGCTACCAGCTCAGCCGGCAGCCCGACGTTGCACCGCAAGCATTGCGCTTTTCCTGAGCCTGCCTATCTGTCATGCGGGCAATAGCGTGCCCACTTTGGCTTGCTCGGCCATGCCCCACACGGCATCGATGAGACGCTGCAACTCTTCGGGGCGTGCAGCGCCAGCATACTGGCCCAGGCTGCGCATCTTCGCCTCGATCTCGGCGCGTGACAGCGTATTGCCCGGGTCGCCCTTGGGTTCGTCCACCCGGGCCGTCAATTCGCGGCCGTCCGTAGTACGAACCTTGACCTTGCCAATCCAGCGCTGCGGATAGGCCTGGTCGACCTCCTCATCCAGCGTCATGATCGTGCGTTCGCGCCAGGAGGCCATGGCAGGGTCTTCCAGAGCGGCGTCGAATTCGGCCAGTCCAGCACGCCCTTTGAGCGCGATCAACCCGAGCACGGTGCCCATCGAGAACTTTGACTGGTGAACGGTGGCGGGATGAGTAACCGGGCCCAGCACGTCGAGCGCACCCTGATGAACCAGGGCTTCGATGCTGGCGATATCGCTGGCCTGGAGGTGGTTGTCGCGCATGACGGCCTGCAGGGCGTCGGCGGCCGGATGCGTGTGGCGGCAGGATGCGTGATACTTGAAGGAGGTTTCGGCGAGGGCCCAGCGTTGACCCAGGCGGTCCGTGAGACGCTTGCGGTCGGCGTCGCTGGACATGCCGGCAGCCAGGCCTTGAGGGCCTTCGAAGATCTGACGCGCGCCCGTAAATCCATCGCGAGCCAGATAGGCCGCAGTGATGCCGGCGGCCACGGCATGCGCGGTGTGCAATTGTTTTGAATCCGCCGCGTCGCGCAGGAACTCCCACAGGCCGGCAGATTGCGTGCCCGCCGAACCCAAGGCATTGAGCATGGCCTCAGGGTCCAGGCGCAGCAGGCGCCCGACCGTGACAGCAGCAGCCAGCGTACCTACAGTTGCCGTTGTATGGAAGATCTTGTAGTGCGAGCGGCCGAGGAATTCGCCGATCCGGATGCCGACTTCATAGCCGGCAACCGCAGCGGTCAGCAGGTCTTTGCCGGACAGGCCCAGTGCCTGAGCCACGGCCAGCGCCGGCGGAAAGATTACCGCTGCGGGATGAAAGACGGAGCCGTTGTGTACATCGTCCTGTTCGACCACGTGTGCGGAGGCGGCGTTGACCATCGCCGCAAAAAGCGGCGTGCTGCGGCGGCGGTTCACCAGGATCTCCGAGGGGCCGTCAGCCGGACCCATGGTCTGAGCATAGTCGGCCATGATTTGCACCGGGCGCGCACTGGCGCCGGCCAGAATCGATGCCAGGGTATCCAGCAGCAGGTCCTCGGCGCGCCGCAGTACCGGCGCAGGGATGTCTTCGTAACGGAGTTGGCTGGCGAACGTGGCCAGGGCAGCGCTAGGAGAGAGGGTCATAGTGTTCAGAAGGAGCGAGGCAGGCCCAGCACATGCTCGGCGACATAGGAGAGGATGAGGTTGGTCGAGATCGGTGCGACCTGGTAGAGGCGTATCTCGCGGAACTTGCGCTCGACGTCATACTCGTTGGCAAAGCCGAAACCGCCGTGGAACTGCAGGCAGGCGTTGGCCGCCTCCCAGGAGGCATCCGCGGCCAGCAGCTTGGCCATATTGGCCTGAGCGCCGCAGGGCTGGTGCGCATCGAAGCGGCGGGCGGCTTCAAAACGCATCAGGCTGGCCGCCTCGACGTTGATGTGCGCGCGCGCGATGGGAAACTGCACGCCCTGGTTCTGGCCAATCGGCCGGCCAAAGACCACCCGCTCCTTGGCGTAGGCAGTGACTTTGTCCACGAACCAGTAACCGTCGCCGATGCACTCGGCGGCAATCAGCGTGCGTTCGGCATTCAATCCATCCAAAATATATTTGAAACCTTTGCCTTCCTCACCGATGAGGTTCTCCGCGGGGATTTCCAGGTTGTCGAAGAAGAGCTCATTGGTCTCATGGTTGACCATGTTCGGGATGGGCCGCACCTGCATGCCGTGTTTGACGGCATGGTGCAGGTCCACCAGAAAAATGGACATGCCTTCGGATTTGCGGGTCACCTGTTCCAGCGGGGTCGTGCGGGCAAGCAGAATCATCAGATCCGAATGCTGCACCCGGGAGATCCAGACCTTCTGGCCATTGATCACATAGCGGTCGCCGCGCTTGACGGCGGTGGTCTTGATGCGAGTGGTATCGGTGCCGGTCGTGGGTTCGGTCACCCCCATGGACTGCAGGCGCAGTTCGCCACTGGCGATTCGGGGCAGATATTCGCGTTTTTGGGCCTCGGAGCCGTGACGCAACAGAGTGCCCATGTTGTACATCTGGCCATGGCAGGCGCCCGAGTTGCCGCCGCTGCGATTGATTTCCTCCATGATGATGGAGGCTTCTGTCAAACCCAGGCCTGAACCGCCGTATTCCTGCGGGATAAGCGCCGCCAGCCAGCCAGCTTCAGTCAACGCGCGGACAAAATCGTCGGGATAGCCGCGTTCTTCGTCGATCTTGCGAAAATACTCAGCCGAAAACTGGCTGCAAAGGCTGCGGACGGCTTCGCGGATGTCCTGGTAGTCGTTCTGGGTATCCTGCATGGGCGGGCTATTATCGAGTTTGGAAAAAAGGAACAGGTCAGACTTTGCCGCAAAGGCGGGCGGCCTGCCAATTCCGCTTTGATTAATACTGGGTTATCCAAACCCGAAGCAGCAGGAAATCGCCGGTATGGCCACGTATTTTGACCTCACGGACCTGCAGTTGATGGTCCATATCGGAGACTGGCACAGTTTGACCAGAGCCGCCGAGAAAACTCATCTCTCGCTGCCAGCGGCCAGCACCAGGGTCAAAAATCTCGAAGAGCATCTCGGCACGCAACTGCTCTACCGGACCAGCCAGGGCGTGACGTTGACGCCCTCCGGAGAGGCGCTGACGCGTCACGCACGTACGGTGATGCAGCAAATAGAGCAGTTGCGCGGCGATATGCAGGAGTTCGCCCGGGGCGTAAAAGGCCACGTGCGTGTACTGGCCAACACGACGGCAAGTACGGAGTTCATGCCGGCAGTACTGGCCCGTTATTTGGCGGTGCATCCGGACGTCAACGTGGAGCTGCGCGAACGGCTGAGCTACCTTATCGTACGGGCGGTGGCCGACGGTTCCGCCGACATCGGCGTGGTGGCCGGATGCGCCCCGGATCCCAAGCTGCAATTTATTCCCTACCGCAATGACAGACTGGTGCTGGTGACAGGGAGCCGCCATCCGCTGGCAGTTGAAGATGCCGTGCCGTTTGCCGACACGTTGGGGTTTGACTATGTTGGCCTGTCGGAGTGGAGCGCTATTCATCCATTTCTGGTGCAGGCGGCTGCCGGGCTGGGGAGGACCTTCCGCTTCCGGGTCGAGGTAGGCAATTTCGAGGCCGCCTGTCGCATGATAGAAAGCGGCGTAGGGATAGGGGTCGTCCCGGAGTCTGTGGCATTGCGCTACGCGCGCGTGCTGGATATTGCCGTCGTGCCGCTGACGGATACGTGGAGCCTGCGGCAGTTGCATATCTGCGTGCGTGACCTGGAAGCTTTGCCCGTTTTTGCGCGCGAGTTGGTGCAAACCATGATCGATGACGTCCCGGCGAGCAAGCCTTTGGTGTGATGTCAAAAAATTGGTTCATCGAGGAATACCGGGGAATGCAGACCGGATCTTGAGGAAGAAGTACTCCTGATCGCGGTAGCCGTAGGCGCGGCGCTTGATGACTTTGATGGTGTTGTTGATGCCCTCGACGATGCTGGTGTTGAGCCGGTGGCGACAGCGAGACAGAATCCCGTGCAGATAGGCTTTTAGCTTGAGCGCGAAGTGAGCCAAGGCGGCGATGCCGCTGCCCTGAGCCTGTTGCAGCCAGTGATCCCATGCCTGGCGGGCGTAGCCGGGGTGTTGGTAGAACCACAGCTGTTTGAGCTCATCGCGCATCAGATAAGCGGTGAGCAAGGGCTGGTTGGCCTGGAGCAACTCGTCCAACTTTACCGATTGGCACGGATCGAGGTTTTTGCGATTGCGCAGCAGTAGCCAGCGACTGGACTTGATCACCCGGCGGGCCGGCTTGTCGTGCCGCAACTGGTTCGCTTGGTCTACACGCACCCGGTCTATCACTTCACGGCCGTACTTGGCCACGACGTGGAACAGGTCGTAGACGATCTCGGCGTTGGGGCAGTTGGCCTGGATCTCCAGCTCATAGGCCGTCGTCATGTCGATCGCTACGGCCCGGATCTGCTGGGCAACCCCAGTTGGCAGTTGTTCGAAGAAGGCTCTGGCCGTCTCGCGCGAGCGGCCATCACCGATCCATAGCACCTGACGGCGGATCGGATCGACAACGACCGTGGCATAACGATGGCCCTTGTGTAGAGCGAACTCGTCCATCGCTAGGTAGTGGATCTGGCTCCAGTCCGGCTCTTGGATCGCCCGTCGCAGCAGGGCCTTGTCCAGCGCCTTGACCGTGTGCCAACCCAGTTGGAAGAAGCGCGCCACGGCCAGAATGTTGCTGGACTCAAGCAACTGGCTGACCGCCTCGGCCAGCCGGTCGGTCACTCGCTGGTAACGGCCCAGCCAGCTCAGCCTCTCCAGATACGGTCCACCGCACTGCTCGCACCAGACCCGCCGACGCGGCACTACCAGCGTCACTCGCAGCGCCATTAGCGGCAGATCCCGCACCCGGCGCGTGGTCGTCTCATGCACCTGCCGACATCGGTTGCCGCAGTGCTCGCAGTGCATCGTTCGCGCTGAAGGCTTCAGGTAAATCGTGACCGTCCGGCTCTCACCTTCAGGCCACACGACCCGCTCCACCCGATAACCTTCCCACCCACCCAACCTCTCGATCGTCTTGCGGTCCAGCATGATCCCGGCCTTGATCCTTGAAAAATCAAGGATCAAGCGTAACGGCAATCAAGCACGGCTCCACGCTATTCCGCGATGAACCAAAAAATTGCCATTCTTGGCCGGGATAATCCACGCACCGCGCCCTACCGGGTTTTGGGCGCTAGCGCTTGGATGATTATGGCTAAGAATCTGCGGGTCGCGACGGCCCTGACCGCCACCATGGTGGTTTTCGTTTTTCTTTTCGTCGCGGCTGCCGCGGCGGGGGTGCTCGCGCTACGCGCCAACCGGACGCACATCGAGGCGCTGGGCCGGGGCAACATCGAGCGGGCCAATGAGTTGAGCGACACGTCAGCGCGTCTGTTTCAGGCACGGGCCCAGTTGGCCGATGCCAAGACCTTCATGGAAGGCGGGCTCGAAGAGGACCGCAATGCGGCGTTGGCGCGCGCCGATGCGTTGCTGAAGCTGGCAGCGCAAAGCGCCCAGCGTCTGCGCGAGAACCCCGATGAGGACGACCCCGGTTATGCCGCTGTCCTGGCCGCTTATGCCACGTTGGCGGACAAAGCGCTATGGCCGTTGGCAGCGGCCATCAAAGGCTGGAATGGCATCCAGGCAAATCAATTGAGCGACAAGATCCTGCCCACCGCCACGCAAGGCTATGTCAGCGCGGTCGACGTCTATCAGGCCCATGCACGCGAGCAGGGACGGCAGATGCTGCATCAAGCCGGCCTGATGGTCGACCGGATGGCGCTTGGCGCATTGGCTCTGTTGCTTCTGGTTCTGGCCCTGGCATTGATGATCCGGCTGGCCTTTCGGCGCGCGGTCTTGCGCCCCCTGACGGAGGCAGGCCGGCATTTCGAGCGCATCGCCGACGGCGACCTGACTGCGGGAATCGCCAACCGCGGTGACAACGAAATCGGGGTTCTCTATTCGGCCATGGGACGCATGCAGGGCGGACTGACGCAGGCGGTGGCCAGTGTGCGCAGTGGTGTGGAGGCGATTCATGACGGAGTGGGTGAGATCGCGGCGGGCGCGGGCGACATGTCCAATCGTGCCGCGCGACAAGCCGCCATCCTGCAGGAAACCGCTGCCAGCATGACTGGCCTGGCCAATACCGTCAGCCAGACCGCTCGCAATGCCGACTTGGCCAGCGGCCAGGCCGAAGGTGCGGCGCGTCTGGCCAGGGATGGCGGCCTGGCCGTGCAGAACGCCGTCCAGAGCATGCAGGGGATTTCCGCCTCGGCGGCACGCATCGGCGAAATCGTCGGCGTGGTTGACAGCATTGCTTTTCAGACCAACATTCTGGCGCTCAATGCCGCCGTGGAAGCAGCCAGAGCCGGCGAGCAGGGCAAGGGTTTCGCGGTGGTGGCGGCTGAGGTGCGCTCGTTGGCGCAGCGCAGCGCCCAGGCGGCGCGCGAGATAAAGGGGCTGATTGAGGAGTCGCGCGAGCGCGTGGCCGCCGGATCTCGGCAGGTGGAGCAGGCCGGGCAAACCATGGATGCCATGGTCTCGGCCGTCGACAGTGTCATGCGATTGGTCAGCGATATCTCCCATGCCAGCGCTGAACAGGCCGAGGGGATTTCCGCCATCAGTAACGCTGTGGCAGAGGTGGATCGAGACACTCAGGAAAATGCCGCCATGGCCGAACAGACGGCGGCGGCGGCCATGGAGCTGGAAACTCAGGCCCAGTCCTTGCGCGAGGCGGTAGCAGTGTTCCGGCTGCGCGGCGGACAGGGCAGCAGCGCAGCCGTGCGGTCAGATCGCCGGTCGGTAGGTCTCGAGCACCATGGGCAGGTCCCCTTTCTTGACCTTGTGCTTGACGTGGGCAGCCGCTGACGCGATGTCTTCGGGCCGGGTGCGCGCCCCGGCCTCGGCCAGTGCAGCCGGCTCTACGCTCAGCGCACCGATGCCCAGCGTCACGAAAGGGAAAAAGCGCAGGCTGCCGTAACGGTCTTCCGCGCGTATCCCCCCGGCGCCGCGCGCCTGGGCATCGTACAGGCTGGTGGCCCGGGAGTTGAACTCGTCGATCAGACGAGTCAGGCGGTCTTTCCAGTCCGGGCTGCGCAACGCGATGACGAAGTCATCGCCGCCTACGTGGCCGACAAAGTCGCGTTGCGCGTCGCAATGGCGGCGAATGATTTCGGCGCACAGCAATATCATGTCGTCGCCGCGCCAATAGCCGTAGACATCATTGAAAGGCTTGAAGTTGTTCAGGTCGGCGTAGCCGATGACGAAGACATTGGGTCCTTCCAACAGTTGCGCGATGTGCTTGCTGATGGGGATGTTACCTGGCAGCGACGTCAAGGGATTGGCGTAACGCGCGGCCTCCAGACGGATTTCTGTCACCGAGCGCACCAGCGCCTCTCCCGTACCCAGGCCTTCGTAGCGCCCCAGGCGCGTAATGATGAAACCGTCGGTCAGGTAGCGCTGGTCCGCCGAGGTCAGCACGTGGCTGAGTTGGTCGATGGAGGTGCTGATGTCGACCAGTACCGGTTCGGTATTCATAAAGGTATCGCACCGATTGCGTCCGAACAGGTCGCGGGTATAGCGCTCCGAATAGTGTTCGAGAAAATCTCGGCGGTTGATGATGCCGACCGGCCGGTCATGCTCATCCAGCACGGCCAGGGCATGCTGGTGGCGCTGCTCCTGAAAAATTCGATGCACGTCGTCGTTACTGTGGCGCGAGAGATACACCGCAGGGCCTTCGGTGCGCAGGTGCAGGGCGGTTCTGCCCGATCCGATGGTCTGGGTGGCACGCGGGACGGCGGGTAGCATCGCGCTGAGTTCTTCGGGCAGGCAGCGGGCCGGCTCAGTATCGGGGTAGCCCAGACACCAACCTTGAGCGTAGCGGATGCCCAGATCGGCGATGGTAAGCAGGTCGTCCTGGGTCTCGATGCCTTCGGCGACCACGGCCGTACCCAGTTGCTGGGCCACACCGAGCATGCCGCGCACCAACGACAGGCGGTTCTCATCGCGGCTGATGTCGCGGAAAAAATAACGATCGATCTTGACCAGATCGGGCCGCAGCTCCAGCCATAGCTGCAAGGAGGCGTGCCCGACGCCATAGTCATCCAGCGCCAGCTTCATACCGGCTTCGCGCAGGCAATCCAGGGCTTGGCGTAAGGTGTGCGTGTCTTCGCGCTCGGGCCTGTGATCTGTCAGCTCGATCACTATGCGATTGGCTGGAAGGCCGGAGTCGCCTTGCAGGCGTCGCGGCAAGTCCCGACCCCAGCGGCTCCAGTAGGCGAGAATCGTAGCGCCTGAGAGATTGAGAAAGAGTTTTCCCTGGCCCCCAAGGCGTAGATAGTTGGCCGCGCCCGCGCGGAATGACTCCCACTCCAACTCGTCGCGCAACCCCAGGCGGCTGGCCTCTGCAAACAGGACGTCAGGCAGATGCAGCGGACTGTCGGCCGGTCCACGGATCAGGCTTTCATGCCCGTATATCTTTCCCTGGCTCAGATCGGCGACAGGTTGGTAGCGCGCCTTGAGCAATCGTCTTTGTATCAGCCAGGGCAGATTGGCAGCGGGGGTTTCGGAATCTAGCAACGGGTTCATGCTTGGGCAAAAGAATGGCCGCTGGCAGCGGCAAAGATCCCATCATGAAGGCAGTTTGTGTCGTGATTGTTTCCATTTGTTATGGTCTGGATATTTACCGATAGCGAAGGGCCGCCTGCAGCCAGCAGCATTCTCATTGCCGGGGCTGCCTGAGCGCCTGGCCCGACTACAATAGGGACCATGTCTTCTGTCATCCCTACTTCTTTACGCCGCATCGTGCTGGCGTCCAACAATCCCGGCAAGCTGCGCGAGTTTGCCGCGCTGTTTGCGCCGCTGGGCATCGAGCTCGTCCCGCAAGGCGAGTTGGGCGTGTCTGAAGCCGAAGAGCCGCATCTCACATTTGTCGAGAACGCTCTGGCCAAGGCGCGGCATGCGAGCCTGGCTACCGGCCTGCCCGCATTGGCTGACGACTCCGGTCTCTGTGTGCATGCCCTGGCGGGTGCGCCCGGCGTGTATTCGGCCCGGTACGCCCAGCGCGAGACCGGTGCCGTCAAGGCTGACTCAGCCAATAACGCCTTGCTGCTTGAAAGGCTGCAAGGGCAGGCTGACCGGCGTGCCTGGTATGTGGCGCTGTTGGTCTTGGTGCGCCACGCCGAGGATCCCTGTCCGTTGATTGGCGAGGGGCATTGGCACGGTGAGATCGCCCAGGCGCCCGCCGGCGAACACGGGTTTGGGTACGATCCCTACTTCTACTTGCCCGATCTGGGGCGCACCGCCGCCCAACTGCCGCCGGCCAAGAAGAACGCGGTCAGCCATCGGGCGCGCGCGCTGAGCGTGGTTCTGAGCAAGTTGCAGGCACTCTGAGCGGCATGGCCATTACTATTCCTATCCGGCTGGACGGTGCCCCCGTGCCCCGATCAGCCGTATTGCTGCCCGCAGGCTCGGCGCTGACCAGCCTGCCACCGCTTTCGGTATATGTGCACGTGCCCTGGTGTGTGCGCAAATGCCCCTATTGCGACTTCAATTCGCATGCCGTGCCAGGCAAGGATATTCCTGAGCGGGCCTATCTCGACGCTTTGCGCGCGGACCTGGAGCAATCCCTGCCGCTGATCTGGGGGCGGCAGGTCATATCCGTGTTCATTGGCGGCGGCACTCCCAGCCTGCTTTCCTCGGCCGGATTGGACGAGTTGCTGGCCATGCTGCGGGCCTGCCTGAACCTATGGCCCGACGCCGAAATCACCATGGAAGCGAACCCGGGGACGGCGGAAGCGGGGCGCTTCATGGACTATGGTGCCAGCGGTGTGAACCGGCTGTCACTGGGCATCCAGAGTTTTGACGATACCCAGTTGCGCAAACTGGGACGGATTCATGATGCCAACCAGGCACGCGCGGCCATCGATATGGCGCAACGGGCCGTGCCACGCGTCAATCTGGACCTGATGTTTGCGCTGCCGGGTCAGGACCTCGACGCCTGTCTTGACGATGTACGTCAGGCGCTGGGGTTTGGCACCGAGCACCTGTCCATGTATCACCTGACGCTGGAGCCCAATACGGTCTTTGCCAAGTACCCGCCCGAAGTCCCGGACGACGATCTCAGCGCGCTCATGCAGGATGCGGTAAAGGCGACGCTGGGCGAGGCCGGGTTGGCCCGCTACGAGGTGTCGGCATACGCACGGGCTGGGGGGCGCAGCAAACACAATGTCAATTACTGGGAATTCGGAGACTATCTCGGCTTAGGGCCAGGGGCTCACGGGAAGCTGTCTTTTCACGACCGCATCATTCGCCAAGCCCGTCATCGCAATCCGGAATCCTGGATGGCCAAAGCCATGGCGCAGGATGGCAGCCACATTGCCGAGTCCCGCCAGGTCGGGCAGCAAGAGCTGCCTTTTGAGTTCATGCTCAATGCACTGCGTTTGAAGGACGGGGTGGCAGCCAGCACCTTTTCCGAGCGTACTGGCTTGTCGCTGGCCGGTATTGCGCACCAATTGGAGGCGGCCACGCAGCGCGGCCTGCTTGACGCCGACCCGACGCGTTTGCGCGCCACTGCCCTGGGTTGGCGCTTCCTGAATGATCTGCAGGAAATCTTCCTGTAAACAAAACGCACCACAATGAGGCAATCATGCCCTGTATTTTGCACAACAATGGTGCTAAATTGAGCTCGGCTTGTGTTCTGCCTCGGGATTTCCCCAGGGATAAACCTGGCACGCATATTGCTTTAGCTTTCTAGGCCTGTCGGGCACTATGCCCGTGACGCTTTTACCCAATGGAGATGACATGGCAAGCCCACAAGACGTTCTCAAACAGATCGCCGATAACGAAGTCAAGTTCGTAGATTTCCGCTTCACCGATACGCTCGGTCGCGAGCACCACGTCTCGGTGCCTGCCCACACTGTCGATGAAGACAAGCTGGAAAGCGGCCAGGCTTTCGATGGTTCGTCGATCCCGGGCTGGAAGGGCATCGAAGTTTCCGACATGCTGCTCATTCCCGACGTCAATACCGCCAATCTGGATCCGTTCCGCGAAGAAGCGACGATGATCCTGACCTGCGACGCCGTCGAACCCTCCGACATGAAGGGCTACGACCGCGACCCGCGCTCGCTGGCCAAGCGCGCCGAAGCCTACCTGAAGTCCTCAGGCCTGGGCGATACCGCCTTCTTCGGTCCGGAACCCGAGTTCTTCGTCTTCGATGGCGTGACCTGGAACACCGACATGTCCGGCACCTTCGTCAAGATCAAGTCCGAAGAGGCCCCGTGGTCCTCCGGCCTGGAGTTCGAAGGCGGCAACATGGGCCACCGTCCGGGTCTCAAGGGCGGCTACTTCCCCGTTCCCCCTGTCGATTCCTTCCAGGACATGCGTTCGGAAATGTGCCTGTTGATGGAACAGATGGGCGTGCCGGTTGAAGTGCACCACCACGAAGTGGCTGCTCCCGGCCAACTCGAAATCGGTACCAAGTTCAGCACGCTGGTTACCCGCGGTGACTGGAACCAGATCGTCAAGTACGTGATCCACAACGTGGCCCACGCCTATGGCAAGACCGCCACCTTCATGCCCAAGCCCATCGTCGGCGACAACGGTTCCGGCATGCACGTGCACCAATCCATCTGGAAGGATGGTCAGAACCTGTTCGCAGGCAATGGCTATGCTGGTCTGTCTGACTTTGCTCTGTACTACATCGGCGGCATCATCAAGCACGCTCGTGCCCTGAACGCCATCACCAACCCCGGCACCAACTCCTACAAGCGTCTGGTCCCGCACTTCGAAGCCCCGGTCAAACTGGCTTACTCGGCCCGCAACCGTTCGGCCTCGATCCGCATTCCTTACGTGGGCAACCCCAAGGGCCGCCGTATCGAAACCCGCTTCCCGGATCCCCTGGCCAATCCCTACCTGGCCTTCTCGGCCTTGATGATGGCTGGTCTGGACGGTGTGCAGAACAAGATTCACCCCGGCGATCCCGCCGACAAGAATCTGTACGATCTGCCGCCGGAAGAGGATGCAAAGATCCCGAGGGTGTGCGCTTCGCTGGAAGAGGCTCTGGCCGCTCTGGACAAGGATCGCGAGTTCCTGACCCGTGGCGGTGTGTTCAGCAATGAAATGCTGGATGCGTACATCGAACTCAAGATGGCTGACGTCACGCGCCTGCGCATGACGACCCATCCGGTCGAGTTCGACATGTACTACAGCCTGTAATACACCGAGGCTGAAGACCCCGTCCGCTTGCGTGGGCGGAGTCTGCTAGGGGCGGGTCATTCGACCCGCCGACTTTCCCGCCCCGGAGCCCACATGACGAATGTAGATGCCTTTGAGTTGCTTGCCACCTCCGTTTTCCTGTTGAACGAGCGTGGCCATATCGAGTATGCCAATGCCGCTGCCGAGGATCTCTTCGGCCGATCCCGCAAACAGTTGCGCGGCCAGGCAGCGCCCACGCTGTTTGACCACCCAGAAGCCTTACAGAATTCCATAGATGGCGCCGTCGGCGGCAAATTTTCCGACGTACGTCAACTGTCTTCCTTGCGCCGCGCCAACGAATCGATCGAAGTCAACGTGACGACGGTTTCCTGCCCGGGCCAGCGCTGGCCTGTGTTGGTCGAGACGCGCGAGATCGAGCAGCGAGTGCTGGCCGACCGCAATCATCGCCTGGTCGACGAGATCGAGTCCCATCGTGAGCTGCTGCGCAATCTTGCCCACGAGGTCAAGAATCCTCTGGGCGGTCTGCGTGGCGCAGCGCAGTTGCTGGAAGCCGAGCTGCCTAGCCCGGCGCTGGCTGAGTACACCCAAGTCATTATTTCCGAGGCCGACCGCTTGCAGGCTCTGGTGGATCGCCTGAGCGGTCCGCAACGCGTGCCGCTGCATGCGCGCCCGGTCAATATTCACGAAATCTGCGAGCGCGTATGCGCGCTCATTCAGGCCGAGTTCCGTGATGACGTCGGCATTGTGCGCGACTACGACGCTTCCATGCCTGACGTGCAGGGTGACGCTGCGCGCCTGATGCAGGCCGTGCTCAACGTGGCGCGCAATGCAGCCCAGGAACTGGTGCTGCAAAAACCCGGCTCCGGTGTTTCGCCGCGCCTGATCACCCTGCGCACGCGGGTGGCCAGGCAGGTCATGCTGGCTCATCGTCATCATCGTCTGGCGCTGGTGTTGTCCATTATCGACAACGGCCCGGGAGTTCCAGAGCACATACGTGACCGTATTTTTCATCCCCTGGTGACCGCCCGCGCGGGCGGAACCGGGTTGGGCCTGAGCCTGGCGCAGGATTTCGTACAGCAACACGGCGGCATTATCGAATTCGAGTCTCGGCCTGGCCACACTGAATTCCGCCTGGTATTACCGATGGAGCCCTTCTGATGAAACCCGTATGGATAGTTGACGACGATCAGGCGATCCGTTGGGTGCTGGAAAAAGCCCTGGCCCGCGCCGGGATTGCCACGCGCAGCTTTTCCCAGGCTGCCGACGTCCTTGACGCGCTCACGCGCGATATGCCTTCGGCGCTGGTGTCCGATATTCGCATGCCGGGCGGCGATGGCCTTGATCTGCTGCGGCAGATCAAGGAGCGGCATGCCGGCCTACCTGTCATCGTCATGACGGCGTTCGCCGATCTCGATAGTACGGTCTCCGCCTTCCAGGGCGGCGCATTCGACTACCTGGCCAAGCCTTTCGATGTCAACGAGGCCGTGGCGCTTATCCAGCGCGCCATGCAGGAAGTGGAGCCCCAGACCGAGGCCGAGGCTGACGCATCGGTCAACGATCGCTACATGATGACGCAGTCATCATCGACGGCGATGCAGGAAGTCTTCCGTGCCATCGGGCGTCTGGCGCAATCGAAGGTCACCGTCCTGATCACCGGAGAGTCCGGCACAGGTAAGGAATTGGTTGCACGGGCTTTGCATGGTCATGGCGCGCGTGCAGGAGGCCCGTTCGTCGCCTTGAACGCAGCGGCAATTCCTCGCGATCTGCTCGAGGCCGAGCTCTTCGGTCATGAGCGCGGTGCATTTACGGGCGCCAACACCTTGCGTCGTGGCCGCTTCGAAGAGGCACATGGCGGCACGCTGTTTCTAGACGAAATCGGCGATATGCCCATCGAGCTGCAGACGCGTTTGCTGCGCGTGCTGGCGGAGGGCAGTTTCTATCGCGTGGGCGGCTCCCAGCCTGTGCGGGTCGACGTGCGCATCGTCGCGGCGACCCACCAGCCGCTTGAGCAGCGCGTCGAACAGGGCCTCTTCCGGGAGGATCTGTTTCATCGCCTCAACGTCATTCGCCTGCGCTTGCCGCCTTTGCGCGAACGTACCGAGGACATTCCGGCGCTGGCCAATCATTTTCTGGCGGTCAGTGCCAAGACCTTGGGCGTGCCGGTTAAACGCCTGACGCCGGAGGCAGTGGCCGTGCTGATCAGGTTCGACTTTCCCGGTAACGTGCGGCAGTTGGAGAACTTCTGTCACTGGCTTACGGTCATGGCGCCGGGACAGACCATAGATCGTAATGATCTGCCCCCTGAGATACGGGCGATCGAGCATGTGCCCTCCAATCCGCCCTTGCGCGTGCAGGGGTATAACGATGGCGGCTATCTCCCACCTGCTCAGCAGGGGCGTCCGGCGGCAGCCGGAGGCAGTTTTGGTGCCGACGACTTGCCTCGGAGTTGGCAAGAGGCGCTGCTCAAGGATGCGCAGTATCGGCTCGAGCGTGGCGAGCCCGCTGTCATGGCCACGCTTACGCGCCAGTTTGAAAAAATCCTTCTGCAGAGCGCTCTGGATGCCAGCCGCGGCCGCCGGGTCGAGGCGGCGAGCCGGTTGGGGATAGGGCGCAACACCATCACGCGCAAACTGCGCGAACTTGGAATTGCCGAGGATTGAACCTATGGTCGCCCATCCCCAACAAGCCGCTCATTGAGCGGCTTTTTTTGCGCCGGCGGTATGGCGAGCTGCCCGTCGTGCAGATCGCTCAGACCCGCAGTTTTTTCAGGGTGGCGCCCGCAGCGGAGTCAGCTCACGCCCAAGAGGCTTTCGCACAATCGCGGCGAGCGTAGCTTTTCCAGCCACCAGGCCAGTGCCTGCCCCGGCCGCTCGGGCCGCCAGGCATAGACGACGTGCTCGGTGGGCACGACGAGACCCTCGACGGGGCACGACATGAGCTGCCCCGTGGTAATGGCACCGGCAGCCAGGGTCAACGGCAGATAGCCGCAGCCCAGGCCGCGGATCTGTGCCTGAAGCTTGGCGCGCATCGTCGGCATGACGATTACGCTTTGGCGGGGCAGCAATCCCCGTGTTCGGGCAGGAAGGTCGCGCGAGGTGTCTGCCACGACGATGGCGGTATGCTCGGCGATATCCTGCGCAGTAAGCGCGCGTTCGAGACGGGCTAAGGGATGTTGCGGAGCCACGCAAAAGGCCATCTGAGTCTGGCCCATGGCCATGCTGTGATAGGCGCCTGCAGGCACGCCGGAGGCGTCGGCACCGATGATGAGGTCGGCGCGCCCCGCTGCCAACGCGTCCCAGGCACCGCTTAACACCTCCTCGCTCAGGCGGAGCGACGTCCCGCTGTTGAGGGCCTGAAAATCGCCGACCAGGTCAAGCAGCGGTTCCAGAGGAAGCACGGCGCTGACCGCTACCCGCAGTTCCATCTCCCAGCCTGTGGCGATGCGTTTGACGCGGCAAGCCAGGTCGTCGAGTGAGCGCAGCAGATGCCGCCCTTCGTCAAGCAGGGCCTGGCCTGCCGCTATCAGTTGTGCGCGATGGCCGGACCGGTCAAATAGCAGAACGTCCAGCGCGTCTTCGAGTTTGCGTACGGCATAAGTGACGGCAGACGGCACCTTTCCCAGGTCGCGAGCCGCGCGGCGAAACTGCCGTGCCGCGCGATGGCATCGATCATCAGCAGTAGTTCAGGAGTAATGGCGCCGATGGGCGGGCGCGAGGCGACGGGGCTGGGCATAATCGTTCAACTAAATTGAATGATGTCTTCAATTCTAGTTGGCTTCGCTGCCCACCACAACGCGCACAATGGGTCCATGGATGAACGATCACTGTCGAAAAGATAGCTGTTTTGTCGTTCATAAAATCGAAATAAGGAGCTAAATATGATCACCATTCGCCCGGCGGCGGCTCGCGGCCACGCCAACCATGGTTGGCTCGATACCTATCACACCTTTTCATTTGCCAACTACTACGACCCCGCCCACATGGGTTTTGGACCGCTGCGTGCCATCAACGATGACCGGATCGCCGCCGGCCGGGGATTCGGCACGCACGGACACCGGGACATGGAGATCATTACCTATGTACTGGATGGTGCGGTCGCCCACAAGGACAATATGGGGACGGGATCGACCATCAGGCCGGGCGATGTTCAACGGATGAGCGCCGGACGTGGCGTACTGCATTCGGAGTTCAACCCGCAACCGGATGCGGCCACGCATCTATTGCAGATCTGGATCGAGCCCGATGTCTCGGGCATTGCGCCAGAATATGAGCAAAAGACCTTCGATGCCGCAGAAAAGCGCGGGGCGCTGCGCCAGGTGGCCTCAGCCGACGGTGCGCAAGGCTCGCTGCGCATTCATCAGGACGTCCGGCTGTATGCGGGGTTGTTCGACGGCGACGAGCAGGCTGAACTGAAGCTGGCGGCGGGCCGCAGAGCCTGGGTGCATGTCGCGCGCGGCACTCTTGCGGTCAACGGTCAAGCGCTTGGCGCCGGCGACGGTATGGCGCTGGAAAAATGAGCCGGCGGTGAGGTTGACCGATGGCCGGGGCGCCGAGGTGCTCGTGTTCGACATGCCGTAAAGTAGTCATGGCGGAGCCAGGCGGCTCCGCCATCGCTGTGCAGCGTGGTGAGTCGCAACCCGGGCGGACGGCGCCCTGTTTGATGAGGTAATCGATCATGTCGAATCTGCCCCCCAGGGGCGAAACCAGCCTGGACACCATTGTGGTGCCGCGCAGCAGTGATCTGGGCGGTTTTGAGGTGCGCCGCGCATTGCCCTCGGCGCAGCGCCGTTCCATCGGCCCGTTCGTTTTTCTTGACGAGATGGGACCGGCGATCTTTCCGGCAGGCACCGGCATGGACGTGCGCCCGCATCCCCATATCGGGCTGGGGACGGTGACCTATCTCTATGATGGCAGCATCGTGCATCGCGATGGCAAGGGGCATGTGCAGACCATCTTGCCTGGCGAAGTCAACTGGATGACCGCTGGCCGGGGTATTGTCCATTCGGAGCGATCTTCGCCCGAGAGCCGTCGCGCCGAGCAGCGAATCTTCGGTTTGCAACTTTGGGTAGGGCTGACTCGGGCATGCGAGGAGACCGACCCGGGCTTCGCCCATTACGGCCGCCAGGCGCAGCCCGTCGTGGAAGGCGAGGGCGTGCGCGCGCAAGTGGTGGCAGGCAGCCTGTTTGGACAAACCTCCCAGGTCAACACCTTGTCGCCACTTTTCTTTGGCGATGTTCAGATGCAGGCTGGTGCCTGTATGGAGTTGCCCGCTGAGTACGACGAACGTGGAGCCTATCTGGTGCAGGGCCGTGTCGAGGTCGACGGCCAGGTGTTCGAGGCAGGCCGTCTACTCGTTTTCAAGGAGGGTTGTCCGATCTTGATTCGCGCTCACACTGATGCACGTTTTGCAGTGCTGGGAGGCCAAGCGCTGGATGGCCCGCGCTTTATCTGGTGGAACTTTGTCTCCAGCAGCAAGGAGCGCATCGAGCAAGCCAAGGACGAATGGCAGCGCAACCGTTTCGGACAGATCGTGCCTGGCGATGAAACGGAGTTCATCCCGCTGCCTGTGCCACGGGGCTGAGTATCCTGATGCGCTAGCGGCCACGCGCGTAAGCGGCCTCGCGCTGCTCCTGCAGGGTTTCGCGCCGGATATAGTCACGCACAAAGTCGCTGGCTGGAGCATGATGCAGGTTGTAGGGCGTATCCCACTGGGCGATGCGGCCTTTGTCCATGATGCCTATGCGGTCCGCAATGGCGAAGGCTTCGGCCTGATTGTGCGTGACGAGAATGGCCGTGTGGCCGGTCGCTTTGAGGATCTCGCGCACTTCGAAAGCCAGCCGTTCGCGGGTGTCGACGTCAAGGTTGGAAAATGGCTCATCCAGCAATAAGAGCCCGGGCGAGGGCGCCAGTGCTCGTGCCAGAGCGACGCGTTGCTGCTGGCCGCCAGAGATCTCATGCGGATAGCTTTGGGCGGCATGGGCCAATCCGACCAGTTCCAGCATTTCGCCGATGCGGATCCGCTGCCGATCCTTGGGTAGCCGACGCAGGCCGAAAGCCACGTTCTGGCTGACCGTCAGGTGCGGAAACAGCGCGTAATCCTGAAACATCATGCCCACATTGCGTCTCTCGGGCACGACTTGCTCGCCGGGTGCCGATAGCACGCGGCCGTCGAGCAGAATGCGGCCGGCACGTAGCGGCTCGAAGCCGGCTATGGCGCGCAAGACCGTGGTCTTGCCGCAACCAGATTCGCCCAGCAGGCAGCCGATCTGGTCGGCGGCAAGGCTCAGGCTCAGGTCGTCGACCACGCGTTTAATGCCCTGCGGGGTGTCGTAGCCCAAGGCGATGTGTTCGAGTTGAAGTAGATCGGGCACGGTATCAATGTCCCATTTTCAGATTGCTGCGCGCGAGCAGGATGACGGGAGCCAGGCCCGCAAGGACGATGGCCAGCGCCGCGACGGCGCCTTCCTCGTAGGTCCCGCGCGCCGCTTCGGCGTATAGCCAGGTGGCCAGGGTGTCGAAATTCATCGGCCGCAACAAAAGCGTGGCGGGCAGCTCTTTCATGGTGTCGACGAACACCAGTAAAGCGGCGGCGGCCAGCGCCGGACGCAACAGAGGCAGATGCACGCGGCGCAGGGTGCCGCCGACGGTTTCACCCAGCAGTCGCGAGGCCTGCTCGAGCGACGGCGGGATGCGCGCCAGGCCGGCCTCGACGCTGCCAGTGGAAATGGCCAGAAAACGGATGGTGTAGGCGCACACCAGCGCACCCGTGGTGCCCATGAGCAGCATGCCAGGCCAACCTAGCAGCCGTCCCGCAGCCTGGTCCACCCAGGCAAATGGCGTGAGCAGGCCGATGGCCAGTACTGTGTCCGGCACGGCGTAACCCAGGCTGGCGATGCGCGCGCACGCGCGGGCCGGGCCGGCGCCGGATCCGAGGTTGCGGGCCGCCCAGGCGACGGCCAGACCGCACAGAACAGTAATGACTGTGGCGCTGGCCGCAACCAGCAGCGTATTGCCCAGGCTGGCGAGTAGCTGGCCCGAGACACCACCGACCAGGTGCAGGCGCTTGTAGGTTTCCGCCAGCAGATAAAGGGCGGGAGCAACAAATCCCAGGATCACCGGAATCCATCCCAACAGACAGGCCGTCAGCGCAGCCAGGCCGCGCAGGCGCTGGGGTTGCATAGGGCGCATGCGCTGCGTGGTGGCGTAGCGTTGGCGGCGGCGTCCGCGCCGCTCCAGCAGCACTAGAGCAATGACCAGCGCGAGCATCGTCAGCGCGATCTGCGCCGCGCCGGCCAGATCCGAGCGAGTAATCCAGGTGGTGTAGACCGACACGGTCAACGTCTGCACCCCGAGAAACTCGGAGGCACCTATGTCATTGAGGGTTTCGAGCAGGGCCAGGCTCACGCCTACGGCGATGGCCGGCCGTGCCAGAGGCAGGGCCACGCGGAAGAATACCCCCGTGCGGCTGGCGCCCAGGCTGCGCGCAGCTTCAATGAGGCTGGCGGCCTGTGTCATAAACATGATGCGGGTGCTCAGATATACGTAGGGGTACAGAACGAAGCCCAGCACAAAAATGGCTCCGCCCAGAGAACGCAGGTCAGGCAAACGGAATTGTCGAGGGCTGTCGTATCCCAGCAGCGCACGGATGACCGATTGAACGGGGCCGATCGGGTGCAGCAGGTCCAGATAGGCAAACGCGATGATGTAGGTGGGAACAGCCAGCGGCAGCAATAAGGCCCAGACCAGGATGTTGCGGCTGGGAAAGTCATAGGCGGCCACCAGCCACGCAGATCCGGCCCCCAGAACGGTGACCAGTATGCCAACACCCAGGAGAAGTTGAGCCGTGTTACTCAGCGCTTGAGGCAACACATAGGCGGCGAGATGATTCCAGTGGCCCAGGTCGGCATCCATCGCCCACCAGGCGAGACTGGCCAGAGGAACCAGAACGGCCAGAGCAATGAGGGCGGAGGCCAGCAGCCAGCCGCGGCCGCGCAAACCGGTGCTGTAGTGACGTGCCAGGGTTAGCTTGGAGATCATGTGCAAGAAAAACACAAAGCGGCCTTGGGGCCGCCTGTCTAGACTACCGGAGTGAAGGTTGTCGGCACCAGGAGGCTGCTCCTGGTGCCGCGACGGATCTGTTAGTTGTCGAAGCCGACTTTGTCGACCAATTCGCTGGCTTGCTTGCGGTACTTGGCGATTTCGGCAACCGGCAACGCATCGACGGTCAAGGGACCGAAACTGGCCACCACGGGGTCGAGCTTGACCCCCTTGCGCACGGGATACTCATAATTGGCCTGAGCGTAGAGCGTTTGGGCCGGCTCAGACACCAGGAATTCCAGCAGTTTGACGGCGTTGGCCTTGTGCGGGGCGTGGGCAGCGACCGCAGCTCCGCTGACATTGACGTGAGTGCCGCTGGTCTTTTTGTCAGCGAATGTTGGGCGGATGACCTTGATGGCATCGCCCCATTTACGGGCATCGGTGCCCGGTTCGGCATTTTTCATGTGGCCGACGTAATAGGCGTTGGCCAGGCCAATGTCGCAGATACCACCCAGAATGTCGCGCGCGACATCCCGATCACCGCCGGCTGCCTTACGCGCCAAGTTGGCTTTGACACCGCGCAACCATTTCTCGGTTGCCTCGGCGCCGTCGTGGGCGATCATGGCAGCGACCAAGGCGGTGTTATAGGGGTGCTGGCCGGAGCGGATGCAGACCTTGCCCTTGTACTTGGGGTCGGCCAGGTCTTCGTAGTGAAAGCTATCCAGCTTGAGGTCTTTTTCGGCATAGAGCACGCGGTCGCGCAGGGACAGTGCATACCATTTGCCGTCGGCGGCGCGCAGGTTGGCCGGAATGACGTCGTCCAGCGTGGCAGATTTGACCGGTTGCGTCACGCCGCCATCGACCAGGTCGATCAGATTTCCGATGTCCACGGTCATCAGCACGTCGGCAGGGGATTTTTGTCCTTCCGCCTTGACGCGTTCGAGCAGCCCGTCCTTGACAAAGACGGTGTTGACCTTGATGCCGCTGTCCTTGGTAAAGGCGTCCAGAAGCGGTTGAATGAGCTTGGGCTCTCGCGTGGTGTAGAGGCTGACTTCCTCGGCTGCACCGGCCTGGGTGGCAAATGCGGCAGCACCTGCGAGTGCCAAGGTGCGTAGCAGTGAGGTGAGGGCGGGACGCTGAATGGGCATGGTCGGATCTCCTGCTCGGCGCACGGGCGCGCCACACAAACGAAAATGATTATCAACAATCGCGCAAGATAGCAGGAAGCGCAAAAACGTTCAACTAAATGAAAGGTTTATATGTCTGACCTCGGGCAAGAGCAGCGAGACGAGAGTATTTCGGCAAGTCAGAAAGGAAGCGCTTCCACAGCATTTTGGGCTATATGGGTATAACCATTAATGAGAGCAATTATCAGATGGATGGGTTAGAATCGGTACTAACCCTAGGTCTATTCTGTGCGGTCGCACGGCGTCACAACTTCTACAACGATATGGCTGCTTTCAATACTGAGCGCGTGCTGAGCGTGCACCACTGGAACGACACTCTCTTTTCGTTTACCACTACCCGCGATGCTGCGCTGCGCTTTCATAATGGCCATTTCGTCATGATTGGTCTGGAGGTCGAAGGCAAGCCGCTGATGCGCGCCTACAGTATCGCCAGCGCCAATTACGAAGAGAATCTCGAGTTTCTCAGCATCAAGGTGCAGGATGGTCCGCTAACCTCGCGCCTGCAGCACCTCAAAGAGGGCGACAGCATTCTGGTCAGCCGCAAGCCGGTAGGTACGCTGGTCGCCGATGACCTGCGGCCGGGCAAGCATCTTTATCTGTTTGCCACAGGCACCGGGCTGGCGCCCTTCATGAGTATCATCAAGGACCCGGACGTCTACGAACGCTTCGATAAGGTCATTCTGCTGCACGGCGTACGCTTTGTCAGCGAGCTGGCCTATGCCGATTACATCGGCCAGGAACTGCCAGACAACGAGTTTTTTGGCGACGTGGTGCGCAACAAGTTGATCTACTATCCCACGGTGACGCGCGAGCCTTTTCGTAATCAGGGGCGCATTACCGAGCTGGTCGAAAACGGCAAGCTGTTCGAAGACATCGGCCTGCCGCCGCTCAATCCGGAAACTGACCGTGCCATGATTTGTGGCAGCCCGCACATGCTGGCCGATATCCGCGCCATGCTGGACGCTCGGGGTTTCGAAGTGTCCGCCGGCGTGGGCGAGCCAGGCGATTACGTCTATGAGCGGGCTTTCGTCGAGAAATAATTTACACGGTGTGCCGCCGGCCAAGCCCGTCATGTCGATGGCGGGCTTTTTTTTGGTTCATCGAGGAATACCGGGGAATGCAGACCGGATCTTGAGGAAGAAGTACTCCTGATCGCGGTAGCCGTAGGCGCGGCGCTTGATGACTTTGATGGTGTTGTTGATGCCCTCGACGATGCTGGTGTTGAGCCGGTGGCGACAGCGAGACAGAATCCCGTGCAGATAGGCTTTTAGCTTGAGCGCGAAGTGAGCCAAGGCGGCGATGCCGCTGCCCTGAGCCTGTTGCAGCCAGTGATCCCATGCCTGGCGGGCGTAGCCGGGGTGTTGGTAGAACCACAGCTGTTTGAGCTCATCGCGCATCAGATAAGCGGTGAGCAAGGGCTGGTTGGCCTGGAGCAACTCGTCCAACTTTACCGATTGGCACGGATCGAGGTTTTTGCGATTGCGCAGCAGTAGCCAGCGACTGGACTTGATCACCCGGCGGGCCGGCTTGTCGTGCCGCAACTGGTTCGCTTGGTCTACACGCACCCGGTCTATCACTTCACGGCCGTACTTGGCCACGACGTGGAACAGGTCGTAGACGATCTCGGCGTTGGGGCAGTTGGCCTGGATCTCCAGCTCATAGGCCGTCGTCATGTCGATCGCTACGGCCCGGATCTGCTGGGCAACTCCTGTTGGCAGTTGTTCGAAGAAGGCTCTGGCCGTCTCGCGCGAGCGGCCATCACCGATCCATAGCACCTGACGGCGGATCGGATCGACAACGACCGTGGCATAACGATGGCCCTTGTGTAGAGCGAACTCGTCCATCGCTAGGTAGTGGATCTGGCTCCAGTCCGGCTCTTGGATCGCCCGTCGCAGCAGGGCCTTGTCCAGCGCCTTGACCGTGTGCCAACCCAGTTGGAAGAAGCGCGCCACGGCCAGAATGTTGCTGGACTCAAGCAACTGGCTGACCGCCTCGGCCAGCCGGTCGGTCACTCGCTGGTAACGGCCCAGCCAGCTCAGCCTCTCCAGATGCGGTCCACCGCACTGCTCGCACCAGACCCGCCGACGCGGCACTACCAGCGTCACTCGCAGCGCCATTAGCGGCAGATCCCGCACCCGGCGCGTGGTCGTCTCATGCACCTGCCGACATCGGTTGCCGCAGTGCTCGCAGTGCATCGTTCGCGCTGAAGGCTTCAGGTAAATCGTGACCGTCCGGCTCTCACCTTCAGGCCACACGACCCGCTCCACCCGATAACCTTCCCACCCACCCAACCTCTCGATCGTCTTGCGGTCCAGCATGATCCCGGCCTTGATCCTTGAAAAATCAAGGATCAAGCGTAACGGCAATCAAGCACGGCTCCACGCTATTCCGCGATGAACCTTTTTTTAGTCGTGGTCCAGCAGCCTGGCCGTGGCCAGTGCGCCAGCGACTGCCAGTGCGATGGGCACCACGAAGTTATGGTTGACCTGGGTAAATTCCATGACAAGCACGATGGCCGTGAACGGCAGGTGCATGGAGGTGCCCAGAAAAGCCGCCGCTCCGATTACGGCATAAGCCCCCAGCGGCGCACCCGGCCAGAGCAGATTCCACACCCCGCCCAGCAGTGTGGCGAGCAGGGCGCCGCAGGCCATGCCCGGAGTCAGCAACCCGCCCGAGGCGCGTACGCGCAGCGCGCATGCACTGACCAGCATCTTCAGGCAGAGCAATACGGCAGCCATTCCCAGTGTCAACGCGCTGTCGAAACCGAGTTGCGCCGGGCCTTTGCCATTGCCCAGCAGCGCCGGAAAATACACCGACAGCAGCCCGATCGCGGTGAAATTGAGCAGAGCCAACACGATCAGCGGCCAGCCGCTCAGACTCTGTGCCCGTAGCTTTGCCTGATCGGTCATGCGTGAGAAAGCGTGCGCCACGGCCCCAATGATAGGGCCGGCAAGCATGGCCCACACGAGGATACTGGGATGGATTTCCAGCGGACCGATCACATACTGAAGACCCATGCCCAGCCCCAACCAAGCGACTGCCGCAGCGATCGCAGAGGTCGCAAGAGCGATGAGTGCAGCTTGCCAACAGAAGGTGGCAAGTAGGCCTTCCAGTGCAAAAACTGCGCCAGCCAATGGCACGTTATAGACGGCAGCAAGCCCCGCGCCTGCCGCGCAGGCGACCAGAATCCGCCGTTGCTCCGCATTCAGTCTCGCGTGGCGCGCCAATCCGCTTGCTAGCATGGCAGCCGCTTCTCGGGGCGCTGCCTCCCGCCCAAGGGGAGAGCCGAGTCCGACCGTGATGATCTGCAGAATTGCATGAGCCAACGTCGCGCCTGGCGGCATGGGGGGCGCGTCATCCGACAACGTGGCCTTGACGCTGACCAACGGGCGGCCCCAGCGGTATAGCGCTCCCCAACCCAGCCCGGCGACCAGGCCACACGCAATGAGCGCCATGACGCGCCGTTCGGGCGTGGCCGCCATGACCCCGTAGAGGAAGGCCCGGTGGCTGAAAAACAGATCGTCCAGACTGTAGCCGAACGCCAGATGTTGTACGGCATGCAGCAACATGGACAGCAATAGCCCTACGACGCCTGCGGACAGCCCCACAAGCAATACAGTCAGAGTAAACGTGGCGCGCGGACGAAGAGCGGGCGAGAACATGGCAAGATGCAGAGCAGAGGGACTTGAGATTGTAGGAGGGGGCAGCTTGCAGTTCCCTGGCAGCTTGCCACTTTCGCAAGTTTCTATTGCTGTTTAAACTTCGATAGTCATGTTTTTCGTCACTCAGGAGTCGCTCATGAGCAAGCAGATCATCCATACTGACGCGGCGCCGGCCGCTGTCGGCCCATACTCTCAGGCCGTGGCCGCGAGCGGTTCAACAACCGTGTATCTGTCTGGCCAGATCGGGCTGGAACCCGGCACTGGCGACCTCGTGTCCGAGAATTTTGACGCCCAAGTGCGCCAAGCTTTCGCCAATATGGAGGCCGTGGTCAAGGAAGCAGGCGGGTCCCTCAACGACATCGTCAAACTCACACTGTTCCTGACGGATTTGAATAAATTTACCGCTGCCAACGCCATCATGGCCGAGCTGATCCCACAGCCGTTTCCCGCACATTCGACCGTTGGCGTGGCCAGCCTCCCCAAGGGTGCGCAGTTCGAGGTCGAAGCCATTCTGGTTCTCTGATACGGCGAGCGCAGCATCCCTATGGCTGCTCAAGCGAAGGCCGCCAGCCGTGTAGCGAGCGGGCGCTCGGATACCGAGCGCCGGCTGCATAACCTCGGCCTGGTCGAGCCCGAAGATTTCGTGCTGCACCTGCCGCTGCGTTACGAAGACGAAACGCGTGTGCTTCCGATCTCTGCAGTCCGCCCCGGCTTTTCGGCCCAGGTAGAGGGCGAAATTCTGCGCTCGGAGGTGTTGTACCGGCCTCGCCGGCAGTTGACGGCTGTCATTGCCGATGAGAGCGGCGAACTGCAATTGCGTTGGTTCAATTTCTATCCCAGCCAACAGAAACAGTTGACCGCGGGCCGCCGTCTTCGGGCGCGCGGCGAGGTGCGTGGGGGGCTGTTTGGCCGCGAAATGGTGCACCCGCGCATGACCAATGCGGACGGCGCGTTGCCTGAGGCTCTGACGCCGGTATACCCCAGTACGGATGGCCTGGCCCAGCCTGTCTTGCGCCGCGCGGTCACGCAAGCCCTGCAACGCGTGGATCTGCATGACACCTTGCCGCTTGCCGTGCGCGAGCGCTACAGCTTGATGCCGTTCGATGATGCCGTGCGCCTGTTGCATGCTCCGGCGCCTGGCATTCCCGATACGGATCTGACTGAGCGTACCCACCCGGCCTGGCAGCGAATCAAGTTTGACGAGCTGCTGGCCCAGCAACTGTCCTTGGCGGCCGCGCGCGCGGCCAGGCGCGACAAGCGTGCGCCCTGCATGTCTGTCAACGCGGCCGAAGGCAGCCTGGTGGCGCGGCTGTACGCAGCCTTGCCGTTTATGCTGACTGGCGCCCAGCAGCGGGTGGTCGGCGAGATCGCCGCAGACCTGGCGCGCCCCTATCCCATGCATCGCCTGCTGCAGGGAGATGTCGGTAGCGGCAAAACGGTCGTGGCCGCGTTGGCGGCCGCTCAGGCCATCTCCAATGGTTTTCAGGTGGCTTTCATTGCTCCCACCGAGATTTTGGCCGAACAGCATTTTCGCAAGTTGCAGGCTTGGCTCGAGCCCCTTGGGGTATCGGTCGCATGGATGAGCGGCAGCCTGGCTGCCAAGGTGCGCCGCACCACCGCATCCGCCGTGCAGGCGGGCGAGGTGCAGTTGGTGGTGGGCACACAGGCGCTTATCCAGGACGGTGTCCACTTCTTCCGTCTGGGCCTGTCCATCGTCGATGAGCAGCACCGCTTTGGCGTCGGGCAGCGCTTGGCCCTGAGCCGCAAGGGCGAGCAGGCAGCAGGGCAGATAGTGCCGCATCAATTGAGCATGAGCGCGACGCCCATTCCGCGCACGCTGGCCATGACTTTTTTTGCCGATCTGGATGTTTCCGTCATCGACGAGTTGCCGCCAGGACGCACGCCAGTTTTGACCAAATTGTTGTCCGAAGCGCGCCGCGACGAGCTCATTGCGCATATCGCGCAGGCCGCGCGCTCCGGGCGTCAGGCGTACTGGGTCTGTCCGCTGGTCGAAGAAAGCGAGGCACTGCAATTGCAGACGGCCGTGGATACCTACGAAGCCATGTGCGTGGACTTGCCCGACCTGCGCGTCGGCTTGGTGCACGGGCGTCTGCCGCAGGCAGACAAAGCGGCTGTCATGCAGGCTTTTCGTGCTGGGGACGTCGACCTGCTGGTAGCCACGACGGTGATCGAAGTGGGTGTTGATGTCCCCAACGCTTCGCTCATGGTGATCGAGCACGCCGAACGCTTTGGCTTGGCGCAACTGCATCAACTGCGTGGACGCGTGGGCCGCGGCGAAGCGGAGTCTGTCTGCGTGCTTCTTTATCAAACGCCGCTATCGCAGGTTGCGCGCGAACGCCTGCGGGCCATGTTCGAGACCAATGACGGGTTTGAAATTGCCCGGCGAGACCTCGAGCAGCGAGGACCAGGTGAGTTTCTTGGTACGCGCCAATCGGGGATGGCCCTGTTGCGCTTTGCCGATATCGACCGCGATGTGGCGTTGGCCGAGGCGGCGCGCGACACGGCGGTGTATCTGCGCCAGCATGATCCCCAGGCTGTTCACGCGCATCTCGGCCGGTGGATGCGTGGGCGAGAGGATTTTCTGAGAACATGACGTCTCTTTATTGCGTGGATCGCCGCGAGCGGTCCTTTTCCCAGGAGTGGGCACGATGACCCTGACTGAACTGAAATACATCGTGGCAGTGGCGCGTGAACGCCATTTTGGCCGGGCGGCGGAGGCCTGTTTCGTCAGCCAACCGACATTGTCCGTGGCGATACGCAAGCTGGAAGATGAGCTCGGCGTCACGCTTTTCGAGCGTGGCGGCGCCGAAGTGGGTGTCACGCCGATTGGCCAGCGCATCGTCGCCCAAGCGCAAAAAGTGCTTGAAGAGAGCGCCAGCATCAAAGAAATCGCGCGTCAAGGGCATGATCCCTTGGAGGGCCCTCTGCGCGTGGGTGTCATCCACACGATAGGCCCCTATCTTTTGCCCAGGCTGGTGCCTGAGCAGATCGCGCGCACACCCCAGATGCCTTTACTTTTGCAAGAGAATTTCACCGTACGGTTGGTGGAGTTGCTGCGTCAGGGCGAGATTGATTGCGCCATCATGGCCTTGCCCCTTCCCGAAGCAGGGCTGGTGACTCAACCGCTCTACGATGAGCCCTTCCTGGTCGCCGTGCCACACGATCATGAGTGGGCCCAACGCAAATCCATTGACGCGCAGGACCTCAAGCAGCAAACCATGTTGTTGCTGGGCAGCGGGCATTGTTTCCGGGACCAAGTGCTGGAAGTCTGTCCGGAGCTGTCGCGTTTCTCTGCAACCAGCGACGGCATTCAGCGCACCTTCGAGGGCTCCTCCCTGGAGACCATCCGGCATATGGTGGCTGCCGGCATCGGCGTGACCGTGCTGCCTGTGACGGCGGTTCCTGAACATCCGTCCAGCAAAAGCCTGTTGAGCTATGTGCCCTTCGAAGGGCAGGCTCCGACACGGCGCGTCGTGCTGGCCTGGCGTCGTAGCTTCCCCCGTCTGACCGCCGTAGAAGCGCTGGCGCAGGCGGTTTACGCATGCGGTCTGCCTGGCGTGACCATGCTCAATGACGAGGCCGTCAGCGCGCAGGATCAGGCGGCCTGATCCAAGAGCGGAAATGGCCATCCGTCCATACCTTGACGCTGCGGATGCGCCTCGGTCGTGGTGGGTATGCCACGGGCCGAGGTCTGCCCTGATGGTGTCCCCCAATGGTATTCTTAGTGTGTTTTCGTAGCCTTTTGACAAGGAGCCCCACATGGCAAAATCGACCAAAAACAGCAGCGCCGCACCCCGTATCAATATCGGGATCTCCGACAAGGATCGTGCAGCGGTTGCCGGCGAACTGGCCAAGCTGCTGGCGGATTCGTATTCGTTGTACCTGATGACGCACAACTTTCACTGGAATGTCACCGGGCCGTTGTTCAATACGCTACACAACATGTTCATGACCCAGTACACGGAAGAGTGGGGGGCCCTGGACGCCATCGCTGAGCGCATCCGCGCCTTGGGTCACTATGCGCCCGGCACCTACCGCGAGTATGGCCAGCTGACATCTATCGAAGAACCCAGCAACGTACCGGAAGCGCTGGAGATGATTCGCATGCTGGTCAAAGGCAACGAGGCCGTGGCCAAAACCGCCCGTGCGGCGTTCGAGAAGGCCGATGCCGCCAACGATCAACCGACCGCCGACTTGCTGACGCAGCGTCTCGACGTGCACGAGAAGAACGCCTGGATGCTGCGCAGCCTGTTGCAATGACCTGTACGCCGAGTCAACTCGCATGATGGTGGTCACTGCTCTGGCATCAGGATGCCGGAGCAGTGACCGATCGGCGGCGAGGCTGCCGCTGAAACATCATTATGCAGGGGCGTTTTCCATGAAGCGCTCCAGCAACCGGCGCCCTTCGTTAAGGTTGCCCGTACGCAGGCTTTGCATCACCAATTCCACATTCGCTTCGCGATCCATCGGATTGCTCTCGATGACGCGTTTCGCGCTGGCAATCACCTCGTTCTGGTCTTTGGATTGCTGCCGCTGATCCTGGAACTCGCGTTTATGCGCATCCGATAGCGTGCGTTGCAGCGAGGGCAGTCCGGCATAGGTGGGATCGATGGCGCGTATGGCGCCTACGTCCTGCTCGGCCATCCGGAGGTTGCCGGCGATCAGATGGCGTCCCATCGAGCGAGCCAGGGCCCGCAGGTTCTTCTCTATCATGGCAGCAGTCTGCTCGGGGGTAAGCACGCCACTGTTGGCCAGCCTGCGGTAAACCGAAACGGCATCGGCATGCGCGCCCAATTGCACTAGCCGCGTCGCGGGAAGGAGTACGGTTTCCGATTCTGCGGGCAGGGCGGCTTCGGCCAGGCGGTGCCAGCACGCAACCGCTACCGCGCCATGGCCGTCGGCCTGCAGTTGTTTGGCGGCGCGCTGCACATAGCGTACGTCCACGGCGTTGAGGGCAGCCAGTTCCGCCAGCAATTGGATAGCCATTTCACTGCTTCGATACTCAGCACTGGTTTCATAGCTCTTGAGCAAGCGCCGATAAGCCTGATTGATTTCATCGTCGAGTTCGGTCTGGTGCTCGCCGGCCAGGATCTGCAGAGCATAGAAGGCGCCCAGGCTGGGCAACAGTGCACCCGCACGGCCGGCATGACGGACTTCGCGGCGGGCTCGCTTGAGCACATGTTCGCGCGCGCCCTGAAGGCTGGTGCTGTCCACCGCCTGGGTGGCTGCCAGAGCGCTGACCATGCTCGCACCCTCTTCCAAGGGCGTGCTGCTGCGCGTGGCGTGGCGTAAAGAACGTTCGGGTGCGGCCTGAGCGCTTACGCGGAAGGCTCGCTCAGCCTGTTCATTCTCGCCCAGGCGTGCATGAATGCGGCCCAGCAGCGTCGCGGTTTTTTCGTTGCGCTCGCACTGCAGCGACTCCTGGGCCCAGCCGCGTGCGGTATCAATCTGTCCTTGCTCGAAGGCGCACTCCGCTGCCTGACGGAGAATATAGGCGTTGCGATTGGCATCGATGGCCAACGCTGCGCCCCAGGCATCGAGGACTTCATCGGTCTGGCTCAGTGCCATCATGGCCCGGGCACGCAACACATAGGCCGCCGAGACATTGGGCTTGAGTTCAATGGCCCGATTGGCATAAAGCAGCGCCAGATCCCAAGCTTGCGCCTGCCCATATTCCTTGGCGGCTTCCAGGCTCTGTTTCCAATCGTTGGCGGTCTGGCCCTCGGGCAACGCTGCTGTCTCCTGTACGCCCAGCAATTTGTCGCAGATCTCTTTACCCACCAGGTGCGCGAACGCCGTGGTGTAGTGGGTGGTATCCCGGCCGTCTTCGGGCATGCCGCGGTCCTGGCCGTAAGCCGCTAGCAAGGAGCCTGGGTCGACGAGGGTAATACCGGCGCGGGCGCAGGCACGTGAGACTCGATCAACCATTTTTGCCCGGTCAGCGATGAGTTCGCCGTGAGCATTCATGGCGTTGCAATGCGTCACGAGCACAAAGCTCGGGCCGAGCAAAAGAGCGATCTGCTTGAGGTCGCTTTCGATTTCGGCTGCAGTCTGCGTACGGAGAACGGTTTGGGTCAGGACATGCTGCACGGCTTCGGGTGCACGGGCGTAGCTGGCCGTGGCGTGGAACTGTCGCAGACGCTGGGCACGCACCTCGGCTGACCCATGCTCGAAGAAAATCTTGCGCAACTCCGGGCAGAAGGCCAACGCCTCCTTGAATCGCACCAATTGCAGCTGATAGCCGTCTAGCTCCAGCACTTTGATGGAGCTGATCTCCACGACGTGGCGGTCTTCGGCCGGGATGCTGCCGTGGGGCAAACGTGGATTACCCTCGCGGTAGGTCTGACCGGAGATGAATGGCCACAGAGCCGCGGGAATGGTCAGGTCGCCGCGCATGTAGCGGATAGCCTGGATGGTTTCCTTGGAGTTGTGCGTGTAGCCGTATAGCAGCCGGTTATCCAGCACGAAATTGCGCCGCGCCTGTACTTTTGCCATAGGGCCGGCCACGCGGCAGGACCCGATCGTAGTGATATTCACGGTGAGATACTCCGTCTCGTTCAATAGCGGTTTGAAGATAGCGCAGGCCTGATCTGTAGCCTTATGCAGGGGGTGTGATTAGGTAACGACTGTGCAAGCCGACCCGGTGCGGCAAGCATGTGACGCCGGGGTTGGAGATGAGTCTTTGTTGCATCTGTAGTGCTTCAACGTGAACGCAACCCTGTCAATTGGGGTTCTGCGCGCCGTGCCGGATTGGCGGGTTCGGGTGTCGCCGCTTGCATCAGCATGGTGCTGATGGCTTCTTCATACGCCTGCCATGGCATGTGTCTTTGCACGGATTCGCGCGCTTTGCGCCCATATTGCTCTCGCGCTAAGGCTTCGCGCAGCAGGGCCTGCAGGCGCGCGGCGCTGTCGGCAGGGGCGGCGGCCAAGTCAATATGCACGCCGTTTTCTCCGTCAGTCACGAGATCCGTATAGGTGGCTATCGGCCCAACAGCCGGGCACAGCCCCAGCGACATGGCCTCCAGAAGCGCCGCGCAAGCCGGCACGGCGGTGTGGTCGGCTCTGGTGGGCCAGTACGGAAACAGAGCGATATGCACCTGCCTGAGTAACTGTTCGCGCGATACCGCATCGGTGATCGTCGGGGCGAAGATGACCTGATCCTCGGAAAGACCGATCGCCACGGCATGCTGGCGCATGGCAGCGGCTGTGCGCCCTTCGGACAGAACCAGGAGCACGGCGCTATCGTCGTGCAGGGCCAGTTCTGCATAGAGATCGATCACCACACGCGCCAGCATTGCCGGAGGATCGTCCTCATTCCAGACGATGACTTTCTTGCCGCTCAGGCGTGCCAGCGTGCCTGCAAGCGCGATATCACTTTGCGGTGTACGCAGGTTGGCGGCAGGCAGAGGAAAGGGGGGCAGCAGGCAAACGGCGGGTTCGGCCTGCAGCAGCTCCTGGAGCGGCGCCGCCAGAGCGGTGCAGCCCAGCGCGAGCATGTCGGCCTGAGATAACGCTCTTTTGAGCAGCCGCAGATCGACCAGAGCGCGCTCGGACAGCACATGGTTGGAAGCGGTTTTTTGAAAAAAACTCACGCTGTGCGCAATAAACCCGTAGGGCACGCGCAGGCGGGTGGCCGCTGTATGCGCTGCGATACCGCAATGTGCATCGTCCCATGCCAGCACCGCACGGGGCCGCTGGCCTACGGTTTGAGCCAGAACGATGTCGGCCAGAGCCTGAGGCTGCAAACGCGCAGTGCGTGCCTGAGCCGCTGTGACAGCCTGGTAGAGCACGCCGTCGACGCGTAGCTCGGAGGTGCTCGGCTGATCGGTATCGGCGGTGTCGTCGTCGCTGGATTGCCAACTGATGACCCGCACTTCGCCCTCGCGGGCGGCGAGGCTGGTGGCGTAACGATGCAGCGCGTTCTCATTGGCGCTGCGGCGCTGCAGCAGACTGTGGGGCGCGAGAATCAGCAGCGGGCCTTCTGCTGAGAAATCATAGCGATACCCGCCTGGAAGGTGCGCAGCGGTATCGTCGGTCAGCACATCGTGGGCCGCTTGAATCCGGGCATATCGCTGAGATTCGGCGGTGTTCAGACGCACCCCGCTGGCGCTGGCCGTCTGCAGCAAGCGCGCTGGGACGGTCACAAGACCCGCGTCAAAAAGACTGAAAGCCAATTGGCGGCTGTGCGGCGCTGCCGGATCGATGAGCAGCAGTTGCTGGGCGACCTGCTCGGCAATGTCGGGGTAGCTTGTGCGTGCCCAACGCGCAATTTCGCAATACACCTTGCTGCGCACTTCGGTCGGCCAGCTCTGCTGCCCGCACCAGAGCAGCACCTCGGGACTGCGTACACGCTTGACGTAGTCCAAGGCGTCTTTGATCGCGCTTGCCGCTTCCGCGGGCAGCGCTGCGGCATTGGGCTTGCGCGGCGCTGGGTTGTGCCGGTGTTCTCGCCGGTGAGTATGCGACAGGCGCAACAAGGTGTAGGGCAGCAGCAGATAGTCCGCCATATTGCGTGCCCGGATCACTGCCTCCCCGAGCTTCCAGGTCAGGGTCAGCCGCTGCTTGGCCAATTGTTGAGTGGTTTCGCGCAGCAAGGTTCGAGCATTGGCCAGGTCTTTTTCGGCTTGCACCCTTGCCGCGTGCTCTTGCTCCAGCCGCGTCATCAACTGCTCGCCGTCGCCTGGCCCGGCGAGCGTTCCGGCAGACCGGGAAAGTCGTAGTACGTTGCTTACGGTCATGAACGGGATCCTATGACTGAGAAAGTTGCCTGCCTGATAGACCCTCTTCCATGTGGCGTCGGATCCAGTCCTCCCGATAACGGATGCGACCCTGGCGGCCGGTTGGTGAGTTCAAGCCGGTGGTGGGGGATTGAGTCAATGAGTCGTCTCGGTGCAATGCAATGGTGTGCACGTCGGCGTCGCGCACCACGCTGCCTGTGCCGCAATGAAGCCGGATACGGTGTTCATATTCGTCGTCTGCTCCAAAGCGGACCTCTTCGTAAGGACCGAGGCGGTCAAGGACCTCGCGGCGCATCATCATCGACGCGGGGTTGTGGCGGATCAGAGGATAAATACGCGGAGACACGAGCTGGCCTAGCGCGGTCAGGCGCAGTAAACGGCTGGTGCATGCCATGGCCCGGTAGGCGTGGACCATGCCAAGCTGACGCTCTATGCGCCGAGGCAGCATGACATCGTCGGCATCAAGAAAAGTAATAAAACTGCCACGTGACCGGGTTAGTGCGATATTTCTAGCTGCGTACGTGCCGCAATTATCTATCCGAAGCGGATTTATACGCGCATTAATTGAAGCCGCTGCCAGGATATGTTGGAAAGTGTTATCTGTCGATCCGTCATCAACCGCTACTATTTCAATGTTTTGATAGGTTTGACGTTCTACAGATAATAGGGTGTTGTCTATATAGGACTCGGCGTCGCGCGCACAAATTATTACGCTCACCAAAACATGGTCCTGAATTTCTGACGGAACAATCGATGTTTTTCGTGCGTAAAACTCGTCCATTGTCAGAGGACGGTTGGTCGTCGCGAGCTCGCCGCCCGCATTTGTGAGGAGGTGCGTTAAATGTTTGCGTGCTTGTCCAAATTGCCCTGCCAGGCAATGCTGCGCAGCAACAACTGCATGCAAATTATTCGCTTTCTTAAGATTGGTTCGCCGGGGTGTGGGCAGCGCCGCAGCGTGCCATTGAGCAGCATCGGCGTCGCTGGCGGCAAGGGCCATCGCCAGGGATAGCGCGCTCTCTGAGCGCTTTAACCATGTATTGGCCTGCTCAGGGTTCTGTCTCCCCAGCGTCAGCGCGTACTGCTGGCGTTCAAAATCGGATACCCGGCCGGAGAAGTCCGCCGGATGCAGTCGTGCATCGGCGCCCGTCCATTCCAACATCGCTCGTGCGCGAGCAAGCTCACAATCGAGCCCACCGCCCTTGGTGCGCTGCGACGTTTCAAACAAGCCTATCCGGTTGAGCCGCAGCGGGTCGTCAGCGTGCCGGTGCAACACCTGCCAAGCCTGCAACATATTGACTGCTTTGTGTACGCGTTTCTGGCAAATATTTAACAGAGTGGTTCCGAACATTTAACCTGCCTAGGTATGAATTTTTCAGTTTTTGCGCTGGCGGCGAGGAAGCCCCACTAGGGAGAGCGCCCGCAAGAATTACGTCCTATTATGAAATTATAAAAAAATAGATTTTTGCGTATAAATAGAATAATAAGAATACGCATTTGGTTTTATTTGATAAGTATTGAAATATCGGCCTGTCTTTTTGGACCGTATCATCCCTCCCGTTCGAACTCAGCCACCGTCAGGGCGCTGGGAATCCTGCGGCAACCGCACACGACAAACGGGAAAAAGGCAATGAAACGTCAGACCGAGGCTATGCATTGAGCGCCCACCTGCTGGGCACGCAGGCCAGGGTCATTGCCGCGTTGATCTACCGCGAAACACGTGTACGTTTCGGGGGAACACGGTTGGGTTATCTATGGGCTTTGATTGAGCCCATCATGCACGTGGCGGTGCTGTCGACGATCTATGTCGTCTGGGGCAGGCAGGCGCCGTTGGGCAATCTGCAGATGTTCTTTATCACCGGCATCATGCCGTTCTTCCTGTTCAGCCACACCTCATCACGGTTGTCGCGCGCGATCACGTCGAATACCCAGCTGTTGCGCCTGCCAGCCATCACCAACATGGACGTCATCTTCGCCAAGGCGTTGCTGCAGGCCCTGACCTGGATTGCGGTGTTTGGAATCCTGCTTTTTCTCACCATGCTGGGCGGTGATCTCCTCCTGCCGGAGAACCTTGAGACCTGCGCGCTGGCGGCGTTCTTCACCTTTTTGTTGGGTTTCGGCGTTGGCCTGATCAACTCGGTGCTGAACATGATGTTCAAGTCCTGGGAGCACCTCTACAGCGCGGTCACGCGGCCGCTGTATTTGCTTTCCGGCGTTTTCTACCTGGTCGATGCACTGCCCGAGAAAGCTCGCGCAGTGCTGATCTACAACCCCATGGTGCATGCCATCGAGTGGTTCCGTGAGGGGTATTTCGCCAATTTCAGTTCGTTGACCCTTGATCGTTCCTATCTGATTGAGTGGGCCATCTCGGCGGCGGTTCTCGGCCTGTGCCTGGAGCGTGCGATGCGTCGACGCTTGCATACCCGCTAGGAGCGAATCATGACCGAAGCGCGCGTAGTGATATCCCTCAAAGAGGTGAGTAAAGCCTTCCGCTCCAAAAAGGGTGCCAAAACCGTGTTGGATCGGATCAGCGTCGACTTTATTGCCGGGCAAAACGTCGCCATCCTCGGGGCGAATGGAAGCGGGAAATCTACGCTTTTGCGCATGGTCAGCGCCATGGAGTTGCCCGATCGCGGCAGCGTTGAACGTCGGGCCCGGGTGTCGTACCCATTGGGCTTTGCCGGCGCGATCAGTTCGTCGATGACGGGACGGGACAACGTGCGTTTCATTGCTCGCGTCTATGGTTGCGACCTCGCGCATGTCGAGCGCTTCGTTCAGAACTTCTCAGAACTCGGACGTGCCTACGATCTTCCCGTGTCGACCTATGCGAACAGTATGCGGGCGCGGCTTTCGTATGGCGTTTCGATGGCGTTGGCCTGCGATGTGTATGTCGTGGATGAAATGCTTGCGGTGGGCGACATGGACTTCAAGCGCAAATGCCTGGACGTGTTCGCCGAGCGCTCGCGCGGCGCCACCATTCTCATGACATCCAGCTCCACGACGACGGTGCGACGCTTCTGCACCCACGGTTTGATTCTGCGCGACGGCCGCCTGCAGGGATTTGGCGAACTTGCGGACGTCGCCGAGCGATTCGCTCAGGTCGTGGACAACAGCGACGATGTGGCGCTGCCCGCCGTGGATAGCGAAACCTGATTTTTTAAGGAAACCAGATCCTATATGACGACATCGGACACAACCTACCGCGGTCCGGCTTTGCCGGGCGCGGCTGCGCAGCGCCCGTCGCGATGGCTGCGCAACTCAGCCATCTTGCTGATCGCCGTGCCCGGCGCACTGCTGGCTTTTTACCTGCTGGTGATCGCGGCTGACCAATACGTGTCGGAAGCCCGTTTCGGCTTGCGGGCGGGCTCTGTGACCCAGGCCTCCGCAGCCAGCCGCGAGGGGCATTCCACTCTTGGTGGAGGCGAGATGACGGCGGAGTTGTTCGTCGACTCCTTCGCCGTGGTGGATTACGTCAAATCGCGCCAGATCGTGCGCGAACTTGACCGGACCCTCAATCTTCGCAAGATGTGGTCCAAGCCTGGCATCGATTTCTGGTACCGGGTTCCGGCTGACGCCTCGGAGGAAGCACTGTGGCGCCATTGGAGTCGCATGATCGACATTCAGTTCGACATGTCAACCGGGGCCATCATCCTGCGTGTCAGGGCATTCACGCCGGAGGACTCGCTACGCTTGTCACAAGCCATCCTCCAGGCCAGCGAAAAACTGGTCAACCAGATGTCGAAGAAGGCTCGGGAAGACAGCGTGCGCTTCGCGCACCTGGAGGTGGAGGAAGCGGAGCAGCGTCTATCTGCCGCACGGTTCAAGGTGCAGGATCTGCGAGCCAGCACGGGGGTACTCGACCCCGTCAAGGAAGCCGAGGCCAATCTGCAACTGGCAGCAAAAGTTCGAGGGGATATCGCCACGACAGCTGCCGAGGTCGCCACCTTACGGGCAGGTGGTGTGCGCGGCGGGCCCGGGCTGGAACGGGCCCAGGCACGCTTGCGTGCCCTGCAGACACAGCTGAGCGATCTCAACGACCAGCAGATCAGCGTCGGGAGTAAGACAGGGAAAACGGGAAGCCTGTCTACGGTATTGCGCGAGTACGAATCCGCAGAGACCGAGCGCCAGTTCGCGGAGGTCTATTACACCGGCGCGCTCAAAGGGCTTGAAGACGCCCGCAGTCTGGCGGCCAGGCAAGTGCTCTACACGGTGATCGCCTCCCAACCTACCTTGGCCGATGAATCGCAATACCCCCGCCGTTGGGTGGACACCGCGCTCGGCCTGCTGGGCTTTCTGATTCTGTGGATCGTCGTCGTGCTAGTGGTATATGCCATCCGCGATCACGCCTGACGTGCAGCACTAGCAGAGACGCCGCCATGTTTTCTTTTCTATCGCGTTTACGACGGCAAGAGCATGCTCCACAGCGTGGCAGCAGCACCGCGTTGCCGTCTTCGTTTGCGGATCAACTGGAAGAAGTGCTGGTGGGGGCTGTGCAGGAAGAGGTACCCACGCGCGATGTCGAAGAACAGGCCCGCTCGCTCATGCAACGCCAGGTGGCCGCAAACGACGCCTTGAGCGCCGTGGTGCATTTGCTGGAGTATGTGCGGCGCTACCCGGACACCGAACTCTTTCAAGTGCTGGTTGCACGCAGCCTGGAAGCCGCCCATCGTCCCGATGACAGCCTGGCCGTCTGGCGCGGAATCCAGCACCGGTTTCCCGACTCGGCGGACGCCTTCATCTTGATGCTGCGCGGCGTCAAACGGCAGTTAGGCGTTGACGCCGCGCGTCAGGAGATAGAGAAGTACTTCGCCGGGGGCAGTCAGGCCGCGCGCGACATCCTGCTTGAGGCGAAGAGCTGGGACGAGATCGGCCACCCGGAACTGGCCGATGCGGCCTTCGCCCGGCTGGTCGACTCGCATCCGGAGTTCGAAGATGGTTATGCGGTGTGGGCACAATCGCAGAATCGGCGCGGCGTGCTGTGGCGGGGTCGCGAGATTCTTCAGCTTGGCCTCAAGCGCCTGGGGGAGCGCGGTCGTAAACTGACGCGCCGGCTGGGTGCACTGGATACCGATTTGGCCGCGCTGACGGCGTTAGGCGTGTCGTGGTCGGAAAACAATGTCCCGGTCAGCGTGCTGGTGCTGCAAAGGCTGTTTCAGGAGATAGGCCGCCGCCGCAACGAGGAGATCGATCCTAAGCCCGAGTCCTTTGTGGGCAAGGTGCTGATGATCAATGGCTCATTAGGTGCGGGTGGCGCGGAGCGTCAGTTCGTCAATACCGCCGTTGCGCTGCAGACGGCGATGCTGCAAGGCCAATCCATTGCCGAGCACGACGTGCTGGGTCCGATTCAGGTCGTGTGCCGGTCGCTACGAAGCCGCGAAGGCGCCGACTTTTTCGCCGCCACACTCCGCGAGCATGACATCCCTGTGGCGGTGTACGCGGATATGCCCGCCTGGGGCGGCTCGGAGTTTGCGTCCCTGCTGGCGCCGTATCGTGAGTATCTGAGATTTTTGCCCAAACAGATCATCGAAGGCACCAGCAAGCTGACGGACGTGATCCGCTCGGGTGCGCCTCGCGTCGTGCACATTTGGCAGGATGGGTCGATCTTTGCGACAGCACTGGCCGCCTTGTTGGCCGGCGTTCCCCGAATCGTTCTGTCTGTGCGCACGATGCCGCCGATAGACCGCCCGGATCGCTACCGCGTCGAGTACGACATCATTTACTCCGAACTATTGAAAATGCGAGGGGTGGTCCTGAGCTCGAACTCCAGCTTTGCCGCGCGACGCTATGCCGATTGGCTGGATCTGGACGCGCGGCGTATTCCCGTGGTCTATAACGGCCTTGCACCCCTGAAGTCCGTCAGCGATGACGCCTGCGTGCAGATGATGCAAGCCTTCTCTGCGCGGACGTCGGAACAGGCTTTTACCGTGGGCACCGTTATGCGCGTCGACGAGAACAAGCGGCCCTTTCTCTGGGTTGAGGCTGCTCAGCAGTTTGCACGCACGAATCCCCATGCGCGCTTCGTGAT
The DNA here is from genome assembly GCF_020735985.1 of Bordetella holmesii. Taxonomy (NCBI): domain Bacteria; kingdom Pseudomonadati; phylum Pseudomonadota; class Betaproteobacteria; order Burkholderiales; family Alcaligenaceae; genus Bordetella; species Bordetella holmesii. The sequence goes on from NZ_CP085973.1 coordinate 1,406,634, forward strand.
GGTGGGGGCCGGGCCTTTGCTTGAGCCGGTCAAAGAGTTTGCCCAACGGCTGGGGATATCGGATCGTATCCTGTTCACCGGCCTTTCGCGGCGCGTCGGGTATTGGCTGGAACAGTTCGATGCCTTCTTGTTGCTGTCGCGTTTTGAGGGCTTGCCCAATGTCCTGATCGAAGCCCAGTTCGCGGGCGTGCCCGTCGTGACCACATTGGCCGGCGGAGCCGGTGAGGCCGTGCAAGAAGGCGTGACCGGTTTGACCCTGCGAGCCGAGAACACCACTGCCGAGGAGGTCAATATCGCGCTGGGTCGCCTCTACGCGATGCGGCAGGACGACGCGGATATTGGCCGCAAAGCCCGCCACTGGGCTCGTGCGCGTTTCTCCCTGTCGCAAATGATCTCTGCAACCGTGCGTTGCTATCAAGGACTTTGAGGGACCGGATGACCCACGTCCTCAATCTATTCGTCCTTGGCAGTTGCAGAGTCCATCGGCCCATCCGTCTGCTGCAGGAGCAGGGCAGGGCGCGGCTGTGCACGGCAGGTCTTCCGGGCTATATCCACAGCACGCGCGAGGCTTGCCAGCGTTTGCGCTGGCTCTGCGAAGGGCAGGGTCTGGACAGGCAATTGCTGCCGTTTCTGTTCGCACGAGCCCTTTGGCCCAGTCTGGACGAGACTCACCGCCGTGAACTGATGCAGGCAGATGCCGTCGTGATCGAGGCCGCCGCCGAGCGCAGTGTGGAGGTCGATGGCGTGTTTCTGCAGAAGAACCTGGTGGTGCGCCACCTGGTGCGCGAGCTCGGGGACATCGGTATGCAGTGGTGGCGCAGCCTTTTGCGCTGCGGTGCCGTCAGTCCTGATGAGTACGCCCGGGCCATGGGTGAATATCGGCAACTTGCCGATCCGGCGATGCTGGCGCCAGGCGAACGGGTTCTTCGGCGCGCGCGTTGCGAGACTGATACCGAGAGCCACGTGCGCGAGGACTTGAGGTATGCAAGCCGTGTGCTGGGAAAGCCTGTGCTGGTCGTCACGCATGTGGACTTGCCAAGGTCTGATGGGCGGCCCATTTTGTCGCGCAGCCACCATGTCGCGCGAGTGAAAGCCGCTTGCGCGGGGCTTGCCGGTTTGCATGTCGTTGACCCGCTGGACTGCGCGCAGGGCCTGGGTCGAGCGCAGATACTGGATCGTGACGGCGAAGACCTCAATCATTATTGCCCGGCGTTTGAAACCCTCCTGGCCGAACATCTGTACCAACAGGCGAACACCCTGCTTGGGACGGATCTGCGCTAGATCCCCTTACACCACCGGAGTCCAACGATCCGTCATGAGAACCCCCCTTATTTCTATGTTTCGCTTCCTGCCGCTGGTGATACTGATGGGCTTGTCCGGTTGCAGCATTCTTGCCGGCTCCGGGCCGACGCGCGGCGCCATCATGGACGCCGGCACCGCGCAAGGCGCCGACGCGCCGGGCGCCTATGACGTGGTGGACGTCAACGCCAGCACCATCGAACCGTATGTGCTCAAGCGCCCGCCCGAGGTCGACGGCAATACCTCGGACGGATACGCCGGCAACATGCGCGCCCGGCCGGGCGACGTGCTGCGTATTCTGGTCGCTGACAGCATGGAGGGGGGGCTGTTCGCCCCGCTGAACACCGGAGGTACGGTGTTCGAGGCTGTGCGAGTCGACGCCGAAGGCATGATATCGCTGCCCTATGCCGGCCACCTGCGAGTGCGTAACAAAACACTGGGAGCCATCGAGCAGATGGTCAAGAACGCGTTGCGCAATACGGCTGCCGTGCAACCGCAAGTCATGGTGGATCTGGCTGATGATCGTTCAAACTCTGTACTGGTGACCGGCGCTGTTGCCCAACCCGGCCGCTTCGGAGGCAACAAAAGCCCTCTCACTGCACTGGATGCCGTGGCGCAGGCGGGCGGCTCGACATTGCCTCCGTATTAGGTTGATGTCGTCATCCGCAACGGCACCCGCATGACTCGCGTGCCGTATCAGCAGTTACTTAACGGCCACAATATCGCGCTGGATCCGCGCTCGGAAGTCGTAGTCGAACCCAATCTCAAGCGCTTCGTCGCGATGGGAGCCATTACGAAACCTGGCCTGCATGAGCTGCCGTCCAAACGCAGCAACCTGCTGGATGCGCTGGGTGTGGCAGGCGGATTGAACGACCGCGCTGCCGACGCCACCGGGGTATTTGTCTTTCGTCTCGATGGACTGGACCCGGCGGGCCAATCCCGGCCAACGGTCTTCCGGCTGAACATGCGTAATCCCGAATCGATGTTTCTTGCCAAGCAGTTTGAACTGCGGCCCGAGGACGTCGTCTATGTCAGCAACGCGCCCATGTACGAATGGGAGAAGATCATTACCCCCATCGTGCAGGTCCTGATCGTCGGCCAGCGCGTTGGCGCAAATTGACTTTCAATTAGAGGTACTCATGAGCATACGCTCCATCTTTTCTGATTTCCAACTGGCCATCGTGGGCCTGGGCTATGTCGGTCTGCCGCTGGCGGTGGAGTTCGGCAAGAAGCGCTCCGTCGTCGGGTTTGACATCAACGCGCGCCGCATCGACGAGTTGCGCCGCGGCCATGACCACACGCTGGAAGTGGATGACAAGGAGCTGGCCGAAGCCAAGCACCTGAGCTATACGACCGACCACGCCGAGCTGGGCCAGGCCAATGTTTTCATCGTGACCGTGCCCACGCCCATCGATGAGTACAAACAGCCGGACCTGACGCCGCTGGTCAAGGCAAGCGAAACCATCGGTGCGGTGCTCAAGCGCGGCGACATTGTGATTTACGAATCCACCGTCTACCCTGGCGCGACCGAGGAAGACTGCGTGCCGGTGCTCGAGCGCGTCTCGGGCTTGAAATTCAATGAGGATTTCTTTGCCGGCTACAGCCCCGAGCGCATCAACCCGGGCGACAAGGCGCATCGTGTCTCGACGATCAAGAAGGTGACTTCCGGCTCGACGCACGAAGTGGCCGAGCTGGTCGACCAGCTCTACAAGGAAATCATCGTCGCCGGCACGCACAAGGCCTCGAGCATCCGGGTGGCCGAAGCCGCCAAGGTCATCGAGAACACGCAGCGCGACGTCAACATTGCGCTGATCAATGAGCTGGCGCTGATCTTCAACAAGATGGGCATCGACACCGAGGCCGTGCTGCAGGCGGCGGGCACGAAGTGGAACTTCCTGCCGTTTCGCCCGGGCCTGGTGGGGGGGCATTGCATTGGCGTGGATCCCTACTACCTGACGCACAAGGCGCAATCCATCGGCTACCACCCGGAAATCATTCTGGCTGGCCGGCGCCTGAACGACTCGATGGGCGGCTACGTGGTGTCGCAGCTGGTCAAGTGCATGACGAAAAAGCGCTTGCACGTGCAGGGCGCGCGCGTGCTGGTGATGGGCCTGACCTTCAAGGAAAACTGCCCGGATCTGCGCAATACCCGCGTGGTCGACATCGTCAAGGAACTGGGCGAGTACAGCGTGGACGTGGATGTCTACGATCCGTGGGTCGACGCCGACGAGGCGCGGCATAAGTACGGCATCACGCCGGTGGCCCAGCCGGCCGAAGGCAGCTATGACGCCATCATCCTGGCGGTGTCGCACCAGCAGTTCGTGGACATGGGCGCCGAGGCCATCCGCAGGCTGGGCAAGCCCGAGCATGTGCTCTATGACCTGAAATACGTGCTGTCGGCCGAAGAGTCGGATCTGCGCCTGTAGCCTCAGCCTGCTCCTGAACTGTTGGCCAGGGGCGGTACCGGAGAAATGCGCGGTGACGGCGGAGATACCCTCCAGGCCGCGCGGCGTCGCAAGGCGCCCAACAGTTTGAGCCCTTGCGGCCACTGGCCAAGGCCGCTGTCGGCGTTGAGATGGCCGGCTTGCGGCACGACGACAAAACGGCTGCCCCAATCCTGGGCGAAGTGCCGGGCTCGGCTCAAGGAACAATACGGATCGTTGTCGCTGGCCACCACAACGCTTTGGAAGGGCAGAGGCTGCTGCGGGATAGGCGCAAAATCTCGCAGGCAGGCGGGTGTGCCGGCCTGCTCGACGTCAGCGGGCGCCACGAGCAATGCCCCGGCCACACGAGAGCGCAGCGCGATCGGCAGCGACGCGGCGACCAGACAGCCAAGGCTGTGGGCGATCAGCAGCACCGGGCTGGAGGCTTCGTCGACCGACGCACAAAGCGCGGCCAACCATTGAGCTCGCTGAGGGTTCTGCCAGTCCTGCTGGCGCAGGCGCCGTGCGTACGGCAGGCTGTCTGCCCATAAGGTCTGCCAGTGCCCGGGCCGGGAGTCTTTCCACCCAGGAATGATGATAGGTTGGAGTCTCATGTGCGCCATATTGCCTGGGGCGCTAACCAACCCAAACGACTATCTATTTCAATGCATATATCGTATGGGATATATGCGCACCCTGATTGCTCTGGCGCCCAGGGACAGTCGGTTCGGTTATGCTTGCCTTGCATAATGCGCCGGCTAGCCTGGCGCGTAGATCAACGAAGACAAGCCAAGGAAGGAGTGCCCCATGAATAAGCCATTTCACTTGACCCCCATTCTGGCCGCCGTGGGCGTGACGATGGGACTGGCCTGGTCCGGTGCCCAGGCGCAGAACATCAAGATTGGGGTCGTCGGTCCGACGACGGGCCCGGTGACGCAATATGGGGATATGGTCCGAGAAGGTGTTGACACCGCCATCGAGCAGATCAACGCGGCGGGAGGCGTAAACGGCAAGAAACTCGAGGCCGTGGTCATCGATGACGCCTGCGAACCCAAGCAGGGGCCAGTCGCTGCCAATCGCGTGGTCAATCAGCAAATCGGTTTCGTCGTCGGCCATGTTTGTTCGGGAGCGACGATTGCCGCGACCGACATCTACAACAACGAAGGTGTGGTGATGGTCACCCCGTCAGCGACGGCGCCGGCGGTTACCGACGGCAAGAACTACGAGTTTATTTTCCGCACCATTGGCCGCGATGATCAACAGGGCCCGGCCGCCGCGAAGTTCATCGAGAGCAAAATCAAGCCTGCCAATGTGGCGGTGCTGCATGACAAGCAATCTTACGGCCAGGGGATTGCCACTGCCGTTAAAAAAGACCTCGAGAAGGCCGGCATCAAGGTCTCGGTGTTCGAAGGTATCAATGCCGGCGACAGCGATTATTCCGCCGTCATCACCAAACTCAAGAGCAATGGCGTGGATTTCGTCTATTTCGGGGGTTATCACCCCGAAATGGGCCTGTTGCTGCGTCAGGCTGCCGAGCAGGGGGTCAAAGCCCGTTTCATGGGGCCGGAAGGCGTCGGCAACCCGGACATCAATGCTATCGCCGGTGATGCGGCCGAGGGCATGCTGCTGACGTTGCCGGCTGATTTTGCACAGAATCCGGCCAACGCCGCCGTGGTCAAAGCCTTCCAGGAAAAGAAGCGCAATCCGAATGGCGCATTCCAGCTGACGTCTTATGCGGCTACCCAGGCGATCGCCGACGGCATCAAAGGCGCAGGCAGCACGGATCCGACCAAGGTGGCAAAGTACATGCACGCCAATACCTTTGAAACCCCGATTGGCAAGACGGCCTGGAACAAGCAGGGCGACTTGAACAATTTCGAGTTCGAGGTCTTTACCTGGCACAAGGATGGCAGCAAGACTGCTTTCAAGTAAAGGCCAGGCCAAAAAAAGGCTGCCCGCATAGTTGCAGGCAGCCTTTTTTATGGTTCATCGAGGAATACCGGGGAATGCAGACCGGATCTTGAGGAAGAAGTACTCCTGATCGCGGTAGCCGTAGGCGCGGCGTTTGATGACTTTGATGGTGTTGTTGATGCCCTCGACGATGCTGGTGTTGAGCCGGTGGCGACAGCGAGACAGAATCCCGTGCAGATAGGCTTTTAGCTTGAGCGCGAAGTGAGCCAAGGCGGCGATGCCGCTGCCCTGAGCCTGTTGCAGCCAGTGATCCCATGCCTGGCGGGCGTAGCCGGGGTGTTGGTAGAACCACAGCTGTTTGAGCTCATCGCGCATCAGATAAGCGGTGAGCAAGGGCTGGTTGGCCTGGAGCAACTCGTCCAACTTTACCGATTGGCACGGATCGAGGTTTTTGCGATTGCGCAGCAGTAGCCAGCGACTGGACTTGATCACCCGGCGGGCCGGCTTGTCGTGCCGCAACTGGTTCGCTTGGTCTACACGCACCCGGTCTATCACTTCACGGCCGTACTTGGCCACGACGTGGAACAGGTCGTAGACGATCTCGGCGTTGGGGCAGTTGGCCTGGATCTCCAGCTCATAGGCCGTCGTCATGTCGATCGCTACGGCCCGGATCTGCTGGGCAACCCCAGTTGGCAGTTGTTCGAAGAAGGCTCTGGCCGTCTCGCGCGAGCGGCCATCACCGATCCATAGCACCTGACGGCGGATCGGATCGACAACGACCGTGGCATAACGATGGCCCTTGTGTAGAGCGAACTCGTCCATCGCTAGGTAGTGGATCTGGCTCCAGTCCGGCTCTTGGATCGCCCGTCGCAGCAGGGCCTTGTCCAGCGCCTTGACCGTGTGCCAACCCAGTTGGAAGAAGCGCGCCACGGCCAGAATGTTGCTGGACTCAAGCAACTGGCTGACCGCCTCGGCCAGCCGGTCGGTCACTCGCTGGTAACGGCCCAGCCAGCTCAGCCTCTCCAGATGCGGTCCACCGCACTGCTCGCACCAGACCCGCCGACGCGGCACTACCAGCGTCACTCGCAGCGCCATTAGCGGCAGATCCCGCACCCGGCGCGTGGTCGTCTCATGCACCTGCCGACATCGGTTGCCGCAGTGCTCGCAGTGCATCGTTCGCGCTGAAGGCTTCAGGTAAATCGTGACCGTCCGGCTCTCACCTTCAGGCCACACGACCCGCTCCACCCGATAACCTTCCCACCCACCCAACCTCTCGATCGTCTTGCGGTCCAGCATGATCCCGGCCTTGATCCTTGAAAAATCAAGGATCAAGCGTAACGGCAATCAAGCACGGCTCCACGCTATTCCGCGATGAACCTTTTTTATTCGGGCGGTTGACTCACAGGCCGGCGACGCGTCGTCCGGAGTCCAGTTCGAACCAATGCAGATCGTGCCGGCCATCCGGGCCGATGCTCATGGTGTCTCCGACTCGTATGGTCGATTCCGACAACTGGCGGGTCGTACAGCGCACGACAATCATGTTCTTGCCGTTGCGACCATGCACCAATTGCTCCGAACCCAGGGTTTCGATCATCTCGATGACCACGGGAATGCCCTCTGCATTGAGCAGCATGTGTTCGGGGCGCAGCCCCATGACGACTTTACGGCCGCGTACCGACTGAGGCACCTGGAGCGGCGAAATCTGTAGTGCTGTACCTTCTAGCGTCTGCATAGTGCCGTCGCCAGCCACATCGACCTCGATCAGATTCATTGGGGGAGACCCGATAAATCCGGCTACGAAGGTGGAGGCAGGTTTGTCAAAGACCTCCATCGGAGTCCCGATCTGCTCCGGCACGCCCTGATACATGACCACCATGCGGTGCGCCAGTGTCATCGCTTCTACCTGATCGTGCGTGACATAAAGACTGGTGGTGTTCAGGCGCCGATGAAGCTTGAGGATTTCCAGCCGCATGGCCACCCGCAGCTTGGCATCCAGATTGGACAACGGCTCGTCAAACAGAAAGACCTTGGGCTCGCGCACAATGGCCCGACCCATGGCGACGCGTTGACGCTGCCCACCCGACAGTTGGCGCGGGCGCCGCTCGAGCAACTTGCCCAGCTCCAGGATCTGTGCGGCGGCCTCGACACGTTTCTGGATCTCTGCCTTGGGGACCTTACGGATTTTCAGACCATACGCCATGTTCTCGAACACGCTCATGTGCGGATAGAGAGCATAGTTCTGAAACACCATGGCGATGTCGCGCTCGGCCGGCTCCAGGTCATTGACGGGTTTTCCGTCGATGATGATCTCGCCGCTGGTAACGGTCTCGAGCCCGGCCACCATGCGCATGAGCGTGGATTTCCCACAACCGGAAGGGCCGACGATGACGATGAATTCACCATCCTTGATATCCATGTCTATGCCATGGATGACCGGCACGTTGCCGGCGTAGGTTTTCTTTACGTTGCGGAAACTTAGGGTAGCCATACGTTTTATTCGTCTGGGGTAGCGTGTCGGGAGGGCAGGTGCCGGTCACTTTTCCGTATCGACCAGGCCCTTGACGAACCATTTCTGCATCAGGATCACGACCAGCGCGGGCGGGATCATGGCCAGAAGGGCGGTTGCCATGGTGATGTTCCATTCGGTGACGCTGTCGCCGCCGCTGATCATGCGCTTGATGCCAATGACCACCGGGTACATATCTTCCTGGGTCGTGATGAGCAACGGCCAGAGATACTGATTCCAGCCATAGATGAACTGGATCACAAACAGTGCGGCAATGCTGGTGCGCGCCAGAGGCAGCAGCACATCGAAGAAAAACCGGACCGGCCCCGCACCGTCGATGCGAGCGGCTTCGATCAATTCGTCCGGCACGGTAAGAAAAAATTGCCTGAACAGAAACGTCGCCGTGGCTGACGCGATCAGGGGTAAGGTAAGTCCTGCATAACTATTGAGCAGCCCAAGATCGGCCACCACCTTGTAGGTCGGTGCGATGCGCACTTCGACCGGCAGCATCAGAGTGACGAAAATCATCCAGAAGAAGAACATGCGGCCGGGAAAGCGGAAATACACGACAGCAAACGCCGATAGCAGCGAGATGGCGATCTTGCCCAGCGAAATGGCCAAGGCCATGATCAAACTGACGTACATCATGCGCGCCACCGGCGTGCCTGACGAGCCGCCGCCAGACCCGGCGAAAAGCGCCTGCATGTAGTTGTCGACGAAGTGCTTGCCAGGAATCAGCGACATCGGCGCCGAAGCGACCTCCTGGGCCGTCTGTGTGGACGCCACGAACGTGACATAAATCGGGAACGCGACCAGCGCCACTCCCATCAGAAGGATGACGTGGGCCAGCGCATCTAGCCAGGGACGGCGTTCTACCATGGTTGCTAACCTTGTATTCGAAAATCAGTACTGCACTTTGCGGTCGATGTAGCGGAATTGCACGACCGTGAGCATGACCACGATGACCATCAGGACCACCGATTGTGCGGCTGACGAACCCAGGTCCAGGCCGCGGAATCCATCGCTGTAGACCTTGTAGACCAGGATGGCGGTAGAGGTGCCCGGGCCGCCCTGAGTGGTCGTGTCGACGACGGCAAAAGTGTCGAAAAATGCGTAGATGACGTTGACCACGAGCAGAAAGAACGTCGTTGGCGACAGCAGCGGGAACACAATGCTCCAGAACCGACGCGCGGGAGAGGCTCCATCGATAGCGGCGGCTTCGATCAGCGAACGCGGAATGGATTGCAGGCCCGCCAGGAAGAACAGAAAGTTATAGGAAATCTGCTTCCAGACGGCAGCGATCAGCACCAATATCATTGCCTGTGTGCCATCGAGCCGGGGATTCCAGTCTACGCCCAGGCTGCGCAGCGCCACGGCAAGGATCCCGACCGACGGAGAGAAAAGAAACAGCCAGAGCACGCCGACCACGGCCGGGGCGACGGCATACGGCCAGATCAACAGTGTCTTGTACATACCGGCACCGCGTATGACGCGGTCGGCCATGACAGCCAGCAGTAACGATACCGACAGACCGACAAACGCCACCAGTACCGAAAACACGGCAGTGACCTTGAAAGAATCCAGATAGGCCTGTTGGGAGAAAAGCTCTACGAAGTTGTCCATGCCGACAAATTCGGAAGACAGGCCAAACGCATCTTCCAGGCGCATGGATTGCCACATCGCCTGCCCGGCCGGCAAAAAGAAAAAGACCACCGTGATGATCAACTGCGGCGCTAACAGCAGGTAGGGCAGCGTCTTGTGGCCAAATACGACACGTTTTTCCATGGGGCTGGGCAAAAATGGCGGCCTGTGCCGCGAATGCATGAACCGCCGGGATCCGACGGCAGGGCAGAGCAAGGTGTCGGCGTTGCCCCGGCGCATGCGCCATCGGGCTGAAGCCTGGGCCTTACCCCCTTAAAACGCAAAGGCCGCAGACTGCCCTGAAAAATGCCGGAATGGAAGCGGAATCAGGACAACTGCGGAAAAAGGGAGCGCCACGCCCCGGGCGGGCACCGGGGCTGCGGCCCGGGGACAGATACAAACCGGTCACCGGGCCACCAGGGGCAAGTTTACTTCACGCTTTTTTCGAACTTCTCGAGCAGATCATTGCCGCGTTTGACGATCGTCTGCAGACCATCCTTGGCCGTGGTCTTGCCCGAAACAACACGTTCGATTTCGGCGTCCTCGATCTCGCGAATCTGCGGCAGGTAGCCGAGTCGCAGGCCCCGCGATTGCGCGGTGGTCTGCACGTTAAGCTGCTTGACGCCAACATCTGTACCGGGGTTCTTGTCGTAGAAACCCTGTTTCTTGGTCAGTTCGTAGGCATCGACAGTAACCGGAACATAGCCGGTCTGCTGATGCCAGCGCGCCGCGACTTCAGGGCTGGCCAAGAACTTGAAGAATTTCGTCACCCCTTTGTAGACATCGGGTTTTTTGTTCGCGAAGACCCACAGCGAGGCGCCGCCGATGATGGTGTTCTGCGGCGCGCCTTGCACGTCGGCATAGTACGGAACCGTGGAAGTGCCGAAGTCGAACTTGGCGTTCTTCATGATGTTGGCGCGCAAGCCGCTCGAGCCGGTGATCATGGCACACTTGCCGCTGATGAACAGTGAATTGGGTTCATCGCCGCGGCCGCCATACATGAAGATGCCGTCCTTGCCGAGTTTGGCCAGGTTTTCGAGGTGGCGCACATGCAGCGGCGTATCGATAGCCAGCCGCGCATCCACACCGCCGAAACCGTTGTCCTTGGTGGCGTAGGGCACGTTATGCCAGGCCGAGAAGGTTTCCAGCTGTACCCAGGACGGCCACGACGTGGTGTACCCGCACTCCTGGCCGGCGGCCTTGAGCTTCTGCCCGGCGGCAACGACTTCTTCCCACGTCTTGGGCGGTTTTTCGGGGTCCAGGCCCGCCTTCTTGAAGGCGTCCTTGTTGTAATAGAACACCACCGTCGAGCTGTTAAAGGGCATGGAAACCAGCTTGCCCTCGGGTGAGGAGTAATAACCGGCGACCGCGCCGATAAAGGCTTTGGGGTCGATCGGATCGCCGGCTTCCTCGGACATCTGCTGCACGGGCTTGATAGCGCCCTTGGCATGCATCATCGTGGCAGTGCCGACCTCGAAAACTTGCAGGATGTCTGGCGCATTGCCGGCGCGGAACGCAGCAATGCCGGCATTCATGGATTCGCCGTAATTGCCCTTGTAGACTGCTTTGACTTGGTAGTCGGGATTTTGCTTGTTGAACTCTTCAACCAGCGCATTGACCCGGTCGCCCAGGGCGCCTTCCATGGAGTGCCAGAATTGAATTTCCGTGGCGGCGTGGGCCGAGACGCTTGCAAAGGCAACGATCAGCGCCGCTGCCAGGGCGATACGTTGGGGTTGCATGAAGTGTTCCTCCGGTTGAGCGACTGCGCCGCGGGTTGCGCGCGCGAGGCGATACACCTTATGAATTGTTTGTGACAGAGGCGTGACTGTTACACCGCCCGCTGAGGCTGTCAAATTGGGCCGCTGTCTTCAGCCCGCCGGACGGTTTGGAGCATTCTGCATCCGGCCCGGCCGGTTTACAATGGCGTGCCATGGAAAACCCTCTCTCTATCGCCTTTATTGGCGGCGGCAATATGGCCTCCGCCTTGGCTGTCGGTCTGGCCGACAAAGTGTGTCCTGCCCACAACATCCACGTCGTGGACATCAACGTCCAGGCGCACGCGTTCTGGCTGCAGCGCGGCATGACGGCCGCGGCGGCGCCCGATGCGGCGCTCGCGCGTTGCCGCGTCTGGATCTTTGCGGTCAAGCCTCAGGTCATGCGCGATGTCGTGCAGGCCGTTCAGCCTTGGCTGGAACCCGACACCCTGGTCATCAGCGTGGCGGCCGGTTTGCGGGCCGACACGCTGGCCGGTTGGCTCGGCCAACCCGAGCGGCCCTGGAGCCGTCTGGTGCGTTGCATGCCCAATACCCCTGCGCTTGTCGGCCAAGGCATGACGGGCATGGCTGCGCTCGACGGGGTGAGTGCGGCGGACAGGCAACTCGCGCAGACGCTGCTGGGCGCGGTGGGCGAGGTGGTATGGGTAGCCGATGATGCGGCGCTGGACGCGGTGACGGCATTGTCCGGTAGCGGGCCAGCCTATGTGTTTCTCTTTATCGAAGCATTGATCGCTGGCGGCCAGGCGGTTGGCCTGTCTGCCGAGCAAGCCCGCCAACTGGCGCTGGGCACTTTGCGCGGCGCGACGACCCTGGCGAGCCAGGCCGAGGACCCTCCGTCCGTGCTGCGCGAACGCGTGACGTCCAAAGGCGGCACGACGGCGGCAGCACTGGCGGTGCTCGAACAAGCCGATATGCGCAGTATCGTGGCGCGTGCCATCGAGGCGGCGGCCCGCCGCTCGGAGGAATTGGGCGAGGAGTTCGGCAAGTGAGGCGCTTTGAGACCATGCGCGGCTATCAGTTCCTGTTGGCCGTGTTCTGCATGGGTGCCGTGGTGGTCGGTTCCAATATTCTTGTCCAGGTGCCCTTGAATAATTGGTTGACCTGGGGAGGGCTGTCCTATCCGGTCGCCTTCTTGGTGACGGACGTCCTGAACCGGCGTTTCGGCCCCGTTGCGGCGCGGCGTGTGGCCTGGTTCGGGTTTGCCGCCGCGCTGGCGGTGTCCGTGTGGGTGGCGTCGCCGCGCATCGCACTGGCCTCCGGCCTGGCCTACATCTGCGCACAATTGATCGACATCCAGGTGTTCGACCGGTTGCGGGACCAACGCTGGTGGCGTGCCCCCTTGGTTTCAGGGGTGATAGGGGCGGTGGCGGACACGGCGATTTTCTTTAGCGTGGCGTTTGCCGCCACCGGCACCCCATGGCTGACCTGGATGCTCGGCGATCTGGCCATCAAGCTGGTGATCAACATCAGTATGCTGGCGCCGTTTCGCGCCCTGATGTGGAATCTGGCGCGACCGGTTCCGCAGACGCGCTGACGGCCTGTCAGCTCGCTATGGGTGCGATGGCGCCCACCTGGCATCGATAGCACAACGGCGGCACCTGCAGCATAGATCGCAGCAGGTGCCGCCATTTCCATCTCTCTCTCTTACGTGAGGCTTACGCCGCCCAAATCGGCGCATTCGGGCGCTATCTGACCCGCATTTGCCGGGCGACAGGACTATTGGGGATTCCACGCAGTGACACCCCGGACCCATGCTTTCAGAATAGCCGCGACATTGACGCTGCCGTGAGTCTGCGGCGCCGTGTAAGCAAGGCATGCGGAATAACGATGTTTCGCCTACCCACCAATAAGTCCGCTCCAATACTCTTGCCGGGAGAATTTGCATGAAGTTGTCGCAACGCTTTACCCCGCTCGCCGTCGCGATTGGCGCTCTGGCTTTCGCCGGGGCCGTGCACGCTGCCGATACCATCAAAATCGGTATTCCCCAGCCCATGACCGGTCCCAACACCCAATACGGGGATCAAATCCAGGCAGGCGCACTGACTGCCATCGAATCCATCAATGCCAAGGGTGGGGTAAAGGGCAAGAAGCTCGAGGCCATTCTGATCGACGACGGCTGCGAACCGAAGCAGGCCGTGCCGGCCGCCAACCGCGTGGTCAATTCCGGTGCCAAGTTTGCGGTGGCCCACGCCTGCTCGGGCGTGACCGTGCCCGCCGTCAACGTCTATGAGCAGGAAGGCATTGTCGCCATCACTCCGGGCGCCACCTCGCCGCTGGTGACCGACACGACCAAGCCGCATTATTTCTTCCGCACGATTGGCCGCGATGACCAGCAGGGCCCGTTCGCTGCCCGCTACATCGCAAATACCATCAAGCCGAAGAAAGTGGCCGTGCTGCATGACAAACAGACCTATGGCTCCGGTGTGGCCAACCAGGTCAAGTCCGCGCTCGAGAAGGAAAAAGTCAACGTTGCCTTGTTCGAGGGCATCAACGTGGGTGACAGCGATTATTCCGCTATCATCACCAAGCTGAAATCGGCCGGTGTTGACTTGGTCTATTTCGGCGGCTATCACCCTGAGCTTGGTTTGCTGCTGCGTCAGTCCCGCGAGCAGGGCTTGAATGTCCAATTCATGGGCCCGGAGGGCACAGCCAACCAGGACCTGGTGGCCATCGCCGGTCCGGCCATCGAAGGTCTGCTGGTGACGCTGCCGTCGGATTTCACCAAGCTGCCTGGCAACGAGGGCATCGTCAAGGCCTTCAAGGATGCCAAGCGTGATCCGGACGGAGCCTTTCAGATGCCGGCCTACGCGGCCGTGCAGTTGATCGCCGACGGCATCAATGCCGTGGGCGAGGACCCGGCCAAGGTGGCCGACCATCTGCACAAAAATTCCTTCGATACGGCCATCGGTAAGGTTGAATACGACGCCAAGGGCGACCTGAAGGACTTCGAGTTCGCTGTCTTCAAGTGGGACAAGAACGGCAAGAAGACCCAGCTGTAAACACGCTGCGGGCCCTGGCTGACTGCCAGCACCGTCCGCAGAGCCAAGGTTTCCGGCTCCGGGTGGCATTACCGGAGCCGGAGCTATTTGGAGCATTCGCAACATGCATGATCTTATCCCCCAGCTGACCCAGCAGTTCTTCAACGGGCTGTCCTTGGGCGCGATCTATGCGCTGATCGCCATTGGCTACACAATGGTCTACGGCATCATCGGCATGATCAACTTCGCTCACGGCGAGATCTATATGATCGGCGCCTATGTGGGCCTGGTTACGTTGACGGCCATCGGTACCAATAGCGGCATGCCGCTGCCGTTCATCATCGCAGCCATGCTGGTCGTCTCTATCGTAGTGACCTGCGTCTACGGCTTCAGCGTCGAGCGCGTGGCGTATCGGCCGGTGCGTGGCAGCCCGCGCCTGGTCGCACTCATTTCTGCCATCGGGATGTCTATTTTCTTGCAGAACTGGGTAGCCTTGGGGCAGGGTGCCCGTGACATGGCCGTCCCCTCTCTGGTCTCCGGAGCACTGCAGTTTCGCATGGGGTCAGACTTCGAGGTCACCGTCCCTTATTCACGCGTCATGATCATTGTGGTGACGGTCGTGCTGATGGTGGCGTTGACGCTGTTCATCAAGTATTCGCGCATGGGCCGTGCCTCGCGTGCCTGCTCGCAGGATATGCACATGGCCAATCTGCTGGGCATCGACACCAACAAAGTGATTTCCTTCACCTTTGTACTGGGTGCCGGGCTGGCGGCCGTAGGGGGTGTACTCATTGCCATCACCATCGGCAAACTCAATCCCTTCATTGGCTTTCTGGCGGGTATCAAGGCGTTCACCGCTGCGGTGCTCGGGGGTATCGGCAGCATTCCGGGCGCCATGCTGGGCGGCGTACTGCTGGGGTTAGCCGAAACATTCGCCGCAGCCTATATCTCCTCGCAGTACAAAGACATCGTCGCCTTTGGGCTGCTCGTGCTCATCCTGCTGTTCCGTCCCACCGGGCTGCTCGGTAAACCTGAGGTTGAGAAAGTCTGATGGCTAATCATTCACTCAAAAACGCCACCATGGCGGCCGTGTTGACGGCCGTGATCGTCACCCCAGTCTTTGGCCTGCAGCTCATTCGGCAAGGTGCGCGCACCAGCCTGGAGTCCCGTTGGGATCTGGTTATTCTGGCCGCCGCCGTGGTCTTCCTATTCCAGTTGCTGCGTCCCTGGCTGACCAAACCCTTGCAACGCCTCAAGACCGGCCTGCCGACCTTACCGGCCGCACCCACCGCCGGCGGCCGCAAATGGCTTTTTGTACTGGTTTTGCTTGGCGCGGCGATCTGGCCATTTTTTGCCGGCCGTAGTTCTGTAGATATTGCCACGCTGGTGCTGATCTACGTGATGCTCGGGCTGGGCCTGAACATCGTGGTCGGTTTCGCCGGTCTGCTGGATCTGGGTTTCGTGGGTTTTTACGCCGTCGGTGCCTACACCTACGCCTTGCTCTATCACTGGGGCGGATGGAGCTTCTGGGAAGCCTTGCCTTTCTCGGGGGCTGTGGCTGCGCTGTTTGGCTTTGTGCTGGGGTTCCCGGTGCTGAGGCTGCGCGGGGATTATCTGGCCATCGTGACACTCGGTTTCGGCGAGATCATTCGCCTGCTGCTGATCAATTTGACGGAGCTCACCGGCGGCCCCGACGGCATCTCCGGGATACCCAAGCCCACCTTCATGGGGCTGGAACTCACTCGCCGCGCCAGCCAGGAGGGCGGTGAGACCTTCCATCAGTTTTTTGGTCTGGCGTTTCAGAACCAGCATTTGGTCATCTATCTCTACTTAATGGCGTTGGTGCTCGCGTTGGTTACGCTGTTTGTGTCGACGCGATTGATCCGCATGCCGGTAGGCCTGGCCTGGGAGGCCTTGCGCGAGGACGAGATCGCTTGCCGTTCCCTGGGACTGAATCCAACCCGAATCAAGCTGTCGGCCTTTACGCTGGGCGCCATGTTTGCCGGCTTCGGCGGAGCGTTCTTCGCCGCCCGCCAGGGCATGGTCAATCCGGAATCCTTCACCTTCATCGAGTCGGCATTGATTCTGGCCATCGTGGTGTTGGGAGGTATGGGTTCGCAGTTCGGTGTCATTCTGGCCGCCATTCTGTTGACGGTGTTGCCTGAGCTGGCGCGCGAGTTCGCCGAGTACCGCATGCTGATGTTCGGGCTGGTAATGGTGTTGATGATGATGTGGCGTCCACAGGGCTTGCTGCCCATGAAGCGTCCGCATGTGGAGCTGAGCAAATGAGTGCAACCTTGCTTAAAGTCTCCGGCCTGACCATGCGTTTTGGCGGCTTGCTGGCTGTCGATAGCGTGGCGTTTGACGTCAAGAGTGATGAGGTCTTCGCCATCATCGGCCCCAACGGGGCTGGCAAGACAACCGTCTTTAACTGCGTGGGCGGCTTTTACAAGCCCAGTGCAGGCGAGATCCTGATGGATGGCAAGCCGATTACCGGCTTGCCCAGCCACAAGGTCGCACGCCATGGATTGGTGCGCACGTTCCAGAATGTGCGCCTGTTCAAGCAGCTGACTGTGCTGGAGAATCTGCTAGTGGCACAGCATACTCAGGTGGAGTCACGCCTGCTGCCAGGTCTGCTCAAACTCAAGTCCTATCGGCAATCCGAGGCCGAGGCGCTGGACCGTGCGGCACAGTGGCTGGACTTCATGGGTCTGCGGGATCTGGCCAATCGCGAGGCCGGAAATCTGGCGTATGGCCACCAACGGCGTCTGGAAATCGCCCGTTGCATGATCACCAAACCCCGCCTGCTCATGCTGGATGAGCCGGCCGCGGGCCTGAACCCGCAAGAAAAGCGCGACCTGCAGAATCTGATCGATCAATTGCGGCGTGAGTTTGGCGTGGCCGTTTTGCTGATCGAGCACGACATGAGCCTGATCATGGGTATTTCCGACCGCATTCTGGTCATGGAGCACGGCAAGCCCATCACCACGGGCACCCCCGACGAGGTGCGCAATGATCCGCGCGTCATCAAGGCCTATCTGGGGGAAGAGTAAATGCTCAAGCTGGAAAATATCCATACCTATTACGGTGCGATTCAGGCGCTCAGCGGCGTGTCGGTCGAGGTCAACCAGGGCGAAATCGTCACCCTTATCGGGGCCAATGGCGCGGGCAAGACGACGTTGCTGATGACGGTTTGCGGCGATCCCCGCGCGCGCGAGGGCCGCATCCTCTTCGAAGGCCAGGACATCACGCACGAGCCTACCCATTTGATCATGCGCAATGGGATTGCGATCTCGCCTGAAGGACGGCGGGTGTTCAAAGACCTGACCGTGACGGAAAACCTCCAGATGGGAGGCTTTTTCTGCTCGCGGGCTGATATCGAAGCCGGACTCGAGCACGTGTTCACGCTGTTCCCGAGGCTGAAGGAGCGGGCCAGCCAACGTGCCGGCACGATGTCTGGCGGGGAGCAGCAGATGCTGGCGATCGGCCGGGCACTGATGACCCGCCCGCGGCTGTTGTTGCTCGATGAGCCCACGCTCGGTCTGGCACCCCTGATCATCGCGCAGATCTTCGAGATCATTCGCACCATTCGTGACGAAGGGGTGACGGTTTTCCTGGTGGAACAGAATGCCAACAAGGCCTTGCAAGTCGCCGACCGGGGCTATGTGCTGGAGAACGGCCGCGTCGTACTTCAGGATACGGGGGCCAATCTGCTGGTCAACGACGAGGTGCGCAAAGCCTATCTGGGCGGCTGAGCACGGCTTGAGGTGACCGGATCGAAAACCTGCTCATGCAAGAACCCCGAGGTGTGGCGTTGCACCCCGCCTCGGGCTTCAAACGAGGGTTCAGGCTGACAGGGCTTCGGCTTCGAGGTGATGTGGCTGAAAGTGGGCGATGGCTGCCAGAGCCAACGCATCGATGGAGTCGGTCAACGGAATGCCCAGGTCTTTGCGCAAGGCGTGGGGTACGGCCAGCGGCAACTCGGTGCAACCCAGCACGACGGCATCCGCACCGCGCGTGCGCAGACGCTCTATGCATTCGGCGGCCGGCGCGAAGGACTCTTCGACCTGATTGCCCTTGACTGCACGAATCGAGGCCATGCAGAGGGTGTCGATTTCTTCTTCGGTGGGGACAATGCAGGTATAACCGTGTTTTTCCAGGGTTTGCTGATACAGACCAAGACCCAGCGTGGCAGCGGTGCCCATCAGCCCCACGCGTCCACGAGTGATGCCTTGTCGCTTGAGATCTTGCGCTACCGCTTCGATGATGTGCAGGACTTCGCACTCGGAGGCTTGCGCCATCTGCTCATACCAGAGGTGAGCGGTATTGCAGGGCACCGCGATCAGTTTCGCGCCGGCATTGTTGAGGGTGCGTATCCCCCGCAGCATGGCTGGCCAGGGGTCGGCGCCACCATAGAGGCGAGCCGTACTGCGATCGGGAATGCGCGGATCGTTGAGCAGCAGGGCAGGAATGTGCTGCTGGTCTATGCTGGCCGGGGTCAGCGCTGCCAGGCGCATGGCGAATGCAGCACCCGCAAGCGGGCCCATGCCCCCGAGGATGCCCAAATAACAAGAATCGGTGTGAGTCATGACAAAGCGGTGAAACCAGGGCGGCAAAGCGCGCCTCGAGACGGCTATCCGGACAGCCGGACCAGGTCGGCGGGCTCGCACCGTTGATGGAGCGGGCTTCGTCGATCAGAAACTACTGCCCAATGATACTGCGTGTGCTTGTATTTTTCCAGGGTTTACCCTAGGGCAATGGCCCCATGAGCCGCCTGCGTGCGTGGGTGAGGTTGGTTTGCAACTCAGGCGGATTGGCTATGCGTTCGTCCAATACAAAAATGCGCGGATAGTCAGCGTGCGATGCGCAGCATCCTGGGCGCCAAGACGTCGTGCAGGCCGAAGACGAGATAATTTTGGTTCATCGAGGAATACCGGGGAATGCAGACCGGATCTTGAGGAAGAAGTACTCCTGATCGCGGTAGCCGTAGGCGCGGCGTTTGATGACTTTGATGGTGTTGTTGATGCCCTCGACGATGCTGGTGTTGAGCCGGTGGCGACAGCGAGACAGAATCCCGTGCAGATAGGCTTTTAGCTTGAGCGCGAAGTGAGCCAAGGCGGCGATGCCGCTGCCCTGAGCCTGTTGCAGCCAGTGATCCCATGCCTGGCGGGCGTAGCCGGGGTGTTGGTAGAACCACAGCTGTTTGAGCTCATCGCGCATCAGATAAGCGGTGAGCAAGGGCTGGTTGGCCTGGAGCAACTCGTCCAACTTTACCGATTGGCACGGATCGAGGTTTTTGCGATTGCGCAGCAGTAGCCAGCGACTGGACTTGATCACCCGGCGGGCCGGCTTGTCGTGCCGCAACTGGTTCGCTTGGTCTACACGCACCCGGTCTATCACTTCACGGCCGTACTTGGCCACGACGTGGAACAGGTCGTAGACGATCTCGGCGTTGGGGCAGTTGGCCTGGATCTCCAGCTCATAGGCCGTCGTCATGTCGATCGCTACGGCCCGGATCTGCTGGGCAACCCCAGTTGGCAGTTGTTCGAAGAAGGCTCTGGCCGTCTCGCGCGAGCGGCCATCACCGATCCATAGCACCTGACAGCGGATCGGATCGACAACGACCGTGGCATAACGATGGCCCTTGTGTAGAGCGAACTCGTCCATCGCTAGGTAGTGGATCTGGCTCCAGTCCGGCTCTTGGATCGCCCGTCGCAGCAGGGCCTTGTCCAGCGCCTTGACCGTGTGCCAACCCAGTTGGAAGAAGCGCGCCACGGCCAGAATGTTGCTGGACTCAAGCAACTGGCTGACCGCCTCGGCCAGCCGGTCGGTCACTCGCTGGTAACGGCCCAGCCAGCTCAGCCTCTCCAGATGCGGTCCACCGCACTGCTCGCACCAGACCCGCCGACGCGGCACTACCAGCGTCACTCGCAGCGCCATTAGCGGCAGATCCCGCACCCGGCGCGTGGTCGTCTCATGCACCTGCCGACATCGGTTGCCGCAGTGCTCGCAGTGCATCGTTCGCGCTGAAGGCTTCAGGTAAATCGTGACCGTCCGGCTCTCACCTTCAGGCCACACGACCCGCTCCACCCGATAACCTTCCCACCCACCCAACCTCTCGATCGTCTTGCGGTCCAGCATGATCCCGGCCTTGATCCTTGAAAAATCAAGGATCAAGCGTAACGGCAATCAAGCACGGCTCCACGCTATTCCGCGATGAACCATAATTTTAGGGATGGATCAGCAGGGCTTCAGCCCAGGCGCGCGTCAGCCCATCATCTTTGCCAGCCAGGACGATCTGCGGGCGCAGTCGCGCTGAGGGACGCGGCCCGCTTCGAGCGCCAACCATATGCATTCGCTGCGTCCCGCGATGTTGCTTCCATAGCCGAGTTCATCATTTGCGCAGCGCTTGGCTGGCGCGAACCGGTCGCGCCGCTGTGACCGGGCGGGGCCGGACGGCCGCCTCCCGATTCTTCTGTGCTAGGCCAGCCCTTCGGCCTTCAGCGCGGCTTGAACCTTGGGATCGGCCTCCATGCGTTTGAAGAAGGCAGCCAGATCGTCGTAACCGCTCAAGTCGATGTCTTTGGCATGGGCCCAGCGCAACACCACATAGAGGTAGGCGTCGGCGATTCCAGGACGCGCGCCAGTCAAAAAGGCGCGTCCGGACAGGCGTTGATTGATGATGCCGAAGAGCGAGCGCAATTGGCTGGCGGCACTGCTGCGCAGAGCGTTCTGTGCGGCTTCATCTTCCACATAGCGCTGTGCGCCGAACACCAGGGAGAACGTTTTGTGCACGTCGGAGTTGATCAGTCCCAACCATCGGCGCGTCTCGGCGCGTCCGGCCGGCGTGCCATCGCCCATGAGGCCCGCTTGCGGGGCCGCTTCGGCCAGATACTCCAGAATCGCCGTGTTCTGCGTCAGCACGAGGTCGCCGTCGACCAGTGCGGGCACTGCACCCAGCGGATTGATCTTCAGAAACTCGGGGCCCTTGAGGGCTTCGCGGGTGAGCATATGCGTTTCATATGGCTTGCCGATCCACTCGAGGACGATGTGATCAGCCAGCGAGCACGCGCCGGGCATGTAGTACAGTTTCATTGAGCGTAGTCTCCGAAAAGAGGACGTATCGTGTCCAGGCACATATGGTACGCCTGGCGGCGACAACATGTTCACACACATCCGACACCTGTCGCGAGGAGGGTCCTATGTCGTGTCATCGTTTTCTGTGGCTGTCGGTAGTGGTGGGTACGTTTTCGCTCGGAGCGGCCCATGCATCGACGAGCTTGACGCCGACGGCTGCCAATGTCCGTGTCACCGAGGTAGCTCGCGGGCTGGAGCATCCCTGGGCACTGGCATTTCTGCCTGACGGTTCGGCATTGATCACCGAACGACCCGGCGTGTTGCGGCAGTTGCGGGCAGGGAAACTGTCCGAACCGATCAAAGGCGTGCCTCAGGTGTATGCGCAAGGGCAGGGTGGTTTGCTGGATGTCGCTCTATCGCCCGGGTTTGCGCAGGACAGGTTGGTTTACTTGGCTTTTTCGCAAGCCGGCGATGGCAAAAGTGGCACCGCGGTAGGCCGAGGGCGATTGTCCGAGGATGGCATGACACTGGGCGACTTCACGGTTATTTTCCGGCAGTTGCCCAAATTATCCACGGGCCATCACTATGGCTCGCGGCTGGCATTCGATAAAAACGGCCACCTTTTCGTGGCGTTGGGCGAAAACAACCAACGGCCGACTGCCCAGGACCTGACCAAGTTGCAGGGCAAGGTCGTGCGATTGAACCTCGACGGGGCCGTACCGGATGACAACCCCTTTGTCACCGATAAGCAGGCGCGTCCTGAGATCTGGTCCTATGGGCACAGAAACCCGCAGGGCCTAGCCGTCAATCCCTGGACGGGTGCGCTGTGGGAGCATGAGCATGGGCCGCGCGGCGGAGACGAGCTCAACGTGATTGAACGCGGCGCCAATTACGGATGGCCGCTGGCCACTCACGGCATCAATTACTCTGGCCTTCGCATTCCCGAAGCCGCAGGCACGGATCTCGACGGTGGAGCGGCACCGAAGTACTGGTGGGCCAAGTCGCCGGCCATTTCCGGTATGGCCTTCTACGACGCGCCCACCTATCCGCAATGGCGGCGGTCGCTTTTCATCGGTGCACTCGCTGACCAATCGCTTATCCGACTGACGCTTGACGGCGATAACGTCGTCGCGGAGGAACGTATGCTCAAGGATCTGGGCGCGCGAATCCGTGACGTTCGTGTCGGCCCGGATGGTGCGGTATACGTGCTGACTGACGCCGCGCAGGGCAGCTTGCTGCGCCTGACGCCGGCCGAGCAGCCCTGAGCGCTTAGTTGCGACGGCGACGATGGCCCGTTTCGCGCCAGGCGATATAAAGACCGCTGCCGGCGATGAACACCGCGCCCAACGTGGCCGAGAGCGCCGGTGTTTCACCCCAAATGAGCCAACCCAGCAACGTCGCCCATAGCAAGCCGGTGTAATCAAAGGGGGCCACCACAGACGCCGGCCCAATGCGAAAACCTTGGGTAATGAGTGTCAGTCCGAGGGTACTGAACACGGCCACGCCGGCGAACAAGGGCAGGTCATTCATGCGGGGCGCCTGCCAGAACCAGGGGATAAGCACCGCACTGCATACGAGTTGACCTGCCACGATATAGAACATCGTTGTCAGCATGCCCTCTGCCTTGCCGATCGTACGTGCGGTGATCATCATGACGGCATAGAGCAGGGCCGTCACCAGAGGCAGCAAGGCGGCGAGTTGAAAACTGGCCGAACCGGGCCGCACAATCACCAGCACCCCGGCAAACCCTGCGGCCACAGCCAGCCACCTGCGCCCATCGACCCGCTCCTTCAATAAAAAAACGGACAGCGCCGTGACGAACAATGGCGCGGCAAAGGCGATGGCCGTATTTTCAGCCAACGGCAGATAGTTCAACCCGAGATAGAAACAACTGGCCGAGACGATATTGATGGCGCCGCGCAGTAAATGAATGCCCGGATGACGGGTGCGCAGGCTGCGCCGCCCTCCAAGACAGGCGGCCAGGACGAGCACCACCGGCGCGGCGATAAGTGCGCGCAGAAAGAGGATCTGAATGGGCGAATAAGAGGCCCCAAGCCATTTGGCCTGCGCATCGCTGAGGGTCAGGCAGAAAATTCCTGCAACCACGCAGGCGATGCCCGCTAAGGAGCCCGCGCCCTGTCCGGGTGCGTCGAGGGAGGTGCTTGCCATGATTTACTGCGGGCTGCGGGCTACAGCCCAGGCGATCAGCGCCCAGGACAGCAGAAAAGCCACCCCACCGATGGACGTAATGGCACCCAGGATTCGTGTCCCCGTGCCGGCCAGCAGATACAGACTGCCACTGTGCCGGCGAACATGAGCCAGCCTGCCGCCGGCAACAGCGCCGAGCTGTAGCGAGTACTAAGCCAGGCCACCGCCAACAGCCCCAGCGCATGGATGAGCTGATAAAGCACCCCTGTCTGCCAGACGGCAAGCATTTCTGGATCCAGTACCCGTTTGAGTCCGTGTGACCTGCTCCCCGTGATTAGTACGAAATCGATGTAGAGTCCGTTCCCAAAGGAATGGCAATGAAGAAACGATTTACGGAAGAGCAAATCATCGGCGTGCTCAAGGAAGCCGATGCAGGTGCCAAGCCCGCAGAGTTGTGCCGCAAGCACGGAATCTCCGAGGCAACGTACTACAACTGGAAGGCGAAGTTCGGTGGCATGACGGTGTCGGACGCTCAGAGGCTCAAGGAGCTGGAGCAGGAGAACAACAAGCTCAAGAAGCTGTTGGCCGAGTCGATGCTGGACAAGGCGGCGCTTCAGGATCTGCTAAGCCGAAAGTAGTCAGCCCGCAGGCCAAACGCGAGGCGGTCAGGACATTAATGACCGAGCGCAGCATGGGTGTTACCCGGGCCTGTGGGCTGGTAGGAATTTCGCGGTCGCTGTTTGCCTACGAGAGCACACGCTCAGGCGATGCTGCGCTGACCGAGCGCATGAAAGAGATGGCAGTGGAGAAACGACGCTACGGCTATCGGAGGATCCATGTGCTCTTACGTCGCGAAGGCTGGCAAGCAAATCACAAGCGAATCTGGCGGCTGTACAGTCTGGCAGGGTTAAGCGTGCGAAAACGAAAGCGTAAGCGAATCGCGGCGACCGAGCGCGTGGTTCGCCCAGCGGCAATCGCGCCGAATCAGAGTTGGTCAATGGACTTTGTGGCCGACGGCCTAGCCTATGGCCGCCGATTCCGCTGTTTGACTATCGTCGATGACTACACTCGCGAATGCCTGGCCATCGAGGTCGATACGTCGTTGCCGGGACTGCGTGTTGCCATGGTGCTGCAACGGCTGGCGGAGATGCGTGGCCTGCCGCGATCTATTACCGTGGACAACGGGCCAGAGTTCGCCGGAAGAGCCTTGGACGCCTGGGCCTACCAAGCAGGCGTAAAGCTGTCGTTTATTCGGCCGGGTAAGCCGGTGGAGAACGCTTATATCGAAAGTTTCAACGGCAAGTTCCGCGACGAATGCCTTAACGAGCACTGGTTCTTGTCCCTGCGACAGGCTAAAAGCTTGATCGAAAACTGGCGAGTCGAGTACAACACCGATCGGCCTCACAGCGCGCTCGGATATTTAACGCCGGCGCAATTCGTGCAGGCTCATCAGAAAGAAGGTCTTTTACCCCTGGGCTCTATGTCGGTGCCGTACTAAATCTGGGGGCAGGTCAGGGCTCCTTGAGTGAACTGGGGGGTTGGCGATTTCCAGTTTCTCAAATCCGGTTCGGATGAACCATGCATACAACCTATTGAATCTTCACACCTAGCGCGATCCTGCCGCATCCGGGGTTGCCCGACGGAAACGTCCTGATCAATCCTCGGCACGCTGACGCGGCCCGAATCCGTGTCGCGCGCTGCGAAAAATTCGTTTATGACCCGCGCCTGGGGCCGAACCCGGCATGAACGCCAGCGCATAGCATTTCCTCAGAGACGCCAGGGGAAAGACACAAGCCTGCCCGGGCTTGGGGCACAATTCGGCCATTGGCCACGGGGTGGCGCGTTTTGGGGCAGAAGCAACCATGAGCAAGAACACTAGAGGCGGTTTACGGGCCTGGATAATCGGACTTGCCATGTTGGCGCTGGCAGGGTCGGCGGCCGCTGCGCCGCCTCAACCTCTGCGCATAGGCGTCATCGCCAGTGTGGCCAATGAAGCGACTGAAATCGCCATTCGACAGGCGGCCGCACAAGGGTTGGACATCAAGCTCGTCGAGTTCAGCGATTGGGTGCTGCCAAACATTGCCGTGGCTGATGGTTCCATTGACGCGAATTTCTTCCAGCACGAGCCTTTTCTGCAGCTCTTCAATCAGAGCCGCGGCACCCATCTCAAGGCTATCGATTATGGCTATTCGACCACCATCGGGCTCTTCTCGAAGAAACTCAAACGGGGCGACGAAACTCCTCAGGGCGCAACCATTGCGGTTCCTAACGACCCGGTAAATACCGGTCGCGCGCTGCTGCTTCTTGAGCGCATTGGGCTCATCGGCCTCAAGCCCGGCGTAGGCCACCGCGCCACCTTGCAGGATATCGTTGCCAATCCGCGCGGTATTCGTCTGGTGCAGGTCGAAGGCTCACAATCGGCACGCACCTTCGATGACGTCACCGCGTCGGTGACCTATACGACGTTCGCCAAGCACGCCGGGATCGACGAGAAGGACGGCCTGGCGTTCGACAATACCGAACCGGACACCATCAAGCGTTACGCCATCCGCTGGGTGACCACCCCGGAAAAAACGCAGGATCCGCGCCTGTTGCGCTTTATCGATATCTATCAACAATCGCCCTAGGTCAAGGCGACGCTCAAGCGGCTGTACGGCGACCTTATCCGTTTCCCGTGGGAGTGAGCAGCCCTGGTGCCGCACGCACCGCGAGAAGGTCGGTGCTCATTTCAGTGGGCGAGACGATGCCCAGCATGGCCATATCGCGGTCGACCTCATCGCGCAGCAGCCCGATGGCGTGCTCGACGCCAGCCTGTGCGCCGACCGCCGCAGCATAGTTGAAGGGCCGGCCGACAAAAACGAAGTGCGCGCCTAACGCGAGGGCTTTGAGGACATCGGTGCCCCGGCGAATGCCGCTGTCCATCATGACGACCATGTCGCCGGCCGCGCGGGCCACTTGGGGCAGCACGCGCAGTGGCGAGACGGCCCCGTCAAGCTGGCGGCCTCCGTGGTTGGAGACGATGATGCCATCTGCACCATGCTCGCGCGCCAGGGCAGCGTCGGCGGGATGCATGATTCCTTTGATGATCAGCTGCCCCTGCCATCGGGCCCGGATCCGGGCAACGTGTTCCCAGTTGAGGTGGTCGCGTGCGCTGAAGTCGCGCAGCACACTGGCTGACATGATGGGCGCGCCACGGGTGGCGAAAGAGTTTTCGAAGTGCGGCATGCCATGTCGCGCCAGGGTGCGCAGAAAGACGCCCACCGTCCAGCGCGGATGCCTGATCCCTTCCCATGCCAGCCTCAAGCTGGGTTTGAGCGGGGTCGAAAAGCCGGTGCGCACATTGTTTTCGCGATTAGCCGATACCGGAATATCTACGGTTAACACCAATTGCCGAAAGCCGGCCGCCGCCACGCGATCGACTAGGGCATCGATACGCTCGACGTCGCCCGGCAGATAGGCCTGAAACCACGTGCCAGGCGCGGCCGCCGCTACCTCTTCAAGGCGTATGAGTGACGTGGCGCTCATGATGGCGGCGATGCCTGCCTGGTGGGCGGCTCGCGCCAGCACGATGTCACCGCGATAGGCCGACAGGGCACTGATTCCCATGGGCGCGATCCCGAAAGGCGCAGCGTAGGGCTGCCCGAACAGTTCGACGCTCTGGTCGCGGCCGGCGACCTGCCGCAGCACCCGAGGCACGAAACCCAATTCAGAAAAGGCTTGGCGATTATCATCGCGCGAGAGATTGGTCTCGGCTGCGCCGGCAATATAACCAAATATCGGCCGTGGCAAGCGGCGGCGCGCAGCCTCTTCGAAGTCATCCAGCGAAAGAACAGACTTCAAGGCGCGGGACGTTGGCATGGAAACTCCGGATGGGCGCGGTGCGCGCCGAATCCGGCAATCTAGCAGGGCCGGCATCCCCCGGAAAGCGAAGAAATCAGTAAAGAGATTTTCGCTTTGGTGAAACGAGTCAAATCAAATGGCAATAACGTCGGCACTGTCACGGGCGGGCAACGCCAGGGTTTCGCCCATGCGTATCGGCCCTCTTACCGAGGGGGTGTCCAACCAACGGATACGACGCGGGCCAAAGAGCACGACGACGGTAGACCCCAATTTGAAACGGCCCATCTCCGCACCTCGGGTCAATGTGATGGGTTCACGGCCCAAGGCGTCGTAACGCATGCTGCGTACTTGCCGTTTGTGGGGTGTGACCAACCCGGCCCAGACGGTTTCGATGGAAGCCACGATCATGGCACCGACGAGGACCAGCGCCATGGGGCCGTGCTCGGTATCGAAAATGCACGCGACGCGCTCATTGCGGGCAAACAACTCCGGCACATGACTGGCAGTGAGCGGGTTGACCGAAAACAGCCTGCCGGGTATGTGGATCATTTCGCGCAAGGTGCCCGTTACCGGCATGTGGACGCGATGATAGTCCTTGGGCGAGAGGTAAATGGTGGCGAAATCTCCGCCCTCGAAAGGAGCGGCGCGCTGGTCGTCACCACCCAGCAAGGCCGACAGGCCGAAGCTATGCCCCTTCGCCTGAAAAATCCGCCCCGCCTGGATCGGACCCAGCTGACTGATGGCACCGTCCGCGGGCGAGACGATAGTGTGTGGGTCATCATCGAGCGGACGGGCGTCCGGCTTCAAGGCGCGGGTGAAAAACTCATTGAAGCTGGCGTAGGCGCGCGGATCCTCGATCAGGGCTTGACTCATGTCGACCTGATAGCGCCGCACGAAACGCGAAATCATGGCGTTCTTGATTTCGGGTGCGCGGCTGTCGGCCAGCACGCCCATGGCGCGCGACACGAGATGATGAGGCGCGAGATACTGGCTGGCGAGGAAAATCTGGTCTTTGATCGACATGAATAGCCTGGATGACCGGCCCCGGTTGGGCAGGCAGGTCAAAACAAGGCTGAAGTGTAACGTCTGGCAGGCCTCAGCGCTCGCCACCATGTTCGGCCAGCCAAGAGGCCGGCACGGCTTGATCGTCGGCCGGGCGGGGCAAGCGTTGAACCGCCGTGCCCGCCGGGATCTGCTGAACGCGCGGACGGTGGATCCGGCGCAGGCTAAAACCCGCGGCACGGGAGGCGGCGTTTTGCAGCAGCACCGACAATACTGCCCCGTTGTCCTGAATCCAATGTGTTTTGCCGCGCAGCAGTTTCATTGCTGCATCAGGGGTGCCAAGGCGATACGCCATGGCGCTGATCGCGGTGCGGTGCCGGCCATCAAATTGATCCTGCCCCACATCGAGCATCGCCACAGCGTCCAGATTACCGCTGTCATAGTCCACCCGATAGACATACTGCAAGCCTGCGTTCGGGTCACGGACGACGACGTATTTCTCTGTACCTGAAATGTCGGAAAGTATGCCCATCACCTCGGATTCCACGAGCTGATTGCCGAGTTGCTCTTCGGTGTACAGGAATATCGTCGGTAAACGGGGCGCGTCCGCCATCGCGGGACTCCAGAATGGGAAAGCGCGGGATTTTACCCGCGCAGGTCAGCAGTCAAGACAACGCGAGCTTAGTCAGCGCAGGCTGATCCAGGTGGTTTTCAGATCTGTGTATTTATCCAGCGCATGCAGCGATTTGTCGCGGCCAAAGCCTGACTGTTTAACGCCGCCAAATGGGACGGAAATGTCGCCATCCGCGTAACAGTTCACCCAGACTAGGCCGGCTCGCAGGCGCCGCGACAGGCGGTGGGCGCGCGACAACGCAGCCGTCCAAAGCCCTGCGCCCAGGCCATAGGCGGAGTCGTTCGCCAGCCGAATGGCTTCATCTTCATCCGTGAACCGCTGTACAGCGAGCACCGGACCGAATACTTCTTCGCGCACCAGGGAGTTGGCCTGATCGGTGCACTCGACGATCGTAGGCTCGATGTAATAGCCGCCCGTATCGTGCCGCACCTGCCTGCCGCCCTGCCGCAGCGTTGCGCCCTCAGCGCATCCGGCGTCGATGCGTGCCAGGATGCCCTGCATCTGGCGTTCATCCACGATTGCGCCCATGGGAGTGTCCGGGTTCAAGGGGTCGCCTGGTTGCAGGCGGCAAGCATAGCCTGCCAGCAGACTCATGAAACGGTCATAGATGCCGGCCTGCACATAAAGGCGCGAGCCGGCAATGCAGACTTCTCCCTGGTTGGAGAAAATGGCCAATGCGGCGACTTCGGCAGCGCGCGGCAGATCCGGGCAATCGTCAAAGACGATGTGAGGCGACTTGCCTCCACACTCCAACCAGACGCGCTTGAGGTTGGACTGTCCTGCATACTCCATAAAGCGCTTGCCGGTTGCCGTGGATCCGGTGAACGCCAGGCAATCGACGTCGTCATGGCGACCCAGCGCTTGCCCCGCGACTGGACCCAGTCCCGGCACGACGTTGAAGACCCCCGGCGGAATCCCTTCCTCTTCGGTCAAGCCGGCCAGGCGCAAGGCGGAAAGCGAGGCTTGTTCGGCCGGCTTCAGGACAACTGAATTGCCCGCGGCAAGAGCGGGAGCGAGCTTCCATGCCGCCATCATCAGTGGGTAATTCCAGGGCACCACGGCAGCCACCACGCCAAGAGGCTCGCGCGTGATCGTAGCCAAGACATCGGGGCCGGTTGGCGCAATCTCATCGTACTGTTTGTCGATCGCCTCGCCATACCAGGCGTAGCAGCGGGCGGTCTCAGGCAGGTCAAAACTAAGCGCATCGCGGATGGGTTTGCCCATGTCCAGGGTTTCGAGCAATGCAAGTGTTTCGCTGTCCTGCTCGATCAGGGCTGCCAACCTAAGCAGGCGGGCCTTGCGCTCGCGCGGCGCCAGATTCGCCCACACGCCAGCCTCGAAGCTGCGGCGCGCTGCGGCGACCGCCCGATCGACATCGGCTTGGCCACAGGCTGCTATGTTGGCCAACAGCCTGCCATCTATGGGGCTGTGTGCGGCAAACGTCGCCCCGTCGGCGGCATTGCAATAGGAGCCATCGATATAGGCTTGGCCGGAGATAGTCAGGCTGGCCGCGCGCGCGTGCCAGTAGGCAGTGTCATGCAGATTCATCATGTTGGGCGGTGCAAGTAGCGAACTTGGCGCCGCGTACGGCGCCGAAGCACAGAGAGGTTCAGGGCTGCGTATTGGCACGCGCCAGCATGGCGTCGAGCAGCACGTTGGCGCCGGCCTCCAGATCAGCAGGTTTGGCGTCTTCGATCTCGTTATGGCTGATGCCGTCTTTGCACGGCACGAAAATCATGGCGGTAGGTGTGACACTGGCCATGTACACGGCATCGTGCCCGGCGCCTGTAACGATGTCCATCGCCGGCAGATCGCGTTGCTGGGCCGCCTCGCGTATCCAGCCGACCAGTTCGGGATCGAAGGGCGTAGGAGGGAAGTACTGCACCTGCCGTACATCGATTTCCACCGCGTGCTCGCGGGCCACTTGAGCCGCGCGAGCAAGCCACTGCCTGTCCATGTTGGCCAGCGTCGCCTCGTCCTGATGACGCAGATCCACGGTCATGCGTACCTGCCCGGGGATGACGTTGCGCGAGCCAGGATGGGCATGGATCTCTCCGACCGTTCCTCGGCCATGCGGGGCGTTGGCCCGTGCGAGCTCGACCACCGCCTGCACGAGAAAGCTGGCGGCATACAGGGCATCTTTCCGTATAGCCATAGGCGTCGGACCGGCGTGCATTTCCATGCCGGTTATCGTGACGTCATACCAGCGCACCCCCAAAGACCCGGTGACCACGCCGACGGTCTTGCTCTCATGTTCGAGGATGGGTCCCTGTTCGATATGTGCTTCGAAGTACGCGCCCACCGGCCGCCCGCCAACAGGGTCGTCGCCGGCATATCCAATGGCACGCAGCTCTTGCGCAACGGACGTGCCGCCGGCATCGCGTGCAGACAGCGCCGTCTCCAGGGAAAACTTGCCCGCGAACACGCCCGAACCCATCATCACGGGAAGAAATCGCGAGCCCTCCTCATTGGTTCAGATGGCCACCTCTAGCGGTGCCCGCGTCTGCACGGCGTGGTCGTTGAGCGTCCGCATGACTTCCAGGCCGGCCAACACGCCATAGCAGCCGTCGAATTTTCCGCCCGTCGGTTGCGTGTCGATGTGGCTGCCGGTCATGATCGGGGCCAGCGTGTCGTCCAGACCGGGGCGGCGCGCAAAGATGTTTCCAACCTGGTCGACACGGATGCCGAGTCCGGCCTCGCGCATCCAACCGGTGACCAGATCACGCCCCTGGCCATCCAGTGCCGTGAGCGCCAGGCGGCAATTGCCGCCCTTGGGCGTGGCGCCGATCTGGGCCAGTTCCATGAGCGATTGCCAAAGGCGATTGCCGTTGACAGAGATAGAGGTGTTCATCGTGCGACTCCTGTCAAATAGGGGTTACTGCTGGCGTGCGAGTGCGGTCTGGCGTATTGCGCTCAAGGTTTGACCCGGCGCGATGCCATCGGGGTCATAGCGAATCTCCAACAGGGCCGGCAGATGTTCGCGATCCGCAAACGCCAACGCCCTGTCGAATGCCTGCGCGAAGTCTTCGCTACGCTCGACGGCTTCACCGTAACCGCCATAGCCTCGGATGACCTGCGTGAAATCGGGGTTCTGAAAGGTCAGCGCGACCGTGCGTGCTGGAAAATCCCGCTCCTGGTGGGCGCGGATCGTACCCCACATGCCATTGTTGAAGACCAACACCACAATGCCGAGGCGGTACTGCAACGCTACCCCGAGCTCCTGCATATTCATCTGAAAGCAGCCATCGCCGGCGTAACAGACCACAGTGCGGTCGGGGCGCTCCAACTTGGCCGAGATGGCGGCAGGCAGCCCATAGCCCATGGAGCCGACCGTGGGAGCCAGACTGGTGCCCGGGCCGCAGTAACGACGATAGCGGTGCGGATAGAGTGCGTAGTTTCCCGCGCCGACGGTAATGCAGGCATCGGTCGGAATGCGGGTTCCGACGCTCACTGCCGCCTCGTCCAGGCTCATGGGGCCGGGTGAGGGCAAGGGGAGGGTGCTGTCCAGATACTCCTGTCGGGCCTGGGTAACGAGATGGGCGCGCGAACGCGGATGACCTGGGTGCAACTGCGATGCGGCTTGCGCAAAGCTTGCCACGTCCGCGACGATAGCTTGCGTCGGGGCAAAGACACGCCCGAGTTCCGTGGCATCGGGATAGACATGGATCAGCTTCTGCTTGGGCAGAGGGCTTTCGATGGCCGTATAGCCCTCAGTGGTGGCCTCGCCCATTCGCGTACCGACCGCGAGTATGAGGTCGGCTTGAAGCAGCCGCTCGCGCAGGGCAGGCGTCATGCCCCAGCCGACGTGACCCGCCGCATTGGCATGGTTTTGATCGAAACATTCGAGGCGGCGCCAGGCCGTACCCACGGGAAGCTCGAAACGCTGCGCGAAGTCGGCGATCTGTGCCATCGCGGTACTCGTCCAGCCCGAACCACCCAACAACAGAAAGGGGCGTTCGGCCGCATCGAGCAAGGCTGTCATGCGGGCCAGGTCGCCCGCCCCGGGATGGCTATGGCTGCGCTGGTAGCGCGGCATGTCCGCCACGGCGGCACGACCCCAGAGCGTATCTTCGGGCAGCGCCAGCACGACCGGCCCGGGCCGGCCGCTGGTGGCGACGGCGTAAGCTCGGGCGATGAATTCAGGAATACGGTCAGTGCGGTCGATCTGAGCGACCCACTTGGCCATCTGACCGAACATGCGGCGATAGTCGATTTCCTGAAAAGCTTCACGCTCGTAGAAGTCGTTGCCGACCTGGCCCACGAACAAAATCATGGGGGTGGAGTCCTGAAACGCCGTATGCACCCCAATGCTGGCGTTAGTGGCTCCCGGGCCCCGCGTCACGAAGCAGATGCCGGGTTCGCCCGTCAGCTTGCCGTAGGCCTCGGCCATGTAGGCCGCGCCGCTTTCCTGGCGGCAGACGATGGGCTCGATGGCGTCTCTGTGCTCGTTGAGCGCGTCTATGCAGGGGAGGTAGCTCTCGCCAGGGATCATGAAAATACGCCGCGCACCATGAATGCGCAACTGCTGCATCAGGATCTGACCCCCGTTGCGTTCGGCCAGTGTCTGATTCATGTCGGTACTCCTTGAGCCGCTTTAGCCCATTGTTCGAATTCGGCGTGACGCGCAAGCAGGCGTCGCGCCGTGTTGTAGACGGGGGGATCAATGGTGCTGGGCACACCGGCCGCCAGGTCAGCGTCGCGCTGAGTCACGCATTCTTGCGCCTGGGCAATCTCCAGGGGTTGGGGCGTGAAAACCTCGTGGATATGCTGAACTTGCTCGGCAAAGGTGGCGCATTTTGACTTCAGCCCGAGGCGGCGCGCCCAGCGCAGATCCGCGTGCAGGCTGGCCGCATCGCGGAAGTTGAAAGGGCAGTCGATCGGCAGACACCCCGCCGCGGTGCAATCAACCAGAAAGCGCGCACGTACGGCATGCAGCTCCTGCCCGTCGGGACCACGCTCGGCGCCGAGGCTGGCGCTGAGGTCTTCGGCCGCCAGCAGGCAGGCCGATACGCGCGCGCTTGCCGTCATGATGGCGTAAGCGCGCACCAGACCTAGCGCGGATTCCAGGGTCGGGACGATCTCCGTGCGTCCTAAAGGTAGGCCCAGCGCCTGCTCGCGAGCGGAAATGGCGGCGTCGAGCTCGGCAATTTGCTCGGGGCTCTCGGCATGGGGCAGAAAGATGGCATCGGGAGCGCCAGCCATCACCCCATCCAGATCGGCCAGGCCATCGGCATCGAGCTTGTTGATGCGCACGGCGGCCACCACCTGTCGATCGCGGCACTCTTGCATCAGTGTGACGAGGCGCAGGCGGGCTTGCGGCCGGTCCTGGGGCCGCGTGAACTCTTCCAGATCGGCCACCAGGGCGTCGGCGCCGCACTCCAGGCCCGACATCTGCGCCCGGACGTCGAGTCCCGGCACAAACATCCAGCTGCGGCGAAGGGAAATGGGACGGCGCGTCATTGCATATGCCTAGGCAAGAATAGAACCAGTTCGGGAACGAACGTCAGCAACAACATGACGGCCGTCATGGCGAGCATCATCCACGACAGCGGCCGCAAGGTCTGCATCATGTTGATGCCTCCGATCTTGCAGGCGGCCATCAGGTCCACGCCTACTGGAGGCGTGTTGGCACCGATGGCCATGTTGATGGACAGCAGGATGCCGAAATGCACGGGGTCGATGTTGTAGTGCGCAAGCACCGGCATGACGACCGGAGCAACAATGATGATGACGGGAATGGCTTCCATGAAGGTGCCAAGCGCCAGCAGGACGACAGTGAGCACCAGCAGTACGGCGACCCGGCTGTCCGTCCAATCGACCAACAGTTGAGACAGGGCCTGCGGCACTTGCTCGGCAATCAGCACCCAGGCGAACAGGCCCGATGCGCCGATGATGAGCAGAATCGAGGCGCTGCCTTCTCCGGTGGATTTCAGGCTCTCCCACAATGACTTCACCGTCAGAGGGCGGTACCAGAAAAAACCGATAAGCAAGGCATAGATGATGGCGCTGGAGGCCGCTTCGGTGGCGGTGAAGATTCCGAACCGGATACCGCCAATGATGAGCACGGGCACCATCAGTGCCGGGATGGCATCGACCAGGGCCGCGCGCAGTTCATCCCAGCTAAACGGTTGCCCGCCGGCCCAATTGTGCTTGCGCGATTGCCAGATGGCCACGCCGATCAGCGATAGTCCCAGCAACAGGCCGGGGATGATGCCGGCGACAAAGAGCTTGCCGACGGAGGTGTCGGTAATCGTGCCGTAGATGATGAGCACGATGCTGGGCGGAATGATGGTGGACGTGGCGCCGGCACTGCCGACCAGCGCGCAACTGAAGCCCTTGTCGTAGCCGCTGCGGGCCATGGCCGGCAGCAGCAGGCTGCCGATGGCAACCACGTCGGCCACGCCCGATCCCGACAGCGCACCGAACATCAGGCAGGCCAGCACCGCCACCACGGCCAGGCCTCCTTTGATGTCCCCGACAATGGCAGCGCACAAGCGCACGATGCGCTGGGTCAGTCCCGCGCCGTTCATTAATTGCGCCGCCAGGATGAAAAGCGGAATGGCCAGCAGCGTGAAGCTGTCCAGACCTGCGACATACTGTTGGGCCGCGACCATCATGGGCGCGGCATCGTAGACGGTCAGATAGGCCAGGCAGGCGAGCACCAGACCGAAGGCGATCGGCATGTCGATCAGCACGGTCAACGTGAAAACGCCCATGAGAAAGAGGGCACCGGTAGACATCTTGTTATTCCTTTACGGGCGCGGGCTCGAACAATTGCGCCAGATGCACGACGATGGTTAGCGCGCAGGCAAACGGCAGGGCGAGATAGACGACACCCGCCGATACATCGAGCGCGGGCAGGGTCTGGTCCATGGTCAGGTCTGCCAGTTCCCACCCGGCATAGCCGAGCACGATCAGACCCACGATGACCAGGACCTGGTTCAGACGCTCGAAAAATCCGAGTACGCGCGGGCTGCGTACGACGAACGGCAGCAGGCCTGCCATCAGGTGAGAGCGTTCGAAGCTGCAGGTCACGCCTCCGATGAAGGCAGACCAGACCAGCACCAGACGCGGGAGTTCTTCGGCCCAATGCGGCGTGGTGTGCGTGACAAAGCGCGCAAACACTACATAACTGATCAGGATCGCCAGTAAGGCCACCGCCAATGCGGCGATGGCCTTGCTGATGCCCGACAGGATGACGGACAGTCGCTGGAGCATGTTTATTTCGCCTCGCGATACTTCTGGACCAGACCCATCAGCTCAGGACCGTAGGTGACGGAGTACGTCTTCCAGACAGGCTCGACCGCGGCGGCAAACGCAGCCTTGTCGACATCATTGACCTGCATGCCTTTTTCCTTGAGCTGGGCGATATAGTGCGCTTCGCCGTCGGTGATCATCTTGCGCTGCTGATCGCGCCAATGGTCGGCGGCCTCTTGGATCACCTTACGATCGTCGGCGGACATCCGGCTCCAGACCGGTTTGGAGATGATCAGGTTGGCGGGCCCCCAGACGTGGCCGGTCAGGGAGAGGTGCTTTTGCACTTCAAAGAAAGATGAGGTGTAAATGATGGACAGCGGATTTTCCTGCGCGTCGAAGACTTTCTGTTGCAATGCGGAGTAGAGCTCCCCGAAGGCCAGGGGAGCCGGGTTGGCACCCAGAGCACTGAACGTGTCCAGGCGCATCTTGTCCGGTGTGACGCGCGTCTTCAGGCCACTGAGATCCGCCGGCGTGGTGATCGGACCGCGGTTGTTGGTCATGTGCCGAAAGCCGTTTTCCCACCACGACAGAATGACCAGATTTTTCTTCTCTGCCAGCTTCGACAGCGCAGCGCCCAGTTCGCCGTCATAGGCGCGGTAGGCCTGCGCGGCGGTATTCCAGGTATACGGCAGCTCTACAACGCCGAACTTGGGTTCGATAGGCTGCAATGAGCCCGAGCCGATGATGGCCGCGCCCTGGCTGCCGATCTGCAGCCCTTCGAGCATGGTCTTTTCATTGCCCAGTTGGCCGCTTGGGAAAAGAATGAAGTTGACACGCCCGCCAGTTTTTTCCTTGACCTCGGCGGCAAAGCCTTCGGCCGCCTTGTTCCAGCTATGGCTGGGCGCGAGCACGTGGCCGAGTTTGACATCCAGCGCGTGGGCGGCCGGCGCGAGTGCCAGACTCAGGCCCGCGCCGATGATAAGGGAGCGGAAAATACGATTTAGCTGCATGGTTTCACCTTGGAATGTTGTTGTGGGCCCCGCGAGGGGCCGGGAAGGCCGGAACCGCCGGCGCAAGCGGGCCCCTGGCGCCGGTATGGGCACCTGTGGCAGTAAGAAAGAAGCGGAAGACGATTTAAGTCGTCATCGGATGGGCCCGCTACCGAAGTCTTCGCGCAAGCGGGCAAGGATGCCGACCAGATGCTCATGCATCGCGTGGCGCGCGCGTATCGGATCCCTGTCGGTGATGGCCTGAAGAATGCGCTCGTGCTCGTCGCGCGCAGCGCTCCAGACCCGGGTGGTCACAAAATGAGTTTCCAGACGACTGAACACCGGGCTGATCGTGCTCAGATGCCAGATATGTGAGATGGCCGCAGCCAGGGCGGCATTACCGCAGGCCGCGGCAATGGCTCCGTGGAAAGCCTGATCGTGCACGCTCGGGCTGTCGGTCAAGGACATCGCCTCGTGCGCATTGCGGATGGCGGCGATCTGCGCCGCCGAGGCCTTCTGGGCCGACAGCGCTGCGCACTCCGGCTCCAGCAGCAGACGGGTTTCCAACAAGTCAAACGGGCCGATGTCGGTACGCTCGCCGCCTTGTGAAAGCGCTTGGGACGGGTCATATTGCCCATCCTCTCGAGCAGCGCAGACAAAAACCCCTGTCCCTACGCGCACCTCCACGTAGCCTTCGATTTCCAGTGCAATCAGCGCCTCACGCACGGAAGCACGGCTGACTTGCAACTGCTCGGCCAGATCGCGCTCGGCGGGCAGGCGAGCACCACACGCAAAATCGCCCGCCCGTATACGGCTGGCGATTTGATCGGCGATCATTCGATAAAGGCGGGTTGATGCAACTGCTTGGAAAGTAGCCATGCTGTCGAGATATCCGGTGGCCGAGTGGTCAGGCCGCTGAATTATACCGGACTGCTAGGCATAAAAAAATGCACAACGACAGGCTTCAGGGAAAACCACTATGCGCGTGCGCACGGCGGCAGCCCCCGGGGGCCGTTTATGACGACTTGACCATGCGCAACAGTGCTTCGTGCAGGACTTCTGCATTACTGTGCAAGCCGTCATGCGCCGCATAGACCAGCGTCAGGCGGCGCCCTGCAGCAGCTGTCAGCAGCGCGCGCATACGCTCTTGCTGCGCCGATTGGGCCAGCTCTCGACCATAATCATGGCGAAACGTCTCCCATAATGGCGGGTCGTGCCCGTAAGCCTTACGCGTGGCCTGAGTCGGGGCAAGCAATTTGGCCCATTCGTCCAGTTTCAGTGATGCCTTGGAACATCCCCTGGGCCACAGTCCGTCGACCAGCGCGCGATAGCCGTCGTCCGTGCCGACAGGGTCGTAGGCGCGTTTCAGGACAATCTCATTCGGTTTATGCATGGCAGCCTCCCGCCAAAAAAGGGCGGATCGCATCGCGTCCGCCCCGTCGTAAACCCACCCGGGCGCCGGGCGGGTCACGTCATTTAGCCATCATCATGGCGAAATATCCAAACACTGTCAGCAGTACACCCGAGACGGCGTAGCCTACTGGGAAGCCCAGCCAGGGTACGCTGGAACCCACTTCTTTAGCGGCTTCACGCGCAGGTCCGGAGTGGCTGCGCGCTCCGGCGGTGGCGCCCATCAGCAAGGCCGGGTTGATCTTCATGATGTGAAAGCCGATCGCCCACACAATGATGGCCGGGATGGTCGACGCCAGAAAGCCCACCGCAAAGATCTTCAGGGCAATGGTGCCGGTGAGCTGGCTGAGCAGTTCCGCGCCGGCATTGATCCCGACGATCGAGACAAAGCCGATCAGCCCGAGGTCCTCGAGGATGTTGCGTGCCGCATTCGGCGTGTTGCTGAAGAAGCGCAGACGCGACGAGATCGAGGAGACGATGATGCCCGAAAGTAGCAGCCCGCCGGCGTTGCCCAGACCGACCGCGGCACCGAAAGCGGGCACCTCAATCAGGCCGATGAGAAAGCCCAGGATCATGCCGGCGGACAATGTCAGCAGGTCGGTCGCCGAACTGTGGCGGGCAATCACGCCAAAGATCTGGCCTGCCTTGTCCACTGCCACTTGCAGCCCGGTGACGAACAGCACGTCCCGTCTTTGCAATTTGGTTTCCAGACCCATCGGAATCGGCACGCCACCACGCTCGATACGCTGCAACTGAATCTGACCAGCCAAGGGATGGCTGCGGAAATCCTTGAGCGGGATACCCATGATCTCTTTGTTCATCACGAGGATTTCGGCCTGATCCAGCGGGATGTTCAGCGCCTTGGCA
This sequence comes from Bordetella holmesii, assembly GCF_020735985.1. Taxonomy (NCBI): domain Bacteria; kingdom Pseudomonadati; phylum Pseudomonadota; class Betaproteobacteria; order Burkholderiales; family Alcaligenaceae; genus Bordetella; species Bordetella holmesii. Next base: position 1,446,331 of record NZ_CP085973.1, read on the forward strand.
TCGGGAACCTCCGGTCCGATGATGCCCATGTTCTCGGTCATGGACAGCAGGTTGCCCCCCAGCGCGACAACGTCGTCCTTTTGCAGCACGATCGCCCCGTCGGCACCAAGCAGCTGGCCGCCACGCTCCACATTGATGACCTGATACTCCGGGAATTTAATCCGGAACTCCTTGATGCTCTTTCCAACGGGGAGATCGTTAACGACCCGGTAGGCCCGAACATCGAAAGGGTGAAAGGCCGTGATGCCGGCATCGTCCACATTGGGCACCCCGTGTTCGGCTTCGAACTCCAAGGCCGCCTTCTTGGCATCCACGCCCCAGATGCGCGGCAGATACTTGCACAGCAAGATGATGCCCACCGTGCCCCAGATATACGTAATCCCGTATGACAGCGCGATCATGGCGTCGACCTGCTCTTTGGTCATGCCATCCTTGATCGCCAGCGATCCGGAAGAAATCGCCTGTTCGGCCGAGCCGATGGCTGCCGACATCGTTTGCGATCCGGCCAGTATTCCACCCGCTGCGCCTTGCGGCAGATCCAAGAAGTTGACGCCGAACACCACGATGACCAGGCCCAGCACGGGCGCGATGATGGCCAGGATGGCGTAGTTGATCGAATCCTTGTTCAGCGCGTTGACAAAAGATGGGCCGACGCGCAGGCCAACGCCGTACATGAACAGGTAATAAAGCAGGGACTTGGCGAAGTCATCGAGGTGGAACTTCACGCCGAAGCTCGAACCCAGCGTGGCCAGTAAACACCCCACCACGATGGCCGCGGCCACGGATCCCAGCCCGTAGCCCTTGAAGCTGAACTTGCCCACCCACACGGATAAACCGATGGTAAGGAAGAGCAAGATATACGGATTGTCCGCAAGGAATTGCATTGCTGAGTGCATGTTGCGCTCCAGATAGCACCAGACTGCAACAGCGCGCACCTTGAAAGTCAGGGTGCGCGCTGTGGGTTACGCGATTAGAGCCATGAACCTCAGCACTTGGCCGGGGTGGTCTTCTCGTCCGGGTGACCGTGCAGCGCTGGCGGGGTGGCGGTGCCGCCGTGTTGCTCGAGCCACTTGCACGCATTGATGATGTCGTCAGCCAACTTCATCGATACGTTGTGATTGATGTGCGGACGCACCACCACGCGCAGACTGTTGACCGATTCAGCGTTGGCCGGCATCTGGTAGGCAGACAGGACCCAACCCTTTTCGCGGACTTTGTTCGACACGTCGAACTCGCTGAACTTCGTCACTTTTTTGTCCAGCGTCACGGCCACGACCGGGATACGCTGGGTGTCGTTCATGATGGTGAAGTAGCCGTGACCTGCCCCCAGATTTAGTACGGCACCGACATAGAGCCCAGGGGTAAAAGACCTTCTTTCTGATGAGCCTGCACGAATTGCGCCGGCGTTAAATATCCGAGCGCGCTGTGAGGCCGATCGGTGTTGTACTCGACTCGCCAGTTTTCGATCAAGCTTTTAGCCTGTCGCAGGGACAAGAACCAGTGCTCGTTAAGGCATTCGTCGCGGAACTTGCCGTTGAAACTTTCGATATAAGCGTTCTCCACCGGCTTACCCGGCCGAATAAACGACAGCTTTACGCCTGCTTGGTAGGCCCAGGCGTCCAAGGCTCTTCCGGCGAACTCTGGCCCGTTGTCCACGGTAATAGATCGCGGCAGGCCACGCATCTCCGCCAGCCGTTGCAGCACCATGGCAACACGCAGTCCCGGCAACGACGTATCGACCTCGATGGCCAGGCATTCGCGAGTGTAGTCATCGACGATAGTCAAACAGCGGAATCGGCGGCCATAGGCTAGGCCGTCGGCCACAAAGTCCATTGACCAACTCTGATTCGGCGCGATTGCCGCTGGGCGAACCACGCGCTCGGTCGCCGCGATTCGCTTACGCTTTCGTTTTCGCACGCTTAACCCTGCCAGACTGTACAGCCGCCAGATTCGCTTGTGATTTGCTTGCCAGCCTTCGCGACGTAAGAGCACATGGATCCTCCGATAGCCGTAGCGTCGTTTCGCCACTGCCATCTCTTTCATGCGCTCGGTCAGCGCAGCATCGCCTGAGCGTGTGCTCTCGTAGGCAAACAGCGACCGCGAAATTCCTACCAGCCCACAGGCCCGGGTAACACCCATGCTGCGCTCGGTCATTAATGTCCTGACCGCCTCGCGTTTGGCCTGCGGGCTGACTACTTTCGGCTTAGCAGATCCTGAAGCGCCGCCTTGTCCAGCATCGACTCGGCCAACAGCTTCTTGAGCTTGTTGTTCTCCTGCTCCAGCTCCTTGAGCCTCTGAGCGTCCGACACCGTCATGCCACCGAACTTCGCCTTCCAGTTGTAGTACGTTGCCTCGGAGATTCCGTGCTTGCGGCACAACTCTGCGGGCTTGGCACCTGCATCGGCTTCCTTGAGCACGCCGATGATTTGCTCTTCCGTAAATCGTTTCTTCATTGCCATTCCTTTGGGAACGGACTCTACATCGATTTCGTACTAATCACGGGGAGCAGGTCATCCCGGATCATGTCCGCGCAAGCGGACGTCCAGCACCAGGGGCAAGCCCTGGCGCTGTTTAATTCGTACAGGAGATAGGAAACGCCCAGGAGGTGGGCGGCAAGCAGACCAGCATTTCGACTTTCATAGGGTGATACTCACATAAATGCAGATTTATGTTGACCGTGGCCGTCATGGCGACCAGCGGGTCCCGACGTCTATTGCCTGCTTGCGGTGCAGCTGTTTTTTACAGTGCAAGGCGCATTGATGTACTGATTTATTAATGATGCCTGAGGAAGAAACTTATCACAACTGGGCTGCAATCTCATTAGCGTCTGAAATTGCTTACGTGCCAGCACGTAAATCCTGCTGAGGAGGATCATTAACCTCGACGCGGCTGCGAATGGCAAGATAGCTCACCGCCTGCGTCACCTGCGGAGGCTGCGGCCCAGTGTGAAACGCCTGTACCGCTTCAAGGACTATTTTATCGGCGAGCGTCATGCGATCCATCATGCGCAGATACTGAAACCAGTTATCTACAACAAAAACCTCGGTCCACAAAGCAAGGTGATTCAAATCGCGAAACACTTGCCATTGATCGGCGCCATTTCGCATGCGCATGCGGCGCAAGGCTCTAAGGCTGCTTAGAAATCCTGACTGGCCGCTCGCTTCTATCTGATAATGCACCTGGATAATGATGGCGCCACGTTGCGGATTGAAATCCTGTTGAGAGGGCGGTTGCGACGCTGACGGCCATGCGGCCAGGTCCTGCGTATCGTTCAGACTGGGCAGGCGCGACCGGAAAAACAACAAGGCGGTAAGGGTCAAGGTGATACCGGCGGCTGCCAGGCTGCCCTTGACGCCCAGTGTTTCGGCGAAGTGCCCCCAGGTGAAGGCGCCCAGTGCCAGTCCACCAAACATCGACATCTGATACAGCGCCAATGCCCGGGCCTTGACCCAGTCTGGTACCAGCACCTGGATAGAGGTGTTGTAGGTGGCCAGCACGGCGATCCAGCAACTGCCCGCCACCAGCAAAGCGGGGAAAACCAGCACCAGGCTGTCTACGGTTCCCAATAACAACAGACTTGCCGCCATCAACAGCGCGCCGGCGCTGATCAATCGCCCCGTACCCAGACGACGTTGCGCCGCACTTATCCATACACTGCCGCCGATGGCGCCCAGACCCAGCGCGCCGAGCATGTATCCATACAGTGACGCGCTACCCGAGGTATGGTCGTGGGCGAGCAGCGGTAACAAGGCCCAGAGTGCGCTGGCTGAGATCCCGAAACTGAATGAACGCAGCATGACCTGCCGCGTGACGCTGGAAAACTCCGTAAAGCGCCACGCCGCAACAACGCCCTCGAGGATGCGCTCCGGGGGCAGAGATCGCTTTGGCAGCTCCCGGCGCCAGATCCAGATGGCCCAGATAAGCGAGGCATAGCAGACGCAGTTAAATAGAAAAACCCAGGGTGCGCCGAACAGGCCCAGCAACAGACCACCCAGGGCCGGGCCCAGTGCGCGGGCGACATTGAAGTTGACCGAATTGAGCAATATTGCCCGGCTCACCTCGGGCTTGGGCACCTGCTCGCCGACGGCGGCCTGCCACGCCGGGGTGACGATGGCGCTGCCCACCGACATAAAGAACACCGCGACGATGAGGCTAAGCGGATGCAGCATGCCCAGAAAGGCCAGGGTAGTGATGACCAGACCTATGATCAGCTCCATGGTCATCCCCACCAGCATTACCTTACGGCGGTCGTAGTTGTCCGCGATGACGCCGGTCAGAATCGATAGCACAACCAGGGGGAGGGCGGCAGCCACCTGAATCATCGCTACCAGTACTGGGCTGCTCTGCTCGGTGGTGACGATCCAGGCTGCCGCGACCGATTGTGCCCATATGCCAAGGTTGGCAAACAGATTGGCGATCCAGATCGTGCGAAACGCGGATCGGCGCAGAGGGGCGAGCACGCTTGCCGATACGCTTTCGGTATCGGGCGTGGTGCCCGGCGGCAGGTCGTTCTGTCCGGACGGCGCTTGCAACATCGAGGAAAGTCTCCAGCCAGGGCAGCTGTGCCACCGAAAGCATGAGAGTCCCCCGATGCACATCAGGCTGTCAAGTCGGCCCCCCTGCGGCGGCCACGTTACGCGGGCGGGGAGGCCAGATCAGAGACCCGGGCGAACGCAGGATGGCGTGGCGCACGGCTGCGCTGATCTCGCGGCGATCGCTGCGTTTGAGGGCACGGGAGCGCAAGGCGAGATTAAACGATAGCGCGAAGCTCACCGCCACATTCAGTACGCCCATGGCCGCAATGCCTGCCACCGCTTGCCAGAATGCTGGGGTCTGCGCCACATCCCAGCCCAGCACGCCAATGGCCGCGCCCATGGAGCCGGTACTGAGCGTGACGTGCCTGACCTCGACCTGCGGGCCGAAGAAACCGACCAATTCCGGACCCAGGCCGAGCAGCAAGCCCAGCGAGACGTTACCGGCAATGCCCGAGATATTGCGTTGCCAGAACGCGGCCCACCGTTGAGCCCCGCGCTCTCCCAAGGCATACCGCAGCCGGCGGTTGTAGACCATGGCGTCGTGGACGCGATGCAGGGCAAACCAATTGTCGGCCCAGCCGGCGACCAGGCTCGATAGCCACAGCAAGACGCCGGTGGCGATCGCAAACAGGGGCGTCAAACCCCAGATCGAGAACGAGTCGATGGTTTGCTGTGCTTTTTCCGGGGAGAGCAGTGGGTGGTTGAAGATCTTGACGGCCACCCATTGGACAGCCAACGCCACGGGAAACACTGCAGCAAGGTTGCCAAAAATGGCCGCGGCATTTGAGCGGATCATCGCCAGGGTATCGTCGACAAACGCCTGGCGGCCCTGCGCCGTGCCGGTGTCATCCAGACGGTGAGCCAGGGCCGGCCCGGTCATCGCTGGCTGCTTGGTCGCCAACGTGAAGTGCGCAAAATGGATGACCAAGAAGCTGCTGGCGTAGTTCAATGACGCCAGCATTCCTTCCATAAAGCGGCCGGCATGCAGTCCGTAGATGGCCAGCTTGATATAGACGGTGGCCGCCGTGATCAGTCCTCCGCCCAATGCCGCCTTGATCATCTCACGGTACTCGCGGCCGTCGCGCGCAATGTAGTGTTCGCCGGTTTGCGCCGTGCGCTCCATGACACGTCGGGCAAGGTGGGCGAACGAAGAGGCGGCCAGGTGCCGGACGCTGCGTAGCGCCTGGGTGGACTGGATCAACTCGGCCATCAGGTGCAAGTGCTTGTGCTTCTGCGTAGGATCCACCCACACCCCGAGCAACAACTCGATGCGCCGCAAGCGGGATTTCATGCGCTCGATCTGAAACACCACCTCCACTGACACACCGTTGACCTCAAGCTCGGCATAGACGTTGCGGGCCTGCAGGCGACACTCATCCAGAAGAGCCCTGAAGTAAGCCAGCGACTGCGCAAAGACGTCAGGCATGCGCCAGATGGTCGGGTTGCTAAGCTGCGCACACGCCTCGGTCAACTTGAAAAAGGGCGTCTCCGTCACGGCTCCTGGCAGGCGTGAACGGATCGAGTGGCTCAGACCGGTGGCGCGAACCTGGCTGACGAGCTATTGACCAGGGCTTGCTCGAAGCCGGGCAGGCGATCCGCGTCCATGCCCAGCGCCGGATCGCGGCGGCTGTCCGGGACCTGCAACAGGTCGCGCAGGCGCTCCAGCGTGTCTTCGTCGATGGCGCGCAGCCAGTCGGCATCATCTTCGCTCGTAAATACCAGCGAGAAAATTGCAAACATGTCGCTGCGATTGGGCGGCAGCGGGAGATAGCGCGCCTGCACGCGCTCGACCATCTCGCCCCAGAAGCCGGGCTGGGATGCCACGCCAGTATCACAGAACAGCGAAAGTGGATCGTTGTCGGCAACCACTGAACGCAGCGTCTGCGCAAACCGCTCCCGCGTCTCCGGTTGGCGGTCTAGCACATGGAGGAGATATCGCAGTCGCGCCAGTTGCGGGTGGCTCCCGCTGGCGCCGGCCGGCGCGGCTCGGGCGCGCCGGATCCAGAGCGCAAGCTCGATGACCCAAAGATTGCGCTCGACCAGGTCGGCGTCGGGCCTTGCGGCGGCCAGCAGGCTATCCAGTTGATGGCCGGCAGTACGGGACGCCTTCCAGCGTTGCCAGAGTCGCAACATCGTATTCACCTTCAGGTGGAAAAACGGCCTGGCGTCAGCCGGTGGGGTACTCGTGTCAGTCGCGGGCGGCCAGCCAGGCCTGCATATCGGCTTCCAGGCTGGCGAGCGTCTGAATCAACACGGTGGCATCTGCTTGCATATCGCCCTTGCTTTGACGGGCGGCCGCCTCCAAGGCGTGAGCTTGAGCGACCGCCTGATCGGCCGCCACTACGCGGGCGCCGCCCGCAATACGATGGGCCAGATCTGCCACGGCGGGATTGTCTCCGATCCGGGCCGCTTGCGCCAGCGCCGCGCTATCCTCGCGATTGGTCTTGATCAGTTCTTCGATAATGTGTCGCGCCATGGCCGCGTCGGCACCGGTCAGATCAAGCAGCTCCTGAGGGCGGAAGGTAGTGGGAGAGAAAGGCATGGGGCGTTGCTCGGCTTTCCGAACGGCAAGGGGGTGCAGACGTTGCTGCAACGTATCAATGTCCAAGGGTTTGAACAGGCAGCCGTCCATGCCGGCAGCCTCGCAGCGGGCAAATTCTTCGGTTTGCGCCGACGCCGTGATGGCATAGATGATCGTAGCCGCGCGGCCATGTGCCTGCTCGAGGCGACGGATCTCCCGAGCCACCTCATAGCCGCTCATCCCCGGCATATTGCAGTCGGTGAGCGCCACATCCGGCTCATGCTCGCGCCAAAGCGCCAGACCCTGCTTGCCATCTGCGGCGTCCAGGACATCATGACCGATGTATGCCAATTGTTGCGCCAGCAGCATGCGATTGGGCCCATGGTCGTCAATGACGAGCACTCGCAGCCGGGCCACCTTGGCATCGGTGCAGATCTGCGCGGGCAGGGACGCTGCTGGCAGCACATCCGCGGCCAACAGCGGAGCGCAAAGCTGCACATCGATGCGCGTGCCTTTGCCGGGGATACTGCTCAGATCAAAGCTGCCGCCCATGGCCTGCACGATGCGACGGCTGATAGCCAGTCCTAGCCCAGTGCCTGCGAGCCTGCCTTTGTCGGCGCGGGCTTCCTGGTGGACCTGGGTAAACGGCTCAAACAGACGCCTGCGGTCGGCGGCGCTGATGCCAGGGCCGCTGTCGTCGACGGCGATTTCTATCCGGGCAAGTCCTTGCTCAACTGGCCTGACCTGCATCGATACCGTCACGCCACCTTTCTCGGTGAACTTCAAGGCATTGCTCACGAGATTGGACACGACCTGCTTGAGGCGAGAGGCATCGATAGAGACCGCAGGGACCTGGTCTGCGCCGATGTCCAGCCGAAGGCTCAGCCCGTTTTGCCGCGCCATCCCCTGGAAGACATTGACCACGCTCTCGAGCAAGCGGCGCAGATCGGTAGGTACCGGCGTGAGCTCGAGTTTGTCTGCCTCAATCTTGGAAATGTCCAGAATATCGCCAATCAGATCGAGCAGCGAGCGGGCCGAATCATAAGCCACCATCAGTGCCTGGCGGTCAACCGCCTGCTCGGGCGGGCGACGTAGTACCAACTCCAACATCCCTATGATGGCGTTCATGGGAGTGCGGATTTCATGGCTCATGGTAGCCAGAAATGTGGTCTTGGCACGGTTGGCCGCGTCGGCCTCTTCTTTGGCTTCTTGCAGATCATGCAGCAGCCTCATACGTTCCGTCAGATCGGTCCAGCCGCCGATCAGCCCATTGACGCGGCCGACCGAGTCGGCGTAAGGCAGCAGCCAGTGATAGAGATAATGCTTTTCGCCACGCAGCGTCAGCTCCAGATCCTGAAAAACTGGGCCGCCTGCCTCCTGTTCCATTGCCTGCAGGTATTGCTCATGCACGCGTGCAGCCTGGGCAGGATTGTCGGTGCGCATGGGCGACTCTAGCAAGGTCCGGCCGACCACGTCCTCGGCCTGCAACTGGAAGGTATCCAGATAACTACGATTGCAAATCACCATACGGCCGTGTCGATCACGCACAAAGACCGGGTTGGGGATGCCATCGATCAAGACGCGCATGAAGGCCAACTGGTCGCTCAATGCTCTTTCTGCCTGGCGGCGTTGGCGCATCTGCCTGCGCAGATAGACCACCCAGGCGAGAAATATCGCGGCAGTGACCACGGCGGCTGCCACGAGCAGATAGATCTCCTGACGATAGGCGTACCAGGTATTGATGGTGGATGCGGATTCGCCGCGCCAGCGGTTCATGAGGTAGATAGACTCATCGGCCGGAAGCGCCGCCAAGGCTTTGTCGACGATGCTTTGCAGCTCATCCTGATCGCGGGCAAACGCGAAGGCCAGCCGCGCAGGAGCGGTGTTCAGCGCGGCGGTGACGCGAAGCTCGTCGCGAAAGTAGTTACGGAGGTAAAAGTTGGCGGCAATTTGGGTTTGCACCGCAACATCCGCCTGCCCACCGAGCACCTTTAGCAGCGCATCATTGGGGCTGCTGGCCGGCACAAGCTCCGCATGCGGGTAGTGTTGAATCAACGCGTCAGACGCGGCGCTGCCGGGCACACTGGCAATACGCAGGCCCGCGAAATCCGCGCCGGCAGACGAGGCCGGGCTGTCCTGCCGGCCAACCAATACAAATGCCGTGCTGAGATAGGGAGCGCTGAAATCCAGCACATCTTCGCGGTTTTGGCTCCAGAACAGCCCCGCACTCATGTCTGCCTCATGGTTCTGCAAGGCTTGCTGCATCCCCGCCGACGAGTCGGCCCCTTCGATCTGGAAATGCAATCCTGCCAGTTGGCCAATCCGTTGCAACAGATCCATCGAGAGTCCGGACAACTGCGCGTCGCCCTGAATATGCATCGAAAAGGGCGGAAAAAGATTCAGTGCCTGCACGCGGACCACCGGATGCCGCCGGATCCAGCGCTGTTCCTTTTCCGTCAATGCAAGCGGCGGGGGCGGCATGAAGGCGCCGGTGGGCAAGCCCCATCGATAGATAGCGTTCTGCCGCCAGACAGCCGGGATGCCGGCAATGGTTTGGTCAAGAATGTGACGCAGCCGGGTATTGGCGCGTTGCACGGTGTAGACATTGGCACGTTGGCCGAGGTCATCCCGGCGTAGCACCTGCATGTCGCTAAAGACGCCTGCCGCCAAGTAATAGGCCACGGCCAGTGGGTCGCCGAGATAGACATCGGCCTGCCCGTACGCCACGGCACTCATGCCCAGCAACGGCGTCGGGTAGCTGCTCCATCGTGCGGCTGACGCATCCTGGGGTATGGCGGCGGGCTGGGAGCGCGGATTGACCGCCACGCGCAATGTTCCCAGATCGGCCGGGATATCGCCTCGATCGCGCCGCGCCACAGCCACTGTAGGATTGCTCAGGTAGGGGCGGGTAGTGGCGAAGTCCTGGCCGTGCAGCGGGCCGCCAGCCACATCATCGACCGCGTCGATATCGCCTTCCTTCAAGGCGTGCAGCGCACTGTCTCGATCCGGAAACAGGCGAATCACCGGGATCAAGCCCAGGTTGTGACTGATGAGCTTGAGGTAGTCGGCGTTGAGCCCCTCGAAACGCGGGCGTTGCGTAAACTGAAATGGCGCATAGTCAGGGGCGTAGATGCCGAGTCTGAACTCGCGTTTGTCTGCCAGCCAATGCCAGTCCTCGCCGTCCAGATCCAGGTTCAGTTTTGGTACATCCGCATTGGAGCCGTCGAGCAGCGTCTGAGCGCCGACAGGCCCGCCAGCGAACAAGAGAGCGGCCGCCAGACTCAGCAGCCACCGCGCGCATCGCCAGACCACCCTTGGCGGCATAAACCTCACCCCAGATTATTTCGTTTGGCCATGTCTATCAGCTCCACCAGTGTGGTTGCATTAAGCTTCTGCAGCAGGCGGGTTTTGTAAGTACTGATGGTTTTATTGCTCAGAAACATGCTGTCGGCAATATCTTTATTGGTCAGGCCTTGAGCCAATAACTGCAGCACGGCCAGCTCGCGATTCGACAGCGAGGAGATCATCATCGCGTCGTCCTGGTTTTCGACTCCGCGAATATCCGTAAGCGTGGTTTTCGGGAAATAGGTGTAGCCCGCCACGACCGCCTTGGCGGCGTCGACCACTTCTTGCAGGTTACCGTGCTTGGAGACAAAGCCCGCGGCGCCCGCGTTAAGACAGCGCCTGGCAAAGAGGGCGGGCTGTTGGCCAGTGAGGATGAGCACGTGCATGGGCAGCCCCATGCGCCTGCAGGCGGGTCAGGACCTCCAGGCCATCGAGCTTCGGGATGGCGATGTCCAGAATCACCAGGTTGGGGAGCAGCTCCCGCGCCATGGTGATGCCGTCCAAGCCGTTGTCCGTTTCGCCCACGACCTCGAAACCCTCTTTCTCCATCAAGCCCTTTACGGCATACCGGATGACGGGATGATCATCAATAATTAGTAGCTTTTGCATGGCCGTCTGCTGCCTCACAAATCTTCAGTTTTAATGATCGTTATTATGTTTGAAAAGATGTAGTCAGCCAGAGGTGGTTTTTTTCCGAAGCCGGGATCACATTGAAAGGTAAGCATCTAAAGCTCCCAATTCGGTGACAAGTTAGAGCATAGCCCGCAGTTTGGCTACTGAATATTGCGAGAATGTGCGTTACGGTGAACCTAATAAAAATCAGGCTAGTTTAAGTATCTGCCCCAAGGGCCGGGCCGGGATCTCAGACCAATCTTGTGCTTTTTGTCTTATCTGCTGCGGCCACTGGCGCTACGGCGGGGCGCCGGGATCGTGCAATACATCGAACGCCCCGTCCGGGAAGATCGAATAAGACGCCGTAACGGCGTGCAGGGATAAACCGAGCTGACTCGGCAAGCCCGTACCTAGGCGGTAGCGCGTCATACGATCAGGTATTGGCTACCATGGGATTGAACAACCATGACTCATACTCGTCCCCCGACATGGGGCGCGCATACCAGAAGCCTTGGCCCAGCGCGCACCGCATGTCGAGCAAGGCGTTGCGGCGATCAGCGGTTTCGATGCCCTCGGCAACCACGTTGATGCCCAGGCGCTCGGCGAGAGAGAGCGTGGCGGCGATGACGCTTTCGCTACGGGCATCGCCCGGCAGGCGGCTGACAAAGGAAGCATCGATCTTGAGCTGATTGAATGGCAGATTGCACAACCTCTCCATCGAGGAAAAACCGGTGCCAAAGTCATCGATCGAGACCGTGCACCCCAGCAGACGCAGCCGCACCAGGGTTTCGAGCGTGGAAGCTTGCACCGAGAGCGGGCCGGTTTCGGTGACCTCGATTGTGAGGGCGGTGGCCGGCAGGGCATGGAGCTGCAGTGCCCCCATCAAATGGGTCATCAGTTGGGCATTGCCCAACTGACACGTCTCGACGTTCAGCGCCAGGCTTGCCCCCCTGCCCATGGGGACAGAACGTGCGGTTTGCGCCATCGCCTGATCAGCCAAGGCCCACGTCATGCGATCGAGTTCGTTGCAATCCTTGACGGCTTCGATGAAGCAGCCCGGCGAGAGCAGGCCGCGCTCAGGGTGAATCCAGCGCGCGAGGACCTCCGCGCCAGCGGGCTGAAGTGTGCGCACGTCGAACTTGGGCTGGTAATAGGGGATGAACTCGCCACGATCCAGACCGACGCGAATCTCGTCGGCGCTGGGCGGATCTTCGGCCGGGGTCTGCGCGTTGCCCGGCGCCGTGGAGGAGTCGCTCTCATAGCGCCGCAGCAGGGACTCCAGGCGACCGAGGTTGAGGGGTTTGCCCAGATCGCCCAGCACCTGGATACCGGATAGACTGGCCATGTGCAAAATGGCAGCTGTCAGGTCACTGGGGACGTCGCTGCTGAGAATGACCGATTTGACGAGATTGCGCTGACTGGACTCACGCAAGAACTGAGTGCCGTCCATGCCGGGGGTGCGGACATCGCAGATCACGATGTCGGCCACGCCATGCAATGCAAGTTGTTCGAGCGCCTGGCTGCCTTCCTGGGCCTGGAGAACACGGGTATATCCCAGCATCTCCAGGGCTCGGACAATGACCAGCCGCTGCACGGGGTGGTCTTCGATCACGAGGACGGCCGGCTGTTTCATACGGAATTTTGACTATCAATGGTGGGAAGAGCATAGGCGGCCCTGAGGCTGCTCGGCGAGACAAAGGTCTTCGCTGGCTGCCACGATTGGGCGCGCAAGACAGAATTCCTTCGATTTATATCCGCTTTTATATCCGGTTGAGCACAAATTTCCAAGATGATGTCCCGTATTTTTTTAGCAACGCGGCGATGCCTCGTTGGAGGGACCCGACAATGCCGGAACGATACGGCCCCAAAGAACAGTCGAATCGAGAAAATATCCAGGGGGCAAGCGTGCTAATTACCGCTATGGATGCCATCTATCGTGCAAACTATCAGATAAATCTTGGGGCTCTATCGGCAATGCCGTTATCCAAGACTGATCCCATACGAATGGGCGGGCGTGGTCTGGCAACGGCGTATTACGCCGTTAACGTCCGCAACAGACAGAACTTTAGGGCCGCAACGCCTAGCCAAACGGCAACGCTGCGCGTATCGCAGACCCGCCTGAGTCTAAGGACGCGAAGTCGTCCGGCTTTTGCTATTATTCAGGTTATTGTTAGATTCATGGGGAGGCTGTGGATTCGCCCGCCTTCCCTCTTTATGACCGAAGAGCCCCCGTCTACCAGCGGCCGCTGCCGCCACCGCCTTACCCCTTGCGGGGTACCTGAATTCTCACACCAGCCGCCCGCGCGGTTGTTGTTGTTTTGCCCTACGCCCATGCCTCGTCCAGAGACAGTGGGCTTTTTTATTTTGAGGAACGTGGATGCTTTTTGACTGGATGTCCGACCCGACTGCCTGGGTGGGCCTGGCCACCCTGATCGTGCTGGAAATCGTACTTGGCATCGACAATCTGGTGTTCACCGCCATTTTGGCTGACAAGTTGCCAGCCCATCAGCGCAACAAGGCCCGCATGTTGGGGTTGTCGCTTGCGCTGATCATGCGTCTGGCCTTGCTGGCCAGTATTGCCTGGGTGGTGACGCTGACGCAGCCGTTGTTCAGCATCCTGGGGGCGGAGATTTCCGGCCGCGACCTGATCCTGATTCTTGGCGGGCTGTTTCTGCTGTTCAAGGGCACCATGGAGCTGCATGAACGGGTCGAGGGGCGTGCCCATGCCACCAGTGGCCGCCAGCAATACGCCGTGTTCTGGCAGGTGATTGCCCAGATCGTGGTGCTCGATGCGGTCTTCTCGCTGGACTCCGTCATTACCGCGGTGGGGATGGTGCAGGATCTGAGCATCATGATGACGGCGGTCATCTTCGCCATGGCCGTGATGATGTTGGCCAGCCGCCCTCTGATGGCTTTCGTGGGACGCCATCCCACGGTGGTGATTCTCTGTTTGGGCCTGCTGCTGATGATCGGCTTCAGCCTCGTGGCTGAAGGCTTGGGCTTCGACATTCCCAAGGGCTATTTGTACGCGGCCATCGGTTTTGCCATTCTTATCGAGCTCTTTAATCAATTGGCGCAGCGCAATCGGCAACGCGACGAGCACGGGCTGGGGCGGCGCGAGCGTACCGCGCGCATGGTACTGAAACTGTTGCGCGCGCAAGGCGAAGACGCCAGTGGGGTGCCCGCCGAACCGCAGGCGGCCGAGCATGCGGCCGCCTTCGCGCCCGAAGAAAGCAGCCTGATCGAGGGGGTGCTGTCCATGGGGCAGCGAGATCTGCGCAGCATCATGGTGCCGCGCGGCGAGATGATCTGGCTGGATGTGCGCGACGACACCGCGACCGTGCTCCACAAGTTCGCCTCTGGCCATTCGCGCCTTCCTCTGTGCGACGGCGATCCGGCCAATGTCGTTGGGGTGCTGCACTTCAAGGATGTGCTCGCCCCCTTGCGCGTGCCCGGGGCCTTGGACCTGATCGAGCTTGCGCAGGAGCCGCACTACGTGCCGGAGACGGTGCCGGTGATCAAGTTGCTGGAGGTCATGCGCCAGTCGCGCGACCATTTGTTGATCGTGGTGGACGAGCACGGGGTCTGCGAAGGACTGGTGACGCCGATGGATCTGCTCACGGCGGTGGCAGGTGACCTGCCGGATCACGCCGAAGATCAGGTCACAGGAGCGGCGCGTCTGGCCGATGGTTCCTGGCTGCTCGATGGCCGGCTGGCGACTCCCGAGGCTGCGCGGATCATCGGTGCGCCGCTGCTCGGGCAGAACTACGCCGAGGACGCCACCTTGGCGGGTTGCGTGCTGCGAGCGGCCGACAGCCTGCCCGAAGTGGGCGTACGCGTACGCTGGCGCGATTGGGAGTTTGAAGTCAGAAGGCTGGAAGGGCGCCGCATCGCCCAAGTGCTGGCCCGCCAGGCGGTCTGATCAAGGCGGCGGCCACTGGCCCTCAGCCTGGGGGGCACGGGGTCAGCTCAAGGTGCAGTTGACCCAACTGTCCATAGGTCAGGCTGATCTTGCCTTGAGCCGGTATATCCAGATAACCGGCATAGGAGCCGGTGATGATGTGCTGGCCTGCGACCAGGCCCAGCCCGTTCTCCGACAGGAAGTTGACCAGCCAGTAAAGTCCGGCGCGAGGCGCGCCGTCCGGGTGCCGGCCGGCGAGCTCGCAAGCCGGTTGACCCTCGATTTGCAGTGTCAGGCTTAGCGATTGCGGCGCGGGCTGATCGATGGCTGGGCCAAGTACCAGGCCATTGTTGTAGAGATGATCGGCCAACAGTTCGGCGTGGGGCAGAGCCTCGGGCCGCAGATAGCGACTGCCGAGGATTTCCAAGGCCAGGCGGGCGTTGCCCACCGCGTCGTCGATCTCGTGTTCTGAGTACGGGCGCGCCCGCGGCGGCAGGTCCGCGGTCAGCTCAAATGCGATTTCAGGCTCGATGCGAACCGTGTCCTGACCCAAGGAAATCGCGCCCGCCTGACGCAGACCGCTGACATAGATCGGGGCCAATTTGAGCTTACCGTCTTGCGGCAAGCCACATTTCCATCCAGCAATGGGGTCGCCCTCGACCAAGCGCAATGCGGCCTGAGCTTGCTGAACCGACAGAGCCTGACCTTGCGTGGCAGGCCGGCAGGTTTCAGGAAGGCGCTCGCCCGGTTTGTGTCGGGCCTGGCGTAACAAGCGTGCCGCAGCAGGGGCACCGGGGTAGAACTGAATGGTTTCGGTCATGGCGTGCAAAAGCACCAGTCTACGACGTACGATTCAGGCAGGGCAATCGTACGGCAAGGCCTCCGTACCGTGCCGCGCTTGATGTGAATTCTTATATTTTTTACTTTAATTATGGTAAATAAGCCGCTGATTTTATTGATATTAAGGTTGCTGCCGGCAGGTGCGCAACCGGATACAGGATGGTTTCTTCGATGACGGTGGTATTGGCGCGGTTTGTCTATGGCGTTGCAATGGCCTGGATCGCGCTTGCGATTATGCTGGCCCTGGCTCTTGTCTGCTTGCGCGTCGTGCGGCGGACGGTACGGTCCTTCGAGACAGAGCGCCAGCAGGATCTGGCCAGCGGGCTTGTCGTATTCGTTGCCGTGACCGTGGCGCTGGCGGCCTGCTATGCCTGCGGTCATGTCCTGCACGCCTGGATGGGCAAGAGCGCCCTGGTCGGCGGGCAGCCACAGTGGCTTGCCGGCAACAGCCATTTGTCCGCGGCGGCGCTGATGGGCGCGACCGTCGCCCTGGGCCTGGCTGCGGCGGCGCCCGGGTTATGGCGCCGCCTCCAGACACCGCGCGCGGATAGACCTGTGCCCCAAGAAGGCCGTGCCAAACCAGAGAAAAAGGCCTCGCCGCAAAGAAGCACCAAGGCCGCCGTCAAACAACGGCCGCGTCCCCGCAGGATAGCCGCCCTTGGCTGGGCCGCGCTGTTTGTGATTTTGCTGGGCGCGATCTTGCTTGCGTTCGCCTACATCGTCGCGCCACTGGATCCGGCCCCCTTGGCCGCTGGTGCCGACGCGAAGATGATTGCACGCGCCAACGTACAGGCCGAACACATTCTCCGCGCGCGCCCCATCTACTATGCCGCCGCGGGCCTGCTGGGTGCCGGAAGCCTGATCGTGTTCGGTTGGTTGATCTCGCACCGTTGGCGGGGCGCCTGAGTGCCGCAAACTCAGGTACGCTGGAGCGACGACGTGAGGTGGACGATACACAGGGGCGGTAGGACAGCGTGCAAAAATCGGATTTGATTGGCGGCAGTGGTAGACATTGGCGCTATATCTCGCTGGCCATAGCCCTGTTGCTGCCGCTGGTAGCGTGCGTGGTGCTGACATGGATGAATGCGCAGCGCCTAAGCCGGACACAAGCGCAAACCGAGGCGGGCATCATGCGTGTCCAGGTCGAACGCATATTGCGCGAAGCCTGGCTCGGTATCGACGCCATGGTGCCACTGTTACAAGTGGGTTGCGATCAAGCCCGGCCAGTTCTGTCGCGCACGATGAGTACGCGGCCATATTTTCGCTCGCTGACCCTGTTCGACGGTCGGCAGGCCTACTGTTCGTCGCTGCCATCGTTGCCCGGCGGTCATTCCAGAGAGTGGCCGTGGGCTATCCCCCCTGGACGTTGGCTGCGGCTGGTCAACGGGTCGCCTTTCGTGCTTGAGCGTCCCGCCTTGCTGGCCGGTACTGCAGGCCCGGGCGAACGGCATGCGATTGCAGTGATCGACAGCCAGTATCTGCAAGACCTGCTGGACTCGGTGGCGGCGCTAAGCAATCACCGCATCGAACTGAAGATCGACGGTGGGATGACCCTAGCGAGCTGCCCTGCGCGTGACCTCATCTATGAGCCGCGCGCCTATGGCGCGCAGAGCGCTAGCGTGTCTTTCATGTCGCAGAACGTACCTGTCGACATCCGCATCTTCTCGCCCGCGAGCCAGGTTTAGGAGGAATGGCAGCGCTTGCTGCTGGTGTCGCTGCCTGTGGCGCTGGTGTTAGGGTGTCTGATGAGCTGGGCGGTATTCCGTCTGCAAATGCAGCGAATGTCGTTCCATGATCAGATTCACCGCGGCATGCGGGCAGGCGAATTTCATATGGAGTATCAACCCATCCAGGGCATCGGGAGTGACCGTTGCGAAGGGATCGAGGCTCTGATGCGCTGGGAGCGGCCAGGAGTGGGCGCAATCAGTCCGGAAGTGTTCATTGCCGCCGCCGAGGCAGAAGGCGCCATCGTGCCTCTGACCCGGCATGCGTTGCGCCTGATCGAACGGGATCTTCCGCTGATGGGCCTGCCACCGGGTTTTCATTTAAGCGTCAACGTCGCGGCGGAACACCTTCTGCGCGCGGATTTCCCTGCGGACATCGAGGCTTTCGCCCAGCAGGTTGCACCCAATGCCCCACACTTGGTGCTGGAGCTGACGGAACGCAGCCTGGTGGAGAACAGTGGCATAGTCCAGCAGCATATCCGTACGCTGCGGGCGGCGGGACTGAGTGTAGCGATTGATGATTTTGGTGCAGGGTACTGCTCCTTGTCGTACTTGCAGCAATTACCGGTGGATTATCTGAAGATAGACAAGGTATTCATCGACGCCATTACCGATGCGGATCAGGATTCGCCCATTCTGGAGCTGATTCTGGCCCTGGCAAGCCGATTGGGCCTGTCGGTTGTCGCCGAAGGAGTCAGCGCACAGACGCAACTGGACTATTTGCGCCAACGCGGCGTGGGCTACGTCCAGGGTTTTCTGGTCTCACCGCCGTTACGCGCCGCCGAGTTTGCCCACTGGTACCGGGTTAAAGGACATCGTCCTCTCGCCTGAGGCCCGGGTGGCGGTGTACTCTTTGGCTCGCGCGCCGGCGCGTATTTCAATCACTATGGGTAAGAAAATGAAGCTTGGATCAGGCGGCGTTGGCCTGCTGATGGCAGCGGGCATGTTGGCTTTTTCCTCTCTTGCAGCGGCACAAGGCAGCATACGGATTGGCGAAATTAACAGCTACAAGGCTCAGCCCGCCTTTCTCGAGCCTTACCGCAAAGGGATGCAATTGGCGGTGGACGAGGTCAATGAGGCCGGTGGCATCGGGGGCAAGCCGCTCGAGTTGATCATCCGGGACGATAATGCCACTCCGGGCGAAGCCGTCCGTGCCGCCGAAGAGTTGCTGTCGCGCGAGAAAGTGGATGTGCTGACCGGATCTTTCCTGTCGCATATCGGTCTGGCTCTGAGCGATTTCGCCCGGCAAAGGAAGGTGTTTTTTCTCGCCAGCGAGCCGCTGACCGACAAAATCGTATGGCAGGAGGGCAACCGATATACCTATCGCTTGCGCACCTCGACTTACATGCAGGTGGCGATGCTGGTGCCGCAGGCGGTAGCTCTGAAGAAAAAGCGCTGGGCGATCGTCTATCCCAATTATGAATACGGCCAGTCCGCCGTGGCCACGTTCAAAGCGCTCATGAAGGCCGCTGACCCGGACATCGATTTCGTCGCGGAGCAGGCCGTGCCGTTAGGCAAGGTCGACGCCGGCAGCGTCGTGCAGGCATTGGACGACGCCCGGCCCGATGCTATTTTCAATGTGCTGTTTGCCACCGACGTGACCAAGTTCGTCCGAGAAGGCAACACCCGCGGATTGTTCAAGGACCGGCCCGTTGTGAGTGTGCTGACCGGCGAGCCCGAATACCTGGATACCTTTCGCGACGAGACCCCGCAGGGATGGATCGTCACGGGCTATCCCTGGCAGTTCATCGATACGCCCGAGCATCAGGCTTTCCTCAAGGCCTATGAAGCCAAGTTCCACGATTACCCACGGCTCGGATCGGTAGTGGGCTACAGCGCCATCAAATCATTGGCCGAGGGCATGCGACGCGCCGGCTCCGCCGATACAGAGGCATTGATCAAGGCCTTTGCCAGCCTTGAGCTGACGATTCCCTTCGGCCCGATTCAATACCGCGCCCTGGACCATCAGTCCACAATGGGCGCCTATGTCGGCCGGCTGGGTCTTAAGGATGGGAAGGGCATCATGACCGATTTTCGCTACATCAGCGGTGCCGACGTCATGCCTGCGGACTCCGAAGTGCGTACCTTGCACCGCCCAGACTGATCGGCCGCACGCATGAGTGTTACCGCGTTTCTGGTTCAGTTGCTCAACGGTCTGGCAGAGGCATCGTCGCTTTTTCTGGTGGCCGCCGGCCTGTCCTTGATCTTTGGCGTCACGCGGCTGGTCAACTTCGCCCACGGCTCGCTCTATATGTTGGGGGTGTATGGGGCTTACTCCCTGGTGCAATGGATAGGGGGCGGAGCCGTCGGTTATTGGTTCGGAGTGCTAGCGGCGGCGCTGGCCGTCGGAGCATTGGGCGCAGTGATCGAGATGGTCCTGTTGCGCCGTCTCTATCGGGCGCCGGAGTTGTTTCAACTGCTGGCCACATTTGCCCTGGTGCTCTTGATCAATGACGCCTGTCTGTGGATCTGGGGGGCAGAAGACTTGTTGGGACCCCGGGCGCCGGGACTTGAGGGCGCGATCGATCTGCTGGGGCGGCGTTACCCAACCTACAACCTGGTGCTGATAGTCGCCGGCCCCATGGTGCTGGGCCTTCTTTGGGCGTTGCTGACCCGCCCCCGTTGGGGCCGCCTTGTACGAGCCGCTGCTCAAGACAGAGAAATGCTGGGCGCCCTGGGCGTCAATCAGGCGTGGCTTTTCACGGGTGTGTTTGCCCTGGGCGCCATGTTGGCCGGCCTGGGTGGCGCGTTGCAGTTGCCCCGTGAACCCGCGAGCCTGAGCCTGGATCTGCGCATAATTGGCGACGCATTCGTCGTTGTGGTGGTGGGCGGCCTGGGCTCCTTGCCAGGTGCGTATGTTGCGGCATTGCTGATCGCAGAGCTCAAGGCGGTGTGCATCGCGCTGGGCACGGTGCATTGGGCGGGCTTTACGGTGTCGTTCTCCAAGTTGACATTGGTCGTGGAGTTTCTCGTCATGGCCGTCGTCCTCGTGGCCAGGCCCTGGGGATTGTTCGGCAAACCCCAGGCCGTCAGCCGCAGCGGCGCCTCCGCGGAAGCTCCGCTGCGACGAGCTTCGCGCAGCATGCGAGCTGGCTTTGCCGGCGTGCTGCTGCTGCTGGCTTTACTGCCACTGGTCTCGCCATGGCTGCCTTATGCCGTTGTGCTGGCGCAGGATATGTTGATTGCTGTCCTGTTCGCCGCCAGCCTGCACTTCATCATGGGGCCGGCAGGCATGCATTCTTTTGGCCACGCCGCCTATTTCGGATTGGGCGCCTATGCCGCGGCATTGTTGCTCAAGACCGTTGCACTGCCCATGGAAGCCGCGCTTCTGTTCGCGCCATTGGCTGCCGGGCTAGGCGCATTGGTCTTCGGCTGGTTCTGCGTCCGGCTCTCGGGGGTCTATCTCGCCATGCTGACGTTGGCCTTTGCACAGATTATGTGGTCCGTTGTGTTCCAGTGGGATGGGCTCACGGGCGGGTCCAACGGAATCATCGGCGTGTGGCCGTCGTCCTGGCTGGGTGGATCGGCCTATTATTATCTCGTGTTGTGCATCGCCGCCGCGTCGCTCTGGGCGCTGCGCCACATCCTTTTCTCGCCTTTTGGCTATGCGCTACGTGCCGCGCGCGACTCGAGCCTGCGCGCCGAGTCCATCGGGATCAATGTCAACGCCGTGCAGTGGGCCGCCTTTGTGGTGGCAGGTTGGTTTGGCGGTGTCGCGGGAGCGCTGTTCGCCTTCTCCAAAGGGAGTGTCTCTCCTGATGTGATGGCGGTGGGCAAGTCGGTCGACGGCCTGGTCATGGTCTTGCTTGGCGGCATTCAGAGCCTGGCCGGCCCGGTCGTGGGGGCAGCCAGCTTTACCTTGCTGCAGGATTACGTCATGCGTGCCACGGAATACTGGCGGGCCTTGTTGGGGGCCGTAATACTGTTGCTCGTACTAGCCTTTCCCCAGGGCCTTGCCGGGATCTGGAGATCGCTTACGCGCCACAAGGCGCCAGCATGATGTTACAGGTCAAAGACCTCGCCAAAGCGTTTGGTGGCGTTCGCGCCGTCGATGGGATCAGCTTCGAGCTGCGAGCTGGCGAGTTGCTCGCGCTCATCGGCCCCAACGGCGCGGGAAAATCCACCCTGTTCAACATGCTGGGCGGCCAATTGCCGGCCAGCGCCGGTTCAATTCAACTCGCCGGCCGGGAACTGGTCGGGCGCAAACCGCGCGAGATATTTCGTCTCGGCGTGGGGCGCACGTTTCAGATTGCCGCCACGTTTGCGTCCATAACGGTAGCGCAGAACGTGCAGCTGGCGCTCCTGTCTGAAAAACGCCAAGTGTTTGCCTTCGGTCGTGCGGCGTGCGATCAGCACCGAACCGAAGCACTTTCCCTGCTCGCGCAGGTTGGCATGCAAGAACAGGCCGACCGTCCATGCAGCGAGTTGTCCTATGGCGATGTCAAACGGGTCGAACTGGCCATCGCGCTGGGTGGAGAGCCGTCTTTGCTGCTGATGGATGAGCCGACTGCGGGCATGGCACCGGGCGAACGGCTGTCATTGATGGCCTTGATCCGCAGGCTCGTCACCGAACGCGGGATGGCGGTGCTCTTTACCGAACATAGTATGGACGTCGTGTTCGGCTACGCCGATCGGATCATCGTGCTGGCGCGCGGGCGACTCATCGCTGAGGGATCGGCGAAGGAGATTCGCGAGCACCCACGGGTCCAGGAGGTGTATTTCGGCACGGGCAGCACGTTTGCCGCGCAGGGAGAACGTGCTTGAATCCAACCTTGCTCAGTGTCCAGCGCCTCAATGCCTGGTACGGTGCGGCCCACACGCTGTTTGATGTCAGTCTTTGCGTCGGCCGGGGGGAGGTGGTGGCGTTGATGGGGCGCAATGGCGCCGGTAAGTCCACCACGATCAAAAGCATCATGGGATTGGTCAGCCGACGGCATGCCGACATGCGCTTCATGGGGCGGGATATCTCCACCATGCGGCCGTTCGAAGTGGCTCGTCTCGGGCTGGGTTACGTACCCGAGGAGCGGCGTATATTTACCGACCTCAGCGTGGCGGAGAACCTGGACATGGGCCGCCAGCCGGCGCGGCGCTGGCCGGATGGCAGCGCCGCAGCGAACTGGCAGCCGCAGGACATGTATCGGCTGTTTCCCAATCTGGCCACGCTGCGCGATAGGCCGGCAGGCCTGATGAGCGGTGGCGAACAACAGATGCTGGCCGTGGCGCGCACGCTGATGGGCAACCCTTATCTGATTATGATGGATGAGCCGTCGGAGGGAGTAGCCCCCCTCATTGTCGAGCAGATGGCGCAAATGATTCTGCGACTGAAGGCCGCAGGCGCGAGTATTTTGCTGTCGGAGCAGAACCTGCACTTTGCCATGCTGGTGGCTGACCGCGCCTACGTACTAGAAAAAGGCCAGATCTGCTACCACGGCGGGATGGACGAACTCGCCGCAGATACGGCGGCCAGGCGCGCCTATTTGAGTATGTAGATCAGCCGCGCGCCCGGGTTGCATGCCAACATAGCAGGGACCCGGCAGTCACCATGGCCACACCTTGCCAGAATGCCGCACCGGGATCCTGGTGCAACCATGCGGCAGCCAACAAGGCTGACAGTACCGGCGTGAAGTAGGAAGCAGCGGCCCAAAAGGCCAGATTGCCTTTCTGTATACCCAGATTCCAGCAGCTATAGCCGGTGGCCACCAAGGCGCCCAGCACCAGGACTTGCACGCCGGCTGCGGGATTGGCGACCAAAGCCTCGTACACGCCCATCTCGGTACTCAGGCCATGCTTGAGCCATAAGACCAAGGCAGTTATCAGCAAAAAAAGGGCGACGCCGTTATCTCCGCGCCCGTAGATGCGGGTAAGCACCGAATAGGCAGCCCACAGGCCTGCTGCAGCAAAGGCCAGCGCATAGGCCACCGGATTGCCGGCGACATTGTCATGGATACGATCGAACGACAGTGCCTGGCCGGCCCCGGTAATCCAGACGATGCCCAAGAAGGACAGGGCAGCGCCCGGCCATAACACCCACGTGCCGCGCGCCTGCCCGGCCAGCACTGCCACCACGATGGTCAGGCTGGGCCAAAGGTAATTGATCATGCCCAGCTCGAGAGCTTCCGCCCGGGTATGTGCCGAGCCGATCGCCAAGGCCAGGCAGATCTCATAGGCGGCAAACAGCGCTGCGCAGCCGTAGAGATAGACCGGATGAAAGCGGGCCAGCCGCGGCAAGCCGCGGACCAGGCAAACCAACGCGGCGCTGACGGTGAACAGGCAGGCGGCGCCGCCGGCCGGCCCCACAAGCCTTCGGCAATACTGCGTATGAGCCCGACCACGGCGCTCCAGCAGACAACGGCAAGCAGACCAATTACGGTTGCCCGGGACGACGGGGGGGCGGAAGGCAAATCAGACTCGGCAAATCGGGACAAGCGCGCATAGTAATCGAGATTGCAAACGGAAACCTACCCGGCCAAAGGCCGATGTTCTAGCCTTTTACTGCACCGGACCGATGTTCTGGCCCGGATGTCGCTCGAGCCGATGCTCTGGCTCGTCACTGCTACTTCTTTGTGTTGCAAAGACTACCTACTGCACTTGCGGATAAAGCACTTGCTGGTCTTGCACTTGCTGGTACTGCTACTGCATCACGCGTGGCTCCGCGCTTACTACCTAAATCAGTTCGTGTGGGGCGGGTAGTCCAGTTCGCCGAAGGTGTAATCACCATTGGCCTTGGCTTGAGCCAGCTCGTCCCTGACTTGTTGACGGGTCTTGCCCGAAGTGGCCATGGCGGTGGCGGGCGGATAGTCGTTTTCGCCAAAGGTGTACTGACCGGTCGCCTTGGCATTGGCCAGTTCCTGTTGCACTTGAGCGTTGCTCTTGCCTTGCTCTTGCTGGCCGTAGACGCCTTGGAACGGCACGTTGTTCGGTTCAATGTTCTGCGAGGCGTAAGCACCCGTGCTCAGCATGGCCATCGACATCAATAGGGCGGAAGTGAGGGTTTTCATAGCGGTTTCCTTTAGGTCTAGGTTCCTGGGAGCGGACCTGGCGGAGGTGCCGTCAAAGTTCGTTTTTGTTTCCCAATGACTGCATTGTGCATGCAACAAGACCTAGGATAAACCCGGTAAAGTTGAAAAGATTATTCCATTTATCGATGTAATTAGATGCTTGATGAATATTTTCCGCAATACTATCCGTTTTTTTGGAAGCTGAAGAAGTAGGGACCTATCGAAGGAGAGGCAATTGCGGCAGGGTCGTCTTCTGGCCCGGCGCCTTATCGAACAGAAACGCACCAAAACGCGCGTGACCAGGGGATTAAGGGGGTGGCGCGCGCGTGCGGAGACGAAAAGTCAGCGGCTGAGGGCCGGTGGCCGAGCTGGCACACAGCCCGGCAGTCGAACGCGTTTTTGTGCGGGAGGAAACCCTCACCTTTGGCTGCGGCGGCTGGCTATGGCATAGTAGGACCATCTCTTAGGTAAGACAGTCTTCAGAGTGGTCGACCGCAAACGGTTGATCATGCACGGCCGACGATACGGCCTAAGCGTTTCCGCTCTGGAAACGCGCATAGAGGGAGGTCCACATGCATAAACGAATGCAATGCTGGCTGATCGGTGCGTGTCTGGCCGGCAGTTTGGGGGTAGCCCAGGCCCAGATGGCTGAGCCAGCCGCATCAGCCAAACCCGCCGCCCGCAGCGCCATCGTCGTCGATGGCAACGGTTGGCTTGGCGCATCTGATCAGGAGCGCCGTGCGTTTCTGGTCGGCGTGGCGAATATGATCGTGGCCGAGAATGCGTATGCGAAACGACGCGACCAGGCGGCGCCAGGTGCGGCCAAAGCCATTACCGACGCCCTCAGCGGCATGAATCTCTGGCAGTGGAGCGAGCGAGTGACGGCATGGTACCGGGCCAATCCGGACAAGCTGTCCACCCCGGTCATGGGTGTGATCTGGCGCGACCTCGTCAAAAAGTCTCATTAATTAAGGAGGACGGACTATGAACAAGAAAGCCAAATTTGCGGCGGCCCTCCTGGTGCTGATGCTGGCCGGTTGCGCGACCGCAGCGGGCGGCCTGATCGGTGGCGGGGTCGATCGTGCCTCGGGTGGTGACGGCTCAGCGGGCGCCATGATCGGCGCGGGTGCCGGCATGATGATCGACGTGCTGGACTGACCTCTCGCCCATCCCCGCACACCCGCTCTGACGGTAAACTGGGCGATACAGGGGCCAGCCTTCGGGCTGGCCCGATTATTTGAGGAGTCAGCATGAGATCCCTGGTAGCACTGGCTGTCGCGCTGGCCGCGCCCGCCCACGCCGCGCAGGCCGCAGCAATTACCTATGATATCGAGCCGTCGCATACGTATCCCAGCTTCGAAGCCGATCACATGGGAGGTCTGTCGACGTGGCGCGGCAAGTTCAATCGTTCCCGGGGCGTCGTCGTGTTGGATCGAGAGGCAAAAACAGGCAGCATCGATATCGAGGTCGACATCGCATCGGTGGATTTTGGCCACGACGAAATGAACCGGCACGCAATAGCACCTGACATTTTCGACGCGGCAAGGTATCCCACGGCGACCTTCAAAGGCCGTTTTACCGCGTTCGATGGCGACAAACCTGAGAAGGTGCGGGGGGAGTTGACGCTGCGTGGTGTCACCCGTGCGGTGACACTGACCATCGAGGATTTCAATTGCATGATTCATCCCATGGAGCATCGGGAGGTGTGTGGGGCAGACGTGTCGGCCTCCTTGAATCGCCGCGACTTCGGCCTGGATTTCGGCCTGAACATGGGATTCAAACCGCGAGTGAAACTGAACATTCAGGTTGAGGCCTTGCGTCGTCCCGGTTGAGTCCAGGGCAAGGCGGTAGTGGGGCCGATATAATGGCGGCTTCGGCTCGCTGCCGTGGCATAGAGCTGCGGCGCTTATCTGTTTCTGCGTTTTGTTGCGCACATCGCCCCTATCCAAATGAAAAAACTCAGCGCTGTTTTGATGATTTCTGCTTTGCTCGCTGCGTGCGGCCAAAGTGATAACGCTCCGCAGGCCAGTGCATCTGCCACGTCCAAGACCCAGAAGGTCGTGGTCGGCCTGGATGACAACTTCCCGCCCATGGGTTTCCGGAACGAGAAGAACGAGCTGGTGGGCTTTGATATCGATATGGCGCGCGAAGCCAGCCGCCGTATGGGTGTGGAGGTCGAGTTCAAGCCCATTGACTGGAGCGCCAAAGAAGCCGAACTCAATGGCAAGCGCGTTGACGTGCTCTGGAACGGGCTGACGATCACTGACGAGCGCAAGAAGAATATTGCCTTCACGGCTCCTTACATGGCCAACCACCAGATTATTCTGGTTGCGGTGGACTCGCCCATCAAAACCCGCGCGGATCTGGCCGGCCACGTCGTCGGCGCCCAGGACGGCAGCAGCGCCATCGATGCCATCAAGAAAGATGACACCGTATTCAAGAGCCTGAAAGAGCTGAAGATGTTCGGCGACAACGTGACCGCATTGATGGATCTTTCGGCTATGCGTCTGGATGCCGTGGTTGTCGATGAGGTGGTGGGGCGATACCTGGCTTCCAAGCGTGAAGGTCAATACCTCGTGCTGGATGAGAACTTCGGCACCGAAGACTATGGCGTCGGCGTGCGCAAGGACGACACGGATCTGTTGGGCAAGCTGGACAAGACGTTGGGCGACATGAAGCAGGACGGCACGTCGGGCCGTATTGCGACCCAGTGGTTCGGCGCCGACATCATCAAATAAGGCTGACGGGCGGTCAGCTGACCGCCCGTACTCCGCATGGACTACGTCATATCTCTGCTGGGACCAATGGCCGATGGCGCCAAGGTCACGCTGTCGCTGTTCTTCATTACCTTGGCTCTGGCGGTCCCGCTGGGGCTGGTTCTTGCGCTGGCGCGCATTTCCAAGTTCAAGTTGCTCGCAAGGCTGGTCAACGGCTATATCTGGCTGATGCGCGGCACGCCTTTGATGCTGCAACTGCTGTTCATTTATTTTGCCCTGCCTTTCGTGCCTGTCATAGGCGTGCGGTTGCCCGACTTTCCCGCAGCCATCGTCGCGTTCGCGCTTAACTACGCCGCCTATTTCGCCGAGATTTTCCGGGCAGGTATTTTGTCAGTGGATCGGGGCCAATACGAGGGCGGCAAGGTGCTGGGGATGACCTATTTGCAGACCTTGCGCCGAATTGTATTGCCGCAGATGGTGCAAAGGGTGCTGCCGCCCATGAGCAATGAGACCATCACCCTGATCAAGGACACTTCGCTGATCTACGTGCTCGCGCTCAATGACATCTTGCGCACCGCGCGCGGCATTGTGCAACGCGACTTCACCACCACGCCATTTCTCGTGGCAGCGGCCTTCTATCTCACCATGACCTTGGTGCTGACCTGGTTCTTCCAGCATTTGGAAAAACGCTATGCCAAGTATGACCAATAGCCCACCCATGATCGAGGCCGACGGCATCGTCAAATCCTTTGGCGGGGTCAGGGTGCTAGATGGGGTCTCGTTGACGTTGCGCAAAGGCGAAGTCGTGGCGGTGATCGGCCCGTCGGGATCGGGAAAAAGCACCTTCTTGCGCTGCCTGAACCACCTTGAAACCATCGACGAGGGCGCGATCTCGGTCGAAGGAGAGATCTTGGCGCGCGGGGTGGCGGGCGGTCGCAGTGAGTATGTCAGGGACGTCGAAGTTCGGCGCATCTGCCGCAAGATGGGCATGGTCTTTCAATCGTTCAATCTCTTTCCGCACATGACGGTGCTGCAAAATGTCATCGAAGCGCCCATCACCGTCAAAGGGATGAAGCGCGATGCCATCGTACCCAAGGCGGAAGAATTGTTGCGCAAGGTCGGCCTGCTCAACAAGCGGGACAACTATCCGGCAAGGCTGTCCGGTGGGCAGAAACAACGCGTGGCCATCGCCAGGGCATTGGCCATGGAGCCAGACATCATGTTGTTCGATGAGCCGACTTCGGCGTTGGATCCCGAGCTGACGGTCGAAGTGCTGCGCACCATGCGGCATCTGGCCGAGGAGCACATGACCATGCTTGTCGTCACGCATGAAATGGGCTTTGCACGCGAAGTCGCCCACCGAGTCATCTTCATGGATCAGGGACGCATTGTCGAAGAGGCTGCCGCTCGGGTTTTCTTCGAGGCTGCGCAGCAGCCGCGAACGCGTGCTTTCCTGGGGCAGATGCTCTGAAAAAACGGTCTTGGCGTCCCGCATCCGAAGCGCCAAGACCCCCTCTTGCTAGCCCCGCAACGCCAGTGCGCGGCGGCGTTGCCGCTGGCGCAAGGCGGATACGGCCAGCAGGCCGATCAAGCCCGCGCAGGCCACAATGAAGCCCAGACTGATTGGGCGGCTAATGAAGATCGATAGATCTCCACGTGACAGCAGCAACGCGCGCCGGAAGTTCTCTTCGACCATCGGACCCAGCACGAATCCCAATAGCAGCGGGGCAGGTTCGAAGCGCAGGCGCATGAGCATGTAGCCCACGACGCCGAAGAAGGTCACCATGCCGACATCGAACAGATTGTTGTTGGTGCTGTAGACGCCAACGCACACAAAGAACAGCGCCGCCGGAAAGAGATAGCGAAACGGTACGCTGAGCATGCGCACCCACATGCCGATCAGCGGCAGGTTCAGCAGTAGCAGCAGCACGTTGCCGACCCAGAAGCTGGCGATCAAGCCCCAGAACATATCCGCGTGCTCAATCATCATCTGCGGACCCGGTTGGATGCCGTGAATGATGAGTGCGCCCAACATCAACGCCATGACGGGATCCCCCGGGATGCCCAAGCTCATCGTAGGGATGAAACTGGTCTGCGTCGAGGCGCTGGTGGCTGCTTCCGGCCCCGCAATTCCTTCGATCGCTCCATGGCCAAAGCGCTGCGGCTCGCGCGCCACCTTCTTCTCCGTGGCGTAGGAGATGAACGAGGCAATGGTGGGTCCGGTGCCCGGCAAAATCCCGAATGCCGCGCCGATGGCCGTGCCGCGCACGAGCGCGCCGCGCGCCTGTTTGATGTCTCCCGGCTGCGGACGCATGGCACTCATGCTGATCTTGGTGTTGGCAATGCTGCCCCCGTCGCCGATGCGGTTGATGTTTTTGAGAAAATCCGCCACGCCAAACAAGCCCATGGCCAACGCGACGATCTGCAAGCCATCGCTGAGCTCCAGGATACTGAAATGAAACCGCATGGTCCCGGTATTGACATCGGTGCCCACCACGCCCAACAGCAGACCAACGACGACCATGGCCACACCCTTGAGCGCCGAGCCCTTGGCCAATGTGGCGCCGGCCAGCAGCCCGAGCATCATCATCGAGAAATACTCGGCGGGTCCGAACTTGAAGGCAACGTCGACCAACATAGGCGAGAACAGAATCATCGCCAGAATACCGACTGACGCGCCGCAGAACGACGAGAACATCAGCATGAACAGCGCCGAGCCTGCTTTGCCGTTACGCGCCAGCGGGTTTCCATCCAGGCAAGCCACGGCATGGGAGGCAGTGCCAGGCAGATTCAGCATGATGGAGGTAATACCGCCGCCATACTGCGAGCCATAATAGATGCCCGACAGCATGACCAGCGCGGCGGTCGGGGTCATCGTATAGGTAAGCGGCAGCAGTATCGAGATCGCTGCCAGCACCCCCATGCCCGGCAACACGCCGATGAGGTTGCCCATGAAGACACCGAAGATCGCCCACAGGAGATTATCCAGGGCAAAGGCGACAGAGAAACCGTGAAGCAGATTGTTCAGAATGTCCATCTCGTCTCAGCCCCAACGAAAGAGCGGGAACTGCAGTTGCAGGCCCCATGAGAAGATGGCAACACCCAGGGCGGTGACGCCCGCGGCGAGCAGCGCGGCGGTTTTTAGCGTGTGCTGGCGGTCGCCGAGCGCAGAAATAAAGACCAGGCCGAAGGTCGCGGGAATCAGGCCTCCGTATTGCCCCAGGAGGATGAAGGTAAGCAAACCGGCTGTGATGCATGCCCAGCCGCGCCATTGCGACGGGGCAGGGCCCGCGTCTGTCTCGGCGCCGTCCTGCCGCCGGGTCCGCCATATCGCAACGCCCAGCAGGGCCAGTAGCGCTCCCAGAATGGCCGGAAACATCCCTGGCCCCATGCGCCCGAGTGTGCCGAGCTGATAGGTCGTGGCAAGCGCAAAGGCCCCCAGGCCCAACACAATCATCGCCCCGCCCGCAGCCCATTCGTGGCGCTCGGATCGTGATTCCTGCTGCATCCTTTTGTCTCCTTTCGCATGGCTGACGGGTGTCTGAAGCCAAGCTGAATTTAGGTTGAAAAGGTCAGCAGTCTAAAAGTCCAGACTTGCGTTTTGCTTTCATTGATACGCTAAATGCCGTTAAATTACGGGAAAATACCTACTTCTTTCATTTAGCTATCAATGCCGAAAGGAGATCGAACCGCCATTCCGTTGACCGAATTTAGCGGCTTTTAGATTGATTTTGAGGCGCGATAAATAAAAAAAAACGGCCCGAAGGCCGCTTTTTGGGGCGTGGGCCGCTATCAGGCGATGGTGGCCAAAATGCTGTTGAGCGTCGTGCTCGGGCGCATGGCCTTGCTCGTCTTGTCAGCATCCGGCTGGTAGTAGCCACCGATATCAACAGCTTTGCCTTGCGCGGCCTTCAGTTCGTCCAGAATCTTGGACTCATTCGCGGCCAACGCGGCAGCAGCAGGCGCGAACAATGCCGCCAGTTCCTTGTCGTCGGTCTGCTCGGCCACGGCCTGGGCCCAGTACATACCGAGGTAGTAGTGGCTGCCACGGTTATCCAGGCCACCGACCTTGCGCTCCGGCGACTTGTTGGTGTCGAGGAACTTGCCGGTGGCTTGGTCCAGCGTCTTGGCCAGCACGCGGGCGCGGGCATTGTTATAGGTGCTGCCCAGATGGTCGAGCGATTCGGCCAGTGCCATGAATTCGCCCAACGAATCCCAGCGCAGAAACCCTTCTTCAAGGAATTGCTGCACGTGCTTGGGCGCCGAGCCGCCAGCGCCGGTCTCGAACAACGCACCACCAGCCATCAGCGGAACGATGGACAGCATTTTGGCGCTGGTGCCGAGTTCCATGATGGGGAAAAGGTCGGTGAGGTAGTCACGCAACACGTTACCCGTCACGGAGATCGTGTCTTTCCCTGCACGGATGCGCTCGAGCGACACTTTGGTGGCCTCGACCGGCGAGAGGATGCGCAGATCCAGGCCGCTGGTGTCGTGATCCTTGAGGTAGCGTTCGACCTTGGCGATCAATTGGGCGTCATGGGCACGGTTGGCGTCGAGCCAGAAGACCGCAGGCGTATCGCTGGCGCGGGCCCGGGTGACAGCCAGTTTGACCCAATCCTGGACGGCCGCATCCTTGGTCTGGCACATGCGCCAGATGTCACCCGTCTCGACGGATTGCTCGAGCAATACCGCGCCGCTGGCGTCGAGCACGCGCACCACGCCGGTAGCCGGGATGATGAACGTTTTGTTGTGCGAGCCGTACTCTTCGGCAGCCTGAGCCATCAGACCGACGTTGGGCACGCTGCCCATGGTGACGGGATCGAAAGCGCCATTGCGTTTGCAGTCTTCAATCACGGCTTGGTAGACGCCGGCGTAAGAACGATCCGGAATCACAGCCTTGGTATCTTGCAACTGCCCGGCGGCATTCCACATTTTGCCGGAGTCACGGATCATGGCGGGCATGGATGCGTCGACGATCACGTCGCTGGGCACATGCAGGTTGGTGATGCCCTTGTCGGAATTGACCATGGCCAGGGCCGGCTGCACCTGATAGAGCGCGTCAATGTCGGCCTTGATGGCTGCCTGCTGCTCAGCGGGCAGATTGGCCAGTTTGGCGTACAGGTCGCCAATACCGTTGTTGGGATCGAACCCGGCCAGCTTGAGGGCATCAGCGTGCTTGGCGAGTACGTCCTTGTAGAACACGGACACCACATGGCCGAAGATCACCGGATCGGAGACCTTCATCATGGTGGCCTTCAGGTGCACCGAGAAGAGTACGCCTTGCTGTTTGGCTTCATCGATCTGGGCCTGCAGAAAGCTGCGCAGCTTGCCGGTCGACAATACCGCGGCATCGATGACTTCGCCGGCCTTGACAGCGACCTTGTCTTTCAGGACAGTTTTCTTGCCGTCGGCGCAGGTCAGTTCGATCGATACGTTGCCGGCGGCGGCCAGGGTGACCGACTTTTCGGAACCGTAGAAATCTCCGCTTTCCATGCTGGCAACATGCGACTTGGAGTCGGCTGACCAGGCACCCATTTTGTGAGGGTGTTTGCGCGCGTAGTTCTTGACCGACAAGGGCGCGCGGCGGTCGGAGTTGCCTTCGCGCAGCACCGGATTCACGGCGCTGCCCTTGACCTTGTCGTAGCGAGCCTTGACGTCACGCTCGGCGTCCGTCTTGGGCTCATCGGGATACTCGGGCAATTTGTAGCCCTGGGCCTGCAGTTCTTTGATGGCGGCCTTGAGCTGAGGCATCGAAGCACTGATATTGGGCAGCTTGATGATGTTGGCTTCGGGCGTGAGCGCCAGGGCGCCGAGTTCGGCAAGCGCATCACCGACGCGCTGGGCTTGCGTCAGCGTTTCCGGGAACACCGCAAGGATACGGCCAGCCAGCGAGATGTCGCGGGTTTCTACCGTGATGCCGGCGGGCTTGGCGAAGGTCTGGATGATGGGCAGCAGCGAACGGGTGGCCAGAGCCGGAGCTTCGTCGGTGAAGGTGTAGATGATCTTCGGAGTGTTAGACATAGTCCTTTGACTGCCCGTGTGCGCGGCGCGCATCCGGACATACCTTGCGCAATACGCTGTAGAGTTTGTCGGGAGTGTGATGCAGGGCGACGCGCCGCCGCCAACCATCGCGGGCCGAGAGGCGCTCGCTTGGCCGCTCTCGCGGAGCGTAAAAGCGGGCGCATCCCGTCTGAACAGGCAGCGTCGTCCCTTCCGTGACGGCACGCGCCTCCTTATGTGTTGGAGAACTGTGGGGCCGCCACAGCTAATGATTGTAATACCTGAGCCGGCCTCGCGCGCGGCAAGCCCCCGGTACAAGCCGGCAGCCACACAGGCCGCCCGCAGCACTGGCCGCGCGCCGGAAACGTCCTGAGCGGCGAATCGGCCACGGCAGGTTCGCCAGACCGGCCCGCGCGGCAGGAACAGGGAGATGGCGAGCCGATCTTTACGCCCGACAGGCATGGCCGGGCAGGGGCCCGGCCCACCAACCACTGCGCAGCTCGCGGGGGAGAACGTCCGCGTGCACACGCGCGCTGGACTCCCATGCGTGCTCGCTGACCTCCAGCCCGGCGTATACGCCATACCCGTCTCCTGCCTCGATGCGTCCCTCGGCAGCCAGGCTTTCCCCTGCCCGGATACTGCCCTGAGCCACGATATCGCCACGAGCCTTGATGCCCCAGCCCGCGCCGAGGTGGCCGCCGGCGCGCACATCGGCGCCTGACTCGATGCCGTGTCCTGCCTGCAAGCGGCGCGCCGCCTCAATGGCGCCGCCGGCGCGCAAGCCTTTGGCACAATGCAAATCCTCCTGGGCGGTGAGCGAATCACCGACTACGCAGTCGCCGTCGATACGTGCGGCTCCACGGCAGACCAATTCCCAGCCGGCGCGCAGCGACTCGCAGGCAAGCGCCGCACCCGATTCGACGCTCCATTCGGCCTGTACGAGTCCGCCGGCCTGCAACGGGCCTTCCGAGCGCACGGCCGCAGCGCTCTTGATGTCCCCGCCCGCGACCAGCGCTCCCGCGCAAGTGATCCCTGCGCCGGCAAGAATGTCCCGACCCGCGCGCAACAGCCCGCCGGTTTCCACTGCGCCGCGCACCCGCAGCGTGCCGGCAAAGACCAGAGCGTCGGCGGCTAAATGATCCAACGTGAGAACAGCATCGGTGGGGCCGAACTGATCAAGCAACCAGCAGGCGTCTTCGACTCGCCCGGCAGCGACCAAGGCATCGAGCAACTGCTGATAGCTGCTGTCGCTTGCCGCATTGCGGATGTACCAGCGAAATCCGTCCGCGCAAGGTTGTTTGGCCTTGATGAAGGCTTTGGTGATGTCCATGCGTATTCCTGCCGCCCTGTTACAAAAGGACGATGCGCGCCGCTCAAAGGCGCGCGGTTAGGCGCGGGTTATGCCCGTCGACCTGAAGAATTGCGCTATGGGGGATTACTGAGGTCGCCGGGCTAAATCATCTGCGGCGAGTGTGGGGGCGATACCTGCCTGGCGCCCGCGCAGCAAGGCGCCGCGCATCAGGGCGGGCGTGCAGACGAAGCGGGAGGCGGGGGTAAGGACAGGCATGGGGCAGGATTGTACGAAGGACAGAACGGAAAGTGAAGCCGGGCAGGGCGCCTCAGTTGGTAATGCGTCGGCGATTGGCCATAATCGCGTCATTTGCAATGCAGGAGTAGTCATGACGGATGTCTGGGAGCGGCGGCGTTTTCTCGGCGTGGCAGGCGCTTGCGCAGCCCTAGCGCTGGCAGGCTGTGCGGCACGTCCGCCTCGCGCGGCGCGGGCCGTAAGAGGGGGAGCCGCGGCCGGATCAACGCAGGCGGCCGCGCGACCGGTGCCGGCCCTCAAGCCAGGCGCGGTCGTAGCGGTGATCGCGCCGGCTTCGGCCGTTGACGGTGCCGCCGACGCCGCCGCTGCGTGGCTTCAGGCGCGCGGCTATCAGCCCCGGCTGATGCTGGGCGCGCGCATGGATGCACCTTATGACTATCTGGCTGGATCGGACAGTTTGAGGCTGGACCAACTGCACGCAGCATTTTCGTCTGCCGAAGTGGGTGCCGTGTGGTGCCTGCAGGGCGGGTTCGGATCGTGGCGCCTGCTCGATCAGATCGACTACGCCTTGATCGGCGCCAATCCCAAGCCGTTTATCGGCTACAGCGACATAACCGCCTTGCATCTGGCGCTACAGCAGCGCGTGGGCTTTGTGACGTTTCATGGCCCCATGTTGGGACAGGATTTTATCGTGGGCCGCGCCGAACCCACCGAAAGCCTTGCGTGGGCCATGCTCAGTGGCCAGGTGGGTGCGGGCAGCTGGATCGAGGCGCCGCCAGGCAGCCAGGTGGTGGCGTTGGCTCCGGGCCAAGCCAGTGGCAGGCTGGTTGGCGGCAATCTTGCGCTCATCAGTGCGTTGATGGGCACCGACAACGAGATCGACACGCGTGGCGCCATTCTGTTCATCGAAGATGTCAATGAGTTGCCGCCCCGCGTGGACCGGATGCTCTCGCAATTGGCGGCGGCGGGCAAGCTCGATAGCGTGGCGGGTGTGCTGGTAGGTAACTTCACGAGGGGCTCGCCAGGTAGCGATCCAGCGGGCCAGAGCCTGTACTGGCCGATTCTGCGCGAAACGCTGCAAGGCCGCGGCGTGCCGGTGCTCGCGGGCTGGCCCAGTGGGCACTGGAATCCGAATCTGATGTTGCCGCTGGGCGCACGCGTGACGCTCGATGCCCAGCGCCGCGCCCTGCGCCTGGATCAGGTGATAGTGGAAAACCGAGCAACATGACTGCACCATTCGAAGGCGTGCGTCCGGCGTCAGAGTCATCTATCGAAATCGGCTTTGTGTTCGAAGGCCGCCATTGCGTGCAACGGTTGCGCTTGAAGCCAACGGCGGCCAATCTGAAAAAAGCAGCAATCCGGCGCGCGGAAATCCTTGAAGCGATTGCCCGCGGCGACTATCGTTTGCCCGCTTCATGACGTGGCTTGCGCACCATTCCAGCGGCGCGCTAGGATGGCTGCAACCCTTTGGCACGCCTTTATCATCGTGGAAAACCTTGTTTCTCAGCTCGCCGCATCGCTGCCCGCGGCCAAAACTCTGGAGCAGCTCACCCGCCCTTTGCTGGACATCTTGGGTGCGGTCACAGGAATGGAGTCTACCTATCTGACGGCCATCGACCTGCAGCAAGATGTGCAACAAGTGCGTTTTGCCCGCAATGCCGGATTGATGAAGATCCCCGAGGGTCTGGAAGTCAGTTGGTCAGACACGTTGTGCAAGCGCGCCTTGGATGAGGGCTGCCAGTTCACCAACGACGTCGCCCAGCGTTGGGCTGACTCCGACGCGGCCAGCGCACTGGGCATTCAAACCTATTTAAGTGCGCCCGTGCGCTCCGAGGAGGGGCGTCTGCTGGGTACGATTTGCGCGGCCAGCGCCGAGGTCAAGCCGATACCCATCGATGCGCAGACCGTCATCACACTGTTTTCTACGCTGATCTCGGGCTTTATCGAACGTGAGCGTCTGCTGCGGCAACTGCAATCGGCCAACGAGTCCCTGCGAGTCATTGCCCTGAATGACGCCCTGACCGGACTGCCCAATAGGCGCTCGCTGTACGAGACGTTGGAGATCATGCTGGCCCGCGCGTCGGAGCAAAGCGAAAGCGTCATCGTCGGCCTGATGGATCTGGACGGCTTTAAACAGATCAACGACAAGCACGGCCATCATGCGGGCGACGCTTTGTTGTGCGCGGTGGGCCGGAGAGTCAGCGGCGCGTTGCGTCCGAGTGATGTATTGGGCCGTTTGGGCGGCGATGAATTCATGCTGGTGGCAGCAGGCCCCGCGGATGACGCGCATGCTCGGAACCTGGCTCAAACGTTGGAGCAGCGTATGCAGGCCGAATCCAAGGGAGAGTATGTGCTCAACGACATCAGGCTCAGCTACGCCGGGGCCAGCGTGGGGGTAATCGCCTTCGTGCCGGGCCAGCATACCCATATCGATGCGGATATCCCCGTGCGTCTGGCCGATGCCCGGATGTACGAGGTCAAGCGGCAGCGACGCAACCGCCTGTCGTGACAGCTCACTATGGGTAGGCCCCTGAGCCGCGACAGGCCAGGCGGATTACACCGTTCGCGTGCCGAGCGCCTGGCGCGGCGCCATACCATATGCCCGGCGAAAGGCCGTGGCGAAATTCGCCGGGCTGCGATAGCCGGCGATCTCCGCCGCCCGCGCCACTCTCACGCCCTCACGCTCGAGTGCCGCGCGTGCCCGGCGCAGCCGGGCATCGCGTCTGAACTCATCCACCGCGCACTTCCATGCCGCCCGAAAATGCCGCTGCAGCGTATTGACGCTCAGGTGGTGGCGCGCGGCGATCTGTGCCAACGACCACTCGTCCGCGCAACCGCTTTCAAGCAGTTCTTTGACCTGCACCATGCGCAGGAGCTTGCGCCGGCTCAGTGTGCTGCCCTCGTCGGAAGCATTGCAGAGCAAACCGCCCGTTTCGCGCAGCAGTTCGAGGACCCTGGCTTCCATATAAAGAGGCAGGAGGTCGGGATGCTTGCGCGGGGGATGCAACAGTTGCTGCAAACGGGCCAGTCCGCCTCGCGATAGCGGCCAGCGATAGGGCTGCAAGGGCAACGCCTTGCGCAATGGGTTCTCTGGCGCCAGGCGGCTGGCCAGCCATTCTGGCGTCAAGTGCACCTGAACGGCGCGCTCGACATCACCTCGCCGCGAGTAGCGCACCAATTCATAACTCACATCGGCGCTCCAGGTGACGGCGTGTCCCATCATGGATGTGCGTTGCGCCAATACCGTGTCACCCGCGTACAGGTCGGCTCCGCCACCGGCGACCATCAGCAGATAAAAGCCAGGACCCTCCTGGCTGCGCAGCACACCGCCCTGCAGGTCGCGCCAGTCCATCCGCCTGACCGTCATGCCGGCGCCGAACGCATGCGTTTCGCACCCCCCTCGAAACGAACGCTGCCCGGGGCGAGGACGCTCAAATAGAGGTCTGCCGCAGAAGTTCCGGAATTTGGTTGGGAAGCAAAGGTTTGTGGTGCCACGGCAAATATTTCAAGAATTTCAAGCTGACATAATCACGAACCATAAATGGTATTACAAATCATTCCCACTTAGAAAGTAATGTCCCCATATATTTCATGCGGGGCATGCGTTATTCAGGAGCTTCTCGAATGTCGTTCGCGCGTTTCTCGCGGCATTACGCCCGTACCGCTGTCCTTCTGGCCATGACTGGACCGGCGCTCGCCCAGACC
This sequence comes from Bordetella holmesii, assembly GCF_020735985.1. Taxonomy (NCBI): domain Bacteria; kingdom Pseudomonadati; phylum Pseudomonadota; class Betaproteobacteria; order Burkholderiales; family Alcaligenaceae; genus Bordetella; species Bordetella holmesii. The sequence goes on from NZ_CP085973.1 coordinate 1,484,775, forward strand.
GGGACGCAGGTCCCGCCCCACGTCCAGGAGATGCAGGCCGTTCAGGTGCTGGGAACGGCAGAGGATGAGGTCAAGGAATCGCTGGGCGTATCGATCATTACCGCCGAGGAGATCCAGCGCCGCCCGCCGGTCAATGACCTGGCGGACATCATCCGCCGCGAACCCCGCGTTAACCTGACCGGCAACAGCGCCAGTGGCGCGCGGGGCAATAGCCGCCAGATCGATATCCGTGGCATGGGCCCTGAGAACACGCTGATCATGATCGACGGCAAGCCGGTCAGCTCACGTAATTCCGTGCGCTATGGCTGGAACGGCGATCGCGACACGCGCGGGGACTCGAACTGGGTGCCGGCCGAGGACGTGGAACGCATCGAAGTCATTCGCGGGCCGGCCGCCGCGCGCTATGGTTCGGGAGCCATGGGCGGGGTGGTGAACGTGATCACCAAGCGTCCCACGGACAAGACCGAGGCCTCGGCGACTTATTACGTCAACCAGCCGGAAGACAGCAAAGAGGGGAACACGAACCGGGTGAACTTCCGCCTGTCGGCTCCCATCAGCGACACGCTGTCGATGCGCTTTTACGGCAACTACAACAAAACCAACCCGGATGCGCGCGACATCAACGCTGGCTATGCCTCGGCAGGCACGGCCGGCGTGACATCGACCGCTGGCCGCGAGGGCGTCACGAACCAGGATCTGAACACGATGTTCTCCTGGAAAATGGACCAGAGCAATACGTTCGATCTGGACATGGGTTTCAGCCGCCAGGGCAACCTGTATGCCGGCGACACCATGAATAACGCGAACACCGTCGTGTCCGACGCCATGTACGATCATGAGACCAACATCATGTATCGTGACAATCTCTCCCTCACGCATCGCGGCACTTATGATTGGGGCACGACACGTGCCAGCGTGGGCTACGACTACACGCGCAATTCGCGGCGCGAGGAAGGCCTGGCAGGCGGCCCGGAAGGCGCACCGACCGGCAACGGCTTTTCGACCTCACGGCTCAAGACGTGGCGAGCCGATGGCGAGGTCAACCTGCCTTTCCACCTGGGCGTGAGCCAGGTAGCCACTCTGGGTGTCGAATACGTGCGTGACACCCTGGACGACCCCAGCGGCCTGCGCCAAACCTACACTGGCGGCACCATCGCCGGCACCGAGGCGGGCAATCGCGACACCAAGGCCAAGCAGAACAGCTACGCGTTTTTTGTCGAAGACAATATCGAGGCGACCCGCAGCATCATCCTGACCCCGGGCGTGCGCCTGGACCACAATTCCGAGTTTGGCAGCAACTGGAGTCCGAGCCTGAACGCGTCCTGGGCAGCCACCGACACGTTCAAGATAAAGGGCGGGATTGCCCGCGCTTACAAAGCGCCCAATCTGTATCAGTCCAACCCAAACTATCTGTTGTATAGCCGCGGCCAAGGCTGCCTGTCTTCGGAAACCAACAGCAACGGCTGCTACCTGGTAGGTAATGCGGACCTCTCGCCCGAAATCAGCGTCAACAAAGAAATCGGTTTCGAGTATGACCCGGGCACGTGGCGCACCAGCATGGCGTACTTCCGCAACGATTATCAGAATAAGATCGTCGCCGGCACGGACATCCTTTATCGCCTGAACAACGGCGCGCGGGTCTTGCAGTGGACCAACAGCGGAAAGGCGCTCGTCCAGGGGCTGGAGGGCAACCTGTTCATTCCCATCGCTCATAACGTGGATTGGAATACCAACTTCACCTATATGATCGAGTCGAAGAACAAGAGCACCGGCCAGCCGCTCAGTGTGATCCCGAAGTACACAATCAATAGCACGCTGGACTGGTTCTACACGGAAAAACTGTCATTTCAGGCCAACCTGACCTACTACGGCAAGCAGACAGGCCCTTCGGTCAACGAGCGTACGGGCGTGGATCTGTCAGGCGACGCACTGCAGACAGTCAGCCCTTATGCGCTGGCAGGGTTGAGCGTGGGCTACGAGGTCAACAGAAATCTGCGTTTCCGCGTCGGGGTGAGTAATGTGTTCGACAAGAAACAGTACCGCGAGGGCAACGCCTCGACCGCAGGCGCAGCGACGTATAACGAGCCCGGCCGCGCCTACTACGCCACCATGACCGTGAGTTACTGATGCACTCGCTCCGTTTTGTAGCACTGGCGCTGGCAGCAGGCAGCTCGGCAGCCCAGCCGGGGCCGGCGCCAGCCTTCGATCCGGTGGCTGAACGCGCTCGTCTGGGCGTACTGGGACTGGTGCAACAGCAGGTGATGCCTCGTTCCGATGGTTTAACTGACCTGCTCCCCGTGATTAGTACGAAATCGATGTAGAGTCCGTTCCCAAAGGAATGGCAATGAAGAAACGATTTACGGAAGAGCAAATCATCGGCGTGCTCAAGGAAGCCGATGCAGGTGCCAAGCCCGCAGAGTTGTGCCGCAAGCACGGAATCTCCGAGGCAACGTACTACAACTGGAAGGCGAAGTTCGGTGGCATGACGGTGTCGGACGCTCAGAGGCTCAAGGAGCTGGAGCAGGAGAACAACAAGCTCAAGAAGCTGTTGGCCGAGTCGATGCTGGACAAGGCGGCGCTTCAGGATCTGCTAAGCCGAAAGTAGTCAGCCCGCAGGCCAAACGCGAGGCGGTCAGGACATTAATGACCGAGCGCAGCATGGGTGTTACCCGGGCCTGTGGGCTGGTAGGAATTTCGCGGTCGCTGTTTGCCTACGAGAGCACACGCTCAGGCGATGCTGCGCTGACCGAGCGCATGAAAGAGATGGCAGTGGAGAAACGACGCTACGGCTATCGGAGGATCCATGTGCTCTTACGTCGCGAAGGCTGGCAAGCAAATCACAAGCGAATCTGGCGGCTGTACAGTCTGGCAGGGTTAAGCGTGCGAAAACGAAAGCGTAAGCGAATCGCGGCGACCGAGCGCGTGGTTCGCCCAGCGGCAATCGCGCCGAATCAGAGTTGGTCAATGGACTTTGTGGCCGACGGCCTAGCCTATGGCCGCCGATTCCGCTGTTTGACTATCGTCGATGACTACACTCGCGAATGCCTGGCCATCGAGGTCGATACGTCGTTGCCGGGACTGCGTGTTGCCATGGTGCTGCAACGGCTGGCGGAGATGCGTGGCCTGCCGCGATCTATTACCGTGGACAACGGGCCAGAGTTCGCCGGAAGAGCCTTGGACGCCTGGGGGCCTACCAAGCAGGCGTAAAGCTGTCGTTTATTCGGCCGGGTAAGCCGGTGGAGAACGCTTATATCGAAAGTTTCAACGGCAAGTTCCGCGACGAATGCCTTAACGAGCACTGGTTCTTGTCCCTGCGACAGGCTAAAAGCTTGATCGAAAACTGGCGAGTCGAGTACAACACCGATCGGCCTCACAGCGCGCTCGGATATTTAACGCCGGCGCAATTCGTGCAGGCTCATCAGAAAGAAGGTCTTTTACCCCTGGGCTCTATGTCGGTGCCGTACTAAATCTGGGGGCAGGTCAAAAAGACAAAGGCCGGGAAATCCCCGGCCTTTGTCTTGAATGCGTGACCTGGCGCGTGCTCGGCCAGGCCTGCTTTTGCGATTAACGCAGCAGCGACAGCACCGTTTGCGGCACTTGGTTGGCCTGAGCCAGAACCGAGGTGCCTGCCTGTTGCAGGATCTGCGCCTTGGTCATGTTGGACACTTCCGTGGCGTAGTCCGCATCTTCGATGCGCGAACGTGCGGCCGACAGATTGTTGACCGTGTTGTTCAGGTTGGTGATGGTCGATTCAAAACGGTTCTGAATCGCGCCTAGCTTGCTGCGCAGCGAGTCGACCTTGGACAGCGCCTTGTCCAGCGTGTCGAGCGGATTGGCAGTGGCGGTGCCGGCGTGGGTGGCTTCCGAGGTCAGCGAACTGTCGGTTTCGTCAAGATAGATGGCGGTGCCTTGAGCGGTCGTGACGCTGCCATCTTTTTGGACGTAGTAATCCTTCGTCGTCTTAGGGGTGGTCGTCAGCGAACCATCGGCAGGGTCAATATAAACGTCGGCAGTGGTGCCGACCTTGACGGTCGGGCTGGAGCCCGTGCCGATTGTGTAGGTGTCGGTACCGACGGCAACTTTACCGCCTGCGGCAGCCAGCGCGGCGTCATGTTGGCCTTGCTGTAGCTTAGGCTCGTGGCCGTGATAGGACTTTCGTCGCCAGTTGCGGTGTAGGTGGCGCCATTTTCGAACTTGACCGTGCCGCCGCCGTTTTTCCCGCTGTAGAGAGATGCTGCCAAGCTCTCAGTCGTTGCTGCTTTATCGTTAGGATCAGCACGGGTCTTAGTCAGGTTGTCGGTACCGTCGAGGTAGAGCGTTGCACCGTCATCGGCGGCCTGGATCTTGCCGTCCGACTTGATCAGCACCTCCTGCGACGAGCCGCCGATCGTGACGGTCGCCTTCTGCGAGCCGGTGGCCGGTGTGATCTCGGCAGCGAAATCCGCAGCAGCAGTATCGCCCGTGGCGATCGTCTTGCCGTAGGTGAAGTTGCCCGAGGTGGCGTTGTAAGCATAGGTTGTGCCGTCGACGGTGGCGGTCGAACCCGTCGTCATCTTGCTGTATACGTCGGACAGCGTGGCCTTGGTGTTGTCGGTCGAGACTGCGTACTTCGTGACGCCGTCCGTGGTGCCGATGTTGGTGCCGCGAGAGATCAGATCGGTTTCGGTGGCTGCCTTATTGGCAACAGAAGCCTTGCCGTCGACGTTGAACGTACCCAGCCCCAGGGTCGAGGAGGTGATTTCTTCCAGGTCGATGGTGATGGTTTCACCGTCGTTGGAGCCAACCTGGATGCTCATCTTCTTGTCGGCAGCCAGAACCTTGACGCCGTTGAACTGGGTCTGGCCCGAGACGCGGTCGATTTCTTCGAGGCGTTGGCCGATTTCGTCCTGAATCGACTTCAGGTCGGATGGGGAGTTGGTGCCCGTGGTGGCCTGAACCGTCAGTTCGCGGATGCGCTGCAGGTTGTTGTTGATTTCGTTCAGCGCACCTTCGGTCGTCTGCGCGACCGAGATGCCGTCGTTGGCGTTGCGGGCGGCCTGGGTCAGGCCTTGGACGTTGGCGGTGAAGCGGTTGACGATGGCCTGGCCGGCGGCATCGTCCTTAGCGCTGTTGATGCGCAGGCCGGAGGACAGGCGCTCGATGGCGGTGCCCAGGGCCGATTGCGACTTGTTCAGGTTGTTGGTGGCAACCAGCGACAGGTAATTGGTGTAGATAACAGCAGCCATGGATAGCTCCCAAGAGAGAAAGGCTTCTTCAAACTGGGCAGCGGGGCCGCCCATCATCAGGGGGATGCGTTCGTGGTGCTTGCCCCGCATCTCCCGCTGCCTGGATAACGTCCGCGAGTTTGTGATCTTTAGGAATTTGCGGGCGCGTTACAACTTTTTTTACCGTCGCTGTCGCGGCCGCGCGCCACCGACGGTGTCGGGGCCGCCCGACGACGCTAGATGACGTGCGACAGCAGCTGCGGCTCGGGCAGTTTGGCCCAGGCCAGCTCCTGCAGCGTCGCGCGCAGGCGCGCAGTGGCCTGCGAGCGCAACTGGCATACGCGGGCTTCGGTCACATTGAGTACTGCGCCGATTTCCTTGAGATTGAGCCCTTGCTCGTAATAGAGAGACAGCAGGAGTTGTTCGCGCTCGGGCAGGCGCTCGATGGCCTGGATGAGGCTGGCGCGCAGATCGGAGGCCAGCAGGGCATTGAGCGGGTTGCCGCTGCTCTGCACGCAGGCCGGCTGCCAGTGGCCTGCGCCGCTTTCTCCATCGGCATCGATGTTTTCGTAGTGCAGGATCTGAATGCCCTGCGCGTCCGAGAGCATGGATTGGTATTCGTCCAGCGGCACGCCCAATTCTTCGGCGATCTCGGTTTCGGTGGGAGGGCGCATGAGGCGCTGCTCCTGCCGCTGAATAGCGCTTTCGATGCGCCGGCTTTTGCTGCGCACGCTGCGTGGCAACCAGTCCTGGCTGCGAAGCTCATCCAGCATGGCTCCACGGATGCACGCCGTGGCGTACGTCTCGAACTGGGCGTCGGGCGTTTCCTGGTAGCGGCGTACGGCATCGAGCAGGCCGATGGTGCCGGCCTGCATCAAGTCATCGAGCTGGACGCTGGCTGGCAGGCGGGCAAGCAGTTGCAATGCCAGCTTGCGCACGAGCGGCGAGTATCGGAGCAGGCTTTCTTCTGCGTTGGGCATTCAGGTCCGGGCGACGGGTTCTTGCTGCGTGCGGCTCGATATTGTTGCTGCGCCGCAACGGCCAGGCGGCCAGCAGGCGGCATGCGCAGCCGACTATTTCCACACCGTTATTGTGGGGAATTCCGCCCGTTTCATTCGGGTAATCACGCAACGTTTTGAGCGTTTATTTACGAATTTGCGATGTAACATGTGAAATAGATGCAACAACTGTCGTGTAGTTTTTTTGAAATATTGAAAAAATCAACGTTTAGTTATAAAAATCAGAGAAAATGACAGCAATCATGGTAGGTTTCATGTAAATTGCAATTAACTAATACATTTCGCATTAAGACGAAAATAACAGGTCTGTGCACGGATTTCGGGGGCGCGCGACCTGTTGGCGAGCCCCGACGAATGCCAGCGTTTTAGTCACAGGAGTTAAAAAGTGAATACTGCTGACAGTTCCTTGCTTGCGGATATCCGTGAAGTCAATCTGTCGTATTTGTTGCTGGCGCAGCGTATGTTGCGCGAGGACTATGCAGCCTCCATGTTCCGCCTGGGTTTCAGTAACGAAGTGGCTGACATCCTGATGCGGTTGTCGCCCGCGCAGTTGGTCAAGCTGGCCAGCTCCAGCTCGGTGCTGTGCCGTTTCCGATTTGATGATTACAGCCTGCTGTCGGCCTTGACCCAAGATGTGCTGGGCGGCGCGCTGCAACAGGCTCACGCCACCATCCTGCTGGCCAAGCAACCCGTCGAAGAGATTGCGTAAGACATGGCCTTGAGTAGCGCGGCGGGGCCCTCATGGCGATAAAAAGCGTCGCCCAGGAAGCCGATGAAATTCTGCTGGCCAGCGCGATGATCACGCTCGGCGCGCGCCTGCAGGTCCTGGAGGCTGAGACCAGCCTGAGCCATGATCGGCTGGCACGCCTGTACCGGGAGATACGCGGCTGCTCTCCTCCAAAGGGCATGCTGCCGTTTTCGGTGGACTGGTTCATGACCTGGCTGCCGAATATTCATTCGTCCCTGTTCTACAACGTGTTCTCGTTTCTTCATACGCGAACCCGCAGCAAGGGTATACGGGCGATCATCGATGCCTATCGTCTCTATCTCGAACACGCCGCCGTAGATACGTCCGGCGCGCCTACTGACGAGCCGGTCCTGAGTTTCACGCGTGCGTGGATGCTGGTGCGGTTTTTTGACAGCGGAATGTTGCAACTGTCTGCCTGCCGCCAGTGCGGCGGGCATTTCATTGCCCACGCCCATGATCCGCAAAGCGACTTCGTCTGCGCCATCTGCCGGCCGCCGCCGCACGCCGGCAAAACCCGCGCCGCAGCGCGGGCGCGTGCGGGCGGGCGGGCACCGGCCGGGTCCTAAGGACTGCGTCCTTAACGGCGGCCCGCAGGCGGGCTTAAGGGCGTCAAACAGGTCAACAGCCGCTGAAATCTGCCCCTAACCCACGTTTTGCCGGCAGGCAAGCGCGCGATGATTGGCGCTGTTTGGTCCGCCGGGCCTGTTTTAGCAATGCAAGTGCGTCCCGGGACGAGGCGTAGCCGTGCAGTAAGCGGGGTGCCGGGACGCGATTTTTCTACTCGATGGCAGAGGCCTGATATGTTGGTAGTTATCGGATATGCGGTGGTCATCATCGCAGTGGTCGGCAGTTTCGTCGGGTTGGGCGGCCACCTTGGTGCGCTGTATCAGCCTTTCGAATTGACGCTGATCGCCGGCGCCGCAATCGGTGCCTTTCTTGCCGGCAACAGCCGCAAATCGCTCATATTGGTGCGCCAAGCCATTCCGTGGGCCTTCAAAAGCGCGCCCTACAGCAAAGATCTGTACATGGAACTGATGGCATTGCTGTACGTGCTGCTGAACAAAGCGCGGCGCGAAGGCTTGATGGCCATCGAGTCGCATATCGAGGACCCATCATCGAGCCCCGTCTTCAACGAGTATCCGCGCATCATGAAGGATCCGAAGCTGATGGAGTTCATCACCGATTATCTGCGCATCATGATCAGCGGCAACATGAGCTCCTTCGAGATCGAGACGCTGATGGATGAGGAGATCGAGACCTTCCGTCATGAGCGTGAGGTGCCGACCCATGCCCTGCAGCAGGTCGCCGACGGTTTGCCGGCATTCGGTATCGTCGCCGCCGTGCTGGGCGTGATCAAGGCGCTGGCCGCGGTGGACCAACCGCCCGCCGTGCTGGGAGTGCTGTCGCTGCGCGTGAGCAATGGGACGCTCGAAGACGTACGTCAAACTCAGCCTTTGGTGGACTCGGCGTCCCGCCTGGCGACCGCGGCCAAGGACACCGTAGACGGACTCGGCCGGGTAGGCGTGGCCCACTACGGTGAAATCGTGCGCAGCATAGGGCAGCCGGTCCTGCCGCAACCGGGTTTGTCGCCCGAGGCGGCGGGCTTGCTCGATCGCGCCAAAGCGGCGCTGAATCGAGCGCAAGCCGAAGCCGAGCATTTTCGTGGCCTGCCGCGGCCTGACAGCGCGCGCGACAGCCTGCAGGCCGTCGAGGCGACCTACCTGGCACTGGTGAGTCAGGTGCTCGATCCCATGATCGTCGCGCTCGGCAAGGGCGACATGGCCACCTATCAGGGATTGCTCGGCACGCGGCTGGATGCGTCGGAGGCCGCGTTCGTGCAAGCCATCGCGGGCTTTGATTTCTGGCGGGCCGGCGAATTCCTGAGCGCCTATGACGCTGGCCGGCAACGCTATCGTTTGGTGCTCATGGCCGTTGCCGCAGGCGGCGCCTTGGCCGCGCTGCTGATTGTCATGACCTATCTTTTCCTGCGGCGGCGCGTCTTGCAACCGCTGAGGGCGGCGGGTAGTCATTTTGACCGTATAGCGGGAGGAGATTTGACGGCGCGTGTTGAGGTACGCAGCGGCAACGAGATAGGTCAGTTGTTTGGTTCGCTCAAGCGGATGCAGGAGAGTTTGACGCGTACGGTGTCGTCGGTGCGTCGTGGTGTTGAGGAGATCAATGTGGGTGCCCGGGAGATATCGGCGGGGAACACGGATCTGTCGAGCCGCACGGAGGAGCAGGCGGCGTCGCTGGAGCAGACGGCGGCGTCGATGGAGGAGCTGGCCTCGACGGTGCGTCAGAACGCGGACAATGCGCGGCAGGCGAATCAGTTGGCGGCGAGTGCGTCGGATGTGGCGCAGCGGGGTGGGTCGGCGGTGTCGGAGGTGGTTCAGACGATGCAGGGGATATCGGCGAGTTCGCGCAAGATATCGGAGATTGTGTCGGTGATAGATGGCATTGCGTTTCAGACGAACATATTGGCGTTGAATGCGGCGGTGGAAGCGGCGCGGGCGGGGGAGCAGGGCAAGGGGTTTGCGGTGGTGGCTGGGGAGGTTCGTTCGCTGGCGCAGCGCAGTGCTCAGGCGGCCAAGGAGATCAAGGGGTTGATTGAGGATTCGGTGGGCAAGGTGTCGGCGGGTTCGCAGCAGGTCGAGCGTGCTGGGGCGACGATGCAGGAGATTGTGGCGTCGGTGCGGCGCGTGACGGACATTATGGGCGAGATATCGGCGGCGTCGCAGGAGCAGTCCAGCGGGATCGAGCAGGTCAATCGAGCGGTGACGCAGATGGACGAGGTGACGCAGTAGAATGCGGCGTTGGTCGAGGAGGCGGCGGCGGCCGCGGCGCTGCAGGAGCAGTCCCAGCAGTTGTCCGAAGCCGTGGCGGTGTTCAAGGTCAACACCGGCGAGGTCATCGATGTGGCCACGCCCAAACTGGCCGGCGGCTACCAGTCACCCATGGTGGGCCAACGCTGAAATATGAGGGCTGCCGCGGCGGCCTTTTGCATGGCCCGGGGAATCCCGGGCCAATTCACTTCCCGCGACGATCCGGCCAAACCGGATCGTTTCTTTCTTCAAGAACTTCAGCGCGGATTCAGCAAGACAGGAGATCAGGCAGTGCGTGTCAACCTACCCATTTTCGACGACGAAACCCGTCTGCGCGAGGACCAGTATCTGATCTCGCGCACGGACATCCAGGGCCGCATTGTGTATGCCAATCCGGCCTTCGTGGAGGTCAGCGGTTTCGAACGCGACGAGCTGATCGGGCAGCCGCACAATATTGTGCGTCATCCCGATATGCCGTCCGAGGCGTACGAAGACCTGTGGGACACCTTGCAACGCGGACAGTCCTGGCTGGGCGTGGTGAAGAACCGGCGCAAGGACGGCGGCTATTACTGGGTGCTGGCCAACGCCACCCCCCATCGTCGAAGGCGGCGAAGTCGTAGCCTATTCTTCCGTACGCGTGCGCCCTTCCGAAGAGCAGATAGACGCCGCCGAGGCGTACTACGAGCAATTACGCCAAGGGCGGGGACGAGGTTGGCGCATCAAGGCGGGACAGGTGGTGCCGCGAGGCTGGCGCAGCGTGGTCGCGCGCATGGTTTTCCCCTTGCGCCGGGGCGCCCGTGCCCAGATGCTGCGCGCGGCGTTGCTGTCGAGTCTGTTGTTTGGTGGCCTTGCTGCCTGGATGCTGCACATGCATTGGGCCAGCCTCGATAGCGTACAGGCGGGACTCGGCGTGGCCGGTGCGCTTGCCGCAGTGGCGCTGTTGTGCACGGTGCAATGGCGTCTGGCTCGCGCCGTGCTGCGACCCCTGCGTGAGGCAGCCGACATGGCGCGCCAGGTGGCCGCTGGCAATCTCACCAGCCAGGTGTTCGCCGATACCAAGGATGAGGTCGGCAACCTGGCCTTCTCCCTGGACGTCATGCGCAAGAGCCTGATTGGCATCGCTGGCGACGTGTATCAGGGAATCGCGGGCACCACGCACGCCGCTCAAGGTATTGCCCAGGGCAACCAGCAGTTGGCGCTACGCACCAGTGATCAAAGCACATCGTTGCAGAGCACCGCCTCGAGCATGCAGCAACTGACCACGACGGTGAAACAGAACGCCGATCATGCCCGACAGGCCAACGACCTGGCTGCCAGCAGCATGGATGTCGCCCGGCGCGGCGGCGATGCGGTCGATCAGGTCGTGCACACCATGCATGGCATTTCCGACAGCTCGCGCCGCATTGCCGACATCGTGAACATCATCGAAGGTATCGCGTTTCAGACCAACATACTGGCCCTCAACGCAGCGATTGAAGCCGCTCGTGCGGGCGAGTCCGGAAAAGGATTCGCCGTGGTTGCCGGCGAAGTGCGCAGCCTCGCTCAGAAAAGTGCCCAGGCCGCGCGCGAGATCAAGGATTTGATAGGCGAGTCGGTCCACCGTGTGGCAGAAGGTTCGGCGCAGGCCGAACAGGCGGGCGATACCATGCACGAGATTGTCGACGCCGTGCGCAGGGTCACGGACATCATCGGTGAAATCTCGGTGGCGTCGCAGCAACAGGCCAGCGGCATCGAGCAGATGGAGCACGCCGTGGCCGAAATGGATGGCATGACCGACAAAAACAGCGTTCTGGTGGAGCAACTCGGTGCAGCTGTCGTGCAGTTGAGCGGCCAGTCCGCCGCTTTGCGCGAGACGATCCAGGTATTCAGGCTGACACGCGAGACGGCAGGCAGGCGCCTGGCCTTTGAGGGGGCAACGGCGGGTTGAGCGCTGCTCTGCTCCGTGAGGGACCCGGCACACCGGGCCCCTCACGGGGTGGCGAACCCCTGCGCTACGTCGCTCATGGCTTGCAGGCCCCGCTCGAAGAGACCCTCCAGAAATGGTCCGGCATGCGGAAGCACGATCGCCAGCACCAGCAACCCAACCGTCAACATGATCGGAAAATCCACGGCGAAAACCGTTAGCTGGGGCGCTGCCCGGTTCAGAATACCCATGGCCAGATTGATGGTCAGCAGCGCGCAGACCAAGGGCAGCGACAGCAGAAGCCCGGACACAAAGACGATTCCGGCCCACTGAAGCAATACACCCAGGCCATTGCGATCCAGCATCGCCGGAGTCAGGGGCAGGATGTCGAAGCTGCGCACCAGTGCGGCCAGCATCAGCAGATGGCCGTCGAGGCTCAGAAACACGAGCATGGCGACAATGTTCAGAAAGCGAGACAGCACCGCGGTGTTGGCTCCGGTCGACGGGTCGAAGAAGGAGGCAAAAGACAGCCCCATCTGCAGGCCGACATATTCACCCGCCGTCTGAACGGCGGCAAAGACCACTCGCATGGTCAACCCCATTGCCACACCGATCAGAATCTGTTGCCCAAGCAAAAGCAGGCCCTCGTAGCTGCTGGGCGACACCGTCGGCATGGGTGGCAGCCCAAGCGCGATGGCTGCGGCGAGCATAAATGACAGGCCTATCTTCACCTTGACCGGAATGGCGGATTCAGCAAAAAGCGGCGAGGCGCCCACGAGTGCCAAAATGCGGATGAAGGGCCAGACGAATTGCCCGATCCAGCCATTGAGCTGCTCAATGGTGAAGTTGAACACGGGCGTCAGGAAATCAGCATGGGGATCCCGGAGATCAGTTGCCGGATGTAGTCGACCAGCAAGTCGATCAGCCAGGGGCCGAGTAACACCAGCACGCCACACATCGCCAGCAGTTTGGGGATGAAAGACAGTGTCATCTCGTTGATCTGGGTGGCCGCCTGGAACACACTGATGACCAGCCCGACGACCAGCGTCACCAGCAGCAGCGGCCCGGCCAGCGCCAGCGCGATCTTCATGGCCTGATAGGCCATGGTCATGACGGTGTCTGCAGTCATGGACTCGGCGCTCCTGTCATTGGTAAAAGCTCTGGGCCAGCGAGCCCAGCAGCAGATTCCAACCGTCGGCCAGCACAAACAGCATCAGCTTGAACGGCAGGGAAACCGTGACCGGAGGAACCATCATCATGCCCAAAGCCATGAGCACGCTGGCGACCACCAGGTCAATAATGAGAAAGGGGATGAAGATGGTAAAACCGATCTGGAACGCGGTCTTCAGTTCGCTGGTGATGAAGGCCGGAATCAGAATGCGCATGCGGACCTTGGACGGGTCCTCCATTTTCGGCACATTGGCCATGTTGGCAAACAGGGAGAGATCGTTCTCCCGCGTCTGATGCAACATGAAGGTGTGCAAAGGCGCACCGGCGCGTTCAACGGCCGTCTCGAATCCGATGCTGCCCGCTGACTGCGGTTCATATGCCTCGGTGTAGATTTTGTCGAACACCGGCGACATGGTGTAGAACGTCAAGAACAGCGCGATGCCGACCAGGACGTGATTGGGCGGAGAGGTGGCCGTGCCCATGGCGCTGCGCAGCAATCCCAGCACAATGATGATGCGGGTGAAGCCCGTCATCATCAGTAAGGCAGCAGGCAAGAAAGACAGCGACGTCATCAGCAGCAGGGTCTGCATGCTGAGCGAGTAAGTCTGGGAGCCGTTGGCGCCTGGCGTGGCAGTCAGCGCCGGCAGCGTCGCCTGCGCGATGGCACCGTCGGGCCACAGCGCCAGGATGCTGAGCAGGGATAATCCTGCAGCGGGCAGGCAGAAAGACAGGGCAGGCTTCATGAATGATTTAACGGCGCGTTAGCGCCTGGCCGAGCTTGAGCGCGAACGAGGTGGCGTCGGCGACGGGAAGCTCGCCCGCAGGCAGCGTGTGCAAGGTGGTGATCTGGCCGGGCGTCACGCCCAGCACGAGCCAAGTCTTATCGACCTCGACGATGATCACGCTCTGTCGCGGGCCAAGAGTCTGTGAGGCGATCTGCCACAGCAATGTCCCTTGCGCGCGGGATCCAACTCCGGCGCGGCGCGCCAGCCATCCGGCCACGAGGATGGCGGCCACGACCAGCAACAGGCCGACCACCACGCGCACGAGACTGGCTTCGTTCATGGCGGCTCAGCGGCGGCTGTTCAAGCGATTGATGCGTTCGGACGGGGTGATGATGTCGGTCAGGCGGATGCCGTACTTCTCTTCGACTACCACCACTTCACCCTGAGCGATCAGGTAGCCATTGACGAAGATGTCCATGGGCTCTCCCGCCAGGCCGTCCAGTTCGACCACCGATCCCTGGCCGAGCTGAAGCAGGTTTTTGATGGTCAGCCGGGTGCGACCAAGCTCGACGGTGAGCTGTACCGGAACATCCATCACCAGGTCGATATCGGCGGCGCCGGCGCTGGACTTCTCGCTCAGCGGCTTGAATACGGTGTGCGCGGCAGATTGGGCGGCGGGTGCTGCCTTGGGCACGGCGGCAGCCTGCTCGGCCATGGCACTGGCCCACTCATCCTGTCCTCGCAGACCATCGGCCTGGGTGGGGGTTACGCTGCGCGATTGTTCGGCCAGAGCGTCTGCCCAGTCGTCGGCCGCACTGGAAGCGGCGCCGGCGCCAGCCTGATCGGGTCGCTGGTTCGTGTCAGTCATGATCGGGTGTCTCGTTGGGTTCGTCGTGGTTGAGCATGTTGTGCACGCGTAAGGCGTACTGGCCGTTGAAGACGCCGTAGCTGCATTCCATCAGCGGTACGCCGTCGACGTGGGCGACAACGCTGTGAGGCACTTCCACGGGCAGAATGTCGCCTACTTTCAGTTGCGACAGCGCGCCGATGGTGGAGGGGATATGCGCGAATTCGGCCACCAGGTCCACATCTGCGCTGCGGACCTGGCGCGAGAGCTGCTGCGACCAGCGTTGGTCGACTTCTTCCAGGGCCGCGTCCTGCAGGGGCCGGGTGAGCAGATCACGCACCGGTTCGATCATGGAATAGGGCAGGCAGATATTCAGATCGCCACCCGTGGCGCCAAACTCGATGTGAAAGGACGACACGACAACGACTTCGTTGTCGCCCGTGATGCTGGCAAACTTGGTGTGCATCTCGGAGCGTACGTACTCGAACTCGATGGGGTAGACCGGATCCCAGGATTTACCGTAACTGTCGAGGGTGAGATTGAGCAGGCGGCGGATGATGCGCTGCTCCGTCGTGGTGAAATCACGCCCTTCGACGCGCGTGTGATAACGCCCGTCGCCACCAAAAAGGCTGTCGATCACCAGGAACACCAGGCTCGGGTCGTAGGTAAACAGCGCCGTGCCGCGCAGTGGCTTCATCTGAATCATGTTCAGATTGCTGGGCACCGGCAGGTTGCGCTCGAAATCGGCGTACTTCAGGATTTTTATCGACCCGACGGTGATGTCGGCACTGCGGCGCATGAAGTTGAGCAGCACGTGGCGCATGTTGCGCGCAAAACGCTCGTTGATGAGCTCCAGGGTCTGCATGCGTCGGCGCACGACGCGGTCCGGGAAACTCAGGTCATAGGCCCGGGTGTTATCCGCTTGATTGGCCTGCCCTTGCTTGGCGTCGCTCTCGCCGGTGACGCCGGCCAGCAGCGCATCGACTTCATCCTGAGAAAGAAATGCCTCGTAGGCCATGCTTATTGCACCACGAAGGCGGTAAACAGCACGTCGGAGACCGCCTGGCCGTCAGGCAACGGCGCGAACGGTTTGTTGATGGCGGCTTGCAGGCTTTTGGCCATGGCCTGCTTGCCGGCCAGCGACTGCACGGACTGCGGTGTCTGGGATGACATGACCATCAGAATTCGGTTGCGCACTTCGGGCATGTAGCGCTCTATGCGCTGACGAGATTGCTCGTCACCCAAGCGCAAGGTCAGGCCCACATGCATGATGCGCTCAGATTCCGCGTCATTGATCGTGACGGTGAAGGCCTCGAGCGGGAAAAAGATCGGAGCCGGTACGACTGCCGGGGGCGCCGGCGGCGGCGTGTAGGTGGTTGGCACTGGGCCGGTTGCGCCAGCCTGGCCTTGCTGCTGGCCTATGCCCAATTGCATCGCCGCCTGCAGTTGCTGCTGCTGATAGCGCGACATGAAATACCAGGTTCCCGCCACGCTGGCCACGACCACGAGTACCAGAGTCAGTAGCGCCAGCAGAGGGCGCAACAGTTTTCCTGCGCCGCCGGTGGCGCTACGGGCAGCAGGCATGGCGGGAGATTTGGATGTGGCCATCGTTTGAACAGTTCAGGCTGGGCGAAGGGATTTTTCGTTATCAGGGGAATTCTGCCCCAAGTCGCCTTGAACCAGGGGAGCGAAAAACAGGGCGAAAAGTGTGTATCTCAGCCTATTGGCGTGCAGTGCGCGGGCATCTTCAGGCGTAAGTGTTGACCAGGCCCTCGTGAGCCTGCGTGCGCAGTGCGGCCGCGCTCTCGATGACCACGGCCCCGAGTGCCTGGCGGCCGTCCTTGGCCTGCCCATGGTGGCCAGGCTGACCGGAAGACTGGCCTCCAGCCTGACCTGCCATCGCCGGGGTGCCTTGATCCCCGACATTGGTATGTCCTAGCGAAATCCCTGCCTGTGACAAGGCTTGCTGCAACTGCGGCAGCGCCGTCTCGACGGCCTGCCGCACAGCTGCATGCGCCGAGACGAAACTAGCGCTCGCCACGCCGTCGTTGATGCTCAGCGTCACGCGCAAGGGTCCCAGATCGGGCGGATCCAGGCGCAACTGGGCAGTGTGGCTGCCCTGCGCGAGATTCTCACTGAAGATCACGACCTGCCGGCTCAGTTCCTGCCCCCATTGGGTAGCGCCGACTGGCGAGCTGAGTTGCAAGCCCGTGGTCACGTCGGCCGTTGCGGTGGCCACCGGTAAGCGCGCGGGCGACAGCTCCGCCCAAGCCTGTGCCGCGTCGGTGACCGCGTGCAGCGGCGCGGCGGGGCTAGTCTCCGGGGCGGGCGGCTTGGAGGAGGTTTGGGCCTGCGGGCGCGGCTGGACGGGGGAAACCGCTTCAGCCGTCAACGCCATGTTTGGCACAGGCCGCACGGCGGCGACGTCCTGAGCGCCCTGTTGTTCATCGTCGCTTGAGCCCTTGGCGTGAGACGGCATGCGTGTTGCGGCCGGTTTGGCCGCAGCCGCCGGCTCTGCCGCTGTCGCGCCCAGCGTTCGTGCGGCCAACGTGTGCTCGATCTGCGTGTCGGCTCCTTCGGAAGAGGCGGTATTGGCCGCGGCCACACGTGCCTGAACCTCGGCGACCTGGGCGGCCAGCTCCAGCGTCTGTTGCGGCAGTGCCGGCGCGGCTGGCAGCGGCAGCGCGCCCTGACCCAGGGCAGCGGCGATGTCACTGTTATCTTGAGTACTGCCGGCATGCGGCGAGTCGCTGGTGTCGTCGTCTTGCGCTGCCGGTCGGCTGGCACACGCGGGTGCCGTATCGGCCCGATCCGATGGCATGGCCTGCGGCCGATCGTTGTTGCGCGGGCGTGTGACGGACGCCGCCTGATCGGACCCGCTGGCCTTTTGCGCATTGAGCACGCGGGCAAAGCTGTCGCTGTCGTCGCCCGTGGTCGGCGCCGGGACGCCGGCGGGCGCTGCCGATGGAGCGACCGTGGGGATGGTCAAGGCCAGGGAAGGAGGGTTCATCATCATGGCAGTCAACGTTCTACATGCCGGCTTGCCGGCGGACCAGGCGTGCGGAGATTTCATCATTGGCACGCTGTTCGCGGCGCGCCTCGGTCATGGCTCGGCTGCGCGCATCGCGCTCGGCCAACGTGTCGAAGGAGCTGAGCTTGCGTTTCTCACGCTGCCAGTCAAGACGGCCCTGCAGCAATTGCATGTCGGCCTTTTGCAAGACATTGGTCTGCTGACCGATGGCGTCATCCAGTGTGCCAATGAAACGTTGGTAATTATGGCAATCGGCAGCCGGCATGCCGGCGACCATTGCGTCCTGCAGCCGCTTGAGGTAATCCTGCCGATAGTCGTGCAGCATGGTCAATTGACGTTCGGCATTACTGCGCGCGGCATTGAGGCGGCCCAGTTCGCGGGCTGCTTCATCGGTGCTGTCCTTGGCCAGGCTGATCAGCATATCCAAAGGCAATTGGCTAGGCATGCGTATCTCCGCTTGCGAAAGTGGCGCGCAGGATTTCCACGGCATCGGCATAGCTGACGTTATCGCCGACGTTTTGTTGAAGGTAGGCTTCCAGGCGCGGGTAGCGCGCGATGGCGTCGTCGAGCTGTGGGTCAGCGCCAGGAACGTACGCACCCACGGAAATCAAATCCCGATTGCGCTGATAGCGCGAGAGCACCTGCTTGAAACGGCGCACCATATTGAATTGCTGCTGAGAGATCAGCGACGTCATGGCGCGCGATATCGAAGCTTCGATATCGATGGCGGGGTAGTGCCCAGCCTCGGCCAGCGAGCGCGACAACACCACATGGCCGTCCAGGATGGCGCGCGCCGAATCGGCGATCGGATCTTGTTGATCGTCCCCTTCGGCCAGCACCGTGTAAAACGCCGTGATGGATCCCGCCTTGCCGTTAGGTCCGGGCGCTCCCATACCGGTGCGCTCGACCAGTGCCGGTAGTTTGGCGAATACGGAGGGCGGATACCCTTTGGTTGCGGGCGGCTCCCCGATGGCCAGAGCGATCTCCCGTTGCGCCATGGCGTAACGGGTCAGCGAATCCATGATCAGCAGAACATCCTGTCCCTGATCACGAAAATGCTCGGCCAGGCGGGTCGCATAGGCAGCGCCTTGCAAACGCAGCAGCGGTGAGACGTCCGCCGGCGCGGCGACCACGACCGAGCGGGCCAGGCCTTCGGCGCCCAGATTATGCTCGATGAATTCCTTGACCTCACGCCCGCGCTCGCCAATGAGGCCTACGACGATGATGTCCGCACGCGTGTAACGCGCCATCATGCCCAGCAGTACGCTCTTGCCTACGCCGGAGCCAGCGAACAGGCCCATGCGTTGGCCGCGACCAACCGTAAGCAGGCCGTTGATGGCACGCACGCCGACATCGAGGACGGAGTCGATCGGTGCGCGGGTCAAAGGATTGATGGGATGAGCAGACAGCGGCGCCAGATCAGCACCCGTGAGCGGGCCCAGGCCGTCGAACGGGCGGCAAGCCAGAGATATCCGCCTGCGGCATCAGATACAGGGTGTGGCCGTCGAAGCCGACGACTTCGGCATCGGCCCAATGATCGTGGCCGCGCGCGATTTCGATGCGGCATGCCGCGCCCACGGGCAGCCGCAGGCCTGTGGCGTGCAGCACCAGACCGGTGGCGCGCGTGACGCGGCCGGTGGCTAGGGTGGGCTCGGTCGCCGCCGCTCGGATCGAACCGATCTGCAGCTGGGTCTGCCAGCGATCAATGGCAGGGGCGGGCTTGCTCACGCCCCATCCTCCCAGTCGCTGGCGCGGCCCAGCGATGCCACGACGCGTCGCCAACGGGTTTGCAAGGTCGCGTCGATATCCCCCAACGGAGATTCCGCGCGGCAACCCCCGCGCGTGATGGACTCGTCAGCCAGCACCCGCCAATTGCCGTCGCGCAATTCGTCGGCCAGATGCAGGCGCACGAGCTCCATATCTTGCGGATGTACCCACAGGCGTAAGATGCCGCCGGAACCGGGGGCCGGCATGCGCAGAACTTCGCGTACGGCCTCAAGCATGCTTTGCGGCTGCTCGGCCAGGGTCGTGCGCAGAATCTGCCCGGCGATGTCCAAGGACAGCGTCAAGAGCGCCTGGCCCATGGTTTCTTCCAATTGCTGCAATGAATGGGCAGTCGCCGCGCTGAGCGCAGCCAGTTGCAGCCCTTCCTGCCGGGCCTGCTCGCGCCCCTCGGCCAGACCCGCGGAATAACCCGCCTGATGGCCCGTCTTCCAGCCTTGCTCCTGGCCGCTTTCGAGGCCAGCGGCCAAGCCCGCTTCGTGGCCGCGTGCGTAGCCGTCCTCGCGTCCCTGCGCCTCGGCCTCGGCGCGCCATTGCTGCTTGAGCGTCTCCGGGTCCGGGCCTGGATCCACGGTTGCGGGGGCGGGTTCGGGTTCAGGCTGGGGAAGGTCAAACGAGGTCATCTGCCAACGACGCCAGGCATCCGTGGTCAGCGCACCGTGGGCGCGCGTGTCAGACATAACTGTCCTCGCCCTGGCTGCCAAGCGTGATCTGCCCGCTTTCGGCCAGACGACGCGCGATCTGCAGAATCTTCTTCTGTTCGCCCTCGACCTTGGACATGCGAATCGGTCCCTGGGCATCGAGGTCTTCGCGCAGCGTTTCAGCGGCGCGGCTGGACATGTTGCGCAGAAATTTGGCGCGCAGCTCCTCGGTGGCGCCTTTGAGCGCGACCATGAGCGTGTCGTTGTCGATTTCTTTGAGGATGAGCTGGATGCCGCGGTCTTCGACGTCGATGAGGTTGTCGAAGACGAACATCTCGTCGACGATCTTCTGCGCCAGATCGGCGTCGCGTTCGCGCAGGCTCTCGACGACGGATTCTTCCTGGTTCGAGTTCATCATGTTCAGAATCTCGGCGGCCGTGCGCACCCCTCCCATCTTGCTGCGCTTGGCGCCCTGGCCGGCCAGCACGGAATTGAGCACTTCAGTCAGTTCGGACAGCGCCGCAGGCTGCACCCCGCCGAACGTGGCGATACGCAGCATGACTTCATTGCGCAGACGATCGGGCAGCATGCTCAGTACGCCGGCGGCGCGGTCGCGCTCCAGGTGGACGAGTATGGTGGCGACGATCTGCGGATGCTCGTCGCCGATGAGCTCGGCGACGGTGTGCGGGTCGAGCCAGTTCAGCGCGTCAATGCCGCTGCCGCTGTCGCCGGCCTCGAGAATGTCTTCGATCAGGCCGGCTGCGCGGTCGCTACCCAGGGCCTTGGTCAAGACGGTACGGATATAGTCATCAGAACCCAGGGTGACCGCCATGAACTGGTCGGCTTCCTGGCGAAACTCTTCCAGCACCCCGGCCACGTCGCCGCGCGTGACTTGCTTGAGCGTGGCCATGGCCGCGCCCACCTGCTGCACTTCCCGGGCCGTCAGGTACTTGAAGACTTCGGCGGCGGCATCCTCGCCCAGGGACATCAGCAACACGGCGCTGCGCGTCATGCCGTCGAGCGGCTTGGCATCACTTTTCATCTTTCGTCATCCAGGCGCGCAACACCATGGCCACGGCGCGCGGATCCTTGGTGGCCATTTCGCGGGCGCGTTGCAGATTGTCTTCGTAGCGGTTGACTTCCTTGGCGCGCGCGGTGGCAAGCGCCTCGCGCTCGGCTTCGGCGCGCGAGGCGGCAGCCTCTTCGGGGCTGACCTGCGGATAGAAGTATCCCGTGATCACCGGCCGTATCTTGCGATACAGCCACAGGGCGATCAGGAGGCCGAATACCCAGCCCAGCGCCGTCTTGACCATGGCGAGGAGCTCGGGATCGCGCCACATCGGAACGACAGGCGGGCTGTCGTTGAACTGGCTGTTGACCACGTTCAAGGAGTCGCCTCGAGGCTCGGAGTAGCCCATGGCTTCACGTACAAAATTGGTCAGCTTATTGAGTTCCTCGGGCGGCAGCGCCTGAGGATCACCATCCTTTCCAGGTAGATAATTGACGACCACAGCGACCGACAACCGCTTGAGTTGGCCGACGGGCTGCTTGACATGGCTGATCGTTCGATCGACTTCATAGTTGGTGGTGGCGTCGCGCCGCTCGCTGCCGGGAGCCTGTTGCTGCGCCTGGGTGCCGGTGGCGCTCTGTGTCGGCGATGGCTGACGTGGCGGCTGAGGGGCGGGGTTGGTGACCGGAGCCTGAACGCCGGCGGGTGGCTGATTGCTCAGCGCGCCAGGCACGCCGCTGGCCGCCGTGTTGCCGATCTGCCGAGAGTCGCTGGTCTGCTGGCTGCGCACGGCTGCCTGCCCCGGTTCCTGGTTCGGGCGGTAGCTTTCGGACGTTTCCTCACGGCGGGCGAAGTCCATTTCAGCGCTGGCCTGCACATGGACATTACCTGGGCCGACCAGAGGGTTGAGGATGGTCAGGATACGTTCTACCGTGCGCTGCTCGACTTCGCGCACCAGACGCATCTGATCGGCGTCCATGCCGCGGCCTTCCCCTGCCGGGGACGATAGCAGCCGCCCGTTCTGATCGACGATGGAGACATTGTCGGCAGCCAGATCCGGCACACTGGATGCCACCAGCCACGAGATCGCGGAAACCTGCGCCTGGGCAAGGCTGCGCCCAGGTTGCAGGGTCAGCAGTACCGAAGCGGTCGGCGGTTGTCGATCCCGCACAAACAGAGATTGGCGCGGCAATGCCAGGTGCACGCGGGCGTGCTGCACGGAATGCATGGCTTCGATGGAGCGCGCCAGCTCGCCTTCCAGGCCGCGTTGGTAATTGATCTGCTCGGCAAATTGGCTGGCGCCGAACCGCGCATTGTCCATCAGTTCAAAGCCCACCGAACCGCCTTTTGGCAAGCCCTGACTGGCCAGTTGCATGCGCGCGTCGTAGACCCGGTTGCCAGGCACGAGAATCGCCGTGCCGTTGTCGCTGAAGCGGTACGGGACGTTCATCTGGCCCAAGGCGTTGACGATGGCGCCGCCATCGCGATCGTCCAGGTTCGAGAACAACACCTTGTAATCCGGCTCCCGGCTCCAGAGCGAGACTGCCACCACGATGGCGATCAACGCTGCAGCGCCCGCCAGCAAGAGCGGCTTGGGCAGAGCGCGCGCCTTCGCCAGAAACGGATACCTGGCCAAAAGGGTGCTGCTCAGACTGGCTTGCTGGTTCATGGGCGGCTCCCGCAGGCTACGCGGAGCGGAGGGCAGGACAGCATGGACGGGGTAGGCAAAATGCACGCGAGGGCTATGGGAGGCTGGATTATGGCGGGTCAGCCTGTAAACCCAAGCGTCGAAAACAAGCGTTTTTTGGCGCCTTTTGCCTCTTATGTAGCCGGTTCAGGGGCAAGCGGCGAACTACGCCGGTTTTTGGCGTCTTTTGGGCGCAATGGCCGCGACGTCGAGCCGTTAGGCTTTCGCATATCGTGTCTCGCCCCGAGCAAGGATTGAATATGTCGGTTTCCGGCGTCTCCGGTATCGAAAACATGCTGGAACAGATGCGCGCCGTAATGCGCGCCGCACAGAGTGGTTCGGCGGGTTCCGCCGAGCTGTCGCCCGCGACTGCCCCGGCCAGCTTTGCCGCAGCGTTGCAGAACTCCATCCGCAACGTCTCCAACGCACAGAACGCGGCGACCGTTCAGGCCAAAGCCTTCGAGCTCGGCGCGCCCGATGTGTCGCTCAACGATGTCATGATCGATCTTCAGAAAGCCAGCCTCGGCTTTCAGATGACGGTGCAGGTGCGCAACCGCTTGGTCGCCGCCTACAAAGAAATTTCGTCGATGTCGATCTGAGGCAGAGCTCAGGCCGGCCTGTCCAGGGGGGTCTCCCGGCGCAGCAGTGCCGGAAACTCAGAGACCATGCCCACGCTGGCATCAGAGAAATTCAGTATGGTCGGGCGGCCCGCCTCGAACTGCAGGTGGCTGCCGTCGCCGACCGATATCAGAATCTCGACGGTCAAACTGCCGCTCATGAATGGCGCGCCGCCGGGCATGACGGTTGCCTGTTGCGGGTCGTGCGGGCGCCAGAAGATCAAGCCGGCCTGCCAGTCCGTGCCAAGCAGTTTGATGGGCCAACTGCGGCCCTGACCATCCCGTGCCTGCGCGGCATTGCCCGGGTGAATGACTTCTTTCAGAATGTCCATGATCTGCTGCGTATCGCGCAGCAGTTCGGTGTGATTCAGGGGCGGCGAAGCAGAGGGATTAGGCATGCGAGTGAGAGGCGGCGGTTGCAGGCAGTTCCCGGGCTTCGAGACGGTATAGCCAGGCAAGCAATTCGGCGACCGCGGTATACAACTGCGGGGGGATGTGGGAGTCTAGGTCGACCTGCATCAGCAGGCCGACCAGTTCCGGGGATTCGTGAACATATAGACCATGCTCTTTGGCTGTGCGGACGATCGTGTCGGCCAATTGTCCATAGCCTTTGGCCACCACGCGCGGGGCACCATCGTTCTCATCGTAGCGTAGCGCAACCGAAGCGGTGCGCGAGGAATCTTCGGGTTGGGTCATGCGTCGGATAGCAGGAAGTCGGTTGTCTGGAAACGTTCCGGGTCGACCGCCTGCACGCTCAGGTCACTGAGGGTCAGGCCAGCGCCTGATAGCTGTTGACGCAATGTCTTTGCCTCGTGCTTGAGCTCGGTGGCACTTTGGGGCGCCGTCAGTTGCAGCACCAATTGTGAACCGGCCAGCGAAAGACGGACGTCGATCTCGCCCAGGCGCGGCAGATGCAGCACCAGCCGGCTGGACCAATAGACGGCGTTGTTGGCCAGGATCTCTAACTGCTGGCGGACCAGGGTATTGGTTTGCGAGTGCAGACCGCCTATCGGAGCGCCCGGATCTTGCGCGCGGGCGGTGTCAGCCTCGGCGCTGAGGGTCAGGACGGCCGAAGCGGACGCCTGGGCCGTGTGTGCGGGGGCGGGCGATGCGGCGGGCGCGGAGTAGGCGGGAGCGGCGGGCAGATTAGCCTGCGGCTCATCGCGCAGCGTCTGAGGCGTGCGTTGTCCATAGACCATCTCGGTCAGATGGGACTCGTAAAACAACCCGCTCGTCTGCAGGCTGGCTTTCAACGCCTGTGCGAACAGTGCGGCCGCCGGCTGGCTGCTGGCCGGTGGGCCCTGGACTCCGGAGGCTGCCGGCGCGGGTTTGGCGCCGGACTCACGGGGTTGGTCGGTTTCTGGCTGGGAAATCCGTGGCGCACTGACAGACGGCTCGCGCGCCGCACCGCCGGCGGCATTCTCCGCGGCTTGCGGCGGTGTCCACAGCGCGCTCGCACTTTGCACGGCGGGGGCGGCATTCGGATACTGGGCCAGCAGGGAAAGAATGATGCGCGCGGTGTTTCCCAGTGTCGTAGGTGCAGAGGCCGTGGTGTCGTTGCGGGTAACCAGGCCGCGGGCGGCCAGCGCCAGCGCGGCGGCCGTCTTCGCATCGACGGCGGCCGCCTGGCGGTCGGCTTTACCGCCCGCGCCATCGATCTGGCCTCTCGGATCGCGAGTCGCATCGTCGGTCTGGCCCGTGCGGGCGGCCTGTCCGGGTTGGCCGACAGCATCCGGGCGGGCGCCCGTCAGGGTGTTGGCATGCGCGGCCATCGTCGTGCCCAGCACGGCATCGAGACGCTGCACGAGCACGTTACCCAGAGCAGGCGGGCCTATGCTCATGCGCTGCGCGCCTTGCCACCATAAGTGGCCAGCAGGGATTGCTGCCGTTTCATGCGTCCCAGAAGATCGCCCAACCGAGCCAGTTGGGGCAGGGCGAGATCGCGCACGGCCGCGTCGTTCTCCAGTATGCGTACCAGCAGCTCATACTTCATGGCGCGTGACGCGTCGTCCAGTGGCGAGGCGGGCTCCAAGCCGCGCAGCTGCTCGACCAGCTCGATGTATTGACGACCCAGGTCCAGCACTTGGGTCCAGTCCTCATCTTGAGCGAACACCAGCATCTCGCCTGTCACGGAGGCGATGTCCTGATACAAATCGAGAACGGGGGCTTGCTGCATGAGAGCCGTCATGGATGTCTCGCGGTCAAAGCAAAAGGCAAAAGAGAGAAAGGCGGCGCTCAGGCCGAGGCGCCAGCGGGGGAAGGGTCTACCGAGCTTTCCCACGCGGAAGCCAGGTCGGCCAGAAGACGATCCGCGACATCGAGCTGGGCGGCGTCGGCGTGCAGATTGGCCCTGAGCAGGGTGCGCGTGACGAAGTCGTAGAGCTCGGAGAGGTTGAGGGCCAGTTCGCCGCCCGCCTCCAGGTTGAGCCCTTGTTTCAAGCCTTCGTCGACGATGCGCGTGGCCTTGGAAATGGCCTGGCCGCGTTCGGCGACGCGACCTGCCTCGAGATGAAGCCTGGCCTGGGCGATCGCGGCGCGCGCGCCGCGATACAGCAGAGTAATGAGGCGCTCGGGGGCGGCGCTCAAGACCTCGGTTTCCAGGCCTATGTCCTGATAGGAGCGGGCAGATTGGTAGCCCGTTGGGCGGCGCACGGCATAAGTCATGATTTACAACGCTAGTCGGAGGACGAGGTCAGGGCCGCGAACTGCTGGGTCAGGTATTCGCTGGTGCTCTTGAGTTGCACGACCAGGGCGTCAAGTTTGACGAACTGGGTGCGATAGTTGGCCATGGTCGCTTCGATCTGGCTCTCGGTGGAGTCGTACTGCTTCTGCAGATTCTCGAGCGTTTTGCTCAGGCCGTCGGTCCGGGTCTTGATCGACCCGTTGGTGCCCAGCATCTTGTCTGTCGCTGCCGCCATCTTGGACGCCACGCCGTTGGTGCCGGCAAATACCCACAGCACGTCGTTGGGGTTCTGGCTCAGGGCCTTGTTGAATTTCTCGCTATCGAGGCTGAGTTGGCCGGTCGAAGAATTGATCGAGATTCCCAGTTGACCCAGGTTCTGTACGTTGCCTTCGCCGGTGGCGACCTGCAAGGCGGCGGCCACAGCAGACTGGATGTTGCGTGCCGTACCGTCGCCGGTCAGGGCGCTTTGCGTCTCGTCGTCGACATTGAAGGCCGTCAGATCGGAGATGGTCGTCTGCAGCGAGTTGTAGGCATTGATGAAAGATTGCACCAGTGTGGTGATCTTGCTGCTGTCCTGGGAGATTGTCAGCGTCGCGCCATTGCCGTCGGCCGCCGTGACGGCCGTCAGATTCAGCGTGATACCGTCGATCGCCGTGGTCACTGTGTTGGTCTGACTGACGATGGAAATGCCGTTGATGGTCAACTGGGCGTCGTTGGCCGCGGCAAGCACGGTCATCGGCGAACTGCTGTCGGTGGCGTCGTACTTGAACGTCGCAGCCAGCGTGTCGTTACCCGTGACCGCGATCTTGCTGACGGCTGCCTTGGTGCCTTGGGTGTTGGAGGAGACCATCAGGTAGTAATTGTCGTTGCCATCGTTGACCACGGTGGCGCTCAGGCCCAGCGAGTCCTCGCCATTGATGGCCTTGACAATGCCGTTGAGCGACGTGTCGGATCCCAGGGTAACGGACTTTTCCGTGCCATCGATGGTGAACGTCATGGTGCCGCCCGTGCCCATGCTCTCGACACGACTGCTGTAGGCCTGAGTTTGCAGGGATTGCGCCGTGGCCAGCTTGGAAACCTTGATGTTGTAGGTGCCCGCGGTCGCGCCGGTTCCAATGCTGGAAGTCACGCCGTCGCCCGTCACCTTATTGGTGAGGATGTTAGACCCCGTCATGCCGCTCAGGTCGGAGGCGGCTTTCTGCAAGGCTTCCACCGCGCTCTGGACCTTGCCATAGGCCGAGATGCGGGTCTGCGCACTGGTTTTCTGGTTGGTAATCAGCGTCAGCCGCTGTTCTTCGGCGGCTTGCAGTTTGTCCAGCGTGTAAGCGGCAAACCGGATGAGCCGAGCGACGAGATGGTGGCCATTATTGGGTACTCCTTGCTAGCGAAACGATTCTGTCAAAGATTGTTGCTGCCTTAAGCGCCGGGCAACGGCATAAGGGCGGGCTAATTCGGGGTTTATGCCTGTTCGCACCAAAATGGTGCGGCCTGGCGTCGCATCAGGCCGTCGTCTCCACGGTATTTCCCTGCAACGTCACGATCGTCTTGGCGTATCGCATGACGGCCTCCGAAGGGATGGTGCGCAGCACCTCACCGCTTTCGGCGTCGCGTACGGATATGACGATCCGATTCAAGTCCGGATCCATCTCAAATTGCAGTTCCGTCGACCACGCCTGCAGTTGCTGATTGATCTCCTGCAGCGCCAAGTCGGCCGAAGCCGTCTGGCGTGGTGCGTCGGCGGCCGGGTCATCGACGGCATCCCGGTCAGTGTTCGCTCCGGGCAGCAGGGCGGCCTGATCGACAGAGGGCGCCGCGCCAGCCGCGGAGGGCGTCTGGACCTGCGGGACGAGGTTGATGGGGCGGATTGGCATCTTCACTCCAGCATGCGGGGCGGCGGGATCGCGGTCGCTCGACAATGGCAGATGCACATCATCGCTTGGGTAAAAATCTCAGCTACCATAACGGCAGGCTGAACAATAACTTTAGGCCGTACCTCTTTCCTTTCACATTCAGCTTGGCAATGAGTGTCAAAACCGCCCTTCGCGTGATCGAGATCATCGAGACGTATGCCCGTGAAAAGCGGGCGTTGTCCCTGTCGGAGATGGCGCGCCTGCTTGATGTGCCGGTCTCGAGCTGCCTGGCGCTCATCCGCACGTTGGCCGAGCTGGGCTACCTCTATGAAACCGGGCGGCGCCAGGGGTATTACCCAACCGGCCGCCTGCTGGCCATGGCGCAGCGCATCGCGCGCGCCGATCCTGTGCTGGATCGTGTGTATCCGAGCCTGCTCGAACTGCGAGAGGCCACTCGGGAAACCATCGTTTTTGCCAAACTTGATGCGTTGTCTCGCGTGGTCTATCTTGAGGTTCTGGATTCGCCGCACACCATCAGATATGCTCCGGTTGCCGGCGAGTTCCGCGAGGTTCACGCCAATTCACTGGGTAAAGCGCTGCTTTCGCAATTGCCGCCCGAGCAACGAACCGGCCTGTTGACCCGCACGCCGCTCACACGCTTTAATGCGCGCACGCTGGTCGAGCCAGATGCCGTCGAGGCAGATCTGCAGCAATCGCGCCAGCGGGGATGGTTTTCCAATATCAGCGAATCCATTCCCGACGTGGGCGCAATTGCCTGGCCGCTCAGCCTTTCGGGCGAGAACTACTCGATTTCGGTGGGCGGTCCCGTCTATCGCATCGAACCGCAGCAAGCCGCCTATGCCAGCATTCTGCGGTCGGCCTGCACCGCCCTGGAGCAGAACCACTGAGGTTCCTAATAGGATTTGGGCAGTCCGAGCACCTTTTCCGCGATAAAGCACATGATGAGTTGCGGGCTGACCGGCGCGATGCGCGGAATATAGCTTTCCCGTAACAGGCGCTCGACGTGGTATTCCTTGGCATAGCCCATGCCGCCCAGCGTCAAGACGGCTGTCTGGCAGGCGTTGTGGCCAGCTTCCGCAGCCAGATACTTCGCGCTGTTGGCATACGGGGCGCAGGGTTTTCCGGCGTCATACAGGCTGGCGGCCTTGAACACCATCAGATCGGCGGCTTCCAGTTGCATCCAGGCCTGAGCCAGAGGGTGTTGTATGCCCTGGTTCTGCCCGATGGGGCGACCGAACACCACCCGTTCGCCGGCGTATTGCACCGCCCGTTTCAGCGCCGCCCTGCCGATGCCCACCGCTTCTGCCGCGATGAGGATACGCTCGGGATTCAGGCCATGCAGGATGTACTCGAAACCTCGGCCTTCTTCACCGATGCGATCCTCCAAGGGGATGCGTAATCCGTCGATGAACAACATGTTCGAGTCCACGGCCTTGCGGCCCATCTTGTCGATTTCGCGCACTTCGACCCGCTCGCGATCCAGGTCGGTATAGAAAAGCGTCAAGCCTTGCGTCGGTTTGGACACCTCGGCCAGCGGCGTCGTGCGCGCCAGCAGCAGCATTTTGTGCGCTACCTGCGCGGTAGAGATCCATATCTTGCGACCGTGCACGACATAATGGTCCCCCTGGCGTTCGGCGCGGGTTTGCAGGTGCGTGGTGTCCAGTCCCGCGTCGGGCTCGGTGACAGCAAAACAGGCTTTTTGTTGGCCGGCAATCAGGGGTGGAAGCCAGCGTTGGCGTTGCGCGGCATCGCCAAAGACCACCACGGGATTCAAGCCGAAGATATTCATGTGCACGGCCGAGGCGCCCGCAAACCCGGCCCCACAGGCCGCAATGGTCTGCATCATCAGCGCCGCTTCGGTCATCCCCAGACCCGCGCCGCCGAACTCGGACGGCATGGCAATGCCGAGCCATCCATCGCTGGCCAATGCCGCGTGAAAGTCGTGCGGAAAGCCGCCGACCTGGTCGCGTTCGAGCCAATAGTCATCGGAGAAGCGTTCGCATACGTGGGCGACCGCGTCGCGCACCGCCACTTGGTCTGCAGAGAATTCAAAGTCCATCAGGGTTGTCCATCCAGGGATGCGTGTTGTGCCATCAAGGCGTCTATGGTTGCTTCGTCCAGGCCTGCCTCGCGCAAGAGCTCGCGGCTGTGTTGTCCCAGGCGCGGGGCGCTGCGCCGCAGCGAGGCCGGGGTTCGGGCGTAGTGGCCCAGAGGGGCCGTGGTGCGCAGCCGGCCCTCGGAAGGGTGGTCGACTTCGCGAACGAATCCCGTCTGGAGCAGGTGCGGATCGGCGATCAGATCCTCCATGCCGTACAGGCGCGAGGCAGGGATGTCGGCGGCGTCCAGGTCCCTGAGCCAACTGGCGCTGTCGCGGGTGCCGATCACCTCGGCGACAAAGGCATACACCGCTGCGATGTGGCGGGCGCGTGCCGTGTGGTCGCAGAATCGCGGGTCATCATTGAGTTCAGGCTGGCCGATCAGGCGAAAGAAATTGCGCCAATGCTTGTCGTTGTAAATGAGCAGGCAGATATAGCCATCGGTCGTGGCATAGGGACGTCGATGCGGCGCCAGCAGACGCGCGTAACCCGGCGGCCCCAGAGGAGGCTTGAAGGTGTGGCCGCCGAGGTGATCGCCCAGCACCATGTGCGCCATGCCCTCGAACATGGGGATCTCGATAGCCTGGCCCTGGCCGTCTGCGCGTGCCCGCAGAATACCGGACAGCAGGGCAATGGCGACGTGCAGCCCGACGCTGCGATCGGCCAGCGTCAGCGGCGCGTAACGTGGCAGCTCGCCACTTTGCCGGGCGGCCAGATCGGCAATACCTGTCTGGCCCTGGATGAGGTCGTCGTAGGCTGGGCGCCCGGCATAAGGGCCGCTTTCGCTAAAGCCGTAGGCGCCGACGTAGACAAGGGCCGGATTGCGCGCGGCCACCGCCTCGTAACCCAATCCCAGGCGTGCCATGGCCTGGGGGCGGATGTTGTAGAGCAGGGCATCGCAGCCCTCGGCCAGTTTCAGGCAGGCGTCACGGCCTGCTTCCTGTTTGAGATCCAGCACGATGGAGCGCTTGTTGCGATTCAGGTGCAGGTAGAGGTGACCCATGCCTGGGTTGCGCATGGGACCGACCGCCCGCATGTTGTCGCCCGTTGGCAACTCGACTTTGATGATGTCTGCTCCAAGATCACCCAGAACCTGAGTGGCATACGGTCCCATGACGACCGAGCTCAGATCGAGGATGCGGACTCCTGTCAGTGGACCTGTTGCGGCGTCTGGCGTCATTGAGCGTCGATCCCGGCGTCGCGGATGAGCTGGCCCCATAGATCCCGCTGCGTGGAGACGAAGGCGCTGAAGTCCTGCGGTGTACCCGAGAACGCGTCAAAGCCCAGGCCAGCGAGCTTCTGCTTGACCGCGGGGTCGCGCACGATTTCGTTGATGGCTGAATTCAGGCGTTGCACGACCTCGGCTGGCAGCCCGGCGGGTCCAAAATAGCCATTCCACGAGTTCAGGTCGAAGTCTGCCACGCCGGCCTCTTTCATCGAAGGCAGTTGGGGCACGATGGCGCTGTGCTCGGCCGTCGAGACGGCCAGCGGCCGCAGTTGGCCCGACTGCACGAACGGCAGGCCCGAGGCCAGGTCTGTGAACATGAAGTCCACCTGGCCTCCTACCACATCGGTCATTGCCTGTGGCGTCCCTTTGTAAGGGACGTGGAGGAGGTCGATGCCAGCGCGCCGGGCCAGCGTGGCGCCCGCCACAATGCCCGTGCTGTTGCCGCTGGCATAGGTCACCTTTCCGGGATTCTTATGGGCATAGTCGATCAACTCCTGAACGGTCTTGTAAGGCCGCTTCGGATTGGCCACCAAGATGAAGGGCAGATTCCCTCCGCGAGCGATGGCGGTGAAGTCCTTGACCGGGTCGTAGGGCACCTGCTTCATCAGAAACGGCGCGGCCGAGTGCGAGGTGTTGGTCGTGACAAAGAGCGTACAGCCATCGGGTTTGGCCCGCGCCACGTAATTGGCGGCGATGGTGGCGTTGGCTCCGGGCTTGTTTTCCACCACGATCTGCTGGCCCAGCCGGTTGCCCAGCTCCATGGCAAAAATCCGGCCTACCGCATCCGTGCCGGAACCCGCAGGGAACGGAACGACCAGGGTGATGGGTTTGTCGGGATAGGCGGCGGCCGGTTGCCCAATGGCCGTTGCGGCCAGGCATAGCGTTGCCATCAGTTGCGGCAATTTCATGGTTTTGTCTCCTTGGGGGCGCGTGAGGTCAGCCGCGGATGACGCGGTCAGGGCGCTCTTCGTAGGGCGGGGTGTAAATGACCAGCAGGCGGGCGGGTTGCTCGCTGGTGACGGTAAACAGGTGCGGAATGTCGGCGGGGAAATAACAGCAGTCACCGGCCTGCATTTCGGCGCTCTCCTCACCGACCTGCGCGCGCGCCGTGCCTTCGAGCAGATAACAGACCTGTTCAATGCCGGGGTGGGCATGGGGCAGGGCGCCGCTGCCCTGTTCGATGGTGCCCAGTAACACTTCTACCTGCCGGGAGCCGACCGTCCGAGGGCTGATCAGGCGGCGGTTGGTCGTGCCCGTGTGATTGGCGGGGTGGTAGGCGATGGCGTCGCTCTCGCGCATCAGCCACTTCGGTTTGGCTTGCATCACGTCTCCTGGAAATTCTTATTTGTGAATTTAGTTTCACATATGAGAAAAATAGCAGCAAGCCCCGAGGCTGTTGCGCGCGAGCCATTCCCCTGCGGCGCACCCGGGTAAATACCGAGACGTCCCTGCTAAAATGACGGTTGTCTTACTCCCGTGTCCGCCATGCTCCCTCGTCCAGACGCCACAGCCGGCCTTGCCGACTGGCTGCACTACCTAGAGTCCCTGCACGCCAAGACTATCGATCTCGGGCTGGAGCGCGTCAAAGCCGTCGCCGAGCGGCTGGCGCTGCACCTGGATGCGGTGACGTTTACCGTCGGGGGCACCAACGGCAAAGGCTCAACCTGTGCCATGCTCGAGGCCATTCTCCTGGCGGCGGGCTACCGCGTTGGCCTCTATACCTCGCCGCATCTGATCGATTTCAACGAGCGCGCACGCGTCAATGGCGAGATTGCCTCTGATGCCGCGCTCATTGAGCAGTTCGTGGCGGTCGAAGCCGCACGCGGTGACACCAGCCTGACATACTTTGAATTCACCACGCTGGCCATTCTGCGACTGTTCTCACAGGCCAAGCTCGATGCTGTGGTGCTCGAAGTGGGGCTGGGCGGCAGGCTGGATGCGGTCAACATCATCGATGCGGATGTGGCCATCGTCACCAGCGTGGACCTGGACCACATGGATTACCTCGGTGACACGCGCGAGAAGATCGGTTTTGAAAAAGCCCATATTTATCGCGCAGGTCGGCCGGCCATCTGCAGTGATCCCGTGCCAGTGCAAAGTCTGCTCGATCACGCGGCCGCCATAGGCGCGGACCTGCGGCTGTTCGGCCGTGATTTCAATTATTCGGGCGATCGCCAGCAATGGGCTTATGGCGGCCGGGACGTGCGCCGCAGTTCGTTGGGATACCCGGCGCTGCGCGGTGCCAATCAATTGCTCAACGCCTCGGCCGCGCTGGCCGCGCTGGAGGCGGTGCGTATGCGACTCCCGGTACCCCAGCAGGCAGTGCGTCTGGGGCTGTTGCAAGCCAACCTGCCCGGCCGCTTTCAGATTCTGCCAGGGCAGCCGACGGTCATTCTGGACGTCGCGCACAATCCGCATGCGGCGGCCGTATTGGCGCAGAATCTGGACAACATGGGTTTTCACCCGTATACGCATGCCGTTTTCGGTATGCTCAGCGACAAGGATCTTCCCGGGGTCGTGGCCAAGCTCGCAGGCCGCATCGACCACTGGTATTGCGCCGGATTGCCGGGCGCGCGCGGCAGCGACGGCGCGACCCTTGCCGCGCAATTGCGGCAGGCCCTGCCAGCCTCGCCGGCAGGCGCCGAAGCCCCTACCATCACCGCCTATGACAGCCCCGCGCAAGCCTATGCCGCTGCGCGCGGCAAGGCAGGTGAGGGTGATAGAATCGTAGTGTTTGGGTCATTCCTTACGGTTGCCGGCGTTTTGCAGGCATTGGGCCGCAAGGTATAGACCACGCAACGGCCATGCCTCGCCACCATGACCATGGGCGTAGGCCCTTCGCCAGCAACCGCGGGTTCGTGTGCAGCGGGATGGTTCCCGCCGTGCCGCTCGCCAGGATGTGAGTTCCATGGGTTTGTTCACACGCAAAGATTCCGCCTCTGAATCCTCGCCCTCCCGGCCGCGCCCGTCGGTCTCCAGCGAGGCCCAGGCGGCCGAGTTGCGGGGCCGCGCGCGGCGCCGTCTGGCCGGAGCGGTCGCTCTGGTGCTGGCCGCAGTCATTGTTTTGCCCATGATGCTCGATTCGGAGCCGGTGCCCGTCTCCGATGACATCCCCGTCCGCATTCCGGATCGCAACAGTCCCTATCAGCCCAACGTATCCGAGCCGGTTGCCGTGCCGCAGACACCGGCCTCGCCTGCGCCGCCAGCCGATACGGCTCCAGCGCCTGCCGCCGCGCCGGATGCTACCGTGCCGCCGCCCGAGGCCGTCGCGCAAGTGCCTGCCGTGCCGCCTCCCGTGGCGGCCACCACGCCTCCGCCCCGACCGCTGGACGCGCTCAAACCGGTCGAGAAACCGGCGCTGGTCAAACCTGCGGACAAGCCCAAGAACGAGAGCGGTTCGCGCTCCGATGATGGCGCGCGCGCGCTCGCCTTGCTGGAAGGTCGCACGCCGGCGCCGGCTGCGGCCAAACCGGTAGCCAAGCCGGCGGCCAAGGGCAACTTTGTCCTTCAAGTCGCGTCATATACCACTCAGACCGATGCTCGGGAGCGGCGCGGCAAACTTCATCAGGCGGGTGTAACCAACGCCTTTGTCGAACAGGCCACGATCAGTGGCAAACAGCAGTACCGCTTGCGTGTCGGGCCATTCCCTTCGCGCGAAGCGGCCCAGGCGGCGCAGGCGCGTTTGCGTACCCTGGGTTATGACAACGGCTTCATTGCTGCCCAGTGACTGGCTTCGACTTCGTCGTAATGACGATATTGGCCGTCTCCGGCATCTTGGGGCTGGTTCGCGGACTGCTCAAGGAAATGCTTTCGTTGGCGGCCTATCTGCTGGCTTTCGCTGCCGCGATCTGGTGGGGCCCTACGGTCTATACCTGGCTGCAAGCCTATATCGAGACCAGCGTGCTGCGCATGGGTGTGTCGTACGCGGCGGTCTTCATCATCGTGCTGCTGGCCGTGGGGCTGGTAAACATGACATTGAGCGCGCTGATCCGCAGCACCGGGCTATCTCCGGCGGATCACGGGCTCGGTGCAGTGTTTGGTTTGGCTCGCGGCCTGCTCATGATCGTCGTGCTGGTTGCCCTGGCCGGGTACACGCCACTACCCGAAGAAACCTGGTGGAAGGATGCGATGTTTTCGCATTCGGCGACCGAAGCCGTCAGGCAGCTAAAGGCGGCATTGCCACCGTCGCTGGCAACCTGGCTGCCATATTGAATCATTGATCGTTTTACCGTTTTATATTTACTAGGAACTCACCATGTGTGGAATCGTCGGGGTCATCGGGCGCGGGCCGGTCAACCAGCTGCTCTATGACAGCCTGCTGTTGTTGCAGCACCGAGGCCAGGACGCCTCGGGCATCGCAACGATGCACGGCAATCAATTCAATATGTACAAGGCTCACGGCCTTGTGCGCGACGTCTTCCGCACGCGCAACATGCGGGCGTTGCCCGGCACCAGCGGGGTAGGGCAGGTTCGCTACCCCACAGCCGGCTCCAGCGCCAGCGAAGAAGAGGCGCAGCCCTTCTATGTGAATGCTCCTTTTGGCATCATGTTCGCGCACAACGGCAACCTGACCAACTGGCGCGAGTTGCGCGAGTCGCTCTACCGTGTAGACCGTCGTCATATCAACACCAATTCGGATTCCGAGGTATTGCTCAATGTGCTGGCCCACGAGCTGCAATCGGCCGCCAGCGGCGTGTCTCTGGACGATGATGCGATCTTTCGCGCTGTGTCGGCCCTGCATCGTCGGGTGCGCGGCGCCTACGCCGTCGTGGCGCAGATTTCCGGCTACGGTATGCTGGCCTTCCGTGATCCGCACGGCATCCGTCCGCTCTGTATCGGTCGGCAGGAAACTGACGAGGGCGTCGAGTGGATGGTCGCCTCCGAGTCCGTCGCCCTGGAGGGCAGTGGTTTCAGCTTCGTGCGTGATGTCCAGCCCGGGGAAGCGATTTTCGTCGACCTGGACGGCCGCATGGCCAGCCGCCAATGCGCCGAGAATGCCGAGCTGGTGCCTTGCATTTTCGAGTATGTCTACTTTGCCCGTCCGGACTCGATGATCGACGGCGTGTCGGTCTACGATGCCCGCCTGCG
Source organism: Bordetella holmesii (assembly GCF_020735985.1). Lineage (NCBI taxonomy): Bacteria > Pseudomonadati > Pseudomonadota > Betaproteobacteria > Burkholderiales > Alcaligenaceae > Bordetella > Bordetella holmesii. Next base: position 1,520,946 of record NZ_CP085973.1, read on the forward strand.
CATGGGCGAATATCTGGCTGACAAGGTAGCGCGCAATATGCGTCTGGGCGATATCGACGTGGTCATGCCCATTCCGGACTCCTCGCGCCCGGCCGCCATGCAATTGGCCGCGCGTCTGAATCTCGATTACCGCGAAGGCCTGATCAAGAACCGCTACGTTGGCCGCACCTTCATCATGCCGGGTCAGGCCGTACGCCGTAAGTCCGTGCGCCAGAAGCTCAATGCCATCGGCATGGAGTTCAAGGGCAAAAACGTACTGCTGGTCGATGACTCGATCGTCCGCGGCACGACCAGCCGCGAGATCGTCGATATGGCGCGAGCCGCCGGGGCCAACAAGGTGTATTTCGCCTCGGCCGCGCCGCCGGTGCGTTTCCCGAATGTGTACGGCATCGACATGCCGACTCAGAAGGAGCTTATCGCCACCGGCCGCAGCGACGAGGAAATCGCGCGCGCCATTGGTACCGATTCGCTCGTCTATCAGGATCTGCACGACATGCAGCAAGCCGTGCGTGACATCAACCCGGCACTCAAGCGTTTCGAGGCCTCATGCTTCGATGGCGAGTACATCACCGGTGACATCACGGCCGAGTATCTCGCGCGCCTGGGTCAATCGCGTGAGACGTCGGCGGGAGAAGATCTGGCTGGTGGTCTGCAGTTCAATATGGGCTACGCTGCCAACGACGTGTGAGTTCGTCGGGCCCCCAAAAAAGGTCGGATCGGCATCCGCCTTTTTGAGGGGGGTCGTCCATGGCGGGTGCTGTTTTTGAGGCGGGCCGGATTCAGCTGCGGTTGCGCAACGTCGGCACCGCCATGAAAAACAGCACCACGAACAAGGCCAGACTCCAGATCGCGTATTCGAGGCCCAATAGACTGACCACGGCGTCCATGCACGTGGCATAAATTCCGAAGACCGAGGGCAGGGCGCCATCCAGTCCGGTGGCCGTGATGAAACGGTCGGCAAAAGTCTGGTCGCAGGACAGCATCTTGGCGGCCACGCTGTATTGATACCAGGCCGCCGCCACGCCGCAGGCGGCCAGTACGGCGCACAGCCCACCGCCCACGCGGGCAGCCAGCGGGGGGGGGCATACGCGGCAACCAGCGCGATCACGCCTATGCACAGGTAGATGAGCCGTTGCAGCACGCACCAGGCGCAGGGCATCATGTCGAAAGCATACTGGGATAGCAGCGCCATGGCGATGGCACCGAAGCTAAACAGCGCAATGAGCAGCAGCAGTCGTCGGCGGGCAGTGGAGGCGTTCATGAGGGATTCATCCTTATAGTTTTGGCGCAGGTATCGCCAGCGCGGATTGGGCAAGCATGGCCAGCAGAAGTTCGCGGGCGCCGTCCCAGAAAATCTGTACGCCCAGGCACAGCATGATGAACGCCGACATACGCATAAAGACGGCCGTGCCGTTTTCGCCCAGCCGGTGCAGGATCTGCGCGGCAAAACGCAGGCAGACATACAGTGTGAGCGAAACCACCATCACCCCGGGCAGCGAGCCGCCGAGTCGCAACAGGCTCACGAGCCGGTCATCGTCGCTGAGAGTGGCGCCCACGGTAATAGCGGCGGCGATGGACCCCGGGCCGCATGTGATGGGAAAGGTCAGCGGATAAAAGGCGCGGGCCTGGGCGGTTTCATTGGTAAAGGGTTCGGCCATGCGCGCTATCCGGCCGGAATCGCCATCGGCCGAGTTGACCAGGCGCCATGCGCTGTAGATGACAAGGATGCCGCCGCCCACGCGCACAATCGCCAGCGAGATGCCGAAGAAACTCAGCACGACGTTGCCGGCCACCATGGCCACGATCAGCATGGCCGCCACATTGACGGCCACCCGTTTTGCCAGCGCGCTGCGCGTCGAGTTCGAGGCGCCGGTGGTCATCGTCCAGAAAATCGGGGCGATGGCCGGGGGGTTCAGAAAGGGCAGCAGGGTCGCCAACGTAAACAAAAAGCTGCGACCCAGGATCAAAGCATAGTCGGTATACGCCATATGCCAGGCAGCTGAGAAAAAAGCCGATTGTATGCGCTTTGCTGGCTCTCAAGCCGCCTTTTGTTGGGGCTCTTCGCCCGCCAGCGCATCCAGTACGGCATGCTCGAACTGCATCTGGGTGCGGGGGCGTTCGAGCACGGAGCCGGAAATGACAAAAACGTCCTCGACCCGATCGCCCAATGTCATGACCTTCGCCATGATGAGGTCGACGCCATTTTCGGCAAACACCTTGGCCAGGGCATACAGCAGGCCGGCACGATCGGTGGCCGTGACCGACAGGCGCCAGGATTGGCTGCGTTCGTCGGGGTGCAGTTCAGCCTGGGGCATGACAGGAAACACGCGCGACAGGCGTGATTGCCGATTGCGGTGATAGCCGTGCGAGCGCGCCAGCGGTGTGTCACCGCGCGCCTGGCGCAGCCTTGCGGCGAGCTCGTGCTCGACCAGGGCGGCTTGAGCGCGTAAATCAGACAGGGGCTCGGTTGGCAGCACGATAAAACTGTCGAGCGCCCAGCCCTGCCGCGTCGTATGGATGCGTGCGTCCTGGATGCTGAAAGCCTTGCCGTCAAAATAGCCGCAGGTATTCATGAAAAGATCCGGAGTGTCCCGGGTGTACACCATGATCTGCAGCCCGGCGCCCTCTTCGGTCGGACGCACCTTGACCACGGCCTCTTCAGGTTGCACCTGATAGTAGAGATACCGGGTGTGCCAGGCGATTTCTGAGGCGTCGTGGCGCAGGAAGTACGCAACGTCGAGCTGTTTCCAGAAGGCGTCGCGGGCATCGTCGCGCAGACCCGCCAGGCGTAACAGCCGGGCGGCTTCTTCCTTGCGCTCGGCCAGCACCGTGTGGGCATCTTGCGCGCCGCCCAGCGCCGTGAGCGTCAGGCGGTACAGATCCTCGAGCAGCTTGCCTTTCCAGGCATTCCAGACTTTGGGTCTGGTGCCGCGGATATCCGCCACCGTCAGAAGGTAGAGTGCGCTCAGATGCCGCTCATCCTTGACCTGGCGCGCAAAGTCATTGATGACATCCGGGTCGGAGAGGTCGCGCTTCTGGGCCACCGCGGACATCAGCAAATGCTGCCGCACCAGAAACTCGACCAGTTCGGCGTCTTCCGGACTCAGGCCGTGCTCGTGGGCGAAACGCCGGACATCGCGCGCGCCGAGCTCCGAGTGATCGCCTCCACGGCCCTTGGCGATGTCGTGAAAGAGCGCCGCCACATAAAGCAGCCAGTGCCGATCCATGCCGGCCATGACCTGGCTGGCCGTGGGATACTCCAGCGCATGCTCAGGCATGGTGAAGCGGCGCAGATTACGGATGACGGCCAGTGTGTGCTGATCGACCGTGTAGACATGGAAGAGATCATGCTGCATTTGCCCGACGATGCGGCGGAATACGGGCAGATAGCGCGGCAGAATATTGAGCATGGTCATGCGGCGCAGCTCATGCACGATGCCGCGCGGCTGCTGCAGGATCTGCAGGAAAAGCCGGCGATTGACAGGGTTGCGGCGGAACTGGGCGTCGATGCGGTGGCGCGAATGCCAGATCGCGCGCAGCGTACGGGCCGACATGCCGGTCAGTTCGGGGTGCTGCTGCATGATGAGGAAGGCGCGCAGCAACAACGTGGGATTGCGCTCGAAACAGTCCTCGCGAACGATGTCGAGCCGCTCGTGCAAGTTGCGGAAGTCTTCATCGATGGGCCGCGCGTCGCTGTCGGGGCGGGGAAGCAGCCTTTCCTCGATGTTTTGCACCAGTATGGCGTTTAGCTGGGTCACCAGACGCGCCGCCCAATAATAACGCTGCATCAACAGTTCGCTGGCGCGACGAGTAACCGTGGAGCTGATGCCGTAGATTTCCGCCAGGGCGGGTTGCAGATCGAACAGCAACCTGTCTTCGCGCCGGCCGGTGAGCAGATGCAGCTCGATGCGCAGCCGCTTGAATGCCTGCTCGGCACGCCGCAAGTCGCGTGCTTCCGAGGTGGTCAGCAGCCCGGCCTTGGCCACCGCGCGCCAATTGCGGCCGAAGCCTGCGGCGCGCGCCATCCACAAAATGACCTGCAGATCCCGCAGCCCGCCCGGAGATTCTTTGCTGTTGGGCTCCAGAGCATAGGGCGTGTCCTGATAGCGGGTGTGGCGTTGCTGCATCTCGACGCGCTTGGCCTGAAAAAAAGCGCGGGCGTCCAGGCGCGCGGCCATGGCGGCTTCGAACTGTTTCATCAGGTTGCGGCTGCCCGCTAGCCAGCGCGACTCCAGCAGTGCGGTTTCGACGGTGATGTCGGCGCAGGCTTCGGCCTCGCAATCGGCCAGGGTGCGCACGCTGTGGCCCGGCTCAAGCCCCAGATCCCAGAGCGCCGCGACCAGGGTTTCGATCGCCTCGGCGGCAGCGCCGGCAGGGGCGTGGGGCAGCAGGATGAGCAAATCCACGTCCGAGTGGGGATAGAGTTCCCCGCGCCCATATCCACCCACAGCAGCCAGCGTGGCGCCGGGCGGCAACGGACATAGCTTGAGCAACTCGCGCAGCGCATGGTCGACAATGCGGCGCAATTCGCCCAGCAAGGTGTCGGGACGGTGGTGGTGGCGGAAATCGGCCACCGCCGCCGCTCTCGCGGCCTGCATGCGTTCCTTGATGGGAAGAAGATCAATCGGAGTCATGCAGGGCCTGCGAGTGCCTGAAGGGGTCAGATAGCCGGGACGATAACCGTGTCCGGAACGAAAGCGGGAGGGCGGGGCATGTTCGGCGAAATGGTCAGCACTTCACAGCCGGTATCGGTGACGCAAATAGCGTGTTCCCATTGCGCCGACAGGCTGTGGTCGCGCGTGACCACCGTCCAGCCATCGGCCAGTTGGCGGATCTCACGCCTTCCAGCGTTGATCATGGGCTCGATCGTAAAGAGCATGCCCGTCTGCAGCTTCACGCCCGAGCCAGGCTTGCCATAATGCAGCACCTGCGGGTCCTCGTGAAAGCGTTGGCCGATGCCGTGGCCGCAGAACTCGCGCACCACGGAAAATCCCTGCGCCTCGGCATACTTCTGGATTGCATGGCCGACATCGCCCAGCGTGGCGCCATTGCGCACGGCCGAGATGCCTTTCCACATGCATTCGAAGGTGATGTCGGTCAGCCGGCGGGCCAGGATGCTGGGCTCGCCCACGTAATACATCCGGCTCGTGTCGCCAAACCATCCATCTTTAATGATGGTGACGTCGATATTTAATACGTCCCCATTTTTTAACGCCTTTTCCCCCGGGATGCCATGGCAGACTTGATGGTTGACCGAGGTACAGATGGCACCCGGAAACGGCGGGTAGCCGGGCGGGGCGTAACCGACGGTGGCGGATTTCACCTTGAGCTCGTCGGTCAGATAGTGCAGGGCCAACTTGTCGAGTTCGCCCGTGGTCACCCCGGGTTTGACGTGCGGAGTGAGGAAGTCGAGAATCTTGGCGGCGTCCTGGCAGGCCGCGCGCATCTTGGCCAGATCGGCCTGGTCGGTAACTATGCCCATGTATCAGCTTGAGTATCGGCTCGGAAAAATAGTAGAATTATAGGCTTGCCTAGAGAAGCGCGCCTGACTTGGATTGTCGCTTGGCCTGGTTGCGACATAGCTTGGTGCCGGTTAGTGCCGCAAACGACGCATAAATCTTAGCGTTATTTGCGGGCTTATCGCACAGCTTGTTCATTTGCCAGTGTTAGTGCGTGTTGCGATGCTCTGGGGCTGTCATGGTGATTGGATTTGCCTGCCGTTGCGAAGGAACGGGCCAGGTGGGTTGGATCAGCGCACAGGCCAGAAACCGCAACTAGCCAAGGTGCTAGCGCCGGATTCGCTTTTTGCGTTTTGGCGCTGCGTCAGGTGGCAAGAGTGATGCGGTGATTTAGGTCAAGTAGTAGTAAAACAGAAATCGGGCGCAATGGGCGCGGCGCAAGCTGCTTCCATAAAGTTTCGATCACGTTTTTGAGCGGCGGTGCAGGCGCGGTGTGGGCGCCCGGTCTAAGTTCGGTGGGTTGCTAACGCCCGACGAAATGCCCCGGGACCTGATTCCAGGATGCCGGATTCCGCCGCCGACGAAACGGTTCGGGCTAGCCATGGCCAAGCGCCATGCCGGTCGTCTGGGTTTGTCGTGTGCGTTTCGGGGTGTCCCGGATGTGGCATGATCGGCCGACCCGTTTTCTGCAAATTATTCTGTCTGGCAATGGAGCCAGCCAGGAAATCGCGCGTCTAGCCACCCAGGGTGCCGGTGATCCGGTGCAGGCGAGACGCAAGACCCAACCCTCGGAGATAGTTATGTCCCTTATGCGCGAAATGCTCGAAGCCGGTGTCCACTTCGGCCACCAGACCCGTTACTGGAACCCGAAGATGGCTCCGTACATCTTCGGCCACCGCAACAAGATTCACATCATCAACCTGGAACAAACCGTCGGCAAGTTCCAGGAAGCCACCAAGTTCGTCAAGCAGATCGCTGCCCGCGGCGGCAACGTGCTGTTCGTCGGCACCAAGCGCGCCGCCCGTGAACTGGTCGCTGCTGAAGCCCAGCGTTGCGGCATGCCCTATGTCGACGCCCGCTGGCTGGGTGGCATGCTGACCAACTTCAAGACCGTCAAGAGCTCGATCAAGCGCTTGAAGGACATGGAAGTCATGGTCGCTGACGGCAGCGTCGAGCGCCTGACCAAGAAGGAAGGCCTGCTGTTCCAGCGCGAACTGGACAAACTGAACAAGTCGATCGGCGGCATCAAGGACATGAACGGTCTGCCCGATGCGCTGTTCGTCATCGACGTCGGCTACCACAAGATTGCTGTTGCCGAAGCTCGCACGCTGGGTATCCCGGTCGTGGCCGTGGTTGATACCAACCACTCGCCCGATGGCGTGGATTACATCATCCCCGGCAACGACGACTCGGCCCGCGCCATCGAACTGTACGCCAAGGGCATGGCCGACGCCGTGCTGGAAGGCCGCGAACAAAATCTGAACGGTCTGGTCGAAGAGATCGCTGAAGGTCAGGAAGAGTTCGTCGAAGTGCAAGAAGGCCAAGCCTGATGCACGGAGCCGCCGGTTGAAACATCCGGCGGCGATCATGCCGAGGCGGGCTCCCGCCTCAGGCCCGGCGCGAGTCGCCGGGCGTCACAACGAATCAAACCATATGCCCCGGTCCTTCCGGGGCATGTCATAGCGAATTGGAGCAAACATGGCTGAAATTACCGCCGCCCTGGTCAAGGAACTGCGCGAAAAGACCGATGCGCCCATGATGGAGTGCAAGAAGGCTCTGACGGAAGCCGACGGCGATCTGGCCCGTGCGGAAGAGATCCTGCGCGTCAAGCTGGGCAACAAGGCCAGCAAGGCAGCTTCCCGTGTGACCGCCGAGGGCCTGATCGGTCTGTTCATCTCCGCGGATGGCAAGCAAGGCGCCGTCATCGAAGTGAACTGCGAAACCGACTTCGTTGCCAAGAACCCGGATTTTGTCGCGTTCGTCAACAAGCTGGCCGAGCTGGTTGCCACGCAGAACCCCGCCGACGTCGCCGCGCTGTCGGCGCTGCCCTTCGGTGAAGGCACCATCGAAACCACCCGTACGGCTCTGGTCGGCAAGATTGGCGAGAACATCTCCATCCGCCGCTTCCAGCGCATCGACACCCCGGACGCGCTGGCCAGCTATGTGCACGGCGGCCGCATCGGTGTTCTGGTCGAGTACGCCGGAGCCGAAGAAGTGGGCAAGGATCTGGCCATGCACATTGCCGCGACCAAACCCAAGGCCTTGAACGCCGACGGCGTATCGGCCGACGACATCGCCACCGAGCGTTCGGTGGCCGAGCAGAAGGCTGCCGAGTCCGGCAAGCCGGCTGAAATCGTCGCCAAGATGGTCGAAGGCTCGGTGCAGAAGTTCCTGAAGGAAGTCACGCTGATGTCTCAGCCTTTCGTCAAGAATGACAAGCAAACGGTCGAGCAGATGCTCAAAGAAAAGGGCGCATCGATCAAGCAATTCGTTCTGTACGTCGTTGGTGAAGGCATCGAGAAGAAGACCACCGATTTTGCCGCCGAAGTCGCCGCTGCCGCAGCTGGCCGCGCCTGAAGCTCAAATTAGTGCCTAAGGGCCGGCGCATAGGGGCCAAATCCTCTGTGACCGGCCTATTTCTTGTCTTACACTTTCGTCGGATCGTTTCTCGGGATATCACCTATGAGCAGCAGACCATATAAACGGGTTCTTCTCAAACTTTCCGGCGAGGCGCTGATGGGCGAAGATGCCTTCGGTATCAATCGCTCCACCATCGTCCGCATGACCGATGAGATCGCCGAAGTCGCCGCCACAGGCGTCGAGCTGGCCATTGTCATCGGTGGTGGCAACATCTTCCGTGGGGTCGCCCCGGGTGCGCAGGGCATGGACCGCGCCACCGCCGACTACATGGGCATGATGGCCACGATCATGAACGCGCTTGCGCTGCAAGATGCGTTAAAGCACAAAGGGGTGGATACCCGCGTGCAATCGGCCTTGAACATCGATCAGGTCGTCGAACCCTATATTCGTCCCAAGGCATTGCGCTACCTCGAAGAGGGCAAGGTCGTCATTTTTGCCGCCGGCACGGGCAACCCGTTCTTCACGACGGATACCGCCGCCGCGTTGCGCGGTGCGGAGATCGGCGCGGAGATTGTCCTGAAGGCCACCAAGGTCGACGGCATCTACAGCGCGGATCCCAACAAAGATCCGACGGCCACGCGCTATGCTCGCATCAGCTTTGATGAAGCCATCGTGCGCCGCCTGGAAGTCATGGATGCCACAGCCTTTGCGCTGTGTCGCGACCAGAAATTGCCTATCAAGGTGTTTTCGATCAACAAATCCGGCGCGCTCAAGCGCGTGGTCGGAGGCGAAGACGAAGGCACGCTGGTGCACGTTTAAAAAAGGAAAGATCATGAGCCTCGCAGATATTCGTAAATCGGCCGAGACCAGGATGAGCAAGTCGCTCGATACGCTCAAGACCAACCTGGCCAAGATCCGCACCGGCCGTGCCCATACCGGCATTCTGGATCATGTCCAGGTGGAGTACTACGGCTCGCCCGTGCCGGTGGGGCAGGTCGCCAACGTCAACCTGATCGACGCCCGCACCATCAGCGTGCAGCCGTACGAAAAGCATATGGGCAGCGCGATCGAAAAGGCCATCCGTGACTCCGATCTGGGCCTGAACCCCGTGTCCATGGGTGACTCCATTCGGGTGCCGATGCCGGCGCTGACTGAAGAGCGTCGTCGCGATCTGACCAAGGTCGTGCGCAGCGAAGGCGAGGACGCCAAGGTCGCCATCCGCAACCTGCGTCGCGAGGCCAACGAAGGCCTCAAGAAGCTGGTCAAGGACAAGGAGATCTCCGAGGACGACGAGCGTCGCGCCCAGGACGACGTCCAGAAGTTGACCGACCGCGCCGTGGCCGACATCGACAAGATGGTCACGCAGAAAGAAGCGGAAATCATGACCGTCTAAGCAGGGAACCGGCCCGGTCGCGCATTTGCGCTCGGGCCGTTTTTCAAGGACGATGATGTTTTGCGCACGCCACTGTCGTGCCGCTGCCAGGTCCGGCAGGGGCGAGGAATAGGGGCGGCGCTGGTTTTTCAAGGCCTCGGTTGCTGCCGAGCAGCGCGAGGCACACATTACATGGCAACAAGTTCCACCCAGGCGATTCCTGAAACCGGCGCGATTCCCCAGCACGTTGCCATCATCATGGACGGCAACGGGCGTTGGGCCACGAGTCGCCATCTGCCCCGCACCGCCGGGCATGCCAAAGGCGTGCAAGCGGTGCGGCGCGTGGTCGAGGCCTGCGGGCGCCGCGGCGTGCGCTATCTCACATTGTTTGCGTTCAGCTCCGAGAATTGGCGTCGTCCGGCCGACGAGGTTTCCCTGCTGATGCGCCTGTTCGTGCAAGCGCTCGAGCGCGAAGTCGACAAGCTCCAGGAGCAGGGCGTGCGTCTGCATGTCGTCGGAGATCTTTCGGCGTTCGAGCCCCGTCTGCAGGAGCTCATTCAGGCTGCTCAGGATCGTACGCGCGACAACGATCGCCTGCATCTGTGCGTCGCCGCCAATTACGGTGGCCGTTGGGACATTCTGCAGGCCACCCGCGCGATGCTGCAGGCCGAGCCTGATCTTGCTTTACGTCCCGCCGATGTGGACGAAGGCCGCCTGTCGCAGTATCTGTCCATGGCATGGGCGCCCGAGCCTGATCTGTTCATCCGCACAGGTGGAGAGCAGCGCATATCCAATTTCCTTATCTGGCAACTGGCGTATACCGAGCTGTTTTTCAGCGACGCGTACTGGCCTGACTTCGGCGCCGAGCATCTCGATGCCGCGTTTGCCTGGTACGGCAGCCGAGAGCGTCGCTTCGGGCGCACCAGCGCTCAACTGGCGCCCGTGCGCTGACGCCTACTAACCAATCCGAGGAGACGGTTCATGCTGGGTCAGCGTATTGTCACCGCCATAGTGCTTCTGATCATCCTGGCTGCCACATTGGTCAGTGCCAATCCGTGGTGGTTCATCGCCTTGCTGGCGCTAGGAGCCTCGTGCGCCGCCTGGGAGTGGCTGCGCCTGACGCTGCCGGCCAGCGCGCGCGTCATCGCCGTGGGCATACCCGTTCTGTTGTTCCTTGCCATGCTGTGGTTGGCCGACATCTGGATGCGGGGACAAGGCGAGGCCGTCTACGTCACTGCCAGGGCAGTCAGGGGACTGATCCCGGCAGTGGCGCTGGTCTGGCTGGTGGGAGCGTTCGCGGTGGTCTACCAGGGCCGTTCCGACGCGGATCCTGTCAGTCTGGGGTGGTCCGTGTTTGCCGTTTTTGCTGTGTTGGCGGCCTGGTCGGCGCTGGCGTTGTTTTTCTTGCTGCGTGGCCCGGTCTATGTCGTGTCCCTGCTGGCGCTGGTATGGGTGGCGGACATCGCGGCGTATTTCGCCGGCCGTGCATTCGGCAAGCGCAAGTTGGCTCCAAGGGTCAGTCCAGGTAAAACCATCGCGGGTGCGGTGGCCGGCGTTGCCGGCGCGGTCATCTGGACGGTGGGCAGCGGATACCTGCCCGGTACGTTCGGCCAGGATCTGCTGCGGCACGGTTTGGTCCTGGCGGTTCCCGCAGCGGCCTTGTTGGGCGCCATGTCTATCGTGGGCGACCTGTTCGAATCTCTGCTCAAGCGCCGCGCCGGCCGCAAGGATTCGAGCAACCTGTTGCCCGGCCATGGCGGCGTCTACGACCGCATTGACGCCGTTCTGCCAGTGGCGCCTCTTGCGCTGCTCATGTCAGGAGTGTTGTTTTGACGGGTTTTAAGCGCATCGCGGTGCTGGGGTCGACCGGTTCGATCGGCGACAGCACCTTGGATGTCATCGCACGCTATCCCGAGAATTTCGGTGTATACGCGTTGTCGGCGTTCAGCCGGATGGACAAGCTGGCGCTGCAGGCTGCCGCGACGGCGGCCGCCGTCGTGGTGGTGCCCGACGACGCTGCTGCAAATCGCTTCCGGCAGGCCTGGCCAGGCGGGGCTGCCATGCCCGACATCCGCGTCGGAGCCCAGGCGCTGGCCGATACCGCCGCCGATCCGGCTTGCGATACCGTGATGGCTGCCATCGTCGGCGCGGCCGGGCTGCCCGCCGCACTGGCGGCGGCACGGGCTGGCAAGCGGGTTCTGCTCGCCAACAAAGAGGCGCTGGTCGCGGCAGGTTCGCTCTTCATGGCGGCCATCCGCCAATCTGGCGCGGAGTTGCTACCCATCGATAGCGAGCACAACGCCATCTTCCAGTGTTTGCCGCACGGGGGGCGCGCCGATGCGCCGCTGGCGCCGGCGCCGGGAGTGCGCAAGCTCATCCTTACGGCATCGGGCGGTCCTTTCCGCTTGCGGGATCTTGCCGATCTGACCGACATTACGCCGGATCAGGCCTGCGCGCACCCCAACTGGAGCATGGGCCGCAAGATTTCGGTCGATTCGGCGACCATGCTCAACAAGGGGCTCGAAGTCATCGAGGCCCATTGGCTATTTGCCATGCCGGCCGATCGCATCGACGTCTTGATCCACCCGCAGAGTGTGGTGCACTCCATGGTCGAGTATGACGACGGTTCCGTGCTGGCTCAGATGGGGCAGCAGGATATGCGCACGCCCATCGCGTACGGCCTGGGATACCCGCAGCGTTTGGGCGCTGGTGTCAGCCCCTTGGATCTGGCCAAATGGGGCAAGCTGGAGTTCGAGACGCCCGATCTGCAGCGTTTTCCATGTCTGGCCCTGGCCTATGCCGCCATGCGCAGCGGGCAGGCCGCTTGCGTGACGCTCAACGCCGCCAATGAAGTCGCCGTCGCCGCATTTCTGGAAGGGCGTCTGCCTTACACCTGGATCCCGCGCGTCATCGAGGCGGCTCTTGAGTGGCAGGCTGGACGTCCTTCTGTTACGCTTGATCGCTTAACTGACGTACTTGATCTGGATGCTGCCGTTCGCTCGTATGCCGGCAACCTGGGTCTGGCCTGATCCGCTGGCCTGGCCGGCCTCATCGGCCCGGCTCGCGGATCCGGCACGTCGATTCCCCGCCGGGCACAATCGCCCGGTTTCGCATGGGCTCGTCTAAATGATCTTCACCCTGCTCGCCTTCGTCGTGGCGCTGGGCATCCTCATCACCTTCCACGAGCTCGGCCATTATTGGGTCGCGCGCCTGTGCGGCGTGCGTGTGCTGCGTTTCTCTGTGGGCTTTGGTCGTGTGCTGCTGCGCCGGCGCGATCGCAATGGCACGGAGTGGGCTGTGTCAGCCATTCCGCTGGGCGGCTACGTCAAAATGCAGGATGACCCACCGCCGGGGGCCTCGGCGCAGCAGGTGGCCGAGTCGTTCAACACGCAGCCGGTGGGCCGGCGCTTTGCCATTGTCGCAGCCGGGCCGGTTTTCAATCTGATTTTGGCGGTTGTCCTGTATGCCGGACTCAGCATGGTGGGTACGCAGGTGCCGGCTCCCATTCTGGGTCAACCGGCGGCCGGAACCGCGGCGGCCATGGCCGGTGTTGCCGCCGGAGATCGCATCGAAGCCGTCGACGGTCGTTCGGTCGAGTCCTGGACTGACGCACGCTGGCGGCTGTTCGATCGGCTGTCTGCCGGACAGACGGTACACCTGGACGTGCGCGCCGGCAATGGCGCTCAGCGCGCGCTGACGCTGACGTTGCCGGCCGAGCAGCAGGTCGATCCTTCCGAAGGCGATCCCGTGCAGATTTCCGGGTTGCGCCTGCAGGCGGCCAAGCCTGTGGTCCGCGGCGTGATGCCTGCCAGCGCCGGCGAGGCGGCAGGCTTGCGCGAGGGGGATCTGGTGCTGACGGCCGCTGGCCAGCCGGTGGCCGATGCCGGCGCGCTGGTGCGTGTGGTGCAGGAATACGCGGGCAAGCCGCTGGCACTGACCCTGGTACGCGATGGCGCAACGCTCGATCTGACAGTCACGCCACGTGCCGAGACGGTGCAGGGTAAGGTCATTGGGCGTATCGGCGTGCAGCTTGGCGGTGACGTGCCGATGGTGACAGAGCGCTTCGGCCCCGTTGACAGTCTCTGGCGCGGCGTACAGCGCACCTGGGACACGGCGTGGTTGTCGCTGCGCATGATGGGCCGCATGGTATTGGGGGAGGTGTCCTGGCGCAATATCAGCGGTCCGGTGACGATTGCCGATTATGCCGGCCAGACCACGCGCATCGGCCTGGAAGCTTATATTGCCTATCTTGCCTTGATCAGTATCAGCCTGGGTGTCCTGAACCTGCTTCCCATTCCTATGTTGGACGGGGGGCATCTGCTGTACTATCTCGTCGAAATTATCAGAGGCCGTCCCGTGCCCGACCGTTGGATAGACGTCGGACAGCGTGCCGGCCTTGGCTTGTTAGCGGGCCTCATGGGGTTGGCCTTGTTCAACGATTTCTCGCGCCTGTTCAGCTAGGCGCGAATCGAATAAAATCCCCCGCCATTTGCACGACCAAGGATAGCAAAGGATGTCTTTTCGCCGGATGAATACTCACCAGAGGGGCGCAATGCAAAAAAGGCACACGCAACGGCAACCGTTCAAAGCCGTCAAACTGCCCAGCCTGATTGCCGCGCTGCTGTTGCCGGCGCTGGCTCATGCGTTTGACCCTTTCGTCGTGCGCGATATTCGCGTCGAGGGTATCCAGCGTACCGACGCGGGCACCGTCTTCGGGTACCTGCCCGTCAAAGTGGGTGAAAAATTCACGGAAGCCGAGGCCTCCGAGGCCATTCGGCGGCTTTACGCTACCGGCTTTTTCAGCGACGTTCAGGTCCGTACCGAGAACAACGTGGTGGTGGTGGTCGTGCAAGAGCGCCCGACCATTGCCTCGATCAGCTTCAACGGCATGCGTGAGTTCGAATCCAAGAACATCATCAAGTCGCTGTCGCAAGTCGGGTTTGGCGAAGGCCGAATCTTCGATCAGTCCATGCTCGAGCGCGCGCAATACGAGCTCAAAGAACAATACCTGAGCAAAGGCAAGTACGGGGTGGAAGTCACCGCCACGGTCACGCCTTTGCCACGCAACCGTGTGGGTGTGAGCTTTGACGTGTTCGAAGGCGATGTGGCCAAGATCCGCGAGATCCGCGTGGTCGGCAACAAGGCTTTCTCGGAGAGCGAGCTGCTGGATCAGTTCGATCTGACCACGCCGGGGTGGCTGACCTGGTACACCAACACCGACAAGTACTCGCGTGAGAAGCTCGAGGGCGATATCGAGCGCCTGCGTTCGTTCTATCTCGATCGCGGCTATCTTGAATTTTCCTCCGAGCCGCCGCAGGTCACGATCTCGCCGGATCGCAAGGACATCTACATTACGGTCACGATCCACGAGGGCGAGCCTTACAAGGTGCGCAGCGTGAAGCTGGCTGGCAATCTGCTCGGCCTGGATGCCGAGATCGAAAAGCTCATCGAGATCAAGCCTAACGAGGTCTTTTCGGCGGCCAAGGCCAATAATTCGGCCAAGGCGATCACCGACTACCTGGGTGAGCTGGGCTACGCGTTTGCCAACGTTAACCCCAACCCGCAACTGGATCGCGAAAAGCACGAAGCCGATGTGACGTTCTACGTCGATCCCAGCCGCCGTGTGTACGTACGCCGCATCCAGATCGGTGGCAACACCCGCACCCGTGACCAGGTCGTGCGGCGTGAAATGCGCCAGCAGGAAGCCGCCTGGTACGACGCCGGCGACATCAAGGTCTCGCGCGATCGCATTGATCGTCTGGGCTACTTCAACGAGGTCAACGTCAAGACCGACCCCGTGCCGGGCTCGCCCGATCAGGTCGACGTCAACGTTGACCTTAAAGAAAAACCCACTGGCATGATCAACCTCGGTGTGGGTTACGGCTCGACCGACAAGGCGATTCTGTCGGCCGGTATCAGTGAAGACAACGTCTTCGGCAGCGGCACCAACCTGTCGTTGCAGGTCAATACCAGCAAGACCAACCGTGCCGCGGTGCTCTCGCATACGGATCCGTACTTCACCAAGGAAGGGATCAGCCGCACCACGTCGCTGTACTACCGCGTCACGGAACCCTGGAACAACAACGACGGTGACTACCGCGTCAAGTCCATGGGTCTGGGCATGAATTTCGGTGTACCGATTTCCGAGTACGACCGGATCTTCCTGGGCGCCAGCCTTGAGCGCAACCAGATCAATCTGTACAGCAACTCGCCGCAGGCCTATCGCAATTTCGTTGACCAGTACGGCGATTCGACCAACGCAGTCATCTTCAGCACGGGCTGGTCCAAGGATACGCGTGACAGCGCGTTGGCGCCGACCAAGGGTTCCTACACCCGGCTCAAGGGCGACGTCTCGACGATGGATCTGAAGTACTACCTGCTGACCGCTCAGCAGCAGTATTTCCTGCCTTTGGGCCGCGACTACACCCTGGCGCTAAACGGTATGGCCGATTACGGCCACTCGTACGGTGGCAAGGATTATCCGGTGATCAAGAACGTCTACGGCGGCGGCATCGGTACCGTGCGCGGCTACGATGGCGCCTCGCTGGGTCCGCGTGACACGCTTACTGGCGACTACCTGGGTGGCTCGCGCCGCCTGATCGCCAACGCGCAGCTGTATCTGCCGTTCCCCGGGGCCAACAAGGACCGCACGTTGCGCTGGTTCCTGTTTGCCGACGCCGGCCAGGTCTCGGCCGGCAGCGGCATGTCGTGCACGGCGGGCAAATCGAGCGATCCGGTCGAAGATACTTGCGGTTGGCGTTATTCGGCGGGTATTGGTCTGTCGTGGCAGTCCCCGCTGGGCCCGCTGCAACTGTCCTACGCCCGTCCGCTCAATTCCAAGCCGGGCGACGACAAACAGAGCTTCCAGTTCCAGATCGGTACCGGATTCTGATAGCTTGAGACGCTGGTTGATTTAAAGGATCGATTAACCTCAAGGCACGCAATTTATTATTTCATCGTGCCGATGGGGTTAATCGTAACGGTTGAAACATGGGGTTATGGGCTTAGGCTCGCTCCCCAGCGGTTTAGTGGCACAATATTGACTTTGCCCTTTACCTCCCAAAGGTGAGATTTTCATGATGTCTGATTACGCACTCAACACCTCGGGCCGGCGCGCCGGCAAACTGGCGACGTCCCTGGCGCTGGCGGGTGCACTGTTGTTCGGCTCTGCAGCGGTCACGACGGCACAGGCGCAAGGCACCAAGATCGGCTTTGTGAACACGGAGCGGATTCTGCGTGAATCGGGTCCGGCCAAGGCGGCGCAAAGCAAGATCGAAGGCGAATTCAAGCGCCGCGACGACGAACTGCAGCGCATGGGTACGCAACTGCGCAGCCAGGCCGAGAAGTTCGACAAGGACGCTCCCGTGCTGTCGGAGTCCGATCGCGTCAAGCGTCAGCGCGAGCTTTCCAATCTGGACATGGATCTGCAGCGCAAGCGCCGCGAATTCCAGGAAGATTTCAATCGCCGCCGCAATGAAGAGTTCTCGGGTATCGTGACCAAGGCCAACGAAGCCATCAAGCGCATCGCCGAGCAAGAGAACTACGACCTCATCGTGCAAGATGCCGTCACCGTCAACCCGCGTGTCGACATCACCGACAAGGTGATCCAGGCTCTGGGCCGCTGATCGTCCATGCCCGTCTTGCTGGATCCTGCCCGGGCACCGCGCCTGGATGCATTGTTGTCCCGGGTCAGTACGCAAGGCCTGGACCCGAAGCTTGATACCGGCGACGCGGAGTTGCCGCTGATTGCCGGTATCGGCACGCTGGCTTCGGCCAGCGCCCAGGAAATCTCTTTCCTCTCAAATCCGCGTTATCAAAGCCAGCTGGCCAATAGCGGCGCCGCGGCGGTGATCGTCACCCCCGAAGTGGCTCAGGCGCAGCGGGAGCAGGGTTGCTCCCAGCTGTACGTGGTTTGCCAACACCCCTATCTGCTGTACGCGCGCCTGGCGCAGTGGTTTGATGCCGAGCGCCGGGGCTTGCCCGTCGCTGGCGTGCATCCGACTGCCGTGGTCGCTGACGATGTCGTGATCGAAGACGGCGCCAGCGTGGGGCCGCAATGCGTCATCGAATCCGGGGTTCATATCGGGCGGGGCGCGGTCATCGGGCCTGCCTGCGTGATTGGCAAGGACTGCCGCATCGGTGCCGACAGCCGCTTGAGTGCCCGTGTCACCCTCTACGAGCGTGTGACGATCGGCGCTCGCGCCATCATCCACAGCGGTGCGGTGCTCGGGGCAGACGGCTTCGGGTTTGCGCCCGACCCGACTCTT
This sequence comes from Bordetella holmesii, assembly GCF_020735985.1. NCBI lineage: Bacteria > Pseudomonadati > Pseudomonadota > Betaproteobacteria > Burkholderiales > Alcaligenaceae > Bordetella > Bordetella holmesii. The sequence goes on from NZ_CP085973.1 coordinate 1,538,624, forward strand.
GGCAAAGGGGCCTGGGGTAAGATTCCGCAACTGGGCGGCGTCACGATAGGTGACGATGTCGAAATCGGTGCTAACACCACGATCGATCGCGGTGCGTTGGAAGATACCGTCATCGGCAATGGTGCAAAGCTCGACAACCTCATCATGATCGCGCATAACGTACGGGTCGGCGCGCATACCGCGATTGCGGCGTGCACCGGCGTGGCCGGTTCGACCACGATAGGCGAGCGCTGCATTGTGGGCGGGGCGGCCATGTTCTCGGGTCATCTGACCATTTGCGACGACGTGACGATCTCGGGCGGCACGCCCGTGACGTCGAGCATCAGCAAACCGGGCCGTTATACCGGTGTCTATCCCTATGCCGAGCATGGGGAGTGGCAACGCAACGCCGCCGTGATACAACAGCTGGCCCAATTGCGTCGACGGGTGCGCACGCTCGAAAAAGCGTAGGCTGCACACCGCGAAACCTGTTTAGGCGAGGCCGTCCCCGGGCGGCCTCGCGTCATCTATTTACATTGCAGGAATGAAAGACATGGAACTCGATATCAAGGGGATTATGGAGCGTCTGCCGCATCGCTATCCGATGCTGCTGATTGACCGGGTGCTCGAAATGGTCCCTGGCAAGTCCATCGTCGCCATTAAGAACGTCTCGATCAATGAGCCGTTTTTCAATGGCCATTTTCCCCATCATCCGGTGATGCCCGGCGTCCTCATCGTCGAGGCAATGGCGCAGGCTTCGGCCTTGTTTTCGTTTACCGACGAAAACGGTGGCCTCAAATCCGAGGCAGGTAAGACGGCGTATTATCTGGTGGGTATCGACGGTGCGCGGTTCCGTCGTCCGGTGGTGGCGGGCGACCAGTTGCGCGTCGAAGTCCAAGCAGAGCGCCTCAGCCGCACCATCTGCAAGTATCAGGGTCGTGCTCTGGTCGACGGCCAACTGGTAGCCGAGGCCAAACTGATGTGCGCCATTCGCAGTCTGGAAGAGTAAATGTCTGCAAACATTCATCCCACCGCAGTGGTCGATCCGGCCGCTCGTATCGATAGTTCGGCCAAGATAGGTCCTTATTGTGTGGTGGGTCCCGATGTGACTATCGGCGCCGGCACCGAGATCGGGCCTCACTGCGTCATCGATGGCGTCACCACCATCGGGCGGGATAATCGCTTCTACCGGTTCTGCTCCATCGGCGGCATGCCACAGGACAAGAAATACGCTGGCGAAGCGACCCGGCTGGTAATCGGCGACCGCAATACGGTGCGCGAGTTCACCACCTTCAATACGGGCACGGTACAAGACGGCGGTGTGACCACGGTTGGCAATGACAACTGGATCATGGCCTATGTGCACATCGCCCACGATTGTCATATCGCCAACAATACGATTCTGGCCAACTCCGTGCAACTCGGCGGCCACGTCCATGTGGGTGATTGGGCCATTGTCGGTGGCCTGACCGGTGTGCATCAGTTCTCCAAGATTGGCGCGCACAGCATGACGGGGGGCAATAGCTCGCTGATGCAGGACACTCCGCCTTATGTGCTCGGCGCAGGCAACCCCTGCCGGCCTGTCGGGGTCAACGTCGAGGGGCTAAAGCGCCGGGGATTTTCACCCGCCAGCATTTCAGCGCTTCGGGATGCCTACAAGACGCTCTACCGCCGAGGGCTGTCCCTCGAAGAAGCGCGCAACGAGTTGCGTGTTCGCCAACAAGCCGAGCCCGAGGTTGCCGCCGACTTGCAGGTGCTGTTGGACTTTCTGGACGTCTCCAACCGGGGCATCATCCGGCCATGAGTCTGTCCATTGGTATGGTGGCCGGCGAGCCTTCGGGCGACTTGCTGGCCGGACGCATCATCGGGGGCCTGCAAGCGCGGGCCCCCGATCTGCATTGCGCGGGCATCGGCGGGCCGCAGATGCAGGCCCGAGGCTTTCAGGCCTGGCACCCCATGCATGCGTTGTCGGTATTCGGGTATGTGGATGCTCTCAAGCGCATCCCCAGCTTGTTGTCGATTTATGGGGATACCAAGCGGCGCCTGCTCTGCGACAAGCCAAGTGCGTTCGTCGGTATCGACGCGCCCGACTTTAATTTGCGCCTGGAGCTGCAATTACGTCAGGCCGGCATCCCCACGGTGCATTTTGTGGGTCCATCGATCTGGGCATGGCGCTATGAACGTATCCACAAGATTCGCGCGGCCGTCTCGCACATGCTGGTGCTTTTCCCGTTTGAGGAAGAGATCTACCAGAAAGAGGGCATCCCGGTGACTTATGTGGGGCATCCGTTGGCGAACGTGATTCCCATGCACCCGGATCGTGAGGCGGCACGCGCTCGCCTGGGCCTGACGCCCGGCGAGCGCGTGCTCGCCATTCTGCCGGGTAGTCGGTCGTCCGAGATCCGCATCCTCGCGCCGCGCTTTCTGGCGGCGGCGCAGTTGCTGTTGCGCAATGACCCGGCGCTGCGTTGCATCGTGCCCATGGTCAATCCGCAGCGGCGCGCCGAGTTCGAGGCGATTCTGGCGCTGCATCCCGTGCCGGGTCTGCGCTGTGTGACCACCGACGATGTTCAGGGCGACCCGGGCACGCCGGTGGCCTGGAGCGTCATGGAGGCCGCCGATGCGGTGCTGGTGGCCAGTGGCACGGCCACGCTGGAGACGGCGCTCTATAAGCGTCCGATGGTGATTTCTTACGTCTTGTCGCCCTGGATGCGGCGCATCATGGCCTGGAAATCCGGGCAGCAGCGGCCCTATCTGCCCTGGGTGGGCCTGCCGAATGTGCTGCTGAAGGATTTTGCCGTCCCCGAGCTGCTGCAGGATGACGCTACGCCTCAGAAGCTGGCCGAGGCCGTGTGGACCTCGCTCACGGATAAGGACAATGCCGCACGCATCGAGGCTCGCTTTACCGCGCTGCATCAGGAGTTGATGCGCGATACGCCTGCGCTGGCCGCCCGGGCCATACTGGAGGTGGCGCATGGCGCAGGCTGATCTGTTCGGCCAGGCCGAGTATCCGGTGCATGGTGTGGCCGGCGTCGATGAGGCGGGCAGGGGCCCGCTGGCCGGCGCGGTATATGCCGCGGCGGTCATGCTCGACCCGCAGCGGCCCATCGAGGGCCTGGCGGACTCCAAAGTGCTCAAGGCCGGGCGGCGGGAAGTGCTGGCCGAAACCATCAAGGCCGAGGCGCTTGCCTGGTGTATTGCCAGCGCCAGTGTCGAGGAAATCGACAGCCTGAATATCCTGCGAGCCACGTTGTTGGCCATGCGGCGGGCGGTGCTTGGGCTGGGTAGGGCGCCGCAACTGGCGCTGGTCGATGGCAACCAGGCGCCGACGTTGCACTGCACGGTGCAGACAGTGGTCAAGGGCGATGCGCTGGTGCCGGCGATTTCAGCCGCCTCCATTCTCGCCAAAACCGCGCGCGACAGCGATTTGCTTCGCCTGCACACGCTTTACCCGCAATATGCTTTTGATCAGCATAAGGGCTACGGGACGGCGTTGCATCTGGAGCGCTTGCGCGCCCACGGTCCTTGTCCCGAGCATCGCCGCAGTTTCGCACCGATCAAGGCGTTTGGCGCTGTGCTATGAAACTCATTACCTCACGCGAGAATCCGGCTGTCAAAGCCTTGCATCGCCTGGCCGAGCAGGCTGGACGGCGCGGTGCGCCGGTGCTGCTCGAAGGCGTGCATCTGTGCCAGGCGTGGTTGGCACGCCATGGGGCGCCGCAACAGGCCGTCTTTGATGCCGAACGCCTGGATCAGCCCGAACTGGCGGACCTGGCGCGGCGCGTGCCTCAGGATGTCTCGCTGGCCCTGGATTCGCGCCTGATGCGCGGCCTGGGAAGTGTGGAAGGCGATCAGGGCGTGGCTTTTGTGGTGCGCGCTCCGGATGTGGCGCTGCCCGAGACGATTCGTGCCAATTGCGTATGGCTGGACCGCATCCAGGATCCCGGTAATGTGGGCACCTTGCTGCGCACCTGCGCGGCGGCCGGGATACGGCAGGCTTTTCTGGCTACCGGCAGTGCGGCGGCCTGGTCACCCAAAGTGTTACGCAGTGGGCAGGGCGCACATTTTGCGCTGGAAATCCATGAGCATGTCGACCTGCACGCCTTGAGCAGCCGCCTGCGCATTCCGATGGCGGTCACGACCTTGGAGCAATCGCAGGACTTGTTCGCCACGGCGCTGCCTTCTGCCCTGGCCTGGGTATTTGGCCATGAGGGGCAGGGAGTGGATGCCGCCTTGCAGGCGCGCGCCGAACTGCGGCTGCGCATCGCGCATGACACGCATGCCGTCGAGTCGCTCAATGTCGGTGCGGCGGCGGCGATCTGTCTGTTTGAGCAACGTCGGCAGGGCAATTTCGCCTGATTCTCTCGCTCCCGGAGCCTGGTTTCGCTATGCTGGCAGGCATTCAATGGGAGCGGTTTCAATGAATGCATTTTTTCGGCCCGTGCGCGGGCTGGCGGTCGTCATGGCGGTGCTAAGCGGGCTGGCTGCCTGCGCCGGTCATGAGCGCGCCTCGCTGGTGCAAGTGCGCAATGGCGAGGGGGATCGTATCGTGATTCTGTCGCGCGCAGTTGCGGCCGCGGTCTCGGGCGACGATGGCCGCCGCTTGCCGGAAAGCTCACGCTGGCGCCGCATCGGTGCGGTGCCGCAGGGCGACGTTTACCGCCGTCTGGATGATCGTTTCGTGGTGCGCACCCAGGGGCGCGAGCGCGAAGCCTATCTGGTCGAATCCAACGGCAAGCTGATGGGGTTCTATCTGCCGGGCGAGAGCTGGTTCGTGCCCCTGTCCTCGCCCGTGCGCCTGCCGAACTGGCAGCGCTGATCCGCGCCGCTCAATAGCGGCCCAGCCCCACCTCCTGCAACACGGTGGTGGCGATTTCCTCGATGGACTTCGTCGTGGTCGACAGCCACGATATCCCTTCGCGGCGCATCATCCGCTCGGCTTCGGCGACTTCGTAGCGGCATTGCTCGATGGTCGCGTACTGGCTGTTGGGCCGGCGTTCGTTGCGCACTTCGGCCAGGCGGTCTGGTTGGATGGACAGCCCGAAGAGTTTGCTGCGGTAGGGCGCGATGGTCTTAGGCAGCGTGTTGCGCTCGAAGTCGTCCGGCGTGAGCGGGAAGTTGGCCGCCTTGATGGCGTATTGCATGGCGAGGTAAAGGCTGGTGGGCGTCTTGCCACACCGCGATACGCCCACCAGGATGACGTCGGCCTGATCGAGTTGATTGACGAACTGGCCGTCGTCGTGCGCCAGGCTGAAGTTGATGGCGTCGATACGGTTGCGGTATTTCTCGGAATCGGCCGCCATGTGTGAGCGACCGATCGAGTGGCTGGATTTCAGGCCAAGGGCCTGCTCGATGTGACTGACGAAGGTGCCGAACAGATCGAGGAAGATCCCGTTGGCCTGCCGGACCCGCGAGAGGATCTCGGGATTGACCAAGGTGCTGAAGACGATGGGTGGCAGGCCGGTTTCGTCGGCGTTGCGGTTGATGCGGGCGGCCGTTTCTTCGGCCTTCTGCAGCGTGTCGATAAATGGTAGCCGGATGGGCTTGAATTCGACCTCCTCGAATTGCGACAGCACCGAATGGCTGAAGGTTTCGGCGGTGATGCCGGTGCTATCGGAGACGATGTAGACAGTGCGGACTATCGGGCTTGCGGTCATATGTAAAAATTTCCAACCAGGGAAGGGCTAGGGACTACCCGAACGAGTACAATCAGACCCCTGAAAAGTCACCCCAAGGGCACCCAGGCCAGTTTGGTCAGCTCAGGTTTTTCTGTCCTGACCAAACTCGCTTTCTTCCATTGTAAAAGGTGACTTCAATGTCGTATGTCGTTAGTTTCGAGCAGCTCCGCATGACGGATGTGGACTCGGTAGGAGGTAAGAACGCATCGTTAGGTGAAATGATCAGTCAGCTGTCTGGCGCGGGCGTCCGTGTTCCGGGCGGCTTTGCCACGACTGCTCAAGCCTTCCGAGACTTCCTGACGGCTTCCGGCCTGGACAAGCGTATTGCAGATCGCCTGTCCACCCTCAATCCCGAAGACGTGCGTGAGCTGGCCGTGGCTGGCGCCGAGATCCGTCAGTGGATCATCGATGCACCGTTTTCGGCAGAGTTCGAGCAGGCCATCCGCGACAGCTTCGCTAAGCTTGACGCCGATGGCAAGGGTTCGTTTGCCGTCCGCTCGTCGGCCACCGCCGAGGACCTGCCCGATGCGTCCTTTGCCGGCCAGCAGGAAACCTTCCTGAACGTCGTTGGCATCGATGACGTGCTGGACAAGATCCGCCATGTCTTTGCCTCGCTCTACAACGACCGCGCGATTTCCTATCGCGTGCACAAGGGTTACGCCCACGCGGAGGTCGCTCTGTCGGCGGGCGTGCAACGCATGGTGCGTTCTGACAAAGGCAGCGCTGGCGTCATGTTCACCATCGACACCGAGTCGGGATTTGAAGAGGTGGTGTTCATCACTTCCTCGTATGGCCTGGGCGAGACGGTGGTGCAGGGGGCGGTCAATCCGGACGAGTTCTACGTGTTCAAGCACGCTCTGGAAGCGGGCCACTATCCCATTCTCAGCCGCCGCATCGGTTCGAAGCTCATCAAGATGGAATTCGACCCCGAGCGCCCCGAAGGCCGCGCCGTGCGCACGGTGGATGTCCCCGTCTCCGAGCGCAATCGTTATTCGCTGACCGATGACGAAGTCATCGAACTGGCCCGTTATGCCGTCATCATCGAGAAGCACTATCAACGCCCGATGGACATCGAATGGGGCCGCGACGGCGTCGATGGCAAGATCTACATTCTGCAGGCCCGTCCTGAGACCGTGAAGTCCCAGCAAAGCGGCAATGATGTGCAGTTGCGCTACCGCCTGAAGGCCACGGGTCACGTGCTGGCCACCGGCCGCGCCATCGGTCAGAAAATCGGCGCCGGCCCCGTGCGTATCGTCGCCGACGTCTCCGAAATGGACAAGGTCCAGCCCGGCGACGTGCTGGTGACCGACATGACCGACCCCAACTGGGAGCCGGTCATGAAGCGCGCCTCGGCCATCGTCACCAACCGTGGCGGGCGCACCTGCCACGCCGCGATCATCGCGCGCGAGCTGGGCATCCCGGCTGTTGTGGGGTGTGGTGACGCGACCGATATTCTCAAGGAAGGGCAGCCGGTAACTGTCTCCTGCGCCGAGGGTGATGAGGGCCGCATCTATGATGGGCTGATCGAGACCGAAGTCGAGGAAGTCCGCCGTGGTTCGATGCCGCCCATCGACGTGAAGATCATGATGAACGTGGGCAATCCTCAGCTTGCCTTCGACTTCGCTCAGATTCCGAACTCCGGCGTCGGTCTGGCCCGCCTGGAATTCATCATCAACAACAATATCGGCATCCACCCGAAGGCCGTGCTCGACTATCCGAACGTGGATGGCGAACTCAAGCAGGCGGTGGAGTCGGCCGCTCGCGGTCACGCCAGCCCGCGCGCTTTCTTTGTCGAGAAGCTGGCCGAAGGCGTGGCGACCACCGGTGCAGCGTTCTGGCCGAAGTCGGTCATCGTGCGTATGTCGGACTTCAAGTCCAACGAGTACCGCAAGCTGGTCGGCGGTTCGCGCTATGAGCCCGAAGAAGAGAACCCCATGCTCGGCTTTCGCGGCGCTTCGCGCTACATCGCCGAAGACTTCGCCGAGTGCTTCCGCATGGAATGCGAAGCCCTCAAGAAGGTGCGCGACGAAATGGGCCTGACCAACGTCGAGATCATGGTGCCCTTCGTGCGTACGGTGGGCCAGGCGCGCAAGGTTGTCGAACTGCTGGCCGCCCACGGCCTCAAGCGCGGCGAGAATGGCCTGCGCCTGATCATGATGTGCGAAGTGCCGTCCAACGCGATTCTGGCCGAGCAGTTCCTGGAGCATTTCGACGGCTTCTCGATCGGTTCGAACGACATGACCCAGTTGACCCTGGGCCTGGACCGCGACTCCGGTATGGAGTTGCTGGCTGCCGATTTCGACGAACGGGACGATGCGGTCAAGTTCATGCTGCGCCGTGCGATCCAGGCTTGCCTGGCTGCTGACAAGTACGTGGGTATCTGCGGCCAAGGCCCCAGCGACCATCCGGACTTCGCGCAGTGGCTCAAAGACGAAGGTATTCTGTCCATGTCTCTGAACCCGGACACCGTGGTCGATACCTGGCAGCAGCTTGCCAAGGGCTGATCCCGCCAAGGGTCTTGCACCATGAAAAAGGCGGCAACCGCGAGGTTGCCGCCTTTTTTTGTGGCCGGCTCTGGCAGGCTCAGGCCGTGCGCTGGCTGGCAGCGTAATGGGCCACAAAGCGCGCAAGCAGGCCACACGCCTGAGGGGTCGCGCTGACGCCGGCGCTCAGTGCCGCCGTATCCAGGCCCTCGCGCGCGTAGGCGTCACCATGGTGCAGGATGTGGTCGCGCACGAAGTCGGCCTGGAACTCCGGATGAAACTGGGTGCTGTAGACGCCGGGCCGCAACCTGAGCATCTGGTGGGCATCCATGGGCGAGCTGGCCAGCACGATGCTTCCACCCGGGGGCGTGATGACGCTTTGGGCATGCATCATCTGGGCCGGCAGGCGCTGGGGCAGGCCGGCTGTGACCGGGTCGTCCTGGGCGGCTGCCGACAGCGTGATCTCGTGCGTGCCCAACTCACGCCCGGCCGGGTTGTAGTCGACCCGCCCACCCAGGGCGTGCGCGAGCAATTGGTGCCCATAGCAGATGCCAAACATCGGCAGGCCAGCCTCGGCGGCGCTGCGTAACCACAGGGCGCAGGCTTCGCTCCAGTCTTCGTGGTCGGTCACCATGGCCGGAGAGCCGGTGATCAGGGCGGCGCGGTACCTGGAAGGCGCCTCGGGCGACTGGCCCTCGTGCACGGCGACGACGTGGACCTCTGAGCGGGCCAGGCCCGCTGCCCGGCGTATCATTTCCGCATAGCTGCCATGGTGGCTGGCGAGCCCGGCGTCGGGGTCGCCAGTGTGAAGAATGAGGATGGGCAAGGGCAAGGGCATGGGCATGGGCGTCATGATGCGGGAATAAACTCGGAGAATGATAGCTCGCCCTGACCGCCTTTCGGGTTAGAAAGACAGGACTTGCCTTGTGGGAGTCCGTACAATCGGGGCTATCAATTCCCAGGGGCGGTTTTATGTGGATCTGGTTCGGCCTGGCAGCGGTGGCCCTCATCGGTGAGGTGGCTTCGGGCACCTTCTACCTGTTGCTGGTGGCGTTGGGGCTGGCGGCGGCCGGGCTGGTTGCCTGGGGTGGCCTGGCTCTGGAATGGCAGTTGCTGGCCTGCGCACTCATCGCCCTGTTGGGGCTGCTGGTGCTGCGCCGCAGGGGCGTGCTCAAAAAACGCGAAATCGATGCGTCGCGCAATGCCGATGTCAATCTGGATATCGGGCAGACCGTCAGCGTCGAAGCATGGTCGGCAACAGGCGAGGCACGTGTTCAGTACCGCGGCGCGTCATGGCAGGCTCAGTTGGCCGCCGGCCAACCGCGGCAATCGGGCCTTCACGTCATCACCGAAATTCAGGGTGCGGTACTGGTGCTGGCACCCAAGTCTCACCCGGCGCGCTGATGCGGCGCCAGCTCATTTGTAGGGGGAATCATGCTGTTTGATACATCAACCACGGTGCTGGTGGTCGTCGTCGTCCTGGCGCTTCTGGTAGTCATCAAGGCCATTGCCATCGTGCCTCAGCAACATGCCTGGGTGGTCGAGCGGTTGGGCAAATTCGATCGCGTGCTCTCTCCGGGCGCGGACTTTGTGATTCCCTTTATCGAGCGGGTGGCCTACAAACATTCGCTCAAGGAAATTCCGCTCGATGTGCCCAGCCAGGTCTGCATCACGCGTGACAACACGCAGTTGCAGGTCGATGGCGTGCTGTATTTCCAGGTCACTGACGCCATGCGTGCTTCGTATGGTTCGTCGAACTATATTTCGGCCATCACGCAACTGTCGCAGACGACGTTGCGCTCGGTGATCGGCAAGCTGGAACTGGACCGCACCTTTGAGGAGCGCGACTTCATCAATACGACCATCGTGGCCTCGCTGGATGAGGCGGCCTTGAATTGGGGTGTGAAAGTCCTGCGCTATGAAATCAAGGATCTGACGCCTCCGGCCGAAATCCTGCGTGCCATGCAGGCGCAGATCACGGCCGAGCGCGAGAAACGGGCTCTCATTGCCGCGTCCGAAGGCCGCCGCCAGGAGCAGATCAATATCGCCACGGGCGAGCGTGAAGCGGCCATCGCGCGCTCCGAGGGCGAGAAACAGGCGCAGATCAATAAGGCGCAGGGCGAGGCGGCTGCGGTCCTGGCGATTGCCGAGGCCACGGCCAAGGCCATCACCCAAGTGGGCGATGCCGTACGCCAACCGGGGGGCATGGAGGCAGTAAACCTCAAGGTCGCCGAGCGTTATGTCGAGGCCTTTGGCGAAGTGGCCAAAGAAGGCAATACGCTCATTCTGCCTTCCAACCTGTCTGACGTCGGTGGGTTGGTCGCTTCGGCGATGACGATTGTTAAGTCCACCCGTACCTGATTGAGTCGTTCTGGCGCCCTGCGCCGCCATTGATCCGCCATGCTAGCTGTGAAGATTCAATAGGTTGTATGCATGGTTCATCCGAACCGGATTTGAGAAACTGGAAATCGCCAACCCCCCAGTTCACTCAAGGAGCCCGGCCGGATGAACACCCATAAGCATGCCCGATTGACCTTCCTACGTCGACTCGAAATGGTCCAGCAATTGATCGCCCATCAAGTTTGTGTGCCTGAAGCGGCCCGCGCCTATGGGGTCACCGCGCCGACTGTGCGCAAATGGCTGGGCCGCTTCCTGGCTCAGGGCCAGGCGGGCTTGGCCGATGCGTCCTCGCGCCCGACGGTCTCGCCCCGAGCGATTGCGCCGGCCAAGGCGCTGGCTATCGTGGAGCTGCGCCGCAAGCGGCTGACCCAAGCGCGCATCGCCCAGGCGCTGGGCGTGTCAGCCAGCACCGTCAGCCGCGTCCTGGCCCGCGCCGGTCTGTCGCACCTGGCCGACCTGGAGCCGGCCGAGCCGGTGGTGCGCTACGAGCATCAGGCCCCCGGCGATCTGCTGCACATCGACATCAAGAAGCTGGGACGTATCCAGCGCCCTGGCCACCGGGTCACGGGCAACCGACGCGATACCGTTGAGGGGGCCGGCTGGGACTTCGTCTTCGTGGCCATCGATGACCACGCCCGCGTGGCCTTCACCGACATCCACCCCGACGAGCGCTTCCCCAGCGCCGTCCAGTTCCTCAAGGACGCAGTGGCCTACTACCAGCGCCTGGGCGTGACCATCCAGCGCTTGCTCACCGACAATGGCTCGGCCTTTCGCAGCCGCGCCTTCGCCGCGCTGTGCCATGAGCTGGGCATCAAGCACCGCTTTACCCGACCTTACCGCCCACAGACCAATGGCAAGGCCGAACGCTTCATCCAGTCGGCCTTGCGTGAGTGGGCTTACGCTCACACCTACCAGAACTCCCAACACCGAGCCGATGCCATGAAATCCTGGCTACACCACTACAACTGGCATCGACCCCACCAAGGCATCGGGCGCGCTGTACCCATCTCCAGACTCAACCTGGACGAATACAACCTATTGACAGTTCACAACTAGGCCGCCTCGGGGTAGGCCAGGTCTACCCTGCTGCGACCGCCTGCCTTGGCGCGATACAGCGCCCGGTCCGCCCGCTCCATCGCCACGGTCAGGCTCTCGACCCCGTCCCAGGCTGCCACGCCGCCGCTGAAGGTGTAGCGCAACTGGCGATCGCCGTACTGACAGGGCATGGTGCCCAACACGGCAAGCATGCGGGCGGCCAGGGCCTGGGCCTCCAGCACGCTGAGATCCGGCATGGCGGCAATAAATTCCTCTCCGCCCAGGCGCCCGAGCGCATCGCCCGGACGCAGCAGCGCGCCGGCCACCACCGCAAAATGCCGCAGCACGGCGTCCCCGGCCGCGTGCCCCATGCTGTCGTTGACCTTCTTGAAATGGTCGATGTCCAGCACCAGCAAGGCCATGGGCCTGCCCGTGTCGCGGGCATGCTGGCCCATCTCCAGCGCAGCATGCCACCAGGCCTTGCGCGACATCACGCCTGTCAGGAAATCCGTGTTGGCCTCGCGCTCCCGCACGATCAGCATGCGATCGTGGATCATCATGATCAGACCCAGCGTCAAACTGGGCATGACAACGACTCCCAAAGACAGAAACACGACATTCAGCCGCGTGGGCGTGAGCAGATCCGGCACGGCGTCGAGCCCCAAGGCGTAGATCACCAGCCTCGTGGCATGGCCCACGATACCGGCCGAAGCCAGGCACAGCATGAAGATATGACCGTAGGCAAAGCGTTCTCGACGCGACACCCACACCGACCAGACCAGCACGATGAGCAGCACGGTGTAGATGAGCGAGGCCAGCACGATGCGCGCGCCGACATCCGGCGTGACGTACGTGTAGAACGCCAGCCCCACCACGAAAACCCCAACCGAGGCGAGCATCAGCCGCCACGACACGCCCTGGCCCAGGAAGCGGCGCACACCCAGCACGAACAGGCCGCCGCCCAGCGCATACAGCATATTGGCCACCAGGATGCCCAGCCACTGTGGTGCCCACGCCTGCTGCGCCATCAGCAGCATGGCCAGGATGGTGGTCACGTGGCCACTCATGGCCTCGCGTATACCGGGCATGCCGCTGCGCCACAGCGACCCCAGCACGCAAAGCCCGATCAGCGACGCCAGCGCGGTCATCAACAGCAAAGTGGTCGGGGCTAGCTGTGAACTGTCAATAGGTTGTATTCGTCCAGGTTGAGTCTGGAGATGGGTACAGCGCGCCCGATGCCTTGGTGGGGTCGATGCCAGTTGTAGTGGTGTAGCCAGGATTTCATGGCATCGGCTCGGTGTTGGGAGTTCTGGTAGGTGTGAGCGTAAGCCCACTCACGCAAGGCCGACTGGATGAAGCGTTCGGCCTTGCCATTGGTCTGTGGGCGGTAAGGTCGGGTAAAGCGGTGCTTGATGCCCAGCTCATGGCACAGCGCGGCGAAGGCGCGGCTGCGAAAGGCCGAGCCATTGTCGGTGAGCAAGCGCTGGATGGTCACGCCCAGGCGCTGGTAGTAGGCCACTGCGTCCTTGAGGAACTGGACGGCGCTGGGGAAGCGCTCGTCGGGGTGGATGTCGGTGAAGGCCACGCGGGCGTGGTCATCGATGGCCACGAAGACGAAGTCCCAGCCGGCCCCCTCAACGGTATCGCGTCGGTTGCCCGTGACCCGGTGGCCAGGGCGCTGGATACGTCCCAGCTTCTTGATGTCGATGTGCAGCAGATCGCCGGGGGCCTGATGCTCGTAGCGCACCACCGGCTCGGCCGGCTCCAGGTCGGCCAGGTGCGACAGACCGGCGCGGGCCAGGACGCGGCTGACGGTGCTGGCTGACACGCCCAGCGCCTGGGCGATGCGCGCTTGGGTCAGCCGCTTGCGGCGCAGCTCCACGATAGCCAGCGCCTTGGCCGGCGCAATCGCTCGGGGCGAGACCGTCGGGCGCGAGGACGCATCGGCCAAGCCCGCCTGGCCCTGAGCCAGGAAGCGGCCCAGCCATTTGCGCACAGTCGGCGCGGTGACCCCATAGGCGCGGGCCGCTTCAGGCACACAAACTTGATGGGCGATCAATTGCTGGACCATTTCGAGTCGACGTAGGAAGGTCAATCGGGCATGCTTATGGGTGTTCATCCGGCCGGGCTCCTTGAGTGAACTGGGGGGTTGGCGATTTCCAGTTTCTCAAATCCGGTTCGGATGAACCATGCATACAACCTATTGAATCTTCACAGCTAGCTGTGAACTGTCAATAGGTTGTATTCGTCCAGGTTGAGTCTGGAGATGGGTACAGCGCGCCCGATGCCTTGGTGGGGTCGATGCCAGTTGTAGTGGTGTAGCCAGGATTTCATGGCATCGGCTCGGTGTTGGGAGTTCTGGTAGGTGTGAGCGTAAGCCCACTCACGCAAGGCCGACTGGATGAAGCGTTCGGCCTTGCCATTGGTCTGTGGGCGGTAAGGTCGGGTAAAGCGGTGCTTGATGCCCAGCTCATGGCACAGCGCGGCGAAGGCGCGGCTGCGAAAGGCCGAGCCATTGTCGGTGAGCAAGCGCTGGATGGTCACGCCCAGGCGCTGGTAGTAGGCCACTGCGTCCTTGAGGAACTGGACGGCGCTGGGGAAGTGCTCGTCGGGGTGGATGTCGGTGAAGGCCACGCGGGCGTGGTCATCGATGGCCACGAAGACGAAGTCCCAGCCGGCCCCCTCAACGGTATCGCGTCGGTTGCCCGTGACCCGGTGGCCAGGGCGCTGGATACGTCCCAGCTTCTTGATGTCGATGTGCAGCAGATCGCCGGGGGCCTGATGCTCGTAGCGCACCACCGGCTCGGCCGGCTCCAGGTCGGCCAGGTGCGACAGACCGGCGCGGGCCAGGACGCGGCTGACGGTGCTGGCTGACACGCCCAGCGCCTGGGCGATGCGCGCTTGGGTCAGCCGCTTGCGGCGCAGCTCCACGATAGCCAGCGCCTTGGCCGGCGCAATCGCTCGGGGCGAGACCGTCGGGCGCGAGGACGCATCGGCCAAGCCCGCCTGGCCCTGAGCCAGGAAGCGGCCCAGCCATTTGCGCACAGTCGGCGCGGTGACCCCATAGGCGCGGGCCGCTTCAGGCACACAAACTTGATGGGCGATCAATTGCTGGACCATTTCGAGGCGACGTAGGAAGGTCAATCGGGCATGCTTATGGGTGTTCATCCGGCCGGGCTCCTTGAGTGAACTGGGGGGTTGGCGATTTCCAGTTTCTCAAATCCGGTTCGGATGAACCATGCATACAACCTATTGAATCTTCACACCTAGTCGTCGCGGCGGCGCGTATCGTGCTTCATGACACGCTCCCGCTCACGCTCCCAGTCTTTCTCGCGCGCCGTATCGCGTTTGTCGTAGAGCTTTTTGCCGCGGCCCAGAGCGAAGTCCAGCTTGATGCGGCCGTTCTTGTAATGCAGGTTCAACGGCACGAGCGTAAAGCCGCGCTGCTCGACTTTGCCGATCAGTTTGTGAATCTCCTCGGCCTTGAGCAGCAGCTTGCGCGTGCGCACGGCATCGGGGTGAATGTGGGTCGAAGCCGTGGCCAGCGGGCTGACATGCATGCCGAGCAGGTAAAGTTCGCCATCGCGGACGATGACGTAACTCTCCTTGAGCTGGACGCGGCCGGCACGAATGGCCTTGACCTCCCAGCCCTGTAGCACGATGCCGGCCTCGTATCGGTCTTCGATGAAATAGTCGTGCGTGGCCTTGCGATTATCAATAATGCTCATAGACGCAATGAATGGGGCGCGCAATGCCGGTAAAATCTGATCATTCTAGCGATTTGCGATAGGCGATGCACAAAGTACAACGCTCCGTCCTGGTTCCCTACAGCGCGGCCCAGATGTTCGACCTGGTTGCCGCCGTGGAAAAGTACCCTGAATTCATGCCTTGGTGCGGCGGCACCGAGGTGCAGTCGCGCAGCGAGCACGGCATGCAGGCTTCCGTATTGATCAGCTTTGCCGGGATGAAGCAGCGTTTTACCACGCGGAACACCCACGACTACCCGAACCGCATCGATCTTGAGCTGGTTGATGGGCCTTTTTCCAGTCTGGTGGGCCATTGGGTCTTCCAACCGCTGGCCGAGGACGCCTGCAAGGTATTGTTCACCCTGGAGTACGCCTTTTCCAATCGTGCGCTGGAGATGGTCGTCGGGCCGGTGTTCAATCGCATCGCCACCAGTTTCATCGAATCGTTCACCAAGCGGGCGCAGCAGGTCTATGGCGAATGAGCTGCGCGTGACGGTCTGCCATGCGCAGGCCAGCGGTGTCTGGATGCGCGAGTTGACGCTACCGGCCGGCGCCACCGTAGGCGAGGCGTTGATGGCGAGCGGGTTTGGCCAGGCCTTTCCCGACATCGACCCCTGGCAGCAGGGCTTGGGGATATATGGCCAGCGCGCCGAGGCCCATACGCGGCTACATCCTGGCGACAGAGTGGAAATCTACCGGGCGCTGACCTTCGATCCCAAAGAGTCGCGCCGGCGCCGCGCCGAGCATCGTCGCGCACGAGTCAGTAAGGCCGGCGAGCGCCAGCGGCCAGCCGGCCTGCTCTAGCCCTGCCGTAACGCCGCGCCTGGCCGGCGGTTTCTTCCCGCTTTCTCCGCGTTGTCTGCCGCCTGGCATGTCTTGCCTGTGATTTACGTTTACGTTAACGTCATGCACAAATGACGGCGCACGGGTTGTCAGACTGGTGCGCTCAGAGATGGACCATACCCATTTGAGGAGACAGCGGTGGACCTTGAACTCACCGAGGAGCAGCGCGCCTTTGCCCAGGCCGCGCGGGACTATGCGCAGGGTGAACTCGCGCCACATGCGGCGCATTGGGATGCCGAGGGCATCTTTCCGCGCGAGGCCTTCGCCCGCGCCGGCGCCCTGGGCTTTTGTGCGATCTACGCCAGTGAAGACATAGGCGGCCTGGGCCTGCCCCGGCTCGACGCCACGCTCGTCTTCGAAGAAATGGCCGCGGTGGATCCCTCCACGACGGCCTTTCTCACGATTCACAATATGGCCACCTGGATGGTGGGGAAGTGGGGTACTGATGACCTGCGCCAGGAATGAGGGGAGCCGTTGGCCAGTGGGCAGAAACTGGCTTCCTATTGCCTGACCGAACCCAATGCGGGCTCGGATGCCGCTTCCCTGGTCACGCGGGCCGAACGTCATGGTGGCGATTTTCTGATCAACGGCGCCAAGGCCTTTATCTCCGGCGGCGGCGATACCGATTTGCTGGTGGTCATGGCGCGCACGGGCGGGGCCGGGCCGGGCGGCGTTTTGGCGTTTGCGGTGCCGGCCGACGCCGCCGGCATCAGCTACGGCCGCAAGGAAGCAAAAATGGGCTGGAACAGTCAGTCCACACGGCCCATCACCTTCGAAAACGTGCGGGTGCCGGCACATTACCTGCTCGGTGCCGAGGGCGAGGGCTTCAAGATCGCCATGAAGGGGCTCGATGGCGGGCGCATCAATATCGGGACCTGCTCGGTGGGCGCAGCGCAAGGCGCGCTGGATGCGGCGCGTCGTTATATGGACGAAAGGCGGCAGTTCAATCGCAAGTTGGCGGAGTTCCAGGCCTTGCAGTTCAAGCTTGCGGATATGGCTACCCACCTGGTGGCAGCCAGGCAGATGGTGCGTCTGGCCGCCTGCAAGCTCGACAGTGGGTCGGCCGATGCGGGGACCTATTGCGCCATGGCCAAGCGCTTTGCGACCGACATGGGGTTCCAGATCTGTCTGGACGCGCAGCAGATTCATGGCGGATATGGGTATCTGCGGGACTATCCTCTGGAACGCCTGGTGCGCGATACTCGTGTGCATCAGATACTGGAGGGCACCAACGAGATCATGCGTGTGATCGTGGCCCGTCAGTTGCTGGACAAGGGAGTGGATATTCGATGAGCAATGTGGTGCTGTTTGACGAGCGGGTCGCCGACAATGGGGCGCGGTTGGGCGTTGCCACGCTTAATGCGCCTCAGACGCTCAATGGCCTGTCGCTGGAGATGGTCGATCTGCTGGATGCACAGTTGCGCGCCTGGGCCCGGGATCCGGCGGTGGCCATGGTGATTCTGCAGGGCGCGGGCGAAAAGGCCTTTTGTGCCGGTGGAGATCTGCACGGCCTGTATGCCAGCATGCTCGAACACAAGGGGCAGGGCCCCTGGGCCAATACCCATGCGCGCGATTTCTTCGAGCGTGAGTACCGCTTGGATTTTCGCATTCATACCTATCCCAAGCCCATTCTGTGCTGGGGGCACGGCATTGTGATGGGCGGCGGGGTGGGGTTGATGATGGGCGCCAGTCACCGGGTGGTCAGCGAGACGTCGCGCGTGGCCATGCCGGAGAGCACCATTGGATTGTTTCCGGACGTAGGCGGTACCTGGCTGCTCAATCGCATGCCCGGCCGCGCAGGCCTGTTTCTGGCCTTGACGGGTGCCAACCTGAATGCCTCGGATGCGATTTACGCGGGCATGGCGGATTTTCGGCTCGATTCAAGCGTTTGGCCGGCATTTTGCGAAGCGCTGCTGCACCAGCCGTGGGCGACCCAGCCAGACGGGCACGGCAGCGCAAACGTGGCGCCGCGGTCTATCAATGATGGACTGCTGCGCCAGTCATTGATGGCGCACGAGCCCGCAGCGCCGTTGGAGCCCGGGCCGCTGCGCCAGCACGCGTTCCAGATCAACAGTGTGTGCGGCAGCAATCGTCTGGACGAGATCTACGAAGACATTGCCCGCCTGAAAGATCACGCGGATCCGTGGATGACGCGCGCGGCCAAGACCATGCTGGCCGGTGCGCCGGGGTCGGCGCGCCTGGCTTTCACGCTGTTGCAGCGTATGCGCCTGCGTTCACTGGAGGATGTGTTCCGCGCCGAGTATGTGGCGGCATTGGCCTGCGTGGCCGAAGGTGATTTTCAAGAGGGCATACGCGCGCTGCTGATCGACAAGGACAAGCAGCCCCAGTGGCGGCCGGCCTCGCTGGTGCAGGCCGATGAGGCCTGGGTGCAGCAGTTTTTTACTGAGTCCTGGCCCGAGGGTGTCCCGCATCCACTGGCCGATCTGGGGCCACGCTTCGCGTGAGCCCCCCTTCAAAACAAAGAAACCACAGGCAGGAGACAGGCATCATGAGCAGTATTGCATTTATCGGTCTGGGCAATATGGGCGCGCCCATGGCGCTGAATCTGGTCAAGGCAGGGCATCAAGTCGTGGTCTACGACCTGGTTGCCGAGGCCGTGGGCACATTGACGGCGGCGGGTGCGAGCGCCGCAACCAGTGCTGATGCGGCCGTCACTGGCGCCGAGATCGTCATCACCATGTTGCCGGCCAGCAAGCACGTCGAAGGGCTCTACCTGGGCAGCGACCTCTTGGGCAAGATCGAGGCCGGCGCGCTGGTCATCGACTGCAGCACGATCGCACCGGAGTCTTCGCGCAAGGTCGCTGCCGCCGCCTCGGCTCGTGGGTTGGAGATGATCGATGCGCCGGTCTCGGGTGGCACGGGGGGCGCCGTGGCGGGGTCCTTGACCTTTATCGTGGGCGGCGCGGTTGCTGTGCTGGAGCGTGCGCGCCCCGTGCTCGAGAAAATGGGCAAAAATATTTTTCATGCGGGCGATGCGGGTGCGGGTCAGGTCGCCAAGATCTGCAACAACATGCTCCTGGGCATTCTGATGGCCGGCACCTCGGAGGCGCTGGCGCTGGGCGTGGCCAACGGCCTTGATCCCAAAGTGCTGTCCGACATTATCGCCAAGAGTTCCGGCCGCAATTGGGCGACCGAGCTGTATAACCCCTGGCCCGGCGTCATGGAGCACGCCCCGGCCTCCAAGGGGTATGCCGGCGACTTCGGGGTGGATCTGATGCTCAAGGATCTGAGACTGGCAGCCGAGTCAGCCCTGGGGTCGCGCTCTTCCATTCCCCTGGGCGAATTGGCGCGCAATCTGTACAGTCTGCACAGCAATGGGGGCAGCGGTCGGCTGGACTTCTCCAGCATCGTCAATCTGTTTGCCAACGAACGCGAGTGAGGACGGCGGCAGCGGTCATGCAGCTACCAGGCCGCAGCGCTTGGCCAGTGGCACCTGCTGGAGAGCCTATACTCGCGTTGCCCAGAGCCTGGAGTCCGCATGCCCGCCGCCGAACATCACCGTATTTTTCGTGCCAACTGGCTGCGCGCCGCCGTGCTGGGCGCCAACGATGGCATGGTCTCGACGGCCAGCCTGATCATCGGGGTCGCCGCCGCGCAGGCTTCTGATCAGGTCATTCTTACTTCGGGCATGGCCGCGCTGGTGGCCGGCGCTCTATCCATGGCGGCCGGCGAATATGTTTCGGTGCATTCGCAGGCCGATATCGAGGCGGCAGACCTTCGCATCGAGCAACGTGCGTTGCGCGTGAACTCGGCGCAGGAACTCGAAGAACTCACGGGGATTTACGTCGAGCGCGATGTGGCTCCGGAAATCGCCCGCGCCGTAGCGGAGCAATTGACGCGGCACAACGCGCTGGATGCGCACGCTCGCGACGAACTGGGGATTTCGATCTACAACCGCGCCAAGCCCGTGCAGGCCGCCCTGGCCTCGGCCGGGGCGTTTGCCAGCGGCGCGGCGTTGCCGCTGGCCGTGGCGATGGCCGCGTCGGCTGGCCTGGTGATTCCAGCGGTCTCGGTAGCGTCGATCCTGGGATTGGGCGTGCTGGGGGCGATTGCCGCGCGCGCCGGGGGGGCGCCCATCTGGCGGGCCGCGTTACGAGTGACCCTGTTGGGCGCGGCCGCCATGGCACTGACCGCAGGCGTGGGAGCGTTGTTCAACGTCGCGGTCTGAGGTCGGCGCGGGCAGCGCTATCGAGAACCCGGTTTTGAGGCGGCGACGGCCTGCTCCCCGCGCAGGCATTCAACGAGCAGGGCGGCGGCCGGCGCGATGTAGGCGCCTTCGCGGTACGTGACGACCAGTTGCCGATGCATGGTCGTCTGAGTCAGCGGTACTTCGCGCAACACGTCTTTAATGAGTGGCTGGCTAAGGTGATGGCGTGAAAAAAAGGTTCATCGAGGAATACCGGGGAATGCAGACCGGATCTTGAGGAAGAAGTACTCCTGATCGCGGTAGCCGTAGGCGCGGCGCTTGATGACTTTGATGGTGTTGTTGATGCCCTCGACGATGCTGGTGTTGAGCCGGTGGCGACAGCGAGACAGAATCCCGTGCAGATAGGCTTTTAGCTTGAGCGCGAAGTGAGCCAAGGCGGCGATGCCGCTGCCCTGAGCCTGTTGCAGCCAGTGATCCCATGCCTGGCGGGCGTAGCCGGGGTGTTGGTAGAACCACAGCTGTTTGAGCTCATCGCGCATCAGATAAGCGGTGAGCAAGGGCTGGTTGGCCTGGAGCAACTCGTCCAACTTTACCGATTGGCACGGATCGAGGTTTTTGCGATTGCGCAGCAGTAGCCAGCGACTGGACTTGATCACCCGGCGGGCCGGCTTGTCGTGCCGCAACTGGTTCGCTTGGTCTACACGCACCCGGTCTATCACTTCACGGCCGTACTTGGCCACGACGTGGAACAGGTCGTAGACGATCTCGGCGTTGGGGCAGTTGGCCTGGATCTCCAGCTCATAGGCCGTCGTCATGTCGATCGCTACGGCCCGGATCTGCTGGGCAACCCCAGTTGGCAGTTGTTCGAAGAAGGCTCTGGCCGTCTCGCGCGAGCGGCCATCACCGATCCATAGCACCTGACGGCGGATCGGATCGACAACGACCGTGGCATAACGATGGCCCTTGTGTAGAGCGAACTCGTCCATCGCTAGGTAGTGGATCTGGCTCCAGTCCGGCTCTTGGATCGCCCGTCGCAGCAGGGCCTTGTCCAGCGCCTTGACCGTGTGCCAACCCAGTTGGAAGAAGCGCGCCACGGCCAGAATGTTGCTGGACTCAAGCAACTGGCTGACCGCCTCGGCCAGCCGGTCGGTCACTCGCTGGTAACGGCCCAGCCAGCTCAGCCTCTCCAGATGCGGTCCACCGCACTGCTCGCACCAGACCCGCCGACGCGGCACTACCAGCGTCACTCGCAGCGCCATTAGCGGCAGATCCCGCACCCGGCGCGTGGTCGTCTCATGCACCTGCCGACATCGGTTGCCGCAGTGCTCGCAGTGCATCGTTCGCGCTGAAGGCTTCAGGTAAATCGTGACCGTCCGGCTCTCACCTTCAGGCCACACGACCCGCTCCACCCGATAACCTTCCCACCCACCCAACCTCTCGATCGTCTTGCGGTCCAGCATGATCCCGGCCTTGATCCTTGAAAAATCAAGGATCAAGCGTAACGGCAATCAAGCACGGCTCCACGCTATTCCGCGATGAACCGAAAAAAAGCCCAACCAATCGGTGGCGGCGATCAGCGCAGGCAGCATGAGCAACATGGTTGTCTCGAGGCGCACGCGCGGCCTGGGCAGATTGTGACTGTCGAAGGTTTGGTCTATCCAGGCTCGCGTGGGTGAGCCTGGTTGCTGCAACACCCAGTCGTAGTGGGTCATATCCTTGAGCGTGAGCTTTGCTTGTTGCAACAGCGGATGGTTTGCACAAGCCACCACTACAACGTGGTCGCTATGCAAGGGCTCCGATACGAAGCCGGCCTGCGCGCTGTGCTCCGAGATGACCATCAGATCGATTTCTCCGGCACTCAGCAGCACCGTCAGCTCGTCGCGCACACCCACCACGGTCGAGAGCGTGACGCCTGGCGACGTGCGTAGCAACTGCTTGACGGCCGCCGGCAGGATGAATTGGGCGGCAGTGGGCACGATGCCCAGCCTGACATGTCCCCTGATGCCCTGACCGAGATCGGTCATCTCGCGCTTGGCATCCTGAACGTCGTGTTTCAGGCGCTTTGCCCAGCGCAGCAATACTTCGCCAGCCGGAGTGAGCCGCAGCCCGCGTCCGGAGCGTTCGAACAAGGCGTTGCCGCAGCTGGCCTCCAGGCGGCGGATACTGCTGCTGAGCGCCGGCTGCGTCCGGTGCAGCATTTGCGCGGCATGGCCCACGTTACCGAGTTCGGCGATGACTTCGAAGTAACGCAGGTCGCGTAATTCCATGACAATTTGGATTGATCAAAATATAAATTAATGAAAAACGAAATTTAATCAATTAGACGTGTCGTTTCCAGTAAAACACACTGACGGCTCACATTTCACGAGGTGTAATCATGAGCGTCAGCTTCCGACCCCTGTCCCCCGGTTTTGGCTTGGCCGCCGAGGGAGTCAATCTTTCTGAACCGCTGGATGCGGCCGACGCGCGCGCCATCCGTCAGGCTTGGCTAGATGCCAACGGTGTGTTGGTATTCCGGAACCAACAACTTAGCCCGGAACAGCACGTTGCTTTCTCGGCCAATTTTGGCGAAGTCTATGTCGGGGGCGCCACCAATAATCAGGCCCTGGCGCATTACTATCTACCCGGGCATCCGGCAATCTTTCGGGTGTCGAACAAAAAGATCGATGGAAAACCGGCAGGCAGGGAGGACGCCGGCACGTATTGGCACTCGGATGCGTCCTGGCAAGCCAATCCGCCGCGGGGCTGGCTGCTCTATGCCCTGGAGATTCCTTCAGTCGGCGGTGACACGATGTTCTGCGATATGTACCGTGCTTTCGAGAGCCTGTCGGCTCCCATTAGACAGATGCTTGAGGGCCTGCAAGCCGAGCACAGCCTCGCAGCGGCGGTCATGCGAACCAGCTATGCCAAAGAGTTTGCCGGCCGGCTGGATGAAGCGGCCGCCAAGAGAGCAGTCCATCCGGTGGTGAAAGTACATCCGCAAAGCGGCCGCAAAGCGCTTTTCGTTAATCCCGGCTTTACATCACACATCATCGGCATGGGTGCCTCAGAGAGCGCGGCCATTTTGGAAATGTTGTTCGAGCACGCGATCAGCTCCGAGAATGTGTATCGCCACACCTGGCATCTGCATGACCTTGTTATGTGGGATAATCGATGCAATCTGCATTACGCCGTTGCCAATTACAAAGCTCACGGCGATCGCTACATGCATCGCACCACGGTCAAGGATCCGGCTATTGCTTAGGGCGTGCCGGGACGCTATCGGTTCATTGCGGCTGAATGGAGTAGGGCAGCTCGGTCAGAGCGATGGCCGGGCCATCCGGCGCGCCCAGGCGTAGCTGATTGCCGGGCAGGGCCGCCAGCGTGGTTTCGAAAAGCAGGCTGGCGGCATCACCGGCTCGGGCAGCGTCGACGACGCGCCCTACCGGCTCGCCCGGCTCGGCCGCGTCATAGATGTCCACGCCGGGCGCGGGCACGGGCAGCGCCGTCACGCCGCATGCCATGCGGCGTTTGACCGTGCCGCGATAGTGGCTGCGCGCTACTACTTCCTGTCCGGGGTAACAGCCTTTGGTAAAGCTGACTCCGCCGATCAGTTCGAGGTTGACGGTCTGCGGAATGAAGAGGTCCTGCGTTGCCGCGGCAATCCAGGGCAGGCCGGCGGCCAGATCGGCGGCGCGCCAGCTATCCTCGTCGGCCAGACCCAGCACGGCTGCCAGGGCCGAGCCGTGGTGCTGGATCTGATCGGCATCAGCCACCCACCACCAACGCAGACCCGTGCCAGGGGCGGTGATCCAGGTGCCGCTGGGCAACTCGGCACGCGCCCAGGCCACGGTGGGCAGTGCGCCGCCGGCGGCCTGCGACAGCGCGTCCAGGTCCGAGGGGTTGGCGCTCACCCCAGCGATGGCGCGTTCGGTCAGGCTGATCTTGACCTTTGCGCGTAACACGAACATCGACAAGCGCTTGGCCAGCGCCTCGGCCAGATCGGCGCGCACGAGGGCTTGCAGGGACTCCGGGCCATCGCGCCACAGGACCAGCGTGGCCAGCAGCCGGCCTTTGGCCGTGCAATACCCGGCAAAGCGGGCGCCGTCGGCCGGCAAACCGGTGACATCCTGGGTTAATTGCCCGTGCAGAAAGTTCAGGGCATCCGCGCCGGCAGCAGTCAGTACGCGCAAGCTTGGCAAGGGGGTGAAAAGCGGCGAACCTTCGGGGCGGAGGGCGATCGAATCGGTCAGTGGGTGCATGACTGAGGCTGGCGTGGCGAGCGGGTTGTGCAAACGCCTCATGATACCCGTGTGCGGGTGCCCGATGCACCATGACCATGAGCCCGACCGGCGGCGAGGCAGGCCACGATCCTTTAAACTGCGCACTCTTATGAAAAAACGCTTTGGTTTTTATTTTTTGCTGGTTCTGCTGGTAGTGACGCTGGCCGTCGGTGCGACGGTGGCCGGCGCCTGGTACTGGATGAACCAGCCCATGCGGCTGGCGGCAGACCGGGTGGACTTCGTTGTCGATCCTGGTGCTACGCCACGCGCGATCGCGCGTGCGTTGAACGCGGCGGGCGTGCCGGTCTGGGAGCCGGGGTTTGTCTGGATGGCGCGGCTGTCCGAGCGCGACAAGCAGATCAAGGCCGGCGGGTATCAGGCCATCAGCGGCGATACCCCCTGGCTGCTGCTGGAGCGATTGGCTCGTGGCGATATGTCCCAGCGCCAGGTGACCTTCCTGGAAGGCTGGACCTTCCGGCAGATTCGTGCGGCGTTGCGCGAGCATCCCGACGTCAAGCAGACGCTGGGCGACGTCAGCGACGAAGCATTGATGGACCGGCTGGGTGCGCAGATCAAGCATCCCGAGGGGATGTTCTTTCCCGACACCTACGTTTTCACGCCGGGCAGTACCGATTTCGATATTCTGCGCCGGGCCTATCAGGAGGGCCAGCGGGTGCTGGCCTCGGCATGGCTCAAGCGGGATCCGGATCTGCCGATGGCCACGCCCTATGAGGCGTTGATCATGGCGTCCATCGTCGAGAAGGAAACCGGCCACGGGCCGGAGCGCGCGCGCATCTCAGGCGTATTCGCCAACCGGCTGCGCCTGGGCATGATGCTGCAGACCGACCCGACGGTGATCTACGGCATGGGTGAAAACTATCAGGGCCGCATTCGTCGGCGCGATCTGCAGACTGACACCCCCTGGAACACCTATACGCGGCCTGGGCTGCCGCCCACGCCCATTGCGGCCGCCGGCCGCGCAGCGCTGGACGCCGCGGTTCAGCCGGAAAAACACAAATTTCTTTATTTTGTCTCCCGTGGCAATGGCACGAGCGAGTTTTCGGCCAATCTGTCGGAACACAATCGCAATGTATCCCGCTTCATCCTAGGACAAGGGCAGAACTGATGACAGGACGCTTCATCACGCTGGAGGGTGTGGATGGTGCCGGCAAAAGCACTCACACCGGCTGGCTGGTCGACACCCTGCGCGCGCGCGGCCTGGATGTGGTGGCCACGCGTGAGCCCGGAGGCACGCCACTGGGCGAGCGCCTGCGCGAGTTGGTGCTCAACGAAGACATGGGTTTGGATACCGAAACGCTGATCATGTTTGCGGCCCGTAGCGAGCACCTGCGGCAGGTGATCGCACCGGCGCTGGCGCGAGGCGCGTGGGTGGTGTGCGACCGCTACACGGATGCCACCTACGCCTATCAGGGCGGCGGGCGCGAGCTGGGTGCAGCGCGCGTGGCCGAACTTGAACAGTGGCTGCGTCCGCCTTTGCGCCCGGATCTGACCTGGCTGTTCGACGTGCCGTTGTCCGTGGCGCGCGCGCGCATGGCGGGCGAGCGTCAGCTCGATCGATTCGAGCAGGAAGCGGAGGCTTTTTTCGAGCGTACGCGCCAGGCTTACCATGCACGCGCAGCCGCCGAGCCGCAGCGTATCCATATCATCGATGCCAGCCAGTCGCTGCAAGACGTCAGGCTGACCCTGCAGGCGGATCTGCAGCAGTTTGTCGCGCGTCATCTGACATGAGTCAGGCTCAATTCGCTCCTTGGCATCTGGAGACGGCCCGCGCCTGGCTAGGCCAGCGCGAGCGCTTCGCCCATGCCTGGCTCATCCACGGTACGGCAGGAATAGGCAAGCTGGATTTCGCGGCCGCTGCGGCAGCCAGCCTCCTGTGCGAGGCGCCGCAGCACGGCCTGGCTTGCGGGGCCTGCCCGGCCTGTGCCTGGGTGGCGTCGGGCAATCACCCCGATCTGCGCCGGGTGCGCCCGGACGCGCTGGCCGTCGAAGAAGGCGCTGAAGCGGCCGATATCGCCGATGACGGTGGTGAATCGGCCCCGGCTTCGGGCAGCAAGAAGGCACCCTCCAAGGAGATCCGGATCGATCAGATCCGAGCGCTGGAGTCGTGGTTCAACACCGCGACCCACCGGGGCGGCTGGCGCGTGGCGCTCATCTACCCGGCGCAGGCGCTGAACACGGTGGCGGCCAATGCCTTGCTCAAGGTGCTGGAGGAGCCACCAGCCCACACGGTGTTTTTGATTGTTGCCGATGCGCCCGACCGGTTGTTGCCTACGTTGGTGTCGCGTTGCCGCCGCCTGCCCCTGGCCACGCCGGATGGTGCCACCGCGTTGGCCTGGCTGCAGGCCCAGGGCGTGGATCCCGCGGCAGACTGGCTGGCTGCCGCGGGCGGTGCGCCCTTGGCAGCGCGCCGTCTGGCCGCGCAGTCCGACAGCCCGGTGCCCGCCTGGTTGCGCAGTCTGGTCGAAAGCCTGGCGGCGGGCCGCGCGACCGACGTGGGGACGCTGGCCGAGACACTGGAGAAGCTGACTGCGGCCGAGTGGCTGGATACTCTGCAACGCTTCTTTACCGATTTGAGCCTGGCCGCGCATGGCGCAGCCTTGCGGTATTTCCCCAGCCTGGCCCAGGCGGTCGGCACGGTGGCCGCGCGTGCGCAGCCGGCTCAATTGGCTGAAACCGGCCGCTGGCTCACCCGGCAGCGTGGGCTGGCCGGGCACCCCTTGAATGCCAAACTCTTCGCCCATGCCGCCCTGCAGCGTGTGGTGCTATCCTGCCAGAGCTAGGTTTTGCCATTTTTTTGCCCATGTTCGTAGACTCGCATTGTCATTTGAATTTCCCGGAGCTGGCCGCCGATCTGCCCGCCGTGCTGGAGCGCATGGCGGCCAATCAGGTCACGCATGCGCTGGTAGTCAGCGTCAACATGCCGGAATGGCCGGGTCTGATGGATCTTGTCCGTCCGCAGCGCAATCTGTGGGCGTCCGTGGGCGTGCATCCGGATTATGAGGACACGCCCGATCCGCAGCCCGAGGAGCTGGTGCGCCTGGCACAGGATCCCAAGGTCGTGGCCATAGGCGAGACGGGGCTGGACTATTACCGCCTGAGCGAGCCGCTGGACTGGCAGCGCGAGCGGTTCCGGCGCCATATCCGTGCGGCCCGCAGCGCGGGGCTGCCGTTGATCATCCATACGCGCAGTTCGGCCGAAGACACCGTGCGCATTCTCAAAGAAGAGGGTGCCGACGAAATCGGCGGAGTGATGCATTGTTTCACCGAGACCTGGGAGATCGCCCGGGCCGCGCTGGACCTGAACTTCCATATTTCGCTATCCGGCATCGTGACCTTCAAGAATGCGGGCATCGTGCACGAGGTGGCTCGCAATATGCCGCTGGACCGGCTGCTGATCGAAACCGACTCGCCTTACCTGGCGCCGGTACCTTACCGCGGCAAACTCAATGACCCCTCCAAGGTCATTCATGTAGCCGAGAAGATCGCCGAACTGCAGGGCCGTACGGTGGCCGAGGTGGCACATGCTTCGACCGAGAATTTCTTTAAACTTTTCAGCAAGATAGTAAGATAATTGAAGGTAAACTATCAACTTTGAAAGGGGGTTGGCATGGGGGTAAGGATAAAGATGTCCGCGTTGGCGGCCACGGCGCTGCTAGCCCTGACCCTGGCCGGTCACCCGGTATCTGCCCAACAGGTGGAGGTGCCGCAGAATTGGTGGTTTTATGTGCATAACGATCGACCCGCTGAATTGAAGGGCCTGCTCGCACAGGGCGCCGACCCCAATGTGCGCTTCAAGAACGGCCAGCCAGCCATCATGCGTGCGGTCGTCGATGGCGCATGGGGTGTTTTCGACGTCTTGGCCGCGGACCCTCGCACGGACGTCAATATCGAGAATCCTGCCGGCGAAACGCCCCTGATGTACCTGGCCTTGGCGGGCCAGACCGAGCGGGCACGCAAATTGATCGCCCGCGGCGCCCAGGTCAACCGGCTGGGTTGGACACCCCTGCATTACGCTGCTTCCAAAGGTCAAGTCGCCACAGCCAAGATGCTCCTGACCAAGGGCGCCATGGTCAATGCGCCGTCGTCGGAAGGGCGTACGCCGCTCATGATGGCGGGCTATTCCGGTAATCGGGATATGGTGCAGGTGCTGCTCGATGCGGGCGCGGACCCGACCACCCAGGACCTCAAAGGCCAGACCGCCGCCGATTGGGCTCTGGAGGGCAAGTGGGGCACCTTGTCGCAGGAGTTGCAGCGCATTGCCGAGAAAGCCTGGCAGGCCCGGGAAGCGCAGCGGGGTTCGCCCGCGGCGGGCGCGTCCCGCGTGGCCCCGCCCATGCCTGCGGCTCCTGCCGCGCCCACCCATCCCAGCCCCGCCGGGCAAGTGCAAGGCGTCTCCGGCGTTCGGCTCAACACCTACGAGTGAAGGCCGCCGGCGGGCCACGCCTTGTTCGACCAGCCCCGTAAGGGGCTTTTTTTGTGTCCGGATACCCAGAATTCAAGAAATATGACTGGGGTTTTCCCTGTGCATTCTCAGTAAATGGGAATATTGAATTTGTATTTTGAGAAAAATGGATAATCTGTCGTCATTGGGTATCTGTCTGAGAGATCGCTTTGATGCAGGAACAGGTTGCAGGGGGCGCGGATCGCGTGTTGTACGTGCTGGCCACGCTGGCGCGTCACGAAAGTCCGCTGACCATTGCGGCGCTGGCCGAGCAGACCGGACTGGCGCAAAGCACCCTGTATCGGCAGATCGCCTTGCTCAAGCGCTGGGGGTTCGTGCTGGAGCAGGCCGGCGCCTACGGCCCG
Source organism: Bordetella holmesii (assembly GCF_020735985.1). Lineage (NCBI taxonomy): Bacteria > Pseudomonadati > Pseudomonadota > Betaproteobacteria > Burkholderiales > Alcaligenaceae > Bordetella > Bordetella holmesii. The sequence continues at coordinate 1,568,045 of NZ_CP085973.1, forward strand.
GGTCCGGCCTGCGTACAACTGGCGCGTGGCTCTGATCAATCGTCGTTTTTGATCCAGGAATCGCAGGACGACATGGCACGCCTGGCTGCCGAGTCCGGCGAAAGTGTCGGTCTGCTGGTGGCCGTCAAGGACCAGGCGGTGTGTCTGGACATGGTCGAGAGCCAGCATCCGCTGCGGTGCTCCTTCGTCAAGGGCCGGGGGCTGCCGCTGGTCAAGGGCGCTTCGGCCAAATCGTTGCTGGCGTTCATGCCGGCAGCCCGCCTGCAGGTGCGGCTCGAGGAACTGGGTGCGGCAGGCGCTGACCTGGCGACGCTGGAGCGCGACCTACTGGTCATACGACGTCAGGGTTATGCGATGACCGACAGTGAAGTTGACGCGGGTGTCTGGGGCGTGAGTGTGCCGGTGTTCCGGCGCCCGTCGCAGGCCGTGGCGTCGATCACGCTCATGGCCCCGTCCACACGCGCCGCTGCGCGCACCCAATCCCTGGCCGCCATGACCGTGGCGGCCGCTGAAAGAATTTCCGCCCGCTTGGCGGCCCATTAAGTAACACGTATCACCTCCGACCGATAGGACGCACCATGACGACTCGCCGCCAACTGCTCACCGCCGCGCTGACACTGGGTCTGACGCTGACCTGCAGCAGCACCTTTGCCGCGGATACCATCCGCGCCGTAACCGATGCCACCTTCCCGCCGATGGAGTTTGTCAAAGACGGCAAACGCACCGGCTTTGACATCGAGCTGGTCGAGGCTCTGGGCCAGGCCATGGGCAAAAAGATCGAGTGGATCGACATTGATTTCAAGGGTTTGATCCCCGCCCTGCAAGCGGGCCGCGCCGACATTGCCGTCTCGGCCATTTACATCACCGATGACCGCAAGAAGGTGGTGGACTTTACGGATCCGTACTACGCCGGCGGTCTGGTCGTGGTGACCAAGAAGGACGGTCCGATCAAGAGCGTGAAGGACCTGGACGGTCACAAGGTATCCGTGCAGGTTGGCACCAAGTCGGTCAACTACCTGCGCGACAACCTGCCCAAGGTGCAGCGCATCGAGGTCGAGAAGAATCAGGAGATGTTCAACCTCGTGCAAATCGGTCGCAGCGATGCGGCCGTCACCGGCAAGCCGGCAGCCAAACTGTTTGCCCAGAGCACGGCGGATCTGACGGTACTGGCCGAGCAGGTCACCACCGAGGAATATGGCATCGCCATTCCCAAGAGCAAACCAGAGCTGACCGCGGAGATGAACGCCGCGCTCAAGAAGATCAAGGCTGACGGCACCTATGACCGTCTGATCAACAAGTGGTTTGAGGCTCCCGCCAAATGATGTTGGATTTTTCTCCTGTCTTCGCTGACTTCGGGGCCTTGCTCGACGGGGCTCTGGTCACCGTCGAGCTGACCGCCTGCTCGTTGTTGCTCGGTTGTGTGATTGGCCTGCTGGTCGGCGTGGGCCGGCTCAATCCCAAGAACCGGGTGGTCTACAACCTGTGCAGTACGTACCTGCTGTTTTTCCGGGGTACTCCGCTGCTGGTGCAGCTTTTCATCTGGTTCTTCGGCTTGCCTCAGTTCGGCATTGTCTTGCCCGCGTTTGCTTGCGGCGTACTGGGGCTGGGTATTTATTCGGGCGCCTACGTATCGGAGATCGTGCGCGGCGCGATTCAGTCCGTGGATCGCGGACAGACCGAAGCGGCCCGTTCGCTGGGCATGTCGTCCGGGCAGGCCATGCGCATCATCATCCTGCCGCAGGCCGTGGTCCGCATGATTCCTCCGCTGGGCAATGAGTTCATCGCCCTGATCAAGAACTCGGCGCTGGTCTCTTTGCTGACCATCCACGATCTCATGCACGAAGGCCAGAAGATCATCAGCGTGTCCTATCGCTCGCTGGAGACGTACTTGGTGATCGCGTTGATGTATCTGGTGTTGACGACGGCGACGACGATGATTCTGCGCAAGATCGAGCAACGCTTGCGCGCCGAAGGGATGGTGCAATGAGCACGCAAGAAATGATCAAGATCCGTGGTCTGCACAAGGCCTTCGGCGACCATGAGGTGCTGCGCGGCATCGATTTCGACGTCAAACCCTCGTAGGTCGTCGTGGTGATCGGGCCTAGCGGTTCGGGCAAGAGCACCCTGTTGCGCTGCTGCAATGGCTTGGAAGTGGCGCAGAAGGGCACCATAGAGATTTGCGGCCATGCGCTGCTGGACCATGGCAAGCAATTGCCGGAAGCCCAACTGAACCGCATGCGCATGCAGGTGGGCATGGTGTTCCAGTCGTTTAATCTCTTTCCGCATCTGTCGGTGCTGGACAACGTGACGGTGGGTCCGCGCACCTTGCGCGGCCTGACGCGCCACGATGCGGAGCAATTGGCGCATGATCTGCTGGCCAAGGTCGGGCTGGCGCACAAGACGTCGGCCATGCCGGGTTCGTTGTCGGGCGGTCAGAAGCAGCGCGTGGCCATCGCGCGCGCGCTGGCGATGAAGCCGGAAGTCATGCTGTTTGACGAACCCACCTCGGCACTGGATCCGGAACTGGTGGGCGAAGTGCTGCAGGTCATGAAGTTGCTGGCCAAGGAAGGCATGACGATGATGGTGGTCACACACGAGATGGGCTTTGCCCGCGAGGTGGCCGATGTCGTGGCGGTGATGGACGGGGGCGTGATCCTGGAGTCCGGCCCGCCGGAGACCATTTTCAGCAATCCGCGCGAGCCTCGCACGCGCGAGTTCCTGCAAGCTGTGCTGAGTTCGCAATCATGAGCGGCGCGGTCCCCGCCATTTGGCGCGCCCGCGACGACAGCGGCGAGCGCGGCGACACGCGCCGTATGGCGCACATCGTTGCTGCCGACGGCCGTCAGCCGGCTGCCGGGGAGGCGGCCTTGCTGGGTTTTGCCTGCGATGCCGGTGTGTTGCGCAATCAGGGTCGACCGGGTGCCGCGCAGGGGCCCGCGGCCATCCGCCGGATGCTGGCCGGCATCCCGGTGCACGGCCTGGATATCCTGCACGATGCCGGCGATGTGGCCTGCGACGGCAGTGACCTGGAAGATGCGCAGCAACGCTATGCCAAAGAGGTGGCGCGTCTGTTGAGCGCCGGCGCGCGCACGCTGGCTTTAGGCGGTGGCCATGAAATCGCCTGGGGCAGCTTCATGGGCTTGCGCCAATGGCTGGATGCCAGCGGCGACGAGGCCGCCGTACTGGTACTAAACCTGGATGCCCATTTCGATCTGCGCACCGGTCGTCCGGCAAGCTCGGGCACGCCATTCGATCAGGTGGTCACGCTATGCGCGCAGCGGGGGCTGCCCGTGCAATACGCCTGCCTTGGCGTGTCGCGCCTGAGCAATACCGTGGCTCTCTTTGACCGGGCCCGGGAAGTGGGAGCCTTCTGGGTCGAGGATGTGGACATGCGCGAAACTGATCTGGCGGCACGCCTGGCCGATGTTGATCGGCTGCTGGAGCAGGTCAGTCATGTCTATCTGACCGTGGATCTGGATGTGTTGCCCGCTGCGGTGATGCCCGGAGTGTCGGCGCCGGCAGCCTATGGCGTGCCACTGGAAGTGGTCGAACGCATCGTCACGCATGTGGCCGCAAGTGGCAAGCTGCGGCTGGCGGATCTGGCCGAGGCCAACCCGGACTTCGACATCGACAACCATGGCGCGCGTGTGGCGGCGCGGCTGGCCTGGCGCATCCTCACCGCCTGGCGGTAGCCCGCTGACGGTACTGTCATGCTTTGGTTTCGGCCGGTTTGCGCTTATTGTGTAAACCGGCCGCGCCATTTGCGCGGGCAATCGGAGAACGCAGATGACGACGCTAGCCCGCGAGCCTTTCCGGGACGACGAGGCCTTCAGGGCGCTCGAAAGGATCACTACCGCCACACTGACCACCGTCCTGCTCAAAAAGGGCCTGCGCAATGTGTGGATACGCGGCGCGTTTCCACTGGCGCCCGGCTTGCCGCGCATCGCCGGGCGCGCTTTTACCGTGCGCTTCATTCCAGCGCGGGAAGATCTGGCCACGCCCGCTTCCTGGAGTTCTCCGACGTCCACGCGCGCGGCCATCGAGCAAATGCCTGCGGGATGCATTGCCGTGGTCGACGCCCAGGGCGTTAAAGACGCCGGATTCTGGGGCGATATCCTATGTGCTCGCATGGCACATCGGGGCGTGGCGGCGTTGGTCAGCGATGGCGCCGTGCGGGATCTGGCCGGTGTCCTTTCCACCGGCCTGCCGGTCTGGGCAGCGGGGACCGCTGCGCCGCCTTCGGTGGCCGCGTTGACGTTCGTCGATTGGCAGCAGCCCGTCGGTTGCGGTGGCGTGGCGGTATTTCCTGGCGACGTCATCGTGGCCGACCAGGATGGCGCTGTCGTGATCCCGGCCGCTTTGCTCGATGAGGTCGTGGCCGAGGCCGTCGAGCAAGAGCGCCTGGAGGGCTGGATCATGCGCGAAGTCGCGCAGGGGCGGGCCCTGCCGGGCTTGTATCCGCCCAATGCCGAGCACAAGGCTCGCTATGAGGCAAGCAAGCGGGATGATGCAGCGACGTGAGCGCTGCGGCAGCGAACGGCCTTTGAAGGCCGTTTTTTTTTATGTGCGGCGCGGTAGGGCTCGACGCCAACGCGCCGCTGTCGCTGGCGGGACTGGTGTGCGGCCGTCTCGGCGGCTTACCGGGCGGTTGTCAATACGAGTGGCCTGACGGCCCTGGGCGTCCCCTGCACGTTCGACACCTCACCAAGCGCGGTCGCGGCGCGTCAGCCTGCAGCGACGACTCCGGGCATGCGGCGCCACTCCGCGTCACCGGCTTATTATGCGTCCCTATTTAAAAAATTAGATATATATATGGTGACACATCTGACTCGCGGGTAGAATTTCGCAAACTCAGCCCGGAGATCGCGTTTATGTCTCAACCCCTCGTTCATGCCTTGCCTTCCTATCTGGATGCCAACCACCTCGGTCCCTGGGGTGTCTATCTGCAGCAGGTCGACCGCGTCACACCCTACCTGGGTTCGTTGGCACGCTGGGTCGAAACGCTCAAGCGCCCCAAGCGCGCGCTGGTGGTGGATGTTCCGATCGAGTTGGACAATGGTCAGATTGCTCACTTCGAGGGTTATCGGGTGCAGCACAATACCTCCCGGGGTCCGGGCAAGGGCGGGGTGCGTTTCCACCAGGATGTGACGCTGTCCGAAGTGATGGCGCTGGCCGCCTGGATGTCGATTAAGAACGCGGCGGTCAATTTGCCCTATGGCGGCGCCAAGGGCGGCGTGCGATTGGATCCGCGCAATATGTCGCAGGCCGAGCTCGAGCGCGTCACGCGCCGTTACACCACCGAAATCGGCGTCATCATTGGCCCATCCAAGGATATTCCGGCACCCGATGTCAACACCAACGCCCAGACCATGGCGTGGATGATGGACACCTATTCGATGAATGAAGGGGCTACCGCCACGGGTGTCGTCACTGGTAAGCCTATCGCGCTGGGCGGCAGCCTGGGCCGCGTCGAAGCCACCGGGCGCGGGGTTTTCGTGGTTGCGTGCGAAGCGGCCCGGGACCGCAACGTGCCTGTGGCCGGTGCAAAGGTCGCGGTGCAGGGCTTTGGCAACGTGGGCGGCACGGCCGCTCGTCTGTTCCACGAAGCCGGCGCACAAGTCATCGCGGCGCAGGATCATACCGGCACCGTGCACAATGGAGCCGGGCTGGATGTGCACAAATTGTTGGCCCACGTGGCTGCCACGGGTGGCGTGGCAGATTTTTCGGGTGGCCAGGCCCTGGACAATGCCGAATTCTGGACGCTTGAAACCGATTTCCTGATCCCTGCAGCGCTGGAGTCCCAGATCACTGAGGCCAATGCTGCCAAGGTGCGGGCCAAGATCGTGGTCGAAGGTGCCAATGGCCCGACCACCCCGCAGGCTGACGATATCCTGCGAGAAAACGGCGTATATGTCGTGCCCGACGTGCTGGCCAATGCCGGCGGTGTGACGGTTTCGTACTTTGAGTGGGTGCAGGATTTCTCGAGCTTTTTCTGGAGCGAGGAAGAAATCAACCAGCGCCTCGAGCGCATCATGCGCGAGGCCTACACGAGCATCGCCCAGGTGGCGCGTGAGCATAATGTCACGTTGCGTACGGCGGCCTTCATTGTGGCGTGCACCCGCATATTGCAGGCGCGTCAGGTCCGCGGCCTTTATCCTTGAGGCCATCCAGACAGGTGTTGGTTACCTGTCATGGCGATAGTCGGGCCTTGCAGCCCCGAAGACCGCGCGGCTGCTGCGTCAGGCAGCGGATGGAGAGCGACAGGGTAGCGCCTGCCGCCGTCTGCCCGAGCTCGGCCGGATTCAGGACGGGCTGAGCAGAAACTCCGGTTTTACCACGCCGCGCAGCTCGCTCCAGGGCAGCAGCAGCTCCGGTTCGCCATGCGAGTACGGCGCAATCGAGTAGGCGTCATACTTGACCACGAGGCCCTCGCGCGTGACCGCGATGTTGTCGGTCACCTGGAAGGGCCACATCTTGTCGTATGCCGCTGGGTCGTGCTTGGCATCCTCATTGGTGGCCAGCCATTTGCGATGCGCCTGCTGCAGGACCTTGTCGTAGGCGGGTCGGCGTCCGGGGATAAGGAGGTCATCGAGGTGCAGCAGACGGCCGCCTGCGATCTGCCAATTGAGATACAGCGTGGCCGGAATACCGTGGGCGGCCCCGGTGAAATACTGATTGGTGTGCAACTCGACCGCAATCACGCCCTGCGCCACGTCTTTGACCGTGGCCTTGAAGAACGTGTTGTCGCGCCCCTGGGCATTGCGCCAGAAATATTGGGTGTACTCGGTGAGGTTGCCGTATTGGCCGCGCAGCTTGCTGTCCACGCCCGTCAGGCTGGCCAGGAGGTGGTCGACCGCCTGCGTCAGTTGGGGGATGTCGGGAAACGCCACGCTATCTATTTCGATGGTGGGGCACTCACCGTTGCAGCCAGGCTTGACGCCTTTCCATTCGATGCGTTGTGTTTTGACGTCGCCAATACTGGCGTTGCTGGTGGCCTGAGGCGAGCCGCCAGCCGGCAGGCTGATATTGGCCGGCGGCGCACTGCTGCAGGCGGCCAGCAAGACGAGGCTGACGCAGGCGCTCAGTTTCGCGACAGATGGGGACAAGGGCAGATTGATCTGGAACATAAAGCCTCTTTCATGCAATACATGCCTGCAGGCGCCGTAAGTCGCGCCTGCAGCGATCAGGGTACGAGGGTCAGCCACTGCTCAGTGGCGAACTTTTCGTCGACCTCTTTTTGGGCTGCCGCGATGGTGCTGTCGGCCAGTGCCACGGGTTGCAGCGGTGCCATGGCGGCGAAGGTCTGGAGCATGCGCTCGATGATCGCGTCGCGCGCCAGGCCGGTCTGGCTGCGCAGGGGGTCGACACGCTTTTTGGCACTGGTCGTGCCTTTGTCGGAGAGCTTTTCTCGCCCGATACGCAAAATCTCGACCATCTTGTCGGCATCGATGTCATAGGACATCGTGACGTGGTGCAGCACGGCTTTGCTGCGCCGCGCCTGCGCCGCGCCGCCGATCTTGCCGCCCTCGGAGGCGATATCGTTCAGGGGCTGATACCAGGCCTTGATGCCCAGGTCGTGCAAGGCTTTGATCACCCAGGAGTCGAGAAAGGCATAGGACTCCTGAAAGCTCATGCCGGCAACGAACTCCTGAGGCACCGACAGCGAGTAGGTGATGGAGTTGCCCGGCTCGATGAACATAGCCCCGCCGCCGCTGACCCGCCGCACGACCGACACCCCGTGGCGGCGTGCGCCTTCGGCGTCGACTTCGTTGCGCAGGGATTGAAAGCGCCCGATGACCACGGCCGGTGCGGCCCATTCCCATATACGCAATGTCGGCGCGCGCACGCCAGCGCCGACCTCATCCGTGATGACGGCATCCAGCGCCATGTGAAGCAGGGGGGGTTGAGGCGCTTCGTGCACCAGCTCCCAGCGATAATCCTTCCAGTCGGGGCGGCTCATGCGAGGGCCCTGCGAACGACAATGGCCACGGCTTCGGGCGAAAAACCGAACATCTCGACATCAGCTGGCAGCGCCTGGCGCACCGCCTGGCTCAGTTGCGCTTCGTCGGCTTGTGCAGGCAGGCCGGTGAGCGCCTGGTTGATGCGGGCCAGGGCTTCCGGCGGCTCCAGGAAGAAGTCGCCGCTGATACGGACATCGCTGAGCAGGCCATCGCTGACCGACAGGTCGGCAACCACCAGTTTGCCGCCCGGGACTTTATATTCGCCATGCATGGGGGCGGACCCTCCTTGATCATTGCAGCGCGAGCTTCATGCCCTCATGGGTGGCATGAAAGCCCAGCGCGAGATAGAAGCGTTGCGCATCGGCGCGTTGCTTGTCGGTTGTCAGTTGTACCAGAGCGCAGCCGCGCTGACGGCATTGCTCGATGGCCCATTCGAAAAAAAGGCGTCCGGTGCCCGCGCCGCGTTCGCTGTGCGCCACCCGGACACTTTCGATCTGGCCACGCCAGGCGCCCAGCCGCGACAGACCGGGGATAAAACTGATCTGCATGCACCCGATGACCCTGCCATCCCTTTGCGCGACGGCGAGCAATTGGTTGGGATCGAGATCGATGGCCTCGAACGCGCGCACATAGGCCAGATTGGGGGGCTGCGAGGCGTCCTCGCGGCTGTGCCCGAGCGCGTCATCGCTCAACAGCGCCACGATCGCGGGCAGATCGCCGGCGCTGGCACGACGAAACGTCAGGGCTTCGGTCAAGGTTGGACTCCGGCGTGTTGGGGTCAAGTCTGAGGGACCGCCAAGGCCTGTTCGATTGCCTCGGCCAGGCTGCCAGGCGCATCGGTCGGCGCGTACCGGGCGATGACCTGGCCATCGCGGCCGACCAGGAATTTGGTGAAATTCCATTTGATGGCTTCGGTGCCCAGCACGCCGGGCTTCTGTTCTTTTAGCCAGCGGTATAAGGGATGGGCATCGCCGCCATTGACGTCGATCTTGGCAAACATCGGGAAGGTGACGCCGTACCGCGTGTCGCAGAAACTGCGGATTTCGGCGGCATCGCCGGGTTCCTGGCGGCCGAACTGATTGCAGGGAAAGGCCAGGACGGAGAAACCTTGCCCGGCAAAGCGTTGTTGCAGCGCTTCCAGGCCGGAATATTGCGGTGTGAAGCCGCAGTGCGAGGCCACGTTAACCACCAGTACGACTTGCCCTCGCCATTGCGCCAGCGGCAGTTCCGTGCCGTCCAGGGATGCCGCACTGAAGTCATAAAGAGTGGTCATACTGCCTCCGGGGGGTGACGGGCCGGACAGGCCCCGAGCCGAAAGTGTAGCTCGCCGCGAGCCTGGCGGCACGGGCGGATCAGACTAACTTCAGGTCGATGGGCCGCACTCCGGGGAAGATGGCAGCCAGGCGTTTGGCGTCCAAGCCGTAGAGGCGCGAGAACAGGCCACCGAAGAGCGCCCGATACTCGTTCAGTACGGGATAGTCGCGATCCTGGAACAGTTTGCCCGGTGCCACGGCGACTTGCTCGCCAGCGATGCGCGCGCCGCGCACTTGTCCGCCCATCACCCAATAGACGGTGCCGTGCCCGTGATCCGTGCCGCGAGTGCCGTTTTCGCGGAAGGTGCGGCCGAATTCACTGATGACCACGATCGTGGTTTTCTTCCAGGCCGGGCCCATGGCCTGCGCGTAGGCGCTCAACGCCTGGCCGAGCTGCTTGAGCTTGCCGGCCAGCGAGCCGCGCGCATCGCCCTGGTTGACGTGGGTATCCCAGCCACCGACATCCACAAAACCGAGGTTGTAGCGTTCGCGCATGAAACCGGCGATGCGTTGCGACTCGGCCTGCAGGCGGCTGACCGTCAGCGATGTGCCGTTGGCCTCGGCCTGTTCGGCATCCATGCGCTGCGCGGCGCTTTTGAGATCCATGCCTTCTGTCACGCGGGCCTCGAGCTCCGTACCCTGGTACATCTGCGTGATGACGCGTCCCTGCGCGTCATTGATGCGGCCTTTGCGAGCCGTCCCTGCCAGGCTGATATTGGGCACGCTGGCCTGTCCACGGAAGATCTGCGGCACATCCTGCGTGAAGGCGACCGCCGGCATGCCCAATTGCTGAGCCAGGCGGTTAAGAAATCCGGAATCCACGCGGGCTTTGCCATCGTGGGCGGCGGCGCCTCGTTCGATGCGGTTCTGTGTTTCGAAATGACTGCGGGTGAGGTCATCGCTGCCAGCGAACGGCACGAAGGCCAGCTCGCCGCGCTGGTAATAGGGCAGCAGCGTGTCGGCAAGCGCGGGGTGCAGCCCCCAGCCATCGTGCAGCGGCAGCGCGGCATCGGCGCCGCTGCCCGCGCGCGCGATGGCGATCGTCGGGCGGCTTTCGTCGTAGAAATCGTTTTGCGGAATCAGCAGACTGGCCGCGTCGTACGCGCCGCGCATGAAGACCACCAGCAGCCGCTGGTCTGTCGCGGGCGCGGCCAGCAAGCGGCTCGCATGGAGCGTCAGCGGCACGCTGGCGGCCAGGGAAAGGAAATCACGTCGGTTCATGGCAGGCCTCGGTTCGTTGGTTCAGCGGCGCATGAAGGGTGGTGCCGCCAACAGATAGGTGTTGGCATCGACCAGGTTGCGTGTCTGAGCGATGACATCGCGGCTGCCTGCCGGCCAGCCCGAAAAAACAGAAGGCTCAGGGTAGGCCTGGCTCAGGCGCGAGAGCGTCATGCGCGGGCGGGGTTCATCCTTTTTTTGGTAAAAGCTGCCGGTGGCCGCTGCGATCGTTCGCGCCGCTTCGAAGCGCGTATTGAGCTGACCGGAGCCAGCCCAGTCGTTCTGCGTCAAGGGATATCCATCCGGAGTCAGCCGGCCGTATAACGGTTGACCCAGCGTATCGATCAGATTGGCGACAGCCTGCGCGTTGCTCAGCGGCGGCTGATCGTGCAGCGCCAACCGCAACGCGGAGTAAACGTAGTGCACGGGATCTTTGAATTTGCCCGTCTTGAGCGAGGCGGAAAATGCCGGTGAGTTGAACAGCGCGCGCAGCACCGCAGCGATATCCCCTTCGCTTTGGGTATAGGCCTGCGCCAACTGATCCACCAGTGCTTTCGGCGGGGTGTCGGCCACGAAGAAGGTGGCGAGCTTGCGGCTGATGTGACGGGCCGTGGCCGGATGGCTGGCCAGAATATCCAAGGCCTGCTCGACTTCGGGCCAGCCACGACCCTTGATAGTATGCCCGAGCAGGACCTTGTCGCCGTAAGCATGACGAGCCGGGTTGAACTCGAACAGGCCCTCGCTGATGAGGTCCGCGGCGTGCGGGCCTTTGGGTTTGGCGGGTTTGCCGCTCAGGTTGATACCGACTCCGGTCAGTACCCGTGCCAGCTCCTGGACGTCATGTTGCGTGTAGCCGCCGTCCACGCCCAGGGTATGCAGCTCCAGCAGTTCGCGGGCGTAGTTTTCATTGACCTTGCCGTTGCGGCTGGCGGCATTGTCCAGATAGACCAGCATGGCGGGCGAGCGTACGGTGGCGGCCAGCAGATCGCGGAACTTGCCCAGCGATCGAGGCCTGACGGCCTGGGCCTCATAGTCGTCCAACGTGGTGCCGACATAGCCTTTGTTGAGCCAGACGTTGAAATGGTTCATCCAGAACCAGGTCATGTGTTCTTGCAGTTGGTTGGGTGAATACAAGGCCAGCCAAACGGCCCGCTCGCGCGCTTGCCGTCCTCTGTCGCGCATGGCGCGGTTGGCCTCGCGACGCGCCTGCACTTGCTGGTCGGGATCGTCGGTCTGTTTGTTTTGGGCAATGCGCTCGCGCAACTCGACGGAGGCCTGCTGCGCGCTGACCGTAGAGATGGGCAGTGCCGCGATGTGTTCGGCAACGTCTGCCGGCAAGACCGGTTTGGCCGGTGGCTCGAGTTGAGATTGCAGCCACGCCTCGTAGCCCACCTTGCGGGCTTGGGCCAGTGTCTCGGGCGTGGCTCCCCACGTGATGCGATCGACGCGTGCGTAAAGATCGTCGGCAGCGTCGGCCGCATGGACGGCACAGGCCAGGCTCGCCGAGGCCAGCAGCAAGGTGAACGAAACATGGCGCGGACGGATCGAAAACAGCGTCATCATGGGGCCTGGAACGACTAAGCAGCGAATCAGACTCCACTATGGCCGATAAATTCCCGGCCAGCTTGCCCCTGAAACTCCGCGACACAGATGGTTTTTACCTGTTTGCAGACGCTCTGGCACTACGATGTCGGCTGCCGAGGAATGTTTTTTCTGGAGTTTCAGCGAGATGCAGGGCCTGACCGAACGTCTGGAAGCCATGCTTGCCAAGGGGCAAGACAACATGTTGTTGCGTTTTTCGCTGGGCAAAGCCTATGTCGAAGCGCAGCGATACGCCTTGGCCATCGCGCATCTGCGCACCGCGTTGGCGTTCGACCCCAACTATTCCATCGCCTGGAAATGGCTGGGCCGGGCGTTGCTGGAGTCGGGCGATGCCGCAGGGGCGCGCCAAGCCTGGGAGTCCGGCACACAGGCCGCGCGCAGCCATGGCGATCAGCAACTCATCAAGGAGCTGACGGTCTTTTTGCGCCGCTTGGAGAAACAGGGGCTCTGAGCCTGTCGTCAGGTCCCTGCGGCGGGCAGGCTGGAGAAGGCCTCGATGGCGCGCAGGCGGCTGGTTTTAAGATCGGCGATGGCTTGCGGATAGCCGGTGGCGCGACGCTGGGCGTCAGAGGGCTCATGGATGGATTTGTCGTCCAGACCGGCCAGTTCGGGCAGCCAGTGGCGCAGAAAGGCCGCTTTGGGGTCGAATCTGCGCGACTGCGTAATGGGATTGAACACGCGGAAGTAGGGCACGGCGTCTGCGCCGGTCGACGCGCTCCATTGCCAGCCGCCGTTGTTGGCGGCGAGGTCGCCATCGATGAGGTGGCCCATGAACCAGGCTTCGCCCAGGCGCCAGTCAAGCAGAAGGTTCTTGGCCAGAAACATGGCGCTGACCATGCGCAGCCGGTTGTGCATCCAGCCCGTGGCCAGCAACTGGCGCTGTGCCGCATCCACCAGCGGGATGCCCGTGCGGCCTTCCTGCCAGGCCCGCAGGTCCTCGGGCGCGCGGCGCCAGGCGAGATAACGGGTTTCCGGTCGCATGGGTTGATGCATGGACAACGCCGGATAAGCCGCCAGCAGATGCAGATAAAACTCGCGCCAAAGCAGCTCGGTGATCCAGGCACGCGCGCCTTGTTGGCCGCTGTCGATTTCACCCTGGTTGGCGCGCAGGGCGGCGCGCAGGCATTGGGCGGGCGAGAGCACGCCGCTGGCCAGGTAGGGCGACAGGGCGCTGGTGCCCGGCAGGGCGGGCAGATCGCGGCGCTCGTGATAGCGCATCAGATCCTGATCGAGAAAATCGCGCAGCCGGGCATGGGCCGCGTCCTCGCCGGCAGGCCAACGCGCGGCGATGCCCGCATCGACGTCGGGCCAGATGTCCGGCAATGACGGGGGCGACGACACCGGGCCTTGAGGCCGAGGCGCCCGCTGCGCGGCCGGCGGGGCGCTGCGCAGAATGTCGCGGCAGGCACGGGCGTAGGGCGTAAAGACCCGGTAGGGATCGCCCTTGCCCGTGCGCACCGTCCCGGGCGGCAAGAGCGTTCCGCAGTGGTGCGTGCTCAGGCTTACCCCGTCGCGCGCTAACCGGTCGGTGCAGGCCTGGTCGCGTCGCCGTTCGTTAATACCCCATTCGGCATTGATGTGCACCTGCTCGATGGCGCGCGCCGCGCAGAAAACCGCCAGCGCCTGCGGTGCCTGCGACCAATCTTTCAGGGTCAGGACGGACAGCTCTATGCCCAATTGCGCCAGCGACGACCCCAGCACCAGCAGGTTACGGCGCCAGAAATCGACCTTGACCGCGGCATCGCCATGCGTTTGCCATTGGCCGGGTGAGGCAAGAAAGACCGCGCGGGTCAGGCCCTGGGTGGCGGCTGCGCTTAGCGCCTGATTGTCATGCAGGCGCAGATCGCTGCGCAGCCAAACCAGGGTGTTCATGGAGGTTCAAGGAAGCCATGTCGAGTGTCATTCTAACGGTCCGTGGTGCGCGGAGGCAGCCGCGAACCCTTCCGGCACCCGGCCAAGCATCGGGAGGCATGCGGCCGTCAGGCTTGACGTCGGGTGACCGATGGACATGTAATCGTAAAGACACCGTGAATCTGACAATCGCGCCATGGGAAATCTGATGGATAGGCATTCGCCGTTGAGCCCGCAGGGCGCTCTGGACAAGCAAGGCAAGCATAGTCTTGAGGCGCTGGGCGACATCTGGCGCGCAGCGGCGCTGCCCGACGAGGCGCTCGATAACGTCGCGCTGACCGGGCAAGACCCCGTACTGCCTTCCTCTTTTGCGGTGGGGGCGGCTGCCCAGGTGAGTATCGCGGCCGCGGGACTGGCCGCGGCCGAACTCTGGCATCTGCGCGGCCAGCCGCGGCAGCGCGTCATGGTCGATATGCTGCAGGCGGCCCAGGAGTGCCGTGGTCATTTCACGATCAATGGTGTGGCGCCGCCGCAGTGGGACAAGATTTCGGGCGCATATCCCTGTGGTGACGGGGGGTGGGTACGTATTCATGCCAAATTCGCGCATCACCGCGACGGCGCGCTGGCGCTGTTGGGCTGTCCTACCGGCGAGGGCGGCACGCGCGAGGCCGTCGCTGCGGCCCTGCAAGGTTGGAAAGCCTTGGAGTTTGAACAGGTTGCCGCCGACGCGGGCCTGGTGGTGGCGGCCATGCGCAGTTTCCAATCATGGGACGCGCACCCCCAGGCGAGGGCGTTGGCCAACCAACCTCTGGTGAGTATCGAGCGCATCGACGCTGCCGATCCGCGGCCTTTGCCCCACTACGGCCCGGAGCTGGCGCGGCCCCTGCAGGGGATCCGCGTTCTGGACCTGACCCGCATCATTGCCGGGCCCATTGCCGGGCGCACGCTGGCGGCTTATGGGGCCGATGTCATGCTCGTCAACGCTCCCCATTTGCCCAATATCGACAACATCATCGAAACCAGTCAGGGCAAGCTTTCCGCTTATGCCGATCTGGAAACGGCTGACGGCCGCATCGCGTTGGGCAATCTGCTGCGCCGTGCGCACGTCTTCGTGCAAGGCTACCGACCGGGAGGGCTGGAGGCGCTGGGTTTCGGGGCGCAGGAGGCCGCCCGCATCCGCCCAGGCATCGTTTATGTATCGCTGTCGGCCTACGGCAGCGAAGGCCCCTGGGCGAGGCGGCGCGGTTTTGATTCCCTTGTACAAACCGCGACGGGCCTGAACCAGGCCGACCCCAAGCCTTTACCGATGCAGATTCTCGATTATGCCTCGGGATTTCTGATGGCCTTCGGCGCACAGGCCGCGTTGATGCGACAGGCCACCGAGGGCGGCAGTTGGCATGTACGTGTTTCGCTGGCACGCACGGGAATGTGGTTGCGCAGTCTGGGCCGGGTGACCGATGGCTTGGCTTGCCCGATGCCGCCAATCGGCGCTCTTCTGGCCACCACGCAGTCCGGATTCGGCACCTTGAGCGCGGTGCAACATGCGGCGCAGTTCTCGGCTACGCCAGCGATCTGGACACGGCCTTCGGTGCCGCCGGGCACCCACCCGACGGTCTGGCCTTTCCAGTGAGTGCTTGCGGGTAGACTAGGGGGCCGATCCATAGCAGGAGCCCCCGATGTCATCCACGCATTCCGCCACCATCTACCACAACCCGCGATGCGGGACCTCTCGCACGGCACTGCAGGCGCTGCAGGACGCCGGTTACGCGGTGACGGTGATTGAGTACCTGAAAACACCGCCCTCGCGGCAGACGTTGGCGGGCCTCATCCGGCAATCGGGGCTGAGCGTGCGCGACGCCATCCGCAGCAAAGAGCCGCTGTATCAGGAGCTGGGGCTGGATGACCCCCAGCGCAGTGACGACGATCTGCTCGACGCCATGGTCGAGCATCCGATCCTCATCAACCGCCCATTCGTGGTGACCGAGAAAGGTGCGCGTCTGTGCCGGCCCGCTGAGGTGGTCCAGCAGATTCTGTGACAGCAAGAGTCCTGTTTTACCGGCCATCGTCCGGCGCGAGAGAAGGTGTTTCTACACTGACACACTTTTTTTTTCGGAGAGAGTTTATGCGTCTGCAGGTGTTGCTGATCAGTGCTGCCACCATTCTGTTGCCCCTGGCGGGCGGCCCGGCCCAAGCCCAGTATGTCGGGCCGGCTTTTAATCCCAATCTCACCGTGCGGCAAATGCTTTCCACCGCGGCGGATGACGCCCACGTCGTGCTGCGCGGCCGTCTGGTGCGGCGGATCAATCACGAAAAGTACCTTTTCGACGACGGCACGGGCCAAGTCCGCGTGGACATCGAGTCGCATCTCTTTCCGCACGGCACGCCCATCAGCGACCAGGCGCTGGTAGAGATCGCGGGCGAGTTCGACCGCGAAATCATCGGTTCCTCGGAGGTCGATGTGGCGTCGCTGCGGGTGCTAAATGGCAGCCCCGCGCACGCCCGCACCGAAGCCACACCCACCCGCTAGTGTATGCGGCGCGCCTTTATTTCCCTAGGGGATGGCTGGCGCGCCACTCGCGCAGGGCTTTCAAGGTATTGGGCACATGGTGTTCGGGGCTGAGGTCCGTGAACTCATATACCACCTCGCCGGCCGGCGAGATTACATAGGAAGTCCGTTTGGCCGACTCGGGGCGTTTATCCGAGACGGCATCGTAGGCCTTCATGATCTTGCCGTCGGTGTCGGCCGCCACGGCAAACTTACCCCCGCATTCGCTGACTGAAAATTTCTTCAGGGTTTCGATATTGTCGGCCGACACTCCAATGACGGTGGCACCCAGCGCCTGATACTGCGGCACGGCTTTGGCGAAATTGCGCGCTTCCAGTGAGCAGCCTTGCGTGAACGCGGCCGGATAAAAGTAGAGCACGACCGGCCCTTTCTGCAGGGCCTGGGCCATGTCGAAGGCAAAAACCTGCCCGCCTTGCGCGGCCTGTGTCGTGAAAGCGGCGGCCTTGGCGCCAGGGGTGAGCGTGGCATGCGCCGCACCCGTGTGGGCTGCCAGCGCCATGGCAGTGGTCAGCATCAGAGCATATGGTTTCATTGACGTCTCCTGGCCCTAGTCCGGCCGGTTGCGGTGCCGTGTCGGCAGGCTGATCTCTAATGTACAGACAGATGCTGCAGGCGGCCAGCGCAGCGCGACGCCCACAGCCGCCAGGTCAGTTGCGCTCCTGGCGCTCGCCACCGCGTCCTGCACCACCGCCTTCGGGACGGCCGCGCCCTTCGCCGCGTGCGGGGCGAGCCTCGTGTGAGGGCGTGTGCATCTGAGCCGGCGGCGTTGTGAGGCGTTCGGGCCGGTTTGCCGGGGAAGGGGCGACGCCGCCGTGGTGGTTTCTGGCGGGGCGACTGGCGGCGTCAGGACGATTGGGTGCCTGAGACGGGGCAGGGCGTTGCGCCGCGCCCGCAGAAGGGTTGGCGCTGCTACTACCCGGATGACCTGGCACTGCTGCGGGTACGGACGGGTTGCCCGCAGGCGTTGTGGGACGATAGACGCCCTCAGGGCGATTGCCTCCCGTCGGTCGATTGCCTCCCGTCGGTCGATTGCCGTGTCCGGCCGAGATCCCATCTGGGGCCGATTGCCGTTGTCTGGCCGCATGTTGCCTTCAGGTCGAGTGCCTGCCGACGGGCGGCCACTATTGGCCTGCCCCCCCGACGGACGAGCGCCGTCTGGGCGGTTGTCGGTGACGGCAGCGCCTGATGGACCGTTGCCCGGTTTGCCCGGGCTACGATAGTCGTCGCTGTTCCAGCGCATGTGGGCACGCGGCCCGCCGATGGGCGCATCGGCCACGGTCTGCCTGGGGCCGTCGCCACGGCCCGCCCATTGGCCGCGGTTATTGCCGGCCCAGCGCGCGTGATCCATCTGATCACGCGACGCCGGCGTACGGTGGTCACCGCGCGCGGCATCTTCCTGCGGGGTGGGGCGACGATCGATCCCGCCCGGCCCGCCGTGGTAACTGATACGCCGCTTGTCGTAGTTGTTGATCGTGACGTTATGGACGTAAATGTTGGTCACGCGTCCCGGGCGCACATTGGTGATGGCCTGGTTGTAGAAGAAGGCGCGGTTGCGCCAATAGCCGCCGACGTAGCCCACGCCGAGGTAGCCGAACCCATAGTTGATGCCGCCGTAAAAGCCGACATGAGGGCCCCAGTAGCCGGCATGCCAGCGGTAGGCGCCCAAGTCGAAGGCCCAGTAGCCGGGCGTCCACAGTGCGCCGACGTAGGGTGCGACGACCCACGCCCCGGGTACCCAATAAAAGCCGTAGGGGTTGCGCGCCCAATATCCGGGAGTCCAGATATAGCCGTCACCCGGGACAGGGGGTTGCTGATAGACCGGTAGCGCCGGCGGCGGCTGGTCACTGACGGAAACGGCAGCCATATTGGCGGAAGCCGGATCGGCACTGGCTGGCGCTGCGGCGGCGGGCGCCGGGTCGTAGCTCACCTGGGCGTGCACGGGCATGGCACAGGCCAGCAGGGCCATACTCACCAGATGGTGATAGCGGAAAGGGCGCGGGATCATGCCAGGCTCCATTGCGGCGTTGCGCAGACAAAAACGCAGGTAAATGCAGTGTGCCCGGATTAGGCCATAAGTGCGGCCCCGGGTTGCACTCGGAAACCACTCCGAAATGACTCAATCGTGACCATTCTTTACGGAGAGGGTGTCGGGCCCAGGGCCTGTGCCAGCCGCCTGGCCATCGGTATGCGTCAGCAGACGCCGCGGCAGTCGCGCCGGAAAAATGACAAAGCCCTCGCTGACTGGAAGGACTTCCAGCCAGCGAGGGCTTTTGCCGCTTGCGAGGCTTAGTTCCAGCGCCCGCCAGCGCCGCCCAGGCTGAAACGCCCGGCACCGGTGAACATCAAGGCCAGAGCCGTGAACAGAAACATGCCTTGCAGTTCCAGCGCCCATCCGCCGGTTTGGGGATTGATGTTGCCAAACTGACCCGAATGCACCAGCAACAGTACCACGACCATGTTGGCGAAAACCAGGAAAGCGCCCAAGCGCGTGAAAACGCCTACGATCAGCAACAGCGGACCGACGATTTCGCCCAGATAGGCCCCGTAGGCCAGGAAGCCTGGCAGTCCATGAGAAGACAGCATGCCGGCGATACCACCCACCCCGGTGCTCAGCTTGGCGACGCCATGCATGAGGATGAGTATGCCCAAAGCTAATCGCAAAATCAGTTTGCCGGTGTCGTCAGATTTATTCATAGGAATCTCGCCGGTTGAGTGAAGCAGGAAGGGGCGGCTGCGCGCCCCACGGGAAAAGGCGCGGCCATTATGGCAAATTCCGTTCAGGCGACACAAGCCGCGCGCGGCAAATCGTCGTCGCCAGGCGTGCCTCGGCAGGCGCCAGTTCGAGCGTGTCGGACAAAAAAAGCGGGCCGCAAGCCCGCTTTTGCCGGCAAGCTCCGCGTTACTTGACCAAGGTGACAGGGACCGGCGAGAGGTGGATGACCTTCTGCGCGACCGACCCGAGCACCAGTCCGCCGACGGCACCCAAGCCGCGTGTTCCCATGACGATTCGGTCGCAGTGGTGTTCCTTGGCGTACTTGGCGATGGTTTCGCCAAGCGGCCCGGGACGCATTTCAGCCGTATAGGCCACTCCCGAGGTTTCTGCCGCGGCACGGGCTGTGGCCAGTGCTTCATCGCTTTCAGCTTTGTAATAGTTGTCGATGGTTTCTTTGCTCAAAAACATCTTGGCATGGCCCGATACGATGGGCAGTTGCACGTTGAGCAGATGGATCTGAGCGTCGCCGCCGCTTTCTTTGGCCAGACCGATGGCATCATGCAGTGCGCGTACGGCGCATTCGGAACCGTCAATGGGGACAAGAATCTTCAGCATGGCGACCTCTATGTGAGTGTTATGTAAAAAGGAACCCGCGTATTTATTCTAAGCCCGTGAACCGTGGCCATGCTTGACGCGGCGCAAGCCTCCACGGCTGAGCCCATCAATACTGGCCACCGTTCATGGCGACGTTGCTGCCGGTCATGAAGCCGGCCAGGTCGCCGCAGATGAACGCCACCAGAGCGGCGATCTCCTGCGGCTTGCCCAGACGGCCCACCGGTATCTGTGGCAGCACGTTGTCGCGCAGCACGTCGGGGGGGACGGCCGACACCATGGGTGAATCCAGATAGCCTGGCGACACCGTATTGACCGTCACGCCCTTGCGTGCGACTTCCAACGCCAGTGATTTGGTGAAACCATGTATGCCGGCTTTGGCGGCCGCGTAGTTGGTTTGCCCGAATGCGCCCTTGAAACCGTTGACCGACGACGAAATATTGACGATGCGGCCCCAGCCGCGTGCGGTCATGCCTTCGACAAAGGGCTGGGTCATATTGAACATGGAGTCAAGATTGGTGCGCAGCACGTCGGTCCAGTCTTGGGGGAGCATCTTGCGCAGGCTGGCATCGCGAGTCAGACCCGCGTTGTTGACCAGAATATCGACGGCCAGCCCGTCGGCGGCCAGTTGTTCGGCCAACTGCCGGCAACTGGCGTGGTCGGCGACGTCCACCGCATAGGCCAGAAATTCGCGCCCGGCAGCTTTGTGTTCGCGTAACCGCGCCTGGGTGGCAGGGCCGCGCCGATGGCAGGTGACAATGACGCGATGCCCGGCGTCATCCAGGGCGTGGGCGATCGCCTGGCCCAGCGCGCCCATGCCCCCGGTGACCAACGCCGTGAGCTTAGCGTTCATCGCGCGCTCCCATGGCCTGCAGCGACTGGGTGGCAGCGCTCATCTGTTCGGCCAAGGCGGCCCAGACCTTGCCAGCCGGCGAGCCGCTCAGGCCATTGCAGGCGTCGCCCGCGTCCTGCAGCCATGCATTCGCCGCCTGGGACACCCCTGCGGCCAGGGCAGCCTGCTCGGACAAAACGGTGTGCACGAGGGCGGAGGTGGTGTTCAGGCGTGCCTGCCATTGGTTGCGCGCGAGATCGCCGATTGCGGGCGCGAGCGCCTGCCATTCTTGCGTCTGGGCCAAGGGGGCCAGGGTAGCCTGGTACTGGCTGGCGTGGTCGCGCCAGATCTGCTGCGCCAGCGCGGCCCACCGGCCCTGGCTTTCCTGCGCCAGAGTGGCCAAGCGCTGACAATACGCGAGATTGGCGGCAAAAAGAGACGCCGCAGGAGGGTTGCTGGGTTGTGAAGCGGTTTTCTTCATGATCCGTCCTTGCACTAAGGTAAAAAGGAGGAGCCCGGGTCAGGCAAGCTGACTGAGGGTTTTGCGAAAACGTCCAAGCGAGAAGGCGAACAGCACGCTGCCGATGATCAGCAGCGCCAGGAAGGGCACCCACACCACGTTCAGCCCCGCGCCTCGATACAGGATAGCCTGTCCCAGCTCCACAAAGTGTGTGGTGGGAGCGGCCAGCATGATGTCCTGGACGAATTGCGGCATGCTTTCGCGTGGCGTATTGCCGCCGGAGAGCATCTGCAGGGGCAGCAGAACCAGCACCAGCAGCATGCCGAACTGCGGCATGCTGCGGGCCAGCGTGGCCAGGAAAATCCCCATGGAGGTCGTGGCAAACAGGTGCAACGCCGCACCCACAAGAAAAAGGACAATCGAGCCCTCGATGGGGATGTGCAGCGCTCCGCGCACGACGAAGGTCAGCGACAGGCCGGCGGCCACCAGCACGACCAACCCCATGGACCAGACCTTGCCCAACATGATTTCAGCCGGTGTGACCGGCATGACCAGCAGGTGTTCGATGGTGCCGTGTTCGCGCTCGCGGATCAGTGCGGCCCCGGTCAGGATGATGGACAGCATCGTGACGTTGTTGATGATCTCCATCATGGCGCCGAACCAGGCCTGGGTGAGATTGGGATTAAAGCGCATGCGTATCGCCAGATCCACGGGCGGGGTATCGGCCTTACGGTAGCGCTTGACGAAGGCGTTGACCTCGTCGCTGATGATCTGCTGGATGTAGCCGCTGCCGGTGAACGCCTGACTCATCCGTGTGGCATCGATATTGAGCTGGATCTCGGCGGGACGTCCGGCAAGTACGTCGCGCTGGAAGTTGGGCGGAATGTTGATCCAGAAGGTGTAGAGCCCGCGGTCCATGCCTGCATCGGCCTCGGCGGCCGAGACGTGGGCCGGCGGGGTGAAGTGTGGAGGATAAAAGGCCGAGACGATGCGCTGCGACATGGGTGAGCTGTCTTCGTCGACCACGGCGATGGGCGCGTTGTGCAAGGACTCCGGCACGGCCGTTGCGGCCGTGTAGATCATGATGGTGAAGGACACCCCGATCAGGATCAGCATCATGGGGTCGCGCGCCAGGCTCCAGAGCTCCTTGATGCCCAGGCGGTAAATGTTGGCAATGTGACGCCCCATGACTCACACCTCCTGCTTTTTGAGTAGCAAGACCGAAACGCCCAGAATGATGGGCACGGCAAGCAGCAGCGGCCAGAAGGCGCTGTAGAGGTCGTGCATATGCAAGGCCTTGCTGAATACGCCGCGTGAGATGGTCAGCATATGCGTGGCCGGATAGATCTGGCCAATCAGGCGGCCGCCACCTTCGAGCGATGAGACCGGGTTGATCAGGCCGGCGAACTGCACGGCAGGCACCATGGTGCCCATCATGGTGAAAAACAGCGCGGCGATCTGGCTGCGCGTGAACGTCGAGGCGAGTAACCCTATGGCCGTGGCGATGACACTGTAGACAAGCGCGGCCAACAGCAGGGTGACGAAACTTCCCGTAATCGGTACGCCGAATACCGTCACGGCCAGCAAGACCATGAGCAGGAAGTTGAGCATGGCCAGCGCGACGTAAGGCGCCTGCTTGCCGAGGAGAAATTCCAGGCGCGAGACCGGCGTGACGTAGAGGTTGATGATGGAGCCCAGCTCTTTTTCGCGCACGACCGAAAGCGCGGTGAGCATGGCGGGCATCATCAGCAACAGCAAAGGGATGACTGCCGGCACCATGGCCGGCAGGCTGCGCACATCCGGGTTATAGCGAAAGCGGGCCTCGGTGCTGACGGCCAGATGGGCTGAAGAGCCGGATTGCTTGCGCGCCTGATCGAGCAACCAGCCTTGATGCATGCCTTGCACATAGCCGCGCACGGTCTCGGCGCGCTGCGGCATCGCCCCGTCTATCCAGACGCCGATCTGCGCGGGCTTGCCGCGCTGCACATCGCGCGCGAAGCCGACGGGAATCTCTATGGCCAGCGCCAGCTTTCCGGCGCGCATGCGTTGGTCCATATCCGAGTAGTCGGTGATCGGCGACTGCTCGATGAAATAGCGCGAGCCGGACAGATTCAATGCGTAGTCATGGCTCAAGCCAGTCTGATCGCGGTCCAGTACGGCATAGCGCAGATCCTCCACGTCCATACTGATGCCGAAACCCATCACGAACATCAGGATCAAGGAGCCCACCAGCGCGAGCGTGGCTCGCACCGGGTCGCGGCGCAGCTCAAGCGCCTCGCGCCACATGTAGCTGGCGGCCCGGCTGAAGTGAAATCCTCGCAGGGTGTGAGCCGGCGCGGGAGGTGGCGATGGCACGGCTGCGGATGCGGTTTCGGGTGGGACTTGTGTGCCGGCCCCGGCTTGCACCAGGTAGTCGATGAACGCCTCTTCGAGCGTGGCTGCTCCACATTGCTCGATGATGGCCTGCGGGGTGTCGCTCACCAACACCTTACCGGCATGCATGAGCGAGATTCTGTCGCAGCGCTGGGCTTCGTTCATGAAGTGGGTGGAAATGAAGATCGTGACCATGTCCTGGCGCGCCAGGTCGATCAACAGGCGCCAGAAGTTTTCGCGCGCGACCGGGTCCACGCCGGAGGTGGGTTCATCGAGGATGAGCAGTTCGGGCTTGTGTACCATGGCCACAGCCAGCGAAAGTCGCTGGCGCACACCCAGCGGCAGGCTGTCCGGAACACTGTCGAGCACGGCGGCGAGGTCGAAGCGTTCGACCATCTCTTTCACGCGGTCGGCGATGGCCGCTTCGGGCACATGAAACAGGCGCGCGTGCAGCACGAGGTTCTGCCTTACGGTGAGCTCGCCATACAAAGAGAATGCTTGTGACATATAACCCACCCGGCGGCGAGTATCGATGTCGCGGGGATCGACTTCATGGCCGAACAACCAGGCTTGGCCTTCGCTGGCCGGCAGCAGTCCCGTCAGCATCTTCATGGTGGTGGACTTGCCGCAACCATTGGAGCCGAGGAACCCGAAAATCTCGCCTTTGCGGATACGGAAATTGACATGGTCGACGGCGACGAAGTCGCCAAAACGCATGGTAAGGTCGCGTGCCTCGATGGCGACGTCGGCGGCCTCGTCGACGGCCAGGGGCTGGATCACCACGGGTTGGTGCCCTTGCTTGCGTTCTTCGGGCAACAGCGCGATGAAGGCTTCTTCAAGCGAGGTGCTGCCCGTAGACGAGAGCAGTTCGGCGGGGGTGCCGGTGGCCAGCACGCGTCCGGCGTCCATGGCGATGAGCCAGTCAAAGCCCTGAGCCTCGTCCATATAGGCGGTGGCCACGATGACGCTCATGCCGGGGCGGTCCTGGCGAATGTCGTTGATGAGGTCCCAGAATTGGGCACGGGCTAGCGGGTCGACCCCCGTGGTAGGTTCGTCCAGGATGAGCAGATCGGGGTCGTGAATGAGGGCGCAGCACAGGCCCAGCTTCTGCTTCATGCCCCCGGAGAGTTTGCCGGCTGGCCGCTGCAAGAAGGATTCCAGGCCGGTGGCCCGGGTGAGGTCGTCGATGCGCCGGCGGCGCTCGGCGGCATCATGGCCGAACAGACGGCCGAAGAATTGCAGGTTTTCTTCGACCGACAGCGTGGGGTAGAGATTTTTTCCCAACCCTTGCGGCATATAGGCAATACGCGGGCAAACCTGTTCGCGATAGCGCGCATTGGCCATGTCTGCGCCCAGCACCGTGACGCTGCCTTGCTGCACGGCGCGCGAGCCGGCGACCAATGCCAGCAGGCTGGATTTGCCAACCCCATCCGGGCCGATCAGGCCCACCATGCGCGCGGCAGGGAAGTCCAGGCTCACGTCATCGAGCGCGGCGGTCTTGCCATAGTGCTGGCTGACGTGCTCAAGCCGGGCGACGGGTTTGTCCATCACGGTACCTTGACTTGCAGATTGGCGGGCCAGCCCGTGTCAGGGTCGAGCTTGATCCAGGCCACGCCGGGCAGGCCGGTCTTGACCTGGGTGAGGTGGCGTTGCAGCAGTTCGGGGCTGATTTGCGCGCGGACGCGAAACATCAGTTTCTGGCGTTCGCTGGCCGTCTCCACCGTCTTGGGCGTGAACTGCGCCGTACTGGCGACATAGCTCACGGAGGCGGGGATGACGAACTGAGGTGCGGCATCGAGTACAAGGCGCACCTCCGTGCCCAGCCCCACTTTGCCGGCGGCCTGCTCGGGCAGGAAGAAGGTCAGATAGACATCGGAGAGGTCGACCAGGTTGAGGACCTTGCCGCCGGCACCCAGCACTTCGCCCGGCTGGGCGACGCGATACTGCACGCGGCCGGCTCGCGGCGCGCGTAATTCGCTGTCGGCGATGTCGGCCTGCACCCGGGCCACCGTGGCTTGGGCGGCGTCGATAGCCGATCCCGCGCCCACCTCCTCGGCCTGGGCCGCCTGGATGGCCGCGTCGGCAGCGGCGACTTGGGCACGTGCTGCCGCCACGGCCGCCTCGGCGCTTCGGACGCGGGCGCGGTCATCATCGAGTTCCTGAATGGAAGAGGCGCCTTCCTTGGACAGAGTCTGGGAGCGGGCAAGACGCCGGCGGGCCGCGTCGAGCTCGCTTTCGCGCTGGACGACGACGGCCTGTGCGGCCTGTTTGTCGCTCCTGCGCAGGGCCACCTGCGCGCGCGCGCTGGCCGCGGCGTTGATGGCTTGCTGATGCTGGGCACGTGCTTCGGCGTGCTGCGCCGTGAGAGTGTCGATCTGCATGCGTGCCAGCGGTTGACCGGCCTGGACGAACGCGCCTTCGTTGACCAGTACATCATCGACGCGGCCGGCCAGTTTGGTTGCGACGTCGATCTCGGTGGCTTCGATGCGGCCGTTTCCACTGACAAAGCCTTCGCCGGGGCCACGGTCGTTGATGTTGCGCCAGCCGTAGTAGCCGAGCAAAGCCACGACAGCAAGGATGGCCAAGGGCAGAGTTTTGCGGGCATTCATCGTTGAAACCTCGTTACGGATGATCGGTGGGGACCGGGGCGGTGACTTGCGCGTGCGTGCCCCCGCCCAACGCCGCGTACAGCGCGACCTGGCTCGACAACAGCGCGCGCTGCGTGCTGGCCCATTGTTGCTGGGCATCCAGCAGATCTCGTTGGGCGTCCAGGACTTCGAGAAAGGGCGAGGCACCGTGGTCGTAGCGCAGGCGGGCCAGGCGGGCACGCTCGCCTTGGGCCTGAACGGTGGCCTGCAGGATCTGCACCTGTTCGGCCAACCAGTAACGTGCCGACAGCGCGTCGGCCACCTCACGAAAAACGGTCTGTATGGTCTTTTCGTACTGGGCGATTGCCTGTTGCTGGCGCGCGTGAGCCAGTTCAAGATTGGATTGCCGACGGCCGGCGTCAAAGATGGGCAAATTCAGGTTGGGCGAAAAACTCCAGGCTGAGCTTGCGCTGCCGAACAGCCCGTGGAGCTGACTGCTTGCCGAGCCGAACGCGCCCGTCAACGAGATCTGGGGAAAGAAGGCCGCCCGTGCCGCACCGATATTGGCGTTGGCGGCCTTTAGCTGATGCTCGGCTGCAACGATATCAGGGCGGTTGGTCAGCAGATCCGAGGGCAGGCCGGCGGGCAGCTCCTGCATCAGCGCCTCATGCGTCAACGCGTCGGGCGCTTCTGCCAGAGTGATGGGTTCACCGACGAGTTCTTGCAGGGCCTGCAGTTGCGCGGCCCGGGTGCGTTCGAGCTCGGCTCCCAACGCCGTGGCCTGCTGCCACAGGGTTTCGACCTGGGTCAGGTCGAGTTTGGAAATCGATCCGACCTCGAAACGGCGGCGGAAAATCCGCAGTGATTCGGCCCGCGTGGCGATGGTCGTCCGGGTCAATGCCAGGCGTTCATCGAGTTCGCGCAGGGTGAGATAGCCGTCAGCCACCTCGCTGATGAGCGAAAGCGTGGCTGCGCGCTGGGCGGCGTCGGTGGCGAGGTACTGTTCCAGCGCGGCATCCTTCAAATTTCGCACCCGGCCCCAGAAGTCCAGCTCCCAGGCCGCCATGCCCAGTCCGACCTGATACTGCGAGCCTGTGACCGAGCGTCCGGTCAGGTTGAGATCACCAGGGGTGCGCTGGCGCGTGCCGTCGGCCGTCACCCCAAGCGTGGGGAACAGGCCGGCGCGTTCGATGCCATAGGCCGCACGCGCCTCTTCGACACGCAGAACGGCCAACCGCAGGTCGCGGTTGTTGTTCAGGGCCTGCGTGATCAAGCCGCGTAGTTGGGGATCGGTATAAAACGATTGCCAATCGACGGCAGCGGCAGGCGCACTAATGGTAAGGGAACCGGATGGCTGCGGGAAGCTTGCTGCCACTGGCAGCGCCGGGCGTTCATAGTCGGGCGCCAGGGAGATGCAGCCAGACAGCAGGATGGCGCTGATGGCAAGGCTGAGCAGGCGGCGGGTCATGATGTCATATCTCCAGCACATAGAGGCCAGGCCCGGTACGCGGCATGCAGAATCTGCGACGCGGCGCGCCCCGTCGGGCCGGCTTGGCTCGATGAGGACTAGCCCCCACCCCTGCCAGCAGACCTGCCACCGAAGACCAGGGTGCGGTGTCCCGCGCGGTATGGCCTTGCGTTGCGGTGATGTACGTGCTCATTGCCTGCCACCTTCAGTGTCGCGGCGCCGATGGGCGCCCGCTTTGATAGGGGATACGTTCTGTGGCGTAACGGACGGGCTTGGTCCGCCTGACTATTGTCGGCCGGCGAGGAGTCGCAGGCCTTGACGCAGATCAAGGTAATGACCGACCGGTCGGTATGTAATGCTCGGGAAAATTAACCCTAGTTTCAATCAGCGATGACGAATCCACAACCCGACCCCATCTCCAAGGGACGGCGGCGACTGCCCGCCGAGCTGCGTGTCAGCCAGATACTAGATGCCGCGCTGGCGGAGTTTTCGGCGCGCGGGTATGCCGCGACACGCATGGACGACATTGCGCGGCGGGCACAATTGTCCAAGGGCGGGCTCTACGTCCATTTCACGAGTAAGGAGGAGGTACTTTCCGCTTTGCTGGACCATTGGCTCAAGCCAGTTGCGATCGATCCGAAGATCATGCTCGATGGGGTCGGCACGTCGCGGGAGTTGGCGGAACGTTTGGTGCAGCACATTCACGCCGCGCTGGAGCAGCCTGCCCTGATGACCACCTTCCGGCTGTTGATGGCCGAGGGAGCCCGTTTGCCCGACTTGATCGAACGGTGGGGCCGCGACAGCCGCGCTCAACAAGAGGCGTTGGCCGACCTGCTCGAGCAGGCTGCCGAGCGTGGCCTGTGCCGCCCCGGCGTTGCCGCGCATTCCTGGTTGCTGCTTTCGCCCGCCGTCCACGCCCTGGTGGCCGGCATGGTGTCGGGGCGAGACGAGATTGCCCAGGATCGCCAGTGGCGTGAGGGGCACGTGCAAATGCTGTGCGCCTTGATGGCGCGACCCGCTTAGACGCGCAGCCCAAGGCGAGCCAGCATGCGGGGGCCGACCTGGCGGCGGCTGGCGGCGTAATCGGCCCATGGATGGGGGTGCGTCTCGATCCATTCCAGGGCGTTGCGCACATTGAAGCAGTTGGTGCGCAGATCGCGGGCCGGATCCAGCACGTCCCAGGGCAAGGGCATGGCGACCGGGCCGCCTGGGCGGCCGCGTACCGAGAAGGCGGCCACCGCCGTCGCTGCCTTGCCATTGCGCAGGTAGTCCACGAAGATGCGCCCGCCGCGCTTGGCCTTGGCCATGTTGGCGACGAAGCGATCCGGCAGCACACTTTCCAGCCGGTCAGCCAGCCCATGCGCCAGCGCCTTGACTTCTTGCCAGCCGGCCACGGGCTTGAGCGGCGCGACCAGATGCAGGCCCTTGCCGCCGGTGGACTTCAGAAACGGCACCAGCCCGACCTCCTGCATGAGGCCGCGAACCAATTGCGCGGCCTCCACAATGGTGGGCCAGTCGACGCCGTCGCCAGGGTCCAGGTCCAGGATGAGGCGATCCGGGGTCTCGGTCTTGGGCGCGCGCGAATTCCAGGTATGAAGCTCGATCACCCCCCATTGCACCAGCGCGATAAGGCCTTCGAGCTGGAGCTGGCAGGCCTGCAGCCAGGCGTGTGCGGCTTGCGCCGCGTCGGCGATGTCCAGCCGCTGGGTCAGCCGCAGCGGGCTGGGGGCACGTTCGAGCAGGACGCTCAGCCAATGCTGGCGCTGCGACAACGGTATGCCGCGCAGGTCCCTGCCTTCCCAATAGGGCAGGTCAAAGACCACGTAGCGCAGGCATGAAGCATCGCCATCCAACGCCTTCTGCAGCAGTTGGAAGTCGGCAATGCCCTGCTCGTTGAAGACCACCACCTCGCCGTCCAACCAACCTTGGCCCAGCTTCAAGGCGCGGATCGTCGTGGCCAGCGGCTGCATCCGTGCGGTCCAGTCCAGGCCATTGCGGCTGATGAAGCGGACGTTGCCATCACGCAATTCGCACAGCATGCGGTAACCGTCGTACTTCACTTCGTAGCGCCAGTCTTCGCCGACAGGCGGCTGATCGGCAAGGGTTGCCAGGGGCGGTTTCAATTGCCGAGGCATGGAGGCCGCCTTGCCGGGCAGCGTACGAGCGGCTGGTTTGGGCGGCACATCCTGGACTTTGCGCAGCAGCCATTGCTCGTCCCGTGTGCGAATGAGCGCCCAGTCACCCTGCAGACGGCGCCCTTGCAGCCGGAAATGCAAATGCCCGCGCTGCAGTGCCTGAGCGGGATTGCCTTGCATGGACCAATGGCCGCGGTCCCAGATGTCGACGTGACCCGCGCCATACTGGCCGGCAGGGATATCGCCGAAGAAATCGGCGTAATCAAGCGGGTGGTCCTCTACCTTGACTGCCAGGCGCTTGACTTGCGGGTCCATACTAGGCTCTTTAGGGACGGCCCAGCTGACCAACACGCTACCGATTTGAAGCCGAAAATCGTAGTGCAGACGCCGCGCGGCGTGTTTGTGTACGACAAAAATCGTCTGGCCTGCGGCGCGTCCCGCCCCTCGGGGTTCGGGGCTGGCGGTGAAGTCACGCTTGGCACGATACGCCTGCAGCTTTGGGTTGCCCACGTCAGGCAACCTTGCGCCGCGTCGACCTGGTAGCGGTCTTGCGTGCGGTGGCCTTTTTCACGGTTTTGGCAGCGGCGGTTTTGCTGGCGGTCTTCTTTGCCGCCTTCTTCGGCGTTTTGCGGGGCGCCGTGGTGGCCTTGGTGGCCGTCTTGCGTGCAGCAGCAGGGGTGCGCTTTCCCTGATCTATGCTTTGTTTGAGCATGGCCATCAGGTCCAGCACCTTGGCCGAACGTGGCGGGGCGGCGGGTTCGTCGGCCTGACTCAGGCTGTGCGTCTTTCCGGCTTTGACCTTGGACTCGATCACGGCCAGCAGATCCTCGCGATAAGCATCGCGATACTGTTCGGGGTCCCATTGCAGGCTCATATCATCGATCAAGCGCAGCGCCATGTCCGTCTCCCGGGCCGCGGCGCGCTTGGAGGGCAGCTCCATGTCTGGCGCGTCGCGAATTTCATCGGCGTAGCGCATCGTCACCATCATCAGGGCGTCGCCCTGTGGCAGCAGTGCCGCCAGATGCTGTCGGGTGTGCAGCACCACCTGCGCCAGTGCCAGGCGACCGCTCTTGAGCAGCGCGTCGCGCAGCAGTACATAGCCCGGCCCGCCACGCTTGTCGGGCTCCAAATAATAGGACGTATCGTAGAAGTAAAGCGGGACCTCGGCGGCTCTCACGAAGCCCAGAATGGATATGGTCTGTGTCGCCACGTCGTCGGCGCGCCGGAAGTCGTCATCGCTCAGATATACGTAATCGCCTTTTTCGTACTCATAGCCGCGCACGATATGCTCGGCGGTGATGACTTTGCCTGTGCGCTTATTGATGCGTTGATAGCCGACGGGGGCATCGTCGCGTTTGTCTATCCAGTCAAAATCCAGTCGCGCGGAACGAATGGCCGCGTGTACGGCCACGGGGATATGTACTAAGCCAAAGCTGATCGCACCTTTCCAGAGGGTTCTGGCCATGTCGGACTCCTTAGCGCCTGCCTGGGTCCACCATACGCGGCCAGTGGCCACCCGTCCAGAATCCTGGTGTGAGCGCGCTCAGCGATGCGCTGAGCAGAGCGATTCCGGGTTAAAAGAGAGAGTCAGCGTACTGTCAGCGGGCCGGCGCCAAGAAATACGGCCATTGCCAATCCGGCAGGCCAGCGTCATGCTGGCATTGCGTTGAGCGGTTCTGAATGGCCGGCGCCCGTCGGGGGCGCCCACAAACAGGAGCAGTCATGAATACCCGTGCCGACAACCCGGTGGCGTTTGGCCGCCCTCCCGCCGATATCGATGCCCGTGGGGCGGATCGACAGGCAGATGCTGTAGCGGCACCCGACAACCCGGCAGTGCAAGTGAGCATCAACGCCAAGGTGTTACCTCCGACCAGTCTGGTCGATGTCCCTAATTTTCCGCCGAAAATTCCGCGCGACGACAATGAAGCCCTGTCCGACCGTCTACCCGCGATGGACGAGCAGACCGAGTCCAACTGGGCCGACGGCAGCGAGCCTCAGCCCCGGGCCAAGAACGCGCGCTCCTCGCTGTTTTGAAGCGCGCCTGACCGCAGCTTGCGCAACCCCGCAGGCTGTGGTGGGGCCGGCCGGTCTCGATGGCGTAACATGAAACGGACGATCGTCACCGGAGGCTTTATGTATCCGCATCTCTGCCATACCCCGCTCAAACCGGCGCCCCAGGATCCCGGCCCGGAGCCGGGCGATATTCCGGTCGATCCGGACAGCGACCAGCCGGAGCTGGACAGGCCGTTTGCCGCGTGAGCGCAGGGTGCTGGTATGATGCTGCTGTATATTCATACAGCTATTTGTTCCATCGATGTTGCCTGCGCATCGCTACTACTACCTGCACAACTTTCAACGCGAGCTGGACTGGGTCGCTGCGCGCTACGACGATATGCTGGACGCGGCCGAGCGGGATTTTCTTTGCCGTTTTGGCGCGTTGCCGCAGGGCTCGCAGGCCCTGCTCGTGCGTTTGCTCACGCGCAAGGGCGATGTCTTTCGTTCGGACAAGCTTGTCTACGATGAAATCGGCGATATCACGGCCGCTGCCTCTCCGCTGCTGGAGCTGGGTTGGTTAGCCGCCAATCCCGATCTCTCGGTCGAGGATCTTGGCCGCCTGTACACCAAGACAGAGCTTGCACCGCTGGCAGACCACAAACCAGGCGTGCGCAAGGACATCCTGCTTGAGGCGTTGCAGCCGCATGCACCGCGGCCGCATCGCGATTGGTGGCCGCACGCGCAAGAGTCCGTATGGCAGGTTCGGGTCGGGGAGGTCTGTGAGCGATTTCGCCTGCTGTTCTTTGGCAATTTGCGCCAGCAATGGGACGAGCTGGTTCTGACCGATCTGGGCATCTACCAGTATGAGTCGGTACCTTTCTCGCTCGAGTCACGGGCCTTTCAGCATCGCATCGACCTAGCGGATTATCTGCGCCTGGAGAGGTGGCGCGAACAACTGGACCAAAGTGGGCCCGATCCGGACCTGCGCCAAGCCGTCTGCGCGGCCACGAGCGCCAATCCCTGGCTGATGGCGCGGCGTGCCAAGTTACTCATGCGTTTTGGGCAGGCCAGCGAGCGGTTGCGCGATTGGCCGCAAGCCGGGGCCGCTTACGCCGCCTGCCACTACCGCGGGGCCCGGCACCGCCTGATGCGGGTGCTGGAGCAGCAAGGCCAGTACGCCCAGGCCCATGCGCTAGCCATGGCGGCCATGGCCGAGCCCGAGGACGAGGGTGAGAGCCAGCGTGTGGCGCGCATGTTGCCGCGCTTGCGGCGACAGTTGGGTCTGGCCGCGCCGCCCAAGGTGGCCGAGCCGGCGCTGTTGCAAGAATCCCTCTGCCTGGCCGCGCCGGCATCCGGCACGTCGGTTGAGGGGGCCGTGCGCGATCATTACGCCAGCCTTGGCGCGACGGTGCACCACGTCGAAAGCAGCCTCATCAACGGCCTGTTCGGGCTGTTGTGCTGGGAGGCCATCTTCGCGCCTCTGCCTGGCGCGTTTTTTCACCCCTATCAGCGCGGTCCGGCGGACTTGTCAGCACCCGATTTCGTCGCTCGGCGCGCCCGCCTGTTTCAAACGTGCCTGGGGTATCTGGACGATGGCAGCTATGTGGGGCGGATTCGGCAGCGGTATGCGGACAGGCAGGGCGTGCAGTCGCCTTTCGTGCAGTGGGGTTTGTTGACGCCTTCATTGCTGGATCAGGCGCTCGACGGAGTGCCGGCGGCCGATCTGCGCCGATTGTTCGAGCGTCTGCTGGCCGATCCGGGCGCCTACCGTAGCGGCTTGCCAGATCTGATCTGCTTCTGGCCCGGGCAGGGTCGCTACGAACTGGTCGAGGTCAAGGGGTCGGACGATCGCCTGCAAGACAACCAGACAGCCTGGCTGCACTACTGCGCGCGGCACGGTATTGCAACACGCGTTTGCTATGTGAACTGGAAATGAAGCTCACCGTGGCCGTGCGCACCCTGTGCGAGTTCAGCGCCCGCGTCGGCGACCTGGACCTGCGCTTTACGCCAGCGCCCAGCGCCCAGGAGGGGATGGCCGGGTATACCGCCATCGCCGAGCGGCGTGCGGACACCTACGAAAGCGAGGTCTTCCTGTCTGGCGAGCATGGCGCCCTGACGGTGCGGGGCCGGGCCGACGGTTTTGACGCCAGCCTGGGGCGTCTTGAAGAGATCAAGACGTACCGGGGAGAACTGTCCGCCATGGGGGCGAATCAGCGTGCGCTGCATTGGGCTCAGGCGCACATCTATGGCCATTTGATGTGCCAGGCACGAAACTTGGCCGGCCTGAGCCTTGCGCTTATCTACGTGGATGTGCAGACGCTGGACGAGACGGCGTTGACCGAATGGCAGGACGCCCCAGCGTTGGCCGACTATTTTGGCCAGGCCTGCGAGCGCTATCTCTTATGGGCGCAGCGTCAGGCGCAGCACCGGTTTGCCCGCGACGCCGCACTGGATGCGATGCGGTTTCCGCATGGGGACTTCCGCCCTGGGCAACGCGAATTGGCCGTTGCCGTGTTCAGGGCCGCCCGCGATGGCCGCGCTTTGCTCGCCCAGGCCCCCACCGGGATAGGCAAGACGCTCGGCGTGCTGTTTCCCGCGCTCAAGGCGTGCGCGGCGCAAGGCCTGGATAAAGTGTTCTTTCTTACCGCGAAAAGCTCGGGTCGCGGGCTCGCAGTGAGTGCACTGGATCAATTGCCGCCGGGGTTGCGCACCGTTGAACTCTTGGCGCGCGATAAAGCCTGCGTGCATCCGGATAGGCACTGCCATGGCGAATCCTGCCCGCTGGCGCGGGGGTTTTATGACCGCCTGCCGGCCGCGCGTGACGCGCTTGAGGCCGGCGGCGATTACTCGCAGCCTGTGCTGGCGCGCACGGCCCGTGAGCATGAGCTCTGCCCGTATTTTCTCAACCAGGAGATGGCGCGCTGGGCCGACGTCGTGATCGGTGACTACAATTATTATTACGACGCCAATGGCCAGCTTTATCAGCTGTCGCAGGCCTGCCAGTGGCGGGTGGTGGTTCTGGTGGACGAAGCCCACAACCTGGTCGAGCGCGCCCGTGCGATGTATAGCGCTAGCCTTCGTTTGAGCGGGCTGATGGCCGCGCGCCGCGCCCCAAGCCCTGCGTGCGCCTCTGGATGGATTGAAGCGCTCCTGGCGGTCGCTGACACGAAAAAGCGATGCCGAGTATGAGGTTCATGACGAGGTGCCTGCCGGGGTGCTGGCCGCGTTGCAGAAACTGGTACAGGCGGTCGGAGACCATCAGGCGCAAACGGCCCAGGCGCTGCCGGCAGACGACGCGCTTCTGGCGTTTTATTTTGAGGCGCTGCGCTTTACCCGGTTGGCCGAGCAATTCGGCGACCACAGCCTGATCGACCTGCAGCGGCACGGTGAAGACGCTGAGCTGGGTTTGCGCAACGTGGTGCCGGCCAATTTTCTGGCAGCTCGCCATGCGGGTGCCCATTGCACGGTGATGTTTTCGGGCACGATAGGGCCGCAGCGTTTCTATCGCGACATGCTGGGGCTGCCCGCGGCCACGTCCTGGCTGGAGGTGGCCGGCCCTTTCCGCGCCGAGCAACTGGCGGTGACCGTGGCCGGCCACGTGTCCACACGGTTTCGCGACAGGCCGCGGTCGGTCGAACCCATCGGCGCCATCATCGCCCGGCAATATGCCGAGCAGCCGGGTAATTATCTGGCCTTTCTGAGCAGTTTCGACTATGCCCGGCAGGTCGAGGAGTGGCTGGCGCGGCACCACCCCGGTTTGCCCGTCTGGCGCCAGACTCCCGGCATGGGCGAAGGCGAGCGCGAGGCTTTTCTGGCGCGCTTTGTCGAGGGCGGGCAGGGCGTGGGTTTTGCTGTACTTGGAGGGGCGTTCTCAGAGGGGGTGGATCTGCCGGGTGAGCGCCTGGTCGGCGCCTTTATCGCAACCTTGGGGCTGCCCCAGCTCAACCCCCTGAACGAGGCCATGAAGCAGGTCATGGAGCGGCGGTTCGGCGCCGAGCACGCCTATGACTACACCTATCTTTATCCGGGCCTGCGCAAAGTGGTTCAGGCCGCTGGCCGGGTGATTCGCGGTGAGGACGACCAGGGCAGCGTGCACCTGATTGATGACCGCTACCGTTGGCCGCGGGTTCGCGCGCTCCTGCCGCAATGGTGGGCCTTGACCTGAGCGCGGATCTGCGGCGTTGTCGTGTACGCTCTGTACCGTCCCGTCATTCCGGTTAAAGGGAGAATCCCGCCTTGCCCGAGTCGCTTTCCACCACTGAAATGCGCCGCAGCCAGTTGGCCCGCATGAAGCGCTGGGCGCTGGTGCTGCTGCTGATGATGGTCGCCGGTTTTGTGACCAGTCACCTCATGGGCGGCCAAGGTGTCTGGGCGTGGGTGCGCGCATTTTGCGAGGCCGCCACAGTGGGGGCCCTGGCAGACTGGTTTGCGGTTGTGGCTCTCTTTCGCCGCCCTTTGGGGCTGCCCATCCCGCACACGGCCATCATTCCCAACAGCAAAGACCGCATCGGCGAGAACCTCGCTGTCTTCGTGCGCGATCACTTCCTTGATCCCGACAGCCTGCTCGAGCGTCTGCGGGTTTTCGACCCGACCGCGCGGCTGGCGCGCTGGCTTTCCCGGCCGGCGCAGACCAAAGCGCTGGCGCAGGGTGCGCGTCAAATGGCTTTGCAGATGGTGGAGTTGCTCGACGAGCAGGCCGTGCGGCGGGCCATCCGCAGTTTTGTCGAGGACACGGTACGCCGCTGGGATGCCGCGCAGACGGCAGGAGAGGTCCTGACCCTGCTCACACGCGATGGCCGTCACCAGGAACTGCTCGATGCGGCGCTGCAACGGCTGGCGGCTTATCTGTCGCAAGAAAAGGTCAAGGAGCGGGCCTCGGGCCTGTTGGTCCGATTTGCGCGCAAGGAATGGCCACGCATCATCGCGACGGTGGACCTGGTGGCTTCGGTCGACACTATGGCTGATAACCTCGCCGACCGCCTGGCCCGCGCGCTGATGGACGAATTGCGCGACGTACTCGCGCAGCCCGATCATCCCGTGCGCAAGGATTACGAACACTGGATCGCGGATTACATCGAACGACTGCGAGAGGATCCGCAAGTCGCGCAGCAAGTCCAGATGCTGAAGGAAAAACTGCTGGCCGAGCCGCGTGTGCAGACGTACGTGCAGGCACTCTGGGACGATATCCATGGCGCCTTGCGGCGCGACCTGGCGCGTGATGATTCAGCGCTGACGCGCCACCTGGAGGGCGCGCTGGGCGGATTGGCGGCCAGGTTGCGCAAGGATGACAAGGTGCGTGCAGCGCTTAACGCTCATATCATGGGGGCCGCCAACCGGTTGACCGGACGCCTGCGCGCCGGCGTGACCGAGCATATTGCACGCACCGTAAAAAATTGGGACGAGCGGCATCTGGTGGACGAGCTCGAACTGAATGTCGGGCGCGATCTTCAGTATGTAAGGTTCAACGGGACGCTGGTGGGCGGACTGATCGGTCTGGCATTGCACGCTGTGGTGTTGATGCTGCAACGCTAGGCCGGCCCGACCCAAGACGGACCCGCGGTCAGACCGTATTGGCCGACCAGAAGGCCTGGCGGATGGCGGGAGATGCCGCCAGGATGGCCGCCACGCGGTCCAGGTCCTTGTCTTCGATGGCGGCCTCGGCCAGCGTAGCTTCGATTTCCACATCGCTGTCGCCGAACTGATCGATGCTCAGTTCCGAGAGCGGCAATTGCTCTGCCTGCAGCACTTCCTCGAGCCGGGCCAGCGCCTGCTGTTGCTGGCCTGCTCCCGTGATGAGATGGATGACAGTGTTGACCTCGGTGTGCTGCGGCTCGACGGGTTGGCGGTTGACGTAGCTGACCACCGGGCGCAGCAGGGTATTGGCCGCCAGGACGAACAATGCAGCGGCGACGGCCTCCAGCATCATCGACGCGCCGGCGCAGCGGCGCAGCGGCGCAGGCGCCGATGGCGGCCGAGCCCCACAAGGTGGCGGCCGTGTTCAGGCCGCGGATGCTGCCCCCTTCGCGCATGATGGCGCCCGCACCCAGAAAGCCCACGCCCGAGACCACATAAGAGATCACCCGTGCGCCACCGTCCGGGCCGGCGATGCGAAACGCCAGATCCACGAAAATGGCCGCGCCTACCGCTACCAGGACATTAGTGCGCAGTCCGGCGGTACGCTGCCGGACCTGGCGCTCGAAACCGACCAGCGCCCCGAGCAGAAAGGCCGTGGCCAGGCTGACGAGCGTATTGGCCAACGGCAGCCATTGGATATTTTCGAAGTTTTTCATGATGGGCTTGGGCATACCTCGGCCTGGAGGGCCATCCGCCATTGTCCTGCTCTCGCGTGAAAGAGGCGTTACATGGGCAGGCGGACAGGGCTGCGGCGAGTCCGGCAGCGCAGCCTGCCGTGCATGAGCGGCAGGCAGGAATGCGTCGGCCGAGTGTTCAACGCCCGGCGATTATAGGAGAGATGGCTAAGCCCGCTCTGGCCAGGCAGCTCGCCTGACCAGAGCGCGGCAGGGGGCCTTAGTAGCGCACGGTGTACGCCAGACCAAACGTGCGGCCGCGGCCGTTGAACTGCAGCGAGTCTGCTGTCATCAAGCCGGCGTAGAGAGTCTGCGCACGTTGGCTCCAGACGGTCTGATAGCGGCGGTCGAAGAGGTTTCGAATGCCTACGCTGATGGTGCCGTACTTGTCGAGATCGTAACCGCCGAACAAGTCAAAGGTGAGATAGCCCTTGAGGCGATTGCCATCGGCATCGCTGAGGTCGAAATTGCGGTTGGCCTGCAAGCGCATGGACGCAGGACCCGAGTGCCAGGCCCCGTAGATCGAAGCCTTGGACGGACTGGCCAAGGTGACGGTCTGCCTGGCCCAACCGCCATTGGCCTGTTGTTGCTCAGACCGGCTCGCCAGCCAGTTCACGCCCGCGCTCCAACGCGTGTTGAAGTTGTAGTTCAACTGGCCCTCGATGCCATAGTTGCGCACCTTGCGGTCCTGCAGGCCGACTGACAGCGTGATGGGCTGGATGGCCAGGGCTTTGTCGGACCATGCATAGAACGCGGCAGTTTGCAGTTGCCAATCGCCATAGTCGCCGCGCCAGCCCACCTCGACCTGACGGGTCTTGATATTGGCGAGCTCCGAGCCGTCGATCGTCACGGCGCTCAGGAGATTCCAGGTGTTGCCCTGCAGCCGGTAACTGCCATTGCCATAGTATTTGGCGACGTCCACCAACTCGAAGCCTTCGGAGTAGTTGATCCAGGTCTGCTGGCGCGCATCCACCTTCCAGAGCAAGCCTGCATTAAACAACGTGGTGTCGTAGGCGTTGTCACCGCCAGGAATAGCCTGGGCCTGAGTTCCCAGCCCGTTTTGCATGAGGACCTGTTGGGGCACGGGCACGAAGTCGCTCAATTTGACCTTGTTGCGCTGTTGCCGCACGCCGCCGCTTAGCGTCAGGCTGTCGGTCAGACGCCAGTCGCCTTGCGCGAAGGCAGCCCAGGTGTCGGCGGTATAGCTGGGGTAGCGCTGCAAGGTCGCCAGATTATCGAAGTCTAGTCCGCCCGAGGCCAGAGCGCGGTTCCAATCGAAGTTGGCCGTATCGCCGTTGAATTTCTCGCGCGAAAACTCCAGCCCGTAGGTGACTTTGAAGGCTTCCCAGTTTTTGCTCAGTGCGGTCTTCAAACCCCGGGTATCCGTGTTCTGTTGCGACGCACCATAGTAGAAGCCTCGGCGGCAGCTGGCCGCGGTCGGGCACGTGCCGTCGTTGTACGTGAACTGGTTGGGGAAGGGGTAGAAGTCCAGTTTTTCGCGGCGCCAATAGGCCTGCGCGAACAGATCCTGACCGCCCAGCAGGTCGCGGGCGCTGTAGTTGTGAAGATTCAATAGGTTGTATGCATGGTTCATCCGAACCGGATTTGAGAAACTGGAAATCGCCAACCCCCCAGTTCACTCAAGGAGCCCGGCCGGATGAACACCCATAAGCATGCCCGATTGACCTTCCTACGTCGACTCGAAATGGTCCAGCAATTGATCGCCCATCAAGTTTGTGTGCCTGAAGCGGCCCGCGCCTATGGGGTCACCGCGCCGACTGTGCGCAAATGGCTGGGCCGCTTCCTGGCTCAGGGCCAGGCGGGCTTGGCCGATGCGTCCTCGCGCCCGACGGTCTCGCCCCGAGCGATTGCGCCGGCCAAGGCGCTGGCTATCGTGGAGCTGCGCCGCAAGCGGCTGACCCAAGTGCGCATCGCCCAGGCGCTGGGCGTGTCAGCCAGCACCGTCAGCCGCGTCCTGGCCCGCGCCGGTCTGTCGCACCTGGCCGACCTGGAGCCGGCCGAGCCGGTGGTGCGCTACGAGCATCAGGCCCCCGGCGATCTGCTGCACATCGACATCAAGAAGCTGGGACGTATCCAGCGCCCTGGCCACCGGGTCACGGGCAACCGACGCGATACCGTTGAGGGGGCCGGCTGGGACTTCGTCTTCGTGGCCATCGATGACCACGCCCGCGTGGCCTTCACCGACATCCACCCCGACGAGCGCTTCCCCAGCGCCGTCCAGTTCCTCAAGGACGCAGTGGCCTACTACCAGCGCCTGGGCGTGACCATCCAGCGCTTGCTCACCGACAATGGCTCGGCCTTTCGCAGCCGCGCCTTCGCCGCGCTGTGCCATGAGCTGGGCATCAAGCACCGCTTTACCCGACCTTACCGCCCACAGACCAATGGCAAGGCCGAACGCTTCATCCAGTCGGCCTTGCGTGAGTGGGCTTACGCTCACACCTACCAGAACTCCCAACACCGAACCGATGCCATGAAATCCTGGCTACACCACTACAACTGGCATCGACCCCACCAAGGCATCGGGCGCGCTGTACCCATCTCCAGACTCAACCTGGACGAATACAACCTATTGACAGTTCACATGTAGTCGGCCATGAGCATGGCGCGCTCGGTCGACGGTTTGACGTCGGACTCAAATCCGTTGCGGATACCAAGCAGATCCGGATTGGCCGGACCCGCCAGAGGGAGGGCCCCCTGGAGGTTTTTGCCGAGATACAGCGCTTTGCCCGGGTGAAACTCAGAGTGGTAGAACTGCCCAAGCAACTTCAGGGACTGCTTGTCATCCAGTTTGATGTCCAGGGTGCCGGACAGATCGAGCGCGCGGTTGTATTGCAGGTCGGTCTGGGTGATGTCGGGAGTGACCTGTTTGCCGCTGGCGTCGTAGGCGGCTCCGTTCTGCGCGTAAGCCAGCGCCAGCCGGCCGAAGACCTGGTCGGTACCGCCTTCGACAGACTGCGCCACACGCCAATCGACATCCTCCGAACCCGAGAAACCGCTGCGTCCAGCGACTTCGCTGGTGAAGGTCGCCGGGCCCGGTGCGCCGCGCTTGGTCACGATGTTGATGATGCCGCCCGTGGCTCCGCCACCATACACCGAACTGGCGCCGGACAACACTTCGATACGCTCGATATTGAAGGGCGATATCGAGTCGAACTGACGGCTGATGTTGCGCATGGAATTGAGCGACACGCCATCGATCATGATCTGGGCACTGCGCCCGCGCATATTCTGCGAGTAGTTGGTGCGGCTTTGCGAACCCAGGTCCAGGCTGGGGACCAGATTGCCCAATACTTCGGGCAGCGTGGCTCCGCCTTGCGCCTGCTGTTCGATCTGCTCACGGGTCAAATACCATACCGTGCGCGGAAGTTCACTGATGCTGGTGGGCGCGTAGCCGGCGACGACGACGACGT
This sequence comes from Bordetella holmesii, assembly GCF_020735985.1. Classification (NCBI taxonomy): domain Bacteria; kingdom Pseudomonadati; phylum Pseudomonadota; class Betaproteobacteria; order Burkholderiales; family Alcaligenaceae; genus Bordetella; species Bordetella holmesii. Next base: position 1,609,471 of record NZ_CP085973.1, read on the forward strand.
TCTCCAGCGTCTGTGCAGTGGGTGCACCCGCCTCGACCAGCACGGCAGACGGGCCGGTGAAGCGCCAGTTCAGGCCGCTGCCGGCAAGCAGGCGATCGAGCGCCTGTGTGGCCGTGTATCGGCCGGCCAGGGGCGCGCCGCGTTTGTCCTGCGTCAGCGCCGCGGGAAACGAGATCTGCAACTGGTACTGGCGGCCGAGCGCGAGCAATGCCGAATCCAGGGCTTGTGCCTGCAGCTCCACGGCCTGGGGCGTTTCGGATTGGGCGTGGGAGACCGCATGGGTCAGGCTCAGGGCGACGGCCAACGCGAGCGGGCGCAGACGATTCTTCAACAATGAGGGTAGGGGCTTCATAGGGGTTCCTTGCGAGGTCTTTCCGTATAGACGCGTCCCAGGGACGCCGACCCTACCCCTTGCGCTGATTTTTTTAGCTTCAGGGGCGGGAAATCCACGCCCAGTTTCCTAGCCGCTTGACCTTGGCTCCGGCAGCTCGCGCCAGCGTATCGAGCGCTTGCGGATGCTGCACGGTTACCAGCGAACTGATCCGCAGCTCGCGTAGCCCAGTGCTGATCCAGACGCGCATCCCCGTATAGCGTGAGAGCTGATCGACGGCATCTTGTAGTGTCACGTCGCGCAGCAGCAGTAGGCCTTCCGTCCACGCCTGATCGGAGGCGGCATCAAAACGCGTTTCCTGCATCCCGTTTTGACCCGCCTGCACGCGCTGGCCGGGGGCGAGCACAGCGGGCGGCGTGCCCGGCCCGCACGGCAAACACTCGACCCGCACATGGCTCTCGAGCACGGAGACGACCGTTTCGTCGGCGTGCGTGCGATCGACCTCATAGCGCGTGCCGAGTGCGGTCGATCGGGCTTGCGGGGTAAGCACCACAAAGGGGCGTGCAGCGTCAGGCGCCACGGTAAAGAGGGCGCGGCCGCGCAACAATTGAATCTGTCGCTGTTGGGGCCGGAAATCCAGTTCGATCGCGGCTCCGGCATCGAGCACGACCTCGCTGCCGTCAGGCAGACGGGCAGTCTGCACCTGGCCATTGCTGTTGGCGATGACGTTGGCCGGCGGCTCGCTCTGCCGGGAGACCAGCAAGCCGGCCACCAGCGTGGCACAGACGAGCGCGGCCAGCGCACGCCGGCGCTGCGCGCCACGCACATTGCGGCGCAAAGTTGGCCCATCGACGTGGTTCATCTGCTGCCACAATTCAGCGATGCTGTCATAACAGGAAGCGTGCTCGTCGCGCGCCCGATACCACTTCTCGAAAGAAGGGTCGGGCAGGGCGGCCGGCGCCACGCCGTTGCGGCGGACAACCCATTGGGCGGCACGGCGTTCGATGCTCGCATCCATGTCAGGCCTGCGCCATCGCCAGGCGGCATGCCAGCAGCACACGGGTCATGTGTTTTTCTATGGTCTTGAGGCTCACGCCCAGGGCTTGGGCGATGTCCGCATAGCTTTGCCCGTCTATTTTGTGCAACAGGAATATCTGCCGTGTGCGTAACGGCTGGGCCAGGATGGCGGCCTCCAGCCGTGCAATGACCTGCCGCAAGGCGGCGATCTCGGCCGTATCCGGACTGGTGGCGCCAGGGAGCTGGAACTGCGCGTAGCGCTCGATATTGCGGTTTTCCGCCGTTTGCCGCCGTTGCATGTCGATGGCCAGATTAGCGGCCACCTGAAACACATAAGCCCGGACATTGCTTATGGGTGCGCTCACGGCCTGCATGCCCGCCAGTTTGAGCCAGGTTTCCTGGGCGCAATCCTGCGCGGAATCACGCGAGCCGGTGCGGCGGGACAGGAAATCGACCAGCTCGCGGTAATGCGTGGCGACTGTGTCGGCAAGCTTCATGGCATGGGCGGCGGTTGTCGTTGGGATCGCGAATTATAATGAGAAACGTTGTTATCGCGAGTAAAAACGCCCGCTTTCATCGTCGGGGGACCTGCCCGACATCAAAGCAAAGCGTTTTCCTGCTTCCTGCCAGGGTGGCAGCCTACAGCTTGAATAAATTGCGCAGGGGCTCGCCGCGGGCCAGCCGCCTGATGTTATCCAGAAAAATACCGCGCACGCGGTCGGCGTTGCCGCTGGAAAACGCGGCGCTGTGAGGGGTAACGATGACGTTGTCTAGATCCCACAGCGCAGAGTCCGCGGGCAGGGGTTCCTGCTGAAACACGTCCAGAAATGCGCCTGCCAGTCGGGCGCTGGAGAGACGCTCGATGAGTGCGGTTTCATCGACCACATGCCCGCGCGCCACATTGATCAGCATGGCGTGCGCTGGCAGCAGCGCCAGAGCCTCGCGGTTGATCAGGTTCTGGGTCCGCGCCGTCAGCGGACAGGCCAGGATCAGCCAATCGGCCCCGGGCAGGGCTTCGGCCACCCGGTCATAGGGCAGGCTGCGCTCGGCCTCGGCCACCGGGGTGTCGGAGTTGCGCAAGACCGTCAGGCTCATCCCCAAGGCTTTGAGGCTGGCCCCGATACGCTGGCCGATGCCGCCCCAACCCACGATGACCGCATGCTGGCCAGCCAGGTCGCGGGGCTCGCGTTCGTCCAGCGTTTGCCAGGGATGCTCGCGCTGCTGCCGGGCAAGCAGCGGTAGCTTGCGAGCCAGCGACAGCAGACCGGCTAGGGCCGTTTGCGCCACGACGGCATCGCTGGCGCCTTGCGAGGTCGTCACGCTCACGCCGCGGGCGGCCAGATCCAGATAGATCTGGCGGTCGGCGCCCGCCGAGTGCACATGCACCCAGCGCAGGCGGGTATTGCGTCGCAGCGCGTCGTAGTAAACGGCCGTCTCGGGTTCGACCCGGAACTTGGTCGACTTGCCCGTGATGTCGCGCGAGATGAAGGCAATGTCGAAGGCCTGCTCAGGTTGCTGCAGGCGCCAAGCGAACGGCGCTTGAGCCAGGGCTTGGGTCAGAGGCGCGCGCTCCGCCTTGGAGCAGAGGATGCGCAGCAGGGAGTCAGTTGGTTGGAGCATCGAATTTTTTGACCAGAATGGCCCACTTATCGTATTCGCTCCTGATGAAGGAGGCGAACGCTTCCGGGGAGCCGCCCTGCGGTTCAGCGCCTTCTTGCAACATCTGAGCGCCGAGCGCGGGCAAGGCAGCGTTGACCTGTTCGTTGATGGTGTTCACGACTTCAGGCGGCGTACCTTTGGGACCGAAGAAACCAAACCAGGATCCGGCGTCGAAACCGGGGTAACCGGATTCGGCCACGGTGGGCAGCTCGGGCAGGGTCGAGGAGCGTTTGAGGGTACTGACGGCCAAGGGGCGCAGCTTGCCGGCGCGGATCTGCCCGATGACCGACGGGATAGTGGCAAACATGAAGTCGAGCCGTCCTGCCAGCAAGTCATTCAGGGCGTCGGCCCCTTTGTACGGAATATGGACGGCCTGCGCGCCAAGCTGATCCATCAGCATGTAGCTCGACAGATGCGAAGACGTTCCGACGCCGGTGGAGCCGTAGTTCAGCGGTTCCTTGCGGGTTTTGGCATAAAGAAGAAAGCTTTTGATGTCCTTGGCAGGAGAGGACGGCGGCACCACCAGCACGTTGGGCACGGTGGCGATCTGCACCATGGGCACCAGATCGCTCAAGGGGTCGTAACTCAGCTTCATCAAGGATGGGTTCACGGCTATTGGCCCGACCGAGTTGACAATCAGCGTATAGCCATTGGGGTCGGCGCGAACTGACCTGCTCCCCGTGATTAGTACGAAATCGATGTAGAGTCCGTTCCCAAAGGAATGGCAATGAAGAAACGATTTACGGAAGAGCAAATCATCGGCGTGCTCAAGGAAGCCGATGCAGGTGCCAAGCCCGCAGAGTTGTGCCGCAAGCACGGAATCTCCGAGGCAACGTACTACAACTGGAAGGCGAAGTTCGGTGGCATGACGGTGTCGGACGCTCAGAGGCTCAAGGAGCTGGAGCAGGAGAACAACAAGCTCAAGAAGCTGTTGGCCGAGTCGATGCTGGACAAGGCGGCGCTTCAGGATCTGCTAAGCCGAAAGTAGTCAGCCCGCAGGCCAAACGCGAGGCGGTCAGGACATTAATGACCGAGCGCAGCATGGGTGTTACCCGGGCCTGTGGGCTGGTAGGAATTTCGCGGTCGCTGTTTGCCTACGAGAGCACACGCTCAGGCGATGCTGCGCTGACCGAGCGCATGAAAGAGATGGCAGTGGAGAAACGACGCTACGGCTATCGGAGGATCCATGTGCTCTTACGTCGCGAAGGCTGGCAAGCAAATCACAAGCGAATCTGGCGGCTGTACAGTCTGGCAGGGTTAAGCGTGCGAAAACGAAAGCGTAAGCGAATCGCGGCGACCGAGCGCGTGGTTCGCCCAGCGGCAATCGCGCCGAATCAGAGTTGGTCAATGGACTTTGTGGCCGACGGCCTAGCCTATGGCCGCCGATTCCGCTGTTTGACTATCGTCGATGACTACACTCGCGAATGCCTGGCCATCGAGGTCGATACGTCGTTGCCGGGACTGCGTGTTGCCATGGTGCTGCAACGGCTGGCGGAGATGCGTGGCCTGCCGCGATCTATTACCGTGGACAACGGGCCAGAGTTCGCCGGAAGAGCCTTGGACGCCTGGGGGCCTACCAAGCAGGCGTAAAGCTGTCGTTTATTCGGCCGGGTAAGCCGGTGGAGAACGCTTATATCGAAAGTTTCAACGGCAAGTTCCGCGACGAATGCCTTAACGAGCACTGGTTCTTGTCCCTGCGACAGGCTAAAAGCTTGATCGAAAACTGGCGAGTCGAGTACAACACCGATCGGCCTCACAGCGCGCTCGGATATTTAACGCCGGCGCAATTCGTGCAGGCTCATCAGAAAGAAGGTCTTTTACCCCTGGGCTCTATGTCGGTGCCGTACTAAATCTGGGGGCAGGTCACGGCCCATCGCAAGAGTGTGATATATGTCACGTCTTATTTTGCACACAGGGGCGGGTAGGTGGGCGCGACGCGTGAAAGTCGATCGGTCTGGTACGGTGACAGGCGCTATGAGTTCCTGTCGATAGAGCAGGCGATGGGATTCGTCAGGTTTCTGGACCAGGGCAAGGACCTGGATCATGCCTGCCGCATCTGGAGACCCAAGCGCATTTACGCCGGCGTCGGCGCCTGTGGCGAGCGCCCCGCGGCCGACGGGCAGGCTGCCTGACGCCGCTTCAGCCGTGGCCGATGATCGGACGCAGGAATTGCTCCAGCCCGGTCAGCATGATCTGCACGCCCACGCACAGCAGCAGGAACGCCGATACCCGGGTGACGATGCGGGTGCCGTCCGCGCCCAGGTAGCGCGCCAGCGTGGCGGCTACCGCCATGGTGATCAGGACCGACGCCAGGCTGGCCAGCAGGAAGTCGCGCAATTCGTTGGTGCGGTTGGCGCTCAGGGCGATGGTCGCCGCGACCGTGCCCGGGCCGGTGGTCAGGGGCATGGTGAGCGGGAGGAACACCATCTCGCGCGCCATGCTGGGCGTGATCTGCTGCAGCGCCTGGGCCTGCGGGTGCGGCTCCGGGGCGTTGAGCATGGCCCAGCCGGACACGGCCACCGACAGGCCGCCCGCCACGCGCAGCGCCTCCAGCGAAATGCCGAACAAGTGCAGGATGTAGGCGCCGATGAAAAACGTCACCAGCAGCAGGAACATCGCGTTGAGCGCCACACTGTAGGCCAGCCGGGCGCGTTCCTCGGGCGTGAGCGTGGCGGTCTTGTTCAGGAAGACGAAGGCCAGGCCCAGCGGGTTGATGATGCTGATGAGCGTCGTGTAGCCAAACAGGATCTCCGACACGAAATTACCCATGTTCTTCCTCGCGGCCATCGGGGCGCAGCCAGTGTCCGCGCTTTTGCGCCGCTACGCAAGCCGGCGCCGGCCACGCAGCATTGCCAGGGGGGGCTGCCTTCACGGTGGCGGACGCGCCCATCGCCTGGGACCATGGCGTGACGGCCAATCCGTCGGTGGCGTTCTGAGGCCAAACCCGAAAGAAAAACCCCGCAGACGCTCGGTTCTACAGGGGTTTCCTGGGTATTTCGGCAGCCCTGATCTGGTCACCGATCCACTATCGCGGGTCGGGCCCTCCAGGCTGGCCGGACCACTTCAATACTGCGCCCGCAAGTTGAGCATTACATTGCGTGGCGCACCCCACCAACCCTGGCTGTAGAAGCCGATCTGATCGTAGTACTTTTTGTCGAACAGATTGTTCACGTTCAGTGTTGCCGACAGTTTTTTGTTAAAGTCGAAGCGCGCCATGAGGCTCACGAGTGCGTAGCTGTCCTGTTCGACTTCGACATTGCCGCGCGGACTGGCTGCGGCCTGGTACATGCGACTTTGCCAGTCAACGCCGCCGCCCACGGTAAGCCGGTGCAGGGCGCCCGGCAGGCGGTACGTGGTGTAGAGCTTGAACAGGCTGCGCGGATGATTGGTGTTGATGGGGTTGCCGCTGGCGTCCTTGATGGTGAAGTGTGTATAGCTGGCGCCGATGTTCCAGTCGGGCAGGATCTGGCCGCTGGCCTCCAGGTCTATCCCCTCGACCTTGGCGCCGGAGGCGGCACGTGAGGCCTGCATGTTCGGAAAGCCCGGAATGGATGAGCCCGGGATGACCTGGGCCAGGTTATCCTGCCGCGTCTGAAAGAGCGCGGCGGAGGTATTGAGCCGTCCCTCCAGATAGGCTGCCTTCAGACCCAGCTCATAGCTCTTGCCTTTGATGGGAGGAAGAATGCCGCCGCTGGTGTCGCGCGCGTTCTGCGGCTGGAAGATCTCCGTATAGCTGGCGTACGCCGTGTAGGTGTCGTTGATGTCGTAGGTCAGACCGGCATAGGGGGTGAACTGATTCTTGATCCTGTATTCGCGGCGCGAGCCAAAATACATCTGTTTGGTTTTCCAGTCGCTCCAACGGTCGCCCACGATGAGGTGCAGGGGTTCGGCTAGTGCAAACCGGCCGACCAGATAGGCGCCGGTCTGCTTGGTGCGCACGTCGTCGGCGGGCGACAGCGTGTCGGCCCAGCTGGGCTCTTGGATGTGGGCGCGGCGCCAGTCGAAGAAGCTGCCGATGGCTGGGGCCGGTCCGACCATTGCGTATCGCTGGATGTCGCTATGGTTGTCGATGCTCATCCAGCCCAGGGCAACTTCGTGGCGCAGGCCGAAGGCCTCGAAAGGAGCGGACAAGGAAAAATGGATGTCATCCCGATCGAGGTTGCCGTCATAGTTGGAAAATGCAGGGGGGGCAGCGATGATGCCAGTATGGCGATCGGGGTAGCCGCCCCGGTACACATGTTTCATGAGATAGCGGCCATCAGTGTGGCTATAGGCCGCGCGCAGCTTCCAGTCATTGGTGAAGCGGTGCGTGAGGTCCACGAAATAGGTGGTGGCTTCGGTATCCTGCCGGGCCCAGGGAGCGTTGTTGGCCACCGAGCGGTTGAAATCGGTGCGCGAACCGTCGCTATAGAACAGCGGAAAGCCGCTGCCAAACCCATTGCTGTGGTTGTGCTGGTACTCCACGCTGGTCGTCAGCACCGTATCCGGCGTCAGATCGGCGCTGACCACGCCATAGAATGTGCGCCGGCGCGTATCTAAAAAGTGCACATAGCTGTCGCCCTGACTGTAGGCGGCCACCAAGCGTGACCGTATTCTGCCGTCTTCCGTGATGGGCACGGAGATGTCGGCATCGCCGCGCACATAGTCCCAGCTGCCGACACTCGCATTGAACGTAGCCGCGAACTCACGCAAGGGACGCTTGCGCACGAAGTTCACGGCGGCTGAAGGATTGCCCGAGCCTGTCATCAGGCCTGTGGCGCCACGTACGATTTCCACGTGATCGTAGATGGCGGCGTCCATATCGGTCGAACCATAGTTCCATTGGCTCAGGATGGGCGATACCAGGCCGTCAAACTGGAAGTTGTCGATGGTGAAGCCGCGGGCCGAGAATGAATAGCGGTTGCTGTCGCTGCGCGTGACGGAAATCCCTGGCGCGGTCGCCAGGATGGCGCCGGTGTCGGTGAGGCCCTGATCCTCGATCTGCTGTCGGGTGACCACACTGACGGATTGTGGTGTTTCGCGTGGCGAGAGTGTCAGGCCCGTGGCCGTGCTCATGGCCTCGGTTGTGTAGGCGTTTGTACCCTCGGTGAGGTCGGAAATCTCACGACCCGTGACGCTTATGGCGGGCAACTGAGCGATATCGTTCCCCGTTCGCGCTTCCTGGGCCAGGGCGTGCTGGGTAAAGAGTGCGCCAAGCAGGTGCAGAACGTGGGCAAAGAAACGCAAACGGCGCGAATGCGCCGGGGAGAAGTGAGCGGGATCTGGCATGGGGACAGATGCAAGACGGCAAGAAATTAAAGGGAATAGGAATTATCTTTTTTGTAATCGGACGGTTGTATCGGCGATGACGGAGTACGTATGGAAAACGCCGAAGATGTTCAGCGTGCCTGGACCTTGGTCGATATTCTCGATAAATGCTGCAACCACGCCCAGGCCAGCGCGCTTGCCGTCACGCAGGCCAGCATGGCCAGGGCCAGGACCGAGGGCTGCCCATAGGTCAGCGGTACGCCCCAGCCGCTGGCTATCGAAAAGGCCAGCATCTGCATGAAACCCAGCACCGAGGCCCCTGTGCCGGAGAGCGCGGGCACAGACTCCAGGATGTGCAACGTCATGGCAGGCACCGACATGGCTAATCCGCAGGTGAATAAAGCGGGGGGCAGCACCACCCAGGGCAGTGCCGGCGACAAGGCGGTCCAAAAATAGATGGCGTAGGCGAGGCAACTACCGTTCATGAGCAGATAGGCCAGTCCGATGATCCGTGTATCGCGCCAACGTCCGGCATGCCGCGCCGCGATCGCGGCCCCGGTCATCGCGCCGGCCACCAGAGGGACGAATAGATAGGCAAAGTTGGTTTCGGGCAGATCGAGCACATTGGCGATGAAATCCGGCGCCGCACCGATCAGCAGGCCCTGTGCGGCGAAGACCAGGCTGAACGCCAGGCCGGGCGCGGTGAAATTTCCATTGCGCAACACCTCACGATAGCCCGCGGCCAGACCCCGCAAGGAGAGCGTTTGGCGCTTGGCGGGCGCGAGCGTTTCTGGTAGGCGCCAGGCGCATAGGGTCAGGGCAGTGGCGGCCAGAAGCCCCAACATGAAGAAGATCGAACGCCAACCATGATGGACGGCCAATTGACCTCCGATGACGGGCGCGAGCGCGGGCGATAGATTGAACACCAGGATCAGATAAGACATGCTGCGTTGTGCCGCTGCGCCCTGATAGCAATCGCGGATGATGGCCTGTCCTACCACGACCCCGGCGCCGGCGGACAGTCCCTGCAGGGCCCGGGCCGCCAGCAGCCAGCCAAAACCGGGTGCGGCCGTGGCAAGCAGGGCGCCCCAAACATAGAAGCCCAGGGCGCCCAGCACAACGCGACGCCTGCCCAGAGAGTCAGACAGTGTTCCGTGCAGCAAGAGCATCGCCGCATAGCAGAACATGTATACGCCGAGCGTGAGTTGCACGGTTTCCTGGGGTACGCCGAACTCGCGTTGCAGCGCGCCGAAGGCTGGCAGGTAGGCGTCGATGCTGGCGGGTGCGACGCAGGACAGCAGCCCCAGCATTACCATCATGAGCGAATATGAGGGGGCCGACGCGGCGCGGCTCATGGCGGCTCCATGGACAAGGCCGCCCGGAGCGGGCAGCGGCCTTCCATGATGATCCAGCTGGTAACAGGAATGGGATGGTCAATGCCGCAATGTCAATGCCTGCCGCCGCAAGGCACCAGCCGCTAACCGAGTTGACTGGGCGCGACGCCGTAGCGTTCGCGAAACGCCGTGGCGAAATTGGTCGCGTGGCGGTAGCCGACGAAGTGCGCCGCCTGCTGTACGCTCCAACCCCGAGCCAATTGTTCGCGGGCAACCTCCAGGCGGCGTTCGCGCAGCCAGCTGAATACCGAACGGTGATACACGGCATGGAACTTTGCACGCAGCGTGCTTGGACTCATGCAGGCCAGTCGCGCCAGGTCATCCAGAGTATGGTCTTCGCCGGGCGCCTCGTGCAGGCGCTCGCGCACCCTCTCCAGAAGCTGGCGATCCCGCTGGGTCAGGCCGCGGTGGGTCACAGGGGCGTGTTGCAGCGCAGCCAAGGCGTGGGCCAGCAGTTGCGTGCCCACGCCTTCACGCACCATATTGCGTAGAGGTTGATCCCAGTCGCATTCCAGCAGATGCTCAATGGATAGCAGCAAATGGTGCGGCACCGGCCAGCGGCGCAGCCTGGGCGCCGAGGACTGCATGAGTTTCCATATGATTTCGCTGGTGTACTCATCGTCGGCCGCTTCAGGGGCCGTCACGGAGAGATTGACGCTGCGCAGACGCTGGCCGGCCGGATGAACGCCCGTCATGGCGACGGTATCGCCATATAGCGCATTGAGGCCGCTCTGAGCGGCCAGGCGCACGTCGTCCTGCTTGTCCAGCCGAGCCCGGGCCTGGCCCTGGAGCACAACGATGGCTGAAAAGCGCGGCGTCATGACGGACGTCGATTCGTAATGATGATACACATGCACGTCGGAGACGATCAGGGTGATGCCGGGGCGGATCTCACATTCCTCCACACGGCCCTCGGCGATGCAAAGGTTCTCAATGCCGGCGCCCCCGCCTTCCTGGCCGGGCAAGCGGTAATTGAAGCCGACCGACCCGCCCATGCGGTTGAAGTCCGAGACCGTGAATCGGGTGCGGGGCGGTGGGGGGAGCGTCGGTTGCGTCATTGGCGTTGCCGGAGGAGGCCTGGTCCGCATGAGCTGTTAATGATAATGCAATTCATTCGCTTTTATTTCATGAGCGAAATGGCATGGGCCGTTGGGTCGATGCGACATGCGGCGCGGCGCTGTCACCAAGCTGCTCTCCCATGTTGCTCAGGTACCACTCATGGAAATGCAACATGCCGTCTTCCATGGGTGATTGATAGGGGCCGCTGTCGGAAACGCCGCGGCGCAGCAGCGCCAGGCGTCCGGCGTCCATGCGCTCACCGATTTCATCGTCTTCGACCGCCGTCTCCATGTAGGCAGCGCGTTGGGCCTGTACGAAATCACGCTCGAACAGCGCAATTTCCTCCGGATAGTAGAACTCCGCGATGTTCAAAGTCTCTTGCGGCCCCTTGGGATAGAGCGTCGAGAGCACCAGCACATGCGGGTAGAGCTCAATCATGTGGGTGGGGAAGTAGGTTACCCAGATGGCTCCGAAATCCGGGGTCCTCCCGCCCCGGTAGCGCATGAGATTGTCATGCCAGCCGCGATAGACCTCGGTACCGGGTTGTTCCAGTGAGTCGTGCACGCCCACCTTCTGGAGACTGTATTGCGCGCCGAACTCCCAGGACAGGTCGGCGCAGGTGACAAAGCGTCCAAGGCCCGGATGGAAAGGGCCCACGTGATAGTCCTCCAGATAGACTTCGATGAAAGTCTTCCAGTTGTAATTGCATCGATGTACTTCGACGTGGTCCAGCACATAGTCGGAGAAATCGAATTCGGGTCGGCGGAAAAGCACGTCGAGGTCTTTCAATGGATCGCGTGGGCCTTCGAACAGTAGCCCATGGCAGTTATGCAGGGGGAAGCGCGACAGATTCAGGCAGGGCGTACTGGGAAAGTGGGGGGCGCCTAGAATCCGGCCCTGGCCGTCGTAAGTCCAGCGGTGCAACGGGCAGACGATGTTGCCTCCCGTGACTGACAGATTGCCCTTCATGGCCTCGCCGCCTGCAATCGGGCCTAGCATGACGGCCTGGCGATGGCGGCAGACATTCGACAGCAGTGCCACTTCATTTCCATTGCGCACGAGGATGCGACTGCCGTCGTCCTGCGGCAAGCGACGCCAGTCGCCCGGCTCGGGCACGCTCTTCTCATGCCCGACATATAACGCAGATTGTCGGAACAGGATTTCCTGTTCTCGCACGAAGAGGGCTTCATCAAAATAGGCCCGTGCGTGCAGAGGGCTGAGCGCTTGCTGCAACTGCGCCAGGCTGGCGATATCCGTCATGTCCGGCTCCTTACTCAGGCTGCCGCCTCGTCCGCCTCGATGCGCGCGATACGCTCGGCGGGGGGCAATTTGGGGCAAGTACTGCAATAGTCGCCGTCGTGGCGGCGGAAATGGTGGCAGCAGACCTGGCGGTCAAGCGCCAGGACGGGCCGGCCGGCGCGCGCATAAACCAGATAGCCGCTGTGGCCGGCGATTCCCAGGCGATCCAGCCAGTCGGCCGCCTGCTCATGCGCCCAGGCCACGGTGGCCTTGTCCTCATTGGCACGGGCGGCTAGCAGAGCGGATAGCACGCAGTCCGCCTGCATGCACGCCGCGGCGCGCGGGCTCAGGCGCAACAGTTGAGAGAGCTCCCGAAAATAGGTCGCGCAGATCCGGCGTAGCTGAGCGGCAACTGCCTGCTTGCGCTGTTCCAGACAACCGCGTAACGGCTCGTGGCGTTCGAGAATGTAGCCCGCGATGAAACCATCGCGCACCGGCTGGCCGAGGCGATCCAGATCCGGAGCAATGTCGCTGCAATGCACCGCGATTACACCCAGGTAAATCGGCTGCCAGATCAGCAGGCCCCAGCAACGTAGCGCCAGATAATGCGAGCCGGCTTCGGGATGGCGCAGGCGCCACCAGTCTTGCAGCGTCCGCAGCGTAGCCCGATTGTCGGCGCCCGGCCGGATATCGCCGGAGACCGGACCGATGCGTCCATCGAGCCCGGGCACCAGGGAACCAGCCAGGGCGAGCAGAGCATCCAGGTCCGAGCAGGCGGTCCGATTGATGTCTTGGGCCACGCCGGCGCCGGTCTGGGCGGCAATGTCCCAGCTCATGCGGCCGTCAGCGTCTGCAGGGCTTCGCCGCTACCCAGCCACGACGGACGGAAGCAGGCGATAGGGTTGGGCAGATTGGGGGCCATTTGGAAACTGCCAATGGGATCGGCCAGGTTGACCATCTGCAGATTGTTGGCCAATTGCAGGCGGTTCAGGCACGAATGGATCATGTCGGGCGCAAACAAGTCGTAGCGCCGATACTTGTCGAGCCGTTGCGGATGCGCTTGCTGATAAGCGGCGATGCGCCCAGCCACTAGCCGCCAGAAATCATGTTCCGGCATCAGTTCCGTCTCAACCAGGATCTGGGTCAGATGGCGGAAATAGCCCTCGAAGACATCCACGAAAATCGTCAGCAGCTTATAGGCCTCCGGCACATCGGCGGCCAGGCGCTGAGCCGCCTGCGGAAGCCTGACCTGCGGATTGAGGATGGAAGACTCTTCCGCGATGTCCTTCATGAAGGCGCGCACAGGTACGCCATCCTGGATGACGAGAATCACGTTTTCACCGTGCGGCATGAAAACCAGGTCATGAGCATAGAAACAATGGATCAGTGGAGTCAGATAAGCGTCCATATAGCGCTCCAGCCAAGTCCCTGCATCCAGTCCTGAAGCCTGTATCAATTCGGGAAGCAAAGCCCGGCCTTGTGGGTCCACATGCAGCAGCGCAGCCATGGTCATGAGATTTTGTCCGGGAGCGATCAGCGTCAGGGGGTTCTCGCGCCAAAGCGCCGAGAACATCTTCTTGTACGGTGTGTCCGTATCGATGGCGGCTTCGTAGTAGTAGTTGCGAAAGCCCATCGAGGCGACTTCGCGCAGAATTCTGAAACCATTGGCGCGCAGCCACGGATCGGCCGATATCAGGTCATGGATGTATTCGTTGATGGCTGGCGTACCTGCCATGTAGTAGGGTGACAGGCCGCGCATGAATCCCATGTTGAGAATGGACAGCGAGGTCTTCACATAACGCTTGCCGGGTCGGCTGATGTTGAAAAAGGTACGGATGGACTGCTGAGCGAGGTATTGCTCCTCGCCGTACCCCAGGCAGACGATTTTGCGCTGGGCGACGTAGGGGGCAAAAGCCAGGGACAGCTTGTTGAACCATTGCCATGGGTGGGCGGGCATGAAGTAGTAGTCCGCGGGATGCAGGCCCTGCTCGCGCAGTCGGGCGGCGAAATCGGTTACAGCGGACTCACCCAACTCCTCGCTCATTAGGCTGTCGTAGTCCATGTCGGACAAGCAGGAAAAATGCGCGTTGTCCTTGTGAACCGCCAGCCACATCAAGCGCACCGGCGTGGCAGCTTCGGGCGCGTAGCCATGGTAATCCTCGGCATCAAAGCCAAGGCGGCCATTGTTGGCCACGAAGCTGGGGTGGCCCTCGATCATCGATGTTTCTATGGTCTGGTAGTCGGCTCGTGCCAATGCCGCGGCGCCAAGCGTCGTCCGGCCATGTTTATAGGCGCTGCCGTGTAGAGTGCTGGTGATTTCGTCCATATAGATGGGCAGACGGTCCACCGGCAAGCCGAGTTTGTCCCGGATCTCTATCACGAACTGCAGGGCATCCAGCGGCGCCGGAACCCCGGCCACGGTCTTTACGATGGATTCAGGCGGAATACGCCAATGGCGCATGGCCATGACCTGAGCGTCAAAGTCATATTGCGCGCCGTCAGCCAGTGTCAGGCGAAAGCGTTCAAATCCCGGCGTTTCGCCCGGACCGAGTCGCTGAGGTTCGAGCAGCCACTCATGTGCATATTCGGATATCGCCTTGCGCACCAGCAGGCGATTGACCTTGTTCCAGATTTCCGGCTGCAGATGAGCAACGATCTCGGCGGGATGAGGAGGGGTGGTGCGGCTCATTGCGTCAACTCCTGGCGTTGGGCTTGCTCGAATTGGGCGCGCGTGCAGAAGGCAAGACTTGCCGTCTTTTCCCGAAAGCGCGCCAGCCCGGCATAGACGAAGCCCATGGATAGATTCAATGCATGGATCTTGGTGTTGTTCACGTCGGGTTCCACGACGACACGGGCCGCATGGAGGCGGTCGAACATGAAGCGCATGACGAGCGCGAACACCGCACGGCTGAAACCGGGAATGTGCTCGGTCGGGGGGGCGATGAGAAGATGCATGCCCAGGTCGCCTGGGCGCACGCAGTAGTGCTCGCCGACTTGGTCGCGAGCCGGGTCATAGCATTCCACCAGAAAGGCCGCACGGCCATGGTGCAGGCCCAGCCAGGCTCCGGCGTGTCCACTGGAGCACAACGCAGTGTAGAAGTCGCGCACCTGGTGCACGCTAGAGTCTTGCATGGACCAGAAGCGGGCATAGTCCATGGAAAACCATTGCTGCAGCTGGGCTGCGTCCGCCTCGGGGTCGAGCGAACGTAACGCCAATCCCTTGCCTTCGTCATAGTGGGAGCGGGTTTTTTGGTCGATCACGTCCAGGAACGTTGCCATCATCGTCATCATCGCGCTTCCTTGGCAGCCTCAGAGTGTGGCGCGGTGGATGTCCATCAAGGGTCGGGCTGCAACCGTGGGCCTCCGTTCGGCTCGCCGGGCCGGACGGTGCTTGAGCACGCCGTCTGCTGGTGGAGAGAACTCCTGCAAGGCGGTTCGTGTCTCGATGCGGTAATGTTCCGTGCCGGTCAGTTCACGCAGGATCTGTGAGTTGCGATAGCAGCAGAAGCCCAGATCCGGATTCGTCACTCCATGGCTGAGCAAACCGGTGTTCTGCACGAAGATCTCGCTGCCCTCGTGGTCAATGGCGTAATTACGTCCGATGCGATAGCTACCGTCGGCATTCCAGGCAATTCGGTCGTGAATGGGATTGATGCAGGCCGGGATCTCATGAGAATAGCCTGTGGCCAGGACCAGTCCGTCGGTGGCGTGGCTAAAAGGGCGGTCGCAATCGAGATGCTGAAAGTCCAGCTGAAAGCGTTCCTGCAGCGGGTCGTAGCGGCAGGCGCGTAGTTCGGAGTTGGTCAGAAGCGTATAGCGGTTGTCGCCATCATGGACCTTCTCGTCGAGAAGATCGTAGATCTGGTTGATCAGCGAGGCATTGATGCCTTTGTACAGGCTGTTCTGTTGAGTCAGGATCTCCTGGCGGCGTGCCTCGGGCAGATCATGGAAATATTCGGTGTAGTCCGGCGATATCAGCTCCAGCGTGAGTTTTGTGTTCTCCATCTGGAAAAAGCGCGGAGAGCGAGTGATCCAGGCCAGACTGTAATCATGTCGCCCGCTCTCACGGAGCAGATCATGGAACACTTCGGCCGCGCTTTGTCCGCTGCCCACTATGGTGATTGACGCGCGGCCCTGGAGTTCGTATTTATGGCGCAGATAGTCCGCGCTATGGATGAAGGGCGCGGCACGTCGATCGCAGCACGCTGGCAGATAGGGCTGGGAACCAAGACCCAGGACCAGCTTGCGGCAGCGGAACATGAACCGCTGGCCGGACATGGTGTGTTGGCCGGTGACGAGATAGCTGTGGCTTTCGGGATCGTGCAGTACGCCCTGTACATCGCAGCCGAAACGCAGGTTCGGCAAGCGTGCAGCTACCCATTGGCAATAGCGGGTGTACTCGGCGCGGCTCAGGTAATGGTTCTCGCGCATGTAGTAGGAATAAATGCGGTTGGTGAGTTTGCAATAGTTCAGATAGCTATATTCGCTGCGTGGGTCGGCCAAACTGACCAGATCGGCGAGAAAAGGGTTTTGCAGAGTGGACGTCTCGATCAGCATGCCTGGATGCCAATCAAAGCCGGATTTCTTGTCCAGGAAGAGCGTGCGCACGCCTCGCAAGGGCGCAGACAGGCTCGCCAGGCTGAGATTGAAAGGTCCGATACCGATAGCCACGAAGTCATAGATTTCACGATTCATGTTGGATTCGCCTTTGCTGTGTCTGTCCCGTATGCCGCCTTGCCGAAGCACTGAAAGAGGCTGTGCGAAGAAAGCCTGTCCTTCAGCCGGTTTGAGAATGCGGTTGATGCTGTGTGGGCTTATTCATTGTCTTATTAATGAGAATAATTATAACTTCTATTCTCATGTCTGTTGTGCGAAAAACTCTAGCAAATTGAAATTCTGCGCGACAGACGCTCGCCCACTTTCCGGCAGGATGCATATGCATGGTGGCGGCCGACATAGGGGGGGCGGTCCACAGGCGTGGGTTTCGCCGGTCGGGGCCGCATGAGTCGCCCTCTCCTTGATTCACAAGGCGTTTGTCGAGGGGCATGGGACCAAGAAAAAATTCCCTGACGGATCAGGGGCTTGCAATGTCTGGCGGAGAGGGTGGGATTCGAACCCACGATACGCCTAAACGTATACCGGATTTCGAGTCCGGCGCATTCGACCACTCTGCCACCTCTCCGGGGTGTGCTGTCTTGCCTGTGTTCTTGCTGTCTGCCGCATGGACCGTGGTCATGGCCCTGGGCAATCTCCCCGCCGGCATTTCGCGCGGGATCCAGCAAAGCCAGCTATTCTACCTGAAAATTTTCGGCCATGCCAGGATTGCGGCAAGATTTTGCTCGGCGCCGATGCCGGATTTCGCGCAGCCCGGGTTTTTGTCAGAATTGCCGCAATATTGCCGCCACCTCCAAGCCCCGCGCCATGGAACTGCTCACCATTTTGCTGATCGCCGCCGTCCTGTGCGTGCCCCTGGCGCAGCGCCTGGGCCTGGGCGCCATCCCCGGCTACCTGCTGGCGGGCGGGGTGATCGGGCCGTCCGGGCTGGGGCTGGTCACCGACGTGCCGGACATCATGCGCGTCTCGGAATGGGGCGTGGTGATGATGCTGTTCGTGATCGGCCTGGAGCTGGCGCCCAAGCGACTGTGGGCGATGCGCCGCGAAGTGTTCGGCGCCGGCACCTTGCAGATGGTCGTCTGCGGCGCGTTGCTGGGCGCGGTGTTCGGCGCCGGGCTGCGCCACCTGGCCGGCATGGGCTGGCAGGCGGCCATCCTGTGCGGCCTGTCGCTGGCCCTGTCCTCGACCGCGGTGGCGCTGCGCCTGCTGGAGGAGCGCGGCCTGGTGCGCACGCCGTTGGGCCGCTCGGCCCTGGGGGTGTTGCTGCTGCAGGATATGGCGGCCATCCCGATGCTGGTGGCGGCCGGCCTGCTGGGTTCGGATGGCGATTCCGCGCCGTCGTTCGAGGCGGCCCTGGTGGCGGTGGTGGTGGTGCTGGCGTGCTAGCGCCTGCGGCTGCTGGACTGGGCGGCGCGTTCGCAGCTGCATGAGCTGTTCACTGCCGCCACGCTGCTGGTCGTGCTGGGCACGGCGCAACTGTTCGATTACGCGGGCCTGTCGGCCGGCCTGGGCGGTTTCCTGGTCGGCATGCTGCTGGCCGAGTCGCGCCATCGCAATGAGCTGGAGCACACGATCGAGCCGTTCAAGGGGCTGTTGCTGGGCCTGTTCTTCCTGGCCGTGGGCATGTCGGTCAATGTGGAGGAGGCGCTGGATTACTGGCCGTATGTGCTGGCCGGGGTCGTGGCGCTGCTGTCGCTCAAGGCGCTGGTGCTCTACGGCATCGCGCGCCTGATGGGGCTGCCGCACTATCATCGCCTGCTGTACGCGCTGGTGCTGGCGCAGGGCGGCGAATTCAGCTTCGTGATTTTCAACGAGGCCTGGGACAATCATTTGATGTCGCTGGAGCAGCGCGACCTGCTGGCCATCGTGGTGGCGATTTCCATGGGCGAGGTGCCGATCGTCATCCGGCTGCTGGAGCGCCTGCCGGGCCGCTACGGCGGTATCGGCGACATGGCGGTCACGCCGGTCGGATTCGCCGGTTCGCCGCCGCCCCAATCCGCCGCGGACAACGAGGAGCGGTCCGGCCCGGGCTGACCGCGCCCGGTCACGGATCCGTGCCATCATTGCCGGCGGCGGACGGCTACACTTGAGGCCGTCCCGCCCACTCCACAGGAGAACAGTCATGCTCAAAGGAAAAGTTGCAGTCGTCACCGGTTCCACCAGCGGCATCGGCCTGGGGATCGCCAGCGCGCTGGCGCAGCAGGGCGCCGACATCGTGCTCAACGGATTCGGCGACGCGGCGGACATCGAGAAATTGCGGGCCGGGCTGGCCAGCCAGTACGGCGTGCAGGTGCGCTATGACGGCGCCGACCTGTCCAAGGGCGAGGCGGTGCGGCAACTGGTGTCCGGCGCCGTCGCCGAGCTGGGCCGCATCGATATCCTGGTCAACAACGCGGGCATCCAGCACACCGCCTTGATCGAGGACTTTCCCGCCGACAAGTGGGACGCCATCATCGCGCTGAATCTCTCGGCGGTATTCCATGGCACGGCCGCGGCGCTGCCCCACATGAAGAAGCAGGGCTGGGGGCGCATCATCAACATCGCCTCGGCCCATGGCCTGGTGGCCTCGGCCGCGAAGTCCGCCTACGTGGCCGCCAAGCACGGCGTGGTCGGCCTGACCAAGGTCACCGCGCTGGAGACGGCCGGCATGGGCATCACCGCCAACGCCATCTGCCCCGGCTGGGTGCGCACGCCGTTGGTGGAAAAGCAGATCACCGCCCTGGCGGCCAAGGACGGCGTCGACCAGGAAAGCGCCGCGCGCGAACTGCTCGGCGAGAAGCAGCCGTCGCTGCAGTTCGTCACGCCCGAGCAACTGGGCGGCACGGCCGTGTTCCTGGCCTCGGAGGCCGCGGCCCAGATCACCGGCACCACCATTTCCGTCGACGGCGGCTGGACAGCCCGCTAGTTGTGAAGATTCAATAGGTTGTATGCATGGTTCATCCGAACCGGATTTGAGAAACTGGAAATCGCCAACCCCCCAGTTCACTCAAGGAGCCCGGCCGGATGAACACCCATAAGCATGCCCGATTGACCTTCCTACGTCGACTCGAAATGGTCCAGCAATTGATCGCCCATCAAGTTTGTGTACCTGAAGCGGCCCGCGCCTATGGGGTCACCGCGCCGACTGTGCGCAAATGGCTGGGCCGCTTCCTGGCTCAGGGCCAGGCGGGCTTGGCCGATGCGTCCTCGCGCCCGACGGTCTCGCCCCGAGCGATTGCGCCGGCCAAGGCGCTGGCTATCGTGGAGCTGCGCCGCAAGCGGCTGACCCAAGCGCGCATCGCCCAGGCGCTGGGCGTGTCAGCCAGCACCGTCAGCCGCGTCCTGGCCCGCGCCGGTCTGTCGCACCTGGCCGACCTGGAGCCGGCCGAGCCGGTGGTGCGCTACGAGCATCAGGCCCCCGGCGATCTGCTGCACATCGACATCAAGAAGCTGGGACGTATCCAGCGCCCTGGCCACCGGGTCACGGGCAACCGACGCGATACCGTTGAGGGGGCCGGCTGGGACTTCGTCTTCGTGGCCATCGATGACCACGCCCGCGTGGCCTTCACCGACATCCACCCCGACGAGCGCTTCCCCAGCGCCGTCCAGTTCCTCAAGGACGCAGTGGCCTACTACCAGCGCCTGGGCGTGACCATCCAGCGCTTGCTCACCGACAATGGCTCGGCCTTTCGCAGCCGCGCCTTCGCCGCGCTGTGCCATGAGCTGGGCATCAAGCACCGCTTTACCCGACCTTACCGCCCACAGACCAATGGCAAGGCCGAACGCTTCATCCAGTCGGCCTTGCGTGAGTGGGCTTACGCTCACACCTACCAGAACTCCCAACACCGAGCCGATGCCATGAAATCCTGGCTACACCACTACAACTGGCATCGACCCCACCAAGGCATCGGGCGCGCTGTACCCATCTCCAGACTCAACCTGGACGAATACAACCTATTGACAGTTCACACCTAGTCTCGTTCAAATCCAAGGAAACCCTCATGTTGTTCCTGTTGTCTCCCGCCAAGAAGCTGGACTACGACTCTCCCGTTCACGTCGAAACGCACACGCAGCCACTGTTCGTCGACCAGGCCGCGGCGCTGATCAAGGTGCTCAAGACCAAGTCCGCCGACGAAATCGCCGAGCTGATGAGCCTGAGCCCGGCGCTGGCCGAGCTGAACGCGGGCCGCTACGGCGCCTGGAAGCGCAGCTTCACGCAGGCCAATTCGCGCCAGGCCGTCCTGGCGTTCAATGGCGACGTCTACGAAGGGCTGCAGGCCGACACGCTGTCGGCCCGCCAGCTCGATTGGGCGCAGGACCATGTCGTGATCCTCAGCGGCCTGTACGGGGCGCTGCGCCCGCTGGACCTGATGCAGCCGTACCGCCTTGAAATGGGCACCCGCCTGCACACGCCCAAGGGCAAGAACCTGTACGAGTACTGGGGCAGCGGCATCGCCGAGTATCTGAACGAACGCCAGGCGGGCGCGAAAGCGCCGGTCATCGTCAACCTGGCCTCCGAAGAGTATTTCAAGGTCGTCGACCTCAAGACGCTGAAGGCGCGCGTGGTGCAGTGCGTCTTCCAGGACTGGAAGAACGGCGCCTGGAAGGTGATCAGCTTCCATGCCAAGCGCGCGCGCGGCCTGATGGCGCGTTACGCCATCGCGCACAAGGTCGCCCGTCCGGAAGGCCTGCAGGGTTTCGATTCGGAAGGCTATGCCTACGACGCTGCCGCTTCCAGCGCCGACAAGCTGGTGTTCCGCCGCAAGCAGGCCTGACAGGACGCGCGATGTCGGCAGGCTTACGCGTCTTCCTGTTCTTTTCGCTCGGCTACCTGGTCTCGTATCTGTTCCGGGGCCTGAACATCGGCTTCGGGCCGACCTTGAGCGCCGAACTGGGCCTGTCGGCCGCCGATCTGGGCACCCTGACCAGCCTGTACTTTCTCGGTTTCGCGCTGCTGCAGATCCCGGCCGGCGTGCTGCTCGATACCTGGGGGCCGCGGCGCGTCAACGCCGCCCTGCTGGTGGTAGCCGCCGTGGGCACCCTGGTCTACGGGCTGTCGCAGGGCCTGCCCGGCCTGATGGTGGGGCGGCTGCTGATCGGCGCCGGCGTGTCGGTCTGCCTGGGCGCGGCATTCCAGGCGCTGGCGCTGAACTACCCGCTGGCCCGGTTGCCCCTGATCAACGGGCTGGTGATGGCGGTGGGCGGGCTGGGCGGCGTGCTGGTGGGCTCGCCGCTGTCGTGGCTGCTGAATTTCTCCACCTGGCGCGAGGTCAGTATCGGCATGGTGGTGGTCACGCTGTGCGTGGCGGCGCTGCTGTGGTTCGGCGCGCCGCGCGAACCCGCCCGCGACCGGCCGCACGCCAGCCTGGGCGAGCAGCTGCGCGGCACGTTCGTGCTGCTGCGCACGGCGCACTACTGGCGGCTGGTGTCGCTGCCGGTGGCGACCGGCGGCGTGTTCTACGGCGTGCAATCGCTGTGGGTGCGTCCCTACCTGACCGACGTCAATATGCTGCCGGCCGCGCCGGCCGCGGCGCTGGTGTCGCTGCTGGGCTTTGCCATGATGGGCGGCAACGTCGGGCTGGGCGCCATGGCGCGGCGCGTCGAGCGCATGGGCCTGGGGCTGTATGGCTTCAGCGGCGTATGCCTGGCGCTGTTCATCCTGATCCAGCTGCTGATCGTGCTGCGCGCGCCCGTGCCGCTGGCGCTGCTGTGGGCGGGTTACGGCGTGTTCGGTTCGGCCAATATCCTGGTGTTCGCCCTGCTGGCGGGCGAGTTTCCGCGCGAATTGCTGGGGCGCGTGGCCGCGACCACCAATCTGCTGACCTTTGTTTCCATCTTCGTGTGCCAGGTCACGTTCGGCTGGATCGTCGAACTATGGCCGCGCGGCGACGCCGTGTATGAGCCCGGCAGCTACCCGGCCGGCGGCTACCTGGCCGCGTGGGGGGCCTTCCTGGCGCTGCAGATAGCGGTGGCCCTGTACTACTTCTGGCCGCGTCGCCGCGCCGCCTCGGCCAGGCAGGGCGCCTGAGCCGGCTCAGGGCGAGGCCGGCGCCGGACGCGGGTCTTCGGGGTCGGCGACGCCGGCCAGTTCCTGGCGGATCATCACGCAGGCGCGCAGCATCTGCTTGAGCGGATAGGCCAGCGCCGCCTGCTCGTCTTCGGTGTCGAACTGCGCGGGCAGCGCGGCCGGCGGCTTGCGGGCCGGGTCCAGCAGGTCCATCATCGCGTCCAGCGCCTGCTGCACCGCGGGCGGCGTGTGCGACAGGCCGACCAGGATGGGCACGACGGCCGTGATCTGCGAGGCCAGGATGTGGTTCTGCACCAGCAGGTTATTGAATTCGGGCACGCTCACCTGGTGCTGCGTCGGCTCGCTCATCATGCGATAGAACGCCTCGGCGAAATTGCTGAACGCGATATGCACGTTCTTGCGGCCCAGCCGCCAGGCCAGGCCAGGTCGGCGTCGGCGTCGGCGCGCTCGCCGGTCTCGGGCGTTTCCTCGCCCGCCGCCGCGCCGCCGGGCGCCGGCTGGCGCATGGCCTCGATATAGCGCAGCCCGGCGCGCAGGTATTCGCGGTTGGCGCGCGAGGCGGCCCGCGCCAGCGGCTTCATGTAGCGCGCCTCCCACCAGGGCAGCACATAGCTGCAGATCAGCGCCAGCGCGCAGCCCAGCGCCGTATCCATCGCCTGCTCGCCGATCACCTCCAGCGAAACCGTGCCCGGGGCGACGAAATGGAACACCAGCACCACGAACAGCGTGTTGAAGATGGCGCTGGCCATGTAGTTCAGCTGCACCAGGCTGTTGCCCATGATGCAGGCGCCCAGCAGCACCGCGAACAGGATGGTCGGGTTGTTGGTCAGCGTGAACAGGGTCAGGGCCAGGATGCAGCCCACCAGCGTGCCCATCAGGCGCCAGCCGTTGCGCTGGCGCGTGAGCGCGAAGCCCGGCTTCATGATGATGACGATGGTCAGCAGCACCCAGTAGCTGTGCGCGGCCATGTTGGGCGCCAGCCAGATGCCGATCAGCGTCATGGCCAGCGCCGCGGCCAGCGTGACGCGGATGGCGTAGCGGAAGTGGGGCGAGTCCAGCCGCAGGTTGCTGGTGATCATGCCCAGGCGCAGCTCCTGGCGCGAGATGAACTGCGTCAGCGATTTGTCGATGCGCAGCATGCTCGTGGGGATGGCGTCCGAGCGCGCCTCGGTGTGCTGGGCCAGCTTGTCGACGATGCGCGCGGCGTTGCGCAGCCGGCGCAGCACCTGCACGGTCAGCGCCAGCATCTCGGGTTCGCGCTCGCCCAGCCCCTGCTGCTTGA
This sequence comes from Bordetella holmesii, assembly GCF_020735985.1. Taxonomy (NCBI): domain Bacteria; kingdom Pseudomonadati; phylum Pseudomonadota; class Betaproteobacteria; order Burkholderiales; family Alcaligenaceae; genus Bordetella; species Bordetella holmesii. The sequence goes on from NZ_CP085973.1 coordinate 1,633,320, forward strand.
GCTGCTCGATCTCGTACTCGATGGCGCGCAGCTCGGCCTTGGCGCTGCTGCGGTATTGCGTCTTGTGGCCGCGCGAGACGTCCAGCGCGACGCGGTTGAGCTCCAGCGACATCTTTACCAGGGCGTCGCGCATGAAGACCAGCGCGTCGTGGCCGGCCAGGGTGCGGCGCAGCGAGGAGTAATCGGTATGGGTGGCGACCAGCGTATCGAGCAGCTGCAGCATGTCGACGAACATGTTCCACAGCATGACCCGGTCGTCTTCGCGAAAGCCGCCGCCACGCGGCAGGGCGCGCAGCACCATGTCGCGCGCGGCCTGGTGCTTCTCCGTCATGGCCGACTGGCGCTGGATCAGGGTGCGGTAGGCGTCGTCTAGTTGTGAACTGTCAATAGGTTGTATTCGTCCAGGTTGAGTCTGGAGATGGGTACAGCGCGCCCGATGCCTTGGTGGGGTCGATGCCAGTTGTAGTGGTGTAGCCAGGATTTCATGGCATCGGCTCGGTGTTGGGAGTTCTGGTAGGTGTGAGCGTAAGCCCACTCACGCAAGGCCGACTGGATGAAGCGTTCGGCCTTGCCATTGGTCTGTGGGCGGTAAGGTCGGGTAAAGCGGTGCTTGATGCCCAGCTCATGGCACAGCGCGGCGAAGGCGCGGCTGCGAAAGGCCGAGCCATTGTCGGTGAGCAAGCGCTGGATGGTCACGCCCAGGCGCTGGTAGTAGGCCACTGCGTCCTTGAGGAACTGGACGGCGCTGGGGAAGCGCTCGTCGGGGTGGATGTCGGTGAAGGCCACGCGGGCGTGGTCATCGATGGCCACGAAGACGAAGTCCCAGCCGGCCCCCTCAACGGTATCGCGTCGGTTGCCCGTGACCCGGTGGCCAGGGCGCTGGATACGTCCCAGCTTCTTGATGTCGATGTGCAGCAGATCGCCGGGGGCCTGATGCTCGTAGCGCACCACCGGCTCGGCCGGCTCCAGGTCGGCCAGGTGCGACAGACCGGCGCGGGCCAGGACGCGGCTGACGGTGCTGGCTGACACGCCCAGCGCCTGGGCGATGCGCGCTTGGGTCAGCCGCTTGCGGCGCAGCTCCACGATAGCCAGCGCCTTGGCCGGCGCAATCGCTCGGGGCGAGACCGTCGGGCGCGAGGACGCATCGGCCAAACCCGCCTGGCCCTGAGCCAGGAAGCGGCCCAGCCATTTGCGCACAGTCGGCGCGGTGACCCCATAGGCGCGGGCCGCTTCAGGCACACAAACTTGATGGGCGATCAATTGCTGGACCATTTCGAGGCGACGTAGGAAGGTCAATCGGGCATGCTTATGGGTGTTCATCCGGCCGGGCTCCTTGAGTGAACTGGGGGGTTGGCGATTTCCAGTTTCTCAAATCCGGTTCGGATGAACCATGCATACAACCTATTGAATCTTCACAGCTAGGTCGGCGTTCTCGTCGTAGAAGCTGGCCCGCGCGGCCATGTAGTCGGCGGTGGCGAACAGCGCCACCGACATCGCCTGGCGCTCCTCGCGCAGCCAGAACAGGCGGCTGAAGGCCAGGCTCCAGCCGAGGTAGAACAGCGCCCCGCCCAGCGTGGCGGCCGAGTGCAGCAGCACCTCGTGCGGGGCCAGCGGCGAATGCATGGTCAGGGTCATCAGCAGCAGGCCGGCAAAGCCGATCAGGCCGCCGCGCTTGCCGAACACCGAGAATATCGAGAACGTGAAGCACTGGGCGATCACCGCCAGCCACAGCAGGATGGGGTAGGAGGAGGCCGCGCCGGTCAGCGTGACCGTGGCGGTGCCCAGCAGGGCGCCGCCCAGCATTTCGTTGGTGCGATGGCGCTGCGGCCCGCCCGGCTGGTCGATGATGGCCAGGCACTGGGCGCCGAAGGTGGCGACCAGGCCGATGCTGTACTGGCCGAACAGCCCGCCCAGCACCAGGACGGGCAGAAGCATGCCGATCGCCTGTCGGATACCGCCAAAGAAGTAGTGGCTGTATAGAAAGCGCCGGATGCTGGCGATGCGCAAATCCATGGAGATGGGGCGATTTGTCCGTGACAACGCCAGTATAGAGAGATGTGCGCCACTTTTGGGGCCGGATCGGAAAACGACGGGTTGCGGGGCTTTCCCAACACCCGATTTGCTCCGGATGCCGCAACGCGGTAAATTGCCCGTCTTGCGCCGGCGTGACTATCCGAAGCCGGTGCGCCGGCTTACAGCTGCCCCGGGCCACCTTCCGGGCGGATTGCGCCAGTTACACCTGCCGTTGGCCGCGCCACAAGCGTGTGCTGCCAAGGCTTCCATTTCGACCTCCAGCGCCCCCAGGGCGTTTGCACTGCGTTTCTGACGAGCGTGTGCCGGGTCGACAATGTGTCCGGGTGGCGTGGCTCCGTGAGCCGCAAAGCGCCGGATCATGTTGTTGTCGCCGGTTCGGGTTCAGCTGCCGTCGTATCCGGGCGGGCAGCGCTCAGGCGTGCAAGGCCGGTACTGAAAGGAAAGACAACATGGAACTCAATGGCGCCGACATCGTCGTGCGCTGCCTGGCCGAAGAAGGCGTGGAACACGTTTTCGGCTACCCTGGCGGCGCGGTGCTTTACATCTACGACGCGATTTTCAAGCAGGACAAATTCCAGCACATTCTGGTGCGTCACGAGCAGGCTGCCGTGCACGCCGCCGACGCGTACTCGCGCGCCTCGCAGAAAGTGGGCGTATGCCTGGTGACCAGCGGTCCGGGCGTCACCAATGCCGTCACCGGCATCGCCACCGCCTACATGGACTCCATCCCCATGGTCATCATCAGCGGCCAGGTGCCGACTGCGGCCATCGGCGAGGATGCCTTCCAGGAATGCGACACCGTGGGCATCACGCGTCCCTGCGTCAAGCACAACTTCCTGGTGCGCGACGTCAAGGACCTGGCCGAGACCATGCGCCGTGCCTTCTTCATCGCCCGCACCGGCCGTCCCGGCCCCGTGCTGGTCGATATCCCGAAGGACATCACCGTCGCGCAGTGCAAGTACGCGCCGCCCAAGGGCGAGATCTCGATGCGCTCGTACGCGCCGGTGAACAAGGGGCACCAGGGCCAGATCAAGAAGGCCGTGCAGATGCTGCTGCACGCCGAGCGTCCCATGATCTACACGGGCGGCGGCGTGATCCTGTCCGATGCCGCCGAGGCCTTGCGCCACCTGGTGGACCAGACCGGCGCGCCGTGCACCAACACCCTGATGGGCCTGGGCGCGATGCCGGCCACCGACCACCGCTTCCTGGGCATGCCCGGCATGCACGGCACCTACGAGGCGAACATGGCGATGCAGCACTGCGACGTGCTGCTGGCCATCGGGGCGCGCTTCGATGACCGCGTCATCGGCAATCCGCGCCATTTCGCGCAGAACGCGCGCAAGATCATCCACATCGACATCGATCCCTCGTCGATCTCCAAGCGCGTGCGCGTCGACGTGCCCATCGTCGGCAACGTCAAGGACGTACTGGCCGATCTGAGCGCCCAGTACGACCTGGCGCGCGCCGACGCCAAGCCGGCGCCGATCGAGAAGTGGTGGCAGCAGATCGAGGCCTGGCGCGGCAAGGAGTGCCTGAAGTACGCCGGCTCCGACGAGGTCATCAAGCCTCAGTTCGTGGTCGAGAAACTGTGGGAAGTGACCGGAGGCGACGCCTTCGTGACCTCCGACGTCGGCCAGCACCAGATGTGGGCCGCGCAGTACTACAAGTTCAACAAGCCGCGCCGCTGGATCAACTCCGGCGGCCTGGGCACCATGGGCGTGGGGCTGCCCTATGCCATGGGCGTGCAGATGGCCAATCCGGGCGCCGACATCGCCGTGATCACCGGCGAGGCGTCGATCCAGATGAACATCCAGGAATTGTCCACCTGCCACCAGTACCACCTGACGCCCAAGATCATCTGCCTGAACAACCGTTTCCTGGGCATGGTGCGCCAGTGGCAGCAGATCGACTACGGCTCGCGCTATTCCGAGTCGTACATGGATTCGCTGCCGGATTTCGTCAAGGTCGCCGAGGCCTATGGCCACGTCGGCCTGCGCATCGAGCGGCCCGCCGACGTCGAGCCGGCGCTGCGCGAAGCATTCAAGAAGCACAAGGATCGCCTGGTCTTCCTGGACTTCATCACCGACCGCACCGAAAACGTGTGGCCCATGGTGAAGGCCGGCCGCGGGCTGACCGAGATGCTGCTCGGTTCCGAGGATCTGTAAGGAGGCCACCATGAAACACGTGATTTCTGTGCTGATGGAAAACGAACCCGGCGCGCTGTCGCGCGTGGTCGGCCTGTTCTCCGCGCGCGGCTACAACATCGAGACGCTGACCGTGGCGCCCACCGAGGACGCGACCCTGTCGCGCCTGACCGTGGTGACCGTCGGTTCGGACGAGGTCATCGAACAGATCACCAAGCACCTCAATCGCCTGGTCGACGTGGTCAAGGTCGTGGACCTCACCGAAGGCGCGCACATCGAGCGCGAGCTCATGCTGATCAAGGTGCGGGCAGTGGGCAAGAAGCGCGAGGAAATGAAGCGCATGGCGGATATCTTCCGCGGGCGCATCATCGACGTCACCGACAAGTCCTACACGATCGAGCTGACCGGCGTTCAGGAGAAAATCCAGGCTTTCATCGAAGCCCTCGACCGCAGTGCCATCCTGGAAACCGTGCGCACCGGCGTGTCCGGCATCGGGCGCGGCGAACGGATACTGAAAATCTGACCGGCGCGCCTGGCGGCGCGCCACCCTGCATTAGCATTCACGATTACCAAAATTCAAGAACCGGAGCACAACATGAAAGTTTTCTACGACAAAGACTGCGATCTCTCCCTGGTCAAGGGCAAAACCGTCGCCATCATCGGCTACGGCTCGCAAGGCCACGCCCACGCGCTGAACCTGCATGATTCGGGCGTCAAGGTCGTGGTGGGCCTGCGCAAGGGCGGCGCCTCGTGGAACAAGGCCGCCAACGCCGGCCTGGAAGTCGCCGAAGTGGCCGAGGCCGTCAAGCGCGCCGACATCGTCATGATGCTGCTGCCCGACGAGAACATCGCCGCCGTCTACCGCGACGAAGTGCACGCCAACATCAAAGCCGGCGCCGCGCTGGCCTTCGCCCACGGCTTCAACGTGCACTACGGCCAGGTCGTGCCGCGCGAAGACATCGACGTCATCATGGTGGCGCCCAAGGCCCCGGGCCACACCGTGCGCTCGACCTACAGCCAGGGCGGCGGTGTTCCGCACCTGATCGCCGTCTACCAGGACAAGTCGGGCAGCGCCCGCGACGTGGCCCTGTCGTACGCCAGCGCCAACGGCGGCGGTCGTGCCGGCATCATCGAGACCAACTTCCGCGAAGAGACCGAGACCGACCTGTTCGGCGAACAGGCCGTGCTGTGCGGCGGCACCGTCGAGCTGATCAAGGCCGGCTTCGACACGCTGGTGGAAGCCGGCTACGCGCCCGAAATGGCCTATTTCGAGTGCCTGCACGAGCTCAAGCTGATCGTCGACCTGATCTACGAAGGCGGCATCGCCAACATGAACTACTCGATCTCGAACAACGCCGAATTCGGCGAGTACGAGACCGGCCCGAAGGTCGTGACCGACGCGACCCGCCAGGCGATGCGCGAGTGCCTGACGGCCATCCAGACCGGCGAATACGCCAAGAAGTTCATCCTGGAAAACACCGCCGGCGCCCCGACCCTGACCTCGCGCCGCCGCATCAACGCGGAATCGCAGATCGAGCAGGTCGGCGGCAAGCTGCGCGCCATGATGCCCTGGATCGCCGCCAACAAGCTGGTGGACAAGGCCAAGAACTAAAGGCCACGGCCACGCCGGGTCCCGCAGGGCCCCGGCAGGCTGGTCCAGACGCGCCCCACAGGGCGCGTTTTTTCTTTTCCGCGGTGCAAACGACACGGTGATGCGCGCCCGCAAGTGGGGTCATATGGGTTAAACTTTCACTTCCGCTGCAAGCGATTCTGTCATCTATGCCCAATTTCTCCATGCGCGATCCCGAAAATCGCCATCGCAGCATCTACCTGCTGCCCAATGCCTTCACCACGGCGGCCCTGTTCGCGGGGTTCTACGCCGTCGTGCAGGCCATGAACGACCGCTTCGAGACCGCGGCCATCGCCATCTTCGTGGCCATGGTGCTCGACGGCATGGACGGCCGGGTTGCGCGCCTGACCAACACCCAGTCGGCCTTCGGCGAGCAATACGATTCGCTGTCCGACATGACCTCCTTCGGCGTCGCGCCCGCGCTGGTCATCTACGAATGGATCCTGCAGGACCTCGGCCGCTGGGGCTGGCTGGCCGCCTTCGTGTACGTCGCCGGCGCGGCCTTGCGCCTGGCGCGCTTCAACACCAACATCGCGGTGGTCGACAAGCGCTTCTTCCAGGGGCTGCCCAGCCCCGCTGCCGCGGCGCTGGTGGCCGGCTTCGTCTGGCTGGCCATCGACAACAAACTGCCCATCCACGACAGCATCATGGCCTGGGTGGCCTTTGTCCTGACGATGTACGCCGGCGTGGCGATGGTCAGCAACGCCTCGTTTTTCAGCGGCAAGAACTTCGCCTTGGGCCGCAGCGTGCCGTTCTGGGGCATCCTGCTGGTGGTGGCCGTGTTCGTGTTCGTCTCCAGCGATCCGCCGGTGGTGCTGTTCGGCCTGTTCGTGCTTTATGGCCTGTCGGGCTGGGTGGTGATGGCATGGCGCTGGAACCGCGCCCGCAGGCTGCAGCAGGAGCGCCGCAGCGGCCATCATTCTCCGTGATGGCCGGGCGCTGTCCGCTCAGTGCCAGCGCCAGTCTTCGTCGTACATCGGGTCCGGCCCGGGATGAAAGCGCGTGACGCGGTCTCCCTCGCGGCCCATGTACACGTACATCAGCGAATTCCAGACCCGCGATTCGCGGTAGCGGTACGACCACACCACCTGGCGCACGCTGGGCAGGCCGACCTGCTTGATCTCGGCTGGCGGGCCGAATTCGCAGCGCACCTGGTCGGCCGTCCAGGTGCCGGTGCCCAGCACCTTGAAATGCTCGTCGGTCAGCACCTCGACGACGCGGTCGACGCGCCCGTCGGGGCCTACGTTGGCGCCCCAGGCGAACTGGCCGTATGGCTGCTGGGTCCAGATCACCCGCTGCCCGCCATTGGGCAGATCGCAGGCGAAATTGGGCGCGCCGAATTGCGCCTGCACGTCGGCCAGGGGCGTGCCGGGCGGCACCTGGTTCAGGTTGGCGCAGGCGGCCAGCAGCATGCCCGCGCCGGCCAGGCGCAGGGCGCGGCCGATGGGGCGGCGAATCGGGGGCATGGCGGTCTCCTTCAATAAGGGGCGGATCATCGCGGCCGGAATCCGCCCGCGTGCGGCCTCACTGGGCAATTCTACCGAATCGGCTATAATCATCGTCGCTTTTGCGGTCAAGGTTGTCGAAGTTGCTTTTCCGGCCGCAAGACACGCCAGCCTGCCGAGTCCGAGAATGATCAAGAATGGATCCGGCGCGGCGGCAACAGCGTAACAGGGCGCCCGGTTGTCTCGGGGCTCGTTTTTCTTGAAACCCACGTCCGGGCGCCTCGGCCCTGACGCATGTCCGTAGAGGTCATCAAATGTCTGTAGCTGACATCAAAAAATCCGAAATCGTCGCGCAATTCCAACGCGCTCAAGGCGATACCGGCTCCCCTGAAGTTCAGGTGGCTCTGCTCACCGCCCGCATCAACGAACTGACCGGTCACTTCAAGGAACACGCGAAGGACCATCACTCGCGCCGCGGTCTGCTGCGCATGGTCAGCCGTCGCCGTAAACTGCTCGACTATCTCAAGGGCCGCAATCCCGATTCGTACCGCGCTCTGATCGAAAAACTCGGTCTGCGCAAGTGATCGACGGGGCTGGCTCCCCATGACGCAACCGTGGTCGCTGCGACGTTGTCGCGACGGCCACGGTTTTTCATTTGCAAGGAACCATCGTCATGTTCAATAAAGTGACCAAGACTTTCCAATACGGCCAACATACGGTCGTTCTGGAAACCGGCGAGATCGCTCGCCAGGCCTCAGGCGCTGTGCTTGTGTCCGTTGAGGACACCGTCGTGCTGGCCACGGTCGTCGCCGCCAAGAAGGCCAAACCCGGCCAGACGTTCTTTCCGCTGACCGTCGACTACATCGAGAAAACCTATGCGGCTGGCCGCATTCCCGGGGGGTTCTTCAAGCGCGAAGGCAAGCCTTCCGAGAAGGAAACGCTGACCTCGCGTCTGATCGATCGTCCCCTGCGTCCGCTTTTCCCGGAAGACTTCTACAACGAAGTCCAGGTGGTCATCCACACGCTGTCGGTCAATCCGGAAATCGATCCCGACATCCCCGCCATGATCGGCGCTTCCGCGGCGTTGGCCATCTCGGGCATCCCCTTCAATGGCCCCATCGGCGCTGCCCGCGTGGGCTATGTCGACGGCCAATACGTGCTCAACCCGACGGCCTCGCAGCTCAAGACCTCCAAGATGGATCTGGTGGTTGCCGGTACGGAAAACGCCGTGCTGATGGTCGAGTCCGAAGCCCAACAACTGTCCGAAGAGATCATGCTCGGCGGTGTGGTGTTCGGCCACGAACAGATGCAGGCCGCTGTCAACGCCATCCATGATCTGGTGCGCGATGCCGGCAAGCCCGAGTGGAACTGGGCGCCTGCGGCCAAGAACGACGCTCTGATTGCCGCGGTGACCGCCGCGGCTCAAGAGGGTCTGACCGCTGCCTATCAGATCCGCGAGAAGCAGGCGCGCACGACCAAGTTGCGTGACGTCTACGCCGATGTGTCGGCCAAGCTGGCCGAGCAGGCCGCTGCCGCAGGCCAGGATGCGCCCGATAGCGTGACCGTCGACAACATCCTGTTCGATCTGGAGGCGCGTCTGGTGCGTAGCCAGATCCTCAATGGCGAGCCCCGTATCGATGGTCGCGACACCCGCACGGTGCGTCCGATCAGCGTGCGCCTGGGCGTGTTGCCGCGCGCTCACGGCAGTGCCCTGTTCACCCGTGGTGAAACGCAGGCCCTGGTCGTGGCTACGCTGGGCACCAAGCAGGATGAGCAGATCATCGATGCGCTGATGGGCGAGTACCGTGACCGCTTCATGCTGCACTACAACATGCCGCCTTTCGCCACCGGCGAAACCGGCCGTATTGGTGTGCCCAAGCGTCGTGAAATCGGCCATGGCCGACTGGCCAAGCGTTCGCTGGTGCCGGTGCTGCCCAAGCCCGAGGACTTCCAGTACACGATCCGTATCGTCTCCGAAATCACCGAGTCCAATGGCTCCTCGTCGATGGCTTCGGTCTGCGGCGGCTCGCTGGCCATGATGGACGCCGGCGTGCCGACCACGGATCACGTCGCTGGCGTGGCCATGGGCTTGATTCTCGAAGACGGCAAGTTTGCCGTGCTGACCGATATTCTGGGTGATGAAGATCACCTGGGCGACATGGACTTCAAGGTTGCGGGTACCGAAAACGGCATCACCGCGCTGCAGATGGACATCAAGATCCAGGGCATCACCAAGGAAATCATGCAAGTCGCGCTGGCTCAGGCCCGCGAAGGCCGTCTGCACATCCTGGGCAAGATGCGTGATTCGCTGGATGGTTCGCGCACCGAGCTGTCCGCATTCGCGCCGCGCATGCTGACCATCAAGATCAACCCCGAGAAGATCCGTGACGTGATCGGCAAGGGCGGCGCCACGATCCGTGCGCTGACCGAAGAAACCGGTACGCAGATCGACATCTCCGATGACGGCACCATCGTGATCGCCAGCGTGGACGAGACTCAGGCCAAGGAAGCGCAACGCCGCATCGTCGAACTGACCGCTGATGTCGAAGTGGGTCAGGTCTACGACGGTTCCGTGCTGCGCCTGCTGGACTTTGGCGCCATCGTGCAAGTGCTGCCGGGCCGCGACGGTCTGCTGCACATCTCGGAAATCGCCAACTACCGCATCGCCAACATCAACGACGTGTTGAAGGTCGGTCAGCAAGTCCGCGTCAAGGTCATCGAGGCCGACGACAAGGGCCGCCTGCGCCTTTCGGTCAAGGCTATCGGTGGTATCGAACAGCAGCAGCCGCCTGCTGCCGATGCCCCGGCCGCAGCCCCTGCCGAGCCGCAAGCCGAGTAATCGGTTTGACAGTGCAGAAAAATGGCGCCTTCGGGCGCCATTTTTCTTTCGCTTGCAAAAGCGGGAACATCCCTGCTTACGTGGGCGGGCAAATCCGGTAAAGTCGTGGCAGTTCCGCAGGGCGGCGGATGGCGACAGAGGACTGGCGAATCTGGCATGAGGCGATGGTGGTGGCTGGCCGCGACGATACTGCTGACAGGCTGGAGCCTGGCAGGCTGCGTGACGCCCGCGGCGACGCCTTCGTCCGCACGTGTGCCGCGCAGCGAACCCATGTCCGCCGACCAACTTGCCCAGACGGATTTCAATCGTACCGTCACGCTTGCGGCGCGCGACAATTTCAATAGTCTGTATGCCTTGCTGGATAAGCTGTACCGGCGTAATCCGCGCGAGTGGCGCAAATCGGGCCTGGCCGACCAGGCCGCCGCGGTGGCCTACGTCAAGCGCCTGATCGAAGAGCGTCGAGCGCCCAGCGGCTTGGCCGGGCTGCGCGATGTGCAGGTCCTGGCCGTATCGCTGGACCCCAATTACCATGGCGACAGAGTCGCGGCGTTTATTTACGGGCTGGCTGACACTATTCTGGCAGCCCACAATGACAAAACCCGCTTTTACGTTTCTGACATATTGGACGGCCAGCGGATCTATAACGCGGCCCGTAACGTCGAAGCGGCCGCGTGGCTGCTGTCATCGCGGCGAAACGCCCGGGGCGAGCCGCTTTTGCTGGCCAATGAAATGTCCAGCACCGTCACCAATCTGAGTTTCGAGCGCGAGTTCGGCGCTATCATCGGCCGTCTGGATTTGATTGCCAATCTGCTCGGCGAAAATACCCGTCGGGTCGGTATCAACTATGCTCAAGGCCTGATGTTCTTCAATTTCCTGCCGGTGCGCTGACCGGGGTGTCTCATGATCGATTTCGCCGCTATTGAATCCGCACGCGACAATTTACGCGGGCAAGTCCAGAACACCCCCTTTACGCTGTCGCGCACGCTCTCCGACATTCTGCAGGCGGAGGTCTGGCTCAAATTCGAAAACCTCCAGTTCACGGCATCCTTCAAGGAGCGGGACGCGCTCAATCGCATGCTGACCCTCACTCCCCAGGAGCGCGCCAACGGCGTGATCGCGGTCTCGGCGGGCAATCACGCCCAAGGGGTGGCCTATCATGCCCAGCGCATGAAGGTGCCCGCAGTCATCGTGATGCTGCGGTTCACCCCGACGGTGAAGGTTGCCAACACCATGCGTTTCGGCGCAGAGGTGGTGATGGCCGGCGATACCTTCGATGACGCCAAGGCGCATGGGTTCGAGCTGGCCCGGGCGCGCGGGTTGACAATGATTCATCCCTACGATGATGAGGCCGTGATCGCCGGGCAGGGCACCATAGGCATCGAGATGCTGCAGGCGCAACCGGATTTGGACGCCATCGTCATCGCCATCGGCGGCGGCGGCCTGATTTCCGGCGTGGCCACCGCGGCCAAGGCCATCAAGCCAGACATAGAGATCATCGGTGTGCAGACCGAGCGATTTCCGTCCATGTATGCAGCGGTGCGCGGGCTGACCATGGATAGCGGCAACTACACCATTGCGGAAGGTATCGCGGTCAAATCGCCCGGCACACTGACGCAAGCGATCGTCAGCCGCCTAGTTGTGAACTGTCAATAGGTTGTATTCGTCCAGGTTGAGTCTGGAGATGGGTACAGCGCGCCCGATGCCTTGGTGGGGTCGATGCCAGTTGTAGTGGTGTAGCCAGGATTTCATGGCATCGGCTCGGTGTTGGGAGTTCTGGTAGGTGTGAGCGTAAGCCCACTCACGCAAGGCCGACTGGATGAAGCGTTCGGCCTTGCCATTGGTCTGTGGGCGGTAAGGTCGGGTAAAGCGGTGCTTGATGCCCAGCTCATGGCACAGCGCGGCGAAGGCGCGGCTGCGAAAGGCCGAGCCATTGTCGGTGAGCAAGCGCTGGATGGTCACGCCCAGGCGCTGGTAGTAGGCCACTGCGTCCTTGAGGAACTGGACGGCGCTGGGGAAGCGCTCGTCGGGGTGGATGTCGGTGAAGGCCACGCGGGCGTGGTCATCGATGGCCACGAAGACGAAGTCCCAGCCGGCCCCCTCAACGGTATCGCGTCGGTTGCCCGTGACCCGGTGGCCAGGGCGCTGGATACGTCCCAGCTTCTTGATGTCGATGTGCAGCAGATCGCCGGGGGCCTGATGCTCGTAGCGCACCACCGGCTCGGCCGGCTCCAGGTCGGCCAGGTGCGACAGACCGGCGCGGGCCAGGACGCGGCTGACAGTGCTGGCTGACACGCCCAGCGCCTGGGCGATGCGCGCTTGGGTCAGCCGCTTGCGGCGCAGCTCCACGATAGCCAGCGCCTTGGCCGGCGCAATCGCTCGGGGCGAGACCGTCGGGCGCGAGGACGCATCGGCCAAGCCCGCCTGGCCCTGAGCCAGGAAGCGGCCCAGCCATTTGCGCACAGTCGGCGCGGTGACCCCATAGGCGCGGGCCGCTTCAGGCACACAAACTTGATGGGCGATCAATTGCTGGACCATTTCGAGGCGACGTAGGAAGGTCAATCGGGCATGCTTATGGGTGTTCATCCGGCCGGGCTCCTTGAGTGAACTGGGGGGTTGGCGATTTCCAGTTTCTCAAATCCGGTTCGGATGAACCATGCATACAACCTATTGAATCTTCACACCTAGTCGACCGCATCGAGCTGGTGAGCGAGGCCGATATCGAGCATGCGATTGTCGTGTTGCTGGAAATCGAGAAAACGGTGGTCGAAGGCGCCGGCGCAGCAGGGTTGGCCGCCTTGCTGCTGGAAAAATCACGCGGCAATACCTATTTCAAGGGCAAGCGCATCGGCCTGGTGCTCACCGGCGGCAATATCGACCCTCTGATGCTGGGTGAGCTGATCGAGCGCGGCATGGTGCGCGCCGGCCGTCTGGCCCGCATTCGCGTGGACTTACGCGATCTTCCTGGCGCGCTGGCGCATGCCACGCGGCTGATTGCGGACGTCCATGCCAACATTACCGAAGTGCATCATCAGCGTGCCTTTACCGCGCTGCCCGTGCGCAACGTCGAAGTGGATTTCGTATTGCAGACGCGCGGGCCGGAACACATCGCCCAGGTCATAAGTGTGCTGAACGACGCCGGCTTTGCTGCCAGCAATCACGATCACTGAACCAGGTTCTTGACCCGGTACAGTCGCTCGCGATGCAGCGTGGTGGCAAGCGGCTCAGCGTCTCGGCCAAGCGCGACGTAGTCCTGAGGTACCAGCGCCAGCGCATCGCGTATGGCCTGAGGATGCTCTGCGTACCAGCGTGCTATCAGCGTGTCGGGATTGAAAGCGTCCAGGCCCTGGCGTCGCAGCTCTGAGCGGTTGAAGTCCTTCAGATTCCAGGTGGCCACCTGCACCTGCGGGGGGTGTTGGTGGCCGCAACGTGCGCGGCGCGCAAGGCCCGCGGCGATGACGTGGAAATCCTTGGGGTCGCTGTAGCGCAAGCTGAGTTCGTAAGGTTCGATATCGCTTTCGAGCGCCTGCGGAAACTGCGCATTCATCTGTGCCCATTGCTGTTGCAGGAAGTCTGGCGCGACGTCCCAGATGCGCGCGGCATTGCGGCGCCATTCATGACCGATGCGCTCGGTCCACACCGGCTGATAGACCGCTGCCGCTGCCAGGCGCAGCATCAACCTGCGCACGATATTGGACATCAGTACGCAGGCGTCGAGAACGATATAGGGAGCAGGTTGAGACAAGTTCAAAGCACAATAAGGCCGTTTGCAGCGAGCAAGTATAGCCCCCGGCCTGGCCGGGCGCGGCCGGCCCGTGGGTGCCCAGATATCAGCTAGCGTGATGATGAAAATAAATTTCGAGGATTGGATTTATTTCTTGGAAGGGCAGACTATATCGGCTCTGACGGCCGTCCCAGGCTGCATGGCTGGGCAACTTGGCGCACGCCAATGTAAAGGTGCCGACTGACCGAAGAACGCTATTTCTGGCCCGTAGTCTATGCACGGGGTGTCCTGAGGGGCGAATTTCCTGTCTATCGGAACTAAAGATTCTGGTCGTGCTGACCTGCTACGGCTTTTGTCCTTCAGATGCTCGTCATTGCGCCTTCCCTATGAGGGGCCCAGTCTCTCTCCCCGACTCCTCCCTCCGCACAAGCGCGCCGGGCCACATCGAGAAAGCGGGCAAGCACCGGTGAGTTGTCGTTGCTACGCCATACCAGTTCGAGCTCCAGCTGCGAATCCAGATCGGGCACGTTGTGAAAAACAATACCGCGTGGATGCATAAAGCGGCTCACGCCCGGCACGACTGCAATCCCCATGCCTGCCGCGACAAGTCCTAGCATGACCAAAAAATTGCTGCCCATCTGAACAGTCCTGGGCTGAAAGTTAAGGCGACGGTACTCATTCTCGACGAAATCGTTGAAATGAAATGAAGATGCCTTGGGCGTGCCGATATAGGGTTCCCCCGACAGCTCGGACAGACGTTTTGGCGGCGATTTGGCGTAGGGGGAGTTCTCTGGCACAGCCAGCACTAAATGCTCGTTGTGCACGAGTAGGCCAGCAAACGACGAATCGTGCCGCGGGCGCATAAACATGAAGCCCGCGTCCAGGTCTCCTCGGTGAATCCCGTCCAGTTGTCTGCCAGACTGCAGCATGTCCAACATGAGCGTGACCAACGAATGTTCATCGCGGAATTGGCCCAGCATTCGGCATATAAGCGGCAGCCAGGCATGTTGCGGACTGATGGCGAGATGGAGGTTGCCGAGCACACCTTCGCTGGCCCGCACGGCATTGCTGCGCATTTGCGCCGCCTCTTGGAGCAGGCGCGTCGCATCCTGGTAGCACTGTCGCCCTGCAGCGGTGAGTTTGACGCCCCGGGCGTGTCGCACGAATAACTGGGCGCCCACGCTTTCTTCCAGAGTCTGGATAGAACGGGTCAGTGCGGGTTGCACCATACACAGGATGCGAGCTGCCGACGCAATGCTTTCCTGTTCGGCCGCGACCACAAAGTGTCGCAGATGCCGCAACTCCATACGGTACCTCCCAACGTATGCAAAAAATCTATAGCTAACCGAAAAATATAGCATTTTATTTTTATGGAAAGTCTGAATAATCTGGCGGGCCTTAGAACCAGAACATAAAGCGGCACATGCCTTACGCAGGCATCCACCGCGTTCTTTCCGGAGACAAAGCCGATGTCGGCCTTCTTGCAGCAGCTGCTCTACGGTTTATCCGTGGGCAGCACATACGTACTCATAGCCTTGGGCATAACCCTGGTCTATCGAGGCATGGATTTGATCAATTTTGCGCAGGGCGAAATCTTCATGGCAGGGGCCTTCATGGGCTATGTATTCCATGTGGATCTGGCTTTGCCCATATGGCTGGCGTTGCCCTGCGCCATGGCTTCCGGTCTGTTGCTCGGTGCCATGCTCGAACGCGTTTTCCTGCGCCGCATTGAAAACTCCAGCCCGCTTACGCTTTTCATGATGACGGTGGCACTGTTCATTCTGCTGCGCAGCGCGGCGCAATTGATATTTGGCGCGTCGGCCTACCGCTTCCCTCCCTTCAGCGAGCGGGTCATCGAAATCGGCGGCGTGCAAATCGGCATGCAGTACCTGCTCATCATCGCTGTCAGCCTGGTCATGATGGCGGCTCTTTATTGGCTCCTAACCAAGACCAAAATCGGGTTGTCGGCGCGTGCCGTTGCTCAAGACCGGACTGCAGCTCGCATGATGGGCATCAACGTGTCGCGGGTGAACTGTTTCATTTACGCATTGAGCGCGTTGTTGGGCACTGTCGCGGGCATCGTCTACGCGCCGGTGGCGGTGCTGAGTTTCGATATGGGCAACCTAATCATGCTCAAAGGCTTTACTGCAGCGCTGCTGGGTGGGCTGGGGCTGGTTTCGGGCGCCGTGTTTGGCGGTTATGTCCTGGGCATCATCGAGCAGTTCGGAACGCTGGCACTGAGCTCCGCCTACAAGGACATGGTGTCCTTCTCGATTTTGCTACTGATCATCCTGCTCAAGCCCAATGGCATTCTGAGCAAGAAAGTCGTGAAGAAAGTCTGACGGACGGCCGAACATGAATCGCAAATATCTCATCGGCATCGCTGTCGTAGTGTTGCTGGCAGTTCCCGCCCTGTTGGACGATCCCTTCGTCACCCATCTCTCCATCCGTGCGGCGACCTACGCTATCGTCGTCATGGGCCTGACCTTGTTCGTTGGCTGCACCGGTCAGATCTCTCTGGGTCACGCCGCATATTTTGGGCTGGCAGCCTACGTGTCCGGCATGCTGGCTAAGGCCGGAGTGCCCTATATCTTGGCAGCGCTGGGTGCCACGGCCGCCACCGGCCTGGTCGGCGCACTCGTGGGTCTTGTTGTACTGCGTACGAGCGGACATTACCTGGCGTTGGCCAGCATTGCGGTGGCGATCATCATTCAGACGCTGATCAAAAACGCCAGTATCACTGGCGGCCCTTCAGGTTTGACGGCAGTGCCGCCGGCCAGTTTCTTCGGCATCGAATTGAATGGCGGCCTGGCCTATTACTACTACGTACTGGCCATCGTCGGGCTGGGGCTGCTAATCCTGCATCGCGTTGTGGCGTCCCGCACGGGTGACGCCCTGCAGGCCATTGCAAACAATGAACTGGCCGCCCAATCGCTGGGTATACCAGTGTTTCGATACAAGGTTCTATCCTTCACCATCAGCGTCATGTTCGCTGCATTTGCCGGAACGCTGCTCGTGCACTACGACGGGTTCGTCGACCCGGAACGTCTGGGTACGCACGTTTCGATCCTGTTCCTGATCATGGCCTTCGTCGGCGGTATCGGTAGCCTGCCCGGGGCACTGTTGGGCGCGTTCTCCCTCACGATCATGGAGGAGTACACGCAGGAGTTCGGCGAGTACAACGTTTTGATCTACGGCCTGACGCTGGCCGTGGTGATTCTGTTCATGCCAAAGGGGCTGATCTCCCTTGTGCATCGCCTGTCCGCACGAGAGGGGAAGTAACATGTTAGACATCCGGAATGTCAGCCTGGCCTTCGGTGGAGTGCGTGCGCTGACCGATGTGTCCTTCACTATCCGTCCCGGCATCGTCACGGGCTTGATCGGGCCGAACGGCGCGGGGAAAACCTCGCTCTTCAACGTCGTCAGTGGCATCTATACGCCGACTAGCTGTGAACTGTCAATAGGTTGTATTCGTCCAGGTTGAGTCTGGAGATGGGTACAGCGCGCCCGATGCCTTGGTGGGGTCGATGCCAGTTGTAGTGGTGTAGCCAGGATTTCATGGCATCGGCTCGGTGTTGGGAGTTCTGGTAGGTGTGAGCGTAAGCCCACTCACGCAAGGCCGACTGGATGAAGCGTTCGGCCTTGCCATTGGTCTGTGGGCGGTAAGGTCGGGTAAAGCGGTGCTTGATGCTCAGCTCATGGCACAGCGCGGCGAAGGCGCGGCTGCGAAAGGCCGAGCCATTGTCGGTGAGCAAGCGCTGGATGGTCACGCCCAGGCGCTGGTAGTAGGCCACTGCGTCCTTGAGGAACTGGACGGCGCTGGGGAAGCGCTCGTCGGGGTGGATGTCGGTGAAGGCCACGCGGGCGTGGTCATCGATGGCCACGAAGACGAAGTCCCAGCCGGCCCCCTCAACGGTATCGCGTCGGTTGCCCGTGACCCGGTGGCCAGGGCGCTGGATACGTCCCAGCTTCTTGATGTCGATGTGCAGCAGATCGCCGGGGGCCTGATGCTCGTAGCGCACCACCGGCTCGGCCGGCTCCAGGTCGGCCAGGTGCGACAGACCGGCGCGGGCCAGGACGCGGCTGACGGTGCTGGCTGACACGCCCAGCGCCTGGGCGATGCGCGCTTGGGTCAGCCGCTTGCGGCGCAGCTCCACGATAGCCAGCGCCTTGGCCGGCGCAATCGCTCGGGGCGAGACCGTCGGGCGCGAGGACGCATCGGCCAAGCCCGCCTGGCCCTGAGCCAGAAAGCGGCCCAGCCATTTGCGCACAGTCGGCGCGGTGACCCCATAGGCGCGGGCCGCTTCAGGCACACAAACTTGATGGGCGATCAATTGCTGGACCATTTCGAGGCGACGTAGGAAGGTCAATCGGGCATGCTTATGGGTGTTCATCCGGCCGGGCTCCTTGAGTGAACTGGGGGGTTGGCGATTTCCAGTTTCTCAAATCCGGTTCGGATGAACCATGCATACAACCTATTGAATCTTCACAACTAGCGGGTCCGTATATTTCCAGGATACGGAGATCAGCCATCTGGCGTTGCATCAGATCAACCGCCTGGGCGTAGCACGCACGTTTCAGCACGTCATGGTGTTCCCCGACCTTACGTTGGTGGAGAACGTGATGATCGGTCGCCAAGCGCGCACGAAAGCTGGCGTGTTCGCGTCAGTTCTGCGCACACCAGGTGAGCGGCGTGAGCGAGCCGCCTCTCGCGCCCGCGCCATTGAGCTGCTTGATGATGTCGGTCTGGCCGACAAGGCTGACGAGTTGGCGGGCAGCTTGCCTTACGGTGAGCAGCGACAACTCGACATAGCTCGCGCACTGGCCACAGATCCCCAAATCATCCTTCTGGACGAACCGGCCGGCGGCCTTAATCTGCAGGAACGGCTTGCACTTAAGGCCCTGGTGCGCAAACTGCACGGCAAAGGATATACGGTTGTACTGATCGAACATGACATCCGTCTGGTGATGGAGCTGTGTAGCCATATCGTCGTACTTAACTATGGCACCAAGATAGTGGACGATACGCCCGACGCCGTCCAGCAAGACAAGCAAGTGATAGCCGCCTACTTGGGCGAAGGAGCGAAAAAATAAGGTTCATCGCGGAATAGCGTGGAGCCGTGCTTGATTGCCGTTACGCTTGATCCTTGATTTTTCAAGGATCAAGGCCGGGATCATGCTGGACCACAAGACGATCGAGAGGTTGGGTGGGTGGGAAGGTTATCGGGTGGAGCGGGTCGTGTGGCCTGAAGGTGAGAGCCGGACGGTCACGATTTACCTGAAGCCTTCAGCGCGAACGATGCACTGCGAGCACTGCGGCAACCGATGTCGGCAGGTGCATGAGACGACCACGCGCCGGGTGCGGGATCTGCCGCTAATGGCGCTGCGAGTGACGCTGGTAGTGCCGCGTCGGCGGGTCTGGTGCGAGCAGTGCGGTGGACCGCATCTGGAGAGGCTGAGCTGGCTGGGCCGTTACCAGCGAGTGACCGACCGGCTGGCCGAGGCGGTCAGCCAGTTGCTTGAGTCCAGCAACATTCTGGCCGTGGCACGCTTCTTCCAACTGGGTTGGCACACGGTCAAGGCGCTGGACAAGGCCCTGCTGCGACGGGCGATCCAAGAGCCGGACTGGAGCCAGATCCACTACCTAGCGATGGACGAGTTCGCTCTACACAAGGGCCATCGTTATGCCACGGTCGTTGTCGATCCGATCCGCCGTCAGGTGCTATGGATCGGTGATGGCCGCTCGCGCGAGACGGCCAGAGCCTTCTTCGAACAACTGCCAACTGGGGTTGCCCAGCAGATCCGGGCCGTAGCGATCGACATGACGACGGCCTATGAGCTGGAGATCCAGGCCAACTGCCCCAACGCCGAGATCGTCTACGACCTGTTCCACGTCGTGGCCAAGTACGGCCGTGAAGTGATAGACCGGGTGCGTGTAGACCAAGCGAACCAGTTGCGGCACGACAAGCCGGCCCGCCGGGTGATCAAGTCCAGTCGCTGGCTACTGCTGCGCAATCGCAAAAACCTCGATCCGTGCCAATCGGTAAAGTTGGACGAGTTGCTCCAGGCCAACCAGCCCTTGCTCACCGCTTATCTGATGCGCGATGAGCTCAAACAGCTGTGGTTCTACCAACACCCCGGCTACGCCCGCCAGGCATGGGATCACTGGCTGCAACAGGCTCAGGGCAGCGGCATCGCCGCCTTGGCTCACTTCGCGCTCAAGCTAAAAGCCTATCTGCACGGGATTCTGTCTCGCTGTCGCCACCGGCTCAACACCAGCATCGTCGAGGGCATCAACAACACCATCAAAGTCATCAAGCGCCGCGCCTACGGCTACCGCGATCAGGAGTACTTCTTCCTCAAGATCCGGTCTGCATTCCCCGGTATTCCTCGATGAACCAAAAATAATGCTCAAGCTGAACAACATCAGTGCCCGCTATGGCCGCATCGAAGCCTTGAAGGGCTGCTCACTGGAAATTGGCAAGGGTGAGTTCGTAACCCTCATCGGCGCCAATGGCGCGGGCAAGAGCACGATGCTCAAAGCCATTCTTGGTCTGAATCGTCCAAGCCAGGGCAGCATCGACTTTGATGGGCGCGCCATTACCGGTGCATCCACCGAGAGCATTATTCGCAGTGGCATCAGCATCGTTCCTGAAGGTCGGCGAATCTTCCCGGAATTCACGGTGGCAGAAAACCTGGCTATCGGCGAGCAGATTCGCAATGCCACCAAGGGCGAGATAGAAGCCGATCTCGAGCGAATTGTTGAGCAGTTCCCCCGCCTGAAGGAGCGCTGGAGCCAACGCGCAGGCACGATGAGTGGCGGTGAGCAGCAAATGGTCGCAATCGGCCGCGCGCTGATGAGCCGGCCGCGCCTGCTATTGCTGGACGAGCCTTCGCTGGGCTTGGCTCCACTCGTCGTGGCGGAGTTGATGGAGAAGCTCAAGGAAATCCATCGGGCTGGAACCACGATCTTCCTCGTTGAGCAAAACGTCACGCTGGCGCTTCAGACTGCGCAGCGTGGCTACCTCATGGAGACAGGTCGCATCGTGGGTGCAGACAGCTCCGAAGCCCTGCTCGCCAGTGACACCGTGCGCAAAGCCTATCTGGGCATTGACGACTAATAAATCATAAACAAGTTAATTCAAACGAGAGGAAGACATGCAAGGTATTCAGTACGCAAAAAAATGCTTGGGCGTTTTCGCCACGCTGGCCATGGTTGGCAGTGCCGTGGCCGCCGATACCCCGCTGCGGCTTGGCTTCATTGAGTCCATCACCGGCCCAGGCGCCGCCTACGGCGAAGCCCATTTCAAGGGCACCCGCCTTGCCGTTGATATGATCAATGCCGACGGGGGAGTGAATGGAAAGCCGATCGAGATCTTCGCCGAGGATGACAAGAGCGATCCGACGGTCGGCATTAATTCGGCCAAGAAGCTCATCACGCAGCGCAAAGTCAACGTCATGGCAGGTTCGTCAGCCAGCCTAGTGACCATCGCCTTCTCGCGTGAGAACGAGAAGGCAAAGGTGCCACTGGTGGTCGGTGTGGCGGGTTCTCCCACTATTACCAAACAGGGCTATCAGCATGTCTGGCGCGTCAACGTGACGGATAATCAGCTTGACCTCAAAGCCGTCGAGCACTTCTTCAAGGACGGCGGCAAGCGTCGCTTCGCCTTCTTGGCTGAGAACTCCGACTATGGCAAGCCTCCGACCAAGAGTTCTGCTGACTATATTCGTTCGTTGGGCGGCGAAGTCGTTGCCTACGAGGAGTACAACCGTGGCGAAACGGACTTCAAGGCGCAACTGAGCAACATCCGCAAGCAGAATCCGGAAGTTCTGCTGGTTCACGGTTACTACACCGAGGGCTCGATCATTGCTCGCCAGGTCAAGGAACTGGGCATCAATGCGCAACTGATCGTCAACATGGGGCAGGGCGTGCCCAAGTTCGCTGAGCTGGCTGGCGCGGCCGCCGAGGGCGTGGTGTTTCCAACCAACTGGGCTGAAGGCGCTGATCCGCGTCACGCTCCGTTTGAAAAGGCGTTCAAGGAAAAGTATGGCGTCAATGCCAGCGCCTTTGATGCCGCGGCTTACGCCGCCGTCCAAACTATTGCGGAGGCAGCGCGTCGTGGTGGTGGCAACGGTTCGGCCGATATTCAGAAGGGACTGCCAATGCTGATCGGTTTCGAAACCCTGCTGGGACCGATCCAGTGGGATGCGGCCAATCAGAACGACGGCAAGGTCCTGCTGGCAAAGTTCGAGCGCGGTCAGATCATCCCGGCCAAGTAAGCGCGGCCTGAATCAGTCGTTTTCCGGCCCTTGCCGGCCATTACTAGGCCGCCTTTCATGGCGGCTTTTTTTGGTTCATCGAGGAATACCGGGGAATGCAGACCGGATCTTGAGGAAGAAGTACTCCTGATCGCGGTAGCCGTAGGCGCGGCGCTTGATGACTTTGATGGTGTTGTTGATGCCCTCGACGATGCTGGTGTTGAGCCGGTGGCGACAGCGAGACAGAATCCCGTGCAGATAGGCTTTTAGCTTGAGCGCGAAGTGAGCCAAGGCGGCGATGCCGCTGCCCTGAGCCTGTTGCAGCCAGTGATCCCATGCCTGGCGGGCGTAGCCGGGGTGTTGGTAGAACCACAGCTGTTTGAGCTCATCGCGCATCAGATAAGCGGTGAGCAAGGGCTGGTTGGCCTGGAGCAACTCGTCCAACTTTACCGATTGGCACGGATCGAGGTTTTTGCGATTGCGCAGCAGTAGCCAGCGACTGGACTTGATCACCCGGCGGGCCGGCTTGTCGTGCCGCAACTGGTTCGCTTGGTCTACACGCACCCGGTCTATCACTTCACGGCCGTACTTGGCCACGACGTGGAACAGGTCGTAGACGATCTCGGCGTTGGGGCAGTTGGCCTGGATCTCCAGCTCATAGGCCGTCGTCATGTCGATCGCTACGGCCCGGATCTGCTGGGCAACCCCAGTTGGCAGTTGTTCGAAGAAGGCTCTGGCCGTCTCGCGCGAGCGGCCATCACCGATCCATAGCACCTGACGGCGGATCGGATCGACAACGACCGTGGCATAACGATGGCCCTTGTGTAGAGCGAACTCGTCCATCGCTAGGTAGTGGATCTGGCTCCAGTCCGGCTCTTGGATCGCCCGTCGCAGCAGGGCCTTGTCCAGCGCCTTGACCGTGTGCCAACCCAGTTGGAAGAAGCGCGCCACGGCCAGAATGTTGCTGGACTCAAGCAACTGGCTGACCGCCTCGGCCAGCCGGTCGGTCACTCGCTGGTAACGGCCCAGCCAGCTCAGCCTCTCCAGATGCGGTCCACCGCACTGCTCGCACCAGACCCGCCGACGCGGCACTACCAGCGTCACTCGCAGCGCCATTAGCGGCAGATCCCGCACCCGGCGCGTGGTCGTCTCATGCACCTGCCGACATCGGTTGCCGCAGTGCTCGCAGTGCATCGTTCGCGCTGAAGGCTTCAGGTAAATCGTGACCGTCCGGCTCTCACCTTCAGGCCACACGACCCGCTCCACCCGATAACCTTCCCACCCACCCAACCTCTCGATCGTCTTGCGGTCCAGCATGATCCCGGCCTTGATCCTTGAAAATCAAGGATCAAGCGTAACGGCAATCAAGCACGGCTCCACGCTATTCCGCGATGAACCTTATTTTTGGCGGCTTGCCCCAGACCGGTGACTCCGCGCGCCAGGCGAGCGCGCCACAGCATGCCAGCGCCCAGATACAGCAGGTAAATCGCACCGGCGATGCGTATCAGATCATAGGCAAGGCGCGAGGCGGACAGCAAGGCGCCAAGCCCGAAGGCGGCCGCCGCACCCCAAGCCAGGCAGCCTGCGCAAATGCCCACCGCGGCCATGAAAGCGCGTCGCGGGCCTTCGGTGGCGGCCGTGCGCAGAACCAGCGCCGTGTCCAACCCGGGGGTGAGCGTCATGATAAGGGCGGCAAGGGCGAAGGCGAGCAGGGCGGCAGTCATGGCAGAAAATGGTAGCTAAGCGCTGATGATACGCGCAGGCGGTATGATGGCGGGCTTTGGCGACTACGCCGGATGGTTTCATGGCCCTGCGCGCAACAATATACAAAGCCGACCTCAATATTGCCGATACCGACCGCCACTATTACGGCAGTCATGGACTGACCGTGGCGCGTCACCCTTCGGAAACCGATGAGCTCATGATGGTGCGCCTCGCGGCATTTGCCATGCACGCGGACGAGACACTGGCCTTTACCAAGGGCCTGAGCGACACCGATGAGCCGGATATCTGGTCCAAGGACCTGACCGGCGCGATTTCGCTCTGGATCGAGGTCGGCCAACCCGAGGAGCGCCGCATCCTGCGCGCCTGCGGTCGCGCCGATCAGGTGGTCATTTACTGCTACGGTGGCCACGCGTCCCAAATATGGTGGGAGGGCGTGCGCGGCAAGGTGGAGCGGGCGCGCAATCTACAGGTAGTCAACCTGCCGTCCCATCAGACGCAGGCCCTGGCCGCGCTGGCCGAGCGAGGCATGCAGATCAACGTCAATATCTCGGATCAGACCGTATACGTATCCGCCGCCGAAGGCGAGGTCGCTCTGGAGCCCGAAATCTGGCGTCAGGCCAGGGATTGATTGGCCACTCCCGGTTCTGGCGTACACTTGACGCCGTTGTGGCCGGTTTCGCGCCCGCCGTAAGCGTTTACGTCAATCAACGCACCTACCGATGCTCGGCTATCGGGGTGCGTTGTCTCATCCATGCACCCGCCGCCGCCGGGCCAGCATGGAGAAAATAGTGTTTCCTTTCTTTCGATCCGTTCCCCACGGCGCCCGTCTGCTGTGGCTCACGGCCGTCCTCTTTGTTTGCTACCTCTGCATAGGCATGTCCTTTCCGGTCGTGCCGGTCTATGTGGCCGACACCCTGGGTTTGGACAATTTCTGGGCCGGTCTGGCCGCCGGCAGCGCGTTTCTGGCCACTATCTTTACACGCACCTATGCGGGCGGGCTGGCCGACCGCGTGGGCGTCAAACCGGTGACCGTACGCGGTCTTTTGATCTACATGCTGGGCATAGGCTTGTCGTGGACCGCCAGTCTGAGTTCCCATTGGGCCGCCTTTGCCGTGCTGTTGGCCGGCCGTGTACTACTGGGCCTGGGTGAAAGTCTGGTCGCCGTTGGCGTGGTCACCTGGGGCATTGCGTTGGTCGGCGCCGCCAGTTCCGGGCGCGTCCTGGCGCTGATCGGCGCGGCCATGTATGGCGCGCTGGCGCTGGGTGGGCCGGTCGGCCTGGCCTTGTTCGCGCATCTCGGGTTTGGCGGCGTGATGCTTGCCGCCTCGGTGCTGCCTCTGATCGCGTTGGTCGGCACCCTGTCGTTGCCAGGCTCGCCGCTTCAGGCTGCCGGCGCCCGTCGAGGGTTTCTTCCTATCCTGGGCCGCATCTGGCCGTACGGTACGGTCGTGTGCCTGCAAGGCATAGGCTTTGCTGCCATTGGCGCGTTCTTTGCCTTACATTTTCTGCAGCGCCATTGGGAGTATGCCGGCCTGGGTTTGACGGCTTTCGGTGCCGGTTTCGTACTGGTGCGTCTGGTTTGTGGGCACCTGCCCGACCGAGTGGGCGGCCTGCCCGTCGTCATGGCCTCGTTGGCCGTGGAGGCCGCCGGCCAACTCATGATCGGGTTGGCCGACAGCCCCGGGATGGCGCTGGCAGGCGCCTTTCTCACGGGTTTGGGGTGCTCGATGGTGTTTCCTTCCATGGGGCGCGAGGTCGTGATGCGCGTCGAGCCCGCCCAGCGCGCAACGGCACTGGGTGCCTTTTCCGCGTTCCAGGATCTGGCCTATGGCCTGACGGGCCCCTTGGCCGGCCTGCTGGCCGATCGCAGCGGTTACGGTCACGTCTTTCTCATTGGCGCGCTCGCCGCTGCGGCCGGTTTGATGCTTGCAATGGGCCTGCGCCGGCGCCAGTCAGCGGCGCGGTGAGATGGCCTGAGCGGGAATGCCCGCCCGGCGGTCATGGGCTTTGAGCGGTGGCTGCGTGCGCCCGGCGTGCAGCCAGAATTCCGGGAGAAAACATTCCGCCACCAAAAGTGGTTGCCTGTGGCGCCAGAATACCGATCGCCGCGCCCATAACGCGCGCGCATCGGCAGGCGTGACCGAGGGCAGCCTGGCGATCATGCGGTAAAAAGGCTGGGCAGAGGTCAGGCGGCGGCAGGCAAAGGGGGAGCGGATGACGCTGCGGTCATGATAGAGCATGTCGGCCAGCGGCCGGGTCAGCAGACGCCGCATCCCTTGCCAGCTACCATGCGAGGCCGTCAACGGCGTGAGACTGCGCGCGGGAACGCTGTCGACGCCATCGACGGACATCAATACCTCACGCACCCATACTGCCGAACCCGGTGCGATATGCATGGCTTGCGCCTCATCGGGCGCGGCCCCTTCGGCATACTCGGCCACCACGCGCAGGCGCACCTGGCCCAACTGACGCAGGCCAGCCGTCAGCGCGCCAGGGCGGAATAGCCAATGGCGTTGGGCGGGTGTCAGGACATAGGGCGCGCGGGTCAGCCAGCCAGCGGCCAGCGGTGCTTGATACAGGACGGTCATGGCTACGTATTATGCCAACAGGCGGCGTGACAGGTGTAGCGCGGCATCGCTTTACAATACGCGCCATGGAAAAAGTACGTATCTCCAAGTTGATGTCCGAGCGCGGCCTGTGCTCGCGCCGCGAAGCCGACGGCTACATCGAGCGAGGCTGGGTTCGGGTCGATGGCGTGGTGGTGTCCGAACTGGGCGCGAAGGCCTATCCCGATCAGACCATCACGCTGGAACGCGCCGCCCGCGCGGCGCAGACGTCGCTGGTCACCATTCTGATCAACAAGCCCATCGGTTATGTGTCCGGACAGGCCGAGGACGGCTACACGCCGGCGGCCGCCCTGGTCGATGCGCGCAGCCAGTTCGAGGGCGACCGCTCGCGACGCCGCTTTGACCGCACGCATCTGCGCGGCTTGGCCGTGGCCGGGCGGCTGGACATCGATTCGCAGGGGCTGCTCATCCTCACCCAGGACGGGCGTATCGCCAAACAACTCATTGGCGAGGATTCGGCGGTCGACAAAGAATATCTGGTCCGGGTCGATGGCAAGTTGAGCGAGCGTGGCCTGGCCGTGCTAAATCATGGCCTGACGCTGGATGGCAAGCCGCTTAAGCCGGCAGATGTGCGCTGGCAGAACGACGACCAGTTGCGTTTTGTGCTGCGCGAGGGCAAGAAGCGGCAGATCCGGCGCATGTGCGAATTGGTCGGCCTCAAGGTCGTGGGCCTGAAACGGGTCCGGATCGGCCGCATCCGACTGGGCGATTTGCCCCTGGGGCAGTGGCGTTACCTGCGCGAGGACGAGGGCTTCTGAGCCCGGCCAAGCCCGCCAATTCGCTCAGAGTCGTGCAAACCAGTTTCAGGGATTACAAATGCCTGGTTCAGGCGGTGTCGGGGAACAGGCGGGCGCTATGCTTTTCGCCCGGCCCCTGCATGTCCAGGCGCTCCATCAGAAATTCGATGAAGATGCGTGTCTTGGCGGGCAGTAGCCGGGTGTCGGTGACCGCATAGACCGGAAAAGGGCCGGCATGCCAGTCGGGCAGCACCCTTTCCAGCGGGCGGCTTTCGTCGCCACGCACACTGCCCAGGATGGCAATGCCCGCGCCCAATCCCGTCAGACTGCGCAGCATGGACACGCTGTTGACGGAGTAACGTTTGCCGGGCGTGATTTCGATGTGATGGAGCCCGTCGGTCAGGGGCCAGCGCGTGACACGTCCCGCGTGTCCTACCCGGAACTCCATGCACTCGTGGTGGATCAGATCATCGGGATGCTGTGGGCGGCCGCGGCGGGCAAGGTAGTCCGGCGATGCGTAGAGGTAAGCCGGAAGTTTGCCCAGCAGGCGCGCAATCTGGGTGGAGTCGGGCAATTCACCGATCTGTATGGCGACATCGCAGGCCTGGAACACCCGTGTCGCATGCTCGGGGCTGGCAATGTCCAAGTAAAAATCCACGTCGGGGTAGCGTAGCGAGAATTCGACGAAGCACTCGGCCAGAAACTCTGTGCCGAAGTCGGCAGGCAGGTTTACGCGTAGCGGACCGGAGGGGGTTTCGAGCAGATTTTGCAGTTCTTCGTGCACGACCTGCGCTTCGGCCACGATGCGTTGGCAACGGTCGAAATAGAGCTGTCCGGCCGGGGTGAGTTCGACCTTGCGCGTGGTGCGGGCCAGCAATTGCAGGCCGATCGATCGCTCGAGGTCGGCCACCTGGCGCGAGAGCGTCGATTTGGGTATGCCGAGTTTTTCGGCCGCACGGCTGAAATTGCGTGTCTTGGCCACCTCGACAAAGAGTTCCATGCCTTGCAGTCGGTTGTTCATCGGGTAGGAGCTTAAGGTCTTTGGCGTCCTTTTATTGTCCCATATTTGGAATGATGTTTTCGAAATTGACGACTTTGTTTCTGCGGCGGCATAAAGGAAAATATTACGTTTTGCATTGCAGCAAAATGCGTACTGGCCGCGGGGTGCAGGTCCGTGGCCGGAGATAGCTTGGATTCGGGAAGGATCATATGAAAAGCAAGAAGCAGGTATGGCGCGGTGCTGCCGCGTTTTCAGTGGCGGCGATTGCCCTCGCATTGTCCGGCTGCGGCAAGGAGCAAGCTGCGCCTCAGGCCGGCAAACCCCAGGTGGGCGTGGTGACCTTGAAGACGCAGCCTGTTTCGCTTTCGACGGAATTGCCTGGCCGGACATCGGCCTTCCGCGTCGCCGAGGTCCGGCCACAGGTCAATGGCATTGTGCAAAAACGCCTCTTCACCGAGGGCGGGGACGTGCGTGCCGGCCAGCAGCTCTATCAGATCGACCCTTCCGTCTATCAGGCGACGTACGACAGCGCCAAAGCGGCGCTGGCACGGGCCCAAGCGCAACAACGCACGGCCGCGCTGCTGGTGGATCGATACAAGCCCCTGGTCGAAACCCGGGCCGTGAGCCGTCAGACCTATGACGACGCTGTGAGCTCGCGCGATCAGGCCGCCGCCGATGTGCTGTCGGCCAAGGCCGCGCTGGAGACGGCCCGCATCAACCTCGTCTACACCAAGGTGCTTGCACCCATCGACGGCATCATCGGCCGCTCGCAGGTCACGGAAGGCGCGTTGGTAACGGCCAACCAGACCGGCGCCATTGCTTCGGTGCAGCAAATCGACCCGATTTATGTCGATGTGACGCAATCCAGCGTTCAACTGCTCAAGCTCAAGCGCGCCCTGGCCACCGGTCAGTTGCAGCAGGCCGACGGTGCGCAAGCCGCCAAAGTCACTCTCATGCTCGAAGACGGCAGCGTCTACGACGCGCCGGGCAAGCTGGAATTCTCCGAAGTGACGGTCGACCCGACGACCGGATCGGTGACACTGCGCGCCTTGTTTCCCAATGCCAAGCATGAATTGCTGCCCGGCATGTTCGTTCGGGCGCGCCTGGCGCAGGGCGTAGCCGCCGATGGCCTGCTCGTGCCGCAGCGTGGCGTGGCGCGCAGTCAGCGTGGCCTGCCGACGGCGCTGGTGGTCAATGGTGAGAACAAGGTCGAGTTGCGCGAACTCGTCACCGACCGCGCACTGGGCGACCAGTGGCTGGTGACCAAGGGGCTGGCAGCGGGTGATCGCGTCATCGTCGAGGGGCTGCAGTCCGTGCGGCCCGGCGTCGAAGTCACCGCACAGGAATATCAAGCCGGCGCATCCGCGCCGGCCGGGCAGGGCGGCCAGGCGCCGGCAGCAAAGTAAGGGAGCCAGCGCATGGCAAAGTTTTTTATCGACAGGCCGGTATTCGCCTGGGTGATCGCTATCGTTCTGATGATGGCCGGCGCCTTGTCCATCCTCAGCCTGCCTGTAGCGCAATACCCCAGTATTGCGCCACCTGCGATCGCCATCAACGTGACCTACCCGGGCGCGTCGGCCCAGACCGTGCAGGACACGGTGGTCCAGGTGATCGAGCAGCAGATGAATGGTATCGACAACCTGGAATACATTTCCTCCGAGAGCAACTCGGATGGCAGTGTGTCCATTACCTTGACGTTTGGCCAGGGCACCAACCCTGACACTGCCCAGGTACAAGTGCAGAACAAGCTGGCCGTCGCCCAGCCCCTGTTGCCGCAGGAAGTGCAGCAGCAGGGGATACGCGTGACCAAAGCGACGAAGAACTTTCTTATTGTCGCCGGCTTTGTCTCTTCCGATGGCACCATGGACAAGTCGGACCTTGCCGACTACGTGGCTTCCTATGTACAGGATCCGATCAGCCGTACTCCAGGCGTGGGGGACTTCCAGCTGTTTGGTGCCTCGTACGCGATGCGTATATGGCTCAGTCCCGAGAAGCTGATCAACTACAACCTGTCGGCCTCGGACGTCACCAATGCGATCAAAGAGCAGAACGTTCAGGTTTCTTCGGGCCAGTTGGGCAGCCTGCCGGCCACGCGTGGTCAGCAACTGAACGCCACCGTCATCGGCCCGACTCGCTTGCAGACGCCCGAAGAATTCGGCGACATCCTGCTCAAGGTCAATACCGATGGGTCGCAGGTGCGTCTGCGCGATGTTGCCAAGATCGAGCTGGGTGCGCAGGGTTACTCCATCGACAGCTATTACAACGGCAAGCCCGCTTCGGGGCTGGCGGTCAAGCTGGCCACCGGCGCCAATGCGTTGGATACCGCCCAGGCGGTGCGTGACACCATCAACAATCTCAAGCCGTATTTCCCGCCGGGGATGGAGGTCGTCTATCCCTACGACACGACGCCGTTCGTCAGCCTGTCCATCGAGAGCGTGATCCACACGCTGCTCGAGGCCATCGTGCTCGTGTTCCTGGTGATGTACCTCTTTTTGCAGAATGTGCGCGCCACGCTCATTCCGACATTGGCCGTGCCCGTGGTGCTGCTGGGCACTTTCGGGGTGCTGGCGGCATTCGGCTATTCCATCAACACCCTGACCATGTTCGGCATGGTGCTGGCCATTGGACTGCTGGTCGATGACGCCATCGTCGTGGTCGAAAACGTCGAGCGGCTGATGGTGGAGGAGGGACTGTCTCCCAAAGCGGCAACGCGCAAATCCATGGGACAGATCACAGGTGCGCTGGTCGGCATCGCGATGGTGCTGTCGGCCGTGTTCATTCCCATGGCCTTCTTCGGCGGTTCGACGGGCGTGATCTACCGCCAGTTCTCCATCACCATCGTGTCTTCCATGGTGTTGTCGGTGCTGGTGGCGGTCGTCTTTACGCCGGCGTTGTGCGCTACCTTGCTCAAGCCCGTGCCCAAGGGCCACCACGGCACCAAGAAAGGGTTCTTCGGCTGGTTCAATCGTTCGTTTGAGCGCTCCACCGAGGGCTACGCCAACGTCGTGGGCCGCAGCCTTACGCGAGGCAAGCGGCTTCTGGTGCTGTATGTGGTGCTGATTCTGGCCATGGGCTGGCTGTTTACACGTATTCCGACGGCCTTTCTGCCTGAAGAAGACCTGGGCATTCTGTTTGCCCAGGTACAGGCGCCGTCGGGTGCATCGGCCGAGCGCACCAAGGTCGTCATCGACCAGGCCGTCAACTACCTGCTCAACGACGAGAAGGATTCGGTGGCATCGGTCTTCGCGGTCTCCGGCTTTTCGTTCGGGGGACGGGGCCAGAATGCCGCCATTCTGTTCATCAAGCTGCGTGACTGGAAAAATCGTTCCGGCAGCTCGTTGCGCGCCGGCGCCGTGGCACAACGCATCAATGGCTATTTCGCCACGCATATCCACGATGCGCAGGTGTTCGCCTTCGCGCCGCCAGCCGTGATGGAGCTGGGCAACGCCAGCGGCTTTGACTTCATGCTCCAGGACCGCGCCGGGGTGGGGCACGAGAAATTGCTGGCCGCGCGCAATCAGTTGCTCGGTGAGGCCTCCCAGAGCCCGGTGCTGGCGCGCGTGCGTCCCAACGGGATCGAGGATGCGCCTCAGTACCAGCTGGATATCGATCGCGAGAAGGCGCGCGCACTGGGCGTGGCCATCTCGGACATCAACAGCACGCTGTCGACCGCCTGGGGTTCGTCGTACGTCAATGACTTCATCGATCGGGGCCGCGTCAAGAAGGTCTTCGTCCAGGGCGAGGCGGCGTCACGCATGCTGCCCGACGACCTGGACAAGTGGTATGTGCGCAATACGTCGGGCGATATGGTGCCGTTCTCGGCGTTTGCCAAGGCGCACTGGACCTTCGGGCCACAAAAGCTCAACCGCTACAACGGTGTGCCGGCCTACAACATCCAGGGTGAGCCGGCGCCAGGCCGCAGCTCGGGCGAGGCCATGGCCGAAATGGAACGCATCGCCGCGAAGCTGCCGACGGGTATCGGTTTCGAATGGACCGGCCTGTCCTTCGAAGAGCGTCTGTCTGGCGCCCAGGCTCCCGCCTTGTATGCCATCTCGCTGATTGTGGTCTTCCTGTGCCTGGCAGCGCTGTACGAGAGTTGGAGTATCCCGACGGCGGTGATGCTGGTGGTCCCGCTGGGGGTGCTTGGGGCCTTGGCGGCAACCTTGATGCGCGGCCTGTCCAATGACGTGTATTTCCAGGTCGGGCTGCTCACCACCGTTGGGCTGGCGGCCAAAAATGCCATCCTCATCGTGGAGTTCGCCAAGGAACACTATGAAAAGGGCGCCGGTTTGACCGAGGCCGCGATCCATGCGGCGCGGCAACGCCTGCGGCCGATTCTCATGACGTCCATGGCCTTCGTGCTGGGTGTGGTGCCGCTGGCGATTTCCAGCGGTGCGGGCTCGGGCAGCCAGCACGCCATCGGTACCGGCGTAATTGGCGGCATGCTGTCGGGCACCTTCCTGGCCATCTTTTTCGTGCCCTTGTTCTTCGTGGTGATCCTGCGCCTGTTCAAAGTCCGGCGCCGGGCCGACATCCACGCCGAAGAAGAGGCATTGCATCCCCATTCCAACGGAGATCAGCCGCAATGATCCCGACCATGAAAACCTTATTGTCGATGTCGCTGGCGGGCGCCCTGGCGGGTTGCTCTCTGGCGCCTACTTATCAGCGTCCGGATGCCCCTGTTGACACGCTGTATCCGAGCGGCCCGGCCTATGGCGTGGCGGCGCAACAGCCTGCCGGTCAGGTCGCAGCCGCCGATGTGGGCTGGCGCGAGTTTTTCCATGATCCGCTGTTGCAGCGGATCATTGCACTGGCGCTGGCCAACAATCGGGACATGCGCGTAGCCGCCCTCAACGTCGAGGCAGCGCGCGCGCAGTACCGGATACAGCGCGCGGACCTCTTGCCCTCCCTGGGCGTGGCGGGCGATACCACCGTACAACGCTCGCCCGGCGACCTGACGCAGACGGGCAGACCGGAGATTTCGCGCCAGTATCGCGTCGGTGGCGCCATCTCGTCGTGGGAGTTGGATCTCTTTGGCCGCATTCAGAGCCTGAGTGAACAGGCTTTGCAAACCTATCTGGCTCAGGATGAGACCCGCATCGCCACTCAACTGGCCTTGATCGCCGAGACGGCCCAGGCCTACCTGACGCTCAGGGCCGATCAGGAACTGCTGCAACTGACCAAGGACACGCTGTCCTCTCAGGAAAACTCATACAAACTCACCAAACAGAGTTATGACCAGGGCGTGGGAACGGCGCTGGATCTGAGCCAGGCCGAGATCTCACTGCGAACGGCGCAGCGCAATCAGTCGCAATATCTGCGGCAGGTCGCTCAGGATCGTAATGCGCTGACGCTGCTGGCGGGCCAGCCGTTGCCTGCCGATGTGCTGGCGCAGTTGGACGAATCCAAAAGCCTGCCGGATGACATCGTCATCGCCGATCTGCCGGCAGGTCTGCCATCGGATCTGCTGTCACGCCGTCCGGACGTCAGGGCGGCCGAGCATGTCCTGCGCGGGGCCAATGCCAATATCGGTGCCGCGCGTGCGGCGTTCTTCCCCAGCATCAGCCTGACCGGCATGGCCGGCACCGCCAGCGCTTCGTTGGGCGGCTTGTTCAAGGCGGGTTCGGGTGCGTGGAGTTTCGCGCCCCAGATATCCCTGCCGATCTTTGCCGGCGGCTCGCTCATGGCCGACTTGGATCTGGCCCACGTGCGCAAGCGCATCGAGGTGGCCAATTATGAGAAGGCCATCCAGACGGGCTTCCGGGAAGTGGCGGACGGGCTGGCCGGGCGCGCCACGCTGGACGATCAGATTGCCGCGCAGCGGCTTTTGGTCGATGCGAGCCAGCGGGCTTACACCTTGTCGGATCAGCGTTTCCGCCAGGGCGTGGCCGATTACCTGAGCGTGCTCGACTCACAGCGTTCGCTGTATACCGCGCAGCAGGCCCTGGTCGATACGCGCCTGTCGCGGCTGACCAATCTGATCACGCTGTACAAGTCTTTGGGCGGGGGCTGGACAGAACATACCGTTAGCGCGGATGCCGCCACCACCGCGTCGTCGCAATAAGGGATGAGCCGTGATTGAAAAAGGGCGGGCACGTAATGTGCCCGCCCTTTTTGGGTAATCTGCCTGCGGCAGCGTGTTGCCGTGGCCTCAGGCGCGCTTGCGGGCGATGAGCCCCACCACGAACAAGACGATGATGGCGCCGACGACCGAGGCGATCCAGCCTGCCGGTTCGCCCGGCGCATACCATCCCAGCGATTGGCCGAGATACCCGGCGACAACCGAGCCGACGATACCGAGTATGGTCGTCATGATGATGCCCATGCTTTGATCTCCGGGCATCAGCGCACGGGCGATAAGCCCCACGACGAAGCCCACGATGATCATGATGATGATGCTCATGCTGCACTCCTTCTCCAGGGATAGTGGCAGCATCATACTCATGAGGCAGGCGCGCCGGGTGTAACAACTGGTGTATCCGCAGAGCCGACTCTTGCGCAGTCAGCCTTGAGTGATGTCGAGCAGATGCTTCACATCCTTGGTGATGTCCGCCACGCTGTCGGTGTCGGAGGCCAACAACCGCGCCCGGCCTTCGTTGTCGAAGATATAGACGCCCCGGCTATGGGTGACATCATACTGGTCCGCAGCGTAACCGGGCTTGGGTTTCTCTATCTGGTAGGCGACACGATAGCGGCGTGCCATATCGGCGATCTGTTTTTCGCTGCCTGTAACGCCCAGGGCCTGGTTGTTAAAGGCGTTGACGTAGGCCTGCAGAATATCGGGGGTGTCCCGATGCGGATCCACGCTGACAAACAGGATGCGTACGTCGCGGGCCCGCTCGCCCAGTTGCTGCAGGACTGCCGTCAGTTGTGCCATGGTGGTTGGACAGATGTCCGGACAACTGGCATAGCCAAAGAACAACAGCACGGTTTTGCCTTTGAGGTCTTCGCTGCTGAGTGTTTTACCGCCTGCCGCAGGCAGGCTAAACCGCAGGTCTGGCAAATGCCCCTTTACGTCATAGAGCGACCAATTGGCATTTCGCTCGCCACAGGCCGCCAGGCTCAGGCAGAGCATCAGAAACAGGGCAGGCAGGACGGAGCCGGGCGAACGGTTGCGCAGCATAGGGCAGAGAGGCGCCGGAAGTCGTTGAACTGACTTGATTCTAACGCGCAGGCCCGTCAGCGGCTGCCTGGCGGTGAGTACGTCTGGCATCGTTGCCTGATCCGCCATGGGCGCGGGGCTTGGCTAGAATTTTTGCTCCGGTTCACCTGGGGCCACCCTGGCCCCTCACAGTCAGGCAGTGCAGTCAGTATGCGTCCGTACCATTCCGTCGTTCTTGATATTTTGTCGCGCGATGGGGTGCGGGACGTCCTGGATGCGCCTTGTGGCACGGGATGGTTGGGCGAGCGCAGCAGCGCCATGGTGCTCGATGGCGTGGGGTTGTAGGAGTTTCCGCGAGATCCGGCTTGCTACCGTGAGGTGCGTGAGCAAGACCTGGATGAGCCGCTGAGGTTGTCGCAGCGCTACGATGCGGTGGTCTGCTGCGAGGCCATCCACCTGCTGACCAATCCGGGCCTGGCGCTGGCAGGGTTCTTCCAGGCCCTGCGGCCGGGCGGCCTGCTGGTCGTCACCACACCCAACACGTGGTACCAGCGTTCCCGGCGGCAGTTTCTGCTGCGCGGGTTTCATTCCGGGTTCCGGCCCATGGTCGGACGCCGCCGTGGCAGGGACTACATCACGTACTTCGCCTGGAATTTCCCGCTGTTGCACCTACTACTGACGCATGCCGGCTATGAGGATATCCGGCTGCATGAGGTCGAAGAGCCCAAACCCAAACGCTGGGTCGAACACATACTGGCATTGCCATCGCGGCTGTATTGCCGCCAGCAGATGCGCCGCGATCCCCGCCATGCGGCCTATTGGCGGCAGGCGGGTTCGGTGCAATCCTTGCATGGCCGCTGGCTGGTAGTCTCCGCCAGGCGACCGCCGCGCTAGCTGTGAACTGTCAATAGGTTGTATTCGTCCAGGTTGAGTCTGGAGATGGGTACAGCGCGCCCGATGCCTTGGTGGGGTCGATGCCAGTTGTAGTGGTGTAGCCAGGATTTCATGGCATCGGCTCGGTGTT
This sequence comes from Bordetella holmesii, assembly GCF_020735985.1. Taxonomy (NCBI): domain Bacteria; kingdom Pseudomonadati; phylum Pseudomonadota; class Betaproteobacteria; order Burkholderiales; family Alcaligenaceae; genus Bordetella; species Bordetella holmesii. Next base: position 1,669,607 of record NZ_CP085973.1, read on the forward strand.
GGGAGTTCTGGTAGGTGTGAGCGTAAGCCCACTCACGCAAGGCCGACTGGATGAAGCGTTCGGCCTTGCCATTGGTCTGTGGGCGGTAAGGTCGGGTAAAGCGGTGCTTGATGCCCAGCTCATGGCACAGCGCGGCGAAGGCGCGGCTGCGAAAGGCCGAGCCATTGTCGGTGAGCAAGCGCTGGATGGTCACGCCCAGGCGCTGGTAGTAGGCCACTGCGTCCTTGAGGAACTGGACGGCGCTGGGGAAGCGCTCGTCGGGGTGGATGTCGGTGAAGGCCACGCGGGCGTGGTCATCGATGGCCACGAAGACGAAGTCCCAGCCGGCCCCCTCAACGGTATCGCGTCGGTTGCCCGTGACCCGGTGGCCAGGGCGCTGGATACGTCCCAGCTTCTTGATGTCGATGTGCAGCAGATCGCCGGGGGCCTGATGCTCGTAGCGCACCACCGGCTCGGCCGGCTCCAGGTCGGCCAGGTGCGACAGACCGGCGCGGGCCAGGACGCGGCTGACGGTGCTGGCTGACACGCCCAGCGCCTGGGCGATGCGCGCTTGGGTCAGCCGCTTGCGGCGCAGCTCCACGATAGCCAGCGCCTTGGCCGGCGCAATCGCTCGGGGCGAGACCGTCGGGCGCGAGGACGCATCGGCCAAGCCCGCCTGGCCCTGAGCCAGGAAGCGGCCCAGCCATTTGCGCACAGTCGGCGCGGTGACCCCATAGGCGCGGGCCGCTTCAGGTACACAAACTTGATGGGCGATCAATTGCTGGACCATTTCGAGTCGACGTAGGAAGGTCAATCGGGCATGCTTATGGGTGTTCATCCGGCCGGGCTCCTTGAGTGAACTGGGGGGTTGGCGATTTCCAGTTTCTCAAATCCGGTTCGGATGAACCATGCATACAACCTATTGAATCTTCACAGCTAGCCGGGCATCAGGCGGATTCGAGCATACCACTGTGACGCAGCAGGGCATCGATGCGCGGTGCGCGGCCGCGGAACGCGGCAAAGGACTCGGCCGCGGGCCGAGCGCCGCCGACAGCGAGGATTTCGCGGCGGAATCGCTGGCCCGTTGCCGGGTTCAGGATACTGCCTGCCTGCGCAGCCTCCTCAAAGGCTTCATAGGCATCGGCCGACAGCACTTCGGCCCACTTGTAGCTGTAGTAGCCCGCGCCGTAACCGCCGGCAAACAGATGAGAGAACGCATGCGGGAAGCGATGCCATGCCGGCGGGAACAGCACGGCCACTTCGGCGCGTACCGTCTGCAGCAGCGACAGGACCTCGGCGATGGGCATTCCACCGGCGCGATCGTGCATCAGCATGTCAAACAGCGCGAACTCGATCTGACGCACGGCCTGCATGCCGCTTTGGAAGTTTCGAGCTGCCAGCAGCTTGTCAAAAAGCTCGCGCGGCAACGGCTGGCCGCTGTCGACATGGGCCGACAGTTTCTGCACGACGGCCCATTCCCAGCAGAAGTTCTCCATGAATTGCGAGGGCAGTTCGATGGCGTCCCATTCGACACTGGCAAATGCCGAGGCGCCCGGTTCGTCGACTTCCGACAGCAGCGCGTGCAGGGCATGGCCGGTTTCGTGAAAGAGGGTGATGACGTCGTCATGGGTGAGCAGCGCCGCCTTGCCACCATTGGGGCGTGAGAAATTGCAGGTCAGATAGGCAACCGGCGTCTGTACCGTGCCGCCGACCAGACGGCGGTTGCGCTCGCTGTCGACCCAGGCACCGCTTTGCTTGCCGGCGCGGGCGTACAGATCCAGATAGAGGTAGCCCAGCGTCTTGCCTTGGGCGGACGTCACGCGCACGCCTCGCGCGTCCGCATGCCAGGTCGAGACATCGGCTGCCTGCAGACGTACGTCGAACAGCGTTTCGATCACGTCGAACAGGCCCGCCAATACACGTGGTTCGGTGAAGTACTGCTTGATCTCGTCTTTGGAGTAGGCGTAGCGGGTTTCGCGCAGCCGTTCCGAGACAAAGGGCACATCCCAGGGTTGCAGATCGTCCAGGCCGAGTTCGCTCTTGCCGAAGGCCCGCAGTTCGGCCAGGTCACGCTGGGCGTGGGGCTTGGCGCGGCCGGCCAGGTCACGCAGAAAGGCCGTGACTTCGCTGGCCGAGGCGGCCATGCGGGTTTGCAGGCGCAGCTCGGCAAAACTGGCAAATTTCAGTAGCGCGGCTTCTTCGGCGCGCAGGGCCAGCAATTCCTCGATGAGCGCGGAGTTATCGAATTGGGGTTGACCCTGCTCGGAGGCCACGGTGCCATACGCGCGATACATCGTTTCGCGCAAGGAGCGGTCGTGGGCGTACTGCATCACCGGCAGGTAGTAAGGCATCTTGAGCGTGAGCAGATGGCCGTCCTGGCCTTGCTCGCGCGCGGCATCGGCCGCAGCGGCCACGACATCGGCCGGCACGCCATGCAGCCGGGTCGCGTCGTCCAGGTGCAGACTCCAGGCGTCGATCGCGTCGAGCACATTTTCGGAGAACTTCTGCGAGGCCTGCGCCTGCCGATCGGAGATCTCGGCGTAGCGGGCGCGTGCTTCGCCTTGCAGTTCCACGCCGCTCAAGCGGAAGTCGCGCAGCGCCAGTTCGATCACGCGACGGCGCACGGGCGACCAGTGGGCGAAATCGTCGGCCTGCGACAGACGCTGATATTGCCGGTATAGCCCCTCATGCAGGCCGACCCAGGTCGAGAACTCGGTGACTTTGGGTAGCGCCGCGTTGTAGGCCTCGCGCAACTCCGGCGTATTGACCACGGCATTGAGGTGGCCGGCCACCGACCAGGCGCGCCACAGGAGCTCGGAACGCGTGTCCAGCGGTTCGACGATGGCCTCCCAGGTGGCTGGGCGGGCCGGGTCGGCCGCAGCGTCCACCGCCTGGCGTGCCAGAGCCAGCAGCTCGTCGATGGCCGGGGCAATATGTTCGGGTTTGACGCTGGCGTAGTCAAGCAGGTCGGCCACGGGGGCGAGCAGCGGATTCTGGGTCATGGGAGTCCGATTAGAGAAGGCGTGACAGGGCGAGCCGGCGCGTGGCGGCCGGCCCTTGTTTGATATATGGGGAGCATGCCAGGGATTGCAATGCCCGGCAGACGTGCCGGGCATTGGGGTCAGGCAGCGAGGGTGCGCTCGGCAGCCTCAACCGTATTGACCAGCAGCATGGCGATGGTCATGGGGCCGACGCCGCCTGGCACCGGGGTGATGGCCGCGGCCACCTGGCTGGCGCTGGCGAAATCCACGTCGCCGCACAGTTTGCCGTCTGAGCCGCGGTTGATACCGACGTCGATCACGACGACGCCAGGTTTGACCATGTCGCCGGTGATCATGCGCGCCCGGCCCGTGGCCACCACCAGCACGTCGGCGCGGCGGGTCTGTGCGCCCAGGTCACGCGTTTTGGAATTGCAAAGCGTGACGGTGGCGCCGGCGGCCAGCAGCAGCATGGCCATGGGCTTGCCGACGATATTGCTGGCACCGACCACCACGGCCTCGGCGCCGCGCAGATTGACGCCTTCGGCTTCGAGCATCTTCATGACGCCGTAGGGCGTGCACGGACGGATCAGCGGCTGCCCGGTCATCAGCAGGCCCGCATTGCTGATGTGAAAGCCATCGACATCTTTCTCGGGGGCGATGGCTTCGATGACCTTGTGGGCATCCAGATGCGCCGGCAGAGGCAGCTGCACCAGAATGCCGTGGATGGCCGGATCGCGATTGAGCGCATCGATGCGCGCCAGCAGGTCGGCTTCGCTCAGATCGGCAGGGTATTGCTCTTTGACCGAATGCAAACCGGCTTTTTCGCAGGCGGCGACCTTGTTGCGCACATACACGTGGGAGGCCGGGTCTTCGCCCACGAGGACGACCGCCAGGCCGGGGCGCACGCCTTTTGCGGACAGCGCCGCCACACGTTGAGCGACTTCCTCACGGATACGCTGCGACAGGGCGACGCCATCAATGATTCTTGCGGTCATGCGTGGGCCTCGGGTTTGGCCAAGGCGACTTTCATGAGGTCGGCTACGGTGGTCACTTCCAGTTTTTCCATGATGTTGGCGCGATGCGCCTCGACGGTCTTGATGCTGATGCCCAGGTCGTCGGCGATCTGTTTGTTCAGGCGGCCGGCGACAATGCGCTCGAGCACCTGTTGCTCGCGCGCGGTCAGGCGCGCCAGCATGGCTTCGTGGTCTTTCTGTGCCTGATGCTGGGAGATGCGCTGCGCTGCCTGCTCGAGCATGCGCGCGACGATCTCGCGCAGATCCGACTCGTTGAAAGGCTTCTCGAGAAAATCGATGGCGCCTTTCTTCATGGTCGATACCGCCATGGGCACGTCGCCGTGACCGGTGATGAAGACGATGGGCAGCGGGGCGTTGCGGGCGATCAACTGTTCTTGCAGTTCGAGGCCGCTCATGCCGGGCATGCGGACATCCGCGATGAGAACGCCGACCTGGGCGGCGTCGTATTCATCGAGAAAGGTTTCGCCGCTGGCGAAAGCGCGCACCCGATAGCCGTTGGCTTCCAGCAGCCAGCGCAAGGAATCGCGGACTGCTTCGTCGTCATCGACTATGTATACCGTGCTCGACAGGTGGGGGGTGTTCATGCGTGCAACTCCTCTGACTGATCATTCCGGGCAGGCGCTTCTGGCGCCGCACAGGGCAAGGTAAAGCGGAAGATGGTTCCGCCAGCCGGATTGGGATCGGCCCACAAACGGCCGTGATGCGATTCGATAATGGTACGGCAGATGTTCAGCCCCATGCCCAGGCCCTGGGACTTGGTGCTGAAGAACGGTTCGAAGAGCCGCTCGGGCTCGGCAATGCCGTGGCCGCGATCGACCACGGCCACTTCCATCAGGTTGTCGTGGGGAATCACCGCGACCTTGAGTTCATCGGAGGTGCTGCCTTCCATGGCTTCGAGGCCGTTTTTCAGCAGATTCAGCAGCACCTGTTCAATCAGGATGGGATCGGCCATCACATCCGGCGCGGTCGAGGGCACGAAACTGTCGATACGGATGCGGCGTTTGCGCGCGTCGATTTCGGCAAATCCGATGGCGTTGTCGACGATACGGCCGATGGGCACGCGCTGGCGGCGGGGTTCGCTGCGTTTGACGAACTCGCGGATGCGGCTGATGATCTTGCCCGCCCGCTCGGCCTGCGCAGCGGCTTTTTCCAGTGCTGGCAATAGCATGGTGGGGCTGGTGTGGCCGGCCTTGACCAGGGCCACGGCGCCCATGCTGTAGTTGGCGATGGCCGTCAGCGGCTGGTTCAGCTCGTGCGCGAGCGAGGAGGCCATTTCGCCCATGGTGGTCAGGCGGCTGGTGATCTGGATTTTTTCTTGTTGCAGGCGCGAGGTTTCCTCGTGCGTGCGGCGTTCGGTGATGTCGCGCGCCACCTGCATGCGCACACGGCGGCCATCGGTCCAGGCCAACATGCGGTGATGGACCTCGAACCAACGCTGCACCGAGGGCGCAAAGACTTCCACGGACTCATCCGTAAAGCGGCCACGGCGCCCGGCCAGCAATTCGTCGTGCCCGCCGGTCTGCGCGCCAAAGACGCGGCGGTAGGTGCGGTTGGCAAACAGCAGCTCCAGCCCGTCATGGGTATCGGCGGTGACCGAAATGGCGTCGTCCAACCCTTCGAGCACCGTCATGAAGCGCTCGTGCGCGGCGGTCAATGCTTCCCGGATACGCTTGGGTTCGGTGATGTCGGTCATGGATGTCATCCAGCCGATCTGCGTGCCGTTGGGGTCCAGCAGCGGCGAGACATACATGCGCGCGGTAAAGCGAGAGCCATCGCGGCGCTGGGCTTCGACCTCCAGGCCGCTGGAGGGTGTTTTGCCGGACACCAGTACATCGAGCGTGTGCTGATGTTGCTCATGACGGCCTGGCACCCAATAGGGAAAGGGCGGGCTGCGGCCGATGAGGTCGGCTTCGTTCCAGCCTATCATCCGGCAAAAGGCGGGATTGACATAGGCGATGCGGCCTTCCATGTCCAGCACGCGCATACCGGTGGACATGGAGTTCTCCATCGCGCGGCGAAAGCCGGTTTCGGCGATGAGGGCGGCTTCGGCGGTCGAGCGAAAACGCGTGTAGCGCCACAGCATCAGCAGACTGATGATGATGACGATGGACAGGGCCAGAACCACCCACAGCAGGCGCTGCTGGCGCAACTCCTGGTCGATGGTCACGAACATGACGCTGTCGTCATGGATGCGTTGCAGCCAGAAAAACATGCCCATCACACATATATAGAGGACGAGCACCAGCGCGGGCGTCACCCAATACAGACCGCGCCGGCGTGAGCGGGCGTGATCGTGGAATGAATTCGGGATGTTGGACTTGGCGGGACTGAACATGGGCATACGGCCGTTAGGCTGCGTATTTTACGGGTAATAGGGCGCGGATGGGCCGGGCACCTGCGCCGCTCAAGCCGCCGGGACGAGGCGGGTTGCCGGCGAGGCGAATATTTCGATGCTGCACTGCGCCATATTACGGTGCCGGGCGCGGCATTTTGATTTTTTTTGTCTATGAGGAGCTGGCTGGCTGCGCCGCCACATGCGGGCGACACGATCCTGCACGGCGCGCCCGGCGCCGCCACCCGTTGGGCTGGCGGGGCTGGATTTACCGGGTATTCCGAGCGCCATCGAGGGGTGGAGCGTGTCGGATGAAGGCAAGGGCGGCGCGCCCAGACGATTCAGAAAACTGTCAATATTCCGCATTATGAAATGCCGTACCGCAACATGAAATTTTTCTTGCTCCGGGCTAACCTAGCTACTTAGAATGCGCGCTTCGATGGTTGGCGCCCCTGATTCGATCGAGGGGTGTCGGCGCGCATAAACTTCTGTACCCCGCTTACCCATACACGGGGTGTGGTCCAAGAAACCCCATCAGGAGACACACGATGTCCTCTCCCGCTCAGGCCGGCGGCCTTCTGGCTGCCAACGACGAAGACACCCAAGAAACCCAGGAGTGGCTGGAAGCCCTGGCTGCCGTCCTCGATCGCGAAGGTCCGCAACGCGCGCACTACCTTCTGGAGCGCCTGATTGATGAGGCTCGCCGCTCCGGCGCCCACATCCCGTTCTCGCCCAATACGGCCTACGTCAACACCATCCCGCCGGGCCTGGAGCCCGCGCATCCGGGCAATCTGGAGCTGGAGTCGCGGATTCGCTCCTATGTGCGCTGGAACGCGATGGCCATGGTGGTCAAGGCCAACAAGCATAACCCGGCCGATGGCGGCGACCTGGGCGGGCACATTGCCTCGTTTGCCTCGCTGGCGACCATGATCGGTTGCGGTCAGAACCACTTCTGGCATGCAGAGAGCGACGATCATGGCGGCGACCTGGTGTATTTCCAGGGCCACACCTCGCCCGGCATGTACGGCCGCGCCTATCTCGAAGGCCGCCTGACCGAAGAGCAACTGAATCACTTCCGTCAGGAAGTCGACGGCAAAGGCCTGTCTTCTTACCCGCACCCGAAGTTGATGCCGGATTTCTGGCAGTTCCCGACGGTGTCCATGGGCCTGGGCCCGCTGATGGCTATCTATCAGGCACGCTTCTTGAAGTACCTGCATGCCCGTGGCATTGCGGACACCAGCAAGCGCAAGGTCTGGGTCTTCTGCGGCGACGGCGAAATGGACGAACCCGAATCCTTGGGCGCGATCGCCCTGGCTGCCCGCGAAAAGCTCGACAACCTGATTTTCGTCGTGAACTGCAACCTGCAGCGCCTCGACGGCCCGGTGCGCGGCAACGGCAAGATCATCCAGGAACTGGAAGGCGACTTCCGCGGTTCGGGCTGGAATGTGATCAAGCTGATCTGGGGCGGGTATTGGGACCCGCTGCTGGCGCATGACAAGGAAGGCATCCTGCGCAAGATCATGGAAGAGACCGTCGACGGCGAGTACCAGGCGTACAAGGCCAATGACGGCAAGTTCGTGCGCGAGCATTTCTTCGGCAAGCATCCCAAGCTGCTCGAAGCCGTTGCCCGCATGAGCGATGAAGACATCTGGCGCTTGAACCGCGGCGGCCACGATCCGCATAAGGTGTACGCGGCGTTTGACGCGGCCTCCAACCACAACGGCCAACCCACGGTCATTCTGGCCAAGACCATCAAGGGCTATGGCCTGGGCCAGGTGGGCCAGGCCAAGAACCCCACGCACCAGCAGAAAAAGCTCGAGCTGGATTCGATCCGCGAATTCCGCGATCGCTTCGGCATCCCCATCGCCGACGATCAGCTCGAGAACCTGCCGTACTTCAAGCCGGCGGAAGACTCGCCGGAGATGAAGTACCTGCACGAGCGCCGTAAGGCGCTGGGCGGTTACCTGCCCAAGCGTCGCCAGAAAGCCGACGAGCAGCTCAAGGTGCCCGCGCTCGAAGCCTTCAAGTCCGTGCTGGAGCCCACCGCCGAAGGGCGTGAGATTTCGACCACCCAGGCGTTTGTGCGGGTCTTGAATCAGATTCTGCGCGACAAGCAGATCGGGCCGCGCGTGGTGCCCATCCTGGCCGATGAGTCGCGCACCTTCGGTATGGAAGGCCTGTTCCGCCAGATCGGCATTTATGCTCCCGAAGGCCAGAAGTATGTGCCGGTCGACAAGGACCAGGTCATGTACTACAAGGAGTCCGCCGACGGTCAGCTCCTGCAGGAAGGCATCAACGAAGCGGGTGCCATGAGCTCGTGGATCGCGGCGGCCACGTCGTACTCCACCAACAACCGCATCATGGTGCCGTTCTTCATCTATTACTCGATGTTCGGCTTCCAGCGTATCGGCGACCTGGCCTGGGCGGCTGGCGACATGCAGGCCCGCGGCTTCTTGCTGGGTGGGACTGCCGGACGCACCACGCTCAATGGCGAAGGCCTGCAGCACGAGGACGGCCACAGCCACATCCTGGCGTCGACCATCCCCAACTGCGTGTCCTATGACCCGACGTTTGCCCACGAACTGGCCGTCATCGTCCAGCATGGCATGAAGCGCATGGTCGAAGATCAGGAGAATGTGTATTACTACCTGACAGTGATGAACGAGAACTACGTCCAGCCGGGCCTGAAAGCGGGCGACGAGGACGGCATCATCAAGGGCATGTACAAGCTGCAGTCCAAGGGCGCCGCCAAGGCCAAGGCCCGCGTGCAGCTGATGGGCTCTGGCACGATTTTGCGTGAAGTGATGGCCGCGCAGGATCTGCTGGACGCCGATTGGGGCGTGGCATCCGACGTCTGGAGCGTGACTAGCTTCACCGAGCTGCGCCGCAATGGCCTGGATACCGAACGCTTCAACATGTTGCACCCGGAAGCGCCCGCTCAGGTGGCCTACGTGACCGAACAACTGGCCTCGACCGATGGCCCCATCATCGCGTCGACCGACTACATGAAGCTGTTCGCCGATCAGATCCGCCCCTTCATGCCCAAGGGCCGCGAATACAAGGTGCTTGGCACGGACGGCTTTGGCCGGTCGGACTTCCGCAGCAAGCTGCGCGAGCACTTCGAGATCGATCGTCATTTCGTGGTCGTGGCCGCGCTCAAGGCGCTGGCCGACGAAGGCAAGGTGCCGGCTGCCAAGGTCGCCGAGGCGATCAAGAAGTACGGCATCAACCCGAACAAAGCCAACCCGCAATACGCCTGAGGGTAGACAAACATGAGCAATATCGTGGAAATCAAGGTTCCCGACATCGGCGACTTCAAGGAAGTGGAAGTCATCGAAGTGCTGGTGGCCCCGGGCGATACGATCAAGGCCGAACAAAGCCTGATCACGGTGGAGTCCGATAAGGCCTCGATGGAAATCCCCGCCTCGCAAGGCGGTGTGGTCAAGTCGATCAAGGTCAAGGTCGGCGACAAGGTCGCCGAGGGCGGCGTGATTCTGGAAGTCGAGGCCGAGGCAGAGGCTGCCAAGTCCGAAGCTCCCAAGGCCGAGCCGGCCCCGTCCGAGCAGGCCCCGGCGCAGCCCGCCAAGGCAGATGCCCCGGCCAAGGCCACCGCGGTCCAGGCCGAGGCGCCCGCTGCGGCCAGCGGCCCGGTGGATGTCGCCGTGCCGGATATCGGTGACTTCAAGGATGTGGAAGTCATCGAAGTGTTGGTGGCCGTGGGCGACACCATCAAGCCCGAGCAAAGCCTCATTACCGTCGAGTCCGACAAGGCATCGATGGAGATCCCCGCCACGGCCGGTGGCGTGGTCAAGTCCATCAAGATCAAGGTGGGCGACCGTATCAACAAGGGTGATGTGATTCTGGTGGCTGAAGGCGCTGCTGCGCCGGCGGCCAAGGCTGAAGCCGCCGCGCCCAAGGCCGAGGCGCCGGCGGCCAAGGCCGAAAGCGCCGCAGCTCCCGCCAAGGCGGCCGCGCCAGCGCAGCGTCCCTCGCCCACGCAGGACCTGGAAGACGCCGCTCTCAAGCCCGGCCAGTTGCCTCATGCCTCGCCGTCGGTGCGCAAATTTGCCCGCGAATTGGGCGTGAACCTCTCGCGCGTCACCGGCAGCGGCCCCAAGGGCAGGATCGTGCTCGACGATGTGCGCGGCTTCGTCAAAACCGCGCTGGCCGCCCCAGCGCCCGCGGCCCAAGGCGATGGCGTAGCGCTGGGCCTGCTGCCCTGGCCGAAGGTGGACTTCACCAAGTTCGGCCCGGTCGACGCCAAGCCGCTGTCGCGGATCAAGAAGATTTCCGGCGCCAACCTGCATCGCAACTGGGTCATGATCCCGCACGTCACCAACAATGACGAAGCGGACATCACCGACCTCGAAGCCCTGCGCGTGCAGTTGAACAAAGAGAACGAGAAATCGGGCGTGAAGGTCACCATGCTGGCCTTTGTCATCAAGGCCGTGGTCGCCGCCCTGAAGAAATTCCCCGAGTTCAACGCCTCGCTCGACGGCGACAACCTGGTCTACAAGCAGTATTTCCACATCGGCTTCGCGGCGGATACGCCCAACGGGCTGGTGGTGCCGGTGGTGCGCGATGCGGACAAGAAGGGCATTATCGAATTGGCGCGCGAGACCTCCGAGCTGGCCAAGAAGGCGCGCGACGGCAAGGTGTCGCCGGCCGACATGCAAGGCGGTTGCTTCTCGATTTCGTCGTTGGGTGGCATTGGTGGCACGCACTTCACGCCCATCATCAACGCGCCCGAAGTGGCCATTCTGGGGCTGTCGCGCTCCTTCCAGAAACCGGTGTGGGACGGCAAGCAGTTCGTGCCGCGCCTGACGCTGCCGCTGTCGCTGTCGTATGACCACCGCGTCATCGACGGTGCGGCTGCGGCCCGCTTTAACGCTTACCTCGGCCAGTTGCTGGCTGATTTCCGTCGTATCGCGCTGTAAGCGCCCGGAGACAAGATGAGCAATCTCAAGCCAATCAAGATCCCGGACATCGGTGACTTCAAGGAAGTCGAAGTCATCGAGGTGCTGGTTGCCGTGGGCGACACCATTAAAGCTGAGCAAAGCCTGATTACCGTCGAATCCGACAAGGCCTCGATGGAGATCCCGGCATCCGAAGGCGGCGTGGTCAAGTCGGTCAAGGTCAAGGTGGGCGACAAGGTCGCCGAGGGCGCGGTCATTCTGGAGATCGAGGCTGGTGCGGAGGCGGGCAAGGCCGACGCTGCCCAGCCTGAGGCCGCCAAGGCCGAAGCACCCAAGGCTGCCGCCGCGCCTGCCAACGCCAAGCCCGCCAAGGCGGCCGCCGCTTACAGCGGCTCGGCCGATCTGGAGTGCGACGTCCTCGTGCTGGGCGCGGGCCCCGGCGGGTATTCGGCGGCATTTCGCGCCGCCGATCTGGGCCTGTCGACCGTGCTGGTCGAGCGCTACGCCACCCTGGGGGGCGTGTGCCTGAACGTCGGTTGCATTCCGTCCAAGGCCCTGTTGCACAATAGCGCCGTCATCGACGAGGCGCGGGCCCTGGCCGCGCACGGCATCAGCTTCGGCGAGCCCAAGATCGATCTGGACAAGCTGCGCGGCTACAAAGACAGCGTGGTGGCCAAGCTCACGGGTGGTCTGGCCGGCATGGCCAAAGCACGCAAGGTCAGCGTGGTCACCGGGGTGGGCGAGTTCGCCGACTTCCATCATCTGACGGTCAAAGCCTCCGATGGCAAAAGCCAGACCATACGCTTCAAGAACGCCATCATCGCCGCCGGCAGCCAGTCGGTGAAGCTGCCGTTCCTGCCGCAAGATGACCGCATCGTGGACTCGACCGGCGCGCTGGCGTTGCGTGAGATCCCCAAGAAGATGCTCATCATCGGTGGCGGCATCATCGGCCTTGAGATGGGCACGGTGTACTCGACGCTGGGAGCGCGCCTGGACGTGGTGGAGATGCTCGATGGCCTGATGCAGGGCGCGGACCGCGACCTGGTCAAAGTGTGGCAGAAGATGAATACCGGCCGTTTTGACAACATCATGCTCAAGACCAAGACGGTGGGCGCCGAGGCGCGCGCGGACGGCATCTACGTCAGCTTCGAGGGCGAAGGCGCACCCAAGGAACCGCAGCGTTACGACCTGGTATTGCAGGCCGTGGGCCGCAGCCCCAATGGCAAGAAGATCGCCGCCGATAAGGCGGGTATTGCCGTGACCGACCGGGGCTTCATCGAGGTGGATCGCCAGATGCGCACCAATGTGCCGCACATCTTCGCCATCGGCGACATCGTGGGCCAGCCCATGCTTGCGCACAAGGCCGTGCACGAGGGGCATGTGGCGGCCGAAATCTGCGCCGGCCAGAAGTCCTTCTTCGACGCCCGCGTCATTCCTTCGGTGGCGTACACCGATCCGGAAGTGGCCTGGGTGGGCCTGACCGAGGATGACGCCAAGAAGCAGGGCATCAAGGTCGAGAAGGGTGTGTTCCCTTGGGCCGCCTCGGGCCGCGCCATCGCCAATGGCCGCGACGAAGGCTTCACCAAGCTGCTGTTCGATGCCGAGACGCACCGCATTCTGGGCGGCGGCATCGTGGGCACCCATGCGGGCGATCTCATCAGCGAAATCGCGCTGGCCGTCGAAATGGGCGCCGACGTGGTGGACATCGCCAAGACCATCCACCCCCACCCGACCCTGGGCGAATCGGTCGGCATGGCCGCCGAGGTCGCCGAAGGCGTCTGCACCGACCTGCCGCCGCAGCGCAAGAAGTAAGTCCGCCGCCGCGCACGCCAAAGCCGCCTTCGGGCGGCTTTGGCGTCTGCCAAGCAGGCATACGCGGTCGGCATGCGGTTTCGGGGTCTGACGTGAGGCCAAAAATGAGCTGCCCCCAGATTTAGTACGGCACCGACATAGAGCCCAGGGGTAAAAGACCTTCTTTCTGATGAGCCTGCACGAATTGCACCAGCCTGACGGAGCTGGCCCGGCGCTCGCAATTCATACGGTACAGCGCACGGTCCTTCATGGGCGCGGAGATCGACCGCCTGCTCGAGTCACGCAGCATCTTCATCGAGCGCACCTTTTAGTTCGACAATACGGACCCTCTGCTGAGCCTGGTCAGCGCGGGCCTGGGCTTTGCTGTCAGCACACCCTTGTGCTTATGGCAGAGCCGTCACTTCCTGCCTACCTTGAAGATCCTGCCTCTGACGCTGCCGACCACCAGCGCCGAAATCCCCAATAGCCGCAGCTTCTATCTGGCTGCACGCGCCAGTGAGGCCGGCCGGCTCCCGTATGAGGCACGTGAGGCGATTCTGGTGGCGGTGGAGTCACTCTACGACAAAGAAATCGTCCCGGCACTGCGCTTGCCCAGCGCCACCTTGTGGCGCAGCCTGCGCCGCTAGGTGGCGGCCTCCCTAGGGTTAGCCCGCAAGCAGGATAGGGGAAGTCGATGTTTTATATCGCCGCAGCTTATAAACCCGCTGCTGACCCCCGGGCCGAGAGACAGTTCAGCTTCATCATTCGCGCCATCGAGGCGCTCAAACCAAGGGGAATACAGCATTGAATCGTCGGGACATGTTGAAACGCGCAACCGCGCTTGCCGCCGCCAGCACCATGGGCTTTCCTATGATTGCCCGAGCGGCCAAGACACGCCTGACCTACGGGGGATCAGGATGGCTGGGGCACTATTCTGCCTATATCGCCCTCAAGACCGGGCTGTTCGACAAGCAAGGTCTGGACATTGTCTGGCAGAGCTTCGCGACCTCGTCGGATCGCATGGGTGCCGTCATGGCTGGCAATATCGACCTGGCAGGCACGGGCGTGGTTTCGTCGTTGGCGCTGATGGCCGCTGGCGCTCGCCAGTTCCAGGTAATTGCCACGCCGAACAATTTCGGCCGGGCTGAAGGCGTACTGGTGCGTGAGGACGTCAACGATGTGGCAGGCCTGAAGGGCAAGAAAATCGGCGTGACCTATGCCTCCAGCGCCCACGTGCTCCTGCTGGACGTGCTGCAGCAAGCGGGGTTGAATCCCGACAAAGATGTCACCATCATCAATCTGCCGGCGACCAATCTGCTGGCTGCTTTCCAAGGCAAGCAAATCGAGGCGGCCGTGGTGGCCTGGACCCCGGCGTTCGACCGCATCAAAGCCATCCCCGGCACCCGGGTGTTGCTCGATGACACGGCGTTCTCCCTGTATAAGCAGTACGGCATCACCCCAGGTCCGGATGTGCTTCTTACACGAGCCAGCATCGGCAAAGAGAACCCGGAGGCCGTGCACAAATTCCTGACTGCCGTATTCCAGGCCAACACCATGATGACCGAATCGCCCGCCGAGGCCGCCAAGGTATTGCTCGAACTCACCGGCCTGAGCCAGCAAGAACAGGAAGCCGTCATCACACAGACCACCTGGTACACCGAGAAAGAGCAGCACGCCCTCATGGTCGACCCAGGCAATTTCGTCAATGGTATGCAGCAACTGGCGGGCATGCTGGTTTCGCTCAAGCAGATCGACAAGGCACCCACGGTCAAAGACTGGGTCCAGACCAAGTACCTGTGATTACGGAAGTCAAAGCATGTCCACGCAATCTAACAAAGGAGGCCGTTCGCTGATTCTGGTCAGCGTTCTGTCTCTGATTGGTTTTCTTCTGGTGTGGGAGGCGCTGTGCCGAGGCGGCGCCGTGGATCCCATTTTCCTGCCCGCGCCGTCTCAAGTCCTGGCCCGGGCCATGTCGATGTCCGACCAAGGCGCCTTGTTCTACAACGTGTTGGCTTCGGCGCGCCGTGTGATGGTGGGCTTCATCGCCGCCATCGTCGTCGCCATCCCACTGGGAATCCTGCTGGGCACATCGCGCGTGGCGCGCTCGGTGTTCGACCCCATCATTTCCTTCTTGCGGCCGCTGCCTTCCATGAGCTGGATTCCGCTGTCGCTGCTGTGGTTCGGTATCACCGAAACGCAGAAGTACAGCATAGTCTTCATGGGGTCCTTCGTCCCGGCGTTGCTTTACGTGATGGAAGCCACGCGCAGCATCGATCCGCTGCTGGTGCGCGCCGCCCGCAACCTGGGTGCGAATCGCTGGCAGATTATGCGGGAAGTACTTTTTCCGGGTTGCCTACCTCAAATCATCTCCGGAATGAAGATCATCCTGGGACTGTCCTGGACCTGCGTCATCTCCGCGGAGCTGGTGGCATCCAAGGAAGGCCTTGGCTTCATGATCATGAACGGCAAAGAGTTCTTCCAGACCGACACCGTCGTGCTCGGCATGGTTCTGATCAGTTTCACGGTCCTGGTGACGGACCTCTGCTTGCGCCTACTTGAGCGCTGGATACTCTTTCAGCAGTACGCACTTTTTCCTTGGCGCACGGTATAGGAAAACGTCGAATTCGGCCTGAAAATGCGCGGCATGCCAAAAGCCGAACGCGCACCGATCGCCCGCAAATACATCGACATGGTCGGCCTGAAGCATGCCGCGGACAAATACCCGCACGCGTTATCCGGCGGGATGAAGCAGTGCGTGTCGATCGCCCGTGTCCTAGCCAACAATCCGGACGTCATGCTCTTCGACGAACCCTTCGCCGCGCTCGACGCCATGACCCGGCAGGTCTTGCAGGACCAGTTGCTCAAGATCTACGAGGAAAGCGGCAAGACCATCGTCTTCATCACGCATTCGATCGATGAAGCCCTGACGCTATCGACCCGCATGGCGGTAATGGGGTCAAAACCGGGCCGTATCGTACAGGACATCGACAACGATCTGCCGCATCCGCGCAGCGCCGACGTGCAACTGTCGGAGCAATTCGTCCAACTCAAACGAGCTATCTGGCAGCGAGTGCAGGAAGAAGTGACCCGCAGCATGGAGCTTGCGGACTAAATGCCAACCGCGCCTGGGCTAGGCCACGTCTGGCGAGCCTGGCGCGTTTGCCATTGCGCGTGGCGGTCACGTCGGGGCGACAGAAAAAAGAGGAGGGCAGCGCAACGTCCGATCATGGACGTTTGCCTTTCTTGCGAACAAGGCGCGGTCCAGCCCCGGAACAGACGCGGAAAGACTCCGGCCCATAGCGCTTGCGCGACTCATTGCGGCGCGCATATGAGGCACGCCGGCTCGCGTGCGATCTTGGATTGCCGTGATCGTGACCTTGCGCAGACCCGGCGAACAACCCGGATCCTAGCCGCTGCAGCACCAGGAACCACTGCAAGAGGTGTTCTATGACGTCAAACGGAACACCATTTCATTGGCAAAATCGGCTTTCTTCAAACGCCTCCGGCGGCTTGCCAGTGGACGTGGCGCTTGCTGATTCAAAATACGCATAATGTATATTATGTAAAGTACAGGATTTATCGGCGAATAAGCTAGACGGCCTGTCTGCGAACAACGCGGGCAATTGCCCCAGCTTCCAAAAGGCGGTTGCGCCGGGGTCTTGCCCATGATGGGCATCTACCCCAGGGCCCCGCCCAATGACGCGCTGGCGACTCAGACCTCAAGAATCTTACGTCCCATATACCGTTTCGGCTGTCCAGGCTTCTTGGGGTTGCTGGTACATCTGCCAGAACAAACTGGCGACGGCTTTGGTGTCCGGGCTGTTGGCGTCAATGAATTTGGCGATCGTTACCGTCGCCACATGCACGCCCTGGGCCTTGAACGGCTCAAACAACGCCAGCGCCAGTGCGCGGATGGCCGCTTTGCCAATGCTCAGCGTCAGGTAGTCCGGGTGCGGATACAGGCCCAGACCACCGCCAGTAATCAGAACGGCGCCCTGGCGCCGCGCCAGCATTTGGCCTGCCGCAGCTTGGACCGCGGCGACGGCCCCGCCCACGTTGGCCAACAAATCGCTGGAAATATCCTCGCGGCGAAGCTGTTCGATAGAGGCCTGGCGAAGGCTGGCTACGTTGTAGTGAAGTACGTCTATACCCCCCCTCTCCTGCTCGATGTCCCGTATCAGTGACGCCACCGAGTCGATATCTGTGACGTCGACGGTGCGCGCCTGAGCGCGGTAGCCCGCAGCATTGATCCGTTGCGCCAGCGGATTCACGGTATCGGCCCGGCGCGCAACGAGCACGACGTCGAAGCCCTGCCTGGCGAATTCCGCTGCCGTTTCATAGCCCACGCCCGGACCTGTTCCCAATCCCAGATAGGTTTTCAAGATTGACCACTCCATTAAAAGGTGGCCTCATCTTAATTAGCCACTATGCTTGCAATAAATAGTCTCCAACACATAACACTCATGCAAAAACTGCACGGCAATAACGAAGCCGGACTGGATGAGCTCAAGGCGTTCGTGGCGGTGGCCACGCAAGGCAGCTTTGCTGCGGCAGCAAGGATGTTGGATCGGGATAGCTCGGTGTTGTCCCGCCGTATCAGTGCGCTGGAACGGCGTTTGGGCGCCCGCCTGGTCACCCGCACGACCCGAGCCATCATTCTCACCGAGGCAGGAACACAATACCTGCGTCGCGTACGCACCATCCTGGACGAGCTCGACGCGGCCAACCTGGAGGCCAGCGACGTCGCATGCACCCCTCGTGGCGTGCTGCGTATCTCGATGCCGCTGTCTTTCGGGCGACGATGGATCGCTCCCTTGTTCTCCCGATTTATGCGGGCCTATCCGGCGGTGAAACTGGATGCCCGCTACACGGACCGGTACGTCGATCTCGTATCCGAGGGTTTCGACCTCGCCGTGCGTGTGGGACGCATGGCCGACAGCTCGCTGGTCACGCGGCGGATCGGAACGTATCGAACCATGCTCGCCGCCTCTCCGGGGTATCTGCAAGAGCATGGCCACCCGCAGACCCCTACGGAACTGGCCTCGCACGCCTGTCTCGGATTCACGGGCTTTTCAAGTTGGCCGCGCTGGAGTCTGGCGCGGGCCGACAGTCGATTTACGTTTGAGCCGGTGGGCCCTCTCATTGCGGACAGCGCGGAAGTGGTGGTCGATTCGGCCGTAGAGGGTTTAGGTATTGTTCTGGCGCCGGATTGGCTCATCGTTGACCATCTGCGCAGCGGTCAATTGGTTGAACTATTGCCTGGTTGGGGCGCGAGCAATGATGGTCCCGTCAGCATCGTTCATCCGTCCGGTCACATTGTTGCAGCCAAGTCGCGCGTCTTTATCGACATGGTGGTCGAGAATTTGCACAACGTTTGGCACTGGCCGCCCTCTCGTTGAAACCCTCCCGCCCCTGCCCCACGGCACCGGCGCTGACGCGGGAAACGCTGGCTCGCCTGTCTTTTTATTCAGGCAGATAGGTCTGGGTCTTGCTATTCATGCCGCCAACGATGCTGCCGTGCGCCGCGCCGCCTGAAGTGTCCTGCCCGGGGACTGTCGGATGGCCAAACAGGCTATTATTAGTATGTTATAATATTCGTTTTTGTGGATTGGGTGTCACGGTGCGACCGACCTGTTGAACCTCATTGCTGAAGGAAGCCCATGAAAGTCCTCGCCTCTCTCAAGGATGCCAAAACCCGTCATCGGGATTGCCAAGTGGTGCGCCGTCGCGGCCGCGTCTACGTCATCTGCAAGTCCAACCCCCGCTTCAAGGCTCGTCAAGGCGGCGCGCGCAACCGCAACAGCTAATCGGTCAGGAACGTCAGCGGCGTGACCCCGCCCAGCACGACACGCCGGCCACCCTGCACCTGAGGCGCGCGGCGGGTTACGATCACGCGCATGACGCTCCGCTTTCATCTTCGCTCTCTGTGTGTTGCCGTGGCACTGCTTTTGGCCATGGCAACGCTTGCCACGGTTGGAGCCCATTGGGGATGGGCCCGTAGCTTTCTGGGCGACACCCTGGCCGTCATCTGGATTTACTACCTGTTCAAGACTTTTTTGGGTGCCCATGTCCTGACGCTTGCCGGCTTGGCGTTTGGCATGGGCGTTTTCATCGAGATGGCTCAGTATGCGGCCACCTATCTCGGCTGGAGCCTGCCCAACCCTGTCTTGCGCATCGTGTTGGGCAGTACGGCAGACTGGTGGGACATCCTGGCTTACGCGCTGGGCTGGATCGCGGTCGTCGTGATCGAGTTGCCACGCCAACTCCCGCTACGCCGTAGTGAGTCGCCTGCCGCTTGACCCCCCCCCTCCCCCGATAGCACCCAACACGTTTTAGCGATTGCCGGCCGCTGGCCACCGACGAGAATCCCTCGCATGACATCCCGCTCCAAGTCCGTCCGCACCTATGGCATGCGCGAGCGCAGCGATCGCCTGGATTTCTATATCCGTACGCAGGATGCCCGGCCAGCGCTCGAAGATATGCACCGCCACGACTACTTCCAGATCCAGATCAATCTGGGCGGCGATACCGTGCAACAGATTGGAGGAACGACTCGGCCCTTCGTCAAGGGCATGATGGCCTTTATCCTGCCGCACCGACTGCATCGCATTCCCCACCCGCCCGATGGCAGGTTCATGGTCATCAATGTGTCGCAGGAGTTCTTGCTGCCCGGCCTGCAGTGTGATCCGTTGGATCTGGAGGATGTGCCATTGTCGCAGGCGCCGGAGTTGGCCCCGTTCCGATTTCAGGAGAGCCTGGATTTTTCGGTGTCTGCCGAGGAACTGCCCGAGTTGGAGTCGTTGCTGGCGCGCATGCTGCACGTGGACCGCGAGCGCGGCTTTGGCTCGGCTGCCGTGTTGCGTGGCGGCTTGCTGCAATTGATCGGGCAGACCTGCATGCGTCATGCGTCGGCCTTGCAGGCGGGCTTGCCTCGGCAAGGACGGCGCCAGGCACTGGCACGCGTGAGCGCGCACATCGAGGCCCGGCTGGATCAGGCGGATTTGTCGCTCAATAGCGCTGCTGCCGCGGCGTTTCTGTCGCCCAGCCACCTGGCGCACCTGCTGCGCAAAACCCTGGACCGCAGTTTTACCGAATGGGTGCTCGAACGCCGCATGACACGCGCAAAAGCCTTGTTGCTGACGTCCGACAAGCGAATCACCGAAGTCGCCCACGCCTGCGGTTTTGCCGATGAAGCCTATTTCTCGCGCCGTTTTCGGCAATCCGTAGGAATGTCGCCGCGCCAGTTCCGGCAGCAATAAGCACACGGTGTCCAAGTCATCGGCAGCTTTGTCCAAGTTCGGAGCGCGCCGGGAAACTAGACTGAGGCTTCCTGTCAGTAGAGAGAAACCTCATGTCCAACTATGTGATTGCCGCCCCTGAACAAGCCTCGGCCGCCGTGGCCGGCAGCAGCCAGCGGTTTCCGATCCGCCGGGTATTCTGCGTGGGCCGCAACTACGCCGAACATGCCCGCGAAATGGGTCATGATCCCGACCGCGAACCTCCTTTCTTCTTTACCAAGCCGGCTGACGCCGTCGTGCCAGCCCAGGGGACCCTGCCCTACCCCCCGCTGACCGAAGACCTGCACCACGAAATCGAGATGGTCGTGGCGATCGGCAAGGGTGGCAAAGATATCGAGGTAGACCAGGCGCTCGCGCATGTCTGGGGTTACGCGGTCGGTCTGGATCTGACCCGGCGCGATCTGCAGGCGCAGGCCAAGAAAATGGGCCGTCCCTGGGACTGGAGCAAGGCCTTCGATGCCTCCAGCCCGATCACGCCCTTGCGCCCCGCGTCTGAAATCGGTCACCCGCAGAAAGGGCGTATCTGGTTGGACGTCAACGGCAGCGTACGCCAGCAAGGCGATCTGGCCGAACTGATCTGGTCGGTGCCCGAGGTCATCGCCGCCATTTCGCGGTCCGTGGCCCTCAAGCCCGGAGACTTGATTTTCACCGGTACGCCCGCTGGCGTTGCCGCGCTGCAGCCCGGAGATGTGGCTCGGGGCGGTGCCGATGGCATCGGCGAATTCGAACTCACGATTGGCCCGAAGGTCGCGGCCTGATAGACCCGTGCCTGGCAGGCCCGAGAGCCTGCCAGGCGCTATCCCGCCGGCTGAGGCGCCAACATCGCCGCTGCCTCGGGATCGAAGGTCCAGGCCGCCGCGGGCCGTCCGGTCAGATAACCCTGCAAGACGTCGCAACCCAGATCAATCAGTAAGCGGCGTTGCGCTTCGGTCTCGACACCTTCGGCCACCACCGACAGTCTGAGCGCATGCGCCAGGGCCACGATGGCGGCCACGATGGCGGCCACGATGGACACATCCTCGCTGTCCTGCGTCAGTTCCATGACGAACTCGCGGTCTATCTTCAACTCTCGTGCCGGAAACCGCTTGAGATAAGACAGGCTGGAGTACCCCGTGCCAAAGTCATCGATCGACAGCCCCACGCCCATGGCGTAGAGCCGGCGCATGATTTTCACGCTTTGCGCGGCCTGCTTCATGGCCGTGGTCTCGGTGATCTCGAGCACCAGACGCTTGGCGGGCAAGCCATGACGCTTGAGGGCCGCGGCGATGCTGTCGACGAAGTCGTTCTGCTGGAACTGCAGCGCGGCGATATTGATGGCGACCGTCGGGATGTCGGCGCCGAGTCGATCCCAAGCGGCCAATTGCCGGCAGGCCTCGTCCAGCACCCACGTCTGCAAGGACAGGATCAGGCCGGTCTGCTCGGCCAACGGGACAAACTCCGCAGGCGACACATCACCCAGCTCGCCGTTGTGCCAGCGCAGCAGCGCTTCGACCCCTACCCGCTCTGCAGTCTGCGCCTTGACCTTGGGTTGATAGAACAACCGCAACTCGCCTCGCTCGACAGCCAGGCGCAGTTGTTCGAATACGCGCAAATGCCTGTCGCTGCCGGCATTCATCGAGGGTTCGAAAAAAGCATGGCGATCACGCCCGAGGTTCTTGGCGTAGGACTTGGCGGCTTCGGCCTTGGCCATCAACGCATGCGGATCCACGCCGTCATGGGGATAGACCGCGATGCCGACACTGGCCGATATCCTGATGTCCTGTCCGGCCACGGTGAAAGGTTGCCGCAATGCCGCGAGATAGTTGTCAGCCACATGGCCGGCGTAGCTTGTGTGCGGCAAGACCGCAACGGCGACGAACTCATCGCCGCCCAAGCGGGCAAAGCTGTCGTGCGGCCCAGCCGCCTGAGACAGACGCTGAGCCGTCTGCATGAGGACTTCGTCGCCCACCGGATACCCGTAGGCCTCGTTGACGGCACGAAAGCTATCGACGTCAATGACCAGCAGCGCGAGCAATCCTCCTTCGGCGCGGCTGGCGGCGATGGCTGCAGCAAGCCGTTTGTCGAACATCCGGCGATTGACCGCGCCGGTCACGCTATCGTGAGAATTCAAGTAAGACAGGCGGTGTCGGGCTTCCTGTAACGAGCTTGCCAATTGCGCGCTTTTGGCGGTGGTCTTCGCGTAGCTGGCCGATAGTTTGATCGCCGCCAACGACAAAACGACGGACAGGCCCAGGATGGTCGCCGCCAGGCCTTCGGCGCTGACCGCCAGCGAAGGCGTCCCCGCATCGGTGCCCTGCACCGCCGAAGCCATGCCGCTATAGTACATGGCCGACAACCCCAGACCCATGGCCACCGCCTCCCAGACACGTAGCGATGCCCGTTCGGGCCGCGCGCGTTGGCGCGTGCCTCGCCAGATGCCCAGCCCAGCGGCGAAAACTGCTGCCGCAAAACACAGCAGCACCAGCGGCCATGAGAAGCTCGATGAAATCCGCACCGCTTCCATTCCGGTGTAGTGCATGCCGGCGATGCCGGTGCCAACGATGACGGCGCCCAACGCTCGCTCCCAACGCGCCAGCCCGGGCTGCGTCATCAACCACAGCGCGAGCGCTGCGAAGGCGATGGCAATGAGCAAGGCGATAAGCGTGGCCAAGCGTCCGTAGCCCCACGGCAATGGCAGACCAAACGCCAGCATGCCCACGAAATGCATGCCCCAGAGCCCGAAACCCGTAATGCAGGCGCCGACCCACAGCCACGCGGAACTGACGCCTTCCCGTTCGACGACGATGCGCGCCGCGATCGACAGTGCGGTATAGGAAGCCAGCACGGCCAGCGCAATGGACAGCAGAATGAGTGCGGGGCTATAAGCAGCCTGGGCCATGGGTCGACGCGCCGATCAGGAATCAGAGAGCGCCCAGATTAGAGCGCGGCCGCAATGAAATCAAGAAGAACGACGATGACGCAATTAGGCTGCGAATTTTTGCTTTTTAAGAGATTCGCAGCCCTGTGAACATCAGCCTGCGGCAACCCGGCGGCAATGCTGCAACGCCGCTTCGATCAGGTTGTCGCTGGCCTCGGGAGTGCGAAACGCCGAATGCGCTGAAAGAGTGACGTTATCGAGACTGTAGAGCGGATGGTCAGCCGGCATGGGCTCGATATCGAAAACGTCGAGCCCGGCATGGCGCAGCTTGCCGTTTTTCAGGGCGGCGATCATCGCAGCCTCGTCGACCAGCGCGCCGCGCGCGGTGTTGATAAGAATGGCACCATCGCGCATGCGGGCGATGCGCTCGGCCGACAGCCAGCCACGGGTTGCATCATTGAGCAGCAGATGCACGGACAGGACATCGCTTTGCGCCAGCAACTCATCAGGCTGCATGAATTTCACCCCCGGATGGGTCTTGGCGCTACGGTTCCAGGCCAACACCTTCATGCCGGCCCCTTGGGCCAGCCGTGCCATCTCGGCCGCAATGCCGCCAAATCCCAGCAGCCCCAAGGTCTTGCCCGTCAATTGCACGGCATCGGTACGCAACCATTGACCCGCGCGCATGCCGCGGTCCATCTTGCCGAAATCGCGGGCCGCAGCCCACATCAAGGCAAAGGCGCATTCGGCCACCGCCGTATCGCCGTATCCCTTGATGATATGAACCTCGATACCCAGACCGGCCAGCTCTTCGGGATTCATGTAGGAACGTGCACCCGTGCCAAGAAACACCACATGCTTGAGCCCTTTGCAGTTGCGCGCCACGTCGGTGGGCAGGTGCGTGTGATCGATGATCGCAATCCCCGCGCCATCGAGCACGGCAGGAATCTGCTCGGGACGGATATCCGGCTGACCGTTGATCGTCAGGTCCGGATCACCCTGGCGATGAAGGCGTTGCGCCACAGCGGCCAGGGTCGGATTGGCATCGATGAATACAGCGTGCATGCGGGCTTCCTGTTGGGTGTGGAATGACCTCGAAAGCATAGCAGGCCGATGTCTGCCAGTCTGTTCAATCCTGCGATGCGGCCGGCGGCGCGATACGGAAGCGCACGGGCAACAAAAAACGCGTGGGCCGCAACAAGGGCTGGCCGTCGTCGAAGGCCAGGCCACGCATCGCCTCCAGTGCCGACTGATCCAACACAGGCCAGCCGGAGGATTCCTCGATTTCGATCTCATGCTCGCCTGAGGGCTGCATCGCGATACGCAGGACAACCCTGCCCTCTTGCATCATCCGTCGGGCCTTGAGCGGATAGACGGGCTGGTTCCAACCCAGCGTACGCACGACGGGCGGGATCTCACTGCTGAAATTCAGGCGCATCTGCTGGCGCACCGGTCTGCTCGCCACCCCCTCTTGCGCTGCTGGCGCCTGCGGCCAGGCTGCTAGGGGCGCAATGACGAGGCCCACCGCGAGGCAGGCGCTGGCGAAGGCGTTCAATGTCATGCTGCATTCCGACAAAAACTGGCGTGGACAGGACGGCGCACACTATATACCCCGCCCGCCCTCCTGCAGAGGCTTGACCCCACCTCGCCCGGCTGCGGATGGTCACGTCTTGCGCGGCCCCCTGGCCTTGCTGCGCGCCGCCGCCAACAACCCGGCGATCTGTTCGTCCTTGATCGCCAGTTGTGCAAGCAACTGGGCCGCGTGCGCTTCGAGGTCTGACTGCCGCTGAGACAGCGCCGCTTCGCGCAACGCCAGTGCACGCTCACCGGCCTCGGCAACCGCCTGCCAATGCGCCTGGCCGGCAAGCGCCTCACTGGCCGCAGCAAGCGCTGCGGCCAGCCGCTCGCCCTCGGCCCGCGCTTGCTGTTCCATCGCCTGCAGCGCCTGCGTATGGGACTGCTCGCGGGCAGCTAATGTTCGGGCACTTGCCTCACGCTCTTCCTGTAGGCGGCGCACTGCCTGGCGTTGTGCGTCTATGTCGAGCAGCCACCGCCGCTCGTGGCTGGCGTGGCGCGCCTCGGCCTGCTCCAGGGTTTCCTGATGCAATTTGTGGGCCGCAGCCAGACTGTCCCGTCCTTGCCGTTCGGCCTGCTGAAGCTGTTGGTGTGCACCCTCGAGGGCCTGCCGCAGGGCCTGTAACTCGGCCTCTGCGCTGTCGAGGCGTTGCTGCAGGGCCTGCGCCCTGGCCTGGGCTGCCTGGCCCAAGGCCTGCGCGGCGACCAGCGCAGCCTCCAGATCGGCCTCACGTTGAAGCAGCCGCTGAGCATCCGCCTCGAGGGCTTCGCGCTGCGTCTCGATGGCGGCCTGTTCGGCGCGCAGCGCAGCGTGCTGCTCGGCTGCCTGCGCGTTGGCATCGGCATGCGCCTGCGAGAGAGCCATCTGCCACAGCTGCTGGGCGGCAGCGACGATGGCGTCGGGCGGCTCGCCTTTGTCGAGCCGCCCGCCCAGATCGCGCAGCCAGGTTTTCAGGTGGGGGCCGACCGTATTGGGCGAGCCCCTGCCCAGATGCAAGCGCACCCTTTCTATCGTGGGCTGCTCGCCCGCGCGCAGCAACGCGTCTGCGGCGGCCCAAACGTCCTGCTGCTGAATACCGATCCCCATGTTTTTGCCCCTGGCCCTGATGACTGCACGAATTTGCGCGACGAATCGTATTTAGCGCGGATAATAGATGTTTATCCGCGCTAACTATACAATGATCGTATTATATATTATGTACTACATATGATTTACAACATTGATAAACGAGGGCCGTCCGTTGAGCCAGAATCTGCGGCGCAGTCGGGGGCTCTTTCGTTAAGCCAGCACCTCGAAGGGCTCGGAAGCAGTGCAGCCTCGCTGCGTGCCTTGCTGCGCGAAGGCAGCTCGCCCAATACGCGCGCCGCGTATATCGCGGCGATCCGCTATTGGTCCGGGTGGCATACCTTGCGCATGCAGGGCCCTTTTGTCCTGCCTTTGCCGGTCGCTACCGTGCTGCAATTCATCGCGGATCACCTGCAACACAGCGAGCAGACCACGCTGGTGCATGACCTGCCCGAGGCCATTGACCAACAGTTGGTGGCCAGTGGCGTCAAGCGTGCGCCAGGCCCGCTGAAGCTCTCGACGGTTCGCCACCGTCTGGCGGTGCTGTCTGAAGCGCACGAAACTCAAGGGCTGCCCAACCCTTGCCGCGACCGGGCCGTACGTGCGTTGATGAAGCGTAGCCGTGCAGCCTATGCACGCCGTGGCGACCTGCCCCAAGGCAAGGATGCCCTCACGCGTGAGCCGCTCGAGAAATTGCTCGCGACGTGCGATGACAGCCTTATCGGCCTGCGAGACCGCGCAATGCTGTTATTCGCCTGGGCCAGCGGCGGACGGCGCCGCTCGGAAGTCGTGGCCGCCACGATGGAGAACACGCGCCGCACACCTGAGGGCTATCTCTATACGCTGGCGCACTCGAAAACCAATCAGGAAGGCCGAGCACGCCCCGATATCTATAAGCCAGTTGCCGGCCGGGCCGCCGCGGCACTGAGCGCATGGCTGGAGAAAGCCAATATCACCGAAGGCGCGCTGTTTCGGCGCGTTCGGCGTGGAGGCATCGTCGGGGAGGCCCTGAGCGCCGAGGCCATACGCCGGATGGTCCAGGCCCGCGTGCGCCTGGCCGGGCTGGATGGCGATTTCGCCGCGCACAGCCTGCGCGCCGGGTTCATTACCGAAGCCGGCCGACAGGGCCTGCCACTGGCAGAGGTCATGGCGATGAGCGGGCATGCAAGCGTGGCCACGGTGATGCACTACCACCGTGCCGGAGCCGCCGCCTCCTCCAAGGCGGCCCACATGCTCGATGACGACTGACGCTCTGACGCGAGCCGCGACAGTCCACGCGCTACACTAGCGGATCAGGCGGGCACTGCCTGCAACATTCATCCGGCGCCGGCCCGCGTGTGGCCCGCCCTTACTGGAGCCTCACCATGGCACAAGCCTCTGCCCGTCATATCCTCGTCTCGACCGAAGCCAAAGCTCAGGAACTGAAAACCGCCATCGAAAACGGCGCAGACTTCGCGGACGTGGCCCGCGAAAACTCGAGCTGCCCGTCGGCTCGCCAAGGCGGCGAACTGGGCACGTTCGGGCCCGGTGAAATGGTGCGCGAATTCGACGAGGTAGTCTTCAGCGCCCCGGTCAACCAGGTCCAGGGCCCGGTCAAGACGCAATTCGGCTATCACCTGGTGGAAGTCACCAGCCGCCGCGACTGATCGTGGTGGTTCGCATCGGCTCCAAACCACCGCGGAGCCGATGCCATCGGCCGCTGACATGCTGTCACGCAGCCTAGAGATCGCGGCCCAGAGAGCGTGACCCGGGCACCAGGTTCTGCGTCACGGGCGGCGTCTCGTGAAAGCCTAGCGACTCATAGAGATACTGTGCCGCCAGAAACTCCGGCAACACGTCCAGACAGATGCGCCGGTAGCCTGCCGCACGTGCCTCGTCCAAAATACGTTCCATTAATTGCCGATCCAACTGCTGCCCGCGCGCTTCGGGCCTGACGTAGACGCGCTTCATTTCGCAAGTCGTCGCGTCGATCTCGCGAAAGCCGCCACAGCCGACCACCGCTCCCGCTTTCCTTGCCAGCAACATCAAGCCGCGCGGCCGGGCGTACTTGCCCGACAGGCCGTCACGTTCTTCGTCGTAGTGCTGATACTCCAGACTGACACGCGTGCTGCTGATGTATTCGCGGATGATGGCAATCAGGGCATCGCGGTCCTGGGGAAAACGGGCGCCTTCGATCTGAAACATGACCTACCTTCGCGGCACACGCGGCGCCGCTGCGTTCAAATAAAAACGCCTGCGCCGTCGTCCGGGGCAGGCTTTGCGTGCGCGTACTAGCGTCTGACGCACGCACGCCCCGCAGAAACAGGCCGTTGGGCCATAGCGCGGCAACAACGAGTATTTGCAGCATGGGCGCGGCTGTCTTGCCTCAACCGCAGGCTGTCAAACCGCGGCGAGCCGGTCGACCTACTTGAAGCGCGCCAGCGCCTGCGCGCCGGTCATACCCTCTTGCAGACCCAGGGCACGAGCTGCCTGGCTCACCGCGATCAGCGGTGCGCCAAGCATCTGCGTGTGATCCGAGACCCCGGTGACAATGGCTGCCGCCTCGCCGGTTTTGTCAAACGTCGCGATGTTGAGATAGCCGCAGGCCAGCACACCATTGCCGCCTTTGACCAGCAGCAAGGGACGCGCCAGCTCATGGCGGATCTGTTCGAAATCGTTGAGGTTGATGTCCATGATCGTCGGCCCCGAAGCGCTGAATGAAGAACCCATTGTGTCACAGCCGGCCCACTCTGCGGTTTAATAAGGCCATGGAACACGAACACGAACTTGCGGCGCGCGTCACGGAGCTGGAGATCAAGCTGGGCTTTGCCGAAGATCTGCTCGAACAGCTCAACCTGCTGGTCTTTGAGCAGCAAAAGCAAATCGAAGCGATGGCCGCCCAGATCGGGCAATTGCGCAATCAGCAGACCGACGGCGCCAACGGCCCGTGGCGCAGCCTGCTGGACGAACGTCCCCCGCACTATTGAATCTGCATTCTGTCAGGAGATCACCATGAGAATTGCCATGGGGCAATTTGCTGTCCGACCCGTGTGGGAGGAAAACACCGCCATTTGCCGCGACCTTATGGAGCGCGCCCGCGCAGGCGGCGCGCAGGCGCTGGTATTGCCTGAAGGCGTACTGGCTCGCGACATCACCGATCCGGACATCGTCAAACGCTCGGCCCAGCCCCTGGACGGCCCTTTTCTCACCGCCCTGCTGCCCTATACCCAGGGATTGACGGTATTTTTCTGCGTGCACGTCCCCGCCCCGGACGGCAAAGTCTGGAACACCCAGGTGGCGTTGCGCGACGGCCGGGTCATTGCCCAGTACCGCAAGCTGCACCTGTATGACGCCTTCAATATGCAGGAATCCATCAACGTCTTGCCGGGCGCCGACATCCCTGCCCTGGTCGACGTCGCCGGCCTGAAGATCGGCATGATCACCTGTTATGACTTGCGCTTTCCGGAGCTGCCACGCCGCCTGGTTCTCGATGGGGCCGATGTCCTCGTCGCCCCATCGGCCTGGGTCAAGGGACCACTCAAAGAAATGCATTGGGAGGTGCTCTCGCAAGCCCGCGCGCTGGAGAATACCTGCTACGTGGTCGCCGTCGGGGAATGCGGGCCGCGCAACATTGGAGCCAGCATGACGGTCGATCCGCTGGGGGTCATCATTGCACGTGCGGCCGAGACCGATGCGCTGGTATTTGCCGACATCGATCCGACCCGCTTGGCGCAGGCCCGACAAGCCCTGCCTGTTTTACAAAATCGCCGTTTCGGGCGCCCGGAACTGGCCTGAGTGCACTGCGGCCG
Source organism: Bordetella holmesii (assembly GCF_020735985.1). NCBI lineage: Bacteria > Pseudomonadati > Pseudomonadota > Betaproteobacteria > Burkholderiales > Alcaligenaceae > Bordetella > Bordetella holmesii. The sequence continues at coordinate 1,699,224 of NZ_CP085973.1, forward strand.
GCTCGGATGCGAGCCGCGCGGCGGTCAGTGCCGCGCCGCGGATGCGGCGGCGCCGTCAAGCTGACCTACGCGCGTATGGTTTTCCACGCCGCGCACGCCGACGCAGCTATCGGCGCAGCTCTGTACGCCATGACGGGTGCGGCCATCTGGCACCATGCCGTCCAGCCGCACACACCCCTGGTGTACGTCAACCGTCACCGCACTGACGTCATACCCGCTGTGGCGCAGTTGCTCACGCACGATTTCGCCCACGCGCGCATCGCCGTTGATGATGGGACGGTGTTCGGTGGAGCCCGCCGCGTCAGCCTCGGCTGAACGGCGCGGTCCGGGATACTGGCCGCCCTCTTCATATTGAGGGCCCTTGGGATTCGGTTTGCGCTCACCCGCCTGGCCCGGGCGCTGCCCGGCCGGGCGTCCATAGCCGGGTTCGTCGGCTCCGACGCGGCCGCTTCTGGCCTTGCCCTGGTGCCGCTCCTGCTCACCGATTCCGGGGTTTCGCTGCGGTTCTGCGTGCTTTTGCATGCTTGCCTCCTTGGATATGCCCGCGCCATCGTTATCGACTTGTCTTTCCATAGTAGGAAGCGAAGCGCCCCGGCATGTAAACGTCGGAAACCAAGTGCTGGATATTACCGCTGGCTGAACGGTCGCCCTGCGAGCCAGCTACCTCGCCGTAAGCGCTGCTTACGATTTGTCCATCCCTGCACGCGGCGAACACCATATAAGCACCGGGAATATCTTTATTCTCGCAATGGGCGCGAAGCGATACACTGCCAGAGGCGCTGCTGACCGGTTGCGCACCCTCCATAAGCTGATCGCAACAATGTCCGCCTCTCTGCGTCCCGCATTGCCCATCCTGATCGGTGCGTCGATCATGCTCAGTCTGGCGATGGGGTTGAGGCAAAGCCTAGGTATTTTTCTGCCACCGCTGACGCAGGACCTGGGTATATCCGTCAGCGATTTCACCATTGCCATTTCCGTACAGAACCTGGTGTGGGGCGTTCTTCAGCCTTTTGCCGGCGCAATGGTCGTGCGCTGGGGGTTCCGACCCCTGATGGTAGCTGGCGCGTTGCTCTACATCCTGGGCATGGTGCTGCTTACCACCGCGCACGGCATGCTGGGCGTTTTGCTCGGCGCGGGGTTTGCGGTCGGCGCGGCACTGGCCGCGACCGGCAGTGCGGTCGCCATGGCCGCTTCCGTCCGCCCTGTACCGCCTGCCATGCGCAGCCTCGTGCTGGGGATTGTTTCTGCCGCGGGTTCGCTGGGTGCGTTGGTGGCCGCGCCCCTGGGCCAGTCCGTCGCCCAGACCTGGGACTGGCGCATGGGCGGCGTGTCGTTCGTCGTGCTGGCCGTTTTCATGCTGCCTGCTGCTTGGTATGCCGGCAAGGTAGATAGTCTTCCTCGGTTGCCTGCTCCTGTCGACGGTGAGCAGAATGCCCGCCAGGCGCTGTCCATGGCAATGAAGAATCTGCCTTTCGTCGTGATGGCTACCGCCTACTTTGTTTGCGGTATGCAATTGGTGTTTTTGACCACTCACCTGCCGGCCTACCTCGCTCTTTGCGGACTCGACCCGATGCTTTCGGCCAAGGCGCTGGCCACGATCGGCGGGTTCAACGCCATGGGTAGCCTTTTCTTCGGTTGGGCCGGTGGGCGTTGGAACAAGCAAATCCTGCTGGGCTTGATCTATATCCTGCGATCCCTGAGCTTCATTTGGTATTTCCACACGCTGCCTACCCCGGAAAGCACACTGGTTTTCGCAGCGGTGATCGGCTTTCTTTGGCTGGGCGTGGTGCCCTTGGTCAGCGGCTGGATCGCGCAGACGTTTGGCCTGCGTTGGCAGGCCATGCTTGCCGGGGTGGCATTCTGCGGCCATCAGTTGGGCAGTTTTACCGGCGCCATTGGCGGCGGGCTGGCGTATGACCTGCTTCACAGCTACACCCTGGCCTGGCAGGTGGGCGCGGGGATGGGCATCGCCGCGGGTATTGTGCAGGTTATGGTGGCCTACCTGGCCAGACCTCGCCCGCCGTGGGCCCCGGTGGCGACTTAAACAGTCGTCCACGTCCCACGCAACTCGCTGTCGCGCAGAATCTGCAGCAAGGTCTCGGCCGGACGGCTCAGATGCGCCGCGCCCAGGGTGACGAACTCCGCATCCGGCAAGGCAGGCAGCTTGGCCGCATTGACAGGCTGGGCCAGACCCCGCCCGCTCATGAATTGCGGCCTGACCGTCAATCCCAGGCCACCCCGCGCCGCCGCGCTGCTGCCCGCCAACGAGCTGCTGGTGCACACGATGCGCCAGCTCGCGCCCGCCATGGCCAGGGTGTCGAGCACAACCGAGCGCGACACACTGGGCTCGGCAGCCAGCACCAGCGGCAACGGTTGATCCAGATCCACTTCGGTACCGCTGCGCGCGATCCACAACATTTGACTGCTAAAGAGCCGAGTGCCTCGTGTGTCGCCTGGCCGCCGTTTACCTACCAGCAAGTCGATGGCACCGGCGTCGAGCAACTCATAGAGTTTGCCGGTCATGGCGATCGTGAGCTGAAGTTCCACGTCCGGATGAGCGGTGCGAAAGGCCGCGAGAATCCCGGGCAATGGGCCCAACGCAATGTCATCGGAGCAACCCAGGCGGACCCGGCCCCGCAGACGCGGGGAACGAAACTGCGACTCTGCATGCGCCATCGCTTCGAGAATCACGCGGGCGTGCACCAGCATGGCCTCGCCGTCGGGAGTCAGCGCCACGGTGTGCGTGTCGCGCGTCAACAGCCGGCGGCCGACGTTGCTTTCCAGACGCCGGATGTGTTCGCTGATGGTGGATTGCGTCAGTCCCAGCTCACGGCCGGCAGCCGAGCAACTGTGCGATGTGACGACGGTGGCGAAGGAGCGCAACCAGACGGGATTGAGCATGGAGAGGGCCTGAGCAAGTACTGCTCATCGAATATATCGATGACAGTCAGTGTACCTAACGGATATATCGATAGGCTAGCGCTCACTAGAATAAACCTATTGCACAACGCCTGACGCTTGCCCGCCTCAGGCAAGTTTTCAGGACCCGCGTCGTTCATGCCCAAGTCTTCCGCTCACACCGCCATGCTATGGACCGTAGCAGGCGGTTTTTTCATGGTTCATCGAGGAATACCGGGGAATGCAGACCGGATCTTGAGGAAGAAGTACTCCTGATCGCGGTAGCCGTAGGCGCGGCGCTTGATGACTTTGATGGTGTTGTTGATGCCCTCGACGATGCTGGTGTTGAGCCGGTGGCGACAGCGAGACAGAATCCCGTGCAGATAGGCTTTTAGCTTGAGCGCGAAGTGAGCCAAGGCGGCGATGCCGCTGCCCTGAGCCTGTTGCAGCCAGTGATCCCATGCCTGGCGGGCGTAGCCGGGGTGTTGGTAGAACCACAGCTGTTTGAGCTCATCGCGCATCAGATAAGCGGTGAGCAAGGGCTGGTTGGCCTGGAGCAACTCGTCCAACTTTACCGATTGGCACGGATCGAGGTTTTTGCGATTGCGCAGCAGTAGCCAGCGACTGGACTTGATCACCCGGCGGGCCGGCTTGTCGTGCCGCAACTGGTTCGCTTGGTCTACACGCACCCGGTCTATCACTTCACGGCCGTACTTGGCCACGACGTGGAACAGGTCGTAGACGATCTCGGCGTTGGGGCAGTTGGCCTGGATCTCCAGCTCATAGGCCGTCGTCATGTCGATCGCTACGGCCCGGATCTGCTGGGCAACCCCAGTTGGCAGTTGTTCGAAGAAGGCTCTGGCCGTCTCGCGCGAGCGGCCATCACCGATCCATAGCACCTGACGGCGGATCGGATCGACAACGACCGTGGCATAACGATGGCCCTTGTGTAGAGCGAACTCGTCCATCGCTAGGTAGTGGATCTGGCTCCAGTCCGGCTCTTGGATCGCCCGTCGCAGCAGGGCCTTGTCCAGCGCCTTGACCGTGTGCCAACCCAGTTGGAAGAAGCGCGCCACGGCCAGAATGTTGCTGGACTCAAGCAACTGGCTGACCGCCTCGGCCAGCCGGTCGGTCACTCGCTGGTAACGGCCCAGCCAGCTCAGCCTCTCCAGATGCGGTCCACCGCACTGCTCGCACCAGACCCGCCGACGCGGCACTACCAGCGTCACTCGCAGCGCCATTAGCGGCAGATCCCGCACCCGGCGCGTGGTCGTCTCATGCACCTGCCGACATCGGTTGCCGCAGTGCTCGCAGTGCATCGTTCGCGCTGAAGGCTTCAGGTAAATCGTGACCGTCCGGCTCTCACCTTCAGGCCACACGACCCGCTCCACCCGATAACCTTCCCACCCACCCAACCTCTCGATCGTCTTGCGGTCCAGCATGATCCCGGCCTTGATCCTTGAAAAATCAAGGATCAAGCGTAACGGCAATCAAGCACGGCTCCACGCTATTCCGCGATGAACCTTTTTCATGCAGGCGCTCGATACCACCATCATCAATACGGCCTTGCCGTCCATGGCCGACAGCCTCGGTGTATCGGCGTTGCAGATGCAACCGGTGGTGGTGGCTTACACCTTGACGATGGCCCTGCTCACGCCCGCCTCGGGCTGGCTGTCCGACCGCTTCGGCTCGCGCCGCGTCTACTTTGTGTCGATATTGCTTTTCGTGCTGGGCTCGGTGTTCTGTGCGCTGTCGCAGTCGTTGCCGCAATTGATCGCTGCGCGCGTGGTGCAGGGTGTGGGAGGGGCCATGCTGTTGCCCGTCGGCCGCCTTGCCGTACTGCGCGCGATTCGTGGTGAGGCGTACGTCGCTGCGCTGGCCATGATCTCGATCGCCGGTCAGGTCGGGCCCATCGTCGGCCCCACTCTGGGCGGCTGGTTCGTGCAGTCTATGAGCTGGCACACCATTTTCCTGATCAATGTGCCGGTCGGCGTCTTGGGACTCGTTGCAGTATGGAAATTCCTGCCTGACGACAGCCTGCCCGATGCGCCACGCTTTGACTGGCTTGGTGGCGCTTTGCTGTCGTTGTGCATGGTCAGTTTCTCGCTGGCCCTGGAAGGCCCCGCGCACGAACACCGCGCACTGATCGCCAGCGTGCTGCTCAGCGTCAGCGTTCTGTCGGTCGGTGCGTACATATGGCATGCCCGCCGCCACGCCAATCCGCTGTTCCGGCTGGAACTGTTCAGTGCGCCGAATTTCGGCGTTGGGCTTGCGGGCAACCTTGTCTGCCGCATCGGATCGAGCGCCGTGCCGTTTTTACTTCCGCTGCTGATGCAGTTGCAGCTCGGCTACAGCCCTCTTCACTCCGGCCTGATGCTGCTGCCGGCGGCAGTCACCGGTGCAATTGCCAAAAGCTGGATCACTCCGCTGCTCAAACGTTTCGGCTACACCCACTTTCTGATCTGGAACACCGTCCTCGTCGGCGCGTCGATTGCCGGTTTCGCGACCTTTTCGCGGGTTACCCCGCTGTGGCTGGAAATCGCCGTGCTGTGCGTGTTCGGGGCCAGCAATTCCATGCAATTCGCGGCCATGAATGGCGTCACTCTCAAGGGCCTGCCGCCACGCGACGCCGGCAGCGGAAACAGCCTGTTTTCGATGGTGCAAATGCTGGCCATCGGACTGGGCGTGACCATCGGCGGCGGCTTGGTGACGCTGTTTGCTGGACATAGCGGCGATGCGGCCAGCGCATTTCGTATCGCCTTCGCGGTGACGGGATTGGTCACCATGACCTCGGCATTGGTTTTCCGCCGTATCGACGCACCGACCCGCCTGAGCCCGCAGGCGGCCTGAGGCCGGTGGCGGGCGCGGGGCCGCGCGCGTGGCGCGACCCCGCGGCCGAAGGTCTACTGTCCCATCGCCGGATCCGTGACCGATGCCTTACCGGTTTCCACGCGGCCGGCAAAACGTCGCACAAAGGCAGGATCCTCGCTCAGGCGTACGGTGAAGTCGTACCAGGCGCCGCTATTGGCAAGCGCCCAGTGCTGCTCGAACTGCCCGCCGGCGGCCACGCTGATACTCCAGCTCTCGTTGTTGGTGTAGTAGGCGTTGGGCGTGACCTCGAAATGGCAAGCGACGTTGCCGGTGTTCAGGAAGCTGGCATAGACGTCACCGTTAGCCACGTCATAGCAGACCCGGATCTCGGCATCGAGCTGTGCCGTTCTGGCCAGCGCGAGGTCCCCGGCGAAATGCCGGTGATAACCATTGGGGCCCAGCACCCACAGGTCGTACATGCCGCTGTCGCCGGCGACATCCCAACTGCCTTCGAGCTGCTTGCCAGCTTCGACGGTATACCGGCGCGGTAAACGATCCAGATGCAGCCGATCATAGACATGAAATACGGCGGCCGCCTTGCCGGTATTGGCAAACACCAGCCACATCGTTCCCGTGGCCGGCTGGCTGCGGCCGCTGGTGTGCAGCTCGTAAGGCAATGCTCGCGAAGGCCGCACGCCCGCGTCCTGAACCGGCCGCGCCTGCGCGGAGATATCCGGCAGCGGCACGGCCGGCAGCGCCTGCTGTGCACTTCGCTCCTGATCTGAACCGGTCCGCGTCAGCAGGTTCAAATCTGGCAGCACCTCGTCGTTGGGGTTGGCGAAGTTGAACGCCGAGGTCATGTCACCGAGCACTGCACGCCGCCAGGGGCTGATGTTCTCCTCCGCGACACCGAAGCGCGCCTCCAGAAAGCGCAGGACGGAGGTGTGATCAAAGGCTTGCGAATTGATCCAGCCGCCCCGGCTCCAGGGCGAGACGACATACATCGGTACACGTGGCCCAGGTCCGTAGACGCGGTTGTCGGCAGCATCTTGCGCCGATGCATGCGTATGGCGTTCCATATCGGTATTGACCGTCGAGGCGCCTGCCATCGAACCATCGGCGTTGATCGACGGCGCGGCCGGCGACGGCACATGGTCGAAGTATCCGTCGTTCTCATCAAAATTGATCAGAAAGACCGTTTTGCTCCAGACGTCCGGATTGGACGTCAGCGCGTCCAGCGCTTCCTGGATATACCAGGCACCTTGCACCGGGCTTGATGGGCCGGGATGCTCGGAATAGTTGGCCGGCGCCACAATCCAGGACACTTGCGGCAAGGTGCCATTCTGGACGTCGTCACGCAGAGCCTGCAGAAATCCGCCGTCGGGCATGGTGTTGGCTATCCCGCGGTACAACGGGTTGCCGGCGTCCATGCTAGGGGTCCACGGCGTGTAGGGCGAGCCGCTGCTGGCGTTGCCGGCCAGTTCGTTGGCACGGCGATACTGCTGGAAGCCGGCTAGCGGATTGTCCGTGTAGTTGTCCGGCAGATTCTGATAGACCTTCCAGGACACCCCGGCGCTTTGCAGCCGCTCGGGATACGTCTTCCAGGTCCAGCCGGTCGAAGATGCCCCCAAGCCGTCCCACTGGTTGCGGGTCGAAGGCCCATTGCCCTGGGCCAAGGGATCATTGGTGCCCGTCCAATGAAAGAGCCGGTTGGTATTGGTGCCGCCATGCGAGGCGCAATGGTAGGCGTCACACAGCGTGAAGGCTTCGGCCAGCGCGAACTGAAACTCCACCTCCTTTTGCCGGTAATACCCCATGGATTGATCTTGCTTGTAGCGCGGCCATTGCTGCATGCGACCGCCATCCCATGCGTTTTGCGCATCGGCGTAATCATGCGGCGTGCCCGCGACGCGTTGTGCATTGCCCTGCGTGCTATCGAGGTGATAGGGCATCACCACGCGGGTACCGTTGCTTTGCTCCCATACGCTGCGCGGGCCTGGCAACGGAATTGTGATGCGATCGCCAAAACCGCGAGCGCCCTTGTACGTCCCAAAATACATGTCGAAGGAGCGGTTTTCCTGCATCAGGATCACCACATGCTCGACGTCGTTGATCGTCCCGGTGCGGTTATTGGCGGGGATAGCCAGGGCACGGCGGATCGACGGCGGAAACATGGACAGCGCGGTCAGACCGGCAGTCGACGCCAGAGCGTTGCGAAGAAAGCGCCGCTTGCCGGCGTGAATAGGCGTGTTGTTGGAGTTCACAATTACTTTTCCAGGCAGGTGTTCGGGACTCAGGGCGCGCAGCGCAACTCGGGTTTGACGGCAGGCGGCTGCGGCTGGGTGCCGTTGTCAGGGGCGGCAGCACTGTCGTCGTCGTGGTCACTGCCGCCGCACGCGGCCAGCGCGGCCGTCAACAGCAGGGTGGCGCCCAGGCGCAGGGCGCCGTGCAGGAAGGGATGCTTAGTCATGGGTGTGTGTTCCGGCGAAAATCAGCGAAAAAGTTCCTGGACGGATCGTCCGGACAGTGCGATGGAGCGCACTTCGGCCTCGGTCAGCGCACGTGACCAGATGCCCAGGTCGTCGAAGTACATGGTGTAAGGCCCTTTGGTTCCGGCGCAGCACACGCCATACGTGCCCACTCCGTCTTCGTTCAGGCCGATGTGCGGGCCAAGTGAGCCTTCGACCTGCGCGAAATTGACCGACCCGGTGGCCACGCTACGGCGCGAGAACCCCAGCTCCGGGTCATACACATAGGCCTCCATCGTTTTGGCCGTCTTATTGATGACCATCGCTATATAGATCGGCTTATTCGGTGTGAACCGGACCCCGTTAATGTCTACACGCGCCCCGCCTGCCAGGTTGAATCGCAACTCCGGTCCAGCCCATTGGGCGATGGTGATGCCGGGATTGGCGCCAGTGTTGTAGTTTTTGTTGCCCACAATGGAGCGATCGTTGGCCACACCATCCGACTGATACCAGAAACCGATGGTAAAGGCGTTGGGCGTGGTCAGCATCCCGGCGGGATGATCCAGCTTGAAGGCCCCGCTTGCGGCCGAGCCGCGCTCGTTCTGGAACATCTGCCCGAAGACGCCATGTTGAGCAAAGGCAGGCTGCTGCACGCCGTCATAGGGGGTGATCGCGCCTCCCCCATTGGCCAGGTCGGTCAGCGCGCCCTCGAAGGGGAAAAACATCGTCAGACCGGCGCGCAGCGACTCCAGCAAGGCGACGGGCTTGGTGTAGACGACCGTGGCGCGTGCCGTCGCCACCGAGCGGCCTGCCGACACGCTATAAATCAGGTTCATCGCGGAATAGCGTGGAGCCGTGCTTGATTGCCGTTACGCTTGATCCTTGATTTTTCAAGGATCAAGGCCGGGATCATGCTGGACCGCAAGACGATCGAGAGGTTGGGTGGGTGGGAAGGTTATCGGGTGGAGCGGGTCGTGTGGCCTGAAGGTGAGAGCCGGACGGTCACGATTTACCTGAAGCCTTCAGCGCGAACGATGCACTGCGAGCACTGCGGCAACCGATGTCGGCAGGTGCATGAGACGACCACGCGCCGGGTGCGGGATCTGCCGCTAATGGCGCTGCGAGTGACGCTGGTAGTGCCGCGTCGGCGGGTCTGGTGCGAGCAGTGCGGTGGACCGCATCTGGAGAGGCTGAGCTGGCTGGGCCGTTACCAGCGAGTGACCGACCGGCTGGCCGAGGCGGTCAGCCAGTTGCTTGAGTCCAGCAACATTCTGGCCGTGGCGCGCTTCTTCCAACTGGGTTGGCACACGGTCAAGGCGCTGGACAAGGCCCTGCTGCGACGGGCGATCCAAGAGCCGGACTGGAGCCAGATCCACTACCTAGCGATGGACGAGTTCGCTCTACACAAGGGCCATCGTTATGCCACGGTCGTTGTCGATCCGATCCGCCGTCAGGTGCTATGGATCGGTGATGGCCGCTCGCGCGAGACGGCCAGAGCCTTCTTCGAACAACTGCCAACTGGGGTTGCCCAGCAGATCCGGGCCGTAGCGATCGACATGACGACGGCCTATGAGCTGGAGATCCAGGCCAACCAGCCCTTGCTCACCGCTTATCTGATGCGCGATGAGCTCAAACAGCTGTGGTTCTACCAACACCCCGGCTACGCCCGCCAGGCATGGGATCACTGGCTGCAACAGGCTCAGGGCAGCGGCATCGCCGCCTTGGCTCACTTCGCGCTCAAGCTAAAAGCCTATCTGCACGGGATTCTGTCTCGCTGTCGCCACCGGCTCAACACCAGCATCGTCGAGGGCATCAACAACACCATCAAAGTCATCAAGCGCCGCGCCTACGGCTACCGCGATCAGGAGTACTTCTTCCTCAAGATCCGGTCTGCATTCCCCGGTATTCCTCGATGAACCATAAATCAGGGTGTGCATGCCCTCGGCCTCGAAAGCCAGGGCCGAATCCACATACTCCGACGTGGTGCCTGCCACCCGCGCGATCTCGACTCCGTCGCGGCTGATGACGACGTCGCCCTGCGGCTCGCCGACGCGCACCCAACGCAGAGTCACGCTTTTGTTATCCGTGGCCGTGCGCGTCACCAGTCTGCGCACCGCCACGGGTTCTGCCAGCGACGTGCCCGCCATGTCGTACGCGCGCGGCTCGGGCAATGCGCCCATGTGGCTCAACACGGTCGGCGTGACATCGGCCGCGCTGGGCAAGGCATACCAATTACTGTCCCAGGAGCCATCGAAAGCGGCATCATCCGCGCTGCCACCGAGCATGCATTCAAGGTTGCCCGCCACAAAAATAGTCTTGTTCAGCGACAGAGGCAGTCCGTCTTCGGTACCGGTCTTGCCTAGGCCGTGGCTGCTCACCAGCAGCGTCAGCCATTTCTCTCCGGGGTGGGCCAGTTGCCTGGCCGCGACCTGTGCTGCAAGGACGCCGACGGCGGCGTCGGTGCGGCGCAGTACAGCCTCATAACTGACATCGAGCCCCCCTGCAGCAGCAGCCCTGCCCGGCGCACCGAACTGAGCCAACACGATGTCATAGCCCTCGGTGATCCGGTCGCGCGCCTGCGAGGACACACAGTCGTCCTGGCCCGCGCAATCGGTCAAGGACGCGAGATACCCCGCGTCGTGATCGCGCCGCAAGAGAGTGGCCAAGGGGCTGGCCGACAGTGCAGCGGCGCTGCGCACCTGCGGCTGAGCGGCAATGACACGTTGAAACAGGCTGGCGGTCTTGATGGCCTGATCGGTGGCGTTGGAACGCACGTTATGCCGATCGGCCCACTGACCACTGAGGAGTGTGGCCCATCCAGGCGCAGACAGTGTCGGCTGCTGGGTCGCCTCGCCCGTCACTCCCCCGGTCCAGGCCCGCGTGAGCGAATACGCAGACAAGTGGGGCAAGGTTTTGTCCGCCAGCCCGCGCCGCAAGGCATCGTACGTCAACCCGTCGTGACCTGTGACCTGCCCCCAGATTTAGTACGGCACCGACATAGAGCCCAGGGGTAAAAGACCTTCTTTCTGATGAGCCTGCACGAATTGCGCCGGCGTTAAATATCCGAGCGCGCTGTGAGGCCGATCGGTGTTGTACTCGACTCGCCAGTTTTCGATCAAGCTTTTAGCCTGTCGCAGGGACAAGAACCAGTGCTCGTTAAGGCATTCGTCGCGGAACTTGCCGTTGAAACTTTCGATATAAGCGTTCTCCACCGGCTTACCCGGCCGAATAAACGACAGCTTTACGCCTGCTTGGTAGGCCCAGGCGTCCAAGGCTCTTCCGGCGAACTCTGGCCCGTTGTCCACGGTAATAGATCGCGGCAGGCCACGCATCTCCGCCAGCCGTTGCAGCACCATGGCAACACGCAGTCCCGGCAACGACGTATCGACCTCGATGGCCAGGCATTCGCGAGTGTAGTCATCGACGATAGTCAAACAGCGGAATCGGCGGCCATAGGCTAGGCCGTCGGCCACAAAGTCCATTGACCAACTCTGATTCGGCGCGATTGCCGCTGGGCGAACCACGCGCTCGGTCGCCGCGATTCGCTTACGCTTTCGTTTTCGCACGCTTAACCCTGCCAGACTGTGCAGCCGCCAGATTCGCTTGTGATTTGCTTGCCAGCCTTCGCGACGTAAGAGCACATGGATCCTCCGATAGCCGTAGCGTCGTTTCGCCACTGCCATCTCTTTCATGCGCTCGGTCAGCGCAGCATCGCCTGAGCGTGTGCTCTCGTAGGCAAACAGCGACCGCGAAATTCCTACCAGCCCACAGGCCCGGGTAACACCCATGCTGCGCTCGGTCATTAATGTCCTGACCGCCTCGCGTTTGGCCTGCGGGCTGACTACTTTCGGCTTAGCAGATCCTGAAGCGCCGCCTTGTCCAGCATCGACTCGGCCAACAGCTTCTTGAGCTTGTTGTTCTCCTGCTCCAGCTCCTTGAGCCTCTGAGCGTCCGACACCGTCATGCCACCGAACTTCGCCTTCCAGTTGTAGTACGTTGCCTCGGAGATTCCGTGCTTGCGGCACAACTCTGCGGGCTTGGCACCTGCATCGGCTTCCTTGAGCACGCCGATGATTTGCTCTTCCGTAAATCGTTTCTTCATTGCCATTCCTTTGGGAACGGACTCTACATCGATTTCGTACTAATCACGGGGAGCAGGTCACAGAAAGTCAAATTTTCACCTTCATCTACTTATAGAGTAAAAAATAGAAAATTTCATATAAATATATTTTTTTGCCTGCCAAACCAGATACTCGATAGAAAAGTGTTGTTTTAATACAATTAATAAAAAATACTTGCGAATAATATCCTGAGGTTCCGAGCTTTACCGGTATGCTGTTGTCCGCCTCAACGATGCGATTCGAACGTGGGAAGTACAGGCACACAGAACTCACGACGCAGGCGGTAGTGCGACTCGCAGGACAACCGCAAGGGCGGTCAGGTGGCAGCCGATAGCCCAAGCGGCCAGGCTCATCGGCAAGGCATAAGCGGAATCTGAACAACGGGCGATACAATCCTGTGCGCGAAGGCGGCGGCCGCTGGAGTCAGGAGGAACAACTTGACCGAGCGCGCGGGCAAACCCGCCAACCCTATGCCAACTCGTGGGGACGCGCGCGCGGCGACTGAGCCGGCGCAACGCTCTCGAAAGCATGCTTGAGTCCCTGCCTGCATCAGCCACGGGTAGCGGACTGACATAGCCTGCCCCCTGTCACAGCACATCGTCTTATCCGAAGCGGCCATCGACAGCACCCCAAGGCTGGTTCCCTCCTATCACCGCGGACCGCGCCGAACCGCCGCCCGGAGGCGGCGAGCGGAACCCGGCGGGGTGAGCAGGTATCATCTGACACCACCGTTGGTGGCACGGCACCCATGCCCAGGGTTGAAAAGCCAGAAGAGTCACAATGGCGACCTTTGCGCCAATCGCCCTTGGAAACCCGCGTTAAACAGCGATCTAACTATTCATGCAACTAGCCACCTGGAACGTCAACTCCCTGAACGTGCGCCTGCCGCAAGTCATCGCCTGGCTGGCCGACAACCCGGTCGATGCCCTGTGCATCCAGGAACTCAAACTGGCCGATGACAAGTTCCCGCTCGAGGCCTTCACCCAGATCGGCTACCACGCCGCCTGGGCCGGCCAGAAAACGTATAACGGCGTGGCCATCCTCACCCGCGAACCCGGCCAGGCTATGGTGCGCAACATCCCCGGCTTCGACGATCCGCAACAGCGCGTCATCGCGGTCACCCTGCCCACTCCGGCCGGTGAGGTGCGCATCATTTGTGCGTACTGCCCTAACGGCCAGAGTGTAGGCAGCGACAAATACGCCTACAAACTTGAATGGTTCACTGCCCTGCACCGCTGGCTGCAGGAAGAACTGCGCGCGTATCCACGCCTGGCCATCCTGGGCGACTACAACGTCGCCCCTGCCGATGAAGACGTCCACAACCCCGAAAAATGGGAAGGCCAGGTCCTCGTCTCCGAACCCGAGCGCGCGGCCCTCAAGAGCCTGCTGGACCTTGGTCTGACTGACGCCTTCCGCCTCTTCGAGCAACCCGAGAAATCTTTCACGTGGTGGGATTACCGCATGTTCGCCTTCCGCCGCAATGCCGGCCTGCGCATCGACCATATCCTGCTCTCCGATGCCCTGAAACACACCTGCACCGCCTGCGTCATCGACAAAGCGCCGCGGGGCAACGAACAGCCCTCGGATCACACCCCGGTCATCGCCACACTCGACCTGAGCGCCTGAAATCGGCCTGGCCGCATCAAAAAAATTTGGTGTATAGTTTCGATCTTCTGTTTTGGGGCGGTAGCTCAGCTGGGAGAGCGTCGCGTTCGCAATGCGAAGGTCGGGAGTTCGATCCTCCTCCGCTCCACCAAAATTCCCGGTCAAAACAAGGCACTACATTTAGCGATGTAGTGCCTTGTTTTGCATTTGATGGCAGGTTTTGCCACACCCGCTCTGGCAACCCACAAATGCGGTTTGCCACGCGCTCAAGACGTTGTGAACGGCTCCAGGAAAATGCCAGGGATGGATGCGGGTAACGCCGTTCGCACGCCAGCCGGCGAGAGCGGCGGATTGCTCAGCATCCGCCACCGTAAACGTATCGGCGGAAACGCCAGAAAGAACGCACCAAGCATCGCCAGTCGATGCCCCGCCAGTCAGAATGGAGCCGGTTAAGCCAAGATCGGTATTGACCTGCCCCCAGATTTAGTACGGCACCGACATAGAGCCCAGGGGTAAAAGACCTTCTTTCTGATGAGCCTGCACGAATTGCGCCGGCGTTAAATATCCGAGCGCGCTGTGAGGCCGATCGGTGTTGTACTCGACTCGCCAGTTTTCGATCAAGCTTTTAACCTGTCGCAGGGACAAGAACCAGTGCTCGTTAAGGCATTCGTCGCGGAACTTGCCGTTGAAACTTTCGATATAAGCGTTCTCCACCGGCTTACCCGGCCGAATAAACGACAGCTTTACGCCTGCTTGGTAGGCCCAGGCGTCCAAGGCTCTTCCGGCGAACTCTGGCCCGTTGTCCACGGTAATAGATCGCGGCAGGCCACGCATCTCCGCCAGCCGTTGCAGCACCATGGCAACACGCAGTCCCGGCAACGACGTATCGACCTCGATGGCCAGGCATTCGCGAGTGTAGTCATCGACGATAGTCAAACAGCGGAATCGGCGGCCATAGGCTAGGCCGTCGGCCACAAAGTCCATTGACCAACTCTGATTCGGCGCGATTGCCGCTGGGCGAACCACGCGCTCGGTCGCCGCGATTCGCTTACGCTTTCGTTTTCGCACGCTTAACCCTGCCAGACTGTACAGCCGCCAGATTCGCTTGTGATTTGCTTGCCAGCCTTCGCGACGTAAGAGCACATGGATCCTCCGATAGCCGTAGCGTCGTTTCGCCACTGCCATCTCTTTCATGCGCTCGGTCAGCGCAGCATCGCCTGAGCGTGTGCTCTCGTAGGCAAACAGCGACCGCGAAATTCCTACCAGCCCACGGGTGTCAGCGCCGATGTAATACTGACCCACCGCGTCGGAGTAAATCTGACCCACCTGGGCGATGATGGCGGCCTTTTGGCCGCCGACAATGTTGACTCAGGAGCAAGCAGTGGAGATCAAGGTAATGGCGCGTCGTGGCGTCAGCATTCGGGAGATGGCCAAGCAGCTGGGCTGCTCACGCAACACGATCAGGCGGTATCTGCGTGAGGCTGGTGCCCAGCAGTACAAGCCCCGCGAGGCACGGACCACCAAGCTGGATCCGTACAAGGACTATCTGCACGGGCGCATCGAGGCGGCCCGGCCGCACTGGATTCCAGCAGCCGTGCTGCTGCGGGAGATTCAAGAACTGGGCTACCCCGGTGGTGTAACGCAGCTCAAGGAGTTTCTTGGCGGCTACAAGCACCAGGAGCCTGAACCGGTCGTTCGTTTTGAGACGCCGCCTGGCAAGCAGATGCAGGCCGACTTCACCCACATCCGGCGCGGCCGTGATCCCTTGATGGCCTTTGTCGCCACGCTGGGATACAGCCGTTCGAGCTGGGTGCGGTTCACCACCGATGAGCGCGCCGACACTTGGTTCGGATGTCTGCGTCAGGCCTTCATCTACTTCGGCGGCGTACCCCAGCACGTGTTGTTCGACAACGCGGGCGCCATCATCACCGAGCGCGATGCCTACGGCCCCGGCCAGCATCGCTGGCACAACGGGCTGTTGGCCGTCGCCCAGGAGTTCGGCTTCACCCCGCGTGTGTGCCAGCCTTATCGCGCCAAGACCAAGGGCAAGGTCGAACGCTTCAACGGATACCTGAAGGGCAGTTTCTGTGTCCCGTTGGCCGCGACCCTCAAGCAGGCTGGCCTGCGCTTCGATGTGACGGCAGCCAACGCGCACGTCGGTCGCTGGCTCACGGAGGTGGCCGATCAGCGGCTGCATGGCACCACTCGGGAGAGACCCGCTAAGCGGTTGCAGGAAGAGCGCCTGGCGCTACTGCAGTTGCCTGCGCAACACGGCATGCTGGTGCCGGCCACGTCTCACCGGCCTGTGCCGCGAGAGAGCTTCCAGCACCCGCTGTCGGTCTATAACGAGTTGCTGGAGGTGCGAGCATGAACCTTCAACACAACCGCATCGAACAGATCTGCGATGTCCTGAAGCTGGAGCGTATCGGCAGCGAGTGGCCCGCCATGGCCCAGCAGTGCGCCCGCGAAGACGCCAGCCATGGCGACTTCCTGGAGCGCCTTCTGGGTATTGAGAACGACGCCCGGATCGAACGCCAGCGCGCCGCCCTGATGAAGATCGCCACGCTGCCCTCGGTCAAGACCATCGAAGACTATGACTTCGCCTTTGCCAGTGGTGCGCCGCGTGCCCAGATCCAGGAACTGGCGGCCCTGAGCTTTATCGAACGGGCTGAGAACGTGGTGTTCCTGGGACCCAGCGGCGTGGGCAAGAGCCACCTGGCGCAGGCATTGGCGTACCGCGCCGTCATGGCGGGCATCAAGACCCGGTTTCTGACTGCCGCCGACCTGATGATGCAGTTGGCCACGGCCCATAAGCAGGACCGGCTGCAGCAGTACTTCAACCGCGCCATCATCGGGCCGCGCCTGCTGGTGATCGATGAGATTGGCTATCTGCCCTTCGGGCGCGAGGAAGCAAACCTGTTCTTCAACGTGGTGGCCCAGCGCTACGAGCGTACCAGCATCATCGTCACCAGCAATCTGCCCTTCAGCCAGTGGGCCTCGTGCTTCTCTGAGGATCAGACGCTGACCGCTGCCTTGCTCGACCGCCTGCTGCACCACGCCCATATCGTGCAGATTGCCGGGGAAAGCTACCGGCTCAAGGACAAGCGCAAAGCAGGAAACATCAAGATCAGGAACTAGGTTTTTGAACGCCGGGGTGGGTCAGTTTTACTCCGACGATTCCGACGAAAGTGGGTCAATTTTCAACCGGCGTTGACACACAGGCCCGGGTAACACCCATGCTGCGCTCGGTCATTAATGTCCTGACCGCCTCGCGTTTGGCCTGCGGGCTGACTACTTTCGGCTTAGCAGATCCTGAAGCGCCGCCTTGTCCAGCATCGACTCGGCCAACAGCTTCTTGAGCTTGTTGTTCTCCTGCTCCAGCTCCTTGAGCCTCTGAGCGTCCGACACCGTCATGCCACCGAACTTCGCCTTCCAGTTGTAGTACGTTGCCTCGGAGATTCCGTGCTTGCGGCACAACTCTGCGGGCTTGGCACCTGCATCGGCTTCCTTGAGCACGCCGATGATTTGCTCTTCCGTAAATCGTTTCTTCATTGCCATTCCTTTGGGAACGGACTCTACATCGATTTCGTACTAATCACGGGGAGCAGGTCACGGGCACGATCAAACCATTTAAATCGACGTGGCAAACGCAATCAATCCGAAAACAATGCCTGGAAAGTTTACGCAGGCTAACGGCCAATCACGCTTCGGCTTTTTGAGTGCCCCATACGTCACCCAGAGAGTGCAATTGATTGCAGCAACAAGCGGCTGAAGCCAACTTCCTTTCATGCCATCTAGGTTATTACTAATCTGCGGAATATATGACACATACATAGCGACGGCAGTTACAGTTGCTACCCAACCCAAAACCGTGAGCATTTTTTCGTTCATGTCATCTGCTTCGTTCGATTAACTCAGATCGGAAAATACCGCCGTCCGATACGTAAGTTACTACACCTAGCCGCTGCGTATCAGAAATCCTGCTCCACAAGCAACCTCAAGTCGACACCCACTCGCGAACCAACACAGATGTCTCCCTTCCCTTGGTAATCCCCCCCTTCTTAGCGATTGCCAGAAGTAGGAACGCTATGCGGCCATGGCTAGCCGCTGTTTAGGGGTGTAGCCGCCCAGTGCCATATTCGGGCGTTCGTGATTGTAAGACCACATCCATTCGGTCGCGGCGCGCTGCACGTGATCCAGGTCTTCCCAGTGGTACTGAGACAGCCACTCGTAGCGCACGGTCCTGTTGAATCGTTCGACATAGGCATTTTGCTGTGGCTTGCCTGGCTGGATGTATTCGAGCTTGATACCCCATTGCCCAGCCCACTTGGTAATAGCGTCGCTTAGATATTCCGGTCCGTTGTCGCAGCGGATCGCCAGAGGTTTTCCCCGCCAACCGATAATCTGCTTCAAAGATCGGATCACGCGCTCGGACGGCAGCGAGAAGTCGATTTCGATGCCCAGGGCTTCTCGATTGAAGTCGTCGATCACGTTGAACAATCGGATGCTTCGGCCATCGGTCAGCTGATCGTGCATGAAGTCCATCGACCATACATGGTTGAGTTGGTTTGGCACGGTCAGCGGCTCGGGCGCTTGGCGCACCAGACGCTTGCGCGGCTTGATACGAAGATTCAGCTCCAGATCCCGATGGATGCGGTAGATCCGCTTATGATTCCACGAGTAGCCTTTGACGTTGCGCAGATACAGGTAGCACAGCCCGAACCCCCAACTGCGGTGGCTGTCTGTAAGCCTCATCAGCCAGTCTGCAATCTCATCGTTCTCGGTGCTGCGCTTGCAGACGTACCGGTAGCAGGTCTGGCTGATGCCAACCACCTCGCAGGCCAGGCGTACTGAAATGCCTCGCTCGCGCACCATGTGTTGGGCCATCTCGCGTCGGCGAGATGGCCTCACCACTTTTTTTCGAGTGCCTCCGCTCGAAGTTCAGCTTTGAGCCTCTCCTCGACATACATCTTGCGAAGCCGCGCGTTCTCGGCCTCCAGCTCCTTCATCCGCGACATCATTGACACATCCATGCCGCCGAACTTGGACCGCCATTTGTAGAACGTTGCTGAACTGATTCCCAGCTCGCGGCACAACTCGGGCACTGCCAAGCCTGCCTCGGCCCGCTTAATCGCTTCGATGATCTGGCTGTCTGTAAATTTCGACTTCTTCATGCGGTAGAACTCCTCAACGAGAAAATTCTACTTCTGACCTCATCGCTTTTGCGGGGGGATTACCGTACATAACCCTCCCCGAGAAGGAATCTCAGTCATGAACCTGTCAGTGACTCTTGACGACCCGCTGCGCATTGCGCCGCCCTTCGAGGGGCCGGGCGACGCGATCGCATCCATGCCCATCTGGCGCCCCAACTCGACCCTGCCCTGTATCTTGACCACGACGTCGGCCAGACCAGCAGTGTCTACCCTGATCGGGCCGCAGCGCTGCGCAACGACTGCGCCACACCCGAGGTGCAAAATGTCTTCGCCGCCCTGGTGCGCGCAGCGGCTCGCCCCTCGCCTAACCAAGCCGGCCATCGTGCTTTCCCTGCTCAATCGTTGGCAGGCGATGGCCAAGCAGGCCGCGCTGGCCAATCTGGTTGCAGCCGAACTGGCCGGACGGCGCATAACCTTCGGAGCACTGCCCTTTTCATCCTGTTGCACTGACCGACTGAATCCATACGGACTAATTCGGGGCTAGGGTCAGCCAAGCACTGCTCCCAGGTTTGAAGCGATCACAGGGGGCAACTTGAACAGACAGCGGTGGCCCTTATTCCGGGGCGACACCTCATCGCTATAGCGATGTAGCACCTGGGCAACGGTTTGGAGCGCAATCCCGCCCACCGCCGTGGTCAGAATCTCAGTTTCGCGGGAGGCGACCCACTCCTGCGCCTCGCGCTTGGTGTCAAAAGACTTGCTCTCGCGGATGCCGGCCTTGCTGATCTCGGCGCGCCACGTCTTGCCACGTTTCCGAAATGTTCCCATCCCCTACTCTTGCTTGGCGTAAATCCTGGCGTAGATTTGGCGTAGAAAAATAGGCGATTCAGTATGAAAAAGTCAACGTCGTGGACAAAAGAAAAGCCCCCAGGCACTCGAATGCCAGGGGGCTGTATGACACTGTTGGCGTAACGCCAAAACAGTATCAAGAATAAGTTGGTGCGAAGGGCGGGACTCGAACCCGCACACCTGTTACGGCGTCAGGACCTAAACCTGGTGCGTCTACCAATTTCGCCACCTTCGCAAAGCCAAGCCCGCTATTGTAGCTTGCTTGTTAAAATCTTGCTCTATGAATCCAAGACTTGATGCTTTGCATCCCTATCCCTTCGAGAAATTGCGCGCGCTGCTGGCCGAGGCTGGTGCACCGCCACAGGGGCTAACGCCGATCAACCTGTCGATCGGCGAACCGAAGCACGCCGCGCCTGCCCGGGTTGGACAGGCTATTTGCGACAATCTGCAGGGTCTGTCGGTCTATCCGTCCACCAAGGGCGAACCCGCCCTTCGGCAAGCCATTTCGCAATGGCTGTCGCAACGCTACAGCATCCTTGCTCCCGATATCGAGCGCGAGGTTCTGCCGGTACTGGGATCGCGTGAGGCGTTGTTCGCTTTTACGCAGACGGTGGTGGACCCGACCGCCGATGCGTTGGTTGTCTGCCCCAATCCTTTCTATCAGATCTACGAGGGTGCCGCAGTGCTGGCGGGCGCCACGCCCTATTTTGTCAATGCGGATCCGGCCCGAGATTTCGGCTGCGATTGGGCCCGCGTGCCAGAAGACGTCTGGAAGCGCACGCAACTGGTATTCGTGTGTTCGCCGGGCAACCCGGCGGGCAATGTCATGTCGCTGCAGGACTGGGAGGTGCTGTTCGCGCTCTCGGACCGCCACGGCTTCGCGATCGCCTCCGACGAGTGCTACTCCGAGATTTACTTCGACGAGGCACCGTTGGGCAGTCTGCAGGCTGCCCGCCGCCTGGGCCGCGACGATTATCGCAACGTAGTGGCGTTCTCCAGCCTGTCCAAACGCTCGAACGTGCCCGGCATGCGCTCGGGTTTCGTGGCGGGCGACGCCAGGCTTATCAACCGCTTCCTGTTGTACAGGACGTATCATGGCAGTGCCATGAGCCCGACGATCGCAGCAGCCAGCGTGGCCGCCTGGGGCGATGAAGCGCATGTTGTCGAGAATCGGCATGAGTATCGAGCCAAGTTCGAGGCCGTGTTACCGATTCTGCAGCGAGTCATGGATGTGCGTCGGCCTCAGGCTGCGTTTTATCTATGGGCGCCCACCCCCGGTTCGGATACCGCTTTTGCCCGTGACCTGTATGCCCGCACGGGTGTGACGGTTCTACCTGGCAGTTTTCTGGCCCGTCAGGCGCATGGTGTCAACCCTGGCGCTGGGCGCGTGCGTATCGCGTTGGTTGCCCCCTTGGCGCAGTGTATCGAAGCTGCCGAACGCA
This sequence comes from Bordetella holmesii, assembly GCF_020735985.1. Classification (NCBI taxonomy): domain Bacteria; kingdom Pseudomonadati; phylum Pseudomonadota; class Betaproteobacteria; order Burkholderiales; family Alcaligenaceae; genus Bordetella; species Bordetella holmesii. The sequence continues at coordinate 1,720,571 of NZ_CP085973.1, forward strand.
TTGTGCACTTCATCAAGACTTCCGTTTGATCAACCCTTTATAAGCAAAGCTTCATGACCCTCGATCTGCAAACCACTATCGAAAAAGCCTGGGAAGCCCGGGCCAACCTGTCGCCTTCCGACGCAAGCGCCGAAGTGCGTGACGCGGTCGAGCACACTATCGCTGCGCTGGACCACGGCCGCCTGCGTGTGGCCGACAAGTCCAGCGGCGAATGGGTCGTTCACCAGTGGATCAAGAAGGCGGTGCTGCTGTCGTTCCGACTGCAGGACAACGACGTGATGGGCCAGGCGCCGCTGACGTTCTACGACAAGGTGCCGACCAAGTTTGCCGAGTACGGAGCGGCCGCGTTCAAGGCGGGCGGCTACCGCGTGGTGCCGCCCGCCGTGGCCCGCCGTGGCGCCTTCATCGGCAAAAACGTCATCCTGATGCCTTCCTACGTCAACATCGGCGCCTACGTCGATGAGGGCACGATGGTCGACACGTGGGCTACCGTCGGTTCGTGCGCCCAGATCGGCAAGAACGTCCACCTCTCCGGTGGCGTCGGCATCGGCGGCGTACTCGAGCCCCTGCAGGCCAATCCCACCATCATCGAAGACAATTGCTTCATCGGCGCGCGCTCCGAAGTGGTCGAAGGCGTTGTGGTCGAAGAGAACTCGGTGCTGGCCATGGGCGTGTTCCTGTCCCAAAGCACCAAGATCTTTGACCGTGCCACCGGCACGATCACCTATGGCCGCGTTCCCTCGGGTTCGGTCGTTGTGCCGGGTTCGCTGCCTTCGGCCGACGGTTCGCACAGCCTGGCTTGCGCCGTGATCGTCAAGCGCGTGGATGCGCAGACCCGCGCCAAGACGAGCATTAATGATTTGCTGAGGGCTTGATGAGCACCGTACTGGATCTGGTTAAGGACCTGATCGCCCGTCCGTCGGTCACGCCCGACGACAAGGATTGTCAGCAATTGCTGGGCGATCGCCTCGCGCGCGTAGGTTTCACCTGCGAAACCATCGCGCGCGGCGGCGTCACCAACCTGTGGGCCCGCCGGGGCTCGCAGGCGCCGCTGGTGGTGTTTGCGGGACATACGGATGTCGTGCCCCCGGGTCCCCGCGAGAAGTGGGACAGCGATCCTTTCTTGCCGACCGAGCGCGACGGCTTTCTGTATGGCCGGGGTGCGGCCGACATGAAGAGTTCCATCGCTGCCTTCTTGGTGGCGGTGGAAGAATTTGTGGCCGCCAACCCCGCACACGACGGCTCCATAGCCTTTCTGCTGACCTCGGATGAGGAAGGCCCGGCGATCGATGGCACCGTCATCGTCTGCGAAGCCCTGCAGGCGCGGGGCGAGACCCTCGACTACTGCATCGTGGGAGAGCCGACGTCGACCGCCGATGTCGGGGATGTCTGCAAGAACGGTCGCCGTGGCTCGCTGTCGGGTGAGTTGACCATCAAGGGCATACAGGGGCACGTGGCGTATCCGCATCTGGCGCGCAATCCGGTGCATCAGGCCGCACCTGCCTTGGCCGATCTGGTCGGTATCGAGTGGGACAAGGGAAATGACTATTTCCCCCCCACCACGTTTCAGATTTCAAACATGAAGGCCGGTACTGGCGCGACCAATGTCGTGCCCGGGGAGGCGGTGGTGACGTTCAACTTCCGCTTCTCCACCGCAAGCACGCCGGCTTCGCTCAAGTCACGCGTGCACGAGGTGCTCGATCGTCACGGCCTGGAGTATGACCTCGTGTGGGAATTGGGGGGCGAGCCCTTTTTGACCGCTCGCGGCCCGCTGACCGACGCCCTGTCCTCGGCCATTCTCGCCGAGACCGGACTCACTACCGAACTGTCGACCACGGGGGGCACGTCGGACGGGCGCTTCATCGCCAAGATCTGCCCGCAAGTCATCGAATTCGGCCCGTGCAACGCCACGATCCACAAGATCAATGAGCGTATCGCCCTCGACAGCCTGACTCCCTTGAAGAACATCTACCGGCGCACGTTGGAAAACCTGCTGCTGGCACATTGAGGCTTTATGCCGTCTAACGATCGCCAAGAATTGCAGACCCTGCGCGACCTCATCCGCTATGCGGTGTCGCGCTTTCATGCCTGCCAAGTCGCCCTGGGCCACGGTTCGGACAATGCCTGGGACGAGGTCGTTTACCTGGTGCTGCACGGCCTGAATCTTCCGCCCGACACCCTCGAGCCTTTTCTCGATGCCCGCGTCGTTGAACAAGAGCGCGAGCGCGTGCTCAACCTGATCGACCGGCGAGTCAACGAGCGCATTCCGGCGGCCTACCTGACCCAGGAGGCATGGTTGCGCGGTCAACGTTTTTACGTGGATCAACGCGTCATCATGCCTCGCTCGCCCATTGCTGAATTGCTGGATCACGGTCTGGCTCCCTGGGTGCGTGAGCCTGAATCCGTGCAACGGGCGCTCGACATGTGCACGGGCTCGGGTTGCCTGGCCATTTTGGCTGCGCTGGCCTTTGCACACGCACAGGTCGACGCAGTCGATGTGTCTGCCGACGCGCTCGAGGTCGCGCGTCGCAATGTCGCCGATTATGGTCTGGAAGATCGCCTGTCTTTGCATCGTAGTGATCTGTTCGAGGACCTTCCGGAAGTGGCCTATGACGTGATCGTTTGCAACCCCCCTTACGTCAACAGTCAGTCCATGGACGAGTTGCCGGCCGAGTATCGCGCAGAGCCTTCACTGGCTCTGGCCGGCGGCTCGGATGGGATGGATCTGGTGCGTCGCATTCTGCATGCGGCCCCCCGCTATCTGGCACCGCAAGGCATACTGGTACTTGAAATTGGCCACGAAAGGGATCACTTCGAGTCCGCATTCCCCGATCTGGAACCCATGTGGCTGGATACTGAACAAGCCTCCGGCCAGATTCTTCTGTTGACCCGCGAGCAGTTGTGATACGTGCCTCTGGATTGACCCTGCGCCGCAGCACCAAAGTGCTGCTCGACAACGCAGAATTTGTCGTCAACCCGGGCGAACGGGTGGGTTTTGTGGGCAAGAACGGCGCGGGTAAATCGTCGCTTTTCGCTTTGCTGACAGGCACCCTGGATCAGGATGCCGGTTCGCTGGATGTGCCCTCGGGCTGGCGTATCGCCAGCGTTCAACAGGAAATCGCCGCAGACGACAAGCCCGCCCGAGAGTTCGTCATCGACGGGGACACTCACTTGAGAGCCTTGCAGGCCGAGCGTGCCAGCCTGCCGGACGATCAAGGCGATCGGATAGCCGAACTCGAGGCGGCACTGGCCGAGGCCGACGTCTGGAGCGCCAATTCACGTGCCGAACAGTTGCTGGCCGGTCTCGGTTTTGCGCCTGACGAGTGGATGAAGCCCGTAGCCAGTTTTTCCCGCGGCTGGCGCATGCGGCTGGCTCTGGCACGCGCCCTTATGGCGCCATCGGAATTGCTGCTGCTCGACGAACCCACCAATCACTTGGATCTGGACGCCATGCTATGGCTGGAGAAGTGGCTGGCGGCGTACCCCGGCACCGTGCTGCTGATTTCTCACGACACGGAGTTTCTGGATGCCGTCGCACGCGTCATCCTGCATTTCGATCACGGAAAACTGATCCGATATCGTGGCGGTTACGAGGACTTTCTTACGCAGAGAGCGGAACGGCTGCACCAGGCCAGCATCGCCCATGAGCGCCAGACGCGCGAGACCGCGCGCCTGCAAGGCTTTATCGATCGTTTCAAGGCCAAAGCATCCAAAGCCAAACAGGCGCAAAGCCGCGTCAAAGCGCTTGCACGCATGCAAACGCTCGCTCCCCTGCATGCCGAAGCAGGTATCGATATCCGCATACCATCACCGGATCACACGCCGGACCCGCTGCTTGTGCTGGACAAAATGGCAGCTGGATACACCCGTGCCGATGGCGAGCCTGTTGCGATCCTGCAGAACGTAACCCTCATGGTACGCGCCGGGGCACGCATCGGCGTGCTAGGCGCCAATGGTGCAGGTAAGAGTACGCTGATCAAGACGCTGGCCGAAGAGTTGCCTTTACAGGCGGGAGAGCGTCGTGCATCCCGAGGCCTTGCCATCGGCTACTTTCACCAGCATCAACTCGACATGCTGGATCTGGACGCCACACCTCTTCAACACCTGGCACGGCTTGCGTCCGACACACGCGAACAGGAGTTGCGCAACTACCTGGGCGGATTCGGGTTTTCCGGCGACACCGTCAACAGCAAAGTGGCCCCCATGTCGGGCGGAGAGAAGGCCCGTCTGGCGCTCTCGCTCATCGTGTGGCAAAAGCCGAATCTGCTGCTCCTGGACGAGCCGAGCAACCACCTGGATGTCGAAACCCGCGAAGCGCTCGCTGCAGCGTTGGCCGAGTTTTCGGGAAGCATGCTGCTGGTCTCGCATGACCGTCACTTGCTGCGCACCACCGTCGACAGCTTCTGGATCGTCTCCGACGGACAAGTCAGGGAATTCGACGGGGATCTGGAGGACTATCGCGATTGGCTGACAGCCCGCAATGCCGAAGCGCGCGCCGAGGCCGCGCCCAAGGAAAGCGACAGCGTAGATCGCAAGGCTCAGCGCCGCATCGAAGCTGAACAACGGCAGAAGCTCGCCGTTTTGCGCAAACCGCTTCAGGCCCGGCTCGCCAAGGTCGAAAGCGAAATGGACAAGTTGCGTGCGAGGCTGCATGCCCTGGACGCGTTGATTGCCGATGCAGACCTCTATTCCGATGCGCGCCGCTCAGAGCGCCAACAGGTCATGAGCGAGCACGGCGAAGTAGGCAAGCGGATGAATACGCTCGAAGAAGAGTGGCTGGACATCCAGACCTCGCTCGAGGATCTCGCACAAGACCTGCCGGGCTAGCCGCTGGCCAGCGACTCCCGGCCGGCCAGCGGCTACCAAGCTGCCGTGTCCCGCCACGGCAGCTTAGTTCCGCCACGCAGGCTGCGGACATAATTGAAGTTTCTGATTATACCGCATGAGGTTTCGCCGCCGTATCGGCCGGGACCCACGCAAGCCTGCGCACGCCTATAGTTTGGGCTCTCTCTGGTTCCGGGTTTGCTCATGTTTGGCTCTCTTCCCCTTCTGCTCCATGGCTGTTTTTTACCGTCATCTGGAAGTTCAGAATGTGGATTCCTCTGCTTCGGCGCTATGCGGCGCTGACCACCCTCCTTGTTTGCGGCGCCGCGACGGCCCAAGAGCAAACCGCCCCCAAGCCTGCGCAAGACCCTACGCCATGGCTGGACACGGTGTCCGTCACGGCCCCGCTGCCACGCGAACATATCTATACATCCAGTGAAATCCGCGCTACGCCAGCATCCAACCGTGATCTGAGCTCGCTGCTGTCGACACTCCCGTCGGTACGTCAGGACAATGCTGTCGCGGATAGCGCTGGCCGAGGTTCACTGGACGTGGCCGACATATCTTTTCACGGCTCCAGCCCTTTCCAGAATCGGTTCCTGATCAATGGCGTCAACGCGACCAGCCAGGTGGATCCCTCCAGCAAAGATCGTTTGCTGGGTAGCGTGCCCAGCAACCCCCAGGCCTATTTTCTGGATACAGCGCTGCTTGGCGAAGTGCGCGTTTTCGACAGCGGCATCCCGGTGGAGTACGGCTCATTCACGGGCGGCGTGGTCGACGCCAGCCTGCGCCGGCCGTCCGGCGGCAATCACATCGAGCTGGGCTATCGTTGGAACAGCTCCAACCTCACCCGCCAACGGATCCCGGACTATGACCTCGAAAAATGGACTCAGGGCGAGCCTGGCTTTACTCCCCGTTGGCGCAAGCGCTTCTACACCGTCACGAGCGACCTCTCGCTGGGCGACAGGAGTGGCGTGATCCTGGGCGTATCGCGACGCGAATCGCACATCCAGCGCTTTCGTCTCGGCGCCATGAACGATCTGGACCTCATCGAGCAGGACAATTACGCCGACCGCGTCGACAATTTTCTGGCTGACTTCACTCATCGCATCGATTCCCGGACACTGCTTGATCTAAACATCAAGCACGCCAACCGTCGCGAGCATCTGGTCAGTATCGAGTCGCGCGATACCGACTGGCGCAACCAGCACCTCGCCCACGGTGTGGACCTGGGTCTGGAACACGAATCCGGCATCGGGCAGTGGTCGCTACGCGCGGGGCTGGATGACTTCAACAGCCGACAGAACTCCGTTCACAACGCGTTCGTTCAACACGAGTTCGAAGACGGCAGGCCGGATTTCTCCAGCGGCGGTTACGGCAAAAGCGAAAGAGGTCAGCGCAATCTCACCTTCAATAGCCGCCTGGACCTGGCCCCCTGGCAAGCGGCCGACTGGCACTTCAGCCCTTATGTCGGCTTGCAGGTCGAGCACGCTCAGGCCCGCTTCAAACGCTATCGCGAAGCCTACTCCTATCGCGCGATACATATGCTCGACGGCACCGAGGCCCAATCCTCCAAGGTGCGCCACAAACCAGGCAGCGTATCTCTGCAGCACACCCAGCTCGGGCTATACGCCTCCAACGACTTGCGGTGGCGGCGTTGGACGCTGATGACGGGCTTGCGCTACGACAAGGACAATTTTCTGAATCAGCGGCATATCGCTCCCCGCAGCCGCCTCGATTGGGACGCGCGGGGCGACGGAAACACCGTGTTGAGCGCGGGTTGGTCACGCTACTACGGCGCGCAGGCGCTGAAGATCGCGCTCGCCGAAGAGTTCAGCCGCCTGAGCGAAGTCGTCCTCGACGTCTTCGGCAATCCGGTCGTCGACAGCAGCCTGGCCACTCGTGTCGACTATGCTGGTCTGCGCAGCCCTTATGACGACGAATGGGCCTTCTCGCTGACACAGAAAGCGTTCGGTCTGCAAGGCGTGCTTTCTTTCGTCCACCGTAACGGGCGTGATCAGGTCGTCAGGCGGGGCGACTCCTATACCGGCTACCGCTACACCAACGAAGGGCGATCACGTACACGGGACTGGACCCTTACCGTCAGCAACGAGAATCCTTGGCGTATCAGGCAGACACTGTGGCAGGCGTCATTGAGCTGGGGCTATCAGAAAAGCCAGCGTAACACCCGTCTCGCGGAAGGCTACGAAGCCTCGCCTGCCGAACGCGATGCTTACGTGATCTATCGGGGCAAACGTATCCGAGCCTCCGACCTGCCGCCGGGCGACTTCAACCTGCCCCACAAGGTTTCGCTGGATATCCACGGACAATGGCCGCAGCTCGGCTTGAGTTGGAACAATGCGCTCAACTGGCAGAGCCGTCGTCACGACATCCTATACGTGGACAGCACGCCGGGGCGGCACCCTCTGGATATTTATGCGCCCGTACGCCTGCCATCGCACTGGACGTGGGACACACGCATTGCCTGGTATCCAAGTTTCGCCAAAGGCCTGATGATGGCAGTCGATGTACTCAACGTCCTCAACCACATGCCCCCTCTGACAGCCACGCGCCCGGGCAACGACATCGACGAACGTCGATTTCGCACCGGGCGCGAGATCTGGCTACAGGTAGCGTACCGTTATTGAGGACTGCCGTTCAGGCAACGATGTCCAGTTTTGCAATGCCCAGCGCCAGCGTTTTGGTGCCGACATCACGGAACTGAATCTGCGCCTGGGCGTCTTGGCCTGCTCCGCTCAGGCCGATGATAGTGCCCTCGCCAAAACGGCCATGGCGCACACCTTGCCCCACCCTGTACTGCACGTCGCCCACGGTCACCCCATTGGTACCCGTGCGCGGCGCCCGCGGTGCGATGGTGCCGGTATGGCGACGGCCATAGGCATCACCCCGATCTGTCCAAGCGATGCTGCTGGCAGAGCTCAGGCCAGCGTTACTGCTCGCACGCGGCGTCAGCCACTTCAGATGCGCCTGCGGAATTTCGTCCAGGAAGCGCGAGCGCATGGCGTAACGGGTCTGCCCATTCAACATCCGGCTTTGCGCCAGCGTCAAATAGAGTCGCTCACGCGCGCGAGTGATGGCCACATACATCAGACGGCGTTCCTCCTCCAGTCCGGCGGGCTCCAGAATGCTGTTCTCATGAGGAAACAAGCCATCTTCCAGCCCGCTGATGAACACGGCATCAAACTCCAGGCCCTTGGCCGCGTGTACCGTCATCAACTGCACGGCATCCTGGCCAGCCTGCGCCTGGTTGTCACCTGCCTCAAGCGCGGCATGTGACAAGAAGGCAGCCAGGGGCGTCATGATCGGAGCCACCAGGGCCGCCTCCGGCTCCTCACCCACTGCAGGCGCAGTCCCCTCCAGCAGCTCGCCGGCCGGCAACCCCTCGACGTTCTCTTCGGTAGCAAACACCGCCGCCGCCGTGACGAGTTCGTTCAGGTTTTCCAGGCGCTCGGCACCCTCACGTTCGGCCTGATAGTGCGCCTTCAGACCGCTTTCTTCGATGAGATGCTCAACCATTTCCGGTAACGGCAGCTCTCGCGTCTCTGACGCCAGGCGACCGATCAACTGGGCAAATGCAGCAAGGTTTGCGCCACCCTTGCCAGGCACGCGGGCGACGGCACCGAATAAGCTGGTCTGCCCGCTCTGGGCGGCATCCGCGAGTTGCTCGAGCGTGCGGGCGCCAATGCCGCGAGTGGGGAAATTGACCACTCGCATGAATGACGTATCGTCGTCGGGGTTGGAGATCAGCCGCAGATAAGCCAGCGCATGCTTGATTTCCTGACGCTCGAAAAACCGCAGGCCACCATAGACTTTGTAGGCTACGCCCGCAGAAAAGAGCGCGTGTTCCAGAACGCGTGACTGCGCATTGCTGCGGTAGAGCACGGCGATTTCGCTGCGCGAACGGCCTTCGTGGATGAGAGCGCGAATTTCTTCGACCACCCACTGTGCCTCCATACCATCGGAGGGCAGCTCCATCACACGGATGGGTTCGCCTTCGCCCTGGTCGGTCCAGAGGTTCTTGCCCAGGCGCCCCTGGTTGTGGCCAATGAGCGCGTTGGCAGCATCGAGGATATGGCCAAAGGACCGGTAGTTCTGCTCCAGGCGAATGACACGTCCGTGAGCATAGTCGCGCTCGAAGTCGGCCATGTTGCCGACGTTCGCACCGCGGAAGGCATAAATGGACTGGTCGTCGTCGCCAACGGCGAAGATGGCCGCGCCGCCTCCGGCCAGCAACCGGAGCCATTTGTACTGCAGCGTATTCGTATCCTGGAACTCATCGACCAGAATATGGCGAAAGCGCCGCTGATAATGCTCTCGCACCGGCGCATTGCGTGACAACAGCTCGTAGGCGCGCAACAGCAACTCGGCGAAATCCACCACGCCTTCACGCTGGCACTGGGCCTCGTAGAGCTGATAAATCTCGATGAGCTTGCGCCGATGCGCATCCCAGGCCTCTACCTCGGCCGGACGTTGGCCTTCTTCTTTGGCGCTGGAGATAAAACGCTGAACATCGCGCGGGGGATATTTCTCGTCGTCGATGCCTTGAGCTTTGAGCAGCCGCTTGATGGCAGCGAGCTGGTCGGCGGTATCGAGGATCTGAAAGGCCTGGGGCAGCCCGGCGTCACGATGATGCGCCCGCAGCATGCGATTGCACAGACCATGGAACGTCCCAATCCACAGCCCTCTGGTATCGATAGGCAATATGGCCGCCATGCGCGTCAACATCTCGCGGGCAGCCTTATTGGTAAACGTAACGGCCAGGAGTCCAAACGGACTGGCCTGGCCGGTTTGAATCAGCCAGGCCATGCGGGTCGTGAGGACCCGGGTCTTGCCGCTACCCGCCCCGGCCAAGACCAGGGCGTGTTGCGGTTCTAGAGTGACTGCGGCGCGTTGTTCGGGATTGAGCTTGTCCAGCATCATGCCGCGTAGCGGCGCAAATTGACAGCAAACTGCTCCAGCCCGGCGATGCCACTTTGCTGAGCGCGCTGGCACCAGGCTTGCAGGTCATGCAGCAACTGCTCGCTGCTGGCGCTAGAGCTTTCCCACAGGCGACCAAGTTCACGGCGCATTTGCACCAGGGTCGACAGCGAGGCATTTTTGGCGATGACCTGATCCACCTCGGCCAACTGCGCCGGACGCAGCACATCTTCGTTGCGGGTCAGCGTGCGGCGGGCGCGCTTGAGCACCGTCCAGTTGCAATCCTCGCTACCCTTGCGGCGCGACGATTTCAGCTTGGACATTTCTTCGCCGGCAGCCTTTTTGATGACGTCAGCGTAGCGGGCCATGACTTCGTATCGGTGCGTGATCACGCCTTGCAAGGTACGCAGGTCGATGGACTTGGCATCCGGATCCAGCGTGAGCTTGGGAGCGACCTTCTTGACCTTGGCCAGACCCAGCCAACGCATGACGGTGATGTAGCCCCAGCCGATATCCAATTCATACCACTTGGCCGAAAACTTGGCCGATGTGCCATGAGCGTGATGGTTGTTGTGCAACTCTTCGCCACCGATGACGATGCCCCAGGGGAACACGTTGGTGCTGGTATCGGGGCTGTTGTAGTTGCGATAACCCCAGTAGTGGCCGATACCGTTGACCACGCCAGCGGCCCAGAAGGGAATCCACGCCATCTGTACAGCCCAGACCGTCAGGCCCATGGCGCCGAACAAGGCGATATCGATGGCCAGCATCGTCAGCACGCCCCACAGGCTGTGCTTGGTGTAGACGTTGCGCTCGAGCCAGTCGTCAGGGGTGCCATGACCAAACTTGGCCATGGTTTCCTTGTTGTTGGACTCTTCGCGATACAGTTCGGCACCGCGGAACAGCACCTTCCAGATGCCAAAGAGCATGGGCGAGTGCGGATCGCCCTCTTTCTCACACTTGGCGTGGTGCTTACGGTGAATGGCGACCCATTCCTTGGTGACCATACCCGTGGTCAGCCAAAGCCAGAAGCGGAAGAAATGCATGACCGCAGGATGCAGGTCGAGGCCTCGGTGCGCCTGACTACGATGCAGAAACACCGTCACGGACACGATCGTGATGTGGGTCACGATCAGCGTGAAAGCGAGGATCTGCCACCAACTGGCCTGAGTCAGACCACCGGATATGAAAGAAAGGATGTAATCCATAAAACCGTTTTCTAGCCTCACAGAAAGAGTGGGAGAAGTGTAGCCCACCTGAATTTCTTATGACAGCGCAATTTCAAAATAGTTTTTGAGCGAAATCAAGTACTAAGCCGTCTTTCGCTCACCCTGGTGGGGGGCTGCGCCAGCCGGCCAAAGGGCTGCCTGTCGCCTCTAATATGGTTCATCGAGGAATACCGGGGAATGCAGACCGGATCTTGAGGAAGAAGTACTCCTGATCGCGGTAGCCGTAGGCGCGGCGCTTGATGACTTTGATGGTGTTGTTGATGTGACCTGCCCCCAGATTTAGTACGGCACCGACATAGAGCCCAGGGGTAAAAGACCTTCTTTCTGATGAGCCTGCACGAATTGCGCCGGCGTTAAATATCCGAGCGCGCTGTGAGGCCGATCGGTGTTGTACTCGACTCGCCAGTTTTCGATCAAGCTTTTAGCCTGTCGCAGGGACAAGAACCAGTGCTCGTTAAGGCATTCGTCGCGGAACTTGCCGTTGAAACTTTCGATATAAGCGTTCTCCACCGGCTTACCCGGCCGAATAAACGACAGCTTTACGCCTGCTTGGTAGGCCCAGGCGTCCAAGGCTCTTCCGGCGAACTCTGGCCCGTTGTCCACGGTAATAGATCGCGGCAGGCCACGCATCTCCGCCAGCCGTTGCAGCACCATGGCAACACGCAGTCCCGGCAACGACGTATCGACCTCGATGGCCAGGCATTCGCGAGTGTAGTCATCGACGATAGTCAAACAGCGGAATCGGCGGCCATAGGCTAGGCCGTCGGCCACAAAGTCCATTGACCAACTCTGATTCGGCGCGATTGCCGCTGGGCGAACCACGCGCTCGGTCGCCGCGATTCGCTTACGCTTTCGTTTTCGCACGCTTAACCCTGCCAGACTGTACAGCCGCCAGATTCGCTTGTGATTTGCTTGCCAGCCTTCGCGACGTAAGAGCACATGGATCCTCCGATAGCCGTAGCGTCGTTTCTCCACTGCCATCTCTTTCATGCGCTCGGTCAGCGCAGCATCGCCTGAGCGTGTGCTCTCGTAGGCAAACAGCGACCGCGAAATTCCTACCAGCCCACAGGCCCGGGTAACACCCATGCTGCGCTCGGTCATTAATGTCCTGACCGCCTCGCGTTTGGCCTGCGGGCTGACTACTTTCGGCTTAGCAGATCCTGAAGCGCCGCCTTGTCCAGCATCGACTCGGCCAACAGCTTCTTGAGCTTGTTGTTCTCCTGCTCCAGCTCCTTGAGCCTCTGAGCGTCCGACACCGTCATGCCACCGAACTTCGCCTTCCAGTTGTAGTACGTTGCCTCGGAGATTCCGTGCTTGCGGCACAACTCTGCGGGCTTGGCACCTGCATCGGCTTCCTTGAGCACGCCGATGATTTGCTCTTCCGTAAATCGTTTCTTCATTGCCATTCCTTTGGGAACGGACTCTACATCGATTTCGTACTAATCACGGGGAGCAGGTCACCTTGATCCTTGAAAAATCAAGGATCAAGCGTAACGGCAATCAAGCACGGCTCCACGCTATTCCGCGATGAACCTCTAATTTGGGGGTGTATTTGCCGCCCAACAGAGCGATCCAACATTTTGCTACAAAGGGGGTGGCACAATATGTTGTGTCTTCCCCTTAGTTCGGCCCGACAGGCCCGACCCATGTTACGCCTATTCGCCGTCTCTCTGCTTGCGTGCACTCCGTTGGCAGCCACGCCTGCCCCTGTTTCTTTAAAGCCGGGCCAGACCGTCGTGCTGGCCAGCTTTTACGAGCTAAGAGGTTGCCTGGCGCTGGCCGCTCCTCGCCTGCAACTGACGCAGCCGCCCACACTGGGGGCGGCCACCGTCGTTAGCAGCCAGGGCAATACGGGTGGCAGCGGCGGGTGTGGTTATATCGCCACGCCAGTATCCCAAATCATCTACAAGGCCGACAAAACGGGCCGTGATACCGTCACCTGGACCGTGCGTTATCAGGCACGCGACCGCGCCCCCGAAACCGGAAGCGCGAACATCGTGGTCCTGCCGTGAGCCTTTAATCCTTGACCTCTTCGACAGCCTGAACCTGGTCGGAGGGGGGCACGTGCTCGGTGGCAGCCGGCTCGACGGCCTCTTGTTTTGCCTCGGCGGTGTGACGGACGGCCTTTTTGCGCTCGAAGACGGCAGCGAAAAAGCCATCGGTGCCGTGCAGATCGGGGCGCAACTGGACGTAAGGGCCTTCCAGCTCCAGGTTGTCGCAGCGGTTATGCAACAGCGCGGCCGCGTCCAGGCGTTCGAAATCGGGATGTTCGGCCAGGAAGCGGTCGGCCTGATCGCCGTTTTCTTCCGGCAACAGGCTGCATGTCGCGTAGACCAGGCGCCCACCCGGCGCCACACACCGCGCTGCGCTCTTCAGGATGCGATATTGCAGCTCGCACAATTCGCCCAGCGACTGGGGCTGCTGCCGCCACTTCAGATCGGGGTTGCGCCGCAACGTCCCTATGCCGGTGCAAGGCGCATCCACGAGTACGCGCTGAGCCTTGCCTGCCAGGCGCTTGACCCGGGAGTCGTTCTCGCTATCAATGGCCACGGGCACCACATTGGACAGGCCGCTGCGCGCAAAGCGCGGCTTGGCTTTGGCCAGACGCGCGGCCGAGACATCGAATGCATACAGGCGGCCCGTCGAGCGCATCAATGCCCCCAGCAGCAACGCCTTGCCGCCAGCGCCGGCGCAGAAGTCGATAATCATTTCGCTGCGCCGCGGGCCGACCAGCAAGGCCAGCAATTGGCTGCCTTCGTCCTGCACCTCTACCTGTCCGCTTTCGAACTCGGGCCAACGGTTGATTGGAGGATGGCCCTTGAAACGGATACCCCAGGGAGAGTAGCGCATAGGTTGCGGGTCATAACGGCCGGCCGGACCCTCGCGCAACTTGGCCAGCAACGCATCGCGTTCGATCTTCAGGGGGTTGGATCGCACGTCGAGCTGAGCGGGCTGCTGCAACGACTGCATGAGCGATTCCGGTTGCGGCAGCTTGCCCAGGCGCTCTTCCAGCCAATCGGGAAGGCTGTAGCGCACGGCCCGCGGCAACGCGGACGGGTCGACTTGGTCCACGCGCGCGACCCAGTCGGCTTCGCCGGGATCCAGGGCGTCCTTCAGCCACTCCACCCCGCGCGTGGCCGCCAGACCGAGAATGGCCAAGCGGCGGGTCGCGTTGCCTACGCCACTTTCGGCCAGTTGCCGGTAGTGGCGCAGATTGCGCACAACGTCATAGACCCCTTCGGCCAACTCGGCCCGGTCTCGCCCTCCCAGCGCCGGGTTAGCGCGCAACCAATGCGACAGCACGGCATCGGCCGGGCTGGTCCATTGCAAGACCTCGCCCAGCACGCGCTGGACCTGCTCGATGCGAAAGGCCGCTACCGAGCGCCGTGGACGGGCGTCGCCACGCTCGGCGGGACGGCTGCCAGCAGGCCGTGCCGGGTCGGGCCTTGCGGGCCTGCCGGTGGATTGGCGCGAGTTCGAGTTCTTATTCATGATGATTCCTGGGGAAATCCCCGTTTGGACCGCCGCGCCTCATCGGGCGACTGACGGCCAGGTAAACAGTCGCGCCGGGTCGCCCTCGACCTCGACGCGGTGATCGGCGGTCAGACTGACACGCCGCTCGGCCAACCAGCGAGCCGCCGCCGGATAAACCACGTGTTCTACGTCAAGCACCCGCCCGGCCAGCGCCTCGGGTGTGTCGCCAGCCAGGACCGGCACACAGCCCTGGGCAATGATGGGTCCATGATCCAGCATCGGCGTGACGAAATGCACGGTACAACCATGGACGCGGACGCCGGTGGCCAGCGCCTGCGCGTGCGTATGCAAGCCCGGAAACGCCGGCAGCAGCGAGGGATGAATGTTCACCAGCCGCCCGGCGTAATGATTGACAAACCCCGGCGTGAGCACACGCATGAAACCGGCCAGGAGCACATAATCCGGTTGGTATTGGTCAATGACCTGCGCCAATGCCGTGTCAAAGGCCTCGCGGCTCGGAAACTCTTTATGGAACAGGGCCGCGGTGGGAATGCCCTACCCGGCGGCCCATTCCAGGCCTGCAGCGTCCGGACGACTGGCGATCACCGCAGCCACTTGCGCCGGCCATGCCTGTTCCTCGCAGCTTTGCACCAGCGATTGCATATTGCTGCCGCGCCCTGAAATCAGGATGACAAAGCGGCACGGAGTCGATTGGGTTGGGGACAAGATAAGAAATTCCAAAGCGAGCCAACCCAAAATTGTAAACTCTTGGACGTGAAACCATTGCTGCGCATCCACCACCACCTGCCGCCCCCTGGGCAGCGCCCCCCCTGTGCCCTGACCATCGGCAACTTCGATGGGGTGCACCGGGGCCATCAGGCCATCCTCGCCCGAGTCCGCGAAGCCGCGCAAACTCGCGGTTTGACGCCTGCGGTAATGACGTTCGAGCCGCATCCGCGCGAGTATTTCGCGCAACGGCATCAGCGTCCGGAGCTCTCCCCCACCCGCATCAGCGGCCTGCGCGACAAGGTGGCCTCGCTGGCGTGCGCGGGCATCGAGCAGGTGCTGATCGAGCCGTTCGACGCTCGTCTGGCCGAAATGTCGGCCAACGCGTTCATCGAAGATCTGCTGGTCGATGGCCTGCAGACACGCTGGCTACTGGTAGGCGAAGACTTCCGCTTCGGTCATAAGCGCAGCGGCGATATCGACCTCTTGCGCGAGGCAGGTCTGGCACACGGCTTTGAGGTGGCCACCCTGGCCGACGTGACGAACAGCCATGGCCACCGCATCTCCAGCTCGGAAGTGCGCACCGCGCTCGCGGTGGGCGACCTGGCGCGCGCTGAACACTTGCTTGGCCATCCCTTCCATATCAGCGGCCATGTGATCCACGGCCGCAAACTGGGGCGGCAACTGGGCTTTCCCACCATGAATCTGCGCGTAGCGCCTCGTTGTGCGGCCCGCTCAGGCATTTACGTGGTGCGCGTCCAAGGCCTGGGCCCGCAGCCCATGGCCGCCGTTGCCAGTCTGGGGGTACGCCCCAGCGTCGAAGACGCCGGCCGGGTTTTGCTTGAAGTTCACTTGCTCGACGAGAGCCTCGACGCTTACGGTAAACTCATAAACGTCGAATTCCTGCACAAACTGCGGGATGAAGAAAAGTTTTCCGACCTCCCTTCCCTGACTGCCGCCATCGCCGAAGACGCGCGAAACGCGCGTGCCTATTTTGCCGTTCATGGACTATAAAAAGACCCTCAACCTGCCCGATACCTCTTTCCCCATGCGGGGCGACCTTGCCAAGCGCGAGCCTGGCTGGGTGCAACAATGGGAGGAAAACCGCGTCTATCAGGCCATACGTGCCGCCAGCAAGGGCCGGCCGCTGTTCGTTCTGCACGACGGCCCGCCATATGCCAATGGCGACATTCATATCGGGCACGCGGTCAACAAGATTCTGAAGGACATCATCGTCAAGAGCCGCAACATGGCCGGCTTTGATGCGCCTTATGTGCCGGGCTGGGACTGCCACGGCATGCCGATCGAGATTCAGATCGAGAAAAAATACGGCAAGAACCTTCCGGTTACCGAAGTCCAGGCCAAGGCTCGCGCCTATGCGCACGAACAACTGGACCGCCAGCGCAAGGACTTCAAGCGTCTGGGCGTGCTGGGCGACTGGGACAACCCTTATCTCACCATGAACTTCAGAAATGAGGCCGATGAGATCCGGGTGCTGGCGCGCATCCTCGAGAAGGGCTACGTGTTTCGCGGTCTCAAGCCCGTGAACTGGTGTTTCGACTGCGGCTCGGCGCTGGCCGAAGCCGAGGTCGAGTACGCCGATCGCGTCGACCCGGCCGTGGACGTCGCCTTCCCCTTCATTGACAAGCCCGGGCTGGCCCGTGCCTTCGGGCTGGACAGCGTGGACGATGGCGCAGTCGTCATCTGGACCACGACGCCGTGGACCATTCCGTCGAATCAGGCTCTCAATGTCCATCCCGAGATCGCCTACGCTCTGGTGCGCGTGTCGCCTACGCCGGTTCACGGTCCACTGGTACTAATCGCCAAAGAGCGGGTCGAAGCCTGCCTGCAATCCTGGGGGCTGGAAGGCGAAATCATTGCCACGGCACCCGGCGAGGCCCTGGCCGGCCTGCGTTTTGCGCATCCACTGGCCAATGCCGCCGAAGGCTACGACCGCACCTCCCCCATCTATCTGGGCGACTACGTCACCTTGGACGCCGGCACCGGCGTCGTGCACTCGGCTCCGGCCTACGGCATCGAAGACTTTGTCTCATGCAAAGCGCATGGTCTGGTCGATGCCGACATCCTCAGCCCGGTCATGGGCGATGGCAAGTTCGCTTCCACTCTGCCGCTATTTGGCGGGCTGACAATCTGGGAGGCCAACCCCAAGATCGTCGAAGCCCTGAAACTGGCGGGTTCGCTCATGCATGTGCAAAAGCTGTCGCACAGCTATATGCACTGCTGGCGTCATAAAACGCCGGTCATCTATCGCGCCACGAGCCAATGGTTTGCTGGCATGGATGTCACTCCGGCTGACGGCGGCCCCACATTGCGTGAAAGCGCGCTTGCCGGCATCGAGGCCACCGCCTTCTACCCGGCCTGGGGCCGGGCCCGCCTGCACTCCATGATCGCCAATCGCCCCGACTGGACACTGTCGCGGCAGCGTCAATGGGGCGTGCCGATGGCGTTCTTCGTACACAAGGAAACCGGTGAACTCCACCCTCGCACGGTGGAATTGCTCGAAGAAGTCGCCAAACGCGTCGAGAAAGGCGGCATCGAAGCCTGGCAGTCGCTGGATCCGCGCGATCTGCTGGGCGATGAAGCCGACAGCTACGAAAAGAATCGCGACACCCTGGATGTGTGGTTTGACTCGGGCAGCACCCACGCCACCGTACTCGGTGGCAAAGACCATGCCCTGGCTGGTTCGCATGGCGAGCAACTTGCCTGGCCTGCCGATCTTTATCTTGAAGGCAGCGACCAGCACCGCGGCTGGTTTCACTCTTCGCTGTTGACCGGTTGCATGCTTTACGGCCAGCCGCCCTACAAAGGCCTGCTCACCCACGGTTTCGTGGTGGACGGCCAGGGTCGCAAGATGAGCAAATCGGTTGGCAATGTAATCGCGCCGCAGAAAGTCTCCGATTCGCTGGGTGCCGAGATTCTGCGCCTCTGGGTGGCCTCGACCGACTACTCGGGCGAGTTGTCCATATCCGACGAGATTCTCAAACGTGTGGTCGAAGGCTATCGCCGCATCCGCAATACTTTGCGTTTCCTGCTGGCCAACGTGGCTGATTTCGACGGGGTCAATCAGGCCGTCGATTTTGGCGACCTGCTCGAGATCGACCGCTATGCGCTGGCCATGACGGCACAGATGCAGAGCGAGGTATTGGCCAATTACGAGCGCTACGACTTCCACCCGGCAGTTTCCCGGCTGCAGACGTTCTGCTCCGAAGACCTCGGCGCTTTCTATCTGGACATCCTGAAGGATCGTCTCTATACCAGCGCCCCGGACAGTCACGCACGTCGCAGCGCACAGACCGCATTGCTGGAGATCACGCAGACACTGCTCAAGCTGATGGCTCCTATCCTGACCTTCACGGCGGAAGAGGCCTGGACCGTCTTGGTGGGATCGGCTCTCAAGCACCAGGCCGACGCGGCACGCCTGACAATTCTGACCGAGGTCTACCATCAGCTGCCGCCCTACGCCGACGCCGAAGCGCTAACGGGCCGCTGGACCCGCCTGCGCGCCATCCGCGCTGACGTGCTGCGCAAGCTAGAAGACGTTCGCAGCGAAGGCCTGATCGGCTCCTCTTTGCAGGCCGAAGTCGACCTTTACGCACAAGGCCAAGATCACGAACTGCTGGCCAGCCTGGGCGATGATCTGCGTTTCGTGCTGATTGTTTCGCGTGCCACCGTGCACGCCCGAGACGGCGAACTCACCATCGAAATCGCCCCCTCCGGCAACAAGAAGTGCGAACGCTGCTGGCACTGGCGCAGCGATGTCGGACAGGACGCCAATCATCCCGAGATCTGCGGCCGCTGCGTATCCAATCTCTTTGGCGCGGGCGAAACGCGCGAGAAGGCCTGAGCATGACGCAAGCCTCGCCGAAGGTCCGGGGAAAACTGGGCGGCGCCCTGGCGCTGGCCCTGTTGATCATCGTGATCGATCAGGTCACCAAGGTCTACTTCAATACTGCATTTTCCTTTGGCGAGCGTGTCAACGTGCTGCCGTTTTTCGACTTCACCCTGCTGTACAACCGCGGCGCGGCGTTCAGTTTTCTGGCCGCGCAGCAAGGCTGGCAACGCTGGTTCTTCACGTTGCTGGGACTTGTCGCGGCAGGCGTGATTGTCTGGTTGTTGTGCCGCTCTCCGGGACAGCCTCGCTTTCGTGCAGCGCTCATCCTCATCATGGGCGGCGCACTGGGCAACGTGATCGATCGCTTGATCTACGGGCATGTGGTGGACTTCCTGCTGTTCTACTGGAAGGATTGGTATTACCCTGCCTTCAACATTGCCGACGTCGCCATTACCTGCGGCGCCGTGCTGCTGGTGCTCGACGAACTGCTGCGCGGCCGTGCCAAGCCGAAAACGTCTGCCGGCGCCTGATCGGCCTACAATCCGTTCCATCGACCAACAGGAAAGCGGCGCCTGCGCCGCATAGCCACCATGCTTGATCTCGCCCGCAAACGCATTGTCCTCGGAATGACTGGAGGCATTGCCTGCTACAAGATCGCCGAGCTCGTGCGCCGTCTGACCGAGCAGGGAGCCACGGTCGATGTCGTCATGACCGAAGCAGCGACGCATTTCATCACCCCCACGACCATGCAGGCACTGTCAGGCCGCCCGGTCTTTGTCGACGCCTGGGATGCGCGTGTGCCCAACAATATGGCGCACATCGATCTGACCCGCGGCGCCGATGCGGTACTGATCGCGCCGGCGAGCACCGATTTCATGGCCAAGCTGGCTCATGGTCTGGCCGACGACCTGCTCTCGACGCTGTGCGTAGCTCGGGCCTGCCCTTTGCTGGTGGCGCCTGCCATGAACCGAGAGATGTGGTCCAATCCGGCGACCCAGCGCAATGTGGCCCAACTGCAGGCCGACGGCGTTACCCTGCTCGGACCTGCGGCTGGCGAACAAGCCTGTGGCGAAACAGGTTCGGGGCGCATGCTCGAGCCACACGAAATCCTTGCGGATCTGATTGCATTTTTTCAACCCAAGTTGTTGGCCGGGCGCCATCTGCTGTTGACGGCGGGCCCGACCTCCGAGCCGGTCGATCCGGTTCGTGTGCTGACCAACCGCTCCTCGGGCAAAACCGGCTATGCATTGGCGCGCGCCGCCCACGAAGCGGGGGCACGTGTCACGCTGGTGACCGGCGCGACCGCGTTGCTGGTACCGCGTGGCGTGATGGCCATACAAGTCATGACCGCGCAACAGATGTACGACGCCGTCATGGCTCACGCTCACGACGCGGATATTTTTGTGGCTGTGGCGGCCGTCGCAGACTGGCGCGTCAAGAATCCCGCCAACCAAAAGCTCAAGAAGGACAGCGAGGGTGGCGGTCAGCCCCGCATGGAGTTCGAACCCAATCCTGACATCCTGGCCGAAGTCGCGCGTTTGCCCAAGGGCCCATGGTGCGTCGGTTTCGCGGCCGAAACCGAGAAACTGTCGGAGCACGCCGAGGCCAAGCGCCAGCGCAAGGGCATCCCTCTATTGGTGGGTAATCTGGCGCATAAAGTGATGGATGCGGATACGACCGAACTGGTGCTGTTCGATGCCCTGGGCGCGCATCCGTTGCCGGCCGCACCCAAGTTGGATGCCGCCCGCCGGCTGATAGCCGAGATCGCGGGCCGCTTTGCGCAAGGCAACGTCCAGGCCTGAGGCAGCTTTCCAGCCACCGGATGCCTAACGCTTTGCCGGGCGCCATGCCCGGGCTCAGAGGCCACAGGCGCGCCAGCCCCGCCACGACCAGCAACGTTAGAACGACACGCCCCAGCAACACGATCCACACATTGGCTCCCACTGCCAGCAAGAGCAATGTGTCCTCGATCAACGAGTGCGATAGTGACAACCAGCAAAGAGCCAGAAAGCGGGTGCGCGCCGACAGTTGCATACGCTGGGCTTCATCGATGATGAGCACCCCCCTGACCTGCCCCCAGATTTAGTACGGCACCGACATAGAGCCCAGGGGTAAAAGACCTTCTTTCTGATGAGCCTGCACGAATTGCGCCGGCGTTAAATATCCGAGCGCGCTGTGAGGCCGATCGGTGTTGTACTCGACTCGCCAGTTTTCGATCAAGCTTTTAGCCTGTCGCAGGGACAAGAACCAGTGCTCGTTAAGGCATTCGTCGCGGAACTTGCCGTTGAAACTTTCGATATAAGCGTTCTCCACCGGCTTACCCGGCCGAATAAACGACAGCTTTACGCCTGCTTGGTAGGCCCCCAGGCGTCCAAGGCTCTTCCGGCGAACTCTGGCCCGTTGTCCACGGTAATAGATCGCGGCAGGCCACGCATCTCCGCCAGCCGTTGCAGCACCATGGCAACACGCAGTCCCGGCAACGACGTATCGACCTCGATGGCCAGGCATTCGCGAGTGTAGTCATCGACGATAGTCAAACAGCGGAATCGGCGGCCATAGGCTAGGCCGTCGGCCACAAAGTCCATTGACCAACTCTGATTCGGCGCGATTGCCGCTGGGCGAACCACGCGCTCGGTCATTAATGTCCTGACCGCCTCGCGTTTGGCCTGCGGGCTGACTACTTTCGGCTTAGCAGATCCTGAAGCGCCGCCTTGTCCAGCATCGACTCGGCCAACAGCTTCTTGAGCTTGTTGTTCTCCTGCTCCAGCTCCTTGAGCCTCTGAGCGTCCGACACCGTCATGCCACCGAACTTCGCCTTCCAGTTGTAGTACGTTGCCTCGGAGATTCCGTGCTTGCGGCACAACTCTGCGGGCTTGGCACCTGCATCGGCTTCCTTGAGCACGCCGATGATTTGCTCTTCCGTAAATCGTTTCTTCATTGCCATTCCTTTGGGAACGGACTCTACATCGATTTCGTACTAATCACGGGGAGCAGGTCACACCCAGCATCGTGACTGGCGCGACCTGAGGGTCTAACCCTGACCAACGCAACACCGGAGTCAGAACGCGCGTCAGCGCTGCGGTCAGGCCGCAACGCTGCATGATGTCCAGCAAGACGAGCAAGGCGGCGATCACGGCAAAGGTCAGCGCCATCGACACCGCCGTCCCTTGCAACCATTGCCACAGACTTAATTCCGCCGCGCTGGCCTGTTGCCCTTGCATCCACGCAAAAGACATTGGCTGCGAAAGCACTCCCAACGCGTGGCAGGTCCAGGAGACCGCCGCGCCGTAGGCCAGAGCCATGACCAGGCGCAAACCCGCCGTGGCCCAGAAACTGGCCCCAGCACGGCGCACGATGGCCTGCTTGACGGGCAAATTGTGCGCAAGCAACACCATGGCCGCGAGCGCACTGAATTGCCCGGCAGTGATATCCAGCCCCCCCGCCAGGCCAGCCAAAGCGGCCAGCGCGCCGTAGACGCCAACAAAAATACTTGCCATCCATATCAGTGCTGCTTGTGCTGGCAGGTTCAACCAGCCCATTACCGGTGCGAAATAATGGCCGAGAACGTCAACCCATCCCATCCATTGACCCAGCTGCACCAGCAACATGATGGGCAGCATCACCTTGGCCAAGGCAATGAACAAACGCAGGCTGCGGCTTAGCACGCGACGGACATAAGCAAGCATGAGTATCGGCTTTTGTGTGCGAAAACCGGGCAGCATAGCGTGGAAGCTTCACAACATGGACGCCTTTCGTTGCCTGCAGATAAAAAAATACGCTATAAATCGCGCACGACTCACAATAAAATTGCGCCATGTTGTTAGACCCACTAGACCACCGTATCCTTTCGATACTGCAGCGGGATGCGGACCTGTCCAATGCCGCTTTGGCCGATGAAGTCGGTCTTTCGCCTTCAGCCTGTCTGCGGCGAGTTGCCCGCCTGAAGGAAACCGGCGTCATCCAGCGCGTCGTCGCATTGCTGGACACCAAACACACCGGCCGCGCATTGACGGCCATCGTCACCATTGAATTCAGCCGGCATGGGTCGGAATACCGGCGCAAACTCATGCAAGCGTTGCTGGCCGAGCCGGCCGTGACCCAGTGCTATCTGGTGACTGGCCGAATTTCCTGTGTGATCATCGTCCACATGAACAATATGGACGACTATCTGGCTTTCGCCGACCGGCATTTCGACCAAGACGAAAACGTCGAGGCCTTCTATACCCATGTTGTCATGCAGACCGTGAAAAACGAGCCGGGGCCGCCTTTGCTCGACCTCGTCTGAGCGAGGGCGGCGCATTTTTCAAAGCAGAGATAGCTTGCCTGGTGCCAACGCCTGCGCCGCTACCGCGCCATGAAACAGCAAGGCCGGGTGCGTACCCAGCAACGCCAAGCCACGCGCATCCAGACGCAGGGCACTTCCTTCCGGCAGCGCCACCACCTTGCGTTGCGGATGGATGGCGCAGAATTCGGCAATGCGCTGATCGCGCGTCTCGCCCAGATGGCCGGGCGGATGGGCAGTCGTGTAGTGCGGGTTGATCTGGAACGGCACCAGATCCAGCGCCTCGAAACCGCCCGGATCCACGATGGGCATGTCATTGGTGGTGCAAATGGTGGGCGCGGCAATATTGGCGCCAGCGCTCCAGCCCACATACCCTGCCTGGCCGGCACGCACTCGCTCGGCGATCAACGACAACAGGCCGCGCCGGCGCAACTCGCGCAGCAGTTGAAAAGTATTGCCGCCGCCCACGATGATGAGCCGTGCCTCGGCCAGCGCGCAGGCCGGATCGGCCTCCTGATGCAGCCCCCGTATAGCGATGCCCGCCGGCAACAACGCATCGGCGACCTGCTGCGTGTAGTCGTCCCAGGTGCGCGTCACCCCCGCAAAGGGCACGAACAACGCCGGGCCACTACCGGTCAGCGTCGAAGTCAGCTCCGACAGCCAGGGCTGAGCGTGAATCAAATAACCAGCCGAGCTGGCCGAGTTGCTCAAAAGCAGTGCGTTCATGATCAGGATGCTTCAGTCAAAGTTGCGCTGGGCCCAATCGGCCAGCGGCAAAGGCGTGCCGGCGATGCGCGCCAGCAATTGGCGAAATTCAGGCCATCCACCGCGCTGGCTCGGCCAGCGCCGGGGAGTGATCGCTTGCCAATCCGGGCCGTGGCGCTCGCCCATGGCAAAACGAAACGTATAGTAGCCGGGTAGCCCCATACGCAAATCAGTCACCACCAACGTATCATCCAGCACGTCGTAACGCAGCCAGTCGTTGGTAAACCAGCGCAAACGGGCCAATTGCGGATCATCACCGAGCACCTTGCCCAGATCACGATTAAGGGACTGCGCGAGCAATTGCGGCGGCGAACCATCCAGCCAGCCGCTCAGCGCCTCGTAATACTCATCTGCGTCGGTTTTCGCCACGACACGCCACAAAAGAATATTCAACGGCGTAGGCGTTGCCAGCACCTGTGTCACCTGGTGGCCACGCGCCTGCAAGGCAGCCGTCACCTCGCGCTCAGCCATGAAACGCCCGGCCAAGCCGGCAAAGAGATAAGCCGTACTGAACACGAGGGTGGCGGCCAGAATGCGCTACATGGTGCGGCTCACACCCACGGCTGCCGCCGCCAGCACGGCAAGCAGGAGAGGAACGGTATAGAGCGGATCGATAATGAACACCGCCGACCAACTCTCCGGCGTGAAGGCCAGCGGCCAGAACAATTGCGTGCCATACACCGTAAACGCATCCAGCAAGGGATACGTGATCAGGACCAGCCACACGGTCAGAAACAGGCGCCCGATGAAGTAAGGCGCACCCGGCCAACGCTTACGTATCAGCCATGCCAGTAGGGCCGCCAACGCCGTCAGCACGAAGATCGAGTGCGAAAAGCCCCGGTGATAGGTCATGCTGAACACCGGGTCGGGATAGGAAATCACGACATCCAGATCCGGTAAAGTAGCCAGAATAGCCCCATACACCAACGCGCGCCGCCCCTGCCAGCGCCCCAGCAATGTCGCCTGTATACCCGCACCCAACACTGCCTGTGTTACCGAGTCCATATGTCCGCCTGTCCTGCCCTAGTCTGCTAGTGCCCGGCTGCTCGAACCGACGCCGCCTGGCTGCGCTACACAGGCGTTAAGATACAGGATTGATCTCAGCGGTTTTCCCATGGATTCATACATCGCCAAAATCGGGACATTCATAGAAGCCAATCAGGACTGGGCCGGCCCCATCACCTTTTTGCTTACGTTAGGCGAATCGATGCTCATCCTGGGCCTAATCATCCCGGCCACCGCATTGATGCTGCTAACCGGAGGACTGATCGGAGCGGGGACTTTGTCTGTTGGCACCATTCTGATTTGGGGAGTGGCTGGTGCGGTGCTAGGCGACGCCATCTCCTACTTGATCGGTCGTTGGCTGGGCCCGGGCGTCACACGACGCTGGCCCCTGTCGACCCAGCGCACGGCTGTCGCCCGCGCACGGCTGTTTTTCTATCGTTATGGATTTGCCTCTGTCTTTTTGGGGCGCTTTCTCGGGCCGATCCGTTCGACCATACCCACGGTGGCCGGCATCATGCGCATGAACCACGCGCGCTTTCAGATTGCCAACATCCTCTCCGCAATCGTCTGGCTACCCGCTATGCTGGCGCCGGGCTACTTCGCCGCGCGTGGCCTGGCCGCCGCCCGCCAGAGCCAACAATTCGGCCTGATCGCCGCGGCACTGGTATCCGTGGTGATCGGATTGTGGCTGGCCACCAGTTTGTTGAAAAAGCGCCGCCTGGCTGCTCATCGCGGCCGGTAAAACTCCTGATCAGGAATACCATGTCCATCTACGGCGAACCCAAAAATGGCGATTTCGCGCGCTACGTTGAAGAGCTATCGCGCCAAGGCCTGGGCTCCGAGACAAGCGTGACCGGGCAATCGCCGGGCGAAGTACCGCGCGGCCATGTGCCGCCCCCACGTCTTCGCCGAGCCAAACCGGCCAGTGTGCCGGCAGCCCTCTCGCCTGCAACTGCCACGCCCGCCGGCCAGCCGACCTTGGCTCAGCAAGCCAGCCTGCGCCAAGCCAGTTCGCGGCAAGCGTTGCTGGGCTTCATCGTGATCTGCTTGGCCGTCTGGAACTTCGCGTCCTATCTGGCTCACGAACACCAGAGCGCGGGACGCTTCATCATTCCTGCCTTGGTCGGATTGTGGTTGTTTCGCGGGGCTGCCCGCAAACGCGAGCAATCTCGCGCTGCAACGCGCGTGCTGCCGCCCCTGAACCTGCCTCCGAAGCCGTGAGCCTCTGTTAGGCTTGCGTCTTTACTTTTTACATTCCCGCAATGAAATCTGTCGATCTAAAAATCCTTGACGCGCGCATGCGCGACTGTCTACCCGCCTACGCCACGCCCGGCTCCGCCGGCCTGGACCTGCGTGCGTGCATCGACCAAGCCCTCGTTATCGAGCCCGGTGCCACCGTTCTCGTCCCCACCGGACTGGCCATCCATGTGGCTGACCCGGGTTATGCCGCTGTCATTCTGCCCAGGTCGGGCCTGGGCCACAAACACGGCATCGTGCTGGGCAATCTGGTCGGGCTGATTGACTCCGACTATCAGGGCCAATTGATGGTGTCGACCTGGAATCGTGGTCAGACCGCTTTTACGCTGGAACCCATGGAGCGCCTGGCGCAGTTGGTCATCGTGCCGGTCGTGCAAGTCAGCTTCAACGTGGTGGAAACATTCGGTGATTCGGAGCGCGGTGCCGGTGGTTTCGGCAGCACTGGGCGCGCCTGATGCCAAGGGGCAGCGCCGCAGCCTGCCCCTTCTCCAGCCGCCGACAGCGGCTACTCTGCCTCGATGACGCTTTGCAGGAACTGCCGGGTACGCTCTTGCTGAGGATCCGCAAACAATTCCGAAGAGGGCCTATCCTCGACGATATTCCCTTCGTCGAAGAAAAGCGTTCGATCGGAACTACGCTCGGCAAACTTCATCTGATGCGTGACGATGATCATCGTCATGTCTTTCTTGGCCGACAGATCACTCAGGATCTGCAAGATCCCGCCCACCAATTCGGGGTCCAGTGCCGAGGTCACCTCATCAAAGAGCATGACATCAGGGCGCATCGCCAAGGCGCGCGCGATGCCCACTCGTTGTTTCTGGCCCCCCGACAGCCGCGCGGGATGCGCGTCCAGCTTATCCCCCAGACCAACGAGCTCGAGATACTCCCGGCCACGGGCTTCGGCCTCCTCGCGCCGCAAACCCAGTACCCGCAGCGGCGCCTCCATCACATTACCCAATGCCGTCATGCGAGGAAAGAGATTGAAATGCTGGAAAACCATTCCTATCTTGCTGCGCACCTGGCGCACGTGCGCTGAATGAGGGTCGGCCAGCCTGCCCTGAGCATCGTGCCACATCGAGACACCATCGATCTCGATTTCCCCATCACTGGGGCGATCCAGCGTCATGAGCAAACGCAGCAACGTGGATTTCCCCGAGCCTGAAGGCCCGATGATGGAAAGCGTCTGGCCTGCAGGAATTTCCAGATCTATGCCACGCAGCACTTCGTGTTCACCGTAGCGCTTGCGCAGATTCTTCAGAAGTATGCTCGCGCTCATCACGCACCTCCATAAATGACTTTCAAGCGGCCCTCCAGACGGCGTACGCCCCAGGCAGCGATCAGGCTCAGCACCAGAAAGATAATCCCCACCAGTGTCAGCGATTCGGTATAGCGAAATGTGCTCGAACCGATGATTTTGCTTTTCTGAAGCAGTTCGACCACCGTAATGGCCGACAACAGAGGGGTGTCCTTGAACATGGCAATCAGGTAGTTGCCCAGCGCCGGCACCACCGGGGGAATAGCCTGCGGCAGGATGATGTCAACCGCTGTGCGCCAAGGCGAGAGATTCAAGGCGATAGCCGCTTCGTGCTGGCCGCGCGGCACGCCCTCGAGGCCGGCGCGATAGACCTCGGAGCAATACGCGGCATAGTGCAGTCCCAGTGCAAGCACACCCGTGATCAGGGGCGACATGCTCAGGCCCAGCGAAGGCAGCACGTAAAACAGAAAGTACATCTGCACAAGCAGTGGCGTGCTACGCACGAACTCCACTACCAGGCCTGCAGTCCACGATACGGCCTTCCAGGGAGAGCGGCGCAATAGGGCCAAGACCAAACCGAACACGACGGCAAACAACATTCCCAGGATGGTGGCCTGCACCGTCACCAGCAAGGCCGAACCCAGCGATGGCAGGATTTCCCAGGCGAATTTCCAATCAAAAATAGGAGTCATTGGATCCGCACCCTTTTCTCAAGCCAACGCACCGCGCCCGTGATGCATAGCGCCACGGCGAAATACATCAGCAGCATGATGCTGAAGATCTCTGTGGTCTGCAGTGTCTCGCTACGCAGCAATTGCCCGCGAAACGTCAGGTCTGTAATCGTGATGAGGGACACGAGTGCCGTATTCTTGAGCAACTCGATAAGCAGATTGCCGGCCTGCGGCAGCATGGCCGCAAACGCTTGAGGCAAAATCACGCGCCGCATGACCTGACGACGTGTGAAATTCAACGCCACGCCGGCTTCGCGCTGCCCGGCGGGCACCGCCTGGATCGCTCCACGCACGACCTCTGCTCCATAGGCTCCGGCATTTAGCGCCAACACCACGATGCCAACGAGAATCGCCGGTAAGCGCACACCGAACATCGGCAGTACAAAGTAGAACCAGAAAAGTTGCACCAGCGCCGACGTGCCGCGGAATACCTCGACATAGACCAGAGAAATCATCCGCAGCCATGCCTGACTGGACAATCTGGCCAAACCGGCCAGGATGGCAAGCGGAATAGCCAAGAGCGCCGCGCCGAGCGTAATACGCAAGGTCACCAGTAAACCTTGCCATAGCGGGCCTATCAGTTCAGGTAACGAGTCCATGACCGCGCCCTCAAGGCGTGCCGCACAGCTTGGCGGCCGTCACGTCGCCAGGTAACTCCGCTTTGGTAAATCCAAAAGGGGCCACGAGTTTGGCGTGCTCTTCAGTGCCCAAAAACTTGGCCAGCTCGGCATTGAACGCATCCGCAAACGCTTTGTCCTCCTTGCGAAAGGCGAACGCCCCATAACCACGTGCCTCCTTACCGTCAATGACTGGGTTCTTGAAAGGCTGCGCACGCTCCATCCCCCCGCCATCCTGTACCTTGTTCAGCAGATCGTTGATCGTCAGCGCAGTAGCCGCATACGCGTCAGCGCGCTCGGCCTGCACCCCTGAAAACGCACTGACCGCATCCGGGAAGACCACCATCTGACCGGCATCGACCTTCGAGTCCCGCGCGTAATCGCCCTCGATTGCGCCTACCACAACACCCAGTTTCGCGTCTGGCTTGTTGGCGACGTCCTCGAAACTGTGCAATTGCTTGGGGTTGCCCTTGGGAACCAAAAAGCCCTCATCCACGCCATAGGTGGGATTGGAGAAGGCCACCTGCTTGCAGCGCTCAGGAGTGACGTACATCCCGGCGGCGATGATGTCGAAACGCCGGGCCTGTAACCCGGGGATGAGAGAGCCGAATTCGGTCAAGACCCCGTCCACCTCATTGATGCCCATGCGTTTGAGCACCACGCGCGCCACCTCAACGGACTCCCCGCTCACCCGGGCGTTCTGGCTGTCCATGAAGGCATAGGGAGCCTCGTTGGCATAACCGATGCGTATACGACCCGCGCTCTTCGCGGCCTGGAGCGTGTCCTGCGTGCTGCTCTGCTTCTCCTGCGATGCAGGAGCGACATTGTTGCTCCCTGAATCACACGCCGCCAGTGCAGTGAGAGTGGCCGCAGCAAGCACTCGCTTGGTCCAGAACCCGCTCGTCGTTGTTGTCATCTTGGTGTCCCGATAATTAGTTCACCAAGAATATTATGCGAATAAATGATTTGAGTACGAATCAAATTTCAACAAAAAGGGGCAGGATCAGACCTGCCCCCTAGGGCAACGACTATTTAACCCGGGTATATATCAGGGTTGTCCCGCATAAGAGAATTTGCCATCCTTAATCACACCCATGACGCGGGCACGCTCGTCAAACCCTTGATGGTCCTTCGCGCTGATGTTGAGCACGCCATTGGGCACGGCCAAATCCCGCGTGTTCTCCAGCGCATCCCGTAAGGCGCGGCGAAATTCAGGCGTACCCGGCTTGGCGCCCGATTTCAGGGCTCGGGCAACTGCCGAGTCCAGCAACATCCAGGCACCATAAGCGTCGCCGGCGAACTGCGTCAAGCTGTGCGCACCATGCTCGGCCTCATACTTTTCGGCGAAGTCCATGGCAACCTTCTTGACCGGATTGTCCGCGGGAAGCTCACGTGCCACCACGGCCGGTCCCGTCGGAAACAACGTGCCTTCAACGTCCCGTCCGCCCACCTGCAAAAATTCCAGCGTACCGATGCCGTGAGTTTGATAGATAGGCCCCTTGTAACCACGCTCGAGCAGGGTCTTTTGCGGCAGCGCCGACGGTGTACCGGCCCCGGCGATCAAGACAGCATCCGGCTTGGCCCCGATGACCTTAAGCGCCTGCCCCACGACGGAAGCGTCTGTGCGCTGGAAGCGCTCCTGCGCCACGATATCCAGGCCTGCAGCCTTGGCAGCCGCGGAAAACTCCTTCCACCAGCTGTCGCCATAGGAATCGGCGAACCCGATGAAGGCCACCGATTTAACCCCCTTCTTTTTCATGTCCTGGACCAGCACCGAAGCCATGAGCGAGTCGTTCTGCGGCATTTTGAATGCCCAGGTTCGCTTGGGATCGGATACCGGCTCGACAATGACGGCCGAGGCAGCCAGCGCCACCATGGGTGTACCTGTTTCGGCCAGCACATCCAGTCCAGCCAGCGCCGCCGCGGTGGTGTTGGGCCCTACGATGGCGTCAACCTTGTCTTCCGATGTCAACTTGCGCATGTTCTTGACCGCGCGGCTGACGTCGGTGCCATCGTCCAATACGACATAGCGCGCAGGCTGGCCACCCAGCGTGCTGGGCCAGAGGCGAATGGCGTTGTTGGTTTGAATACCGATGGCTGCGGCCGGACCGGTGGTGGAGACATCCACACCGATGACGACGTCGGCCTGCGCGCCGAAGGCGCAACCCATGGCAACCGCAAGCGCGGCGCATCGCTGAACAATGGAGGACATGATTGGATTCCGTATGGAAGGAAAAAGCCTGACGGCGGTCCCGTAACCGCCTGCATACGTATTTTGCCCTATGTCTCTGCCGTACGTGCCTGGCTCATTACGAGCTCGGGCTCGGCAGCGTACGCCTCGTACACCAAAGCAGCCAGAGCAAGATCCTCCAGCGCGCTACCAACGGCCTTGAAAACCGTGATCTGCCCGTCTTCGCTGCGGCCACTGACCTGCCCGCGGACAAGATCAAACAACGTGCCGCGGATATCTGGCATGCGCAGCGTGCCTGCCTTGAAGGCCTCTAGCAGGTCGCCCGATTTGGTCGGCGCCTCGTCGGTATCGACGTAGACGGAAGTGCCTGCAAAGCACGCCGGGTCCGCCTCCATCATTTCCGGGGTGAAACTGCCGATCAGATCGAGATGAGTCCCACCGCGCAACCATTCTCCACGCACTAAAGGCGTGGTGGACAAGGTGGCGCAACTGACAATATCTGCCCTGCTCACAGCGGTCTGCAGATCTGTGACCGCCCACGCACGAAATCCCTCATCGCACAACCGCCGCGCCAATGCCTGGGCGCCCTGCTGGCGCACATTCCAGACCATGACCTCTTCAATGGGGCGCACGGCACGCATGGCAGCTGGCACCAAGCCCGCAATGCGGCCGCTGCCGAGCACCAACAGCCGCTGCGCGTCGCGCCTGGCCAGATAGTCCGCTCCCAGTGCGGCAGCCGCTGCCGTACGGAACGCCGTCACCACATTCCCATCGATCTGGGCCAACGGCACGCCGGTACGTGCGCAATACAGTGCGTAACTCGCATGTAGCCCTGGCAAGCCGTCGCGAGTGTTCTCGGCAAAGATGTTGATTACCTTCACACCGTAATACCCCGCCTCGCTCCAGGCCGGCATTATCAGGGAGGTTCCCTGTCGGCCTTCGGCCTTGATGTGGTGCACGTGCCGCGCTGGCACCGTATACCCACCGCGAAAAGCGGCTCGCAATGTGGCAATCACGGACGGAAAAGCCAGCGCCTTGCGCGTGGCGGTGCTATTGATGTTCAACATGGCAGCCTCCTGGTTGCATTATGGCCGCATCCCCTCACGATTTTCCACTTAGGCCATGGGACGATATGATGGACCGGCTGGGAGCTGGTCTCCCTCATCACGCTAACAGGAGTTTCCTCATGAAAAAGACAGCATCTGCCGTCTGGCAAGGCGACCTGAAGAACGGCAAGGGCAGCATCTCCACCCAGAGCGGCGCACTCAAGAGCCAGCCCTACGGCTTCAAAACCCGTTTTGAGGATGAACCCGGCACCAACCCCGAAGAACTCATTGGGGCGGCCCACGCGGGTTGTTTTTCCATGGCGCTATCCAATGTGCTGGGTGAGGCAGGGCTGACCGCCGAACGCATCGACACCTCCGCCGAGGTCACGCTGGACAAAACCGATGATGGGTTCGCGATAACGGCCATCCACCTGATCGTCGTGGCGAGCATCCCCAATGCCAGCGACGCGGCATTTCAGGAAGCGGCCGCCAAGGCCAAGGCAGGGTGCCCGGTGTCCAAGGTGCTCAACGCCAAGATCACCATGCAGGCCTCGCTGGCCTGAACCCGAGGCGTTCTGGGGGCGATAGGGCCTACGATCCGGCACCTGGGTGGCCGAGATCGCCACTGGCGCCGGATTGGGTCAAAACCTGCTGGCGGCGGTTTTTGCATCGGCCTTGCGTTCGATGGGTTTTCAAATCCTGGCGGCCAGGCTGGCTGGCGCCACCCAGACCGGCTTGCTCATCGGGCTCAGGGCCCGCCCCTGCTGCGCAGCGCGGTATCGCCCGTCGCCTCAGTCGGCAGGATCCGGGTTCGCTTGACAAAACAAGGGCCGGCACGTGGCCGGCCCCGTTCGGCCCAACACCGATCAAGCCTGCTCGAGGTGATCCAGGTCCACGGGCAAGGCCCGGTTGATCACGGAAGCCACCTTTACGCGCAATGCATTCGAATGCGCCCGCCTGACCTCACGTTTGACGTCGAGCAGTTGCTGCGGATGCATGGAGAACTCCTTCAACCCCAGCCCCAATAACAGCCGTGTCAGCCGCGCATCGCCCGCCATCTCGCCACACACGGCAACCGGCTTGCCAGCCCGCTCACCGGCGTTGATGGTCGCGGCAATCAAACGCAGGACCGCCGGATGCAAGGGGTCATACAAGCCAGCCACATCGTGATCACCCCGATCGATGGCCAGCGTGTACTGAATCAAATCATTGGTACCGATGGATAGGAAGTCCAGCGCCTGGGCAAAAGGCTCGATCGCGATCGCCATGGCAGGTACTTCGACCATGGCACCGACTTCCATTTTTGCCGCATAGGCCTGCCCTCTGAGATCTAGCTCCCGACGCGCGGCATCCAGCGCGGCATACACCGCTTTGACTTCGTGCATGTGGGCGATCATGGGAACCAGCATGCGCACCGGGCCGTGAGCCGACGCACGCAGAATGGCCCGCAACTGACTGGCAAACATGTCCGGGCGCGCCAGACAATATCGAATGGCTCGCTGGCCCAGGGCAGGATTGGTCGCGACGGTCGCCTCGCCGTCCAAGGTTTTGTCTGAACCAATATCCAGCGTGCGTATCGTGACGGGTCGACCTGCCATGGTCCGGACCACCGAAACGTAGGCGTGGTACTGCTCCTCTTCGCCAGGCAAATCGGCCCGGCCCATGAAGAGAAACTCGCTACGAAACAAACCGATCGCATCGGCACCACTAGCCAGGGCCAGCGCGGCTTCCTCCGGAAGTTCGATATTGGCTTCAAGCTTGACGTCTATGCCATCGAGCGTGATGGCCGGCACATCTCTGAGCAGCGCAAGCTCGGCACGCTCTTGCGCATAAGCGCACTGACGGGCGCGATACTCGTCGAGAATGGCCGCCGAGGGATTGACCACCAGTACTCCGGAGGCACCATCGACAATCAACACATCACCATCGCGAACCAGTTCGCGCGCATTGCCCATCGCCACTACGGCGGGCACCCCCATGCTGCGTGCCACGATGGCGGTGTGCGACGTGGGCCCGCCCAGGTCTGTGACAAAGGCCGCAAAACGTCCGCCACGCAGGCGCAGCATGTCAGCGGGAGAAATATCATGTGCCACCACCACCAGCGCATCATCGCCATCCACGCTGGAGCCATCGGGCAACAAGGTCGAGGTGCCGGACAGCACCTGCAAGACCCGTTCGATGACCTGGCGTACGTCGCCTCCTCGCTCGCGCAGATACTCGTCCTCCATGGCGTCGAACTGCTCGCTCAGGATCTGGCCCTGAGCAGTCAACGCCCACTCGGCGTTGTAAAAGCGTTCGGCAATCATGGTACGCGCCTGTTCGGCCAACAGCGGATCGCCAATAAGCAGACGATGCACGTTGAGCATGGCACCCAATTCGCGCGGCGCGTCTTCCGGCAAGCTATCGGCCAACTCGAGCAAGTCGGCTTGCGCCTGCACAAGTGCCTGCGTCAGGCGATGACATTCGGCACCCACATCTTCCGCGGCAATACGATAATGCGCCACCTCGAGAGCCGCTGCGCCCATGACCACAGCCCGGCCGATAGCGTAACCCCGTGCGACACCCTTGCCGAACAAAGACAATACGGGGTTGGCAAGACCAACCCCGTCATCGGACACAGCTAGCGGCGCCGGAGCAACCATGGCGCCGAGAGTCCTCCCCTCTTCGCGTCTACTCTTGCTCACCGAATTTGTTATCGAACAGAGATTGAATCTCAGCCAGGGCTTGATCAGCATCGGCACCGGATGCATCGATCTTGACCGTGACCCCCAGACCTGCGGCCAGCATCATCACGCCCATGATGCTTTTAGCGTTGACGCGCTGCGCACCGCGGGCAATGAAAATCTCGCTGTTGAACTTGCTGGCGAGCTGCGTGAGTTTGGCTGCCGCCCGGGCGTGCAAGCCAAGTTTATTGCTGATGACAATATCTAACGTAGGCATATTTTGTTTTTTGATCACGGCCCGCAAGCCGTGCTGGGTGGATTGTCAGGGCGAACCCCGCATCAGTCTACACGCAAGCAGCCCTGCACCCCTCCTGCCAACGCTTTTTCACGTGTTTCGGCCAATGACAGATTGCGGTAGGTCAATGCCCGAAGCAGCATGGGCGTGTTCAGACCAGCTAACACGCAGCATTGCACGCCGCTAGCCTGGGCATCGGCCACTGCGCGTTTGGCGATATTGGCTGGCGTCGCGCCGATGAGATCCGTCAACACCAGCACACCCTGCCCTCTGTTGACTCGCAGAATATCCTGCAAGACCTGCGGTACCAAATCATCCGGCAAGTCCTGCGGCAGGATGTCATGCACCGCTAGCACATCCGTGGTATCACCCAGGACATGCCGCACGCTCTCGCGCATGGCGCTGCCCAACGGGGCATGGACGACGATAACGATCCCTGTCATGGCCGAGTCGAGGTCAAGCAGCAGCGCGCTCAAGCGCCTGAGCGAACATGTCGGCAACGTCAAAGCCCGTCTGCTCGGTGATTTCGACAAAGCAGGTCGGGCTGGTGACGTTGATTTCCGTCACGTAGTCACCAATCACATCCAGTCCGATGAGCAACAACCCACGGCCGGCGGTCCGGGCTGCCACCACGCGCGCTAACTCCAGATCGCGCCCGGAAAGCGGCTGCGCCACCCCTCGGCCACCAGCAGCCAGATTGCCCCGCGTCTCACCAGCCAGAGGAATACGCGCCAGCGAATAAGGCACTGCCTCGCCACCGATGATCAGGATGCGCTTGTCGCCCTTGACGATCTCGGGAATGTAGCGCTGCGCCATGATGGTGCGCGTGCCGTTGTCGGTCAGCGTCTCCAGGATGGCGTTGCGGTTGGCCTCATTCGGCTGGAGACGAAAAATACCCGTGCCGCCCATACCGTCGAGCGGTTTGACGATCACATCGCCATGCAAGGCATGAAAGGCCTTGATGCGGTCCATGTTGCGGGTGACCAGCGTTGGGGGGGTCAGTTCCGCCACTTCGGTAATAGCGAGCTTTTCGGGGTGATTACGAATCGCTGCTCCGCCGTTGAAGACTTTGGCGCCCTGAGCCTGGGCATACTCGAGCAAATGCGTGGAGTAGACGTACTCCATATCAAAAGGCGGATCCTTGCGCATGAGCACGGCACCAAACTCCGCCAGCGGCACATCGGACTGCGCACCCGTGTCGCGCCACCAGTCATGACCGTGCAGATCAGCGCCGTCGACCAGCTCGATGGGTTGGCTATGCGCGCAGACCGTGCCTGCTTCGATATAAATATCACCCTGCAAAGCCACGCTTAGCGTATGTCCGCGAGCGACGAGCGCGCGCATCATGGCCACAGAGCTGTCCTTGTATGCCTTGAGCTGGGGCAAAGGATCGATGATGAACAAGACGTGCATTACGTTACCTGACACCTCTGCCCCGCTTCCTGGACACCCAGAACGGAGCCGATAAATACGTCGTAGCGCAGCCGGGCGGCACGCCATGCCCCACCCTTGGTGGAGCAATCAACGCAAACCGGCCCGGAGCCTTCCCTGAGGAAGATCCGGGCCGGACTAGCGGAATCAACTGGCCGCGTCGGCCTTGGTTGCGCTCGCTTTTTTCTTCGGTGCAAGCACCATGACCATCTGGCGGCCTTCGAGCTTGGGCATCGCCTCGACCTGAGCCACTTCGGTCAGATCGTCGCGCACTCGCTCCAGCACCCGCATACCGAGCTCCTGGTGAGCCATTTCGCGTCCGCGAAAGCGCAGCGTCACTTTGGCCTTATCACCCTCTTCCAGGAAGCGGCGCAGATTGCGCAGCTTGACCTGATAGTCGCCATCGTCGGTCGCAGGGCGGAATTTCACTTCCTTGACCTGGATGACCTTCTGCTTGGAACGCGCTTCGGCCTGCCGCTTTTGTTCCTGGTACTTGAACTTGCCGTAGTCCATCAAACGGCAGACTGGCGGCTCGGCATTAGGCGCGATTTCGACCAGATCCACGTCAGCTTGTTCCGACAGACGGAAAGCATAGGTAATCTTGACGATACCCAGTTGCTCTCCCTCCAGACCTATGAGGCGCACCTCGGGGACGCGGATTTCACCGTTGATGCGAATGCTTTTTTCAGTGGCGATGTTGAAAACTCCTAGAAAGATTAAACAGCTTTGGCATCCGGCTGAACGACATTGCGCCGACTGGCGACGTCCTCGTTCAGGCGAGCGACAAAGTCGTCGAAAGGAATGGCGCCCAGATCCAGGCCACCAAGTCCACGTACGGCGACGGTTCCGTTTTGAGCCTCCTTGTCGCCTACGACAAGGATGTACGGAACCTTTTGCAGGCTGTGTTCCCGGATTTTACGAGTGATTTTTTCACCACGCAAATCGGCCTGGACCCTAAAGCCTTGTTTTTTCAGGCTTTGTGTGATTTTGGCCGCATAATCGGCCGAGGGCTCGGAAATGCAGCATACAACGGCCTGCACCGGTGCCAGCCAAGGTGGCATTGCGCCGGCATGATTTTCGATCAGCATGCCGATAAAACGTTCCAGCGAACCCAGAATCGCACGATGCAGCATCACCGGCGCGCGACGCTGGTCGCTTGGGTCGACATATTCGGCGCCCAGGCGCACGGGCATGGAGAAATCCACCTGAATCGTGCCGCACTGCCAGTGACGGCCAATGGCGTCCTTCAAGGTGTATTCCACCTTGGGCCCGTAGAAAGCCCCCTCTCCCGGCGAGATCTCGAACTCGCAACCCGTGCGGCGCAGGCTTTCCATCAGGGCCGTTTCGGCCTTGTCCCAGATCTCGTCGCTGCCGATGCGCTTTTCAGGCCGGGAGGCGACCTTGTACAGCACTTCGGTAAAGCCGAAATCCCGATACACCTTCTGTAACAAAACCGTGAAGTCCGCGCACTCGTCCTGAAGCTGGTCTTCGGTACAGAAAATATGCCCGTCATCTTGTGTAAAGCCGCGCACACGCATCATGCCGTGCAGCGAACCCGACGGCTCGTTGCGGTGGCATTGGCCAAACTCACCGTAGCGCAGGGGCAGCTCGCGATACGAGTGCAACCCGGCGTTGAAGATCTGCACGTGCCCCGGGCAGTTCATGGGTTTGAGGCCATACACGCGGTTCTCCGACTCGGTCGTGAACATGTTTTCGCGGTAGTTGTCCCAGTGCCCGGTCTTTTTCCACAAGGAAAGGTCCAAAATCTGGGGGGCTTTGACTTCCTGGTAGCCATTATCGCGATACACGGCACGCATGTACTGCTCAACCTGCTGCCAGAGCGCCCAACCTTTCGGGTGCCAGAAAATGAGTCCGGGTGCTTCGTCCTGGAAATGGAACAGATCCAGATCACGGCCGATCTTGCGATGGTCGCGCCGCTCGGCTTCTTCGAGCATGTGCAGATAAGCATCCTGCTCTTCCTTGCTCGCCCAGGCCGTGCCGTAGATGCGTTGCAGCATCTCGTTGTTACTGTCTCCACGCCAATAAGCGCCAGCCACCTTCATCAGCTTGAAAACCTTGAGCTTGCCCGTGGATGGCACGTGAGGACCACGGCAAAGGTCGATGAAATCACCTTCGCGATACAGGCTGATGTTCTCGTTGCTCGGAATCGACGCGATGATTTCTACCTTGTAGGCCTCGCCTATTCCCCTGAAGAAAGCCACCGCCTCATCGCGGGACCACACTTCGCGCGTCACCACCTCGTCCTTGCGGGCGAGTTCGATCATCTTTTTCTCAATCGCCTGCAAGTCTTCTGGCGTGAAGGGGCGCTTGTAGGCGAAGTCGTAATAGAAGCCGTTGTCGATCACCGGCCCGATCGTGACTTGAGCATCCGGATAAAGCGACTTGACCGCGTACGCCAACAGGTGGGCCGTCGAATGGCGGATCAAATCCAGGCCATCGGCCTCTTTGGCTGTGACGATGGCCAGCCGCGCATCGCCTTCGATACGATAGCTGGTGTCGACCAGCTTGGGCTCGGTGCCCTCGAAGGTGACGCGCCCAGCCAAGGCCGCCTTGGCCAGGCCGGTTCCGATGGACTGCGCGACTTCCGCGACCGTGACCGGCCCGGGGTATTGGCGCTGAGAACCATCCGGCAAAGTGATTTGTACCATCGACGAGTTTCCTGGATGAGAAACGAAAAACGCGGCTATCTAGCCGCGTTTTATCTGCCTATGTTTTGCGTTCAATTGTCTGCTGACATCAAACACCACTAACGACTTAACGCGACAAGGGGCGATAGGTCGAAGTCGTAGTTCGTGCCGGTGCGCAAAACATATAGGCCTTTTAGGGAATTGGGTCTTGGCCACCCCGCGCAGCAAGCACGCCCGGCGCGGTTTGACCATAGAAGAGCATTGTAGCACTTTTGCCGCGCTTCGCGGTGCATCCTCGCCCCCGCCCCCGCCCCCGCCCCCCGCCCCCCGCCCCCACGAATGATGTCCGAAAGCCGGAAAGCGAATTTAAGGCGTATTTAGGTACATATGTAGGACCTTTCCTGATTTTTCAGTATCCCGATTTTTCCCGCAATTTCCCTTTAACCTCCGGACTGAAGCTCAGTTCCGATCGGACGAAAGCACTTCTCTGAAGCACTCTTTCCAGGAATCAGCCATGTCGAACAACATCTCCCACCTTCCCGGCCAAGATAGACCGGAAGACGCGGCCGATCCGGGCTACGGCGTGCGGCGTTACATGCTGCTGTCCCGGCCCAGTCATAAGATCCGTGTCGCCATCCTCGATGACCATCCTGCCATCACGCTGGGACTGGCCGCCTACCTACGCAACCAGACCGATCTGGAAGTCCGATGCGTCGAAACCAAAGCCGACGCGCTAGCCAAGACCTTGAAGCAGAACCCCTGCGATGTCGCCGTGGTCGATTTCTATCTGCCGCGACAGCCATGGGATGGCATGGACTTCATTCGCCGTCTGCGGCGCCAGCACCCTGAAATGGCCATTGTCACCTTCTCTGCCGGCAAAAACAGCGAAACCGAATTCGCCGCCTACCGCGCAGGCGCCAACGCCTATCTACCCAAAGAGGCCTCGGTTGAGACGCTGGTGGAGGTCATTCGCCAGACAGCCGCCGATCGTCGCCAATTCCTGGGTTGGAAGGACGGCCGTTCGCAGATTACCGAGCCTGCCCACCCGGACTCTCAACTCACCACTGCCGAACTTGAGGTGCTGCGCCAAATTTCGCAGGGATTGTCGGTCACCCAGGTAGCCTCACGCCTTCTGCGCAGCAAGAAGACCATCAGCACGCACAAGCGTCGTGCGATGAAAAAACTCGGCTTGGCAGACGACCTCGCGCTGGCGCTCTATCTGAATGAAAAGTTCGAGCAGAACATCTGCGGCTGATCACGCAATGCGCGAGAAGCCCGGTGGCGTGGCCGCTGTACGCAAATGGGCATCGAACACCATGGCTATCGCCCGCACGAAAAACCAGCCTTGCTCCATTACGGTCAGGCAGCCATCGGCCAACTGCAGCAACCCCATGGCCTGCAGTTGGCGCAATTGCGGCAACTCACGAGCAAAAACCCGCTCGGGATCATCCTGGCCACTGGCGGCAGCCAGGTCCAGATGGCCCCGGCACATAATGTCCATGATGATCCGACGGCGCCACAGATCATCGTCCGAACAACTCAGCCCACGCTCAACAGGCAACACCTGGGCATCGATGGCCTCGTAATACGCGTCGATATCCTTGTGATTCTGGCTGTACACGCGCCCCAGTTGGCTGATGGCCGACACGCCTATCCCCAGCAGGTCGCGGTCTGGCTCCGTCGTGTAGCCCTGGAAATTACGGTGCAAA
This sequence comes from Bordetella holmesii, assembly GCF_020735985.1. Lineage (NCBI taxonomy): Bacteria > Pseudomonadati > Pseudomonadota > Betaproteobacteria > Burkholderiales > Alcaligenaceae > Bordetella > Bordetella holmesii. Next base: position 1,761,510 of record NZ_CP085973.1, read on the forward strand.
CTGCCTTGGGCGCATGCGCGGGCCAGGCTGTCTGCCGGCAAGGCGAAGTGGTCCATGCCAATATAAATGTAACCCTGGTCCATGAAGCCTTTGATCGCGCCGGCCAACAACGCCACCCGAGTCGCAGGATCGGGAAGATCCTCGCCCACGATGCGTCGTTGCGGCTTGAACCGCGTGGGCAGATGCGCGTACGCATACAGGGCAATACGGTCCGGACGCAGTGCGTTCACCTGCTCTACCGTGCGGGCAAACGAGGCGGCCGTTTGCCGCGGCAAACCGTAAATCAGATCCACATTGACAGACGCAAAGCCGACATCTCTGGCGGCGAGCATCAAGTCGCGCACCGACTCGTAGGGCTGGATGCGATGAATAGCCTGCTGCACGGCGGGATCGAAGTCCTGCACCCCATAGCTCAGACGATTAAATCCCAACTGCGCCAGATGGTCCAGACGCTGGGCATCGACAGTACGAGGATCGATCTCGATGGAAATCTCGGCCTGGCTCGACAGATGAAAATAACGCCGGATGTCGTCCATCAAACGCGTCAGCTCTGCATCGGACAGAAACGTCGGAGTTCCGCCACCAAAATGCAATTGCGTAATCGTCGCCTTGTTAGCCAGTAACGCAGCCTGCATGGCCATCTCGCGCGCTAGTGCGGCCAGATAACGAGCGGCACGCTCATGGTGTCGGGTCACAACCTTGTTGCACGCGCAGTAATAGCAAACCGAATCACAAAACGGGATGTGGACGTATAACGACAAAGCCTGCCCCGCGTCTCGTGCGCCTAACGCCTGTTCCCACTGCTCGGGTCCGAAGCCTTCATGCAGGCGGTCGGCGGTAGGGTAGGAAGTGTAGCGAGGCCCGGTCTTGGCCAACGCGGCGAGAACATCGGGTTTGAAGTGAGAATGCGAGGGCACGGGCAGGGAGGGTATGCTGCGGATTATGCGGGCTGACGAGCACCCCTCTTTTGATCTGGCGCAAGCCGCGCCGCGTAGAATGAACGCCCCCCCCTGAAACTGCCGGAATCCCATGGAAACAGAACTCGACGGCCGCTTGCTGGCCCTGCGCCAAGCGTTGGCCATTTCTATCGCACTGTCCACGCGCGGCCACCCCCAAGCGACCGGCATGGCTCTGGAACTGCTCGACGACCTGCGCAGCCACGCAGATAGCACACCAGCCGATGCGCCGTTCGACGCCCCAGTGTGGGTACAGGGTGCGCAGGACGAACTTGAACAGATATCGCGCCTGGTCCGGGCCTTCACGCAGACGCAGGACTGATCGCCTCAAGCCAAAAAAATGCAGGGGCGACCGCGGTCAGCTGGTCCAATTATTTGTGCTTGCGCCCGGCCCCCTGCCTGCCCTTGTGCCCTGGCTGGCGACTTTGCAAAGCTTGACTTTCTTTGACCCATGCCGAGATTGTAAAATCTAGTCACATTGACAAAGGATCGTTTACGTCATCTGCAGGCCATGAGTAAGCATAAGTACAAGTTTCTCCAACCTCCCGCGCTCACAGAGGCAGAGCGACGCGCCCAGCGCACTCTGGCGGCCGCCAATAAGCTATTGAATCCGAATCCCCCCGAGCCAGCACCAGACGTCAGCCCGGCCGAGGCGGAACTGTTGCGATACATGGACGAGCTGCGCGCTCGCCAAACCGGCGTCACAGCGCCCCCGCCTGCGAAAATCCGCTCGGGCAGGCCTACATAGTCCTCCTCATCTGTGACCACAGATTGCAAGAGGCCTCCGCACTGACGATATGTAACGGCTCGGCAACCGCCACATCGGCCCAATCTATAGAATTTCCGCGACGTACCGTTTTATCGGGAGTTCATCATGAAACAGAAATTCGCTTCGATTCTGCTTGTGGGCGCATTGAGCGCCAGCGCGACCCTGGCCATGGCGCAACCTGGTCCTGGACGCGGCCCTGACGGCGGCTCCGGAAACCAAGGCCCGGGGCGCAGTCCCGAGGGCGGCCCGGAACGCCAGGGCCCCGGCTGAAGCCCCAATGCTGCCCCCAATGGCGGCGGGCGCCCGGACCACTCTGCCGGCCGGCCGAGTGCGACTCCCGGACAACAAGGACCGGGCCGGCCAGGAGGGCCAGGCGCCCATGCCGACCCTTCGCCTTCACGTTGGCAGAAGGGACAGCGCGTGCCCGCCCCCTATCGCGGTCAGCAGTACATCATCGAAGATTGGCGCGGCTACCAACTGCAACAGCCGCCGCGTGGTTACCAGTGGATCGGCGTTGGGGCGGATTATTTTCTCATCGGAGTGGCCACCGGCATCGTGCTGGAAAGTGTTTTCGGTCGTTAGCAAATCCGCAGGCGGGCGCCCAACCAGCGCCCACCAAAGACCAGAACGCCTGCTTGCACGCAAGCGGGAGCCTTGTTGTCGGCACCCACGGCAAGCAAGCTAGCGCGCCAACACCAGCGGGATGGAAGAAGCCAGCAACGCCACACCGGACGCTGTCAGCAAACCCAGCACAAGTTGACGAAACCGCACCTCGCTAATACCAATGTAGAGTTTTGTCCCGATCAAGGTCGGCACCAGCATGGCAGGCGCCACGATCGCGAACATCGGCAGCATATCGCTCGTGACCAGCCCCGCTGCCAGATAGCTCCCCATCGTCACAGTGAGCATGGACAAATTGAAGTTTTGGATCACAGTGCGTTGAGTATCCTTGGGATAGCCGCGCACCGTGCACCATAACGTCGGCAAAACGCCTGTAAATCCACCCAAACCTCCCATTACGCCACCGGCCATGCCCACCAATGCGTCGGCCAATCGCCCACCCGCCGACACCTGGGGCAAATGCCGAGCCATCAACATGGCCGGGCACCACAACACCAATAGGCAACCCAGGATCAGTTTGAACCAAGTCATGTCCAAACTGGGCAGCAACAAAGACCAGGAGAAACCGCGCCTGACTGTCACCGCCGCCACGACCTGCCCCATCATGGCACCGAAAACGGCCAGCACTGCGGCCAACCGCGGCTCGAGCACCCAGACCCAAACCGACATCGACACCATGCCAAATGCAAAGCCGGACAGCCCCTGCACAAAACCAGCCAAAACAGCCCCTAAGGCTACGACCACATACACCTACTCCATTGCTCTCCTCCTTGCCTCGCACCGGACGATTATGCGACACCCTTAGGCAGCGGCAATCGATAGTTCTGATCGACGCATAGCAACTGGCTTATGGCAAGGGCCGCGCATGACCCGGAATCGAGCGATATAAGGCTGCTAGCGCATCGAACCGCGCCTGAAACCTTGCCAAGGGCGCTCCGCACGATGCGGGTCGTACGGGCACGAGGTGCGCGAGATATGACCGAGCGCGTGACGAGTGCGATCGGCTCCGTACTCCGTTGTGCCGCTGGCACCGGCCGCATCACAGCCAACATCACGCCCTGCCTGCTCTGGCCCACATAAGGTGCGTCTGACCTGCTCCCCGTGATTAGTACGAAATCGATGTAGAGTCCGTTCCCAAAGGAATGGCAATGAAGAAACGATTTACGGAAGAGCAAATCATCGGCGTGCTCAAGGAAGCCGATGCAGGTGCCAAGCCCGCAGAGTTGTGCCGCAAGCACGGAATCTCCGAGGCAACGTACTACAACTGGAAGGCGAAGTTCGGTGGCATGACGGTGTCGGACGCTCAGAGGCTCAAGGAGCTGGAGCAGGAGAACAACAAGCTCAAGAAGCTGTTGGCCGAGTCGATGCTGGACAAGGCGGCGCTTCAGGATCTGCTAAGCCGAAAGTAGTCAGCCCGCAGGCCAAACGCGAGGCGGTCAGGACATTAATGACCGAGCGCAGCATGGGTGTTACCCGGGCCTGTGGGCTGGTAGGAATTTCGCGGTCGCTGTTTGCCTACGAGAGCACACGCTCAGGCGATGCTGCGCTGACCGAGCGCATGAAAGAGATGGCAGTGGCGAAACGACGCTACGGCTATCGGAGGATCCATGTGCTCTTACGTCGCGAAGGCTGGCAAGCAAATCACAAGCGAATCTGGCGGCTGTACAGTCTGGCAGGGTTAAGCGTGCGAAAACGAAAGCGTAAGCGAATCGCGGCGACCGAGCGCGTGGTTCGCCCAGCGGCAATCGCGCCGAATCAGAGTTGGTCAATGGACTTTGTGGCCGACGGCCATAGCCTATGGCCGCCGATTCCGCTGTTTGACTATCGTCGATGACTACACTCGCGAATGCCTGGCCATCGAGGTCGATACGTCGTTGCCGGGACTGCGTGTTGCCATGGTGCTGCAACGGCTGGCGGAGATGCGTGGCCTGCCGCGATCTATTACCGTGGACAACGGGCCAGAGTTCGCCGGAAGAGCCTTGGACGCCTGGGCCTACCAAGCAGGCGTAAAGCTGTCGTTTATTCGGCCGGGTAAGCCGGTGGAGAACGCTTATATCGAAAGTTTCAACGGCAAGTTCCGCGACGAATGCCTTAACGAGCACTGGTTCTTTGAATCGCCCCGGGTTTCCTAGACACCTAGTTGCCTCACAATTAAGGCGATATGGAGGTGTGTATGGAAGGCAAGACATCGCGGCAGCGATTCTCAGAAGAGTTCAAGGTACAGGCGGTAAAGCAAGTCACCGAAGGGGGACACAAGGTCGGCGATGTCGCGACACGATTAGGCGTGAGTCCCCACAGCCTTTATGCATGGCTCAAGCGGTATTCGGGCAGTCCTGAGCAGCGGACGCATCAAGATAGCCAGAGCGCGGAGGTCCGTCGGCTTAAGGCTGAGCTCAAGCGGGTGAGCGAGGAGCGCGACATCCTAAAAAAGGCCGCCGCGTACTTTGCCAAGCAGTCCGGGTGAAGTACGCGTTTATCAAGGCCCATGAGGAGCAATACGCTGTGCGTCGCCTATGCGCAGTTTTGGGGGTACATCCCAGCGGCTATTACGCTTGGAAGGTGCAGCCTGTGAGTGCGCGCGGGGCACAGGATAAGCGCGTCGGCGCGCTCATCGAGCAGTGCTGGGAAGACAGTGGCCGGATCTACGGTTATCGTAAGATCAGCAGTGACTTGAACGATATGGGAGAGCGGTGTGGCAAGCACCGCGTGGCCCGCTTGATGCGCCAAGCTGGCTTGCGATCACACACAGGATACGGCCGTCGTCCGGGAGGCCGAGGTACTCGTCCCAGCGTTGTTGCTCCGAACCATCTACAACGCCAGTTCCGGGTCGATGCCCCCAACCAGGTCTGGGTGACCGACATTACCTACATCCGAACACACGAAGGTTGGCTCTATCTTGCCGCGGTATTGGATCTGTTCTCGCGGCAGATCGTGGGCTGGTCCATGAGCGATCGGATGACCCGAGAACTTGCCATCAACGCATTGCTGGCTGCGGTCTGGCGTCGTAAACCAGAGGCCGAAGTACTCGTGCATTCAGACCAAGGGAGTCAGTTCAGCAGTCATGACTGGCAAGACTTCCTGAAAGCCCATCGGTTGCGCCCCAGCATGAGCAGACGAGGAAACTGCTATGACAACGCCGTTGCTGAGAGCTTCTTTCAGTTGCTCAAGCGTGAAAGAATCCGACGCAAGATCTATTCCACTCGCGACCAGGCACGCGCCGATGTGTTTGACTATATCGAGTTGTTCTACAACCCACGACGGCGCCACAGCTATATCGGCCAGGTTTCTCCGGTAGAGTTCGAACGGCGCTACTTTTTGATGAACGGGACTGTCTAAGAAACCCGGGGCGATTCACTTGTCCCTGCGACAGGCTAAAAGCTTGATCGAAAACTGGCGAGTCGAGTACAACACCGATCGGCCTCACAGCGCGCTCGGATATTTAACGCCGGCGCAATTCGTGCAGGCTCATCAGAAAGAAGGTCTTTTACCCCTGGGCTCTATGTCGGTGCCGTACTAAATCTGGGGGCAGGTCACGTCGGGCGAACATCCTTGCCGTATCTGGACGAGCGCCAGCAGCTGATGCAATGGTGGTCGGATTATCAAGATCGGTGCGCAGCCCATGTGGGCAAATGATGAGGCGGACCCAACCCTCATTCCTACCCTTAAAACCTCTTGGCGCTACTTGGCAGCATTTGGCTGCCAAGAAAACAAAAAAGCCGCGAAGTCGAAGACTCACGCGGCTTTTGCGGCAGTGCTTGGCACTACTTTGCAGGTATTTGGTAGGCGGTATTGGAATCGAACCAACGACCTCCACGATGTCAACGTGGCGCTCTAACCATCTGAGCTAACCGCCTAAATTCGGACTTAACTACGTTGCCAACTCACTTAAATTGGCGCTTCGCACTCGATCTGTAGCAACGTTTTTTGCGTTTCTGCGTTCGTGCAGCGAAGAAAAAGAATTATATAGATGTTTTTCTAGCCGTGCAAGTCATCGTCCACTTTTTTTATCGCCTGCAGAAACGCACTGACTTTGCTCGCGTCCTTCACGCCCGGGCTTTCTTCTACACCGCTGCTGACATCGACCGCCCAAGGCTGCACGAGCCTCAACACGTTGCCGATGTTCTCAGGCCTGAGGCCACCGGCCAATATGATGGGACGACTTTGCGCATCAGCCCGTACACCGCCAAGCAGCGTGTGATCGAAGGTCAGGCCGCTGCCACCAAAGCCGGCACTATAGCTATCGAACAACCAGCCGGCCGCGCTGCGGTAATGACTGCACGTTGCAGCGACGGCCGCGGGATCATCAAGGCCGGGGCCGCCGACGCGAAAGGCACGCAGATACCGATGCCCATAACGGGAGCAATCCTCTGGACTTTCGTCGCCATGAAATTGCAGCAGATCGGGTCCGACCTCATCGATGACCGAACGAACCTGATCAACGGTGGGGTTAACGAAAAGCGTGACCACGCTGACGAACGCCGGCACCTCACGGCGCAATTGCGCGGCACGTTTTACGTCGACATACCGTTTGCTACCTGCATAGCAAACGAAGCCGATCGCATCCGCGCCGGCATCGACGGCATGAGCAACGTCGGCTTCGCGGGTCAAACCGCAGATCTTCACGCGCGTTCGCATGGACGCAACCTGTATTGGAGAAGGACGATGGCTGAAGCTTACCTGATGAGGCTAACGCGAGCTCCGGGAGCTCATGGCGCCATCAAAACTTCCTTCGGCCAGACGTAACCAGGGGATCGTTAGTTCGCGAAAGGCAACCATGCTGTCGTAGAGCTGGCTGAACGCCGCATCCTGCGCCGCCAGGGTATTGCACAACTTGGCAGATTCGGCCTGGCAGACCTGAAGGACGGATGCCAGAAAAGCCTTGAGCGTAGCCCCTGCACCTACCAATCGCCGCAGTGCGGCAGGGTTGGCGGCGTCGTAGCGGGCGATCATTTCTTGCCCAGCCAAAGCGCTGGCCTGTGCAATAACGGCCTGGTAGTTGAGGGGCAAGGCTTCGTAGGCATCCAGGTTGACGTACAGGGACGTCTGCAGCGTGCCCTCCCACCAGCCCGGAAAATAGTAATTGGGCGCTGACGTGTGCAGCCCCAACGCCTCGTCCTCGCAGGGCCCTATCCATTTGGCCGCGTCAATGCGGCCCGTAGCGAGCGCAGCGCGCAGTTGGGCGCCATCAATCTGTTGAGGCTGCGCTCCAAGTCGCGCCAACACGGCAGCTGCGAAAGGGCTGGCGCGCAACCTCAAACCGTTGAAATCCCCCACGCTCTTGATTTCGTGGCGAAACCATCCGCCCATCTGCGCACCGGTATAACCGCAAGGGAAGTTGATGATGCGATGCTGACGAAACCGCCCACGTAGCAGATCGAGGCCCCCGCCCTGCCGCATCCAGGCGTTCATCTGGCGCGTATTGAGACCAAACGGCACGGCGCCGTCAAAGCAAAGCGAAGGGTCCAGATCGTAGTAATAGCACGAGGCGGTGTGGCCGCACTCGACGTTAGCATCGCCCACCGCGCTTAAAACATCCTGTTCCACAGGAACGATGTCGATGGAAAACCGGCCGTCCGTTGCCTGGTGGACGTATCGCGCAAAATCGCCTGCTGCGGCATAGATGATCGAACTCTGCGACGGGAAACTGGACGCCAGCCGCCATAGTAAAACCGGAGCATCCTGCGCGAACACCGGCGCAGCGACGACCGCGCCCCCTGCTCCCAAAGCAGCTTTCTTAAGGAAGGAACGGCGCTGCATGGCAGGTTCTCAGACTAAGGTTGAGAGGCAGAAGTGAACGGCGCTAGAAAGGTGCCTGCGCCATCGAGCTGCGGCAGATCGAATGCCCGCGGATAATCGACAGCAGATAGATACAGGCCATCTGGAGAAAATGTGGGCGCACCAAGGCGTCGGTCACGCACTGCGAGCAGGTGGCCCATCCACGCCACCGGCTCACGCCCCTGCCCTATCTGGAGCAGCGCCCCCATGATGTTACGTACCATATGATGCAAGAAAGCATTCGCCTGCAGCGTAAATACCAGGAAGTCACCGCACTCGGCGATGTCCAGCCGGCTCATGGTGCGCACCGGGTGTCTCGCTTGGCATTGTGAAGAACGAAAACTGGAGTAGTCGTGTTCGCCCAGCAGGGTTTGCGCGGCCTGACGCATGGCGGCAACATCCAGAGGTTGGAAGCACCACCCTGCACGGCCCGCCCATAACGCTGGACGAACCCTACCGCGCCACAGCAGATAGACGTAGCTGCGCGAACGAGCAGAAAACCGCGCATGAAAATCCTCGGGTACTTCCAGCGCCCAGTGCACGGATATGCTGGAAGGCAGAAAGGCATTTACCCCCCGAACCCAAGACTCGGCTCGCCGGTTCAGGTCGGTATCGAGGTGAATCACCTGCATGGCAGCATGTACACCGGTATCGGTGCGGCCCGCACAGACTGTGCGCAAGGCGGCTCCGATGCCGGAGAACCGGCCCAATGCCATCTCCAGGGTATCTTGCACGGTCTGGCCGTGCGGCTGGGTTTGCCAACCCTGCCAACTGGAGCCGTCATATGACAGCCCCAATGCAATGCGAGTCATGAAAAATCAGGTCCTGCTTGTAGGTGGAGGCTCGTCCGACGGAGGCGGGTCCAGATCCAGACTGATGGAGTCCAGGCGTTTGTTCAAAGCCTCCTGATCCAGCCGGGGGGCTTCCGAATAGGGGGTTTCCTCATTGTCCTCGTCACGGCGCGCGCCTGCCCGCCGCAGCGCCCAGGCGATGGCCAGCACGAGTAGGGCCAGAATGGCAGTCACGATAACCAACAGGTTGTTGGCCAACCAGGCAGGCAATCCGCTCTTAGCCGCATCGTTGCCGGCGACAGCCTTGCTTGCTGCGCCGTCAGGCGCGGCGGTGTTTTTCGTCTCTGGCGAGACGATGCCTGAAGCGCCCTGGCCTTTGGGGGCCACGCTGGAAGCCCCGGCGGCACCTGCAGCAGGGCTGGGCTCTGCAGCCGTAGATCCCAAGGCGGCCGGCGCCGACAGCCCCGCAGCTCCACCCTTGTCGGAAGCGCCAGCCGGGACCAAGGACGATGCAGACATATCCTCTGCCGCAGTGTCATTGGCCGATGGGCGCGCGCCCGCTAACGCGGCTGCCGCTGCACCAGCGGCCATGCCTGCCGCGCCCACGGTGCCGTCGCTGGCGCTATCGCGTCCTGCTCCAGCATGTTTGAGGGCATCGACGTTGGATTGCAAGGTATCGACCCGCTCACGCGCATCGGCCAGCGCACGCGCGTCAGAGCTGCTGCGATCCCCGCCGGCATCGGAGGTGCTGTTGGCCGTGGCCCCAGACAGCCGCAAACGATCCTGGCCCGATTCGGTACGGGCGCCCGCCGGCATGTCCGAACGGCTCACCACCCCTGAGCTGGCCGAGCCCGAACTCACGCGCGCGCCTGTTGCGGCCTTCCCCAAACCCGCACGGTAGCGGGCATAGCTATCAACCTGATCGACATAATGGCGCCGAGCCTCCTCAGGATCGATGCTGCGCACCGTCTGGGCGTCAGGCAGGCTTAGCGTCGCGCCTGCCTTGATGCGGTTCATGTTGCCATCGATAAAGGCATCGGGATTCGTACGCCACAAGGCCACCAGCATCTGGTGCAAGTTGGCACCTGAGACCTTGTTGCGCCGGGCAATGTTGTAGAGCGTATCGCCCTGGCGCACCTTGACGGAGCCGGCCTGCGGCGCTTGCGCTGCGGGCGACACCGAACCCAATTGCGCGGATTGAACGCGCAGAGCCCCCTTGGGCACCAACACTGTCACCTGCACCAGACGCTGCCCGGCACCAGTGCGCAGGTCCAGCAGAATATCAACGGCCTCGCCTTGCAGAGACTGTGGCGACGCAAGCAGCAAATCGCGGCGCGTACGGTCAGTGACCGGTTGCGTCTGCAGATGGAGGGTCGCCAGGGAGGCGGGCGGCGTCAGACCAGACTGCTCCCACGCGGCTGCATCGGCCAACGACACCTGAAGACTCTGCGCCTCTTCGGCGGAGAGGTCGACCAGCGGCACCGAGACGCGCAGCGGCTCACCCGGCGCAGAGATCACTCTCGCATGTCCCAAACGCGCGGCCTGAGCGCTGCCTCCCCACGTGACACCCAGGGTCATGGCCAAAGCCAGAGCCAGGCCATGCTTGCGGAAACTCTGCTGGAAACGGTGGTGCTGCGTGTGGCGCGAACTCATAGGGTATTTTTTCCGTGTTCTGGACCAGGGCAATGCAGGGGAAAAGTGTAATGGATCACACCGGATTCATAAACTGAACATATTCGTTCGGCCTCGAAGATAGCTAGCACCCGTCTCGTCAGTAAAACAAAGGGCACCTACCAGGTGCCCTTTGGATACGACATGCGCCCTTGCGCGCCGCGACGCTCAGGCTTCGGACAGTGCGATGCGCAGCATGCGACGCAGGGGCTCGGCAGCGCCCCACAGCAGCTGATCGCCGACCGTGAAGGCGCCCAGGTACTGCGGCCCCATGGAAAGCTTACGCAGACGGCCCACCGGAATATCCAGCGTGCCGGTGACGGCCACCGGCGTCAACTGCTCGACCGTCGCTTCCCTGGTGTTGGGCACAACCTTGGCCCATTGCGTACCCGCAGCAATCATGTCTTCGATCTCATCGAGGGGTACGTCGCGTTTGAGCTTGATGGTCAGTGCCTGGCTATGGCAGCGCATCGCGCCTATGCGCACACACAACCCGTCGATCGGCGTGGCCGGCGTACCGAAAGCTTCGCCGCGACCCAGAATCTTGTTGGTCTCCGCTTCGCCTTTCCATTCTTCGCGCGACATACCATTGCCCAGATCCTTGTCAATCCAGGGAATGAGGTTGCCACCCAGAGGAACACCGAAGTGCTCGCGAGGAAGGTTGGCGTCTTTCTGTGTGGCCAGAACACCTCGGTCGATGTCCAGAATGGCTGCGGCTGGATCGTCCAACAACGGCTTGACCGCCTGATTCAGGATGCCGAACTGATTGAGCAGCTCGCGCATGTGCTGGGCGCCACCGCCCGAAGCAGCCTGATAGGTCATGGAAGTCATCCATTCGACCAGGTCGTTGTTGAACAGGCCGGCCAAACCCATGAGCATGCAGCTGACCGTGCAGTTGCCGCCCACGAAGTTACGCACCCCACGCTTGAGCGCTGCGTCTATGACGGGGCGGTTGACCGGGTCCAGCACAATGATGGCGTCGTCGGCCATGCGCAGCGTGCTGGCCGCATCGATCCATATGCCCGTCCAGCCGGCAGCGCGCAGCTTGGGATATACCTCGCTGGTGTAATCGCCACCCTGCGCAGTCACGATAATCGGCAGCTTTTTTAGGGCCTCGATATCGTTTGCGTCTTGCAGCGGACCGGCGCCTTCGGCCCATTTGGGCGCGGCGCCACCGGCATTGCTGGTGGAGAAGAACACGGGGTCGATAAGGGCGAAGTCGTTCTCCTCACGCATGCGCTGCATGAGAACCGAGCCGACCATACCGCGCCAACCGACGAGGCCTACTGCTTGCTTCATTTCTGGGCTCTTTATGGGTCTGGAATGAAAAATGGGAAGAATCACTGCAATTTATCAGAATGCGCGGTGCAATGCTGCGCCGCACCCACGCAATCCTGGGCCTTGTCGTGCCGCAGCGACGGCTGCCCAGCGCTGCGGCATGCGTCTCAGCCCAGTGCCTTCAGGACCGCATCGCCCATCTGAGCGGTGCTGACCTTGGTGGTGCCGGGCTCATGAATATCCGCCGTGCGCAAGCCCTCTGCCAACACCTTACGCACTGCGGCTTCGATGCGATCGGCCTGCCCGGCCTGCTCCAGCGAGTAGCGCAGCAGCATCGCCGCCGACAGAATAGTCGCCAGCGGGTTGGCCACACCCTTGCCAGCGATATCGGGAGCCGAACCATGACTGGGCTCGTACAGGCCCTGGCCGCTCGCGTTCAGCGAGGCCGAGGGCAACATGCCAATCGAGCCGGTCAGCATGGCCGCTTCATCGGACAGGATGTCGCCAAACAGGTTACCGGTGACGATGACGTCGAACTGGCGTGGATTGCGCACCAACTGCATGGCCGCGTTGTCCACGTACATGTGTGAGAGCTCGACGTCGGGATAATCGCGTGCAGTCTCAATGACGACGTCGCGCCAGAATTGCGAGGTCTCCAGCACATTGGCCTTGTCGACGCTGCACAGCTTCTTGTTGCGCTTGCGAGCAGTCTCGAAACCGACGCGGGCGATGCGCCGCACCTCCGATTCGGCATAGCGCATGGTGTCATAACCTTCGCGCTCACCGGTAAACTGCCCATCCACAGCGCTGCGCACGCCGCGCGGAGTTCCGAAATAAATGTCCCCGGTCAGTTCGCGAATGATCACGATATCCAGGCCGGCAACGATTTCCGGCTTCAGCGAGGACGCACTGGCCAGTTCGGGGTACAGAATCGCGGGTCGCAGATTGGCAAACAACCCCAAGGCTTTGCGCAAGCCCAGAATCGCCTGCTCCGGGCGGAACTCGCGCGGCAGACTGTCGTACTTCCAGTCACCCACGGCGCCAAACAGCACTGCACGCGAAGACTTGGCCAACTCCAGTGTGGCCGGCGGCAGAGGGTGCTCGAACTCATCGAAGGCCGCGCCGCCGACTTTTGCCTGATTCAGCTCCAGTGGCAGATCAAGCGCGCGAAGTACGCGCACCGCTTGCTCAACGATCTCTGGGCCTATCCCGTCGCCGGGCAGGACTGCGATTTTCTGGGTCATGGGACTTCCTTTTTAGGGCAAAAAAATGGTTCATCGAGGAATACCGGGGAATGCAGACCGGATCTTGAGGAAGAAGTACTCCTGATCGCGGTAGCCGTAGGCGCGGCGCTTGATGACTTTGATGGTGTTGTTGATGCCCTCGACGATGCTGGTGTTGAGCCGGTGGCGACAGCGAGACAGAATCCCGTGCAGATAGGCTTTTAGCTTGAGCGCGAAGTGAGCCAAGGCGGCGATGCCGCTGCCCTGAGCCTGTTGCAGCCAGTGATCCCATGCCTGGCGGGCGTAGCCGGGGTGTTGGTAGAACCACAGCTGTTTGAGCTCATCGCGCATCAGATAAGCGGTGAGCAAGGGCTGGTTGGCCTGGAGCAACTCGTCCAACTTTACCGATTGGCACGGATCGAGGTTTTTGCGATTGCGCAGCAGTAGCCAGCGACTGGACTTGATCACCCGGCGGGCCGGCTTGTCGTGCCGCAACTGGTTCGCTTGGTCTACACGCACCCGGTCTATCACTTCACGGCCGTACTTGGCCACGACGTGGAACAGGTCGTAGACGATCTCGGCGTTGGGGCAGTTGGCCTGGATCTCCAGCTCATAGGCCGTCGTCATGTCGATCGCTACGGCCCGGATCTGCTGGGCAACCCCAGTTGGCAGTTGTTCGAAGAAGGCTCTGGCCGTCTCGCGCGAGCGGCCATCACCGATCCATAGCACCTGACGGCGGATCGGATCGACAACGACCGTGGCATAACGATGGCCCTTGTGTAGAGCGAACTCGTCCATCGCTAGGTAGTGGATCTGGCTCCAGTCCGGCTCTTGGATCGCCCGTCGCAGCAGGGCCTTGTCCAGCGCCTTGACCGTGTGCCAACCCAGTTGGAAGAAGCGCGCCACGGCCAGAATGTTGCTGGACTCAAGCAACTGGCTGACCGCCTCGGCCAGCCGGTCGGTCACTCGCTGGTAACGGCCCAGCCAGCTCAGCCTCTCCAGATGCGGTCCACCGCACTGCTCGCACCAGACCCGCCGACGCGGCACTACCAGCGTCACTCGCAGCGCCATTAGCGGCAGATCCCGCACCCGGCGCGTGGTCGTCTCATGCACCTGCCGACATCGGTTGCCGCAGTGCTCGCAGTGCATCGTTCGCGCTGAAGGCTTCAGGTAAATCGTGACCGTCCGGCTCTCACCTTCAGGCCACACGACCCGCTCCACCCGATAACCCTCCCACCCACCCAACCTCTCGATCGTCTTGCGGTCCAGCATGATCCCGGCCTTGATCCTTGAAAAATCAAGGATCAAGCGTAACGGCAATCAAGCACGGCTCCACGCTATTCCGCGATGAACCAAAAAAATGCCGGGCATCCACCGAGATGCCCGGTTTGCGTAGTTCAGGCGGATTGAAGGTCAGGCGACAGGCCGACTCTCCAGCCAGGGGTGACGTGCCAGGCGCTCGGCCTCAAACGCACGGATCTTGTCCGACTGGCGCAGCGTCAGACCAATATCGTCGAAGCCATTGAGCAGGCAGTATTTGCGGAAGGCATCGATCTCAAAAGCCATTTCACGGCCGTCGGCGCCGATGACGACCTGACGCTCCAGATCGATCTTCAACTTGTAGCCGGGAAACGCCCTGACCTCATCAAAAAGACGAGCGACTTCCAGCTCGGTGAGAACGATTGGCAACAACCCGTTCTTGAAGCTGTTGTTGAAGAAAATATCCGCATAGGACGGCGCAATGATGGCGCGAAAACCAAATTGCTGCAGAGCCCAAGGCGCATGCTCACGGCTGGAGCCGCAGCCGAAATTCTTGCGGCCCAGCAATACCGATGCCCCCTGATAACGCGGCTGGTTCAGCACGAAGTCCGGATTGAGAGGACGCTTGCTATTGTCCATGCCCGGTTCGCCGTGATCCAGATAACGCAATTCGTCAAACAGGTTGGGCCCGAACCCTGTCCGTTTGATGGACTTCAGAAACTGCTTAGGAATGATGAGGTCGGTATCAACGTTTTCGCGATCCAGAGGCGCGACCAAACCTTCGTGAAAAGTAAATGCTTGCATGTCTGTCCCCGCTCAGCGATAGCTGCGCACGTCAACGAAATGGCCCGCCACTGCCGCAGCCGCGGCCATGGCCGGGCTGACGAGATGGGTGCGACCGCCCTGCCCTTGGCGTCCCTCGAAATTTCGGTTCGAGGTCGACGCGCAACGCTCGCCAGGCTCCAGGCGGTCAGCGTTCATGGCCAGGCACATCGAGCACCCCGGTTCGCGCCACTCGAAGCCTGCCTCCACGAAAATCTTGTCCAGCCCTTCGCGCTCGGCCTGCTGTTTGACCAGGCCCGAGCCCGGTACCACCATCGCCTGCCTTACGTTGGCGGCCACGCGCTTGCCACGGGCGACCGCGGCGGCAGCGCGCAAATCTTCGATACGCGAATTCGTGCAGGATCCGATGAAGACCCGATCGACACGGATATCGACCAACGGCGTATTGGGCGTCAGGCCCATGTAATGCAGCGCGCGCTCCATGCCGCTGCGCTTGACTTCGTCTTTTTCGCGATCCGGATCGGGCACGCGTCCATCGACCGGCAGCACCATCTCTGGCGACGTGCCCCAAGTCACCTGCGGTTTGATTTCTTTTGCGTTGACGCGCACGACGGTGTCGAACTTCGCGCCCTCGTCGGAGTGCAGCGTACGCCAATAATTGACGGCCTGATCCCAGAGCACGCCGACCGGCGAAAAAGGACGATTGCGGAAATATTCGATCGTTTTGTCGTCGACGGCCACCATACCCGAGCGCGCCCCGGCTTCGATAGCCATATTACAAACCGTCATGCGGCCCTCCATGGACAGACCACGGATCGCACTTCCGGCAAACTCGATGGCGTGTCCCGTGCCACCCGCGGTACCGATGATGCCGATGATGTGCAGTACGACGTCCTTGGCTGTACAGCCGAAAGGCAACTCGCCGTCGACACTGATCAGCATGCTCTTGGCTTTTTTCATCAAGAGCGTCTGCGTGGCGAGCACATGTTCGACCTCGGACGTCCCTATACCAAAGGCCAGAGCGCCCATCGCGCCATGGGTACTGGTATGGGAGTCCCCACAAACCACGGTCATACCGGGCAAGGTGGCGCCCTGCTCCGGTCCAATCACATGAACGATGCCCTGGCGCAGGTCATTCATGCGGAATTCGGTAATGCCGTACTTATCGCAATTGCTGTCCAGCGTATCGACCTGCAATCGCGAAATCGGATCCTCGATGCCCTGCGCGCGGTTGAGTGTGGGCACGTTGTGATCGGCGACCGCCAGGTTGGCGCTAATACGCCAGGGCTTGCGCCCTGCAATCGTCAGGCCCTCGAACGCCTGAGGACTGGTCACCTCATGCAAAAGGTGACGATCGATATAGAGCAGACAGGTACCGTCTGATTCCTGATGGACTACGTGGGCGTCCCAAAGTTTGTCGTAAAGGGTTTGGGCCATGGATACGCTCTGATGTTGGGCAAACCGCGCTCGGTCGTCACGACCGTGCGGCATCCTGCGATTATGCCCAGGGTACCAAGCTAGTACAATTCAACCATTAATACTAGTACGAGCACTACCCCCTTCCCTACGTGGCCAAGCCGGCGCCGAACCGCCGGCACCTTAAGCATCACGGACGTCAATATCCCAGTGATTAACTCAGGGATCGCCATTGATGAAGCATTTGGCAAGATATACTTACGCAACATGATTTCAGCAATCGGCGACTATCCGGCAATCATAATCCGTGACTATGCGAAATATTCTTTCAAATCGGTCAGGACATTATGTGCGGGCGGCGAGCCCGGGTCCCGCACTGCCTTTGAGTTTCCTGCCCGCACAAATGTCACGCCCGCGACCGACACGCATCGAAACGGCAGGGCTGATCGGCAGGCGATTAACAAACACGTCGCTAAATAGTGCCATCCCGGGGCGGCGCATTCGCTACTCACGCAATCGGTCGCATGCTGTCGAAGTATCACGCGCATGACGACCCGAGTCTGCGCTGACGCCCAGCCATCTCAGGCGCCATGAAACCAACGCCCGTTCTGCTCCTGACGCAGGATGACCAGTTATGGCAGCATTGGCGCCAGTTGGACAAGCGCTGGTTGCCCGCCAGGGGAAACCAGGCGAACGACCTCGTCCGCTGGCGAGAACAAGGCCGGTCTGTAGCGATGATGGACGCTGACTTGCCTCGACGGCCTGGGTGGCAGGACGCTCGGTGGGCCCACATCACGCAAGATCTGGCATTGGTCGTAGCCAGCCGGCACCCCAGCGACGAACAGGGCACGCAAGCCTTGGGCGCGGGGGCCAGAGGCTACTGCCATTGACCTGCTCCCCGTGATTAGTACGAAATCGATGTAGAGTCCGTTCCCAAAGGAATGGCAATGAAGAAACGATTTACGGAAGAGCAAATCATCGGCGTGCTCAAGGAAGCCGATGCAGGTGCCAAGCCCGCAGAGTTGTGCCGCAAGCACGGAATCTCCGAGGCAACGTACTACAACTGGAAGGCGAAGTTCGGTGGCATGACGGTGTCGGACGCTCAGAGGCTCAAGGAGCTGGAGCAGGAGAACAACAAGCTCAAGAAGCTGTTGGCCGAGTCGATGCTGGACAAGGCGGCGCTTCAGGATCTGCTAAGCCGAAAGTAGTCAGCCCGCAGGCCAAACGCGAGGCGGTCAGGACATTAATGACCGAGCGCAGCATGGGTGTTACCCGGGCCTGTGGGCTGGTAGGAATTTCGCGGTCGCTGTTTGCCTACGAGAGCACACGCTCAGGCGATGCTGCGCTGACCGAGCGCATGAAAGAGATGGCAGTGGCGAAACGACGCTACGGCTATCGGAGGATCCATGTGCTCTTACGTCGCGAAGGCTGGCAAGCAAATCACAAGCGAATCTGGCGGCTGTACAGTCTGGCAGGGTTAAGCGTGCGAAAACGAAAGCGTAAGCGAATCGCGGCGACCGAGCGCGTGGTTCGCCCAGCGGCAATCGCGCCGAATCAGAGTTGGTCAATGGACTTTGTGGCCGACGGCCTAGCCTATGGCCGCCGATTCCGCTGTTTGACTATCGTCGATGACTACACTCGCGAATGCCTGGCCATCGAGGTCGATACGTCGTTGCCGGGACTGCGTGTTGCCATGGTGCTGCAACGGCTGGCGGAGATGCGTGGCCTGCCGCGATCTATTACCGTGGACAACGGGCCAGAGTTCGCCGGAAGAGCCTTGGACGCCTGGGGGCCTACCAAGCAGGCGTAAAGCTGTCGTTTATTCGGCCGGGTAAGCCGGTGGAGAACGCTTATATCGAAAGTTTCAACGGCAAGTTCCGCGACGAATGCCTTAACTAGCACTGGTTCTTGTCCCTGCGACAGGCTAAAAGCTTGATCGAAAACTGGCGAGTCGAGTACAACACCGATCGGCCTCACAGCGCGCTCGGATATTTAACGCCGGCGCAATTCGTGCAGGCTCATCAGAAAGAAGGTCTTTTACCCCTGGGCTCTATGTCGGTGCCGTACTAAATCTGGGGGCAGGTCACCATGGTTACGCCGGCCCAACAGAGCTCGGCCAGGCGCTCGGCGTGGTGGCCCAAGGCGGCATGTGGATGGGTCGATCTCTGGTAGGCCGCCTGTTACGCACGGCCCGAAATCGCGCCGGCACACCCGCGGATTGGGGCCACGCTCTGTTGACCGCACGGGAAGACACCGTCGCGCGCCACGCCTCTGCCGGTCAATCCAACGCGCAGATCGCCGAACAGCTCGGCATTACCGAACGCACCGTCAAAGCGCATCTGTCCGCGGTCTTTGAGAAAGTCGGCGTGGCAGATCGCCTGCAGTTAGCGCTATTGGTCCATGGCGTCACACCCGCCAAAACCGGCCATTGACTCAACGGCACCGCACCTCAATCGCCTGCCGGATCCATCAACGGCGGGCCTGCTCGTACAAGGGCAAAACCCGCTCTGACGCCTGCTTCAGATCCGCGATGCGTGTGCTGGCCGAGGGATGCGTGGAGAGAAACTCCGGCGAGGCCTGTCCAGTCTGGGCCGCTGCCATTTTTTGCCACAATGTCACGGCTGCGCGCGGGTCATACCCTGCGCGGGCGGCAAGCTCCATGCCCATCAAGTCGGCCTCACTCTCATGCGTGCGGCTGTTGGGCAGCGTGAACATCACTTCGCTCAAGCGCGTGCCAAGGTCGGCTGCCTGCTGGGATCCCGTGGCGATCGAAAGGACTGACAGGCCGATGTTGGTCGCCATTTGCTGCGACACCCGCTCACGAGCATGCTCGCGCAGCGCGTGGGCAATCTCATGTCCGAGCACGGCCGCCAGTTCTGCGTCGCTGGGCTTGATCCGGTTCAACAAGCCCGTATATACCGCGATTTTGCCGCCGGGCATGCACCAGGCGTTGATCTCATCGGAGGCGATGACGTGCACCTCCCATGGCCACTGCGCGGCATCGGGCCGAAACACTCCCGTCTGAGCGATCAGTCTCTGCGAGATGGATTTGATCCGGGTCAGTTGGGCCGCGTCCTTATCCAACTGGCCCTGGGCCTTGGCTTTGGCGAGGGTGTCGCCATACTGTTTGACGGCCTCCTGCTCCAGTTGGGCTGCAGGCACTAGGCTTGACATGTATTGCGTACGATTGACGCCAATGGCTCCAGACTGAGTGGTGCTCATGCTGGAGCAGGCCCCCAGCGCCATCAATCCTGCCAAGGCGCTCACGCGGTACAGAGCGGTCTTCATCGGTCAACCCCGGGTAAAGGCCAAAAATCAACCGCACTGGCCCCTGTGGCGCAGCGCGTGGTCGATCAGCACGAGTGCCAGCAGCGCCTCGGCGATGGGCGTGGCGCGGATGCCCACGCAAGGATCATGGCGGCCTAGCGTCTGCACGACCACCGGCTCGCCTGCCCGATTGACCGAGCGGCGCTCGACACGAATGCTGGAAGTCGGCTTGATGGCCAGGGATACCGTCACCGGCTGTCCAGTTGAAATCCCACCGAGTACGCCACCGGCATGGTTGGACACAAAGCCATCCGGCGTGATCTCGTCGCCATGCTCGGAACCGCGCTGAGTAACACTGGCGAAACCGGCGCCGATCGCCACGCCCTTGACGGCATTGAGCCCCATCATGGCATGTGCGATGTCGGCGTCCAGGCGATCGTAGATAGGCTCACCCCAACCAGCGGGCAGGTTTTCAGCCACGACTTCGATACGCGCGCCGATGGAGTCACCGTCGCGACGCAACTGGTCCATATAGGCTTCCAAGTCCGCTACGACCGCCGCATTAGGCGCATAAAAAGGGTTCTCTCGCACGTCATCCCAGGATGCAAACGGGATCTCGATCGGGCCGAGCTGGCTCATGTAACCACGCACCTGCGTGCCAAACTCGCGAGCCAGCCATTTTTTGGCGATGGCTCCGGCAGCGACCGTGGGCGCGGTCAACCGGGCCGATGAGCGCCCGCCGCCTCGCGGGTCGCGCTGGCCGAACTTCTTCCAATAGGCATAATCCGCATGCCCGGGACGGAAGGTATCGGCAATATTCGAGTAGTCCTTGCTGCGTGCATCCGTATTGCGGATGAGCAGGCCGATGGGCGTGCCCGTGGTTACGCCCTCGTAGACGCCAGAGAGAATCTCGACCTGGTCGGCTTCCTGGCGCTGAGTGACGTGGCGCGACGTGCCGGGACGCCGACGATCCAGTTCTGATTGAATGTCAGCCGCATCGAGCGGCAATCCCGGGGGACAGCCGTCGACGACGCAACCGATGGCGGGGCCGTGAGACTCACCAAAATTGGTGACGCGAAACAGAGAACCAAGGGTATTGCCAGACATAGCGGATCTGCGAGGTACGGTATTTGAGGGCAGGCTCGATTATGACACCGAAGAAGCAAGAACCCGCATCTGGTGCGCCGGTGCCGGGCGTCCCAGCAAAAAGCCCTGCATGAAATGGCAGCCCAACCGGCTCAGAATATCGCGCTGGGCCTCAGTTTCGATGCCTTCGGCCACCACCATCAAGCCTAACGCACGGCACATCCCTAATAGCGCCGAGACCAACTCCTGGCTGACCGTATCCGATTCAAGTTCGGCGATGAAACCGCGATCGACCTTGACCCAATCGATAGGCAGGCGGCGCAAATGGGTCAAACTGGAATAGCCTGCGCCGAAATCGTCCAGCGCGACCTGCACACCGCGGGCGCGCAAGCCGTTGAGTGTGGCCACATGCCTTTCGTACTGCAGGATGAACAGCGACTCGGTGATCTCCAGCACAAGCCTGTGTGGCGCCAGGCGAGTGTTGGCCAGCGTCTGCGCCACCTGCAAAGGTAGTTCTTCAGCATACATCTGACGGACGGAGACGTTCACGTGCAAACGCCAGTGCGCCGGCCAAGTCGCCGCACGCGCACAGGCCGTATCCAGAACCCAAGCCCCCAGGCCCACGATCAAACCGGTACGCTCGGCCAACTCGATCGCAATGCCGGGCGACACGTTGCCGTGCACCGGATGCTGCCAGCGCAGCAGCGCCTCGCAGCCCTCGATATTGCCGGTACGCGTATCGAAGACCGGCTGGTAATGGATATCGAATTGATCCATCGACGATGACGCCAGCGCGACACGCAGATCGTGCTCCAGGCCTTGATAATGACGTTGGCGTTCAAGCATGGCCGGCTCAAACACATTCCAGTGCGGCCCGTCCACATCCATCTGCATGAACGAAATCTGCACCCCGCGCTCCAGCTCATCGAAGCTGTCGCCATGATCAGGGTAAGCTGCGGCCGCAACCCGGAAATCTACGATCAGCGGCTGCCCACGCAACTCATAAGGCCAGGAAAGCTGCTCCAGAATATGAGGAGCGAACTCAGGAATTTCCTGGGCCTGCACGGCGGGCGCCCAGATCAGAAAGGAATCGCTGGCGTAACGGGCCACCAGGAAATCATCAGACTGTTGCTCCAGACGTGCTGCCACCATTGCAAGCAAAGCCCGGTTGTCCTCGACTGCCAACATGGCGCTCAAGGCGGGATGATGAATAAGCTTGACGAGAAAGATGGCCCCATGGCCGACGCGCTGCATGGAGGCTTGCGCGCGGTGGCGCAAGCTGTCAGGCGTCAGTGCCTGCGTGGAAGAGTCCCGAGACAGACGGCGCCTTAGCCGATGCTCGCGAATAACGAAAAACAAAACGCAAATGGCAAACAGCACCACTCCCGGCAGCAGACACTGTCTCACCAGGTCATCCAAGCCCACGGAGCCCCCTCGTTTCAGCGAGCACAGCGTCCGTTTCTGTGGCACGGACCCATCCCTAGGGTGACCCCTAGGACCCCCAACTCAGGGATCAGCGGAATTATGCATGAAATGGCTGAAATACGACTGGGTATTTGTCCCTAAATCCCCAATCTTTCTTCGCCGAAAAGGACATTTGCCAATACAATCAGTAATGTTTTGATTCTTGCCGCCGAGATGGTGACGGCGAGCCATGGACCCTCTCGCGGCAACCTATGCGCCTTTCACTGCATCTTCTGTTGAGCATTGTCCTGCTGATGGGACTGCTGCTGTTTGGCGTCTTGCTCACCAGCCTGTGGTCCGCAACGCGAGATGCCGAAGCGTATCAGGCAAGCCGAGCACGCGAGGCTGCCAGCAGCCTCGCATGGGCGATCGGGCGCTTCGATGGCGACTCACAGAACTGGCTGACCAGACTGCCTGCCGCGAATGCCGAAGGGCCACGCCTGCGTATCGATGAAGCCTCACTGGGACGCAGCATACCGTTATGGCCCGCCTCCGCCGAACCGCCGCCGGACCTCGCCGTCCTGGCTCGCAGCCCCTACCAAAGCGCAGATGGAGCTAGCGAAGGGCATGTCGTCGCTTACGCGGCCCCCTCGGATGCGGCGCCTGCAGCGTACTTGGCGGGTATGGCAGCACAGGCCCTGCTCTTCGTGCTGGCCACGCTCGGCTGGTGCCTGTATGTGCGCCACCTCATGCGCTGGATGCGGCAAGGGCCGCTGCAGTCCCTGGCGCGCGCCGCGCACGGGCAAGACGACGGCCAAAGCGCGGAGCTCAGCGATCTGCTTCCTGTCCGTGAAGCGCTGGCCAACAATCGGCGCGAACAGGAGCATGTGGTGGCGAGGTTGCAGCAGCGCATCGCCATGCTCGAGAACGAAGCCACCCGCGAAGCCGTCACCCGTCTGCCCAACCGCAAGACTTTTTTCGAGCGATTCCGGGAGATTCTGCGCGGCCAAGCCACTCTGGCGAGCGGGCATGTCCTCATCTTCCGTCAACGCGACATGGCAGAAATCAATCGTCGCATGCATCACGAGGCGACCGACCAGTGGTTGCGCCTGAGCGCCACCCAGCTGCAGCAAACCATCCGCGAGCATGCCGGGCCGCAAGCAATGCTGGCTCGCCTCAATGGCTCCGACTTCGTAGCCTTGTTGCCGGGCCTGGCTGCCCAGCCGGCTTTGGCGCTGAGCGAAAGAGTACGCCGGGAATTACGTCTGCGTCGCCTTCCATTGCGCCAGCACGAGTGGTGCCGGTGGGCCATTGCTCTGGGCCGCTACGAAGCTGGCGAAGAAGTCGGTGCCGTCATGGCGCGCCTGGACAATGCGCTCATGTGCGCGGAAACCGCCAACGACGATGTCTTGCAAATGGCGGAGTTCGCCGGAGAGCGCCGCATGGACGGGGAATACCGCTGGCAGGATCTGATCACCCAGGCGCTGGACGAGCATCGTTTCTATCTCGAGGTGCATCCCCGCAGCGATAGCGCAGGCCATCTGTTGCACGAAGAAGCTCGCATGATGTTGCGCGGAGCCGACGCATTGCCTGCATCGGTTTTCATGCCCGCCGCCTCGCGCCTGGGCCTGGCCGCAGACTGCGACATCCAAGCCATACGCCTGGCACTGGATACCCGCTCCCGGCAGGCTGGTCCCCTTGCTCTGCCGCTGGCCCAGGCGTCTCTCGCCCAGCCCAACTTCCTTGCACGCCTGAAGTCCCTGCTCGATGACCGGCCGGCACAAAGCCGCCATTTGATCCTGGAGATCGACGCACACAGCGTGGTCGACTATTACGATACGGTGCGTTCACTATGCGAAATATGCGCTACGTTAGGCACACGGATCGGTGTGCAACGCCTGAGCGAGCAACTCTCGGCCATTGAGAAGCTGCACCAGCTACCCCTGGTTTATCTGAAGATCGGCGGCGGATTTGTGCGCAGTCTGGCCAGCAGCCCGGGAAATCGCCAACTCGCCTCGACCATCGTGCGCACCGCGATTGCACTGAATATTCCTGCTTACGCCTGCGACGCGCAAGACGAAAGCCAGACCGCATTACTCTGCTCGCTCGGTTTTATCGTTCTCAAACGTCTGACCAACGAGGACGCTCCCCTGGACGAGGCCATCTCCCACGCAGGCCTGCATCTGGAGCCCATCGCCGCGCCAGAGCCCAGCCTTCTCATGAAACGCCAGGAACACAGCGAAAAACGGCTCAGCGAGATGGCCGGGGCCCTCCAGTCTCACCGTCAGTTGCAGGCCCTGCTGTCACATGAGTTGCGCACGCCTGCGGCGACCATCAGCGCGGCGGCGCAATCACTCGAAACCATATTGGCCGGCAGCGGCCAGGAAGTCGACAGCCGCCTGGCGCGCATCCGTCGTGCGGTGGGCCGCATGATAGACATCATCGACCAAATGCTCAGCCCCGAGAGGCGTGACGATCAAGTCATGGCGCCGCGCCTGGAGATCGTCGACCTCGGAGAGTTGGCTCATAACGTCTGCGCCAGCATGCAAGCCGATAGTGCGCACCCTCTCATCGTGCGCAACAACACGCCTGCAGCGGCACGTTGCGACCCGCTGCTGACGGCGCTGGTTCTGCGCAATCTGGTACAAAACGCGATCAAGTATTCGCCTGCGGATCAACCGGTTGTCATCGACGCCGGCGTAGCAACGGCGCAAGATCAGCAGGCCATGGCCTGGCTCGCAGTCTCAGACAATGGCCCGGGGCTGGACGAAGCGGAAATCGACGCCATTTTCGAACCGCACTTTCGCAGTACTGCGCACCGCGAAACGCCGGGCGTGGGATTGGGCTTGCACTTGGCACGCGAGATATGCATCAGCCAGGAAGGAAACCTGACGGCGCAGGCGCGCCCCGGCCTGGGGACACGCTTCCTCATCGCCTTGCCAGCCAGCGGGCAAGCAGACCAGCCGGCGCCGGCCGAACTATTATGACGGCCGGCGGCACTCAAGCTACGAAGACATAACCTTGCCCGCGCACGGACAACACGGGCAGCTTGAAACCGGCCGATTGCGCTTTGGAGCGCAGGCGGCTGACCATGACATCGACGCGGCGCGGCTCGAACTTGGCAGGATTTTCAGGCTGAATCATTTCAGCCATGACCTGACGCGTCACCGCCTCACCAGCGCTTTGCATCAACGTCATGAGAAAGACACGCTCCTGCGCATTCAGATGCAGCGAACCGCCGTCTGGGCCAGCCAAAACCCAGCCGCCATCCATCAGTGACCAGGGCAGACCCGGCTGACGGCTGTTGGATGCCTGAACCGGGGCGGGCTCCTCCTGCGCTCCGGCTCGCGCCAGACGCATGCGGCGCGCCAGGCTACGAATCACGGAACTCAACTCGAGCAAATCGACGGGCTTGGTCAGATAGGCATCGGCCCCTCCCTCCAGTCCTCGCACTCTGTCTTCCAGAGCGCCGCGTCCTGTCAACATCACAATGCCAAGGTGGCCTTGGGCGCGCAGGCGCGTAGCCACGGCAAAACCATCTTCGCCAGGGACATTTGCATCGAGGATGACGATATCGCAGGACTGCGCCTGAACCGCCTCGTGAAAAGAGACAGAATCCCCACAGCCAAATACCACCTTGAAGCCGTAGCCCTCCAGCCCGAGCCGCAACTCCTCGCGGAAATCCTCATCGTCTTCGAGAAGACCGATACGCAACAGACCATCCATTGACAGCATGCCTTCCCCCAACTCCGATAAATGGCAGGGTGCCGGAACGCATAACCGGCATCACCTTATGACATAGTGTTTCTAAATTCTACTCGGCACCGAGGGATTTTCCCAACAAGAATGATGGGGACGTTGTGATATGGACGCACGCCGAGTCAGGATGAGCAACTGACGGACAGGTCAGAGGCCCAATCGGGAGGCAAGGCGGCATAGCCGCCCGCATCGGCGCGGGCGCGAAATGGGTCGCGCAGCAACCCCATCAATCGCTCGATTTCACTGGCATCGCCCTGCACGGCAGCACGGATAGCTTGCTCGGCCAAATGATTTCGCAACACATAAAGCGGATTGACGGCATCCATGGCTTCGGCCCGCACCTGCGCCGCCCGTCCGTCGACAGCGTGGCGCGCCACCTGTCGCTCCCACCACGCCTGTGTGGCCTGACGGTCAATAAAGAAGTCCAGCAACTGGCCAGGCTCGCCGCGCACGGCCTGCGCCAGCGCGCGAAACGTCAGCGTGAAATCGGCGCGACTATCGTGCATCAGGCGCAGCAGATCATCCAGCAGCATCTCGTCCGCAGCCTGCCAGCCCGACACTCCCATCTTGGCCGCCATGCGCGCGTGGAAAGCCTGCGTGAAGATGGACTCATACTGGCCCAGAACGGCCCGCAAGGCCTCCGCATCCGGCACCAGCATGTGCAGGCTACCGGCCAGGCGATACAAATTCCACAACGCCACCGAGGGTTGTCGATTCCAGGCATACCGGCCCTGGGTGTCGGAGTGGTTACATACATGGTCAAGTTGGAACCCGTCCATGAAGCCGAAGGGGCCGTAATCCAGCGTCAACCCGAGAATGGACATATTGTCCGTGTTCATCACGCCATGGCAGAACCCCACCGATTGCCAGTCGGCCATCAGATTCGCGGTGCGCCGACTGACTTCGCCCAAGAACGCCAGCACGGCGCCATGCTCGCCATCCGCATCCCGGCAGCCGGGGTAGAACTTGTCGATCACGTAGTCGAGCAGCAACTGCAGGTGCGCCGGATCGCGATGCGAGGACCAATGTTCGAACGATCCGAAACGCACGAAACTGGGCGACATGCGGGTGACGATGGCTGCGGTTTCCCGCGTCTCGCGCATGACCGGATCGTCCGAGACCACCAGCGCCAGCGCTCGCGTGGTTGGAATACCCAGACCATGCATGGCCTCACTGGCCAAGTACTCGCGCACCGAAGACCGCAACACGGCACGCCCGTCACCCATGCGTGAGTACGGCGTCAGGCCGGCACCTTTTAACTGCAACTCCCAACTGCCGTTGGGGCCAGCCACCTCACCCAGGAGATGAGCCCGGCCGTCCCCCAATTGTCCCGCCCACACACCGAACTGGTGGCCGCTATACACCGCAGCCAGGGTGTCACCTCCCGGCAAGGGCATCTGACCGGAGGCAACCGCCAGAAAATCAGGGGTTGTCAACGCTTCGGGATCGAGCCCGATCAAAGCGGCCGCATCGGCATTGGCATGCAACAGACGCGGATTACCCGGGGCTTGGGGCAGCACCCGGGTATAGAAAGCGCCGGGCAATGCGGCGAAGCTGTTGATCAGGGTGAGCTCGTTCAAATCGCGGTGCATCAGGTGCGCTCCCGGCGAGCGGCGCGTTTGGCCGGCCGCACATAGAAAATGGCCGCCAGAAAGAATGTGGCCGCCAGCGCGGCCTCCAGCATCCCCAAACCGGCCGACAGCGGCGCCGGGTCGGACATCGCACGCACAACCCCTTCCATGAGGTAGAGCAGCGACAGCATGCTAGCCCATTGATAGGTGTAGACATTGCCCCGCATGACGCCGCGCAACGGAAACGCCAGCGGCAGGGCCTTGAGCAACAGCCAGGATCCGCCCGGACGCACCGGCGCCAACCAGGTTTCCCACGCCAGGCAGAGAACGATCAAGGCGAGCAAACTGCCCGTGGCCAGATAGCGCAGATTCGGATTGAGTTCGGAGCTCATGCTGCTATTATCGCCTGATGTACCCGACCGCCGATCCTGCTGAAGGGGACTCCTCGCCCCAACCGCGCCGCCGATCCTGGCTGCGCCGCGTAGGGCATGCGCTTCGTTTCGCTGCCCATCGGGCAGACGAAGAGCGCCTGCTACAAGTCGCCTCCAGCCTGACCTTCACCACTGTCTTGGCCATCGTCCCGATGCTGGCCGTGGTGCTATCGTTATTTACGGCCTTTCCTGTGTTCCAGGACTTTCGGGTGGCGCTCGAAGATTTTTTGGCCAACAACCTGATGCCGCCGGCCGTCTCCGACAACATCATGGAGTACCTCAATCAATTCGCCCGCCAGGCCACGCGCCTGACGACGATCGGCGGGGCGTTCCTGATCGTGACCTCGCTCTTGCTCATCATGACGATAGACAAGACATTCAACGACATCTGGCATGTGGGCCGTCAACGCCCCTGGCCGCAACGTGCGCTGGTGTATTGGGCCGTTATCACGCTGGGGCCCCTGGCGACCGGCGCCAGTCTCTGGGCCACCTCCTTCGTGGCGCGCGAATCGCTGGGCCTGATTCATGATGTCCCGGAGATCATCAGCCTGGCGATTTCTTTCATCCCGCTCGTGCTGACTGGGCTGGGATTTGCGGCACTGTTCGTCGTCGTGCCCAACTGCCGCGTCTACTGGCGCGATGCGCTGACGGGCGGCTTTTGCACGGCAATCGCGCTCGAGGTCATGAAATCCGGTTTTGCGTTCTACCTGACCCGTTTTCCGGCTTACACCATAATCTATGGCACCTTTGCCACCCTGCCAATCTTCTTACTCTGGATCTACCTTTCGTGGCTGGCCGTGCTGTTTGGCGCCAGCATTGCCGCCAGCGCCCCCATGATCCGGCTAGGCCGTTGGGAGATCAACCGCGCCGCAGGCGCGCAGTTCGTCGACGCGGTCGGCGTACTGCGCCAGTTATTGGCCGCACGCGGCCAACTGCCTCCAGGCTGCAGCAGCCAGACGCTGTCCAGACAACTGAACCTGCACCACGATGAACTCAATAGTGTCCTGGAGTCTCTGCGGCGTATTGGCATGGTCGCCCCGACCACGGATGATCACTGGATTCTCGCTGCCGATCCGCAATCGACGACTCTGGCTCCGCTTTATGATCAGTTTTTACTCGACAGGCAACAGCGGCGCGTGCGGCGTGACCCGTCCTTGAGCGAACTGGCCAGCCGACTGGCCGACGCAACGTCCCCCCCAACACTGGAAGAACTGGCCAGCCTGTCGCACAATAGCGACATCGATCCTACGCCAGACGATGACACGGACCTCAAAACGCTCCCAATCACCGTGCTGCCGCTGGAAAATGTACAAAAACCCAGGTGATATTCGACCTGGCCGCTATAGACAAAAATACGGTTTGCATTGGGGGTGGGCTATTCGCCCCAGGAGGAACATCATGTTGAAAGTCAGCGAAATACTGCGAGTCAAGGGCGACACCCTGTATACGGCCACGCCGGACACGCTCGTGTCGGTAGCCATCCGCACCATGAGTGAACAGGATATCGGCTCCCTGGTCATCATGGAGTCGGGCATGCTCAGCGGGATGCTGACTTTCCGTGAAATCATGCGCCACCTGGAAAGTAGCGATGGCCGTGTCGGCGAAACGACGATTCGCGCCATCATGGATGACGCACCGGTCAGCGTATCCCCGAACACCAGCGCCGACGAAGTCCAGCGGCTCATGCTCGACAAGCATGCACGTTACATCCCTGTCATGGATGGCCCCACGCTCATGGGCGTGATCTCCTTCTACGACATGGCACAAGCCATCGTGGCCGCTCAGCAATTCGAAAATAATATGCTCAAGGCCTATATTCGCGACTGGCCCTCCGACAGCGCCGCCACGGCAGCCTGAGCGCCGGCATCGCTTCTGCAAAAAGCCACCGATGGGCCTTTTGCAGTGAGACAGCGTTCAAACCGCCGGTTGATCCGCGTCAACGGGCGGACGGGCTGCCGCCTGCAAATTACGCCAGGCCTCATAAATGAGGCCTGGGTCATTTTGAGCCAGACGGCCGGGATCGGAAAGCAGGCGTCGCCAACTGCGGGCCCCACTCTGGTTGTTGACCAGACCCAGCATGGGGCGAAGCATCACCCGCAACGGAACGCCCCGTGCAATTTGCCGCGCGGTGTACTCCACCATGGCATCGACCACTTGGGCATCGCTGGGCAGACGGGTAGACGGCCATAGACGCAATGACACCTCGGACAGCACACGCGGGGTATGCCAGGCAGCCCGACCGAGCATGACACCATCGAAACGGGCGAAGGCTTGCACCGCCTGCCCGGCGTCGGCCAGGCCGCCGTTGAGCACGATCACGCAATCCGGAAAGTCCCGTCTCAACTGCTCGGCCACGTCGTAGCGCAGAGGCGGAATCTCGCGATTGTCCTTGGGCGACAGACCTTTGAGCACGGCATTGCGTGCATGCACGACGAAGACCCTGCACCCGGTGGCATGCAGCTTGCCCACGAAGTCACGTACAAAGGCGTATGAGTCGTCATAGTCGAGCCCCAGCCTGTGCTTGACCGTCACAGGAATGCCGACGGCATCCTGCATGGCTTTGATGCAATCGGCCACCAGATCGGGCTCGGCCATCAGGCACGCCCCGAAAGCCCCCCGCTGCACGCGTTCCGAAGGACAGCCACAATTCAAGTTGATTTCGTCATAGCCCCATTGCTGGCCCAGCCTGGCCGCCGCCGCCAGGGCCGCGGGTTCACTGCCGCCCAACTGCAGGGCAACGGGATGCTCGGCGTCATCGAAATCAAGGTGGCGCTCGACATTGCCATGCAGCAAGGCTCCGGTGGTAATCATCTCGGTATACAAACGAGCGTGCGGCGCCAGCAGCCGATGAAAAAAGCGGCAATGGCGATCTGTCACATCGATCATGGGCGCGACACAAAGTCGCCAGTCAGGCGCAGTCAAGACCAAATCTTCCGGGCTTAAGGTAAGAGAAGCCATTATTTTACGGCCCCGGGCCCCATCCGCCCGAAATCTACCGGGGGCGTGGTCTAAAATTACTTTGCCTGAAGCATCTGGCAGCCGTCGCCCCTTCCTCCATCCCGCATCCAACGCTCATCAATGGCCGTTTTCACTCCTGTATCCGACCAAGACGCCCGCGCCCTGCTCGAGACCTATGACATTGGAGAACTCATCTCCTTGCGAGGCATTACCGCCGGTATTGAAAACACCAATTTCTTTCTGCACACGACGCAGGGAGAGTACGTGCTGACGTTGTTCGAAGTGCTGACTCAACAACAACTGCCGTTTTACATCGAACTGATGCATTACCTGGCAGAGCGCGGCATACCCGTGCCACAGCCCCAGACCCTCAAAAACGGCAGTCGCCTGACCGCCCTGCACGGAAAACCCGCTGCCATCGTCAGCCGCCTGCCTGGCGGCTACGAACCGGCCCCCGGCGCCCTGCACTGTGCCCTGACGGGAGCAACGCTGGCGCGCGCACACAAGGCAGGAGCGGATTTTCCGCTGCGCCAACCCAATCTGCGCGGCTTGACCTGGTGGCAGGAAACCGCCCCGAAAGTCATGCCCTTCCTGACTCCCGAGCAAACCTGCCTGCTCAACGAAGAGTTGCAAGCACAACGCACCGCTGCTGCTGAGCCCGAACGCTCCGAGCTGCCTGGCGGCCCTGCGCACTGTGACTTGTTTCGGGACAACGTACTATTTGCCGGCACCTTCGACAGCCCCCTGATGGGCGGATTTATCGATTTTTACTTTGCGGGCTGCGACACCTGGCTCTTTGATGTGGCGGTTGCTGTCAACGACTGGTGTATCGATCGGGACAGTGGAGAATTCATCCCCGAGCTAGTGCATGCCTGGCTGGCCGCTTATGCCCAGGAGCGGCCCTTTACCGACGCCGAGCGACGGGCATGGCCCCTTATGCTACGGGCGGCGGCCTTGCGGTTCTGGCTCTCTCGCCTGTACGACTACTTTTTGCCCCGGCCCGCACAGACGCTCAAACCTCACGATCCCCGCCATTTCGAAAGAGTGTTGCAAGCGCGCCACCGCGGCGTGCTGCCGCCCTTGCCCTGACAGCTACGACACACATAATTGGTATTGAACAAGCCATCCGTCCCCTGCGAATCTACGAGACCTATGCAAGCAGCAACCCTACCCGCGTCCTCTGGCTGGCAATGGGTAAGAGACGGGCTGAGGATTTTCTCCAAGCAGCCCCTGCCCATGTTTTTCTGGGCCATGACGCTCAGCCTGTTTGTGCTGTTCGCGACTCTGACCCCTCCTGTCGGGCCGTTATTGTTCGTCGCGCTGATGCCAGTTTTCACGCTGATGACGCTGTCGGCCTGCAAGCACATTGAGGCCGGCAGGGTCATGCTACCTTCAATGTGGCCCAAGCCGCTACTGCGTCCCGGGGTTTTTCGCAAACTTTTTCTCATGGGGCTGCTCTACGCCGGTCTGAGCCTTGCCGGAGGCTTGCTGGCCTTTCTACCTTTCTGGTCAGACCTGGCCGAAGGGCTGCGCGCCGTGCAGATCGAGCAAAACATCATGCCCTTCGTGGCCGCTGTCCGCATCCCGCTGTTTTTGTTCACTATTATCTATGTAACCATCGCTGCGCTGTTCTGGCATGCTCCGGTTCTGGTGGGGTGGCATGGCCTGCGCCTGGTGCAGGCACTGTTCTTCTCCGGCGTGGCATGCTGGCGCAACAAATGGGCCTTCCTGGTCTACTGCGCTGTCTGGATAATGATCTTTCTGTTTATCGACCTATGTGCCGGCCTGCTGGTGTCCCTGGGAGTGCCCGCCTCGGTCGCCAACATTGTCCAGATTCCCATTAATGTAGCTGCCGCAGCAGTGCTCTACAGCAGCTTCTACCCGGCATATACCTCCGTCTTCGGCATCGAGGAGACCCACACTGGTCTCGACCACGGCGACAGCGCCGCGGCATAAGGCCCAGCGCCAGGGGTTGAGCCGCCGTGCCTTCAACACCTGGCCCTCGCGGCCGATAAACCATACCGCCACAGGATAAGCCATGCCTAAGCTGTGCACGGCATGGCAGGGCCGGATCAACAGGCCGCTGCGTGCGCCTAGCGCACGTCGACGGCCCAGCAAACCCAGCAGTCGGCGCGGCCAGGTGCATGCGAGGACCAGACGTAAGCGGTCAGCGGAGAGCCTTTGGCCAGTCGCGCGGCGCTCCGGAATCACATGGCATCCTGCGGCAACACACCCATGAACAATGGAAAGCCGAGGATGAGAAATGTGCAGGGAAACATGCAGCTAACCAACGGCAACAGCATTTTGACCGGTGCACGCATGGCTGCCTCTTCGGCGCGCTGAAAGGCTTCCTCGCGCAATTGGCTGGCCAGCGAACGCAGCATCGCGCCAGTACCGCTACCCAGGCGCTCGGCCTGAACCAAGGCGGCCACCCACGCATGCACCCCATCGACGTCCAGCTTGGTCGCCAAGGCCTCCAACGCCTCGCGTTGCGAGCGCCCGGCACGGACTTCGTTAAGCGCCAAGGACAATGCCCGCGTCAGGGGCCCCGGCGGACAATAGCGCGCAGCCAGATACATGGCCTGCGTCATGCCCTGCCCCGCCTCCAGGCACAAGGTCATCACATCAAGAAGAAAAGGCAGATCCAGCGCGATGCTGCGCCGGTTCGCGCACACCTTGCCACGCAGGGCCAATATCGGCAGGCTGGCGCTGATCAAGGCCGCAAAGGTGATGCCTGCGGCTAACGCAGCACGGCTAATGCCTGACGGCATCAGGCCAATGACCAGCCCACCGGCAATCAGGCCCACACCGCCTCCGAGGGCCATTCGCGCGGGCAACCAACCCGCCGGCAATTGCGCAGGCAACCCTGCCATCAGGTTCAGCCGCGCAAGGCGTTCCCGGGTACGCCACCCCAGCAGCCCTTCCAGCCGACGCGCCAAATGCCAAGACAACGCCCAGGCCCATCGCTGAGTTCGCGCCAGTTCAGGAAAGGGCAGCGGCACCTCCTCTTTCGTAGGAAAAAGCCCACGTAAGGCCAGCACGCAACAAACCGTCCCGGCAGCGGCCAACCAACTTGCTGCGTTCATGCGGCCGCCCCCAGAATGCGCCGAATCAACAGCCACCCAAGCGCCTGCAGGCCGACGATGACGGCCAACACAACCCATCCGGTTTCCGATTGTCACAACAACGCCATTTGCTGCGGGCGCAGCAGATAAAGTACCAACCCCAGCACCACGGGCAGCGCACTGAGCACCCAGGCTTGCATGCGCCCTTGCGCCGTGAGCGCGCGCAGCCGGCCCTGGGCCAGCAATTGCCCCCGCAACGCGTGGGCAATTCCTTCGAGCGCTTGGGCCAGGTTACCGCCTGAGGTGCCGGCGACCCGGAAGGCAGCAGCCAGCAAATGTACTGCAGGCAGGTCGGCACGTTGCTCCAAGCGCCGCAGGGCGTCGTCAAAAGCCACACCTATACGTTGTTCGCGCAGCATCAGGCCGAGCTCCTGCGATAAAGGTGCCTGGCTCAGGTTCGCCAACTGACGCAAGGCGATCGGCAAGCTCGCTCCTGCTTTCAAGGCCGCCGCCAGACTGAGCAATGCGGCTGGAAGCTGAGCTTGCAAGCGTTGCAATCGCCGCTTGCGCAAACGTTCCAACAGTAATGCCGGCAAACGCCAACCGAGACCGGCACCCAACCCAACCATCGCCAACGGTGCCCCCGCCAGCAGCAGCAAGCCGGATGCCAGGCATGCGCAAGCCATTGCCATGCCCCAGAGCTGCTGCGGATCGAAGAACAGAAACACCTCCTGCAGCCCAAGACGAGCGTCATGCATGTAGGTATCCCGATAGCGCTGCCAGGCGGGTTCGACGTTGCGCTGAATCTGCCACGCCAACAATCCCGCGGAAACCATCGCCAACAACAGGGCAAGCAATGGCGTCATCATGAAAAGCCCTGCTCCGCCTGCCAGCATGCCCACTCTGCCGCCGCAAAGCCACTCTGCGGCTCATAGCGAAAATGCTCCTGCAGTTGAA
This sequence comes from Bordetella holmesii, assembly GCF_020735985.1. Classification (NCBI taxonomy): domain Bacteria; kingdom Pseudomonadati; phylum Pseudomonadota; class Betaproteobacteria; order Burkholderiales; family Alcaligenaceae; genus Bordetella; species Bordetella holmesii. The sequence goes on from NZ_CP085973.1 coordinate 1,796,551, forward strand.
TCGTGCCACTTTCTATGCCGCACACCTCGGCAATGGCGACGATGCGCCGGACCCCGTCAGCGCCTCTGGCCTGCTGCACGATGAGATCGATGCAAGCGGCGACATACTCGCGCAGCGCCAGCATGGGCAACTCCAGCCCCGCCATGAGCACCATGGACTCCAAACGGGCAAGCGCATCGCGCGGCGAATTGGCGTGGAGCGTAGTGAGCGAACCCTCGTGGCCGGTATTCATCGCCGTCAACATATCGAAGGCCTCCTTGCCTCGGCACTCTCCGACGACGATACGGTCGGGGCGCATCCGCAGCGCATTGCGTACGAGGTCGCGGATCTCGATCGTTCCCCTACCCTCCAGATTGACCGGTCTGGCCTCGAGCGCAACCAGATGCTCATGCGACAAACGCAACTCTGCGGCGTCCTCTATCGTCACGATGCGTTCCTGCTCCGGAATGGCGCTAGACAGCACGTTGAGCAACGTGGTTTTGCCGGAACCGGTGCCCCCAGCGATCAGGATGTTGCGCCGCCGCCTGACGGCCTCCTGCAGGAAATGTGACCTGCCCCCAGATTTAGTACGGCACCGACATAGAGCCCAGGGGTAAAAGACCTTCTTTCTGATGAGCCTGCACGAATTGCGCCGGCGTTAAATATCCGAGCGCGCTGTGAGGCCGATCGGTGTTGTACTCGACTCGCCAGTTTTCGATCAAGCTTTTAGCCTGTCGCAGGGACAAGAACCAGTGCTCGTTAAGGCATTCGTCGCGGAACTTGCCGTTGAAACTTTCGATATAAGCGTTCTCCACCGGCTTACCCGGCCGAATAAACGACAGCTTTACGCCTGCTTGGTAGGCCCAGGCGTCCAAGGCTCTTCCGGCGAACTCTGGCCCGTTGTCCACGGTAATAGATCGCGGCAGGCCACGCATCTCCGCCAGCCGTTGCAGCACCATGGCAACACGCAGTCCCGGCAACGACGTATCGACCTCGATGGCCAGGCATTCGCGAGTGTAGTCATCGACGATAGTCAAACAGCGGAATCGGCGGCCATAGGCTAGGCCGTCGGCCACAAAGTCCATTGACCAACTCTGATTCGGCGCGATTGCCGCTGGGCGAACCACGCGCTCGGTCGCCGCGATTCGCTTACGCTTTCGTTTTCGCACGCTTAACCCTGCCAGACTGTACAGCCGCCAGATTCGCTTGTGATTTGCTTGCCAGCCTTCGCGACGTAAGAGCACATGGATCCTCCGATAGCCGTAGCGTCGTTTCGCCACTGCCATCTCTTTCATGCGCTCGGTCAGCGCAGCATCGCCTGAGCGTGTGCTCTCGTAGGCAAACAGCGACCGCGAAATTCCTACCAGCCCACAGGCCCGGGTAACACCCATGCTGCGCTCGGTCATTAATGTCCTGACCGCCTCGCGTTTGGCCTGCGGGCTGACTACTTTCGGCTTAGCAGATCCTGAAGCGCCGCCTTGTCCAGCATCGACTCGGCCAACAGCTTCTTGAGCTTGTTGTTCTCCTGCTCCAGCTCCTTGAGCCTCTGAGCGTCCGACACCGTCATGCCACCGAACTTCGCCTTCCAGTTGTAGTACGTTGCCTCGGAGATTCCGTGCTTGCGGCACAACTCTGCGGGCTTGGCACCTGCATCGGCTTCCTTGAGCACGCCGATGATTTGCTCTTCCGTAAATCGTTTCTTCATTGCCATTCCTTTGGGAACGGACTCTACATCGATTTCGTACTAATCACGGGGAGCAGGTCACGTTGACCATGATCTCAGAGATGGAGGAGTCCTCCAGCAAAGGCTCCAGAGCGCCGAGCCCGACCGCCTCATCAAGCACACTTTTGCAAAGGGAGACTCGGTCAACCGTTTCAGGAACAGCCACCGCACTCTCTTTCAGCAATCTGGCCAACAAGCCAGAGGCCTCCTGCCTTAGCGCGCCGTCCGACATCGAGGCCACATCGCGTCGGCGCAGATCAAGAGCCTGGATCAGCGCTTCGTGCAACGCAGCCCGGCAGGCCTGCCACGTTTCCGACGCGTCATCGATCTGAACAGAGCCTGCCGCGACATCTGCCGGCGTCGGAGGCGGCGGTGAAAGACGCAACCGGCAAGGGCCGATCACGATGGTGTCGGCGGCGACCAGCGGGCCGTGCATCGCCACCCGCGCGCCGTTGACGAAGGTCCCGGCCAAGCCGCCGAGATCCTCGATGATCCAGCCGTCCGGACCTTGAAGCAGCCGAGCATGCTCACGCGCAACACGCCAATTGGCTATACGCAAATCACAGTGCGCGGCGCGTCCGATCAAAACTGGCGCTGATAAGGTGAGGCGTTCAGCCCGGCCGTCTTCGTACTGCAACTCCAACATCATGGCGATACCCCTTCTCGAGATCCGGCCCGTGAACGTGCGTTCGGGTCACTCCACTGCGAGTTCGCCCACGCCGGTCGCGGCCCGTCGGGCGACGGTGCAGGGCTATCCGACAATATCTCCGCAGGTTCGGTAAACACACGCCGCAGCAACTGATTGCCACGCGCAGCCTCCTGGGCAAGAGCGGGATCGTCTGGCTTGACTATAGTGGGCGTGACGAAGATAGCCAGCTCGGTATCACGGGCCTGCTCGCGGCGAGTCCCGAATAGCGCCCCCACTATAGGCAATTCACTCAGCCAAGGCAGGCCACCTGTCTGCTGGGTGCGTTCGCGGCTCAGAAAGCCGCCAAGCACCAACGTCTGCCCCGATGGCAGGTTGAATTCTGTCGTGGCACGACGGGTACGCATGGCGGGTCCGGCCGGTACAGTGATGGTCGGGTCGATGGAACTGGCTTCGACCTCGATGCGTGAGCGTATCGTCCCGCGCGGATCAATCCTCGGAGTGATCGTCAGAGCTACCCCATAGGGTTTGAACACGGTAGCACCTTTGCCCTCGCCATCGGCACTGGGATAAGGTATCTCCCCTCCCGCCAGAAACGATGCCGCAGAACCACTTCTAGCCAGCAGCCTGGGACGGGCCAGAAACACTGCCTCACCGCGCTGGGCCAACGCCTGCAGGCGCGCACCAAGCGAAGCATGCAGCCCCGTCCACTGGAGGCTGCCCCAAGGACCGTTGGCCGCCGAGCCAGCTGACTGTGGCGAGGTGGACTCCCAGACCAAACCAAGCTCCGACAGCCGGGTGCGCGGGAGTTCCACCACCTGAACGTCCAGCAGCACCATTTGCTCCCAGCCGACGTCGCCGGTGAGATCCAGAACCTCCGGATAGCGTGCCGCCAGCGCCGTGAGTCGTTGTTTGTGCTCATCGGACAGGCCTGCCCCCTCGATGACAATCTGATGTCCCACGACACTGAATCGTAGTTGCGGCATACTGGCCAACAGACTTTCGACCTCTGCACGCATCTGCCCGAATCCGGCAGGCATGACCCGCACGTCATATGCCCTGACGTTTTGCTTGTCCGTCCATACATGGACCGACGAGACACCCTCCTTGCGAGCAAAGAGAATGACCTCCCGTGCGTCGACCGCTTGCGCCTGAATCACTTGACCGCTGCCCACGGCAATACGAGTCAGACCTGGTGCCGGCAGGACATGGGTTTGACCGACCTCCATGAGAATTGGCTCGGCAGCCGAAACTCGCGCCGGCATCACCATCAGGTTGACCGCCAACACCAAGATGGCTGGCAGGCCGGCAGATGCCGCTGACAAATGAGTGCGGATGCGGCACAGAACTCGATGTAGCATCACGGCCCCTCCGGCATGAGGATGGGGAGGTTTTGATGGCCATCCCCATAGAGAACCGGAATTGCCCCGTTGGCTTGACGCTGTAGGCCGAGAATATCGCTCAGTTCTCCTGCCGGCAGTGCCGGAGCCGTCATATCTTCGGGCGCGCGAAGCGCCAGTGTCAGTGCCCCCACCTGGCGCGCTGCGATGATACGCACAGCATCCGCGGAGCTAACCTCCAGAACAACCTGGCCACCCTGAAGTCCGGGAGCAGCGAGCACGCGACTGTTTTGCAACAGCGGCAATGTCAGCCGTTTGTCGTCGTGCGTAAGCGAGACATAGATATCCAGATGATCGCCTTCGCGCATGTCTGGAGGAGCCTCGGCCAATTCGCGCAATGGTAGGGTCAGCGCCCGTTTGCCGGCTGCCAGACGCGCAGAGGTAGCCGGTTGTTCGTCCTCCAGATCAGCGCGAAGAATAGGCTGCCCAGCAGGCACGGCTATTCTCAGCCGCGAGCCGATCACATCCTCCAGGTCGTCCGGACCCAACGATTGAACCGATGCCCAGGCAGTTGGAATGTCACGTTGGGCCAGGTCCTCGACCTGCAGCACATGGCCGGCGGGTAAATCAGCCCAGGCGACCACCCTGGCCACGGTGGGAACCTGGTTGCGGCGTTGCAGGTCACGCTCTTTACTTTCGATGTGTGCCTGCACGGCCCACGCTGCCCCGGCCCCGCATATCACCGCCAAGACCCACACGCCCCGCCCCGACCACATCAAGGACTGGTATCTGCCAATCAGGCGCCAGGGGAATCCACCAGCTGCTCTGGTTTGAGAGGACTCAGTCGTCATGACGTACCAGAACAACACCGCTGGCCAGTCCAGAATCGCCATCCAGGGCGGTCAAGAAACTCTCCAATCTTGATCCCGAACGGGTCCACGCCTCTTGAGTCGGAGCCGATTGCCATCCAGAGGCGTCGAGCGCCGAGTGCAACCATCGACGTGCGTCGGCCAGCACCATCGGCAACTTCCATACGGACAGCGTTACGTGATCTTCCGCGTGAACGTGCAGGAGTTCGGCCGGCGCGCGCAAAGACTCGATGTTAGGGACATCGGCCGTTTGCCGTGCACACAAGCGCGACTGGCTACCCGTCGTGCCACCCGAGTCACGCTCACGCAAGCTCAGCATCACCTGGCAGGGGCCCTCTTCGTGAACCACCAGAGTATGGCCGGGCCACACTGCCATCACTGGAGTGTGCTCAGGCGAAACAGGGATCTGCTCCAATACGGCAGTGATGTCTTGGGACGAGTCGAAGTGTCGCCACTCCAGGCGACTACCGGTCGAAAGCGTCAGAGACATCGCCGGCCGAGCAGATAAGTGAGGCAACGCGGGCGGCGTTGGCATAGAACGTGCCGCAGACGCGAATAAGACAAGCATAGCGAGAACACCAGCACGAGGTGGGGCTGCCATCAGTGCTTACCCAAGGCACGCGTTCCAGCCACGGTTACGTCCGCCCATGGCGATAGCCAATCCGTGCTGATCCGCCGCTGCCCCCACGGATGATCAAGACCCGCCAGGGCTTTATCCAATCTACTAGCCTGGCGCAAGGAAACCGCCGCGCTGCCGCGCCAACCAAGTGTCGAACGTTGTAGACGTTGTTGCGTGGATGTCGCCCCGCTGGAATGGCCGGCACCCGCTGACACGACGGTGTACCGCTCAGGGTTTCCTTGGCCGGCCCAGGCGCGCACGGCAGCCCATCGTCCGGGCAAGTCCAACCAATCACGAGCCAGTGTACGAGCGTCCGCAGAAATTGCACTGTCGTGGGCCTGTGCCACCTCGAGCACGGCCAGATGCATGCCCTCATCCTTGGCCGGAGGTGTGTGGGCACGCGCCAACGCAAAGGCCCAGTGCCGGCTGGACTGCGCGGCCTCCAGAACGGCCATGCGCATAGAGGACAACTCCTGTACACCTATCCACAAGAGTGCCATCGCGCCGGCCACCACCAGCATTTCAGGTAACGCCTGGCCACGCTGCCGGTAGCGTTGCTGCCAAGACCGGCAACTGCGCCTGGGCCATGACCTCGTTGCCGCGCAACCCAATTCGGGTTGGGGCATATCCGCATCAATCAGGAGCAACTGCTGTTTGTCCGAGGGTTTGATCAATCGCAATTTGCGCGATCGAGATGGGCGCGGCACGCAAGGACGCCGGTGGTAAGAGGGTCGCTTGAGCATTACGGTGTGGCTCCGGTACGCAGGGCAGGATCCGCAGCCAGACGGGCCTGCCAGTATGGACGAAACAAAGAGGGCAGCTCCGGCGTGCCCATGGCAGACGGAGGTGGGGCGAAATAGGTCTCTGCAACGCTACTGCGCACCAGAGGACGCGTCCGCCACCAGGCGTCGTCGCGGCCCAACCAGGAAAGGCGCCATTGCTGCCCCAGGTCGGACACCGCCAACGACGTCCGCAAGTTCAAGCGGAATCGGGATTTGGCCTGTTGCAAGCCCTGTGGCGACAGGCCCAGAACGTCCGGCAGGCCGGCACCGGCGGCGGGAGCGTAGCGATCGCGTACAGCGTAGGAACTGGCCAATGGATTATTGCGCCAGGCGCGGGCATGCAGACCGGAGTGTTGGCTATACCAGCGCCAGAAATCCTGAGAAGAGAACTCAGTCAGCGGCCGCTCGACGTAATGCCGCCCACGCTGCCAACGAGTGGATCCCGTCGTGGCCCAGCCCATCGGGTACTCACGGAAGTAGCACCCTATCCATCGGTTGCTGCGCAGCGCGTGAAACGACAAGGTATCGCTTGCTCCCCAGCGACCCTGCGCATCCAGAAAGGTGTGGCCCCGACGGCGCAGTTGGTGCCGAGTATTGGGACATCGCAGTTGGACGATCCAGGCACTGGCCCAGGTCAGATCACGAGGACGCAGAAAAGCAAACCGCCGGGTGACGACGTGAGTCAGGGCCTCGATCCCTTGGCCATCGGAAGGAGACTGCCATGACAGAAGACGTGGGAAAGTGTCGTCGCGCACCTGCATGGCAGGAACTCCTGAATGGCTTGACGTTGATGACACATAGTTGGCCTGAAGCACGCGCTGCATATGAGCGTCTCGTAGCGACGTCATCTGACGCCATTGCTCGCGAGCCACTTGGGCCAAAATGCGGTGAACGACTGCATCATGCCGTTGCAAAGAGGCCTGTAATGCACCGGGTCCGTAGGAATAGGGCGCCGCCCTCGACGGGAAAACCCCATAGGACCGAGCGAAACGCGGACCAAACAGTTTGGCGATCAGAAACGCCGGCGGGTTACCTATTGCCCGCCGAGTTGACTGCGTCTGTCCCAGCTGATGCCAGGAAACCAAGGTGACCAGATGCGCCATGGCCACCTGATGCGCCAACTGCGCACGATGGATATAGGCCAGCAGATTGAGCTGGCGTGCCTGCATCAGTGCTCCGCTGTAAGCCACGGCATCGGCGACATGCGTCAGCCGCGCGCTAGCTGTGAACTGTCAATAGGTTGTATTCGTCCAGGTTGAGTCTGGAGATGGGTACAGCGCGCCCGATGCCTTGGTGGGGTCGATGCCAGTTGTAGTGGTGTAGCCAGGATTTCATGGCATCGGCTCGGTGTTGGGAGTTCTGGTAGGTGTGAGCGTAAGCCCACTCACGCAAGGCCGACTGGATGAAGCGTTCGGCCTTGCCATTGGTCTGTGGGCGGTAAGGTCGGGTAAAGCGGTGCTTGATGCCCAGCTCATGGCACAGCGCGGCGAAGGCGCGGCTGCGAAAGGCCGAGCCATTGTCGGTGAGCAAGCGCTGGATGGTCACGCCCAGGCGCTGGTAGTAGGCCACTGCGTCCTTGAGGAACTGGACGGCGCTGGGGAAGCGCTCGTCGGGGTGGATGTCGGTGAAGGCCACGCGGGCGTGGTCATCGATGGCCACGAAGACGAAGTCCCAGCCGGCCCCCTCAACGGTATCGCGTCGGTTGCCCGTGACCCGGTGGCCAGGGCGCTGGATACGTCCCAGCTTCTTGATGTCGATGTGCAGCAGATCGCCGGGGGCCTGATGCTCGTAGCGCACCACCGGCTCGGCCGGCTCCAGGTCGGCCAGGTGCGACAGACCGGCGCGGGCCAGGACGCGGCTGACGGTGCTGGCTGACACGCCCAGCGCCTGGGCGATGCGCGCTTGGGTCAGCCGCTTGCGGCGCAGCTCCACGATAGCCAGCGCCTTGGCCGGCGCAATCGCTCGGGGCGAGACCGTCGGGCGCGAGGACGCATCGGCCAAACCCGCCTGGCCCTGAGCCAGGAAGCGGCCCAGCCATTTGCGCACAGTCGGCGCGGTGACCCCATAGGCGCGGGCCGCTTCAGGCACACAAACTTGATGGGCGATCAATTGCTGGACCATTTCGAGGCGACGTAGGAAGGTCAATCGGGCATGCTTATGGGTGTTCATCCGGCCGGGCTCCTTGAGTGAACTGGGGGGTTGGCGATTTCCAGTTTCTCAAATCCGGTTCGGATGAACCATGCATACAACCTATTGAATCTTCACAGCTAGCGCTGGCCATGCGTGCAGTCCAATGTGCCGCTATCCAAGCACCCAGCAATAGGCCGAGGATCAGTATGCCCAGAATCAAGGCCTGCCCGCGCTGGGCACCATGCATGGCAGAGGTACGTTTCACTTGCTGCCCGCGTTACCCGTGAAGGATTTCAGCGTGCGCGCTTTGGCCTGCGTGGCGGCTTTACCGGCTGCCCCCTGCGCCTGCTTGACCTGGGCGGTGCCGTCTTCGCCGGAGAGCTCGCGCGCCATGGCGGCCGTCTGGGCCCGCAAGACCTGCCCGAAGTATTGGTAAACCGCGATGGCTGCAACGGCGACCAGCGCGACAACGATGATGTATTCAGTCATGGCCTGACCGGCCTGACGTCGTTTGGGCTGCATGTGGCACCTCGTACTCAAGTTTCACGAGATGCCAGTCTGAATATGTCCGCAGGCAGCAACAATTCGCATAAACCGAGGAGCATATAAGCATCCTGCCGTCAGGCTTATGGCCGCGCTCGAGTGGAGTATATTGGTCTGGACGGTCGACCTGCCGGCCGTCGATCGAGTGCTTGACCCCGCACGATGTCCGGCTCGCCGGACAGTAGCATCCGAATCAGCCGCGGCGGTGCCCGGCAGAACCTCTTGGGGGCTGGGAGTTCAATGAAATCGCGCGATTTTTCATCCTGGATATGGGGCGATGCCCTAGCGCTGATGCACCATGCCGAAAGAATGCAGCGGCAGGTCCTGCAGTCCGTCCAGGCCGCTGCGCACGCCTGGGAGCCGCCCGTGGACATCGTCGAGAGCGACTCGGCGGTACTGGTCATCGTGGCGCTGCCCGGTGTCAGCGCCGATGACGTCGTGGTGAGGTTCGACCCGGAAGGCATCACCGTGACGGGCCTGCGCCCGATTCCTACCAATTACACGCATCGTATCCATCAACTGGAAATACCTTACGGTCAGTTCCAGCGTCGCATCCGCCTGCCCTTGCATGCCCTCGAGCCGGTCACACCGCGCCTGGCCGATGGCTGCCTGTTTCTCACCCTGAACAAGCTTAGGGAGATCCCATGACCGACCCGCGCACGTTGCCCGAAGATGCGCGCATCATCATTCCGCTGCGCGATGCGGTGCTTTTTCCCGGGGTACTGACGCCTGTGACCGTCGGCAGACAAATCTCCGTCGCCGCCGCTCAAGAGGCAGTCAAGACCGAACGCCCCGTGGGATTTCTCTTGCAGCGCGACCCGCAAAAGGATGAGGTGCAGCCCGCAGACCTGTATTGGGTCGGCACGCAGGGCCCCATCGCGCGTTACATCACTGGACAGGATGGAGCGCATCACCTGCTCGTTCAGGGGCAGAGCCGGTTTCGGGTGCTGGAGTTCCTGGAGGGTTGGCCCTTCATGGTGGCGAGGGTCGCTCTGGTCGAAGAGGCCACGGCCGACAATAGCCAAGTCGAGGCGAGATTTCTCCAGTTAAAACAGCAAGCGCTGGAGGCCATCACCTTGCTGCCCAATGTGCCCGACGAGCTTGGCGGTGTCGTGCAGGGCATAGAGTCGCCCACTCTGCTGGCCGACATGGTGACCAATCTAGTGGACGTCAAGCCCGCGGAAAAACAGGCGGTGCTCGAGACGTTCGATCTGGCCCAGCGCTTAGATAAAGTCATCGGCCTGCTGGCCGCCCGCATCGAGGTGCTCCGTCTGTCCAAGGAAATCGGCGAGCGAACCCGTGCTCAGTTCGATGAACGGCAGCGAGAGACCCTGCTGCGAGAGCAATTGCGCCAAATCCAGAAGGAGCTCGGCGATACCGAAGACACCGCGGCCGAACTCGAACAACTGAAAACAGCCATCGAAGCTGCAGGGATGCCGCAAGACGTATTGCGCCATGCGCGCAAAGAGTTCGGCCGTCTGCAGCGCATGGGAGAGGCCAGCGGCGAGAACGCCATGCTGCGCACCTATCTGGAGTGGCTTACCGAACTGCCCTGGAAACAGGAGCCCCAGCAGCCGATCGACCTGAACGACGCACGCAAGATCCTGGACGACGATCATTTTGGTCTGGACAAGATCAAGCGCCGCATCCTCGAGTATCTGGCAGTGCGCAAGCTCAACCCTGATGGACGCAGCCCCATATTGTGCTTTGCTGGTCCTCCCGGGGTGGGCAAGACGTCGCTGGGGCAATCCATCGCGCGGGCAACCGACCGCGCCTTCCAGCGCGTCGCCTTGGGCGGCGTGCATGACGAGGCAGAAATCCGTGGCCATCGCCGTACGTATCTCGGCGCGTTGCCGGGAAATATCATTCAGGCCATGCGCCGCGCCGGCACAAATAACGTGGTGCTGATGCTCGACGAGATCGACAAACTGGGTGCGGGCGGATTTCATGGTGATCCGGGCAGTGCCTTGCTCGAAGTGCTAGATCCTGAGCAAAACCATAAATTTCGCGACAACTACCTGGGCGTGGACTTCGACCTGTCGCATGTCATGTTCATCTGCACTGCCAACGCGCTGGATACGATTCCAGGGCCATTGCGCGACCGGATGGAGATCATCCAACTGCCAGGCTATACCGCGGAGGAAAAAGTCCAGATCGCACGGCGTTATCTGGTCGAAGGCCAACTGCAAGCCAATGGGCTGCAGCCCGCGCAGGTGGACATCAGCGACGCGGCACTGACCGAGATCGTAAGCAATTACACACGCGAGGCCGGCGTACGCAACCTGGAACGCGAAATCGGCTCGACACTGCGACACGCTGCCATGCAGATTGCCGAAGGCAAGGCAGAACACGTATCTATCGGGACCTCGGACCTGCCAGCCATTCTTGGCCCTCAACGTTTCGAAAACGAGGTGGCACTACGCACCAGCGTGGCCGGTGTAGCCACTGGCCTGGCCTGGACACCCGTGGGCGGGGACATACTCTTTATCGAGGCAAGCAAGGTACCGGGCAGCGGGCGGCTCATTCTTACAGGGCAGTTGGGTGACGTCATGAAAGAGTCGGCACAGACGGCGCTGACGTTGGCCAAAACCTGGAGCGGCGAATCACTGGACAAGTTCGACATCCATATCCACGTGCCTGCCGGCGCCACTCCCAAGGATGGCCCCAGCGCCGGCGTGGCGATGTTCGTGGCGCTCGCGTCATTGCTAAGCGACAAACCCATCAGCGCCGAGGTAGCCATGACAGGTGAAGTCAGTCTGCGCGGGCTGGTACTGCCCATCGGTGGAGTCAAGGAAAAGACACTTGCCGCGCTGCGCGCAGGTATCAAGGTGGTGATGCTCCCCCGGCGCAATGAGCGCGATCTGGAGGACGTCCCCCCCGAAGCCCGCCGCAAGCTGCGTTTTGTTCTGCTGGATCGGGTCGAGGACGCGCTCAAGTGCGCCATCGAGGGCCCCGGTCAAGCTGACAGCATGCCGCAGACCTGAGCGGACTACGCCGCCAGCCTGGCCAGCTCGGTCTTGAGCTGAATCAGGCTTGGCGTGACAATGGGCAGGAACGCCGCTTCGCGCCATCGACGAGCAAACCCATTGCCGTCGCCGTGCAGATAGGCCTTGCCTCCACTGGTCTGCAACTCGAGCTCGACGGCCTGCTGAGCAGTTTCGGCAAGTGCAATGCGCAGTGCGAACAGACGCGCAGGGTCTGTGATGAACCGCTCCTGTCTGACGCCTTGTACCAAGTCCGCCGTCAGTCCCTGCACGCGAGCGCTCAGCGCTTCCCGGGCGTCGGTCAACACGCCTCGGTGACCCATTGCGGCACCGAGGCTGGCTCGGGCTATGCCGATCGCGAACCCGCATTGCAACCCGACCAGTACCGGACGCAACCCTGGCAGGATCTGGCGAGCGTCTGGATGGATGAGATCGCCTGGCATCAGGGGCAGGTCGGCCAAAGCAAGGGCGCACGTGCTGCTGGCGCGCAACCCTAACAGCGGTAGATCGTCATGCCGGGTAAGGCCCTGCACATTGGAATGCAAAGCCACGATGGCCATCCCACCTCCCGGGACTGCTGTCGCGGCCGTAGCCAGAAAACCTCCGGCACGGGCATTGGTAATCCAGTCGACCTGTCCGGAGAGCGCCCAACCCTCGGCGGTGTCCTCGGCCTGGATACGCACGCTGTCAAAACCGCTCAGGGATTTGATCGCGTTGGACAGGCCCGAGGCGCCAGCCAGCCTGCCTGAAAACAGCTCCGGCAGACTCATGGCAGCCAATTGATCATTGGTGCCACGCAACAACGTTTCAATGACGACTCGTTGTGCCCAAGCGACAAAGGCCGCCGTCAACGAGTACGAGGCCAGTTCGGCGATGGCTTCGATAGCATGCCCGATGTCACTGTGGGCACGGCCGCCTTTGTCTGCCGGCACACCCAGGCCGAAAATGCCCTCGGCAGCCAACCGCGGCAGCAGTTGCGCTCCGAGCGCAGCGTCGCTATCCAGCGCTTCGGCATACTGGCTCAACCAGCCTGCCAGCTCAGGCTTCACGAAGCGATCGCACGCACGCATAAACGCTCCTTCACTAAACACCACGCCCTGGTTTTCGGTCAAATCCGCCCCTGAGAACATGGCAAGCTGCAACCCTCCGCGTGCGGAAGGTTGCGGCGAAAGCCAGTTTATTTCTCGGCGGCGTGGGTGATGGCGTTGCCCGCCCGTGACATATCCTTGCCCATGCCGGCGACGGTATTGCAGCCTTGCAGCACAAAGCCGAACGCCACGAAGGCGGTCAGCACGATCTTGCTTCGCATGGTCGCTTCCTAGCTCAGGCGATGCGCAAGCGCAGCTCGCCCAGGCCATCGATGCCGCCCACGATCTCATCACCCTGGACCACGGCGCCGACTCCTTCGGGAGTGCCGGTGAAAATGATGTCGCCGGGTTGCAGTTCGAACAAGGTGGACAGGAAGGCGATGCTTTCGGGGATATTCCAGATCATCTGGGAGATGTCGCTGGATTGCTTGCGCTCGCCGTTGAGGTCGAGCCAGATGGCGCCGCTGTTGAGCGTGCCGACCACGCTGCGAGGATGGATCGGACCTATAGGCGCGGAGAAATCAAAACCTTTGCCCACTTCCCATGGTCGGCCCTGCTTCTTGGCTTCACCCTGCAGGTCGCGACGCGTCATATCCAGGCCCAGGGCATACCCCCAGACACATTCATTGGCCTGATCGACCGGAATGTCCTTGCCTCCTTTGGCCAGAACCACAACCAGCTCCATCTCATAATGCAGATTGGTGGTGCGCGGCGGATAGGGTATGGAGCCGATATCGCCGTCGGGAACGAAAACAATGGCGTCAGCCGGCTTATTGAAGAAAAAAGGCTCTTCACGTCCGGTGAAACCCATTTCTTTGGCGTGTTCGGCGTAGTTGCGCCCCACGCAATAAACACGGCGCACCGGAAAGCTGGCATTGCTTCCGGCCACGGGCACCGCCACAGCCGGCGTGGGGGGAATGACATATTCCATGATCATTAAACCTCTGTGAACGCATGGCCGGCTGTGCCGGCTAACACTGACAATGCGCGAGTTTATCCGGTTTTGCAGGAGCTTCATGCTTCAACCAGCTGTCAACTGGCAAGAGCCTGACTCCGGTACTGTCGCATAAATTACTAGCAAGCCTAACAAAAACGCGGCGGCGATCGGTTGGGTACCGTCGCGGCCGCGTCCTGGTCGCAAGCGCCCGGCATCTGCCGCGCGCTGCGCGGTAGCTTAGTCGCCCTTGCCGTAGCGTTCTGCGCTGCGCAGGATCTCTGCATGCGCAGCATCCACGCCCTTCCAGACCTTGACCTTGACCCACTTACCTTTTTCGAGGTCTTTGTAGTGCTCGAAAAAGTGCTGGATCCGGGCAACGTCCTCGGCCGGCAGATCCTCATAGGACTTGATATTGCGGTACGGCGGATAGAGCTTGTCCACCGGCACGGCCAGCAGCTTGGCATCGCCACCGGACTCGTCATCCATTTCAAGTACACCGAGGGCGCGGCAACGTACCACGGCGCCAATCTGGATGGGGAAAGGCGTGATCACCAATACGTCCGCGGGATCACCGTCTTCTGAAAGCGTCTGCGGGATATAGCCATAGTTGCAGGGATAGTGCATGGCAGTAAGCATGAAGCGATCCACGAAGATAGCGTCGCTTTCCTTGTCGACCTCATACTTGACCGGATCGGCGTTCATCGGGATCTCGATGATGACGTTGAAATCATCCGGCAAGCTCTTGCCGGCGGGGACGCGTTCGAAACTCATATTGGAACCTTGCTGAGTAGTAACTGAAAAGGAAATCAGACCTTGCCGGCGGGCTTGTCTTCGGGCACGGAGGTTTCGACTTGGAAACTACTGACCGGCGCCTCGAAGGCGGCCTGCGGAATGGGCGCGCTGTCGAAGTACTCTTCGATATCCACCGCAGAGCGCAACGGCACGATGGCCTGGGGCGCTGGCGGCTCTGCACGGCCGGCCTGCTGGGCATCGGGATCGAGCACGTAATCGGCAGCCACCGCGGGCGTTTGCAGCGCAGGATCCGCCGCAGACGCCGCATAGACCATCTCTTCACCTTCGACATATCCCCCCTCGGCATCAAGATGATGCGGATCCGATTGGGTGTCAGCAGGTGGCAAGGCAGCGTCGGTGGCCAGGATGGGCAACGCCATGCTTGCGGATGTTGCCAGACGCCAATGACGTGCTGCCTCCGACGGCCGGTTCAAGCGGTCATAGAGGCTACCGAGCAGAGCATGCGTCTGCGCATCGTTGCGACGAGCAACGCTGCGCTGCAGATAACGTTCGGCCTGCCCCCAAAGCTGGCCGTTGAGGCACAGCAAGCCCAAGGCCGTCAGAAAGCCGGCATCGGCGGGCCGCTGCTGCAACCAGATTTCAGCCTTAGCCAGCCGACGCGGGACTTGCTCTGCATCGCACCGCGCATAGGCGGCCACGAGCGCAGGATTGAATTTCACTGCGATGGCCGACTCCAGAATGCGGGCGGCCTCGGTATGATCGCCGGCCGCTTCAAAAGCAGCGGCCCCTGCCAACGCGATGGAGGGCAGCATACGCTCTTCGGCCTTGAGGTCTTTCCAGACTGCGCGCCATTGGTCGCTGCCGATACCCGCGCGTAGGCGGGCAGCCCCGGAACTATCGATCAGTTGCTCGGCCTCGGCCTTCGCCAGCGCGTTGCGCCGCGACAGCCCTCGAGCCAGCACGAATACACGCTCTTGGTGTCCCAAAGCTGTCTCGGCGCGCAGCAACAGGCGCATGGTGTGCAGATGGCGGGCCCCGCCGTCTTGCAAGGGAGCGAGAACCTCCAGAGCCTGGGCTGGCAGTCCCTGATCCAGAAGCATATCGGCCGCCACCGTGGCGGTGGCTTTGATGAGACCGGCGTCGGCACCCGCCTCTTCACGGGCACGCTCAAGCATCTGATCACGCCGCGCAAACTCACCCAATCCGTGTTCAGCCCGTGCCGCTGACAAGGCGGCCAGCACGCGACGGCCGCTTACCTTGGTCTGCTCAAGCAGTTTGACCAAGTCTTTTTCCGCGTGTGAGAAACGCCCTTCCAGCAGGCTGATCCAGCCACGCTCGAGGAGTTCGTGGTCACGAGCCTGGGCACGACGGCCACGCCACGCACGAACGCGATCAGGAATGGCGACCAGCCAGGCCAGCAGCCGCAGCCCGATATACAGCGCGGCAAAAAGCGCCACGAGCAACAGTACGGCCAAGGTCAACGACATTTCGAATCGCCACGGCCACACCAAGATCAGCACATTGCCCGGATGAGCACGCAGCACCACGGCGATCGCAACAGCCACGCAGGCCAGCAGGAGAGTCCAGAACCAGGTACGCATGTGTTCAGTCCTGCTCGTCGGACTTGAAACCCGCCGCGCGCAGCGCGGCGATCCCGTTGAGGCTATCGGCAACATCGGGCACGCGCACCGCGATATCGGTCTGCGCCAGATCACGCGTCAGGCTGAGTGCGGCCTGAGTTTCGGGCGACCGGGGATCGAAGTATTTGGTCAGCGTGTCGCTGATATTGTCCAATTCGCTCTTCCAGACGGCAGGTTGACGCATCAGCATCGCCAACTGCAAGGACAGCAGGCGCTGATGAAGAACCGACCGCAGATCCGCTGCCTGGTCCGTCGACAGCAACAGCGCGGCAGGCTGATCAACGCGCTGCACACGGATCAGATCACCGAGCTCGTTGGTCAACGCAGCACCGGCACGCCCGGGCCAGGAACCCAATTCCGCACGCCAACGTTGCCACCACGGCGCATCGGCTGGCAGGGGCTCGGTAGCAGGCGCGGGCATCATCGAGCGCGCGCGGGTGGCAGACTGCGGGGTGAGATCAGGCGCAGCGGTGTCGGGCACGATCAAAGGTGCACGCCCTACCAGGGTGACCAGGCGCTCAATACGGCCGGACACCGCCGGAATATCAACCGTGCTTACGGCGCGCAGGCGGTCCAGATCGCCGTTGATGGCCTGCTGCAGACTGGCAAACCGCGGGCGGTCGGCACGGGCCAAGCGCGCCTGAGCGGACTCCAGCGCCACCACGGCATTGTTGACGTTGCCGGCTAAGCGCAGTTGCTGGCTGGCCACGGTGATCATCCGATCGACGTCATTGGCGAGCATTTCATCGCTGGTGCCGTCGTTGAGATTCTGCATTGCCTGTTGCAACGCACTGTACTGGCTTTGCGTCTCGCGGACCTTGCCTTCCAGATCGGCGACGCGCCCGCTTTGCGCCTGCGCCAGGGACAGCGCCTCACGTACATCGTTGCGCGCCTGAAGCAGATCGCCAGACAGACGATCCAGGCGTGCTGCGACTTCCCGGCCGTTTTTGGCGGACTGCTGGCGCAGGTTCCAGAGGGCCGCCCCCAGACCTATGGCAAGCAACAGGACGATGATGAGCGCCGTGGACAGCGCGCTGCCCTTGCGGGCGGGTTTGATCGGCTTGGCGGTTTCCGGGGGACGCTCGGCAGGACCGCCCGTCGAGGGGCTCGGCGGAAGAGAAGAGGTATTGTCTGTCATGACGCGATTGTATTCGTTGATGGCATTAAACGACGACTCAAGCAGCAGCAAAGGCCTCGAATATCGCCTCATCAGCAGGCATGCATTCTTTTACCATTGCTGCCGCACCCTCGCCAGCAAGCGGCAGGCACCGCCTCAATACAGGATGTGTGATGACGTAACGGCACTGCGGCCACCACGTCTGCAAGCCGGCGCGCGTCAATTGCGCGCCAATGGCATCGATGCCTTCGGCACTCGTCATCAGCCAGGTCACTTGCCGGCCCTGAGCGGCCCACAAACGTACCGACTCAAGTTGGGCAGCATCCCATTGCGCGGGTAAACGGCGGTAAATGGCATGGACGGTGACCTCTGCGCCAGCTTGACGCAGTTGATCAGCCAGCCAGTCGCGACCCCGTGTGCCACGCAACAGCAAGACTTTGCGCGGCATGACTGCACGCGCCCTGATGACGCGCCACAAGGCCTCCGAGTCGTGCGTCGGAGCTGCTTTATCGGGGTATAAAACTGTTGTATTTGCGCCAAACAAACCCGAACTCAACAAAGAGCGCGCGCTACTCGGGCCGACCGTGGCGGCCATCGTGGCAGCAGGCCAGTCTCCGTGCGCCGGATAAACCTGACCCAGATAGATACGCGCCGCATTACCCGAGACAAAGATCACCAAATCGAAGTCTTCCGGGCGCGGATGGCCTGCAGCGGGCGCCGGCAGGGTATCGAGCAAAAGTGCCGGCCACAGGCGCACGTCCCAGCCGGCATTGCGCAGACGCGCAGCCAGAGCCTCATTGCGACCAGCGGGCCGGGTCAAAATGGCCAAAGGTGACATCAAAGCCCCCTGCAGGATACGTCGTCTAGGCTATTGAGGATCTTGCAGCAGCTCGGCGAGGATGTCACCAGCACCGTTATCGAGCAGGTCTTGGGCGACGGCTTGCCCCAGTTGTTCGGCTTGGCCGCTGGGCCCGACGCGTTCGCTGCGCACCCTGCGCACGCCGTCGATCGACGAAACCAGGGCCTGTATCCGCAGATCCGGGCCGTGCAGCTCGGCGTAAGCAGCCAGAGGCACCTGACACGACCCGCCCAGCATGCGCGAGACCGCGCGCTCGGCGCTCACGCAGGCAGCCGTACCAGGGCTTGCCAACGGGGCGAGCCAAGCCCGCAAGTCATCCCGGTCATCCCGGATCTCAATGCCCAGCGCACCCTGCCCGGCGGCCGGCAGGCTTTGTTCAGGAGATAGCCTGGCACGTATGCGATTGCCGTACCCGATGCGCTCCAGCCCGGCTGCCGCCAAAATAATGGCGTCGTACTCGCCCTGATCGAGTTTGCCCAGGCGGGTGTCCAGATTGCCCCGTAACGGTTTGACCACGAGATCGGGACGCGCCGCGCGTATCTGCGCTTCACGCCGTAGACTGGAAGTCCCCACGATGGCGGCGCTGGGCAAGGTTGCCAGCGACTCGTGTTGATTGGACACGAAAGCATCTCGGGGATCGGCCCGCTCCAGTACGGCCGACAAGACGAACGGCGAAAGCAGTTCGACGGGCACGTCTTTCAGGGAGTGCACTGCCAGGTCGGCACGACCGTCGAGCAATGCGTTTTCGAGTTCTTTGACAAAGAGGCCTTTGCCCCCGACCTTTGAGAGCGTGCGATCAAGGATCTGATCGCCGCGCGTGGTCAAGGTCAGCAATTCGACCGCGCAGGCCGGATACAGCGCACGCAGCCTGTCTCGCACGTGCTCGGCTTGCCAGATGGCAAGCCGGCTCGCGCGGGTGGCGATTACCAAACGTTGCGGCAACGACACGTCGCAGCGTCAGTTGAATGACGACACGATGACCGTGGTCACCACGCCGATAATTGCCAGGATAAACAGGCCTTGCAGCAGGCTGAGGCCCGATTCGGATTGTTGCAGATTTTCAGTCTTACGCAGACTCATGCGAGGATTCCTTGGAGGCGTTTTTTTTGCGGCTTGCCAGCCAACGTCCCAGGACTATGACCAACAGCGCACCGACAACTTCGACGGTAATTTTAACCGCCTGCAGCTGTTCGCCAATTTGATTAACCACAAACACGTCAGTGACCAGCATTCCACCGGCTATCCAGCCCAACAAGGCGGCGCCGAACAGCACCACCGTCGGAAAGCGGTCGATCAACTTCAGGACCAGAGTGCTACCCCAGATGATGATAGGCACACTGACGATCAGACCGAAAACGACCAGGCCGATCTGGTGATCGGCATGCGCGTTCTGCGCAGCGCCGGCAATGGCGATGACGTTATCCAGGCTCATGACGAAGTCAGCCACGATAATGGTCTTGACCACTGCCCAAACCGACACGCTGCCCTTGATATTGCCGTGACCGTCATCTTCAGGAATCAGCAATTTGACGCCGATCCAAAGCAACAGTACGCCGCCGACGATCTTCAGGAAGGGGATATTCAACAGCGTCAGGGCGAAGGCAATCAGCACAACGCGCAGCAAGATGGCGCCCGCCGTGCCCCACAGGATCCCTTGCATTCGTTGCTTGGGGGGCAGGTTGCGACAAGCCAGGGCGATAACGACGGCATTATCGCCACCCAGCAAAATGTCGATCAGGATGATCTGAAAGACAGCAGCCCAACTGAGGGTCTGAAAAAACTCAAGCACTTGAAGCTCCCTATGGCGTTCTTAGAGGTATTTCACCGCCTGCCGCCCCGGGCAATTCAAGCCTCAAACGCAACAGGGGCGGCCGCCTCCCTTTCCGCGCAGCGGAAGACAGCGGCACAACCCCCGATTGTAGTTCAGCTTTCAGTCAGCTTTCTGACGATTCGACAAAAACTTTCCGATTGCCAAGACCAGCAACGCGCCAATCGCTCCGCTAAGCAGCGCAAATTGATGTTGCGTCACCCCCAGCATGGTGTCGACTCGCTGGATGGAATCCTGCAAGGCGGGGTCCCCCACCAGCAGCTCCCCGGCGATGAAACCGAGCAAAGCCGCACCCACCCATACGATGAGTGGAAAGCGTTCGATGACCTTGAGCAGCAGGGTACTGCCAAAAATCACCAGCGGGATACTGATCGCCAGGCCCAGCACCAGCAAAGTGGTGTCACCCATGGCAGCCGCCGCCACAGCCACTACGTTATCCAAACTCATGACCAGGTCGGCAATCATGATGGTGCGAATGGCCGCGAACAGCCCACCATTTTGCTTGCCATCACCCTCATCCTCCCCTTCGGGCAGCAGCAGGGTGACGCCGATGTAGACCAGCAAGACGGCACCGATCAACTTGAGCCAGGGCAACATCAACAGCTTGGCCGCCACGAGGGTCAGCAAGATCCGCATGATGATGGCCGCGGCCGAACCTACCGTGATGGCCTTCTTTTGCTGATGCGGGGGCAGCGACCGAGCCGCCAGTGCAATCACCACGGCGTTATCGCCCGACAACAGAATATTGACCCAAATGATCTGGAGCAGCGCGATCCAGAATGCAGCAGAACTGAGTTCCATGCCTCTCTTTCCTAGAATGATCCCCTAGGTGGGGTTATGTATACAAGAGCGAAAGCGCACCTGCCGTCTCTTTCGATTGCGAGCCGGGACGGCTGTTTTTTTCGTGCGCGGATTTGCGGAGAAGGACTCCCCTCACCTTTCATTATAGTTTCTAAGCCCTGTCCACTGACTTTCCAGACGTTTCAGGTACATAAAAAAGCTGTCTGGAAGTTTAAAGAACAGGGACGCAGACAGGCCAAGGCAAAAAAAATCCGCCCTCGAAGGGCGGATTTTTTCGGGACGGAAGGTTAAGCGGCTTACAGCACCGACTTAAGCAACTTGCCCATTTCGGAAGGATTGCGGGTAGTCTTGATGCCGCATGCTTCCATGACTTCAAGCTTGGCGTCGGCCGTATCGGCGCCGCCGGAGATCAGCGCACCAGCGTGACCCATGCGCTTTCCAGGAGGAGCGGTGACGCCGGCGATGAAGCCGACCACGGGCTTTTTCATGTTGTCCTTGGCCCACTCGGCCGCGGCAACTTCGTCCGGACCGCCAATTTCGCCAATCATGATGACGGCATCGGTGTCGGAATCGTCGTTGAAGAGCTTCAGGACATCGACGTGCTTCAAGCCATTGATGGGGTCACCACCGATGCCGACGGCACTGGATTGGCCCAGCCCCAGTTCGGTGACCTGTGCGACGGCTTCGTACGTCAGGGTGCCGGAGCGGCTGACCACGCCGATGCGGCCCTTGCGATGAATGTGACCTGGCATGATGCCGATCTTGATTTCATCAGGGGTGATCAGGCCGGGGCAGTTCGGGCCCAGCAGCAGCGTCTTGCTGCCCTTGTCGCGCATGCGGTTCTTCAGTTCGAGCATGTCACGCACCGGAATGCCTTCGGTGATGCAGATGACCAGGTCCAGATCGGCCTCGACGGCCTCCCAGATGGCAGCCGCAGCGCCGGCCGGCGGCACATAGATCACCGAAACGGTAGCGCCGGTGCCGTCCTTGGCATCCTTGACCGATGCGTAGATGGGAATGCCTTCGAAGTCTTCACCAGCCCGCTTGGGGTTCACGCCGGCCACGAAGGCGGCTTTCCCATTGGCATACTCACGGCACATACGGGTGTGGAACTGGCCCGTCTTGCCCGTGATGCCCTGGGTGATGACTTTGGTGTCCTTGTTGATCAGAATCGACATTTGTGAATCCTTGGCAATTTTTTACTTGGCAGCGGCGACGACCTTGGTCGCGGCTTCGGCCATGGTGTCGGCGCTGATGATGGGCAGGCCGGATTCGGCAAGCATCTTCTTGCCGAGTTCTTCGTTGGTGCCCTTCATACGTACAACCAGAGGCACGCTGAGGTTGACGGCACGGCAAGCAGTGATCACGCCTTCGGCGATGACATCGCAACGCATGATGCCGCCGAAAATGTTGACCAGAATGGCCTTGACACCCTTGTTCTTGAGCATGATCTTGAAGGCTTCCGTGACCTTCTCGGCAGTGGCGCCACCGCCGACGTCCAGGAAGTTCGCCGGCTCGCCGCCGAACAGCTTGATGGTGTCCATCGTGGCCATGGCCAGACCGGCGCCGTTAACCAGGCAGCCGATATTGCCGTCGAGCTGGATGTAGGCGAGGTCAAACTTGGAGGCCTCGACTTCGGCCGGATCTTCTTCGTCCAGGTCGCGGTAGGCAACGATTTCCGGATGACGGAACAGGGCGTTGGAGTCGAAGTTGAACTTGGCGTCCAGGGCGATGATGTTGCCCTTGCTGTCGCGGTTCAGGGGGTTGATTTCGACCAGGGAAGCGTCAGTGTCCATGTAGCACTGGTACAGCTTCTTGAAGACGTCGACGGCCTGAGCGGTCGAATCTGCCGGCAGGCCGATGGAGTCAGCCACCTTCTTGGCCTGAACGTCGGTCAGGCCAACGATCGGGTCGATGTACTCGGTGATGATTTTTTCGGGCGTGGAATGGGCAACCTCTTCGATGTCCATGCCGCCTTCGCTCGAAGCGATCAAGGCTACCTTCTGGGTGGCGCGGTCGGTAACCAGCGACACATAGTATTCCTTCTGGATGTCCGCGCCGTCTTCGATGTACAGACGGTTGACCTTCTGGCCTTGGGGGCCGGTCTGATGCGTGATCAGTTGCATGCCCAGGATCTGCGAGGCCAGTTGGCGGACTTCGTCCAGCGAGCGGGCCAGCTTGACGCCACCGCCCTTGCCACGGCCACCCGCATGAATCTGCGCCTTGACGACCCAGACCGGGCCGCCCAGCTTCTCGGCAGCCGCGACGGCCTCATCTACGGAAAAAGCGGGAATACCGCGCGGCACGGGTACGCCAAATTGCTTCAGCAGTTCCTTGCCTTGATACTCGTGGATTTTCATGTGTTACCTGTCAGGACGAATGAGAAAAAGAAGGTGACTCGGATGTCGCGTCGGCCGTGTCTGGCGCACTATCCCCCGTATACCACCGGGGATAGTACTCAAGCACAACGGGTCCGTCTGTGCGCAGTGCATGACAGCCATCCAGTTGGAAGGGACGCTGACCCTCCTCGTTGGCGGTTTCGCGCCGGCGGTTGGCCATCATCTGCACTGCGGCCGTGGGCAGGACCTGAGACAGCTCGGTCATGTGCGTACAGCCAGACACACGTCCAAACCGCTCTTTGACCCGATGCCGGAATGCTTTGAGCAGATTCAGTCCAACCAGACCGCCATATGCCTCGTCGATCGCCATACAGGAGGCCTCGTAGGGAGCCGCATCGTAGACAGCCTGAGCCGCCACGACGTTGAACTCTTCATCGATGGTGAGACGCAGATGCATGCGATGAATGGGGTCGCCAGCTTTGAAGATTTCGCCATTTCGCTTGGGGAAATCGTAGCCCTTTACATCAATGAGCTCGGCTTCGAGATCGAACAGACCGTCCTGACGGCCATAGCATTGCACGCGTATGGAACGCGTATGCAGAGGCTGGCGGGAAACATCGGGCGGTGGCAAGGGCATAGGTAGGCCTGCGGGCGACTTTTTGGCGCAAGGCAGCAAAACCATCAAAGTATAACGCAGGCGCCCTGAATGACTGCGCGGGCGATTGCGCCACCAACACTGACCCCGGAACGCCCCTCTACCTGCGGACTGAAAGAAAACCGGCCGCCAATGAGTGAGGCGACCGCAAAGAAAAAGGTTCATCGCGGAATAGCGTGGAGCCGTGCTTGATTGCCGTTACGCTTGATCCTTGATTTTTCAAGGATCAAGGCCGGGATCATGCTGGACCGCAAGACGATCGAGAGGTTGGGTGGGTGGGAAGGTTATCGGGTGGAGCGGGTCGTGTGGCCTGAAGGTGAGAGCCGGACGGTCACGATTTACCTGAAGCCTTCAGCGCGAACGATGCACTGCGAGCACTGCGGCAACCGATGTCGGCAGGTGCATGAGACGACCACGCGCCGGGTGCGGGATCTGCCGCTAATGGCGCTGCGAGTGACGCTGGTAGTGCCGCGTCGGCGGGTCTGGTGCGAGCAGTGCGGTGGACCGCATCTGGAGAGGCTGAGCTGGCTGGGCCGTTACCAGCGAGTGACCGACCGGCTGGCCGAGGCGGTCAGCCAGTTGCTTGAGTCCAGCAACATTCTGGCCGTGGCGCGCTTCTTCCAACTGGGTTGGCACACGGTCAAGGCGCTGGACAAGGCCCTGCTGCGACGGGCGATCCAAGAGCCGGACTGGAGCCAGATCCACTACCTAGCGATGGACGAGTTCGCTCTACACAAGGGCCATCGTTATGCCACGGTCGTTGTCGATCCGATCCGCCGTCAGGTGCTATGGATCGGTGATGGCCGCTCGCGCGAGACGGCCAGAGCCTTCTTCGAACAACTGCCAACTGGGGTTGCCCAGCAGATCCGGGCCGTAGCGATCGACATGACGACGGCCTATGAGCTGGAGATCCAGGCCAACTGCCCCAACGCCGAGATCGTCTACGACCTGTTCCACGTCGTGGCCAAGTACGGCCGTGAAGTGATAGACCGGGTGCGTGTAGACCAAGCGAACCAGTTGCGGCACGACAAGCCGGCCCGCCGGGTGATCAAGTCCAGTCGCTGGCTACTGCTGCGCAATCGCAAAAACCTCGATCCGTGCCAATCGGTAAAGTTGGACGAGTTGCTCCAGGCCAACCAGCCTTTGCTCACCGCTTATCTGATGCGCGATGAGCTCAAACAGCTGTGGTTCTACCAACACCCCGGCTACGCCCGCCAGGCATGGGATCACTGGCTGCAACAGGCTCAGGGCAGCGGCATCGCCGCCTTGGCTCACTTCGCGCTCAAGCTAAAAGCCTATCTGCACGGGATTCTGTCTCGCTGTCGCCACCGGCTCAACACCAGCATCGTCGAGGGCATCAACAACACCATCAAAGTCATCAAGCGCCGCGCCTACGGCTACCGCGATCAGGAGTACTTCTTCCTCAAGATCCGGTCTGCATTCCCCGGTATTCCTCGATGAACCAAGAAAAAACCCGCACCGCCAACCGGTGCGGGTTTAGCGGGCCCGCCTCCGATCAGGCGACCTGACGCAGGTTGCGGGCGGCCTGAACCATTCCGACCAGGGCCGCTTCGGTTTCGGGCCAGGCCCGCGTCTTCAGACCGCAATCGGGGTTGACCCAGAGACGTTCTTTAGGAAGGCTTTTTGCGGCTTTCTCCATCAGGCCGACCATCCAATCCACGTCGGGGACGTTAGGCGAATGGATATCGTAGACGCCCGGGCCGATATCGTTGGGATAGCGGAAATCCTCGAAGGCCTTGAGCAACTCCATATTGGAACGCGAGGTCTCGATGGTGATGACGTCGGCATCCATTGCCGCAATGGCTTCGATGATGTCGTTGAACTCCGAATAGCACATGTGCGTGTGGATCTGCGTGTCATCCGCTACGCCCGCCGTACTCAGGCGGAAACAATCCACAGCCCAGCCCAGATAGTTCTGCCAGTCGGCCCGCCGCAGCGGCAAACCCTCCCGGATGGCCGGTTCGTCAATCTGGATTACCTTGACGCCGGCCTTCTCCAGATCGACGACCTCGTCGCGCAGCGCCAGCGCCAGTTGGCGGCAGGTTGCCTCGCGGGGCTGGTCGTCGCGGACGAACGACCATTGCAGAATGGTTACCGGACCGGTCAGCATGCCCTTGACCGGCTTGTCAGTCAGGGACTGCGCGTAAGAAGACCAGCCCACCGTCATGGGAGCAGGACGCGCGACATCGCCAAAAATAATGGGCGGTTTGACGCAACGCGAGCCATAACTCTGCACCCAGCCATTCTTGGTAAAGGCGAAACCGGCCAGCAACTCACCGAAATACTCGACCATGTCGTTGCGTTCGGGCTCGCCATGCACCAACACATCCAGGCCGACCTTCTCCTGAAAGCGGATGACCTCCTCGATTTCCTTGCGGATGGAGCTTTCGTAGGCAGAGTCGCTCAGGGCGCCGGCTTTCCAGTCCCGGCGCAACGCACGGATTTCGGCAGTCTGTGGGAAGGAGCCAATGGTGGTGGTCGGAAAAGCGGGAAGCTTGAGCCTGGCCTGCTGCTGGGCGATACGCTGAGTAAAAGGCGCACGATCGCGAGAGACCTGGGCCTCGCCCGCCATGCGTCGGCCGACGGCCGGATTGTGGATGCGCGGTGACGCCCGGCGAGCAGCCAGCGCGGCGCGTTGTGCGGCCAGCCCGGCCTGGACGTGCTGGGAAGCGTCGCCACTGAGGGCACGCCCCAGAAGATCGAGTTCTTCCAACTTTTGCGCGGCAAAGGACAACCAGCTCTTGAGTTCGGCGTCCAGTTCTGTCTCTGCGGCCAGGTCCACCGGCACGTGCAGCAGCGAGCAAGACGGCGCCAACCAGAGGCGGTCGCCCAACTGCCGAGCCACAGGAAGCAGGACCTCAAGTGTTTCGTCCAGATCGGTGCGCCAAATATTACGGCCATTGATAACGCCTGCCGAAAGGACCTGATCCGTCCGTAAAGCCCTGACGACGTCGTCCAGTTGCTCCGGCGCACGCACCAGATCCACATGCAGGCCAGCCACGGGCAACGCGGCAGCCGTCGCCAGATTGTCTTTCAAACCATCAAAATAGGTCGCCAGCAGCAGTTTGACCGGGCTGTCGGCAAGCGTGGCGTAAGTCCGCCGGAAAGCATCCAGCCACGCGGGGGGCAAGTCCAGCACCAGAATAGGTTCGTCCACCTGAACCCACTCCACGCCGAGATCCGCCAGACGTTTCAAGACCTCTTGATAGGCAGGCAACAGATTGGTCAGCAGCGTGAGTTTGCCATCATCGGCTGCGCCCGCCTCGAACGCGTCGCCCTTGCCCAAGTAGAGCCAGGTCAGCGGACCGGGGATGACCGGCTTGACAGCATGACCCAGCGCCTGTGCCTCCTTGACCTGTTCGAACAGGTACTCCCGCGCAATGCGATAGGTCTGGCCAGGAACCAATTCTGGGACGATGTAGTGGTAATTGGTATCGAACCATTTGGTCATTTCGCAGGCAGCCGCCGGCTTGCCACTGGGCGCACGTCCGCGCCCCATGCGAAACAGCGTATCCAGACTGACAGGCTCGGACTCAAGCTGAGCAAAGCGCGCCGGCACCGCGCCGAGCAACGTGGTCCACTCAAGAATGTGGTCGTACCACGCAAAATCACCCACTGGCACCATGCTCACCCCGTTGGCGGCCTGACGCTGCCAATGCGCGGCGCGCAGTTCGCGGCCGGTGGCCAGCAGTTGCTCGGGCGTTTGCTTGCCGGCCCAATAGGCTTCGACGGCGCGCTTGAGTTCGCGCTGGGCACCAATCCGCGGAAAGCCCAGGTTATGAGTAATAGTCATATGAATATCCAGCCAAGACAAATTAAATTCAAGTCAGGCCGCTATTCTCCCGACAAACCAAGCTGAGTCAAAATCAATCTCCACATGCATTACTTGAGAAATTTTCATACAATAGGGTTTTGCCTATCTTCCTGTCTTCATGCTTGAGATCCGCCACCTCGAAACCCTGTCCGCCATAAGAGACGGTGGCAGCCTGCAGGAGGCTGCAGAGCGGCTGCATCTGACGCAATCGGCGCTGTCGCACCAGCTGCGCGACCTGGAAACCCGGCTCGGTACGCCGTTATTGAATCGCCGCACCCGCCCCGCGCGACTGACAACGGCGGGGCTGCGTGTACTGGCGCTGGCCGATGAGGTCCTGCCCCGGCTGCGTGCGACGGAGCGCGACCTGATGCGGCTGGCAGCGGGGCGGACCGGACGACTGCATCTGGCCATTGACTGCCACTCGTGCTTTCAGTGGCTGATGCCAACGCTGGATGTATTTCGTGCTCAATGGCCGGACGTGACATTGGATTTGTCTGCGGCATTTTCATTTGCACCCTTGCCCGCCCTCGTGCGGGGCGACCTGGATCTGGTCATCACGTCAGATCCGCAGGAGCTGGAAGCCGTGCAGTACCTGCCGCTGTTTCGCTACGAGCTGGTGCTGGCCGTTTCCGCAAACAGCCCTCTGGCCGATTTGCGGCATGTCGCGCCCGAACACCTGGCAGACCAGACATTGATCACCTATCCGGTAGACCGCCAGCGGTTGGACATTTTTACGGCGTTTCTTGATCCCGCCGACGTCGAACCTGCCGCCCTGCGGCGCGCCGAGCTCACGCCCATGATTGTGCAGTTGGTCAACAGCCAACGAGGTGTGGCGGCATTGCCCAACTGGGCAGTCAGCGAATATGTCGCACACTCCCCCCTGAAGCTGCTGCATTTGGGCCCGCAGGGTGTCTGGCGCACGTTATATGCGGCGGTGCGCGACGAAGATCGCGACGCCTCTTACATTGATGAGTTCTTGACGATCGCGCGCGACATCAGCTTTAAGACGCTAAGCGGGATCAAGGGCACCAAGCAGTAACGGTGCTCAGGCCGACTCGTCATCGCCCTCGCCGAGCAGACGGCGAATGACGTCGTGGGCAAAGCCGCGCGAGGCCATAAAACGGGCCTGTTTAGTATATGCACTGCGATCCTGCGGTTTGACACCATAGCGGCGTCGCCATACTTCGAGGGCACGGTCGTATTCGGTTGCGCGCAAACCGTCACGTAACTCCGCGACATCGGCGTCCTCGACCCCGCTTTGCCTTAACTCTTGCAAAATGCGCGCCGTGCCTTGTCGTGGAGCCCGTCGATGGACCAGGCTTTGTGCGAAACGCGCATTGGACTGCCACCCCTCTTTTTGCAGGGCGTCGAGCACGGTTTCGATTTCTTCGGCACTTTCGGCATAGGCACGCAGCTTACGCGCCAGTTCGACACGAGAGTGCTCGCGGCGAGAAAGGTACGCCACCGCGCGCGCTTTCAGGCTTGGGCCATCGGGGCGCGCCCGGGGGGCTGACGTATCATCAGACGGAGCCAGCGTCTCGAATTCATTCTCGCGCTGTTGACGCTGACGCTGGCTATCGAAAGAACGCGTGATCATGAAACACCGCAAAGCGTGAGCCAGAGGGAACTCCCCCTGGCGTGCTCAATCTTCGGAGCGTTCTTCGGCGCTGGGGGCAAACTCTGCCGCCCGGCTGACGATGCCTTGATTTTCGCGAACCTTGTTTTCGATCTCGATCGCCATGGCCTTGTGCTCTTTGAGATACTCGCGCACGTTGTCCTTGCCCTGGCCGATGCGATTGCCGCTATAGCTGTACCAAGCACCAGATTTTTCAACCACGTTGGCAGCTACGCCCAGGTCGATGATCTCGCCTTCGCGCGAAATGCCGGCACCATACATGATGTCGAACTCGGCCTGCTTGAACGGTGGCGCCACCTTATTTTTGACGACTTTGACGCGAGTTTCGTTGCCGACGACTTCGTCGCCTTTTTTGATGGAGCCAATGCGACGGATATCCAGGCGCACAGAAGCATAGAACTTCAGTGCATTGCCCCCGGTGGTGGTTTCGGGGTTACCGAACATCACGCCGATCTTCATGCGGATCTGGTTGATGAAGATCACCATACAATTGGTGCGCTTGATAGTGGCGGTCAGTTTGCGCAGAGCCTGGCTCATCAGGCGCGCCTGCAGACCCGGCAAGGAGTCGCCCATCTCGCCCTCGATTTCGGCCTTGGGCACCAGAGCCGCGACCGAATCGATAACGATAAGATCCACCGAACCGGAGCGCACCAGTGCATCGGTGATCTCGAGCGCTTGCTCGCCGGTGTCCGGTTGGGAGATGAGCAGATCCGCCAGGTTGACACCCAGCTTGGAGGCGTATTGGACATCCAGCGCGTGCTCAGCATCGACGAAGGCACAAGTGCCGCCGATCTTCTGCATTTCGGCGATGACCTGCAGTGTCAGCGTGGTCTTGCCCGAGGATTCGGGGCCGTAGATTTCTACGACACGGCCCCGCGGCAGACCACCCACGCCCAATGCGATGTCGAGACCCAGCGAACCGGTGGAAACGACCTGGATGTCGTGCTCGACCTCATTGTCGCCGTAGCGCATGATCGAGCCCTTGCCAAACTGCTTTTCGATCTGGGAGAGCGCTGCGGCCAGGGCCTTGGCTTTTTCCGATGCGGCCTTGCTGGTTTTGTCGTCCATGGAGAGTCCTATATGTGTGGCCGGGCAGGAGCCGGCCAGACGGGTCGAGCGGGTCTATCGTGCCAATCGTTGCGGGCCGGCCCCCGAAGGGCCACCCCGCTGGATCAATTGGGTGCGAACGCGGATTATGGCATCGGAGTATACTGTATAAACAAACAGTATGCGTAAGTTTTCCACGTAATCCCTGAGTGGCAAGGGCTGCGGCCTGTGACAGAATGGCTCGCAACACGGAAGGCACACTACCCGCAAAGCGCTGGCAAGCCCGGCGTCGCAGGGGCCACCGCCCCCCCCCCTTCGAAACAGCCTGCCGGCGCACGCCGGCCAACTACCGCCGTACCGCATGCGCATCCTGATTGCCGAAGACGACAGCATCCTGGCCGATGGCCTGTCGCGTTCCCTGCGCCACAATGGCTACGCAGTGGATGCCGTGCGTGACGGGCTCGCCGCCGACTCGGCGCTGGCGGCCCAACCCTTCGATCTGCTCATCCTCGATCTCGGTCTGCCTCAGCTGACTGGCCTTGAAGTGCTGCGCCGCCTGCGGGCGCGCAATTCGGTGCTACCGGTGTTGATCCTGACGGCGGCCGACAGCGTCGAACAACGCGTCAAAGGCCTGGACCTGGGTGCGGATGACTACATGGCAAAGCCTTTCGCACTCTCGGAACTCGAAGCGCGCGTGCGCGCCCTCACCCGCCGCGGCGCGGGCGGCGGCGCCACCGTCATCCGTCATGGACGACTTGTCTTTGATCAGACCGGTCGGGTGGCGACGGTGGACGAGCACACTCTCGATCTTTCGGCTCGCGAGGTCAGCCTGCTGGAAATTCTGCTGGCCCGCAGCGGCCGTATGGTGAGCAAGACGCAGCTCGTCGACCACCTTTGCGAATGGGGCGAGGAAGTCAGCACCAACGCCATTGAAGTCTACGTCCATCGCCTGCGCAAAAAACTTGAGCCCAGCGGCGTCAAGATCATCACTGTGCGAGGCCTGGGTTATTGCCTGGAACGTGATCAGGGTGCCGCGGCCTACCCGCTCGCCAGCTGAGCCGCCCGCCCACGCGGAGATCAATCAGGAGGCCCTGGAGGCGCTGCGCGGCGGCGCCAAAGGGCCGAGCTTCGCGCCTCCGCAACGATCATTGCTGGGCGAAATCCTCGACTGGATGCTGGCGCCACTGTTTCTGCTTTGGCCCATGAGCGTGGCCATCACCTATGTCGTGGCGCAAAACATCGCCAACGCCCCTTACGACCGTACGCTGGCCAACAATCTGCACGTCCTCACCCGGCAGATTCAGGCCGAAGATGGCCGGGCTGTCCTGCACATGAGTGATGCGGCACGCGAGGTACTACGTGCCGACGAGACGGACAGTGTGTTCTGGCTGGCATTGGGCAGCCGCGGCGAGTATCTGGGGGGAGACCGCGCCCTGCCCCTGCCTCCGCTGGCGGGCCAGCCGCGCCCTGGCCAGGTCTTGTATGCCGACGACAGTTTGCGCGGCTTCGATATCCGCCTGGCCTACACCTGGGTGGATCTGGACCTTCCCGGGACGCAGCCACCGCTGCTTATCGTGGCCGAGACCGGGGAGAAACGGGCTCAACTGGCCAACGACATCATCAAGGGCGTGATCATCCCGCAATTCGTCGTCCTGCCCGTAGCGGTGCTGCTGGTCTGGTTCGGGCTCTCGCGCGGGGTCGCCCCACTCAATGCGCTGCAGCAACGCTTGCGCGCGCGCAGGCCGGATGACCTGTCTCCCATCGACGAGCATGCCGCGCCTTCGGAGATCGCACCGCTGGTGGCGGCCATGAATGACCTGCTCGACCGACTCTCGTCCAATGTCGAGGCTCAGCGCCGCTTCGTTGCCGACGCCGCCCATCAGTTGAAAACACCCCTTGCCGGACTGCGCACCCAGGCCGAACTGGCGCTGCGCGATGCCAGTCCCGACGAGATGCAGTCCAGCCTCAGGCAGTTGGTGACTGGATCAGATCGCGCAACGCGCCTGGTCAATCAATTGTTGCTCATGGCGCGCGCCGAAACACCGGATGCGACCGGAATGTCGCGGGTGGACCTCAACGCCATTGCCTC
This sequence comes from Bordetella holmesii, assembly GCF_020735985.1. Classification (NCBI taxonomy): domain Bacteria; kingdom Pseudomonadati; phylum Pseudomonadota; class Betaproteobacteria; order Burkholderiales; family Alcaligenaceae; genus Bordetella; species Bordetella holmesii. The sequence goes on from NZ_CP085973.1 coordinate 1,828,790, forward strand.
GGAGCAGACCATGCATTGGGTGCCCCAGGCGCTGTCCATTCAAACTGATCTGGGCTTCGAGGGTTGCGACCAGCCAGTGGAAATCCTGGGAAACCCGATTTTGCTGGGCGAACTCATCAACAATCTGGTGGACAATGCCTTGCGCTACACCCCTCGTGGCGGCCACATCACCTTGCGGGTAAAAAACGAAGGCCGCCAGGCCGTCCTCGAGGTCGAGGACTCCGGACCCGGCATTCCGCCCGAAGAGCGCGAACGGGTCTTCGACCGCTTCTATCGCGTGCTTGGCACGGTCGCCGACGGCAGCGGCCTGGGATTGGCCATCGTTCGCGAGATCGCGCAAAAACACCACGCCAGCGTGCTCGTCGATAGTCATCCCAGCGAACACTCCGAATTGCCGGGCACGCGCATCGCTGTGACGTTCGAGGAGTACGCCACACTTACCTCGCCGGATCCTCTCTCTTGACCTAGGGAATGCCCGCAAGCCCCCCGGAGAGCGTCTTATTTAGTAACACACGAAAGATTGGGGTAAGGGTTACGTCAGAACCTCGTCAGTCTCGCTCCTTACCTTGTCGAGCATGCTCAATGCCGGCAAGGCATCGGGACAAGGAGCACGGTGGACTACCACCGGCCGAAAACGAGGAGACTTCATGAGCACAACGACGTTGCCGGGCCGCGGCCCTCAACCGGATCCACGCCCAATGACCAGGGACGAGCGCAAGGTGATTTTTGCCTCGTCACTCGGTACGGTGTTCGAGTGGTATGACTTCTATCTGTACGGCTCGCTTGCCGCCATCATTGCGCAGCATTTTTTCTCGGGTGTGAACCCGACTGCCGGCTTCATCTTCGCGCTGCTGGCCTTTGCCGCCGGCTTTGCCGTACGCCCCTTCGGCGCACTCGTGTTCGGCCGCCTGGGCGACCTGGTCGGACGCAAATACACCTTCCTGGTCACCATCGTCATCATGGGCCTGTCGACGTTTCTGGTCGGCGTGCTGCCCAGTTACTCTTCCATCGGCATCGCAGCTCCGGCCATCCTGATCATCCTGCGTCTGCTGCAAGGCCTGGCGCTGGGTGGTGAATATGGGGGCGCGGCAACGTACGTGGCCGAACATGCTCCCCATGGCCGGCGCGGCTTTTACACGAGCTGGATTCAGACCACGGCGACCCTTGGCCTGTTTCTGTCGCTGCTGGTCATCCTGGGCGTGCGCAACTACATGGGAGAGGACTCCTTCAAGGAATGGGGCTGGCGCATTCCCTTCCTGATCTCCGTGGTGCTGCTGGGCATATCGGTCTGGATCCGGATGCAACTGAGCGAGTCGCCCACCTTCCAGCGCATGAAGGAAGAAGGCAAGGGCTCCAAGGCGCCGATCGCCGAATCCTTCGGCCAATGGCGCAACCTCAAGGTCGTGATCCTGGCGCTGCTGGGCCTGACCGCCGGCCAAGCCGTCGTGTGGTACACGGGCCAGTTTTATTCGCTGTTCTTCCTGACGCAAACGCTGAAGGTCGACCCGAATACGGCCAACATCATGATCGCGATCGCACTACTGATCGCCACCCCGTTCTTCGTGATCTTCGGGTCGCTGTCTGACAAGATCGGCCGCAAACCGATCATCATGGCCGGCTGCCTGATCGCTGCCCTCACCTATTTCCCGATCTTCAAGGCCATTACCGCCTACGCCAATCCGGCGCTGGCCGCGGCCCAAGCCTCCGCGCCGGTTACGGTGATAGCAGATCCGGCCACGTGCTCCTTCCAGTTCAATCCGGTGGGCACGTCGTCGTTTACCAGCTCCTGCGATGTGGTCAAGTCGTTCATGGCCCGCAACTCGGTCAACTACGAGAATCAGTCCGCTGCGGCTGGCTCTGTGGCCCGCGTGAAGATCGGCAACGATGAGTTCCAGTCGTTTGACGGCAAAGGCCTGCCGCCGGCCGAGTTCAAGGCCAAGGTCGCCGAGCTGGACAAAGCGCTGACCACTTCCATCCGCGCGCATGGTTATCCGGCCAAGGCAGACCCGGCACAGACCAACAATGTAATGGTCGTGCTGCTGCTGACCATCCTGGTGATCTATGTGACCATGGTGTATGGCCCCATCGCTGCCATGTTGGTCGAAATGTTCCCCACCCGCATCCGCTATACCTCGATGAGTCTGCCGTACCACATCGGCAACGGGTGGTTTGGCGGTTTCCTGCCTCCGGTGGCCTTCGCGGTGGTGGCAGCCACGGGCAATATCTACGACGGCCTGTGGTATCCCATCATCATCGCTGCCATGACCCTGGTGATTGGTACGCTGTTTGTGCGCGAAACCAAGGACAACGACATCAACACCTGAAGCACCGTTCCCCGCCCGGCTGGACCGCTGCGCCAGTCGGGCCTTTCAAAAGCTCCCGTGCGGAGCTTTTTTTTCGGCCAGGGGCGAGAGAGCGCCATTTTCAGGATGTTGTCAGACCCCCGACAGTAGACTGAGCGCTCAGATTACGGTCTTGCGCTTTCCTCGCGAACAAACGATCCCCTGGACGTGAGTTGCAGGGCAGTACTCTGACACCGATGCCGTGTCCCCCGCGAGCCTTTTTGACGCGGTATTGTGTGCCCCGTATCGGCCCGGCGTTTGCCGGGCCGTCTTTTTTCCGCCCGGAAAAAACAGGTCGGCACGCCGCCGCACGCCACGATCGAATCGCGCTCACGCTAAAAGGGCTGAGCCCGGTAGTGCACCGGGCTCAGCCCTTTCCAGGTATCGCTTCTGACCTCGCCCAGCTGGAGGGCAGCGCAACGCCAGCCCTGCATGAGGCTTACGGCCAGAGATGCTTAGCGGCGCATGCCAGCCCCGATTACGAGCACGCCGACAACCAACGCCGCCACGCTCGCCCAAGTCGGAATTGCCACGGACTTCTCGGTTTCGGCGGTTGCCTTGACCGAACCGATCTGCAGCACTGTCTCTTCGGAGTTGTAGTTAAAGCCTTTGTAGATCAGGCCAGCCGCACCCAGGACTATCAGAATTGCACCTACGATGGTGGCAGGTTTCATCGCCCATCCCCTTTCTGTTGTTGACGATGGGCGGCAAGTTACAGTAAGCCGGCGCGCCTGTCAGTGACAGAGCGTGTCATATCAAACAATCCTGCCGGCAGGCCCCATGGGGTGCTGCCCTCGTATAGAATCTACGCTTTTGCCCGACGCCATGTGGTTCAAGAATCTCAAGATCTATCGGCTGTCCGCCCCCTGGATGCTGACCGGCGAGCAGCTTGAAGAAAGCCTTGCGCGACACGCCTACCAGAGTGGCAACAATCTGGAAATGCAAAGCCTGGGCTGGATCTCGCCGCGCGAGAATGCCAGCCTGGCGCACAGCCTGAATGGGCAAATCCTGCTGTCGCTGCGCGCCGAAAAAAAGCTGTTGCCGACCACGGTCGTCAATCAGGTCGCGCGCGCACGCGCCCAGGAAATCGAAGAGCAGCAAGGCTACAAGCCTGGCCGCAAACAGATGAAGGAAATCAAGGAGCGCGTCACCGACGAACTGCTGCCGCGCGCCTTCAGCGTCTACCGCGACACGCGAGTCTGGATCGACACGACCAACCATTGGCTTGTGATCGATGCGGCGGCCTCGGCCAAAGCCGATGAAGTCATCGGCATGCTGGTCAAGACCGTCGACCCTCTGCCTCTGGAAAACCTCTATGTGGCGCAATCACCAGCAGCGGCCATGACGGGTTGGCTGGCCGCCGATGAGGCTCCGGCCAATTTCTCCATCGATCAGGACACCGAGCTACGCGCCTCAGGAGAAAGCCGTGCTGCCATCCGATACGTGAAACACAGCATCGACGCCGATGATGTCCGTCGCCACATTCAGTCTGGCAAGCAATGCACGCGCCTGGCCATGACCTGGGCAGATCGTGTGTCGTTCGTGCTGACTGAATCCATGGACATCAAATGGGTCGCTCCCCTGGACGTATTGAAAGAAAACCCCGAGAACGCGGCCTTCAACGAGGATGAGAAGTTCGATTCCGACATGACGCTCATGACCGGCGAACTGGCAAAAATGCTTGCCGAACTGGTCGAAGCGCTCGGCGGCGAGAAGCGCGACTAACGCCTGCTGCGCGGCCACTACGACGTCAGTAGCACCACGCGATTGCGCCCGGTATATACCGGGCCCATGTGTTTTAGGGCGTGGCTGCGGCCGGGTAATACCGGCCGTCGCGGACACTAGTCCAAACCATGAAACGACGAATCATCCGGCCCGACGTGGGAGGGGTGACGCCAGGTGACGTCCCGCATGGAGTGCTGCACCAGACCCTCCACGCCTAGCAGAACCGCAAAAATGGCCATCCGCACGGGAATGCCGTTGTCAGTCTGACGGAAAATCGCCAGCCGAGGGTCATCATTGAGATCCACACTCAGGTCATTGGCACCCGGGCGGCTATCGCGCGGCAAAGGATGCATGACGATGGTGTCCGGCCCGCAGTAGGCATCCACAATGGCCCGGCTAACCTGAAACTCGGCCGTGTAGCCTTCGCTGGACTCTTCATTGGCAAAACGCTCTTTCTGCACCCGAGTGGCGTAGATCACATCCGCACCCGCCAACTCGGCCAGGGAGGACTTCTGCTCGATCACGTTGTCGTTGCGGGCGGCCTGCTCCAGCACGTAATCGGGCATCTCCAGACCCGGCGGAGAAATCAGCGTAAAGCGCAGGCCCTTGTACAGCGACAGCAGCTTGATCAGCGAATGCACGGTACGCCCATACTTGAGGTCACCCACCATCGCGATGTGCGCGCCGTCGAGCAGCTTACCCAGCCGGGAAAACTCGGTGAGAATGGTGTAGAGGTCAAGCAATGCCTGGCTGGGGTGCTCTCCGGGACCATCGCCCCCATTGACGACCGGAATATTGGTTGCCGCAGCAAACTCAGCCACCGACCCCTTATCGGGGTGCCGGATGACCATGGCATCGACATAGCCGCTCATCACTCGGCTGGTGTCGTAGATGGATTCGCCTTTGGCCATGGACGAAAACGTAAAGCCCGTGGTGTCACAAACCGACCCGCCCAGACGGCAAAAAGCCGAACCGAAACTCACTCGGGTACGCGTGCTGGCCTCAAAAAACAGGTTGCCCAGCACCGCCCCCTCGAGGACGCGCGATACTTTCTGGCGTCGGGCAATGGGCTGCATCATGTCTGCCACCCGAAAGAGATCCTCGACCGACTCGCGTGTAAATTGGTCGACGGAAATCAACTGATGTTTGCCGTTCAGGGCGATACGGTCGCACAAAGGGCCACCCTGTACGCTTTGCGTATATTTTTCGAGCAAATCCCGATTTTGCACGATTTCGCTGATAAAGCGCTCAACCACTTCCGGCATGGCGCGAAATTCCTGCGACCCCTCGGGTAGCAACCAGGTGTCCAGCGCACGGCGTTTGACGCCAATGCGTGCGGCAAAGACATCGCGGGTAAGATTGAGACGACGCATGGCGTCGCGCAGAAAGGCTTGCTGGGAGATAGACATGGCGAGCGCCCTGGTTATATACGCATTGCGCATATTATTCCACGGTCGCCATCGCGTAAAGTAGGGGCATCGAAAAAATTGCCCGCGGATTCAGGTTGTTGCGTATTGGTCGTCGGACGAAGCCACAGCACCGCCCAGACTGAGCCAACAGCCGGCGCCAAAACCGGCAATACTCGATCCATAGCAGACCAGCGCCAACAACATGACCGGCCAGAACAGCCAGAGCCGCGCCCCACCGACAAGAATCCGGGCGCAGGCAAACAGCACGAAGGCCAGGCCTGTCGCAGCCATACCCGCCAGAAAACATGCCAACGGCCAGGATAGATCGCCTGGCGCCACTTCGCTGCCGATGATGCCCAGCGAAAAAGACATCAATAGCAGGCAAGCTATGCCGTTTAGCCAACCCGCCCAGCGCACCGCCGAACCCAGGAGCAGAAAGACGCCGCTGACGGCAGGATTGCTCATCGCGACACCCTATTGCTGCGCACGGCAGACAGGCGTGGAAGACTCGATGGACCGACGCGCCGCGGCAATTTCGGCGGTATCCCAGACACCCTCGGCCAGTACCGTGACTGTCACCTGCGCCTGATTGGCGAACTCGGCCGGCTGGGTATTGATACGCTCGAGGATCTTGGCAGGCTCAGTTTCCTTGTGCACCAGGATCTCGTTGGGCAAGCCACGGTCTCCGACAGACCGCTTACCCGCATACACGACTCCGTAAGGATGCGCCCGCACCTCATGGCAGACACGCACATACTCACTGGCGCGGCGCAGGGCCGCCATCGGATCGGCATTGACCACGAAGGTCTCGCTGACTCCGGCGACGTCGCGCTCCTGCAACCCCTTGCTGGCACAACCGCTCAACACGACGGCGATCGCCGCCAAACCCATCCACTGGCGCATGACACTGACCTCAGCCACAAAATTCTCGAAGGCCCGATTATGCAACAGCCCGCGGCAAAGGCACTGCATTGCCGCGGGCTGACCCTGACTGACCGACCTTATTTGTTGGCCGCGCCCTGAATGGCTTCGCCACCGCGCTCGATGTCCTTGCCGGCACCTGCAACGGTATTGCAGCCGGCGGACACTGCGGCCATGGCCAAGACGATGATCATGAGGGCTTTGTGTTTCATGGGATCTCCTAGTCTTTGAATAAGAACAGCAGGTCGTGAACTGGATGCTGACGCTCCAGGCGCAGCCAGAATACCGCAGCGCCTCAGACTTGTCGCGCCAGCAAAAGAAGCGGCCAGGAGCTTGGGCTATTCAACCTCGAGCAGCACTCCCTGCCCAGATAATGAGCAGGGGGCGCAAGCCATTGAGCAAAAAGTCTTTTTTGATGTTTGCCCGAACCTTTCCCAAGGCTTATCCACCGTCGCGGTGCAAAACCGCCTCTAGGCCGACAGAGCCGTCAAAGGCCCCGACCAGGGCAGCGCATCGATGCGAAAACGCGTCTCCTGGTAGCCTCCGTCGGCATCGACCAACAGGCGATCCTCGATGGCCTGGCCAAGCGCACGGCGGCACAGCCTTTCCATATCGTCGGAGATGGACTGAAAAACGCCGTCGGGAATACGCAGCCGTAAATTGGGCTCGGCCACCTCGCCCTGATTGAAGCGCCCGATATGGATATGCGCCGGATAACCGTGCGGGCACCATACGCCAATGACGAATTTGCCTTGCACGCCGGTATCCGCGACAAAACCGGGATGATCGTATTTCGCCGTTCCCATCCTGCAAGCCTCCCATGAACACAGACAGTGTGTTGCATGGTAGCGCAAGCCACGCGCGGATGGTTATCCAAACGCAAAAGCCCTGATTTCGGTCGGAAATCAGGGCTTTTAATTTGGTTGCGGGGGCAGGATTTGAACCTACGACCTTCGGGTTATGAGCCCGACGAGCTGCCAGACTGCTCCACCCCGCGTCTGATGAAACGAATCATACACCATTTCTGAATATGCTGCAGCGCACGCAGCACATAGGGCCACAGAACTGGTTGTGCACGCAAATAAATGATCCGGCAGTCTTGCTCTGCACGCAGACTCACCACGCCCCCCTCATGGAAATAATGGGTTTCTCCTGCCCGCAGGGCGGCGGCTACATCGCCGCACCGCGCTCCCGCGCCGGCACGCGGTTCGCCGACGGTCACCCAACCCTCCAGGCAGATGATGCGGTCGCCGGAACGGGCGTAAACGTTGTGGGTGCCGCCACCGGAAAGCGATTGTAAAGAGGTCGATGACATGGACTGGACTCCGGTGAATCAATGGCATCCAGACTACGCGGGTGCTTCCTGCCGCAACAGACACACATATGACTAATCTGTTCCGCAACAGCGAGCACTCAGCCCTTCTGTTATGGTGGTTTTCCCGCTGCACTGTGCCTGTGCACGCTGCTACTTGCGCGACATCATCGAAACCATGCATGCCCAGCCGCTTTACCAACGCCTTGCCGAGTACTATCGTGCCGCCATCCAGTCGGGCGCGTTACCGCCTGCCGCGCGCATTCCGTCCGTGCGCACCATGGTCCGCACGCATCAAGTCAGCTTGAGCACGGCGCTGCAGGTGTGTCGCCGACTGGAGGACGATGGACTTGTCGAGGCGCGTCCGCGCTCCGGGTATTTTGTGCGCCGCAATGCTGCCCCGCGCCTGGCGCCTGCCACGGAGCCAGACATGCGGGCCGCGGCAGATCCGGCCCAATATGTGGGCATCCACGACCGCGTCTCCAACTTCGTGGCGCTATGTGAACAGCACACGTTATCCATCAATTTTGCATTGGCCGCCGCCGAGCCCGCAGCCTATCCGCATCATGCGCTCAGGCAGGCGATGAGCCGCGCTTTACGCCTGAATCCGGAATTGCTCACCAGCCGTGCTCCCCCACGCGGTGCGGAGCCTCTGCGCCGTGTGCTGGCGCGCCGGGCCATGGATTGCGGAATCCGCGCCACATCTGACGATATTGTCGTCACGCACGGCTGTATTGAAGCGCTCAATCTGGCGTTACGCGCGATCGCCCAACCCGGCGATACGATTGCCGTAGAGTCTCCGACCTACTTTGGGCTGCTGCAGATTTTGGAGAGCCTGGGTCTACGAGCCCTGGAAATCCCAACCAGTCCGCAACGTGGGCTGTCGGTCGAAGCGCTGGAGCTGGCCTTGCGCACACAACCTGGCATACGCGCGGTCGTCGTCGTGCCCAATTTGCAGAATCCTCTCGGCTGCGTCATGCCTGACGCCGACAAACAGAGGCTTCTGCACGTCTGCGTGGAAAGTGGGATCGCCCTCATCGAGGATGACACGTACGGTGCGCTGGCCGACGGCGGTCCGCAGCGAGCGATCAAGCATTGGGACGCGGCGGGCAATGTCATTTACTGCTCTTCCTTGCACAAGACCCTGGCACCCGGCATGCGTCTGGGCTGGATCATGGGCGGGCGCTGGCACGCCCGTATCGACATGATCAAGTTTGCGCAAAGCAGACCCAACGAGGCAGCCGGCCAGTTGGCTGCCGCAGCCTATATGGCCACCAAAGCGTTTGACCGCCACCTTGTGCGCCTGCGTGGCCAGCTCACGCGCCAACGCCAACATGCCGCGGACACGATAGCGCGCGAGTTCCCGCCAGGCACTCGTTTGAATCTGCCGCCAGGCGGCATGCTGCTTTGGGTTGAGTTGCCGCAAGGCGTATGCGGCACCGCGGTGTTTGAAGCCGCATTGCAGGCCGGGATACGCGTGGCGCCCGGCACCATGTTCTCGAACTCCGGTCGCTACGATCACTATCTGCGGCTCTCATGCGCCGAAGCGGACCCTCGCAAGGCCGAACAGGCCATCGCCAAGCTCGCGATGATTGTCATCTCGCTTCAGAAATGACCCTGCCTTGCAAGCCATTGATGAATAACGCAAATGCCGAATTTTCGGCCACCTATCCCAAGGCTTATCCACAAAACCAGTGGATAACTTTTGCTGCGGCAGATGCTTATTTCAACGCCGCCTGCACCATGTCTCGCACACTCTCGAAACCAGCCATATATTGCGGGTTCTCGGATCGCGCCAACAGCGTGGAGTAGTTTTTTTCGAGTTGAGCCTCTATCGCCTCTTTCAAGCCGGGCGACTCTTTGACCAGGTGCAGGGTTGCCGCCAAGGTAGCGTTCAGTGCGTCGATGCGTCCGCCCTGGTGCGAGACGGTGTGCACGATGACCGCGATCTGTTCCTGAATATCCATGCCATACCTCTGACGAAGACACCGCATGCGCGGTTAATGGCCGGATGCTAGCACGACCGAATGGCGCTGGCGTGGACCTGCGGTGGCATAAAATACCGGCATTGCAGCCCTGTTTCGGAAATCGACATGCTTCCTCGCTCTGCCTTGCCGCTATGCCTGCTGACGCTGCTCACCGCCTGCGGAGTCAGTAGCGAAATCAAAGCTGTCGACAAAGACCGCTATCAAATTCGCTACAACGCCGGCGCCAAAGCCATGACCTGGGTTGAAATCAAAAACCAGGCTCGGCAACAAGCCGAAGACTATTGCGGCCAGAAGAACCAACGCTATGCGCGCCCAGAGGTCAGTTCCAACCACGCCACAGGCCTTATGCCCAAGGAAGCGGTGGTCACCTTCAGTTGCGAGGACAAGCCCGCTGCCGCCGCCGGAAAGTAAGGGTTCAGCCTGCTTGCAGCCGCGCCGACGTCAGACCGTGCACCACGATGCGGCCGGCCTCGGCCAAGACGCGCTCACGCTCAGGCAGCGGCAGGGGTGACTCCGTCAGATAGGCGCTGATAACGACCGGCCCGGCAGACGGCGGCCACGCGATACCAATGTCATTGCAGGTACCGTGTCCACCTGCCCCCGTTCGATGCCCGAAAGTCCATGCGGCGGGCAAACCTGCCCTCAGACGCCCCTTCCCGGTCTGGCAATGCAACAATCCGTCGCGGACACGTTCGCGCTCGGGCCCGGGTAGAGCATCACCCAGAACCAGTTGGCGCAGATTTTCGGCCATGGCCACCGGTGAGGTGGTGTCTCGATCATCTCCCGGCGTGGCGTCATTGAGCGCGGTTTCCAGGCGATCCAAACGCGTGACGGCATCGCCCAGGGACCGGGCGTAGGCCGTGACCCCGGGTGGCCCACCTATGGTCGACAGCAGCAGGTTGGCGGCGGTGTTGTCGCCGACCACCAAAGCGGCATCACAGAGTTGACCAAGCGTCATTCCCTCGTTCAGGCGCTGTTGAGTAACCGGCGAGTGCGCCACGATATCGGCCGCACTCAGGCGCATCGGGCGAGACAGATCATCCTCACCGCGCGCCACGCGTGCCAGGACGGCGCCTACGGCCAAGACCTTGAACGTGCTGCACAATGCAAAGCGTTCGTCGGCGCGAAACCCCGTCGTATAACTGACCTGCCCCCAGATTTAGTACGGCACCGACATAGAGCCCAGGGGTAAAAGACCTTCTTTCTGATGAGCCTGCACGAATTGCGCCGGCGTTAAATATCCGAGCGCGCTGTGAGGCCGATCGGTGTTGTACTCGACTCGCCAGTTTTCGATCAAGCTTTTAGCCTGTCGCAGGGACAAGAACCAGTGCTCGTTAAGGCATTCGTCGCGGAACTTGCCGTTGAAACTTTCGATATAAGCGTTCTCCACCGGCTTACCCGGCCGAATAAACGACAGCTTTACGCCTGCTTGGTAGGCCCAGGCGTCCAAGGCTCTTCCGGCGAACTCTGGCCCGTTGTCCACGGTAATAGATCGCGGCAGGCCACGCATCTCCGCCAGCCGTTGCAGCACCATGGCAACACGCAGTCCCGGCAACGACGTATCGACCTCGATGGCCAGGCATTCGCGAGTGTAGTCATCGACGATAGTCAAACAGCGGAATCGGCGGCCATAGGCTAGGCCGTCGGCCACAAAGTCCATTGACCAACTCTGATTCGGCGCGATTGCCGCTGGGCGAACCACGCGCTCGGTCGCCGCGATTCGCTTACGCTTTCGTTTTCGCACGCTTAACCCTGCCAGACTGTACAGCCGCCAGATTCGCTTGTGATTTGCTTGCCAGCCTTCGCGACGTAAGAGCACATGGATCCTCCGATAGCCGTAGCGTCGTTTCTCCACTGCCATCTCTTTCATGCGCTCGGTCAGCGCAGCATCGCCTGAGCGTGTGCTCTCGTAGGCAAACAGCGACCGCGAAATTCCTACCAGCCCACAGGCCCGGGTAACACCCATGCTGCGCTCGGTCATTAATGTCCTGACCGCCTCGCGTTTGGCCTGCGGGCTGACTACTTTCGGCTTAGCAGATCCTGAAGCGCCGCCTTGTCCAGCATCGACTCGGCCAACAGCTTCTTGAGCTTGTTGTTCTCCTGCTCCAGCTCCTTGAGCCTCTGAGCGTCCGACACCGTCATGCCACCGAACTTCGCCTTCCAGTTGTAGTACGTTGCCTCGGAGATTCCGTGCTTGCGGCACAACTCTGCGGGCTTGGCACCTGCATCGGCTTCCTTGAGCACGCCGATGATTTGCTCTTCCGTAAATCGTTTCTTCATTGCCATTCCTTTGGGAACGGACTCTACATCGATTTCGTACTAATCACGGGGAGCAGGTCAAAGCCTATGGCGAGGCGATGCTGGAGCTACGTGCAAGAAAAAAATTGCAGCCCCTGCTGGGCGAGGGTAATCCCCCCCCTTCTTAGTGATTGCCAGAAGTAGGAACGCTATGCGGCCATGGCTAGCCGCTGTTTAGGGGTGTAGCCGCCCAGTGCCATATTCGGGCGTTCGTGATTGTAAGACCACATCCATTCGGTCGCGGCGCGCTGCACGTGATCCAGGTCTTCCCAGTGGTACTGAGACAGCCACTCGTAGCGCACGGTCCTGTTGAATCGTTCGACATAGGCATTTTGCTGTGGCTTGCCTGGCTGGATGTATTCGAGCTTGATACCCCATTGCCCAGCCCACTTGGTAATAGCGTCGCTTAGATATTCCGGTCCGTTGTCGCAGCGGATCGCCAGAGGTTTTCCCCGCCAACCGATAATCTGCTTCAAAGATCGGATCACGCGCTCGGACGGCAGCGAGAAGTCGATTTCGATGCCCAGGGCTTCTCGATTGAAGTCGTCGATCACGTTGAACAATCGGATGCTTCGGCCATCGGTCAGCTGATCGTGCATGAAGTCCATCGACCATACATGGTTGAGTTGGTTTGGCACGGTCAGCGGCTCGGGCGCTTGGCGCACCAGACGCTTGCGCGGCTTGATACGAAGATTCAGCTCCAGATCCCGATGGATGCGGTAGATCCGCTTATGATTCCACGAGTAGCCTTTGACGTTGCGCAGATACAGGTAGCACAGCCCGAACCCCCAACTGCGGTGGCTGTCTGTAAGCCTCATCAGCCAGTCTGCAATCTCATCGTTCTCGGTGCTGCGCTTGCAGACGTACCGGTAGCAGGTCTGGCTGATGCCAACCACCTCGCAGGCCAGGCGTACTGAAATGCCTCGCTCGCGCACCATGTGTTGGGCCATCTCGCGTCGGCGAGATGGCCTCACCACTTTTTTTCGAGTGCCTCCGCTCGAAGTTCAGCTTTGAGCCTCTCCTCGACATACATCTTGCGAAGCCGCGCGTTCTCGGCCTCCAGCTCCTTCATCCGCGACATCATTGACACATCCATGCCGCCGAACTTGGACCGCCATTTGTAGAACGTTGCTGAACTGATTCCCAGCTCGCGGCACAACTCGGGCACTGCCAAGCCTGCCTCGGCCCGCTTAATCGCTTCGATGTCAGCGCCGATGTAATACTGACCCACCGCGTCGGAGTAAATCTGACCCACCTGGGCGATGATGGCGGCCTTTTGGCCGCCGACAATGTTGACTCAGGAGCAAGCAGTGGAGATCAAGGTAATGGCGCGTCGTGGCGTCAGCATTCGGGAGATGGCCAAGCAGCTGGGCTGCTCACGCAACACGATCAGGCGGTATCTGCGTGAGGCTGGTGCCCAGCAGTACAAGCCCCGCGAGGCACGGACCACCAAGCTGGATCCGTACAAGGACTATCTGCACGGGCGCATCGAGGCGGCCCGGCCGCACTGGATTCCAGCAGCCGTGCTGCTGCGGGAGATTCAAGAACTGGGCTACCCCGGTGGTGTAACGCAGCTCAAGGAGTTTCTTGGCGGCTACAAGCACCAGGAGCCTGAACCGGTCGTTCGTTTTGAGACGCCGCCTGGCAAGCAGATGCAGGCCGACTTCACCCACATCCGGCGCGGCCGTGATCCCTTGATGGCCTTTGTCGCCACGCTGGGATACAGCCGTTCGAGCTGGGTGCGGTTCACCACCGATGAGCGCGCCGACACTTGGTTCGGATGTCTGCGTCAGGCCTTCATCTACTTCGGCGGCGTACCCCAGCACGTGTTGTTCGACAACGCGGGCGCCATCATCACCGAGCGCGATGCCTACGGCCCCGGCCAGCATCGCTGGCACAACGGGCTGTTGGCCGTCGCCCAGGAGTTCGGCTTCACCCCGCGTGTGTGCCAGCCTTATCGCGCCAAGACCAAGGGCAAGGTCGAACGCTTCAACGGATACCTGAAGGGCAGTTTCTGTGTCCCGTTGGCCGCGACCCTCAAGCAGGCTGGCCTGCGCTTCGATGTGACGGCAGCCAACGCGCACGTCGGTCGCTGGCTCACGGAGGTGGCCGATCAGCGGCTGCATGGCACCACTCGGGAGAGACCCGCTAAGCGGTTGCAGGAAGAGCGCCTGGCGCTACTGCAGTTGCCTGCGCAACACGGCATGCTGGTGCCGGCCACGTCTCACCGGCCTGTGCCGCGAGAGAGCTTCCAGCACCCGCTGTCGGTCTATAACGAGTTGCTGGAGGTGCGAGCATGAACCTTCAACACAACCGCATCGAACAGATCTGCGATGTCCTGAAGCTGGAGCGTATCGGCAGCGAGTGGCCCGCCATGGCCCAGCAGTGCGCCCGCGAAGACGCCAGCCATGGCGACTTCCTGGAGCGCCTTCTGGGTATTGAGAACGACGCCCGGATCGAACGCCAGCGCGCCGCCCTGATGAAGATCGCCACGCTGCCCTCGGTCAAGACCATCGAAGACTATGACTTCGCCTTTGCCAGTGGTGCGCCGCGTGCCCAGATCCAGGAACTGGCGGCCCTGAGCTTTATCGAACGGGCTGAGAACGTGGTGTTCCTGGGACCCAGCGGCGTGGGCAAGAGCCACCTGGCGCAGGCATTGGCGTACCGCGCCGTCATGGCGGGCATCAAGACCCGGTTTCTGACTGCCGCCGACCTGATGATGCAGTTGGCCACGGCCCATAAGCAGGACCGGCTGCAGCAGTACTTCAACCGCGCCATCATCGGGCCGCGCCTGCTGGTGATCGATGAGATTGGCTATCTGCCCTTCGGGCGCGAGGAAGCAAACCTGTTCTTCAACGTGGTGGCCCAGCGCTACGAGCGTACCAGCATCATCGTCACCAGCAATCTGCCCTTCAGCCAGTGGGCCTCGTGCTTCTCTGAGGATCAGACGCTGACCGCTGCCTTGCTCGACCGCCTGCTGCACCACGCCCATATCGTGCAGATTGCCGGGGAAAGCTACCGGCTCAAGGACAAGCGCAAAGCAGGAAACATCAAGATCAGGAACTAGGTTTTTGAACGCCGGGGTGGGTCAGTTTTACTCCGACGATTCCGACGAAAGTGGGTCAATTTTCAACCGGCGTTGACACTTCGATGATCTAGCTGTCCGTAAATCTCGACTTCTTCATGCGGTAGAACTCCTCAACGAGAAAATTCTACTTCTGACCTCACCGCTTTTGCGGGGGGATTACCCTCCTGGCGGAAGCGGCCATTGAAGGATTCGCACTGCGCATTGTCCGTCGGCTTGCCGGGCCGGCTGAAGTCGATTTCCACGCCGTTTTCGTATGCCCATTTGTCCATGGCTTTGGAGATGAACTCGCTGCCATTATCGGTTTTGATGACGCGCGGCAAGCCACGCAGTGCGCATACGCGTCCAAGCGTCGCCACCACATCGCCACCCCGAAGGTTTTGCCCAATGTCGATGGCCAGGCACTCCCTGGAGTAATTGTCGACCAGGGTCAGGGCACGCAAGCGACGGCCATCGAATAATTGATCCATGACGAAGTCCATGCTCCAGATGTCATTGATGGCTTGCGCAACCGCTTCGGGTTGGCGACGCTGTGCCGACTTATTGCGCTTGGGGCGCTTGTGCCGCAAGGACAAGCCTTGTTCTCGGTACAAACGGTAGACCCGTTTGTGATTGTCTCGATAGCCTTCTCGGCGCAGCATCACATGTACACGCCGGTATCCGTAGTGAACCCGCGTGTGCGCTATCTCGCGGATTCGCATGACCAGCACGCCACTGTCGCGTCGACACGATTCGTAGCGATACAACGACCGGGAAATCATGACTGCGGCGCATGCCTTGGTCACCCCGACGCCGTAGCGTTTCATCAGATCGTCCACGAGTACGCGGCGCCGCGAAGGCTTCAGAGCTTTTTTGCCAGAACGTCCTGCAGTATAGCCTTGTCCAGCGACAGGTCCGCAACCAGGCGCTTGAGTCGATTGCATTCCTCTTCAAGCTGGCGAAGTCGTCGCAGCTCCGAGGGACCGAGCCCCCCGCCCCGCTGAGTCAGCCAAGCGATCTGGCTAAGCGGGGGCCGAGAGAGGCTGCAGCCCCGATTAGGGCCTTGCCCCTCCCCGTCAATCAATACTGGCCCATGTAATCCCGCTTGCCGATCTCAACGCCGTTATGGCGCAGGATGGCGTAAGTCGTGGTCACGTGAAAGAAGAATTGCGGCAGGCCGTAATGCAGCAGATAGGTGCTGCCCGTCAGTATCCTTTCCTTGGGCGTGCCGGGGCGCAGCACGATCTCACGTGTGTCGCTTTGCGCAAACTGCTCGGGCGTGAACGATTCCACATGAGCGAGCGTCTTGGCGATGAGAGCTTGCAGGTCGGCAAAGCTCGTCTCGGTGTTCTCCCAGACCGGGACGTCGGCGCCGGCCAGGCGCGACGAGATGCCCTTGGCGAAGTCGGCGGCGATTTGCACCTGGCGGATCAGGGGAAACATGTCGGGAAACAGGCGGGCGCCCAGATAGGCGTCGGGGTCAATGTTCTTGAGCGTTGCCTGGTCTTCGGCTTTCTTGAGCACATCGGACAAGGCCGACAGCAATTGCTTGAGAACGGGAACGGAGCTGTTAAAGAGGGCAGAAGTCATGGACGTCTTTGCGCGGGAGGGCAGGCACGGGATGCGCCTGCGTGTGGAGGAAGACTAACAGCAAAGCATGACGCGTCGGCGCGGCCGGGCCGGCCGCGATGGAGAATTTGTCTGTGGCTCGCGAGTGGAGACGCCTGACTGGTGCACGAGGCCTGTCTGGTTCGGTATTAGTCATACTGCTCAGGCGGGGCTGACAGCCGATGGTCGCTGCCGCCCTAAGCGCCGTTGGAGACTAGGCGTTTCCGACCCTAAGCGGGAGTTCTCAATGACGAACTCCGAGGAGGCTGGGAGTGGCAAGTCGGTACGGCGTATTCGGGAGCGAGGCAGGATCCTGCCGTGGTACAGAAGATAGGAAAAAACCGTCGCAGACGGTTTGGCAATATCGCGTGCAATGGAGCTCATCGGTGTCCCTTTGCGTCACTGCCCTGCCCGACATCCGGCCCGAACAGATCGTTCAGTACGGCTCCAAACTGCAACCGTCATCCACCGCCCAACCTCGGAATTTCGAGGCAACACCCACCCATGCGTGCGCTGGAATCCACACCAATACACGGCCATCCGCCCGCAGGTTGCCCCATTGAGCCCAGAAGCAAAAAAGGCTAGCCGAAGAATACGGCTAACCCTTTGATATATATGGTCGGGGCGGTGGGATTCGAACTCACGACCCTCTGCTCCCAAAGCAGATGCGCTACCAGGCTGCGCTACGCCCCGAAGGATGCAGACTATACCAGAAGCTGGCGCCCTGCCGTAGCCCGCAAGGCGGGTTTTTCATACTTGGCGTAAAAAAATCCCGCAGAGAGGGGGTTTGGAAGGCATAGGATCCCGGATCAGCCGAAACGCCCAGTGATGTAGTCCTCAGTTTCTTTGCGAGTGGGCTTGACGAAGATCTGGTCGGTGGCGCCGAACTCCATCAGTTCGCCCAGATACATGTAGGCCGTGTAGTCGGAGCAACGGGCGGCCTGTTGCATGTTGTGGGTGACGATGACGACGGTGTACTCGTGCTTGAGCTCCGCAATCAGTTCTTCGATTTTCGCCGTGGAGATCGGGTCCAGGGCAGAGCACGGTTCGTCGAGCAGTAGCACTTCGGGTTTGATGGCCACGCCGCGCGCGATGCACAGGCGCTGTTGCTGGCCGCCCGATAGACTGTTGCCGCTCTGATGCAATTTGTCTTTGACTTCGTTCCAGAGCGCAGCCTTGGACAGGGCCCATTCGACCCGCTCGTCCATTTCTCCCTTGGACAACCGCTCGAACAGACGCACGCCGAAGGCGATGTTGTCGTAGATGCTCATGGGAAAGGGCGTGGGCTTCTGAAAGACCATGCCGACCTTGGCGCGGATGAGGGAAATGTCGGTCTTGGAGGTCAGCAGGTTTTCGCCGTCCAGGATGATTTCGCCTTCGGCGCGTTGACCTGGATAGAGTTCGAACATGCGGTTGAAGGTTCGCAGCAGCGTGGACTTGCCGCAGCCGGACGGTCCGATGAAGGCTGTGACCTTGTTCTCGCGGATCGACATGTTGACGTTACGGATCGCGTGGAATTTGCCGTAGTAGAAGTTGAGGTTCTTGACCTCGATCTTGGACTTCGCGGCTTGTGCAGTGTTTTCCATGTTTTTTCCTAGTGCCGATGCGCTGACTTACGACTTGCGGAACATATTGCGGGCGAGGATGTTGATCCCCAGCACCAGCAGGGTTATCAGCGTAGCGCCGGCCCAGGCAAGGTTGTTCCAATCCTGGAAGGGGCTGGCCGCATATTGATAGATGACCACTGGCAGGTTGGCCATGGGTGCGTTCATGTTCCAGGACATGAACTGGTTCGACAGCGCAGTAAACAGCAGCGGCGCGGTCTCGCCGGAGATGCGGGCGACGGCCAGCAGCACGCCGGTGATAATGCCCGTGCGGGCGGCGCGATAGCAGACCATGGTGATCATGCGCCATTTTGGGCAACCCAGCGCCGCGGTGGCTTCGCGCAAGCTGTTGGGCACGAGCAGCAACATATTGTCCGTGGTGCGCACGACAACCGGAATGACGAGAATGGACAGTGCCAGCGCACCGGCCCAACCGGAGTAATGGCCAACCTGGGCCACGTAAACGGCGTAGATGAAAAGGCCGATGATGATCGATGGTGCCGACAGCAGTACATCGTTCAGAAAGCGGGTCGCGGGAGCCAGCCAGCCGCGCTGGCCGTACTCGGCCAGATAGGTGCCAGCAAGGATGCCTACGGGCGTGCCGATAAGGGTTCCCATGCCGGCCATCAGCAGGCTGCCTACGATGGCGTTGATCAGCCCACCGCCCTGCCCCGGAGGCGGGGTGATTTCCGTGAACAGGGTGTACGACAGCGCCGGCGCACCCTTGGCCAGCAGGGTGAAGATGATCCAGAACAGCCAGAACAGGCCGAACAGCAACGCACCCAACGACACTGTGAGCATGCAGCGGTTGACCACGCGGCGGCGCCGGTAGACGCCGTTATTCATGTTGAGCAAGGATTGAGCCATGTGTATTCCCGCGATCAGGTTTTGGTGCCTTCGGCGGCCGACAGACGAACCAGCAACATCTTGGCCTTCGGCGGCCGACAGACGAACCAGCAACATCTTGGCCAGCGCCAGCACGACAGTGGTGATGAGGAACAGGATCAGCCCCAGTTCCAGCAACGCGGATTTCTGGATGCCGCCGGCCTCGTTGAATTCGTTGGCCAGCGCCGAGGCGATGGAGTTGCCTGGCGAAAACAGCGAGCCCGACCAGTTGAACGCGTTGCCGATGACGAAGGTCACGGCCATGGTTTCGCCCAGCGCGCGACCCAGACCCAGCATGATGCCGCCGATGACGCCCGATTTGGTAAAGGGCAGCACCACTCTCCACATCACTTCCCACGTCGTGCTGCCCAGACCGTAGGCGGACTCTTTGAGCATGGCAGGCACGAGTTCGAAGACGTCGCGCATCACCGCGGCGATGAAGGGGATGATCATGATCGACAGGATCAGGCCTGCCGTGAAGATGCCGATACCGAATGGTGGGCCGGCAAACAGACCGCCTATCAGGGGAATATTGCCCAGCGTGGCGATCAGCAGCGGTTGCACGTATTGCTGGAAGACCGGCACGAAAACGAACAGGCCCCACATCCCGTAGATGATGGACGGAATGGCCGCCAGCATTTCGATGGCCGTGCCCAGCGGGCGGCGCAGCCAGGTGGGAGACAGTTCGGTCAGGAAGATGGCGATGCCAAAAGACACCGGGATGGCAATGGCCAATGCGATGCAGGACGTCAACAGCGTGCCGATGATCGGCACGACGGCGCCGTAGTTCTGCTGAACCGGATCCCAGTCATTGAGCCAGAGAAAAGACAGGCCGTACTTGGCCAGCGATTCGCGGCTGCCGTAGATAAGAGACACCATGATCGCCGCCAGCAGAATGAACACCAGGAAGGCGAACAGGCGGGTCAGGTTCTTGAAAAGCGCATCCATCAGCGCGTTGTTATTTTGCTTCATAGGAGAAGGCGTGCCGGAGGTGGGTTCCGCCTTGCCGGTCGGCAGCGGCACACTATTATCCATTACCGCGCTCATGGAGAGGCTTTCCTTTAGACGCCACAACGGGGAGAGAGAAAGTCAGGGACAAGCCCGGGCGCGGTTGCACACACGCAGCCCCCGCCGTGTCGGCGGGTACCGCGCCCGGGTACTTGTTGGATCAGTAGACCGACTTGCCGTCAGCGCCCTTGACGTTTTTCCAGGCGCCGCGGATTTCGTTGGTCACGGCGTCAGGCAGAGGCACGTAGTCCAGAGCGGCGGCCGACTTGGCGCCATTCTTGAAGGCCCAGTCGAAGAACTCGAGCACCGACTTGCCCTGGGCAGGCTTGTCCTGCGTCTTGTGGACCAGGATGAAGGTCACGGCGGTCACGGGCCAGGAGTCAGCACCCGGCTCATCGGTCAGCACCACGCCCATGCCAGGCGCGCTCTTCCAGTCGGCGTTGGCGGCAGCCGCGGCAAAGGCCTTCTGCTCGGGCTGGACGAACTTGCCGTCCTTGTTCTGCAGTTGGGTCCAGGCCAGCTTGTTCTGCTTGGCGTAGGCGTACTCGACGTAGCCGATGGAGTTCTTCAACTGGCCCACGTAGGCGGCGACGCCTTCGTTGCCCTTGCCGCCCTGGCCGGTGGGCCACTTGACGGCCTTGCCTTCGCCCACGGTGCTCTTCCAGTCAGGCGACACCT
The DNA here is from genome assembly GCF_020735985.1 of Bordetella holmesii. NCBI lineage: Bacteria > Pseudomonadati > Pseudomonadota > Betaproteobacteria > Burkholderiales > Alcaligenaceae > Bordetella > Bordetella holmesii. The sequence continues at coordinate 1,849,632 of NZ_CP085973.1, forward strand.
TCGACAGGTAGTTGGTCCAGCCAAAGGTGGTGCCCGAACCGTCCGAACGGTGCACGACGACGATGTCGGCCGAAGGCAGCTTCACGTCGGGGTTCAGTGCCTTGATGGCGGCATCATCCCACTTCTTGACCTTGCCCAGGTAGATGTCGGCCAGGACCTTGCCGGACAGCTTGAGCTGGCCCGGGGTCACGCCGTCGATATTCACCACGGCAACCGTGCCGCCGATGACAGCGGGGAACTGCAGCAGACCGTTTTGCTCGAGATCTTCTGCCTTCAGGGGATCATCCGAGGCGCCGAAATCGACGGTCTTGGCCTTGATCTGTTGCTGACCACCGCCCGAACCGATCGATTGGTAGTTGACGCTGTTGCCGGTAGCGGCCTTGTAGTCGGAAGCCCACTTGGCGTAGATGGGGTACGGGAAAGAAGCGCCGGCGCCGGTGATATCGGCAGCGTGCACGGCAAAAACGGAGGCGCTCAGCGCCACACCGATGGAAACTTGCTTGAAGACACGTTTGAACATTGCTGGTTCCTTCTGTGCTCTTGGGAAAAGGCTTGCGGGCTGATTGCCCGTTCTCGACTGACAGACGGAATCTTAAGCACTCAAAATGACAAGATAGTGACAGTCATATTCGCCATTCTGTAACTCGCAAGAGGGGTCGCTCCCCATATCGCCCGGCTACGCTGCCCAATGCAGCAGGGGCGCTTGCGCGCCCCTGCTCCTCATCCTTGCGACCTGGGTCTAGCCCAGCTTTTCCATGAGGTATTTATGCACATTAAAGGGTTCCCGCCGGCTTTGTACACGGGTGTAATCGCCGTTGGCACGCTGCTGCCAGGACAGCTGGTTGTCACGCAAGGCGTAGGTAAAGGCCTCCGCGATGACGCGTTTCTTCAAAACCTTGTCATAGATCGGAAACGCCACCTCGACGCGGCGGAAAAAGTTGCGATCCATCCAATCGGCCGATGACAGATAGGTCGTTTCTTGGCCGTCGGCGTAAAAGTAAAACACCCGCGAATGCTCAAGAAAGCGCCCCACCACCGAACGCACACGGATATTCTGCGACAGCCCTGGTACGCCGGCTCGCAAGGCGCACACGCCGCGCACGATGAGGTCGATTTTGACGCCGGCCTGGCTGGCTTTGTAGAGTTCCTCGATCACCTGCTCTTCAAGCAGCGAGTTCATCTTGGCCATGATCCGGGCACGGCGCCCGGCCTTGGCCGCGCGCGCTTCGGCACGGATCAGCTCCACCATGCCCTGATGCAGCGTAAAGGGCGATTGCAGCAACGCCTTGAGTTCGCGCCGCGCTCCCAGGCCGGTCAACTGGCCAAACACCTTGTCCATGTCTTCGCACAACCGGGGGTCGGCCGTCAGCAGGCCAAAATCGGTATACAGCCTCGCCGTGCGGGGGTGATAATTACCGGTGCCCAGGTGGGCATAGCGGCGCAAGCGCCCTTTTTCACGGCGCAGCACCAGGGCCATCTTCGCATGCGTTTTATGCGCCACCACGCCGTAGACCACGTGAGCACCCACCTCTTCGAGCCGGGCGGCCCAGTTGATGTTGGTCTGCTCATCGAAGCGGGCCATCAGCTCCACCACCACCGTGACCTCCTTGCCGGCGCGTGCGGCGGCCAGAAGGATCTGCATCAACTCCGAATCCTCTCCGGTACGGTAGATCGTCTGCTTGATGGCCATGACATCCGGGTCCAGCGCGGCGGCGGTCAGGAAGTCGATGACGGGCTGAAAGGACTGATAGGGGTGGTGCAGGAGGCGGTCGCGCTCGGCGACGGCGGCGAAGATATCGGCCGGCTTGTCTCCGATACGCGCAAAAGGCGCCGGCACTGCCGCCTGATAGGCAGGAAACAACAATTCCGGGCGCGTGGCCACATTGCACAACTGCATCAGGCGCGACAGATTGACCGGGCCATTGACGCGATAGGTATCGACCGGCCCGAGTGAAAACTCACGCTGCAGAAACGTCTCGAGCTCGGGCGGGGTGAGCTTGTCGATTTCCAGGCGTACCGCGGCGCCGAAATTGCGCTGCGACAACTCGCCCTGCAAGGCGTGGCGCAAATTGGTGACCTCCTCTTCGTCCACGAAGAGGTCACTGTTGCGCGTGACGCGCCATTGATAACAGCCCAGCATCTGCAGGCCGGGAAAGAGCTCTCCGACGAACGCGCGCAACAAGGAGGTCAGAAGGATGTAGCCCTCCGGTTGGCCAGACAGCTCTGCGGGCATTTTGATCAGGCGCGGCAAGGCGCGCGGCGCCTGAACCACGGCGATCGAAGCCTGGCGTCCAAAGGCATCCGCGCCTGACAGCGCCACGATGAAATTCAGGCTCTTGTTGTAGACACGCGGAAAGGGGTGGGCCGGATCCAGTCCAATAGGCGTGAGCAACGGCATGACGTCGCGGATGAACACGTCATACGCCCAGGCCTGTTGAGCTTCGTTCCATTCCGATGCATGGTGCAGCGTGATGCCCTCACGATGCAGCCGGGGCAGGATCTGGTCGTTGAGCAGGTCGTACTGACGCGCCACCAACCGGTGCACGGCTTCCTGCACCTCATCGAAAGCCTGATCGGGCGTGCGTCCATCCGGCCCCAGGACACCGGGGCTTTGGCGCTGCTGCTCTTTGAGGCTGGAGATGCGGATCTCGAAGAACTCGTCCAGATTGGAGCTGACGATACACACGTAACGCAGGCGCTCCAACAGGGGCGTGGCAGGGCTCTCGGCCATCGCCAGCACGCGTTCGTTGAACTTGAGCAACGACAGTTCGCGATTGAGCAGCAAGGGTTCGTCAACCGAACGGATGGGCATACCGGGTTCCATACAAATTAACAGCCTCTGGTTTTACTGCAAAATCGTGACGGTTCCATGACGACGGCCTTTGGCATAGCGTACGCCAAAATCGGGACGCATAACAGCCGCCCTTGCGGGAAGTAAAATCTGCCCCTGGCCGCCATTGTCATATGGGATCTCTATAATTGGGCCGATTACCGTCTTACCTGCGAGCACATGGACCATCTTCTGGCCGCCGTGGACCTGGGGTCCAATAGTTTCCGCCTTTCCATAGGCCGCGTTGTCCAGCAGGACGGCGTGGCCCAGATTTACCAGATCGACCGTCTGAAAGAGACGGTGCGCCTGGCCGCCGGCCTGGGACAGGACAAGATTCTCGGTCCCGATGCCATCGACCGGGCCGTCGGCGTACTGGAGCGTTTTGGCGAGCGTCTACGCAGCTTTCATCCCAACCGGGTGCGCGCCGTGGCGACCAACACCTTCCGGGTGGCGCGCAATACGCCAGATTTCCTGCCTCGTGCCGAAGCGGCGCTGGGTTTTCCGATTGAAGTCATCGCCGGGCGCGAAGAGGCGCGGCTGATTTTCACGGGCGTCGCGCACAGTTTGCCCCCCTCGCCCAACAAGCGCCTGGTCATCGATATCGGCGGCGGCTCCACCGAAGTCATCATCGGCAAGGGGCTAGACCCCAACCTGATGTCTTCGCTTTATATGGGCTGCGTCAGTTACAGCCGCCAGTTCTTCCCCGACGGCCGGGTCGACGGCAGCGGCATGAAACAGGCAGAGATCGCCGCACGCCGCGAAATCGAAGTCATCGCCAAGCAATACCGGCGCATGGGCTGGAAGGAAGTCTATGGGTCTTCCGGCACGGCCAAGGCCTTGTTTGCCATTCTGACCGAATGCGGCTTTGCCAAAGCCATCACCGCGGCGGGCATGGCCAAGCTCAAGGACAGAATCATCCGCTCGGGCAAAGTCGTGCCTTCGGAACTCCCCGGCATCAAGCTCGAGCGCGCAGACGTCCTGCCCGGTGGGCTGGCCATCATGAGCGCCTTGTTCGACGAGCTGGGCATTGACACGATGTACACCGGCGACGGCGCTCTGCGCCTGGGGGTGCTCTACGATCTAATCGGCCGTGACGACCAGCATGACAAGCGCGACGAATCGGTGCGCCAGTTCATGAAGCGCTATCACATCGACGTCAACCAGGCCCGCCGGGTGCGGCAGACGGCGCTGTCGCTATTCGATGAGCTCATGCCCGACGGAGCCGAACGCGCCGAACTACGCAACGCCATCGGCTGGACGGCCGACCTGCATGAAGTGGGCTTGTCCATCGCGCACAATGCGTATCACAAGCATAGCGCCTATGTCCTCGAGAACGCCGATATGCCCGGGTTTTCGCGGGCGGATCAGCAGTTGCTGGCTTTGCTGGCACTGGCCAGCCAGGGCAAGCTGACCAAGGCCGAACCCCTGGTGCGTAGCCGCGGGCAATGGATCGCCATCCTCTGTCTGCGCATGGCGGTATTACTGCTGCGCCGCCGCGAAGACACTCCCCTGCCCTTCAAGCTGCGGATCCAGGGCACGCATATACAGGTCGAAATCGCTCGCGACTGGCTCGATAGCCACCCGCTCACGGACTTCACCTTGCAAGGCGAAGTCTCAGAATGGCGCAAAGTCGGTTTCGCGTTCGAGTTGCTTGAGCGCTAGCCTGACTGGCCGGGTAGCGCGCCGCACGAAACGGATTTTCCAGCGGCGCAATACCCGGCGCATGATCAGCGCGTCCCCGTGGGGCGCAGTTCAGCCGGCGGCTCGACCAGGCCGAAGTGACGTTTGTAGCGCTCGTCCATCATTTCCATGTCCATGAACACCGGAAAGTCGGCGGCGTTGAAATCCGGATCCCAGGCAGGCTCGCCACACACCCGGGCACCCAGCTTCAGATAGCCCTTGATGAGCGGCGGCACGCGCGCCGGCAAGGGGCTGTCCAGACGTTCGACCGGGTAGCGATGCAAAGGCGCCACACGAGGCTCACCTTCGCCCGGGAGACTTTTGCAGACCGTGCGCCAGACTTCCGCGGCGGTCACACCGTCGTCGCGCAGGCTGACGCTGGCGCAGCCCAGCGCATAGCGGTAGCCGCCACGGCGCAGATACTCGGCCAGCCCCGACCAGAGCAACATGATGACGGCACCGCCCCGGTACTCCGCATCCGTGCACGAGCGCCCCAATTCCACCACTTCGTGGCGAAGCGGGCCCAGTCCGCTGAGATCGAACTCCGACTCGGAGTAATAACCGCCGGCTTCGCGAGCTTTCTCGGGCGTGAGGATGCGGTAGGTGCCGACGACCCGTCCGGTGTCCAGTTCGGTGACCATGAGATGCTCACACCACTGGTCAAACCTGTCCTGCTCTATGCCGTCATGGGCATCGGGAAACACCGCCCCCATGTCCTGCGTGAAGACTTGATAGCGCAGACGCTGGATCTGCTCGACTTCCTCGGGAGTGCGGGCCAGGCCCACGGCCAGCGTGCGCTGGCCCGTACCGGCCCAGTTTCCGCTGCCGTCGGTCGTTTTATCCAAGCGGGCTAGTTCAAGCATTGCGCGGGGCTCCTAAATTTGCTGCAAGTGTGGACGCGCGTCATGTCAGTTTTCTGACCAAAATGTTACTTGACTATGAAGTTTACGCCGCCCGCGTAAAGTGCGCAGGAAACGGATTGTTTTCATATAGTTACAACAACGGCCCGCTCGGAGGCGGGCCGTTGTTCAGGGCCTTCGCTGGGATTCAGGCCAGGCTTGCGGCCAATTTCTCGGCACTGGCCTGAGCCAGCGCCTCGTCTTGCGCTTCGACCATCAGACGCAGCTTCGGTTCAGTCCCCGATGCGCGGATCAAGACCCGTCCGCGCCCGGCCAACTCAGCCTCCACCGCCTCGCGGGCAGCGGCCAGCCCCGCATGGGTTTTCCAGTCCATACCGGGCTTGAGGGGCACGTTGATCATCACCTGCGGATACATCCGCAAATCCGTCACCCAGTCGGCCAAGGCGGTTTTGTTGGCTTGCAAGGCGCCCAGCACCTGCAGGGCTGCAATAGTCCCGTCGCCCGTGGTGTGGCAATCCAGGCACAGCAAGTGGCCCGAACTCTCGCCGCCGTACTTCCAACCCCGAGCCAGCAGTTGTTCGAGCACATAACGGTCGCCCACGTTGGCCCGCTCAAAGGCCACGCCCAAGCGGCCCATGGCCAGCTCGAAACCGTAATTGGTCATCAGCGTTCCGACCACGCCCTCGACCTTGCCACGTTGCATGCGATCGCGCACGATGGCGTAGAGCAGCTCGTCGCCGTTATAAATCCGACCGCTGGCGTCGACCATCTGCAGGCGATCGGCGTCGCCGTCGAGCGCGATGCCGTAGTGCGCACCGCGCGCCTTGACCTCGGCGGCCAGGGACTCCGGATGCAGCGCACCCACACCCTTGTTGATGTTAAAGCCATCCGGCGAGACACCAATGGCATGAACCTCGGCCCCCACTTCGCGAAACACATGCGGCGCGATGTTGTAGGCCGCGCCATTGGCAGCGTCGATCACCAGTTTCATGCCGCGCAAATCCAGCGTGGATGGCACGGTGCTCTTGCAGAACTCGATATAGCGCCCTTGCGAATCCGACATGCGGCGAGCGCGCCCCAGCTCTTCCGAGCGGACGCATCCCAACTCTTCATCCAAGGCCGCCTCGATCTCCGCTTCCACATCGTCGGGCAGCTTGGTGCCCTCAGCCGAGAAGAATTTGATGCCGTTGTCCTGGTACGGGTTGTGCGAGGCACTGATGACAATGCCCGCCACCAGACGCAGCGTGCGCGTCAGGTAGGCTACGCCCGGCGTAGGGATAGGGCCGGCGAGCAACACGTCGATACCTGCCGCCGACAACCCGGCTTCGAGGGCGGACTCGAGCATGTAGCCGGAAATGCGCGTGTCCTTGCCGATAAGCACTTGCGGGCGTCCGCCGACCCGATTGGCATTGCGGCGCACCAGCACGCGACCGGCGGCATAGCCCAGGCGCAAGGCGAAAGCGGCATTGATCACCGGGCCGCCGACTTCACCACGCACCCCATCGGTGCCGAAATACTTACGTTGACTCATGAGAGGAGGGCTCCTTGTTCGGCCGCCTGCCAGACCTTGAGCGCGTCGACGGTGGCAGCCACATCGTGCACGCGCACGATCGAGGCCCCACGCGCCACACAGGCCAGCGCGGCGGCAATGCTGCCGGGAAGGCGCTCGTTGATCGGGCGTCCGGTGGCCGCCCCGATCATCGATTTACGAGACAGCCCGATGAGCAGCGGATAGCTGGAGACACGCAGGCTGGCCAGCCTGCGCAGCAGTTGATAGTTCTGGTCCATGGTTTTGCCAAAACCGAATCCAGGATCGAGCACGATGCGGCGTGGATCGACCCAGGCCGCTCGCAAACGCTGGGCGCGTGCACCCAGAAACACGCCAATCTCGCCCATGAGATCGGTGTACTCAGGAGCATCCTGCATCGTGCCGGGCTCGCCCTTCATGTGCATCACGCACAGGCCGCAACGTGACTGAGCCACCGCCTCGATAGCGCCAGGCTGACGAAAACCATAGATATCGTTGATCATGTCGGCGCCCGCGTCGAGCACGGCACGCATGACCTGGGGCTTGAAGGTATCGATGGACAAAGGCAGGCCGCAATCGCGCAAGGCTTCGATCACAGGCAGCAGGCGCCGCAGCTCTTCGTCGGCCGGCACAGCCGGCGCGCCTGGCCGCGTGGACTCGCCACCCAGATCCAGGATGTGAGCACCCTCTGCAATCAGCCTGCGGGCATGTGCGATAGCCGCATCGGCATCGTCGTGCTTGCCCCCATCCGAAAACGAATCGGGAGTGACATTGACGATACCCATAACAAGCGGGCGCTCGAGATCCAGCTCAAAGCGCCCGCACAGAAAAGAATTTGCCATGTAAAAACGTGCAGGGACGACCGCGGATTACACCGCCGCGGCCGTATTGCCCCCGGTCGCCACACCACTGGGCGGCGTATCCTGCGAATCCGACGGACCCTGGGGGGGCTTGGGCGGGCGCGGCGGACGGCCTTCAATGATGTCGTTGATCTGGTCGGCGTCGATGGTTTCCCAATCGAGCAGCGCGCGGGTCATGACTTCGACCTTGTCGCGGTTGTCTTCCAGAATCTTACGGGCAATACCGTACTGCTCATCGATAATGCGGCGGATCTCGTTGTCGACCTTTTGCATGGTCGCCTCAGAGACGTGGGTGGTCTTGGTGACACTGCGTCCCAGGAAGACCTCGCCTTCGTTGTCGGCATAGACCATGGGGCCCAGCTCGTCGGTCATGCCATAACGCGTGACGATGTCGCGGGCGATGGCCGTGGCGCGCTCGAAGTCATTGGACGCGCCAGTCGTCATCTGATCCATGAAGAGCTCTTCGGCGATACGGCCGCCGAACAGCACTGCGATGGTATTGAGCAGGCGGCCCTTGTCCATGCTGTAGCGATCGGTTTCCGGCAACTGCATGGTCACGCCCAGCGCACGCCCGCGCGGGATGATGGTGACTTTGTGCACGGGATCCGTCTTGGGCAGCATGCGCGCAACGATGGCGTGGCCAGACTCATGGTAAGCAGTATTGCGGCGCTCTTCCTCGGGCATGACGATGGAGCGGCGCTCTGCGCCCATGATGATCTTGTCCTTGGCCTTTTCGAAGTCGGACATGTCGACTGTGCGGCCATTGCGGCGGGCGGCAAACAGCGCGGCTTCGTTGACCAGGTTGGCCAGATCTGCACCCGAAAAACCAGGCGTGCCGCGTGCCAGGATGGTGGCATCCACATTGGGCGACAGAGGCACTTTGCGCATGTGCACCTTCAGGATCTGCTCGCGGCCACGGATATCGGGCAACGGCACGACCACTTGACGGTCAAAGCGGCCCGGACGCAACAGCGCCGGATCGAGCACGTCGGGACGGTTGGTCGCGGCGATCACAATCACGCCTTGGCCCGACTCGAAGCCGTCCATTTCGACCAGCATCTGGTTGAGGGTCTGTTCGCGCTCGTCGTTTCCACCGCCCAGGCCGGCGCCACGCTGGCGACCCACGGCATCGATTTCATCGATGAAGATGATGCAAGGAGCATGCTTCTTGGCGTTCTCGAACATGTCGCGTACGCGGGCCGCGCCCACACCGACGAACATTTCGACGAAGTCGGAACCGGAGATGCTGAAAAACGGCACCTTGGCCTCACCGGCAATGGCCTTGGCCAGCAAGGTCTTGCCGGTACCGGGCGAGCCGACCATCAGCACGCCACGCGGGATACGCCCGCCCAGCTTCTGGAACTTGCTCGGGTCGCGCAGGAAGTCGACCAGCTCCTGGACGTCTTCTTTGGCTTCGTCGCAACCGGCGACATCGGCAAAAGTGACCTGATTGGTGTTTTCGTCGAGCATGCGGGCGCGCGATTTGCCGAAGCTGAAAGCGCCCCCGCGTCCGCCGCCCTGCATCTGCCTCATGAAGAACACCCAGACACCGATGAGCAACAGCATCGGGAACCAGGAAACGAAAATGCTCATCAGCAATGACGGCTCTTCGCGGGCCTTGCCGGAAACCTGTACACCGTACTTCAGCAGATCAGACACCATCCACAGGTCGCCAGGCGACGTCAGCGTATAGGCACGCCCGGTATCCGGCGTAACGTAGAGCACATCGCCCTGAACGTCGACCTTGCGGATGCGGCCGGCTTTGGCGTCATCCATAAACTGGGTGTAGCTCACGCCGTCCTGGCTCTGTGCACGTCCGTCGAACTGCTTGAATACCGTGAACAGCACCAGTGCGATCACCATCCAGACCGCAACTTTAGAAAACGAATTGTTCAAGGTCGATCTCCTGCTCTCGATTCCGACCGGCAGACCCGGCGCTCCCGCGCGCAACAACGCCCGGCCTGCAATGTAAAGTCAATAGCCCATTCTACCCTGTCAAGGCAGATTGCGCCGGTTGGCGCCCCGCGGCCTGTTACGCCCGGGCCGTTCAGGGGTGTTACCCCCTTGTTTTATTCGGCTGTATTCGTTTTCAAATCCCTCACCACGGGGTCCTTGAGATCACGCGCCACCAGAAAAGTTTCAGAGGATTTATCGCGCGAAGCCTTGGGCTTGCGCTCGACGACCCGCTTAAAACGCTGTTTGAAGGACTGGACGATCTGCGAAAACCCGCTGCCGTGAAACGCCTTGACGATCAGGGCGCCGTTGGGCTTGAGGTGCGCGCAGGAAAATTCCAGTGCCAGATCACAGACATGCTGGATCCGGGCGGAATCGGCCGATCCTACCCCCGACAAGTTGGGGGCCATATCGGAGATTACAAGATCCACGGCGTGATTTCCCACGCGTTGCTCAAGTTCGGCCAATACATCGTCATCGCGGAAGTCTCCTTGGAAGAACTCCACCCCTGCAATCGGCTCCATGGGCAGCAGATCCAGGGCGATGATGCGTCCGGCAACCACACCTCCCGCGCCAGCGAGCCGCTCGCGCACGACCTGCGACCAACTGCCCGGCGCCGAGCCCAGGTCGACGACGACATCGCCCTTTTTGAGCAATTTTTCGGTTTCCAGGATCTCGATCAGCTTGAAGGCGGCACGCGCCCGATAACCCTTTTGTTGCGCCAGTTTCACATATGGGTCATTGATGTGCTGATGAATCCAATCTTTGGAGAATTTCTTTTTAGCCATTACCGTACAATTCCAAGCATGCCTATATTAGAACTCACCTCACGCGAGCGTGGCGATCTTCGCTCCGCCGCCCACCCCTTAAAGCCTGTCGTCCTCATCGGCGACGCGGGCCTGACCGACGCCGTCCTCAAAGAAATCGACCGCGCCCTCAACTCGCACGAGCTGATCAAGGTGCGGGCCGGCGGTGAAGACCGTGATACGCGCGAGGCCATGCTCGCCAGCATCTGCGACACGCTTTCCTGCGCCCCGGTGCACCATCTGGGCAAGTTGTTCATTCTGTTCCGTCCTTCGGCCGACACGCCTGCCGAGGCGGCCGAAGCCTCCGGCAAGCGCCGCGCCAGCGAGCCACACACGCCCAAAAAGCTTGCCGCCGAAGGCAAGACGCTGGGCAAGACCCGGTCGCGCAAGCCTGCAGAAGGTGAAACACCCAAGACGGCTGCACCGCGCTCGGTCCCGTTAAACGAGAAGGGCCGTCCGATGCGCCCTTCCACGCGCAAACCTCAGGAAGCCGCCGGTCATGGCATCCCGCGCCGTTCCGGCAGCGCGCTGTCGCTACGCGACGGCGCCCGCACGGGCACCAGCGCTCGAGGCGGCCTGCAACGCGCCCGCGTCATCAAGAGCAAGTAACCGCTTTACCGCAAGCCTTCACGCTTGCCGTACTCAAAGGAGCCGCCAGGCTCCTTTTTTTATTCCCGCCTGCCGCAGCCTGTCACAAGCACCGCCCGGCAGGGCAGTCGGAACCTTCCGCGCCCCGCAGACCGACGTCGCGTGGCACACAATCCTGGTAAAACCGCGCCCCCCTGGACTCGGGACGATGAACCGGCACCTCGGAAGGGGTCATGCTTGGGCCGGTACGATCCACGAAGGGGGGCGGTTTGTTGCGCCTCAGAGGTAGCGCACGCCGATGACTTCGTACTCGCGCACGCCCGAGGGGGCTTTCACTTCCACAACCTCGCCCTCAGAGCGCCCGATCAACGCGCGCGCCACAGGGCTGGATACCGAAATCAGATTGGATTTGATATCGGCTTCCACGTCGCCGACGATCTGGTAGGTCAGGCGATCGCCGGAGTCCAGGTCTTCGATTTCGACGGTTGCGCCAAATACGGCGCGGCCTTCCGCATCGAGTGCAGTCGGGTCAATCAAGTGCGCGTTAGACAGCGTCCCTTCGAGTTCTGCAATGCGTCCCTCAATGAAACCCTGGCGCTCGCGGGCGGCGTCGTATTCGGCGTTTTCCGACAGATCACCTTGAGCCCGGGCTTCGGCGATCGCATTGATCACCGATGGACGCTCGATGGTTTTCAGCCGGTGCAGCTCTTGTTGCAAGCGCTCGGCCCCGCGCACTGTCAAAGGAATGGCAGACATGTCGTTATCCCAGCAAAAGTAGAAAACGCCCCCCAAAGAGGCGTTTCGGTGAAGGCCCAAGCCATGCTGCCGAAAGACAGTACGCGGTCGCTGCCCTGGCGGGGTCGCCCCGGGGCAGTTTGGCATATGGTCTTCCAGAGTATTGGCGGCTGGCCGCATACGGCCTGGCCGCGACACGCCCCGGACGGAAAGCGTGGCTTAAACCCAAAACAAAACCCCGGCTCGGGTCGGAACCGGGGCAGTCAATGTGTCATTGTGGTCAAACTCCAGGGGAAAAGCAAGCCCCCAGGCACAGGCAAATATTTATCGGGTATTTGGCACCAGTTGAGCACCATTTTCCGCAAAAAAAAAGGTTCATCGAGGAATACCGGGGAATGCAGACCGGATCTTGAGGAAGAAGTACTCCTGATCGCGGTAGCCGTAGGCGCGGCGCTTGATGACTTTGATGGTGTTGTTGATGCCCTCGACGATGCTGGTGTTGAGCCGGTGGCGACAGCGAGACAGAATCCCGTGCAGATAGGCTTTTAGCTTGAGCGCGAAGTGAGCCAAGGCGGCGATGCCGCTGCCCTGAGCCTGTTGCAGCCAGTGATCCCATGCCTGGCGGGCGTAGCCGGGGTGTTGGTAGAACCACAGCTGTTTGAGCTCATCGCGCATCAGATAAGCGGTGAGCAAGGGCTGGTTGGCCTGGAGCAACTCGTCCAACTTTACCGATTGGCACGGATCGAGGTTTTTGCGATTGCGCAGCAGTAGCCAGCGACTGGACTTGATCACCCGGCGGGCCGGCTTGTCGTGCCGCAACTGGTTCGCTTGGTCTACACGCACCCGGTCTATCACTTCACGGCCGTACTTGGCCACGACGTGGAACAGGTCGTAGACGATCTCGGCGTTGGGGCAGTTGGCCTGGATCTCCAGCTCATAGGCCGTCGTCATGTCGATCGCTACGGCCCGGATCTGCTGGGCAACCCCAGTTGGCAGTTGTTCGAAGAAGGCTCTGGCCGTCTCGCGCGAGCGGCCATCACCGATCCATAGCACCTGACGGCGGATCGGATCGACAACGACCGTGGCATAACGATGGCCCTTGTGTAGAGCGAACTCGTCCATCGCTAGGTAGTGGATCTGGCTCCAGTCCGGCTCTTGGATCGCCCGTCGCAGCAGGGCCTTGTCCAGCGCCTTGACCGTGTGCCAACCCAGTTGGAAGAAGCGCGCCACGGCCAGAATGTTGCTGGACTCAAGCAACTGGCTGACCGCCTCGGCCAGCCGGTCGGTCACTCGCTGGTAACGGCCCAGCCAGCTCAGCCTCTCCAGATGCGGTCCACCGCACTGCTCGCACCAGACCCGCCGACGCGGCACTACCAGCGTCACTCGCAGCGCCATTAGCGGCAGATCCCGCACCCGGCGCGTGGTCGTCTCATGCACCTGCCGACATCGGTTGCCGCAGTGCTCGCAGTGCATCGTTCGCGCTGAAGGCTTCAGGTAAATCGTGACCGTCCGGCTCTCACCTTCAGGCCACACGACCCGCTCCACCCGATAACCTTCCCACCCACCCAACCTCTCGATCGTCTTGCGGTCCAGCATGATTCCGGCCTTGATCCTTGAAAAATCAAGGATCAAGCGTAACGGCAATCAAGCACGGCTCCACGCTATTCCGCGATGAACCAAAAAAAAGCGATGTTATCGACATCGGCGCGCTGCTCGGAAAATGGCGTCAGCGCGGCGGAGGTTGGCGTGCCATGCCGGGCCAGGCGTTGGCACAACTCGACCACCCAGCGCCGCACCCACTCGCGATCATCCTCGGCCAACAACGCCAGGCGTGCGGCGATGTCGCTGACCTGGTCACTGTGCCTGGCCGGTCCGCCGGCCAAAACCGCATCCAAAGGCACGCCTAAAACGTCGGTCAGATCCAGCAAGCGGTTCAGGGGCGGCAACGTGGCGCCGCGCTCGAAGCGGGAGATGGTCTCCTGCTCCACGCCCAGGCGTTCTGCAACTTGCTCCTGAGTCAGACCGCGAATCCGCCGATGATCGGCGAGCGCGCGTCCCAATCGTTTGCCAAACTCTTCATGGCTGTTCATGGCGACAGTACACCTCGTTGGGTGATCCCCCGATAGGGGCGGCGCGGAAGCGCCAGTTGCCTCAAGGCTGAGGCCTTTCGTTCAAGCAACCAAAAGCCAAGTGCAACTGCGGTCTCGCGTGGCCGCATTCGCACGCCCGGCAGCGCGGATCACTCCCGCCGCGCCGCTCGCTATCGCCTGCCGCCTGGGCGCCGTCATCGTCAGCGGCGCCGCGCCCGGCCCAAAATGGCATAGAGAATGATGGCACCGAAAGTCGCGGTCCCGATGCCGCCAAGGGTGAAGTTACCCAACTTGACGGTGAAGTCGCCCGCGCCCAGCACCAAGGTGACCGCCGCCACGATCAGGTTGCGGTTGTCGCTGAAATCGACCTGGTTGACGACCCATATCCGTGCCCCGGCAATGGCGATCAGGCCAAACACCACCACCGACATGCCCCCAAGGACTGGGCCCGGAATGGTTTGAATCAAGGCGCCGAACTTGGGCGAAAAGCCCAGCACGATGGCAATGACCGCGGCCAGCACGAAAACCAGCGTGGAATAGATCCGCGTGACGGCCATGACGCCGATATTCTCGGCATATGTGGTCACGCCCGTGCCGCCCACCGCAGCAGAGACCATGGTGGCCACGCCATCACCCACAAAGGCACGGCCCAGGTAGCGGTCCATGTCGCGGCCAGTCATGGCACTGACGGCCTTGAGGTGGCCGAGGTTTTCCGCCACCAGAATAATGGCCACCGGCACGATCAGGCCCATGGCCTCAGCCGTGAAGACCGGTGCGGCGAAATGCGGCAGACCGAGCCAGGCCGCCGCTGCCACGCCCGAGAAGTCGATGGCTTTGCCCAGGCCCATGCCATTGGCCAGCACGGCATAAATGACGCAGGACAGAATAAGGCCAACGAGAATCAGAAGGCGCTGCACCATGCCCCGCGTGAACACGGCTATGCCGCCCACGCAGACGATGGTGACGATGGCCATGGCGGTGTCAAAACCCGAACTGCCCATCGCACCTTTGGCGGCGATGGGCGCCAGGTTCAGGCCGATGACGGCGACCACAGCCCCGGTGACCACCGGCGGCATCAACGCCTCGACCCAGTTTGCGCCGGCACCACCCCGCGCATTGGCCACCCAGACAACCAGGCCGATCAGCGTATACGCCAACCCGCAGGCAATAATGGCCCCCAGGGCCACACCAATATTCGGATTGGGGCCCGAACCGGCATAGCCTGTCACCGCGATCACGCCACCGATGAAGGCAAAACTGGACCCCAGATAACTCGGCACGCGGCCGCCGACGAACAGAAAGAATATCAGCGTCCCGATACCCGACATCAGAATGGCGACGTTGGGGTCAAAGCCCATAAGCAACGGCGCAAGCACGGTCGAACCGAACATGGCCACCACGTGCTGGGCGCCCATGGCGATGTTCTTGGGCCAGGACAGCCTTTCATCGGGCGCAATCAGCACGCCGGGCACGGTGTCATCGGCCAGCCGCCAGCGCGGGAAATAGGAGTCGGACATGAAAAATTGGAGGCTTATGTAGGGATTCGGGGCGAAGTGTAAGGGCTGCCCAAGGCATGGGCAACAAGGTTTAAGTTTCCGTGCCCCCCTGCCGTACTAGGAGTAACCCTCACACCCTGCCCGAGGACCCGAAGTATGGCCATTTCCTCCGTCGGCTCCAGCGCCTATACCGGCCTGTCCCGCAGTACCAATTCGAGCTCCGGCACCAGCGACAGTTCGCTGCAAAAGACCTTGCGAGAACTACAGCAGCAACTGCGGCAGTTGCAGCAGCAGATGGACCGGGTGCGCAATAGCAATGCGACGGCCGAGCAGAAGGCTCAGCAATTGCAGGCACTCAACACCCAGGCAGCCACCTTGCAGACCCAGATTCAGAAAGTCCTGCAACAGCAGTTGCAGCAATTGCAGACCTGAGGGCCGCGCTGATCGGGCACATCAAAATTTCTGATTGGACGCGCCCGCAAGCCAGGGCTATGGTCTGTTACGCATAAAAACACCGAGGAGACAAACCATGAACGCCGTGCGCACTGCACTGGCGGCCGCCCTGCTGGCCGCCACCACCCCCGCCCTTGCCGGCACCGTCACCGTGATCACGTCCTTTCCTAAGGATCTCACCCAGGTTTACAAGGCGGCCTTTGAGAAGGCCAACCCCGGGATCACGGTCGAGATTCTTAACAAGGACACCGTCTCGGGTATTGCCTTCGTGCGCGAAACGCCGGCCGGCCAACGCCCGGAAGTATTCTGGGCCAGCGCGCCTGACGCCTTTGAAGTGCTCGGCCGCGACAAGCTGCTAGCCAAGGCCCCGGATGTGCTGAACAAAGCCGTGCCGGACAAGATCGGCAACTATCCGATCAATGACCCCTCCGGCCTTTACATGGGCCAGGCCCTGACCGGCTACGGCATCATGTACAACACGCGCTATATCAAAGCCAACAAGCTGCCAGCACCGGTAGAGTGGAAGGATCTGCTTGCTGCGCAATGGTTTGGCCATGTGGGCATCACCGCCCCCTCGCGTTCCGGCACCATGCATCTGACCGTCGAGACGATTCTGCAAGGGGAAGGCTGGGACAAGGGCTGGCAGACCATTCTGCGCATGTCCGGCAACAGCAGCGCCGTCACCGAACGATCATTCGGAGTTCCCGACGGGGTGAATAACGGCCAATTCGGCGCGGGTCCGGTCATCGATTTCTTTGGTCTGTCGAGCAAGTACTCCAAGTTCCCGGTGGAGTTCGTCTACCCGAGCGAGACTTCCATCGTGCCGGCCAATATCGCGCTGATCGATGGGGCCAAGAATGCCGAGGAAGGCAAGAAGTTCATCGCTTTCACGCTTAGCCAGGCCGGGCAGGAACTGCTGCTCGAACCCAAGATTTCGCGCCTGCCGGTGCTGCCTTATGCGGACATGAAGGGCAAGATTCCGCCGGGCTATCCAGACCCGGCCGAGATCGCACGCCGCAGCAAAGTGCACTTTGACGCCGACCTGTCCCAGACACGCTACTACGTGGTGCAAAGCCTGTATGACCAGACGATCACGTTCCGCCTGAAGGAACTCCAGGCTGCCACCAAAGCCATCTACGAGGCAGAGGCCAAGCTCGGCGAGCGCGCGGGTCAAGGCAAGGCTGCCGAGCTGCTTGCCCAGGCACGCAAGCTGACCTGGTCGCAGGTCGTCGATGGCAAAACGGTCGCCGACCCTGAGTTTCTGAAACTGTTCGCGGGCAACAAGAAAGACGCCGCGGTCAATCAGAAGCTCACGCAACTCGAAGGCGAATGGAACAGCAAGGCCCGCGCCAACTATGAACAAGCGGTAAAGGTGGCTCGCGAAGCCGCCGCCCTGTAACCCCCCGGCAGGGGCATGCGCTGGCTCGTGCGAGCCAGCGCCCTCTTCTCTTTGCGCAGGAACCCTCATGATGCTCACGGGTCGATCCCGCCTGCCCGCCGGGCCGCTGCTGGCCGCCTTGCTGGTGCTGACCTTCTTGGTGCTTTTCCTGGTCTTTCCAGTCGGCACGGTCTTCTATACCGCCTTCGTCAACGCGGACGGCAGTTTTACGCTTGGCCATTTCGGCGCTTTTTTTGGCCAGCCATTGATGCAGGAAGCGTTCTTCAACAGCCTCTACGTCGCGGGCTGGTCCGCTTTGCTGGCATCGGTGATCGCCATACCACTGGCGTATTTCACCGTGCGGTTTGACTTCCGCGGTGCGCTGCTCATCCAGACGCTCGGAGTGCTGCCGCTGATCATGCCGCCGTTTGTGGGCGCGGTCGCCATGCAATTGCTCTTTGGGCGTTCAGGTTCGGTGAATCTGTTGCTGGACGACTGGTTCGGCATCACCCTTCCATTCATGGAGGGGCTCAATGGCGTCATTTTCGTCGAATCTATCCATTACTTCCCCTTCATCCTGATGAACCTGGTGGTGGCGTTGCGCAACATCGACGGGTCGATGGAGGAAGCAGCCTTCAATCTGGGGTCTCGCGGTTTCAGATTGTTCCGCCGCGTGATTTTACCGCTGGCGCTGCCTGGTTACGTGGCCGGCACCTCGCTGGTGTTTGTCAAGGTTTTCGACGACCTCGGTACTCCGCTGGTGCTGGGCATCACCAATATGCTGGCTCCGCAGGCCTATCTGCGCATCACACAGGTCGGCCTGGAGGATCCGCTGGGCTATGTGATCAGCGTGATCATGATCGGCTTTTCCATTCTGGCCCTGTGGCTTTCGGCCCGCATGCTCAGCGGCAAGGACTACTCCACCCTGCAAAAGGGCGGCAGCGCGATCCAGAAGCGCAAGCTGCGCCCTGCCGAGTCGATCCTGGCCTATGGCTGGATCATTCTGGTGCTCGCCCTGGTGCTCTCACCCCACTTGGGTGTGCTGCTGCTGTCGCTGGCCAGCGTCTGGAGCTACGCGCCCCTGCCCGACGGCTACACCCTGTCGCACTATGCCGCGGTGTTCTCCGAGTCGCAGGGCATGATCGCCAATACGCTTTTGTATTGCGGTCTGGTTGCAGGTGTCGACGTCCTGCTGGGCACGGCCATCGCCTATCTGATACTGCGCACCCGTCTGCCGGCGCGGCAATGGCTGGACTTTCTGGCCTCGGCAGCCCTGGCCATTCCGGGCATTGTGCTGGCCATCGGCTACCTGCGCACCTTCCGCGGCGTGGAAATCGGCGGGGTTCTGCTCACGTCCTCATGGGTGCTCATCATGATCGCCTATTCGGTACGGCGGCTGCCCTACGCTCTGCGCGCCTGCGTGGCGTCATTGCAGCAGATCAATATCTCACTGGAAGAAGCGGCGGAGTCCCTGGGCGCGAGCCGGCTGCGCACACTGCGTCGCGTGGTCGTGCCCCTGATGGCAGGTGGCATGCTGGCGGGATTTGTCACCAGCTTCGTGACCGCTGCCGTGGAGCTGTCGGCCACGATCATGCTGGTCACGCGCGACAGTCAGGCTCCCATGAGCTACGGGATTTACCTGTATATGCAAAGCGCAGCCGGGCGGGGTCCAGGCGCCGCGCTCGGCGTGCTGGCCGTCGTGGCAGTAGGCATAGGCACTTATGTTTCTCATCTGCTGGTCGAGCGGGCATCATCCCGCCAACGCCCGGCGCAGGACTGAACCATGAAGAAAATCAGCGTTGAGTGCCGCAACATCCGGCTCTCCTATGGCAAGAACGAGGTCCTCAAGGACATCAACATCAACATCAACATCGAGCCAGGGTAATTCTTCGCCCTGCTGGGGCCCTCGGGCTCCGGCAAGTCCACGCTGCTGCGGCTGATCGCCGGTTTCAACCAGCACAGCCATGGCCAGTTGCTCATCGACGGCAAGGACATCAGCGGCACGCCGCCCTGGAAGCGCAACATCGGGATGGTGTTCCAGAACTACGCGCTCTGGCCACATATGACGGTATGGGACAACGTAGCGTTCGGTCTGGTCGAACGCAAGTTGCCGCGGGCGCAGATCCAGGAGCGTGTGCAGGATGCCCTCGAACTGGTCGGGCTGGCGCAATTTGCCAAGCGCCGTCCCAATCAACTCTCGGGAGGCCAGCAGCAACGCGTGGCACTGGCCCGCACAATCGTGATCGAGCCGCAGGTGTTGCTGCTAGACGAGCCGCTGTCCAACCTGGACAAGAAACTGCGCGTGCAGATGCGTCAGGACCTGTTGGCGCTGCAGCGCCGACTGGGCATCACCACGATTTTCGTCTCCCACGGCCGGAGGAAGCCATGACCACGGCCGACCGCATGGCCGTGCTTGACCGCGGCGTGGTTCAGCAGATCGGCACGCCCACCACCCTGTTCGACTACCCGGTAAACCGGTTCGTCGCCGACTTTGTGGGCACCATGAATGTGCTGGAGGGCCAGGTTCGCGAACGCCGCAGCGACAGCGTATTGCTGGCCGTCGAGGGGGTGGGTGAGCTTCATTTGCCCGTAACGGGCGATATTCCGGATTCGGCGCGCCTGGCCGCGAGCTTCAGGCCCCATACGGTCCAGATCGAAATGGCCGATGGCACCGGCGATGCACGCTATGTCTGGCTGCCTGCAGTAGTCGAGGCCAGTGAATTCCTGGGAGAATTCACCCGTTATCAACTTTCAGTGGGCGAACAGCGCCTGACTGCGGATCAAACCCATATGGCCGGCCTTTCTCCCTTCCCTATCGGCGCGCCCGTATCGGTCGGCCTCGAACCCACGCAGATTCGACTGCTGGCCACCTGATCCGGGCGGTCGTGGAAATCTATCAGCTCCGCGCGTTCGTCACGGTGGCCCGCCTGGGCCACCTGACTCGTGCCGCCGACGCCCTGTCTCTGACCCAACCCGCTGTCAGTGCCCAGATCAAGGCCCTGGAACAAAGCCTGGGCGTGGCGCTGTTCGAGCGCAGCGCCGGACGCATGGTGCTGGCTCGTTCGGGCGAAGTGCTGCTGCCCACGGCCGAAGCGCTACTGGTGCTCGGGGCCCAGCTCAAATCCGAAGCTCAGCAGTTGCAGGGTGCTCTGCAAGGCGCACTGGACCTGGGATTGCCCAGCGAGCGGCCGGAATTCCTGCGCTTGGGCGATCTGGCCTCGACCTTGATGCAAAGCCTGCCCATGGTCGAACTCAAGACGCACATCCTGACGGCCGACGCGCTGCTGGAGCAGGTCCAGGGCGGACGGCTGGCCGCGGCACTGCTCATCGTCGCCCATCCGCCGCGTGCCGTGCAATGGCGACCACTGCGCAGTGTGCGCTACCGCCTGGCCGTGCCCAAAACCATGCGCGATGCGCTGACCCGCGCCGGGTGGCGCGACATCGCCCAATTGCCCTGGCTGGATGGACCTGCCGGCAGTCACACTCATTTGCTATTGCGTGACATGTTCGAGCGCCACGGTCTGGCGCCGCGCGTGGTCATGCAAAACGATGACCAGGCCAATCTGGACGCGATGGTGCGCGCTGGCGCGGGCTGCGCACTGCTGCGCGAAGAAACCGCGCTGGCAGGCGCGGCGGCCGGCGACTTCATTGTGTGGGGGCAAGCGCGCGCCGATGCCATGCTGGGCTTTATTCAATCCCCGGAGCATGCTGGCGAAGCCTTGCTGGTCGCGCTAAGCTCGCTAGTGCAGAAAATCTGGAAACCTGGCGCTACCGCCACCGCAACTCATGACTGAAATCTGGTTTATCCGACATAGCGAAACCGACTGGAATCGCCAACGCCGCCTGCAAGGGTGGCAAGACACACCGCTAAATGATGCTGGACAGGCGCAGGCACGTGCCCTGGCCGAGCGGCTGGGCAGCGAGCCGCTGCCTTTCGATGCCCTCTACAGCAGTGACTTGCAGCGCACCCTGGCCACCGCCACGCCGGTCAGCCAGGCGCTGGGGCTGCGCGTGCGCCCCGAGCCCGGTATCCGCGAGCGCGGCTTCGGCGTACTCGAAGGGCTGGATCTGGACCGTATAGACGAACTGGCACCCGCCGCAGCCGCGGCCTGGAAAAGCCGCGACCCCGAACGCGTCGTCGACGGCGGAGAGACGCTGGGGCAGTTCAATGCCCGCATCGTGGCGGCCGTGGAAGACTTGGCGCAACGCCACGACGGCCAACGGCTGCTGGCCTTCACCCATGGTGCCGTACTGGACATCATATGGCGCCAGGCCAGCGGGGTGTCCCTGAACGCTCCTCGCCAGGCCACCCTGTTCAATGTGAGCATCAATCGGGTCAGCGTGCAGGGCCGGCAGTGGCGCATCCTGGACTGGGGTGACGTCAAACACATTGCCGATGAGGTCGGCAATGATGTGCAGCCCTGAACGCGTCAACGCCGCGCGCGCGGCTTGCGCGGGGCGTTGCGTGCCAACACGTCATAGAGGACATTGGGAATGAGCCGCATCAGGCGGCTGACCACCCCCATCTGCCAAGGGATGACCCGATAGGACGCGCCTGCCTCTATCGTGCGTATTGCACGGCGGGCAAACTTTTCCGCAGACATGAGAAAAGGCATGCGGTAGGGGTTGTGCTGCGTCATTGGCGTGTCGACATAACCCGGTGCGATCGTCACCACGCCGATGCCATCGGCGGCCAGCTCCAGGCGCAGGCTCTCGCAATACGTGATGACGGCCGACTTGGAGGCGCTGTAAGCCCCTGCCCCCGGTAACCCCCGAATACCGGCCACGCTGGCTATGCCTACCAGGCGCCCTCCGCCCTGCGCCTTCATCGCGTCGATGAAGGGCTCGAACGTGGCCACGGTGGCCATGACATTGGTCTGGAAAATCGCCTCGAAGACCTCGAAATCCTCCGTGGCTTCGGTCAGGGTCCCGGCGCTGATGCCCGCGCTGGCGATCACCACATCCACGCCTGCGCCGCATCGGGCAAGAAAGTCACGCGCGGCCGCATGCAAGGCGCTTCGATCGCGCACATCGAGCGCATAGACATAGTGTTCGCCGGGCAGCCGGGCAGCCAGGCTGTCCAGCGCCGCTTTGCGCCGCCCCACCAACCCGAGCCGCGCCCCTCGCCGTGCATATTCTTCGGCCAGCGCCAGGCCCAGCCCCGAGCTTGCGCCGGTTATAAATACATGCATCCCAGACTCCGCACATGACAACGCCCGCGGCAAAGCGGGCGTTGGAAACTGTCGCCGGTTCGGCCTATCAAAGAAATATCAACGCGAAGATACCCAGAACCAGCATCCATTTCAAGATGTAGTAAACCGTTTTGTTTTTTTTCTTGATGCTTTTCCCAAAACGGCGCACCGCATAAACCGCACCGAAAATGCGGTTGATCCCGCCGGTGCGATCCCCTTCCTGGTTGGGAGACGTAGCCGCGCGCAGCAGGATGGTACCGAAGAAATTGTTGACGGCCTGAGCCCAGCGATACTTCATGGGACGCTCGATATCGCAGAACAGAATGATGCGATTCTGATCGGTTTTGTTTTCGGCGTAATGAATGAATGTTTCGTCGAATACGACCGCCTCACCATCGCGCCAGTAATAATCCTGGCCATCGACATTGATATAACAGTCGGGACTGTTGGGCGTGATCAGCCCCATATGAAA
The DNA here is from genome assembly GCF_020735985.1 of Bordetella holmesii. Taxonomy (NCBI): domain Bacteria; kingdom Pseudomonadati; phylum Pseudomonadota; class Betaproteobacteria; order Burkholderiales; family Alcaligenaceae; genus Bordetella; species Bordetella holmesii. The sequence goes on from NZ_CP085973.1 coordinate 1,872,553, forward strand.
GCGCAATGAGCCTGCATACGGGTCACGGTGACGCGGCAGGCGGCTACCCGGGGGCAGTGCCGTAAACATCGCGGCCTTCATGCCAGGAATAGTGCTGACCAGCTCCGTCGTCAGCGGGCACAATGCCCGGGCCGACGGATGGTCGGTGTCATACCACTTGAGATAAAAGCGCTTCCAGCCGCTTTTGAAGAACGAGTTAAAGCCAGCGTCGTTGTACTTGTCGGAGGCCTTGATGTGACCGTCCCCGAACAACTGTTCCGCTTCGGCCCGAATGTCTTCCCAGCGGTCTATCAGCACCTTGATCTGAGGAAAATACTTCAGATCGAGATAGGGCTGATTAGGCACGCCAGAAAAGGCGTACATGAACACATTGATGGGTGCGGTAAACGTCGAGTGATCAAGCGCCTGACGTGAAAACCGGTGCCTGACGCGGCCGCGGTAATGCACCACGACGGCTGTAACGACGAATAAGGCGAGGATGAACCACTTCATGCCTGATTCTCCCTGGGCCCGGAATCATGGTCCGGGCCCGTCTGGATACTACCCCACGAGGGGCTTACTGGTGCAGCGACGCGTGCAGATCCTGCAACGGATAGACCTGGAAGCCCAGGCCTTCGCGCAGAAATTGCATGCCTTCGACTGCCGCCCGAGCCCCTGCGATGGTGGTATAGAAGGTGATGCGATTGGCCAGCGCCTGCGTGCGAATGGTGCGCGAATCAGCGATGGCGTTGCGGCGCTCTTCCACCGTATTGATCACCAACGAGACCTCACCGTTTTTGACCATGTCCACGATGTGCGGACGGCCCTCGGTGACTTTGTTGACGACCTGAACAGGGATGCCCGCCGCTTCGATCTCGGCGGCCGTGCCACGCGTGGCAACCAGCTTGATGCCCAAGTTGTGCAGCCCACGAGCGACTTCGACGGCGCGCGGCTTGTCCTGGTTCTTCACGCTGATGAACACCGTACCCGATTCAGGCAAGCGAACCCCAGCGGCAAGTTGCGACTTCACGAAGGCCTCACCAAAGCTGCGGCCCACCCCCATGACTTCGCCCGTCGACTTCATCTCGGGCCCGAGAATCGTATCGACACCCGGGAACTTCACGAAGGGGAAGACGGCCTCCTTGACGCAGAAGTAGGCCGGCACGACCTCTTCGGTCACGCCTTGCTGCGCCAGCGTGCGACCCGCCATGGCGCGCGCGGCGATCTTGGCCAACTGCAGGCCGGTCGCCTTGGAGACATAGGGCACCGTGCGCGAAGCACGCGGATTGACTTCCAGCACATAGACGTCGCCGTCCTGCACTGCGAACTGGACGTTCATCAAGCCGCTGACATTCAAGGCACGGGCCATCGTGGTGGTCTGGCGCTTGATTTCGGCCACGATATCGGCCGACAAGGAGTAAGGCGGCAGACTGCAAGCGGAGTCCCCCGAATGCACGCCGGCCTGCTCGATGTGTTCCATCACGCCGCCGATAAATACCGTCTCGCCGTCGGCCAGGCAATCGACGTCAACCTCGGTCGCGTTGTTCAGGAAGTGGTCCAGCAGCACGGGCGAGTCATTGCTCACCTTGACGGCCGCGCGCATGTAGCGCTCGAGATCCTGTTGCTCATGGACGATTTCCATGGCGCGCCCGCCCAACACGTAACTGGGGCGAACGACCAGCGGATAGCCGATTTCGGCGGCATGAGCCAGCGCTTCGGCTTCGGTGCGCGCCGTGCGGTTTGGCGGCTGGCGCAGACCCAGTTTGTTGAGCAGCTTCTGGAAGCGCTCGCGGTCTTCGGCCACGTCGATGGATTCGGGGCTGGTACCGATGATGGGCACGCCGTTGGCTTCCAGCGCGCGCGCCAGCTTCAACGGAGTCTGCCCGCCGTATTGCACGATCATGCCAACGGGGTTTTCCTTGTGCACGATCTCCAGCACGTCTTCCAGGGTGAGGGGCTCGAAGTACAGACGATCGGAGGTGTCGTAATCGGTCGAGACAGTTTCCGGATTGCAGTTGACCATGATGGTCTCGAACCCGTCCTCACGCAGCGCCAGCGACGCATGCACGCAGCAGTAATCGAACTCGATTCCCTGGCCGATGCGGTTCGGGCCACCGCCCAGCACGATGATCTTCTTGCGGTCGGTGGGTTGCGCCTCGCACTCTTCTTCGTACGTGGAGTACATGTAAGCGGTGCGGGTGGCGAATTCGGCCGCGCAGGTGTCCACACGCTTGTAGACCGGACGCACGTTGAGCTGATGGCGCAGTTTGCGCACCTCGGACTCGGAGGAGTCCAGCAGGAAGGCCAAGCGCCGGTCGGAGAAACCGCGGCGCTTGAGTTCGAACAGCGTGGCGTAGTCAAGGTCGGAAAGCGTCTTTTGCTCGAGCGCCAGCTCGATATCGACGATCTCCTTGATCTGGGCCAGGAACCACGGATCGATGTGGGTGATGTTGTGCACCTCATCGAGCGTGAAACCCTGGGCGAAGGCGTCGCCCACATACCAGATGCGCTCCGGGCCTGGCTCGCCAAGCTCGACCTGCAGCTTCTCGCGGTCGGTGGTCTTCTGGTTCAGGCCGTCCACCCCGACTTCCAGGCCGCGCAAGGCCTTCTGGAAGGACTCCTGGAAGGTTCGACCCATGGCCATGACTTCGCCGACGGACTTCATCTGCGTGGTCAGGCGGGCATCAGCCTGCGGGAACTTCTCGAAGGCAAAACGCGGCACCTTGGTGACGACGTAATCGATCGACGGTTCGAACGAGGCCGGGGTGGCGCCGCCGGTGATCTCGTTTTGCAGTTCATCGAGCGTATAGCCAATGGCCAGACGCGCGGCCACCTTGGCAATGGGGAACCCCGTTGCCTTGGACGCCAGCGCCGAGGAACGCGAGACGCGCGGGTTCATTTCGATGACGATCATGCGGCCGTTTTTCGGGTTGACGGCGAACTGCACGTTCGAGCCCCCCGTATCCACGCCGATTTCGCGCAGCACCGCAATGGATGCGTCGCGCATGATCTGGTATTCCTTGTCGGTCAGCGTCTGCGCCGGCGCGACCGTGATCGAGTCACCGGTGTGCACGCCCATGGGATCGAGGTTTTCGATCGAGCAGACGATGATGCAGTTGTCCGCCTTGTCGCGGACCACTTCCATTTCGAATTCTTTCCAGCCCAGCAGCGACTCTTCGATGAGCAGCTCATTGGTGGGCGAAGCCTCCAGACCGCGGCGGCAAATGGTTTCGAACTCTTCGGCGTTGTAGGCGATGCCGCCGCCGGTGCCGCCCAGCGTGAAGCTGGGGCGGATGACGACCGGAAAGCCCGCTGTGCCGATTTCTGCGGCGATGCGGCGCTGGACCTCCCAGGCCTCATCCAAGGTGTGAGCCACGCCCGACTTGGCCGAAGCCAGGTCGATATCCGTCATGGCCTGCTTGAACTTCTGGCGGTCTTCGGCCTTTTCGATGGCATGCTCGTTGGCGCCGATCAGCTCGACGCCATACTTGGTCAGCACGCCGTTATGCGCCAGATCCAGCGCACAATTCAGCGCAGTCTGGCCACCCATGGTGGGCAACAACGCATCGGGACGCTCGCGCTCGATGATCTTCTCGACCGCTTGCCAGGTAATGGGCTCGATGTAGGTCACATCGGCCGTTTCCGGGTCGGTCATGATGGTCGCGGGGTTGCTGTTGACCAGGATGGTGCGATAACCCTCGGCCTTGAGCGCCTTGCAGGCCTGCGCGCCCGAATAATCGAACTCGCAAGCCTGGCCGATGATGATCGGGCCGGCGCCAATGATGAGAATACTTTTTAGGTCTGTACGCTTAGGCATGGTGGAATCTTTATTTCTGGCCGGCCATCAGGCTGATGAACTTGTCGAACAGCACGATGATGTCGTGCGGGCCTGGACTGGCTTCGGGGTGGCCCTGGAAGCAGAACGCCGGACGATCGGTCAGCTCGAAGCCCTGCAAGGTGCCGTCGAACAGCGAGATGTGGGTGGCGCGCGCATTGGCTGGCAGGCTGGCCGCGTCAACCGCGAAACCGTGGTTCTGGCTGGTGATGAACACCCGTTTGGATTGCAGGTCCTGCACTGGATGGTTGGCGCCATGGTGCCCCGTCTTCATTTTGACGGTCTTGCCACCAACGGCCAGGCCCATGATCTGGTGGCCCAGACAGATGCCGAACACCGGCAGCTTGCGCTCCAGGAAGACGCGCGTGGCGGCGATGGCGTAATCGCAGGGCTCGGGATCGCCCGGGCCGTTGGCCAGGAACACACCGTCCGGGTTGAGCTTGAGGACTTCCTCGGCAGGCGTTTGCGCCGGCACCAGCGTGATGCGGCAGCCCCGATCTGCGATCAGACGCAGAATGTTGTACTTGACGCCGAAGTCATAGGCCACGACGTGGAAGCGGTCTTGCGCGGGCTGGGTGTAGCCCTCGCCCAGTTGCCAGGTGCCCTGCGTCCAGGAAGTGGTGTCTTTCTGAGAAACCACCTTGGCCAGATCTTGGCCGGACATGCCCGGAAAGGAGCGAGCCAACTCGACGGCGCGCTCGGCATCTTCACCCACGAGAATGCAGCCGCCCTGGGCGCCTTTTTCACGCAGAATGCGGGTCAGCTTGCGGGTATCGATACCCGCGATGGCAACCACGCCTTGCGCCGTCAGGTAGTCGGGCAGAGATTGGGTCGCACGAAAGTTGGACACTCGCGCGGGGCAGTCGCGCACCACGAGACCGGAAGCGTAGACACGGTTGGCCTCGACGTCTTCAACGTTGACGCCCGTATTGCCAATGTGGGGATAGGTCAGGGTCACAATCTGACCGCTGTAGCTCGGATCGGTGAGGATTTCCTGGTAGCCCGTCATGGAGGTGTTGAACACCATCTCGGCTACGGTGTGACCCGGCGCGCCTATCGATACGCCCCGAAAAATGGTACCGTCCGCCAAAGCCAGAATTGCAGGAGGGAAACGGTTGATCCCCTCGGGAAAAAGTTGCGGCAGCACAGTGAACCCCAGTTTTCAGAATCGATAATCAAAATTTCAGATTATACCTCGAACGGGCAATATCCGGCTATTTTCGGTGAAATACCGCGCCAATCGAAGCGAATATCATCATTCCGACTTCTTTGCCTTCCGAGTCACGGTGCGCGGGACCCGGATCGAGACGCACCGCGTCAGACGCCAGTGCTACCCTAGGGCTGACATCAACCTCTCATCTGCGATGCCCATGCCCTCTCAGCTTCAAGCCCTGCGCCGCCACACCACCGTTGTCGCCGACACTGGCGATTTCGAGACCATGCGCGCGCTGCGCCCGACCGACGCCACAACAAACCCGTCACTTATTTTGAAAGCGGTGCAGAAGGATGCGTACCGCCCCTTGCTCGAGCAGGTCGCCCGCGATCACCGCGGCGCGACTCCCGGCGAGATCACCGATCGTCTGCTGGTGGCCTTCGGACGGCAGATTCTGGATATCGTCCCCGGCCGCGTGTCCACCGAAGTGGACGCCCGCCTGTCCTTCGATACGCGCGCCAGCGTCGAACGCGCCCGCGGCATCATCGCTCTTTACGAAGCCGCGGGCGTCTCGCGTGAACGGGTGCTGATCAAGATTGCTTCCACCTGGGAGGGGATACAGGCGGCAAAGCTGCTGCAGGAAGAAGACATCAACTGCAATCTGACCCTGCTCTTTTCGCTGGTGCAGGCAGCCGCCTGCGCTCGAGCCGGCGTACAACTGATTTCTCCTTTTGTGGGCCGCATCTACGATTGGCACAAGAAAGCTGCCGGCGCCCAATGGGATGAGACTGCCCGCAGCGGCGCCAACGACCCGGGCGTGCAGTCAGTGGCGCGGATTTTCGAGTATTACAAGGCGCATGGCATCACGACCGAAGTCATGGGCGCGAGCTTCCGCAACGCCGGTCAGATCCTGGCGCTGGCCGGCTGCGATCTGCTGACCATCAGCCCCGAGTTGCTGGCTCAGCTGGACGCGAGCGAAGGCGAGGTGCCGGTGCAACTCACCCTGCCCGCCGCAGGCAGCCCCGCCCCGGCCGAGGTGCCGTGCGGCGAGATTGCCTTTCGCAGCCTGCTCAACGACGATGCGATGGCCACCGAAAAGCTGGCCGAGGGCATACGGTTTTTCGTGGCGGACGCACGCAAACTGGATCAACTTATCGAACAGGCCTGCGCCTGATCAGGGAGGGAGGCGGGCGGCAATGCCGCCGCCTGCCCCATCCGGGTGCAGACCCGGATAGCTTTAGAGTTTTTCCGTTTCGCCTGAACGCCGCTGCCATTTCATCAGCCGCTTCTCTCCCAGACCGACGATGCCGTCGAGGATGAGTGCGAAGGCGGTCAGCACAACGATGCCGGCAAACACCGTGTTGACATCAAACGTGCCTTCGGCCTGCAGGATGAGATACCCCACGCCGCTGGCCGAACCGAGATATTCCCCCACCACCACCCCGACGAATGCCAGGCCCACCGAGGTGTGCAGACTGGAGAAGACCCAACTCGTGGCCGAGGGCAGATAGACGTGGCGCAGTAACTGACGGCGCCGGGCTCCCAGCATACGAGCGTTATCCAGCAGGGTCGGGCTGACCTCGCGTACGCCCTGGTACACATTGAAGAACACGATGAAAAACACCAGCGTGACCGCCAGCGCGACCTTGGACCAGATTCCCAGCCCAAACCACATGCCGAAGATAGGCGCCAGAATGACGCGAGGCATGGAGTTGGTGGCCTTGATGTAGGGATCGAGAATGGCGCTGGCAACCGGCGACAGGCCCAGCCACAAACCGCTCCCCAAACCGGCGACGGTGCCGATGACAAAGGCCAGCACCGTTTCCGATAGTGTCACCCATAGATGCTTGTAGATATCGGCATCGGTGATGAACCAGGTCCAGATGCGCTCGGCCACCTTCAGGGGCTGCCCAAAAAAGAATGCCACCTTGCTGTCGAGCGAGGCGAAATGCCAGACGAGCAGGATAACGACCAGAAGCAATAACTGCCAGAAACGCAGGCTCGCCGAGCCGGGTTTGATCAACTTAGCCATGGTTCTCAAGCCCGCTTCTGCTGGGCATAGCCTTTGAGGACTTCTTCGCGCAACACGCCCCAGATGGCCGAGTGCAATTCGACGAAGCGCGGATGCATGCGCACCTCCGCCACGTCCCGGGGACGCGGCAGGTCGATGACGAACTCACCGATGGGATGGGTTCCCGGCCCTGCCGAGAGCACCACCACCCGGTCGCTCATCGCGATTGCCTCATCCAGATCGTGGGTGATGAACAGGACCGCCTTGCGCCGGGCCATCCACAACTCGAGCACCTCATTTTCCATGAGCTGCCGGGTCTGAATGTCCAGCGCCGAGAACGGCTCGTCCATCAGAATGATGTCCGGATCGCGGATCAGCGTCTGGGCCAGCATGACGCGTTTGCGCATGCCGCCCGACATCTGATGCGGATACCGATGCTCGAATCCGCCCAAACCCACGCGGCGCATCCACTCCCGCGCCTGCGTCTCGGCCTGCTCGCGGGGCGTGCCCGCGAACTCGAGGCCCGCCATCACGTTGTCCAGTGCATTGCGCCACGGCAGCAGCGCCTCACCCTGGAACATGTAGCCGGCGCGGGCGTTGATACCGGAGAGGACTTGCCCGAACACCTTGACCTGGCCCGACGACGGCGAGAGCAAGCCCGCGCCGACGTTAAGCAAGGTGGACTTGCCGCAGCCTGTCGGACCCACCACGGAGACGAATTCGCCAGGAGCGATCGCCAGCGTGGTGTCGGCCACGGCGGTATAGCGTTGCTTGCTGTCATCACGCGACGCAAAGGTACAGGTGATGCCTTCAAGCGAAAGTGCAGCTTCAACCATTGGGATACTTCTCGTTGGCGCGACGGGTGAACTCATTGGTCCAGACTTTGGACGTATCTATCTTGGCCAGATCGATGTCGCCGGCATAGGCGGCCAGCGCCTTGGCTGCCGTGGCGGCGCCGTCCTCGGGGATGACCCCGTCGGGCGACAGACCTTCCAGGCTGGCTTTGACCGCTGCCTTGTAGACCTCGGGATCGCCCAACAGATAGTTGGTCGGCACCGTCTTGGCGATCTGATCCACACCCGCTTTTTGAATCCACTTGTCGGCGCGCACGATGGCATTGGTCAATGCCTGCACCGTATTGGGATTGGCATCGATGAAGGCCTGTGGCGCATAAAGGCTGCCAGCAGGCATGTTGCCACCGAAGATCTCCAACGTGTCTTTCAGGGTTCGGGTATCGACGATGATTTCCATATCGCCGCCCAGGGTCAACATGGACACCACGGGATCGGTGTTGGACATGGCGTCGACCTGACCACCGCGCAAAGCGGTCACCGCGCCAGCGCCGGCACCCACGCCGATGAAGGAAACATCGCTGGCCTTCAGGCCATGCTTGGCGAGAAAGAAACTCACGACCATGTTGGTCGACGAACCCGGCGCGGTCACGCCGATCTTCTTGCCCTTGAGATCGGCAGCACCCTTGTAGTTGGGCAAGGCCTTCTTCGAGACGCCCACGCCGATCATGGGCGCGCGCCCCTGCAGCACGAACGCACGATAAGCCTGGCCTTTGGACTGCATGGCGATGGTGTGCTCGAACGCCCCCGAGACCACATCGGCGCTGCCGCCCACGACAGCCTGCAAGGCTTTGGAGCCGCCCGCGAAGTCCGCGATACTGACATCCAGCCCTTCGTCCTTGAAGTAGCCGTTGATCTCAGCGATGGTCAGCGGGAGATAGTAGATCAGGGGCTTGCCGCCCACTGCGATCTGCACTTTGGTTTTTTCGAGTTTCTGCGCACGAACGATGGCCGGAGCCATGCTCATGGCGCCGGCTGCGCCGGCGAGCTTGAGCAGATCACGACGAGTGACTGACATCGGTTGTCTCCTGTGTGCCGCCAGAAAGCGGCGAAAAGACAGACGGCCGGCATGACCGTCTGCTTCGGGGCTGGTGCACTTGCCAGCGCCTCAGGTACTGATTGCGCCGGTCTTTGCCAGCTCTTGAATCGCCGCTGCATCATACCCCAGCGACTTCAGCACGGCCTCGGTATGTTCCCCTAAACGCGGTCCCAACCAGCGCGTGCTGCCCGGTGTGAGCGACATCTTGGGCACGACAGCCGGCAGTTTGACGGGGCTACCATCCGGAAACCGATGTTGTTCGATCATTCCGCGGGCGAGAAACTGGGGGTCGCTGAACATATCCGCCACGCTGTAGATTTTGCTCACGGGCACATCCGCACGTCGCAGTTGGCTCAGCGCCTCATCGATGGTCTGTCTATCGCACCAGGCCTGGATGGCGCCATCGATTTCGGCCGCCCTTCGCGCGCGGCCATCGTTGTGCACCAGGTCCGGATCGCGCGCAAGATCCTCGCGTCCGATGGCAAGCATCAGGCGATGAAAGATCGCGTCACCGTTACCGGCAATCACAATATTCTGCCCATCGGCGGTGGTATAGGTGTTCGACGGCACGATGCCTGGCAAGGCCCCGCCTGTACGTTCGCGGATCACGCCGGCCACGTCATACTCCGGGACGAGGCTTTCCATGACGTTGAAGACGGACTCATAGAGGGCCACATCGATCATCTGGCCTTGTCCTGACTGACACTCTTCGCCCGTCTTGCCATTCCAGCGCCCGCCCGTGGCATCACGGTGCCGCAACGCCATCAGGGCGCCTATTACGCCATGCAGCGCAGCCAGGGAGTCACCGATGGAAATCCCCACGCGCAAGGGCGCACGGTCAGGATGGCCGGATACGTAGCGCAGCCCGTCCATGGACTCTCCTATCGCGCCGAAGCCAGGTTGGTCGCGCATCGGCCCCGTTTGCCCATAGCCGGATAAACGCACCATGATGGTCGCCGGGTTGATGGAACACAGATCCTCATAACCCAAGCCCCATTTCTCGAGGACGCCGGGACGATAGTTCTCGATAATGATATCGGCCTCTAAGGCCAATTGACGCGCAATCTCGCGGCCCCGAGCATCTTTCAGGTTCACAGGCTGATCGATTGTTTGTTGCGGGCCTGTACCGTCCACCAGAGCGAGTTGCCCTCGTGCAGATGACGCCAGCTACGTATCGGATCGCCACCTCCCTGCCCGTGCTGGTCTGGCGGCGTTTCGACTTTGATGACGTCGGCGCCGAATTCGCCAAACATGCGCGCGGCAAAAGGGCCTGCAATGAGCGTGCCCAATTCGAGCACCTTCATGCCTTTCAAGGCTGACATTTGTCTCTTCCACCCGACTGTTTATTGCTATGGGCCACGATCGCCCAGCAGGCCAGCGATCACGGTCAGGCAGAACGAAAAACCCGGGCGCAACGCCTCAGGTCGAGCGGCGCTCCATCAGTGCCCAGGCGATGGTACCGGCATCCACGTACTCAAGCTCGCTGCCCGCGGGAACGCCACGCGCCAAGCGGGTGACTCTCAACCCCCGATCGGCCAGCGCCTCGCCCAGAAAATGGGCGGTCGTCTCGCCTTCGGCGGTGAAGTTGGTCGCCAGGATGACCTCCTGGACCGTCCCGTCGGAGGCCCGGTCCAGCACGCGCTGAAAATCCAGCGCCCGCGGCCCCACACCCTCGAGCGGCGCAAGCCGCCCCATTAATACATAGTACAGGCCACGATAGCCATGGCTGGACTCGATGACATTCTGGTCGGCAGGCGTTTCGACGATGCACAACTGTGTCGCATCACGCTTGGGGTTGGCGCAGATAAGACAGATTTCGTCTTCAGTGAAGCTGTTGCAACGCGAGCAATGGCGCAGGTTCTGCACGGCGCCGGCCAGAGCCCGTCCGAGCAGATCCGCCCCCTGCAGATCATGCTGCAGGAGGTGATACGCCATGCGTCGGGCCGAGCGCGCGCCCACACCAGGCAGGCGCCGCAAGGCCTCGATCAACGCCCGTAGCGGCTCGGCTTCCGGAAGCGAATTGTCCATCAGGACGGCTCGCCTCAGAACGGCAGCTTCATGCCCGGAGGCAGGGGCAGGCCAGCGGTCAGGGAGGACATCTTTTCTTGCGAGGTTGCCTCGGCTTTGCGCAACGCGTCGTTCAACGCGGCGGCAACCAAGTCCTCGAGCATGTCTTTGTCATCGGCCAGCAGGCTGGGGTCGATGGCCACGCGTTTGACGTCGTTGCGGCAGGTCATGGTCACCTTGACCAGGCCACCGCCGGCGGCACCTTCGACCAGGATATCGGCCAGGGCTTCCTGGGCCTTTTTCATGTTTTCCTGCATTTGCTGGGCTTGGCGCATGAGGCCGGCCAGTTGTCCTTTCATCATGGTGAGTTTTTCCTTGGGGAATAGGGGAAACGCCGGCCTCAAGCGGCCGGCGGCTCGACGGCGCGCACCGAATTCGGCACGACGTGTCCGCCAAAATCATTAACCAGTGCCTGCACGAAGGGATCGACGGCGACGGCCTCTTCGGCAGCCTGCTGACGCGCCGCGCGCTCGATGCGCGCGACGGCGTGCGCCGTGCCATCGCCCGTGTGGCCGACCTCGATCTCCAGCCGCAAGCCCTGGCCGAAATGTTCGCACAATACCGTTTGCAACCGTACCCGGCTCTCGCTCTCGGCCAGCGTGCGCACGGCAACGCGCAACATCACCGCGTCGCCCTGGACGCCGGCCCATTCGCTCTGGCGCGCCAACTCGGCTGCCAGCCCGGTGACAGGCAAGCGCGCGGCCAGTTCGGGCCAGGTCTGCGGCGACATGTCACTCAGTCGTGAGCGAGGCTGGCGCGGCGTGCGCGCCGGCCTGGCTGCTGCGGCGGCTCGCGCAGCGGCAGCCGGCGCCGGCGCCGGTTCGCTTGCCAGGGTCTCGAAATCGTCATCCGGATCGAGGGTGTAGGCCTGGGCTGGCGCATACCCGCCTTCGGCATCATCCGGGATGGACTCGTCCACCCAGGACGGCGGCCCCTCTTGGTCAAGATCTGGCGCGGCCTCGGGTGATGCTGCAACCTGGGGTTGGTTCTGGCCGGCCACGGCCGTGACGACGGCCGCTTCCTGTGCGGGGTTATCTTCCCAGGGCGGCACCGGCGTTGCCGCAGAGGGCGCGCTGTGCGCCAGCGCCACCGACGACGGCCGGGGCTCGGCGGCAACGGCAGGTTCGGCATCGGGTGCGATGGGGTCAGCAGGGGTAACCGACGATGCGGTTACGGCAGGCACCGCCGCCTGCACGGCTGCAACGGCAGGCGTCTCAACCGGCGCGGCGTCTGCCGCCACCGTAGCAGGCGCCGCCGCAGCCACGTCGTGGGTCAACGCTGGCTGGGGTGCGGTACGTGGTGCTTCGCGCTGCGTCGCCGGCCCCGCCTCGCCATTGAGGGCAAGCATGCGCAGACAGGCCATGACGAACCCGGCGTACTCGTCCGGCGCCAGGCTGAGTTCGCTGCGGCTATGCACGGCAACGGAATAGAAAAGCTGGACCGCATCGGGATGCAGGCTTGCCGCCAGGCGCGCGATATCCTGCCCGAGGGGGTCGTCGGCCGGGGTGACGCCGCTGACACGTTGCTCGATCGCGATGCGCGAGAGCAGCACGGCGAAATCCGCCAGCGCGCCAGCATAGGACAAACCACGGGTAGCAAGCTCATCGGCCACGGCCAGCACGCCGCGGGCGTCCCCCGTGGCCAGGGCATCCAACAGGCGCACCAAATGGCGCTGATCAATGGTGCCCAGCATGCCGCGCACCGCGTCTTCGGTCAGATTGCCTGCGCTGTAGGCAATCGCCTGATCCGTCAGGGACAGGGCGTCGCGCATGGAACCCGAAGCAGCTTGCCCGATCAGGCGCAGGGCGGGCACCTCGAAGCCGATCTGCTCTTGACCGAGCACCGCCTGCAAATGGCCCACGATGGACTCGGGCGGCATCTGCTTGAGATTGAATTGCAGGCAGCGCGACAGTACGGTGACCGGGATTTTCTGTGGATCCGTCGTGGCCAGGATGAACTTGACGTGCGGCGGCGGCTCTTCGAGGGTCTTGAGCATGGCGTTGAACGCATGCCCGGTGAGCATGTGGACTTCGTCGATCATGTAGACCTTGAAACGCCCCGCTCCCGGTGCATACACCGCCTGCTCGAGCAGTTGCGTCATCTCCTCGACGCCTCGGTTGGAAGCCGCGTCAAGTTCGAGGTAGTCGACGAAACGGCCAGCATCGATCTCCGTGCACGCACGGCACACGCCACACGGCTTGGAGGTAATGCCGGTTTCGCAGTTGAGGGATTTGGCGAGGATACGCGACAGCGTGGTCTTGCCCACGCCACGTGTACCGGTAAAAAGCCAGGCGTGGTGCAAACGCTGGGTGTCCAGGGCATGCGTCAATGCGCGCACGACGTGATCCTGGCCAACCAGGGTATCGAAGGATCGCGGACGCCACTTGCGGGCCAGAACCAGATAAGTCATGCGGGGATTGTAGAGCCTGATGAGCCAGCCGGCGTCAGAACACGACGATAACGACCATGGGTCGGAAACAAAAAGGGCGCCGCGCAGAGAACCAGTCCAATGACCGACATTCCGTACGCGGCGCCCCTTTTGGGAAAACCGGGAGGCGAGCCTTACTCCGGCACTGGCCCTAAACGACTATGGCTGCTTCGTTCCCGACCTGACCAGGTTCACCGTCGAACCATGCGAAGGGGCCCGCCAGCCCGCATTCTATCAGAGCCGATGAAAGCCTGCTTTGGGAGGCGCCGGGGTGAGCAAACACCCACTGCGCCGCCTGCCATCGCCTTGCGCGCCCGCCGGACACAGCGACCTTCGCCACGGCGGCTGGGCCCACCCGGGCACGGGTCAGGCTCACAGCTCTATCCAGGCCTGGGCCCGGGGAAAGTAGAGCGCCGCACGGGCGGGCCGCCCATCCAGAGCGGTGACCTGAGCACAATAGCGTTTGAGCTGCTCGGCGTGGCGCAACCGCATGCGTTGGGAAAAATGGGCGGCCGTCTCACCGGCCAAGGCCTGGCCGGTTTTGTAATCCACGATGAGCCAGCCATCCTCGATGCTCAAGGCCAAGTCGATGACGGACACCCGGCCTGCGGCATCGATGAGCGGCCACTCGCGCCGCGCGCGAGACTGGCGCAATAGCCACAGCCCCTTTTCGTGCGTCAATGTAGCTTGCAGGGTCTGCAGTACGGCCTCGGCAGCGCTATCGGCCTGGCTATCGGGGATACCGGCACGGGTCAACTGCCGCCGCATGGCCGGCAGATGCTCGCGCAGGCGCCGCGCATCCCAGAACTCGCCACCCTCCTCTCCCATCCGCGCAAGCCATGCATGCGCCAGCGTCCCGACGGCAGCCTCGTAGCCCGCTTCCAACTGCCAGGCCGGATGCTCCGCATCGGCGGCCAGGCCCGCCACCTGCGCGTTGCGCCGGGGTGTGGCGGCCAGCTCGGCCACACTCGCGTCGTCCAGACGCATCAAGGCCCCCCCCTGCCAGGCCGGTATACCGCCAGCGTCAGGTTGGGGATCGGCCTGTGGTGACGGCGCTTGCCCTGCATCGACGTAGGGCCAAAGCCTTGCAAGCAGGCTGGAGGCGGCCGGCACCCGCAGCCCCTTTTCTTCGTCGATCGCGACGCTGCCGATCAGGTGCAGGCGTTTGCGGGCGCGCGTGGCGGCTACATAAAGCAGACGATCGGTTTCATAGGCGGCGCGGCGCGCTTCGCGCGCGCCCAGGTAGCGCGAGATCGGGTCGGCCTCGATATCGGCGCGCGCCTTGATCGGCCCCATGAGCACCCGCCCATTGTGGTGTTCGAACCGCACGAGCGGCGCCTGATCGCCACGCGGCACCCGATGCAGGCCATAAAGAATGACGCTGTCGAACTGCAGCCCCTTGGACTTGTGCATGGTCATGATCTCGACCGCTCCCTGCTCGCCTTGCACGTCGGGCGCGGCAAAAAGGCGCGCGACAGCGGTATCGAAAGCCGCGGTATCCAAGCCTCCATGAGGGGCGAGCCGCTCGACCAATTGGAACAGGCTTTCGGCATCGGCCGCCGCCCCCACGCCGGTATACAGACCTGCGCCTCCCAGCGCTTGCCAAGTACTCTGCAGCCAGGCAGCCAGCGGCCAGGTGCCGGAATCATTGCCCCGATCGAGCAAGATGGCCGCCACGCGCGACAGCCGCGCATATTCTTCGGGTGCCAGGCAACGCCGAGCCACCGCACTGCCAGACTCTGACGGCGCATCGAACAAGCCGGCCTGAGGGGAGGCGGCCACCGGTTCGGCCAGGGCCTGGCGCAAGACATCCGGCACCGGCGCGCGGTGATCCTGACCAAACAGGCGTTGCAGGCTCTCGAGGGTCAGCCCGCACCAAGGCGCGCGCAGCACGGACAGCCAGGCCATGCGATCCGCCGGATGCGTGAGCGCGCGCAACAATTGCACCAGATCGGCCACCACCGGACGCAGGCGCAAGGGCACGAGTTCAACCGCTCGGCTCGGGATGTCCTCCTGAGCAAGCCGGCGCGACAGACTGCCCAGATGCGAGCGCGCCCGGACCAGAATGGCCACCGGATGCGCACTGCCGGCATGTTCGAGCAGGGCGGCGCGAGCCAATGCCACGGCAATGTCTTCGGCAGCGGCTTCGCCTGACGCCCGATCTGCGGTGCCCCAGGCCGGATGGAAACTCACTGCCGCGCCATCGAGCGGGGGGTGAAACGCGGCCGAAGGGCTGTAACGGATGGCGCCGGCCACCGCGTCGTTGTCACGCGGCAGCAGATCGCCGAATGCCCGGTTGACCCAATCGACGACACCTCCCTGCGAACGGAAGTTATCGGTCAACCGGAGAAATTCCAGCGGCAACTCGCCTACGCCGTGTTCCGTCGCGCCGAGGAAAAGACCCACTTCCGCCTTGCGAAAGCGGTAGATGGACTGCATGGGGTCGCCCACCAGAAACAGCGTATGACCATCGCCCGGCTGCCATCCGGAGGTGAGCGTGGTCAGCAAATCGATCTGCGTCTGACTGGTGTCCTGGAACTCGTCGACCAACAGATGGCTGATGGACGCGTCGAGCTTGAGCAGCAACTCACCGGGATCATCGGCATCGCCCAATGCGCGTTGGGCCCGCTGGGCGATTTCGATGAAATCGACCTCGCCCGCATCAGCGAAGACTTTCTGCAACTGCCCGACCGCCAGAGCCAGCGTCACCAGTTGCGAGCTGAGCACTTCCCATTGCCCGTCACTGAAGTGCGCCTCGGGCATATCGACGACTGAGGCCAGACGCGCGATCCAGGGCTCATCGCCGCTGAACCCCGAGAGCCATTGCACAAACGCGTCCTTGTGCGCGCATTTGGCCGGGAATCCCAAGGTTTTGTTGACGCCTTTGGGACTGCGCAAGGAGCCCGCTCCCGTGAGCAACAGATGGCATAGCGCCCGCCAGCGCGGCAGGGCGTCGGCGTCGGCCGGCAATGGGCCCTGCCAGTCCAGCAAGGGATCCAGGCGCCTGTCCTGGCTTGCCGCGAGTTCGGCGGCGGCCTGCCGCGCCAGGCTGCACAGGTCAGCGTCGAATCCGCGCGGCATGAGGCTGCACACGGTCGCCAACTCGCTGGACAGCGTCTGGGCAAGGTGGGATTGCAGCCGCTCCCGGTCCAGACCATGGGCCAGCAACGGCAGCCATTGATCACGTTGACCCAGCATATCGGCAATAGCCTGCTCGGCGGCTGCGACATCGACGTCCAGATGGGCCAGCAGATTGACGATGGACTCATGCTCGCCGGCCAGCGCCAAGGTCGCGCGGGCGGCGGCTTCGTAAAGGGCACGCGCGTCATCGGCGATTTCAGGCATGCCGCCCAGCCCTGACAGCCAAGGCATGCCCCGCACCAGTCCGGCGCAGAACGAATCAATGGTGCGAATGGCCAGGCGGGCCGGATGCCGCAAGACCTGCCAGTCCATTTCGGCATCGCGCTCAAGGGCGGCACGCGCCAGTTGCCAACTGCGGCGCTCATGTTCGGCCTGCGGCTCGGGGCCTTTGCCTCGGGCGAGTTTTTCCAGGACTCGCGCATGCATCTCGGAGGCGGCTTTGCGCGTGAACGTGATGGCAACGATCTCCTCGGGCTTTCTGACCGTGGACAGCAGGGCCAGAATGCGGTCTGTCAGCAGCTCGGTCTTGCCCGAGCCAGCAGGCGCCTGGACGATGAAGGAGGTTTGCGGGTCCAGCGCGCGCAAACGCGCGGCGTGGTCTTGGGGTTGGCGATCGCTCATGGTTCAGGCCTCATCCACATCCAGATCCAGGCGCAGAAACGGCATGGCATCACAGTATTTAAGATCGTCGCGCCCCCAGGCCACATTGGGCGCGTGGCCACGCGCGTACTCATTGGCCAGGTTCTCGATGGCGGCGCGCCAGCCGGCCAGAATCTCCGCCCAATTGCGCCCGGCAAACGCCTCGCTGTCGGCCGCCAGGTGCACCCCCTCCATACCGAGGTCTTCCTCGGCCAGCCCCTGTGCTCCCACGTTGCGCGCATGAATCTGCCCAAGCAGCAGTCCCACCACGTGCGTATCCGGCGCATCGCCGGCCAGCACCGCGGCATAAAACGGCAACTGCAGATTGATGGGCCGGGCCCGCGCCCAATCCGACTCGGGACGAGCCTGCCCCGATCCCGTCTTGTAGTCGAGAATCACCGCGCGGCCGTCGGCGAGCCTGTCCATGCGGTCCAGGCGTAGCTTGAGCGACAAGGGGCCGTGCCGCCAGCGATGGTCGGCCTCCAGCCCGGCCACGACAAAGGGCAGTCGCCGGGCCTCCAGCGCCATCCAGCGCGCCAGCACTGACTCGGCCCGCGTGCATTCAAGAGCGCGCAAGGCAGGCGCATAAGCAACCAACGTTTCGTCGGCAGCCTGCTCCACGGCCTCGTGCAAAAGTGGCGCCAGACGCGCCTGGCTCATGGCCAGGTGCAAGGCCTCCTGGTCGGGCAGCAGGCGCCAGGCCAGCTCCAACGCCCGATGCAGGAACTGCCCGCGCACATTCTGGGCTGCGGCCTGCGCATAGGGCGCAAGCTCCCGGGCACCCAGACGATGTCGGACAAACGCCCACAGCGGATTGCGCGCCTGCGTATCGAGGACATCGATCCCCCCGGTGCTGTCGCCCGCACTGTCCAACGGCGGCCCCGACTCATCGATCAGGCTCTGCTGGAGCCAGACATGCTCGAGACCGTCGCCGCCCATATCGGCAACGCGCAAGGGCGCCTCGGCGATCAGCGGTGATGGGCGCAGCTCACGCTCGCCTTCATGCTCGGCGCAGCTGACGACCAGTTCAGGTGCGCAAGCGCGTAAGGCTTCGTAGATGTTTTCGGCCCATTCGCGTTCGCGCTCGGGCGTGGCGCGCGGCGCACCGGCCTGGCGCAGCACACTCAATGGCAAGAACGGATTGGGCTTGGGCGAGGCGGGCAGCACCTCATCGGTCAGTCCCAATATCCAGACACCATCCCAACTGCCCCCCTCGGCTTCCAGCAACCCGAGAACGTCAAGCCTGGCGCGTGGATCACGCTGAGGCTGAAAACTGCCTGCACGCGCCGCGCTGATCAACAACCGGACGGCGCCACGGCCGTTGAGCGGACCTGCCGCCGGGGCCAACGCGGCGAAATCGCCCAAAAGCTCGCCCAAGGCACCCAGCACCTGGTAGCCCACACTGTCGACCGCCTGCTCACCCGGAAACCCCAGCGCCTTGAGGGCTTCGCGCATGCGAGGCGCCCACACATCGCAGGAGGCGCGTGTGGGTCCGTCGCGCCAGATTTTCATCGCGGCCTCCCAAGCCTGCGCCAGACGGGGGCTGTACTGCAGGTCGCTGCGCCAGGAGGCTTCGGTCACGTCGATACGGCCGAGGCGGCGCCAACGTGCATCCAGCGCGGCGTGCCGCTCGCCGCGGTCACCCGCGCAGTGCCCGGCCAGCATGGCCGCCCCCAATACGGGCACGGCCACTTTGCCTGCGCTGCCCATTTCCGCTACGGCCTGCAGCCAGGCCAGTGCGGCACGCAAGGCCGGCCACTCGATCAAGGAGCGGCCGACGGCCACGTTAAACGGCAGTTCGGCCTGGCCAGGCTCACCTTGCAAGGCCTGCATCAATACACGACGGGCGAAAGGCGCCTCGCTTTCGAGCTGCGACGAGACGATGGCGTAGCGGCCTGCGGGGTTCTCGCGCAAGCGGCACGCCGCCCAGGCTGCTGCAGCGCGCCATTCGGCGCCGTGATCAGCCACCAGAACGCGCTCGGGATGTGCTCGTTCACGCTGGCCCTCGCGCCAGACGAGCAAGACCGCCCCTCCTTCCTCCAGGGCAGCCAACAGGCGGGCAAAGCGCGGCGAAATCTCACCAAAACCGGCCAGCACGACGCGCTCGGGCGGCATCAGCTCGCCCGCTCGCAGCGCTCGCAGCACCCGCTCGTAGCCCTGATTGGCATCATCGGCATCGAGGTCGGCCAACAGACTGCGGTAGCGCTCACGCCAGCGCGCAAAACCCCGATATTCGTCCGTCATAGCAGACTCGGGCACATCGAGACGCCACTCATTGCACAGCATGTCGGCATCCATGGCCAACCGGGCAGCCTGATCGATGTCGAGCAACTCGCGCTCGGCCTCCTCGCGCTGAATGGCTTCACGCCATACCAGTTGCGCGGCAAAGCCGCCCAGTCGGTAAGCGGGCAGCTCGGCATGCACGGTGAAGGACAACTCATCGGCGGCGCTGGCCAACCAGGCTGACAGCGGCAGAATACGGGGCAGCTCGCTGACCTGACGATCGGCCCGCAGCCGCGCGGCCAGCTCAAGCGTCAGGCGACGCGACAAGCGATTATTGACAGTCAGCACCAGCGTGCCGGTGCAAGGCAGATCACCGAGTTGCGACGTGTCGCAGGCGGGCAATTGGGCGAGAGAGGTCATGCGCGGCGGACCGACGGATTCGATTACCCGAAGGATAGCCTGCCTGCTGCCGCATCAGAAGCCGCACAGCGCCGTGACATTCTCCCAACTCAACCGCATCTGCGGCGAAAGATAACCGGCAAAGCCCAGCGCCAGCACGGCGACCAGGGCCAGGCCGCCCACCCAGCGCGGCCAGCGCGCCTTCATGCCGCAGCACCGATGACGCGTTCGCGTACCGGCAGGCAGAGCACCATGGCCAGAAGCGCCAGCGCCAGCCCCATCCACCAGACGCCGTTATAGCTGCCGGTATGCGCGTACACATAACCGCCCAGCCAGACACCGGTGAAACTGCCGATCTGGTGAAAGAGAAACGCGATACCCGACAACGTCGCGGCGAACCGCAGCCCGTAGATCTCGCCGATGAGGCCCTGCGTCAGCGGCACGGTGCCCAGCCAGAAAAGCCCCATCCATGCCGCGAAGACATAGAGAACCAGCGGGGTGAGCGGCAGCGCCAGCACCAGCACAATGCCTATGGCCCGCAAGCCGTAGAGTGCCGCCAACAACCATTTCTTGCTGTAGCGCCCACCTAACTTGCCGGCATAAAACGAGCCGAAGACATTGAACAGACCGATCAGGGCAAGGGTGGTCGCGCCATAGCTGGCGTTGAGCCCCGCATCGGATACGAAAGCCGGCAGATGCAGCGTGATGAAAGCCGTGTGGAAACCGCAGACGAAATAGCTCCACGACAAAAAGTGAAACGAGGGATGCGTCAGCGCCTGGCGCACGGCAAAACCCAGCGTCTGCGTCCCCGTGTGCGCCTGCGGTTTGCCCCGCAGAAACCAGGCCAGGGGCAGCGCCGCGGCTACCAGCAACGACAGCAGCCACAATGCGCCCGTCCAATTGAGGTGCGTGATGGCGAATTGGCCACCCGGCACCACCAGAAACTGGCCGAGCGAACCACCCGCGCTGGCAATCCCCATGGCAGTGCTGCGGTAGGCGGGCGGGACCGCGCGGGCAATGACGGGCAGAATCACCGGAAATGTCATGCCAGCCTGGCCCAGACCGACCACGACACCACTCATGAAGCACAGGGTGAACGGATCGGCCGCATAGCGGGTGCCCAGCATGCCGCAAAAGTACAGCAGTGCGCCCAGGACCACCGTACGACCGGAACCATAACGGTCCGCCATGATCCCCATGAAAATACAGGACACGCCCCACACCAGGTTCTGCAAGGCGAAGGCGAAGGAAAAGAGCTCCCGCCCCCAGCCATGCGCCAGCCCCATGGGCTGCATGAACAGCCCAAACGTGGCGCGCACGCCCATGGCCAACAGCACCACCACCGTGCCAGCCACGATCGTGCGCACGGATACTGCTTCTGATGTATTCGACATGGCAGTCGGATTGTCTCGAGTAAACACCTGGCGTCGTTGCGCCATGTTATGAAAGTCCGCCATGCCTGGCATCGCGGTAACGCCGCTGTCGGCGCCAGAGACGAATAATAGACCTCGCCTCGTGAAGCGAAAAGCCGCTGCAGCAATGCTAGAATGCCGGTCTTTCCTCTCGTGCCACCATCGAAAACCAAGGCTTTTCAAGCACTTGAGTTTTCTGGCTGGCTGCTCGAGCAAGTACTCGCCGTAGTTAAATGGATATAACCGGCCCCTCCTAAGGGTCAATTGGTGGTTCGATTCCACCCGGCGAGGCCAACTACCGTCCTCGTGCTGCCGAGGCTCCGCGTACCGC
Organism: Bordetella holmesii; assembly: GCF_020735985.1. Taxonomy (NCBI): domain Bacteria; kingdom Pseudomonadati; phylum Pseudomonadota; class Betaproteobacteria; order Burkholderiales; family Alcaligenaceae; genus Bordetella; species Bordetella holmesii. The sequence goes on from NZ_CP085973.1 coordinate 1,894,061, forward strand.
CTGCGTCGACTCGCTCCGATTCCCCCACGCTATTGCGCCTGTTGCAGGACAAATTGGTATACGCTCGCGCAACGGGGGCGCCACGCCAATGCGTCCCCGGTTTTTTATGGCAAATAACCGCAATGCCCTCTTGCGCGCAAGTTCAAATTGCTGTTTAAATTTGGCCCGTAAACCCATAATTCACTTGGTTTTTTTCTAGTCTTATCCTAGATGTGACCGGGTTGTACTTTCATACAGACAGATAAGGCCTGTAATCATGGCATTTCCCTGGATACGCGCGCTCGCATCGGCATTCGCCCCCCTGGCGCTGGCCGTCGCGACCCTGCACTCGGCCAACGCCCTGGCGGCCAAGCCGGCGGATCCCTGCAAGACCAACGCCAAGTCCGCCGAGTGCAAGGCGGCCAAGAAAAAAGCGGCCAGCGCCAGCAAAAGCGCCAGCACCAAAAAGACAACCAGCAAGGTCAGTAGCAAGACGGCTTCCAAGACCTCCGCCAAGACGACCTCTCAAGCAAAAAAGAGCAGCGCGGCAAAAACCGCCTCGAGCAAGAAGACGACGACTCGGGCCAAGACCCGCGCCGTCAGCAGTGCAGCGCTGCCGGCAGCGGCAGCCTCCCCGGCCGCGGAAGCGCGCGCCCTGCGTTCGTCCACCGCCTATGTCCAGGATCTCGAGACCTCGACGGTGCTGTTTGCCAAGAACGAAAACGTTGTGCGCCCGATCGCCTCCATCTCCAAACTGATGACCGCGTTGGTGGTAGTGGATGCCAACCAGCCGATGAACGAGATCATCGAGGTCACCGACGAAGACGTCGATACGCTCAAGCACACGACCTCGCGCCTGCGCGTCGGTACCCGCCTGTCGCGAGGCGACATGCTGCATCTGGCCCTCATGTCCTCCGAAAACCGCGCCGCCCACGCACTGGGCCGCAATTATCCGGGCGGGCTGAGCGCCTTTGTGCAGGCCATGAATGCCAAAGCCCGTTCGCTGGGCATGATCAACACGCACTTCATCGAGCCCACGGGTCTGTCGAGCGAGAATGTCTCGTCACCCCATGATCTGGCCCGGCTGCTGCGCGCGGCCGCGCAACGCCCGTTGATCCATCGCTACTCCACCGACACCGAATACGATGTGGAGATCAACAAGCGCACCCAGACCTTCCGCAATACCAACCTGCTGGTGCGCAAGCCCGATTGGGATATCAAGGTGTCCAAAACGGGGTTCATCAACGAAGCGGGCGAGTGCCTGGTCATGCTGGCACGCATCAATGGCCGCGACATGGCCATCGTGCTGCTGGACTCCCAAGGTAAGTTTTCGCGTATCGGTGATGCGGTGCGCATTCGCCGCATCCTGCAAAGCGATGTGGCGATGCTCTGATCCGCATCCCGTCAACGGCCGCCGAAAGCGGCCTTTTTTTGGTTGCGACAGAGTGGACCAAGAGGCGCGCTCCTCAGCCGTGCGCTAAGGCGTCGTCGCTAGGATCAGTGTCCTTTACTCCAAGCCGACGCTGACGGTCTTGGCATCCAGCAATGCGACGAGCACCTGCGGGGCGATACCCACGAGATAGCCGCGCCGCCCGCCGTTGATATAGACCTCGGGATAAGCCAGGATGCTTTCTTCGACATAGACCGGCATCCGCTTGCGCGTGCCGAACGGCGAGGTGCCACCGACCTGATAACCGGAGTGCCGCTGCGCGACGTCGGGCTGACAGGGGCTGACTTTCTTCAAACCGGCCTGACGCGCAAGGTTCTTGGTCGAGACCTCGCGGTCGCCATGCATGATGACCACCAGGGGCCGAGCGGCCTCGTCTTCCATGACGAGGGTTTTGACCACCGCGTGCGGATCCAAACCCAGTTGCCGGGCCGCCTCACCCGCGCCGCCATGATCGACGTAGTCATAGGTATGCTCGGTGAATGCCACGTTGTGCTGCTTGAGCAATTGGGTGGCGGGGGTCTCGGAAACGTGTCGGGATTTGCTCATGAGATAAGGGCGCCTAGGCGCGCGGATGGTGGACGGCGTGCAGCGACTTCAGCCGCTCTCGCGCCACATGGGTATAGATCTGGGTGGTGGAAATATCAGCGTGCCCCAACAGTAACTGCACCACCCGCAGGTCTGCGCCGTGGTTGAGTAAATGGGTAGCAAAGGCATGCCGGAGAGTATGCGGCGACAGCGGCGCCTGCACATCGGCCAGCCGGGCATACTTTTTGACAAGCTGCCAGAACGCCTGGCGCGACATGGCTTCGGCTCTGCTGGTGACAAAAAGCGCATCCGCCACGCGCGCGCCCGCCAGTTCAGCGCGTGCCTGACTCAGATAGCGTTGCAGCCAATGCGCAGCCTCGGCGCCCAGCGGCACCAGCCTGTCCTTGCCGCCCTTACCCTGCACCACGCGCACCACGGCATCGCTCAAACTGACATCCAGAGTCTTCAAGCCGACCAGCTCGGACACGCGCAAGCCCGTGGCATACAGCGTTTCGAGCATGGCGCGATCGCGCAGACCCCGCGCGGTGTCCAGGTCGGGAGCCGCCAACAAGGCTTCGACTTGCGCCTCCGACAGAGTCTGGGGCACGCGCAGCGGCTGTTTGGCGGCCTCCAGTGTCAGGCAGGGGTCGGCGGCCGCGCGCTTCTCGCGCAACGCCCAGGCATAGAAGCGGCGCAACGTCGCCAACCTGCGGTTGGCCGTGGTGGGGCGGCTGTCTTCATGACGCTGCGCAAACCAGGCTTCAATGTCTGCGCCGCCTGCCGCGCACAGATCGCCCCCGGTCGACAGCCCCGATGCGGGCGACTGCAACCACCGAGCAAACGCGCTGAGGTCGCGCCGGTAAGCCGCCAGCGTATTGGCGGCCAGGCCATCTTCGAGCCAGATGGCATCGATGAAAGCGTCGATATCGGGCTGAGCAACGAGAACAGGGGTTTCCGGCATGTCAGGCAAGTGAGGGTGGACGAGAGGCTAAGGGTTACGCGCGGCCTCGTGCGCGGCGGTCGCCTTGAGCCAGACTTCGAAGGCCTTGAGCGCGCCCGACCGTTCGCTGTGCTGAGGGTAGCCGAAGTAATAGCCCTGGCTGACCTGTAAAGCCTGCGGCGCCGGCATGACCAGCGTGCCGGCATCCAGTGCCGGCTGTGCAAGAAAACGCGGCATCAGGCCCACCCCGAGACCCGCCTGGACGGCGGCCATCACCATGGTGAAGAGTTCATACCGCGGCCCATAGACGTGTCCATTGGCGCCATACCACTGGCGCCAGGCATCTGGCCGCGAAGCCAGATGCAGATGCGTCATACCCGCCAACGCCGCGGCATCTTGCTCGCCTACCCCCTCAAGCAGTCCCGGCGCGCATACCGTCACCAGCTCGCGCTCGGGAAACAGCAGCACGCCCTTGGTGCCTGGCCAGACGCCATCGCCATGGTAGAGCGCACCATCGAAGGGGTGGTCCTTGAATTGGAACGGCAGCGTGCGCACCGAGAGACTGACGGAAATATCGGCATGGGCCTGCTGAAAATCCGCCAACCGCGGGATCAACCAGGTGGTGGCCAGGGTGGGCACCACCGCGATGTGGATGCTGCGGCCCATGCCGGTGCGGCTGACCAATCCAAAAGTGTCCTTCTCGATCTGATCCAGGTGATGGCGGATGCGCCCGGCATACTCGGCTCCCTGATCGGTCAGAACGATGCGCCGCCGCACGCGGGTAAACAGTTGCACGCCCAACCGGGACTCCAGGCTGGCGACCTGGCGATAGACCGCGCTGTGCGTCAGGGAAAGCTCCTCGGCTGCCCGTGAGAAGCTGCCCAGACGCGCCGAGGCCTCGAAAGCCTGCAAGGCGCTCAGATTGGGAATGCCGTTTCTCATATTTGCTCATCCATCCTGCATGTCACTTCGGGCAGACCCGGCTAGGCGCGGCACGCGCCGGCCTATAGGCTTACCTCCGGCTCTGGCCTGCCTGGCCGATGTTGCGGCGCAGCAGGGCAAGCTAGTGCCGGCAGCTCACTATCATGTGCAATTTTATCAATTGCCTTGTGCAAGTCTGGAACATTATTCTGGCGCGATATTCCTGCTAAACCCAATTATGAACACCCAATCCTCCGCGTCGTCCTCCGCCTCTGTCAAAGGCTCCCGCATGGGCGGCCACATTCTGGTCGATCAGTTGTTCGCCCACGGTGTCAAGCACGTCTTCTGTGTGCCTGGCGAGAGCTACCTGGCCGTGCTGGACGGACTGCATGATGCCAGCATAGAAGTCACTGTCTGCCGTCAGGAAGGCGGCGCAGCCATGATGGCCGACGCCCACGGCAAGCTCACGGGCGAGCCGGGCATCTGCATGGTTACCCGCGGTCCGGGCGCGGCCAATGCGCTGGCTGGCATCCACATCGCCAAGCAGGACTCCTCCCCGCTGATTCTTTTCGTCGGGCAGATCGAACGCGGCATGCGCGAGCGCGAAGCCTTCCAAGAGATGGATTACCGCGCCGTCTTCGGCACCCAGGCCAAGTGGGTCACGGAGATCGATCAAGTCGAACGCATTCCAGAATTGATCTCGCGCGCTTTCCATGTTGCCACCTCGGGGCGCCCCGGCCCGGTCGTCATCGCCCTGCCCGAAGACATGCTGGTCGAAATGGCGGATGTGCCCGATGCACCGCATTACGAAGTCATCGACGCCGCGCCCGCGTCCGACCAGATGGACACGCTCACGCAGATGCTGGCCAGCGCCCGCAAGCCGGTCGCCATTCTGGGCGGCACCCGGTGGGATGCCCAAGCCGTCGCGCAGTTTGCTGATTTCGCCCGCGCCCACGCTCTGCCGGTGGGCGTGTCCTTCCGGCGCCAGATGCTATTTCCGGCCGACCACCCCTGCTACGTCGGCGACGTGGGGCTGGGCATCAATCCGGCGCTTCTGGCGCGTGTCCGCGAAGCCGACCTGATTCTTCTGGTGGGTGGCCGCATGTCGGAGAACCCCAGCCAGGCTTACACCCTGCTCGACATCCCGGTGCCGCGCCAGAAGTTGGTGCATGTGCATCCGGACAGCGCCGAGCTGGCCCGCGTCTACCGCCCCAATCTGGCCGTCAATGTGTCGCCGACGGCCTTCTGCGCGGCGCTGGCCAGTATCCCCGCGCCCGAGGCTGCCCCGTCCTGGGCGGCGGATACCGAACGCATGCGCCAGAACTACCTGGCCTGGAGCGACCCGTCCCAAATCAAGACTCCCGGCTCGCTGCAAATGGGCGAGGTCATGGCCTACCTGGAAGACGCGTTGCCTCCCGACGCCATCATGACCAACGGCGCCGGCAACTACGCCAGCTGGCTGCATCGTTTCCATCGCCATACCCGTTATGCAACGCAGTTGGCCCCGACCTCCGGCTCCATGGGCTACGGCCTGCCCGCCGCCGTCGGCGCCAAACGCATCTGGCCCGACAAGACCGTGATCTGCTTTGCCGGCGACGGATGCTTTCTCATGCACGGCCAGGAATTCGCCACGGCAGTGCAATACGACCTGCCCATCATCGTGGTGCTGGTGGACAACGGCATGTACGGCACCATCCGCATGCACCAGGAGAAGCACTACCCTGGCCGGGTGTCCGCCACACAACTGAAAAATCCCGATTTCGCCGACTACGCCCGCGCGTTTGGCGGCCATGGCGAACGCGTGGAGACGAGCGCCGAGTTCGGCCCTGCCTTCGAACGCGCGCGAGCCAGCGGCAAACCCGCCATCCTGCATTGCCTGATCGACCCCGAAACCATCTCGCCGTCGACCACCCTGGAAAAGATTCGCGCCGCTGCGCTTGAGGCCAAGGCCTGAGCGTTGCCGCCAATTTATATTTAAACTTAAATCATCCATACACTGGAGTACTGCATGTCCGCTACGCCCTCGTTTAACTGGGAAGATCCGCTGTTGCTGGATCAGCAACTGACCGAAGAAGAGCGCATGGTGCGCGATGCCGCGCAGGCTTACGCGCAGGACAAGCTCGCCACGCGCGTGCTCGAAGCCTTCCGCCATGAGAAAACCGATCCGGCCATCTTTGCCGAAATGGGCGAACTGGGACTGCTGGGCGCGACCATTCCCGCCGAGTACGGTGGTGCTGGCCTGAACTACGTCAGCTACGGCCTGATCGCCCGTGAAGTCGAGCGTGTCGATTCCGGCTATCGCTCGATGATGAGCGTGCAGTCCTCGCTGGTCATGGTGCCGATCAACGAGTTCGGCAGCGAAGAGCAAAAGCGTAAGTACCTGCCCAAACTGTCCGCAGGCGAGTGGATCGGCTGCTTCGGCCTGACCGAGCCCAACCACGGTTCTGACCCTGCAGGCATGGAAACCCGTGCCGTGAAGATCGACGGTGGCTACAAAGTCAGCGGCGCGAAGATGTGGATCACCAACTCGCCCATCGCCGATGTGTTCGTGGTGTGGGCCAAGTGCGTGGGCGGCGAGTTTGACGGCAAGATCCGTGGCTTCATCCTCGAAAAGGGCATGAAGGGCCTGTCGGCACCTGCCATCCATGGCAAGGTCGGCCTGCGCGCCTCGATCACCGGTGAAATCGTCATGGATGAAGTCGAGATCAGCGACGCTCAAATGATGCCCGGCGTCTCCGGCTTGCGTGGCCCCTTCACCTGCCTGAATTCGGCCCGCTTCGGTATCGCCTGGGGCGCGTTGGGCGCGGCCGAGGCCTGCTGGCACACCGCGCGTCAGTACACGATGGATCGCAAGCAATTCGGCCGCCCGTTGGCCGCCAACCAGCTGATCCAGAAAAAACTGGCCGACATGCAGACCGAAATCACGCTGGCCCTGCAAGGCTGCCTGCGTCTGGGCCGCATGAAGGACGAAGGCACTGCCGCCGTCGAAATTACGTCCATCATGAAGCGCAACTCCTGCGGCAAGGCTTTGGATGTCGCCCGTCTGGCGCGCGACATGCTTGGCGGCAACGGCATTTCCGACGAGTTCGGTGTGGCCCGCCATCTGGTAAACCTGGAAGTGGTCAACACCTACGAAGGCACGCACGACGTGCATGCACTCATCCTGGGCCGTGCGCAGACCGGCATTCAGTCTTTCTTCTAAGGCTGTCGGTTACTGGCACGACGCAACCCCAGGCCTGAGTGCCTGGGGTTTTGCATTGGCTTTGGCGCTCGTAAAGCCCGTGTTTCCGCATTATTAATAGCCGCGCCCGTCGTCTCTGTATACCGTGTAGTTTGGTCCCGCAGAGGACTCTACTCGAACAATCGGAGACACTATGCAGCTTTTTCGCCGTCTGGCCGCCCTCGCGGCTTGCTCGGTCGTTGCCAGCATCGCGACGGCCACCGCTCATGCCGCAGACGCCGGCGCCGACTGGCCTCAGCGCCCCGTTACGCTATACCTCGGCTTTCCGCCAGGGACCTCCACCGACATGGTGGCTCGCTTGTTGGGCGAACAATTCAGCAAACGCTGGGGGCAGCCTGTCATCGTCGAAAACAAACCGGGTGTCGGCGGCAGCTTGGGGGCGGCCACGGCGGCGCGCATGCCAGCCGATGGCTACACGCTGTTGCTGAGCGCCTCCGGCCCCATGAGCATCAATCCGCATGTCTACAAGAACGTGGGCTACGACAGCGCCACCAGTTTCGCGCCCATCACCCAGACCACCTGGCTGCCTTATGCGCTGGTCGTGCGCCCGGATTTCCAAGCCAAAAGCCTGCAGGAGCTCATCGCACTGGCTCGCAGCCAGCCTGGCAAGCTCACCTACGCAAGCACGGGCGTGGGCACCAATAGCCATCTCATCATGGCCATGCTTCAGGCCAAGACCGGCATGACATTGACGCACGTCCCGTACAAAGGCAGTTCGCAAAGCCAGGCTGATGTGCTGGGCGGCAACGTGGACATGACCTTTGACACCTTGGCCTCCGAGCTGCCCATGATCCAGAGCAAGCGCTTGATGCCGCTGGCCGTCAGCAAAGGCCAGCGCACCGATCTGGCGCCTGACGTCCCTACCGTGGCCGAGCAGGGTTTCCCCAATTTCGAGGTGGGCGCGTGGCTGGGACTGTTTGCACCGGCCGGCACTCCGGATGCCGTGGTGCGCAAGGTGTTCGACACCACCCAGCAGGTGATGAATGACCCAGCCGTCAGGCAGAAGATGATTACGCTCGGTTCCGAGGTGCGGCTCAGCCAAAGCCCCGAGGCGTTTGCTGCAATGATGCGGGATGACTATGCCATGTGGGGCAAAGTCGTAGAAGAAACAGGAGCAAAATCGCAATGAAACAGATGCAGAACGCCCTGGCGCAACGTGCGCCGGGGATATCCGATGTCGAGTGGAATACGCGCGTGGACCTGGCGGCCTGCTATCGCCTGATCGCTCTGTTTGGCATGAGCGATCTCATCTACAACCACATCACGGCACGGATTCCTGGCACTCGCGATGAGCTGCTGATCAACCCGTACGGTTTGATGTATGAAGAGATCACGGCCTCGAGCCTGGTGCGCATCGATATCGAAGGCAATGTGCTGCACAACGCAGACACGGAACTGGGCATCAACCAGGCCGGTTATGTGATCCATAGCGCCGTGCATGGCGCGCGCCATGACGTGGGCTGCGTCATCCACACCCATACGCGTGCCGGCATGGCGGTGTCGGCCATGCAATGTGGCCTGCTCCCCCTGACACAGACCTCGATGCGTTTTGCCGACATTGCCTACCATGACTATGAGAGCGTAGCGATCGATCTGGACGAACGCGCCCGTCTGGTGGCGGACCTGGGCCAGAAAGAAGCAATGATCCTGCGCAACCACGGTTTGCTGGTGGCAAGCGCCTCGATCGCCCAAGCGTTCAATAGCATGTACTGGCTGGAAATGGCCTGCAAAGCGCAGATCGATGCCATGCACAGTGGCGTGGCCCTGCACACGCCGTCACAAGCCGTGATCGACCGCACCTGCCATCTTTACAAACCGACCACCCGGCGCCCCTTCGGCGAGATGGAGTGGCCGGCCATGCTGCGCCTGCTGGATCGTCGCGATCCGGGTTTTCGCGGTTGATCTGCCGGCAGGCTCAGCCCTGCCCGCTCAGGTCGAACAGGCTGGTGGCTTCGAGTTCCAGCACGATTTCGTCGTGCTGGTTATAGACGAGCCACGTCCAATTGATGATGCCCAGATCCTCCCGCGAGGCTGAGGTGCGGGCACCAAGCACGCGGGCGTGCAGGGTAAGGGTATCGCCCGGACGTACCGGAACCCGCCACCGCACCTCACCGAGCCCGGGTGAGCCGAAAGACTCCGAGTCATGCAACACGGCGTCGACTGCCATGCGCATCGCCAGCGCACACGTATGCCAGCCGCTGGCGATCAACCCACCCCAGCGGCCTTGCTCGGCGCGCGTTTCATCGACGTGAAACCACTGCGGATCAAACTTGCTTGCAAATGCAAGCACCTCTTCGCGCGAGACCTTGACGGGCCCGCCCTTGATCTCCATCCCCTGGCGTAGTTCGGCAAACTTCATGGCTTGTCCTGTAGAAAGCAGGCCTAGAAGCGGCCTGTCCTACAGCATATCGCGCCCTGGCGAGCGGGTGCGAGCCCGGAGTTGCTATCAGATCTGCGCCGCGATGACGAAGGGCCCCTTGTGATTGAGGCCGGCCAGCAACGCCTGCGTGAATCCCTCGATGGTGTCGACGCGTACCGCATCCACGCCCATGCCTCGGGCCAGACTGACCCAGTCCAGGCTCGGGTCGACCAGATCCAGCATGCGCTGCGCATTGCGGCCCGGTTCCTGCACGCCAACGTTACGCATTTCGCCATGCAGCGTCTGATAACTGTTGTTGGCGTAAATGATGGTCAGGCAGTCCAGGCGCTCGCGCGCCTGCGTCCAAAGCGCCTGGAGCGTGTACATACCGCTGCCATCGGCCTGCATCGTGACCACCTTGCGATCCGGGCAGGCGATGGCGGCACCGGTGGCCATGGGCAACCCAATGCCGATGGCACCGCCGGTAAGCTGCAACCAGTCATGCGGTGCCGAATTGACGTTGTGCACGCCGATCTCCCGGCCTTGTGTGATGGACTCATCCACCAGGATGGTGTTGTCCGGCAGATGATGCATGGTGATCAGGTTGATGGCCGCGCTCGTGAGCGCGCCCGAGGCAGGCAACGGTTCATGCCATCCTGGCGCGGCCAGGCGCGGGGCGTCCGGCTTGATACCCAGCTCTTCGGCCAGCCATTCCAGCGCCTGCTCCAGATCCTGCTCTTGGGTGGCCAGTGCCACCACATTGCACTCCGAGGGCGCCAAAAGGCTGGGTTTGCCGGGATAGGCAAAAAAAGCAACCGGCGCGCGCGCCAACCAGCACCAGATTGCGCACATCTTTCAGAAAGGCCAGAGCCATGTCCACCGGGTAGGGCAGGCGCGCGACGGGCACACGCCCCAGGCCGCGTTCGATGCGGCGGTTGGAGGTCTCACTGGCCAGACGCACGCCGGTGGCCTGGGCGATGCGGCCCGCAGCGGCCAGGGCGCGGCCACGCAAGGCCGCCCCGCCCAACATGAGCATCGTCTTCTCGCCCGAACGAATGGCGGCCGCGGCAGCCCGGACAGCGTCTCCGTCCGGACGTAAAGGCGCCTGGATGTCGACCGGTGCAGGCGCCGGTGTACCGTCGGGGAGATCGGTCCATGCGGCATCGGCAGGCAGAAAAAGCGTGGCCACATTGCCCGGGGCCTGTCGCGCCACCTCGATGGCCTCGCTGGTGCGAGCAGCGACCGCTGCCGCGTTGTCGATGCGGCCCACCCAATGCGACATGGGGCGGGCCACGGCCTCGCCATCGCTGGTCAGCGGAGCGTCGCACTGCACGTGGTAGCTGGCATGATCGCCAACGACGTTGACCATGGGCGTGCGCGCGCGACGCGCATTATGCAAATTGGCCAGGCCATTGCCCAGGCCAGGGCCCAGATGCAGCAGCGTTGCCGCGGGCTTGTCCGCCATGCGCGCATAACCGTCGGCGGCCCCCGTCACCACGCCCTCGAACAGTCCCAATACGCAACGCATCCGTGGTTTGCGGTCCAGCGCCGCTACAAAATGCATTTCCGACGTGCCGGGGTTGGCAAAACAGACATCGATGTCATTGGCAAGCAGGGTATCGCAGAGGCTGTCAGCGCCGTTCATGGTGGTGTGATCTCGTAGGAAAGATGGGCGAGCCACGGCCGCGTGCCGCCCTTGCGCTGAACATGATAGGGACAGCGGCCGGATGCGCCTAGGTCCATTTCAGGACCCGGCTATGGAACCACTCGACGGCGCCGCACGAAAAACCGGGATGGCCCCGCAGAAACGCCCGCCCTGCTCGATCTCATGAGGTTTGAGCCCAGCTACTGGGTGCCACGCCCTTGGCCTGGCGGAACATCTTGCTGAAGTGGCTCAGTCTGGAAAAACCGATGGCCAGAGCGGTCTCGGTAACGCTGTGGCCACCGGCCAGCAGGGCCGCTGCAGCGTCGAGCCGGACCTGCAGCAGATAGGCATGCACCGAACGGCCGGCCACTGACCGAAAGCCCGCTTTCAGGCGCTTTTCGCTCAAACCCACGGTCTGCGCCAACCGCCGCACGCTCCAGTCCTCGTCATAGCGCTCTTCGATCAGGCGCCGGGCGCGCGCCAACAGTTGGCGCTCACGCGGATCTGCTGGCAGACTACCCGAGCGATTGACCATGTCGAGCACCACAGCCAGCGCCTCCAACCCTTTGGCGCGCAGATAGAGACGCCGCGTGTGCGGCTCGGCGTAAGGGCAATCCACCACATCGGCAGCCAAATGCAACAACGAAGACGGCGCCCGGAAGCCAGCCATCAGCGAGCCTGCTGCACTGCAATCCTGCAGAAAGTCGCCCTGCAGGGCCACCAATGGCCGGCCGCCGGCGCGCAGCAGGCCGGTCGGCGTATAGCGGATGTCGATCAGGCGCACCCGCTGCCCGCCTGGCATGCGAAAGCGCCCCCGCACGCATTGCTCACCCGTCTGAATGACCGCCATCCCCGGGGTAGCATGCAAGGGCGGGCCGCCATCGATACTCATGTCGGCCTCTCCGTCCAGAAAAACGGCGATACACAGCATCGGCGGGCCTTCGGCCTGCACGTCCAGCGCCTGTACCGGCATGCCATGCCAGGCGGTGATGGTCAGTTCATCATCGAGACCATCGATGCGCGACATGCCTGCCCAATCCGTGGGCAGCCTCACGTCAGGCAGCAGTGGATGCACGTCGTGGCAGGTTGCCGGCAGGGATAAGGACATGGTGACCTCGAAAACGACAACGGCGGCCCCGAAAGTGGTAGCAGCCATCGCAACGAATGACAATAATTCTCATTAATCATTCTAACGAAAATTCCGAGGCTCTCATGAAACACCCGCAAGTCACGCGTCTGGCCGCGCTGGCCTTGGCGGCGCTGCCCGTCCCGGCGGCGCTGGCCGACACGCCAGCCCAGCTCGATGCCGTCACCGTGACGGCATCGAAGCGAGACCAGAAACTCGACAGCATCAATGGTGCGGCTTATGTGCGCTCCTCCGACGCCCTGGCCGCCAACCAGGTCGAAAACACGCTGCAGCTCGGCGGCGTGACTTCCGCCCAGGACTTCTATAACCCCGCGCTCACCATCTACGTCGACGGCGTGCCCCAGTTGCCTGTTGCGGCTTCACAGCAATTGCTCGACGTCGACCAAGTGGAGTTGCTCAAAGGCCCTCAGTCCACGCTGTATGGCAGAAGTGCGTTGGGAGGCGTACTGAACATCGTCACACGCCAGCCGGACAACGAAACCCATGTCCGCGCATCGGCTGGCGTGGCCAGCCGTGACGGCTACCTCTTCAAGGCCGGTGCCAGCGCGGCACTGGTCGAGGATATGTTGTATGGCTCGGTCAGCCTGGCGACGTCCGATGCGCCCGGCAGACTGTCCAACCCCATCACCGGCAGCGATGGCGTGGGAGGCAGCAGCACCAACGCAGGGGCAGCAAAGTTGCGGTTAGCCCCTGCCGGCAGCCCGTGGGAAATCGGCCTCGCGGTCAGCGGCGAATGCACCCGCGCCCGTCAGGACGCGTATGTGCCCTTCGATGATCCAGGCGCAGGCCAGGCCTATGTGATGCCGGGGTTTCCGGCCGGCCAGGCCGATTTCAAGCAGCGTCGCTGCGGCGGAAGTCAGGCCATCAACGCACAGTATGACTTCGAGGGGTGGCGCCTGACTGCACTGGCAGCCTGGCAACGCCTGCATTACCGCCGCGAATACCCCATCGGCCCCTACTTCACGCAACAACCTGAGCATTGGCGCCAGCAAGTCCAGGAGCTCCGCCTGGCATCCACCGGTCAGCGCACCGTCGACAGCGTATTCGGGCTGTACCGGCAGCGGGTGACGCAGTCACGCGACTACATCAACGATCTGGTTGCGCCCGTCGCCATCCGCGCGTTGGATACCCACTCGACCAACACCAGCGAGTCGTTGGCTGCCTACGCCGACCTGACGTGGCATGCCACCGAAGCCCTGGATCTCTCGGCTGGGCTGCACTGGTCGCACGACAAGGCCAGCATCGATTACAGCGGCCAATCGCTCAACTACAGTACCTTCGGTCAGGATCCTTTTGGTGGCCAGGACACCACGCGCGGCAATACCGCGCTGGGGCGCGTGTCGGCGGGCTACCGGCTCGACGACGCTTGGCGGGTATACGCCAACGCCTCGCAAGGCTACAAGCCTGGCGGATTCAACTTGGCACCCTCATCGGCCGCCGATGCCCAGCCCTATGGGAGAGAGAAGGCCGTCAGCTATGAGTTGGGCGCACGCTATCAAGGCGAGTCCCTGCGTGGCGGGGTGGCGCTCTATCGCATCGATGTGCGCGACGCGCAACTGTACGTCAGCAATCAGATCGGCTATCAGCACCTCGAGAACGTGGGTAGAACCCGTTCCAGTGGAGTGGAGTTCGACGCCGCCTGGGATGTCACTGAGCAGTGGACGGTGGGACTGCAGGGTAATTGGACACGGGCGCGCTTCCGCGCTCTGACGCCAGCCGCTAGCGGGGCCTGCGACGACAATCGGGTGCCCTTCTCGCCGGCCTATATGGTGGCGGCCAGCGCCCAGGCGGCTTTCTCGACGTCAGCGGGCATGCTGCGGCCGCGCGTGGAGGTCCGTCGTGTCGGATCGCAGTACTTCGACGTCGGCAATACGCTGCGGCAGGATGCCTATACCCTGATGAACGCCAGCCTCTCCTGGCAGCCGCGCAGCAGCCTGACACTGACCGCCTACATCAACAATTTGACGGACAAGCGCTACCGGACCTATGCCTTCGCAGGAGGCGCCCTAGGTAATTTCGCACTCGTCGATCCGGGCCGCACGGTAGGCGTGAATGTCGCGTACGAGTACTAAGAGCCCGATCTACTTGCCGGGCGCAGCCTGCACGCTGGCGGGCTGCCTATTCATTGCGCGCCTGGTCGCGCGCACCTCACCAGGAGAAGGCGTTTGACGAATCCCCCCCCTTTGGCGGTCATCGCCGGCGCTGGCGTGGCCGGCCTGTCCAATGCGTGGTGGCTGACGCAGGCCGGTTGGCGTGTCGTCGTGGTTGAACGCGCCGCCGACTTGCGCGATGGCGGCTACATGATGGGGCTGTCCGGTCCCGGACTGCACACCGCGCGCAACATGGGCCTGGTGCCTGCGCTGCGTGCCGTCGAGCACGATATCCGCGAGAACATCTATCGCGACCGTCACGGCCGCGAGATCATGCGTATTCGCTACCGAGACTTGCTCGAGCAACTGGACTGGATCACCCTCAGGCGCAGCGACCTCGTACGCGTGCTGCACGAGGCGGTCCGTGACCGCTGCGAACTGCGGCTGCCGTGCACGGTGCAACAGTGGCAAGACAATGGCGAGAAGGTGCAGGTCAGCCTTTCGGATGGCAGCCACTGGCAGGCGGACCTGCTCATCGGCGCAGACGGCGTGCATTCCACCCTTCGCAGCCGCGCGTTCGCGTCGCGTTACGAGGCTCTTGGCTATCGCTATGCGGCCTATGACTTAGCCGATACGCTGGGCCTGGCCCCCGACTTCGTCTCCTATGCAGCAGTCGGGCAGCAAGTGGAGTACCACGGTCTGGGCGAGCAGCGTATGGCGGTTCTGCATGTGTGGCGCAGCGACGCCAGCGGGCTGGTGCCCCCCCCCCCGCAACGTCGCGCGCTGCTGCAGGCGTTGGCAGCCCGTAGCCATCCTCAAGTCGGCCAACTGCTCGATAGTTTGCCGGAGGATGCGCCCATCGTCATGGACGATCTGGCCATGATAGCGATGCCAAGCTGGCATCGAGGCCGACTCTTGCTGGCCGGAGATGCCGCCCACAGCTTGTCGCTCATCTCAGGGCAAGGGGCAGGTATGGCGATGGCCTCGGCCGCCGTACTGGCTCAGGAATTGCAGCGCCAGCCCGTGGCCGACGCCTTGCGGGCGCATGATGCGCGATTGCGGCCCATCATCGAGCAACTGCAGGCCCGAAGCCGCAAGCTGGCGCCGATGTACGTGCCCAGCGCTGGCTGGAGTTTCCGTCTGCGCAACACTGCCATGCGCTATCTTCCCCAGCTGCTGCTCAAGCGCTATTTTCTAAGCGGCCTGAAGTCGGAAGCCGATGCCGCGCGCGCCCTGGCTTGAACCCGCTGGCCAGCGAGCGCATTGCAGAACGGGCGGTGATGTCCGCCATGCGCTCAAGCGCCGTGCAGCCCGGCAGTCTCCAGCATAAAGGCCGCCGCTGCGCGACCGATCCGATCGTTGACGGCATCCCAAGCCGGATCCGCAGGAGGCATCTGCACCCAGATGCGCGCATAGCCTTGCACATCCAGCTCGCGCAACATGGCGTAAAGGGCTTGCGCGTAACGCGTGGGATCGGCAGGCACCATGTGCCACTCCAGGCCGTCACCCGCTTCGCCGCGCCAGCCGTAGGCCACCATGGCGATACGCCCGGCGGGCCGGTCGCCGGCACGCAAACGCGCCCAATTGGCCTCGTCGATGAGCTCCAGCTGGGTGTGGGGTGCGTAATGGGCTTTGAGTGTGCCGGATGCCCGTGGTGCTGCGGCATCGGGACGGCTGACGGGCTCGCCCAGCACCCGGGAAATCTGCAAGGCGCTGATATGTCCGGGGCGCAACAGCACGGGACCCACGCCTTGGTCCAGACGCGACAGATCGATAATGGTGGACTCGATGCCCACTTCGGAAGCACCACCATCGAGCACCGGCATGCCGGCGGCGACTTCACGCGGAAACTCGGCACGAACATGATCGGCCCGCGTGGGCGAGACGTGCCCGAATGTATTGGCCGAGGGAGCCGCTACCCCTGCCTTTCCGCCGGGCTTGAGCGCAGCGAACGCACACAAGAGCTTTTGCGCCACCGGATGCGAGGGACAGCGCAGACCAATACTGTCCTGCCCTCCACTGACGGCCTCGGCCACGCCCGGGCGGCGTTTGAGAATCAGTGTGAGCGGGCCGGGCCAAAAGGCTTCGATCAACCGTTGCGCCTGCGCAGGCACGTCAATCGCCCAGTGCCCCAGATCCGCACCCGGCGCCACGTGCACGATGACCGGATGATTGGCCGGCCGGCCCTTGGCGAGGTAGATTCCCGCGACAGCCTCGGCGCTTTCGGCGTCGGCACCCAGGCCATAGACCGTCTCGGTCGGAAACGCCACCAGGCCACCTTCGGCCAAGCGCTGCGCAGCCGCGGCGATCGCGGCCTCAATCATGACCGACATCCGGCAGGCCCAGCGCCCGCGCTACACGCGACGCATCATGATTGGCCTGTTCGAGCGTCTCGCCCAATATGGTCACGTGACCCATCTTGCGGCCAAAGCGTGCGTCATGCTTGCCATAAAGATGCAGTTTGGCGCTGTCAACGGCAAGTGCCTCGTCCCAGGCAGGTTCGCGCGAGATTGACCCTTCATACCAGATGTCGCCCAACAAATTGAGCATGACAGCGGGCCTGAGCAGCGCGGTGCTGCCCAACGGCAGGCCGGCCATGACCCGCGCCTGTTGCTCGAACTGGCTGGTGATGCAGGCGTCCATGCTGTAGTGGCCGCTGTTGTGCGGCCGCGGGGCGATCTCGTTGACGACCAGATCGCCGTTTTGCAGGACGAAGAATTCCACACACAGCACGCCGTGATAATCCAGGCCCTGGGCAATGGTCTGCGCGGCCTCGCGCGCCTGCTGCTGCACCTCGCCGCTCTCCAGGCCGCCCACGGACGACACCGCCAGGATGCCATCGCGATGGACATTGCGCGCAATGGGAAACACCACACTGGTACCATCGAAGCCGCGCGCGATCACGACCGAAATTTCATGGTCCAACGGCAGCAGGGCCTCGAGCACACAGCTCACACCGCCAAATTCGGCGTAAGCCGACAAGGCTTCGGCGCGGTTCGATACCCTCGCCTGGCCTTTGCCGTCATAACCCAGACGGGCCACCTTGAGAATGCCCGGAAAGAGTGCATCGCTGGCCGAGAGCAGATCATCCTTGCTGCCGATGGCAGCGTGAGGGGCGACCGGAATGCCCTGAGCAGCGATGAATGTTTTTTCGGCAATGCGGTCCTGAACCACCGCCACGGCCTCCCCGGACGGGCTGACGCGGCAGCGCGCCGCCAGCATGCGCAGACTGTCGGCCGGCACGTTTTCGAACTCGGTGGTCACGACGGAGCAACGGTCGGCCAACGCCTTCAGACCCTGGGCGTCGTCATAGGCGGCGCGGATATGCATATCGGCCACCATGCCGGCCGGACATTCGTCGGCAGGATCCAGCACGGCCACGCGATAGCCCAGGCTTTGCGCAGCATGGCAGAACATCCGGCCGAGTTGACCGCCGCCAAGCAGACCCAGCCAGGCACCAGGAGCGAGAAAAGTTTTGGATCGAGATTGCGACATGGTCAGGCCCGCAGCTGGCGGGAAAAACTGGGCGCCAGGCGCCCCGGTCAAATAAACGCCGGCGCCTGAAGGCCACCGGCACGGCATTCAAACTGGCAGGCTCATAGCGCGCGCGGCCTCGGTCTGCGCCGCGCGAAAAGCCACCAACTTGGCGTGCAAGTCATCGTCAGTGGTGGCAATGTTGGCAATGGCATGCAAGGCAGCATTGGCCGCGCCTGCCTCGCCAATGGCGAACGTGGCCACCGGCACGCCCTTGGGCATCTGCACGATGGACAGCAAAGAATCCTCGCCGCGCAAATACTTCGAAGGCACGGGTACACCGAAAACCGGCACCTCGGTCAAGGCCGCCATCATGCCGGGCAGATGGGCCGCACCGCCGGCACCGGCGATAATGGCCCGCAGGCCACACGACCGCGCCACAGCGCCGTACTCGGCCATGTCCTGCGGCATGCGATGCGCGGAAATCACCCGCGCCTCGAATGGCACGCCGAAAGATTCGAGTATCGCCACGGCGTTTTTCATGACTTCCCAATCGCTGGAAGAGCCCATGATGACGCCCACCAAAGGCGCGGCGGTGGAGGTGTTCGTAACCGAGGTTTGTGAAGTCATGACCCGCTCAGCGCGCCACCAGGGCGCAGGAGAATAAAGCCAGGCCGGACACGGCCGGCCGCGAAGCCCGCTATTTTACCTGCCCTGCACGGCATGCATGGCGCGGCCGCCTTTTGACAGCCAGCCAGCCCTGGGCCCGGACCCGGCCAGGCAAAGAAAAACGGCGCTGCCGCGCCGTTTGCAGAAAGGGCCGGATCAGGCAATCAGGCGGTCCAGAGCCTCACGGTATTTGGCCGCGGTCTTGGTCAGCACATCGGCCGGCAGGCGCGGAGCGGGAGGCGTCTTGTCCCAGGTCTGGGTTTCCAGCCAATCGCGCACGAACTGCTTGTCGAACGACGGCGGGCTGATGCCTTCGCGATACCCTTCGGCAGGCCAGAAGCGCGACGAGTCGGGCGTGAGCACCTCGTCCATCAGGTGCAACGTGCCCTGGTCATCCAGGCCGAACTCGAACTTCGTATCGGCGATGATGATGCCCTTGGTGGCCGCGAATTTGGCCGCCTCGTCATACAGACGCAAGGTGATGGTGCGGATACGCTCGGCCATCTCCTGGCCAACTTCCTTTACCACGTGCGCGAAATCGACGTTCTCGTCGTGCATTCCGAACTCGGCCTTGGCCGCCGGCGTAAAGATCGGTTCGGGCAGCTTGCTGGCCTGTTGCAGGCCAGCTGGCAGCTTGATTCCGCAGACCGCACCGCTGGCCTGGTAATCCTTCCAGCCCGAGCCAATCAGGTAGCCGCGCGCCACGGCCTCGACGAGGATGGGCTTGAGGCGCTTGACCACGACCGCGCGGCCTTTGACCTGTTCGATCTCGTCGGCAGCGACCACGTCTTCCGGTTTTACGCCGGTGGAGTGGTTGGGCAGAATGTGCGCCAGCTTGTTGAGCCAGAACTCGGTCAGCTCGGTCAGCACCTGGCCTTTGCCCGGAATCGGGTCGTCCAGAATGACGTCGAAGGCGGAAATGCGGTCGGTCGCCACGATCAGCAACTTGTCGTCGCCGACCGCGTACATATCACGCACCTTGCCACGCCCCAGAAGAGGCAGGGACTTGATGCTGGATTCATGCAAAGCGGAAGTCACGGAAATGGGCCTATGGCAGTAAAGATCCCCGTCGGCGGCTGACGGGAGAGGCCGGCTGTTCAGAGCGCGGCCGGCAGGGGCTATAGATTACTGCAAAAGCCCCCATGACCGCTTCCCTGTGCCGGAAAGCGAGAAAGCCCCGCAAGGGGCTTTCCGGTACCTTCAGACTGCCCGCAAGAGGCAGCCCAAGGCCCTTATTGCACAACCTGAGACAGCTTGCCCGACGCGTAGAGCTGAGCCACATCGGCCAGCGACGTGGGCTTGATCTTGCTGCCGTTGCCGGCCGCGCCAAACTCGGTGTAGCGCGCCACGCAGATCGCCTTGGCCGCGGCGCGAGCCGGTTTGAGGTATTCGCGCGGGTCGAATTTCGCGGGATTTTCTGCGAAGAAGCGACGGATCGCGCCGGTCATGGCCAGGCGGATGTCGGTATCGATATTGATCTTGCGCACGCCATACTTGATGGCTTCCTGGATTTCCTCGACGGGCACGCCGTAGGTTTCCTTCATGTCGCCGCCGAACTCGCGAATCTCGGCCAGCAGTTCCTGCGGCACGCTGGAGCTGCCATGCATCACCAGATGGGTGTTGGGCAGGCGAGCGTGGATTTCCTTGATGCGCTGAATCGACAGGATGTCGCCGGTGGGCTTGCGCGTGAACTTGTAGGCGCCGTGGCTGGTGCCGATGGCGATGGCCAGGGCATCGAGCTGCGTCTTGCGCACGAAGTCGGCGGCCTGCTCCGGGTCGGTCAGCAGTTGGTCCATGGTCAATTTGCCATCGGCGCCATGACCGTCTTCCTTGTCACCTTCCATGGTTTCCAGCGAGCCCAGGCAGCCCAGTTCGCCTTCGACCGTCACGCCCAGCTTGTGGGCCATGTCCACGACCTTGCGCGTGACGTCGACGTTGTAGTCGTAGTCAGCGATGGTCTTGCCGTCTTCCTTGAGCGAGCCGTCCATCATGACGCTGGAAAATCCCAGGTTGATGGCGCCCTGACAGATCGCGGGCGATTGACCGTGATCCTGGTGCATGACTACCGGGATGTGCGGATAGGATTCGACAGCAGCCTGGATCAGGTGCTTGAGAAACGTCTCGCCGGCATACTTGCGGGCGCCAGCCGAAGCCTGCATGATCACAGGGCTGTCGGTTTCCGCGGCGGCTTCCATGATGGCCTGGACCTGCTCCAGATTGTTGACGTTGAACGCGGGGATGCCATAACCATGCTCGGCCGCGTGGTCGAGCAATTGGCGCATGGAAACGAGGGCCATAACAAGGACTCCTGAATTCTCGTATTGGTGGATAGATGAAATCCGGCTGAATCGCATGATTTTAGCCGGGGTTTGACTGCCGGTCTTGTCCGAGGCCGACAAGCGGTAACTTGTTGGCACCAGGCGTGCTTGCCGGCTGGCCTCTGCTAGACGAAACTGACAACTTCCTGTCAGGCATAAACGACTATTATCTGTGCTGTTTTATGTCCACCTGCCGGACGCCCTTCCCCCCGGCCGGCCGCGCGTGGGCGCCCGGCCTTCCTCTGTAGTGATCATGGATACAAAAAAACTGACACGCTATATCGGCATCGCAATGGTGCTCGGTGTCGTGGTGGGTTACGTCTGCAACCGCTATGCGCAGGATGCGCAACATGCCAAGGAGATCGCCTCCTATTTCAGCATGGTGACGGATATTTTCCTGCGCCTGATCAAAATGATCATCGCCCCGCTGGTGTTTGCTACCCTGGTATCGGGTCTTGCCAGCATGAGTGACGGCGCCGCCGTAGGGCGCATCGGTTTTCGTGCCATGGTCTGGTTCGTGGCGGCCTCGGCCGCGTCGTTGCTGCTCGGCCTTCTGCTGGTCAACATCTTTCAGCCCGGTGCCAACCTGAATCTGGCCCTGCCTGATGCCACGGCGACCACCGCGCTCAAGACGGGTGACTTCACCCTCAAGGCGTTCATCACGCACGTCTTTCCGCGCAGCGTGGTCGAAGCCATGGCCAACAACGAGATCCTGCAGATCCTGGTGTTCTCGCTGTTTTTCGGCGCCGCGCTGGTATTCGTTCGACGAGGCGGCCATACGACCATCGTCAACATGATCGACGAGCTGGCCCGGGTGATGTTCCGCGTGACCGACTACGTCATGCGCCTCGCTCCGGTGGGCGTGTTCGCTGCCATGGCAGCGGCCATCACCACCGAGGGGCTCGGTGTGCTGGTGAGCTATGGCAAGCTGATCGGTGAGTTCTATCTCGGCCTGGCACTGCTTTGGGCCCTGCTCTTTGGCGTCGGTTACCTCTTTCTGCGCCGCGACGTCTTGCGCCTGGGCGGGCTGATCAAGGAACCCACGCTGCTGGCTTTCTCGACGGCCAGCAGTGAATCGGCCTACCCCAAAACGATTGAAGCGCTCACCCGCTTCGGTGTGCCGCCGCGTATCTCCGGCTTCGTGCTGCCACTGGGCTACTCCTTCAACCTCGACGGTTCGATGATGTACCAGTCTTTCGCGGTGTTGTTCATCGCGCAGGCCTACGACATCCCCATGACCTTCACGCAGCAACTGATGCTCTTGCTGGTCCTCATGGTGACCAGCAAAGGAATGGCAGGTGTCGCGCGGGCCTCGCTGGTGGTCGTGGCGGCGACCTTGCCGATGTTCAATCTGCCGGAAGCCGGCCTGCTGCTCATCATGGGTATCGACCAGTTCTTCGACATGGGCCGCACCGCCACCAACGTGGTCGGCAACAGCCTGGCTACGGCAGTGATCTCCAAACTGGAGGGGGGCCGGGCCACGACTGAAGAAGTGGCCTCGGCCAGCAACGACGACGCCTGATCAGCGCAGCGCCTGGTCGCCGGCATCCGGGATCAGGCGCTTGCCCAGGCTGATGACGTCATCCGGCGTAAAGCCCAGGGCGTGATAGAAATGCTGTACCGCGGCATTGTCGCTCCGCACCAGAAGATTGATCTTGGGGCAGCCGGCCGCGAGCAAGCGCGCCTGCACCGCCTCCATCAAGGCCCGCCCGTAGCCACGCTTCTGGAACAACGGGTCTACCGCCAGATAGTTGACCCAGCCCCGGTGTCCGTCATAGCCCGCCATGACGGTCGCCACCACGCGCTCCTGCGCCTGCCCCTCCAGAAACCACTCCGGCTGCACCGTCAGCTTGCGTTGCACATCTTTGTGCGGGTCATTCCATGGACGCGTCAGCCCGCAATCGCGCCATAGACCGATGACGGCTTGCTCGTCCTGCGGCGCGAAGGGGCGGATGTTCAACGGTGGAAAACTCATGCTTGCACTCCTTAGGGTTGGCTGAAGATCAACGGACCCGACCTTCCCCGTGCTCGCACAAAAAAATGGGCCACGAGGCAATGTCGTGGCCTGGTTCCATCACGGCGCCGGGCGCATGCCGGCGCGCAAGCGCAGCCACTCAACGTCGTTGAGTGGGTCGTCGCAATGCGGCGAAAAAAGACTGTGCTTGGTGATCCATGAGCGCAAGGCTACCCGGGATGGCAGACGCCGGCAAGCCTGGCAACGCGGCGGCCGCCCCCTGCCCACGCGCTGCCTCGACGATGGAAAAAACGGCGCTCTTTCCGCGACCGAGCAACTGACATATTTCTGAACAAAATTCCCTAAAACCCCTTGTTTCAAGGGGTCATCTGACATGGTCCTGAACATCGAAAAGGGCATGTGGTTTTGGCGCACTAGGTACTTACGCGTAGTTAAACCCTTTCCGATAAACCTGAAAGCGGACTGACAGCCCCTCTCTCTAGTATCGCGCCCAGCACCTCCGGCACCACGTCCGGACGAGGTGTGTCAAACAACGAAAGTAGAGGGAGGCCATCCATCATGGCTGAGAGTAAATGCAGCGTCTTTCTTGCGGGAGAACGCACATCATGAACCTGACCAATCGCAGTTTTGTTCGCGGCCTGTTCATCATGCTGATCGCGCTGGTGTTCGGAGGCGCAGCCTTGCGCTACCCGCTTGGCACGTTTAGCCGTTCAGGCCCCGGCCTGTTCCCGCTGATGATCAGCATCATGTTGTTTCTGGTCGGCCTGGCCACGGTGATCCGCGCGCGTTTCGCCGCCCCCGAGCCGCTTAACTACAACTTCAAGAACATCCTCATCATTCTGGTCGCTCTCTGCGGCTTCGTGGTGGTGTCGCACTTTCTCAGCATGCTGCTGGGCATTGCGTTCCTGGTCTTCGTCTCGACGCTGGCTGGCACCTCCTACTCGGTAGTGCGCAACCTGAAGATCTCGGCAGGCCTGATCGCCGTGGCCTTCGGCTTCAAATACCTCCTCGGTCTGAATCTGCCCCTGCTATGACTGAAATCCTGAACAATCTCGCGTTCGGCTTCGAACATGCGCTGACGCTGCAGAACCTGATGTACTGCGCGATCGGCTGCGTCGTGGGCACCCTGATCGGTCTACTGCCGGGCCTCGGTCCGCTGTCGACCATCAGCCTGCTGCTGCCCCTGACATACTCCATCCCCACCGGCGGAGCGCTGATCATGCTCGCCGGCATTTACTACGGCGCGCAGTATGGCGACAGCGTCAGCGCCATCACGATGAAGATCCCACACGCCAGCAGTATCGTGGCGTGTATCGATGGCTATGCCATGAACCTCAAGGGCAAAACCGGTCTGGCCTTGTTCACCGCAGGGGTGTCGAGCTTCATCGGCGGAACCGTGGCCATCATCGTGCTTGCAACCATGGCCCCTGCTCTGGGTGAAGTTGGCCTGCTTTTCGGCCCGGCCGACTATTGCGCGCTGATGCTGTTGGGCTTTTTCTGCGTGAGTTTCGTCAGCGCAGGCAATCTGCTCAACGGCCTGGCCATGGCCATGATCGGCGTTCTGCTGGGGGTGGTCGGCACCGACGTCAACAGCGGCATGCCGCGCTATACCTTGGACCTGGTCTTCCTGCAGGATGGCATCGGCCTGATCAGTATCGCCCTGGGCTGCTTCGGCATCGCGGAAATCGTCAAAAACCTCGACAACCGCAACACGCTCACGCCCTTTAACGGCAAGATCAAGCTCATGCCGACCTGGCCCGAGTTCAAGCGCATCATCCCCAGCGCCCTGCGTGGCAGCGTGATCGGTTCGATACTGGGCATCCTGCCCGGCGGCGGCCCGACCATCGCCCAGTTCGCTGCCTATGCGGCAGACAAGCGCTTCAGCAAGTACCGCCACGAGATCGGCACCGGCGCCATCGAGGGTGTGGCCGGACAGGCCGCGGCCGACGAATCCGCCGCACGCACCTGACCTGCTCCCCGTGATTAGTACGAAATCGATGTAGAGTCCGTTCCCAAAGGAATGGCAATGAAGAAACGATTTACGGAAGAGCAAATCATCGGCGTGCTCAAGGAAGCCGATGCAGGTGCCAAGCCCGCAGAGTTGTGCCGCAAGCACGGAATCTCCGAGGCAACGTACTACAACTGGAAGGCGAAGTTCGGTGGCATGACGGTGTCGGACGCTCAGAGGCTCAAGGAGCTGGAGCAGGAGAACAACAAGCTCAAGAAGCTGTTGGCCGAGTCGATGCTGGACAAGGCGGCGCTTCAGGATCTGCTAAGCCGAAAGTAGTCAGCCCGCAGGCCAAACGCGAGGCGGTCAGGACATTAATGACCGAGCGCAGCATGGGTGTTACCCGGGCCTGTGGGCTGGTAGGAATTTCGCGGTCGCTGTTTGCCTACGAGAGCACACGCTCAGGCGATGCTGCGCTGACCGAGCGCATGAAAGAGATGGCAGTGGCGAAACGACGCTACGGCTATCGGAGGATCCATGTGCTCTTACGTCGCGAAGGCTGGCAAGCAAATCACAAGCGAATCTGGCGGCTGTACAGTCTGGCAGGGTTAAGCGTGCGAAAACGAAAGCGTAAGCGAATCGCGGCGACCGAGCGCGTGGTTCGCCCAGCGGCAATCGCGCCGAATCAGAGTTGGTCAATGGACTTTGTGGCCGACGGCCTAGCCTATGGCCGCCGATTCCGCTGTTTGACTATCGTCGATGACTACACTCGCGAATGCCTGGCCATCGAGGTCGATACGTCGTTGCCGGGACTGCGTGTTGCCATGGTGCTGCAACGGCTGGCGGAGATGCGTGGCCTGCCGCGATCTATTACCGTGGACAACGGGCCAGAGTTCGCCGGAAGAGCCTTGGACGCCTGGGGGCCTACCAAGCAGGCGTAAAGCTGTCGTTTATTCGGCCGGGTAAGCCGGTGGAGAACGCTTATATCGAAAGTTTCAACGGCAAGTTCCGCGACGAATGCCTTAACGAGCACTGGTTCTTGTCCCTGCGACAGGCTAAAAGCTTGATCGAAAACTGGCGAGTCGAGTACAACACCGATCGGCCTCACAGCGCGCTCGGATATTTAACGCCGGCGCAATTCGTGCAGGCTCATCAGAAAGAAGGTCTTTTACCCCTGGGCTCTATGTCGGTGCCGTACTAAATCTGGGGGCAGGTCACACCAGCTTCATTCCCCTCATGGCCATCGGCATTCCCGAAAACGCCGTGATGGCCCTGATGCTGGCAGCCTTCATCGTCAAGGGAATTCAACCCGGCCCCAACATGATTGCCACCCATCCTGATCTGTTCTGGGGTCTGGTAGCCAGCATGTGGGTGGGCAATTGCTTCCTGCTCCTGCTCAACGTGCCGCTGGTGCGTTACTGGTTGTCGGTATTCAAGATCCCGTACACGGTGCTGTTCCCGTCCATTCTGTTTTTCTGCTGCATCGGCACCTACAGCATCAACAACAGCCTGGACGATATCTTCATCACCGCCTTCTTTGGCGCCATCGGCTACATCTTCATGCGTCTGGGCATGGAGCCTGCGCCGCTGATGCTGGAATTCATTCTGGGCCCCATGCTGGAGGAAAACTTCCGTCGCGCCATGTTGCTCAGCCGCGGCGACTTCGGCATTTTCGTGACCCGCCCCATCAGCGGCACGCTGCTAGGCGTCATCGCGTTGATCATCCTGTTCCAGTTCCGCGGCTTTCTGCGCAAACGAAAACAGACGGAGCCACTGCCGAGTCATGCCGACCAGGCCTGATGGCACCTCGCCTGAAGATTCGCCCGGCCTCATGCGCCGGGCGTTTTTTTGCGCGATCGGAAGGGCCCGGATCTCAACCATCGCGGCCGCGACTCGCTGACGATGATACCCAACACAATCAACGCACCGCCCATCAGCGCCAGTGGCGGCAGCCGCTCGCCTGCCAGCCGGCCAAAGGCCGCGGCCCATATGGGCTCGCCGGCATAAATAATGGCCGCGCGCGAGGGCTCCACGGTCTTCTGCGCCCAATTCATGGTGGCCTGGATGGCGGCACTGGCCAATCCCATGCCGGCCGCCAAACCCAGCAGCGGCCAGGAAAACGGCGGTATGGTGGTTTCACCAGCCACAGGCATGAGCATAAAAGCAAACAGCGCAGCAAATGCCAGTTGTGCCACAGTGACCCGGCGCAGATTCACGCGCGGGGCAAAGTGGCTGATCAACACAATTTCGACGGCAATGGCCAATGCGCCAGCCAGCGTCAGCAATTGGCCATAAGAAAACGACAGGCTGAACCCGGTGCCGGCAAAGCACGACAACCCGGCAAATGCACATACCGCACCCGCCAGGCACATCAGATGCGGGCGGCGCCGCCAGAATACCCATTGCAACAAGGGGACCAGGGGCACGTACAACCCTGTCAACAGGCCGGATTCGGAGCTTGGTATGTGGCGCAGGCCCATGGTCTGCAGCCCATAACCCAGCGCGATCATGGATCCAATGCCCGCGCCGGCGATCAGATCCTGCCGGGTCATCCCCGGCAGAATGCGCCATGACAGCACGCCAACGGCCACTGCCGCCGCGGCAAAACGGCAGCCGACGAAAAACAGCGCTCCGCTGTATTGCATCGCCAACTGCACCAAAAGAAAAGTACCGCCCCAGACCATGGTGATGACCACCATGGCAAATTCAGGCAAACGGGAAGATGGTGAGGGCTGAGGTGTACGCATGATGGAGCGCAGTATAGAGAGACGGCAGCCGGCGGTGGCCAGACGATGGTCGCCTTCAGAAGCCTTCGGCCCCGGGATAATCCACCACGGTTTTACCGCCTTGGCGTTCCTGAACGAAAAACACCATGCTGCCGGCAGGCAACCGCCCCTGCGCATGGCGCCACTCGGGTAGCGCATCGGATCCGGCCTGCTGGTACTGGTTATAACAACCAAGACGAACCCGCTCTCGATCCTGCTCCTTGAGTTCGAGCACAAAATCCCCCGTATTTTTCTTGCCGGCCGACAATACTTCCACGGGCGAATACCGGGTATGCGAAAAATGCTCGCGCACGACATCCTTGAAGTAGCTTCGTACCGCCTTCTCGACACGGGCGCGCACAACCGGCGCGTGCGAGGGGGGGTGCCCAACCAGTCGGCGCACAATGCCCTCGGCCTCGCGGCAGACGCGTTGTACGCGGGTCTCCAGATCCTGGCGCAGCCCTCCCATCAGGTGCTCGCGTCGATATTCACCCAGCGCGAGCGCCCCCACGGACAGCATGAGCACCCCCAGGGCGAGGCGCCAGACCCAACCTGCCGGGGCAGCTCCCATCCGGCTGCCGGCCCAAAGGACCAGCAGGACGTGCAGTGCCGCGGCCAGCAAAGCAAACGCCGCAACCCCGAGCGCGCAGGAAACCGGCGAAGAGTTCAGTTTGAGCATCATGATGCCGGGCACGATACGACGCCTGCATGACAGCCCGTGCATGCCGGACGGGCCCCGAACCGACGAACTGATGCGTTTTGACATCAAACCGGGCCGAAACGACGGGGCGCTCAGACAGGCTTAGGGGTTTGTGCTAGGCACATCGTGGTATCCGCGCTACAATTAAAACAGTCCTATCCACTGGGTCTGGTCGGGTTCATCAATAGAGCGTCTTCGCGTTCTCCCCCAGGCCTCGCGGGTTGCGGTTTACCGCCACCCGCTGCGTCTTCCGGCAAGTCCGACTTGCCGCGACCAAGCCGCGCCTGACCGCGCACATTGCCCTCGCGGCGTGAGTACCCGCCTTATCCAGGCCCTTTCGGGGCCGGCCCGTACCCGTGCCAGTTGCGTTGCCTCTGCACCGCACTGCTCTATTGCGCTGGGCGTTTGGCGTATGCCACCGGCATGCGCGCACTGATAAAGGAGTCTATACATGGCGAAAGAAGAACTCATCGAGCTGCAAGGCATCGTCGACGAAGTGCTGCCCGACAGCCGCTACCGCGTCACCCTGGACAACGGCGTTGAAGTCGGCGCTTACGCCTCTGGCCGTATGCGCAAGCACCGCATCCGCATCCTGGCTGGCGACCGCGTCACCCTGGAAATATCGCCGTATGATCTGACCAAAGGGCGCATCAACTTCCGTCACAAAGACGAACGCCCCTCTTCCAGCCCGTCGCGTCCGATGGTGCGCCGCTGATCGTTCGGCACCCGTTGCGCTGAAACGGGAACAGCGCCGCTTCACGGCCTGTTCTGGCGCAATCGCCGTTGCCGCCGGCGTGGGAAAATCGCGGCATGAGTACCCTCAGCCCCCAACCCGCTGAAACGCTGCGCCAGGCCGCCGATCGCCTGGCCCAGGCTCGCCGCGCGCACGAGCATGGCGAGCGCGGCATCGCGCTGCTGATGCAATCGCGCGAGAACTTCATCAACAGCCTGCGGCACACCGGCCTGGACTACGCGCAGGCCAGGATCAAGTTCGACATCTGCCTCGAGCAGCAGTATGAGCTTCACAAGCGCATCGAACGCGAGCTGGAATACGCGCAACGCGTCTATGAGACCTGCGTCAATGGCGAGCGTGTGGCCAGCAACGCCTAGCGTTTATTGGATAAAAATTGCCGGATCGACGCGCGCATCGTTGAGGCTGACATTCCAGTGCAGATGCGGTCCGGTCGCCCGCCCCGTGGCACCCACCTTGCCCACCAAGGCACCGCGCGCGACCTCCTCACCCAGTTCGACGTCGATGGCCGACAAATGGGCAAACATGCTGATCGGCCCTTGTCCGTGATCGATGAACAGCGTCTTGCCATTGAAAAAATAATCCCCTACCAGCACCACCTTGCCCGCTGCCGGTGCCCTGATGGGCGTGCCGGCCGGCACTGCAAAGTCCAGCCCCGAATGAGGGTTGCGCTCCTGGCCGTTGAAAAACCGCCTCAACCCGAATGGGCTGGACAGACGGCCGCCCCGCACAGGACGATCCAGGATGACATTGCTGGGCGTGACATCGGCACGGAACGCGGCATACGCGGCATTCTGCGCGGCCAACTCCCGCTCGATGCGTTTGAGGTCCTGCGGATCGGGGTTGACCTGACGCCGGTTCTTGAGCGTGATGTGCTGCGCGGCATACTCTTTGCCGCGCACGGCAAAGGCCAGTTCACGCGCGGCGCCGTTTTGGGTGACCGACAGCTTCTGCTGCCCCACGGGCACTTTCAAGCTCAGGCCAACCACGGCCACCCAGCGCGTGTCACTGTCACGCACCACCAGCACCGGGCGAGCCTGAAAGGTAGCCGCCGGGGCCTTGCCCGCGACACCCAGGTCGACGACGGCCACGCCACCCGGCACAGGCTGGTTGAGACTGCGGGCAATATAACCCCGCGTCTGGGCAAGCACGGCAGCCATCGGCCATGCCGAAACGGCCAAGCCTGCAAGCAAGAGCGCGCGCCGTCTCACAGGCAAAGATTGGCCGATTCGACCAAGGGCTGCGAACGCTGCGGCAGACGCGAAGCCAGCTTCACGTCCGTCTTGCCACGATAGGTGCTGGCGCTGAGCACCGCCTCAACACCCAGCGAGCCATCGACCACTAGCTCCAGCCCGTCGCGCAGTGGTTGCTGGGTGAAATTGACCCCCATCCCTTTCCAGGCCGCACTCACACACTCGGTATATTGCTGGGCACTGCGTTGGGTGGAGCCATAGAACAACGGATCGAGCGACCGGATATTCTGGGCGGTCACGCAGGCGGCCAAGGGTGCGGCCAGCGCGACGATGAAGGCGATACGAAGGGTCATTAGCGATTCCAGACAGCGAGAAACTGCGCCCAACTATACCGCAGGGCCCGGATTCAACCTCGGGCGGGTCGCAACGCGGACTTGGGCCGAAACGCTTTGACGATGGCCTCGCGCGTCTCGATATACGGCCCGCCTATGAGGTCTATACAATAAGGCACCGCCGCAAATATGCCCGGCACCCGGGCCGAACCATCGTCGTTGCGCAAGCCTTCCAGTGTCTCGCGGATAGCCTTGGGCTGACCCGGCAGGTTCAGGATCAAGGCCGCATGACCGGCGCTCTCGCGCAACACGCCCACTTGCCTCGACAGAATGGCCGTGGGTACGAACTGCAGGCTGATCTGGCGCATTTGCTCCCCGAAACCGGGCATCTGGCGCGTCGCCACGTCCAGCGTGGCTTCGGGCGTGACATCGCGCCGCGACGGCCCCGTGCCGCCGGTGGTGAGAACCAGGTCGCAACCGGCCTGATCCACCAGCGCAACCAGCGCCGAGGCAATGGCCTCGCGCTCGTCCGGCACCAGTTGCTCGACCGCCTGCCAGGGCGAGACCAGCGCCTGACCCAGCCAGTCGCGCAGCGCGGGCAGACCTTGATCGGCATACACCCCGGCGCTTGCCCGATCGGAGACCGAAACCAGTCCAACAATCAGCTCGTCGGGGTGATTACGGCGAATGGGGGACATAGTTACGGACATCATGGATGGCGGCTCCAACGTAGGCGTGAGGGCTTGGCCCAAAAACAAAATGCTACCGCAAGGCTCACCGGCTCAGGGACGAGTCACAAATCTGCAATAATCTCGGGACTCCACATCGGCTCGCACCCATGCTCGATCTCTTCTCCGGCCTGGACCTCTGGGTAGGTCTCAGCCTAGTCCTGGCCCTCGCTTTCGTTCTCGCTTTCGAATTCATCAACGGTTTTCACGATACGGCCAACGCGGTGGCCACCGTCATCTACACCAAGGCCATGCCGCCGCATCTGGCCGTCGTACTTTCCGGTTCCTTCAACTTTCTGGGCGTGCTGCTCGGTGGCGTAGGGGTGGCGTATGCCATCGTGTACCTATTGCCGGTCGAGCTGCTCATCAACGTCGACACCGGCCGCGGCCTGGTCATGGTGTACGCAATGCTGGCTGCCGCCATCGCCTGGAACCTCGGCACCTGGTATTTCGGCATTCCTGCCTCCAGTTCGCATACCCTGATCGGGTCCATCCTTGGCGTGGGATTGGCCAATGCGCTACTGACCGACCTGCCGCTGAGTGCAGGAGTGAACTGGGGCAAAGCCATCGACATCGGGTTGTCGCTGTTGGTTTCGCCTATCGCCGGCTTTGTCATCGCCGGTGGCGTCCTGTTGCTGCTCAAACGGTTTTTCCCGTTATCGAAAATGCACAAGACGCCGGAACAACGTCGCGCCCTCGACGCCAAGAAACACCCCCCTTTCTGGAACCGGCTGGTGTTGGTGCTTTCGGCCATGGGCGTGAGCTTCGTGCATGGCTCCAATGATGGGCAGAAAGGCATCGGATTGATCATGCTGGTGCTCATCGGCATCGTGCCGGCGAAGTTCGTGCTGGACGTCAACGCCACCACCTACCAGATCGACCGCACCCGCGATGCCGCCTCCCACTTGTCGGCCTTCTATGAGCGCAACGCCCCCACGTTGGGCGACTATCTTGCCTTGTCGCGAGGCGGCAAGGGCAGCGACCTGCCGGCCAACTTCCGCTGTGACCCTCAACTGACCACGGCCACCATAGACGCGCTGCAGACCCGCCTCCAAGGCGTGCACAACTACAACGAACTGGCTCCAGACAGCCGCGTAGCCGTTCGCCGCTATCTGCTCTGTCTGGACGACACCGCCAAGAAAGTGCTTGCGCAGCAAAATCTCGATACGCGCGAACGCACCGATTTGCAGCGCCTACGCGCCGATCTCACCGCCACGACCGAGTACGCCCCATTGTGGGTGATCGTGGCCGTCGCCCTGGCGCTGGGGATAGGCACCATGGTGGGATGGCGGCGTGTGGTGCATACCGTCGGTGAAAAAATCGGCAAGCAAGGTATGACCTACGCTCAGGGGATGTCAGCGCAACTTACCGCGGTGGGTGCCATCGGGCTGGCCAATGTCTTCAGCCTGCCCGTGTCGACCACGCATGTGTTGTCTTCCGACGTGGCCGGGACCATGGTCGCCAACCGCAGCGGCCTGCATGGCAGCACGGTGCGCAACATTCTGTTGGCCTGGGTGTTGACTCTGCCGACCTCGATGCTGCTGGCAGCCGGACTGTATTGGCTGGACCTGAAGATCATCGGCTGACGCGCACGAGCGCCACGGGCCAGCCAACGCGGCTGGGGCCCGCTGCGGCGCCACCGAAAGGCGGTCAGCCGAGCCCCGCCAGCACGCCGCCGTAGACAAGCAGCCCGGCAATAACGGCCACGCCGCTGTTGCCGGCCAGCCGGGCGGTCAAGGCTGTCGCTGCCAGACCCGCCATATAGGGAGCCAGATCGGCGACGCGCTGTTCCCCCCAGAGGTCCGGCACGATCACGGCGGCGGCTATCGCGGCCAATAACGCCGGGCCCAGGGCAGACAATCTTGACCCCTCTTCGGTGAGTTTACGCAGCAGCCGGTTGCGCGCCGACAGCATGAACGGCAGCCCGCGCGTCAAATAGGTGATGACGGCCATCGCCAGCACCGCCACCCAGAATTGCAACCCACCGCTCATGCTTTTTCCTTGCGAAAGCACAGGCAACCGGCCAGTGCGCCAAGCAAAATACCCAGGGTGCCAAAGCCCCCCGCCGTCAAGAGCGCGCTGACGCCGAAACCGGCCAACAGCGGCCGCAGCAGGCCGCGCTTGGCGGTTTGACATACGAGAGCAAGAAAGAGCGCCGGCAGGGCAAAACGCATGACTCGCGACAGCACCGGATAGTGCTGCTCCAGGCCGTCGCCGGCATACACGCCGACGGCCGTACCCGCGATCCATGTCAACCAGGCTGCCAGCCCCAGCGCCGCCATCCAGCGCCCGCGCTGCGCGGGCGAAACCTCTGCGAGCTGATGCAGTGCCGTGGCGAAGACTTCGTCGGTCAACAGAAACGCCAACCGCAGCCGCGTACGCAGTGACGGCGGCAACAGCCGGGCCAGGATGGGACCATAGAGCAAATGCCGTGCGTTGAGCACCGAGCACAGGGCCACCACCCATATCCAGGGCGTGCCCGCCTTGATGGACGCCAGCAGCAGAAACTGGCTTGCGCCGGCATACACCAGCGTCGATATCAGGATGACTTGGTAAGGTGCCAGACCGACCCCGGACGCCGCAATACCAAAGGCCACCGCCACAGGAAAGTAGCCGATCATCACAGGCACGCAGGCTCGCAGACCTGCCTGCGTGCCTGCGGGCACGGCTAAGACATCGCGTTTCATGGGTTCACAGCTTGTGTAAACCCCTTATTGTAAAGAGTGGCCGAACCTGTCGGACCCTTATCGGCTCAGGCCAAGCGCGCGCATTTGCCCTTTGAGACGGCGGATTTCCTGCTCCATGTCCAGAATGAGCGCTGCCGCGTCGAGTCCCGCGCCAAAGTCGCGCTCCAGACGCCGCGCGCCCAGGGCACGGCTCAGATCGGCGCTCTCGAAACGCCAGGCCGCGGGGTGACTGCCGTGCGCGGCAACGATCCCCACTTCGACCAGGCGGACGACCCAATCGATCTCCGCCTGGCAGGCGCGAGCCAACTCCTCGGCGGTCAGCGGATCAGTAGGGCAGATGACGGTGGTGTGCGTGATGGTGACGGATTTCATCTTCAAACCCCCAGATGGCGACGCGGATTGAACGGCAGTTGTTCAGCCAGCGTTTTATAGGCCTGGCGTGCCGCCTCCGTGTCGGCAGGCGGCAGCGCCAGCTCAAGCACCAGATAGAGATCGCCCGGCGGATTGCCTGGGATTCCGCGGCCGCGCAGCCGCAACTTGCGGCCACTTTTCGAACCGGCGGGCACAGACACTTCCAACTGGCCACCCGGCGTAGGGATCTGGATGGAAGCGCCCAGCGCGGCTTCCCAGGGGGTGATAGGCAGCTCCATGTACAGATCGCGACCCTCGGCGCGATACCGATCGTGGGCCCGAAAGCGGATTTCCAGATAAAGATCGCCCGCTTCGCCCCCGCCATAGCCGGGCATGCCCTGCCCGGTCAAGCGTATGAACTGTCCTTCCCGAACCCCGGCAGGGATATTCACGCTGAGCGTGCGGGTATGAATCTGCGGCTGGCCCTGGGCGTCGGCCTGCATGGAACGCAGGCTGATCTCACGCGTGGCGCCGCCCAGCGCATCGTCGATGTCGACCTCGATGGCAGCGTGCTGGTCCTGCCCGCGCGCGCGGAAATTCTCCTGGCGGGCGCGGTTGCGTTGCTGGCCGCCGAACAGTGCCGAGAAGAAGCCGCTGAACCGACCGTCGCCGTCGCCTTCGCCGGGCTGGTAATGAAACTCGAACCCCTGGTCCCAGCCTGGCGGCGGCTCAAACCCGCCATCGGGCGACACGCCTGCGGCCAGGTTGTCGTAGGCTTGTCGCTTCTCCTTGTCGCGCAGAACGTCGTAGGCTTCGTTGACCTCGCGCATGCGGGTCTCGGTGTCCGCTTCTTTGCTGACGTCGGGATGATACTTGCGTGCGAGCTTGCGATAGGCGCGGCGAATGTCGTCTTCGGAGGCGGAGCTCTCCACGCCGAGAATCTTGTAGTAGTCCTTGAACTCCATATTCCGGCTCTCTTCCATGAGTGAGTGCCACAGGGCCATGCCCGGTGGGGATCAACAGCCGGCACCGGCCAGCCGCGCTTGGCGCGGGCGTCGGCACGCAAGCCGTGCAATTTCTACAAGATAGGGGTTATGCCGTGAATTTTCAATCGCCACGGAGGCTGCGGCGGCGCACGGCATAATCACGGATCGTCATCAACACCGAGTCAGAGACTGCCGTGACCGTCATCACCCAAGCCAATTTACAGGACCCCAGCCATGCGCAGGCTGTGCTGGACTTGCTGGATGAATACGCCCGTGACCCCATGGGGGGCTCGCAACCGCTACCTGCGTATACCCGGTCAAACCTCATTGGCGCGTTGGCGCGCCGCCCAGGCACGCACGTGCTCCTGGCCTGGTCACAAGAGCAGCCCGCGGGGCTGGCTATCACCTTCGAAGGCTTTTCGACCTTTGCCTGCCGCCCTCTGCTGAATCTGCACGACTTCATGGTCTCGGCCCGCTTCAGAGGCCAGGGCGTCGGCCGCAAACTACTGTCTGCGCTGGACGACCTGGCGCGCGAGCTGGGGTGCTGCAAGATTACGCTGGAAGTGCTGCAAGGCAACGAACCCGCCCGCGCGCTCTATAGCCAGGCCGGCTACGAAGGCTACACCCTGGACGAAACCACCGGCCAGGCTCAGTTCTGGCAAAAGAAACTGGCCTGAACCCACCGCAGATCTGGAGCTCAATCATGAAGCTGCAAGACATCCCTTTTGGCGTGACCGACTGGAGCGAGGTGCCTGTCACCGAACACCCGGGCGACACTGGCAAGGCGCTTTGGCGCACGTGTCAGTTCGGCGACATCCGGGTCCGCATGGTGGAGTACACGCCCGGTTACCTGGCCGATCACTGGTGTCACAAAGGCCATATCCTGTTCTGCCTCGAGGGCGAGCTGCACACCGAACTGGAAGATGGTCGGCGCTTCATCCTGACTCCCGGCACAAGCTATCAGGTAGCCGACCAGGCCGAAGCCCATCGCTCATCCACCCCAGTCGGGGCCCGCCTTTTCATTGTTGATTGAGGCCACCACGCCACAGGCCCGGTGACCCGGCGTAGCGCTTGCGCTACGCTTGGAGAGCAGACGCACTGCGCTGTCGGAGATCTCTGTTGAACCCTGCACTGACCCTTTACCTCGATTCCAATTTTCTCAGTCCCTATGCCATGTCGGCGCACGTGGGCCTGCAGGAAAAAGGCCTGCCCTTCGAAGTCCGTCTGGTCGACCTGGACGCCCGTGAACAATTCATGGCGCCCTATACCCAACGGGCACCTACCTGCCGCGTCCCGGCCCTGTCGCACGACGGCTTTCATCTGACCGAGTCCAGCGCCATCCTCGAATACCTCGAAGAGTGCTTCCCGGCGCCGGAATATGTGGCGCTCTACCCGGCCGATGTACGCCTGCGCGCCCGCGCGCGGCAGTTGCAGGCCTGGCTGCGCAGCGACCTGATGGCATTGCGGCAAGAGCGCAGCACGATTGCGGTCTTCCACAGCGAAGCCGATGCGTCCCTGAGCGATGCCGCCATGCCCGCCATGGCCAAGCTGCTGCGGGTGGCTGAGTTGCTGCTCAAACCGGGACAGACTAATTTGTTCGACACCTGGTCTATTGCGGACACCGAATTGGCGGTGATGCTCAAGCGCCTGCGGCGAGCTGAACTGCCTGATTGGCTTGCCGCCTACGCCGACCTCCAATGGCAAAGGCCAGCCGTGCAACGCTGGCTGCGGCACAATCAGGAGGCGCGCAGTTAGGCGGCCTTGGGCCAGGCGACAGCCTGTCCGCACTGGCCACCCCGGCCGTGGGGCGCAGCCGGCCGAGGCGGTCAGCCTGATCCGGTTTGCCCGGTATTCGGCGCCAGCCAAACCCCATTGTTGCAGCGCAGCATGAGTTTGGGGTGTAATGGAGTTATCCACCCCCTTTGGGGGAGCCGGCCAAAAGCCGATCAAGCAGGAGACCGCCATGGCAGTTAAGGGCAACGCCCCCCAGTCCCCCCCACCGGCACGCCCGCAGGCCAGGGTGATCCTTACACGGCACTACTTTCTTCCTGGTTCAAGCCGGCCCTGCCAGGCCTGTCTGCCGACACGCTGCAGGCGTTACCCGGCCCGGCCCTGTGGCAAGCCGCCTATGCCTATGGCGTCGATGCCTGGCAACGTAGCGTGCTCTACACGGACGTCATGCGCCAACGGGGCAACCAGTACTTGGTGCACATGGCCAAGCACGAGCCTAATGTGCTGGCCATGGACTCCGAAGTGCTGCTCGATGCACGAGAGTTCCAGCGTCCCGTCAATTACATGCTCTTGCGCATCGTGCCGCCGGCCGAGACGCCCGCTGACCCCGAAAAACGACCCTTCCTGGTGGTCGACCCGCGCGCCGGACACGGCCCCGGCATAGGCGGCTTCAAGCCCGAAAGCGAAATCGGCGTCGCGGTCCGCGCGGGCCACCCCTGCTACTTCGCGTCGTTCTTGCCCCAACCCACCGCGACCCAGACGGTCGAGGACGTCATGCGCGCCGAAGCGCGCTTTCTCGAAGAAATCATCGCCCGACATCCCGACGCCGAGGGCAAGCCGGTAGTCGTGGGCAATTGCCAGGCCGGCTGGCAGATCATGATGACCGCCGCCATGCGGCCTGAGCTGTTCGGACCCATCATCGTCGCCGGTGCCCCGCTTTCCTACTGGGCAGGCTGGCGCCACAAGAATCCCATGCGTTACTCGGGCGGCCTGCTGGGCGGTTCCTGGCTGACCGAGATGACCAGCGATATGGGCAACGGCAAGTTCGATGGCGCCTGGCTGGTGCAGAACTTCGAGAACCTCAACCCGGCCAATACGTTGTGGAGCAAGCAGTACAACCTGTACTCCAAAGTCGATACCGAAGCGCCGCGTTACCTCGAATTCGAAAAATAGTGGGGCGGCCATGTCTTTTTGAATGCCCCTGAAATCCAGTACATCGTCGACAACCTGTTCATCGGCAACCGGTTGGCCACAGCCGGCCTGGTGACCTCCGATGGCATCCGTATCGATCTGCGCAATATCCGATCACCCATCATCGTGTTCTGCTCCAAGGGTGACAACATCACGCCGCCGCCTCAGGCGCTGGGCTGGATTACCGATCTCTATCAGGATGACAAAGAGGTCATCGCCCATGGGCAGACCATCGTGTATGCCGTGCACGAAAGCGTCGGCCATCTGGGCATCTTCGTGTCCGGCAGTGTGGCACGCAAAGAGCATCAGGAGTTCACCAGCAATATCGACATGATCGATGTTCTGCCACCGGGTATTTACCAGACCGAGATCGCCGATAAAACGCCGCAGACTGCCAACGCCGACCTGGCCCAGGGCAACTACGTGCTGTCGTTCGCCCGCCGGAACCTGGATGACGTGCGCGAGATCGTGCAACGGCTGGAGGAAGACGACCGCCGCTTTGCCGCCGTCGCCCGCATCTCGGACATCAATCTGGGGATGTACCGCAGCTTCGTGCAGCCGTGGGTGAAAGCTGCCGTCACGCCGCAAACGGCCGAGTGGGCACAACGCCTGCATCCGCTGCGCCTGCCTTACGAACTGATCTCCGATCGCAATCCTGCCATTGCGCCCATCGCCCAGGTCGCCGAGCAGGTGCGTGAACACCGCGAACCCATCGCTGCCGACAACCCCTTTCTCGTGGCCCAGCAGATGGTCTCACAGGCCATTGTGGCCGGATTGGAGATCTTCACCGAGTTGCGGGATGCGGCCGTCGAACGCAGTTTCATGAATATCTACGGCTCGCTGCCGGCGCAGAATCTGGCCGGTTTGGGCGCACGCCCCGGTGCGCCACGTAAACATCCAGGAGTCTCGCCCGAGCACCTGGACTTCATGCGCACGCGCCACGCAGAGTTGCGTGCGCGCATGAACCAGGGCGGCGCACGCGAAGCCGCCATCCGCATGGTGCTGGCCGTCTCGGGGGCCGGCGGCGGCCTGGATGAACGCAGTTACGCCATGATCCGCCGGCTGCGCGCCGACTCCGAGACCAGCATCTCCTTGCAAGGTTTCAAAGACGCCGTGCGCGACCAGGCGCTGCTCATGCTGATGGACGGGCCGGCTGCGGTGCGAGCCATCCCCAAGCTGCTTGAGAATGTCTCGGCCGATGGTATCCGCCTGATACTGGCCACGATGCGCCACATCGTCGAAGCCACGCAGCCGCTGACACCGCGCGCTCAGGAAGTGCTCCAGGAGATGGAGCGCCTGTTCGAGACAGCCGAGCGGCGGGCACGACGCCGTGAAGGCGGCCAGCCCCAGGACCTCTCGCAACTGCCGTTGATCGACGCGTTCGGGGCCACGGAGGTTGGCCGCGCCGCCTTGCAAGCCTCGGGGCTGGAGCTGCCGGACAAACGCCGCGCCAGCCGCCTGACGGACAAGCCCGCTGCCGGCCGAGCCGCCAAAACGGCCACCAAGACCGCTGCCACCAAGGTCGCGACGAAAACTCCTGGCAAAACGGCAACCCGCAAGGCTGCCCCCAAGAAGTCCACAACCGCCGCCAGGACGGCCGCTGCGAAAACGGCAGACAAGCCGGCGCGCAAGAGCGCCGATGTCATCCCGCTGAAGCAGCCGCGCACTCGCAAACGCGGCTAAGTATTGGAGACTGATCCATGCCAGAATCCCGTGCCCCCCACTACGAACGCCTGATCGAACGCGCGCGCGAGTTGCCTGCCGCCACTTGCGCGATCGCCCACCCTTGCGACGAGGCGTCCCTGAGTTCGGCCATCGAGGCGGCCCGGCTGGGCCTGCTGGTGCCGATTCTCGTCGGTCCGCAACGCAAAATCCGCGAAGTGGCCGAGCAGTGCGGCCTGGACCTGACGTCGGTGGAAATCGTCGATACTCCGCACAGCCATGCTTCGGCGGCTGCCGCGGTCGAACGTGTGCGCTGCGGGCAAGCATCGCTGCTCATGAAAGGCAGTCTGCACACTGACGAACTCATGCATGACGTGGTGGCACGCGACACGGGTCTACGCACCGGGCGGCGGATCAGCCATGTTTTCGTCATGGACGTGCCCAGTTACGTCGAGCCGCTGTTCATCACGGACGCGGCCATCAACATCTTCCCTGATCTGGATACCAAGGCCGACATCATCCGCAATGTGATCGAACTACACCTGGGCTTGGGGCTGGGTGCGCCTCGCGTCGCCATCCTGTCGGCGGTCGAACAGGTCACACGAACCATTCCCAGCACGCTGGAGGCAGCTGCGCTTTGCAAAATGGCCGATCGCGGCCAGATCGTGGGCGGCCTGCTCGACGGTCCATTGGCGCTGGACAATGCCATCAGCCTCGAAGCGGCCAAGGTCAAGGGCATCGTATCGCCCGTAGCTGGCCGCGCCCAGGTCCTGGTCGTCCCCGATCTGGAAGCCGGCAATATGCTGGCCAAGAACCTCACCTTTCTGGCCGGCGCCGATGCTGCCGGCATCGTGCTGGGCGCACGCGTGCCCATCATCCTGACCAGTCGGGCCGACAGCGCACGCTCACGACTGGCCTCGTGCGCAGTAGCCATGATCTACGCCAACCATCTGGCCCGCAACGCTCCGATTCAATGAGGCCGTCGATGAACAGCCAGAACACCATCCTCGTCATCAACGCGGGCAGTTCCAGCATCAAGTTCTATCTGTATGGCATCAGCGAGGCGCGCGAGCTCAGCCCCATCCTGGGCGGACAACTCGAAGGCATAGGCACGCAGCATTCACGCCTGGTGGTGCGCGATGCCCACGGCCAGACCATGACCGATCGACAAATCGCGCCGCGCCACGCCGCGGATGTGCGCGATGCCCAGGAAGTCGTCGGCACCTGGCTCAGTGGCCACCTGAGCGGCTCGCCGCTGGCCGTAGGGCACCGCGTCGTGCATGGTGGTCCCGACTTGCACACTCCGGTGCTGGTCGATGACGCCATCATTGACAAACTCAAAAGCTACACCTCGCTGGCGCCTTTGCATCAACCCAACAATCTGGCTCCCATACAAGTCATCCGCGAGCGGCTGCCCGCGTTGCCTCAAGTGGCCTGCTTCGATACCGCCTTTCATCGCACTCACTCGGCCGTGGCCGATCGATACGCCGTAC
This sequence comes from Bordetella holmesii, assembly GCF_020735985.1. Lineage (NCBI taxonomy): Bacteria > Pseudomonadati > Pseudomonadota > Betaproteobacteria > Burkholderiales > Alcaligenaceae > Bordetella > Bordetella holmesii. The sequence goes on from NZ_CP085973.1 coordinate 1,935,312, forward strand.
CCGAGACGATGTATCAGGAAGGTGTGCACCGCTACGGTTTTCATGGCTTGTCATACGAGTACGTGGCGCAGCGTCTCCAGCGCGCCCTGCCCGACCTCAAGGGGGGCAAGATCGTTGCGGCTCATCTCGGGTCGGGCGTCTCGGCCTGCGCCATGCTCGACGGCAAGAGCATGGACAGCACCATGGGCTTTACCGCACTTGAAGGCTTGCCCATGGGCACCCGCCCCGGCCGTCTGGACCCCGGCATCGGGCTCTGGCTCATGGAACGTGGCATGAGCCACGACGAGATCCAGCATTTTCTCTACCACGAGTGCGGGCTCAAGGGCCTGTCCGGCATCGGCAATGACATGCGCGAACTCGAAGCCAGCGATGCGCCGGCCGCACGCCTGGCGCTGGATTATTTTGCCTGGCGGGTGGCCGAGGGCATGGTCGGGTTGGGTTGTGCCATGAACGGCATCGATGCCTTCATTTTCACCGCCGGCATCGGCGAGAACTCCGCGAGCATGCGGGCGCGCATTGCGCGCCACTGGGAATGGTTGGGCGTACACATCGACGACGAGCGCAATAAGGGCCATGGGCCGCGCATCAGCACTGAAGACAGCAAGATAGGCGTGTACGTCGTGCGCACCAATGAAGAACTCATCATTGCGCAGCACACGCTGGATCTGGTTTCGGCACGATGAAAGCGCTTGCTGGAAAACGCGGTCTGATCACCGGTATCGCCAACGGCAACTCCATCGCCTGGGGTTGTGCCAAAGCCTTCCGCGCCATGGGAGCCGAACTGGCCATCACCTATCTGAATGACAAGGCCCTCCCCCATGTCGAGCCGCTGGCCCGCCAACTCGATACGACGCTGCTCATGCCGCTGGACCTGAATCAATCAGGCCAGCTCGAAGCCGTTTTCTAACGTCTCGCCGCCGAATGGGGCGAACTGGACTTCGTGCTGCACGCCATCGCCTATGCACCTCGAGACGACCTCCAGGGCCGCGTGACGGATTGCTCGCGCGCGGGTTTTCTGACCGCCATGGACATCTCCTGCTGGTCCTTCATCCGCATGGCGCATCTGGCCGAGCCGCTCATGCCTCGCGGCGGCACCCTCTTTTGCATGAGCTATTACGGTTCCGAAATGGTCGTCGAGCACTACAACATGATGGGCCCGGTGAAGGCGGCACTGGAGTCCGCCACGTGCTATCTGGCGGCCGAGCTCGGCCCGCAAGGCATACGTGTCCATGCCATTTCACCCGGTCCCTTGAAGACCCGGGCCGCCAGCGGCATCAGCGGTTTTGACGACTTGCTCTATAAAGCCCAGGAAAAGGCGCCGATACGCAGCCTGGTCGACATCGACGACGTAGGCGAAGCCACGGCCTGGCTGGCCACAGACGCCGCACGTCGCATGACGGGCCAGACCATCTACATAGACGGCGGCTATCACATCGTCGATTGATGGCGCCTGCGCCCGCTCGTTCGCCAGTGCCGGCGGCGCAGCCATGTCGACAGCAAGGCGCGCGTCGTTCAGACCGGCACGCTATGCCGCTCGATGGCTGCGACAGCCTGTTCGACGCTGACGAATACGCGCTCCGCGCCCACGGCTTCGATCAGGCCACTGCGCTCCATGGCGGTACGAAACAGGCCGTGGCCTCCGGCAATCATCATGACCGTATCACGCGCCTGCAGCTCCCGCTTGAGCGTGAACAAAGCGTCTACCGCATCCGCATCGGCATGCGTCATGGCTTCAGCGTCAAGAATGAACCATCGGGCATTGCCTGCCAGCGACACCACGTCACGGGCTCGCCGGCGAAAAGCGTCCGCATTGAAGAACCAGATCGACGATTCGAACAACCAGATGACGGTCTCCGGCACCGGCTCGGCCGTGGGATTCAGATGCAGTTTGCACAGCGCGCGATCTCCGGGTAGGCGCCCCAGCAAAGCGTCGCGCGGATTGGCCGTGACATACATGACATACATCAGCGTAGCCGTGACGGCCGTGATGACACCACCCAACACGCCGAAGATCACCACGCCCACCGCAGCCAGCATCGCAAAGCCCAACTCTGCGCGGGAAATGCGTGCCAATTGCACGAACGCTCCCCATTGAAACAGGTGCATGGCAGCAAAGAGCAGAATCACGGCCAGGGTGGCTTGCGGCAACCAGTAGAGCAGCCCCGTGGCCACGCTGAGAACCACCGCCAATGTCAGTGCGGCCACGACACTGGCCAGGGGCGAGCTCGCTCCCGCGGCCAGGCTGACCGCAGTGCGCGAATCCGCGCCTGTTACGACGAACCCCTGGAAAAGTCCGGAAGCCAGATTGGATGCCCCCAGCCCAACCAGTTCGCGGTTGGCTTCGACCTCTTCGCCACTGACCGTGGCAAAACTGCGTGCCGTGACGATACCGCTGGAAAAACTCACTAGCAAAACACCCGCTGCCCCCAACAAAAACCCGGGAACATTGCGGAAATCTTCCGGCAGCGTAAAAGCGGGTAAGCCCGCAGGCACATCGCCCACTACGGCCACGCCCAGTTTGGGAAAGTCCAGCAACCAGGACAGCAGGCAGGTCACGGCGACCAGAATGATGGCGCCTGGCCAGCGCGGCCGCCACACCCGTTGCGCGGCCAGGGCCGTGCAGCAAAGCAGCCCCAGGATCAGCGTGGCGGGTTGCGCTCGGGTGATGAGCCGCGTGACGGCCTCGAACGGCCGCAACAGATCGTCGGGTCGCGGCCCGGCTCCGGTCAGCGTGCCCAATTGGGAGCACGCCAGTGTGATGGCCACGCCTGCCATATACCCCACCAACACGGGTCGCGACAGCAGGTTGGCCAGCACGCCCAGGCGAAACATGCGCGCCAGCAAGCAGCCCAACCCCACCACGACGGCCATGCCGGCTGCCGCTGCCAGACGCGCTTGCGGGTCCACGATGGACAGCCCGGTCAGGGTGGCGGCAATGAGTGTGCAGGTCGCGGTGTCAGGACCGACGACGAGGGTGCGCGACGCGCCGAACACGGCATAACCCAGCATGCCGGCAATGGCGGCCCACAAACCGCTGGCGGCAGGCAGGCCCATCATGCTGGCATAGGCCAGGCCAACCGGCAGCGCCACGGCTGCCACACTCAAACCGGCCATCGCATCCTGACGTGCGGAGCGGGCAGTCATGCCGCGCCACTTTGTGAGGCTGGGTCCGAGCAGGGATTTGACGTTCATCGGCAACTAAAAATGGATTACATGCACAAGCAACCGGGGCCTGGCCACACAAATGGCCAGGACCCGATCTTACGCCTGCCAAGGCCGTCTTATGCGGATCAGACCGCACGCTCCTGCAGTACGGCGACCGCCGGCAGTGACTTACCTTCCAGGAACTCCAGGAAGGCGCCGCCGCCAGTCGAGATATAGCCGACCTTGTCGCCGATGTGGTATTTGGCGATGGCCGCCAGCGTGTCGCCTCCGCCGGCAATCGAAAAGCCCTCGGAGTCGGCAATCGCCTGGGCCACCACTTTGGTCCCATTGGCGAACTGATCGAACTCGAACACGCCGACCGGGCCATTCCAGACGATGGTGCCCGCCTTCTCGAGGATCTCCGCCAGCGTCTGGGCTGTCTGCGGACCGATATCCAGGATCATGTCATCGTCGGCGACATCGCTCGCGGCCTTGGTGCTGGCCTGGGCCTCGGCGCCAAACGATTTGGCGCACACGACGTCGGTGTGAATCGGCACCGCCGCGCCGCGCTCGGCCATGATGTCGATCACGGCGCGCGCCTGGGCGATCTGGTCTGGTTCAGCCAGCGATTTACCAATAGGCAATCCCGCCGCCAACATGAAGGTATTGGCAATGCCACCGCCCACCACCAGTTGATCCACTTTGCCAGCCAAGGCCTGCAGAATGGACAGCTTGGTCGACACTTTGGAGCCGCCGACAATGGCCACCAAGGGGCGTTTGGGGTCATGCAACGCACGGCCCAGCGCATCGAGTTCGGCTTCAAGCAAGGGCCCGGCGCAGGCAATGGGCGCGAAGCGGGCGATGCCATGCGTTGTTGCTTCGGCGCGATGCGCCGTACCAAAGGCATCATTGACATAGACGTCGCATAGCGCGGACATCTTGCGCGACAAATCTTCGTCGTCTTTCTTTTCGCCCACGTTGACGCGGCAATTCTCCAGCAGGACCACTCGGCCGGGCTCGACCTGCACACCGTCGACCCAGTTCTGCTGCAAAGGCACGGGCATGCCCAGCACTTCCGACAGGCGCTGCGCGACACGGGCGAGCGAGTCTGCTTCGGTGAGCACGCCTTCCTTGGGGCGCCCCAGGTGCGATGTCACCATCACCGCCGCACCGGCATCCAGCGCCAGGCGAATGCCAGGCACCGACGCGCGGATGCGGGTGTCTTCGCTGATGCGCCCGGAGTCATCGAACGGCACGTTCAGGTCGGCGCGAATAAAAACGCGCTTGCCGGCCAGCTTGCCTTCCTTGGCCAGGGCGGACAGAGTGTTCACTTTGGACATGTTGTCTTCCTTCTTTTATGAGCGTGCCTGGACGATAAAAAGGCCGGCACCTGGGGTCCGGCCCGTTGTCCATGCCGGAGCCACCCGAAGGAAGCTCCGCACTTATGGCAACTTACTTGGCGTTCATCAGCGCGACAGTGGTGTCGAGCATGCGGTTGGAGAAACCCCACTCGTTGTCGTACCAGGACGACACTTTCACCAGCTTGCCCGAGACCTTGGTCAGGGTGGCATCGAAGTTGCTCGACGCCGGGTTGTGGTTGAAGTCCACCGACACCAGCGGCTCGGTGTTGTAGTTCAGGATACCCTTGAGTTCGCCTTCGGCGGCCGTCTTGAGGATGCTGTTGACTTCTTCGACCGTGGTGTCGCGCTTGGCGATGAAGGTCAGGTCGACGATGGACACGTTGATGGTCGGAACGCGGATGGCGTAACCGTCCAGCTTGCCGTTGAGTTCGGGCAGCACCAGGCCGACTGCCGCAGCAGCGCCGGTCTTGGTCGGGATCATGCTCATGGTGGCCGAACGGGCACGGCGCAGATCTTCGTGGTAGACGTCGGTCAGAACCTGGTCATTGGTATAGGCATGGACCGTGGTCATCAAGCCGGTTTCAACGCCCAGCGTGTCGTTCAACGGCTTGACCAGCGGAGCCAGGCAGTTGGTGGTGCACGATGCATTGGAGATGACGGTGTGCTCGGCACGCAGCACGCCTTGATTCACGCCGAACACGACGGTGGCGTCCACATCCTTGCCGCCGGGCGCGGAGATGATGACTTTCTTGGAGCCGCCCTTGAGGTGCGCGCCAGCTTTTTCCTTGGTGGTGAAAAAGCCCGTGCATTCGAGCACGACGTCAACCTTGAGTTCGCCCCACGGCAACTCGGCCGGATTGCGATTGGCCAGCACGCGGATTTTGTCGCCATTGACGACCATGTACTCGCCTTCGACTTCGACAGTGCCCGGAAACTTGCCGTGAGCCGTGTCAAAGCGCGTCAGGTGCGCGTTGGTCTTGGGGTCGCCAAGGTCATTGATGGCAACGATTTCGATATCGTGCTTCTTGCCGTTTTCGTAGTGGGCACGCAGGATGTTGCGGCCAATGCGGCCGTAGCCGTTGATAGCGACGCGAATGGTCATGACGAAAGCTCCTTTTACAAAACCTGCTTGACAGCCTCGGCCACCTTCTCGGTGGTCAGGCCGAAGAACTTGAACAGGGCACCGGCCGGGGCCGATTCGCCGTAACGGTCGATCCCGACCACGGCGCCATCCAGGCCCACATACTTGTGCCAGAAAGCCGTCACGCCAGCCTCGACGGCCACGCGGGGCATGCCCGCGGGCAGCACGGCGCGCTTCCAGGCGGCATCCTGCCGGTCGAAGACATCGGTGCTGGGCATGGAGACCACGCGCACGGCAATACCTTCCTTGGCCAGTGCTTCCTGGGCTGCCAAGGCGATGGCGACTTCGGAGCCCGTTGCGATGATAGCGGCGCGAGCCTGCGGCGCATCACGCAAGACGTAACCCCCTTTTGCAACCGCCTTCAGGGTGGCTTCGTCGCGCGCCACAAAGGGCAGGTTCTGGCGCGAAAGCAGCAGCGCCGTCGGGCCGCCATCGTGCACGTCCATGCCGATGCTGGCCGGACGCATCACGGCGTAATCCCAAGCCACCGAGGTTTCGACGGTATCGCAAGGACGCCAGACCGACAGATTGGGGATCAGGCGCAAGCTGGAGGCATGCTCGATGGACTGGTGAGTCGGGCCGTCTTCTCCGAGGCCGATCGAGTCGTGCGTGAACACGTGCACCACGCGCTGCTTCATCAACGCCGCCATGCGGATGGCATTGCGCGAGTAATCGGAGAACGTCAGGAAAGTGCCGCCAAAAGGCAGGTAGCCGCCATGCAGGGCAATGCCATTCATGATGGCAGCCATGCCGAATTCGCGCACGCCGTAGTTGATATGGCGGCCAAAATGCACGCCGCCCTGCTCGGCAGCGCGAACCGCACCCACACCCTTCCAGTCGGTGAAATTCGAGCCCGTCAAATCGGCCGAGCCGCCCAGCAATTCGGGCAGCAGACCCGCCAACTCCGTAATCGCAAATTGTGACGCCTTGCGCGTGGCGACCGTCTCTCCCTTGGCTGCGGTGGCGGCGATGAGCGCCTGGCTCTTGGCCGCAAACCCTTCAGGCAGTTCGCCCTTCATGCGACGCGAGAACTCGGCAGCCTCGGTCGGGAACGCCTCGGCGTAGCCCGCAAAAACGGCTTGCCAGGCGTCCTGCGCGGCGGCGCCGGCGGCGCGGCAATCCCAAGCCTGACGGACATCCTGCGGCACGTCGAACGCCGTGGCACTCCAGCCCATGGCGGTGCGCGCGGCGGCGATCTCGTCATTGCCCAGGGGCGCGCCGTGCACATTGTGCGTCCCGGCCATGGTGGGCGCGCCCTTGCCGATGACGGTACGGCAGAGAATGAGCGTGGGCTTTTCGGATTGGGCGCGTGCGGCTTTGATGGCCGCGTCCACGGCGGCCACGTCATGGCCATCCACACCACGGATCACATTCCAGCCATACGCTTCGAAACGCTTGGCCGTATCGTCGCCAAACCAGTGCTCGACGTGGCCGTCGATGGAAATACCGTTGTCGTCGTACAGGCCGATGAGTTTGGACAGCTTGAGCGTGCCAGCCAGCGAGCAGGCTTCGTGCGAGATGCCCTCCATCAGGCAGCCATCACCCATGAACACATAGGTGTGGTGATCGACGATGGTGTGGCCTGGACGATTGAACTCCGCGGCCAGCAGCGCCTCGGCCAGCGCCATGCCCACCGCGTTGGCCAAGCCCTGGCCCAGCGGGCCGGTGGTGGTCTCGACACCGGCGGTAATGCCTACCTCGGGGTGGCCTGGCGTTTTGGAGTGCAGTTGGCGGAAGTTCTTCACCTCATCCAGGCTCAGGGCGTAGCCGGTCAGGTGCAGCAATGCGTAGATCAGCATCGACCCATGGCCGTTGGACAGCACGAAGCGGTCGCGGTTGGCCCAGGCCGGATCGGCCGGATTGTGGCGCAGGTTGCCCAGCCATAGAGCCTGGGCGATTTCCGCCATGCCCATGGGAGCGCCGGGGTGCCCCGAATTTGCTTTCTGGACGGCGTCCATCGCGAGTACGCGGATGGCATCCGCCAAGGCTAGTTTGGGGACAATCGGAGTGCTCATGCGGAAGGCTCTTTGGCATTGGCGCCTCGCATCCAAGGCGCCAGAGATAGGGGGTGGAAAGCACAACATTTTACCACCTGGGGGTAAGCTCATCCGAGGCGCAGGCAAACCGTACCCAAAGCTGGCGTCCGAAGCCGGCTTCGAGCCAAAATACGGCATTCCTTCCTCGTTTTTGCCGTTCGCGCATGAGTCTGCCTCGTTTCTACTGTGACCCCCCCCTGGCCGCCGGCCAGCGCATTTGTCTGCCACTGGCCCTTGCACACCACGCCATCCGGGTACTGCGTCTGCGCGACGGGGACGATATCGTGCTGTTTGACGGCCAAGGCGGCGAATATCCTGCCCGATTGCAGATCGAAGGCAAAGCGGGTCATGCTCAGTTGGGCGAGCATCTGCCGCGCGAAGCCGAACTGCCTGGGCGCATAGTCCTCGCGCAGGGGCTGCCCTCCGGCGACAAAATGGATTGGATCGTGGAAAAAGCCGTGGAACTGGGCGCCGCGGCCGTGCAGCCCATCGCTGCGCAACGCAGCGTCCTGCAACTAAGCGGGCCCAGGCTGGAAAAACGCCTGACTCACTGGGAGCGGGTGGCCCAAGCGGCCGCCGAGCAATGCGGACGCAACCGTCTGACGCAAATTGCCGCACCGCTGACGCTGCGCGAGTGGCTCGCCCAGCCGGCTCAGGGGCCGCGTCTCATGTGCCACCCGCAGGCGGGTGACGATCTGAGCGGCTGGCTGCGCCAGCAGCCTGCCCCCCAGGCGCTGACCCTCATGATCGGCCCCGAAGGCGGATGGTCGGCAGAAGAGATCGCCACCGCCAAGACCGCTGGCGTCGTCTCGGTCAGGTTCGGCCCCAGAGTCTTGCGAACCGAGACAGCCGCCCTTGCGCTCATCGCCTCGATCAGCGCCCTGCTCGGCTGGAGTTGACCGTCCGGGCTCAGACCTCGCCGTAAGGCGCTGCCGCCACCCCTGGCTCGGGATCCGGATGACGGCCTGCATGCTCGACCACGTAGCAGAACACTCGGCCATTTTCGGTGGCAAAATCGGCCGCATCGGCGCACACGGTCTCGATGGCCGTGGCGTCTTCCTCGAGTGCGGGGTCACCGGAGTGCAGACGATATAGCCAGAGCACCACGCCGGTCTTGTGATCCAGCACGGTGTCGCACAAACAATCGTAGAGTGCGTCCAGATTGCTGCCGAAGAACTCCGGAAAGTCCACGGCCTTGACAATGGCGCGCAGGACCGCGGAGCGGCTGCGTGCCCGGTCACAATCGGCCACGAGCAGGGACATGCCCAACTCATGAGTCGCGTTGACCATGGACTCTTTGTCCGTATCGTCGAGCGCGATTGCGCCGCTGCGGCGCAGTTGTCGTAACAGCGTAGTCTGGCCGTTGCGCGTCATGCCTGGGCCTCCTCGAAAAACTTCACCACTTCTTCGCTACGCCGCATCGTATCGGCATAACCCAGTTCTATCAATCGTTCCGTATAAGCGCCTTCGAAGAGCAGGTAGGACATCAGCGATCCGCCGCCCGACCTCCCCGGAACGGAAGATACACCGAGTACGCGAAAAAGGGTGCGCACTTCTGCCGGCATGGCGTCCAGGTGCTCCAGTGCCAACTGGTCCAGCGACTGGCTGGGCGTAATGGCCAGTACGTCAACCGGGCGCATGCCCGGCACCACCCCGGGAGGACTATGCGCCAAAAGCCGGTTGATGCCGCTCAGGCGCTCCAGATCCGTGGAGAGCCCGTCAAGAAAGATACTGGACAAGGCATGCCCGCCCACCTGCGCCAAAGACGGATAGGGCGGCGTCTGGGAGCGTTTTTCCGGGTGGGTCTCGTCCTGAAAATTGGTGCCGATCACCAACACACGGTCAGCGCCCAGGTGGATGGCCGGGCTGATGGGTGCCAACTGGCGCATCGACCCGTCCCCGCACCATTCAGTCTGACCCTGGACATTCACGGCCCGAGCCGGGAAGACGAAAGGAATGGCCGCTGAGGCCATGACGTGATCCACGTCGATGGCCGAGGGAACAGCGCGGCGCAACGAGCGGTGCCAGGGCTCGATAGGACGATCTGACTGATAGAACGTCAGGTGCTCGCCACTGGTGTAACCCGATGCCGTAATGGCCAGCGCCGAAAGATGACCGTGCGCCAGGTTGTAACGCATACGCCGGAAATTCAGCAGGCGCTCGAGCAGATCGGCCAATGGCTGGCTGTCCAGCGGCGACTGGGGCCGCTTGCGCATCACGCCCGCATACATCCAACCCAGCGAAAGCAGCCCAAGCCAACGGACGCCGGTTCGGATCAGGCTGGGAGTATCGGCGCGGTACACCATGCTAGTGTCCAGCGAGGACCATAGCCGGCGCATGCGCCGCAGCGCCAGATGGGGCCGATCCGCACGGCAGGCCAGGGCCGCGGCGTTTACCGCGCCGGCCGAAGTGCCACAGATGATCTGGAAAGGGTTGGGGAACCCGGGGCGGCAATGTGGATCGAGCACCTGCAAAACCGCTGCCAACACCCCGACCTGGTAAGCCGCTCGTGCGCCACCGCCGGTCAGCACCAGGCCGGTGGCGCGTGAGCGGACCGTCGCGTCAACGCGCAACGTTGGCATCTACCACGGTCATGGCCGTCATGTTGACGATACGACGAACGGTCGAGCTGGAGGTCAGGATAGTGACCGGCGCGTTGGCACCCAGCAGGAAGGGGCCGACTGCCACATTGCCGCCGGCAGCCGTCTTGAGCAGGTTGTAGGCGATATTGCCCGAATCCACGATGGGGCAGACCAGCAGATTGGCCTCGCCCTTGAGCGTGGAGGACGGCAGAATCCGCAGGCGCAGAGCCTCGTCCAAGGCGCAATCGCCATGCATCTCGCCATCGACTTCGAGCTCAGGCGACTGGGCATGCAGTATTTCCAACGCCTCACGCATCTTGGCGCCGGACGCCGAGCTGCCGGAGCCGAAGTTGGAGCGCGACAGCAGGGCTGCTTTGGGTGCCAGGTTCAGGCGGCGCATCTCGTCGGCCGCCGCCTGCGTGATCTCGGCAATCTGCTCGGCGCTCGGATTGTCATTGACATGCGTATCGGCCAGGGCCACGGTGCGCTCGTTAAGCAGCAGGATGTTCATGGCCGCGTAGATATTGGCCCCTGGTTTCTTACCGATGACCTCATCGACGAAGCGCAGGTGGTCATGATAGGCGCCCACCGCCCCGCAGATCATGCCGTCGGCGTCGCCCAGGCGCACCATCACCGCCCCAATCAACGTCGAGCGCCGGCGCATTTCCACGCGGGCCATCTCTTTGGTGATGCCGCGGCGGCACATCAGCTCCCAGTAGGTCGTCCAGTACTGATGAAAGCGCTCGTCGTATTCAGGATTGGTCACTTCGACGTCCTGCCCCAGGCGCAGGCGCAGGCCGAATTTTTCGATACGCGCCGACAGCACCGAAGGCCGCCCCACCAGAATGGGTATGGCCAAGCCCTCGTCGACGACCACCTGTACGGCACTCAAGACACGTTCGTCTTCGCCTTCGGTAAAGACGATGCGCGCACGCCCGCCCTCTCGCACGAAGCGTTTGGCCGACGCGAACAGGGGCTTCATGAACGCGCCCGAGTGATAGACGAATTGCTGCAGCTGCTCGACATAGGCGTCGAGGTCGGCGATGGGGCGCGTGGCCACGCCATCTTCCATGGCCGCACGTGCCACGGCCGGTGCGATGCGTACGATCAGGCGCGGGTCGAACGGCTTGGGGATGAGGTAATCCGGGCCGAAGGACAGGTCATAGGTGCCATAGGCGGCAGCCACGACCTCGCTTTGCTCTTCTTGGGCCAGGCCGGCGATGGCATAGACGGCCGCCCGCTCCATGGCGGGCGTGATGGTGGTGGCGCCGACGCCCAACGCGCCGCGAAAAATATACGGAAAGCACAGGACGTTGTTGACCTGGTTGGAGTAGTCCGAGCGGCCGGTGGCCATGACGATGTCATCGCGTACGGCGTGTGCCTCTTCAGGCAGGATTTCGGGCGTCGGATTGGCCAGCGCCAGAATCAGCGGGCGCGCCGCCATGGTGGCCACCATCTCGGGCTTGAGCACGCCCCCGGCCGACAGGCCCAGAAACACGTCGGCGTCGGCGATGACCTCGGCCAGCTTGCGGGCATCGGTCTTTTGCGCAAAACGCGCTTTGTCCGGATCCATCAGCGCGGTGCGGCCTTCGTAGACCACGCCTTCGATATCGGTAACCCAGACGTTTTCGATAGGCAGGCCCAGATCGACCATGAGACTCAGGCAAGCCAGGGCCGCCGCGCCCGCGCCCGAACTGACGACCTTGACCTTGGCGATGTCCTTGCCCACGACCCTCAAGCCGTTGATGAAGGCCGCGCTCACGGTGATCGCCGTGCCATGCTGGTCGTCATGGAAGACGGGGATCTTCATGCGCTCGCGCAGCTTGCGCTCGACGGTGAAACACTCCGGCGCCTTGATGTCCTCGAGATTGATCCCACCAAAGGTGGGCTCCAGGCCCGCAATGATGTCGACCAGTTTGTCCGGGTCGGTCTCGTTGATTTCGATGTCAAACACATCCAGGCCGGCAAACTTCTTAAAGAGCACGGCCTTGCCTTCCATCACGGGCTTGGAGGCCAGCGCACCGATGTTGCCCAGACCCAGCACTGCCGTGCCGTTGGATATCACGCCCACCAGATTGCCGCGAGCGGTATAGCGAAAGGCGTTGACCGGGTCGTCGACGATTTCTTCACAGGCCGCGGCCACGCCAGGCGAGTAGGCCAGCGCCAGATCGCGCTGATTGGTCAGTTGCTTGGTCGGCGTGACCGAGATTTTGCCGGGACGGCCGTGCTCGTGATATTCCAGCGCGGCTTTGCGAAAATTGGCATCCATGGTGGGCGATCGGAAGTAATAAACGTCGTTAATGAAACAGGGTATCGCTGCGGCCCAGGGCCGGCGAAAGTGCTGCTATCTTACTCTCGCCCTCCCGGGTAGCGGATTTCGGGGAAACGCCCATGCGGATCGAACAACGCCTTCATGCGCATCTCCAGCCGCCAACCCGCCAGACTGGACTCGCACGGGCTGGCGCCGGCCTGGCCCGATGTCCAGCAGCTGTCCTGGACCCAGGCCAGCGAACCGCCATGTCCGAGCAGCACCTGCGCCAGATTGGCCGGCTCGAGCATGGCATCGAGCCGGAAACATGCGCTCCAGCCTGCTGCCGTCTGGCAGGCCTGGGCATCGGCACTGCCGGCCAGTTGAAAAAGTGCCGGCACCAGATTCTGCAGGGTGGCAGAGCGCAAGGGCTGGGTGTCGGTCGCGCCGAATCCGCCCACCCGCTCGACGGTGCCGTCGGAAAACATCACGGTCGCCGCACGCAGGCCGCTGTCAGCAGGCGTTGAAAAACCTCTGGCGGTGGCCAGCCAGGCGGCGATTGTCTGCTGCGGATCGGCCTGCGCGAACTGCGCGCAGCCCTGCGCGGCCAGCACACCGACCGCACAACCGGGCTCGGCCACGATCAGCCCCTCCTCGTGGCGCCAGCCGTTCAAGGCGGCGGGGTCCAGCCACAGACAGTTCGCTTCCTCGCGCCACGTGGGCACCCCCCAAAGCGCCAGCGTGATGCCGCAAGCATCGGCAAGCTCGCGCGCGCGCCAGACATCCTGAGCATGCCCGAGCACCAGACGCGGCCGCTCCTGCTGCTGGAGTTCACCCACCGCTGCGGCGGAAATCCGCTCGCAAAACGCATCCCAGGGCGAGCGCGGCGGTCTGCGCCCGGTCAGAAAGGCGCGACGAGACGGTTGCATGGCTAAAATCCCTTTTTCGCTGTGAGATTCATCATGCCGCGCCTTGCCCGCCGTACCAACGATTTTCTGACATTTCAGGTTGTAGAACTTTTCAAAGAAGCCCAGGCCTTGAGCGCTGCCGGCCGGGACATCATCAGTCTGGGCATAGGCGAACCCGACTTCACCGCCCCGCCCCAGGTTATCGAAGCCCTGGAGCGCGCCAGCCGTGCCGGGCTGAGCGGCTACTGCGCGCCGGGGGGGCTGATGCCATTGCGCGAGGCCATCGCCCAGTTCTACGCCGATGAATTCGGCGCGCCGATCCACCCGGAACGTGTCATCGTTACGGCGGGCGCCTCGGGCGCGCTCGCGCTGGCCAGCGCCGCACTGGTCAACCCGGGTGCAGAAGTTCTCATGCCCGACCCCTCCTATCCGGCCAACAGCAATTTCGTCCTGGCCGCAGGCGGCGTGCCGCGACTGGTGCCCAGCAATGCCGCCAAGCGTTTTCAACTCAGCGCCGCAGACGTGCGCGAGAACTGGACCACGGCCACCGAGGGCGTCCTGATCGCCTCGCCCAGTAACCCCACGGGCACCAGCATCGCCTCTGACGAACTCGCCGCGCTGCTGGCCGAAGTGCGCCAACGCGGCGGTTACACCATCATGGACGAAATCTACCTGGGTCTGACCTATGGGCAGACGCCGCGCTCAGCGCTGACGCTGGACGATGACATCATCGTCATCAACAGCTTCTCCAAGTATTTCCATATGACCGGCTGGCGTCTGGGATGGATGATCGTGCCCCAGGCCATGGTCAGCACCATAGAAAAAATGTCTGCCAGCCTGCAGATATGCGCGCCCACCCTGGCTCAGCACGCCGCCCTGGCCTGCTTCAAACCCGATGCCCTGAAAATCTACGCTCAACGACGTGACGCTTTCCGCCAGCGCCGCGACTACCTGTTGCCCGAGTTCGAGCGCCTGGGCATTCCGGTACCGGTCAAACCGGATGGAGCGTTCTATATCTATGCCGACATCCGTCATTTGGGCATGGACAGCATGGCTTTCTCGCAGCGCCTGCTGCACGAAGCCGGCGTGGCGGCCGTGCCGGGCGTGGATTTCGGCCCCGCCCATGGCCTGTCCACGATGCGGTTCTCCTATGCGACTGGGCTGGACCGCCTGCAGGAAGCCATCGGCCGTATCGAACGACTGCTTTGATACCGCTTTGCCCGGCAGGGACTGGTCCGCACCGGGCACCGTCGAGCGCCACGCTCTCGCGGCAGATGATCCGCCGGGATGCAAAAAACCCCTCGCACCTGCCGGCCCGAGGGGTCAGCGCCGGCCAAAAGCTTAGTCGCGCGCCAGCGCGATGCCTGAAGCCAACGCCAGGCGCCGCCGCTCGGCCTGCACCTTGGCGCCATAGCCGCCATCGTCCGGACCGGTAGCGCCGACATAGCAGGCCAACCCGCCATTGACGGATCCACGCCGCTCGATGCAATCCTTCAGGATGGTGGCGCCCACATGGATGTTGGCCACCGGGTCCAGCGCGCCTGCCCTGCCCGGGGCAATGGCATCGAACTTGTCCTGATGAATGCGCGTCATCACCTGCATCAGTCCCTGCGCACCCACAGCGCTTTCGGCGAAAGGGTTGTAGCGGGACTCGATGGCAATGACCGCTAACAGCAGCAAGGGATCGACTTGCTTGTCGCGCCCCACACGATAGACGGTGTTCACGAGTACACCCGTGGCGTCATACGCCACTTTATATTTGCGCGAGATATAGTTGCGCAACGCCTCCACCTGCCCGTTGCTGGTTCCGGCAACCGATTTACGTTGCGGCGGAAGCGGTTCCGAGCGTAGGGGTCCCAAAAAACCGGTAGCATTGCTGGCCGGTGCATTAGGCACGGCCATCACGACAGCGGCGGAACCTTCGGATTCCGGCCCAGCTTCGGGTCCAGCGGACAGAGACGTTGGCGCGAGGGCGGTCAACAGGGCCTTGTGCACCTGCAACGCCTGGTCGCGCAAACCAGGCAAGGCAAACCCCATACTGACGGTCACGATGACCGCGATACCCAGGTAGACCGAGCACAGGCGCAGTCCTTCGGCGAGGTTGTGATGCACTCCCTGGGCCAGCTGTCGAAACACGCCGGCCATTGACGCATCGGGCATAAAGACCTCCTGCGTTGGGAAAGTAAGGGGTGGATGTTAACCTGTAAATGCATCAAAAATGTAACCAACCTGCCGGGATCTGTAGTGAAGTACCGCGACCTCCGAGATTTCCTCAAGCAGCTCGAACTCAAGGGCGAGCTCAAGCGCATCAACGCCGCCGTCTCCACAACGCTGGAAATGACCGAGATCGCCGACCGCGTACTGCGCGCCGGCGGGCCTGCTTTGCTGTTCGAACAACCCATGCACGCAGGCAGGCCGGCCGAGATGCCGGTGCTGGCCAATCTATTCGGCACGCCCGGGCGCGTGGCCTGGGGCATGGGTGCCGAAGACGTGGCTGCCCTGCGCGATGTCGGCGAGTTGCTGGCCTCGTTGCGCGAACCCGAACCGCCGCGTGGCTTTCGTGATGCCTTGGCCAAAGTGTCCATGCTCAAGGCTGCGCTGTGGGACATGAGCCCCAAGACCGTGCGCGGCGCGCCGAGCCAGGAGGTGGTCTGGGAAGGCAATGACGTCGACCTGGCACGCCTGCCCATCCAGACCTGCTGGCCGGGCGACGTTGCACCTCTGCTCACGAGGGGCCTGGTCATCACGCGCGGACCCAATGCCCGCCGGCAAAACCTGGGCATCTACCGGCAACAGGTCATAGGCCGCAACAAACTCATCATGCGCTGGTTATCGCATCGCGGCGGCGCGCTGGACTTCCGCGATCACCGGCTGGCCAACCCTGGCCAGCCCTTCCCCATTGCCGTGGCGCTGGGCGCGGACCCAGCCACCACGCTGGGCGCCGTCACCCCCGTGCCCGACAGCCTGTCCGAATATCAGTTCGCCGGCCTTTTGCGCGGCTCACGCACCGAAGTCACACAGGCACTAGGCAGTACGCTATCGGTGCCCGCGACCGCCGAAATCGTGCTCGAAGGGCACTTGCTGCCGGCCAGCGATCCCCGCGCCCTGGCGCCGCAAGTGCCCGAAGGCGCCCCGGCCCCGCCCGATCTCGGCTACGAAATGGCCCTGGAAGGCCCCTACGGCGATCACACGGGTTATTACAACGAGCAAGATTGGTTTCCGGTTTTCACGGTCGAGCGCATCACCATGCGCAAAAATCCCATTTATCACACGACCTACACCGGCAAGCCGCCAGACGAACCGGCAGTCTTGGGCGTCGCGCTGAATGAGGTGTTCGTCCCCCTGCTGCGCCGGCAATTGCCCGAGATCGTGGATTTCTACCTCCCACCGGAAGGATGCAGCTATCGGCTGGCAGTGGTATCCATCCGCAAGCAGTACGCCGGTCACGCCAAACGGGTGATGTTTGGTGTCTGGAGCATTCTGCGTCAGTTCATGTATACCAAGTTCATCGTCGTGGTGGACGAGGACGTCAATACCCGCGACTGGGCGGAGGTGATCTGGGCCATGACCACCCGGATGGACCCCGTGCGCGATACCCTGCTGGTCGAAAATACGCCCATCGACTATCTGGATTTCGCCTCGCCGGTTTCGGGGCTCGGCGGGAAAATGGGCATGGACGCCACCAACAAATGGCCGGGCGAAACACAGCGCGAATGGGGCGTACCGATCAAGATGGACGATGCGGTCAAGGCTCGCGTGGACGCCATGTGGCAAGAGCTTGGGTTGTAACCACGGCCAGTTAGTCAAAAAAAGGTTCATCGCGGAATAGCGTGGAGCCGTGCTTGATTGCCGTTACGCTTGATCCTTGATTTTTCAAGGATCAAGGCCGGGATCATGCTGGACCGCAAGACGATCGAGAGGTTGGGTGGGTGGGAAGGTTATCGGGTGGAGCGGGTCGTGTGGCCTGAAGGTGAGAGCCGGACGGTCACGATTTACCTGAAGCCTTCAGCGCGAACGATGCACTGCGAGCACTGCGGCAACCGATGTCGGCAGGTGCATGAGACGACCACGCGCCGGGTGCGGGATCTGCCGCTAATGGCGCTGCGAGTGACGCTGGTAGTGCCGCGTCGGCGGGTCTGGTGCGAGCAGTGCGGTGGACCGCATCTGGAGAGGCTGAGCTGGCTGGGCCGTTACCAGCGAGTGACCGACCGGCTGGCCGAGGCGGTCAGCCAGTTGCTTGAGTCCAGCAACATTCTGGCCGTGGCGCGCTTCTTCCAACTGGGTTGGCACACGGTCAAGGCGCTGGACAAGGCCCTGCTGCGACGGGCGATCCAAGAGCCGGACTGGAGCCAGATCCACTACCTAGCGATGGACGAGTTCGCTCTACACAAGGGCCATCGTTATGCCACGGTCGTTGTCGATCCGATCCGCCGTCAGGTGCTATGGATCGGTGATGGCCGCTCGCGCGAGACGGCCAGAGCCTTCTTCGAACAACTGCCAACAGGAGTTGCCCAGCAGATCCGGGCCGTAGCGATCGACATGACGACGGCCTATGAGCTGGAGATCCAGGCCAACTGCCCCAACGCCGAGATCGTCTACGACCTGTTCCACGTCGTGGCCAAGTACGGCCGTGAAGTGATAGACCGGGTGCGTGTAGACCAAGCGAACCAGTTGCGGCACGACAAGCCGGCCCGCCGGGTGATCAAGTCCAGTCGCTGGCTACTGCTGCGCAATCGCAAAAACCTCGATCCGTGCCAATCGGTAAAGTTGGACGAGTTGCTCCAGGCCAACCAGCCCTTGCTCACCGCTTATCTGATGCGCGATGAGCTCAAACAGCTGTGGTTCTACCAACACCCCGGCTACGCCCGCCAGGCATGGGATCACTGGCTGCAACAGGCTCAGGGCAGCGGCATCGCCGCCTTGGCTCACTTCGCGCTCAAGCTAAAAGCCTATCTGCACGGGATTCTGTCTCGCTGTCGCCACCGGCTCAACACCAGCATCGTCGAGGGCATCAACAACACCATCAAAGTCATCAAGCGCCGCGCCTACGGCTACCGCGATCAGGAGTACTTCTTCCTCAAGATCCGGTCTGCATTCCCCGGTATTCCTCGATGAACCAAAAAAAAAGCAGCCCGGAGGCTGCGTTTTTTTTGCTGCAGAGGCATCAGCCGTGATCGCGCTTATCGGACTTGAGCCAAGTGCGCGCGAGCTGCCAGCCCGCCAGACCAATACCCGCCCAGCGCAGCAAACCCAGACGTTTACCGCCTCCCATGAACAGGGCCGAGGCGGCCGAACTGACGATGGGATAGCGGCGCGCCAGGTTATACGCCTGCAACACCCACTGCGAGGTGTTGCCTCTGGTCAGCTTGGGCAGTAACCCGCGCACCAGATTGGCCGGCTCCAGCGCCTGACCGGTCTCGGCAATGCTTTGGGCCAGACTCTCGCGCTCGATGGCCGCGCGGGCACGCAACAGTTCGATGCGCACCTGTCTTTCCACAGCGGGAGATTGACGTTGTGCCATCAGCGCCCTCCACCAGAAGTGTCGGCCTCACGGCGCTCGAGGTCGACCTGAGCATCGCGAACCCGCTCGAGCAGCTCGGCATCACGCCCCAGCTCCTCGAGCGTGGCCGAAAACGGCAACGGACCGTCGACCAGTTCGCGGCGCACCAGCAGCAGCAGCGCCACACCGATGACACCATAGATGGCGGCCAACCATCCCAATGCAACATAGCGGTGTTCGGTTGGCCAGAACGCCACCGCGATGGTGACGGTGAACACCAAGACAGCCAGGGTCAAAAACAGCAGGGCAGCAAACGACATCCCCAGCGTTTTGAGCAGGCGGAGTTTCTCGTGACCTGCTTCCTGGCCCAGGAGTTCGAGACGTGTGCGCAGCAGCCCGACCAGGCTGGCCGCCACACCGAATACCGAGGTACGTAGACTCATGCAGATTGACGGGCCTGCGCCATCAGCGAAGGCCCTGCCCTATCAGCGGCGGCTGATCAGCAAGCCGAGCAGCAGGCCGGTCACGCCTGCGATACCGATGGCTTGCCAAGGATTGTCATGAACGTAGTCGTCGGTAGCACGGGCGGCGCGGCGGCCGCGCTCGAGCATGGCATCCTGGGCGTCATACAGCGCTTCACGGGTGCGCTTGAGCGAGCTGAGCGCACGCTCACGCAGCTCGGAAGCCTTTTCGCCGGACGAGGCAGCCGCCTCGCGCAGCAACGTCTCGGCATCGTTGAGACTGCTTTTGACACTGTCAATCAGTTTGTCTTTGGCGATATCTTCAGATCGTTTCGCGGGCATAGAGCACTCCTTTTGATGTGTCGTTGGTAAATCCATCATACCAGCGCGCCCGCTCAGGGCAAGGGGCTGGCGCGCCGGATACTTTCTGCTACTTGATTTCCGTAATTTCGACTTGCGATTTGCTGCCCGCCATGTCGATCTCTTGCTTCATGACGAGATTGACCGCAGGACAATACCAATCAGTCACCGTCGTGTTCATGCCGGGAATGGGCAAGGTCAAACCTTTGAAGGTCGCCATCGTGGGATCACTGTTGCGTGTGTAAGTGATAGGCCAGTACGACTGTTCACCCAGCGCTGTGGCAATGCTGCGCCTGGCCCCAACGGTTTTTTCGCCGATGCGCACGGTGGTGCTGGGCTGGCCACCCACGGGCGCCTCCTTGCCGATATTGATGCGATAGCTGGAACCGGCGAATTTCTGCCCCTGCCCGGTGACCTTGTCGTAGGCAAACAAACCCAGGATACGCAGATCGAACTGACCATCCCTGGCCGGCGCTTCGCCCGCCTGCTCATAGCGCGCAAAACTGGCCTGTCCGCCTTTGACCGTCATCAGATAGTCCAGCTTGGATTTACCAGATGGCAGGCCGGCATAGGCAAAACTAGCCACCCCCTGCACACGGGCGCGGCAGTTGTCGCCGTTGCTGCGGCTGACGTCGCTGAAAGCCAGGTCGGCGCCAAGGTTGATGTTGCCCGACCCGGAAAATTGCAGTTGTCCGCCGTCGTGCATGAATTTGGCGTCGCAGACGCCAGCGTGGGTGATAGGGGCAATGCTGGCCAGAACCAGCGCAGATATCCAACGAGCCACCGAGTACTCCTGTAGAGTTGCGCCGCTTCCGGCGTCTTGCGCCTGCTACTACACCCTTGCACGAAGGCGGTCCGGCCGCTGGTCACACTGGGTCCCGTCCATGCAGAAAAGGCGTTTCGCGCGACCACCTGCGGTCGCGCGAAACGCCCCTCTTGCTGTGCTTTCCCCTTGAACCATCGCTGAGACGGCATTGAACGTCCGTCGCCGGCCGTCTGCCTTAAACCAAGCAAGCTTCATGCCAGCGTTCTCGCCGCCAGAAAATCACCTGCAACACATTGATTTATATGGACAAGCAAAAACCCTCACGGTCTTTTGCGAATCCATGCTGCGGCATAACGGTGCCTGCAGCACCAAAACCGTGCGAACCCGCCCCGGAACAGAACTTCAAATCACTTCTGGCTATATGGATGGAAGCAATCAAAAGTTGTGGAGATGAGTCCCCCTCCCTATGATCCTCGGACGATTACTGGGTTTGGCACAGAGGTTCATGAAGCTTTTTCCGATTTTTTCCGATCTCCAGGACCGGCATGTTCTGGTCGTGGGCGGCGGCACGGTTGCCACGCGCAAGACGCAGGCACTGCTGCAGGCCGGTGCGCGGGTCACCGTAGGCGCTCCTGCCCTCACACCCGAACTCAGCCGTCTGGCCGACCGGCAAACCATCACGCATATTGCCGGCGAGTTCGAGCCGGCCTGGCTCGACGGGACGTGGCTGGTGATTGCCGCCACGGATGATCGCGCCACCAATGCGCGTGTCTACGAGGTTTCCTGTAGCCAGCAGCGCTTCTGCAATGTCGTCGACGACCCCGGGCTGTCAAGCTTCCAGGTCCCGTCCATCGTGGATCGCTCACCGCTGATCGTGGCGATTTCCTCCTCCGGTGTGGCCCCCGTACTGGCCCGCCGTCTGCGCGAACGGCTGGAATCCCTGTTTGACCACAGCCTGGGCGCACTGGGCGAACTGGCCGCACGCTACCGCTCGCGTATCCGTGCCGCCCGCCAAGACCTCGGGCAGCGCCGTCGCTTCTATGATTGGCTGCTCGATGGCCCGGTCGCGGCCGCCTTGCGGGGGGCCAACCCCCATCAGGCCGAGGCCCTGCTGCAGGAGGCTCTGGCCACAAGCGCTGCGCCCGTGGCGGGACGTGTCGTACTGGTCGGCGCCGGCCCTGGCGACCCCGGGCTGCTGACGCTAAAGGCCCTGCGCGCCTTGAACGAAGCCGATGTCATCCTGCACGACCGGTTGGTCAGCCCCGATGTGCTCGCGCTGGCGCGACGCGACGCCGAGTGCATCCCGGTGGGCAAACGCCTGGGTGAGGATCACAACGCCACGCAATCCCGTATTCATGCCTTGCTGGTCGAGCATGCCCGCGCTGGACGCCGCGTGGTCCGCCTCAAAGGCGGCGACGCGTTCATCTTCGGGCGTGGCGGCGAGGAACTGGAGCATCTGCGTGCGCAAGGCGTGGATTACGAAGTCGTCCCGGGCATTACCGCGGCACTGGCCTGCGCAGCCTATGCCGGCATCCCACTGACGCATCGGGACCACGCTCAGTCGCTGCGGTTGGTTACCGCGCATTGCCGGGGCGACGAAGACTCACTGGACTGGGATGGGTTGGCGCGGGATCACCAGACCCTGGCCTTCTACATGGGCGTGGGACAGTTGGACAACCTGTCGGCGCGCCTGATTGCGCATGGCCGCGCTCCCGATACGCCTTTCGCACTGATCGAAAACGGCAGCCGCCCGCAACAGCGGGTGGTTACCGGTTCGCTTTCTCAACTGGCCCGCATCGCCCGCGAACAGGCCATTGCCGCACCGGCACTGCTTATCGTCGGCGAAGTCGCCGCGTTGGCCGACAAGCTGGCCTGGTTTGGCGCGTCGGCCCGCTAGGCCTACTCGACCTTCTGCTTGGTACCGAAAATGCGGTCACCCGCGTCACCCAGACCCGGCATGATGTAACCGAGCTCATTCAGGCCGTTGTCGATGGATGCGGTATAGATATGCACGTCAGGGTGCTTGTCCATGACAGCCTTGATGCCCTCGGGCGCCGCGACCAGCGTCAGCGCGCGAATCTCGCGAGCACCGGCGCGCTTGAGCATATCGATCGTGGCCACCATGGAACCACCGGTAGCCAGCATGGGATCGACGATCAGGGCCAGACGCTGATCCAACTCTCCGACCAGCCGCTCCAGATAGGTATGTGCCTGCAGGGTTTCCTCGTTGCGGGCCAGGCCCACGACGCTGACCTTGGCACCCGGAATGAGGCTCAATACCCCGTCAAGCATACCGATGCCGGCGCGCAGGATAGGCACCACGGTGACTTTCTTGCCGGCGATCTTCTCGACCTCGACCGTGCCACACCAGCCCTCCACCGTGGCCGGTGCCAGCGCCATGTCCTTGGAGGCCTCGTAAGTCAACAGAGCAGCGACCTCCTGCGATAACTCGCGAAAGCTCTTGGTGCTCAGGTCGACGCGCCGCATGATGCCTAGTTTGTGCCGCACCAGCGGATGACGGATTTCATGCACGGGCATGTCCGGATTCTCCAAAAAAAACTACTCAATACCCGCGCCTGCGGGCGAAAAATTTACTGTTCGGCCAACCAGGCGATGAGCGCATCATCGAACTTGCGCACCGCATCGGCGTTTTCATGGTTGACCATGCTCACGACCACGTAGCGCTTGCCGCTGCTGCCCAGCACATAGCCCGCCAGAGAGCGCACGTCGCGCAGCGAACCGGTTTTCAGGTGAGCCATGCCCAGCGTGCCATTGCCCTTCATGCGCCGACGGACCGTGCCATCCACGCCTGCGATGGCCATCGACGCCAGATACTCTGGCATGACAGGCGAGCGCCAGGCCAAGGTCAACATGGAGGCCAGGCTATCGGCCGATACGCGCGCCAGGCGCGACAGACCTGCACCATTATCGATAACAAGCTCGGGCATGTTCAGCCCCTGGTCAGACAGCAGCGTCTTGGCCACCGCCTCGCTGCTGGCGACCGTGGCCGGACGGCGCCCTCGTTCGGCCCCGAGGGTGAGCAGCAAGGCGCGCGCCATGACGTTGTTGCTGCGCTTGTTGATGACACGGATCGCCTCGCCCAACGTGGGTGACTCGTGGGAGGCCAGCACCACGGCATCGGCCGGAACCATGCCGGGGCGCATCTTACCCTTGAAATTGCCTCCCAGCTCGCGCCAGAGCAATCGGAACACCGCATCGGTGTAATCCTGCTGGGACAAGGCCAACCGGTAGAGGCTGAATTCACCGCAAGCCCCCGGCACGGATCCGGCCAGCCGCAGCGTAATGCCTTGATCGGTCACCACCGGTTGGGTGGTGACGTCCGTTCCGCTTTTGCAGCGGCCATCCGCCCACTGGATAGCCCCTTCCAGCCGCAGACCGGGCAGCGGAGGATCGACAGTGGCCACCCATTTACGCGCGGCCGCGTCGGGTGTGAGCAGAAGACGCAAGGCGCCAAACCCCACCATGAGGGCGTCCGGGCTGGCGTTGTAGGCGCGATCCGGGGCACCATCGAAAGCGCCCGGATCCGTGGCTACCTGCCCGAAAATGCTCCGATCGACCACCAGGTCGCTGATTTCCTTGACGCCGCGCAGGCGCAGTTCGCGCAGCAGCGTCCAGAGGTCCTGCAGGAGAAACTGCGGATCGCCGCCGCCGCGCCAATAGAGCGGACCCGTCAGCACCCCGTGCGCGTCGGGCCGCGCGCCGGGCTCGGTTAGGAAGTCCGTGCGCCAGACATAGTTGGGGCCCAGTTCGGATAAGGCCGTCCAGGTGGTGACCAACTTCATGACGGAGGCCGGGTTGCGCGGCGCCTTGGCATTGATGGCAACCAGGCGCGGCCCGTTGACCTCCTGCACGACCAGCGATAGCGCCTCATCGGGCAACTTGCTTGCCTTCCAGGCCTGAGCCAGCTCTGCCGGCAAGCCCAGCGCCCCTCCCGCGGCACCCTGCGCGCATGCGACCCCGGGCAGCAAGGTCGTCAGCGTCAATCCCAGCGCCGCCAGGGCGCGCCTCACAGCCAGATATCCCATGGCCTGTAACACCATCTTATGCACAAAGATGAAAGCATACATAAGGAGCGCCGGTCGCGGCGGGCGGTTACAGACGAGGGTGGGCAACCACGGGCGTCTACAATAAACGGTTGCGCACCGCGTATCTGCACTGCGCCGATCCTTTTTTTCCGGTCCTGTCAGGCCGGGATGACACCGTGTCCACCTTTACTGTTTCCGACTTTGATTACAACCTGCCTGCCGAACTGATCGCGCAGACGCCCGCCGCCGAACGTGGCGGCAGTCGCCTGCTTCATCTGGATGGCCAGGGGCGGCTGCATGACCGCCAGTTCTGCGACCTGCTCTCGTTGCTGCGCCCCCACGATCTGCTCATTTTCAACGATACCCGCGTCATCAAGGCCCGCTTAGCCGGCCAGAAGGCCACCGGCGGCAAGGTCGAAGTGTTGGTCGAACGCATCACCGAACCGACCCGCGCCCTGGCCCATGTCCGCGCCAGCAAGTCGCCCGGGCCCGGCATGCGCCTGGAGCTGGCTGGCGGCGCCATCACCGCCGACGTCCTGGGCCGCGCCGGCGAGCTGTTCGATCTGCGTTTCGCCGCGCCGGTGCTCGACCTGCTGGAAGCCCATGGCGCCACGCCCCTGCCGCCCTACATCACCCACGCGGCCGAGCAGGAAGACGACGCTCGCTACCAGACCGTCTATGCGCGCGAACCGGGCGCGGTAGCTGCTCCGACAGCAGGCCTGCACTTCGATCAAGCCATGCTGCAGCGGCTGGCCGACCAGGACGTGCAACGCGCCTTCGTCACCCTGCACGTCGGCGCGGGCACGTTTCAGCCCGTGCGTGTCCAGAAGCTGGAAGACCACATCATGCATTCAGAGTGGTACACCGTGCCCGAGGCCACCGTTGCGGCCGTTGCGCGTGCGCGCCAGGCCGGGGGCCGCGTGATCGCGGTGGGCACCACCAGCGTGCGCGCGCTGGAGTCGGCGGCGGCGCAGTCTGCCGACGGCGAACTGCGCGCAGCCCAAGGCGACACGCGTCTTTTCATTACCCCGGGCTCCCGTTTTCGCGTGGTCGACGCCCTGGTCACCAACTTCCACCTGCCCCAGTCGACATTGCTGATGCTGGTCTCGGCCCTGGCCGGGATCGAGCCCATCCGGCGCGCCTATGCCCATGCCGTGGCCGGCCGCTACCGCTTCTTCAGCTATGGCGACGCCATGTTCATCGAATCTGCCCAGCCATGACCGGACTCTCCTTCGAACTGCTCGCCACCGACGGCGGCGCGCGCCGCGGGCGCATGACACTGAACCACGGCGTGGTCGAGACACCGATCTTCATGCCCGTGGGCACTTACGGCAGCGTCAAGGCCATGCTGCCCCACGAACTCAAGGAGATCGGCTCTCAAATTGTCCTGGGCAACACCTTTCATCTCTGGCTGCGCCCGGGCACGGCCATCATGGAAAAGCATGGCGGCCTGCACGGCTTCATGCAGTGGGACAAGCCCATACTGACCGACTCCGGCGGCTTTCAGGTGTTCAGCCTGCAAGGCATGCGGAAAATCACCGAGGAGGGGGTCAAGTTTGCCTCGCCCATCGATGGCTCGCGGCTGTTTTTGACGCCGGAAGAATCCATGCGCATCCAGCGCTCGCTGAACTCAGACATCGTCATGGTGTTCGATGAGTGCACCCCTTACGAAATCGACGGCCGTCCGGCCACCCAGGAAGAGGCGGCGCGCTCGATGCGCATGTCGCTGCGCTGGGCGCGCCGCTCACGAGACGAGTTCGACCGCTTGGAAAACCCCAATGCGCTGTTTGGCATCGTCCAAGGCGGCATGTACGAGAACCTGCGGGACGAATCCTTGGCCGGGCTGACCGACGTCGGGTTTCATGGCTACGCCATCGGCGGCCTGTCGGTCGGCGAACCCAAAGAGGACATGATGCGCATCCTGGGCCATGTGGCCCCGCGCCTGCCGCAACATGCCCCGCGCTACCTGATGGGGGTGGGCACACCCGAAGATCTCGTCGAGGGCGTCTCGCGCGGCGTGGATATGTTCGACTGCGTCATGCCCACCCGCAACGCGCGCAACGGCTGGTTGTTCACGCGGTTCGGCGACGTCAAGATCCGCAACGCCAAATACCGCGACGACACCCGCCCGCTGGATCCGAGCTGCGCCTGCCACACCTGCCAGACGTTCTCGCGTGCCTATCTGCATCATTTGCAGCGCGCCAACGAGATCACCGGCGCGCGCCTGAACACGCTGCACAATCTGCATTTCTACCTGACCATCATGGGCGAAATGCGCGAAGCCATCGCCGCCGGACGCTTTCAGACCTGGCGGGCTCAGTTCGCCGCGGACCGCGCACGCGGGGTCGATTAGGCCGCGTGCGGTGCGCAAAGCCCAGGCGGGCCGCAACATCGCTACAATAGCCGGCTACCTGTCCAAGGCTCGCGCGGGGGACGGGGACACAACAAAGCTTTAGCCGACAGCAAAACGCAAAAACTCAACCAGGAGTACTTTCCATGTCCGTGATTGATACCGCCGGCCTCATCCTGGCCCAGGCCGCCCCCGAGGGCAATATGTTGGGCGGTATTCTGCCCATCGTTCTGATGTTCGTGATCCTCTATTTCCTGATGATCCGCCCGCAGATGAAGCGCCAGAAAGAACACCGCAACCTGATTGCCGCATTGGCCAAGGGCGACGAAGTCGTCACCGCCGGTGGCATCCTGGGCAAGGTCTCCAAGGTGACCGACAGCTACATCAGCATCGAAGTGGCCGATCTGGCCGAAAAACCTGTGGAAGTCACGCTGACCAAGGGTTCCGTGACCTCGGTACTGCCCAAGGGAACCATCAAGGCCCTGTAACAGTCGCATAGGGCCCCGCAAGGGGCCCTTGTCCGTTCCACCCCTTGATACCCCTGCCGGCATGAACCGCTATCCCCTCTGGAAGTACATCACGGTATTGGTTGCGGTCGTCATTGGCCTGCTCTATACCCTGCCCAATTTCTACGGCGAATCCCCCGCCGTACAGATATCCAGCGCCAAGGCCACCATCAAGGTAGAGCCGGCGCTGATGGCGCGCGTCGAACAACTGCTGGCCGACGCAAAATTGCCAGCCACCAGCGTTTACTATGAACAGAACGGCACGCTGGGCACGATTCGTGCGCGCTTCAGTTCCACCGACATCCAGTTGCAGGCCCGCGATCTGCTGGACCGCAGCCTGAACACCGTGGCGGCAGACCCGCACTACACGGTGGCCCTGAACCTGCTGCCGGCATCGCCGCCCTGGATGCGCACGCTGGGCTGGTTCGAGCCGAAACCCATGTATCTGGGCCTTGACCTGCGTGGCGGCGTTCACTTCCTGCTGCAAGTCGATATGCAAGGCGCCCTGACGGCTCGTTACGACTCCCTGGCCACAGACGTGCGCACCATCCTGCGCGACCAGAAGGTCGAAGTCGGAACCGTCGAGCGTGCCGGGCAAGCCATATTGGCCAGTTTCGCCAATGCTGACGCCCGTGACCGCGGCCGCGACGTCCTACGCAGCCGCATGGCTGACCTGCAATTCAACGAGCGCGACGAAGGTGGCCGTTTCCTGCTTGAAGGCGCATTGAGCGCCCAGGCCGTCACCCGTGTCCAGGAAAGCGCACTCAAGCAAAATATCAACACCCTGCACAACCGGATCAACGAACTTGGCGTGGCCGAACCCGTGATCCAACAGCAAGGCACCGACCGCATCATCGTGCAGTTGCCCGGCGTGCAGGATGTGGCCAAAGCCAAGGAATTGCTCGGCCGCACCGCCACGCTCGAGCTGCGTATGGTCGACGACACCCCGGCCTCGCAATCGGCCCTGGCCAATGGCACCGTCCCCTTTGGTCTGGAGCGCTACGCCGACCGCGACGCACGCCCCATTCTGGTTCGCCGCCAGGTGATCCTGACCGGCGAAAACCTTCAAGATGCCCAGCCTGGCCGCGATCATCAAACGCAGCAGCCGTCGGTGAACCTGACGCTGGACTCCAAGGGCGCACGCATCTTCCGCGACGTCACGCGGGACAACGTCGGTAAGCGTATCGCCATCCTGCTGTTTGAAAACGGCAAGGGCGAGGTCGTCACCGCTCCGGTCATCCGCAGCGAAATCGCCGGCGGGCAGGTGCAGATCTCGGGCAGCATGAGCGCCGAGGAAGCCGCCGACACGGCGCTGCTGTTGCGCGCCGGATCGCTCGCCGCACCGATGTCCATCATCGAAGAGCGCACCATCGGCCCGAGCCTTGGCGCCGACAATATCGCCAAGGGTTTTTACTCAACACTCTATGGCTTTATCGCGATCGCGATCTTCATCATCGTTTACTACCATTTGTTCGGTGTGTTCTCGACGATCGGCCTGGTTTTCAACGTGCTCTTGCTGCTGGCGTTGCTGTCCATGCTGCAGGCCACGCTGACCCTGCCAGGTATCGCGGCCATTGCGCTGGCGCTGGGCATGGCCATCGACTCGAACGTGCTGATCAACGAACGTATCCGCGAGGAGCTTCGCGCCGGAGCCACACCGCAACAAGCCATCTATCATGGCTTCGAGCGCGCGTGGGGCACCATCCTGGACTCCAACCTGACCACGCTCATCGTTGGCCTGGCGCTGCTGGCCTTCGGTTCCGGCCCCATCCGAGGTTTCGCGGTCGTGCACTGCCTGGGCATTCTGACCTCGATGTTCTCGTCTGTGGTGGGCGTTCGCGCACTGGCCAACCTCTGGTATGGCCGCCGCAAGAAGCTTGGCAGCATCTCCATCGGCACGGTCTGGAAACCGGGCACCAAGTGATCGCGTCAGGGCGGTGCAGCGCACCGCCCTGCCCCTGAAAAGACTGCAAGGCGAAACATGGAATTTTTCCGGATTCAACGCACCATCCCGTTCATGCGCCACGCGTTGGTACTGAACATCATCAGCCTGCTGACCTTCATCGCGGCGGTGTTTTTCATCATCACGCGCGGCTTTCATCTGTCGATCGAATTCACGGGCGGCACGGTCATGGAAGTCAGCTACGCGCAGACCGCCCAGCTCGACCAGGTTCGCGGGGTGGTCGGCAAACTGGGCTACAGCGACTTCCAGGTGCAGAATTTCGGCACCTCGCGCGACGTCATGATCCGCCTGCCGGTCGCGCACGGCCAGACTTCGGCCACGCAGAGCGAAACCGTCATGGGCGCGCTCAAAGCGGCCGATCCGTCCGTCGAACTACGCCGGGTGGAGTTTGTCGGCCCTCAGGTTGGCCAGGAGCTTCTGCACAACGGGCTGATGGCCCTGCTGGTCGTGGTGCTGGGCATCATGGTCTACCTGGGTTTCCGCTTCGAATGGAAGTTCGCCCTGGCCGGCGTGATCGCCAACTTGCATGACGTGGTGATCATCCTGGGCTTTTTCGCCTTCTTCCAGTGGGAGTTCTCCCTGTCGGTGCTCGCTGGGGTGCTGGCCGTGCTGGGCTACTCGGTCAACGAGTCCGTGGTCATCATGGACCGTATTCGTGAAAACTTCCGCAAGTACCGCAAGGCGGACGTGCAGGAAGTCATCAACAGCGCCATTACGCAGACCATCTCGCGAACCATCATCACCCACGGATCGACCCAGATGATGGTGCTGGCCATGCTGTTTTTCGGCGGCCCCACCCTGCACTACTTCGCATTGGCACTGACCATCGGTATTTGGTTCGGGATCTACTCGTCGGTATTCGTGGCTGCGGCTCTGGCGATGTGGCTGGGCGTCAAGCGCGAAGACCTGGTCAAGCCGGCCAAGAAAGCCGAGGACGGCGTCGAAACACCCTGACGCATCGGCTGCCTGCGCGCCGGATAGCAATCCGGCAGGATGGAACCGCACCCCAGAAGTTGGACACCCATCCGACCTCTGGGGTGTTTTTCATGGCGAAAAATGATCAACCATTGAAGCCCACCGTAGCGCAAAACTACGCAGCGGCCAAGCAAGGCTGAAGACGGCGCAGCTGCCACCAGGCGAGGGCCCGACGAAGCTGGCAATACCGCCCAGCGGCCACGTGTTGCAAATACGCGGCGAGCTCGCACGACACGTGCGCATGAAGATCGGGCGCGCAAAGCAAAAGCCGCAAGGTCGAAGACCCTGCGGCTTTTGGAATTTTTGGCGGAGCGGACGGGGCTCGAACCCGCGACCCCCGGCGTGACAGGCCGGTATTCTAACCAACTGAACTACCGCTCCGCAGCGGTTGACACCTTTCGGTATCGTGCCAGAAAGACTGGCGTCCCCTAGGGGATTCGAACCCCTGTACTCACCGTGAAAGGGTGATGTCCTAGGCCTCTAGACGAAGGGGACTTGGACTAACCGTACTACTGAAAACTTGGTGGAGGTAAGCGGGATCGAACCGCTGACCTCTTGCATGCCATGCAAGCGCTCTCCCAGCTGAGCTATACCCCCATGGTTTTCAGTCCTTCGAAAAAGCCACTTTCGTGCCAACTGCGAAGAAACGAGATTATGCACGAGTTCTTTGCATCGTGCAAGTCAGCGCAAAAAAATTTTGGAAGACAGCATGGTAGAGTGAATCATCACTGGACCGAGAAGGAAAGCACGATGAGTCAGACCTCCTTTGCGACGCGCACACTTGGCACGACGGGCATGGAACTGTCGCGGGTGGGCTTGGGCACCTCTGCCATGGGCGGTGCAGCGTGGGCCTACGGTTGGGGTGAGCAGGATGACAGCGACTCGGTTCGCGCCATCCGTCATGCCGTCGACCGAGGCATCAACTGGATAGACACCGCCGCCAGTTACGGCCAGGGTCATGCCGAAGCCATGGTCGGCCGCGCCCTGGCGCAGATGCCTGCGTCGGCCCGGCCTTATATCTTCACCAAGGGCGGGCTCATCATGCGCGACGGGCAACCGTATGGCATCGCCCAGCCAGACAGCCTGCGACGCGAGCTCGAGTCTTCCCTGCAGCGCCTGGGCGTGGATTGCATCGACCTCTACCAGATGCATTGGCCGGCGGGCGACGGTACCCCTCTGGAAGTCTATTGGCAGACCCTGCTGGACTTTCAGCGCGAAGGCAAAGTCCGCGCTGTCGGCCTGTCCAACCACGGGCTGCCGCAAGTGCAGACGGCCGAAGCCATCGGGCACGTTGACGTCCTGCAACCGCCTTTCTCGCTCATCCGACGCGAGGCCGCCGCTGACCTGCTGCCCTGGTGCGAGTCAACGCGGACCGGGGTCATTGCCTATAGCCCCATGCAGTCCGGTTTGTTGTCCGGAGCTTTCACGGCCTCGCGCCAACTGGCTGCCAATGACTGGCGCTCGCGTGACTCGGAGTTCCGAGTCCCCCGCCTGGAGCGTAATCTGGCGCTGGCCGACGCACTGCGCCCGCTGGCAGAACGCCACGGCACCACGCTGGCCACCATCGCCATTGCCTGGACCTTGGCCTGGCCCGGCGTCACAGGCGCCATCGTAGGTGCGCGCAACCCGGCTCAGATCGATGGCTGGCTGGGCGCGGCCGCACTGGAACTCGATGAAGAAGCGTTGCGCCTGATCGCCGACGCGTTGGCCCTGACGGGCGCAGGCAGTGGTCCCCTGGAGCCCCCTGCTTTCGACAGTCTGCCAACACCGGCTGACTTTCTTCGTTAACGGCGCCTGCGAACCCGGGCCGCGGCGGCGACCAGTACGACACCGACAATGAGCAGCACCAACTTGTCGCCAAACCGTGCGTAAGGCGTCAGGCCAGTCATGCCCTGTACGGTGACCGGCAGGATGCCCGTTTTGTGCGTGGCCAATTCCGCGACCACTCGCCCACGTGCGTCGATAGCCGCCGTAATGCCAGTGTTGGTGGCCGTGACCATGGGACGGGCCGTTTCGATGCTGCGCAGCCGGCCGATCTGCATATGCTGCCGCAAGGCCCAGGTATTGCCGAACCAGCCCAGATTGCTCACGTTGGCCATGATGGTGGCTCCGCCCAGCCCGGAGGCATCGGGATAGAGCGCCGGCAACAGCTCGGGGCCAAAGAGATCCTCATAGCAGATGTTGAAGGCGACGCGTTGGTCGCCCACTACGAACGGCCTCTGGTAGGCTGCTCCACGGTCAAAATCGCCCAGAGGGATCTCCAACATATCCACAAACCAGCGAAATCCCGGGGGAACGAATTCACCCCAGGGCACCAGATGCTGTTTGTCGTACCGCATGGAGGTACGTCCGGCGGTCAGATCTGCCAGAGGTGTCGTGGCATCCAAGCCCAGAACGCTATTGGTGTAGCGGGTGCGGCCATCAGGGTCTGGCAGCCTCAGCGGCACGCCCATCGCTATGGTGGCCGATTGGCGCGCCGCGACGGCTTTCCAGGCCTCCCAGACCTGGGGTGCCAATTGATCCTGAAAAACCGGCAAGACCGTCTCAGGCAGGATGATGAGTTCGGGGCTAGGCGAGCCTGCGGCCGGCGGCATGGCTGCCAACTCCAGATGGCGCCGCAGCCCCTGCTCCATCAGCGCAAGATCGAACTTTTGCGATTGCTCGACGTTACCCTGCACCAGACGCATCGCGAGCGGCTCGCCGTGCGGACGCGACCATGGCAGCAGGCTGAGCACCCAACCGGCCAGCACCAGCACCACGGCGACTGCCGCGGCCAAGGCCTGCCGGGCATTACCGGTCGCCTTCAGGCTGGCCACTGCGGCAGCGGCAAACGCCGTCACGAACGCCATACCGTGCACACCCAGGACCGGCCCCCACCCAGCGATCGGGCTGTCGACCACTCCATAACCGATGTTCAGCCACGGGAAGCCCGTCATCACGGTCGCGCGCAGCCACTCGAAGAGTGTCCAGCTGGCGGCCCAGACCAGCGCCACCCAGCACGCACGCCATGGACTGGCCGGGACGTGGGGCGGGCAGATGCTGCGCGCCAGCCAGCCGGCAGTGGCGGGAAAAATCGCCAGAAAGACTGACAGCGCGACGACGCCGGCCGCGGCAAGCGGCGCGGCCATGGCACCGTAGTCGTGCATGCTGACGTAGAGCCAATAAAGCCCGACCGTGAAACTGACGCTGGCGAATCCCCAGCCCCGCAACCAGGCGCGGCGGCGGGTCGGTGCCTGCAGCACGGCGTGGGCCAGCACGGCCAGCATCAGGATCTGCACCCAGACCAACGACCACGCGGGCAAAGGCCCTGGGGCAAAACTCAGCGCATGCGCAGCGCCCGCTGCGGCCAGCAGGCCCGCGCCACCGAACCCTCGCTTCATGCGTTGGTTTCCGGGCGCAGCGACTGCGGCGCGCGCCTGACGCGCAGCCACAAGGCACGCCGGGGATCGGCCCGGATGACCTCGAACTGCAATCCGGCAAACTCAGCCGTATCTCCGCGGCGCGGGATGCGCCCGAGTTTGCCGCCCAGCCAGCCGCCGACGCTGTCGTACTCGTCATCGGGCATCTGAGTGGAGAAAGTCTCGTTGAAATAGCTGATGTCGGTGGCGGCCAGCATGCGCCACTGGTTATCGCCCTCAGGGAAGATGGACTCTTCCTCGTCCTCGTCAAACTCGTCTTCGATGTCGCCGACGATCTGCTCGAGCACGTCTTCCATGGTGACCAATCCGGAAATGCCGCCATGCTCGTCGATCACGATGGCAATGTGATTGCGCGCAGAGCGGAACTCGCGCAGCAGGACATTCAGCCGCTTGGCCTCGGGGATGAAGATCGCCGGACGGATCAAGGAGCGCAGCTCGATGGAGGGATCCTGCATGTAGCGCAGTAAATCCTTGGCGAGCAATACGCCGAGGATGTTGTCGCGGTCATCTTCGTAGACCGGGAAGCGCGAATGCGCTGTCTCGATGATGGCGGCCAGCAGTTGCGGCACTGGCAACGAGACATCGAGCAGGTCCATGCGCGATCGCGGCACCATGATATCGGCGACGGTACGCTCGGAGACAGCCAGCGCCCCCTTGATCATTGTGTAGGACTCGGCGTCGATCAAGGCCCTGTCGTGGGCGGCATCCACGAAAGCTTTGATGCCTTCTCGATCTTCTGGCTCGCGCCGGACCAGCGACATGACGCGGTCCAGCAGGGATTTGGAGGGTTTGTGCGGGGAGGCCGAAGAATCGGCAGCGGGATAAGGGTCAGACATTGTCCAAATGGACTCGTAATGAAAGAGTCAGCATAACCGATACCCCCCCCCGACAGGCAAGCCGCGCCTGCAATATGGCGACAACATGCCGCCATATCCGGGTTTTTCCTGCCAAATCCAGCAAGTGCGGATCCCGCTCAGGCCAGATAGGGATCCGCAATGCCCATACGTGCCAGTGTGGCGGTCTCCAGGGCCTCCATGCGTTTGGCCTGGCGCGCCTGGATA
The DNA here is from genome assembly GCF_020735985.1 of Bordetella holmesii. NCBI lineage: Bacteria > Pseudomonadati > Pseudomonadota > Betaproteobacteria > Burkholderiales > Alcaligenaceae > Bordetella > Bordetella holmesii. The sequence goes on from NZ_CP085973.1 coordinate 1,970,139, forward strand.
TGGTCGTAACCCAGAGCATGCAGCACGCCATGGATACAGAGATGAGCCGCGTGATCGACGAAGGTCTTTTTTTGCTCGCGCGCCTCACGCACAAGCACGGGCACACAAATCACGATGTCCCCGCGCGCCGTGCCCAGCGGATCGACACCATACTCAAAAGTCAGAACGTTGGTGGCGTAGTCCCGCCCCCGGAACTGCGCATTGAGCTGGCGCCCCTCGGCTTGCCCCACCAGGCGGACATTGAGTTCTGCCGCCGTAAACGCGATCAGTCCGTCGGCCGCGGCCCCGGCCAGCGCATAGCCCGCCCAGCGGCGCAAGCGCCAGCGCGGCAGACGCGCCTCACTCACGGCATACTGCACCGCCAGGGCCAGGTTTGGATCAGGCCGTGCCATTCTGCTCTGCCAGATCGTAGGCGTCGACGATGCGGGCGACCAGGGGATGACGAACCACATCACGGCTGGTAAAGCGCGTCGTGGCGATGCCCTGGACATCCGCAAGCACGTCCACGGCGTGAGCCAGTCCGCTTTGCTGGCCGCGCGGCAGATCGACCTGCGATGGATCGCCGGTGATCACCGCCTTGCTGCCAAAGCCGATACGAGTCAGGAACATCTTCATCTGCTCGGGCGTGGTGTTCTGCGCTTCGTCCAGGATCACGAAAGCATGATTGAGCGTGCGCCCGCGCATGTACGCCAGCGGAGCGATTTCGATGGTCTGTTTCTCGAACAGGCGCTGCACGCGCTCGAACCCCATCAGGTCATACAACGCGTCGTACAGAGGACGCAGGTACGGATCGACCTTCTGGGCCAGATCGCCGGGCAGAAATCCCAGGCGCTCGCCCGCTTCGACCGCCGGGCGCGTGAGCACGAGTCGTTGCACCGTATCGCGCTCCATCGCATCGATGGCGCATGCCACGGCCAGCCAGGTCTTGCCCGTGCCAGCCGGCCCGACGCCGAAGGTGATGTCGTGCTTGAGAATGTTGTTGAGGTATTCGCGCTGCCGCGGCGTACGCGGGCGCAGGTCCGTGCGCCGGGTGCGCAGAGCGATACCGTCGCTTTCGTCATCGACCGCAGGCAACCCGGGATCGCTATCGCGCGGCGCTTCCTCTGCTTCGACGCGGCGGCCGACGCCGATTTCGACCAGACCGAGCTGGATGTCATCGACCGACAAGGCGCGATGCGTGGCCTGCTCGTAGAAGCGACGCAGTGCACGACCGGTCAGTTCGGCCTGCTCGCCTTCGATGGTGACGCGGCTGCCGCGCCGCGCCAGCGTCACGCCCATGCCATCGGCCAACTGCCGGAGGTTCTCGTCGAGCGGACCACAAAGATTGGATAGATGAATATTGTCGCCGTCCAGATTGACGACGACGGGCATGCTGCGGCGTCGGCTGCGCGAAGTGCTCATAGTGTTCCTTGATCGCTATCTTGCGTGCCGGCCACTCGGCCGCGCAGCGAGTTGGTGAAGGCATGGGTGATGATCACATCCACCATGTTGCCGACCAGGCGTGCAGGCCCCGGGAAGTTAACGATGCGGTTGTTTTCCGTTCGGCCCATGAGCTCGTTGGGGTCGCGCCGCGAAGGCCCCTCGACCAGCAGGCGCTGGCGCGTTCCGACCATGCTTTGGGCAATGGCGGCGGCCTGCTCGTTGATCAATGCCTGCAGTTGTTGCAAGCGCTTGAGTTTGACGTCTTGCGGCGTATCGTCGCTCAGATCGGCTGCCGGCGTCCCCGGGCGGCGCGAGTACACAAAGGAAAACGACGTGTCGAAACCCACGTCGGCGATAAGCTTCATCGTCTTCTGGAAGTCTTCCTCGGTTTCGCCGGGAAAGCCCACGATAAAGTCGGAAGACAGGGTCAGATTGGGCCGCGCGGCACGCAGCTTGCGGACCACCGACTTGAACTCCAGCGCCGTGTAGCCGCGCTTCATGGCTGACAACACCCGGTCGCTACCCGCCTGCACGGGCAGATGCAGAAACGACACCAGCTTGGGCAGGCGGGCATAGGCCTCGACCATGCGCTGCGTCATTTCCTTCGGGTGCGAGGTGGTATAGCGGATGCGCTCGATGCCGGGGATTTCGTGCACATACTCGAGCAGCATGGCGAAATCAGCGATTTCATCGCTGCCTTCCATCCGGCCACGGTAGGCGTTGACGTTCTGACCCAGCAGCGTGACTTCGCGCACGCCCTGATCGGCCAGATCGGCAACCTCGGTCAGTACGTCTTCGAAAGGGCGTGACACCTCTTCGCCGCGCGTATACGGCACCACGCAGAAACTGCAGTACTTGCTGCAACCTTCCATGATCGATACGAAAGCCGTGGCGCCTTCAATGCGAGCCGGCGGCATGTTGTCGAATTTCTCGATCTCGGGAAAGCTGATGTCGACCTGCGAAACACCCTCATCGCGACGCCGGCGGATCAGCTCGGGCAGCCGATGCAAGGTCTGTGGCCCGAACACCACGTCAACGTAAGGCGCACGCTTGACGATGGCCTCGCCTTCCTGACTGGCGACGCAGCCACCGACGCCTATCACCAGATGCGGATTGAGTTTCTTCAGGTGCTGTACGCGGCCCAAATCGGAGAAGACTTTTTCCTGCGCCTTCTCGCGCACCGAACAGGTATTAAATAAAATGACGTCGGCTTCCTCGGGGTTGTCGGTCACTTCCAACCCCTGGTCTTCGCGCAAAACATCCACCATTTTGTCCGAGTCATACTCGTTCATCTGGCAGCCGAAGGTCCGAATATAAATTTTTCCGCTTGCCGTGGGGGCGGGCGACGACGCAGCGGGAGCGCCTTCGCGCTTGAGTGTGGTTTCGTGCATGGGCGTACGCCGTGACGGGTGTAGATCCCGGGGGCGCTATCTCAATGGTTAGGGAAGCCGCCGATTTTACCGTTTTAGACCGTAAATCGTCTTTCTTGCGTAAGCCCGGCCCATTACTATGTCCACCGCCGCGGCTTCGAAAGTGAGCCTGCCCCCCTTTTCCCCAAGGTTTTCCCGACAGCAATGACGACAGGTGTTCCGCTCTCCCCCCCCATGCGCCCCCTCTCTGGCAAAACGGCGTTGCTGGCACTGCTGGCCCTGTTGGCGGCGGGCGCCATCTGGGTGGATCGCCCCCTGGCGATCTGGCTCAACGGCAATGTCCCCGAAGACGTCAACATCGCCTTCGACACCATCGGCAATCTGGGCGACGCGGGTATCTATGTCGTGCTGGCACTGGGTTTGTACATCTGGTCGCTCAACGGCATGGCCCGGGGCTGGCACTGCTACTTCAAGGCGGGGTTCGAGAACATCGCTCGCGCGTCTGTTCTGCTGCTCGCGACGATGGCCGTCGGCGGCGGAGTCACCTGGCTGCTCAAGCGTGTGGTTGCGCGCGCCCGACCCGAGGAGCTCTTCGATCATGGCATTTACGGCCTGGGCGGGCTCTTCGCCGGCAAACCTTTCGACTCTTTTCCGTCCAGCCACACCCAGGCCGCGTTCGCCGTGGCCGGTGTCATTGCCATCGTCTCACCGCGTTGGCGCTGGCTTGCACTGACGCTGGCCACAATGGTGGGCGTCAGCCGCGTCATCAATCGCGACCACTTTTTCACGGACGTTGTCGCGGGCGCAGCGGTGGCGCTGAGTTGCGCCGTCCTGTTGGCCCCCGTCATCCTGAGCAAAGATCGACAATGGCCCTTGCGCGCACCGTGGCGCTGGCGCAAGGCCTGATTACCCCTGCGATGCACGTTTCAAAAAAATGGTGCATAATTCGGCCCCGTTCACTGAACGGCGCAACACAGAGGCAACAACCTTCGGGTCTGCCAAGTATTGTGGGCTTGGGGGTATAGCTCAGCTGGGAGAGCGCTTGCATGGCATGCAAGAGGTCAGCGGTTCGATCCCGCTTACCTCCACCAAGTTTTCAGTAGTACGGTTAGTCCAAGTCCCCTTCGTCTAGAGGCCTAGGACATCACCCTTTCACGGTGAGTACAGGGGTTCGAATCCCCTAGGGGACGCCAGTCTTTCTGGCACGATACCGAAAGGTGTCAACCGCTGCGGAGCGGTAGTTCAGTTGGTTAGAATACCGGCCTGTCACGCCGGGGGGCGCGGGTTCGAGCCCCGTCCGCTCCGCCAAAAATTCCAAAAGCCGCAGGGTCTTCGACCTTGCGGCTTTTTCGCTTTCTGCGCTGGCCAAAAATAAAAAAGGCGGCTCGACCCCCGCACGCACCTGAGCCGCCGCACGGCAAGCCTGCCTGAATGGCAGCAGATAATTTACTTTTAGATACAATATTTTTGCGTCGACGGCTGGCTGCAAGATGACGGCAACTTGTCTGCGCCCGACACACATTCACCCGCCAACACCGCGCTAGTGCCGGCTATTTGCGGCGAAAAAGCCTTTTTTTGCCTCCATTGCCAGACGTCGCCGGGCTTTCTACGATCCGCGGTTCGGAATTAGTGGAGTCCCGCATGCAAACCATCAACCTGGCCATCCGCCCTGCCCCCGGGCCTTGGCGCGTCTCCGACGTACTGGCTTTGTACGACCAGCCCTTCCCCGACCTGCTCTACCGGGCGCAAACGGTGCACCGCGAAAACTTCGATCCCCGGGAAATCCAACTCTCCAGCCTGCTGTCGATCAAGACCGGCGGCTGCCCTGAGGACTGCGGCTATTGCTCCCAATCCGCACGTCATGACACCGGGCTGGAAGCCGAAAAACTGATGCCTCTGGATGGGGTACTGAATGCGGCGCGAGCAGCCAAGGCAGCGGGCGCACAACGTTTTTGCATGGGAGCGGCCTGGCGTAGCCCAAAAGACCATCAACTCGAGGCGGTCGCGGAGATGGTGCGTGAGGTCAAGGCGCTGGGCCTGCAGACCTGTGTCACCCTGGGCATGCTCAGGCAGGGCCAGGCCGAACGCCTCAAGCATGCCGGACTCGATTACTACAACCATAATCTCGATACCTCGCCCGAATACTATGGCAGCGTCATCACCACGCGCGGTTATCAGGATCGCCTGGATACGTTGGAACAGGTCCGTGACGCGGGCATCCATGTTTGCTGCGGCGGCATCATAGGTATGGGTGAAACCCGCCGAGACCGAGCCAGCCTCATTGCACAACTGGCCAGCATGGATCCCTATCCAGAGTCCGTGCCCATCAACCACCTGGTGCCCATCGCGGGAACCCCGTTGGCCGACAGCGAGCCGCTCGACGTTTTCGAGTTCATCCGCACCATCGCCGTCGCGCGCATCACGATGCCGCGCGCCAAAGTCCGTCTGTCAGCCGGGCGCCAGTCCATGAATGAAGCAGAACAGGCGCTGTGTTTCATGGCCGGGGCCAACTCGATGTTCTACGGCGATGCGCTCCTGACCACCGGCAATCCGCAAGTACAGGCCGACCGCGCACTGATGGACAAACTGGACATGAGGGCCGAAGCGTGAATCCTGGTCTGCTTTATCTGCCCGCCAGCGTCGTGTGCAGCGTGACGCTGGCTGTCCTGCTCAAACTGGCGCGCCGCCACGGCGTGGACGTGCGCCAGGCCATCCTGACCAATTACGCCGTAGCCTGCGTTCTGTGCCTGACGCTGCTGCGCCCGGACTTGAACCAGCTTCTCCACCTGCCCATGCTGCCGGTACTGGCCGCGCTGGGCCTGTTGCTGCCCAGTATCTTCGTGGCGCTGGCCCAGTCCGTGCGCCACGCCGGGATCGTCAAGACAGACGCCGCCCAACGCCTGTCATTGTTCATTGCCCTGGGCGCGGCTTTCGTGTTGTTCGGCGAGCCCGTCACCGCGCGCAAGGCCGGCGCGATCGCATTGGCGTGCGCGGCGCTGTTCTGCCTGCTGCGCAAGCCGGCGCAACGAGACGACGATGGCGGCGCTACCTGGATCTGGCCCCTAGTGGTCTGGGTTGGCTATGGCGTGATCGACATTCTTTTCAAGATCGTCGCGCGCGCAGGGGCCGCTTTTTCCGCCACGTTGCTGGGCGCTTTTGCTCTGGCCGGCATTCTCATGCTGCTGTGGCTGCTGTGGCGCCGCGCCGCCTGGCGTGGCCGCGACCTGGCTGCAGGGTTGCTGCTGGGGATGGTGAATTTCGGCAATATCTACACCTACATCCGCGCCCATCAAAGTTTGCCGGACCAACCTGCCCTGGTATTCGCATCCATGAATATGGGCGTGATTGCATTAGGAACGGCGGCTGGCGCGTGGCTTTTCTCTGAAAAGCTCTCTGCAACCAATATCACCGGCCTGGTATTGGCGCTCGGCGCCATTGCCGTGATGCTGCCCTGAGCGGCAGTCAACGCCGCGCCCCCGTCAGTTGCTGGCGCGCGACGTCGGGTGCGGGCGGCAAGGGCTCTGCGTCGGGCACCTGCAACACCAGATTGGACTCGGCATAAGCCACGCAGGGCAAGATCCAACCGTCGGCTTGCTCATCACTGGCCACCCCAGGCCACTCGATGCGGTAAGTCACCTGGCCGGATTCCATTTTGCACATACAGGCCCGGCAACTGCCGTTGCGGCAAGAGCTGGGCAAGCGTATCCCGGCCGCTTTAGCGGCCCGCAGCACAGGCGTGTTCGCATCCACGCGGAAGCGCCAACCCGATGGCATCAGAAGAACGTCGTACGTCGTGCTCACGCGTCCTGCCAATCGAGCTTCCAGTCTCCCGAGATCACATTCTGCAGCCAGAGCATGCAGGTTAAGGTCTTGGCATCTGTCACGTCTGCGCGCTGACACGCGGCAAGCAGCGCCGGCAACGTCTCGCTATGCACATCCAGAAACTCGTCCTGGTCCAGGCGACGCTCGCCGGCGACCAGGCCGCGTGCGAAGTAGATATGGATGATCTCCGTCGAATACGCGATGGCCAGATGCAGCGCGCCTGCGCGTGCCCATTGGGAGGCGGTATAACCGGTCTCCTCCAGGAGTTCGCGCTTGGCGCAAGCCAAAGGATCCTCGCCCGGATCCAGCTTGCCAGCAGGAAACTCCGTCATGACGCGCTCGACCGGATATCGGAACTGCCGCTCCAGCAACACGCGCCCATCATCGAGCAAAGGAATGACCACCACCGCACCGGGATGGACAACGTATTCGCGCGAGACGACGTGATCGTTCGGCAGACGCACCATATCGCGGCGCACTTTGAGGAAGCTGCCGTCATAGACCAGCTCGCTGCTTTGCCGGGTTTCGGCCAGGTGTTGCTCTTGAGGATCGATGGACATGGTGTTCACAAGGGCGGCGCGCCGAACCGGAGCGCCCTGCGTCAATTTACCATTGACCCGCGCCTCAGGACTTGAGCAAAAGGTTCACACCGAGCAAAGCCAGCGCAACGAAAAAACCGCGCTTGAAAGCCTTTTCGCTTATGCGCTCGCGCAGTTTCTGCCCTCCCCACATGCCCAGCATCGCTGGCACCAATGCCACGGCCGAGCCCCCCAGCTCGGCAGGGCCTAACGCCCCGGCATAGACCAGCCCGCCTGCCATGGCCAGCGTGGAGACCACGAAAGAAATCCCCATGGCCTGCACCAGCAGGTTGCGACCCATCCCCAGGGCCTGAAGATACGGTACCGCAGGCAATACAAACACGCCGGTGACAGCCGTGATCAGCCCCGTGACCGCGCCGCACAACGCGCCCAACCACCCTTCGTGCCGCGGCGGCACGCGCAACGCCAGCGGGGACAGCCCGACGGCGGCATAGCACAGCAGCGCAGCGCCCAGCAGACTGGACGCGCCGGTCTCGCTGACGTTACGAAACAACCACACGCCCAGCGCCGTGCCCAGACAGATGGTGATCAACAACGGCGCCAACTGCCGCAACAGCACCCGAAAGTGCCCACCCGAGGCCATTTGCCAGACATTGGTGATGACGGCAGGCACCACAAGCAAGGCGGCTGCCTGCGTCGCAGGCATAGTCATGCTGAGCAGCCCGACGGCGACTGTGGGCATGCCCAGCCCGATGCACCCTTTGACGAAGCCCGCCAGCAGAAAAACCGCCAGGACCGCCACGGCGACAGAGCCGCCCATTTGAACGTAGAAGTCAGTGAAGATATGCATGATTGAAGCATCATGCGCCGGCGGGCAGGCTTTGAAAATGCGTAATACACTGACCAAGCCTACGCCGTTGACAGAGCCTGCCATGCACTTCGACCTGACCGACCTGCACTTGTTTCTCAATATCTGCGAAGCAGGCAGCATCACGGCGGGCGCAAAGGCCAGCCACCTTGCCCTGCCCTCCGCGAGCGCCCGGCTGCGAGGCATGGAGGCCTCATTGGGCACCGCCCTGTTTGAACGTCAGCGTCGTGGCGTCTCGGCCACCCCTGCCGGCCAGGCTCTGGCGCACCATGCCCGCGTACTGCTGCAGCAAGTGGCGCATCTGCAGGAGGATCTGGGCGAATACGCGCTGGGATTCAAAGGCCGCGTCCGGCTGCTGTGCAATACGGCGACTCTCTCCGAATTCTTGCCTGATCCACTGGGGAAGTTTCTGAAAGCGCATCCCAATGTCGACGTCGACGTCAGCGAGCAAGCCAGCTACCGGATCGTTCCGGCGTTGCTCCAGGGCACGGCCGATGTGGGCATCGTCTCCGATGCGGTGGATCTCAGCGGACTGGATGCGCTGGCCTTTCGCCGCGACAGACTGGAGCTGATCACGCCTGCCGATCATCCCTTGGCAAGCCGCCGTGCACTGCGCTATGCCGACACGCTGGATTACGACTTTGTCGCCCTGGAGGCTGGCAGCGCGCTGTCGGTGCATCTGGACGATCAGGCTGCCCGCGCCGGCCGGCAGATGCGAGCCCGGGTTCGCATGAGATCTTTTTCCGCCCTGGCCCGAATGGTGCAGCGCGGCGTGGGCGTGGCCATCATCCCTGAGTCGGCCAGCCGGCGTCTGAGGCTGGGTGCCGGCCTTCGTCGGCTGTCGCTGACTGACGAGTGGGCCGATCGCCGGCTGCTCGTTTGCGTGCGGGCGCTCGACAGCGCGCCCGCCTATGTCCAGGCACTGGTGCAGGCGTTGCGCGCCTAGGGCTTTTTCGCGCGCAATGGGTCGAGCAGCGGCCGCAGGCCGTTGTGGTCCAACTCATGCATCACCGCCAGCAAGCGGCCAATCTCGCCTTTCGGAAAGCCGTTGCGCGCGAACCATGTCAAATAATGGCCCGGAAGGTCAGCGATGAGGCGCCCCTGGTATTTGCCAAACGGCATTTCACGGCGGACCAACTCATTGAGCAATTCGGGATCCATGCCCTGACAACCTCGAGAAAACCGCTACGGTCGCGCCATACAGGGCTGGCGTCGTTGACCCGACACGTGGACAGCGGTCCGGCCGCGGCCCACGGCCCACCTCAATGCTGGCGGCGTTCTTGCAAAGCCTTCAGGCAAGCGGCCACACCCGCGGTGCGCTGCTCATTGCTGACTGCAGCACGATCCGAGACGGTGCGGCACCGCTGATACTCGGCCACGCTTTCCGGCGTATCGTGAATAGGCGCGGGGGCCGGCGTGCCGGCGGGCTCCACCGTCATTGTCAGCGTAGCGGGTGGCGACCAGTTGGGCGAGCTCTTGGGTTGAGTGCCCGGAAACTGCATTTCCTGCGTGCCAGATTGCGCGTGAGCAGCGCCGGCCAGGCACAGCGTGGCCAGTAGTGCAAGCCATGTACGGGTAGGCGTCATGAGAACTCCGTAATTAATGCGCCGCGAGTCGGCGCGCTCTGTATGGTAGCCCTCCCCACGCTTGCAAGTGGCAACAATCGCAACAGAGCGATAACCGGGCACCGAAGGCGCAAGCGCGCCAACAAGCATGCGCCGTCCCAGCAGACGATGGCGATGGGCGCCGCGCCGGGCCGCCCCTTTGCCTGCCGTGATTGCCTAGGAATCCGTCTGCCATGGCGGCAGAGCTGCCCCTGTCTGCCCCGGCAGACAGGGGCAGCGTACTGACACATCGTGTTACCGCATGCCGACAAACTCGCCGGCATTTAACCGCTACCTTTTCATTTCAATCGTTGTTGGAGAGAAGTGTCATGTTCAAGTACCTCAGCCCCCTGGCCGTGTCGGTCCTGCTGGCTGCCTGCACCGCCCCCGCAGAAAAACCGCTGACCTCCCCGGATGCTCACACGTCGCGCACGGCCGTGGACTGGCAAGGCAGCTATGCAGGTGTATTGCCATGCGCGGACTGCCCCGGCATCGAAATGAAGCTGACCTTGAACACGGATGGCCGCTATACGCTCAGCCGCCTCTATCAGGACCGGCAATCCAAGCCCGAACTGGTAAGCGGTCGTTTCCATTGGCTGCCGGGCGACGGCGCGATCGCACTCGAAGGCGATGACAGCCGTTGGCAGCTTGGCGAAAACCAATTGTCCATGCTCGACACGGAAGGCAAGGTCATTACCGGCCCCTTGGCCCACCATTACATCCTGCGTCGTACGGCCCACTGAGGGCAGATCAGCCGCCGTTTTCCGGGTGGCGCTGCAGCCAGGCCTTAAGCGCCTCCCGGTAATCGGACATGGCCTCGTCATAGAAGTCATAGACACAGGGAATGCAGCCGCTCTGGCAGCATTCATTGGAGCCCGGCGCCTCGGGCGGCTGCGGGCGCGGGTCATCGAGTTCGGTGGCCTGTGACATCTGCAAATCCTGGTTAATACGACACTATTAATGCATTGTCCTGCAAAAGGTATGCTTTGACATAACGGATCGCCGGACCGCCAGGTCCGCCGTGGGACACTCTATGAGGGCGTTTTCAGGCGATGACTGATTCCAGGCAGAGTCTTCAGGCTCAAGGTGTACGTTTCAAAGTGTTGGCACATGTTTTTCCTGTGCTACGCCACGATGTCATCGGCCCTATTTCCAATGCGGGACTGGCGTTGGCAATGCTGCATCAACCCGGCGAGGGCGAACATGGCGCGCGCCGTGAGCGACTTGCCGACGAAGTGCAAAGTCTGCTTGACGAGGGCGTGACCCAGTTGCGCGGCCTTGATGACTGGCTCATCGATCGCGAGCGGTGCGGTGACGCTGGGGTATTGTTCGAAGATTGCAGCCGCATCGTGTCGGCGCGACTGCTGGTCACCGGCAAGCGAGTCGCCTTGCCGGCCTTCAGTGTCGTGCCTGAATTGAGTCTGTTTTCTTCGCGCTATATCGTCCTGGCCTGGTTGCTGTGCCTGCTCGATACGCTTCCCGAAGGCCAGACACTCGATGTTCAAGGGCCTTCGGCCCATGTATGGACAGCTACGCCTGGCACCCTCTCGGCCCCTGCGCCCTGGCCTGGGCAACCCGAACCCATCACGCGTGAAGATCTGGAAGTTCTGGCCGCCGCCAGCGGCTGGCAAACCAATTGCTCCGACCACCTCTGGACCTTGAGTTGCCCGGCCTTGCCGCGGCTCTGAATGCCTGGCCGTCTGCGGCCAAAACTCGCCGGGAAAAACTGCGCCCGAACGTTTGACGCCCCCACCCCGGCCGCTATACTGGATCCATATCAAGGACACCGGTCGTCTTTCTTAACGCGCTCTTGCGGGTCGCGAGCCGGCATGAGCGTGGCGTCTTCACCACGGAGGTCCCCTCATGTTCCCTGAGTTTCGCGATCAGATTTCCCGTCTCAAAACCGAGAACCCGCACTTTGCCAAGCTGTTCGACAAGCACAACCAGCTTGATCAGCAGATCCAGAACATGGAAGCGGGCAGAGAAACGGCCACACCCTTGGAAATCGAAAAACTAAAAAAAGAAAAGCTGCACATCAAAGATCAGCTCTACGTCTTACTTAAAGACGCCTGAGGGCGCGGCTGCGCCCGTATCGGGCTCATCCCGTCAGGCGGCGTGGCGTCATCCACGACCCGGAAGGGGCCGCGCCCCTTCCCGCGGCCGGGCCCGCCCCTGCACTGACGGCGCACCACTCAGAGCTGTGGTTCCCGGCCCGCATCCAGGGCACGATGCGTCTGGCGCGCCGAGCGCAGCGCCAGGGTCGCGCTCAAGCCCAACGCCACCAGTAGAAATGCCCCCGTGAGTTCTGCTACCCCCGCCCAGCCGGCCAAGGCCCAGCTCTTGCCGCCGACGGACCCGAGTACGCTCGACCCCAGGTAATACACCAGCAGATACAGCGAGGCAGCCTGGGCCTTATAGCCCCGGGCCATCTGTCCCACCCAGCCACTGGCCACGGCGTGAGAGGCAAAAAACCCGAACGTGAAAACGACGATGCCAATCACCAACACGGCCAGATTGTTCGAAAGCGTCAGCAAAAGGCCGCTGAGTGTGAGCACCGTCCCCATCACCAACATGATACCCCGGCCGTGCCTGTCCGCCAGGCGGCCAAAGAAGGTCGACGCAAAGATACCCACCAGATAGACCACAAAAATACTGCCGATGAAAGCCTGGCTGAGGGAAAACGGTGGTTGCAGCAGCCGGAAGCCCACGTAGTTGTAAACAGTCACGAAAGACCCCATCAACAGACCGCCCAGCAAAAACAGGCTGACCAGGGGACCGTTGCGCAAATGGGCAGCCAGACCCCTGCGCGCCTCACGCCAGCCGTTGCCGCGGGTGGCGACAAAGCGCCGCGAAGCGGGCAACAGCCAGGTGAACAACACCGCTGCGAGCAGCGCCAGAAGCCCAAGCGTACCCAGGGCTGCACGCCAGCCAAAGAAGTCCGAAACCAACCCCGTGATGACCCGGCCTGTCAAACCGCCAAAGGCGCTGCCGCTGATGTATAGCCCCATGGCGAAACCCAGCGTCCCAGGCTCGACTTCCTCGGCCAGATAAGCCATGGCTACCGCCGGCACGCCGCCCATGGCGACGCCCTGTAAGGCGCGTAGTACCAAGAGACTGTTCCAGTCCGGTGCGAACGCCGCCAGCGTGCCCAATATCGCCGACGCGATCAGCGAGACCGCCATCAGGCCCAATATCGCCGACGCGATCAGCGAGGCCGCCATCAGGCCTTTGCGCGGCAACGCCTGCGACCACAGCCCCACGGCGAAAATGGCCAACGCCAGCATGCCCGTCGACAAGGACAGTGACAGGCTGCTTTGCACCGGCGAGATCTGAAAATTATGGGTGAACAGCGGCATCAAGGGCTGAACACAATACAGCAGGGAAAAGGTAGCAAAGCCGGCGGCAAACAAGGCCAGCTGGGCCCGATGCAGAGCCGGGGTACCCCGGCACAGATATCCCTGCCCCTCGTCCGCGGCAGGCACGGGCGTCGATGAATCGGGTAAGTGAGGGGCTGACATGGTGACAATCTCTAAACAGCGACCTTATTGGTCTTGTCTTCACAGTAGACTTCCACCCTGCATTTGTCCAATATATGAAACTGACTATCATCATATTTAAAAAATGGAATTGAGACATCTGCGATATTTCGTCGCCGTGGCGGAGGCCCTGCACTTCACCCGGGCGGCCCAGCGGCTAGGCATCGGGCAACCCCCTTTGAGCCTGCAAACTCAGCAGCTCGAGCGCGAGATTGGCACGCCATTGCTGCTGCGTCTGCCGCGCGGCGTGGAACTGACTGAAGCCGGCGCACAATTGCTCGTAGACGCCCGCAGCATCCTGGCCGCGGCCGACCGTGCCATCGACACTGCCCGGCGGCTGGGGCGCGGAGAGCGAGGAGCGGTCAGCGTCGGGTTTACCGCTTCCGCGGTATTCCACCCCTACCTGCCACGAGCGATCCGCGCCTACCGCGACCGCTATCCGGGCGTGCATATATCCCTGTCGGAGAGCACATCGGCCGCACTGCTTCAGGCGTTGCGTCTGGAGGAGGTGGACGTGGCATTCGTACGCCCGCCCTATGCACTGGAGCCGGAGTGCGCCACAGAACGGGTGCTGGACGAACCCATGCTGGTGGCGTTGCCGCCAGGACATCCCTTGGACCGCAAGCGCAGCGTACCCATGACGGACTTGGCCGAAGAAGCATTCGTGCTCTATCCACGGCCCATCGGCGCTGGCCTGTACGACGCCATTCTTTCGGCCTGTCTGCGCGCGGGCTTCACACCTCGCGTGATCCAGGAGGCGCCCCAGATGGCCTCTATCATCAGCCTGGTGGCAGCCGGTGTGGGTATCGCCATCGTGCCGGCGGCCATGCGGCATATGGGTGCCGAAGGCATCGAATACCGCCCCATTCGCGGCGACGCACCGCGCGCCCTGCTGGATATGGCCTACCGTCGGCATGAACGCTCGACGGCCGCGCGCAATGCCATCGCGTTGCTTCGCGAACTCGCCCCAACGCCAGGCTAAAGCCCACGTGGCCCGGCTATCTAGTATCCTTGCCCCGCTTGCCCATTCGTCCTATTGAGATCAGCCATGTCAGTCCTTCACGTTGGAGTCGCCGGGTTCGGCGCCATCGGCCAAGCCGTCGCCCAAGCCCTGGACCAGGGACTGCCCGGCCTGCGGCTTGCTGCCATCGCGGTGCGTAATCCGGCTCGCTATGAAAACCGGCGATGGCAATCGGACAAACCCGCCTTCACCGATCTGCCCGGCCTCGCCGAGCGCTGCGATGTGGTGGTCGAGGCAGCTCCGGCAGCCGTTTTCCGCGAATTGGCCGAACCCGTCCTGCGCGCGGGCAAGAAATTGCTGGTGCTGAGCTCCGGGGCGTTGTTGCGCAATGAGGATATGATCGATCTGGCCCGGCAGCACGGCGGCCAGATCATCATCCCCTCCGGCGCCATTCTCGGGCTGGATGCTCTGACTGCCGCCGCCGAGGGCCAGATCCACTCCGTCACCATGATCACCCGTAAGCCGCCGCTGGGTCTGGCCGGCGCCCCCTATCTGCAGACCCATGGCATCGACCTGAGCGAAATCACCGAACCTACGCTTGTCTTCCGCGGTTCGCCGCGCGAGGCGGCCATCGGCTTTCCTGCCAACCTCAATGTCGCCGTGAGTGTGTCACTGGCCGGCATCGGCGCAGACCGCAGCACACTCGAAATCTGGGCCGACCCGACCGTCACCCGCAATGTACATCGCGTGGAAGTCGACTCCGATTCGGCCAGCTTCTCGATGGAGATCCAGAATATCCCGTCGGAAAATCCAAAAACCGGAAAGATAACCGCGCAAAGCGTGGTGGCTGCGCTACGCAAACTGACGGCGCCTTTGCGCGTCGGCACATGACTTTCATATTGTCGACAATCCAGTAACTGCAAAAATCGGATACGCTTTCGCGCTCGCGGATCCGACACCGGATTCCTGCATTCCGGACGTCTCTTTTTTTCAATATGTCGCACCTGCCTGACCTGCCTCGCGGAGGCTTTTAATGCTTGTCGGAAATTACGACCCCACTCTGGTGCTGATATCGCTTGGGGTCGCCATTCTGGCCTCCTACACAGCGCTAGGCATGGCTAGTTGTGAACTGTCAATAGGTTGTATTCGTCCAGGTTGAGTCTGGAGATGGGTACAGCGCGCCCGATGCCTTGGTGGGGTCGATGCCAGTTGTAGTGGTGTAGCCAGGATTTCATGGCATCGGCTCGGTGTTGGGAGTTCTGGTAGGTGTGAGCGTAAGCCCACTCACGCAAGGCCGACTGGATGAAGCGTTCGGCCTTGCCATTGGTCTGTGGGCGGTAAGGTCGGGTAAAGCGGTGCTTGATGCCCAGCTCATGGCACAGCGCGGCGAAGGCGCGGCTGCGAAAGGCCGAGCCATTGTCGGTGAGCAAGCGCTGGATGGTCACGCCCAGGCGCTGGTAGTAGGCCACTGCGTCCTTGAGGAACTGGACGGCGCTGGGGAAGCGCTCGTCGGGGTGGATGTCGGTGAAGGCCACGCGGGCGTGGTCATCGATGGCCACGAAGACGAAGTCCCAGCCGGCCCCCTCAACGGTATCGCGTCGGTTGCCCGTGACCCGGTGGCCAGGGCGCTGGATACGTCCCAGCTTCTTGATGTCGATGTGCAGCAGATCGCCGGGGGCCTGATGCTCGTAGCGCACCACCGGCTCGGCCGGCTCCAGGTCGGCCAGGTGCGACAGACCGGCGCGGGCCAGGACGCGGCTGACGGTGCTGGCTGACACGCCCAGCGCCTGGGCGATGCGCGCTTGGGTCAGCCGCTTGCGGCGCAGCTCCACGATAGCCAGCGCCTTGGCCGGCGCAATCGCTCGGGGCGAGACCGTCGGGCGCGAGGACGCATCGGCCAAGCCCGCCTGGCCCTGAGCCAGGAAGCGGCCCAGCCATTTGCGCACAGTCGGCGCGGTGACCCCATAGGCGCGGGCCGCTTCAGGCACACAAACTTGATGGGCGATCAATTGCTGGACCATTTCGAGTCGACGTAGGAAGGTCAATCGGGCATGCTTATGGGTGTTCATCCGGCCGGGCTCCTTGAGTGAACTGGGGGGTTGGCGATTTCCAGTTTCTCAAATCCGGTTCGGATGAACCATGCATACAACCTATTGAATCTTCACAGCTAGTCGAGTCAGCTCGACCCAAGGTATTGCCGCGCGTTTCTGGTTGATAGGCGGCGCCTGCGCCATGGGCCTGGGCATATGGTCGATGCACTTCGTCGGGATGTTGGCCTTCAGCCTGCCCATCTCCCTGGGCTATGACCTCGCCCTCACCGGGCTGTCGCTAGTCATTGCCATCTGCAGCTCCGCTTTTGCACTGTGGGTCGTCACGCGCAGTTCGCTGCCACGCCTGCGCCTGGTGGGCGCCGCCTTGCTCATGGGATGCGGTATCGCAGCCATGCACTACGTGGGCATGGAGGCCATGCGCATGTATCCGGCCATCGAATATTCGCCGGGGCTGTTCTTCCTCTCTGTCGTCGTGGCCATCGTGGCTTCGGGCGCCGCCCTCTGGATCACACACAACCTGCGCCTGACCCGACCGGGAGCGCCAGCCTATCGCGTCTTCGCAGCCGTCGTCATGGGCTTGGCCATCGTCGGCATGCACTACACCGGCATGGCGGCAGCGCGGTTTTCAGAGAACAGCATCTGCATGGCCGTGCTGCACGGCATCAGCGCCGGCTGGCTGGCCGCCAGCGTCACGGCCGTCACGCTCAGCGTCCTGGGGATCGCCCTCGTGGTGGCCGTGCTCGACACGCG
Source organism: Bordetella holmesii (assembly GCF_020735985.1). NCBI lineage: Bacteria > Pseudomonadati > Pseudomonadota > Betaproteobacteria > Burkholderiales > Alcaligenaceae > Bordetella > Bordetella holmesii. Next base: position 1,987,062 of record NZ_CP085973.1, read on the forward strand.
TCTTGAAGCGCGCACCTCGGCGCTGGCCAGCTCGCTGGCCCTGGCGAACGAGGAGCTGCTGCATCTGGCCTTGCATGACGCCCTGACTCAACTGCCCAACCGTGCCTTGCTCGACGAGCGCCTGATCCAGGCCATCGCCCGCGCGAAGGCCGCCCGAGGACACCTGGCTGTACTTTTTATTGATCTGGATGGATTCAAAGCGGTCAACGACGCCTATGGCCATCAAAGCGGCGACAGCCTGTTGCGTCAATTGGCGCGCCGCATCGAAAATGAAGCCCTGCGTCCCGGCGATCTGGTGGCGCGGCTCGGGGGGGATGAGTTCATCGTCGTCGCCGATATGATCGCCCCTACCGATGCCGCGAACCTGGCCGAAAAGCTGATCGAGACACTCTCGCGCGAAGCGGAGGTCGATGGCAATACGCTCTCGGTAACGGCCAGCGTCGGCATCTCTATCTATCCGGACGATGGCGAAGACGGCCGCACTCTGCTCACGCACGCCGATGCGGCCATGTATCACGCCAAACGGCTGGGCCGTGATCCGCGATACAGCTATTTCGAGCCGGCGATGAACGAAAACGCCCGCGAACAACTTCAGCTGCTGCAGGACCTGCGACAAGCACAAGCACGTGGCGAACTGGTGCTGTATTACCAACCCAAGTTCGTCGCTCCGTCGGGGCCGGTCGTCGGCGCCGAGGCCTTGTTGCGCTGGAACCATCCCAAGCGCGGCTTGATTTCGCCAGGTGAATTCATTCCCATCGCTGAACGTACCGGGCTGATTTTCTCCATTGGCGAATGGGTGCTGGATGAAGCCTGCCGCCAGATGCGCATCTGGCGCGATCTGGGTCACAGCAACTGGACGGTGGCCGTCAACTTGTCGGCGATGCAATTCTCTCAGGCCGGCCTGGTCGAAACCATCCGCGACACGCTTGCACGCCACCTTCTGCCGGCGAGCTGCCTGGCCATCGAAATCACCGAGACCACCGCCATGCACGATGCCGAGGCCAGCCTGGCTGTGCTGCGCGAGCTGGCGGACCTGGGAATTTCGATTTCGATCGACGATTTCGGCACCGGCTATTCCAGCCTGCTCTACCTGAAGCGGCTGCCGGCCAGCGAGTTGAAGATCGACCGGGGTTTTATCAGTCAGCTCGAGCACGACCAGGAAGATGCCGCCATCGTCTCGGCCATCATCGCGCTGGGGCAGCGGCTGAATCTGCGGATCGTCGCCGAAGGCGTGGAGACCCAGGCCCAGCAGCAATTTCTCACCGAGCTGGGTTGCGACTCGCTGCAAGGCTTTCTGCTTGGCAAACCACTGCCGCCTCAGGATTTCCTGAAAGCGGATTTCGCTCGCAGCCAGGATTGAACTCGCAGCGGCTTGCCAGGCAAGCCGCCATCCGCTACAAACAGTGCGCTGGCTCCGGGTCCAACGCCACTTCTTGCTCCCGGCCCTCAGAGACTGAGTCATGCGCCTTCGTCCGAATGTCGATTTTCAACAAGTGCTCTCGCGTAGCCTGCTTGACCTCTTCATCCGGATCAGCCTCATCGGCGGCCTGGTCTATTGGTGCTACCGGGTCGCCGAACCGTTCATCGGGCTGCTGCTGTGGTCCATCATCCTGGCCGTCACCCTGGCGCCCATCCACCATCGCGTCACTCATTGGCTGCGTGGGCGCAAAAAAACGGCGGCCGTGCTGCTGGTCATCGTCACCTTGCTGGCCTTCATTGTGCCTGGGGCGCTGTTGGCCGGCTCGCTGGCCGAGAGTTTGCCCCGGCTTTTCCATCACGAGGAAGGTCAGCCCACGCTGCGCATCCCGGAGCCGCCCGACTTTGTCTCCAACCTTCCCCTCATCGGTCACCGCGTGCACGACGCTTGGTCGCAAGCCACCGACAATGTCGAGTCCGCGCTCAAGCCCCTGCAACCAGCGCTGACCGCGACGGCAAAGTGGCTGCTCAACAGCGTGACGACCGCTGGCATGGAGTTTCTGATTTTTCTGGCGGCCGTGGCGATCGCGGGCCTGGTCCTGATTTACAGCACGCCAAGCAAACGGCTGGCCGATGAAATCGCCGGCCGCATCGCCGGGCCGCAGCGTGGCCATGAGTTGATTCTGCTGACGGCATCCACGATACGTGCCGTGGCGCAGGGCGTGATCGGTGTGGCGCTGATCCAATCCGCCCTGGGTGGCTTGGGGATGCTCGTCGCGGGCGTGCCCGGCGCCGGTATCTGGGCCATCGTGGCCTTGGCCGTCTGCATCGTGCAGTTGCCGATTCTCGTCGTATTGCTGCCTGCCGCTATTTACGTGTTCATGTACAGCAGCACGCCCATGGCCGTCGGATTTGCCATCTGGAGCGTGCTGGTCGGCTTGCTGGACAACGTTCTCAAGCCCTTCATGCTGGCTCGCGGCATCAGCATCCCGCTGCCCATCATTCTGATCGGCGCGCTCGGCGGCGTGGTCGCCGCCGGTATCGTCGGGCTGTTTCTGGGCCCGGTGGGATTCGCGCTGGGTTATGTGCTTTTCATGCAGTGGGTGCGAGAGCCTATCGTCGGTGCCGAACTCACGTCTTCAGACGATAGCCCGTCTTGAAGATCCAGCGTACCGTCAGCACACAAACCGCGAGAAAGAGCAGCGTCATGCCTATGCTCAGTTCCAGGCTGACGTCCGCCGATCCGAAGAAACTCCAGCGAAAACCACTGACGAGATAAACGACGGGATTAAAGAGCGTCACGGTCTGCCAGAAGGGCGGCAGCATTTTGATCGAATAGAACGTGCCGCCCAAGAAGGTCAGCGGCGTGATGATCATCAACGGGATGATCTGCAGTTTCTCAAAGCCATCCGCCCACACCCCGATGATGAAACGAACAAGCTGAAGGTCACGGCCGTGAACACGAGAAACACGACCATCCAGACCGGATGCTCGACCTCGTACGCCACGAATAGCCGCGCCGTGGCCAGCATGATCAACCCCAGCAGAACAGACTTGCTGGCGGCCGCGCCGACATATCCCATCACGATCTCGACATACGAAATAGGCGCAGAGAGGATTTCGTAAATCGTTCCTGAAAAACGCGGCATATAGATGCCAAACGACGCGTTGGCGACACTCTGCGTCAACAGCGACAGCATGATCATGCCAGGCACGATGAACGCGCCATAACTCACGCCGCCTATCTCGACCATATGCGAGCCGATCGCCGAACCGAAAACCACAAAGTACAGAGACGTCGATATGACCGGCGAGGCAACGCTTTGCATGAGCGTGCGCCAGGCGCGCGCCATTTCGAACAGATAGATGGCTCGAACTGCGTACCAATTCATGATTGTGCACTCACCAGACTGACAAAGATTTCCTCCAGCGTGCTTTCGGAGGACTGCAGATCGTTGAATCCGATACTCAGCGCATCGAGTTCCCGCAGCAAAGGCTGCACGGGATTAATTTCACCCTGAGTGTCGTAGGTGTAGGTCAGCACACGGCCGCCCTCGCTCAGGCTCAGGTCATAGCGGGCCAGCGTGGGGGGCACGGCAACCAGCGGCGCGGTCAACGCGAACACCAGTTGTTTCTTCCCCAGCTTGCGCATGAGCGCATGCGTCTGTTCCACGAGGATGATCTCGCCTTTGCGGATCACGCCCACCCGGTCGGCCATCTCCTGGGCCTCCTCGATGTAATGCGTGGTCAGGATGATGGTCACCCCTTGCTCGCGCAGACGCCGCACCATATCCCACATGCCACGCCGTAACTCCACGTCCACGCCGGCGGTCGGCTCGTCGAGAAACAGAATGCGCGGCTCGTGCGACAACGCCTTGGCGATCATCACCCGGCGCTTCATGCCCCCGGACAGCGCCATGATGCGGCTGTCTTTCTTATCCCATAACGACAGATCGCGCAGGATGCGCTCGACCAGTGCCGCATTGGCGGGCTTGCCAAAGAGCCCACGGCTGAAGCTCACCGTGTTCCATACCGTCTCGAAGGCGTCGGTGGTCAACTCCTGCGGCACCAGGCCGATGGCCTGCCGTGCCGCACGATAATCACGGACATTGTCGTGTCCGTCGGCCAGAACGCGGCCGCTGCTGGCATTGACGATGCCGCAGATAATGCTGATGAGGGTGGTTTTACCCGCGCCATTTGGGCCGAGCAGTGCAAAAATTTCGCCCCGCCGGATCTCGAGATTGATATTTTTCAGGGCCTGATGCCCCGAGGCATAAACCTTCGAGAGGTTCTGTACTGCAATCACACTATCGCCAGACACGGCAACCTCGCTTGTTATCCTGGCCATTGACGAGCCACGCACAACGATAACCCACCGGCCGGCACCGCCCCGGATGCACGCCCCCAAAGACTGAAGTCGATTTCATCGGCCAATTGGAGCATCGGCCAGGTACAGGCTGGCACCGGTGGCCAGCCCCTCAGGCCAATGTCAGCGTCACGTCGATGTTGCCGCGAGTGGCGTTGGAATACGGGCACACGATGTGTGCGTTGTCGATCAACTGTCGGGCGGCATCACGATCCATGCCGGGCAGGGAAATCGTCAGTTCGACCTCGATGCCAAAGCCATGAGGCAAAGGACCGATGCTCACGGCCCCTTGCACTGACAGTTCGGCGGGAAGTGACATGCGTTCTCGAGCAGCGACGAACTTCATCGCACCGATAAAGCAGGCCGCGTAACCGGCTGCGAACAACTGCTCAGGATTGCTGCCCTGGCCGCCCGCGCCGCCCAACTCCTTCGGTGTGCTCAGTTGGACATCCAGATGTTTATCGGAGGATACCGCCCGGCCATCGCGGCCGCCGGTGACCTGGGCATGGGCACGGTAGAGAATTTTTTCGAGAGACATGATGCTTTCCTTGCAACAAGAGCGCGCCGCAGCGCGGGTTGATGGATGGCCGCCGTGGCGACTACGTAGCCGAGCACGACAGAGTGCGTGTCTCCCTCGCGATGCAACGTCCTCGTGGCGCTGCATCCGGAGGGCCCATCCTAGGTCAGTTGGGCTCGTAGGCACTCCAGCCGGGTCTTCAAGGCCTGCGCTTGCTCTGCCGAACAGTGAAGAGCCTCGGCAATGCCGGTCGGCACGGCGGCGGCCTTGGCCTTCAATGCCTGGCCCGGCGCGGTCAAGCTGACGATGATCTGCCGCTCGTCTGCGACGCCGCGATCGCGCCGCAGCAAGCCAGCGGCTTCCAGGCGCTTGAGCAGCGGCGTCAACGTGGCGGAATCCAGAAACAATCGCTTGCCAATATCCGACAGCGTAAGGCCGTCCTGTTCCCACAACACCATCATCACCAAATACTGGGAATAGGTCAGCCCCAGCTCGCCCAGCAGCTTGCGATAGATTTTGTTCATCGCCAACGCGGTCGAATGCAGGGCGAAACAGAGCTGGTCATCCAGCAATAAGGAGGGCGCCAACGCGCGGGCCGGGGTTGTCATGAAGACCTGATATTAAATCGTGCGCTATTTAATAGCAAACTATATTTATATGCCTCGACAGTTTCTCCTTCCGTGGTGCCACGCCCTCCACGAGCTGGCGGCCGCTGTCCGACAAAAAAAGAGGGGACCCCTCGGTCCCCTAAACACTCCACCCTACAACAGGTACTGCTTAATGCTGGTCACCGCCTTCAGGCGGCTTGTGCCTCGCCATGCTCGAACTGCGCCTCCTCCGTCGAACCGGTCAGCGCGGTGGTCGAGGAACGGCCGCCTTCGATGGTCTGCGTCACGGCGTCGAAGTACCCCGTACCCACTTCGCGCTGATGCTTTACCGCAGTAAAGCCCAGTTCTGCGGCGGCAAACTCCTTTTGCTGCAGCTCGACAAAGGCGCTCATCTGGCGGCGTGCATAGCCATGCGCCAGCTCGAACATCCCGTAGTTCAGCGAATGGAAGCCGGCCAACGTAATGAACTGGAACTTGTAGCCCATGGCACCCAGCTCACGCTGGAATTTGGCGATCGTGGCATCGTCGATATTTTTCTTCCAGTTAAACGACGGCGAGCAGTTGTACGCCAGCAGCTTGCCCGGATATTTGCGGTGAATGGCCTCGGCAAACTTGCGGGCATATTCAAGATTGGGCGTGGACGTTTCGCACCAGATCAAATCGGCGTAAGCCGCATAGGCCAGGCCACGCGAAATGGCCTGATCAATGCCGGCACGGGTGCGGAAAAAGCCTTCCACCGTGCGTTCGCCCGTGATGAACGGACGATCGTTTTCGTCGACATCGCTGGTGACCAGATCGGCAGCGTCGGCATCCGTGCGGGCCAACAGCAAAGTGGGCGTACCCATCACGTCGGCAGCCAGGCGGGCGGCAACGAGCTTGGCCACGGCCTCGCGGGTCGGCACCAGCACCTTTCCGCCCATGTGGCCGCATTTCTTGACCGAGGCGAGTTGGTCTTCGAAGTGCACGCCGGCTGCGCCGGCTTCGATCATGCCCTTCATCAACTCAAACGCATTGAGCACGCCGCCGAAACCGGCTTCGGCATCGGCGACGATAGGTGCGAAGTAATCCACATACCCTTCGTCACCCGGATTTTTACCTTCCATCCATTGGATCTGATCGCAACGTGCCAGGGAGTTGTTGATCCGGCGCACTACCTGGAGCACAGAATTCGCCGGGTAGAGCGACTGATCGGGGTACATTTCGCCAGCCAGGTTAGCGTCGCCCGCCACCTGCCAGCCGGAAAGATAGATAGCCTTGAGCCCGGCCTTGACCTGCTGCATGGCCTGGTTGCCGGTCAAGGCGCCCAGCGAATTGACGAATGGCTCACTATGCAGCGACTGCCACAGACGGGTGGCACCACGCCGCGCCAGTGTGTGCTCGACCTGCGTCGAGCCGCGCAGGCGGATGACTTCTTCGGCCTTGTAGGCGCGCGCGATGCCCTTCCAGCGCGGATTCTCGGCCCAATCTTGTTCCAGTTTGCGGATATCAGTGTCGCGTTGGCTCATGGTGTCTCTCCGGTAGTGGTTTGCGAAACAGGGGATTCAGGGTCTGTCTGTTTGCCGCGAATCCATGCAACACAGTCTACGGATATGCTGCGCAGCAGCGCAGCATCGGCGCCGTGATTAATCGAACTTTTTTATTATTAAAAATTATCAACTTGCAATTATAATTTTGCAATATGAAATGCCATTGAGCGCCATGAAATCCGGATTCGCTGCTGCGCAGCATGTCCTTTCACATGCCGTGAAACGGTTTTCACCATATAAAATTTACACGGCATCCAGGGCCTACAATGCAGGCATCTTCCGTACCGCTTTGATCTCATGCCGCTTACCGACGCGCCCCTGGGCCACAACGTGGCCTATCCGTCCGAATACGATGCTTCGCTGCTCTTTCCCATCCCACGGTCGGACAACCGTGCCGCGCTTGGATTGGACCGCATGCAGGCTCTACCAGGCAGCGCCCTGCCCTTTCATGGCACCGACATCTGGAACGCCTATGAGCTCTCCTGGCTCGATGCCAAGGGCAAACCGCGCATCGCCATGGCCAGCTTCCGGCTGCCCGCCAACAGCCCGAACATCATTGAGTCGAAGTCTTTCAAGCTCTACCTGAATTCCTTCAACCAGACGCGGCTCAGTAACGCCCAGGCCCTGCGCGAGCGTCTCGAGACTGATCTGTCAGCAGCGGCCGGCAGCCCCATCGAAATGGACTTCATCCTGCCGCAGCGTTTCGATGAGCTACGCATTGCCGAGCTCGGCGGCACCAACCTGGACAAGCAGGACGTCGAGATCGAGCACTATGAGCCGCGCCCCGAGCTGCTGCGCTGCAGCGTGGGCGACGTCGTCCAGGAAACCCTGGTCTCACGCCTGCTAAAGTCCAACTGCCCGGTGACGGGCCAACCGGACTGGGGTTCGGTGCAGATCACTTACCGCGGCAGGCCGATGGATCATGCTGCCCTGCTCAAGTACATCGTCTCGTTTCGCCAGCATGCCGAGTTTCATGAGCATTGCGCCGAACGCATCTTCTGCGACCTGATGCGGGCTTGCGAACCCGAGGAACTAACGGTTTATGCCCGTTACACTCGCCGAGGCGGCCTGGACATCAACCCTTGGCGCAGTAATATCCCCGGTGGCGCACCGGTCGATACCCGCACAGCGCGCCAATGAATAAAGGTCCCGTGGGGCCTTTATTGCAAAAAAACCCTGCCGGTCAGCCGGCCTTGCGCGCCTGGATGGCAATCCACTGCGCCAGAATGGCTCCGATCGCGAACGCCAGCCCTGCCCCTATCCACGGACCTTGCGCCAGTCCCGCATCAAGCAGCAGCCCGAATCCCAGGGGGCCGAGTGCAGAACCCACATCCATGCCCGAATACACCAGGCCGTACACCGAGCCGGTAGCCCCCTTGGGCGTGACGCGGCGAATGAGCATATCGCGCGACGGGGCGGCCACCCCTGCGCAAAAACCGGCCAAGCCCACCACCAGGGCCGCCATCGACGCGGGGACCCAGCCCATGGCCAGCACGACCAGCGTCAACCCGGCCATGAGCAGGGCTGCCGTGACGGTGCGCTCAGTGCGCGGTGGCGCCGAGACCAGAAATCCTCCCGCTGCCATGCCCAGCGCCGAAGCCAGCATGTAGCCGGACAGCGCGGAGCTGGCCGTCACCCGCGACAAGTCATACAACTGCCCCAATAGCGGAATGGTGTAGTTCTGCACCGAAGACAACGCAATGGACGTGAAAGCAAAAAACAGAAACGCCCCCCAGAGCGCAGGCCGCGCCGCCAATGCGGTCAGCGTCTGCCATACGCTGGCTTGCGCAGACGAAGCCGGACCTGCCTCGCGCGCGGGTTCGGGCGCACCCAATAAATCGCGGCCCAGCACCGTGAGCAGCAAGACCAGCGCAATCAGCCCGGCCGCAGAAAAGGCCGCCACACGCCAATTCGACAGCAAGGTAATGGTGGTGATGAACACCGGCGTCAGCGCCCAGCCCAGATTGCCCGTCAGGCCGTGAATCGAAAAAGCATGGCCCAGCCGTGCCGGGCTCACACGATGATTGATGATCGAGTAGTCGGCCGGATGAAAAATCGAATTACCCACCCCGCCTATCGCCGCAGCCAGCATCAGCATGGCGTAACCGTTGGCCGCGCCGATCAGGACAGCCGCGAGCACAAAACAGGACAGCCCAAACCACAGCACCGGGCGCGCGCCCACCCGGTCAACGACAAAACCGGAAGAAGCCTGGCCCAGACCCGAGACGACGTAAAACACCGAAACCAGCAGGCCGAGCCGGGCAAAGTCCAAACCGAACTCATTGCCCAGGGATACATACAGGGATGGAAGAACCAGTTGGAAAAAATGCGAGCTCGAATGCGCCACACCGATCAGCAAAATGATCTGCCAGTCGCGACGGCGCAAGTCTGGGGAATCGGATACTGCGGTAGCGGTATTCATGCGTCAGCAGAGCCCGCGAAGGCCCCTCGAAAAGTCTGCGGTTCGTGGCGGCCGCGCCGCCACGCTCATCGGGCCGCTTGAAGCCGCCTCTGTAATGGAGATGGGCGGCGCGAGCGCGCCACCCATCTCGGCACAACGCGATTCAGCCCGCCTTCTCGCGAATCGCCGGCCAGGCACGTTGCAGGTAATAGAGCATCGACCACACCGTCAGCACGGCAGCGACTACGATCAGCCAGGCGCCCACATAGCGCATGTCCACTCCCCAAAGCGTTTGGTTGTAGAGCAGGCAGGGGATGGCGACCATCTGGGCGGCAGTTTTGAATTTACCCAGGCGGTGCACGGCCACGCTGGCACTTGCCCCGATCTTGGCCATCCACTCACGCAGTGCCGAAATCGTGATTTCACGACCGATGATGATCAGCGATACGAAGGCATCGACACGGCTCAGATCCAACAGCACGATGAGCGCGGCGCACACCATCAACTTATCGGCAACCGGATCCAGAAAGGCCCCGAAAGCCGAGGTCTGATTCCAGCGGCGAGCCAGCCAGCCATCGAACCAATCGGTCAGAGCCGCCACGATGAAGGCGACGGCGGCCAACGTATCGCGCACACTTACCGATATCCAAGTGTCGGGCAAATAGAACAGCCCGACCACCAGCGGAATCATGGCGATGCGCAGCCACGTCAGAAAAATGGGAACGTTTATCGGCATAGTGCCCGTATGCTACATCAGCCGCGCAAGGCACGCCCGTCATCCATGCAAAGCGTCGTAGATACGCTGGGCCAATTCCTCAGAAATCCCCTCCACCGAGGCCAGATCCTCGACGCTGGCCGAGGTCACGCCCGACAATCCGCCAAACCGGGCCAGCAACCGCTGCCGCCGTTTGGCGCCAATCCCTTCGATTTCCTCCAGCCTGGAGATATTGCGCGCCTTGGCTCGTTTGGCGCGCATACCGGTGATGGCAAACCGGTGAGCTTCGTCACGCACCTGAGCGATCAGCATGAGTGCTGCCGACTCTTTACCCAAAGCGATGGGCGCGCGGCTATCGGCGAACACCAGTGTCTCCAGACCGACTTTACGTCCCTCTCCCTTGGCCACCCCCACCAGCGCGGCAATATCCAGCCCCAATTCTGCGAATACCTGGCGCGCCACCTCCACCTGCCCCTTGCCGCCGTCGATCAGCACCAGACCGGGCATGGGGGCCTCGCCATCGGCCACCTTGCCGAAGCGGCGCGTCAACACCTGCCGCATGGCCGCATAGTCATCCCCCGGCGTGATGCCGACGATGTTGTAGCGCCGGTACAGCGAGGGCTGCATATCGTGGTGCAGAAAGACCACACAGGACCCCTGAGTGGCCTCGCCCGCGGTATGGCTGATGTCGAAACACTCAATCCGCAAGGCATCCAAGGCGGCCTCATCGGTGTCCATGTTCAGGGTCTCGGCCAACATCAGCGTACGCGCGGCACGCGCGCCGGATTCGGTCAGCGCCCTGGCCAGGGCCAGTTCGGCGTTTTTCTGCGCTTGCTCCAGCCAGGAGCGGCGCACGCCCTGCGGACGCGTCAAAAGACGACAGCGCGTGCCTGCCTGTTCAGCCAGCAGGCCGATCAGGTCGGGGTCAGGCAAGGCGTGCGAACACACCAGCACTGGCGGCAACGGACGGTCGGCATAATGCTGCGCGACAAAGGCTTCCACGACTTGCGGCCCCGCCTCGCCATCGGCGTGCGTCGGGAAGAACGGTTTGTCGCCCAGATGGCGGCCACCGCGCACCATGGCCAGATTGACGCAGACTTTGCCGCCGGCGGCGGCCACCGCGATCACGTCGGTGTCTTCGCCGCCGACGTTCTCCATGGTCTGCTGATGCAGCACCTTGGACAGCGACCCCATCTGATCGCGCAAAGCGGCAGCCTCCTCAAAGCGCAACTCGGAAGACGCCTGCAACATGCGCGTCTCTATCTCGTCCATGACCTCACGGGCTTCGCCGTTGAGGAAACGGGCCGCGCGCTGCACGTCGCGCGCATAGTCGGCCGCCTCGATGGCCTGCACGCAGGGCGCTGAGCAACGGCCGATCTGATGCAGCAGACAGGGGCGTGAGCGGTTGGCGAAAACGGTGTCTTCGCAGGTACGCAGCCGAAACACCTTCTGCAGGATCTGTATGGTCTCGCGCACCGCCCAGGCATTCGGGTAAGGGCCGAAGTACTGTCCGCGCTTGTTGGTCGCGCCACGATAGTAAGCAATGCGTGGCCAGGCGTGGCCGGTGATGAGCAAGTACGGATAGGACTTGTCGTCCCGGAACAGAATGTTGTAGCGCGGGTGCAGACTCTTGATGAGGTTGTTTTCAAGAATCAGCGCCTCGGCCTCCGAGCGCGTGACCGTCACCTCAACGCGCGCGACTTTGCCCACCATCTGCGCAATACGCGGGCTGGCCAGGTTCTTCTGGAAGTACGACGACACGCGCCTCTTTAAATCGCGCGCCTTACCGACATACAGCACCTCCCCGGCGGCATCCAGATGCCGATAGACGCCAGGCAGGTGCGGCAGATCAGCCAGAAATGATTTGAGATTGAAGTCGTCGGGCATGCTGATAGCGAGAATCGGCCTGCAGGCCATCCCAGTCCGGGCTGGCAAAAGCAGGCATCAGCCGGCGAATGCGCGCCACCGATTCGGCAGCGAGCTGCACGTCCAGGCGGCCCAGCAACTCGTCGGCAAGATCAGGACGGTTGCAGACCAGCACCATGTCGCACCCTGCGCCCAGCGCGGCCTGAGCCCTGGCCAGAATGTCGCCCGCCACGGAAGCCCCCTCCATGGTGAGGTCATCGGAAAACACCACGCCATCGTAGGCCAGCTTGCCGCGCAGGATCTCGGTGACCCACCGGCGGGAAAAACCGGCAGGCTGACTGTCCACCTTGGGATAGATGACGTGGGCTGGCATGACAGACGACAGCACACCATCGCCCAACCAGCCATAAGGTGCGGCATCTTCGCGCAGGATCTCGGTCAGCGAGCGTTTGTCGACCGGGATCTCGTGATGCGAGTCGGCCTCGACGAAACCGTGCCCGGGGAAATGCTTGCCGCATGCGGCCATCCCCGCCAGCGCCAGCCCCTGGATCAAGGCCCGAGCCAGCATGGCCACCACGCGTGGATCGCGGTGCAAGGCGCGATTGCCGATCACTTTGCTCACGCCATAGTCGAGATCCAGCACCGGCGTAAAGCTCATGTCCACGCCGCATGCCCGCAGCTCGGCGGCCAATACATAGCCCGCTTCGGTTGCCAGGCGCATGGCTAGCAAGGGATCACGATCCCATACTTGCCCCAATGCACTCATCGCCGGCAACGCCGTGAAGCCGTCCTCACGAAAGCGCTGTACGCGGCCGCCCTCATGATCGACCGCAATGAGCAGCGGTTCGCCGCGGGCCTCATGAATCTTGCGGGTAAGTGTGGTCAGCTGCGCACGGTTCTCGAAGTTGCGTGCAAATAAGATGACTCCGCCGACCAACGGATGCCGCAGGCGTTGTTTCTCTTGCTTGGTGAGCCGGGTCCCGGACACATCGACCATGACCGGCCCCGGAGCCAATTTCTGGTGCTTCTTGGATTTCGACATCAAACCATCCTCAGGTGTTGCTGGCCCCGAGCCGGGACTCCACGATGACATAGGCCGCCGCCATATCGGACTCATCAGTGATCGAGACATGCGCCGCGCCGAAACGCTGCTCAAACCAGGGCAGCAATGCGGGATCGATGACCAGGACAGGCCTTCCCCCGGGGGCGTTGAGGGTCTGCACACGATTCCACGTCATGGGCATGCGCATGCCCAATCCGATCGCTTTGGAAAACGCCTCTTTGGCCGCGAAGCGCGTGGCCAGAAAACGAATGCCGCACGCAGGATCACGCGTTCGACGTGCACGAAACTTGGCCATTTCCTCGATGCCGAGTATTTTTTCGGCAAAGCGATCACCATGGCGCTCCAGCGCTCGGGAGATACGATCGACGCGGATCAGGTCCATGCCTATGCCGGCGATGGCGCCGCTGGGGGGACTGAGAGAGACCATGACTCAACCGGAAAACGCGGCGCGAAACAGCGCTGCAATAGCGAAATCATACGCGAGCCCGGCCTGCTCGACATTCATGTAAAAACCCCCGGAGGTTGGATCTCCATCCAACTTCCCGGGGGTCTGTCCATCGACCTGCGGCCTCGCCAACGAAAATGGGAATCTATCGGCCCCGCGCCTGAATCATGAGCGCCTTCATATCGCGTATTGCCTTCTCCCAACCGTCGAAGACGGCCTGGGCCACGATGGCATGTCCGATATTGAGTTCGGAAACCCCATCGATGGCCGCGACGGGCTGCACGTTGCCGTAATGCAGGCCGTGGCCCGCGTTGACCCGAAGCCCGTGGCGCAAGCCCTCCTGGACCGCGGCCTGAATACGCAGCAACTCCCGCCCGGCGACCTCGCCCTCGGCCTCGGCATAGGCGCCCGTATGAAGCTCTATCACCGTAGCTTTGGCGCGCGCGGCCGCTTCGATCTGGCCATTGTCCGGATCGATGAACAGCGACACCCGAATACCTGCCTCGGTGAGCAGCGCCACGGCGTCGGCCACGGCGTCGAACTGCCCCACCACGTCCAGGCCACCCTCGGTCGTGAGTTCGGCACGTTTTTCCGGCACCAGGCAGACATCGTCAGGTTTGACCGCGCAGGCGATTTCCAGCATTTCCGGAGTCAATGCGCACTCGAGATTCATGCGGGTGCGCAATCGCGGGCGAATGGCGTAGACATCCGCATCCTGGATGTGCCGCCGATCTTCGCGCAGATGCAAGGTAACCACATCCGCCCCGGCATCCTCGGCGCGCACGGCCGCCTCCACCGGATCGGGGTAGGTAGTGTGGCGCTGCTGACGCAGCGTGGCCACATGATCGATATTGACGCCAAGTTCAATCATTGCTGTTGCGAAGTCCTGGGTTGAGTCTCGGGCATGGCAGTGTTCTCCAACCAGCCACCGCCCAGCGCTTTGTAGAGTTCGACGCGATTGATGAGCGACGCCAGCCCTGTCTGCACCAAGGCCAACTGCGCATCGAAAAGATCCACCTGCGCCGTCTGCACCTGCAGATAACTATCTATGCCGCTGGTATAGCGCATGTTCGACAGCTCGAGCGACCGCGCCGATGAGGCTTGCAGACCGCGCTGCGCATCCAACTGCGCACTGTAGGTGGCCTCACCGGCCAGCGCATCGGCGACCTCGCGGAACGCCTGCTGAATGGTTTGCTCATACTGCGCCACGGCGATATTGTCGCGCGCCTTGGCCAGATTCAGCCCTTCGATGATGCTGCCACCGGCAAACAACGGGGTGGTGATCTGAGGCGAAAAGCTCCAATAGCCCTGACCGCCCTTGAAAAGCGTATCCAGCGAGGGGCTGGCCACGCCGAGCAAGCCGGTCAGCGATATCGTCGGGAAAAAGGCTGCCCGCGCCGCGCCGATATTTGCCTTGGCGGCACGCAGCTGGTTCTCGGCAGCCAGAATATCCGGGCGGCGCTCGAGCATGTCCGACGGCAGGCCGGCCGGTACCGTGGCCAGAATCTGGTCACGCCCGAACTCGGCCGCAGGCGGCAGATCAGCCGGCAGGCTGGGCACCCCGAGCAGCACCATCAGCGCATTGGCCGCCTGGGCATGCGTGCGCGCCAATTGCGCCAGATTCGAAGACGCCGAATCCAGCAAAGAGCGCGACTGGTTCAGGTCGAGTTCGGACGACACACCGCCGTCGAAGCGGGTCTTGACGAGGTTATAGGACTCCTGCCGCGACTGCAGCGTTCTGCGCGTGAGATCGAGTTGCACCTCGGCGGCACGCAGATTGAAATACGCCTCAGCAACCGCACCAATCAACGTAATGTGCACCGAGCGTTGTGCCTGCTCGGTCGACAAATACTGTTGATAGGCGGCTTCCGACAGATTACGCAGGCGCCCGAACAGATCGATCTCGAAGGAGGTCAATCCGAGACCGGCTTGGTACTGGCTGCTGATCGACGACGAATTGGGGCCGGCAGCGCGCATATTCTTCGGCAAATGCTGCCGAGTCCCTTGCGCGCCCGCGCCTATCGCCGGCCATTGCGCGCCGCGCTGCACGCCGTATTGCGCGCGCGCGACCTCGACGTTCTGGACGGCCACACGCAGGTCTCGGTTGTTGGTCAGCGCCAGCTCTATCAAAGCCTGCAGGCACGGATCCTGGAAGAAGCTGCGCCACCCTATGTCGGCCGCTGACGTGCCGGCGGGAGGCGCCACGGCCACGGCCGGCTGCGAACCCAGCTGGGTGGGCCGCTCATAACCGCCGTAACTGACCTTGGGTTGATCCGGCCAATTCGCGCGCACCGGCGCCTCGGGGCGATGGTAGTCGGGCGCCAGCGAGCAACCGGCCAACCCGGCCGCCAACAGCACCACTACGCCACGCTTATACATCAGGGCCGTCATTCTTTATTCTCCTGACCGCCTTGGTTCGAAGTATCCCCGGGCAGCTTGCCGTCCTGCTCCTTCTTGGCGACCTGCTCGGCCTGGAAGGCACGAAGCTCGGCGCCCAGCAGGCGCGGACGGGTTTTCACCAATTTCATGACGACCACGAAGAAAGTGGGCACGAAAATCACGGCAAAAGGCGTGGCGGCAAGCATGCCCCCCAGCACGCCGATACCGACGGCACGCTGGCTGGCCGCGCTGGCTCCCGTTGCCAAGGCCAAAGGAACGACCCCGAGAATGAAGGCCAGCGAGGTCATCAGAATCGGGCGAAAACGCAACCGCGCCGCCTCCACCGCCGACGCATACAGACCATTGCCACGCGCGTACTGGTCTTTGGCAAACTCGATGATCAGAATGGCGTTCTTGGCCGCCAGACCGATCACGGTCACCATCCCGACCTGGAAGTACACGTCGTTAGACATGCCCATCAAGCTGACCAGGCCCACTGCACCCAGCATCCCCAGCGGCACCACCAGCATCACCGACAGCGGGATGGCCCAGCTTTCGTACAGGGCAGCCAGCACCATGAAGACCACCAGCAGTGCCAGGCCCATCAGAATGACCGCCTGATTACCGGCAAGCCGCTCCTGATAGGACAGGCCATTCCACTCGTAGCCAAAGCCCGCGGGCAACTGCCCGACCAGACGCTCCATCTCCGCCATGGCTTCGCCGGTCGAATAACCGGGCGCGGCATCGCCGCCGATGCGCACCGCTTCGTAACTGTTGTAGCGCACCACCTGCGTCGGACCCTGCGACCACTTGGCCGTCACAAAGGCCGACAGCGGCACCATACCGCCATCTTTGTTACGGGCGTTGAGCGCGAGCACCTGATCCATGTGCATACGGTAGTTCTGGTCCGCCTGCACCCAGATGTTCTGCATGCGCCCCAAATTGGGGAACTTGCTCAGATACGCCGAGCCGATGGCCGTCGAGATAAGCGTGGAGGCTTCGGAGAAGTCCACGCCCAGCGCAGCGGCCTTGTCGCGGTCGATGTTCAGCGACAACTGCGCACCTGGTCCCAGACCTGTAATACGCACCTGGGACAACACCGGGCTTTGCATCGCCAGACCCATCAACTGTCCGGTCGCCGCGGCGAGCGCCTCGCTGCCGGAAGCACTGCGGTCCTGCAGGCGGAAATCGAAACCAGCCGCGTTGCCCAAAGAGGAAATGGCCGGCGGCACCACGGTAAATACCATGGCGTCCTTGATGCCCATGAACAAGTGCTGGAACGCCCCACCGGCGATCGCTTGCGCCGAGTCCTGTGCGCTCTTGCGGTCAGCGAAGTCCTTGAGCGTAGTGAACACGAGCGCCGCATTCAAACCGTTGCCGTTAAAGGAAAAGCCCTGCACGGCCACGATGTTCTGTGTCGTGGGCAGCCCTTTGAAATAGTGCTCTACCTGCTCGATCACCTCGATCGTGCGGTTGGCAGAAGCCCCGGCGGGCAACTCGATATTGCTGATCACATAGCCCTGATCTTCTTCAGGCAGGAATGCCGAGGGCAATCGCAGGTAGAGCCAGCCGAGCACCACGACCAGCAAGCCGAAGACCAGCATCATGCGCCCGCCCTTGTGCAGCACGCGCGAGATCCAGTCCTGGTAATGGTGAGTGGTGGCCTCGAATTTGCGATTGAACCAGCCGAAAAAGCCTTTTTTCTCGTTCAGGTGACCCTTGGGAATAGGCTTGAGCAAGGTCGAGCACAAGGCCGGCGTGAAGCTCAACGCCAGGAACGCCGAGAAGAAAATGGACACCGCCATGGCCACGGCAAACTGGCGGTAGATCACACCGACCGAGCCGCCCATGAACGCCAGTGGCAGGAACACGGCAACCAGCACCAGCGTGATACCCACGATGGCGCCGGTGATCTGCGGCATGGCTTTGGCGGTCGCCTCCTTGGGCGGCAGCCCCTCGGTGGCCATGATGCGCTCGACGTTCTCCACCACCACGATCGCGTCATCGACCAGAATGCCGATGGCCAACACCATGGCGAACATGGTCAGCACGTTGATCGACAGCCCCAGCGCCAGCATCACGGCAAACGCACCCATCATGGCAACCGGCACTACCAGCGCCGGGATCAGGGTGTAACGCACATTCTGCAGGAACAGGAACATCACGAGAAACACCAGCACCATGGCTTCGATCAGGGTGTGGATCACTTTCTCGATGGACACCTTCACATAGGGGGCGGTGTCGTAAGGAATTTCATACTTGATGTTGTCGGGAAAATACTGCGACAACGTGGCCATCTGCTTGCGCACGCCCTCGGCGGTCTCCAACGCATTGGCGTCAGGCGACAGCACGATGGCAAATGCCGCCGTAGGCTGGCCGTTGAGGCGGGCGCCGAACTGGTAGTTGTCCGATCCGACCTCGATGCGCGCGACGTCGCGCAACATAACCCGCGAGCCATCCGTATTGGCGCGCAGCACGATCTTGCCAAAGCCTTCGACGGTGCTCAACTGGCCGTTGGCCGTGACCGTGGCGGTCACACGCACGTCCTTGGGATTGGGAGGTGCACCAATCGAGCCGCCCGAAATCAGAACGTTCTGTGCCGCGATGGCCTGATTGACCTCCTGCATGCTCATATTGAAGCCGACCAGCTTCTGCGGGTCGACCCAGATACGCATGGCGCGCGGCGCGGCAAACAATTGAAACTGCCCCACGCCCGGCACACGCGAAATCGGGTTCTTGATGTTGCGGGTGATGTAATCGGCCAGCGCGGCCTGATCCAGGCTACCGTCAGTAGACGACAGAGTCACAAACAGCAGAAAGCCCGCGCTGGTCTGCTCATATTGCAGACCTTGCTGGGTCACCGCCGACGGCAACTGAGCCGTGACGTTGGAAATCCGGTTCTGCACGTCCACCTGCGCCAGATCCGGGTCGGTGCCCGGCCGGAACGTGGCCGTGATCTGCGACTGGCCATTCGAATCGCTGACGGACTCGTAATACAGCAGGCCTTTGGCGCCGTTGAGCTCATCCTCGATGATACTGGTCACCGTCTCGGCCACTTCCTGGGCCGACGCGCCAGGATAGGTCGCGGTGATGGAAATGGATGGCGGCGCTACGTCGGGATACTGCGACACGGGCATATTGGGGATAGCCAATATGCCTGCCATGAGAATGAATAGCGCAACAACCCAGGCGAAGATGGGTCTATCGATGAAAAATTGCGGCATGTGGGCTGACTCTGAAAGCGATGCTCACGAAGGAGGAACGCGGCTCGCGCCGCGCGCCGCTCAGGAGTTGGGTTCCTTTTTGGCCGGAGCCTGCCCGTCTGCGGGCGTGGCACCAGGCTGGCCGGCAGCGCCCGCCGCCTTGCCATTCGGGTTCCAGGGCGAGGTCTGCACAGGTGCACCGGGCCGTATCTTCTGAAAGCCCTCAACGACCACCACATCGCCGGCCGAAAGACCGCTGCTGATGATCCACTGATTGTTCAGGGAAGAACTGGTGCTTACCGCCACCTGCTGAACTTTGCCGTCCTTGACGACCATCAGGCTTTGCAGGCCGTCAGCCGTGCGCTGCAGCGCCTGCTACGGCACCAGCAGGGCCTTGTCGTCCACGCCTTCGTCCAATCGGACGCGCACATACATGCCCGGCAACAGGATTTGATCGGGGTTCGGCACTTCGGCGCGCAAATTCACATTGCCCGTGGAGGGGTCGACAGTGATGCCCGTAAACAGCAACTTGCCCGGCGACTTATAGACCGAGCCGTTCTCCAGAATGATGGACACCCGTGCGGCATTCGGACCCAGCTTTTGCAACTGGCCCGAGGCAAACGCCTCGCGCAAGCGCGCCAGCTCGGAGGTCGATTGGGTAAAGTCCACATACACCGGGTCGAGCTGTTGCACCACAGCCATTTGCGTGGCCGACGTCGCTTCAACCAACGCACCTTCGGTGATCAAGGGCTTGCCGATCCGGCCGGTAATTGGCGAGGTCACCTCCGTGTAGCCGAGATTGATCTTGGCCGAGGTCTGCGCGGCACGGGCAGCTGCCACGACCGCATCGGCCTGGCGAAAGCTCGCAACGGCGTTGTCGTACTCCTGCTTGCTCACGGCATTGGCCTTGACCAGCGGTGCGTAACGGTCAGCCAGCAGCTTGGCGCTATACAGATCAGCCTGAGCCTGCTTGAGTTGCGCGGTCGCCTGATCGTAGGATGCCTGATACGACGCAGGATCGATCTTGAACAGAACCTGGTTTTCTTTGACGTCGCCACCTTGCTCGAACAGGATTTTCTGCACGATGCCCGTGACGCGGGCGCGGATCTGCGCATCGCGCACCGCATCGACACGGCCTGGCAAGTCGGAAACAATCGATGCCTTCTGGGGCTGCACCGTCACAACCGCGACTTGCGGCAAACTTTGGCTTTGCTGCGGCTTGTCGCCGCAACCGACCAACATCCAGCCAAGTGCGACAACGATGCCCAGACCCGAGACACGCTGAGGTGAAAAACGCATGGATCCCTCACGGAGTGAAAACACGCCCCCCACACTTGCGCGCTAACGCTTGTTGTGTTCATAAGGGAGGGGTCGCGGACCCACGTAATGTAGCCTACTTTTTGAGGGCAAACCCTCATTTTTGGCGGAATATGCTGTGCAGAATCGCCGTGTCGGTGTATCGGCGTGCCGCGGGCCCTGCCCGGTCTTCAGCAGGGCTGAACCTGGAGCTGCCCGAGAAACACATAACCCATGCCATGCACCGTGTGCAAAGGCAGTTCGGCGCCGGCCTCGCTGACCTTCTTGCGCAGCCGGCTGATCGCCACATTAAGGGTGCGCAGATTGGACCCTGGCAGGATCTTGCTCAGGACGACACGCGACAGCTCCCTGCCCGGAGACTCGGCAATTGCCTGAAAACACACACGCTCGAGCGCGGTGAGGCTGATGCGTATGCCCCGCGGCGTACCTAGCACCCAGCCGCGATAGAGCAGATACCAAGTCTCACCGGAGTCTGCCGGTATGACCTTGGAAGAGAATGCGACCTCGGTCGACGGGCCAGAAGCATGGGAAGGTTGGGCCATGGCAGTATTAGGAAGGGAGGCAGCAAAGACGCAGATCGCGCAGTAGCTTTCTTAAAGGCACGTCAGGCTACGACAGATTGCATAAGCCTCCGGCTTCCTTCCATATAAAGCAGACCTATCTGAACCGATCCACGACCCGGCCCGGATCAATGGCCAGGGCGGTGTACGTCATGCGCGACGAACGGATCCTGCTCGGATGGACGGTCCAGCACCCCGGGCTGCTCCAGAGTACGGCGAATATCCGCCAGGCCGGACTGCCAGTGTTCCCGCATCGCCTCGGTGCTGAACTCATAATCCTTAGAATGCCGCTCGTAGTGCTTGGCTTCGTAGATGAGGTTCACGATATTGACCACGGGCGTGCAGGCCTCGGCACGCAACTCGGCGAGCTCGGGACTGTTGCGCTCGGTTTCGGGCAAGCGTTCCAGGAGCTGTTGCAACCCGCGACGCAAGCGCAGGACATGAGCGAAGTTATCCGTGACGGTACGGGTACGGCTGGAGTACTGGATGTCTTTCTGGCGCTCGGCCACTTCATCCATCGTGGTGGGCAACGGCCCGCGCGCAGGCCACAGGTCCACCTGAAAGGCCAGCGTATCGCGCAAAGGCGAGTCCGAAAGCACTTTGGCCAGCGGTGTGTTGGATACCATTCCCCCATCCCAGTAGTGCCTGCCATCGACCTCGATGGCAGGAAATCCGGGAGGCAGGGCGCCCGAGGCCATGACATGCTCAGGACCCAGTACGCGGTCGCGACTGTCGAAATAGTTGAAATTACCGCTGCGCACATTGACCGCGCCAAAACTGGCGCGCACGCCGCTGCGGTTGAGCAAGTCGAAATCGACGAAACGGCGCAAGGTGTCGGCCAGGGGCGCTGTGTCGTAAAAACTGGTCGAAGCCTGCCCGGCGTTGCTCAGCAGATAAGGTGAGGGATAACGGGGCGTGAAAAACCCGGGCTGCCCATGCCAGACCGCATTCAGCGCCGCCAGATGGCCATTGACCTGCGGCGAACCAAAACCGAAAGGCAAGCCCTGGAACATCGGCGCCCAGACGTCGCCCCACGGCAGCCCGGAAAACCCCGTTGGACGGCAGATGGCCTCCCAGAATCCCCGCAGCCGTTCGACCCGTTCATCCTCGGGCGAGCCGGCGATGATGGCCGCGTTGATCGATCCGATGGAAATCCCGGAGATCCAGTTCGGCCGGATGCCCGCTTCGTGCAACCCTTCATAAACGCCGGCCTGATAGGCGCCCAGCGCGCCGCCTCCCTGCAGCACCAGGGCCACCGTATCAAACTCCCGCGACGCGCGCCGGCTCTTGGTGTGCGCCGCAGCTTGCGGGGAACGTTGCTTGGCCATGGCCAGATCTCGCCGCCGGGTTATTTGGCGGCCGGCGAAGCCGCACCGGCGATAAAGGGGTACTTCTGAAAGATCAGCGCCACGGCAGCATCGACACGCTGCTGGCTCTCGGCCCAATTCGGCTCCGAGACTTCGCCGGTCACCACGCCCTCCCAAACCAGCTGTTTGCGCCGGCGGTCCACCAGATCCACATTCAATGTGCCCTGCGTGTACTGATAGACGTCGTCGCCCCATCCATATCCGGGCCAACCGCCATAGAACCCACCGCGGTAAGCGTAATACGGCATGGGCGGTGCGGCAGCCTGAACAATCTGCACCTTGTTTTCCAGCTTGGCGCTGAAATTAACCTGCAAATCGGGCTGATTTTCATTGTAAACATAGCCACGGCGCGCCATTTCCTGGCGCACGGCGTCTTTGAGGCGTTCGGTCAACAGGCTGCTATAGCCCGCTTTGTCCGTACCCAGGGGCGACATGAAACCATAGCTGTGATACTGAGCAAAATCGACCTTGTGATCGTAATCGCTGCGCACCACCGGTTGCGACGCGCAGGCAACCAGCGTTGCCACCAAACTCACCACACACAACATCCTGGGAACTGCCTGCATCCTCTTCTCCGTGCCATACGCAAATCGGGCCGAATCGATCTTGCCCGGAATACGAACAACTTGCAATAAACTCCCAGACTACTCCTTTGTCGGAAGTCAACGCATGCCCTCCTCCCCCGACCTGCAACTCGACGGCTCGATCTGGTTGCGTAGCGGCGACCAGACCTGGGGCGGAGCTCAGCGCATCGCGCTACTGGCCCAGATCGGCGCCACCGGATCCATCGCGGCGGCCGCGCGCGCAGTCGGAATGAGCTATAAGGGGGCATGGGACGCCATCGACGCGATGAACAATCTGGCGGGCGTTTCTCTGGTCGAACGCGCAACCGGCGGCAAAGGGGGCGGCAGCAGCCGCCTGACGGAACCGGCGCGGACCCTGATTGCCCGGTTCGAGCAACTGCAGCATGAGCATCAGCGCTTCATGCAGCACCTGGCCAGCCAGGGCTTGGCGGGCGATCTCAACCTCATGAGGCGCTTCATGCTTAAAACCAGTGCGCGCAACCGATTGCTCGGCAACGTTGCCGACGTGCGAGCCGGCGCGGTCAATGACGAAATCCGTGTCGCGCTGCCCGGTGGGCACATTCTGCGCGCGACCATCACCCGGGAAAGCACGGCGGAGCTCGGTTTGCAACCGGGCCGCGAAGTCATCGCCCTGATCAAAGCCTCCGCCGTGCTGGTCGGGCTGCCAGGCACGGGCATGCGTCTGTCGGCAGACAACCAATTGCCCGGGAAGGTGGCTCAGTTGCGCAAAGGTGCCGTCAATGATGAGGTCGTCATCGATCTTGACGGCGGCGGCACGCTGGTGGCCATCATCACTGACGACAGCGCGCAGGCTCTGGCCCTGGCCGAGGGCAACACGGTCCACGCCATTTTCAGCGCGGCCAGTGTCATCCTCGGCGTGATGGACTGATCAGACAGCCGAAGCGGGCCGCTTATGGCCGGCGATGCGGCCGTCGCGTACCTCGAATACGGCATCGCCCAGCGCGTCGATGTCGGCCGGGTCGTGCGTAATAAGCATCATGGGCACGGGCAAGCCATCGAGCAGTTGACGCAGTTCCCACCGCATCTTGCCGCGCAGTTGCGCATCCAGCGCAGAAAATGGCTCATCCAGCAGGATGAGATCCGGCTCGGCCGCCAGTGCCCGCGCCAGCGCCGTACGCTGCTTCTGGCCGCCTGAAATCTGCCCAGGGTAACTGTTGGCGATCGCACCCAGTTCAAAGGCGTCGATCCAACGTTGCGCCTGTTGGGGCACGCCGCGCCGGGGGGGGCTCAGCCAGCCCGCGCGCAAGCCGAAAGCCACGTTTTGCCCTACCGTCAGGTGAGGAAACAAGGCGTAATCCTGGAACAGATAGGCCACGCGCCGCTGCTGCGGCGGCAGGAACACATCCCGTTGGCCATCGTAGAAAACCCGGCCATTGACGGCGATATGGCCGGAGTCCGGACGCAACAGACCGGCTACGGCGCGAAGCGTCAGGCTCTTGCCCGCACCCGACGGCCCGAACAGCACGACCCGCCGTGATTCCGTGCGCAACCGTACATCGAGCTCGAAGCGCCGGTCGTCCGCCTGCATGACCTTGCGCAGGGCGATATCGATCATGCCATCCCCCTGCGGCGAGGCATCAGACGGCTGGCCAGCAATAAGGCCGCCACACAGGTCACCGAGGTAATCAGCACCAGCAAATTGGCCGTGCCGTCATCGCCTGCCTGCACCGCTTCATAGATGGCGATGGAGAGTGTCTGAGTGCGCCCGGGGAGATTGCCGGCCACCATCAGCGTGGCGCCGAACTCGCCCAATGCCCGCGCGAACGCCAGGAGAACTCCTGCCATGATCCCGCGCATGGCCAGTGGCAGGCTCACGCGAAAAAACACCGACGACTCCCGCAGACCCAGCACGCGAGCGGCGGCCTCCAACTGCGGATCCACCTGCTCGAACGCCGTCCGAGCCCCTTTGAGTACCAGAGGAAACGCCACCACGGCAGCCGCAATGACCGCCCCCTGCCAGGTAAACACCAGCTCTATGCCCCACTCCGCCAAGGTCTGACCCAGGACGCCACGGCGTCCGAGCAGCACCAGCAAGTAATAGCCGAGCACGGTGGGCGGCAGCACCATGGGCAAGGTCAACACAGAGTCGACGAGTTCACGCGCCGGCGAGCGCCAACGCGCGAGCCAGAAACCCACGGCCGTGCCAGTTACCGCGCTGATCAAGGTGGCCCAGCCGGCGACCTTGAGCGACAGCAGCAGAGGGACCCATACCGGGTCGGTCATGCCCGAACCTTCAAGGTTTCTTGAAGCCGTAACGCGCCAGGATGGCCTGCCCCTCAGGCGAACGGGCATAATCAATGAACGACTGGGCTGCAGCCGTGTTGGCGTCGCGTGTGGTCAGAGCAATGGGGTAGGTGATCGACTGCGGCGTGGGCACAACCTCGACGACCTTGACCTTGTCGGGCATGACGGCGGCGTCGGTGGCGAACACGAAGCCGGCGTCGACCTCGCCGCGGGCCACATAATCCAGGCTTTGACGCACGTTCTGCGCGGGCACGCCCTTGGCCGAAACGGCATCCCACAAGCCCTGTTTTTCCAGTGCAGCCTGAGTGTAACGGCCAACCGGCACCGAGGCCGGGTTGCCGTAGGCCACGCGTTTGACCTTGTCGGCCTTCAGATCCGCCGTGCTTTTGACGGCAGAATCACCCGTGGCCGGTACGATCAAGACCAGCGCGTTGGCAGCGAAATTGACGCGCGTGTCTGGACGTACGGCCTTGCTCTGGACGGCGCGGTCCATCGCGGTCTGGTCGGCCGACGCAAAGACGTCCGTGGGCGCCCCCTGCTCGATCTGACGCAACAACACGTCCGACGCGGCAAAGTTCATCGCGACCTTGTTGCCCGGATGCTTGGCCTCATAAGCCTGGCCCAGCTCTTTGAAGGCATTGGTCAGGCTGGATGCGGCGGAAACCGTCAGGTCGGCGGCTTGCGCGCTGGCGGCGACAAACACGGCGGCCAACGCCGAGAAAATCAACTGGTTGCGGATCTGCATGGTCTACCCCTGGTAGCGGGCGCGAGAGCGCCGTGGTTGCGAAATATACCGAGCTATATAACGGCAGTCAAAAATAGGGCCGCGCCCACGGCGGCCCCTCTGATTAACCCAGCAGCAAAGCGTCATCGGCGAGCTTTTCGCCACGCACGCGCTCAAACATTGCCAGGAGGTCCGGAACGTCCATGCCTTTGCGGGCATCGCCACTGACATCGAGCACCACCTGCCCCTGGTGCAGCATGACCGTGCGTTGGCCGACATCCAGGGCCTGACGCATGCTGTGGGTCACCATCATGGTCGTCAGGTTATTCTCGGCGACGATGCGTGCGGTCAGCTGGAGTACAAAATCCGCCGTACGCGGGTCGAGCGCCGCGGTATGCTCATCCAGCAACAGGATACGCGATGGCTGCAAGGCGGCCATCAGGAGGCTGACCGCTTGCCGTTGGCCGCCGGACAGCAGGCCAATGCGATCGCCCAAACGATTCTCCAGGCCCAGCCCCAAGGTGGCCAGCCGCTCGCGGAAGTGCTCCCGCATGGATGCCTTGACCGCGCGGCTCAGGCCCCGCCGCTTGCCCCGGCACTGCGCCAGCACCATATTTTCTTCGATGGTGAGGTCTTCACAGGTGCCTGCCATAGGATCCTGAAAGACCCGCGCGACCTGTGTCGCCCGCGCCCACACCGGCTGGCGAGTCACATCGACATCGTTGATCAGGATGTTGCCCGAGTCGATGGGCAGGTCACCCGATACGGCATTCAGAAACGTCGACTTGCCCGCGCCATTGGAACCGATCACGGTGACGAACTGCCCCGTGGGAATGTCCAGCGACATGCCCCGCAAGGCCCTCGTCTCGATAGGCGTGCCGGCGTTGAACGTGATGAAAAGATCTTTTGCGCGCAACATGTCAGCGCCCCTTCTTGCCGAGCAGGCGGCGCTTCAACATGGGAATGACCAATGCAATGGTCACCAGCAATGCCGTGACCAGATTCAGATCCTGCGCCTTCAGACCGATGAAATCACTGTTGAGTGCCAAGGCGATGAAGAAGCGATAGACGATAGCGCCAATGATGACGGCCAGCGTGGCCAGGACCAGGCGGCGCGACGGCAGAATGCTTTCTCCGACGATCACGGTAGCCAGGCCAATCACGATGGTGCCTATGCCCATGGAGATGTCTGCGCCACCCTGGGTTTGGGCAAACAGGGCGCCAGCCAGGCCGACCAGTGCATTGGACAGCGCCATCCCGCCCAGAATCATGCCGCCCGTATTCACCCCCTGAGCGCGCGCCATGCGGCCGTTGGAGCCCGTCGCACGCATAGCCAGACCGCTTTGTGTGGAGAGGTACCAGTCCAGCAACCACTTGACCAGCACCACCACGACCAACAGAAGGAGGGGACGCGCCACATAGTCACTGAGCCAATCCGGTTGCAGCACCGTAAAAACGGTGGCTTCGGTAATCAGCGGCACATTGGGTTTGCCCATGATACGCAGATTGATCGAATACAGCGCGATCATCATCAGAATGCTGGCAAGCAAGTCCATGATGCGCAGGCGCACGTTCAGCCAGCCGGTGATCAGGCCGGCAACGGCGCCTGCTGCGGTGGCCGCCAGCGTGGCCATGAAAGGATCCAGGCCCATGGAAATGAGCGTTGCCGCCACGGCGCCGCCCAACGGAAAGCTTCCATCGACCGTCAGATCGGGAAAGCGCAGCAAACGAAAGGAAATGAACACACCCAGCGCGACCAGGCTGAAGATCAGGCCGATTTCCAGTGCACCGAGTAAAGAGAACAGGGACATGAGACGTTTGGCTGGCGGACCCATGCGGACCGCAGCAGCGTATGAACAGAGGATTCAGGGCCACCCATCAGGGCGGCCCCATAAGCGACGCTTACTTGACGACCTGCGCGGCGGACTTCACCAGCGCCTCGGGCAGGGTCACGCCCTGCTTGGCCGCCGCGCCCGGATTGACGTAGAGCTCCAGCTTATTGCTGGTCTCGGAAGGAATGGCCCCGGGTTTTTCGCCCTTGAGAATACGCACCACAATCTTGCCGGTCTGCAAACCAAGGTTGTGATAATTGATGCCTAATGCCGCGATAGCGCCGCGCTTGACGCTGTCGGTGTCCGACGCGATGAGCGGGATTTTGGCGTCGTTGCCGACCTTGACCAGCGCCTCGTAGGCCGAGACCACGTTGTTGTCGGTGTTCGTGTAGATCACGTCCACTTTGCCAATCAAGCTACGGGCGGCAGAGGCGACATCGACGGTGCGGGGTGCGGCAGCCTCGACGAGAGTCATTCCGGCCTTGGGCAGAAGCTCTTGCAGTTGCTTGACGACCACAACGGAGTTGGCCTCACCCGGGTTGTAGACCATCCCTACCCGCTTGGCATCTGGCACCACTTTCTTGATCAATTCAATCTGTTTATCCAGCGCCAGCAAATCCGACACGCCGGTCACATTGGTGCCCGAAGCCGCCATGCTGGGCACCAATTGCGCGGCTACCGGATCGGTCACCGCCGAGTAGACCACCGGGACTTCCTTGGTGGCAGCGACGACAGCCTGTGCCGACGGCGTGGCAATGGCCACGATGGCATCCGGCTTGTCGCCGACGAACTTACGCGCGATCTGCGCAGCGGTGCCGGTATTGCCCTGAGCGCTCTGGTACTGCCACTTGAGCGTCTTATTGGCGTCATAACCTGCCTGCTTAAGGGCCTCCTTGACGCCATCACGTACCGAATCCAGCGCCGGATGTTCGACGATGGCTGTCACGGCCACCGATTTTTGCTGGGCCATCGCGGAACCGGCCGCCATGGCCAGCGCCAGGGCTCCCACGGTCAGAAAATGTTTTTTCCCGATCAGCATAGGAATGCTCCTTCCACCAGATTGATATGTTTGATTACGGTTGTTTCCCGGTATCGCGCAATGGGCTTCTGACCCTGTTTACAAAACCAGGAAACCCCGTAGTCTAACGTGCGGCCTACCGGTTGTGGCGCCGTGCAGAGCGCGGGATATCCCTGAAGCCGGCCCTTGGCCAGGACGGGACCGATATACTCAAACGCTCCCGCGCCACTCTTGCAAGGAAGCTCCATGCAGACCAGACCCCTGGGCCGCTCCGGCCTCGCCGTTCCTCCCATCGTCTTCGGCGGCAATGTCTTTGGCTGGACCGTCGATGAAGCAGGCACCTTTTCCTTACTCGACACCATGGTCGATGCGGGCCTGAATTTCATCGACACCGCCGATGTGTACTCTCGCTGGGCCAGCGGCAACCAAGGCGGCGAGTCGGAAACCCTCATCGGCAACTGGCTCAAGAAAACAGGCAAGCGCGACAAGATCGTATTGGCCACCAAGGTGGGCATGGAAATGGGGCCCGACCGCAAGGGATTGGCTGCCGCCTATATCCGCCAAGCCGTCGAGGACTCGCTGGCACGGCTGCAGACCGACCACATCGATCTCTATCAGGCACACAGTGATGACCCAGATACCCCGCTGGCCGATACGCTGGAAGCGTTTGCGGACCTCATCCAGGCCGGAAAGATTCGGGTCATCGGGGCGTCGAACTACAGCTGCACGCGGCTGGCCGAAGCCCTGATCACCAGCGAGCGGCTTGGGCTGCCACGCTTTGAAAGCGTACAACCCGAATACAACCTCTACACGCGCCAACCGTTTGAGTCCGGGCTGCAGGCCCTGGTGCAAGCGCAGCAAGTCGGGGTCATCAACTACTATGCGCTGGCCAGCGGGTTCCTGACGGGCAAGTATCGCCAGCCCAGCGATGCCGCCAAAAGCGTGCGCGGCGCCAAGATCGTGGAGTCGTATCTCGATGAGAGGGGCCGGCGTATCCTGCAGGCCTTGGATGAGGTGGCCGACCAGACGGGCGCCACACTGGCGGAAGTGGCGCTGGCCTGGCAAATCGCCCAGCCCGGCATCACCGCGCCGATCGCCAGCGCCACCACCCTGGAGCAACTGAGCGAATTGATCGGGGCGGCGCGCCTGCAGCTAAGCCCCGAGCAACGCGACCGTCTGAGCCAGGCCAGCGCCTGGCAATAATCTTGTAAACAAAGGCCTGCGACGAGGCCTTTGTTTACTTGACGACGCCGCAGATGATGCGCGCGCCCCCACCGCCCAACGGCATGGGGTGATCGCTGTGGTTGTCGCCACCGGCGTGGATCATGAGCGCATGGCCCTTGAACTCGCTGGCCTTCAAGCGTGGCGCCAATACGGGATAGTTGGCTTTGCCGTCAGGCATCACGTAGATGGCAGGCAGGTCGCCCTTATGGCCGCTGTCGTCGTAGGGGCCTTTGTGCGAATTGCTCTTATCCGGATCCCAATGCCCTCCCGCAGCACCCGCCGCAACGGGTTTGCCGTCAGCGGTGGTGGCGTCGCACGACGCCTTGTCGTGCAGGTGAAAGCCGTGCACCCCTGGCGGCAGCCCTTCCAGAACCGGCGTCAGCAAGGCGCCGTATTTAGTCTGCTCGATCTTGATGGTGCCCACTTTTTGTTCCGGCCCTTTGGGCCCGGCGGCATACATATCGACGGTCTGCGCCGCCACGCTGCCTGCTGCAGCCAGCAAAGCGAAGCAGAGGGTTGATTGCACAAGAGATTTCATGGGCTAGCCTCCGGAAAGGAAAGTCATGGCCGTGGCTTACGGCTCAAACCAGTGTATCTGTGAGCCTGCCTGCCGGGCAATGTGCAGACCTTATCCGGACCCATTCGCTTTCCAAACCTAATCCAGAGTTACACCCGAATCCTTGACCACTTTGGCCCAACGCCCGATTTCGCTATCGACATAGGCTCCGAATTGCGCTCCGGTCAAAGTAGGCGTGGCCGAACCATTGGCCAGCCAGATTTCCTTGATCTTGGGCTGGTTCAAGGCTTTGGTCACCTCAGCCGTCATCTTCTCGATCGCTTCCGGGGGCGTGCCAGCCGGCGCCCACAGCGCGTACCAGGTCGATACCTCGTAGTCGGGCACCCCTGCCTGGTTGGCAGTAGGCACTCCCGGAAATGCCGGGGAACGCTCGGTCGAGGCTACAGCCAAGGGCACGATGCTGCCGGCACGAATATGGTTGGCCGAGGATCCCAGGCCGTCGAACGCCATATCCACCTGCCCGCCGATCAGCGCCGAGAGCATCGGACCGGCGCCTTGATAGGGCACATCGACCAATTTCAGACCATTTTGCAGCGCGAACAACTCGCCGGCCAGGTGATGGGTGCTGCCTTTACCGGCGGTGCCGAAATTGATTTCTCCGGGATGTTGCTTGGCGTAGGCGATGAGTTCTCCCAGGGTTTTGACAGGCAGCTTCTCTTTGTTGACGACGACGACCTGAGGCGGCTGGGCCAATAGCGCGACGGGAACGAAATCCTTCTGTATGTTGTAGCTCAGGCTTTTGTACAGCGACGGCGCCAAGGCGTGATGGGCGCCGCCCATGAAAAACGTGTAGCCATCCGGCCGGGCCTTGGCCGCGACGCCCGCGCCAACAGTCCCGCCTGCGCCGCCTTTGTTGTCGATGACCACGCTCTGGCCCATCTGCATGCCCAGTTGTTGGGCCAGCGGCCTGGCAAAGGTGTCGGTGCCGCCCCCGGCGGGAAACGGCACGATGATGGTCACCGGACGTTCGGGCCACTGCGCCTGCGCAGCGGGTGTAGCCACGGCGGCCAGCGCGGCACAAGCCGCGACGATGATGCGATGCTTCATGGGGTCTCCTCCTCGGGATTCGTCTCGCGGCTGACCGCGTCTGTTATGTCCGCTGGCCGATAAGCGCAGCGTCTGTCCACCACCACGAACTGCAATAACACGTTCGGATCTATGCCTCTTGCACCTCTCAGGAAAAACCGGAAAACCGGGAGAAGCCCTCCCGGCCCACACTTCACGGGTTTTGATATGACTCGCGAAGAACGTTCTTCTGCACCTTGCCCATGGTGTTGCGGGGTAACTGCTCGACAAGGTAAATCCGTTTGGGCACCTTGAAGTTGGCAATGCGCGCCTTCAGTTCCTGCTGCATGGCGTCGGCGTCCAGCGTGGCTTGCGGTTTGGGCACGACGACGGCCACGACGGCTTCGCCAAAATCCGGGTGCGGCACGCCGATGACGGCCGACTCGGCCACGCCCGGCATATCATCGATGACGCTTTCGATCTCCTTGGGGTAGACGTTGAAGCCGCCCGATATGATCAGATCCTTGCTGCGCCCGACAATGGACAGGTAATCCGCTGGCACATCGCCCGAGGCGGCCTGACCGCCCCAACGACCGACGTCGCCCGTTCTGAACCAGCCATCGGCAGTGAACTCTTCCCGGGTTTTCTCAGGCATGCGCCAATAACCGGAAAACACATTGGGTCCGCGCACCTGAATATTGCCGATCTCGCCGGCCGGCACTGGCTGGCCATGGTCATCGACCACGCGCACCTGCACCCCCGGCAACGTGCGGCCGACCGTGCCCCCGAGGCGTTCGCCGCTGCCCTGCGCATAGGGGTTGGAGGTCAACATGACGGTTTCGCTCATGCCATAACGCTCCAGGATGGTGTAGCCACTGCGCTGACGAAAGTCGTTGAAGGTCTCGGTCAGCAATGGCGCGGACCCGGAAATGAACACGCGCATGTTGGCGCAGGTGTCGCGCGTGAACCGTGGGTCGCTGAGCAGGCGGACGTAATACGTGGGCACTCCCATCATCATCGTGCTCTGGGGCAGATAGTGCAGCGCCTGCTCCACATCCAGTTTGGGCAGCCATATCATGCGCGCACCCGCGAGCAACGCTCCTCCGTGCGAGGCCACGAACAGACCGTGCACGTGGAAGATCGGCAACATATGAAGCAATACATCATCCTGCCGCCAGCCCCAGTACTCGTTGAGCACCTGCGCGTTATGCGCCAGATTGCCATGCGACAGCATGGCCCCCTTGCTGCGCCCGGTCGTGCCGGATGTGTACAGGATAGCGGCCAGATCATCCGGCTTGCGTGTAACCGTGCGGAATGTGCGGGGCATGCCGGCAGCGGCCGCCAATATCGTGCCGCTACGGTCATCATCGAGCGTAAAAACGTGTTGGGTGCCCGTTGCCAAGGCAACCCGTTCGACCCATTCCAGATTCTTGCTGGCACACACGACGACGGACGGCTCGGCGTTCTCGAGGAAATATTGCACCTCCGCTTCACGGTACGCCGTATTGAGCGGCAGATAAACGTAACCCGCGCGCAGGGTGGCCAGATACAGCAGCAACGCCTCGGGCGATTTTTCGACCTGCACCGCTACGCGCGCGCCCTTGGGCAGGTGCAACGAGGCAAGCAGATTGGCCAGGCAGGCGCTAGCTTGGTCGATATCGTCCCATGTGTATTCCAACTCGGGGGTTTCCAGCGCGATCTTGCTGCGATCCTGGGGAAAGCCCGACGCCAGCACGGCGTACAGATTGGCATTGGTCACCGTTTTCAATCTCCATTGAATATTGGTTGTTCGCCAGCCAGAAAGGCACGCACGCCCTCTCGATGGTCATGGCTGTCGGCATATGAAAAAAAATCGAGATACTCGGCTTCACTCAGCGGTGTGCCCTGCTGCAGGCGACGCACCAGCCTCTTGTTGCGCCTCGCCGCGTCGGGAGCACCAGCCAGGATATGGTCAACCGAAGCTTGCACCGTGCTGTTCAGGCAGCCCGGCGCGGCCACGCGCGTGAGCAGGCCCAAACGCAGCGCTTCGGCCGCATCGAACACGCGGCCTTCAAGCAGCACGGCCAGCGTGTTGGCGGGTCCAAGCAGGGCCAACAGTCCTTTCATTTCGTCGGGCGCCATGGGAAAACCGAGACGATTTATGGGTGCACCAAAGCGCGCATCGCAACAGGCGATGCGTATATCGCACTGCGCGGCAATCTCCAGGCCCCCACCCACGCATACGCCCTCTATCTGGGCCACGACCGGCTGCGGGCATTGCGCGATAGCGGCCAGTGCAGGTGCCAGCATGCCGCGGTGATAGTTCATGACCGATGGAAGATCATTGCGCTGGTGCGCAAACTCCCGGATATCCGCACCTGCGGCGAAGTTGCCGTCTGCCCCGCGCAGAATCACACAATGAATCTGCGGATCCGCAGCGATCTGCACGAAGACGTCACGCAAACCCTGCCACATGGCCACGGTGATCGCGTTGAGCCTGCCCGGATGCGCCAGCTCAACCCTGGCCACCCGCCCCTCACGGCACCACGCGACGGAGCCGCCCATCGTCACGCCACCCGCCCGAAACCACGACTGACGGTGATCTTGCCGTCTTGCAGGCGCGCCAGATTGGCGTCCAGGTCGTCCAATACATAGAGATAGTTGACCATCATCCCGCAAGACTGCTCCAGGCCGTTGTCGGAGACGTCGGCCGCCCAGTTCAGGCGTTCGAGCCGCGCACCGTTGCCCAGATGAAAGCGCGCCACCGGATCTGCGGGCCGATCATTTCTCAACGACTGCAGATAGTGCGAGGCGAGCTTTACGCCAGCCCGGCGCAGGGCTTCCGAAGGCTTTCCGCGCGCCGCACGCCTCAGGCGCGCCACCCACTGCTGCCCATCCGGCGAGCGTTTGCCACCACCCTTTTCACCGCGCACGATCTGCTCGACTTCCGGCCCCTTCAAGCGTGCCAGCCAGGCATTGAAACCTGGCATGGGTGACAGCGTCGCGAAGGACTTGAGTTGGGGCAGTTCCTGCAATAACCGTTCGATGACACGCTTGAGCAGGAAATTGCCGAAGCTGATGCCACGCAATCCTTCCTGCGTATTGGAGATGGAGTAGAAAATCGCCCAGCGTGCGCGAGTCAGATCCTGAGCCGGGGCCTGAGTATCGAGCAGCGACTGCACACTATCGGACATGCTGGCATCGAAAGCAATTTCGACAAAGATGAGCGGAACATCCGGCATCTGGGGATGAAAGTAAGCATAGCAACGGCGGTCTTGGGCCACCCGATGGCGCAGATCATCCCAGGATTGGATGGCGTGAACGGCCTCGTACTGGATCAGCTTTTCCAGGAGCGAAGCAGGGCTGTCCCACGTCAAGGGCCGCAGTTCCAGCAAGCCCACGTCAAACCATGACGACAGCAATTCTTCCAGCACCGGCTCCAACGCCTGCAGACCGGCAACCTGCTTGCGCCAGCGCAGCATATCGGCGCGCAGGCTCACCAGAAAACGCAGCCCTTCGGGCTGGGCATTGAAGCGCTTGAAAAGCCGAGCGGTTTCGGCCTGGGCGGAATCCAGGCGGGCATACGCGCGCGTCAGGCCCGCCAACAGACTGCGGCGGCGTGCCCCATCGCCCTGCATATAGGCGGCGCACCAGCCGGCGGCCAGTTTGTTGGCCCGCACATCAGTGGCGCGCGCCTGGAACAACGCCAGAATTTCGGTGTCGGCGAGCCGCTCACGCTCGAGCAGCCGGCCGAGGCGGGCCATCAGGCCGCCGCCTGCGGCATTGCCCTCAACCTGCTCGCGAGCTGGCACGTCGCGCGCGGGCACGGGTCTGTCCAGAGATGACATGGTCTTGATCCTCCGAATCGGGCAGCCGCTGCGCAGGCGGCTGATGCGCCAGCCGGCGCAGGGCTTCCATTTGCCGCAATAGATGTTTGCGCGTCAGGGCTTCAGCCCCCTCGGGATCGCGCGCCTGCAACGCCGCGTAAATCGCCAGATGTTCAGCGCAGGACTCTTGCAAGCGGCCTGGCAGCGCCAGACTTTTGTGGCGAAACAGGCCGACGACTTTGCGCAATTTATCGACCATATCGGACAGCCAGCGGTTGTCCGCCAGAGACTGCACCTGCACATGGATGCGGTAGTTGGTGTCGTAATACTCGTCCATCTGGCCTGCTGCAGCCTGCTCGCGCAAACGGTCATGCAATGGCCCGAGCGCCAGCAAATCGGCGGCAGTGGCCTTTTGAGCGGCTTCGTAGGCGCAACGCCCCTCCAACATGGCCATGAGCGGAAAGATCTGCTCCAGATCGTCCACAGCAAGCTCGTTGACGAAGCTGCCGCGGCACGGCTCCAGCCGTACCAAGCCCTCGTTGGCCAAGACCTTCAGCGCCTCGCGCAGCGGTGTGCGCGAAATCCCCAACTGCTCTGTCAGGCGCACCTCGTCTATCCCCTGGCCGCAAGCCAGGGCGTGGGCGCGAATCATGTCACGCAGGCGATCTGCGACCTCTAGATACAGCGCCTGGCGGACGATGGGAGCAGCCATGAATTATCCATAATTCATAATTACAGCCATGGTAAACGCGCCCGGCGCTGCTGTCTGCCCCAGGATAAACCCTTAATCAGAGATGCAGAATCCCATCGACGGCATGGCCGGCCAGCGTGCGCGCCCACCGGCGCGCAGGCAGGCCGTATCGAGACTCGACCACCTCGGCGCGGGCCAGTAACTCGGCTGGTGTGACCGCCAACGGCAGCCCGGAGAAGGCCAGAACGATCTGATTGCCCGCATCGATTTCGGGCAGGAGGATGATACGGTCGTCAAACGCTTTGGACAGATTATCGATGTTGCGCCCGAAACTCTCGTGGCGGCCAAACAGGTTGACAGCCAGCACACCGACCTCGCCCAACACGCGGCGGCAATCGCGGTAAAACCCCACACTATCGCGCACCGGCCCCTCGGCCTTGGCGTCGTAAAGATCCACCATGAGCACCTGGCTGCGTCCCACGTTGAGTGGGTCGGCCACCCAGACGGCGGCGTCCTCATGGTGTACGTCCAGCCGGGCCGGCGTGGACAACTTGAAAAACATCTGGCAGACGGCCGTGACCTGAGGATTCCATTCGACCACATCGATGTGGCTGCGGGTGTGCTTGAGGCAGAAACGGGCCAGCGAACCCGCTCCCAGACCCAGCAAACCGATGGACTGCTCGCGCGGCGGCTCCAGAAAGAGCAGCCAGGCCATCATTTGCGACGTGTATTCCAGTACGAGTTCGGCAGGATTCTTGATGCGCATGGTACCCTGGATCCATTCACTGCCGAAATGCAGATAGCGCACGCCATCGGCGTCCGAAAGCGAGGGCTGATCCAGTGCTGAGGGTTGATTGCGTCGTGACATCACGGCATTGTAGCGATAGCCTCGAGGAGACCCACGTGCACGACAACTTTTCAAGCACTCAGATCACTCGCAAGACCGTACTGCAAAGCGCTGACGGCATCGTCGCCTCCCAGCATCGCAAAGCCGCACAGGCTGGCGCGGCAATCCTGGCTGCGGGCGGGGACGCCGTGGATGCCGCCGTGGCAACATCTTTTGCCGCCGGCGTGGTCGAGCCCTGGATGAGCGGACCCATGGGCGGCGGTGCCATGGTCATCTATCGTGCCGACACCCGACGCGCCCAGGTCGTGCATTTCGAGATGCGATCGCCCGCCGCGCTGGATCCCAAGACTTACCCGCTTGCCGGCGACGGCAGCCTATCGGCCGATCTGTTCCCCTGGCCAGCCGTGCTCGACGATCGCAATTGTCGTGGAGCCACCGCCGTGGCTGTCCCCGGAACCGTGGCCGGTATGGCCGCGGCGCACCAGGCCTATGGAAAACTGCCGTGGCGCGACAATCTCCAAGGCGCTATCGCGTTGGCCGAAGAGGGTCCATTACTCGACTGGTACGCTACCCTCATGATCGCCGGTTCGGCCCGCTGGCTGGCCCGCGATCCGGCAGCCGCGGCCATGTTCCTGGACGATGGGCTTTGGCCCAAATCCAGCGGCTGGACAGCCACGGCCGCCAAGCACCTGGACTTCCACCGGGCTGCCCAGACCTTGCGCCAGTTGGCCGAAGAAGGAGCGCAGGCGCTCTACGGCGGCGACATCGGCCGCGCACTGGCGGCTGATGTTCAGGCCCAGGGTGGCAGCCTGGCACTGGCCGATCTGCAAAACTATGAAGCGCAATGGCTGGACGCGCTGGCCATTCCTTATCGGTCAGGCACTGTCTACGCCACCCCGCAGATGACATCGGGTCCCAATCTGGCACGGTGCCTGGGCCGCCTGGAGAGCCTGCTTCACCCCCAGGGCCGTCCGGCATCGGCTGCCTTCGAGTCCTATGCACAGGTGCTGCTCGACGAGTATCAATGGCGCTTCCAGCACATGGGCGACAACGAAGACCCACGCACTCCTGGCTGCACCACCCACTTCAGTGTCGTCGATCGGCAGGGCAATATGTGCGCGGTGACGCAAACGTTGCTGTCCGCCTTTGGCTCGCATGTCGTCGCACTATCGGCTGGCATGCTGCTTAACAACGGCATCATGTGGTTCGATCCCGAGCCGGGCAAGCCTAATTCCCTTGCGCCGAACAAGCGCTGCCTGATGAACATCTGCCCTGTCATCGGCCAGCAAGCCGACCGCGTATTCGCATTAGGCGCCTCCGGGGGCCGCAAAATCTTGCCGGCCGTCCTTCAACTGACGTCCTTCCTGATGGATTACGGCATGTCGCTGGAAGAGGCCTTTCATCATCCACGCATCGATGCCAGCACGGACACGCTTATCATCGACCCCGCATTGGGGGAGCTGACCGTGGCCGCGCTGGGCGGGCGCTTCCCGCACGCGTTGGCGCGCCGTGGCGTCTACCCGTTTGCCTTCGCCTGCCCAAGCGGTGTCCTGCGCGACACGCAAGGCAATGAGGGTTGCACCGAAATCATGGCGCCCTGGGGCGATGCCGCGTTGGCAGAGAACCACGGCCGCCGCCCCTGATCTGACGGCGTGCGCCCATGAAAAACGCCTGAACCGGCAATACCGGTTCAGGCGTTTCTATCTGGCAGCGGCCGACGCGATTCCGCCGGCTGCGCGATGACTTAGGCGTTGTCGCGCGAAGCACGGCGACGCTCGTGCTCTTGCAGGTAACGCTTGCGCAGGCGAATGAACTTGGGTGTGATTTCGACCAGCTCATCATCATCGATGAACTCCACCGCGTATTCCAGCGTGAGCTGGATAGGCGGCACCAGACGCACCGCCTCGTCCGTGCCGGAGGCACGCACGTTGGTCAACTGCTTACCCTTGATCGGGTTGACGACCAGGTCATTGTCACGGCTATGGATGCCGATGATCATGCCTTCATAAAGCGGCTCGCCGGGGCTGACGAACATCCGGCCGCGATCCTGCAGCTTCCAGAGGGCGTAGGCGACAGCGTCACCATTGTCCTGGCTGATGAGCACGCCGTTGCGGCGCTCGCCGATCGACCCTTCGCGCACCGGCGCGTATTCGTGGAACGTATGGCTCATCAAACCGGTGCCACGGGTCAGCGTCAGAAACTCGTTCTGAAAACCGATCAGGCCGCGCGCCGGAATGATGTATTCCAAACGCGTGCGACCGCGACCATCGGGTTGCATATCCTGCAGGTCACCGCGACGACGGCCCAGCTCTTCCATGACACCACCCTGGTGCCCGTCCTCGACGTCCGCCGTCAAGGCTTCATAGGGTTCGCACTTGACACCGTTGACCTCTTTGAACACCACGCGAGGACGCGACACCGCCAACTCGTAGCCTTCGCGGCGCATGGTTTCCAGCAGAATGGTCAGATGCAGTTCACCGCGGCCGGAGACCTCGAAAACCGTATCATCACCCGTGTCGCGCACACGCAAGGCCACATTGGATTTCAGTTCGCGATCGAGACGGTCGCGCAGTTGGCGGCTGGTGACGAACTTGCCTTCACGGCCGGCCAACGGCGAGGTGTTGACCATGAAATTCATGGTCAGCGTAGGCTCGTCGATACGCAATACCGGCAGAGCCTCTGGGGTGGAGGTATCGGTTACCGTCGTGCCGATGTTCAGATCTTCGATCCCGTTGATCAGCACGATGTCGCCGGCTTCCGCTTCCTCGACGACTTCGCGCTCCAGACCGCTGAACTTCAGCACCTGATTGATACGGCCGCGCTGCACCTGGCCTTCGGGACCGAACCGGAACGCCACATCCATGCCGGGACGCATACGGCCACGGTTGACGCGGCCCACGCCGATCTTGCCGACATAGCTGTTGTAATCCAGCGAGATGATCTGCATCTGCAACGGGCCGTTGGGATCATCTTCACGTTGCGGCACGTGCTTCAATACCGCCTCAAACAGCGGACGCATATCGCCGCTGCGTACGTCCTCGGTCAGGCCGGCATAACCGGAGAGCCCGGAAGCGTAAATCACCGGGAAATCGAGCTGCTCTTCTGTAGCGCCGAGCTTATCGAACAATTCGAAGGTAGCGTTGATGACGAAGTCCGGACGCGCGCCGGGACGGTCGATCTTGTTGACCACGACGATGGGCTTGAGGCCCAGAGCCAGTGCCTTGCGGGTCACGAAAATGGTCTGCGGCATCGGGCCTTCAACAGCATCGACCAGCAACAGTACGCCGTCGACCATGGACAGTACGCGCTCGACCTCGCCGCCGAAGTCAGCGTGCCCCGGGGTATCGACGATGTTGATGTGGGTGCCTTCGTATTCAACGGCACAGTTCTTGGCCAGAATCGTAATGCCGCGTTCTTTTTCCAGGTCGTTCGAGTCCATGACCCGTTCAGCAACCGCCTGGTTTTCGCGGAAAGTGCCGGATTGGCGCAGCAATTGGTCGACCAGGGTCGTCTTGCCGTGGTCCACGTGGGCGATGATGGCGACGTTGCGCAATGCGCGGGTCATAGCAGGTCCTTTAAGTTCAGGGGGCGGGCAGCAAACCCGCCGGCAATTCATTGAGCGCAAGCAAGGCCGCCTTGGGGTCGGGCATCGCTTGCAGGGCATCCAGGGTTACTGCGCGGTCCAGGGAGAAAGGCCCAACCTCGGTACGGCGCAAGGCGGCCAGGTGGGCATAACACCCCAACGCGCGCCCGATGTCCTGGGCCAGCGTACGGATGTAAGTCCCTTTACTGCACGCCACATCGATCTGGGCCTGGTGCCCGGTAAACGACAGCAGTTCGATGCGATAAATCGTGACCCG
Organism: Bordetella holmesii; assembly: GCF_020735985.1. Lineage (NCBI taxonomy): Bacteria > Pseudomonadati > Pseudomonadota > Betaproteobacteria > Burkholderiales > Alcaligenaceae > Bordetella > Bordetella holmesii. The sequence continues at coordinate 2,027,744 of NZ_CP085973.1, forward strand.
CCGAGGCGGGCGTTCCAACTCGATACCCGCGCGGGCATACTCGTATAACGGTTTGCCGTCGCGCTTGAGTGCCGAATACATTGGCGGAATCTGCTCGATGCTGCCTTGAAATCGTGACAGCACTTCGCGCAGCGCCACCTCATCTGGCACCTCGTGACCCGGATCGGCCCGCGCCACGATGTTGCCAGTCAGATCGCCACTATCGGTTTCTTCACCGAACTGCAACGTCGCGCAGTAAGTCTTGTCTGCGTTGAGCATCGCGCCGGATATCTTGGTCGCGCGGCCCATGCAGCACAGCAACAGGCCTGTGGCAAAAGGGTCCAGCGTGCCGGTGTGTCCGGCCTTGGCCGCGTCCAGCGTCCGTTTGGCGCGCTGCAAAGCGTGATTACTAGACAAGCCTACCGGTTTGTCCAGCAACAACACACCGTCGAGCGGCTGCCCGCGTCGTTTAGCCATCGTCGGAATCCGAAACAGAGAAAAAAAGCGACGACAGCCCGATCAGGACTGGTCTTCAGGCTCGTCGGGGACGCCCGATTGCGGACCGCGGTTGGCGCGGTCGATCAGCATCGACATTTCGATGCCGCGCTCGAGTTGCGGATCATGAAAGAAACGCAGCGTCGGCACCGTGTGGATCTGCAGAAGTTTGTAGAGCTGCGAATGCAGCCAGCCGGCCTTTTCGTTCAGCAAGGCGGCAGCGGTCTCGGGCTCAGCGCCCAGGACCGTGAAAAACACCTTGGCATGCGCGTAATCGGCCGACAGTTCCACCCCGGAGATCGTAATCAGCCCCGCGCGAGTCATATCGATCTCGCGCTGAATGATCCCGGCCAGATCCTTCTGGATCTGTTCGGCCAGTCGCAGATTACGACCGGGGATGGATTTGGACTTGTGTCGGCTCATGTAGCAACAACCCGCGTGGCCCTGTTCTTACAGGGTACGCGCAATTTCCTTGATTTCAAAGACTTCCAGTTGGTCGCCGATTTGCAGGTCGTTGCTGCCGCGCAAGGTCAGGCCGCAATCGAAGCCGGATTTGACTTCCTTGACGTCGTCCTTGAAGCGGCGCAGCGAGTCGAGCTGACCCGTCCACACCACCACGTTGTTGCGCAGCAGGCGAACCTGCGAGTCGCGGCGCACCAGGCCATCGAGCACCATGCAACCGGCAACCGTGCCGATGCGGGAAATCGTATAGACCTCGCGCACTTCGACCTGGCCGATGATCTCTTCTTTCTTCTCGGGCGCCAACATGCCCGACATAGCTGCCTTCACTTCATCTACGGCGTCATAGATGATGTTGTAGTAGCGCAGATCGATGCCGTTGTTCTCGGCGAGCTTCTTGGCGCTCTGGTCGGCACGGACGTTAAAGCCAATGACCACGGCATTCGAGGCGATCGCCAGGTTGACGTCGCTTTCGGAGATGCCGCCCACGGCGGCGTGTACCACCTGCACGCGGACTTCGTCCGTCGACAGCTTGGTCAAGGCATTGACCAGAGCTTCCTGCGAACCTTGGACATCGGTCTTGACGATGAGCGGCAGCGTCTGCTTGCCTTCACCCATGTTGTCGAACATGGATTCCAGCTTGGCAGCTTGCTGACGAGCCAGCTTGACGTCGCGGAACTTGCCTTGCCGGAACAGGGCGATTTCACGCGCCTTGCGCTCATCGCTCAGCGAGATCAGTTCGTCACCGGCAGCAGGCACTTCCGTCAGGCCTTGAATCTCGACCGGAATGGACGGGCCAGCAGCCTGAATCGGCTTGCCGTTCTCGTCGAGCATGGCACGCACGCGGCCGAAGCTCGCGCCAGCCAACACGACATCGCCACGCTTGAGCGTGCCGCTTTGCACCAGGATAGTGGCAACCGGGCCACGGCCCTTGTCCAGACGCGCTTCGATGACCAGACCCTTGGCCGGGGCTTCGACCGGTGCGGTCAGTTCCAGAATTTCGGCTTGCAGCAACACGTTCTCGAGCAACTCGTCGATACCGGCACCGGTCTTGGCCGACACGGATACAAACGGCACGTCGCCGCCGTACTCTTCCGGCACGACCTGTTCGGCAACCAGCTCCTGCTTGACGCGCTCCGGGTTGGCGTCCGGCTTGTCCACCTTGTTGACCGCCACGACCAGGGGCACGCCGGCCGCCTTGGCATGGTGGATGGCTTCACGCGTCTGCGGCATGACGCCGTCATCGGCGGCGACAACCAGAATCACGATGTCGGTGGCCTTGGCGCCACGTGCACGCATGGCCGTAAAGGCTTCGTGGCCCGGGGTGTCGAGGAAGGTCACGCTGCCACGATCGGTCTGGACGTGGTAGGCGCCAATGTGCTGCGTAATACCGCCGGCTTCGCCCGCGGCAACCTTGGCGCGGCGGATGTAGTCCAGCAGCGAGGTCTTGCCGTGGTCGACGTGGCCCATGACGGTAACCACCGGAGCACGCGGAGACACCTCCGCTTCGGTCGCTGCGGGGGTTTCGTCCAGGAAGGCTTCCGGGTCGTCCAGCTTGGCGGCGATCGCCACGTGGCCCAGTTCCTCGACGACGATCATCGCGGTTTCCTGATCCAGCACCTGGTTGATGGTGACCATCTGGCCCAGCTTCATCAGTTGCTTGATGACCTCTGCGGCCTTGACGGACATCTTGTGCGCCAGATCGGCCACCGAAATGGTTTCAGGCACGTGAATTTCACGGGCGATGAATTCCTGGGCAGCGGGCTCATTGCGGCGATCGTTCTGCTGATTGCGGCCATGGTTGCGCGACCCCTTGCCACCACCGCCGCCCTTGCCGCCGGCACGCCAGCCGTCACGGGTAGCGGGGGTGGTAGCGGCCTTGTCAGTCGGCTTCTTGCGCGAAGCATCATCGCTCCAGGTCGAGGAAACCTCGGCCGTCTTGATGGTCTTCTTGCCGCCTGCTCCGGCTGCGGGCTTGTTGGCCCCGCCTTCCTTCTTGGGCGCGGCAGCGGCATCTTTCTTGCCTGCAGGCTTGTGCAATGTGCCAGACAACGCGGGCGTGCTGGGCGCGGCGGGCTCCGGTTCGGGAGCGCGCAGCACCTTGCGCGGGCGATTGAGCATCTCACGCAAGGCGGCGGCTTCTGCCTCCGCCTTACGGCGTGCGTCTTCGCGAGCGCCGGGAGCCGTCGAGGCAGCGGCCGCACGGCGCGCCGCATCAGCGGAGACCTGCGGACGTGCCAGCTCAGCCTTGGACAGCGTCTGGGTGGATTCGGATTTGGCCGCTTGGGCTGGGGATTTGGAGTTTATTTCGTTTTGAGCTTGCACAACGGATTCGGGCCCGGCTTCTTGAGTCGTGGGCGCTGCGACAGATTCTTTCTTGGCTTCGGGCTCGACCGGCTGTGCCGTGGATTGCTCGCGGGAAGCCGCGGGTTGGGCGGACTGGGGCTCTGCTTCAGCCTTGACCGCGGGAGCAGGCGCCGACGTTTCCGTCGGTGCCGGGGTTTCGGTGGCGGCTTCATCCGCCTGGGACTTGATGGGTTCAGCAACTTGCTCAGGCTCAGGCGATGCAGCTACCTGGGCTTGGGGTGCCGGTTCGATAGCGGCGGCTTCGGGCTGGGTGTCAGCCTTCGGTGCATCGTCGGCCGGAGCCGGTTCGGTCTTGGTGTCTTGCGCTTGAACACCGGCGTCGGCCGCGGCCGGTTGCGGCTCCTGGACCTGGGACGCGATCTCGACAGCGTCGAACGCCTCGGCGGAGACATCTGCGGCAGCCTGCTCGGCAGCGGCTTGGGCGTCGGCAGCCGCTTCGGCAGCCAGTTCGGCCGGATCGCGCTTGACGAAGACGCGTTTTTTACGCACCTCGACCTGAATCGTACGCGAACGACCCGTGGCATCCGCTTGGCGGATTTCAGAAGTCTGCCGACGTGTCAGCGTGATCTTCTTGCCGTCGGTCGCGCCATGCGCGCGGCGCAGCGAGTCGAGCAATTTCGCCTTGTCGCTGTCGGTGACGGTATCGTCGACCGATTTGAGGTCAACGCCGGCCGAACGCAGCTGATCCAGCAGCACGTTGGCAGGCATTTTCAGCTCGGTAGCGAACTGGGCGACAGTATTACTCGACATTAGGCTCTCTTCCCTATCTGCAGCTATTTACAATTTTCAACGCGGGGCGGTCCAGCAACGCCAGGCAGCGGCGCGATCATTCCTCGTCGAACCAGTGCGCACGCGCACGCATGATCAAGTCGCTGGCCTGCTGCTCGTCCATGCCGGCGATCTCCGCCAGCTCATCGGTCGCCAGTTCGGCCAGATCGTCACGCGTATGTACGCCACGCTCAGCCAGTTTGGCAGCCAGGTCAGGTGTTATGCCATCGAGTTCGAGCAGATCCTGCGCGGTTTCCAGGCGTTCTTCCTGGGCAATCGCCTCGGTAAGCAAGGCATTGCGGGCGCGGGCACGCAGTTCATTGATGGTGTCTTCATCGAAAGCCTCGATCTCCAGCAGTTCCTGCATGGGGACATAGGCGATCTCTTCCAGACCGGTAAAGCCTTCATCGATCAGGATATCGGCGACTTCTTCGTCCACATCCAGCTTGTCCATGAAAGCGGCGCGCAGCGTGGCACGCTCATTTTCCTGGCGATTGAGGCTTTCCTCCGGCGTCATGATATTGATCTGCCAGCCGGTCAACTCGGAGGCCAGACGCACGTTCTGCCCCCTGGCGCCAATGGCTTTGGGCAGGTTCTCTTCATCGACCACGACATCCATGGCGTGCTTGTCTTCATCGACCACGATGGATTCGACGTTGGCGGGCGCCAGCGCGCCGATGACGAACTGAGCGGGATCTTCCGACCACAGGACGATGTCGACCTGCTCGCCACCCAACTCGTTGCGCACGGCGGTCACGCGCGATCCGCGCATGCCCACGCAAGTGCCGATGGGATCGATACGCTTGTCGTAAGCCACCACGGCAATCTTGGCACGCACACCCGGGTCGCGGGCAGCCGCCTTAATCTCGAGCAGACCCTGCTCGATTTCGGGGACTTCATTTTCAAACAATTGGCGGATGAATTCCGGCGAGGTCCGCGACAGAATCACCTGCTGGCCACGAGCGGCGTGATCGACACGCAGCACAAAGGCGCGGACACGGTCGCCGACACGTAGGTTTTCCTTGGGGATCATTTCAGTGCGCGGCAGGCGGGCTTCGATCTTGCCTGTCTCGACGATGCAATCGCCCTTATCCATGCGCTTGATCGTGCCCGAGATGATGGTCTCGCCACGATCCAGAAAATCATTGAGCACTTGCTCGCGCTCGGCGTCGCGGATCTTCTGCAGGATGGCCTGCTTGGCCGCCTGCGCGCCGATACGCCCGAACTCGACCGGCTCGAGCGGCTCTTCGATGTAATCGCCTTCTTGCAGGTCCGGCGCGATTTCGCGCGCATCGGACAGCATTTCTTGCTTATCTGGTTCTTGCAGGCCCGCCTCGTCCGGCACCACGAGCCAGCGACGGAAGCCCTCATGGTTGCCCGTTTCGCGATCGATAGAGACGCGGATATCGGCGTCTTCCTTGAAACGCTTTTTCATGGCCGAGGCCAGCGCGCTTTCCAGCGCCCCGAATACGACTTCACGCGTCACGTTCTTTTCACGCGCCAGAGCGTCAACCAACAGAAGAATTTCGCGACTCATCGCTTTTTGCCCTTGAAATCCAGAACGGGATCCAGCTTGGCGCGCTCGATGTCATCGAGCGTGAAGCTCAGCACCTGAATATCGTCCTTCTTTGCCTCAAATTCGAGACCGAACACCGTTTTGCCGTCGGCAGAGGGATCCGCCGGCCGCAGGATGCCGGTAAACACTTTGCGCCCATCGACCGCCTCGCGCAGCTTGATCTCGACGCGCTCGTCCGCAAACCGGCGAAACTCCGCTTCGGTACGCAAAGGACGATCAACGCCGGGCGAGCCCACTTCGAGACGCTTGTAATCGATGTTTTCGACCTCAAACACGCGCGACAACTGCCGGGACACCTGCTCGCAATCTTCAATGCGAACGCCGCCCTCGCGGTCTATGGTCACGCGCAACAAGCCCAAGGCAGCACGCTCGACATCGACCAACTCGATGCCCATGCCCGCCAACGCTTCTTCGGTCAATGCGAATAAATCAGCCATACGCTCAAAAAAAATGGGCTGTATGCCCAGCCCATCGTGTTGCCCGACCTGCCGCCCGTGCTTGCATACTTGCAAACACCTGCCGCAACTCGGACGCTCTGCGACTTTTGTCGCCGTTGCCCGCGGCCACTTGCCGCCGACCCAAACGCCCGGCCAAAGCCACACGCAGTCGCGCAGCCCGCCTTCCTCACCCGCAAGAGCTATTACTCAAGCCCCGCAAGCGCCAGCTGCCCCGACCCCGCTCGGCATCCTCAAAGGGCAAGCGGGTTAAGGGCAAACATGGATCAACTGCGAAAAGACGCGCCAGGACACAAATGATTTTACCAGATAACGGACAAATTTTCCTGATTCATCCAGGGTTTACGCGATAAAGGGACGCGACACACCCGGAATGGTGGTTCGCGCCCCACACCCGATCAACGATCGCCGCGTCCACCCCGGCCACCCATTACGCCCAGACGGGACTCGTGCGCCGCCGCGCCTTTGGGCTGCCAATCATCGCCTCGCCCCTCGCCGCTGCGGCGCGGACGGGATTTATTGCCACCCGCCGGTTTGGGCGCTGCACTCTTGGGACGTCCTGCCCCCTTACCGGCAGGCTTGGGACCCGCAGCAGACTTACCCGCCGCAGAACGATTGCCGGCAGGCTTGGCCCCTACGGGCTTGCCGCCAGCCGGCCGGCCTGCGGCCGCGGCGCCGGCCGCCGCATTGGCGCCCGGTTTGCCACGCCCGCCAGCAGGCCTCTTTGCGCCCCGCGAGCCGGCCGGCTTGGCCGCCCCACCTGCTGCCGCGGCAGCAGACGATCCACCCGCTGCTGCGGCCGGCTTGCGGCCGCGCCCCTTGGCCGCACCGGCAGGTTTACCTTTGCCGCCTGCATCATTGCCCAGCGGATGCCCATTGGCATAGCCACCGGTAAACATCAGGCCCGTACCAAACGGATCCGACGGACACGGCGCCGAGGCACCGACCCTGCCGCCCTGCAACTTACCCCGGTGACCAATGCGCGCGCCGTTCATGCCATTGTGTTCCATCGTGCCAAAGCCCGGCGGCAATGCACTGTCATGCGACTGCGGCTGCCGCGACTTGCCGCGCCGCCCGCCCGATTCGTCATCCTCGCGCAACAGACCCAATTGCACCATCAGCGCCGATACCAGCGAAGCGTCCAGCTCTTCCCAACGGCCACGACGCAACGAGCGAGGCAACACCAGGTCGCCGAAACGCGTGCGTATGAGGCGACTGACGGTCACGCCCACAGCCTCGAACATCCGACGAACCTCGCGGTTGCGCCCCTCCTGCAACGTGACGCGGTACCAGCGGTTGCTGCCATCGCCGCCCAGATACTCGAAGGAACCGAACGCAGCCTTGCCATCATCCAGATCGATTCCTTCGACCAGGGAATTGCGCTGCGCCTCATCCATCTCGCCCAGTACGCGCACGGCATACTCACGCTCGGTGCCGTAGCGGGGATGCATGATGCGATTGGCCATATCGCCGGACGTCGTGAAGATCAGCAGACCTTCGGTGTTCAGATCCAGCCGCCCCACCGAGAGCCACTTTCCAGTGCGCAGCTTGGGCAGACGGGCAAATACGTTGGCACGCCCGCCCGGATCGTCATGACTGACGATCTCGCCGGCCGGTTTGTGATACAGAATCACGCGCGGGGGCTTCTTGGCATTGGGCCGGGAAATCGGCTTGCCATTGACGCGCACCTGATCGTTTGCCGCCACGCGCTGACCGATATGAGCGGGCTCGCCGTTGACTGACACACGGCCCGCCACGATGAGCTCCTCCATCTCGCGCCGCGACCCGACCCCAGCGTCGGCCAGCACCTTGTGCAGCTTAGGCATGATGGCTTCGCTGTTGAGGTACTTGCCCAGCCGTTGCTCGCTGCGGGCTGCCTTGTCCAGATACGACAACGCCTCATCCGCCTCGCGCTCGGCCTGGCGGGCATTGTCACCGCCCCGCGGCGCCTCAGCCGGCGCCGATTCGGCCACAGGGGTCGCATCTTTATTCTCTTCACTTGCAGCATCGGCACGGCGACGGCGAAACGGCGTGCGCAACTTGCGGCCGCGGCTGCGGCCGCCGCCCTCACCCTCAGGCGTAGCCGCGGTGGCCTGCTCGGCCGAGGGCGCCTGATCAACGGTGGAATTGTCGTCCTGCATCGTTGTCGTTGTATTGGTTGTCACTGGGACAGCTCCGGATTTCAAACTGGCTCGGGCTTGCCTGGCGCAAGCCCATTGTCATCTTGGTCTTGGGAACGCTGCGGCACTTCCGGCACCTCGGGGGTAGCGGGCTGCGGCGGCGCGATTTCGGGTTCTGGCTGAACCGGCTCCACTTCGGGAACCGACGGCGGGGCCGTCTCATCAGGTTCGGCGGGAGGTTGAATCCGGTCGTGTTCCGGCACGGGGACCTCCACAGGCACCTCAGGTGTCGCGGGGTGCCCGGCGTCCGGATCGGCGAAGGTATCCACCGGCTCCGGCAAAGACGCTTCTGGCGCGGCAAACTCGGCCGCAGACTCGGAAGCGATATGAGATTCTACGCCATCCCGGACAGTTACGTCAGCGTTCATTGTTTCATCCCCTAGTTGTAGCGTGCCAGGCACAGGCCCACTTGTCACTGCGACGATCTCTTCGAGCTGGATTTCCGTACCTCCGAGATCCAGGCCTGCCAACGCTGCGGCCGCTTGGGACGACTCCAGGGGCGGCAGCTCATCCAGGGCGCGCAACCCCAGATCATCCAGAAACTGGCGCGTCGTGCCGAACAGGGCAGGACGCCCGGGAGCATCGCGATGACCGATAACCTCGATCCAACCGCGATCCTCCAACGCCTTGACGATCTGCGACGAGACGGTAACGCCCCGGATATCTTCGATGTCACCACGAGTGACCGGCTGGCGCCAGGCGACGATGGCCAGGGTTTCAAGCACCGCGCGCGAATACTTCGGTGGCCGCTCGGGATTGAGACGCTCGAGGTAACGCTGCATGGAGGGACGGCTCTGAAACCGCCACCCGCTGGCCAGATGGGCCAACTCCATACCCCGCTCCTGCCATTGCTCCTGCAATGTCTCCAACCACCCTCGCAACATGGCGTTGGTCATCTCTGGATCTTCGCCAAAAAGCCTGTGCATCTCGGTCAATTGCATAGGCTGGCTGGCGCACAAAAGCGCCGTTTCCAACACGAGAATTGCCTCGCTATCGTTCATCGATACCCAATGTTAAAAGCCGGCGCGACTTGCGCCGTGATTAATTTCAGTGTAAAGTTCTTCTTCTCAGACGCGGGGTGGAGCAGTCTGGCAGCTCGTCGGGCTCATAACCCGAAGGTCGTAGGTTCAAATCCTGCCCCCGCAACCAAATTCGCAAAGGCCTGGCATCTGCCAGGCCTTTGTCATTGGCGTTCGCACCAAGCCTAAACGCCGCAAAAAAATTACCCGAAAACAAATTACGCGAAAACGTCCCGGCGAAACCGCAACGGGAATTGGCGCTGACCGCCTCGACACCGGCATGGCACGGAGGCGAGCCGCGCATCGCAACAGCCCTGGCGGCCGGGCGCAGCAATACCGATGCCGCCGCAGCACGGCGCGTCCGCTTCCCACCATGGTAATGACGCACGCAGCCGCAGCCCTCCTGGCCTTCTGCCAGCGGGTCAGCGAATGTCGATGCGCTTGCCTGCACGTTCATCATCCTCATTCTGCCCTGAGGGCTGACGGGCTTGACCCGCATGCATGCGTGCGCGCCCTCGCCAGCTCAATGACAATAGAAACCTGAATAGAAACCTGGCAGGCGCGCGTCTCAGGGAGCGCGAGACCGATGCCAGACAGCGTGCCGCCAGTTGCGCACTTGACCACACAACAGGAGCGCGACGCACGCCAATCAAGATGCATGTGAACATCGCCGCCATCGACGCGACAGCGTGATGACACAACCCGGGCGGCACCGCCGCAGACCGAAACCAGTCCACCGGGGAAGCACGCCGGCTGCAGACTACGGCTGCAACGCGCACCTCAATGACAATGTACGGCTATTATAGCCCCTACATTTTCTGGCCGGCCAATAGCGTATCCCACGGCTCATGCCCGAGACGCTCAACCAGAAAATCCAGCATGGTGCGCAGCACCAAAGGCATTTGGCGTCGCGAGGCATAGACCCCGTACACCCCCAGAACCTGGGGCTCACTGTCACCAAGAATGCTGCGAAGGCGGCCAGACACGATTTCGGGCACGGCCAAATAGGTGGGCAACAACGCGATGCCCGCGCCATGCAACGCGGCGCCCATCAACACCTGCGCCTCATTGGCCGTGATGCTGCCGTTGACAGACACGTCGACCGTTTCACCCTCCCGCAAGAACCGCCATAGTCCATGACCATGGTACGAATGGGTCAGGCAATTGTGAAATGCCAGATCCTCCACCCGCGACGGGACCCCTCGATGTTCGAAATAAGTATCACTGCCGCAGACGACCGACCGACAATCCGCCAGACGGCGGGCAATGAGATTCGGATCCACCTCATTCGTGATGCGCACGGCCAGATCCACCCGCTCCTCCACCAAGTCGACCAATCGATCCACCAACAGGAGGTCCACCGCCGTACCGGGATAGCGCCTGACAAAATCGGCCACCACCGGCACCAACTGGCTATTGCCGAACGACGGCGAGGCGCTCATGCGCAGCATGCCCCTGGGCATTGCTTCGGGAGTCGCCACGGCATCCCGCATATCGCCCACCATGTCGAGCATGCGCCGGCAACGCGGCAGCGTCTCCGCCCCAGCAGGGGTCAAGCTCAGACGCCGGGTCGTCCGATGCAATAACCGCACCCCGACCCACTCCTCCAGCTCCGCCAGATAACGCGACACCATGGCGCGCGACATATCCAGCTGGGTTGCCGCTGCCGACAGACTGCCACGATCAGCGACCTCAACAAAGACCTGCATAGCTTTGAGCCTGTCCATGTTTGTCTCGATTTATGCATCAGACAAGACAGTTTTATAACCGATTGTGTCGCCATTCACTTGGAAAGCGGGCGGTGGGCTTGACGTTGACCCAGCGCCTGGCTCGCGAAATCAGCGACCTCATCAGGATCGAGGCCACGCACAATGAACACCAGACGCGAGTTGCGGCATTCGTCAGGCCATTGCGCCAGAGGTTCGAGCGGGTATAACTGGCGGTGTACGCCGTGCACCACGCAAGGCGCGGCCTCGCCCACAAAACAGACCAGACCTTTGATACGCAACAAACCCCGATCGTAACGCGCCTGGATATCGTGCATTGCGGCAGAGAATTGCCCTCTGCTCGGCGGCATCACCAGCTCGAGGACAAACGGGGAAACGCCCGCATGGCGCCCCAAACGGCGATGCGCACCGTAGGCAGACAGCCAGCGCCCCACAGATGCCGCCTCGCTGCGTTCGGCCTGCAGTGCGATATCGGTCAACTCAGCCGGAACCGCCCCCTGCCGCGCCAAGGCAACCGTCCTGACCCCCGGATGCACCGCGGCGACCGCTTCCCGCACGGCCTCGAGTTGCGGCGCGCCCACCAGATCTGCCTTGCTGACGGCCACAACATCGGCCAGCGCCAATTGCGAGGCCGCCTCCGGCTGTGCGGCACTGGGCGCCGCCACTGCCAACTGCTCGAGCAGATGCTGTGCGTCGACCACGGCAATGGCGCCACGGTAAACATAACGGGCAGCCAAAAAAGGTCGTTGCGCAGAGTAAAAAGTATCGGAGCTGGCGAAGCCATGCCGGTCGTTTCGATGACTACGCGTTGAAAGCGTGGGACACGTCTCTGCAACGCGAGCATGAACATTTCGCACAAGGTGTTGACCAGCCCCCCCGCCACCGTGCAGCAGATACAACCGCCTTCGAGCAACACGACTCGATCGTCGACCGAGCGCACCAGCACATGATCGACACCGATCTCACCCAACTCATTGACGATGACCAACGCATCGGCGTAGCCTGGGTCGCTCAAGAGACGGTTCAACAGCGTCGTCTTGCCGCTGCCGAGAAAACCGGTCAGAACGGTCACCCCGATACGAGTGTCTGTCCGGCTAGCGTTTAGCGTTTCCATGTGCGCGCCCAGGTCCCTGCGGCCGGTGCCGCAATCCACTCTCGCGCCGACTGGCGCGTGCCGAATAGTAGTCCAACGATAGAAGCCATATCGGAGATCGACATGTCTTTGCACCATGCTAGCCCTGGCGAGCTGATCAATCTCAAGCCTTTGGGCGCGGCGCTGCGCGACACTGCCTCGCAGGCCTTGGTGCGCTCCAACCAGATTGAAGTGCTCAGGTTGATACTGAAAGCTGGACACAGCCAACCCAGTCATGACATCGCCGCCAGCGCGATCACCCTGCACTGCCTCGAAGGTGAGGTGAGCCTGACAGCCTATGGGGTCAGTCAGCCGCTAAGCGCAGGCACGCTGGTTTTGCTGGCAGCAGGTGTGCCCCATCACTTGACAGCCATTACCGATTGCGCCGTTTTGGTCACGCTTTGCCTCAATCGCGCGCCCCAATAGCAGGATGAGCGCAGCCTGCCGGCAAAAACCAAAAGGGCCATCCACGTAAGTGGATGGCCCTGAATTCTTTGGCTCCCCGAGCTGGGCTCGAACCAGCGACCTGCGGATTAACAGTCCGTCGCTCTACCGACTGAGCTATCGGGGAACTGCTAAGAAACGAGATTATGAAGCATTTTTTTAAAGGACGCAAGCCAACGCGTTTGGCGCCGCGCCAATGCAAAAAGGGCAGCCCGTCGAGAGCTGCCCTTTCAATTTTGGTGCCGGCAAGAGGAGTCGAACCCCCGACCTTCGCATTACGAATGCGCTGCTCTACCAACTGAGCTATGCCGGCAATATTCTTGCAACTCACAGATCTGACTACCTGCAAGCCTTCTTTCCGTTTTAGGCCAAGCGCGAGTCTCTGGACTTACGTTGCCTGGCAGCCCAAAAAAGCTGCCAAAGAAAGAAGACCGCGATAATAGCAGAAAAATTTTTAACTGCGCAAGTGCGCTCGGCTAATCCGCGCTTATTCAGCGTCAGGTTGATTCTCTGGCGCCGCTTTCTGGAAGGCCGGCAACGTATTGCAGGCTTCATCGATGCGCAGAATCGTCGGCATGGCACTCAGATCACAACCAAACCGGCGGGCGTTGAACACTTGAGGGACCAGGCAGATGTCAGCCAGCGTGGGCGTATCGCCATGGCAGAAGCGTCCCGTCTCGGCGGATTGCGACAGCATACTCTCCAAGGCGGTCAAGCCGGTATCCACCCAATGTCGATACCAGGCATTCTTGGCCTCTTCCTCGACCTTCAGATCATGCTTGAGGTATTTCAGCACTCGCAGGTTGTTCAGCGGATGAATGTCGCACGCGATATTCAAAGCAATCGCCCGCACACGCGCCCGCGCCGCTGGCGTGGCCGGCAAAAGGGCCGGCTGGGGATGCGTTTCATCCAGATACTCGATGATGGCCAGCGACTGCCCGATGGCCTGATCGCCGTCGACCAGCGTGGGCACCAGCGCGCTCGGGTTCAGGGCAAGATAATCCTCGGAGAGTTGTTGACCGTCCTCTTTGAGCAGATGCACAGGGGAGTATGCATACGACAGCCCTTTGATATTGAGGGCGATGCGCACGCGATAAGCGGCCGAGCTGCGAAAGTAGCTGTACAACTGCATGATGTCTCCTGCAGGCGGTCCAGCCGCCTGATAGGTTGGTTTTATAAGAATAATCAGTCGAGGTTTTCGACCTGCGCGATTTTTCGGGACAGGCCCTTGGGCAGCGGGAAGGCGACGTTTTCTTCCAGCCCAGGCATGGTGCGCACCGACACGGCGCCCAGCTCGCGGACCCTGTCGATGACCTGCCGCACCAGCACCTCAGGCGCCGAGGCGCCGGCGGTGATGCCCACACGGTGCCGGCCAATCAACCAGGCCGGATCGATGGCGCCAGCACCGTCGACCAGATGCGCCTGAACCCCGATGCGTTCTGCGACTTCACGTAGCCGGTTGGAGTTCGAACTGTTGGGGCTGCCCACCACGAGTACGAGATCGCACTCGGGTGCGAGCACCTTGACGGCATCCTGGCGGTTCTGCGTGGCGTAACAAATGTCGCTTTTCTTGGGCTCGACTATGGTTGGAAAACGGGATTTGAGCGCGCGTGAAACGGCCGTCGCATCGTCCACGGAGAGGGTCGTCTGCGTGACGTAAGCCAGGTTATCCGGATCGGTGACCTGCAGCGCATCAACGTCTTCGACCGTCTCGACCAGATACATGCCGCCCTGGGCCTGACCCAATGTGCCTTCGACTTCGGGATGCCCCTTGTGACCAATCATGATGATTTCGCGGCCGGCCGCGCGCATGCGGGCCACCTCGATATGCACCTTGGTGACCAACGGGCAGGTCGCATCAAACACTCGCAACCCGCGTTCTTCGGCTTCCGCACGCACGGCTTTGGAGACCCCGTGCGCCGAGAAGACCACGATGGCTCCTTCAGGGGCCTGATCGAGTTCATAGATGAAGATGGCACCTTTGGCGCGCAGGTCCTCGACCACGTAGCGGTTATGGACAATTTCGTGGCGCACATAAATGGGCGCGCCGTGCAGCTCGAGGGCACGCTCGACAATTTCGATGGCACGATCGACACCGGCACAGAAACCGCGCGGCTGGGCCAGCAAAACTTCGGCGTCGGCCGCCGTCACGGGCTTGACGAGCTCGCTCATCAGAGAACTCCGAGAATGTGGACATCGACCCGCAGACGAATCCCAGCCAGCGGATGGTTGAAATCGAACATCGCCCAATCGTCGTTGATTTCTTTCAGCACGCCCGAGTAGCGCCCGCCATTGGGAGCGGCAAACTCGACCAGATCGCCCGGGCTGAAACTCGTGTCGGCACCGGCGTGCTCGGCCAGCATGCGGCGCGTGACTTTCTGGATGAGTTCGGGATTGCGGTCGCCATAAGCCTCGGCCGGCTCAAGCGTAAAGCTGAAACGCTCATCCTCCTGGTGGCCCAGCAATCCGGCCTCCATGCCGGGCGCCCACTGGCCGCCGCCCATTTGCAGCGTAGCCGGACGGCCGTCAAAGGTGTCGGTGAACACAGATCCTTCGGCCGGACCCGAGGCCAGGACAACACGATAGTGCAGAGTCAGGTAGGAGTCCGGATGGATGGAAACAGTCATAGTGGGGGGAATTGGACGCAGTAAGGCGCCATCATTTCAGCAACCGAGAATCCGACATTTTAGAGCCTCCCGCATGAACCTGCCTGATTCCCTGCTTCCCTGCCAGCGCCCCCGGGAGCGCCTGCTGCGCCTTGGGACCACTCCATTGAACGACGCCGAGCTTCTGGCGCTGGCCTTGCGCACCGGCCAGCGCGGGTGCAATGCGCTCGAACTGGCGCAAAAACTGCTGGTGCGCCACGGCGGCTTGCGTGGAGTATTTGCCACCACCGCGCAAGAGCTTTGCGATCATCCTGGCCTGGGCTCGGCCAAGGCCTGCGCGCTATCCGTGATTCCGGAGCTGTCACGGCGCGCCATCGAAGAAACGCTGCGCGGCCGCCGGGCCATGAACCACCCCGAAGAGGTCAAACGATACTGCCGCACTGCGCTGAGCCACCGCCCCATCGAGCATTGCATCGCCCTTTATCTGGATCAGCAATTGCAACTGCTGGCCTGCGGCGAATTAGCCCAGGGCACACTGGCGCGAGCATCGGTTTTCCCCCGCGAGGTCGTCAAGGAGGCACTGCGCCACCATGCCGCAGCCCTCATCCTGGCCCACAACCATCCTTCCGTCAGCACACGTCCCAGTAGCTCGGACTGCCTGTTCACACGCCAACTGCGCCAGGCACTGGCCCTGGTCGACATTCAACTCGTCGACCATCTGATCGTGGCTCGCGATCAGGTCTATTCCATGGCCGAGCACGGCCAGCTCTAGGCTGGCGCCGCGCGCTTCGTTAGACTAGACGGCCATTCTTCGTCAGGTTGTCATGAAGCGCATCTGGGACATTTCGCCGCCGATATCGGCCCAGTCTCCCGTTTTCCCGGGTGACACGCCCTATAGCCAGCACTGGAAGTGGCAGATTTCGCCCCAGTGCCCGGTCAATGTGAGCGAAATCGCCATGTCGCCGCACATCGGCGCCCATGCCGATGCACCGTTGCACTATGCCGACGGCGCAGCCGCCATCGGCAGCCTGCCGCTGGAGCCATTTCTGGGCCCCTGCCGCGTCATCCATGCGCTGGACTGCGGGCCGCTCATCCTGCCTGAACACTTGGCCCACGCCGCCGATGACCTGCCAGC
Source organism: Bordetella holmesii (assembly GCF_020735985.1). Lineage (NCBI taxonomy): Bacteria > Pseudomonadati > Pseudomonadota > Betaproteobacteria > Burkholderiales > Alcaligenaceae > Bordetella > Bordetella holmesii. Next base: position 2,044,086 of record NZ_CP085973.1, read on the forward strand.
CCGGGTGCTAGTGCGCACGGCGCAGCATGCCGCCGTGCATTGGTGGACCGACGATTTTTCGGCCTATGCGCCCCAGACCATCGAATGGCTGGCCGGCCGCGGGGTGACGCTGATCGGCATCGATACGCCCAGCATCGACCCCGCCAGCAGCAAGACCCTGGGTAGCCACCATACCATCCTGCGCCGCGATATCCGCGCGCTGGAGAATCTGGTGCTGGACGCGGTCGCGCCGGGCGATTACGAACTGATCGCTCTGCCGCTCGCGTTGGTCCAGGCTGACGCCAGCCCGGTGCGTGCGATCCTGCGCGAGCTGGGCTGATACGCCGCTTTCGAGTGGCGCTTTACGATCCCGAAGGCGGCAGGCTGCAAAGGCGGCCCGCCGCCCGATCATGAGGCTCGGCCATGAGCAACCCCGAAGATATTGTCCGCACCGAAAACGCCCAGCTCGATTTCCGCACGGACATGACCTATGGCGACTATCTCTGTCTGGACGCGCTCTTGAGCGCCCAGCACCCCCTGTCGCCCGAACACAATGAAATGCTGTTCATCATTCAGCACCAGAGCAGCGAACTCTGGATGAAGTTGATGCTGCATGAACTGCGCGCCGCGCTAGGGCAGATACGCAGCGACAACCTGCCGCCCGCGTTCAAAATGCTGGCGCGCGTGAGCAAAATCATGGAGCAACTCGTCCACGCCTGGGACGTATTGGCCACCATGACGCCACCCGAGTACTCGGCGCTGCGTCCCTGCCTGGCGCGCTCAAGCGGATTTCAGAGTTATCAGTACCGAGAAATCGAGTTCATGCTGGGCAACAAGAACGCGGCCATGCTGCGTCCTCATGCCCATCGCCCGGAGCTGCTGGCGCAGGTGCAGGCGGCCTATGAGGCCCCATCGCTCTACGACGAAAGCCTGCGTTTGCTGGCACGCCACGGGTTGCCGGTGCCACAGGACTATCTGCAACGGGACTGGACGCAGCCCTACCAGGCCAGCCCCGAGGTCGAGGCCGCCTGGTTGACGGTCTACCGCAACCCGCAGCACTACTGGAATCTCTATCAGCTCGGAGAGAAACTGACGGACCTGGAGGACGCCTTCCGACTTTGGCGTTTTCGCCACGTCACAACGGTCGAGCGCGTGATTGGCTTCAAAAAGGGTACCGGCGGCACTTCCGGGGTGGGTTATCTGCGCAAGATGCTTGACGTGGTGCTTTTTCCCGAAATCTGGACGCTCCGCACGGATCTCTAGCCCCACCGGCTGCATCTATCCACACCCTTGTTGGTATGCTAGAATGTGTGGTTACTTTTTGGATACGTGGCAAGAACTTGGGTTTGGGCCTTATGGCTGCGACCGTAATCTTGTTGGCGACCCGCAAACCAGGGAACTCATCATGAAAGAAGGCATTCACCCCGAATACCGCGAAGTGGTGTTCATGGACGTTCAGACGGGCAATAAATTCGTGACCCGTTCGACCATCAACACCCGCGAAACCGTCGAACTCGACGGCAAGACCTACCCGCTCTTTAAATGCGACGTGACTTCCGAGTCGCATCCGTTTTACACCGGCGCCCAGACCCGTATCGTTGAAACTGGCCGTGTGGAGAAGTTCCGCGCCCGTTTTGCCCGTACCGCTGGCACGGTCAAGGCTTCCTGATCGGACGCCTTTTGCGCCACCCCAGGTCGCGCGACAAAAAGCAGCCTGCGGGCTGCTTTTTTTTCCTCTATTCGCAAAGTCGACCAGCCATGCGGCGTCGCTTGCGGTGAATCCTCAGCTTCAGCCCCCGGTATCGCGCCGGTCGGTTACATTACGTCCGTGTCCCCAGTAACGCGCTCCACTCCCGCTCGGCTGACCATCTCAGCCACATCCAAGCTGCCCCGCCTGGTGCTGCTTGGCTTGTCGCTCGCCTATATCGTGGCCGGGCTGTTCATGCGCGACCCCTGGAAAACGGACGACGCCGTCGGCATGGCGACCATGGTCACCGCCTTGCGCGAAGGCGGCATGACCTGGCTGCTGCCGCAGGTGGGCCAGTTGGCCCATGCCGAAGAAGCCCCGATGATCACCTGGGTCGGGGCCATCTGCATCTGGATTTTCGGCCCCCTGTTTGGCGACATCACGGCGGCACGCCTGCCTAATCTGCTCTGGTTTGCCATGGCTGCCATCAGCGTCTGGTACGGCACCTATCTGGTGGGCCGCCGTCCTGAAGCGCAGCCGCTGGCGCTGCCTTTTGGCGGCGAACCGCCGCCGCGCGATTATGGCCGCATGCTGGCCGACGCGGCCCTGCTGTTGCTGGTGGCGACCGTCGGTATTTTGCAACGTGTGCATGAGACCTCCGTCGTGCCTGCCATCCTGGCCTGGCAGGCGTTGACGTTCTACGCTATGGCGCGCACGCTGGATCGCCCCCTGCTGGGCACCAGCACGCTGGGCCTGGCCCTGGCCGGCGCTTTTCTGACGCGCGGCTGGATGGGGGGCGCGCCCATCATGCTGGCCGCGCTGCTTGCCTTCGTTCCCCGCAGCGCGCTGTGGCAAAGGGTGCGCTGGCTGCCCTGGGCCGCACTCTTGGCCGCCGCACTGATTCTGGCGTGGTGGATCCCCGCCTCGCAGGGAAGCGACTACTGGATACGCAACTGGAAGGTCTGGAACATCTCCTCCTTTTCGATGCCGGATCTGCGGCTGTCCGCACGCACGCTGCGTGACCTGCCCTGGTATCTCTGGCCGACCTGGCCGCTGGCCTTGCTGGCGATCTGGCGCTGGCGCAATTGGCTATTCGCACCGCACATCTGGCTGGCCCTGATGCTGCTGGCGACGTCATGCCTGATGCTCTTCTTCCTCGAAGATCCGAACGACGCGGAGTACGTCCTGCTGGCGGTGCCCTGCGCGGTACTGGGCGCGTTCTCGCTTCCCACGCTGCGTCGCGGCGTGGTCAATACCTTGGACTGGTTTGCGGTGATGTGTTTTTCGCTCACCGTGGCCACGGCATGGCTGGGATGGGTGGCGCTGCATTTCGGCTGGCCCGCTCAGATCGCCCGCAATATTGCTCGGCAAACCACGGGCTATGAGCCCGTCATCTCGTGGTTCGCCTTCGGGCTGGCCGTCCTGGTCACGGCAGCCTGGGCCTTACTGGTCATCTGGCGCCTGCGTGTCAAACCTGCCGCTCTTTGGCGCGGCACCGTTTTATCGGCCGGCGGCCTGATCGCAACCTGGCTACTGCTGGTGCTGCTGTGGCAACCCGCTGTGGACTATGCACGCAGCTATCGCACTGTTTCGGGCGAGCTGGCTGCGGCCATCAAGGCCAACAGCCGGCCCGGCGAGTGCGTGCGCGGCCTGAGCCTGGGCAGCGGCCAGCGTGCCTCTTTCCTCATCTTCGACAACCTCACCTTCAGCTACGACTCGCGCTGCACGCTGATGCTGCAGCAAACGTCGGTCAGCAGCCTGCGCGATGGCACCGCAGCGTACAGCGAAGGCGCCGATGAACTCTGGCATGGTGGGCGCCGTGCCGACCGGCATGAGGTCTTCCGCCTGCTGCGCGTGACTCCACCCCGATGACCGCGTTGGCCCCTGCCGGCCTGGGCGCGACGATGCGAAGCATCGTGCGCCAGGCCTGGCCCGTTCTGGTCAGCCAATGGGCTGGCATCGCCTTCGGTGTGCTCGACACGACCATGACCGGCCACGCCAGTCCGCGCGACCTGGCCGCCATGTCGCTGTCGGCGTCCGTATTCATTACAGTTTTCGTCGGTTTGATGGGCGTGATTCACGCCCTGATCCCGATTGCTGCCCAGCAGTATGGCGCGGGACGCCCTCAGGAGGTCGGCCACGTCTGGGGACAAGGTGTCTGGCTGGCGCTGGGGCTGTCGGTCGTGGGCGGTGTGCTCATGTGCTTTCCGGACATGTGGCTGGCTTTTTCCGGTGATGTGGATCCGCAGGTGCGTGAAGGCATTGCCTGGTATTTACGCGCCCTCGTTCTGGCGCTGCCCAGCGCGTTGGTGTTTCGTACTATTTATGCGCTGGGCACGGCAGTGTCGCGGCCCAAAGTGGTGATGGCCATCAACTTGACCGCCATCGCGTTCAAGGCACTGTTTAACTGGCTGCTCATTTACGGCAAGTTTGGCCTGCCTGCGCTAGGCGCGGCCGGGGCGGGCCTGGCCACCGCCCTGGTGTCGTGGCTAAGCCTGGCCGCCGGATGGTGGGTGATCCGCCATGACCCGTATTTTCAACAGTTTCAATTACGCATCGGCCGCCCTGATCCCAAGGTGCTCAAGGAATTGCTGCGCCTGGGTCTACCCATGGGTGGCTCCTATCTGGTCGAAGTGTCGGCATTCACCTTCATGGCCTTGCTGGTGGCCCGCGAAGGCACTCTGGTGTCAGGCGGCCATCAAATCATGTCTAACCTGGCCGCTCTGTGCTACATGATGCCCATGGCACTGGGCGTGGCCAGCGCCGCCATGACGGCGCAAGCGATAGGCGGCGGGCACCATGCACTGGCGCAACGCGTGGGCGCCGCCGGTCTGGTGCTCGGCCTGCTGGGGGCCTTACTGACATCGGCCATCCTGCTGGTGGGCCGCCCGGCCATCATTGCAGCCTACACGGATGACGCCGGCGTGGCGGGGGTGGCGGGTACGCTGCTGGCCATGATCCCGCTCTTCCATCTGTGCGACTCCATGCAGTGCATCAACTCCTATTTGCTACGCGCCTATAAGGTTGCGCTAGTTCCGTTAATCCTACAGACGGTAGCGCTCGGCGGGGTGGGACTGATCGGCGGCTGGTGGCTGGGTTTCGGGCCCGGCCGCGGAAGCCTCGATGCCTTGCGTGAATGGATACTGCCCGGATCTCCACAGGGTGCAGGAACGATGTGGCTGATGGCCATGCTGGGGCTCGGGCTGTCCGCTCTGCTGCTGCACTTCTGGTATCGCCGCATCTTGCGCCGGTACGCGCTCTGAAATAGCAAGGCGCGCCGGGCCGAGATCCGCCGCGCCTTGGTAACTGCCCTGAAAGCAGCTTACTTGGCTGGTGCAGTGCCTGGCATTTCAGCCTTGGCCTTGTGATGCGCCTTGTTTTTGGCGTGCTTCTGGTGTGCGGTCTTGCCGTGACCGCTCTTGGCCGAACCGGATGCCGCGGTGGCGGCAGCCGCGCCGTCAGTGGGCGCCGCAAAGGCTGGGGCGGCGGCCAGACCTAGGCACAGGGCGGAGGTCGACAGGAAGGCTGCGATACGGGTATGGGTCGTCATGTGCGTACTCCTCTGGAGGCAGATGCTCCAATCAAGACTCGGCAAAAGGCCGGAATTCTTGTACCGAGTTGGAGGCATTGCTCGCGCGAAGGTTCATGGCAGCAGCGAATTTTTTCCTGTGTAAAACATCGACATACCGGCGACAGAGCATTGACAGGTCACACCTCGAAAACCAAGAGCGCCACCGTGACCAGCAACATGGCTGCAAACGCTGCACGCAGCCGCTTCTCGGGCAGCCGGTAGGCCAGCCTCACGCCTACCGGCACAAAGAGCAGACTGCCTGCCGCCAGCGGTACACCTACCCACCAATCCGCCTTACCCGCCCAACTATAGGTGATCAGGGCAATGGTGGAGCCGGGGATGACCATGGACAAGGCCAGTGCCTGCGCCGAGGTCTGCGGCAGACGAAACACCGACGTCAGAATGGGCACGGCCAGCACGGCGCCGCCGACGCCGAAAAAACCGCCCAGGGTGCCGCAGACCACGCCCAGCACCACGGCTCGCGTCTGTGTGAAAGCTGGCGGGGCGCTGCGAGCACCATCGGCCGCCGGCCTGGGCTGGCGCAGCGTTTGGTAGAGATAAAAAAGCGCAATCCCAAACAAAAAAACGGCAAAGGTCAGTCGCAGAGTACTCGACGCAATACCCAGCGCCAGGCGTGCCCCCACCCAGGTGAACACGACCGCTCCAGCCGCGCCAGCCACCGCGGTACGCACGTCCAACCTGGCGTGCTGGTTGTACTTGCGCACCGCCATGACGATCGTGGGCAAGACCATGATGAGCGCGGTGCCCTGTGCCAGTTGCTGCGACATGCCCATCAGCAGCACAAGGGCGGGGATGGCGATCAACCCTCCGCCAATTCCCAGCACGCCACCCATGAAACCGATCAACGCTCCGCTGGCCAGACAGGCCACCACCACCAGACCACTCACGACCGCTCTCCCCCGCCCTGTTGTAGATCTTCAACCGCTGGCGCCACCGCCCGCCCGGCCCGCGCGTACGTTAGCGCAATTTGTCCAACGCTTCCTGCAGGCGATCGACGGCCCAGATTTCCAGCCCCTCGACGGGTTGCCGAGGTGCATTGGCTTTGGGGATGAGCGCAATGGAAAAGCCCAGCTTGGCCGCCTCGCGCAGGCGCTCCTGGCCGCGCGGGGCCGGACGAATCTCGCCGGCCAGCCCGATTTCACCAAAGGCGAACAGCCCTTTGGGTAGGGGCCGGTCCCGCAACGATGACATGATGGCCAGCAGAACGGGCAAATCGGCCGCGGGTTCGGTAATGCGCACGCCTCCCACGGCATTGACGAAGACATCCTGGTCATGCGTGGTCACGCCGGCATGGCGGTGCATGACAGCCAGCAACATGGCCAGACGATTGCTTTCCAGCCCCACCGTCAAGCGTTTCGGATTGGGAGCGTGGGAGCTATCGACCAAGGCTTGAATTTCCACCAGCATGGGGCGTGTGCCTTCCTGGGTCGCCATGACGCAGGAGCCCGCCACCTGCTCCTGATGCTGGGACAGAAACAAGGCCGACGGATTCGCCACGCCGCGCAGCCCGCGATCTGTCATGGCAAATACGCCCAATTCGTTGACCGCGCCGAAGCGGTTCTTGAATGCCCGTACCAGCCGGAACGAAGAGTGGGTATCTCCTTCGAAATAGAGCACCGTGTCGACAATGTGCTCCAGCACGCGGGGACCGGCCAAGGCGCCGTCCTTGGTGACATGGCCGATCATGACGATGGCGATACCGGTCTGCTTGGCTAGCAGCGTCAGTTGCGCGGCGCATTCGCGCACCTGAGAAACCGAGCCCGGCGCGGCGGTCAGTTCGCCGCTATAGAGTGTCTGGATAGAGTCGATGACCGCCACGGCGGGCTTTTGTTGAGACACGGCTGCCTGGATCGCCTCGAGCCGTATCTCGGCCAACAAGTTGACCTGCCCTGTCTGCAAGCCCAGGCGACGCGCGCGCAGGGCGACCTGCTCAGCGGACTCTTCGCCCGTGACATACAGCACGGCGACGCTGGCCGATAAGGCGGCCAAGGCCTGCAACAGCAGCGTGGATTTACCGATGCCCGGATCGCCACCGATGAGGACCACCGCGCCCTCGACCAACCCGCCGCCCAGCACCCGATCGAACTCATCGAGGCCGGTCGGCTGGCGCGGCGTCTCACGCGCTTCGATATCGGCCAGACTGCGCACGGGACTGGCCGACGCCAGCGGCGCGTAGCGGTGATTGGCTGCCGGGGTGGCAGACTCGACGGTTTCTTCGAGAGTATTCCAGGCCGAGCAATGCGGACACTTGCCCTGCCATTTGAGCGTGGTGCCGCCGCACTCGGCGCATACATAGACGGTTCGCGTTTTGGCCATGCGGCAAGTGTAGCGGCAACGCGGGCCGGGCCATGAGACGAGCCGGGCCTTCATTTACAATTATTTCAACGGGCAATAAACCCTGGCGCTCAGACAGCCGGGAAGGCTATTCTTTGCAATGATGCGTTGCCGCACGCCTTTCATTGCCCGGCCCGCCAGGAGTCTGTTGCATGTGCCCTCATATGTCGCCTGATGACGACGCCGAAGACCTGGATCTGCGCGCGCACTACCGCAGTCCCCCTCCCCTTTCCCCGCAGTTTGCCGCGGCAGGTGCCGCCGTGCGCCGCCCGCACGGAACCTGGCACCCAGGTTGGGGGATCGCCGGTTCGGTGGTCGTGGTGTTTGGCCTGCTGGTATTTACCGACTACAGCAATCTGGATAACTCGGCCACGATGGACGAGGAAGATGTCGTCGCGCAAAGCGAGGCACCCGACGACAGTCTGAGCCAGCCGCCAGTGCTAGGCAGCCACGCGGCCGCCCCGCCGCCTGCCCTGCCTGCCTCGCTGACCACCCCGCAAAACGGCAGCCCCATACGGCTTCGGGCAGTGCCTCCTCCGGCTGGCCCGGACGGCACCTCCCGCATCGAATACATTCGTAATCTGTTGCGTGGCAACCAGCGCGAAGCGGCACTGGTGCAACTGGCTGCGCTGCACCGCGATGAAGACGATCTGGAACTACCACCCGATTTGCAGGCGCTGCTGGCCGAGGCCGAAACACTACCCGAGCCGGATCATACCGAGGCTGGCGTCACGGCAAGCAAACCCGCCCACTGAGCATTCTGTTCAACGCCCGCCCAGGCTGCCGCCGCCATCCACCCCCAACACTTGGCCGGTAATGTAGGCAGCATCATCCGACAGCAAAAAGGCAATGGCCGCGGCGAAAGAGTTCGGTTTCGATCGGACCCGGCGCAACGGCATTGACCGTGACACCATATTCAGCCAGCTCCAGCGCCCACGTGTTGGTCAGGCCGACCAGCGCGCTCTTGGCCGCCGAGTACGCCGTACGATCGTAGGAGCCGTGAATCGCGCGGCTGGCTACGTTGACGATGCGTCCGGCCCGCCGCGCCTTCATGGACTCGACAAAGGTCTGCGTCACCTGCACGGCAACTCGCACGTTCAGATCCAGCACGCGGTACAGGGTGGCCAGATCAATCTCGCCCAAAGGCTGCGGAGCCACGACGCCCACGTTATTGACCACGGCATCGACCGGAAATTTCTCGCGGATCTCACGCAGCACTTCTTCGGTACGGCCCGCGTCAGCGAGGTCGCAGGCATAGAGATAGCCGGGGAAATCCACGTCCGTGGTATTGCGCGCAATACCGACCACGTGACAGCCCAGGTCGGTCAGACGCTGTGTAAGAGCCCAGCCTATACCCTTGGTGGCGCCCGTCACGAGCACGCATTTGTCCTTCATGGATGTCAACCTCGCAATGTCTATCAGTCTGCCGCAACGGCAACAGGCGTCTTGTAACTTGGTTGGCGCGTCTTGGCTAGACCCGCAGCCGGCCGAAACGTGAACCGCGTTTCAGGAGATTTCGGTCACGGGTACCCGCTGAGCAAGTGCCGTGAGCAATTCGTAGCCTATGGTGCCTCCGGATGTGGCCACCTCGTCTACGCTCGGGCCGCCCTCGCCCCAGAGCACCACGGGACTGCCCACCTGCGCGGCGGCAACCGGCCCCAGATCGACCGCCAGCATGTCCATGGACACGCGGCCCAGCACGCGGGTCGCCACGCCTGCCACCGTGATCGGTGTTCCCGTACCACAATGCCGCGGATAGCCATCCGCATAGCCGCAGGCCACCACTCCGATACGCATAGGCTCTGGCGCCGTAAAGCTGGCACCGTAGCCAACGGTCTGCCCCGCCCGCAGTTGCTGCACGCCGATGATCTCGGATGTCAGTGTCATGGCCGGCAACAAGCCCAGCGCAGCCGCGTTTTCATCGTCAAAGGGCGAGGCGCCGTACAGACAGATCCCTGGCCGGACCCAGTGCGTATCGGATCCAGCGTGGCCGACCGCCAACTGAGGATAGCGCAATGTTCCTGCAGAGTTGCACACGCTGACCGGCCCCGGCAGTCCTTGCGTGGCTGCCTGGAACACCTCCCATTGCCAATACGGACCTTGCGCGCTGTCCGCCGTGGCGAAGTGCGTCATCTTGCCCACGCTGCCCAACACGCCGCGCGCTTGCAATTGGCGCGCTGCCTCATAGGCCTGGCCATAGTTCTGGGGGGCGAAGCCGAGACGGTTCATTCCGCTGTTGAGCTTGACCATGGCGTTGATGCGACGCAGGGGGCGTATGTGCGTCAACATGTCCAATTGTTCCTGGCAGTGTATGGCCGTGCTCAGGTGATAGCGATCGAGCCAGTCCAGGTCGCTGACGTCAAAAAACCCCTCCAGAAGCATGATCGGGCCGCCCCACCCGGCCTCACGGCAGCGGACGGCCTCGTCCAGATCCAGCATCGCCAGGCCCTGCGCCTGCGAGAACGCGCCAACAGCGCGCTCGATGCCGTGCCCGTACGCGTTGGCCTTGATGACGGCCCAGATGGAGGGCGGCACGCCCCCCTCGAGCTCGGCCCGGTGATCCAGATGCCGGCGCACAACGGAAAGGTTATGACGCAAAGCCGAGGGCGAAATCAAGGCGGAGATGGGACGTGGCATGGTAGCTTTCTTCCTGAGTCGGATAGTCTAACGTATCCAGACATGGCGGCCCCACGGGCCGCGGCCGTCGTCCAGCCGCTCTGCGGCACGTCTTTCCCATGTCATCATGGCTGTTGATCACTACGAAAATTTCCCTGTCGCCTCCATTTTGCTGCCGCGTCCCCTGCGCCAGGCCGTGCGCGACATCTATCGCTATGCGCGCGCCGCCGATGACATCGCCGACGAAGGCGATGCCGACGACTCGCAACGCCTTAGCAGCCTGGAGCGCTTTCGCCATGAGCTGCACCGCATCGGCAGCGGCCCGAACCAGCCGGGCCCGCCTGACCTGGCGTCCATCTTCGACCCCCTGGCCTCCACCATCCGGCGTCATCAGTTGCCGATCACACCGTTTTTTGACCTCTTATCCGCCTTCGAGCAGGACGTCGGCACCCGGCGCTACGCGGACTTCGCAAGCCTGCGCGACTACTGTTCGCGCTCGGCCGACCCGGTCGGACGACTGATGCTGCATCTGTACGGCGCCGCTTCGGACGAGAACCTGCGCGACGCGGATGCCATTTGCACCGGCCTGCAATTGACCAACTTCTGGCAGGATGTACGGGTGGACTGGCGCAAAGGCCGCGTCTACCTCCCTCAGGAGGATCTGCAGGCGCATGGCGTGAGCGAGGACGACCTGGCCGCCTGCCGGCTTACTCCCGCCTGGAGCGCGTTGATGGCTTTCGAAATCGAACGCACGCGCGCACTGCTACACTCTGGCGCTGCGCTACCGCGCCGCCTTCCCGGCCGCATCGGTTTCGAATTGAAGCTGGTGGTCCAGGGCGGTTTACGCATCCTGCAACGCATCGAGCAGGCCAACTACGATGTTTTCATGAATCGCCCGCAACTAGGTGCCCGCGACTGGGCGCTCATGGCGTGGCGCGCCCTAATTTGACATGACCCCTGACGAATACTGCCAGGAGAAAGCCGCCAAAAGCGGCTCCAGCTTCTACTACGCCTTTCTGTTTCTGCCTCCTGAGCGGCGGCGCGCCATCACGGCCCTGTACGCCTTCTGCCGAGAGGTGGACGACGTCGTGGATGAAAGCACCGACGCTCAATTGGCCCGCGTGAAGCTGGGCTGGTGGCGCACACAGATTGACGCCATGTTCGCGGGCAACCCCGAGCACCCCGTCACACGTGCGCTGCAACCGCACCTCCAGCCCCATGGCCTGAGCCGGCAACGCCTGCTGGCTGTCATCGACGGTATGGAAATGGACCTGGACCAAACCCGCTATCTCGATTGGCCGGGTCTGCGCAAGTATTGCTGGCATGTGGCTGGCGTGGTGGGCGAGATGTCCGCGGCGATCTTCGGTTATTCCGATGACGCCACGCTGGAGTACGCCGCCAAACTGGGGCTGGCGTTCCAGCTCACCAACATCATCCGTGATGTGGGCGATGATGCCCGTCGTGGGCGCATTTATCTGCCCATCAATGAATTGCAGCAGTTCGAGGTCAAGGCCAGCGATATTCTCAATGGCACTTATTCCGACAATTTCTCGGCCTTGATGGCCTTCGAGACGGCGCGGGCCCGCGAACTCTACCGCGAAGCCATGCAGGCGCTGCCCGCAGCCGACATTCGCGCCCAGCGGCCCGGCCTCATGATGGCCGCCATCTACTACGCACTGCTGGAAGAAATCGAACGCGACAACTGGCAAGTGCTTCATCAGCGTATTTCGCTCACGCCGCTGCGCAAACTGTGGCTGGCCTGGAAGACCTGGGTGGGTGGAGGTCGCGGCGTCGTGCGCAGGTTGGGGCGATGAAGGTCGCTGTCATCGGGGCCGGCTGGGCAGGGCTGGCAGCTGCAGCCGCCTTGCGTGAAGCCGACGCCAAGGTCACGGTCTTTGAAGCCGGCCGCACGCCCGGCGGGCGGGCGCGCCGCGTGGTGCACCCGGCCTTTGGCGCGGATTTGGACAACGGCCAGCACGTCATGCTGGGCGCCTATTCGGAAACACTGGCGCTTATGCGCCGCCTTGGCCGCAACCCCGACGCGCTTCTGATGCGCCGTCCCCTGCGGCTGACCAGCCTGGACCGCCAGTTTCTACTCTCGGCGCCCCCGCTGCCGGCTCCGCTGCACGCGGCAGCCGGCCTATTGCTGGCACGCGGCCTGAGCCTGGGCGAGAAATTCGCCGCGCTACGCTTGGTCCGCGCTTTGCAACACTGCCATTGGCAGCCACCTCGGGACTGGACCGTCGCCAGTCTGCTGGATTATCACGCACAACCCGAAGCGGTCGTGCGCAATGTCTGGGCGCCACTGTGCCTGGCGGCACTGAATACCCCGCTGGTGCAGGCCAGCGCTTCGTTGTTTGCCACGGTGTTGCTCGACACACTCGACGGCCACCGCCGCAACAGCGACGTGCTACTGCCCTGCGTCGATCTGTCGGCACTGTGGCCAGACGTGGTCGCGCTGCAAGTCAAGATGCGTTATGGCGATACCGTCCGACGACTCCAGCCCTCGGCCGGCGCGGTCGATGTCAATGACGAGAGTTTCGATGCTGCCGTGGTGGCGGTGCCACCTGCCATTGCGGCGCGGCTGTTGGGCAATGCCTTGCGGGGCTCGCAATCTCCCGGACTGCTGCGCGCGTTGCAGGCGTTCGAGTATCAACCGATCGCCACGTTGAACCTGCGCCTGGCCGCACCCTGGTCGCTGCCCGAGCCCATGATGATGCTGCGCGAGAACCCGGAGCGGGGTCAGGTGGGGCAATGGCTGTTCGACCGCGCCCGCTTGACCGGCAAGTCCAAGACCGGCGAGCTGGCATTGGTCAGCAGCGCCGCGGCCACTGTCGCCAATATGGAGCGGCAGAACGCCATCGATGCCTTGGTAGGACAAATCCAAGAGCAGGCGGCCAAAGCGGGCCTGCCTCCTCTGCCCGCCGTTGAGGTAGCAGAGCTTTTCATCGAAAAGCGGGCCACCTTCGCGTCGGTGCCAAAACTCACCCGGCCCTTGAACAGCACACCGTGGCCGAATCTGGCGCTGGCGGGCGACTGGACTGACACCGGCTACCCGGGCGTGCTCGAAGGCGCGGTGCGCAGCGGTCTGGCCGCCGCCCGAGTGCTGTTGTCGGCCCGGGCGGACTGAGGCGAAGATCAGCGGCCCAGATAATGGGCCGTCGCCAACCCCAACGCCGTCAGGCAAAGCGAGCCGGCCAAGCTGACGGCGGCGTAACCCGCCGCCGGCCCGATCTGCCCGCGCTCCAGGTATTGCACGACCTCGGCCGAGAAGGTCGAGAATGTCGTCACCCCCCCTAGAAAACCGGTCACGAGAGCCAGCCTCACCCAAGGCGGCCATTCCGGGTGCAGGGCTACCAGACCCAGCACCAAGCCGATCAGGTAACCGCCCCCGAGATTGGCGACCAACGTCCCCCATGGCCAATGGCCATCATTGAATCTCAGACCGAGCAACCACCGCAGCCAGGCGCCAATCGCCGCGCCCACGCCTATGACCAGAAAATGGAAGGGAATCAGCATCGGAGCCGGACCGTTTGAACTAACCGGCGTGCCGCTTCATGCGCACGGCCAGCGCCAGCAGCAGGATGCCGAAGAAGACTGCGTACACGCCGATGACCCACACCAGCGCCAGCGCACCGGCGCCAGGCTGCATCACCAGCATCAGGCCGAAGACGAGCGAAATCAGGCCGGACAGTCCGTGCAGCCATTCATTGCGCATCGCCTTGCGAAAGCGGATGGCCGCGATGATCTGGAACACGCCTGAAACCATGGCCCAGAAAGCAATGACGTAGAGCAGCATCAGGGCCGTGATGCCCGGCCACAGAAAGGTCACGATGCCGGCAGCCAGGCCGGTGATCCCCACCAGAACCAGTGGCCACAGGGGCTTGTGCTGATCGCGGATGCGCCAGCCGGCGATCAACGCGAACACGCCGTCGACCAACACGTAGGCTCCCCAGACCATGACCAAAATCGCCAGTGTCAGTCCGGGCAGAAACATCGCCAGAAAGCCGAACAACACAGCCACCACGCCGCGCAAAGCGACCCAGCTCCATTGTTTTCCTACATTTTGCGCAACGTCGATCACGGTTATCTCCAAGGAAGATCAGCCCAGGGGGGCGGGTTGAGTACATCTTATCGCCCGATCCGTCCCCGCGCCACAACGCCGCCACGAAACACCCTGAAATAACCGCAGAACCAGCCCATTTAAGAGTGATTCTCATTAAATGTTAGAATTCGGCACCCTTGCGGCACTGCACAATGAAAGAGAGACACGCCAGCCAGCGACGCTCCTACTGGCTAAAAACACTACACACTTGGCATTGGATCAGCTCGGCAATCTGCCTGCTGGGCATGCTGCTGTTCGCCTTCACGGGCCTGACCCTCAACAACGCCTCGCACATCGAAAGCAAGGCCCGTGTCGAAACTCGCCACACCCGGCTGCCATACGCGGAGCTCGCGGCGGTCAAAGAGGCCGCCACGCGACGCGCGGCACGGCTGCCGCAGAGTGCTGGCGCGTGGCTGGAACGCGAGTTCGGCATTGACGCTTTGCGGGTCAAACCCGAGTGGTCTTCCGAGGAAGCGTATTTATCGTTGCCGCGAGCGGGCGGCGATGCTTGGCTGTCCATCGACATCCAGAGCGGCGAAGTCGAATACGAGCGCACCGACAGAGGCTGGATTTCCTACCTCAATGACCTGCACAAGGGCCGCCACACCGGCCTGGCCTGGAGCTGGTTTCTGGATCTGTTCGCCCTGGCCTGTCTGGTCTTCTCCCTGACCGGGCTGGTGCTGTTGAAAATGCACGCCGGGCATCGCGCCGCTACCTGGCCCATGGTCGGTCTGGGCGTGGTGATTCCTGTCGTGCTGGCACTGCTTTTCATTCATTGATCGCTCTCGCGGAAATCGTTATGCGCAAACTGTTGCTCTCCCTCGTCCTGGCCGGTGCCATCGCGCGCACGGCCCAAGCGGCGGACCTGAATGTCACCGTGGACATCCCCCGGCTGGATGTCGCCGAGTACCACCGCCCTTATGTCGCCATCTGGATCGAACGCGACGACCAGAGCGTGGCGGGTGATTTGGCCGTCTGGTATGACGTCGCCAAGAAAAACAACGAGGGTACCGAGTGGCTCAAGGACATGCGCCAATGGTGGCGCCGCAGCGGCCGCAATCAGCAATTCCCGGTCGATGGCGTCAGCGCAGCGACACGGCCGGCGGGCCGGCATGAGCTGGCGTTCACGGACAAATCAAAGCCGTTGGCCGATCTCAAACCGGGCCGTTACGCGGTCGTGGTCGAAGCCGCTCGCGAAGTCGGCGGCCGTGAGCTGCTGCGCCTGCCCTTTGTCTGGCCTCCCCAGTCTGCGGCCAGACAGACCGCCAAAGGCGAACACGAGCTGGGCGACATTGCTGTGCAGATCAAACCCTAACCTCACCTCTTTCGGAGTCCTGAATATGACGCTCTTGGCCAAACTGAGTCTTGCCGCCGCCCTCACACTGCCGCTGGCCGCACAGGCACACGACATGTGGTTGCTGCCTTCCTCGACCGTCCTGTCCGGCGCCAACAGCTGGGTGACGATTGACGGCGCGGTCAGCAACGATAAGTTCTACGCCAATCACGCTCCCTTGCGCCTGGACAATCTGGTCATCCTCGCCCCGGACGGCAGCCAGATTCAGGCTGAGAACGAACATCGCGGCAAGCTGCGCAGCACCTTCGATCTGCAACTGGCGCAAACCGGCACCTACCGGCTGGCCGTCGTCAACGACGGCGTGTTCGCGCGGTGGAAAGAGGATGGCAAGCCCAAACGTTATTTCGGCAAGGCCGACAGCCTGGCGCAGGCCGTCCCCGCCAAGGCCCAGGACCTCGAAATCACCCAGTCTCTGGGGCGCGTCGAGACCTTCGTGACCTCGGGCAAGCCGACGGCCCTCAAGCCCATCGGCCGCGGGCTCGAACTGGTCGCCATCAGCCATCCTAATGATCTGTATTCCGATGAGGCAGCAACCTTCCAGATGATGGTCGACGGCAAACCGGCCGCCGGCCTGGAGGTCACCATCGTGCCCGATGGCAGCCGCTACCGCGACCAGGTCGGTGAAATCGCCCTCAAGACGGATGCACAGGGCAAGTTCCAGGTCAAATGGCCGCATCCCGGCATGTACTGGGTCGAAGCCCGGCACGAAGACCACGCGGTGAACGTGCCCCAGGCCACGATGCGCCGCCTCACCTATGCCGGCACCCTGGAAGTGCTGCGTCCGTAAACGCTCATGCAGCACACTATCCTGCCGGTCCGGCACTACGGCGCGGCGCTATACCGTGCCGTTGCGCTGACCGGCGCCACCATGGGTACGACCTGGTCGGCGCGCCTATCGGCCTCGCTCTGTCTGTCAGACGCGCCTATCCGCGCGGCAGTGCAGACGGCGTTGGACGAGGTCGTGTCACAAATGAGCCATTGGGACCCGGACTCGGATCTGGCGCGTTTCAACCGTGCGCCAGCCGGCTGGCATGCGCTGCCACCTGCGTTACTGCACGTGCTGGCCTATGCGCTGGCCTTGGCCGGTGAAACGAGTGGCGCCTGCGATCCTACCCTGGGCGAATGGGTAGACATGTGGGGGTTCGGGCCACGTCGCGATGTCTCCGAACCGCCGTCCGCCGCGCTGCTCGCTCAGGCGGGCGCACGGTGTGGCTGGCAGCGTCTGGCACTGGACCTGCCTCGCGGTCTGGCTTTGCAGCCCGGCGGTCTGCGGCTGGATCTGTCAGCCATCGCCAAAGGCTATGGAGTCGACGCCGCTGCGCGGGCCTTGGATGCACTGGGTCTGCAGCACTATCTGATCGAGGTCGGCGGCGAGTTACGTGCGCGTGGCGTACGCCCCGACGGGCAACCGTGGCGCGTTGCCATCGAGGTGCCTGACGGCAGCGGATCGCACGCCCTGAGCGTGCCCCTGAAAGACCTGGCGATTGCCACCTCGGGCGACTACCGCCGCTACGGTGAGCACGAGGGACGCCGCTACGCGCATACCCTGGATCCGCGTAGCGGTCGGCCCCTGGACAACGACGTGGCCTCGGTCACGGTAGTGCATACCGGTTGCATGCAAGCCGACGCGCTAGCCACGGCCCTGACGGTCATGGGGCAAGCCGACGGAATGGACTATGCCCGGCGCCACGATCTGGCGGCACTGTTCATCGCGCGGGACCGTGACGGCTTGCGGCTGGCACCCACCCCGGCCTTCCTGGCGCTCGACGTAGTCCGCCTATGACAGCCCGTGTGGCAACGGCCCTCGTGCTTGTCATCGCCTGGCTGCTGCTGAGCTGGCGGGCCTGGCGCCGCAGCAGGCCAACGCCTGTGCCCCTTGCACAGGCCGAAGCCTGGCTGGTCGCCCACGCCAGTCAGACCGGACTTGCTCAGGAACTCGCCGAGCGCAGCGCCGAGGCGCTGCGTGCGGCCGGACAGGTCGCGGTGGTCGTGCCGTTGAATCAGGTCGACGCGCCGTGCCTGGCCCGCTGCACGCGCGCTCTCCTTGTGGTGAGTACCTATGGCGAGGGCGACGCGCCAGATGGCGCAGCGCGTTTTGCCCAACAGGTGATGCGCCCTGTCATGCACGGCAGCCTGCCCCAATTGCGTTATGCACTGCTGGCGCTGGGCGACAGCAGCTACGCCCGCTTTTGCGGATTTGGCCGCGAGCTGGACCAGTGGCTGGCTGCCCAAAAGGCACAACGGCTCTTTGACCGCGTCGAGGTAGACCGGGCCGATCCGGCGGCGCTGCGCCATTGGCAACGCGAACTGGCGGCCATCTGCGGCGCGGCCGACCCGCAGGTATGGCAGGCTCCCGACTACCAAACCTGGCGCCTGACAGCGCGCCAGCATCTGAATCCGGGAAGCTCAGCAGGCCCCTGCTATCTGGTGAGCCTGACCTGCCAGACGGAGGTCTTCTGGCAGGCGGGAGATATCGCCGAAGTCGGCCCGCGCACCGCGCCCCAGACTCCACTACAAAACCCGCGCGAGTACTCGATTGCCTCGCTGCCCGCTGACGGCTGCCTGCAATTGCTGGTCAGGCAACAACGCCATGCCGACGGCACCTTGGGCCTGGGAAGCGGTTGGCTGACACAGCGATGCCCTATCGGCGGGGAGGTGGCGCTGCGTGTACGCAGCAACCCGGGCTTTCATCTGCCACCTGGGCCCATGCCCCTCGTGCTCATCGGCAATGGCACCGGGCTGGCAGGTCTACGAGCCTGGCTCAAGGCACGCGTGGCGGCGGGCCACGGTCGCAACTGGCTCGTGTATGGTGAACGGCACCCGGCATACGACGCCCTGCTCGAGGACGAACTGCGGGCGTGGAAGGCAACCGGGATGCTGGCGCAACTCGATCTGGTCTACTCGCGTCAGGGCCAGGGCTATGTGCAGGATAGGTTGCGCGAACGCGCCGACGCCCTTCGAAGTTGGGTCGACAACGGAGCGACGATAGCCATTTGCGGAAGCCTGCACGGCATGGCCCAAGGTGTAGATGACGCGCTGAGCGACATCCTCGGCGTACCGCTTTTACTCGCGTTGCGCGCCGACGGCCGCCTGCGCCGAGACGTCTATTGAGGCGGCTCTGCACATAGCAGCAAATAACATGTTATTGTCATTCAGTGAGGTCCGCTGATCCTTGGCTTGGTTGCAGTACCTATGTATCAGCCCCGCATCGGTAGGGGTCAAGCTGCAGGTCAATGACAACCTCGCAGCGCGCCTTGCGATGAAACAACAGCAAATCCACCCGATACCAATTCTTGTCGATGCGTGGACGGCGTTGCCGCTCAACGATTCAGGCAACGTCCCCCACCGCGGAGTCAAGCCAGTTTCGCGTAGGGGAACATCCTCTGCATCAGACTCCGTTCGACGAGTGGGTACGGCCAGGCAGGCATGGCCGGCGCCTTTCTGGGCATACGGCTCACCCGCGCGAAGGGCGGTGCCGCTGAATCGTATAGAACACGATGCCACCGTTAGACCGGTCCTGCACAGGCGAGAGATACCGCCTGTCGCTTCGAATACCGAACTCGGTCACATCCGTGACGCATCGTTGGTTTGTTCACGGACCGCTGGACTTGCTCATCGTAGTCGCCATGAAAAACACCCCAAGGGCCGGATGGGTGTCCAACTCTTGGGGTGCCGCTCATCGCGCCCGGCCTTAGCCTTGGAGTGCCTTTACTGCAGCGTGCGCGTAAAGACGAACTTGCCGTCGCGATAGTCGACCGGCACGACATCGCGCGGCCCGAACACCCCTTGCAAAATAAGCTTGGCCACAGGGTTTTCGATCTGCTGCTGAATGGCGCGCTTGAGTGGCCGCGCGCCGAACACCGGGTCGAAACCCACGCGGGCGATTTCCGACAACGCCGTGTCGGTGACCTCCAACTGCATCTCCTGCTTCTCCAGGCGCTCGGCCAGACGCCTGATCTGAATGCGCGCGATGGACTCGATGTGTTGCGCGTCCAAGGCGTGGAAAACCACCACTTCGTCGATGCGGTTGAGGAACTCGGGCCGCAACGTCTGCTTGAGTTCTTCCATCACTACGTCCTTGATCACCTCATAGGGCTTGCCCGTCATGCTCTGGATCTGCTGCGAACCCAGATTGGAGGTCATCACGATGACGGTATTGCGAAAGTCCACCGTACGACCCTGCCCATCGGTCAGACGCCCATCATCGAGCACCTGCAGAAGGACGTTGAACACATCCGGATGCGTTTTTTCTACTTCATCGAGCAAGACCACGCTGTAGGGTTTGCGGCGCACGGCTTCCGTGAGATAGCCGCCTTCTTCGTAACCCACATAGCCCGGGGGCGCGCCAATGAGGCGAGCCACCGAGTGCTTCTCCATGAACTCGCTCATGTCGATGCGGATCATGTGCTCTTCGGAGTCGAACAAGAAATCGGCCAGCGCTCGAGTCAGTTCGGTCTTGCCTACGCCGGTCGGCCCCAGAAACAGGAAAGAGCCATACGGTTTGGAGGGGTCGGCCAGCCCTGCCCGCGATCGACGGATGGCGTCGGCCACGAGGCTGCAAGCCTCCTCCTGCCCCACCACGCGCTGATGCAGCGCATCTTCCATGTGCAGCAGCTTGTCGCGCTCGCCTTCCATCATCTTGGACACCGGAATGCCCGTGGCACGCGAGACGACCTCGGCGATCTCTTCCGCACCGACCTGCGTGCGCAGCAGGCGCGGCTTACCGCCGGCGACCTCCGCGCGCTCGACGTCCTCTTCGGCCATATCGGCCGCCTTCAGGCGCGCTTCGAGCTCAGGCAGCTTGCCATACTGCAACTCGGCCAGCTTGTCGAACTGCCCTTTGCGTTGCAGCTCGGCCATGTCGGCGCGTACGCGGTCGATTTCTTCCTTGATGGACTGCGTGCACTGCACCGCAGCCTTCTCGGCCTTCCAGATTTCTTCGTAGTCGTTGTACTCGCGCTGCAGGCGCTCGAGTTCCTCTTCGATGACAGCCAGACGGCGCTTGGACGCATCATCGGTTTCTTTCTTGACGGCCTCGCGCTCGATTTTGAGCTGAATGATGCGACGATCCAGCTTGTCCATCACTTCGGGCTTGGAGTCGATTTCCATGCGGATGCGCGACGCGGCCTCGTCGATCAGATCGATAGCCTTGTCGGGCAGGAAGCGATCCGTGATGTACCGGTGCGACAACTCGGCCGCCGCGACAATGGCCGGATCGGTGATCTCCACGCCGTGGTGGATTTCGTAGCGCTCTTGCAAGCCGCGCAGAATGGCGATGGTCGACTCCACGTCGGGTTCGCCCACGAGCACTTTCTGGAAGCGGCGCTCCAGCGCGGCATCCTTCTCGATGTACTTGCGGTACTCATCCAGCGTGGTCGCGCCGATGCAGTGCAGTTCGCCGCGCGCCAGCGCCGGCTTGAGCATATTGCCCGCGTCCATGGCGCCCTCGGCCTTGCCGGCGCCGACCATGGTGTGCAACTCATCGATAAAGACGATGTTTTGCCCATCGTCCTGTGAAAGCTCTTTGAGGACGGCCTTCAGACGTTCTTCGAATTCGCCGCGGAACTTCGCGCCTGCCAGCAAGGCCGCCAGATCCAACGACAGCACGCGCTTGCCACGCAGCGTCTCGGGCACCTCATCGTTGACGATGCGCTGGGTCAGCCCTTCGACGATGGCGGTCTTGCCTACGCCCGGCTCGCCGATGAGTACGGGATTGTTCTTGGTGCGGCGCTGCAAAATCTGAATGGTGCGCCGAATTTCGTCGTCACGACCAATGACCGGGTCCAGCTTGCCCTCTCGGGCCCGCTCGGTGAGATCCATGGTGTACTTGGACAAGGCCTCGCGGTTGGACTCCCCCTCGGCCTCGGAGATTTTTTCACCGCCCCGCACAGCATCGATGGCGGTCTCCAGCGCTTTTTTCTGCAGGCCGGCTTCACGCAGGATGCGCCCGGCTTCGCCCTTGTCATCGGCCAATGCCAGCAGGAACAACTCGCTGGCGATGAAGGTGTCGCCCCGGCGCGCGGCCTCTTTGTCGGTGCGCGTCAACACGGCCTGAAGGTCGCGACTGATCTGCACGTTGTCGTCACCGGCGACCTGGGGTAGCGCCCGCATGGCGGTTTCCAGTGCGGGCTGCAGCCGGTTGACGGCCACGCCGGCGCGCGCCAGCAGGCTACCCGCACCGCTGTCGGCGTCAGCGAGCAACGCGGCCAGCACATGGACGGGTTCGATATAGGGATTGTCATTGCGGGCCGCGAGGCTTTGCGCGTCCGCCAGGGCTTGCTGGAACTTGGTGGTAACTTTGTCGAATCGCATAGTAGTCGGTTGGCAGTGATGAGAGCCATGCCATAACCCTCAGCCGGCTCGATGACCTAAATGTGCGGCCAAACAGGGGCTTTTCAAGGCCTGCCCGGCGCACGCTGAAAATCGACTTACAGTGACTTACACTACCGCCTACAACCACAGGCGGTTCTGATGAGCATAAACGTTTTTGTCTACGGCACGCTACGCAGCGGCGAAATCAATGATCTGAATCACGTTGCCGCCCGCCACGGCTTGCCCCAGCCTCGCGCGCTGGGACAGGGGCGCGTGCCAGGTTACCTGGTTGATTTTGGTGACTGGCCCGGCCTGGTGCCCGTCGCAGACGGCCGCTGGGTGATGGGTGACATATATCAAATCGATCCGCAATTGCTGCCCCTGCTCGACCATATCGAAGATGTCGGCGCGCCAGGCGGCTCCTGCTTCATGCGCACCGAGATCGCGGTCCAAACCACGCAAGGTCCGATACGCTGTCAATACTACCCCGTGGACCCGGCCCATCTTCAGGACGCCCCGGGCATCACCGATGACGACTGGGTTTCCTATCGCGCTGCACGCCAAGCCGCCGCTGTCGATGCGCTCGAAACACCGGCGTTGCTGCTGGACATCGACCGGCTGCACGCCAACACGGCCATGATGCGCGCGCGCGCCGCCGCGTTGGGTGTGACCCTGCGGCCTCACGTCAAGACGGCCAAATGCATCGAAGTGGCGCTGGCGGCCGGCGACGGACGAACCGGTCCGATCACCGTATCTACACTGAAGGAAGCGGACCAATTTTTTGCGGCAGGTTTTACGGACATTCTGTATGCCGTGGGCATCACCCCCAACAAGCTTGATCATGTTGGCCGCCTGCGCCGCGCCGGCTGCGACCTGAAGATCATCCTCGACAACCGCATCGCGGCCGAGGCCGTGTGCGAGGCGCGCAGCCGCCTCGGCCTTGATCTGCCCTGCCTGCTGGAGATCGATTGCGACGGCCATCGCAGCGGCCTCAAGCCTGACGATCCCGAACTGCTGATCATCGCAGACATCCTGCGCGTGGGCGGCGTAACCCTGGCCGGCGTGCTTACCCACGCGGGGGAATCCTATAACTGCCGCAGCCGCGAAGCCATCGTGGCGCTGGCCGAGCAAGAACGGGCCGCCTGCGTGCACGCGGCACAACGCTTGCGCGCCCAGGGCCATGCCTGCCCCATCGTCAGCGTGGGCTCCACCCCCACGGCCCGGTATGCGCACAAGCTCGATGGCGTCACCGAGCTACGCGCCGGGGTGTATATGTTCTTTGATCTGGTCATGGCCGGGATCGGCGCCTGCACCATCGACGAGATCGCGCTGTCGGTTCTGGTAACGGTGCTGGGCCACCAACCGGACCGGGGCTGGATCATCACCGACGGCGGCTGGATGGCCATGAGCCGCGACCGAGGCACCGCCCGCCAGCCAGTGGACCAGGGCTATGGCCTGGTTTGCGACCGTCTGGGCCGCCCTATCTCCGGGCTGCGCATGAGCGACGCCAATCAAGAGCACGGGGTGCTCAGCATCGAGCAGGGGGCCGTCGCCGACCTCGTCGCCGCCTACCCCGTGGGCACATTGCTGCGCATCCTGTCCAACCATGCGTGCGCCACCGGCGCCCAGCACCCGCGCTATCACCTGGTGCGCCAGGGAGGCGATCGCATCGAGGGTATCTGGGCAAGGTTTGCAGGTTGGTGATGCCTTGCGACTCTTTGGCCGTTAGAGGCATAAATCGGCGAAATTCTGCAAAGAAGACTACAATCTAACGAAAATAAACCGTGCCAGTGCTTCCGCAAGCCGGTGTGTCAAGACGACGAGGTCACGAATGCTCAAGCGGGTTCCTATCACGCCCGACGCCGCACATTGTTCCAGCTGCATGCTCGGCCATGTCTGCATTCCTATCGGCATGGCCGCGGCCGAGGTCGAAAAGCTCGACGATCTGATCAAAGAGCGCGTGCGCATCGAGAAAGGCCACACCCTTTACGAACTGGACGCGGCGCTGGATGCCGTCTATGGCGTGCGCTATGGGTCACTGAAGACTCAGCTCGAAGACGCCAGCGGTCAACTTCAGATCACGGGATTTCATCTGCCTGGCGAAATCGTCGGGCTCGATGGCATGCTGGAGTCGCGCCATGTCTCCAACGCCGTGGCGTTGGAGGACTCGGAAGTCTGCGTCATCCGCCTGTCTGAAATCGATCGCGTCGCCCACCACTTGCCCAGCTTGCAGCAACAGTTTCGCCGCCTCATGAGCCGCGAAATCACCCGCTCGCACCAGATGCTGGCCACTCTCGGATCGATGCGCTCCGAGCAGCGTCTGGCCGCCTTTTTGCTGAACCTGTCGCAACGTTATGCCGCGCTGGGCTATTCCTCGACCCAATTCGTTCTGCGCATGAGCCGCGAAGAAATCGGCAACTACCTGGGCCTGACGCTGGAGACGGTCAGCCGGCTGTTCTCGCGCTTTGCCCGCGAAGGCCTGATCCGCATCAACCAGCGCGAAGTCGAACTCCTCGATCTGCCCGGTCTGCGCCAACTGCTTGGCCACGAGCACTGCTGACGCGCCCCATGACGCCTAGCCAAGGGTGGTCCCGCCTGATTCTGGCCGCGGCCTGCTCGGGCATGCCTGTGGCCGCCGCGCTTGCACAGACCCTGCTGCCCGCCACCGAAGAGCGGGATCCCTACGAGGAACCGGTCGCCGCGCAACAGCAGCCTACGCCGCCTTGGCGCGCACTTGAGCTGGGCCGCCCCGAACAGCGCTACCCCTTCCCGGTCTATGCCAGCAAGAACCTCAAACGCGATGATTTGCGCGGCGTACGGCGGCTGGTCATCGTCGTGCACGGGATCAAGCGGGACGCCACACGCTCCTATGAGGCGGTATCTGCACTCATGGGCAACAATCCGGAGCGTCTGGATGACACGCTGATCATCGCCCCCAAGTTTTCCAGTGCGATAGACACCGGCTTCGGCCATATGCCGGCCTGGCGGCGTGCCAGTTGGGAGGACGGCGAACTCAGTATGCAGGTCAAAGGACGCCCTGCGCCGGTCAGTTCCATGCAGGTGCTCGATGACCTGTTGCACGAACTGGCCAGTGCCGAACGGCTGCCGGCCTTACGCACCGTGGTGCTTCCCGGGCACTCCGCCGGCGCGCAACTCATCCAGCGGTATGCGGTCTTGAACAACGTGGATGACGACCTGCGAAACAAAGGCCTGGACGTCCGCTATGTGGTGGCCAACCCCTCCTCCTATCTGTACCTCACGGCCGAACGCCCGCGTGCCGATGGGCGGGGGTTCGCGCCCTATGAACGTGGCATCTGCCCCACCTACAATCAATACAAGTACGGTCTGGATCAGCTCCCAGGCTACTTGCGCACCGGCGATCCGGCGCGCCTGGCGCCGCGCTATGCCGCTCGCAACGTCACCTATCTGCTGGGCAGCGCCGACAACAATCCCGAACATCAGTTTCTGGACAAAACCTGCGGCGCCGAAGCGCAGGGTGCCACGCGCTGGGCGCGAGGGCTGGGCCACTGGCGCTATGAAGTTGCCATCGCGCAACGTCACGCCGAATGGCCGGCACTGGCGCATCAGGCCCAGGAGGTGGTGGGCACTGGCCACAACGTGGCGGCCATGTTTGGCTCGACCTGCGGCGCGCGCGCGCTGCTGGGCGAAACCAGTGCGCCGCTGACCCAGGGCGCTGCCTGCCTGCCCATCACGCGCTGATCGCCTGCTTCAGCCTCCCGCGGCCTTGGATCCCTCAGACGGCACCGCACCGTCGGCAGGCAGCACCGTGGCGGCCTCGCCAGGTTCGGCCACGACATTGTCGAAGGCGGCAGTACCCGCCGGTGGCTCGGCAGCAGGCGCAGGCGGCTGCACGACGTCAGCCTCAGGCGTAAGCATTTCCATCGCAGGGTCCACCTCGACATCCACACGGGGATCGAGTGTGACCATGGCCGGCGACGACTGCAGCGTATCGGGCATCGGCACGAAATGCACCGGCGCCTCGTCGACCTGATGCAAGCCCGTGACGGCGCTCGGGCGTACCCGCCAGACCAGAATGAGGGCGCACACTGGCACGAACACGTAGTACATGGCGTGCCCCCCCAACGACATCAGAACGCCCGCCACCAGGGGTCCCAGGCAAGCCCCTACCCCATAGACCATCAACAGCACGGCGCTCAGGCTCACGCGGCGCTCGGCTTCGACGTGGTCGTTGGCCAGCGCCGCGCCCAGCGGGTAAAGCGTGAACTGCAGCACGCCCAACAGCGCCGACAAGCAAAGCAGCAGCCAGAAGGGTAAATCCAGCCAACCCCACATGAAAACCGGCACCAGCACCAGAACCGCGGCGTTGAACCGGATCAAGCCAGCGCGATTGATCCGGTCAGACAGCCATCCTATGGGCCACTGCGACAGCAGCCCGGCTGTTACCGAGACAGCCACGAACAACGCAACCTGGGAGGTGGCCAGGCCGTGCTTGGCCGCGTACACCGGTGCCAGGCCATAGAATGCGCCACTCAAGTTGCCGGCCACGAACAGCACGGTCATGGCCAGCGGCACCCGCTTGACGAAGAAAAAGAAATCCAGTGGCGCAGGCCGTGGGGTCGGGGGGTGGGAGCGCGCGGTAACGGCAATCGGTACCAGGCACAGGACCAGGCACATCGCCACGAGTACGAGCGGCCCGTCATCCAGCACGGCATAAAACGTGAGCGCCAACTGCCCCAGCACCGTCCCCAGGCCGGAGACCACCATATAGACCGAAAACACGCGGCCACGCTGGTGGTTCTCCGTCTGTTCATTGAGCCAGCTTTCGATGACCATGAACTCGGTGACCATCATGACGCCCGAGATCAGACGCAGCAGCAGCCACACCGGCAGGCTGTCTATCTGGGCCTGCAGCAGAATCATGCTGGTGGCCACCGCCGCACACGCCACGAAAGCACGAATATGCCCGACGCGAATGATGAGCTTATGCCCCAGCCGTGCGCCGCAGACCAGACCCAGGTAATACCCCGCGATCATGGAGCCGATCCAGACTTCGTTGACGGATCGTGCCGTCAATGTCAGTCCCATATAGGTATTGAACAGACCTGTGCCGACCAGCATCAGCAGGGTGGCGACGTAAAGCGAGGAAAACGAGGATATGGTCGATAGCATGGGCAGGCGGGCAGCAGAGGATACGCAGGGGCTGCACGGGAGACCGGACCGCCGGCCCCCTGAAAACCGTTAAATCTGGGACAGCAAGGTGTCGGCATCGCTGACCTCGAACTTGCCCGGGCCTTCGATATTCAGTTTCGTGACCACGCCGTCTTCGATCAGGGCCGAGTAACGCTGCGAGCGCACACCCATGCCACGGGCAATGAGATCCAGCTCCAGGCCAAGCTCACGCGTCCACAAGGCCGACCCATCCGCCAGCATGCGCACCTTGCCCGTGGCCTGCTGCTCACGGCCCCAGGCGCCCATGACGAAAGCGTCATTGACGGCCACGCACCAGATTTCGTCCACGCCCTTGTCGGCAAAAGCCTTGGCCTGGGCGATATAACCCGGCAGATGCTTGGCCGAGCAAGTCGGGGTGAACGCCCCCGGCAGCGCGAACAACGCGATCTTCTTGCCACGCGTCAGATCGGCGACCTGGAAGGGGTTGGGGCCGAGCTGGCAGCCCGCCGTTTCGGTTTCGATGAACTCGGTGAGCGTGCCGTCCGGTACGCGGTCGCCAACGGAAATAGTCATGAATTTCTCCAACAGGAACGATTATCTATTTGATTGGAAGCGTGCCGCTGTCGCGGCTCGACCTCCATCATAGATCGTGTCCGCGTGGGCGGGGATGACAGCGCTCGGGAAAAGCCTGTGCACATACTGAAACGTCTGCAAACCGGGCTGCAACCCCTGATCTGCCCACGGATGGTCATAATGAAACGTTGCGAACACGCGACGGAGGATCCCAACATGCGAGCCCTATGGATTGCAGTGGCCGCCCTGACGTCATCGGCCCAGGCGCAAACCCTGGCTGCTCCTGACGGACAGACAACCTTCGAACAAGTCGTCGCGGCCGCCGGGGCCACCAATGGCGCGGCCCGCCTGTGTGGCGCGTCCCAACCCGATCTGCTGCAGCACGAATCCAACTGGCAAGTGAACCTGAAACGCTACGCCCAGGAATACCGTTACGACACTGCGGCCTTGAAGGCGCGATTTACCCAGGGCCAGGAAACGGGTCGGCAGATGATGGAACAGATGCGCCAGGCCAGCGTGGATGGCTGCGCCGGCGTGCTGGGCAGCTTCCAGCGCGAGCGGGCCATCGGTTATGGCGAAATGAAGCAGGCCATCGCTGAAGTCACCGATGGCCTGCCGCAGGCGCCGGCACGCTGAGCTCAGAGCCCGTTCTGCTTGAACCAGTCCAGCATGCGTCGCCAAGCCTGCTCGGCCTCGGCTTTGCGAAAGCTGGGCCGATAATCCGCATGAAACGCGTGCGGGGCATCGGGATAAACATCGATGCGCGACTTCTGAGCGGCTGGGGGGCCCTTGGCTAGCGCGACCTTCATTTTGTCCACATCGGCCAGCGCAATACCTGCGTCCTTGCCACCGTAGGCGCCCAGCACGGGAGCCTGGAGCGCGGGTACAACGTCCAGTGCCGCCCGCGGCTTCAGCCCGGTGCTTGCGCCACCCAACTGACCATACCAGGCCGCCCCTGCCAACAAGCCTGGGCGGTGCGCGGCATAGAGCCAGACAATGCGCCCGCCCCAGCAGAACCCCAGGATGCCCAGCCTGGAGGCGTTTGCGCCATGTGCGGCAGCCCAGGTGGCCGTGGCATCCAGATCGGCCATCACCTGTGCGTCAGCCACCTTGTCGATGATCTCGGCGCGCAAAGACGCCATATCGGCATGCTTGGACGGATCGCCTTGACGGGCAAAGAGCTTCGGCGCGATCGCCAGATATCCCTGGTGCGCCAGGCGGCGGCAGACGTCCTGGATGTATTCGTGTACGCCGAAAATCTCCGAGACCACCAATAGCGTGGGAAGATCGCTCTTGCCTTGCGGCGCAGCGCGATAGGCAGGCATTGTGCCGTCGGTCGTGGGGATGTCGACCGGCCCGGCCACCAAGCCCTTGCTGTCGGTAGTAATGGCCGTCTGAGCCACGGCCGGCCCGGCGGCCAACGAAAAGCCGGCGGCCAGGCCGGTGGCGAGAAAGCCGCGCCGGCCAAGCCTCAGGGGCGGCAAAAGACTGTCGAACTCTGCGTCCTTCAAAACCATGAAACAACCTCCCGATGGAACCACTTCCGTGAGAAATCGACCCGTGGAGGTTTGCCATCCCAGATGCCCTCAGCATCCCGCACGAGTGCGACGTTGACTATCCGGCCATCCCGACCTTGGCTGCACCGGTTTTCGAACGCAACCTGCCCCTGTGCGCGCCCGTTGGCGCGGAACATCCTGTGAAACACAGGCGCCACCGCCAAGTTTGCCGGGGATTATCGCGTCCTAGACTGGGCTCGTCTATCATAAGGCTGCGCGCCAGCCGGCGCGGCTTCGAGCCATCCCTTATTCTGATCTTCCGTTTTTGAGATGCCTGACACCTTACCCACTCTGAGCCACCTGGACGAAAGCGGCCAGGTTCGCATGGTCGATGTCGGCGACAAGACCGAATCCGATCGTGTCGCCATCGCGCAAGGCGCGGTGCGCATGAGTCCCCAGGCCTACGGGCTGCTGACCCAACCTGGCCAGGGCAAAGGTGAGGTGCTCAACACCGCCCGTGTGGCCGCGGTGCTGGCGGCCAAACGCTGCGCCGAATTGATCCCCTTGTGTCATAGCTTGCCGCTGTCCTTCGTGGGCATCGAGTTCTCGCTGGACGACCAGGCGCACCGGATCGACATCCGGGCCACCTGCCGCACCCGTTACAAGACCGGCGTCGAAATGGAGGCCATGACGGCCTGCAGCGTCGCCGCGCTTACCATCTACGACATGTGCAAGGCGGCAGACAAGGGCATCGTGATCGAACAGGTTCGCCTGGCGTACAAGGCGGGAGGAAAAAGCGGTGAATGGCGCAACGATTGATATGTTGTACTTCGCTCGCGTGGCGGAGCTGCTGGGCAAGCGCGCCGAGCGCCTGCCTCTGCCGCAGCCGGCGAATACCGTCCAGTTGGTCGAAGATCTGGCTGTGCGCTATCCGCAGTTGTCCGAAGCGAACCGCTTAAGGCTCGCTGTCAATCAGACGCATGTCAAAGGGCCGGTGGCGCTGGCCGCAGACGACGAGGTGGCGGTCTTCGAACCCGTCACTGGAGGCTGAGACTATGATCCTCGTCCAGGAGGCCGATTTCGACACGGCCGCCCTTACCGCCGGTCTACGTGCCAAAGCCGGCTCCCAGGCAGGCGCACTGGTGACCTTCACGGGTTATGTGCGCGATTACGCCCCCGGACAGGCCACGGAAACGCTCTACCTCGAACACTATCCCGGAATGTGCGAGCGCGAGCTCGAAGCGATTGCCCGCCGCGCGCGCGAGCGCTGGCAGCTGGCCGGCACCGTCATCGCCCATCGGATCGGCGCCCTGCCCCGCGAAGACCAGATTGTTTTCGTCGCGGCAGCCAGCGCCCACCGGGGAGATGCCTTCCAGGCCTGCGAGTTCATGATCGATGCGCTCAAGACGCGCGCCCCTTTCTGGAAACGCGAAACGCTGGCCGATGGCAATCGGTTCTGGGTCCAGCAGCGCGTCGAGGACGACACCCGCACCCACGCCTGGGAAGAGAACAAGGACAAACCATGACTACCGAAAACACTGTTTCGCTGGCTTGCGCCGTGCTCACCGTCAGTGACACGCGCAGCGCCGGAGACGACACCTCAGGCAATCTTCTGGCCCACAATCTCGCCCACGCCGGCCACATGTGCGTGCGCCGCGAAATCGTGCGTGACGATGTCTACCTGATCCGCCGCGTCATGAGCGACTGGATCGCCGATCCGCAGGTACAGGTGATTCTGACCACGGGCGGCACCGGGTTTTCGCACCGAGATTCCGTGCCCGAGGCCGTGCGTCCGTTGTTCGACAAAGAGATCGACGGCTTTGGCGAGCTGTTTCGCCAGGTGTCCTATGAAGAGATCGGCTCGTCGACCATCCAGTCGCGAGCGCTGGCCGGATACGCCAACAATACCGTGATCTTCTGCATGCCAGGCTCCAACGGTGCCTGCCAGACGGCCTGGAGCCGCATCATCGCCGAACAACTGGACAGCCGACACAAACCTTGCAACTTTGCCACGCACCTCGCGCGCAGGGAAGCATCATGATGGAGTTCGACGAGGCCCAGGCACAATTGGCCAAGGCCGCCGACGCCATCACACGGCGCGAAATCCTGCCCCTGGCCAGTCTCGCTGGCCGGGTGCTGGCACAAGACATTCAGGCTGGCCTGGACCTGCCCCCGGCCGACAACAGCGCCATGGACGGCTACGCACTGCGTTACGCCGACTACGAAGCCGGCCGCGCATTGCCCGTGAGCCAGCGTATCTTCGCCGGTGATATGCCCGCCGTCCTGCCGCCGGGCCAGGCCGCACGGCTGTTTACGGGCAGCCTCATGCCGCCGGGCGCCGACACCGTCGTCATGCAAGAGGACACGCGCGAAACCGACGGAAAGGTCGAGATCCTGCAGCCTCCCAGAGCCGGACAGCATGTACGTAAACGTGGCGAAGACACGACCGCCGGGCAGGCGTTGCTGGCTGCCGGCACAGTGCTGCAGGCCTCGCATATCGCGTTGCTGGCGTCGCAAGGGCTGGCGCAAGCCGAGGTTTACGGGCGCTTGCGGGTAGGCATCCTCACCACCGGCGATGAGCTGGTCTTTCCAGGTTCGCCCCGGCAGGACCAGCAAATCTACAACTCCAATGGCGCCATGCTGGCGGCATTGGCAGAAGGCATGGGCGCTGAAGCCACCCATGTCCTGCACGCCCGCGATGAGCAGGCCAGTCTGAATGCCGCCTTTGCTCGCCTGCTGCAGGACTGCGACCTCGTCCTCAGTGTGGGTGGGGTATCGGTTGGCGAGCGCGATCTGGTCAAACCGGTACTGGAGGCCATGGGCGCGACGCTGGTGCTCTGGAAAGTCCGTATGAAACCTGGCAAACCGGTCGCATTGGCTCATATCCAGGGCAAGCCCCTGGTTTGCCTGCCTGGCAATCCGGTATCGGCCTATGCCGTCTTTACGGTATTGGTCTCGCCGCTGGTGCGCCGCATGCAGGGCCGCAGCACCACCCATCCGCGCGTGGACTGGATACCCCTGCGCACCGAGCACACGCGCCGCGATGGCCGCGAAGAGTTTCTACGAGTGCAGTACGACGCCGGCCAGGCCCCGCAACTGCATCCGTACGCCAAGCAGGGATCAGGGGTGATGAGTTCGCTACCCTGGGCCAGCGGCCTGGCACGCCTGCCTTACGATACCGACATCAGCGACGGCACCGCGGTCCGGTATTACGACTTTCGCTACTGGCAATCCTAGCCCTGCGCGAAAGCGAAATCCTCGGCAGTATTCAGGTTGAGAAAGGCGGCGGGCGCATCATCGAAGGCGACTTCGACGGCGCCCGCCCTGTCCTGCCACCATGCCACCTTGCGATCGCCACCGGCCAAATAGGCGCGCAGATCCGGCAATAGGGCCGGCCGCAACGCCATGCACACGGCATGGCGCCGCCCCTGGCAACTTGCCACGGCCAAAGGGGCCTGGGCCGCAATGGCCGCGCCGGTCAGGCGTGCCGCCAGGTCGTGGGGGATCAACGGTGTATCGCAAGGCACGCAGACCAGCCATGGGTGGCGGCACACGGCCAGCCCCGCCGCCAGCCCGGCCAGCGGCCCTTGCCATGCACCAAACTGCTTATCATCGCTGACCACCTGGCCGAATGCGGCATAGGTCGCGATATGGCGATTGGCGCTGACGATGAGCTGGCTGACCTGCGGAGCCAGGCGCTGGGCCACATGCGCCACCAGTGGCTTGCCCCGCCATAGCAGCAAGCCTTTATCGGCCTCGTTGACACGTCGGCCCTGCCCTCCGGCCAGAATCAGACCCGCGATCGAGTTATCAGCCACCGATATAGCTCATTTCGATTTTTTCGCGTTGCGTAGTGGCCAGACCACGCCGTTCCGAATAGTTATCGTCCCGCACCGACCAGACCCCGGCCAGAGCGGCGGCGACGTCCTCATCGCGGGTAAGGCCGCGCAACAGGCCACGCACGTCATGACCGCGCGAGGCAAACAGGCAAAGAAACAACTGCCCCTCCGGCGACAGACGCGCTCGCGTACAGCCGCCGCAAAAAGCATGGGTCACGCTGGAGATGACGCCAATCTCTCCGGCGCCATCGGCATAGCGCCAGCGCTCGGCCACTCTGCCCATGGGCGCATCATCGATGGGCTGCAACTCGAACTGCTCGCCCAGCCTGGCCAGCAGTTCGTCGCTGGGCAACACCTCGGCGACGTTCCAGCCATTGCTGTTGCCCACATCCATGTATTCGATAAAGCGCAACACGTGGCCGCTATGACGAAAGCGCCGTGCCATCGGCAGGATTTCGTCGTCATTGAGGCCGCGGCGCACCACCATATTGACCTTGACCGGCAACCCCGCACGAGCCGCGGCATCAATACCGTGCAACACGTCATCGGGGGTGTAGGTGGAGTCGGCAAGGCGCGCAAACCGAGCCGGGTCCAGAGCGTCCAGACTGACCGTGACGCGCGACAGCCCGGCGGCCTTGAGCGCCTCGGCCTTGCGCGCCAACAGGCTGGCGTTGGTGGTCAGTGTCAGATCCAGAGGCTGCCCCTGCGGCGTGCGCAACTGCGCCAGCATGGCGATCAGTTTATCGACGTCCTTGCGCAGCAAGGGCTCGCCGCCGGTGAGGCGGATTTTTTCCACGCCCAAGCGCACGAAAATCCGAGCGGCGCGGGTGATTTCTTCGAACGACAGCAATGCCGAATGCGGCATAAAGCGATAGTTCGCATCAAAGATCTCGCGCGGCATGCAATAGGTGCAGCGAAAGTTGCAGCGATCCGTGACCGAGATACGCAAATCGCGCAATGGGCGCGCACGGCGGTCGCGCACCGGCTCACCCTCACGCGGCGGCGTAATGGCGGCGGGTCGCTCATCGGCAAGATAGATCACGGAAGCCATTAGAAGATCATAGCCCTTGCGGCGCGGTCAGGGAAACGCCTCGGCCAGCGTCAGAAGCCGGCCGCAGTCCGCGGCGTCGTAGCCGGGCAAAGCGCCGATGTCGTTCAGATAGGCGGGACTACGCAAGGCCGTCACGAAATCCTGCATCGCGGGCTGCTCCAGATCCGCCCGCCGTAAAGCGAAGAAATACCGCTCCTGCACCAGCGGGATGAAATCCAGGCCGAAGCGGCGTGCCGCCGTTTCGACCCCCATGCCGACATCGGCCATCCCGCTGGCGATATGCGCGGCGATCGCCATGTGCGTGAACTCATTGGTCTGAAAGCCCTGCACGCGGGCAATGTCGATCCCGTGACGTTGCAACAGCAGGTGGGCGAGGTAACGGGTACTCGACCCCATCTGACGATTGACGAAACGCACGTCGGCGCGCGCCAGGTCCTCCACCCCACCGATACCCTTGGGATTGCCGGCCATGACGAAAAAACCCGTGTTGCGCACGGCCAGGATGTTTAATATGTTTATATTTGCATATTAAGCGGATGACTGCCAGCAAGCAAACGGTTCTAGCGTCGGCACGGTGCCGCAACGCTGTCAGGAGACTCCATGTCCACGGCCTGTACCCCCGCGCAGACTTCTGCGCCCGATGTCATCGCCCTCGTTCGCGATCTGGCGGCCAGCCATGCCGATCAACCCGGCGCGTTGCTGCCTCTGTTGCATGCCGTGCAGCATGCGCTGGGCTACATCCCGCCCCAGGCCGTCGCCACCCTGGCCGAGGCGCTGTCCCTGTCGCGCGCCGAGGTCCATGGCGTGATCACCTTTTATCCGGACTTCCGCAGCGAACCGGGCGGCCGCCACCGGCTGCAGATCTGCCGCGCCGAAGCCTGCCAGGCCATGGGCGGCGAGGCCCTGGCCGCCCATGCCCGCTCCCGCCTGGGCTGTGATTTCCACGGCAAAAGCGCCGATGGCGCCTACAGCCTGGACCCCGCCTATTGTCTGGGCCTGTGTGCGCAATCGCCGGCCCTGATGCTCGATGGCCGTCCCTATGCGCGCATGAGCGTCGACGGGTTGGACCGACTGATCGATGCGTCGAGGCAAGCATGACGGGCCCTGTAAGGATTTATGTTCCCCGGGATGCGGCCGCGCTGGCGGTAGGCGCTGACGCCGTGGCCCAGGCCATCATGGCCGAAGCGGCCCGCCTGGAGCAGTCCGTTGAGCTGGTGCGCAATGGCTCACGTGGTTTGTTGTGGCTGGAGCCTTTGGTCGAAATCCAGACGCCGCAAGGTCGCGTGGCTTACGGCCCGGTAACGACCGGCGAGGTCAGTGCGTTATTTGCCGCGGGCTGGCTCGGCGGTCAGACCGCGCATCCGCTGTGCCAGGGATTCACCGAAGACATCCCCTATCTGCGCCGCCAGGAAAGGCTGACGTTCGCGCGGGTAGGCATCACGGACCCGTTATCCATCCTGGACTACGCGGCACATGGCGGCCTGGCCGGGCTGGAGCGCGCCCTCACGATGACGGCCGCGCAGATCGTCGAGGCCGTCACGGCGTCCGGCCTGCGCGGGCGCGGCGGCGCGGCCTTTCCCACCGGCGTGAAGTGGAACACGGTACTGAACGCATCCTCGCCCACCAAATACATCGTTTGCAATGCCGACGAGGGCGATTCCGGCACGTTTGCGGACCGTCTGCTCATGGAAGGCGATCCGTACGCGCTCATAGAGGGCATGACCATTGCCGGACTGGCTGTGGGCGCCGAATATGGCTACATCTATGTGCGCTCCGAGTACCCTCATGCGATCGCCACATTGCGCACGGCGATACAGCGCGCACGCGAGGTGGGATGGTTGGGCGACGACATCCATGGCAGCGGTCGGCGCTTCGATCTCGACGTCCGCCAGGGGGCAGGCGCGTATATCTGCGGCGAAGAGACTTCCCTGCTCGAAAGCCTGGAGGGCAAGCGTGGTGTGGTGCGCGCCAAACCGCCGCTGCCCGCGATACGCGGGCTGTTCGGTCAGCCCACTGTCATCAACAACGTGATTTCGCTGGCAACCGTGCCCACCATCCTGGCGCGCGGCGCGGCCTACTACCGCGACTATGGCGTCGGGCGGTCACATGGCACCCTACCCTTCCAACTGGCCGGCAACATCCGGCACGGCGGCCTGGTCGAAAAGGCGTTTGGCCTGAGTCTGCGCGAACTTCTCTACGACTTCGGGGGTGGCAGCGCCAGCGGCCGGCCATTGCGCGCTGCCCAGGTAGGGGGCCCTTTGGGCGCTTACCTGCCGCAAGACCAATGGGATGTGCCATTGGGCTACGAGGCCTATGCCGCCATCTCGGCCATGGTGGGCCACGGCGGCGTGGTCGCCTTCGACGACAGCGTGGATATGGCACGCATGGCGCGCTACGCCATGGAATTCTGCGCCGCCGAGTCATGCGGCAAATGTACGCCTTGCCGCATCGGCTCGACGCGTGGCGTCGAGACGCTGGACCGCATCATCGCGGGCGGCCCGGCACGCCAGGCGCAAGTCCATCTCTTGCGCGACCTCTGCGACACCATGCTCGGTGGCTCATTGTGCGCGCTGGGCGGCATGGCCCCATACCCCGTGCTGTCGGCCCTGAATCACTTCCCCGAAGACTTCGGGCACACCCCTCTGGCCGCGTGAAGGAGCCGTCATGCTGGAAACCGTCCTCAAACGCGACCGTGATCTGGGCACCCCTGCCCGCACGGCCCAACGCCTGGTCAGCCTGACCATAGACGGCCAGGCGATCTCGGTGCCTGAAGGCACGTCGGTCATGCGCGCTGCCGCTGAAGCGGGCATCAACATCCCCAAGCTGTGCGCCACCGACAGCCTGGAAGCGTTCGGCTCCTGCCGGCTCTGCCTGGTGCAGATCGAGGGCCGGCGCGGCTATCCCGCGTCGTGCACGACCCCCGTCGAAGACGGCATGGTGGTCGTGACCGAAACGGCCAAACTCCATGAACTGCGCCGAGGCGTGATGGAGCTCTACATCTCCGACCATCCTCTGGACTGCCTGACCTGTGCGGCCAATGGCGACTGCGAGCTGCAGGATATGGCTGGTGTGGTGGGCCTGCGCAACGTGCGCTACGGCCATGATGGCGCCAATCACCTGCAGTCTGCCAAGGATGAATCCAATCCGTATTTCAGCTATGACCCGTCCAAGTGCATCGTGTGCAGCCGTTGCGTGCGCGCCTGCGAGGAAACGCAGGGCACCTTTGCCCTGACCCTATCTGGAAAGGGATTCGAGGCGCGCGTGTCGGCAGGACAGGATCAACCCTTCATGGACAGCGAGTGCGTGTCCTGCGGAGCCTGTGTGCAGGCATGCCCGACCGCCACCCTGCAGGAGAAGACCGTCATCATGATGGGCCAAGCCGAGCACGCCGTCATTACCACCTGTGCGTATTGTGGCGTCGGCTGCGGCTTCAAAGCGGAAATGAAGGGCCAGGAAGTGGTGCGCATGGTGCCTTGGAAGGACGGCCAAGCCAACCGCGGGCACTCTTGCGTCAAAGGCCGCTTTGCCTGGGGCTACACCACACACCGCGAGCGCGTGCTCAAGCCCATGATCCGGGAACGCATCAGCGATCCCTGGCAGGAGA
Source organism: Bordetella holmesii (assembly GCF_020735985.1). Classification (NCBI taxonomy): domain Bacteria; kingdom Pseudomonadati; phylum Pseudomonadota; class Betaproteobacteria; order Burkholderiales; family Alcaligenaceae; genus Bordetella; species Bordetella holmesii. Next base: position 2,081,779 of record NZ_CP085973.1, read on the forward strand.
TCTCGTGGGACGAAGCCATTCAATACGCCGCGGCGCAGTTCCGCCGCATCCAGGCCGAGCATGGACGTGACGCCGTGGGCGGCATCACGTCGTCGCGCTGCACCAATGAAGAAACCTGGCTGGTGTAAAAGCTGATCCGCGCCGCCTTCAATACCAATAACGTCGACACGTGCGCGCGGGTATGTCACTCGCCCACCGGATATGGGCTCAAGCAGACGTTGGGGGGAATCTGCCGGCACGCAGACGTTCGACTCGGTCATGCACAGCGACGTGGTGATTGTGATGGGTGCCAACCCAAGCAGCGGCCATCCTGTGTTTGCGTCACGCCTGAAAAAGCGGCTGCGCCAGGGTGCCAAGCTCATCGTCATCGACCCGCGTCGCATTGAACTGGTCGACTCGCCGCACATCAAGGCCGACTACCACCTGCAAGTTCGACCCGGAACCAATGTCGCGCTGCTGACTGCCCTGGCCCATGTCATCGTCACCGAAGGGCTGGTCGCCGAGTCGTTCGTGGCCGAGCGCTGCGAGACGGCTGCGTTCGAACAATGGAAAACCTTCGTCAGTCGCCCCGAGCATGCGCCAGAAGCCACCCAAGAGATCACCGGTGTACCGGCCCAGATCGTGCGCGGCGCGGCGAGGCTGTACGCCAGGGGCGGCAACGCCGCCATCTACTACGGGTTGGGCGTGACCGAACACAGCCAGGGCTCGACCACGGTGATGGCCATCGCCAACCTGGCCATGGCCACCGGCAACATCGGGCGCGACGGGGTGGGCGTCAATCCGCTGCGCGGGCAGAACAATGTGCAGGGCTCTTGCGACATGGGGTCTTTTCCGCATGAGCTTCCCGGCTACCGCCATATCTCGGATGAGGACGCCCGACAGCTCTTCGAGAACGATTGGGGCGTGACGCTGCAACCCGAACCGGGTCTGCGTATCCCCAATATGTTCGAGGCTGCGCTCGCGGGCAGTTTTTTGGGCCTGTACTGCCAGGGCGAAGATATCGTCCAGTCCGACCCGAATACTCAACACGTGGCTGCCGCGCTGTCGGCCATGGAGTGTATCGTCGTGCAGGATCTATTCCTGAACGAAACGGCCAAATACGCCCATGTCTTTCTGCCAGGCTCGTCCTTCCTGGAAAAGGACGGCACCTTCACCAATGCAGAGCGTCGTATCTCGCGCGTGCGCAAAGTCATGGAGCCGCGCAACGGTCTGGCCGATTGGGAAATCACCATGGCACTATCCAACGCCTTGGGCTACCCCATGCATTACGGTCACCCCCGCGAGATCATGGCTGAAATCGCACGTCTGACGCCATCCTTTGCCGGGGTGAGCTACGAAAAACTCGATCAGGCAGGCAGCTTGCAATGGCCCTGCAACGCGGACAGCCCGCTCGGCACCCCCATCATGCACGTCGATGTTTTTGTGCGGGGCAAGGGCCGTTTCATGATCACGCGCTATGTCGCCACGGACGAGCGCAGCACACGCCGCTTTCCGTTGCTGCTCACGACGGGCCGGATCCTGTCGCAATACAACGTGGGCGCGCAAACCCGCCGCACGGAGAATGTGCGCTGGCATGCGCAAGACCTGCTGGAAATCCATCCGCAGGACGCGGAAGACCGCGGAGTGCGCGAAGGCGACTGGGTGGGAATACAAAGTCGCGCAGGCGAGACCGTGCTGCGCGCCACGCTGACAGACCGCGTCCAACCCGGCGTGGTATATACGACCTTCCACTTCCCGGAATCCGGCGCCAACGTGGTGACCACCGACAACTCGGACTGGGCCACCAACTTCCCCGAGTACAAAGTGACAGCAGTGCAGGTCACCCGAGTCTCGCAGCCGTCGGAATGGCAACGGCAATGGACGCGATTTACCGAGACGCAACAACGCCTGCTGAGCGATCGCGACACCGCCGTTCTGGCCGGGAAATAACGGCACGGAGATATCCCGACATGACCGCCCCCGAGACCATCATCTGGCCCGACCATCGCGAGGTAGCGGTGTTGCGCGTGCGCGATGAACGCAGGCAACCACATTGCGAAACGGACAGACTGGCCGAGGAAACGCCGGTGGCACTGGAATTCAATGGCATCAGCCATGCCACGATGCTGGCCACACCAACCGATCTGGAAGACTTCGCATTGGGTTTTGCCTTGAGCGAAGGCATCGTCGATGTCGCCAGTGACGTGCGCGGCATCGATCTGGATGCTCGCTGCGACGGAATCGTGGTGCAGCTGGAAATCGCCACGGCATGCGAAGTCCGGCTCAAGCAACGGCGCCGCGCCATGGCCGGACGTACCGGTTGCGGCCTGTGCGGCGTCGAAACCCTGCCCGAAGTACTGCGACAGGTCACTCCCTTGCCTGCGATGCCTGCGCTACCGTTGGCCGGGTTGCTGGCGGCCATGCGCGCCCTGCGCGCCCGACAAGTGCTGCACGAAGCCACTGGCGCGACTCATGCCGCCGGCTGGGCCGACGCCACGGGTGTGCTGCACGTGGTGCGGGAGGACGTGGGACGCCACAATGCCCTGGACAAACTCGTCGGCGCCCTCGCGCGCGCTGGCCTGCCAGGCGCGCAGGGCATGGTTGTCGTCTCCAGCCGCGCCAGCTTCGAAATGGTGCAAAAGACCGCCAGCGCCGGCATCGGTGTGCTAGCCGCCGTGTCCGCCCCCACGGCGCTGGCCCAACGGTTGGCGGAGCAGACGGGGCTGACCCTGGTGGGTTTCGTCCGCGGTGAAAACGCCACGCTCTACTCCCATCCTGGCCGACTTGTCTAAACCCCGGCCGCACTGAACCGAATCCTCATGGACGCCAATAACCTCATTCGCATGGCCAACCGTATCGGCGATTTCTTCGAGGCCTACCCCGATCCGGACGAAGCGCTCGAAGGCATCGCCAATCACATCGAAAAGTTCTGGGAGCCCCGCATGCGTTGGCAGTTGCTGGACTTTCTGGTGGCTCACCCCGATGGCCTAGCGCCCGGCGTCAGCCTGCACCCCCTGCTGCGCCAGTCGGTCATCCGGAATACGGCCCGCTTGACGCCACGCCAGCCTCGCCGCCGCTGAGCGGGCCCCGGCCCCGGCAAGGCTGAAAACCGGCTACATTGCCAGCCTATGTCTTCCCTCCCCACCCCCTTGGTCCGTTGGACCGACGCCGATGGCGCCGAGCGCCAGGCGCGCTGGCAATCGGAAAGCGGGGCTGCCGTGCTCACGCGCATCGACGTCATCGACGACCGCCTCCCCGCGGACGTGGCTTACCGCAAGGCCTGCGAAGGCACGGCGCTGCTGTGGCGCGGCGACTTTCAGAATGCCCGACAGTTACTGCAAGCCATGACCCGACGCATGGACAAACGGCCGCCCAAACTGGCCGAAACGCCGCGCGAACGTTTCAATCAGCACCGCATGTGGCAGGGGCAACGGGCACGCACACTCGGTAAACTGCTGATCGAAATCGGCACCGGCCACACACTGGATTTGCGGCGCGCGCCGCAGATCGCACCGGCCTGCGAAGCGGCCGGCGTCCACGCCCCCTGCCTGATGTCATTGCGTGAGCTGCAAGGCCTGCTCGGCGCGCACGAATGGCATAAAAAGGGAGTGCCCGTGGCCGCGCTTGGAGGCCAAACCATCCATCCTTGCTATGGGGTCTACTCGCCGGTACGCGGCGAATATATCGATCTGGTGGCACAGGCCCCTCTGCCGCAAGGGCCCATCTTCGACATCGGCACCGGTACAGGCGTGTTGGCGGCCGTACTGGCGCGCCGAAGCCCGCACCCGGTCGTCGCCACGGATGTGGATCCCCGCGCCCTGAAGTGCGCGCGCGACAACCTGCAACGGCTGGGCTTGACCGGGCGGGTACGCCTGGAGCAAACCGACCTGTTCCCCTCTGACCGCGCGGCGCTTGTCGTATGCAACCCGCCCTGACTTCCCGCCAAACCCAGCTCGCCCATCGAGCACGCCGTCTACGACCCAGACAGCCGCATGCTGCGCGCATTTCTGCAGGGGCTGCCTGCTCATTTGCTGCCTGGCGGCGAAGGCTGGCTCATCCTCTCCGATCTGGCCGAACATCTTGGCTTGCGCGGGCCGGACGATCTGCAGAACTGGATTGCGCAGGCGGGTCTGCGCGTGCTGCAGCGCCATACTGCACGGCCCGCCCATCCGCGCGCCTTGGACGCCAGCGACCCCTTGCACATGGCTCGCTCGCGCGAATTGACCTCACTCTGGCGCCTGGGCTGCGCCTGAAACCCGACGGCGGCCTCAACCGCCCAGCAGCAGACCTGTCAACGCCCCTGCTGCCAACAGCCACAAGGGATGCACGCGAGTAAGCGTGGCCGACAGCGCCGCGCCCGCCGCGATGGCCGCCGTGACCCAATCATGTACCGAAGCGTAGGTGATCAGGGCCGCGCTAGCAGCCATCAGGCCTGCGGTCATGGGGAATATCCCCGCCTGCACCACGGCCCGCCAGGGCTTTTCTTTGAAGCGCTCCCACAGGCCCAGCGCCAGCACCACGATCACCGAAGACGGCCCGAACTTGGCTATCGTCGTGACCAGCACCCCCATCCAGCCCGCCACATGCCACCCCACCAGGGTGACGACCATGAGATTGGGGCCCGGCGCGGCTTGCCCCAGCGCAAACAGCGCGCCGAAGTCGGCAGCCGACATCCAATGATGCACGTCGACCACCTGACGCTGCATCTCAGGCAGGATGGTATTGCCGCCACCGAAAGCCAGCAGCGATAACTGAGTAAAAATGAGGGCCAGCGATATCAGTACCGACATCATCGCCGCCTCCGCCAAGTCAGGAAAATACTCAATGGAGTAAGCAGCATCATGGAGGGCAGCAGGGGCAATCGCAGAACCGCGATCGCGGCAAAGCAGGCCAGCGCGATCGCGATTCCCGGCCAGTTGCCCCGCAAAGGCCGGGCTATCTTGACGGCCATGGATATCAGCAGCCCTGCGGCGGCGGCAGCCAGGCCGGCGAACATATGCTGAATATGAGGGTCGCCCTCATAGCGCTGATAGACGCTTCCCAGCATGATCACGATGATCGACGGAGCCAGTATCAAACCCATCAGCGCCGCCAACGCGCCGCGCGGACCATGAAAGCGGGCGCCCACCGCAACCGACAGATTGATGATGTTGCCGCCGGGCAGAAACTGGCACAGCCCCAGAAGGTCTGTGAACTCGTTTTCCGTAAGCCAGCGCTCTTTTTTCACCAGCATGCGCCGTGCCAGCGGCAACGCGCCGCCAAATGCGGAAATGCCCAGGCGGAAAAACCCATAGAAAAGCTGACCGCAGGTCGGCCGCTGGCGGCCGCTATCGACCTCGGAAGTCATGGCTGTCATGGGTGGCGCGCGGGTCTCGAGCAAGGGGATTCAAGTGGGGCGGCTAGCCTACTCCTGGCTCGCGTCAGGAGCAAATCCTGCACCATGAGCACGGCAGGCGCGCTTTGCCATTGTGATTTACAGTGTAAGCAGATGCGCCTGTCTGGCGCCTGTCACGGAGGAAAATCATGAAACCGGTCGTCGTCCCTGTCGATGGTTCGGACCATGCTTTGCGGGCCCTGGCCGCGGCACTGGATTCCAGGCTCTACCCCCATTTAGGCGAGGTGCACCTGGTCACCGTTCAGCCGCCCTTATTGCGCCAGGGGCTGCATCTGGGCCTGCGCCAGGAAGACATCGACGCCTATCAGGCCGAAGAAAGCGCCACCGCCCTGAAAGCCGCCCGGGACATGCTGGACAAGGCTGGCATGCCTTATTCCGTACATAACGAAATCGGAGCGGTCGCGGAGTGCATCGTCAACGTGGCACAGGGCTGCCAGGCCAGCGAGATCGTCATGGGTACCCGTGGCCTGGGCTCGATTGCAAGTGTGCTGCTGGGATCCGTGGCAACAAAGGTGGTCCGCCTGGCTGATCGCCCGGTCACGCTGGTGCAATGAGCGGCCCGCCCGCCTGAGAGAGAGGTGCCGTAGAATCGCGGGCTGATCACGACTGTCACTCCATGACCCGCTCTCCGCTTTACCCCGTCGTTCTACTGCTCATCGCCATGGCCTCGCTGCAAGGCGGCGCTGCCCTGGCCAAGACGCTGTTTCCCGCCGTCGGTGCCCAGGGTACGGCCGCATTGCGCCTGTTTTTCTCGGCGCTGATGCTGCTGCCCGTGCTCCGACCCTGGCGCCTGAAGCTAGACGCCAAAGGATGGCGAGATGTCGTCCTCTACGGTCTGACGCTGGGCGGCATGAACCTGATGTTCTACATGTCACTGCGCACTGTGCCGCTGGGCGTGGCCGTGGCACTGGAGTTCACCGGCCCTTTCGCCGTAGCGGTGTTGACATCGCGCCGCCTGCGCGACTTTGCCTGGATCGCACTGGCCGCCGCGGGCCTGCTGGCGCTCATGCCCCACGGTGACGACCTGAGCAGCCTGGATCCGGAGGGCGTGGGCTACGCGTTGGGTGCAGGGCTGTGCTGGGCGCTTTACATCGTGTTCGGTCAGCGGGCGGGACTGCGTTATGGTTCGCGCACCGTGGCCCTGGCTGCCGGCATCGCCGCGCTCGGGGTAATGCCATTCGGGCTGGCCCACGCCGGTGCGGCAGCCCTGTTCGCCCCCGACCTGCTGCCCTGGGCCATCGCCGTTGCGCTGCTCTCGAGCGCCCTGCCCTATGCACTGGAAATGCAAGTCCTGCAACGCTTGCCCGCGCGCACCTTTGGCACCTTGCTCAGCCTCGAGCCGGTGTTTGGCGCCATCTCCGGCCTGTTTTTCCTTGGCGAGACCCTGAGCATGACCCAATGGCTGGTGGTGGCGGCCATTGTCATCGCGTCGGGCGGAATCACCGCCAGCAGCCGCCGCGGCTGATCTCGCCGTCGCGGCAGCGTTTGCACAGGGCGCGCGCCCCTGATCAAATAGGGCACCCAGTTTTCGCACATACGGAGCAACCATGAGCCAGCAGAAAGTCGCCATTCTCACCGCCGCCGGCAGCGGCATGGGTGCGGCAGCCGCCCGCAAACTCGCTGCGGACGGCTTTCAAGTCGCCATTCTGTCGTCGTCCGGCAAGGGCGAGGCACTGGCCAAGGAGTTGGGAGGGTTGGGCATGACGGGCTCGAACCTGTCGCCGGACGACATCGCCCGCCTCGTCGAGGCCACCATGCAACGCTGGGGCCGCATCGACGCCGTGGTAAACAGTGCCGGCCATGGCCCAAAGGGCAAATTGCTGGAGATCAGCGATGCCGACTGGACCCGGGGCATGGAGTTCTATCTGCTCAACGTCGTGCGCATTACCCGTCTGGTCACCCCCATCATGCAGGCCCAGCGCAGCGGCTCGATCGTCAATATCTCGACTTACGCTACCTTTGAGCCTGAGGCGGCGTTTCCAACCTCGGGGGTATTCCGTGCCGGCCTGGCCGCCTTCACCAAGCTATTTACCGATGAGTACTCGGCGTCCAACGTGCGTATGAACAACGTGCTGCCAGGCTTTATCGACAGCCTGCCGGAAAAAGAAGACCGGCGCGACCGCATCCCCATGGGCCGCTATGGCCGGGCCGAAGAAGTGGCCGATCTCATCGCTTTTCTGGCATCCGAACAATCCAGCTACATCACCGGACAGAACATCCGTATCGATGGCGGCATCACCCGTTCGGTATAGACGGCGCCTTCAGGCCGTTGGCGCCCGCCTCAGCCGGGCCGGGCGCCAGTTGCCGATAGACCTCGTGCGCCAGCCGCTGCAGCTCTTCGCGCGAGACTGCGCCCGACAGGGCATAACCGAGGCTGCCCTCAACCCAATAGAAAACACGTACAGGCCCGTCCTGCATGTAGCGAAAGGCCGCCGTTTCACCCCGGGCCTCATGGGTGACATAAAGCGTCAGCCTCTGACCTGCCTGGGAGCTGTACATAAGCTGAGCCACCGCGCCACGCCCTCCGGGTAACACACGCCCGCCCACCAGCTCATAGCCGGCCTGCGCCAGTAAAGGAGCATGGACCTGGGCTCCCAGCCTGCGCGTGAGCCAAGTCACCATGGCCTGTTCCTGATCCGCGCCCACCTCGACCGGCCGCCGCATGTCGGCCGCGAACACGGCATGTGCGACTGCCGCACGCTGGGCAAAGCCGCCGCTGTCGGCAGCCTGCGCCAGTTGGCTGCGCTGCGCGTGGGCGTCCATGCCCCCACGAATCATCCAGGCCGCGCTACCGCTGACTGCAGCGATCAATACCCCCGCGGCCAGCGCCCAGCCCCAGTTGCGGGCAGGTGCGGCTCGCAGCGGCAGGCGCAAGGGCAAGGGCTCGTCCATGACCCCATCGAGGTGCTTATGCAACAGAGCCTTCTGTCGCGACCAGCCTTCGACTTGGCGCTGGGCAGCCTCGTTGCCCGCCAGGTAGGCCAGCACCTGCTGCCTTCTGGCAGGAGTCAACTGTCCATCGACCAGGGCATGAAGGTCGGCCTCGGCAATCGGAGCGCCACCGGCAAGAGAATCGTCTTTCATGGTTTGATGCGGTGCAAAGTGGCCGCAACCCGCGTGGGCGGTGCCTCGGCCAGCAAAGCGGCAAGCCGCTCACGGGCTCGCGACAGGCGCGACATGACGGTGCCTATCGGCACGTCCAGAACACGGGCCGCTTCCTCATAGCTGAACTCCTCCACCGAGATCAGCAAAATAATGGCGCGTTGGTCGGCCGACAGTCGGGCCAAAGAGCGGTCGAGATCGCGCACGGCCAGACCGTCATCCTGCGTGGGGCGCGCAGGCAAGTCCTGCAGAGCCGTCTCGCCGGCGAGCTCGGGCTGGCGCTTTTGCGCGCGCAGCCCGTCGATGAAATGGTTGTGCATGATGCCGAACATCCAGGCCCGCAGCTCGCCACGGCGCTGCCAGCGCGAATAGCGGCGCCAGGCCCGCTCCAGCGTGTCCTGCACCAGATCATCGGCCCGATCACGATCGCCCGTCAGCCCCCGCGCATAGCGCCGCAGGCTGGGAATGCAGGCCACGATCAGGGCTTCGATATCGCCGGACATGAGAATCCCTTATCAGGGCTTCACAATGTGCCACACGTCCTTGACGTTGTCGCCCGCTTTCTCGCCGGCCTTGCTGTCTTTGGCAAAGAGGTACAGCGGTTTGCCTTTATAGGCCCACTGTTTGCTGCCATCGTCGCGTGTGACGATGCTCCAGTCTCCCTGTGCGTTGGCGCCGGCCGGCGCGACCAATGGCGGCCACGCCTTGGCGCACGCATCGTTGCATACGCTCTTGCCGCTACCGGCACTGTCCTTGTCAAAGGTGTATAGCGTCATGCCCTTGGCATCGACCAGCATGCCGGCTTCGGCCTTGGCCGGCGCCTGCGCTTGAGCACCGCCGGCGATCAGGCTCAGGCCCACCAGGGCCAGGTAAGCGTAATGTCGTTTCATCGTCTCGCTCCTAGAGTGGAAGTCAGGTGTTGCGAAACCATAGACGTCGGCTCGGGGGCCGATATTCCCTGACACCCCGAAAAAATCTCTGTGCCCGCCGCACGACCTCACCCAGGATCGCGATAGGCATCGTCTCGACCATGATGCTGCGCCTCTGAGTCAGCGCTGAGCGTCGGCGACAAAAGCGCGCCACCCCCCATAAGCGGTGATGTCGCGCGCGCCCTGCAGTCCGTAAGGCTCGCAGATAAAGCCTTTGACCTGGCGGCCGTCGGCCAGCTCCAGCGTGCCTATGCCCAACGGCGCGGAGATCAACGCCACGAATGACCCGAAATGCACACTGGGCACGTCCCAAAGCTCCACGTCGATACTCGCCCCCTCGTGCTCCCCGCGCACCAGGCCCGGCTTTGGCGGCGTCGTATTGGCCAGCGCATAAAGGCGATAGCGGGCGGCCGTTCGCGTCTGCTCCGCCAACGTCGCCTGCCGTGAGATCAACTGATGATTGAGCGGCATGCCACTCAGATGCGCACCGACCACGGCTACGCGGACGGTATCGACCGAGATCGGCAGCACGTCGGCAGGCGGCAATGGCCTGCCAGTAGCACCCATGGGTAGATCCAACGCACGCTGCCAGCGTTGACCAAACGCGGCCAATCCGTGGTCCTGCCAGGTCAGACCAATAAACGTGATACCCGCAGGCAAGCCGTCGTCGCGCATGCCCGCTGGTACGGCTAGCGCCGACAGGTCGGCCAAGTTGGCAAAGTTGGTGTAGAAACCCAACCGTGAATTGAGCGTCACCGGATCGGCCTGCAACTGCTCTATGCGATAAATGGAAGGCGATGTCGGCACGACCAGCGCATCGAAGCCTGCCAGTGTGTCCTGAATTCGTCGGGCCAGCGCGGCGCGGCGATACTCGGCAACGAAGGCATCGGTGGCGCTGAAGTTTTGGGCCTGCTCCACAATGCCGCGCACCACCGGATCCATCGCCTCGGGCTGGTCACGCCAGACCGACTGGACGGCGGCAAAGCGCTCGGCGACCCAGGGACCCTGATACAGCAACGTGGCCAATTCTTCGAAAGGCGTGAAGTCGATCGCCTCGATATGCACGCCCATCTGACGCAAGCGCTCCAGGGCTTCCTCATGCACGCGGCGAGCCGCCTCATCGCCAAAAAATTCGCATTGCGCCGGCACCGCCACGCGCGCTGGCGCCTGCCAGGAGATGCGCGCGCCCAATGGCTCGGCGCGCGAGTAAGGGTCCGCACCGTCGAAGCCACCCGCAATGTCCGCCACCGCGAGGGCGTCCTCGACGGTCAGCGCAAAAACCGAGACGCAATCCAGCGTCCGGCAGGCCGGCACGACGCCTGCCGTGCTGAGCCACCCTCGGGTAGGCTTTAAGCCCACAATGTTGTTGAACCCGGCGGGTACGCGCCCGGAGCCGGCGGTATCCGTGCCCAACGAGAACGGCACCAAACCGCGCGCGACCACCGAGGCCGAGCCCGAGCTCGAGCCGCCGCTGATGTAGTCTGCATCGAACGTATTGCGCACGGGTCCATGTGGAGAGCGCGTACCCACCAGACCGGTAGCAAACTGATCAAGGTTGGTCTTGCCCACCAGGATGGCACCGGCCGAGCGCAATCTGCTCACCACGGTGGCATCCGTATCCGGCACATAAGAAAACGTCGGGCAGGCCGCCGTCGTGGGCCAGCCCTGCGCGTCGATATTATCCTTGACCGCAAAGGGCACGCCATATAGCGGCAAACGCTCCCTATCTCCGCCGGCGCGATGCAGCAGCCGTGCCAGACCTGACAATTGATCCGCCAGCCCGGCCGCGCTCAGGCCGGCAATCCAGGCGTTGTCATGACCGCTGTCCGCCGTAAAAGCAGCGAGTAGCGCTTCGGGCGTAGCACCCTCACGGTACGCCTGGCGCCATTGCGCCAAGGTCCATCCCAGGATTGGTGCGGCGTATGTATTCATGCTGGAATCCTTTCTTGTGTACAAGTCTGGATACGCAAGCAAGCGCCATGCCACCTCTGCATGCCACTGCCAAACAGGCGTGTTCGCCGAAGCGATTTTTCCAATGGCCCCCCCGGCCTAGGCCGGCGGCTGAGGCCACGCGGCCCCACCTGGCCCGGCCTGTGCCGTGCACCTGGCCAGGCACGGCAGGCGGGCGGATCGCGCACTGTTGTTGTGCTGCACGCACCATACCGGCCCTGCCGCCATCGCCCAGGGGCTCCTGCGATGCGGGCGGCCGGGCCGTGCGGCAGGCCCGATCAGCCAGCCGCGCCATCCAGCTGCTATCTAGTCGCGAAAGTTGTCGAACTGCAGCGGCAGGTCGACATCCGTCTTGCGCAGCAACTGCATGACGGCTTGCAGATCGTCGCGCTTCTTGCCCGTGATGCGCAGCTTGTCGCCGTTGATCTGGCTTTCGACTTTGACTTTGCTCGCCTTGATGGCGGCGACCAGCTTCTTGGCCGTGGCCTGCTCGATGCCCTGCTTGACGGTGACCTTCTGGCGCGCTCCCCCCAGGTTCTCGAGCGGGGCATCCTCCTCCAGGCAACGCACGTCAATATTGCGAGCCGACAGGCGGCCGCGCAAGATATCGAGCATCTGCTTGAGTTGAAAGGTGCTGGAGGCTATCTGATTGACGACATAGCCCTCCAGCTCAAACTTGGCATTGGCGCCCTTGAAATCGAAACGGGTGGACAACTCCCGGTTGGCCTGGTCCACCGCATTGGTCAGCTCGTGCTTGTCGACCTCGGAAACCACGTCAAAACTCGACATGAAACAAATCCTGAAGAAAGCTCTGAAACGGCCGGGCAGCCTGCCCGGCCTCCTGAACGCCAGTTTAAGACGAATTCATGAGCCTTGCCCCCCGCGCCAGTATGATGAAGACTTTCGTCTCTTCCAAGGCAAGGCCATGGTCTACAACGTGGTGAAACTGCTGCATGTGCTGGCCGTCATTTTCTGGCTCGGCGGCATGGCCTATACCTTGTTTTTCGTGCGGCCGGCGCTGGCCTGTCTGCCGCCGCCCCTACGGCTGCAGACGTTGCGCGGCCTGCTGGCGCGGTTTCTGGGCGCGGTACTGGCAGCCATCCTGATTGCCCTGGCAAGCGGGGCGTGGATGCTGGCGGATGTCGCCTCTCAGGTACGAGCCACCGGCGGCAGTCTGAACATCCCGCCTGCCTGGCACCTCATGGCCGGGCTGGGCGTGGTCATGGCCGCGATCTATTTTTATGTCCGCTACGCCCTCTTTGCACGGTTGAATGCCGCCGTCGAGCGTGCCGACTGGCCCGCCGGCGCTCAGGTTGCCGCGACGCTGCGGACCTGGGTGGGCGTCAATCTGGTGCTGGGCGTGCTCATCGTCGCCGCCGTGCTGCTTTGAGCGTCAGCGTGTGGGCAGCACGCCAGTCGGGTCGACGGGCTTGCCATCGCGCCGCAGTTCAAAGTAGAGCTGATTCGAACTGGCGTCGCTATTGCCCATCTCGGCTATTTGCTGGCCCTGCTTGACGCTTTGCCCCTGCTTGACCAGCAATTTGCGGTTATGGGCGTAGATGGTGATGAAGGTCGACCCGTGACGCACAATGACCAGATTGCCATACCCTCGCAAACCGTTGCTGGCGTAGGCCACCGTGCCAGCGGCGGCGGCTTTCACCGGCGAGCCGGACACATTGGCGATGACCAGCCCATTGGAAGAGGATCCGTTATAGCCGCGGGTAAGCTTGCCCTCGGCCGGCCAGATCAAGCTTATGCCCCGCACGGGAGCGCCCCGCGGCGCGGCCTTGGCCGCCGCGGCTCGGGGGGAAGAAGCGCCCGACGACGCCTTGGCGCTGCCGCCGGGCGCGACGACGCGCAACACCTGCCCCTTATCGATCTGGTTCGCGCTGGAGAGCTTGTTCCAGCGCACCAGATCCGCCACGCTCTGGTCATAACGCCGCGCAATGCTCGTGAGCGTCTCGCCCGCCTCGACCCGGTGAAAACCCGCACCGGCGGCCCCGCCTCCGGATGAGGATGCACACGCAGCAAGCACGGCAATCAGGCTCAACGCCAGAATCAGGCGCAAGCGGGGGAGCAGGGACAGCGGGTTTCTGGACAAAACGTTATCAGCGGCGAAGTGGTTAGCCTGGCTAGCGTACCAAGAAATACGCCGGGCCACCTGCCTCGCCGCCGCTCAGAACCCTGTTTTACCGGATATTGAGCGGCGTTTGGCCAATTTTAGGCCTCAGTGAGTGACCAACGCGGGCCGTGCGGCATCGATGCGCAACGCGCGAGGTTCCGTCAGCGCCAGCCTGGCCACAGGCGCCTGCCGCCCGCCGGCGCTGGCCTGTGTCAGATCCTCCGTCACGTCTCCCAGCCTGCCAGATTGCTCCAGGGACTCCTGCACCACCTCTGCCATGATTTCCGTCACGCGGCGCGAGGACGCTACGATGTCGGTCATGGTGCTGCCCGCCGATTGGACCAGACTTGCGCCACGTTCGATCTGCTGGACCGAACTGCGAATGAGGTCTTTGATTTCCTTGGCTGCCGCGGCGCTGTTTTGCGCCAGGCTGCGAACCTCGGCGGCCACGACGGCAAAGCCCTTTCCGTGGTTGCCTGCTCGCGCGGCCTCTACGGCAGCGTTGAGCGCCAGAATATTGGTCTGAAACGCAATGCCACCCATCACGCCTATGATCTCGGAGATCTTGCGCGAACTGGCCGTGATGGCATTCATGGTGCTGATGACGTTATGAACGGTCTGGCCGCCCTGCTCGGCCACGAGGCAAGCCTCCTGCGCCAGGTCATTGGCCTGCGATGCTCGTTCGGCATTCTCGCTCAGGCTCTGCACCGCCACGCGCAGGGTCTGCGCCGCAGTGAAGCGCCGCGTGATGTCCGTGGCGTACTTCACCACTTTGAAAGGACGGCCGTCGGCATCGAAGATGGGGTTGTAACTGGCTTCGATCCACACATTGCGGCCACCCTTGCCGATACGCAGAAACTGGCCGGTCTGATGCTCTCCCGAACTGAGGCGTCGCCAGAAGTCCCCATAGGCGGCGCTGCGACGCTCCTCGGACTGGACAAACATGCTGTGGTGCTGGTCCACGACCTCATCCAGGCGATAACCCAGGGCACCGAGAAATAAATCATTGGCATGCAGGATATAGCCCTGCAAATCAAACTCGATAACAGCCTGGACTTTGCCGATGGCTTCGAGCTGCCCCTCGGCATCGGCGCGCCGCAGTTGCTCCGCAGTTATGTCGGTTGCGTACTTGACGACTTTGACGGGATGACCCTGCGCATCGCAAATCGGGTTATAGCTGGCTTGCAGCCAGATATCGCGGCCGTCCTTGGCCACCCGACGGTAACGCCCCGAATCGGGCATACCCAACGCAAGCTTTTCCCAGAAGCGCTGATAAGCGCCCGTATCTCTTTCCTCAGCATCGATGAATATGCGGTGATGCTGACCCAGAATCTCCGGCAAGGTATAGCCGAAGGTTTCCAGGAAAATATCATTGGCCGCCAGCACCTGCCCATCCAGGTCGAACTCGATCACCGCCTGCACTTTATCCAATGCCGCCAGCCTGGCGCCCTGCTCGGCTGCGTGCCGTCCGAGCCATCTTCCCCATGAGAAGTGCTGCATCCCCACCTCCGGCCAATTTCAGTAATAACAAGACCCGGGAAACGGACCCGCACCCGGCTGATTATTCGTAACAGGCAAAAACACTTCTTGAAACAGTCTTTCGTGGCACGAGCGGTCTTCGTCTATCGGGCAAAAACCGTCGCAGATCTTTGAATTTCAACGTGTTAAAACAAATCTACACCAGAAAATTGGCCCATATCACAGAGTAAACACCAATGAAACATACAAAACATTTATTCATTTCTTGAAATTACCAGGAAACGAAATATTGGATTTATTCTCTAACCGCAAAAAAATTACATTTATTTCATACTAAAAACAGAGGGGCGGCTGCGCACCTGCGCATGCGCAAATCAGGCATTCGCCCCTATGGCGCTCGCGGCACGGAAAGTAAGTTGTGTACTTTTTCCGTTCGAGCCCATTCATGACCCGCGACCTCCGAAACCTCAGCCATGGCCAACACCGTTCGCGCACGGATCTCGAAGCCCGTCTGGCCGAGCTGGGCGACCTTCCCGGCTGGCCCGTCAGCCGGCAGGTCGCTCTGCTGCGCGACGTGGCAAATTGCCAGCTCGGTGAGTTTCTGCTGACTCACGGCGGGCTGGACGCTCACTGGACCGACGTGGTGGTTGGCCGCCAGCCCGGCACCGGGGAGGCTACCGAACGCATGCTCCTGCAACGCCTGCCCGCGGCCGCCGCCACACGTGCGCGTTTCGAAATTTTCACGCGACAACTTCAGCACGCATTGCGCCCAGGCATGGCACTGGTCAGTCTGCCCTGCGGCACGTTGACCGACCTCTTGAGCCTGGACTTCAGTCAAGCGCGCCCAGCTCGTCTGATCGGCATCGACATCGATGACGCCGCGTTGGCCACGGCGGCGCGACGCGCCGCCGAACTGGGCATGGACGTCGAGTTGCGGCAAGAGGATGCCTGGAGATGTCGCCTGGATGTGGCCGCCGATATTGTCGTCAGTCACGGCTTGTCCATCTATGAGCCCGACGACGACCGGGTGCGAGAGCTCTACCGGCGTTGCGCCGCCATGCTCAAACCAACGGGGCTTCTGGTGACCAGCTTCATGACGCCACCGCCCAGCCTAAGCCCCGATTCGCCCTGGCGGATGGACATCCTGAATCCGGACGACCTGATGTTGCAGCAGGTGCTGTTCACCCGGCTGCTGCAACCAGCCTGGACGGGGCTGCGCAGCCACGCCAGGACCCGTGCATTGCTGCAGGATGCAGGGCTGGACGAGATCGTTTTTCACGACGATCCCGCCGCCCTCTTTCCGACCGTTACCGCGCGACGCTGCGGATGAAGCGTCCGCTCTCGAAGTCCTGAAACGCCTGCACGATTTCCTCGCGGCTGTTCATGACGAAAGGGCCATGCCCGACGATGGGTTCGTCGATGGGCTCACCGCTGAGGATGAGCACGAGCGCGTCATTATTGGCCTCGAGGTCCACGATCTCGCCGTATGCTGCCAGTACGGCCAACTGCGCATCGCGCAGCACTTCGTCCTCATTGAGCAGCACCGTGCCTCGCAGCACGACGACGATTGCCTGATGACCGTCGGGCACGCCAAGACTCAGCGAGCCGCCAGGCGAAAGACGCAGGTCCCACACATTCATCGGTGTGTGCGTGCGCGCCGGCCCGCGGGTGCCCCCGAACTCACCCGCGATGACGCGTAGCGTGGCCAGGGGCAGATCCACCTGTGGGATCTGTTGCGCACCGATGGCCTGATAGCCCGGCTCGGCCATCTTGTGCGCCGCGGGTAGATTGACCCACAACTGGACCATCTCCAGCTCGCCGCCTTTGGCACTGAAGTCCGGCGAATGAAACTCCTCGTGCAAGATGCCGCCTGCGGCGGTCATCCATTGCACGTCGCCGGGTCCGATCACCCCTCCCTGCCCGGTCGAATCCCGATGACCTGCCCCCAGATTTAGTACGGCACCGACATAGAGCCCAGGGGTAAAAGACCTTCTTTCTGATGAGCCTGCACGAATTGCGCCGGCGTTAAATATCCGAGCGCGCTGTGAGGCCGATCGGTGTTGTACTCGACTCGCCAGTTTTCGATCAAGCTTTTAGCCTGTCGCAGGGACAAGAACCAGTGCTCGTTAAGGCATTCGTCGCGGAACTTGCCGTTGAAACTTTCGATATAAGCGTTCTCCACCGGCTTACCCGGCCGAATAAACGACAGCTTTACGCCTGCTTGGTAGGCCCCCAGGCGTCCAAGGCTCTTCCGGCGAACTCTGGCCCGTTGTCCACGGTAATAGATCGCGGCAGGCCACGCATCTCCGCCAGCCGTTGCAGCACCATGGCAACACGCAGTCCCGGCAACGACGTATCGACCTCGATGGCCAGGCATTCGCGAGTGTAGTCATCGACGATAGTCAAACAGCGGAATCGGCGGCCATAGGCTAGGCCGTCGGCCACAAAGTCCATTGACCAACTCTGATTCGGCGCGATTGCCGCTGGGCGAACCACGCGCTCGGTCGCCGCGATTCGCTTACGCTTTCGTTTTCGCACGCTTAACCCTGCCAGACTGTACAGCCGCCAGATTCGCTTGTGATTTGCTTGCCAGCCTTCGCGACGTAAGAGCACATGGATCCTCCGATAGCCGTAGCGTCGTTTCGCCACTGCCATCTCTTTCATGCGCTCGGTCAGCGCAGCATCGCCTGAGCGTGTGCTCTCGTAGGCAAACAGCGACCGCGAAATTCCTACCAGCCCACAGGCCCGGGTAACACCCATGCTGCGCTCGGTCATTAATGTCCTGACCGCCTCGCGTTTGGCCTGCGGGCTGACTACTTTCGGCTTAGCAGATCCTGAAGCGCCGCCTTGTCCAGCATCGACTCGGCCAACAGCTTCTTGAGCTTGTTGTTCTCCTGCTCCAGCTCCTTGAGCCTCTGAGCGTCCGACACCGTCATGCCACCGAACTTCGCCTTCCAGTTGTAGTACGTTGCCTCGGAGATTCCGTGCTTGCGGCACAACTCTGCGGGCTTGGCACCTGCATCGGCTTCCTTGAGCACGCCGATGATTTGCTCTTCCGTAAATCGTTTCTTCATTGCCATTCCTTTGGGAACGGACTCTACATCGATTTCGTACTAATCACGGGGAGCAGGTCACCGATGCGCCACCTCGCCTGCGTAGACAATAGTCACTGTCTCGAAGCCGCGATGCGGATGTTCGCCCACCCCGCGCCTGACACCGTCGCCCGCAAAGGTCGCCGGCCCGGCGTAGTCCAGCAGCAAAAACGGGCTGAGCCGGCGACCGAGCGAGGGATAGGAAAACAACGAGCGCACCGGGAATCCGTTGCCCACCCAGTGCGGCGAAGGCGCCGAGAGGCGCTCGAGCACAGCCTTGCGATTCATTGATCGACTCCTGTTGGTCCGAGACAGATAGCGTTCGGACGCGATGCCCAAGCATAGATCCACCAACTGCCGCCGCATAGGCGCGGCAAGTAGCCGCAGTGTCCTGCCAGCGGAACAATCTGACGGCGATCCCATGCAAAACGGCGCCCTCACCGGGCGCCGTTTTGCATGCTGCTCAAGCCCAGAAGGCTCAGGGCATGGGGTGCAACATGTTGGCGTTCATGTTGTGCAGCACCCAGATCGATCCCCCCACGATGATGGCAATCACCATGACCGTGAAGATGAAGGCGGCCAGATTGTCACGCTGGCTCTTGGATGCGCCCATGTGCATGAAGAAGACCAGCTGAACCAGCAACTGGGCCACGCACAGTACCAGCACGCCGATCAAGATGAGCTGGCGCGAGAAACCGCCGTTCATGACCAGCCAGAAAGCGAGCAGGGTCAGAACGATGGAGAGAATAAAACCGATGATGTAGGACTTCAGGCTGCCGTGATCGGCATGGTCGGCGTGGGCGACGTCGTGATGAGCGGACATCAGATGGCTCCCATGAGGTAGACAAAGGTGAAGACGCAGATCCAGACGATGTCCAGGAAGTGCCAGAACAGGCTCAGGCACGACAGACGACGCTTGTTGACGCTATCCAGGCCGTGGCGACGCACCATGTCGATCATGATGATGATCCACAGCAAACCGGCGGTGACGTGCAGACCGTGGGTGCCGACCAGGAAGAAAAAGGCCGACATGTAGGCACTGCGGTCCGGGCCCGCGCCTTCATGGATGAGGTGCTGGAACTCATAGAGCTCCATGGCGATAAAGCCGGCGCCCAGCAAGAAGGTGATGACCAGCCAGGCGATCACCTTGTTGGCCTTGCCCGCATGCAGATTGAGCATGGCCACGCCAAAGGTGAAGCTGGAGATCAGCAGCAGCATCGTTTCGACCAGAACGAAGTTCAGGTCGAACAATTCGCTGCCGTGCGGGCCGCCCGCCGTCGCATTCGACAGCACGGCAAAGGTCGCAAACAGCACCGAGAAAATGAGCAAGTCGCTCATCAGATAGACCCAGAAACCGAAAACGGTCTTGGATCCATCGTCGTGGTGCTCATGCCCGTGATGGGCATCGTGAGAGGGGTTGGCTACAGCGTGAGTCATAGTGGATCAGGCCGCCTTTTGCAAATTGGCGTAGTGTTCGTTCTCGATGCGCTCGACTTCGGCAGCGGGGACGTAGTAATCCACGTCGCGGTCGTAGACCCGGGCAATGAAGCATCCGATCATGCCGACCAGGCCGACGGCCGCCAGCCACCAGATGTGCCAGATCAGGGCAAAACCCATCACCAGACCAAACGCGCTGATGTAGATACCGGCACCGGTGTTACGCGGCATGTGGATATCTTCGTACTTCTTGGGCTGCACGTAAGCAATGCCGCGCTCTTTGTCTTCCCAGTGCTGGTCGAGGGCATCGACGTGGGGCACGTGGGCAAAGTTGTAGAACGGCGGAGGCGACGACGTGGCCCATTCCAGGGTGCGGCCATTCCAGGGATCACCGGTCAGGTCCAGATTCTGCTTGCGGTCACGGATCGAGACCACGACTTGCTGCAGCAGGAACCAGATACCCAGCGCGATGAAGAAGGCGCCGACCAGGGCAACGATGAGATAAGGCTGCCACTCCGGATTGTCGTAGTGGTTCAGACGGCGCGTCATGCCCTTGAAGCCCAGAATGTACAGGGGCATGAAGGCCAGGTAGAAACCGATGAACCAGCACCAGAAGGAGTAGCGACCCAGGCGTTCGTTCAGCTTGAAGCCGAAGGCCTTGGGGAACCAGTAGGTCATTGCCGCGATACAACCGAACACCACGCCGCCGATGATGACGTTATGGAAGTGGGCGATCAGGAACAGGCTGTTGTGCAGCACGAAGGACACCGCCGGGATGGCCATCAGCACGCCGGTCATGCCGCCGATCACGAAGGTGACCATGAAGCCGATGGTCCAGAGCACCGGAGTGGTCATCTGCACGCGGCCCTTGTACATCGTGAACAGCCAATTGAACACCTTCGCCCCTGTCGGGATGGAGATGATCATTGTCGCGATGCCGAAGAAGGCGTTGACGTTGGCCCCCGCCCCCATGGTGAAGAAGTGATGCAGCCAGACCAGGAAGGACAGCACGCCGATGGCCGCCGTCGCGTAGACCATGGAGTTGTAGCCGAACAGGGGCTTGCGCGAGTAGGTCGCGATGATTTCAGAGAACGCACCAAAGCACGGCAAGATCAGGATGTAGACCTCAGGATGGCCCCAGATCCAGATCAGGTTGACGTACATCATGACGTTGCCGCCACCGTCATTGGTAAAGAAGTGCGTACCGAGATAACGATCGGCCGTCAACAGCGCCAGCGTGGCCGTCAGCACAGGGAAGGCCGCCACGATCAGGATGTTGGTAACCAGGGCCGTCCAGGTGAACACCGGCATCTTCATCAGGTTCATGCCCGGCGCACGCATGCGCAGGATGGTGACCACGAAGTTGATGCCGCTTAGCGTCGTGCCCAAGCCGGATATCTGCAGTGCCCAGATGTAGTAATCCACCCCCACGCTCGGGCTGTAATCCAGACCCGACAACGGCGGATACGCCAGCCAGCCGGTCGCGGCGAATTCGCCCACGAACAGCGACATCATGATCAGCACAACGCCAGCGGAGAACAGCCAGAAGCTCAGCGAGTTCAGAAAGGGATAGGCCACGTCGCGCGCGCCGATCTGCAGCGGCACGATGAGGTTCATCAGGCCCGTAATAAAGGGCATCGCCATGAAGAAAATCATGATGACGCCGTGGGCGGTGAAGATCTGATCGTAGTGATGCGGCGGCAGAAAGCCGGTCGAGTCGCCCGAGGCGACCGCTAGTTGGGTGCGCATCATGATGGCGTCGGCAAAGCCGCGCAGCAGCATGATCAGGGCGACGATGATGTACATCACGCCAATGCGCTTGTGATCCACGGTGGTAAACCACTCGGTCCACAGATACTTCCACTTGCCCAGATAGGTTATCGCGCCCAGGAGCGCGAGGCCTCCCAGGGCGACAGCGGCCAGCGTAACCATGACGATAGGTTCATGGTACGGAACGGCCTCCAGAGTGAGTTTTCCGAACATCAATTACTCCGCAACAGCGATCAGATTCTTCGAGGCGGGCGTACACGTCGCAGGGTCGACACCGGCCATCTTGCTCATTTGGTTGTGCACGATGTAATCGAACATGCCGACAGGCACATCCGAGTACAGCGCCACCGGGTTGTGCTCGCTCGGCTTGATCAGCGCGGCATAGACCTCAGGCGTGAGCGCCTGGTTGGCGGCCTTGGCCTTCTGGATCCAGTCGTCGAAACCTTGCTGCGACATGGCCAGCGCACGGAAACGCATACCCGAGAAGCCACCGCCGCTGTAGTTCGCCGACAGGCCGGCGTAGTCGCCTTCCTCGAACGCGTTCAGGTGCAGCTTGGTCTCCATGCCCGCCATCGAGTAGATCTGGCTGCCCAGTTGCGGAATGAAGAAGGAATTCATCACCGACTGCGACGTGATGCGGAAGTTAACCGGGGTATTGACCGGGAAGGCGATCTGATTGACCGTGGCAATGCCGTATTCCGGGTAGATGAACAGCCACTTCCAGTCCAGCGACACCACCTCGATGGTCACCGGCTTGGCCGTCGACTCAAGCGGGCGATAGGGATCCAGCTCGTGCGAGGACTTCCAGGTCAGCACCGCCAGAATGACGATGATGATGCACGGGATCGTCCAGACCACGACTTCGATGCGGGTCGAGTGCGACCACTTCGGAAGGTACTCGGCGTTCGTGTTGGAGGCCCGGTACTTCCATGCGAAGTAGAGCGTCAAGAAAATGACGGGCACCACGATCAACAGCATCAAGCCGAGTGCGGTGAGGAGCAGGGTTTTTTCCTGGGCGCCGATGTCTCCCTTGGGAGAGAGAATTTCCATCGTGCAGCCGCCAAGCAGCAGGACAGCGCCGACAGCGAGCGTGCGCGCGATAGTCGCAAGGTGGGGGTGTTTCACGTACAGCCTTGGGATGGATGGAGAAAAGGTTTGACAGTCCGAGGTCAGACCGCAATACGCGGAATTTCACACAGAACCAGAACAGACTTGGACTTTAGCCAGTGCAGCGCCCACTGGGGGTGCGACAAAATGACGCAGGCTGAACGGCGTCAGGCTGGAATGTGCGGGCTTCAGGCTTATCAGCAGGGTCTGATGGCCGGTATCGCCGCCAGCAGGGGCTGCGACAATATGACGCAGCCAAAATTTGCCTCGTGGTGCGGATCCGCTACTCGATCATGGAATCGCGCTCCGGACCGGGCTTTTTCATGAGCTTGCGCTGCAGAGAGCGCCGGTGCATGCCCAACAGGCGGGCGGCGGCCGACACATTGCCACCCGTCTCATGCAAGGCCTGCTGGATGTGCTCCCATTCTAGGCGGTGCAACGGGGTCATGGTCGCTTCAATCGTAACCGTTTCCGGCTTCATCAGACCCAGCGTTCTCAATATCATGGGGGCGGTGGCCGGTTTCGGCAAGTAGTCGTCTGCGCCGCGCTTGATCGCCTCGACGGCCGTGGCCACACTGGCGTAACCCGTCACCAACAGGATGCGCATATCTTCGCGCAGGGCGCGCAAGGGACGGATCAAGGTAAGACCGGAGTCTTCGCCCAGGCGCAGATCGACCAGAGCGAACGCCGGCCGCACCTCCTCGGCTACGCGCAGCGCCTCGGCAATGTTACAGGCCACATGGGTTTGCAGTCCGCGGCGTGCCAGGCTGCGCTGCAACGTCTTTACATAGAGTTCGTCGTCGTCGATCAGCAGACCGACCGGGGAGTTGGATTCCGTCATAGTGGTGATGTCGTCCCGCCCAAAGGCAGATGGAAGCTGATGCGGGCACCGCCACCCTCGGCAGCAGAAATGGCCATTTCACCTCCTAATTGTTCCACCGTGGCATGCGAAAGCGCCAGGCCCACACCCAGCCCCCCCGGTTTGTCGCTATTGAAAAGCGCCGGCAGCACGGTGTGATCCGGATCGAAGCCGCGTCCATGGTCACGCACCTCGCCGCGCAACGCACCGCCGAGAAACTCCAGGTGCAAATCCACGCGTGGATCGCCCGCCTCCTCGCCCGCATCGGCCGCATTGTTCAGCAGCGCCTGCAAAAGGTGCGCGATGGAGGGCTCCACACGCAAGGACTCAGGCAGGCTGCCGGTGCGGCGCAGGTCGATAGTAGGCCGGATAAGACGCCACTGCCCCACTACGCGCACCAGATCGACCTCCGTGGGCACGGCCAGATTGCGAATGCGCTCACGGCACAACGCGAGTAGTTCGCGCAGCGTATCGATGTCGGCGCGCTGGTCCGGGTCGTCCTGCAGCTCTTCGCGCACCTCGTCGACCAGCAGCGTCATGGTGGCCAGCGGCGTGTTCAACTCATGCGCCATCGCTGCCGCATGGGTGGCCAGCGCGACGATACCCTCGTTGCGGGTGAAACGTTCGCGCAACAAGGCCAGCTCACGCTCCTGCGCTCGCATATCGGTGGCCAGGCGGGTCGAAAAATACAGCACCACACCTGCCGAAATCAGAAAATTCGCGCCCAGGCCCCAGAGCAGCAACAAATAAGTATTGTGGCTGCTGGCCAGGGGCTGCCCGAATACGGCCGCAGCGGTGTAACCCGCCAGACTGGCCAAGGCCGCAGCAAACGCCCAGCCGCCTGGCAGCACGAAAGCCGCCAGCGCCCCGACGCCGGCCCACAAGGGCTCCAGCGGCAAGGGCAAGCCCAACAAGCTGCTGGCCACCAGCACGGTAATGGCCTGCCCACCGATGGCTAACCAACGCAGGCTGCACAAGGTGCGCAGGAAAGAAATGGCGGAACTACCAGGCATGGGCAAGAAAAACCGCGAGGGCGGGATGAGATCAGGAAATGCCCCTGACCGAAGCCAAACCCCTAATTGTAGGAGGAATCTCCCTGGGATGCTCGGGCAGAGTCCGCCGCGCAGACGTATAAACTCAGGTCAACAAATAATAATGATTATCAATTATACTTTTGATCTGCGCGAATTCCGCCGCGTTCGTTCCAGGAGGCCGCATGACCACGCTATCCGACACTGAGCAGCTTCGCTCCGAGCACGCTGCCCTGCTGCAAGCCTACGGCCGCATCCAGGCCGATTGCTCCGTGCGCCTGCGCCGCCAGGCCGAACGTATCGACCACCTTGAAAATGCCCTGTTCCAGACCCGTCTAGCGGTCATTCTGCGCGACACGCGCATGGCCTGGGCCGAGGCGGATCAGCAGGCGTTGCGCGAGGCCGCGCAACTGCCGCGGCGCAAAACCCTGGCGCGACAAGTCGAACAACTCATGGAAAGAGTCCGCACACTGGCCCGCCAGCGCAACGGTGCAGGCACCCGGGCCGTGCTTTGTGTGGGCGGCGACGGCAACACCGCTGGCCTGGCCCGGCAACTGGTGGAAAGCACCGGCGGGCGGTTTCTCACCCATGAGGGCGAAGAAGAGGCCCTGGAGGCCAGTCTGCACGCAGCGGATCTGGTCATCTGCCAGACTGGCTGCATCAGTCACGACGCCTACTGGCGGGTACGTGACCACTGCAAGCGTACGGGCAAACAATGCGTTCTGGTGGACAGCCCCGAGGCCGTCATTCAGCCGCCGGCTTCACGCAAGCCGGGCTAAAACACGGCGTCTGGCAGACGCCAGTGCTTCGCCTCGGTCATGAGGCAGCCGCAGCACCGTGGGCGCGACGGACTGCTGCACTGCGCGGCACAAAACGGGTCGGGGGCTCAGGCAAGCATGAACCCCCCAAGGTCTTACTCGAAACGCGGC
Organism: Bordetella holmesii; assembly: GCF_020735985.1. NCBI lineage: Bacteria > Pseudomonadati > Pseudomonadota > Betaproteobacteria > Burkholderiales > Alcaligenaceae > Bordetella > Bordetella holmesii. The sequence goes on from NZ_CP085973.1 coordinate 2,106,960, forward strand.
TCTTCGTCGAATTCCTGCGACAGGCGACGCAGCGCGCCCTTGAGCGCTAGCGCCTCGGTAGGATAGGGGGCATCGGCCACATCCAACGTCGGAAAACCATACACTTTTACGCGGGGCACGAAGCCGGCCGTTTCTTCGCTCATCTCGACATCGAAATTGCGGTCGCCCACCCAGCCGCTACGCACGATTTTCCATTCCATACCTGTCACTCCCGAATGCCGGCGGCGCCTGGCCGCACGAGGTTGGTTCAACGTATGCCATCCTCGCCCATCCGCACACGCAATGCAACCTCGCGGCATTGCGCCATGTCATGTCCTCGCACGATCACGGGTTGGCAAAGCAGGCCATGGGGTTTACGCTAGAGGCGAGCCGGCATGATTCACATCGCCGGAACTGACTCGGACATACCCTCAAAAAAGGAGTTGCTTGCTATGGTCAAGAAACTGGATCCGAAACAGAAGAGCGCCGCGGCACAACGCCGCAAGCGCCCCCTAGCCACCCCGACTGATCTGGCCGCGGCCGCGACCCGCGACATCTCTGCGGCCCTGAACCAGCTGCTGGCTGACGTCTTCGCCCTCTACCTCAAAACCAAGAACTTCCACTGGCACGTCAGCGGCCCGCACTTCCGTGACTACCATCTGATGCTCGACGAGCAAGGCGACGAACTGTTTGCCATGACCGACGCGCTGGCAGAACGCGTGCGCAAGATCGGTGGCACCACGCTGCGCTCCATCGGCCACATCGCCCGCATGCAACGCGTGCTGGATAACGATGCCGATTACGTCCAGCCGCTGGACATGCTGGCCGAGCTGCGCGATGACAACAAGACGCTGGCTGCGGCCCTGCGCGAAGCGCATGACGTGACCGACGAATACCACGACATCGCCAGTTCCAGTCTGCTCGAAAACTGGATCGACGAGACGGAAAAGCGTACCTGGTTCCTGTTCGAAGCCAGCCGCCAGGCCGACAGCACCGGGCATTAAGCCAGCGGTGGTCTGACTGCCCGACTGCCCCGGTGTGTCCGGGGCAGTTTCGTTTCCGCCCTGGTGCCGGCGCACGCCGCGCACTGTCGCGATGGCGGCCTCCTGCAGCAGGCATAATGCCCGCGTACAGGAGATTCATATGGACCTATCCGCACAAACCGTTCTGGTCACTGGCGCAGGCCGCGGTCTGGGTGCCGCGATCGCGCGTGCCCTCGCACAGGCCGGCGCCCGCGTCATCATCAACTATCGCCGCAGCCAGCGCCAGGCCCAGGCGTTGGCTGAAGAACTCGGCCCCCTTTCCATCGCGCTGCAGGCTGACGTCACGGATGCCGCCCAGGTACGCGCGATGCTGGCCGCGGCGGCCGACCACACGGGCCAGCCCGTCCTGTCGGTGGTCAACAATGCGCTGGCCGATTTCCGCTTTGATGGCGATGCCCGCCCCCTGCTGGGCGATATCACCTGGGACCGCTTTGAGGGTCAACTCAGCGGTGCCGTCAAAGGGGCACTGAACACCATGCAGGCCGCGCTGCCCGCCATGCGGCAGGCCGGGTTTGGACGCATCGTCAACATTGGCACCAACCTGGTACAGAACCCGGTCGTGCCGTACCACGACTACACGGCTTCCAAGGCTGCCTTGCTGTCGCTGACCCGCACCGCCGCGCAGGATCTTGGCCCCGATGGCATTACGGTCAATATGGTCTCAGGCGGACTGCTGCAAACCACCGATGCCAGCTCATCGACACCCGAAGCCGTCTTCGAGCTGATCGCCAGCCTGACCCCCTTGCGCCGTGTCACCACGCCGGCCGAATTTGCCGACGCGGTTCTGTTTTTCTTGTCGCCGTGGTCGCGCGCGGTGACGGGCCAGAATCTCGTGGTCGACAGCGGCCTGGTCAAGGACTAACCCGCACTGGCGCGTTTTTGCGCGCCGAGCAAGGCATCGGCCACATATTGGCTCAGCAGTGGCGCAGACAGCTGCATCATCGCCGCGCCAACCTGATTGGCCGCGCTTTGCATTTTGGCGGCCTCGGGCGCGGCATCGCCTTTTTCGGCTACCGAGTGCAGTTCGGCTGCCGTGAAGAACTGGCTATAGGCCTGGGCGAGGTTTTCTTCCCACTGGACGCGATAGGTAGGCGCCGCACGCTTGAGCTCTTCTTCGAGCAACATGTGGGCTTTATCAGCGCCCAGATGCTGAACCAAGCCGGCATACGTTTGCGTGCGCAACGCCGCGGCCATGCCCATGGGCAGCAAGGCCACGCCGAGGTCTTGGCGCGCCACCATCTCACGCGCGGCGTCCAACGGACCGGCCGCCTGCGCCGGGCCAGCCATGGTCCAGATCATGGCCAGCCCCCGCATCCCGTTTGCGATTTTCATGATGCCCTCCCCGGCAGTAGTCAAAGCCACTGTACACCCGGCACGAGCGCTCGGGTAGCAAGCGCTCAGCTGGCCAGCAGGTAGGCCACACCGGGAGTGATCAAGACATTGGACAGGCCCGCCAGCACCATCACCAACCCGGCAATCGAGCCCTCTTCGGCGGCCAGCTCGCGCGCCTTGGCCGCGCCGGCGCCGTGCGCGCCCATGCCAAAGAGCGCTCCGCGCGCCAGCGATGAGCGCAAGGGCAACCAACGGTGCAGGGTCTGTCCCATGAGCGCGCCCAATACGCCCGTGACAATGACGAACACCGCCGTCAGATCAGGGACTCCCCCAAGCTTGGACGACAGGGTCATGGCAAATGGCGTGGCGACAGAGCGCGGCACCAGACTCATGCGCACCTCGGCCGGCAGGTCCAGCCAACTGGCCAGCAGCCAGGCGCTGACCCCGGCGATGGTGCTACCCACCGTCACCCCCACCAACAGAATCGGCCAATAACGGCGAATGAGTGCGCGCTCCTGATACAGCGGCAAGGCAAAGGAAACAATGACTGGACTGAGCATGGCCATCAGCCAATGGCTGCCACGCATATAGTCGGCATAACCGGCGTGCAGACACAGCGCCAACGCCAGTAGCAAGGCCGGCGCCATGACCAAGGTGGAGCTCCACCAATAGCCGCGGCGGCGATATACCGCACGTGCGCAGACATAAGCCATGACCGTGGCCAACGGCCAGAACACCAGGGCGACGACATCAGCAAGCACGGCGGGAACGAAAAACAGCAGCATTTCGGCCAGAAGCCAGCTCGCGCCCCGGCGGATGTGATTCACGCGCATAACGCCGCTGGCCAGCAGCAGCAACACCATGGTCAAGCCGAGCACGCTGCCCGGAACGGGCAAATTGCCCCATTGCGCCAACGCCTGCCCAGCCCAGGCAAAGCTGGCGATCACCCCGATCTGCATCAATCGGCTGCGCCTCAGATAGCTGCGTCCGAGGGTCCAACTACGAGAAAACATGACAACACTCCCAATGCGCACTTCTCTGTCGACGGAAGCTTGGGCGCTGTAGATGTTGTACGCCTTTCCATGACATAGATAAAATGAATTCATTTCATCTGCACTATTCAAAATTGGAATATCCATGGACTTGCGTGCCCTGCGGGCGTTTTGTGAAGTCGTGCGACAAGGCGGCTTTTCTCAAGCCGCACGTACCATCCACGCTACGCAACCGACCGTCAGCAAAGCCGTGCGGCAACTGGAAGAAGAGATCGGCATGCCCTTGCTGGACCGCCAACGCCATCCTCCCCGCCTGACCCAGGCCGGGGATGTGGTGTTTCGGCGGCCTCAGGCAATGCTGGCGCAGCGCGACGACCTGGTCGCCGAGCTCGAGGAACTCCGCGGCCTGAAGCGGGGCATCTTGCGCCTGGGTCTGCCCACCCTGGGCAGCAGTGTGCTGTTTGCGCCGCTGTTCGCGCGGTTTCGCAGCCGGTATCCGGGCATCGAAATCAGCCTGGCCGAGCACGGCAGCAGGCGTCTGGAAGACATGGTGCTAAGCGGCGATATCGAATTGGGTGCAACGCTCACGCCTGTGCCGGACGCATTCGAGTAGCAGCCCGTCGCGCGCGAGCCCCTCATGGTCCTCATGCCGCCGGACCATCCGATGGCGCGATCGCGCCGCTTGCGGTTGGCCGAATTGCGCGAGACCCCCTTTCTGATGTTCGAAAGCGGGTTTGCTCTCAACCACGTGCTGATCTCGGCTTGCGAACGCGTCGGCTATACCCCGACCACGGCAGCGCGCAGTGGTCAGATCGATTTCATTGTGGCGCTGGTCGCCTCCGGCCTGGGCATCGGCTTTCTGCCTCGCCTGGTGGCCGAGCAGCGCCAGCAACCCGGCGTGCGGCTGGTGGAGCTCGATGATCGCGATGCCGTATGGGAAATGGCCTTGATCTGGCGCCGCGGCGGTTATCTCTCCCATGCGGCGCTCGCCTGGCTGGAGCTCAACCGTGACATCTATCCGTCAGCAAGCCTGAAGTAGGATAGAAAGAGCAAGAGAGACCGAGGACCCGCATGACTTCCATTGCTCAAGCCGCTTGGACGGCTTACGACACCCAGCTCGTCACCTACTGTGTTGTGGCCCTGCTGGCCATCGTGGTACTGATTAGCGCTCTGAGAATCGCACCATTTCTGGCCATTCTGCTTGGCGCCTTCGGGGTCGGCCTGGCCGTCGGCCTGCCGCTGGACAAACTGGGCCATAGCTTCAGCCAAGGCGCTGGCGGCATTCTGAGCGATGCCGGCCTGATCATCGCCCTGGGGGCAATGTTGGGGGCGCTGCTGGCCGAATCCGGTGGGGCGGACCGCATCGTCAACTCGCTGTTGGACAAGGCGCAGGGCCGGGCATTGCCCTGGGTGATGGCGGGCGTGGCCATGATCGTCGGTCTGCCGCTGTTCTTCGAGGTCGGGCTGGTGATGGTGGTGCCCATCATCTTTGTCATGGCTCGTCGCTCCGGCTTGCCGATTCTGGCGGTGGGCATCCCAGCCTTGGCGGGCATGACGACGCTGCACGCGCTGGTGCCCCCCCACCCCGGCCCGCTGATCGCGATCAGCGTCTTGCACGCCGACCTGGGCATGACCATGGCGCTGGGCCTGTTGACCGCCATTCCTGCCGTCATCCTCGCAGGCCCGATCTATGCCCGGTGGCTGGCACCACGCATGCCGGTCGCCGAGCCCGAGGAACTGGGCCAGCTGTTTACCAACAGCCGTGATGCGAACCGCCTGCCCAGCTTCGGCGTATCCCTCTTCATCATTCTGCTTCCGGTGGCGCTGATGCTGGGCCGCACGGTCGCGCGCATCAGCCTGACCAAGGACAGCTTGCCCTATGACGTGCTGGACTTCCTGGGCGAACCCATCGTGGCCTTGTCGGTGGCGGTACTGGCGGCCATTGTCCTGCTGGGCTGGGCACAAGGTACGAGCCGCGACGCCGTCGGCAAGACTCTGCGCCGCGCCTTGCCTCCGATCGCCGGACTGCTGCTCACGATCGGGGCAGGCGGCGGGCTGAAGCAGGTGCTTCTGAGCGCCGGCATGAGTGACACCATCAGCAAGATTGCCACCCAGAGCCAAATGCCCTTGCTTCTGCTGGCCTGGATCGTTGCCGTGGCGCTGCGCCAGGCCACCGGCTCGGCCACGGTCGCCACGACCACGACCGCTGGCATCATTGCACCACTGGCAGTCGGCCTGTCGACCACCCACGGCGCGCTGCTGGCACTGTCGATCGGCGCGGGCTCCGTCTTTTTCTGCCACGTCAACGATGCCGGATTCTGGATGGTCAAGGAGTATTTCGGCCTGACACTGAAACAGACCTTCGCGGTCTGGTCTGCCTTGCAGACCATTGTTTCGGTGGTTGGCCTGGCAGTGACGTTCGGGCTGTGGCAATTGCTCTGAGGCCGGAAATCGGCTGAAACAGTGCGCAAGGCCCGCCCTCGCCTGCCGTGCCGGGATTTGGCTATGCTGCACAGGTCGATGACACTGGAGGCAGCCGGCCATGATGCTGCACACCCCCATTGCCCGGGAATCCGATTTCGAGGGCCTGGCCATGCTCAGGCTCGCGGCCATACGTGCCAGCCTGCAAGCCCTGGGACGCTTTGATCCGCAGCGCTCCCACCAACGGCTACGCGCCGGCTTCATCCCGGCACTCACCCGGCACATCCTGGTCGACGGCGTACGCGCTGGCTTCTACATTCTCAATGATCGGCAGCCCGTCTGGCGGCTGACGCACTTCTACCTCGCCCCCGATTACAGTGGCCACGGAATAGGCTCACGTCTGCTGGCAGAACTTTGCGCGCGCGCGCGCACTCTGCGAGCCAGCATCGAATTGGCTGCACTGAAGGGCAGCCGTTCCAACGCGTTTTATCTGGCCCACGGCTTTGAAAAAATCGGCGAATCCCAATGGGATGTGGAGTACCGCTACCTGCCTTAACCGCCCTGAACCGGACCGAACACCAGCCTGGGGACCGCCTCGAGCAGCCGCTGGGTCAATTCGTGACCCGGCCGCTGCAACACCGTGGCAGCCTCATCGATCTCGACGATGCGCCCGCCTGCCATGACAGCAATGCGATCTGCCAGGTACTCGACGACTCCGAAGTTGTGAGTGATGAACAGATAGGCAATGCCGAGCTCGGCCTGGAGTTCGCGCAACAGGTCAAGGATCTGCGCCTGAACCGAGACATCCAGCGCGGACGTCGGTTCGTCGCAGATCAGCACACGCGGCTCCACGGCCAGCGCCCGCGCGATGGCGATGCGCTGCCGCTGTCCGCCAGAGAACTCGTGCGGGTAGCGCCGTACCGTGTCTGCAGGCAGGCCAACGCGTTGCAGCAGATCCTGGGCTCGGGCCTGCCACTGCGCGGCAGAAAGCTCCGGATGCAGCGACGCCACGCCTTCGTCGAGAATGTCGCCCACGCGCATACGCGGATCCAGCGAGGCATATGGATCCTGAAACACGATCTGGATCTCGCGCCGCAACGCTTGCATGGTCCGGCGGTCGGCAGTCAGCAGGTCTCGACCCGCCAGCAAAGCGCGGCCGGTGACGCGCGCGCCATCGATCAGCCGCAACAACGCCTTGCCGGTCGTGGTCTTGCCGCAACCCGACTCCCCCAGAAGCGCCAGCGTTTCGCCTTCCCGCAGCGAGAAGCTGACGCCGTCGGCCGCCTTGATCCATGACACCGGGCGGCGCAACACTCCCTCGCGCACCGGATAGTGCACCCGCAAATCCTGCACATCGAGCACGACCTGCCCGGGCGAAGCCGGCGATGGCCGGTTTGGCGCAGCGCCCAGCGCTGAGCCGACGGGCCGCACGGCCGACAGCGGGCGTCCGCGCTTCTCAAAGGTAGGAATAGCCTCGAACAACTGGCGCGCGTAAGGATGACGGGGAGCAGCGAAAAAGGTCGCGGCGTCGCCCGCCTCCACGATCTCTCCGCCGCGCATCAGAGCGACGTGATGCGCGGTCTGCCGCACGATGGCCAGGTCGTGCGTGATCAACAACACGGCCATGCCGATTTCGCGCTGGATATCGGCCAGTAACTCCAGCACCTGGGCCTGCACCGTCACATCCAAAGCTGTCGTGGGCTCGTCGGCGATCAGCAACCGGGGCTCGGCGGCCAGCGCAATAGCGATCATGATGCGCTGCTTCTGGCCGCCGGAAAACTGAAACGGATAGTCGTCGATGCGCCTGTCGGGTTCAGGGATGCCCACCCGCGTGAGCCACTCGATGGCTCGTCGTCTTGCGGCTGCCCCGCGCAAGGCCGTGTGCGCGATGAGGGTTTCGACGATCTGCTGCCCGATGCGCATGACCGGGTTAAGACTGGTGGCGGGCTCCTGGAAAATGATGCCGATCTGCCCGCCGCGCACATCGCGCATCTGACGCTCGCTCAGGCGGTTCAGATCCTGGGCCTGGAGATTGACTTGGCCACCCACGATGCGCCCCGCATCAGGCAGCAAACGCAGAAGAGCCAGCGCGGTCATGCTCTTGCCGCTGCCCGACTCACCCACCAGCGCGAATGTCTCGCCTCGCTCGATGGCAAAACTCAGGCGCTTGACGACGTGCGCCAGCCTGTCTTCGGAGGCGACGGCCACCTCCAGATCTTGAACATGAAGCAAGCTCATGGGGTGCCTCCGCTGACCGGCTTGAGTTTGAAACGGAAACGCCGGCTGCGAGGATCGAACGCGTCTCGCACGCCATCGGCAAACAAGTTGGCCGCCAGCACCAGCGCCAACAGAAAGACGAAGGCCGTCAGAAGATTCCACCAAATCATGGGGTCTCGCGACATCTCCAGTCGGGCCCCATCGATCATCGACCCAAAGGAGCTCATGCTCGGGTCGACGCCAATCCCGAGATACGAGAGCACGGCCTCATAAAGCACAAGCCCCGAAAACTCCAGCACGGCGGTGATCAACACAATGTGCATCACGTTAGGCAGCAGATGCCGCGCCATGATCCGCCAGTGCGATACACCGAATGCCCGTGCCGCCTGGATGTACTCCTGCTCGCGCAGCTTGAGCGTCTCGGCGCGCAGCAAGCGGCACAGTGCCGACCAGCCGGTCAGGCCGAGAATCATGCAAAGCAGAAACAGCCGGGCATCGGCACGCGCGGCCGACGTATTGAAGTACTCGGCGTGGTTTTCTATGTAGACCTGCATCATGAGCGAGCAGGCCGCCACCAGCAGCACGCCAGGAATCGAGGTCAACGTCGTATAGATGTACTGAATGACGTCATCGACCTTGCCTTTGAAATACCCCGCGGCAAGACCAAACACGATAGCCGGAGGCAGCATCGCCAGCGTGGTGAGCGTGCCTATCACCAGCGCAGTGCGTATGCTCTTGAGAGCCTGCCAGAGCACGTCATTGCCCGTGCGATCCGTACCCAGCACATGATATCCGGTAGACAGTGCGCCAATCGTCCCGGCCAGTACAACGATGCAGGCCAGCGTCATCAGCATGGCACGCCAGGGCACGACACTATTGCCGCGCAAGAGATCCGCAGCCCCCACCCTTGCGGCGCCGGTGCGCCGGCCCAGCCAGAAGGCCAGCGCACCGGCCAACAGCAGGGACACCGCCAGCCCGGCACCCAAGCCGCGCGCCAGCCGCAAGCGGATATCTGGCCACGACTCTGTTGCCGGATCCTGCAAATGCGCACCGCCATGCCGCAGCCGCGGGAAACCGCGGCTGACCGCCCCATCTTCGGCCACCATGCTCTCTTTGGAAAACTGATGCGACGCCAGGGGCGCGGAATAGGTTTTTTCCGGCTTGGCCAGCACCGATGGCGCCAACAGGCTATCGAGCAGCGACGTCACCACCGGCGCATAGGTCGGTGATGTCGCCGCCGTGGCGGCGGGCGCCGGCGGCAGGCGCAACTGAAAGTGCACCGAATCCAGCAGGCCGACGACGACAAAGCATGACAACACCACGGCCGAGCACATGGCCGGCGCATCGGCCGCCACTCTGCGCCAGGTCGCACGCAAAGCGGGGCTGCGCCGCACCCGGTATACATAGGCCAACACAGCCAGCACCATCAGATACAGAGCAACATCCGTCCAGAGGAATACGAAACGTGGCATGGCGGTCACTCGAATCGCACGCGGGGGTCGGCCAGCGTATAGGATATGTCGGCCAGAATGAGGCCGAGAATATAGAGCGCAGAGCCCAGAAACACCATGGCGCGCACGATGGAGAAGTCCTGCGCGCTGATGGCATCAATGGTGTAGCTGCCCAATCCGGGAATGCCGAAGAAGGACTCAGCGATCAGGCTGCCCATGAACAGCAGCGGAATGGCCGACACCGTGCTGGTCAGAATCGGCAACAAGGCATTGCGCAGCACATGTCGAAACAACACGACCGACTCCTTGAGCCCCTTGGCTCTTGCGGTACGCACATAGTCCTTGCCGATTTCCTCGAGAAAAATACTGCGATAGAAACGCGCCTCGGGCCCGAGGCGCGAGACAACCGCCACCAGGACCGGCAATGCCAGAAACTTGATACTGTCCAACCCGCCCGCATAGCCCGAATACGGCACGAGCTGCCAGAGTTTGGCAAACAGCCACTGCCCGGCAATGATGTAGAACAGGCTCGATATCGACAGAAGCACCACGCACAAGACCACACCCCAGAAGTCCAGCCGTGTCGCACGGAAAAACACCAGCGTCAGCGAAAACACGATACTGGCGAACAACCCGAGAAAGAACGACGGCAGCGCCAGCGCCAGGCTCGGCCACATGCGCGTTTTGATCTCTCGGCCGATGTCGCGGCCGGCGTCTGAAGCACCGAAATCCATGGTCAGCAGCGGCACGGAACGCTGATAGAACACCGTGTCGGTAAAGCGCTGCGCGCCGGCTTGCTGGTTATTGACGAACAGCGGCTTGTCGTAGCCGCGGTCAGCCTTCCATTTCTCGATGGCGTCCTGACTTGTCCGCTGCCCGCCGATCGCCAGCCGGGCCATGTCGTCAGGGGTGTTTACGGCGAAAAACAGCAGGAAGGTAAAGAGGTTGACACCGATGAGTATCAGCACCCCGTAGAGCAACCGGCGCAGCACATAACTGGTCATGATTGTCGCTCCCGGGTGCCGAAGGCCGTCTGGCGCTCGCGCCGCTTAAGGGTGATGTAGGAAGGGATAATGGCCAGGGCCAGAAGGAGTACCAGGACACCTAGCGGCCACCAGTGCGGAGAATTCCACTGGTCGGTCTTCTGGACTCGCAAGGCCGGATCGACCTTCATGTACTGCAAGGTATTGCGCACCATCTGCGTCGGTTTGGCGTTGCCCACCCATTGCTGGTAGGCGCCGCCCGACATGGGGAAGAACCCGAACATCCAGACGGCATCCCGCCGGACCACCTCGACCATGCGGGCAATGATGGCTTCTTTTTCAGGCCCGTCATCGAGGAATTTCATTTGCTCGAACAGGCGGTCGAACTCCGGGTTTTCGTAGTTGGCCGCGTTTTCTCCGCCGTTTTTGGCCTTGGCATTGGGCCCGTAGAGCAGAAACAGGAAGTTCTCCGCATCGGGATAGTCGGCGTTCCAGCCCCAGAGAAAAAGCTGGGCGCTGCCACGCCGCATCTTGTCCTGGAAACGGTTGTAGTCGGTAGAACGGATATCCATCTGAATGCCGATCTTGCCCAATTGCCGCCGCATCCAGTCGAATTGCGGGTTTGAGCCGGCGCCACTCATGGCATCGTAGTAAAGCACCAGCGGCGCCCCCGTCTCGGCGTTGCGTCCGTCCGGATAGCCGGCCTCCGCCAACAACCGGCGCGCCACGTCCAGTGATTTGCGCACCGGCTTGCCATCGACCAGATCGTAAACCTTGGGGTTATAGCCCTGCGGCAGCGGCTGGTATCCCAACACGCCCGGCGGCACCGGGCCATACGCCACGGCGGCCTGGCCGTTTTCAAAGATGTTGATGTACTCCTCCCAGTCAAAGGCAATGCTGATGGCCTGGCGCAGCTTGCGATTGCGCTCGGCCTGCTGGGGCGTGTCGCCCTTGCCTACGACCGGATCCAGCCAGTTAAAGCCCATATACCAGTTGGACGTCTCGACCGTGGTCGGCAGCCGGATGCCGCGTTCGCGGTACAGCGCGGCCTTGTCCTGAGAGTCTCCCGCGGCCACCAACATGGAAACCCCATACTCGCCGCGCTCGACCTGGGGCACATCGTAATAGCCCTGCAGAAACTTGCCGCTAAGCGGCAGGGCCTCTTTTTCGACGCTGAACACCACCTTGTCGATGAAGGGGGTGGGTTTGCCGCAATCGGCCAGCAACCCCGCTTCCTTGTCTCCGGGCTCGCCGTCGCAAGGATAGGCTTCGCCATGAAAATTGGGATTGCGGGCCAGCACGTGACGCCAATTGGGACGCGACTCGACCAGCATGTAGGGGCCCGTGCCCACCGGCCAGGTGTTGAGCGACAGGTCATGCTCGGCCATGCCGGGCTGGCTGTAGAAACGATCCGCCTCCCAGGGCACAGGTGCGGTAAACGTCATGGCCAGCCAATACTTGAACTGAGGGTACTTGCCCTTGACCCGTATGCGCAGCGTGTGATCATCAAGCGCCTGAACGCCATCGAAGCCGTCGGCCGGGCGTAGATCCAGCCAGGGAAGATCATGCTTGCCGGCCGCCAGTCCCTGGCGCTGCGCGCGATCGCGTTCGCGCAGGTGGTCGCCGTACTGCTGCATACCGACGACGTACTCCGCCATCAGCGAGTAGATGGGCGAGACGACTCTCGGGCTGGCCAGCCGGCGAAAGGCGTAGACGTAATCATGGGCCGTCAGCTCGCGGCTGCCTGTCTGCGCGAAGTCGGGAATGTAGAACTTGTCATCCAGCTCGCCTGCCGCCAGAGGATAGTAGGCGTAGCTGCCATCCTCCTTGCGCGCGAAAGACGGATGGGGCTGATAACGGATACCCGGGCGCAGCTTGATGTCATAAACACTTTCGGCGACACGATCGCCTGGCGTGTCATCCGGCAACGGCTGTCCTTGAGCATCCAGATAGACCGGATGCGAGATCTCGCTGGCCGCACGCGGGATAAGCTCGTAGGGCCGCTTGAGGTAGTGATACCCGTAGAGCGGCTCATAGATGTTATAGGTGTACGGCGTCTCGTCGGTCGAGTAGGAACTGGCCGGATCGAGATACTTCGGCGATCGCTTGACGAAGGCCGTATACAGCGTATTGTCGGCAAGCGCTCCGGACAGATAGGGGCTGTTGATCGGGCTTTCGCGCGAACAGCCCGCCAGAACGGCCACCATCGTGAAGAGGGCCAGCCCTCCGCGCAGCAAGCTGCCTGATATGCGTTGCAATGTCATCAAAACGTATCCCGTTTTCTGCGCCAGAAGAATAGCAAACACGGATCAAATACCCTACCAAGACCGGGCCGCTTTTCCCTGGCCGCTAGTCTTGGTCAGCAGCGCTTTTCTTTCCAGCAGTCGTAACGCCATTTCCAGGGTTCCATGGCACCTCCCTCGGCCCACAGGCCCAGGCGCGCCTCGCGCGCCCGGCGCTGCAGTTCGGGCATGGCCTTATCCCGGAGGTAATCCCCGCGCCTGGCGGTATAGGCCCAGGCGTTGCCCGCGGCGACCTGCTCCCGATTGACCGAGCGACCGTCGGGCAGCATCAGCGCGCATAGGTCGCGGCCGTATTGATCTTTCTCGTAACACTGCGCCGTCAGGTTCTTGCCCGTCACTAGGGCGGCGAGGTGCTGCCGCGAAGCTTCGGCATAAGGCTGCCCCGGTTCGTCGCGTCCATGACCGGCTTCAGGCGCATCGATGCTGTCGAGCCGGATACGCCGTTGGCCGCCGGCCGACCGCAGCGTGACCGTATCGCCATCGGCCACACTGACTACCGTGCCGTGTATCTCATAGCTGGCCACCGGCAACCCTGCCCCGGCACCCGCAGGGCCCGGCGTGGCAGGACGGCTGTGATCCACCTGGAACCAGGCCACCACCGCTCCCACCGCCAAGGCCGCAGCGAGGCTGGCCATGCGCCGCCCCAGCCGGCGCGCGGCGCGATTGGAAAAGCCGGTGTGGGGCAAGGCTACCTCGCTCGATGAGCCGGCTCAGAGCCAGCCTGACTTTCGGAACCGCCAATACAGAACGGCGCAAATTGTAACTATCACGCTCAAAGTGATTGGATAGCCCCAGTGGGCTTTGAGTTCCGGCATGTATTCAAAATTCATGCCGTAGATGCCGGCCACGGCAGTCGGCACCGCCAGAATGGCCGCCCATGACGTCAATTTCCGGGTCGTGTCGTTCTGTTGGCCTTGCCCGATCATGAGGCTGGCTTCGAAAGCGAAGGCCAATGCTTCGCGCAAGGCATTGATGAGCTCATCGACACGCACGACCCGGTCGGCAACCTCCGCGAAATAAGGTCTGGCCTGTGCATCGATGGCCGACATTTCGACCCGCGCCAGACGCCGGCAGATCTCGGCCATGGGCGCGATGGCGTTGTGGATACGCAAGAGATCTCGCCGCTGCCGATACAGCTTGCGGATGTCGGCGTCCTTGGCGCCTCGTATGAGCAGCTTCTGTTCGGCATGCTCGACCACGCTCTCGAGCTGGCCGGCTGCCGCCACATAGCGATCCACCAGCAGGTCGAGCAGTTCGGAGGTGATGTAGTCGCTGCCGCGTTTGAGCAAGTCCGGGGCGGACTCCAGCCGCTCTCGCAGCGTGCTGTGCGTGGACAACGCGCTGCGACGCACGGTGACCAGAAACCCCTCACCCACCAGATACTGGGTTTCGCCGAACACAGGCCGGCCGGCATCGATCTCCACGGTAATGGCCACGATGAGAACCATATTTCCGTAGTCGATGATCTTGGGCCGCCGATGCGTCTCGATCATTTTTTCGCGATTTTTGACGCTGGCGCCAAGTGCGTCGACCACCTGAGTGATGCACTCCACCGTCGGGTTGCGCAGCCCTATCCAGAGCATGCCCTTGTCGCCACCGACGTAGTCGCCCACCTCGGCAATGGGCACTTCGCGTGAGCGCCGGCCATTGATATAGGCGACCGATGCGACGACCTGGTTGACGGGCGGCTCGGCGGCCGTGGACTCCTGAGCCATGCGCTCTCCCTTGTGACCGAAGGCCGGCAACGCCCGGCCATCGGGCATGATAGCTCAGGAGAACAGCTTGCGTAGACGTTGACCGACGTCGATCACAGGAGCGCCCGAAGCGGCCTGCAGGCCCGCCGAACGTCCGAAGGGAAGCTCGGGCGGCTTGGGCAGATGCTCAAAAAGAGGCATGAGCGCATCGGGCAGAAACCGTGTGCGGGCAGCATACACATGTCGGTCGCCCAGTCCGCTTTGTTGATGCACATAAAACCGCTGCGGCACAATGACCTGCAGCCGCTCCTGCGCCCGGGTCATGGCCACATACAGCAGCCGCCGCTCTTCCTCGATTTCGTCGCTGCTGTCGGTAGCCATATCGGAAGGAATGCAACCGTCGACGGCATTGAGTACGTAGACCGTCTTCCATTCCTGGCCCTTGGCCGAGTGAATAGTGGAAAGAATCATGTAATCCTCATCCCGCAAAGGCGTCCCCGACTCGCCGCTGGTGGCGGAGGGAGGATCCAACGTCAGCTCGGTCAGAAACCGCTCGCGCGAAGGATAGCCGCCGGCCAGACGCGCCAGTTGCTCCAGATCGGTCTTGCGCACGGCGGCATC
Source organism: Bordetella holmesii (assembly GCF_020735985.1). Lineage (NCBI taxonomy): Bacteria > Pseudomonadati > Pseudomonadota > Betaproteobacteria > Burkholderiales > Alcaligenaceae > Bordetella > Bordetella holmesii. Next base: position 2,121,996 of record NZ_CP085973.1, read on the forward strand.
GTCATACAGCGTCTCTAGCAAAGGCGCATACCAGGTCAGAGCCAATTCCACGTCCGCCGGCCAGCGCACCTGGGACGCACGCAACTCGCCCAGGACACGGACAAGCCCGTCCCATTGCGGCCCGGCCACAGGGGGCTTGAAGGCCTGCAGACACGCTTGAGGATCCGCCGCAGCGGCCATGGCATCCATCAATTTTCCGGCCGTGGCCGGGCCGATACCGGCGACTAATTGCGCCACACGAAAGCCGGCCAGGCGCGAACGGGGGTTCTCGGCCCAGCGCAACACCGACATCAGATCCTTGATGTGCGCGGCCTCCAGAAAGCGTAACCCCCCGAACTTCACGAACGGAATGTTGCGCCGGGTCAATTCGAGTTCGAGCGCAGCGCTGTGGCTGGCTGTGCGGAAAAGCGCGGCCTGCGACGTCAGCCGGGCGCCCTCTTCCCGTTGCGCCAACACCTGGTCGGCGATCCAGCGCGCCTGCCCCGCCTCATCGCTGACGTTGACCAGTTGCGGCTTCTGCTGCGAGGCCCGGTCGGTCCACAATGCCTTGGCATAGCGCTCTTTGGCCTGGGCGATCATCGCGTTGGAAGCATCCAGTATGGGCTGAGTGCTGCGGTAATTGCGCTCCAGGGTCACCACATGCGCCTGGAACTGCTGCGGAAAATCCAGAATATTGCGCACGGTCGCTGCCCGAAAGGCGTAGATGGATTGCGCATCGTCGCCGACCACGGTCAGGCCACGCCCATCGGGTTTGAGGGCGTGCAGAATTCCGGCCTGCAGGCGATTGGTATCCTGGTACTCGTCGACCAGCACATGATCGAAACGCCCCGACAGGTCCGCGGCAATGCCGGGGTCGGCCATCATCTCGGCCCAATAAAGCAGCAGATCGTCGTAATCCAGAATCTGCTGGTCCTGCTTGGCGGCCATATACGCCTGAAACAGCCGTTTGAGTTCTGCTTCCCATTGGGCGCACCACGGAAACGTACTGGCCAGTACGTCGGCCAGCGGCTCCTGGCTGTTTACGACCCGGGAGTAGATGCTCAGGCAGGTGCCTTTCAGGGGAAAACGCGTCTGCGTGGCGGTCAGTCCCAACTCGTGACGCAGCAAGCCTATGAGGTCCTCGGCGTCGCCCCGGTCATGAACCGTGAAGGACTCGGACAGCCCGATACGATGGGCACAGTCGCGCAACAGGCGCGCACCGATGCTGTGAAAGGTTCCGGCCCACGGCAGCGACGCAGGCTGCTGGGCAGACCCCATGCGCAATACCTTGCGCAACACAGAGCCGACCCGGCGGTCCATTTCCTGTGCGGCACGGCGCGAAAACGTCAGCAGCAACAGGCGCTGTGGATCGGCGCCGTTGAGCAACAGGTGGGCGACGCGGTGCGCCAGGGTATTGGTTTTTCCGGAACCGGCGCCGGCAATCACGAGCAACGCTTGCCCGGGCGCAGCACCGGCGGCCACCCCAAAGGTGGCAGCCTCGCGCTGTTGCGCATTGAGTTCGGCCAGCGGATCGGTGGGGCAAGAAGAGTTGGAACTGTCGGACGCCATAGTCAAAACACTGTATATTTATCCAGAATATACCGCGTTCACCACATGAGTACCCTTATTGGCACGGCCTCCTGGACCGACCCTACCTTGTTGGCCTGCGGCCGGTTCTATCCGCCCCAGGCGCGAAACCCTGAATCACGGCTGCGCTTTTATGCCACACGCTTTGGCCTGGTCGAGGCCGACGCTGCCTACTACGCATTACCCAGCGCGAGCGTGACGCAACGCTGGGCCGAGCGCACGCCGCCCGGCTTCGTCTTCAACATCAAGGCTTTCCGGCTTTTTACCGGCCACCAGACACCCAAACGCGCCCTGCCGGCCGCGTTGCTGCGCGACATGGGCTGGGACCCCCACGATCCTCGGCCGTGTTTCGACAACGAGGTCGCGCCCGAATGGCGCGACGAACTATGGCGGCAGTATCTGATCGCGCTAGAGCCCTTGCGCATGGCCGGCAAACTGGGCCTGGTGCACTGCCAGTTTCCGCCCTGGATTCAGGCGGGCAAGCGGGCAATGGCGCAGATCGAGACGTGCGCGCGCCACCTCGACGAACTCGACGCTTCCATCGAGTTGCGGCACCGAAGCTGGTTTGCCGACCCCGCGGCCACCCGCTGCACGCTGGACATGCTGCGCGAGCGGCGCCTGATCCACACCGTGGCCGACACGCCGCAAGGCTTGGACAACAGCGTGCCCGCGGTGTGGGCAAGCACGAATACAGATCTGGCTTTGGTCCGGCTGCATGGCCGCAATGCACAGACCTGGAATGCCGCGGGCAAAGCCTCTTCCAGCCGCTTTCAATATGAGTACAGCGAAGCCGAGCTCAGCGAGCTGGCTGACGGCATCGCGCGCCTGCAGGCCCGCCGCGTGCATGTCGTGCTCAACACCAACTACCAGGATCAGGGCGTCAATAACGCAGCCAGGCTGTTGCGCGCACTGCGTTAAGGCTTGCGGCACTGGCGGGCCCGCAGACGTGCCAGGCTCGCCATCAGTGATCGCTGCGACGGCTCAACGCCGGCCTCGCCGCGCCACTTCGGCCAGGCTGTCCAGAATTACCTCGAATTTACGGGCAATCTGGCTTTCGGGCACACAGGCGTAACCCAGCAACAGGCCCTGCCGCGCAGGCTCGGTTCCAGTGTAGTAACGCGACAGGGGGCGGGTCAGCACGCCCCGCGCACGCGCTACGTCCACCACGACGGTGTCATCCAGATCGTCCGGCAGCGTCAGCACCAGATGCAAGCCGGCATCGCTGGAATCGCGGTGCAGCCAGCCGGCGCCAAGTCGGCGTTCGATGAGATTGGTCAATATGGCGCGGCGACGGCCATACAGCATGCGCATGCGGCGGATATGTGCCGAATAATGGCCATCGGCAATGAACGTCGCAAGCGCGGCGTGCATCATCAGATGCCCTTCGCGATACAGTTCCGCGTGCCCCGCTTGAAACGGTGCTGCCAGATTCTTGGGTAACACCAGGTAGCCCACCCGCAGGCCGGGATACAGCGTCTTGCTGAACGTGCCCAGATAAATGACCGGCGCGTCAGGCTCGAGCCCCTGCAGTGAAGAAATGGGCCGGCCCGAAAAGCGGAACTCGCTGTCGTAATCATCTTCGATGATCCAGCTGCCCCAGCGCCTGGCAAGCGCCAACAGTTGACGGCGGCGAGCCAGCGACATGACCGTGCCGAGCGGATACTAGTGCGAAGGTGTTACAAAAATGAATCGCGGGGGTGTGCCCACCTCCTCGGCCGCGGCGGGCAGCAACATGCCCTCTTCATCGACGGGCTGCGGCTCGACACGGATGCCGTTGGCGCTGAGCACTGTCCGTGCGCCCCAATAACCCGGGTTCTCGATCCAGGCAATGTCGCCACTGGCGCCAAGCATGCGGGTAGCCAGATCGATGGCCTGATGGGACCCCTCCGTGATGATGATCTGCTCGGGATCGCAATCGACGGAGCGGGTCAGCCCCAGATGCTCGGCCAGCGCCTCGCGCAACGCCGGCAGGCCGCCGCCATAGGAGTAAGTCAGCAACTCTGGCGCAGGATTGCGCCAGAGTGCGCTCTGAATCCGGCCGAACTTGCGATGGGGAAACTCCTTGACATCCGGCACCCCGGGCATGAACGCTCCCCATTGAAAGGGCGACGCGGAGGCTCGATCCACGATATGCGCGCCTCAGTCGGACAACACGGGACCGGATGGACCATTGGCTTGATGCCGCCGCGATCGTCCTGTGGCCAGATGGGCATCGGGCACACTTGCCGTTACAAAAGTGCCATTGCCTTGTCGGCTGCGGGTATAGCCTTCGGCCTGCAACTGCGCGTATACATGAACCACGGTATTGCGGGCGATACTCAGCTCGGCTGCCAAATCCCGGGTCGCAGGCAGCCGAGTATCCCCGGGCAACGTACCGTCCAGGATGGCCTCGCGGATCGCGCGATACAGGCGCTGATTCATGGGCCCGTCGGAAGCGTCTCCCAAGCGCAGTAGCAACAAGTCGCCGACGATGGACCTCAATTGGTTCTACCTAATATGTAAAAGTGGTTCTTACAGATAGGGCCATCTTAGCATTAAAGTAGTAGGGTGACGCCGCTGGCGATGACCCGCCGGGCCTGTCTTTCGCCGCGCAGCGGCTGACTATTGCCAACTCGAGACTTTGATGAAAAACCGTGATCTGAATACCCGCCGCGCCCTGGCCACGCCCCGTGGCGTGGGAGTCATGTGCGACTTCTATGCCGTGCGCGCTGAAAACGCCACACTCTGGGACGCTGAAGGCAAGGAATACATCGACTTCGCAGGCGGCATTGCCGTGCTGAACACCGGGCACCGCCATCCCAAGGTCATGGCTGCCGTGGCCGCACAGCTGGATAACTTCACCCACACCGCCTACCAGATCGTGCCTTACGAGGGCTATGTCGCCCTTGCTGAACGCATCAATGCTCTGGCTCCCATCGACGGGCTCAAGAAGAGCGCCTTCTTCACCACGGGCGTCGAAGCCGTCGAAAACGCCGTCAAGATCGCGCGCGCCGCCACGGGCCGTTCGGGCGTGATTGCCTTCTCCGGTTCCTTCCACGGCCGCACCCACCTCGGTATGGCGTTGACCGGCAAGGTCGCCCCCTACAAGCTGGCCTTCGGTGCGATGCCGGCCGACATCTACCACATCCCCTTCCCCAACAAGACGCAGGACATCTCGGTCGCCGACTCGCTGAAGTCACTGGACCTGCTCTTCAAGGTCGACATCGATCCCAAGCGCGTGGCGGCGATCATCCTCGAGCCGGTGCAGGGTGAAGGCGGTTTCAACGTAACCCCGCCCGAACTCATGGTCGCACTGCGCAAGCTTTGCGATGAGCATGGCATCTTGCTGATCGCCGACGAAGTGCAGACCGGTTTTGCCCGTACCGGCAAGCTGTTCGCCATGGAGCACCATTCGGTGCAGGCTGACATCATCACCATGGCCAAGAGCCTGGGCGGCGGCATGCCGATCTCCGGCGTCGTGGGGCGTGCCGACGTCATGGACGGCCCGGCTGCCGGTGGTCTGGGCGGCACGTATGCCGGCAACCCGTTGGCCGTGGCCGCGTCGCTGGCGGTGCTGGACGTGATTGCAGAAGAAAAACTGTGCGAACGCTCCCAGGCACTGGGTCAACGCCTGATGGACCGCCTCAACGGACTGCGCGGCAAGGTCCCGGCCATCGCGGATGTGCGCGGCCTGGGCTCCATGGTCGCGCTTGAACTGCATGATCCGGCCACCGGCAAACCGGATGCCGAGGCCGTCAAACGTGTCCAGCAAAAAGCCATCGAGAAAGGCCTGCTCTTGCTGAGCTGCGGCGTGTATGGCAACGTGTTGCGCTTCCTGTACCCGTTGACGATTCCCGATGCCCAGTTCGATCGTGCGCTGGACATCCTGACCGAAGCCCTGACCGCCTGAAATCTGGCTGTCTGATCCACGCGCGGGGTGGTGATCCACCCCGCGCGTGTCCATTCAGAAGGAAATACCTATGTCCTTGACCAAGACCCTGAGCCGTCCCGACCTGCTGCGCGACGCCTGCTTCATCGACGGCAAGTGGGTGGCCGCCACCGGGGCCAGCATTCCCGTCGATAACCCCGCCACCGGCAAGACCATCGTCTCGGTGCCCAAGCTGGGCCGCAAAGAGGCCGAAGCGGCCATTGCCAGTGCAGAAAAGGCGCTACCGGGTTGGGCTGCCAAGACCGGCAAGGAGCGCGGCGCCATTTTGCTCAAGTGGGCCAATCTCATGATGCAGCACCAGCAGGATCTGGCGACCATCATGACCTCCGAGCAGGGCAAGCCCCTGCCCGAGGCCGCCGGCGAAATCGCCTATGCCGCCTCGTTCCTGGAGTGGTTCGGCGAAGAAGCCAAGCGCATCGACGGTGATGTGCTGCAAAGCCCCAAGGCAGGCCAGCGCATCATGGTGCTCAAGCAGCCCATTGGCGTGACGGCCGCGATCACGCCCTGGAACTTCCCCGCCGCCATGATCACCCGCAAGGTGGGCCCGGCTCTGGCCGCGGGCTGCCCCATGGTCGTCAAACCCGCCCAGCAGACGCCGCTGACGGCACTGGCCTTGGCCGTGCTGGCCGAAGAGGCAGGCGTGCCAGCCGGCGTCTTCCATGTGATCACTGGCAGCTCGCGCGAAATCGGTGCGGCGCTGTGCGAAAGCGATGTGGTGCGCAAGCTCAGCTTCACAGGCTCGACCGAAGTCGGCCGCACCCTGATGGAACAGTGCGCACCGACCATCAAGAAGCTGTCGCTCGAACTGGGTGGCAACGCCCCTTTCATCGTCTTCGACGATGCCGACCTGGACCGTGCCGTCGATGGCATCCTGGCATCGAAGTACCGCAATGCCGGCCAGACCTGCGTCTGCGCCAACCGTATCTATATCCAGTCTGGCGTCTACGAAGAGGTCACCAAACGCCTGATCGCCAAGGTCCAGGCCATGAAGGTTGGCGACGGCTTCGACAAAGGCGTCACCCAGGGTCCGCTGATCGATGACGCCGCGGTGACCAAGGTCAAGGAACACATCGAGGATGCGGTGGGCAAGGGTGCCAAGGTGGTCGCTGGCGGCAAGGCTCATGCGCTGGGCGGCAACTTCTTCGAACCGACCGTAGTGCGCGATGTGACGCAATCCATGCTCTTTGCCGCCGAAGAAACCTTCGGCCCGGTAGCGCCGCTGTTCAAGTTCGAGACCGAAGAAGAAGTCATCAAGTACTCCAATGACACGATCTTCGGCCTGGCCGCCTATTTCTTCACGCGGGACTACGCACGCATCTGGCGTGTCTCCGAATCGCTGGAGTACGGCATCGTCGGCATCAACACCGGCCTGATCTCCAATGAAGTCGGTCCTTTCGGTGGCGTCAAGCAATCCGGTTTGGGCCGTGAAGGCTCCAAGTACGGCATCGAGGACTACCTCGAGCTCAAGTATCTCTGCGTGGATCTGGGTGCCTGAGCCCAGGCCCTGAGATCGAGCCGGCGCCTTCGTGGCGCCGGTTTTTTTGCCTGGGCGCGCCGCGGATTGTCCGGGCGCGGCCCGCGTCCCTCTGGCAGGCCTGCACGGTTTCTTTCGTCGCGGCGCCACACCGGCGTGCTAGATTCACACCTTATCCGCACCCGCACCGAACACCATGAGCCGCACACTGACCCGCGACGATCTGCGTCGCATCATGGCCATTCTGGCCGAGGCCACGCAGGTCGAGATCCTGCCGCGTTTTCGCAACCTGCCCGTGCAGGCCGTGCGGGGCAAGACGTCGCCGCGCGACCTGGTCACCGATGCCGACGAAGGCGCCGAACGCTTGATCTGCGCCCGCCTGGCAAAAATGTTCCCCGGGGCGGTGCTCATCGGAGAGGAAGCCAGCACGCTGAACCCGGCGTTGCTGAATATGCTGGTCGATGCGGATCTGGCGTTTCTCATCGACCCTATCGACGGGACACGCAATTATGTCGCAGGCCTGCCGCTGTTCGGCATGATGGTGGCAGCCTGCCACAAGGGTGATGTGATGGCCGGGATCATTTACGACCCCATCAATCGCGACGCGGCCATGGCCATACGCGGCGAAGGCGCCTGGTTCGAACACGAAAATGGCAGCCAGGAAGTCATGAAGGTCGCGCAGCCCGCGCCAACTGAAGACATGGATGGCATCATCGCCACGGGTTCGCTACCCGCCTCCCTGCGCCAGAAGGTCAATGGCAACCTGGCCCAACTGGCCAGCACGGCCTATTTGCGTTGCGCCGCGCACGAATACCGCATGGCCGCCTCGGGCCACGTCCATCTGCTCTTCTACAACAAACTCATGCCCTGGGACCATGCCGCAGGCTGGCTGCTGCATCGCGAAGCAGGCGGTTATTCCGCCCACTTCGACGGCAGCCCTTACAAGCCAACTCACCGCAGCGGTGGGCTGCTGTATGCGCCCGATGCAGGCAGTTGGCATGCCGCGCACCATCTGCTGTTCGGCAGCGACGAACCGCTGCTGGATCACCCTGCGACTACCCCTGCTGGCTGAACAGCGCCGCCAGCACCTGGTCACAGGGCTGGCGGATCTTAAGCGCCAGCAGACCATCGGCCCGGGTGCGGCCCAGATTGATGGCAGCGACCGGTTTGCCCTCGCGCGCGGCAGCCTGCACGTAACGAAACCCGGAGTGCACCATCAGCGAAGATCCCACCACCAGCACGGCATCTGACTCGGCCAGACCCGCATAGGTGCGTTCGGTACGCGCGCCAGGCACCAATTCACCAAAAAAAACCACGTCGGGCTTGACGATGCCGCCGCAGCGCGGACAGGCGGGCACCGTGAAAAAACTGAAATCCACGCCATCCAGATCAGCGTCGCCATCGGGTGCATCCTCGGCATCGAGAAACACCCAGGCGGGATTCATCGCTTCGAGCTGGTCCTGCCAGGCCTTGCGCGGCCCCGTCCAATCGCAGCGCGTACACCGCACCTCATCCAGGCGCCCGTGCAGATCCACCACGGCGCGGCTACCGGCGGCCTGATGCAGTCCATCGACGTTCTGCGTGACCAACAACGCGATATGCCCTTCGGCCTCGAGCCGCGCCAACGCCCTATGTGCCGCGTTGGGCTTGACCGAGCCGAAACGGCGCCACCCTATCATTCCCCGAGCCCAATACCGCGCACGCGCCAGATCGGTGCCCATGAAGGTCTGAAAATCGATGGGCGGCTTGCGCTTCCACTGGCCCTGTCCGTCGCGATAGTCCGGTATGCCCGAAGGGGTACTGCACCCGGCGCCGGTCAAGACGAACAGACGCCCGTGGCCGGCGACAAAAGCCCGCAAGGCGTCTCGCTGACTTGACAGCACATCCATGCGCAGTGCTCCTTCCTGCCCGCCGGGACTACCTAGCTGTGAACTGTCAATAGGTTGTATTCGTCCAGGTTGAGTCTGGAGATGGGTACAGCGCGCCCGATGCCTTGGTGGGGTCGATGCCAGTTGTAGTAGTGTAGCCAGGATTTCATGGCATCGGCTCGGTGTTGGGAGTTCTGGTAGGTGTGAGCGTAAGCCCACTCACGCAAGGCCGACTGGATGAAGCGTTCGGCCTTGCCATTGGTCTGTGGGCGGTAAGGTCGGGTAAAGCGGTGCTTGATGCCCAGCTCATGGCACAGCGCGGCGAAGGCGCGGCTGCGAAAGGCCGAGCCATTGTCGGTGAGCAAGCGCTGGATGGTCACGCCCAGGCGCTGGTAGTAGGCCACTGCGTCCTTGAGGAACTGGACGGCGCTGGGGAAGCGCTCGTCGGGGTGGATGTCGGTGAAGGCCACGCGGGCGTGGTCATCGATGGCCACGAAGACGAAGTCCCAGCCGGCCCCCTCAACGGTATCGCGTCGGTTGCCCGTGACCCGGTGGCCAGGGCGCTGGATACGTCCCAGCTTCTTGATGTCGATGTGCAGCAGATCGCCGGGGGCCTGATGCTCGTAGCGCACCACCGGCTCGGCCGGCTCCAGGTCGGCCAGGTGCGACAGACCGGCGCGGGCCAGGACGCGGCTGACGGTGCTGGCTGACACGCCCAGCGCCTGGGCGATGCGCGCTTGGGTCAGCCGCTTGCGGCGCAGCTCCACGATAGCCAGCGCCTTGGCCGGCGCAATCGCTCGGGGCGAGACCGTCGGGCGCGAGGACGCATCGGCCAAGCCCGCCTGGCCCTGAGCCAGGAAGCGGCCCAGCCATTTGCGCACAGTCGGCGCGGTGACCCCATAGGCGCGGGCCGCTTCAGGCACACAAACTTGATGGGTGATCAATTGCTGGACCATTTCGAGTCGACGTAGGAAGGTCAATCGGGCATGCTTATGGGTGTTCATCCGGCCGGGCTCCTTGAGTGAACTGGGGGGTTGGCGATTTCCAGTTTCTCAAATCCGGTTCGGATGAACCATGCATACAACCTATTGAATCTTCACACCTAGCCGCCCAAACCGCAATTGGGCATATCGCTGATCAAACCAGCCTGCGTCACATTGCTATGGGGCGCAATGCTGCGCGTGAGCCACACATTTCCGCCAATGGTCGAGCCCTTGCCTATGGTGATGCGGCCCAGGATGGTCGCACCCGCATAGATGACCACATCGTCTTCGATGATGGGATGCCGTGGCAGGCCTTTTTTTAGCTCGCCATTTTCCCCCGGCGGAAAGCGCTTGGCGCCCAGCGTCACCATCTGGTAGAGGCGCACCCGGTCGCCAATGATGGCCGTCTCGCCGATCACCACACCCGTGCCGTGATCGATGAAGAAACTGCGCCCTATCGTGGCGCCCGGATGGATATCAATGCCGGTGTCGGCGTGCGCGATTTCCGCCACAATGCGCGCCAGCATGGGCGCGCCGAGCCGATAAAGCACATTGGCCAGGCGGTGATGGATCATGGCCGTCACGCCGGGATAACACAGCAGAACCTCATCGACGCTGCGCGCGGCCGGGTCACCCTGGTAAGCCGCCGTGACATCCAGGTCCAGCGCGGCGCGCACCTCTGGCAGCGCCGCGCCAAAGGCGCGCACGATCTCCACGCCGCGGGCCAGTGTCTCGTCTCGCGGTCGGGGGTCATCCCGCCCCAGATGCTCCAGCTCCAGGCAGACCTGATGCAACAACGCGTCGAGCGCCGCACCTATGGTGTGCCCGACGTAAAAGTCTTCCACCTCTTCGCGCAGGTCCAGCGGCCCCAGGCGCATCGGAAACAGGGCGCCACTGAGCTGTTTGATGATTTCCTGCAGACTTTCCTGAGAGGGAAACTCGCGGCCGCCTGAGGCGGCCTCGCGCAAACGCCCACGCGGCCTGCGCCAGGCCACGCGAGCGGCTCTGAGCCCCGACACGATGCCATCCAGATTCCAGTGCGCCTGGGTCAGGTCCTTGCTCATTGCCGGGCTCCCCGGAATGCTTCGATACGCGAAAAAACCATAGCTCAACCTCGGAACGAGAAACGCGCCTGCGCGCGCTCATCTTCAAATAACAGCGGTGACTGTAACCGCAGGCGCGCTTCCGGGGGGTCCCGGCCGACTCGATGGCGGGGTTTTGCCCCCCGATGGATGTGACTCGCCCGCAACACCGCAACGCAGCACAATGGGCTGCCGGCACCCGCGCCACGCGGATGCCGCCCCGGAAAGGACGAATGCGGCGACGCAGCAAACAACCTTAACCGTCATTCAGGATTAACCCTGAGCAGGCCCCATGACACTCGCCGCAGGCCTTCGGAGCCCGTATAGTGGATTCAAACAAACGTTTGAATCAAGGCGGGCCATGCAAGATAACCGCGGCACCCAGCAGACCATTCTGGACAGCGCCGAGCGCCTTTTTGCCCGGCAGGGCTATGACGGCACCTCCATGCGCCAGATCACGCGCGAGGCTGCGGTCAATCTCGCTGCCGTGCACTACCACTTCGGCAGCAAGCAAGCCCTGGTTCAGGCCGTTCTCAAACGGCGGCTGGAAATCGTCAACCGTGAGCGATTGCGACTGCTCGATGACCTTGAGGCCGAGGCCGGCGGCTCGGCCCTGAAGCCATCACAAATTGTCGACGCTTTCTTCGGCACGCTGCTGCGGTTGGCTGCGCGCAGCGATCAGGACGACCAGGCGTTCATGCCGTTGCTCGAACGCACCATGACCGACCCTGCCGGCTTCATACGCACGTTATTCGCCGACGAGTACGCAGATGTCATGGAACGCTACAAAAATGCGTTATTCCGGGCATTGCCCGACGTGCCTCGCGCCGAAATCATGTGGCGGTTCCAGTTCATGCTGGGAGCCACCTCCTACGCCATCATCGGGACGGATACCTTGCGCATCGCGACGGGCTGGGCGGTTCAGGACGACGAGCAACCCGACAACCCGGCGCTGCTTCTGCCACGTTTGATGAGTTTTCTTCTGGGAGGTCTGCGCGCACCGCTGCCCCCCGCCCCCACCGGCGCCTGAGCGCATAAACCGGGAGACGTTGCGCATGACCGCTTTCGAGATCGTCCTGTGGGTGTTGCTGGCGCTGGTGATGCTGGTCACGCTGGTGCTGGCGTTGGCGCCCCTGCGGCGCGCCCTTCTGACGCGCCCCATATTCGACCTGTACCGCAAGGTGCTGCCTCGTATGTCGCAAACCGAGCGCGATGCACTGGAGGCCGGCACGGTGTGGTGGGAGGGAGAGCTGTTCCGTGGCCGCCCTGACTGGCAGCGCCTCCTGGCGCTGCCCACGCCGGCGCTGACCGCCGACGAGCAGGCATTTCTGGACGGGCCGACGGCACGGGTCTGCGCCATGGTGGACGATTGGCGTATCACTGAGCAGGACCGCGATCTTCCGGCACAGGTATGGGCCGCCCTCAAGCAGGAGGGATTTTTCGGCATGATCATCCCGAAGGAATATGGCGGACTCGGTTTTTCCGCCTTCGCCCACTCGGAAATCGTCACACGCCTATCGACCCGGTGCTCGGCGTTGGCCGTCTCGGTCATGGTGCCCAACTCACTCGGACCGGCCGAACTGCTGCTGCATTACGGCACCGATGCGCAAAAAAACCACTACCTCCCCAGACTGGCCCGCGGCGAGGAGATCCCCGCCTTCGCGTTGACCAGCCCATGGGCCGGCTCGGATGCGGCAGCCATCCCCGACCATGGCGTTGTCTGCCGGGGCCAATGGCAGGGCCAGGATGTGCTGGGCATGCGCGTAACCTGGGACAAGCGTTACATTACGCTGGCCCCGGTGTGCACCCTGCTCAGCTTGGCGTTCCGCCTGTACGATCCGGACGGGCTGCTGGGCCAGACCCGCGATATCGGTATCACCTGCGCCTTGGTACCGCACGACCATCCTGGCGTGCATACCGGCCGACGCCACTTCCCGCTCAACGCCATGTTCATGAACGGCCCGACGCGGGGCCAGGACGTCTTCATGCCACTGGAGTTCATCATTGGCGGCGCTGAAATGGCCGGTCAAGGATGGAGGATGCTCATGGAGTGCCTGGCGGCCGGACGGTCGATTTCGCTGCCCTCGTCAAACACCGGCATGTCTCAGTTGACCACGCGCACGGTCGGCGCTTATGCCCGGGTGCGCAGCCAGTTCCAGCTCGCCGTGGGGAAATTCGAAGGCGTGCAAGAAGCCCTGGCGCGCATCGGCGGCCACACCTATGCGATGGATGCGGCACGCGTGATGACCGCCGGCGCCATTGATCTGGGCGAACGGCCTTCCGTTGTCTCGGCCATCGTCAAATACCATGTCACCGAGCGCGCCCGTCAGGTGGTCAATGACGGCATGGACATCATCGGCGGCAAGGGCATTTGCCTGGGCCCGTCCAACTTTCTCGGCCGCGCCTACCAGCAACTCCCCATCGGCATCACGGTCGAAGGCGCCAACATCCTGACGCGCAGTCTCATCATCTTCGGCCAGGGTGCGATCCGCTGTCACCCATACGTTCTGGACGAAATGCGCGCCGCGCAACATCCCAAAGCGAAAGAGGGCCTGCTGGCTTTCGACAAGGCATTCTGGGCACATGTACGGTTTGTTTCGGCCAACACCGTGCGCGCCCTGAGCAGCGCGTTGACAGCCGGCCGGTTCAATCGCGCCCCCGGACAGGCTGACGCGGCCATGCACCCTTACTACCGCGCATTAGGGCGCTTGTCGGCGGGGTTCGCCTTGACCTGCGACGCGTGCATGCTGGCACTGGGCGGCAGCCTGAAGCGGCGCGAGAGCCTGTCGGCCCGCTTGGGCGATGTCCTGGCCCAGATGTATCTGGCCAGCGCAGTCCTCAAACGTTTTGAAGACCAGGGCCGGCAGGCCGAAGACCTGCCGCTGGCGCAATGGGCCCTGCAGGATGCGCTCTGGCGGGCTCAGGAAGCGTTGCTCGGCTTGCTGGAGAACCTGCCGCAACGCGCCGTCGCTGCGGGCTTGCGCGTGGTGATTTTCCCGTGGGGACGTCCCAGGAAGCCGCCTGCCGACCGCCTGGGCCAGCAGGTGGCCCAATTGCTGACCGCGCCTGGTGGCGCGCGCGATCGCCTCACCGCCAATTGCTTCATCCCGGCCGACGTCCGCGAGCCGGTCGCCGCCATCGAGGCGGCATTGTCGGCCACCTTGCAGGCCGAGGCCATCGAAGCCCGTCTGCGCGCATTGCAGAAAAGCGGCACGCTCGGCGACAACCCCAAGGTCAACGTGCGCGACCTGGCCACGGCGGCATTCGAGTCCGGAGCGCTGGGGCAAGAGGACTATGCCATCATGCAAAAGCGTAATGCCCTGCGCGATCAGGTCGTCAGCGTCGACGACTTTCCTGCTGACCTGAGCCGCCGGCCCACCGCTTGAGGAATTCGCCATGCCTTTCGAACCGATTTACGTCGTCGACGGTGCCCGCTCACCGTTTCTCAAAACCCGCACCGGGCCAGGGCCCTTTGCTGCCTCGGATCTGGCGCTGCAGGCAGGCCGTGCATTATTGTTGCGGCAACCCTTCACCCCCGCCGATCTGGACGAAGTCATCATCGGCTGCGCCGCGCCATCACCCGACGAGGTCAATATCGGCCGGGTCATCGGTCTGCGACTGGGCTGCGGGCATCGCGTGCCTGGCTGGACCGTGCAGCGCAATTGCGCCTCCGGAATGCAGGCCCTCGACAGCGCCATCGCCAACATTCAGTTAGGCCGCAGCCAATTGGTGCTGGCCGGCGGCACCGATGCCTTGTCGCGCTCCCCCGTGCTGTTTTCCAGCGAAATGGCGAGCTGGCTGGCCCGTTGGTTTGCCGCACGCAGCATGGGCGCACGCCTGTCCCTGCTGGGCAAGCTGCGCTTGCGCTATCTGGCACCGGTGATCGGACTGCTCAAGGGCCTGACCGATCCGGTCGTCGGACTATCCATGGGCCAGACTGCAGAAAATCTCGCCACACGCTTTGGCATCAGCCGCAGCATGATGGATGCCTATTCGGCGCGCAGCCATGAGCGGGCGCTCGCCGCGCAGCAGGCCGGGCGGCTGGAGGAAATCCAGCCCCTGGTCGACGACAGCGGCAAACTCTACCCGACCGACGATGGCGTGCGCGCGGACTCCAGTGTGGACAAGCTCGCCCGGCTCAAACCGGTCTTCGACAAACCGTTCGGCAACGTGACAGCAGGCAATAGTTCGCAGGTCAGCGATGGGGCGGCACTGGTTCTGCTGGCTTCCGAGGCTGCGGTACGGCGTTGGGATCTGCAGCCAATCGGGCGCATTCTGGACAGCCAATGGGCTGGCCTCGATCCAGCCCAGATGGGGCTGGGACCGGTACATGCCGCCACGCCCATCCTGCAACGTCATGGGCTGGGACTCAACGACCTGGACCTCTGGGAAATCAACGAAGCCTTCGCCGCCCAGGTGCTGGCGTGCCTGGCCGCATGGCAGGACGACATCTATTGCAATGAACACTTCGGCACGCCCGCCTGGGGCACGCTGGATCCGCAACGCCTGAATGTCGACGGTGGCGCCATCGCCATTGGTCACCCCGTCGGCGCATCGGGCGCGCGCATTGTGCTGCATCTTCTGCAGGCATTGCGCGCTCGCGGAAAAAAGCGTGGCATGGCGGCTATCTGCATAGGTGGCGGACAAGGCGGAGCCATGCTGGTTGAAACTCTGGAGGACGCACGATGAGCGCTGCAACACCCTGGCGACATTGGAGGCTGGAGCGCGAAAGCGACGGGCTGGCATGGCTGGTGCTCGACCGAGCCGACTCCAGCGTCAATGCGCTGTCGGCCGATGTCATGGCCGAGTTCGCTCACGTACTCGATCATCTCGACAGCGCGCCGCCGAAGGGCTTGATCATCCGCTCGGCCAAGCCGGGCGGGTTCGTGGTGGGCGCCGACATTGAGGAGTTCGCCCATCTGGCCACGCCCGAGGATGCCCGTGCGTTGGTCGAGCGCGGCTGGAATCTTTTCGCCCGCCTGGCCCGGGTGCATTATCCGACGCTGGCGCTGATTCATGGGCAGTGCCTGGGAGGCGGACTGGAATTGGCGCTGGCGTGCCGCTATCGGGTGGTAGCCGATGCGCCCTCCACCGCGTTGGCCTTGCCGGAAGTGATGCTCGGCATTTTCCCGGGATGGGGCGGCATGCTGCGCCTGCCGGCGCTCATCGGTGCTCCCGCGGCGCTGGACATGATGCTCACTGGCCGGCGTGTCGACGCGCGCCGAGCTGCCGCACTCGGTCTGGCCGATGCGCGCGTGCCTGAACGGCTGCTGCGCCAGGCGGCGCGCCAGATGGTCTTGTCCGCCAAGCCGGCCCGCCGCGCGCGAGCCCTGGCGGCACTGACCAATCGCTGGCCATTGCGCGGCATCATCGCCGCACGCGCACGCAAGACCATTGCGCAGAAGGATCCGCAAGGACACTACCCCGCCCCGGCGGCCATCGTTGAGATATGGGAGCGCCATCATGGCAACGCGCTGCGCGCTGCGCACCTGCTGGCGCGCATTATCCAATCTCCTACCGCACGCAATCTGCTGCGGGTATTCCGTCTGCAGGAAAGGCTCAAGGCCAACGCACGCGGCCAATCCGCCATCGATCACGTCCACGTGATAGGGGCGGGTGTCATGGGAGCCGACATTGCCGCGTGGTGCGCGTACAAAGGACTGACTGTGACCTTGCAGGATATGTCGATGGAGCGCATCGCCGCGGCGATCAAACGGGCCGGCACCCTGTTTTCCCGGCGCCTGAAAGATCGTCGTCAAGCGCGTGCGGCCTTCGACCGCCTCATTCCCGACCCTCAGGGCAACGGCGTCTCCCGCGCCGACCTGGTCATTGAGGCGATTTCCGAACAGGTGCAGGCCAAACAGGCGCTCTACCGGCAAATCGAGCCCCGTCTCAAGCCGGGGGCACTGCTGGCCACCAATACCTCCAGCCTGTCGCTGGCGACGCTGCTCGAAGGGCTACTCGATCCACAGCGCTTGGTGGGCGTGCACTTCTTCAATCCCGTCGCCAAAATGCCGCTGGTCGAGGTGATAGGCGCGGCCGGCAACGAGGCCGCGCAATCCCGCGCATGCGCTTTCGTCGGCCAGTTGGGGAAACTGCCGCTGCCGGTGCGCGATGCGCCCGGCTTTCTGGTCAACGCCGTGCTCGCGCCTTATATGCTGGAAGCGATGCGCTGCCTAGACGAAGGCATGACGCCAGAAACCGTCGATGCCGCCATGACGCGCTTCGGCATGCCTATGGGCCCGCTCGAACTGGCCGACACCGTGGGGCTGGACATCGTGTTGGCCGCAGGCAGCCAACTGGCCGGCCCGCAAGCGCCGCCGCGCTGCCTGGCCGAACGTATTGCGCGCGGCGATCTCGGCCGCAAGACTGGCCAGGGCTTTTACCGGTGGCAGAACGATCAGCCGCAACGCGGCACGCCCGGTCAGGCGCAGCCGGGGTTGGCGCAACGCCTGATCACACCGTTGATCGACCGCACCCAGGTCCTGGTCGACACCGGCGTGGTGGCCGACGCCGACCTCGCCGACGCCGGAGTGATCTTCGGCACAGGTTTTGCCCCCTTTACCGGCGGCCCCCTGCATTACCGCCAGTCCCAGACCGGAGCTCCGAGCCGGCCCGTCTCTTCGCAGCAGCACACAGAATAAACACCCCGGAGACTACCCAACATGACACGTCCCAAACTTGCCCTGAACACTTTGGCCATTGCCCTGGCCAGCCTGGGCGCGGCCCAATCCCATGCGGCCGGCTTCCAACTGCTCGAACAAAATGCCAGTGGTCTGGGCAACGCCTATGCCGGCTCGGCAGCCAATCCGGAAAATGCCAGCATCATGTACTACAACGCCGCTGGCATCACCTACCTGCCGGGCGTGTCGATCAGCGCCGGTATGAACGCCATCCGACCGTCCTTCAAGTTCAAGAACAACGGCGACAGCCGTAATCCGTCGGCGCTGGGTGGAGGTCTGCCGACGGGCGGCAATGGCGGAGACGCAGGCAGTTGGGGCTATGTCCCCAATGCCTATGTTTCCTGGCAACTCACGGAGAAGTGGTATGTGGGCCTGGGCCTGGGCGCGCCCTTCGGCCTGATGACCAAATACGACTCCGGCTGGGATGGCCAATACCACTCGAACAAGTTCGACATCAAGACCATCAACATCAACCCGACGGTGGCCTACAAGGTCAACGACATGCTGTCGCTGGGCGCCGGTCTGAACTGGCAGCACATCGACGCCGAATACAAGAAAAAGGCTGTCGTGCCGGTAGGCTCCCTGGTCACCACGGGCGACGCCACGCTCAACATGGATGGCGATGCCTGGGGCTGGAACCTCGGCATGATGCTGCAACCCACCGAAGACACGCGTATAGGCGTGTCCTATCGCTCCAAGATACGCCACACCGCCACGGGCACAACCGATATCGACAACATCCGGACCCCTCTGGGCATGGCCAGCGCCTCCTACGATGCCAAGGCCAAGGTCACCCTGCCCGATACGCTTATTTTCAGCGTCAACCACCAACTGAATGAAAAATGGCAGTTGTTGGGCGACGTCTCCTGGACCGGTTGGAGCAGTATCCCCCAGCTGCGCATTCAGAACGCTGGTGCCGGCACCGACGAACTGCCGCTGAACTTCCGCGACAGCTGGCGCGTCGCGCTCGGCGCCACCTACAAGCTGGCGTCCCAATGGAAATGGAAGTTCGGCGTGGCCTTTGACCAATCGCCGGTGTATAAGGCCAGCGACCGGCCTGCCTCGTTGCCCGATGCCGACCGCTGGTGGTTCTCGACCGGTCTCCAGTATGCGGTCACGAAAGACACGACGATCGATCTGGGCTATACCTATCTGTATGTGCGTGACTCCAGCATCGACTCCACGTCCGGCAATGCGCTGACCAAGGGCCGGCTGGCAGGCGACTACAGCAGCAAGGGCAATATCATCGGTCTGCAGGTTTCCACCCGCTTCTGATTGCCGCATCCGGCCCCGGCGGGCGCATGCCCCCGGCGGCCCAAGACAGGAGGTTTTCCGTGAGCACGTTCACCGTCAAGCATGCCGCCGTCCTCGGGGCGGGGGTCATGGGCGTACAGATCGCCGCCCATCTGGCCAACGCCGGGATACCCGTCACGCTCTACGACCTGACCGCCAAGGAGGGACCTCGCAATGGCGTGGTCGAGCGCGCGTTGGCTGGATTGAAGAAGCTCGAACCCGCCCCCCTCGCGCGGCCAGACCGCCTGGCTCTGATTTCCGCGGCCAACTACGACGACGATCTGCCGAGCCTGGCACAGTGCGATCTGGTCATCGAGGCGATTGCCGAGCGGCTGGACTGGAAGACCGAGCTCTACCATCGCATCGCCCCGCATGTCTCGCCCCAAGCCATTCTGGCTTCCAACACCTCCGGTCTGTCGATCAACTCGCTGGCAGATGCTCTTCCCGATGCCCTTCGCTCACGCTTTTGCGGGGTGCATTTTTTCAATCCACCACGCTATATGCGGCTGGTGGAGGTCATTGCCACGGCCCATACTCGGCCGGACGTTCTGGACCATCTCGAAACCTGGTTGACCTCGCGGCTGGGCAAAGGCGTCATCCGAGCCCTGGACACCCCGAACTTTGTCGCCAATCGCATCGGTGTGTTCTCCATTCTGGCCGCCATGCATCACACCCAGCGTCTTGGCCTGAGTTTCGATGAGGTCGATGCGCTGACTGGCCCACGCCTGGGCCGCCCAAAGAGCGCCACTTACCGTACCGCAGACGTGGTGGGTTTGGACACGCTGGCGCATGTCGTGGGCACCATGCGCGACCAACTCCCTCAAGATCCCTGGCATGCCTATTTCACCGTGCCGGCATGGCTGCAGACGCTGATAGAGCATGGCGCTCTGGGGCAAAAAACCGGCGCTGGCGTCTATAAAAAATCCGGTAAGGAAATCCAGGTTCTGGACAACACGAGCGGCCAATATCGCCCTGCTGCAGGCAAGATCGAACCGGAGGTCGACGCTATTCTCAAAGAGCGCGACCCGGCCAAGCCCCTCGCCGCGCTGCGCGCCAGCCCGCACCCCCAAGCCCAATTCATCTGGAGCCTGCTGCGCGACACCTTCCATTACAGCGCCGTGCACCTGGCCGATATGGCCGACAACGCACGGGATGTGGATCTGGCCATGCGCTGGGGCTTCGGCTGGGCGCAAGGCCCCTTTGAAACCTGGCAAGCCGCTGGCTGGCAAGCTCTGGCACAGGCCATTGCCGAAGACGTCACGGCGGGCCGCGCAATGAGCCCTGAGCCGCTACCGGCCTGGGTCCTCGATCGCGACGGCGTGCATAGCGCCGCAGGCTCCTGGTCGGCGCGCGCCGGGACGATCCGACCGCGCTCTACCTTGCCCGTCTACGACCGCCAACTGACCGCCGAGCGCCTGGTGGGCGAGCCGCCCGCGCCACGCGGCGAGACCCTCTGGGAAAACGAAGGCGTGCGCCTTTGGCGACTGCCCGAACAGGACCCCGGTCTGGCCATCCTGTCGCTGACCTCCAAGATGCACACGCTCGGCAGCGAGGTCCTGCACGGCATCCAGCACGCCGTGGCGTTGGCCGAACGCGATTTCGATGGTTTGGTCTTCTGGCACGACGCCCCCTTTGCCGTCGGCGCCAACCTCGAGCAGGTCTACCAGGCCTGCCAGACGGGCCACTTCGACATGCTGGAAGGCATGGTCGAGACATTCCAGAACACCTCGCTCTGCCTGCAGGATGCCAGCATTCCGGTGGTCGCCGCCGTTCAGGGTATGGCTCTGGGAGGCGGTTGCGAATTTCTGATGCGCGCCAGCCATCGTGTCCTAGCACTGGAGAGCTACATCGGTCTGGTCGAAGCTGGCGTGGGTCTCATCCCTGCCGGAGGCGGCAGCGCATTTCTGGCTGGCCGCGCCGCAGACCTGGCGCACACCACGGCAACGCCCGCCGAGGTCTTTCCGTATCTGCAACCGGTGTTCCAGAACATCGCCACCGCTCAGGTCAGCAAGAGCGCTCTGCAGGCGGTGTCGATGGGGTATGCGCAGGACCAGGACGTCATCGCTTTCCATCCTGACGAATTGCTGTGGCTGGGCTTACGCGTGGCGCGCGCGGCTGCCGACGCAGGCCATGTGCCACGCCCCCGACGTAAACGGTTGCCCGTTGCCGGACGTACCGGCATCGCCAACTTCGAAATGATCCTGGTCAACATGCATGCGGGCGGCATGATCAGCGACCACGATTTGCGTGTGGCGCGCAGCGCGGCCGAGGCATTGTGCGGCGGCGACGTGGATGCCGGCACTCAGGTCGACGAAGAATGGATGCTCGCCGTGGAGCGGCGCGCATTCGTTGCGCTCTTGCGCACGCCCGAGACCCAGGCGCGTATCCGCCACACGCTCGACACCGGCAAACCGCTGCGCAACTGAGGAAAAAGCATGAGCCACACTGAAGCGTATATCGTTGCCGCTACCCGCCTTCCCGTTGGCAAGCGCAATGGCATGTATGCCACCACCCGCCCCGATGACATGTTGGCTGCCGCACTGCAGGGCGCGCTGGCCCAGGTACCCTCACTGGACCCGGCGCTGATCGAAGACGTCATCGCCGGCTGCGCCATGCCGGAAGCCGAGCAGGGCATGAACGTCGCGCGCATGTCACTGCTTCTGGCGGGTCTGCCACAATCCGTGGCCGGCGTGACGGTCAACCGCTTCTGCGCATCAGGGCTGCAGGCCGTCGCCGATGCAGCCGCACGGATCCGCAATGGCGAGGCTGACGTCATGATCGGAGCCGGCACCGAATCCATGAGTGCCATGCCCCAGATCATGGGCAACAAGATCGCATTGAACCCGCGAATCTTCGCGCAGGCCGAAACGCTGGGGATGGCCTACGGCATGGGCCTGACCGGCGAAAAGGTTGCCGAACGCTGGAACGTCTCGCGTGCCGACCAGGATGCCTTTGCGTTGGCTTCGCACCAGAAAGCCTGCGCGGCCATCGCCGCCGGGCATTTCCGCGCCGAAATAACGCCCTACACCATCATCAAGCATCTGCCGGATGGTCGTAGCGGCGTCGCGCGTGCGACGGAGCAGTTGGTCGACACCGACGAAGGGCCTCGTCCGGACACGTCCCTCGAGGCCTTGGCTCGGCTCAAGCCCGTGTTCGCTGCCCGGGGCAGCGTCACGGCGGGCAACAGCTCGCAGATGTCCGACGGCGCAGGTGCAGTGATCCTGGTCTCCGAGCGCATGCTCAAGCAATTCCAGTTGCAACCGTTGGCGCGTTTTCTCAGTTTTTCGGTCGCAGGCGTTTCTCCCGAGATCATGGGCATCGGCCCGATCGCCGCCGTGCCCAAGGCTCTGGCGCGTGCCGGGCTCACGTTGGATGATATCGGCTGGATCGAGCTCAACGAAGCCTTCGCCGCGCAGTCCCTGGCCGTCATCCGCGACCTGGGCCTGGACCCGGCCCGTGTCAATCCGCTGGGAGGGGCGATCGCGTTGGGCCACCCCTTGGGTGCGACCGGGGCCTTGCGTACCGCCACCCTGCTGCATGGGCTGCGTCGCACGGGCACACGCTATGGCATGGTTACCATGTGCATCGGCACGGGCATGGGTGCGGCCGGTATTTTCGAGGCACTCTGAATGCGACTGGAGTGGCTGCGCCATATCCCAGTCCGCTGGCGTGCCGCAGCCCTGCGCCTGGGATTTAACCTGCATCCGGCCTTCCGCGCCACCGGCGGGCGCGTCATCGAGGTCGCGCGCGACTATCGCAGCCTAAGGCTGCGGCTACCCCTGAACCGCCACACCCGCAACCTGGTGGGCTCTATCTACGGCGGCGCGCTGTTTGCCGTCACCGATGGCGCGCATCCCACGCTGCTCATGCTCGCCCTGGGCCGCGAGGTCATCGTCTGGGACAAGGCTGCCAGCATCCGGTTTCGGCGCCCGGCCTATGAAACGCTGTATGCTGAGTTCCATCTGACGCGCGAAGAGATCGCCCAGATACGTACCCTGCTCGATAGCGAACACGAAACCACGCGCCTGTACACGGTGGAGCTCAAGGACGCCGCCGGCGAGGTCTACGCCGTGGTCGAACGCAGCGTCTATCTGGCAGACAAGGACTTCTATCGCCAGAAGACTTCAGGAGCCGTGCCATGGTCTACTCCGACAGACTCTCCTGCCTGCGCATCCTCGTCCGAGGAGGATTCTGCTGCCTCATCCTCTGGTGCCCACCCCCTGCCGGTGCCACCGGCCAGATGATCGACGTCGAAGGCGTGCCCGTCGCTCAGGAAATCAACCAGGCCGGCCAGACACTCAGACTGGTCGGCGCGGGGGTGCACACCAAGTTCGTATTCAGGATCTATCTGGCCGCGCTCTACGCCTCGGACCCCCATGCTGCCCCCAACCAGTTGATAGAAGGTCCAGGCGCGCGCCGCCTACACTTGCAGATGCTGCGCGATATCGACAGTGTCGCCTTGGGTGAGGCCATGCGTGGTGAGCTCGTCTCCACGGACGGCGCCAACGGCACGCGAGCGCTGGCGCCGTCCGTTGAACGGCTGTCCCATATGCTCAACACCATAGACCACCTGCGCGAAGGCGACACCATCGACCTCGAGCTCGAAGGTACGACAGTCGACATCGTTTACAACCGCCAGGATAAAGGGCGTATCCAGGATCCGCTGCTGCCAGCAGCACTGATGCGCGTCTGGCTGGGCGACACGCCAACGCAGGCCTCGCTCAAACAGGCCTTATTGGGTCTGCACTAGGAAGCCCATGGAAAGAATCTGGCTACGCAACTACCCACAAGGCGTGCCGGCCGACATACAGGCCACCGGCACCCTGCTCGACGTCCTGGAAGAAGCCTTTGAGCGCTTTGCCGACAAGACGGCTTATATGAGCATGGGCGCGGAGCTACGTTATGGGGACGTCGAACGCCTTTCGCGCAACCTGGCGAACTGGCTACGCGCTCAGGGCCTGGCGCCCGGCGACCGCGTGGCAGTGATGATGCCCAATATGCTCCAATACCCCTTGGCCGCCTTCGGCATTCTGCGTGCCGGCTGCGTGGTGGTTAATTGCAACCCGCTCTACACGGCGCGCGAGTTGCGCCACCAATTGGCCGACTCCGGCGCCCGCGCCATCATCATCGCGGAGAACTTCGCCGCCACGCTGCAGGCCGTCCTCCCCGACACGAAGATAAAGCACATCGTCGTCACCTCGGTGGGCGATATGTTGCGTCCGTTCAAGGCTCGGCTCGTCAATTTCATGCTCCGCCGCGTCCGAAAGCTCGTGCCGGCCTGGACGCTGCCAGGCCACACTACCTGGCACAGCGCGCTGCACCTGGGTAGCCAACACGTCTATGAGCGGCCCGATGTCGCCGGCGCCGATCTCGCCTTCCTGCAATACACAGGTGGCACCACAGGCACGGCCAAGGCCGCCATGTTGAGCCACCTCAATATGGTGGCAAACCTGAACCAGGCCCATGCGTGGATACGGCCACTGGCGACCGAAGGCAAAGAATGCGTGGTCACCGCGCTCCCCCTCTACCATATCTTTGCCCTCACGGCGAACTGCCTGACCTTTCTAAAGCTGGGCGCGCGCAATCTGCTCATCCTCAATCCGCGCGACATCCGCGCCATGGTTCGAGAACTGCGGCGTCACCCCTTTACGTGCTTTACCGGCGTCAATACGCTGTTCTACGCACTGCTCGACAGCAAGGATTTCCGGGCCCTGGACTTCAGCCCGCTACGCCTGACACTGGGAGGCTGCATGGCGGTACAGAAAACGGTGGCCGAGCGCTGGCGCGAGGTCACCGGCAAGCCGCTGGCGCAAGCCTATGGCCTGACCGAAGCGTCACCTGCCGTCGCGCTCAACCCGTTGGATCAGAAGGACTTCAACGGCTCGGTCGGCCTGCCGGTTCCCGCCACCGACATTTCGATCCGCGATGAACACGGCCAGGAAATCGCCCCCGGACAAAGCGGCGAAATCTGCGTGCGCGGGCCACAAGTCATGAGTGGCTATTGGCAGCAGGCGGCCGAAACCGCGCGCGCCTTCTATCCCCAAGGCTTCCTGCGCACGGGCGATATGGGTTACGTAGATCCGGAAGGCTATCTGTTTCTGGTCGATCGCAAGAAAGACCTGATCCTGGTCTCAGGCTTTAATGTCTATCCGAGCGAAGTCGAAGAAGTGGCCGCGACCTGCCCCGGCATCCGAGAGGCGGCCGCCGTGGGTTGGCCCGACGAACGCTCCGGCGAAGCCGTCAAGCTGTTTGTCATCGCCACTGATCCGGCACTGACAGAAAAAAGCGTGATCGACTATTGCAGGCGCTACCTGACAGGCTACAAAGTGCCGCGCCACGTGGTGTTTCGCAACGAGCTGCCAAGGAGCAACGTAGGCAAGATATTGCGGCGAAAGCTGCGCGAAGAAAGCCTCGCCCAATAAAAAAGGTTCATCGAGGAATACCGGGGAATGCAGACCGGATCTTGAGGAAGAAGTACTCCTGATCGCGGTAGCCGTAGGCGCGGCGCTTGATGACTTTGATGGTGTTGTTGATGCCCTCGACGATGCTGGTGTTGAGCCGGTGGCGACAGCGAGACAGAATCCCGTGCAGATAGGCTTTTAGCTTGAGCGCGAAGTGAGCCAAGGCGGCGATGCCGCTGCCCTGAGCCTGTTGCAGCCAGTGATCCCATGCCTGGCGGGCGTAGCCGGGGTGTTGGTAGAACCACAGCTGTTTGAGCTCATCGCGCATCAGATAAGCGGTGAGCAAGGGCTGGTTGGCCTGGAGCAACTCGTCCAACTTTACCGATTGGCACGGATCGAGGTTTTTGCGATTGCGCAGCAGTAGCCAGCGACTGGACTTGATCACCCGGCGGGCCGGCTTGTCGTGCCGCAACTGGTTCGCTTGGTCTACACGCACCCGGTCTATCACTTCACGGCCGTACTTGGCCACGACGTGGAACAGGTCGTAGACGATCTCGGCGTTGGGGCAGTTGGCCTGGATCTCCAGCTCATAGGCCGTCGTCATGTCGATCGCTACGGCCCGGATCTGCTGGGCAACCCCAGTTGGCAGTTGTTCGAAGAAGGCTCTGGCCGTCTCGCGCGAGCGGCCATCACCGATCCATAGCACCTGACGGCGGATCGGATCGACAACGACCGTGGCATAACGATGGCCCTTGTGTAGAGCGAACTCGTCCATCGCTAGGTAGTGGATCTGGCTCCAGTCCGGCTCTTGGATCGCCCGTCGCAGCAGGGCCTTGTCCAGCGCCTTGACCGTGTGCCAACCCAGTTGGAAGAAGCGCGCCACGGCCAGAATGTTGCTGGACTCAAGCAACTGGCTGACCGCCTCGGCCAGCCGGTCGGTCACTCGCTGGTAACGGCCCAGCCAGCTCAGCCTCTCCAGATGCGGTCCACCGCACTGCTCGCACCAGACCCGCCGACGCGGCACTACCAGCGTCACTCGCAGCGCCATTAGCGGCAGATCCCGCACCCGGCGCGTGGTCGTCTCATGCACCTGCCGACATCGGTTGCCGCAGTGCTCGCAGTGCATCGTTCGCGCTGAAGGCTTCAGGTAAATCGTGACCGTCCGGCTCTCACCTTCAGGCCACACGACCCGCTCCACCCGATAACCCTCCCACCCACCCAACCTCTCGATCGTCTTGCGGTCCAGCATGATCCCGGCCTTGATCCTTGAAAAATCAAGGATCAAGCGTAACGGCAATCAAGCACGGCTCCACGCTATTCCGCGATGAACCTTTTTTTATGCCGGCGCATCTGGTCCCCCTGGTGGAAGTCGTTCTTTGCGAGGCCAGCGACGCCGCAGCGGCCGACGCGCTCTTTGGCTTCATGCAGCGCTGCGGCATGGTGCCGGTGCGGGTCGCGCGCGACCTGCCAGGTTTCCTGGCCAACCGTCTGCAGCACGCGCTATCGCGCGAGGCCTTCGCCCTTATCGACCAGGGCATAGCCAGCCCTGAAGATGTCGACAACGCGGTACGATTCGGATTCGGTTTTCGCTTTCTGGCAGCCGGGCCCGTCTTGCAGCGCGACCACGCCGGCATAGACGTGCATGCAGCCGCTGGCGCCACGATGTACCCCACGTTCTGCAACGACGATCACCCGGCTCGTTGCCTGACCGAACGCGCTGCCGACGGGCGGCATGGCATGAAGGCGGGCGCAGGCTTTTATGACTGGACACCGGAGGCCATCGCCACGGAACGCCAACGTTATGACAAACTGTTGCGCGCAGGGTTGGCGTTGCTTTCGAACGAACTTCCGGAGATTGAACCGTGACGCTGCTGGCGGACTCGCCCCTGATCATTACCGTGGCGCCCAACGGCGCCTATAAAACCGAACGTGACCACCCGGCCGTGCCGATGACACCCGCGGCGCTGGCTACCGAGGCGCGCGCCTGCCTGGAAGCAGGCGCGGCGATGATGCACATGCATGTACGCACCCCCGAGGGCAAGCATTCGCTCGACGTGCAGGCGTACCGCGACGCGCTGGCCGCTGTTGAAGGCGCCGTAGGCAGCGAGATGCTGGTCCAGGTCACCAGTGAAGCGGCCGGCGTCTACCAGGCTGCCCAGCAGATGGCCATGGTCCGTGAGCTGCGGCCCGAGGCCGTTTCGATCGGATTGCGTGAAATTGCCGTGCCGCAGATCAGCGAGCAGGAGCTGGCGAGCTTTTTTGCCTGGATCGCGGCCGAGCGCATCATGACGCAGGTCATTCTCTACAGCGCCGACGATCTGGCCCGCTGGCAGGACTTCCGCGCACGCGGCCTGGTACCCGAAGGATGTTGGGCACTGCTGTATGTGCTGGGCCGCTACGTGGCCGGACAACAATCCTCGCCGCAGGACTTACTGCCATTTTTGCAGGTCGACGGGCAGACGCTTTCCTGGGCCATCTGCGCCTTTGGCCGCCAGGAAAACGCCTGCGTCACTACCGCAGCGGCCTTGGGAGGGCATATGCGGGTGGGGTTTGAGAACAATCTGCTGCTGCGCGACGGCAGCACGGCCCCCGGCAACAGCGCCCTGGTGGCGCAAGCCGCCGAAGGCGCACGCGTACTGGGGCGCCCCCTGGCCACCGCCGCGCAGGCGCGCGAGATCTACGCCGCGCTGGGCTGAAACCGCATCAAGGCTGAAATGGCAGGGGATCGATGGGTGGCGGTAAGCCGCTCATCAGGCTGCCCAATAGGGCGGCGCTGCCGCAAGCCAACGTAAAGCCCAAGGCGCCCTGCCCTATGTTGAGCCAGAGGTTGTCGGTGCCGCTTGCGCGCCCGATGAGTGGCTTGCCCGTAGGCGTGGCGGGCCGCAAACCGGCCCAGGCGTGCGCCTGGCTCAGGTCCAGGGCAGGAAACGCCTGCATGACCTGCTGCTTGAGCAGCGCGACACGGGCGGGATCAATACCACCGTCATGGCTGCCAATATCCACCATCGCAGCGACTCGCAGGGCACGGCCGACTCGGGCATAAACAATGCGACGCTCGTAATCGGTAACGCTGATGGCCGGCGCGTTCGCCTCACCTGACGCCAACGCAACGGTGAGGCTGTAGCCCTTGAGCGGATACAACGGCACGTCCTGCCCAAGAGGCTTGAGCAGTCCGCGTGTGCCCACGCCTGTGGCCAGAACCACGGCATCGGCGCCGATATCCCCCTGGTCGGTGCGCACCGCCACGACACGCCGGCCTTCGGTCCAAAGGCTGGTGACCGTCGTGTTCATCAGGCATTGCGTACGGCCAAGCGCTTTGAGGCGTTCGTATAGTGCCAGGATGAACTGGTGGCAATCACCCGCCTCTTCGCTGGGGGTGTAGATAGCACCGGCAAGATCGTTGCCCATCCCCGCCAGGGCGGGCTCCAGTGCCAGCGTCGCGGCCGCATCCAGCACCTGCTGCTCGGCGCCCAGACTGGCCTGGTAGCTCGCCAGCTTACGCGCTTTGTCCAGCAGCTCGGCACTGCGATAGACAATCAGTTTGCCATTGCGCAAATGCCCGAAATCGAGCGTCTCCTGCTCAAGTAACCTGTGCAGCACGTCGCGGCTGAGATACGACAGGCTCTGCAATTGCGCCGTAGAGCGGCGCGCCGCCGAGGCATTGCAGGCCAGAGCAAACTGCAGGCACCAGCGCCACTGATGCGGATCCAGACGCGGCCGAAAACGCAAGGGGGAATCGGCGCGCAGCAGCCAGCCCGGCACGCTGGCCAAGACCCCCGGGCCAGCCAGCGGCGCGACGTAGCTGTAGCTCAACTGCCCACCATTGGCATAGCTTGAGACTTCTGCGGGCTGAGCCTGGCTGTCGAGCAGGACGACCTCGTGGCCTTCGCGCGCCAGAAAATAGGCCGTCGTCACGCCTATGACACCCGCACCAATCACGCACACGCGCATATGCCCGCCGCCCGCAAGAGAATAGATAACCTTCCATTCTCCAAGCTCGCCGGCTCAGCGACAAATGCCTATCCAGCGGGCAACCATAACCAAAGGTTGGGTTGCGGCAGGATGGGCACTCCTCAGGCGGCGCGATGCAAACGGATGATGGCCGCGCCGGTGGGCGGGGCCACCAACTCGGCCAGTGTGTACCGATCCAGGCTCTCGTAAAAGCGCTGCAGACTCTCATTAAGAGCGCCCGCCAGTCGGCAGGCGCCCTCGAGTGCACAGGGAGGGTCACCACAATCGACCAACGCACCTTGATGCTCCAGCACCCGCAGCAACTGCCCCACTCGGTAGCTGTCGGCAGCACGCGCCAGCGCCAAACCGCCCCCCTTGCCACGTGTGGCGGCCACCCAGCCCTGCTGTGACATGAAGTGCACGACTTTGACCAGGTGATTGCGTGATATCCCGAAGCGCTCGGCAATCTCCGGGATGGTCACGGGTTTCGCACGATCTCGGCACTGAGTCAGATACATGAGAACGCGCAGGCCAAAATCAGAGAAGCGGGTCAGTTGCATGGAGTTGGAAAGAAAGCGGTGCTACCAGCCCGGGCCGCCGGTACCGAAGGCTTCGGCGTGGATACGGCCGACCGGCACCCCCAGAGCGGTCAGGGATTCGTGTTGAGCCCGCATGAACGGCAGCGGACCACAGAGATAGTAATCCGCCTCAGGCAACATCACCTCGGCCGCGATACGCTGCCAGTCGATTCGCCCCGCGTAGTCGTAATCCACGCCCTGCCGGTCGCTTGGGGCTACCTCTTCATAAAAGACATGCCGGCGCACATTGGCATGCCGGCTGGCAGCCTGCGCGACCGGCTCGCGCATGGCGTGCACGGCGCCGTTGCGGCAGGCGTGAACGAAGCGCAGTTCACGGGCCGGGCCGCCGGCCGCCTGGCGTTGCAACAAGGTGTTGAACATGGCCATCATGGGCGTGATGCCCACTCCGCCAGAAATCATCACCACGGGTGTGTCGGCCTGCACATCGAGTGCAAAATCGCCCTGCGGCGCGGCAACGTCCAGCACATGGCCCTCGTGTACGTGGTCATGCAAGCGGTTGGATACGCGCCCCGCCGGGCCGCTGCCCGCCGGTTCGCGCTTGACAGAAATCCGCAGGCTGTCCTTGCCGGGCGCATCCGACAAACTGTATTGCCTTGGTTGCATCAGACCGAGTTCTGGCACGTAAAGCCGCAGCGAAAGATACTGACCTGGCAGAAAGTCCGGCAGAGCGCCGCCATCGGCCGGTCGCAGGTAAAACGAGGTGATCTCCGCACTTTCGGGGACTTTGCCGACCACCCTGAAACCTCGCCAACCGGTCCAGCCGCCCGCTTGCGAAGCCGCGGCCGCGTACAGCTTCGACTCCATGCCGATGAGCACATCGGCCAACTGGCCATAGGCGGCTGCCCAGGCATGAATCAACGCATCGCTGGCCGCTTCGCCCAGGACCTCACGGATGGAGGCCAGCAAATGCTTGCCCACAACCGCATAGTGCTCGGGGCGTATCCCCAGGCTTACATGCTTGTGCGCGATACGGGTCAGCACGGGTGCCAGCACGGACGGGTCGTCGATATGCTCGGCGTAAGCGGCCACCGCCAGGGCCAGAGCCTGCTGCTGTTGACCGCTTTGTTGGTGCCCTTGATTGAAAACCTGTTTGAGTTCGGGGTTGCCCTCGAACATGCGCGCGTAAAAATGCCGCGTCAGGGCCTCGCCATGGGTTTTCAGTACCGGGGCGGTGGATTTGACCAGCTCACGAACGGTCGTGCTCAGCATGCAGTGCTCCTTGCAGATACCGGTTTTCCGGCTTAAAGATGTATTTATTTTATATCTTTAAGAAAACTATGCAACTTGCAGCCGCGGCCGGCGCGAGGTTAAAACACGGGCTTTGCTGCAACCCTGAAGGATTTCCCCATGAGCACCGATTCGCTCAAGACCACTCTCTCCGACGCCATGAAGCAAGCGATGCGCGACAAGGACGCCGCGCGCCTGGGCACGCTGCGCTTTTTGCTGGCCGCCATCAAGCAGAAGGAAGTCGACGAGCGTCGCGACGTCAGCGACGCCGAGATCACGGCCATCATCGAGAAGCAGGTCAAGCAGCGCCGTGAGTCCATAGCCGCCTTCGAAAACGCCGGGCGCACGCAAACCGCTGACCAGGAAAAAACCGAACTCCTCGTTCTGCAGGAATTCCTGCCACAGGCCGCCAGCGCGGAAGAGGTCGAAGCAGCCGTCGCCGCCGCCATTGCCGACGTACAGGCTCAGGGCGTGACAGGTCCGGCCGCCATGGGCAAGATCATGGCCATTCTTAAGCCGGCCCTGGCTGGCCGCGCCGACATGTCCCAGATCTCGCAACAGGTCAAGGCGCGTCTGGCCTGATCACGGCAGCCTCAGAAGGCGCCGCCAAACAAATCCGGTTGGCGCACGCTGTCCTGGGGGTCGGCAAAGTTGCTCATGCCCACCCCCGCGAGCCGGTAGCGGGTATGCGCGGGCAACTCCACCCGCGCGCACAAGCGCCGTGCAATGGCAGCCAGCTATTCGGCCGAAGACGGCGGCTGCAGCAGAGTATGACTGCGTGTCAGGATGCGGAATCGATCCGTTTTGAGTTTGAGCACTACCGTGCGGCCCAGCTGCCCTTTTTTGCGCGCCTGCTCCCAGACTCGCAGCGCCAGGGGCTGTAGCGTTTCTTCCAATTGCGGCAAATGCAGATCCCGCTCGAAGGTGGTCTCCGATGAAACCTGCTGCAAGGGTTGATCGGGCTGGACTTCGCGCTCATCCACGCCACGTGCCAGCTCATAGAGCCGGCGGCCATAACGCCCGAAATGATGCTCCAGATCAGCCAGACCATGAGCAGCCAGCTCACCCACCGTCTCGATGCCCAGTGCCTGCAGCCGTGCCTGCGTGACCTTGCCCACGTCCGGCACCTTGCGCACCGGCAGGGGTTGTAGAAAAGCCAGCACCTTGGATGGGCGCACCACGAACAGCCCGTCGGGTTTGTTCCAGTCGGAGGCAATCTTGGCCAAAAACTTGTGGTTCATCGCGGAATAGCGTGGAGCCGTGCTTGATTGCCGTTACGCTTGATCCTTGATTTTTCAAGGATCAAGGCCGGGATCATGCTGGACCGCAAGACGATCGAGAGGTTGGGTGGGTGGGAAGGTTATCGGGTGGAGCGGGTCGTGTGGCCTGAAGGTGAGAGCCGGACGGTCACGATTTACCTGAAGCCTTCAGCGCGAACGATGCACTGCGAGCACTGCGGCAACCGATGTCGGCAGGTGCATGAGACGACCACGCGCCGGGTGCGGGATCTGCCGCTAATGGCGCTGCGAGTGACGCTGGTAGTGCCGCGTCGGCGGGTCTGGTGCGAGCAGTGCGGTGGACCGCATCTGGAGAGGCTGAGCTGGCTGGGCCGTTACCAGCGAGTGACCGACCGGCTGGCCGAGGCGGTCAGCCAGTTGCTTGAGTCCAGCAACATTCTGGCCGTGGCGCGCTTCTTCCAACTGGGTTGGCACACGGTCAAGGCGCTGGACAAGGCCCTGCTGCGACGGGCGATCCAAGAGCCGGACTGGAGCCAGATCCACTACCTAGCGATGGACGAGTTCGCTCTACACAAGGGCCATCGTTATGCCACGGTCGTTGTCGATCCGATCCGCCGTCAGGTGCTATGGATCGGTGATGGCCGCTCGCGCGAGACGGCCAGAGCCTTCTTCGAACAACTGCCAACTGGGGTTGCCCAGCAGATCCGGGCCGTAGCGATCGACATGACGACGGCCTATGAGCTGGAGATCCAGGCCAACTGCCCCAACGCCGAGATCGTCTACGACCTGTTCCACGTCGTGGCCAAGTACGGCCGTGAAGTGATAGACCGGGTGCGTGTAGACCAAGCGAACCAGTTGCGGCACGACAAGCCGGCCCGCCGGGTGATCAAGTCCAGTCGCTGGCTACTGCTGCGCAATCGCAAAAACCTCGATCCGTGCCAATCGGTAAAGTTGGACGAGTTGCTCCAGGCCAACCAGCCCTTGCTCACCGCTTATCTGATGCGCGATGAGCTCAAACAGCTGTGGTTCTACCAACACCCCGGCTACGCCCGCCAGGCATGGGATCACTGGCTGCAACAGGCTCAGGGCAGCGGCATCGCCGCCTTGGCTCACTTCGCGCTCAAGCTAAAAGCCTATCTGCACGGGATTCTGTCTCGCTGTCGCCACCGGCTCAACACCAGCATCGTCGAGGGCATCAACAACACCATCAAAGTCATCAAGCGCCGCGCCTACGGCTACCGCGATCAGGAGTACTTCTTCCTCAAGATCCGGTCTGCATTCCCCGGTATTCCTCGATGAACCAAACTTGTTGGGTGCCACGCCTGCCGAGGCGGTCAACCCGGTTTCCTGGCGGATCTGACAGCGGATGGCCTCGGCCACCGCGGTGGCCGAGG
Organism: Bordetella holmesii; assembly: GCF_020735985.1. Classification (NCBI taxonomy): domain Bacteria; kingdom Pseudomonadati; phylum Pseudomonadota; class Betaproteobacteria; order Burkholderiales; family Alcaligenaceae; genus Bordetella; species Bordetella holmesii. The sequence goes on from NZ_CP085973.1 coordinate 2,155,683, forward strand.
CCAGACCCTGCTTGTTGACCGTCACATCCAGATAAGCCTCGTCCAACGACAGAGGCTCTATCAGGTCCGTGTGGCGAGCGAAGATTTCGCGGACTTGCCTGGAGACGGCGCGGTAGCGATTGAAATCGGGCGGAACGTAGATGGCATCCGGGCACAAACGCTGCGCGCGCGACACCGCCATGGCCGAATGCACGCCAAACGGCCTGGCCTCGTACGAGGCCGCACAGACCACCGAGCGGGCGCCGGTCCAGGCCACGATCACAGGCAGCCCTTTCAGCTCGGGACGGTCGCGTTGCTCGACGGACGCGTAGAAAGCGTCCATGTCGATATGCACGATTTTGCGTGTCGGGTCGGTCATGGCAAACACGGAAGCGCGGCCCCGGGGCCGCCAAAACCACTGGATAAATATACGGTAGCGCTATTATGACCGAGACTGACCACGCAGGGGACAGCGCCCTGGGTGCAGATTCGCTTTCGCGCTACAGTGCGGGGTTTTCCGGCACTTTCGGCCTTCCGGCCCCTCAATTTACCCATGACGCAACAGAACACGACAGACCGCGAGCCCACGGACTACTTCGGCCTGGATATCCCCTTGATGGACTACATGGGCCTGATCCCGGAATCCATCTCCGAAGGGGTGGCACGCTGCCGCCTGCCCTGCCGGCGCGAATTGACCAACAGCCGCGGCCACGTGCATGGCGGCACCATGATGAGTGTGCTGGATTTCACCCTGAGCGCGGCGGCACGCGGCAATCAGGTGCAGGTAGGCATGGCCACCATTGACATGACCACCAGTTTCCTGGCGCCCGGGCTGGGCGATCTGGTGGTCGAGGCACGCTGCCTGAGAAAAGGCGGCTCCATCGCCTTCTGCGAAGGCGAAATCCGTGACGAGAAAGGCCAGTTGGTGGCCAAGGCCTCGGCCACCTTCAAGCTGGTCATGCAGCGTCCGGGCAGCGACTGAAACCCGGCGGCACGGCCGGCTTGCCGCGTCAACGCGGCTGTGGCCGCTTCCAGACCTCTTCCTTGGGCTGCGGATCACCCGGCATGTACGCAACGCAGGACGGCACACCAAAGGTGATGGCCTCCTTCATGGCGCGCATGGCATCGGCATTCCAGATGCTGCGCCCCCACATATTGATGTGCACGGACGAGGTCGATGGCCCCGTGCCCGTGATCTGCACACGCGCCATTTCGTTGTCGCCGAAAGGCGCGAGCACGCGCATGATGGCCGAACCGCCGTCGAGGCGGCCGTCCACACGATAGCCGCCCTGGCCGACCAGGCAGCGTTCTGCCTGCGCCACGGCCGCATCATAGGCCGCCTTGACCGGTACCTGTGCCTGCATGTCCTGCGACAGCGCGCCGCCGTCAGGTCCGGATCCGACCGCACAACCGGCCAGGGCCAGAACCGCTGCGGCAAGAGGGATGGCTTTGTACATGATTCCTCCATAGACTGCGCGGAATTATCCCGCATTCGCGCCGGTTCGACACCTGAAGGACGCCTGTGGCATGATCGAAAACTCCAGACGCGGCATTCCTTAAGGCGGGCCGCGCGCATTCCGGAGGTCATCTTGTTCAACATTCTCTCCCGCACTCTTCTGGCCGCCGGCCTGATCGGCGCCAGCCTGGGCGCTGCGGCGCAACAGCCCCCGCACCAATACCCCCTGAAAGATTTCTTCCGCAACCCGGAAAAAGGCTTCTTCCGTTTGGCCGACGACGGCAAAACGCTGGGTTTCATGCAACCGGTCAGCATTGACGGCAGTCCCCCCCGCATGAATATCTACGTGCAGACGCTGGCTGCCGGTCAACCGCAGGGCCAGGCACGTAAGCTCACCAGCGAAAGCGCACGCGACATCAGCAATTTCTTCTGGAAGGGCTCGCACACCGTCCTCTATCAAAAAGATTTCGGCGGTGACGAGAATTTCCACGTGGTCGCCGTGGACATCCACAGCGGCAAAGTCACCAATCTGACTCCGTTCGAAGGCGTGCGAGCCGGCATCGAAGACGATCTGCCCGACGACCCCGATCACATCCTGATCTCGCACAACCAGCGCGATCCACAAATCTTCGACGTGTATCGGGTCAATGTACACACGGGCCAGGCGACACGTGTGGCGGAAAATCCCGGCAATGTGGTGGGTTGGCAGACCGATCACCAGGGCCGCGTGCGCGCAGCCGTCACCAGCGACGGACTCAACAGCACCCTGTTGTACCGCGACGACGAGCAATCGCCCTTCCGCCCCCTGATCACCACCGACTACCGCACCAGTGTCAGCCCGTCGTTCTTCACGTTTGACGGCAAAAAACTCTACGCGCTGTCCAATCGCGGCCGAGACCGACTGGCGCTGGTGGTCATCGACCCGGCCAGCCCTGACGCTGAAGAGAAAATCTTCGAAGCCGATACCGTCGATCTGGACGGCGCCGGATTTTCACGCAAGCGCAAGGTGCTCACGCTGGCGGCCTACCAAACGGACAAACCGCAGTACCGTTTCTTCGACGATGAAACCCGCCAACTTTTCGACAAGCTCAAGCGGCATCTGCCGGGCTACGAGTTCGCGCTGCAAAGCTGGAATCACGCCGAAGACACCTTCATCGTCGCGGCCTACAACGACCGCACGGCCGGTGTGCGCTACCTCTACGATGCCAACCACGACAAGCTGCACGAGCTGGCAGTCATCAACCCGGCGCTGCCCGAGGCCGACATGGCCACGGTCAAGCCCATTCAGTACACCTCGCGTGACGGGCTCACCATCCACGGCTACCTGACCCTGCCCAAAGGCCGCGATCCGAAAAATCTGGCCTGCATCGTCAATCCGCACGGTGGCCCTTGGGCCCGCGACGGCTGGGGCTACAACCCGGAAGTGCAGTTCCTGGCCAACCGGGGCTTTTGCATCCTGCAGATGAACTTCCGCGGATCGACCGGTTATGGCCGCAAGTTCTGGGAAGCCAGCTTCGGCCAATGGGGTCTTGCCATGCAGGACGATATTACCGACGGCGTTCGGTGGCTGATCGACCAGGGCATCGCCGATCCCAAGCGCATCGGTATCTACGGCGGCAGCTACGGCGGCTATGCCACGCTGGCTGGCATCACCTTCACGCCAGACCTGTATGCGGCAGCCGTGGACTATGTCGGCGTATCCAATCTGTTCACTTTCATGCAGACCATACCGCCCTACTGGAAGCCTATGCTGGCGAAGATGCAGGACATGGTGGGCGACCCCGAACGTGACAAAGCGCGTCTGACGGCGACCTCGCCAGCTCTGCACGTCGACCGCATCAAAACCCCGCTGTTCATTGCCCAAGGCGCAAAGGACCCGCGCGTCAACAAAGCCGAGAGCGACCAGGTCGTGCAGGCGTTGCGCGCCCGGGGCGTGGAAGTCGAATACATGGTCAAAGACAACGAAGGCCACGGTTTCCATAACGAAGAGAACAAATTCGAGTTCTATTCGGCCATGGAAAAATTCTTCGTCGACCACCTCAAACCGTAAACCGCCGCCCGCCGGCACGTAAACGATAGGGACGCTGCCTTCACCGGCAGTGTCCCTTTTTTTGATTGCCACGCACGCCCCCGTAGCCATCCGCCTGCTCGCCATGTTTGGTTACGGAAACCTTTGGCCCCTCGGGCCGGTCTATGCGGTTCTGCCCTAGAATCGGCTCCGATGAATCACGCACCGCACTCCAAGAACCGCTTGCCCAACGCTGGCGGCAAACGACGTCTTCTCCTTCAAGCAGGTATCGCCGCGGGCGGGCTGGCGCTTTGCGGCCTGATCACGCTGGGACTGGCGCTGGCCATGGCATGGCCTAGCCTGCCCGAGCTGCACGCCATGACGGATTACCGTCCTCGGGTGCCGCTGCGCGTCTATACGGCCGACAAGGTCCTCATCGGCGAATTCGGTGAAGAACACCGCAACGTGCTGCGCTTCGACGAAATTCCCGAAGTCATGCGTCATGCGGTGCTGGCCGCCGAAGACGACCGCTTCTATGAGCACAACGGCATCGACTGGACGGGCGTGCTGCGGGCGAGTCTGACGAATCTGGTGAAGATGTCCAAGACGCAAGGCGCCAGCACCATTACCATGCAGGTAGCTCGCAACTTCTACTTGTCGTCGGAAAAAACCTATTCGCGCAAGTTCTACGAGTTGCTGCTCACTTACAAGATCGAATCCGAGCTCACCAAGGATCAGATCCTGGAGCTCTACATGAACCAGATTTATCTGGGTCATCGGGTCTACGGGTTTGCTGCGGCAGCACGAACCTACTTCGGCAAACCCTTGGCCGATGTCACACCGGCCGAAGCCGCCATGCTCGCCGGCATTCCCAAAGCCCCCTCCCGCTCCAACCCGCTGTCCAACTTTGATCGCGCCAAGGCGCGTCAGGGCTATGTACTGAGCCGCATGCAGGCGCTGGGTTTTCTCACGCCCGAGCAAGTCACTGCCGCACGCGGCGAGAAAATCTCGGTACGCGGCTCTGAGGGCGGTGCCACACATGGCTACGCAGTGCGCGGCGAGTACCCCGCCGAGCTGGCGCGCCAACTGATGTATGGCGTCTTCAAGGAAGACGCTTACACACGCGGCATCGACGTCTACACCACGATCGATTCCAAGGCTCAACAGGCCGCCTATCGCGCAGTGCGTGACGGGGTGCTCGACTACACCCGCCGCGCACCCTATCCGGGTCCTGAAGGCCAGGTGGATCTGCCTGACGGCATCGAGCGTGACACCCAGGCGTTTGATGACATTCTCGACGGCGTGCAGGAAGAACATGCCGACAGCGACGGCCTGTATTCCGGTGTGGTGCTCTCTGCCAGCCCCAGCGAAGTCAAAGTGGCCCGAAGCAGCAATGACATCATCACCATCAACGACAAGAAGGCGCTGGCCGTCGTGGCACGCGCGCTCCATCCCAAAGCCGCGTCAGACCTGCGCCTGCAGCGCGGCTCGGTCGTTTATCTGCACAAGACCGACGATGGCTGGGAGATCATCAACATGCCGGCTCTGCAGGCGGCCTTGGTCTCGCTGCGTCCGCAGGATGGCGCCATTCGTGCCATGGTGGGCGGCTTTGACTATTTCCGAGGTTCCTTCAACCGCGTCACCCAGGCCTGGCGCCAGCCTGGCTCGACCATCAAGCCTTTCATCTATGCGGCCGCGCTCGAGCGCGGTTTCACCCCCGGCACGCAGATCTCCGACCAGCCCTTCATGCTGACGGCCGCGCAGACCGGATCACGCGACTGGCAGCCAAAGAACGACAACAACCAATACGAGCCTATGCTGACCCTGCGCGAAGGGCTCTATCGCTCCAAGAACATGGTGTCGATCCGGCTGCTGCAGGCCATCACGCCGCAATACGGGCAGGACTACCTGACGCGCTTCGGCTTTGATCGCGATCGCTGGCCAGCCGTCTTGCCCATCGCCCTGGGTGCGGGCGCGGCCACGCCGTTGCAAGTCGCCAATGCCTACAGCGTGTTCGCCAACGGCGGCTACCTGCTGACCCCGTTTCTGATCGATCACGTCACCGATCGCTCGGGCAAAGTATTGATGCAGGCCAAACCCGAGTCCGCGGGTGACGAATCCGTCCGCGCCATCGATCCGCGCACGGCCTGGGTGATGGACGACATCATGCACGACACCACCGTCAAGGGGACTGCGGCCAGGGTCTATCGCACCCTCAAACGCGGTGACCTGGCCGGCAAGACCGGCACCACCAACGGCTCGGTCGACGTGTGGTTCTCCGGTTACAACCGCGATATGGTCACAACCGTCTGGATGGGTTTTGACCAGCCTCGCAGCCTCGGCAGCAATGAGTTCGGCAGCGGCCTGGCGCTGACCACCTGGCTGGACTACGCCAGCCCCATGCTAAAAGGGGTCGCCGAAACGCCGCGCCCTGCCCGGCCGCAAGGGTTGATTGTCGACAACGGCAATTACTATTTCAGTGAGTTCCCGCCCGGACAGGCCATCGCCGCCCTGGATTTGAGCACGGGAGACTCTCTGTCAGACTTCCTGAACAATTACCGCCCGGCCGATGACAGCGACACGCGCGTGCGTCAGCCCGGTCAGTCCGCGCCGCCATTGAGCATCCCCGTCCCGGCAGCGCCGCCGGCAGCCCGCAGTACCTCGGACTCCGCGCCGACTGCCGGCCGGCTCGGCGCCATTCAGGCGCCGGGCGCCATTGCGACCCGCCCTTTATAGCGGCGTCGTGCGCGCCGGCTTAGGCCAGGCACTCAGGCTGCCCAGATCCAGCAGCGTGAAGTACCCATCCTCCTGCCAGCCTCCGGTGTCGATATGGTAGACATTGCCCAACACCACGGGTTGGGACAGCGGCGTGTGCCCGGCCACCACGGCCCGTACATTGGCCACGCCGCTGGCATCCGCCTGGGCCAAACGATCGCGCGACCATTGCGCCCTGCCGCGAGAACGCCGGCGATGCGTGCGCATCGCCCCGGCAAGCCTGGACCAGTCGCGCACCGGGCTGTCAGCATGTAACAAGCCGATTGCCCCCGCTGCCGTTTGCAGTTCGATCACCACGGGCAGCGCTTCGTAGCGCGCCGCCAACGCCTGCTGCCGGGCTGCGGGCAGATCCAGAAACCACCCCCCACCGTAGCGGCGCCAGTTATCGACATCGACCAGGCCGTTGCGGACATGACGCACGGCCAGATCCTCATGGTTACCCTGCACCGCGAAAAACCAGGGTTCATCCAGCCAATCGACTGCCGCCTCGCTGTGCGGGCCCCGGTCGATCATATCCCCCACCGAAAACAGGCGGTCACAGGCGGGATCGAAGCCAAAACGGTCGAGCACCTGCTTCAGCCGCGGAAAATGTCCGTGGATATCGCCCACGGCGAGGTCCCGGCCCCGGAATTGGCATCGATACGAAGAATCCCACTGGCGTCGGGAACATGGCTGGCAAGCATATCCAGGATTAAACCACCGCCACTGCCCATGGCGGAAATCTTGAACTATGATCCTGCAAATAACTATTATTCTTGATTGATTTTCGGAATTCCTGCTCGCGCCATGCTCGCCGCCGCAAAAATCAAAACCTGGTATCTGGTCCATAAATGGACCAGCCTGGTATGCACCATCTTTCTGTTCATCATCTGCGTGACCGGCCTGCCGCTCATATTCCATGAGGAAATCGAGCATCTGTTCGATGAAGGCAAGCCCATCGTCGAGATGCCGGCGGACACGCCCATGGCAAGCCTGGACAGAATCACAGCCATTGCTCGCGCACAATATCCGAATGAACTGATCGACTACGTCTATCTGGATCCTGACGCGCCGCAAGCCTATGTCGGCATGACGCCCGATCAGCGCAAATCCAGCGACCTGGGGCACGCCGTGCGCGTGGACGTGCGCAGCGCCGAACTCCTGCATGACGGCCCGCTCTACAGCACCGACCGCTTCTCGTTCATGGGTATCATGCTGGCGCTGCACATGGACTTGTACGCCGGCCTGGCCGGCGAACTGTTTCTCGGTTTGATGGGGTTGCTGTTCTGCGTGGCCATTGTTTCCGGCGTCGTGCTCTACGGCCCTTTCATGAAAAAGCTGGACTTCGGCACGGTGCGTGCTGCGCGCTCGACGCGCATCAAATGGCTGGACCTGCACAATTTGCTTGGTGTGGTGACCCTCGTGTGGGCCTTTGTCGTAGGGCTGACTGGCGTCATCAATGAACTGTCCACGCCACTGTTCCGCCTTTGGCAGGCGACCGAGCTGACCGCACTGCTCGAGCCCTACAAAGGCAAACCCGTCCCCCAGCAACTCGCCTCGCCTCAGCTCGTGGCCGACACTGCCCTGGCGGCGCTGCCGGGCACCAAAATCACCTCCATGGCTTACCCGGGCAATCTTTACGGCAGCCCGCAACACTTCACCGTCTGGATGCGCGGCGACACACCGCTGACCTCCAAACTGCACACCCCGGTGCTCGTCGACGGCTCGAGCGGCGAACTTGCCAAAGTGGCCCAGATGCCGTGGTACCTGACTGCCCTGGAAGTGTCCCGTCCGCTGCACTTTGGCGACTACGGCGGCTTGCCTTTGAAGATCATCTGGGCGCTACTGGATCTCATCACTATCGTAGTGCTGGCCAGCGGACTCTACCTCTGGATCGCACGCCGCAAAGCCACCGACGCACGCGTGGCCGAGCTGGTCCGCAAACATCAGCAGGCCGCCGCGCCGCAACGGAAGCCCGCATGAGCCCGCGTCAACAATTCTGGTTCGTATGGGGCGCGCCCATCTATCTTGGTCTGCTTGCCACCTTCGGGTTGCTGGCCGCCTTGCTGGGTACGGGCCTTTGGCATTGGGCATCCTGGGCGGCGTTGACCTGGCCCTTGCTGGTCATCGGCTGGTACTGGCTTCGGCCGCAAGACAGCAAACGCCGCGCCCGCGACGCCGGCTGAAAAACAGGCCCGCGCCGCTGATCCGGCCAGGCCTGTGGCGCGCCCGTCAGCGCCGCGCCTGCGTAAAGCCCGCCACAGGATGCGGGACATACGCGGACTCCAGCCGCGCGATTTCATCGGCATCGAGCCTGAGCGCCAGGGCGGCCTGTGCGTCCTCGAGGTGGCCCGGACGGCTGGCGCCGATGATAGGCGCGGTCACTTCCGGCTGGTGCAACAGCCAGGCCAAGGCCACCTGTGCACGGGACACGCCACGCGCGGCCGCGACCTCGGCCACCGCTTGCACGACCAGACGATCCGACTCCGCGGTAGCGCGATAAATGCTCTGCAACACCTCATCGCTGTCCGCACGCTGGCTGCTCTCATCCCAGTCCCGCGTGAGCTTGCCGCGTGCCAGCGGGCTCCACGGCAACACACCTATCTTCTGATCCGCACACAGCCCGAGCATCTCGCGCTCCTCTTCGCGGTACATCAGGTTGTAGTGGTTCTGCATGGTCACAAAGCGCGCCCAGCCTTTTTGCTCCGACAGCGACAGCGCGCGGGCAAACTGCCAGGCATGCATCGAGGAGGCGCCTATATACAGGGCCTTGCCCGCGCGCACCACGTCATTGAGCGCCTCCAGCGTCTCCTCAATAGGTGTAGCGTAATCCCAGCGATGGATCTGATACAGATCCACATAGTCCGTGCCCAGCCGCGCGAGGCTGGCGTCGATCTCACGCATGATCGCCTTGCGCGACAGGCCGCCGCGATGCTCGCCCACCGGGAAATACACCTTGGTGGCAATGACGACATCATCACGCTTGACGAAGTCGCGCAAGGCTCGTCCGACGATTTCTTCACTGGATCCATCCGAATAGCTGTTGGCCGTATCAAAGAAGTTGATCCCCATGTCCAGCGCCTGGCGCAGCAACGGTCGACTTTGCGTCTCATCCAAGGTCCAGGGATGCTTGCCCCGTTGCGGATCGCCATAGGTCATGCAGCCCAGGCACAGCCGCGACACCTTGACGCCGGTATTGCCCAATTTCACATATTGCATTCGCTTAACCCTTGTAGACGGCCGGGTCGGGCCCCAGCCGCTTGCCGTTGGACAGGCCATCAATAGCCTGCATGTCTGCGCTGCTTAGCTCGAAACCAAAGACGTCGATATTCGCTTTGATGCGCGCGGGCGTCACCGATTTTGGAATCACGATCAGACCGCTTTGCAGATGCCAGCGCAAGATCACCTGAGCCGCCGTCTTGCCCAGGCGTTGGGCAATGTCCGCGATCGTGGGATCGTGCGTCGCCCCGCCCTGTCCCAGCGGGCTCCACGACTCGGTCGCGATACCGTGATCGGCATGGAATGCTCGCAACTCTCGCTGGGCAAAATCCGGATGCAACTCGATCTGATTCACCGCTGGAATGACGCCGGTCTGCTCCATCAGCAGGGTCAGATTCTCGCGCGTGAAATTGGACACGCCGATGGAGCGCGTCAGGCCCGCCTCACGCAACTCGACCATGCTGCGCTGACCTGCCCCCAGATTTAGTACGGCACCGACATAGAGCCCAGGGGTAAAAGACCTTCTTTCTGATGAGCCTGCACGAATTGCGCCGGCGTTAAATATCCGAGCGCGCTGTGAGGCCGATCGGTGTTGTACTCGACTCGCCAGTTTTCGATCAAGCTTTTAGCCTGTCGCAGGGACAAGAACCAGTGCTCGTTAAGGCATTCGTCGCGGAACTTGCCGTTGAAACTTTCGATATAAGCGTTCTCCACCGGCTTACCCGGCCGAATAAACGACAGCTTTACGCCTGCTTGGTAGGCCCAGGCGTCCAAGGCTCTTCCGGCGAACTCTGGCCCGTTGTCCACGGTAATAGATCGCGGCAGGCCACGCATCTCCGCCAGCCGTTGCAGCACCATGGCAACACGCAGTCCCGGCAACGACGTATCGACCTCGATGGCCAGGCATTCGCGAGTGTAGTCATCGACGATAGTCAAACAGCGGAATCGGCGGCCATAGGCTAGGCCGTCGGCCACAAAGTCCATTGACCAACTCTGATTCGGCGCGATTGCCGCTGGGCGAACCACGCGCTCGGTCGCCGCGATTCGCTTACGCTTTCGTTTTCGCACGCTTAACCCTGCCAGACTGTACAGCCGCCAGATTCGCTTGTGATTTGCTTGCCAGCCTTCGCGACGTAAGAGCACATGGATCCTCCGATAGCCGTAGCGTCGTTTCTCCACTGCCATCTCTTTCATGCGCTCGGTCAGCGCAGCATCGCCTGAGCGTGTGCTCTCGTAGGCAAACAGCGACCGCGAAATTCCTACCAGCCCACAGGCCCGGGTAACACCCATGCTGCGCTCGGTCATTAATGTCCTGACCGCCTCGCGTTTGGCCTGCGGGCTGACTACTTTCGGCTTAGCAGATCCTGAAGCGCCGCCTTGTCCAGCATCGACTCGGCCAACAGCTTCTTGAGCTTGTTGTTCTCCTGCTCCAGCTCCTTGAGCCTCTGAGCGTCCGACACCGTCATGCCACCGAACTTCGCCTTCCAGTTGTAGTACGTTGCCTCGGAGATTCCGTGCTTGCGGCACAACTCTGCGGGCTTGGCACCTGCATCGGCTTCCTTGAGCACGCCGATGATTTGCTCTTCCGTAAATCGTTTCTTCATTGCCATTCCTTTGGGAACGGACTCTACATCGATTTCGTACTAATCACGGGGAGCAGGTCACGCCAGGCATCGAGAAACGACGTGCTGCCGGCAAGTGGCCAATGAATAAGATAGAGATCGACATAGGCCAATCCGAGCTTGCCTAGACTCTCCTCCAACGCCTTGCGAGCATCCTGGTGACGGTTATTCCAGAGTTTTGTCGTCACGAACAGTGCGTCGCGCGGTGAGCCCGCGGTCTTGAGCGCTTCGCCCACGCCGGCCTCGTTGCCGTAAATCGCCGCCGTGTCCACCGACCGGTAGCCCGCCTGCAGAGCCGCAGAGACAGCCGCGCTAGCCTCATCATTGGGCACCTGCCAGACGCCAAAGCCCAACTGCGGCATGGAATTGCCGTCATTCAAGGGCACGCTCGGAACACGTGTTGCCATACGACCTCCCAGAATCGTCCCATCCCCACGGTGGGTAACGGTATTGAGGGTCATCATAGCTGCGTGGAGGATAATTCGGACAGTTCCCCTAGCCGACGGCCTTATAAGCCGCCCTCCTTCGCATGCCCGCTCCTTTTGCTCACTCGCCGCGTGGCAGTCTGGCCACCATCCGCACACTGCTGCCTTATCTCTGGCCTGCCGGCCACCCAGGGCTCAAAGCACGCGTGGTGCTGGCCGTGCTCAGCCTGATCGTCGCCAAGGCAGCACTGGTCTACGTTCCCATCCTCTACAAACAAGCCATCGACGCATTGAGCCAGGGCACACCTGGCGCACTCGTCGTGCCCGTGGGCCTGATCCTGGCCTATGGCGGCGCACGAGTGCTGTCATTGCTGTTCTCGGAGCTGCGCGACGCCATCTTCGCGCGCGTGGCTCAACATGCCATCCGAGCCGTGGGGCTGCAGATCTTCCGGCATCTGCATGGCCTGGCATTGCGCTTCCATCTCGAGCGCCAGACGGGCGGGCTCACCAGGGCCATCGAACGTGGCACCAAGGGCATCCAGACCCTGCTTACCTTCCTGCTCTTCAATGTACTGCCTACCTTCTTCGAAATCGGTCTGGTCTGCGTGGTGTTATGGAAGATGTTCGATGGCTGGCTGGCGCTGGCCACGGGCCTGACCGTCACGCTCTATCTGACGTACACCCTCATCGTCACGGAATGGCGTGCCAAGTACCGCCGCCAGATGAATGAAACGGACTCGCAGGCCAACACCAAGGCCGTGGAAAGTCTGCTGAACTACGAAACCGTCAAATACTTCGGCAATGAAGCGCACGAAGCCCAGCGCTACGACGCCTCATTGCGCAGCTATGAACGTGCCGCCGTGCGCAGCCAGGTCAGCCTGTCGATCTTGAACATCGGTCAGGCCCTCATCATCTCCGCCGGATTGACCGTGGTGATGTGGATGGCCGCCCAAGGCATCGCCCAAGGTCGCTACACTCTGGGCGACTTCGTGCTGGTCAATACCTATCTGCTGCAGCTCTATGATCCCCTGAGCTTCTTCGGCTTCATTTACCGCGAAATCAAGCAGGCGCTGATCGATATGGAGCGCATGTTCGACCTTCTCGGGCAGGATCGCGAAGTGGCAGATGAGCCCGGCGCGCCCGAACTGCACCTGCGCGGTGGTGCCATCGAGTTTCGCGATGTGGTGTTTGGCTATGATGAGCGCCGCCCGATCCTCAAAGGCGTGAGTTTTCAGGTTCCCGCTGGCAAAACCGTAGCCGTCGTGGGCAGCTCAGGCGCGGGCAAATCCACGCTGGCACGGTTGCTGTTTCGCTTCTACGATGTCAAGCAAGGTGCTGTCCTGATCGATGGGCAGGACATCCGAGCGGTCACGCAGGCCAGCTTGCGCGCTGCCATTGGCGTGGTCCCCCAGGATACCGTGCTGTTTAACGACACCATCCGCTACAACATTGCCTATGGCCGGCCCGGGGCGACCCTGGCTCAGGTGCACGAGGCGGCCCGCCTGGCCCATATCCACGAACTCATCATGAGCATGCCCGAAGGCTATGACACCCTCGTCGGCGAGCGCGGCCTGAAATTGTCCGGCGGTGAAAAGCAGCGGGTGGCCATTGCTCGCACCATCCTGAAAAACCCCTGCATTTTTCTTTTTGACGAGGCCACCAGCGCCTTGGATTCGCACACCGAGCGGGAGATTCAGGATAATCTGCGCGACGTCAGCCAGGGCCGCAGTACGCTCATCATTGCCCACCGTCTCTCGACGGTGGCTGACGCCGACGACATCATCGTCCTGGGCGATGGCCTCGTGCTCGAGCGCGGACGCCACGCAGAGCTGCTGGCCCGCAAAGGGGTTTATGCCAGCATGTGGGCTCGGCAACAGGAGTCCGGCGCCCCCATCGCGATCTGACGGCGAGCGCGCTCATGGCAAAATGATCACCTTCATGGCTGCGGAAGAATGGTATGACTGAATCGTGTGCCGTGCGCGTGTGCGACGCGCAATCCCTGGTCAACGGCGGGCCAGGTGTGAAATTGCCCGTCACCGATGGCAGCGGCCAGACCACCGTCTTTTTTGTCCGCTACCAGGACAAGGTGTATGGCTACCTCAATCGCTGCACGCACGTCGGCGTGGAAATGGACTGGGAGAACAGTTTTTTCACGCGCGCAGGCGATCTGCTCATGTGTGCGCGGCATGGGGCGACATTTCAGCCGGATACGGGCGTGTGCGCGGGTGGCGCGGGCAGAAACAGCCGCCTGACGGCGCTGGAGGTCCAAGAGCGCGAGGGCGCCGTCTATTGGCTTCCCTCAGGCAAGATACAGCCGCTCTGACCTGGCTTACGGCGCAAGGCGGAACCCCAGGTCTATGCCCCACTTATCCGTCTCGCGCAGCCACCTGGCGCCGCACTCCATGCAGCGGAAATGATCCTCGCGGTTGGACTCCCGCCCACGTTGCGTCGCTTGCGTATACCCCTGGTGCCCCAACTGCTGATGAGGCATCACGCCCGAAAGCCCGGGTTGAATCGACTGACACGCAGGACACATCACACTCATGACTTCTCCCTTCAATAATTTCCAAACTGTAAGGGATAGCCGCAAGCCGGACGAATGGGCGCTGGACGGCATCAACCGACCTGCCGCCGGTCAGCCTCCTATCACGCTGACGTAACCCGTCCAAAGATGATAGGGCGTGGTGCTGGGCATGTCGCGGCGCAAGACCTCACCCTCCGGGCTGAGCACCTCATGCCAGCCGGCCGCGTGCAGGAAGCGGCCGCGCAGTGCCTGCAATTGGCGCAAGCGGTCTGGGCTGGCCACTAACGCCAGATAGCGCGCGTACTCGGTCTGAGCCCAGATGCGTTGCTGCCCATCGATAACCGAGCCGTCCAGCGCCAGGCAGGCATGCACACCGCAGGTGTGGGCGGCCACGCCGTGAGCCTCGGCCCAGGTAGCTGCCCGCCCCACCAGCGCCGCCAGATCCAGACCGTCGAAAACGTCTGGCGCACTGGCCAGCAGCGCGTACCATTCAAACTGATGACCTGGTTCGATGCGATTGTCCGGTTCATCGCGTGCAAGCTCGAGGATGCAGTGCGTATCGGCATCGACGTAAACATCGAACACCTGTTGCGCAAGCTCGCGCAGCTTCTGCGCAAACCACGCCGGCTCGGCCAACGCTGCCGCTGCCAGATAGGCTTCGGTCAAATGCATGACAGGATTCTGTTCGCGCCCGCGCACGATCTCGCCTTCGGACGAACGGGCGGCGATATAGCACCCCTGCTCGTCGCGAAAACGGGCTTCGATATCGCGCACCGTCGACAGCAGAACCTTGTGTGCTTCGCTATGCCGGGTGCGTTCGAAATACACCGCACATGCCAGCACAATGAAGGCGTGCGTGTAGAGATCCTGGGTAGTGTCCAACGGCTCGCCTGCCGCATCCACGCTGTAGTACCAGCCTCCGGCAGGATTGCGGAAGATTCGCAGCAAGGCATCGAACAGACGGCTTGCATGCGCGTGCCCATGCGGGTCGCGCGAGTAAATGAAAATCTGCCGCGCACAGGCCATGGCCCGGTAACGCGCCACCGGTAAGGGACGCGCCGAGGTGTCATCCACGGCTTCGTAGGGCAAACCCAGTTCGGGATTGAAACCGGCGCTCAGCCATAAGGGCAGCACCACGTTGCTGTAGTGCTGACGCAAAAGAGACTGGATGTCGGCGAAATCAGATTCAGACATGCTTGCTGGCAAAAGGAGTGCATCGCGGCCGACCCGCAGAATAACTCAACTCAGAGGTCAGCCCCAGAAACAGCACGGGCCGGCCTACGGAAGGTGGCCGGCCCTTGGTAACGATCAGGGTTGGAGGTTAACGATATATGTTTTCGCTCAGCCAATCCTGCGCGAACGACTCCGCTCTATCACGTGCCTCATCAAGCGACGCGCACGGGCCCAGGTAAGAAAACGCGGCGTCTATCTCGGTGCCGCCTTCGGCCGTCACGGTAAGCAATACCCCATAGCCGCCTGTGTCCATAGCGGCAGTAGACAGGTCTATCAGTACTTCCTGGTCGCGAAGCTGCATGGCGTCCTCCCAGTTTGCTTCAAGTCGGTCGGCTGACCGCCTTGTTGGAGGGCGGAAACTCCCGCCTGTAGTAATACGACTGTCCCAATGCCTGCAAGTTCAACCACCCTGCTAACCAACTACGCAACAGTTTGTTCCGCAATGGTCCTAAACGCGATGAATCGCGCCCAGCCCCTCCATATGAAGCGCCAGCCTGCCTTTCTCCGTGATCACCAACTGGCCCTCGGGGCCGCGCTCGACACAGCGCAACGTCACCAGCGCCTCGGCGAAGTTCTCCGGCACCTGCGCCTTGTCGCCTTGTTCGGCGACGATTTGCAGCCAATACGCCAATTCTCCTTGCTGAAACGAATGCCGTGCCATCTGAACCTCGAAACTGAAAGCGCAGAACATATCATGCCCGTTTCTGATGGATTGCGCGCGCCCAGGACAGGCTTTCGCTCACGGCAGCCGCCGGCGGGAAGCAAAGGCGCCCGCCGACTCCCTACTACGAGCAACTCTCGAGATTCTGCCGCCGCCGGGCAACACAAGCGGCGTTCTGCGACAACGCGAAATATTCGCGCAATGCATCAATGCGACGCAACAATTCTGCGCGGCCGCCGCCCCGGATCAGAGCTTCCACCCGCGTCGTCGGCACGCAATACGCCGCCAAACCCGATTTGATGCGTCGCAGCGCAAGCGTCTGCCGCACCGCAATCGCGCACCGTCCGTCAAGTAGATCCTCTGGAAAACCCTAGGGCACTTTCCAATTTAGCGGCGCAAAATGCAATCACAACAGCTTGAACAAGGCGTTGCGACCCCCGCAACGCCGTTGTACCCCTAGCGGGTGTGACGGAGGCAACATGACTTATGTAGCAGTCTGTTCGTTGTTGGTTATCCTGGCCATCGCTGGATTGGCGGTGAAAACGTGGCAATCCGCCGGGACAGGGATTGCGGCGAAAATGTCCGCCGCCCTGGCTGGGTCCACTTACGCGTTTCTTTTGATAATACCGCTGGGCTTCTTGCTCGTATCTTCTCTGGAATGAAGCGGCCATAAAAAATCCCGGTGCATAACCGGGATTTTTTTTGCCAGATACGCCGGTCAATGGCGACGGCGTATCGCGCCTGCGACGCGGCCCAGCAGATAAGCCGCCACGCCCACAGCCAGCAGCGACCCCATAGGATGGCGGCGCACCAGCGATTGCACGGTGTCAGCCACATCATCGATGCTGTCGGCCGCCGTGCCCATCGCGCCCTGCACTTTGCCTTCCATCTGCCGCGCAATACCGCGTGCCCGCAGCTTGGCGTCCTCGAACACTTCGCCAGCGGCTTCTTCACCGCGGCCCGCCAATTCCTTGGCCTTTCCTGTTACTGTATCGATCGACATATTGCAGCTCCTTTGATAGCGCCGCCTTGACGGGCGGCGCGTTTACCTTAGAGGTCCAGCTTGTTGATCTTGGCACCCTCGAGCGAAACGCCCGCCATCAGACCCGTATTGGTCAGAATGAAGCCGACCACCGGTTTCTGTGCCGAAATGGTGTCAATACGGCCATTCGCACCGATGTTGGCCACCGCCACCGACACATCGACCCCGGCAGTCCAGCCATTGCTGTTGCGGAATTTATCCAGCGCTTCCTGCGTCATGAAAAGCAGAATGACCGCTTTGGACTGCGCACCGGCCTGGAAGCCAACCGAACCCGCTGTGGTGCTGTAATAACCGACATCCTTGCCGCCGACGCGCAGCACGCCCTTGCCGTATTGGGCACCCACGATAAAGCTGGCGCTGACCACCGATGGGAATACCAGCACGCCCTTGGCCTTCTGGATCAGGGCCTGAGCATCCGGCGACGCCTGGTTCAGGCGCGACAGGGCGTTGTCGGCACCCGAGTTGATTTCCTGACGCTGGCTCGTCGCCGATCCACTGTCCTGCGCCTTGGTGGTGGTGCAACCCGTAAACACCAACCCTGCCAAAGCAACGGCTGCTGCGGCCATTCCCGCGCGCCGGGTACGACTATAGGCATTAAACATGGGACCCTCCTTCCGTGGTTGAGGTCGTCTTCAGCTTAGCAAAGCCATGCGCACTCATCGCAACAATTTGGCGACAGATGGCCCCAAAAGTGTTACGGAAAGAAACCACGCGTCCGTCTCGCCCCGAGATGGTAGGCCATGATGAACAAGAGGCTTTCATACTGACGGATCGACGTCAGTTGTCAGCGGAAACACCCTGACTCTCTCTGTCTCGCGGCCTGCCTTCAGGCGCCGTTATCCGCTAGCATGGCAGCAGATCCCAATGGTTAAATTCTGGAACACCATTCATTCATGCCAGCTTCCGACCTCGACGCCACGGACATCCGCATACTCAATGCGTTGCAACGCGACGCCCGGCTCTCCAATGTGGAGCTGGCGCAGCGTGTGAATCTTTCTCCGTCGCCGTGCCTGGCAAGAGTCCGGCGCCTCGAAGCCGAAGGACTTATCGATCGTCGCGTGACACTGCTCAACGCGCGCAAACTGGGCCTGAAGGTCAATGTGTTCATCCAGATATCCCTGGATAAACAGCGCAAGGAAGCGCTCGATGTGTTCGAGCGCGAAATCGCCGTCTTGCCCGAGATCATGGAGTGCTACCTCATGTCCGGCGACGCGGATTATCTGGTGCGCGCCCTGGTGGAGGACGTCGACGCGCTCGAGCAACTCATCGTCGAACGTATTACTCGTATTCCCGGCGTGGCCAGCATTCGATCCAGCTTTGCACTTAAACAGGTGCTCTACACCACCGCCGTACCCTTGCGCTAATGCGCGTCCCCATCCAGGCGATGCAGGTGTCCCTGCAGGGTTTTAGCTACCGCCGCATAGTGCTCGGCCAGCTTACGCAACTGAGCCTCGTCGAGATTTTCGGCGTCCACCAGCCCGTCGTTGGCGCCCTTGAGCGCCAGCAGCAGCTCATCGAGCTTCAAATGCACCGCCTGGCTGTCCTTGTTCTGGCTTTGCTGGATCAAAAACACCATCAGAAACGTAACGATCGTGGTACCGGTGTTGATGACCAACTGCCAAGTTTGCGAGTATCCGAATACCGGTCCGCTAACCGCCCAGCCGAGCACCAGTGCAAAGGCCGTCACAAAGGCCAGCGAACTGCCGGCCCAACGTGTGGCAAAACGGGCAAAACGATCAAAAGCGATAGCCGGACGCGACGCGTCGGGCGACGGGCAATGTTGGCTCGCAGCACTGGAGCGGGACTGTGTCATGGCCGATCTCCCTGATCTCATCTCACGCAAACCTTAGCCCAGGGGCCTGCCGCAGGCAATCGCCTACACTGGTGTTTTGCATCAGGAGTGAACATGGAAAACCAGGAAGTTCTCGTCGCCTTCGCCCAGGCCATCCAGGAGCTGGCCGCCAAAACTGCCACGGCAGAATCGGCCCTGCATTGCCTGATCCAAGCCCAGGACGAGCCGACGCGGGCCCGCTTTGGCGAAGCCTTCAACACTGTGGCCCGAGGCTTGATCCAGCCGCGCCCCGACCGCCCCCTCACCGGCCAGGCACTCGCCCAACTGGCGCTTGCCGTCAATGCCTACCTGGAGGCGGCTGGCCACCCGCCATTGCCGGCGCCAGCTGCCTGACAGAGCCGCCAACGCCCCTGGATGCATCGGGCTGCCCTCTTGCGGCATTTCGGGGTAGGATCACATAAGATTGCAGCGCCCCACACGTGGCCACCGATCAGGCGCTGCCCGCCACCTCAGGGGGACGATATGAGCAAGGCAAACGTACTGCGCCTGTTGCATCTTTCCGATACCGATCCAGCCCTGGCCGCAAGGCTGCACCCCTTGGAGCGCTGGGGAATCACGACCGCCGCCGAGGCACTGGCGGAAGTCTCACGAGACTTCCGCCTGCCGTTTTCGGCCGATGAGGCTCGTGCCGCACTGGCCAGCCATGAAGGCCTGCCCTTATACCTGCCGCAGGCCGGCAATTCGCGCGGTACCAAGCAAGATCCGGGCTAGCGCTGGCAATCGGGGCGGCGACCACGTCCCTTGCAGGATATCGACCCGTCGTTGCGGTTCATGGCATTATCTTGCGCCCTGCGGGCAGCAGTAATGTCCAAGACGCCATGACAACCTCCGAGCGCCCTATGACGCAACAGCCACGTATTCTGATCAATCGTCCCGTCTTTTTCATTTCGGGCGCCCTCATTCTTGCTCTGGCTTTATTCGCCGTGCTGGCTCCGGTCCGTGCCCAATGGCTTTTCGGCGCCGTGCAGGACTGGATCTTCCTGAACGCCAGCTGGTTCTATATGCTGGCCGTGGCCACTATTCTGGTGACCATGGTGCTGGTCGCATTCAGCCGCTATGGTGACATCAAGCTCGGCCCCGATCACAGTCAGCCTGACTACCGCGATCCCACCTGGTACGCCATGCTCTTTGCCGCGGGCATGGGCATAGGCCTGATGTTTTTCGGCGTGGCCGAGCCTGTCATGCATTTTCTGGACCCGCCGCTGGGCCAGGGCGGTACGCCAGAAGCCGCGCGCGAGGCGCTAAGCATCACTTTCTTTCATTGGGGCCTGCATGGCTGGGCGGTCTATGCCGCTGTCGCGCTCATCCTGGCGTACTTCTCTTTCCGTCACGGGCTGCCGCTGACGCTGCGCTCGGCGCTCTATCCCATTCTTGGCGACCGCATTTACGGCCCTATCGGCAATGCCGTCGATATCTTCGCCATCATAGGCACGGTGCTCGGCGTGGCCACGTCCCTGGGGCTGGGCGTGGCCCAGATGAACGCGGGTCTCAATTATCTCTTTGATGTGCCCATCAGCACCCCCGTGCAGATCGGGCTTATCGTGATTGCCTGCGGCCTGGCCACGCTTTCGGCAGCCAGCGGGCTGGACAAGGGCGTGCGCTACCTGTCAGAAGCCAATATGGTTCTGGCAGTGCTGCTGCTTCTGTTCGTGCTCTTTACCGGACCCACGGTTTTTCTGTTGCAAGCCTTTGTCGAAAACGTCGGCGTCTACCTTTCGGGTATCGTGGCCCGCACCTTCAACCTCTATGCCTATGACCAAACGGACTGGATCGGGGGATGGACGCTTTTTTACTGGGGTTGGTGGATCGCCTGGTCGCCTTTCGTGGGCGTGTTCATCGCACGCATCTCGCGCGGGCGCAGTATCCGCCAGTTCCTCGGTGGCATGCTGCTGGTGCCCACCGGCTTCACGTTCTTCTGGATGACGGTGTTTGGCGACTCCGCCATCTTCCACATCCTCACAGGGGGGATGTCTGACTTCGGTCAGGCCATACGTGCCGACAGCACGCTGGCATTGTTCGTATTTCTTGAACAGTTCCCATGGGCCACCGTGATGTCTTTCTTCTGCGTGGTGATGGTGTTGATCTTCTTCGTCACCTCAGCGGACACGGGCGCCTTGGTCGTAGACATGCTGGCCTCGGGCGTGGACAACGCGCCGGTCTGGCAGCGTGTCTTCTGGTCTATTCTGATGGGCGCCTTGGCCATTGCGCTATTGCTGGCCGATGGCCTGAAAGCGTTGCAGACGGCTACCGTGGCCAGCGCCCTGCCCTTCTCGATCGTCATTCTGATTTCCATCTATGGTCTGCTCAAGGCGCTGAAGCTCGACAGCGCCAAGCGCCAGCTGCGTTATCGCAGCACCAGCCGTGGAGCGGTACGCCCGCAATCCGAGACCTGGCAGCGGCGAATCCGCAACATGGTCATGATGCCGCGCCGCGCGCATGTGCAGCGCTTCATCGCCGATGTTGCCCGTCCCGCCATGGAAAACGTGGCCGAGGAGCTCTCCAAGGAAGGCTATGCCTGCCGGGTTGAAGAAGGCGACGATGGCAGCGTGGCCCTGCACGTCGCCCACCATGGGCAGTACCTGGACTTCAGCTACAGCGTCATGCCGATAGCCGAGATACGCCCCAGCCTCACTCCGGAAGACGCCCGCGACGAAGAAGAGCGCCGCTACTTCCGCGCCGAGGTCCATCTGGGCGAAGGGGGGCAGGACTACGACATCATGGGCTGGAGCCGCTCCGAAGTCATCGGCGACATCCTGGACCAGTATGAACGTCACCGCCATTACCTGCATGTGGTGAGCTGATCCGGCCGCCACCCGCGACCGTCCAGCGCCCGTCTTATCGGGCGCTGGACGGTAACAACTGCATGCCCGTGCGCTCGACGAACTCCGCATAGCTGATGGGCGCCTGCGCCTTGGTGGCCGAATTGTTGTCCTGCCAGTGCACCCAGGCGTGGTGCGTGGTCGCGTCGTAGACCACCTTGAACAGTGTCTGGGGAACGGCCACGCCGCGACCGATGTGTTCAGGCTTGGCGGAGTAAACCGGCCCGGTAAGCACATAGACATCGCCCGCAGCGCGCAACGCGTACTTGCGGGTATCTTGCTCGATGCGACTCCAGGCCCCCGCATTGTGCTTCTGGTCCTGCGGGACCATGTTGGCCAAGGAAAAACTCTGCGCCATGCCTTCTGCGCTTGCCATGTCGCCGGCCGGTGCCATGTGTCCGCGGGAGTATCCCGAACCGCGATAATCCGTCAGCTCCGCGCGCTCGCCAACCGGTAGACGCGCCTCGGCGTAGAACTTGTCCGTGCGCTGCAGACCCTGAGCCTGCGTGACATGAGCGCGATTCAAGCGTTCGGCGACGACGACCGGCGTTTTGGTCTGGCCATTATGCAAAATGGCAAATGACGAAAAACACAATTCCCGCAAGCCGCTGCGCGCGGGTACGGCAGGCATTCGACCCGGCGGGAAAAATTCTGGGCAGTCGCTAAACCTGGTCTGAACGACCTCTGCGGTATCTCCAGGCAGCGCCGCCACTTCCGTCTGATGGGGCCATCCCAGACGCCCCAGCGGATCCGCCGGCGACATGGAGAATTTCGGCCCCAGCGCAATGGTCGCCGCGCCGAAACTGACAATAGAAGAAACAAACAGGGCCCGAAAAAAACGATAAAGGCGGCTGGCGGGTCGCGCCGCCGGGGAGCGGCGCCGGGTTCTGGAAGCTGGTTTTCTGGTGCGAGTCATGCTGCGTAATGGCTGGCCGGCGTACATCTGAATAGCCGCGTTGAGGCAGCGATTGTAGATGAGCAAAAATGCCGGATCCGCCGATCAGCACATCAACCAAATGGGGACCGCGGCAACATACGGCCGGTCAAGCCCCCAAAGCCGGCGGCCGAACCCACCACGTCCGCCATGCAAAAGGGCCGACCTCAACTTACTCGAGGTCGGCCCAGGGCCTGCGATTCAAATCCGCGGGCTGTGATCGCTCAGATCACCTCAATCTTCGTCGCGCATGGCCCTTTGGGACCCATACCCTCGACGAACGAAACTCGTTGATTCTCTTCGAGCGACTTATAGCCGCTGCCAACGATTTCCGAGAAATGCGCAAAGAGGTCTTTACCGCCGGATTCCGGCATGATGAAACCAAAACCCTTTTCGCTGTTGAACCACTTTACGACGCCAATTTCTGTTTTCAATGTCTTTCCTTGTCATGAGGGAAACGTCCCTCATGGACACTATGGCCTGCCTGCGTCCATAAATACACCACTGTTACCAAATAGTGTGCAACAAGCAGAATAACCACACTTGACGGCCCGTCTTACCGGCCAATCGGGGCGGCAGCACCCATTCCTGGGGCCCGACGGCCCTTTGCCTGAGAACCGTTCATGGAAATAAAAAGCAACTTTCAACAAATAAAACAGAAACAAATATCTTCGTTTATTCAACAAAAACGGCCATATTTACGATTTTAATTCCGTAAACCAGAACAAATAAAAATTTTCGAGAAATGCATGTATCCGGAGAGTATTTCGCAACTGCACAGAACTACGGCTTACCCCCGCGCCTCGCAGAGCACAACCTCGCAGGCAAGCGCGCCGCGCGCGTCCCTGCAACGGATGCGCCAGGCGCCCCGGCCACCCGTGCCTACTGAAACCCGTAAAGGCGAGCCGGATTGCGCACCAATACCTGCTCCCGCGTCACCGCATCTGCCAGCCAGGCATGCAGTTCGGCACGCAGACGCGCCGCTGGCACATCGCGGTAGGCACTCACCTCAGTCGGCAGCAGGCCCGGCTGGCGATTGGTGTGCGGCCAATCGCTTGCCCACAGTGCGCGCTCCGGATTGCAGGCCACGATGGCCCGCGCCAGCGCTGCCAGGCGGCAGGCCTGCGCGTCGTTATCTGGATCCGGCGCCACCCGGTAGGAGGCCGACAGCTTTATGTACGCATCCCCGTCGGCCACCAGCCGCAGCACGCCTTGAATACGTGCATCCTGCAACGGCACCTGCACGGGAATCATAGCGAAGTGATCCAGAACGACCGGCACGGCCAGGCGAGCCAGTGTGGGAGCTGCCTGGGCAATGGCATCCAATGACGCATAGACCTGGATATGCCAGCCCTGCCCGGCCAGACGGGCGGCCCAGATCGCCAACGCCCGGCTGACAGCGGCCGCGTCGCTGGCACCGGTGCTTTCGAGATTGACTCGCAGGCCTCGAACTCCTGTCTCGTGCATGCGCGCAAGACAGGCATCGCTGACATCCGCATCGAGCAACCCCGCGCGCCGCCCCGCCCATCGCCGCAAGGCTCTCCAAGAGCAGGCGGTTGTCGTTGCCGTAGATGCTGGGCTGGACAATCACGGCTCGCGCCAGACCCAGCGCCCGCATGTGCGTGCGCAATCCTTCCACGCTGGCCGGGCCTGGCGTGTAGTGCCGCTGGGCCAGCATCGGATACTCAGCCTGCGGCCCCACCACATGGACATGGCAATCGCAGGCAAGCAAAGGCAGCCCTGCTGACATCGTCACGCCTGCGACAGCGCGGAAACGAACGCTGCGCCCGCTTCACGCGTACCCAGCGAGCCCCCAACATCGCGTGTGCATTGGCCGGCCGATATAGTGTTGGCAATCGTCTGTTCGATGGCCGCCGCGGCTTGCGAAAACTCCGGCTTGCCAGTCTTCTGGCCGTGCCAATTGAGCAGCATCGCCCCGGACAGAATCAACGAGATCGGATTGGCGATGTTCTGGCCCGCGATGTCTGGTGCAGATCGAGGCTCTTGCGAAAGTACATGGAAGGATTGATCTCTCCTCGCGCCTCATCCTTGAAATCATAGGTGGCCATGGGGCCCAACATCAGGCCGTCTGCCACCTTGACCTTGTCCAGCAGCGCGGGAGTGACCGTGGCGCCATGTTTCTTGAGGCTCTCATGGCCGGCAATATCGTGTTCAAACTGCAGGCCCAGCCCAAAGCGGCGCGACGCCGCCTCCAGCACATCGACGGCAACCGCCATGGTTTCGGGACCGATACCGTCGCCGGGAAGTACAACGATTTTCATGGGAATTATTCCTGTGTAATGAACGGCCGTACTTAATCGACCTGGACCCCGGTGCTTTTCACCAGGTTCTGATACTTGTCGGCTTCGCTGCGCACGAAGGCGGTAAATTCCTGCACCGTGTTCGGACGCACAGCCGCGCCGTCGCCTTCCAGTTTGGCCTTGATTGCAGGCTCCATAAGGATAGCGTTGAGCTTACTGTTGAGCTGTTCGATCACCGCGGCGGGTGTATGCGCGGGCGCGAATACGCCGCCCCACAGACTGAACTGGAAATCCGGTACGACGGTCTCGCTAATGGTGGGCACCGCAGGCAATATGGCCAATCGTTGCCGCGCCGACACGGCCAGCGCGCGCAGACGACCGCTAGCGATATGCGGCATCGCCGCCGATGCACTCGAGAAGAAGAAGCCCACGTGGCCACCGAGCAAGTCCGCCATGGCTTGGCCCGCGCCTTTGTAAGGTGCATGGATCATCTGTGTCTGCGTGCCCAGTGCCAGGGCCGCCGCAGCCAGATGGCCTGGCGTGGCTGTGCCCGAGGAAGCATAGGCCACGGTATCCGGCTTGGCTCGCGCGGCAGCGATCAGTGCACCCAGATCGGCATAGGGCGAATTGTCAGGCACGGCCAGCACCAAGGGAGAATCTCCCACGAGTATGACCGGCGCGAACTCGCGCAACGGATCGTAGCCCAGCGATTTCATGGCGTAAGGGTTGACCGCTATCTCACCGGTTTGACCCAACAGCAGCGTGTAGCCGTCTGCCGGCGCGCGCAACACCAGGCGCGACCCCAGCGCGCCCGAGGCGCCAGGGCGGTTTTCCACGATGAAGCTCTGCTTGAGCTCACTGCCCAGGCGCTCGGCCAGCAGCCGGGCAAAAACATCGCCCTGCCCGCCTGGGGCGTAGGGCACGATAATGCTCACCGGTCGTGACGGGTAGGCATCTGCGGCACGCACGGATGCGGTCAGCGCGCATGCCAGTCCGGCGCCCGCACCTTGCAACAGGCGGCGGCGCATGGGGCTGGCGGGAAATTGATTCTGCTGCATGTTGTCTCCTGTCGCTTGGGGCACGCCGTGTCAGTCCAACGCCATGCCCGATTGTTTGACCACGCCCTGCCACATCTGCAGCTCTGTTGCCAAGGCCTGACCAAAGTCGTCCGGTGTCCCCCGGATCGCTTGAGCACCCTCATGACGCAATCGGTCTGCGACCAGTTTGTCGGCCGCCGCGTCATTGATGGCCGCATTCAGCTTGCCGATGATGGCCGGCGGTGTGCCAGCCGGCGCGAGCACGCCCCACCAGGTCGTGATGTCGAAGTCGGCGATGCCGGATTCGGCCACCGTGGGCGTGTCCGGAAACAGCGGCGAACGCTCCTTGCCGGTGACGGCCAGCAGATCCATGCGCTGATCGCGGACTTGCGAAAGAATGGTCGGCACGGTAGCGAAGAACACTTGCACGCGACCAGCCAGCAAGTCGACCGTGGCCGGCCCGCTGCCCTTGTACGGCACATGCGTCATGGCCGCCTGCGTTTTCTGCTTGAACAACTCGCCGGCCAGGTGATTGATGCTGCCGTTGCCCGCCGAGCAGAAGTTCAGTTCGGCATCGGGCTTGGCCGCGAGCGTCCGCAAATCGGCAACGGATTTCAGTTTCAGATCCTTGGCGCTGACCACGAACAGCGGACCGCGGCCCAGCATCGCAATCGGTGTGAAGGACTTAATCACGTCATAGTTGGTACTGATTTCCGCCGCCGCATTGGTCACGAAGGTCGATGTCGCAAACAGCAGGGTATAACCATCGGGACGGGCATTGGCGACCAGCGTCGCGCCGATGGGGCCGCCTCCACAGCCCCGGTTCTCCACCACGACGGGCTGGCCCAATCTGTCCGACAGGGTCCGCGCTACATCGCGCGCAATACTGTCCGTTCCGCCTCCGGCAGAAAACGGGACCACCAACGTGATCGGGTGACTGGGGTAATCTTCCGCGCTGGCTGCGCCCGACACAAAAAACGTAGGCAATACCAAGGCCAGCCCCGCCAGCAAACGCTGCGGGCATATATTGAACTGCTTCATCGACTTGTCTCCGATCGATGGCTGCGCTTACCCCTGACGCAGCATCTTTAGGCGTTCCAGCAGGGCCTGGTGAATATGATGCCTTGCGGCATCCTGAGCACCCTGCACATCGCGAGCGCGTATGGCCTGCACGATGGCTTGGTGTTCATGGTGAGACCGGCTTGCCCGCTCAGGCGAGCTCAGCGTGCTGCGTCCGAGCAGGTAGGTGGTTTCCGTCAGAGACTGCAGTGAGCGCAACAGGTACCGGTTGTACGCCGCGCTATAGATCGCCTCGTGAAAACGCAGGTTCTGGGCGACAGGATCTCCGTGATCTCCCTCATCGAGCAAGGCCTGCATGTTGGCGATCTCGGCATCGGTGGCATGGCGCGCCGCGAAGGCAGCAGCGGCGCCTTCTAGTACCTCGCGCATGGAGTACAGCTCTCCGACCTCCTGCTGATCCATGGTCGTGACCACCAGCCCCCTGCCCGGCTCATGCGTGATCAAGCCCTCATCCTGGATGCGCTTGAGGGCTTCGCGTACGGGTGTTCGGCCGATGGCCAGCATATCGGCAACCTCTACCTCCCGCAGCCGATCGCTAGGCGTGAACATCCCGGCCAGGATGCGGCGCTTGATCTCGGTGTAGGCCGCGTGGGCCTGGGAATGACGCGCGGGAATAGGCATGGAGGTCTCGCTTGTTTTGTATATTTTTGCATACAAAAAAAGAACGCACAAGGAAACGCTGGCGATCCAAGTGGCGATGGGCCCGTGCCCATCGCCCGGTGCCGAGAGCATCGGAGCGACGCAATTCAGGCGCGACACACCAACCATTAACGTGAAAGGCTACCGTCACCAGCCCACAACTCGGCGCGGCAAACGCTATGCAGGATCACGGACACCAAAATAGGATAGGCGGGAGATCGCCGGCGATGGCCAAGCCAGACTGCATCAGCGCCCGTCCCGTGAGGGGCGCCGGATCAACATCGACACCCGCCCAGACCATACCGATCGGAAGCCCCCTCACGGCAACGCCTAAGAGGCGCTGCAGCACCGCCTTACGCTATCCGTGGCAGGCACCATGCTAGGCGCCGAACAAGTCTTCCACGAAGACACGGCTTCCCTGGCTGACGCTGATTTTCCGCTCAACGATGGCATGGATGCGGCAAAAGTGCTTCTCATAGGCCGCGAGCGCCTCGGACTGCGACAAATCCTTGCCCATCAGTTCGGCAAGCGCATCCACCGACACCCAGCCCACGCAGGGATCGCCCCCCCGATCGTCAAAGGCAAAAGCCACCCCTTTCGGGTTCGGACTGAACCGGGCGGTCTCATCAAACATTGGAAGGCTCCTTCACGGCGCGCCATGCCGGCGTGCGCAACCGCGGCACACCCGTTGCCGGGCATAACGTCATAGACCAGACAAACAGCGCCCCTGCCAATACCGTCTGCCTGAAAAGGCCGGCGCAACAAATAGGAAAGGGGCTAGTGAAATTTTCACTAGCCCCTTTTGTCTTTCTGGTCGGGACGGCGGGATTCGAACTCGCGACCCCTTGCACCCCATGCAAGTGCGCTACCAGGCTGCGCTACGCCCCGAAAGAGAACGAAACTATAGCAGAAAAAATTTGGCGATGCACGGATTACGTCACTTTTTTTCGAGGCAAGTGCATTTTTTTCTGAACTGCGTAATGAAGAAGCAGATTACACGCGACGAAACGTCAGATTGCTCAAGCGCTACGCATCTGCCCTGCTTGGCACGACCTCGCGCATGCGCCTGGCCATGTCGGTGTACCGCGGGAGTCTTCCTCCTGCACGTGTCGACGTGCGCGCAATCATGTTCCTGGCCAGGTTCGTTGCTACACTCGTGCGCTCGCACCGCCTGAGGTTCGAGCCCGTGTCCGCCGGGTCGAGCGACAAGGAGCGCCCGGAATTGGGAACGACGCAAATGGGACGTGGCCGTGCGCATGTGCTGGCCGTGCTGGCAGCAGTGGCCACCCTGGCCATGCTGCGGTGGCTGCTGCCTGAGGGCAGCATCGCGCCGCAGGCGATCGTCTCCGGTCATGTGAGCAATCTGGGGGCCAACTACCCGACCCAGTTGGGCACACTGCAGCGTCTGGGCCGAGCGCTCGAGCACGGCGAGGCGGTCGTGCTGCTGAGCTCGTCCGAGCTGACCAGCTCCGATCTGCGCTTCATACCCTACAACTTCCTCGGCAAGGAACTGGCCGCGCCTGTCACCGCCTACGGGCATGCCTACTTTCAATCGCTAGGCATGTACTTCCTGCTGGCGTCTCTGGAGGAAAAACTGTCTGCGCAATCGCGGGTCGTAATCATGGTCTCTCCAGGATGGTTCGATTCCCGCGGCCTGGATCGCGCAGCGTTCAAGGAACATGTACTGCCGTTACTGCCTCATCTTGTTCAGCGAGCAGATACGCGAGACGCCTTACTGCACTAGTGGCGCAAACGCGGCAATACAAATGTCGCAGTGGCGGCGGCAGTTGAGCTGGGCTATCAGGCGCGCAGCCGCGCCGAGCAGGCGCTGCACCATTGGATGGATCCGGTGCCAGCCGCCCCCTCGGCAGCACCCCAGGTCGGTTGGACACCTCAATCGGCCCACTGGCCGTCCCTGCACGAACAGGCTGAGAACACCGAGTTGGAGCTGATGGCGAATAACCCGTACGGGGTGCGCCAGGATTATCTCGACACCTTTCTACGGCACCTGACACCAGAGAGGATGAATGCCTACTCAACCGGCTATGATCCGGCTGCCGAACTGGCGGATCTCGAACGCCTGATGGCCTTGCTGGCACAACACCACGTTCGCAGCCTGTTGGTTCTGCAACCGCTCAATCCCCTGGTATATCGGGATCTGGACCGCTTCGAGCCTGCACGCCAGCATCTTCTGGCTCTTTGCACCCGCTATGCCATGCCTTGCATGGATATGTACGGTGCCCTGCCCTATGCCGTGGGCACGCTGCGTGATGGCCAGCATCTGGGTGAATTGGGCTGGCTGGCCGTGAGCCGGAAAATTACTGAGGTGATGGGCCAATGACTCGCTTACTGCGTCTTTATCTGCTCTATCTGGGAGTGGCGCTGACGCTGCTGCTGCTCAGCGACACCAATGCCAATCTCGGCCAGCCTGCCGCGATCGAATTCCAGTATCAACAGTTCTAGGCGGCGAATCCGCCAAAGAAAATCCCCGAAGCACGGATCGATATCCAGTCTTCGGGGATCGGCGCCACCCATCCGGCAACGCAGTGCCGCAAGGCACGGCTTAGTGCGCAGCCGGCTGATTGACTGCCAGACTCAAGCTTGCGGAAATATCATTCAACTCAGCACGCAAGGATTTCAGCTCGGTGGCTGACAGCCTTACTGCAGCTTCGGCGCTATCGTGCAACGCATCGCGCGTATCACCCAGGCGGTTACGTGCGCCGCTGATGGTAAAGCCCTGCTCATAAAGCAAAGAGCGGATACGGCGGATGAGCAGCACTTCATGGTGCTGGTAGTAGCGGCGGTTGCCGCGCCGCTTGACCGGTTTGAGCTGCGTGAACTCCTGCTCCCAGTACCGAAGCACGTGAGGCTTGACGCCACACAGATCGCTGACTTCCCCGATGGTGAAGTAGCGTTTGGCAGGGATGGGCGGTAGCGTGACAGTCGATTCAGGTTTCGTCATGGGTGAATTTTATGTCGCGTTACGTCAAAGGCCGTTAACAATTACCGACAAAGCGTATCACTCTGCCGAGTCATCATCATCGGAGACGTCCAAGGGGCCGCCACTTTGCTCGACGATGCTTTTCAGTTTCTGACTCGCATGAAACGTCACCACGCGCCGGGCGGCGATCGGGATGGTTTCTCCGGTCTTGGGATTGCGGCCGGGACGTGGCGGCTTATCCCGGACCTGGAAATTACCAAAGCCGGAGAGCTTGACCGAGTCGCCTCGCGCCAGCGCTTCGCGGATCTCTTCGAAGAAGGTGTCCACGATATCTTTGGCCTCGCGCTTATTAAGACCGACCCGCTCAAAGAGCAGTTCGGCCAGCTCGGCCTTGGTGAGCGTGCGCGGCTCGGCAAGCATAGCGGCGTTTCCCATGATCAAACCCGTTGACGCGCGCCGTGCGCGCTGACTAGGGCATCCTTGATGCGGCTGATGCACTCGGCGACCCGCGCCTCATCCAATGTAACCGCAGTGTCCTGGAGCCAGAAACGGAAAGCAAGGCTTTTCTCGGCCACCGGCTCTGCCTCGTGAGGCTTGTCGCGCCACACATCAAACAACTGGATATCCTGCACCACCGCCAGTTGCGGCTCGGCCTTGATCAGTGTGGCAACGGTATCCAGCATCGCCTGCAGTTGCACGGATTCGTCGACCCACAACGCCAGATCGCGCTGCACCACAGGCTGGCGCGAGAGCTCGCGCACCACCGGCAGCTCGCCCTGGGCCAGGGCCGTGACGTCCAGCTCGAAAACCACGGGCGCGTGAGCCAGATCGGCCTGGCGCGCCCACTGAGGATGCAACTCACCCACCCAGCCGACAAGCTGCCCGGCCAGTTCGATACGGGCGGCACGCCCCGGATGCATGGCCGGATGGCGCTCGGCGACAAAGCGCAGTTGGCTGGCTCGTTTGCCAAAGAGCGTCTCGACGTCCATTTTGACATCGAAGAAATCAACCTGACGGACAGGTTCACCCCATTGCTCTTCGCTGGCAGGACCCCAGGCCACGCCGGCCAGCTTCAACGGCTGCCGCACACCCGCCACTTCGAGCGGGCCGTCAGCCAATTGCGCGTCGCGCTGGAACACCCGCCCCAACTCGAACAGGCGCACACGCGATTGTTTACGATTGGCGTTGTGCCGCACGATGGCCACCAGGCCGGCGATCAGGCTCGAACGCATCACCGAAAGATGGCTGGCGATCGGATTGAGCAGGCGCACGGGGTTGTCATTGCCCGCGTAGTCACGCTCCCAGTCCGCTTGTACGAAACTGTAGTTGACCACTTCTTGATAGTCGCGCGCGGCCACGGCGCGCCGCATGGCATGCTGCCCATGGCGCACTTCCGGCTGTGCGTGCATCTTGGCACGCGCCACGGGCGGCACGCTGGGGATACGCTCGAAACCGTAGATGCGAGCGACTTCTTCGATCAGATCCTCTTCGATCTCGATATCAAAGCGATAGGAGGGCGGCGTGACAACGAAGTCATCTCCGTCGGCGGCAAACGCCAGGCCGAGGCGGCCAAAGATCTGTGCCACTTCTGCGTGCGAGACCGGCACGCCCAACACACGATGGCAGCGCGCCAGGCGCATGCGCACTGGCTCGCGCTTGGGCAGATTGATGATCTGATCGTCGACCGGTCCGGCCTGGCCGCCACAGATGTCCAGAATCAGCGCCGTGATGAGTTCGATATGCTCGGGGATGCTGCCGTAGTCGACACCACGCTCGAAGCGATGACTGGCCTCGGAGCTGAATTTGTAGCGACGCGCACGACCCGCGATGGCCCCCGGCCACCAGAACGCCGCCTCCAGATAGATATTGCGCGTATCGAGTGTTACTGCGGTGGCCTCGCCACCCATGATGCCAGCCATGCTCTCGACGATGGGACCGGCCGTGATCACGCCGACCTTTTCGTCCAATTCGACATGGGTGCCGCTGAGCAGCTCCAGGCGCTCGCCTTTCTTGGCCCAGCGCACGGTCAGATCGCCCTGAATCTTGTCCAGGTCAAAGACGTGCGAAGGACGCCCGACTTCGAGCATCACATAATTGGAAATATCCACCAGCGCCGAAACCGAGCGTTGACCGGCCCGTTCCAGGCGGGTCTTCATCCACTCCGGTGTCGCAGCGCGCGCATTCACACCTCGGATCACTCGGCCTGCGAAGCGGCCGCAGAGATCCGGCGCCTCGACATTCACGGCCAGCCGGTCGTCTATCGTAACGGCAACGGCAGCGGCCTGCGGCGCAGCCAGCGGCGCGCCAGTCAGCGCGGCCACTTCCCGCGCCACGCCCAGAATGGACAGACAATCCGCACGATTGGGCGTGAGCTTGAGCACGAACAGCGTGTCGTCCAGATCCAGGGCCTGGCGAATGTCCGTGCCGGGTTTGAGGTCAGCAGATAGTTCCAACAAACCGCCGTGGTCCTGCGACAGACCCAGCTCGCGCGCCGAGCACAGCATGCCCGAGGAGGCCACACCGCGCATCTTGGCCACGCCTATCTTCATGCCGCCAGGCAGTTCCGCACCCACGCGGGCCAGGGGCACCACGAGACCGGCGGCAGCGTTGGGTGCGCCGCAGACGATTTGCAGCAACGCGCCACTGCCGTCATCGACCTGGCACACGCGCAGTTTGTCAGCGTCCGGGTGCGGAGCGATTTCCGCGATACGGGCCACCACCACACCGCTGAATGCCGGCGCGGCGGAATGGGTCTCTTCGACTTCCAGCCCCGCCATGGTGAGCTGATGCGCGAGTTCTTCGGTGGCGATGGCCGGATTGACCAGCGTGCGCAGCCAGGATTCGGAAAATTGCATGATCAGCCGTATTTATTCGTTGAACTGGCGCAGGAAGCGCAAATCGCCTTCGTAGAACTGCCGCAGGTCATTGACGCCATAACGCAGCATGGTCAGGCGCTCCAGGCCGGAGCCGAAGGCAAAGCCGATGTAGCGTTCAGGGTCCAGACCGAAGTTGCGTACCACCTGCGGATGCACCTGGCCCGAACCGGATATTTCCAGCCACCGGCCACGATTCGGGCCGGAGGTGAACATCATGTCGATTTCGGCCGACGGTTCCGTGAACGGGAAGAAGGACGGCCTGAAGCGCACGACCAGATCATCGCTTTCGAAGAAGCACCGCAGGAAATCGGTATAGACGCCCTTGAGGTCGGCAAAGGAAATATCCTCTGCGATCCACAGCCCCTCGACCTGATGAAACATGGGAGAGTGGGTGGCATCGCTGTCGACCCGATAGGTACGCCCGGGAGCGATGACCTTGATTGGCGGCTTGTGCATGCGTGCATAACGCACCTGCATGGGGCTGGTGTGCGTACGCAGCAACAGCGGCAAACCGTCGACGTCCTGCATGTCGACGTAAAAGGTATCCTGCATGGACCGTGCGGGATGATCCAGGGGATTATTCAGCGCGGTGAAATTGGTCCAGTCGTTCTCGACCTCGGGGCCGTCGGCCACATCAAAGCCTATGGAGCGGAAGATCGCTTCCACGCGTTCCCAGGTGCGGATCACCGGATGAATGCCACCCACCGCACGGCCTCGGCCGGGCAAAGTGACATCGATGGTTTCCGAAGCAAGTCGAGCATCCAGCTCAGCCTGCGCCAGTTGAGCGCGGCGGGCATTGAGCAGTTCTTCGACCTTTTGCTTGGCCTGATTGATACGGGCGCCGGCTTCACGCTTGGCGGCAGGATCGAGTTGCGCCAGGAACTTGAGCAGCACGGTCAGCGCGCCCTCTTTGCCCAGAAAACGCGCTTTCGCGTTTTCGAGCGCGGCCGCGTCAGTGGCGGCAGCGAATCGTTCTTGCGCCTGGGAAACCAGGTCGTCAACCGGTAGAGTCATGAAAATTAGCCTTCAAAACGCAAACGGGGCCCATCGAGCCCCGTTTGCAGCGATCCGCGATGAATGACGCGATCAGGCAGCCAACGCAGCCTTGGCTTGTTGCACGATGGCGGCAAAGCCGGCCTTGTCGCGCACGGCCAGATCGGCCAGCACCTTGCGGTCGAGTTCGATCGCAGCCTTTTTCAGACCGGCGATGAACACGCTGTAGCTCAGACCCTGTTCACACACAGCGGCGTTGATACGGGTGATCCACAGAGCGCGGAAGGTACGCTTCTTGTTGCGACGGTCACGATAGGCGTATTGACCTGCACGCATGACCGCTTGCTTGGCAATGCGGAATACGTTGCCACGACGGCCGCGGTAACCCTTGGCGGCGGAGATGACTTTCTTGTGACGGGCACGGGCGGTAACGCCACGTTTAACGCGAGGCATAGTAGATCTCCCTTATCAAGCGAAAGGCATCATCGCCTTGACGGAGGCGATGTTGGTTTCATGGACCGCAGCCGAACCGCGCAGTTGGCGCTTGTTCTTGGTGGTCTTCTTGGTCAGGATGTGACGCTTGAATGCCTGACCGCGCTTGATGGAGCCGCTGCCGCGGACCTGAAAGCGCTTGGCAGCGCTTTTCTTGGTCTTCATCTTGGGCATGATGATTCCTAAAACAGTTTGTTGATGTACATGACAACAGGTGTTCGAGCCGCCCAAGAGGCTTCGACCCGACGCTTGGCAAACCTGCGCCACTTCTTTGTTTTCCGACGTATCCCTGCGGCCAGACATTGCTGCCCGTTTAGGGCTGCTGCCATTTTCATGGCAACGACCACGATTGCCGCTGGTTTTTTTACCCTGGGAAGCGTTTGTCGACACGTCGACAATCCACTGCCGCAAAGCGTTGCCACCCACACCAAAAACGGGCGACAACGCAACCCAGATCAAAAGTGCGCAAGGCAAATACCGGAAAGCCTTTGATTATATGGCGATTTCCCAGGACTTGTCGAGTTGCTTTGCCCAAATGCCACAATGAACGCAAGACTAGGGATGGCCGAGCGTCTTTTTATGCGCCCGCATTTGTCAGGCGGCCTTGCCCAGATCCCGAAACTGCAACGCTTCGGCCAGATGCCGCCGTCCTATCCGGCCGTCGCCAGCCAAGTCGGCCACGCTGCGAGCTACCCGCAACACCCTTTGACTGGCACGCGCCGAGCCGCCCAGACGTCGCATGGCCTGCACGAACCACTTTCGCGTACCGTCGTCCAGCCCGGCATGCCGGACCAGCGCCTCGCCTTGCAACTGTGCATTGAGGCAAGCCTGCCGCTGCCATTGCACACGGCGGCAAGCGTGCACCCGCTCGCGGATCACGCTGGAGGCCTCCCCGGACGGGCCACCCAGGCAATCCGGGTCGACCGCCGGCAACCAGAGATGCAAATCAATACGGTCACGCAGCGGCCCGCCTATGCGCTCGCCGTAGCGAGCAACCTGCTGCGGCGAACAGCGGCATGCCCGGGTCGGATGACCACGCCAGCCGCAGGGGCAAGGATTCATGGCCGCCACCAGTTGAAACCGCGCGGGAAAACACAATCGCCCCGACGCGCGCGATAGGCTGACCTCACCGGACTCCAGCGGCTCGCGCAGGGCTTGCAGGGCGCGGCGCTCGAATTCGGGCAGCTCATCCAGAAACAACACTCCTTGGTGAGCCAGCGAGATTTCTCCCGGCCTGGGTGGCGACCCCCCACCCACGAGCGCGGCAGCGGTGGCCCCGTGATGCGGCGACCGAAACGGCGGCAAGCCGAAAGGCGGATCCGCCAACCCCGCCAGACGGGCGATTGCCGCGGCCTCCAATGCCGCGGCATCGTCCAGCGCCGGCAACAACCCGGGCAGCCGTTGCGCCAGCATGCTTTTGCCCGCACCGGGCGGGCCGCACATCAGCAGGCTGTGCCCACCGGCAGCGGCGATCTCCAGAGCTCGGCGCGCGAGCGGCTGACCACGAACGTCGGACAGGCAAGGCCCGGCGACAAGCGGCGGGCGGGCGGCGGCCTGGGCCACGGGCAGCTCGGCCAGCCCAGCCAGATGCGCGGCAACCTCGGCGAGCCCTCTGGCCGCCAAAACCTTCAACCCTGGCACACGGGCCGCCTGCGCGGCGCTGGCCTCGGGCAAAATGAGCACCGCAGCCTCGGGGGCTCGTGCGACTCCGAGCGCGAGCGCAAGAGCATCGGCAACGGGCACCAGAGCACCTGATAAGGACAATTCGCCGACCAGCACCAGCCCATCGGTTGCCTGGGCGGGAGCGACCTGGCCGGACGCCATGAGGATGCACAAGGCAATTGGCAGATCGAAGCGTGACGACGCCTTGGGAAGATCGCCCGGCGACAGATTGATCGTCACCCGCCCCGCAGGAAACTCGAACCCGCTGTTGACGATGGCCGCCCGCACCCGCTCGCGGCTCTCGCGCACTTCGAGATCAGGCAGACCGACAATACTGAAAGCAGGCAGGCCGGCCCCCAGATGAGCCTCGACACGCACCGACGGCGTCTGCAGGCCAGCAAGGGCTCGGCTGTTGAGCATGGCGAGCGACATGAGGCAAACGGGCAAAACCACCAGTCTGCCGCGTGCTGGCGGAGTATGGCACCGCGCCGCGCTGCCGCTCTCCCTTGCGAGTTACCGCAAGACAGCGCCCTGCCCGCCCCCGCTCAGTGGTTTATTCGCGGGGCGCTTCGCCGGCCAGCGTATTGACCCGCGCCTCCAGTTGCTGGAGCTGGGCCGACAATTGGTCGATGCGCGTGCGGGCGCGCGCCAGCAACTCGGTCTGCACGTCGAACTCTTCACGCGTGATGAGGTCTAGGCGAGCAAACCCCTGGGTCAGCATTGCGCGCACATTTCGCTCCACGTCCGCAGCAGGGCTGCGGGCGATGAGGTCCGATACATTCTTCTGCAGGTCTTCCATCCATTGGGTACGGTTCATAGTGCCCTCATTGAAACAGTCATACCCGGAGTGTAAGACCTCCAGGCGAAAAAAATGGTTCATCGAGGAATACCGGGGAATGCAGACCGGATCTTGAGGAAGAAGTACTCCTGATCGCGGTAGCCGTAGGCGCGGCGCTTGATGACTTTGATGGTGTTGTTGATGCCCTCGACGATGCTGGTGTTGAGCCGGTGGCGACAGCGAGACAGAATCCCGTGCAGATAGGCTTTTAGCTTGAGCGCGAAGTGAGCCAAGGCGGCGATGCCGCTGCCCCGAGCCTGTTGCAGCCAGTGATCCCATGCCTGGCGGGCGTAGCCGGGGTGTTGGTAGAACCACAGCTGTTTGAGCTCATCGCGCATCAGATAAGCGGTGAGCAAGGGCTGGTTGGCCTGGAGCAACTCGTCCAACTTTACCGATTGGCACGGATCGAGGTTTTTGCGATTGCGCAGCAGTAGCCAGCGACTGGACTTGATCACCCGGCGGGCCGGCTTGTCGTGCCGCAACTGGTTCGCTTGGTCTACACGCACCCGGTCTATCACTTCACGGCCGTACTTGGCCACGACGTGGAACAGGTCGTAGACGATCTCGGCGTTGGGGCAGTTGGCCTGGATCTCCAGCTCATAGGCCGTCGTCATGTCGATCGCTACGGCCCGGATCTGCTGGGCAACCCCAGTTGGCAGTTGTTCGAAGAAGGCTCTGGCCGTCTCGCGCGAGCGGCCATCACCGATCCATAGCACCTGACGGCGGATCGGATCGACAACGACCGTGGCATAACGATGGCCCTTGTGTAGAGCGAACTCGTCCATCGCTAGGTAGTGGATCTGGCTCCAGTCCGGCTCTTGGATCGCCCGTCGCAGCAGGGCCTTGTCCAGCGCCTTGACCGTGTGCCAACCCAGTTGGAAGAAGCGCGCCACGGCCAGAATGTTGCTGGACTCAAGCAACTGGCTGACCGCCTCGGCCAGCCGGTCGGTCACTCGCTGGTAACGGCCCAGCCAGCTCAGCCTCTCCAGATGCGGTCCACCGCACTGCTCGCACCAGACCCGCCGACGCGGCACTACCAGCGTCACTCGCAGCGCCATTAGCGGCAGATCCCGCACCCGGCGCGTGGTCGTCTCATGCACCTGCCGACATCGGTTGCCGCAGTGCTCGCAGTGCATCGTTCGCGCTGAAGGCTTCAGGTAAATCGTGACCGTCCGGCTCTCACCTTCAGGCCACACGACCCGCTCCACCCGATAACCTTCCCACCCACCCAACCTCTCGATCGTCTTGCGGTCCAGCATGATCCCGGCCTTGATCCTTGAAAAATCAAGGATCAAGCGTAACGGCAATCAAGCACGGCTCCACGCTATTCCGCGATGAACCAAAAAAAAGGTTCATCGAGGAATACCGGGGAATGCAGACCGGATCTTGAGGAAGAAGTACTCCTGATCGCGGTAGCCGTAGGCGCGGCGCTTGATGACTTTGATGGTGTTGTTGATGCCCTCGACGATGCTGGTGTTGAGCCGGTGGCGACAGCGAGACAGAATCCCGTGCAGATAGGCTTTTAGCTTGAGCGCGAAGTGAGCCAAGGCGGCGATGCCGCTGCCCTGAGCCTGTTGCAGCCAGTGATCCCATGCCTGGCGGGCGTAGCCGGGGTGTTGGTAGAACCACAGCTGTTTGAGCTCATCGCGCATCAGATAAGCGGTGAGCAAGGGCTGGTTGGCCTGGAGCAACTCGTCCAACTTTACCGATTGGCACGGATCGAGGTTTTTGCGATTGCGCAGCAGTAGCCAGCGACTGGACTTGATCACCCGGCGGGCCGGCTTGTCGTGCCGCAACTGGTTCGCTTGGTCTACACGCACCCGGTCTATCACTTCACGGCCGTACTTGGCCACGACGTGGAACAGGTCGTAGACGATCTCGGCGTTGGGGCAGTTGGCCTGGATCTCCAGCTCATAGGCCGTCGTCATGTCGATCGCTACGGCCCGGATCTGCTGGGCAACCCCAGTTGGCAGTTGTTCGAAGAAGGCTCTGGCCGTCTCGCGCGAGCGGCCATCACCGATCCATAGCACCTGACGGCGGATCGGATCGACAACGACCGTGGCATAACGATGGCCCTTGTGTAGAGCGAACTCGTCCATCGCTAGGTAGTGGATCTGACTCCAGTCCGGCTCTTGGATCGCCCGTCGCAGCAGGGCCTTGTCCAGCGCCTTGACCGTGTGCCAACCCAGTTGGAAGAAGCGCGCCACGGCCAGAATGTTGCTGGACTCAAGCAACTGGCTGACCGCCTCGGCCAGCCGGTCGGTCACTCGCTGGTAACGGCCCAGCCAGCTCAGCCTCTCCAGATGCGGTCCACCGCACTGCTCGCACCAGACCCGCCGACGCGGCACTACCAGCGTCACTCGCAGCGCCATTAGCGGCAGATCCCGCACCCGGCGCGTGGTCGTCTCATGCACCTGCCGACATCGGTTGCCGCAGTGCTCGCAGTGCATCGTTCGCGCTGAAGGCTTCAGGTAAATCGTGACCGTCCGGCTCTCACCTTCAGGCCACACGACCCGCTCCACCCGATAACCTTCCCACCCACCCAACCTCTCGATCGTCTTGCGGTCCAGCATGATCCCGGCCTTGATCCTTGAAAAATCAAGGATCAAGCGTAACGGCAATCAAGCACGGCTCCACGCTATTCCGCGATGAACCAAAAAAAAGCGGCCCGGAGACGGCGCCGCCTTTCAAAGCACAGGAGAAAAACGGCATCGCCAAAGCGGCGACTCCGGGCCAGCCGCCCTAGACCGGCCCACATGACGGTGCGAAAACCGATTGCCGCGACCTTCACACCGAGGCGGGCCTGTTGCAGGGCCCGCACTGAATTGATTCTTCATTAGCTACGGCCCCGCAACAAGCGACTAGCTGTAATCCGGCGTTTCAAACATGACAAAGCATGCCGGCCGATGGGCATCTACGTGGTATCCGCTGCCATGCTGGCCACCACCCCGCCAAGGCGCCTGACCCGGCCAGCAAGGCTCCGGCAGGCCAACGCGGGGCGCCAGCCCGCCAGCCATCCACCGACGCGCTGCGCCATCTAGCTGTGAAGATTCAATAGGTTGTATGCATGGTTCATCCGAACCGGATTTGAGAAACTGGAAATCGCCAACCCCCCAGTTCACTCAAGGAGCCCGGCCGGATGAACACCCATAAGCATGCCCGATTGACCTTCCTACGTCGCCTCGAAATGGTCCAGCAATTGATCGCCCATCAAGTTTGTGTGCCTGAAGCGGCCCGCGCCTATGGGGTCACCGCGCCGACTGTGCGCAAATGGCTGGGCCGCTTTCTGGCTCAGGGCCAGGCGGGCTTGGCCGATGCGTCCTCGCGCCCGACGGTCTCGCCCCGAGCGATTGCGCCGGCCAAGGCGCTGGCTATCGTGGAGCTGCGCCGCAAGCGGCTGACCCAAGCGCGCATCGCCCAGGCGCTGGGCGTGTCAGCCAGCACCGTCAGCCGCGTCCTGGCCCGCGCCGGTCTGTCGCACCTGGCCGACCTGGAGCCGGCCGAGCCGGTGGTGCGCTACGAGCATCAGGCCCCCGGCGATCTGCTGCACATCGACATCAAGAAGCTGGGACGTATCCAGCGCCCTGGCCACCGGGTCACGGGCAACCGACGCGATACCGTTGAGGGGGCCGGCTGGGACTTCGTCTTCGTGGCCATCGATGACCACGCCCGCGTGGCCTTCACCGACATCCACCCCGACGAGCGCTTCCCCAGCGCCGTCCAGTTCCTCAAGGACGCAGTGGCCTACTACCAGCGCCTGGGCGTGACCATCCAGCGCTTGCTCACCGACAATGGCTCGGCCTTTCGCAGCCGCGCCTTCGCCGCGCTGTGCCATGAGCTGGGCATCAAGCACCGCTTTACCCGACCTTACCGCCCACAGACCAATGGCAAGGCCGAACGCTTCATCCAGTCGGCCTTGCGTGAGTGGGCTTACGCTCACACCTACCAGAACTCCCAACACCGAGCCGATGCCATGAAATCCTGGCTACACCACTACAACTGGCATCGACCCCACCAAGGCATCGGGCGCGCTGTACCCATCTCCAGACTCAACCTGGACGAATACAACCTATTGACAGTTCACAGCTAGCCCAGCAATTTGCAACACTTCTACGGCCCCCCCGGCACCGCATCACCCATCATCGCCGCATGCAAGGTGCGCAAAGCTTGCGCACTGCATTGATGCGAAATGCTCGCACATACGCACTGCTTTGGTGCCAACGCGCAACGGCGGTGCCTCCCAAAGCGGTTTCCTCGCCCAGGCACCGGGACAGAAAAGGTGGCATGGAACTTGCTTCAATCTCCATGCCCACGTGCAACCATGAGAGGAATAAGCCATGAAACTTGTCATCGCCATCATCAAGCCATTCAAGCTGGACGAAGTGCGGGTGGCGCTGTCCGGGATCGGTGTCCAGGGTCTGACTGTCACTGAAGTCAAGGGCTTCGGACGCCAGAAAGGTCACACCGAGCTCTACCGCGGCGCGGAGTACGCCGTTGATTTTCTGCCCAAGCTGCGGGTCGAGGCCGCAGTACCCGACCACCTCGTCGACCAGGTCGTCGAAGCGATCGAGCAAGCAGCCCGCACCGGCAAGATCGGGGACGGAAAGATCTTCACCGCTGCGCTGGAGCAAGTCATTCGCATCCGCACCGGTGAGGCCGGCGAAGCCGCCCTCTGAGAACGAACGCAAGAAAAAGAATCAAGACCCTATTGGAGCCATGAAAAATGGATAAAGCGGATATCTCCTGGTTGATGGTGTCGACCCTGCTCGTGCTGATGATGGCCGTGCCGGGTTTGGCCCTGTTCTACGGTGGCCTGGTGCGTAGCAAGAACGTGTTGTCGGTTCTCATGCAGGTGTTGTGCGCCTTCGTGCTGGCCGTCGTGCTGTGGTTCATTTACGGCTACTCCTTGGCCTTTACCGAAGGCAACGCCTTCTTCGGCGGACTGTCGCGGGCTTTCTTCTCCGGCATGTTCACTGTGACAGACGGCAAATATGCGATGTCGGCCACGCTGACCGAGCTGCTGTTCGCTTCCTTCCAGGCAACATTCGCGGGCATCACCTGCGCGCTGATCGTCGGCAGCTTTGCCGAACGCGCTCGCTTCTCGGCGGTGCTGCTGTTCACGGTGATCTGGTTCACGTTTGCCTACATCCCCATCGCACACATGGTCTGGTTTGCCTCCGAGACGGCCCCTGGTCTGCTCAATGCTCATGGGGCGCTAGACTTCGCAGGCGGTACCGTCGTGCACATCAACGCTGGCGTAGCCGGCCTGGTGGGTGCCCACGTGATCGGCAAGCGCGTGGGCTACGGCCGTGAAGCGATACAGCCGCACAACCTGCCCATGACCTATACCGGCGCGATGTTGCTGTGGGTGGGCTGGTTCGGCTTCAACGCCGGTTCGGCCTTGGCCGCCAACGAAACGGCCACCCTGGCCTTCTTCAACACCATGATCGCCACTGCTGCGGCCGTGTTGGCCTGGGTCGCTACGGAATGGTCCATCAAGGGCAAGCCTTCCGTTCTGGGCGCAGCCTCGGGTGCTGTCGCGGGCCTGGTCGGCATCACTCCCGCGGCCGGTCTGGTCGGTCCCATGGGCGCCTTCATCATCGGCGTGGTCGCCGGCGTGATCTGCGTCTGGGGCGTCAATGGCCTCAAGCGTATGCTGCGTGCCGACGATGCGCTGGACGTCTTTGGCGTACATGGAGTGGGCGGCATCATCGGCGCCCTGCTCACCGGTGTGTTCAACGCCAAGGCGCTCGGCGGCCCGGGCCTGGACAGCACGTCGCTCATTTTGGGCCAAGTTTGGGTCCAGCTCGAAAGCATCCTGCTGACCATCGTCTGGTCCGGTGTGGTTGCCTTCGTTGCCTACAAAATCGCCAATGCCGTGTTTGGTCTGCGCGTACCGGAAGATCAAGAGCGCGAAGGGCTGGATGTCACCAGCCACGGTGAATCGGCCTATCACAGCTGATCTACCTGCGCAGCCGGCCCCGTCGGCTGCCATGACACCACAACGGCGTCCTCCGGGACGCCGTTGTGCATTATCGAAAGCCAGCACGCATCCACGTTGCCCGACCCGCCCCCGCAATATTCTTTTTCGATCTCGAGGGGATAGCCTCGTCCTGCCCACGCCTCCGAAGTCATCGACGGACGTGATGTCCCGCTGGCATTGGCTGAATCATTGCCGATCACTCACTTGGGGCCGCTGCCGCCGCCTGGATGGCGGCTGCGGTATGCGAGATATCTGGCAGTTGCCAGCCTTCGTGCTGGCAACCCCGACCGGTCTGGCGGCAGCGCTAGGGGCTGCGCCACGATCGCCCACCGGCCGCACCGCCTGTGCAACAGGCTCAGGCCTGATCGTGCACTTCACCCAAGTAGGCAGCGCGCACCTTGGGGTCGTCCAGCATGCCACGCGCCGGACCTGTCAATGTGATCTCACCTGACTCCATCACGTAGCCGCGATCGGCGTGCTCCAACGCCAGCCGGGCGTTCTGCTCGATGAGCAAAATGGTCACGCCTTGCGCAGCAATGCTGCGCACCACTTCGAAGACCTTGTCCACCATGAGCGGTGCCAGCCCCATGGATGGCTCATCGAGCAAAAGCAGCTTGGGACGCGCAATCATTGCCCGTCCCATGGCCACCATCTGCTGCTCGCCGCCCGACAGCGTGCCGGCGGCCTGGCGACGGCGCTCAGCCAACCGCGGAAAGAGCGCAAACACTTTTTCCGTGTCCTCGCGCACCTGCTGGGCATCTCGACGCACATAAGCGCCCATGGCAAGATTTTCTTCGATAGTCAATTGCCCGAAAATGCCACGCCCTTCAGGGACCATCACCAGGCCGCGCCGCACGAGCTCAAAGGACTTTGCTCCCGTGATGGGCTGCCCCTCATAGTGAATCTCGCCAGCGGCAGCCGGCACCAGGCCGCAGATGGCCCGCAGCGTGGTGCTTTTTCCGGCGCCGTTGGCGCCAATCAGGCAGACCAGCTCGCCAGTCTGAACATGTAGATCAATACCGCGAACGGCACGAATGCCGCCATAAGCCACTTCCAGGCCGCGTAGTTCAAGCAAGGCCTGCGTCATGAAGGCTGCTCCGTTGAAAGATGCAACAAGGGATCCGTGGCCGCTCCCGCACCCAGGTAGGCTTCGATGACCTTGGGATCTCGCTGGACGTCGGCAGGCCGCCCCATCGACAACACCTTGCCGTACTCCAGCACGAGTACGCGATCGCACAACCCCATGACCAGCTTCATATCGTGCTCGATGAGCAGCACGGTGATGCCGTCGTCGCGGATTTTCTCGATCAGCTGGCGCAGCACCAACGTCTCGGAGGCGTTCATGCCGGCAGCCGGTTCGTCAAGGGCCAACAGTCTAGGATCGGTGGCCAGCGCGCGCGCGATCTCGAGTCGGCGCTGGTCTCCATAGGGAAGAGAGCGGGCGAGGTCATTGGCACGCGGGCCGATGCCGACGTAGTCGAGCAACTCATGCGCGCGCTGCTCAATGGCCGCCTCTTCGATGCGCTGCGCGCGGGACCGAAATACCGCTCCGAGCACGCCGCAGCGCGTGCGGGCATGCCTGCCAATCATCACGTTCTCGATCGCGCTCAGGTTCGCAAAGAGCCGGATATTCTGAAACGTGCGCGCCAATCCGG
Source organism: Bordetella holmesii (assembly GCF_020735985.1). NCBI lineage: Bacteria > Pseudomonadati > Pseudomonadota > Betaproteobacteria > Burkholderiales > Alcaligenaceae > Bordetella > Bordetella holmesii. The sequence goes on from NZ_CP085973.1 coordinate 2,200,668, forward strand.
CCTGCGCGACTTGGTGCGGTTTGCTACCTACAATGGACAGTCCATTGAACTCGCAGCGGCCTTCCTCTGGCACATACAGCCCGGTGAGCACATTGAACAACGTCGTCTTGCCGGCGCCGTTGGGCCCGATCAAGCCGTAGATCTCACCCGCCTCGATATCGAAACTCACATCGGTCAGGGCGCGCAAACCACCGAACCGCTTGCCCAGGCCCTGAGCTTGCAACAGCTTGCTCATGCCGCACCTCCTCGCCCAGTGGAGGCGAGTTCACGCTTGCGTACCGCCGACGGCCATAGCCCCGCCGGCCGGAACAGCATCACGCACACCATGGCCAGACCGAAGAGCAACATGCGTATGCCCTCGGGGTCCAGCACCACCGAGCCAAACAGGAAATTCTGCGCAGGCTCGACCACCGCACGCAGAAACTCGGGCAACGCGGCCAGAATGATGGCCCCGAGAATGACGCCGGCGATATTGCCCATGCCGCCCAGCACCACCATGCAAAGGACGGAAATGGACTCCGTCAGGCTGAAACTCTCGGGACTGACAAAGCCCTGCATCGACGCGAACAGTGCACCGGCCACACCGCCGAAGGACGCGCCCATCGCGAAAGCCAGAAGCTTGATATTGCGTGTATTGATCCCCATGGCCTTGGCCGCGATTTCGTCCTCGCGGATGGCTTCCCATGCGCGCCCGATGCGTGAGTTCTGCAGGCGTGCGCAGACCAACACTATGATCAGCGTCAGCAGGACCAGCAAATAGTAGTATTTCTCAGGCCCAGTCAGGCGCAAGCCAAAAAGGGTCTCCGTCCGCCCGAAATTGAAATCACCGATTTTGAAAGGATCGATTCGGTTGATGCCCTGCGGACCATTGGTGATATTGATCGGTGCATTCAGGTTGTTGAGGAAGATGCGAATGATCTCGCCGAACCCCAAGGTCACGATAGCCAGGTAGTCCCCGCGCAGCTTCAGGGTGGGCGCGCCCAGCATTACCCCGAAGAGGCAGGCCAGCAGCAACGCGATGGGCAGAATGGCCCAAAACGGCAGATGCAGACCGAAGTGCGGTGAGGCCAGCAAAGCCCAGGTATAGGCACCCACGGCGTAAAACGCGATGTAACCCAAATCCAGCAGGCCGGCAAAACCCACTACGATGTTCAGACCCAGCGCCAGCATCACATACAGAAGCGCAAAGTTCAGAATACGCACCCAGCTCTGACCGGCCATGCCCAGTACGAAGGGCAGCACGGCCAGCACCACACCGATCAACACGATGCCCAGCAAGGTGGAGACAGGAATTTTTCTGGTGCTCATGCGCGGTCTCCCACACGTTCGCCCAGCAGACCCGAGGGACGGAAAATCAACACCAGCACCAGAACGATAAAGGCAAATACATCCTGATAGTGGCTGCCCAGGAAGCCGCCAGTCAGATCTCCGATGTAGCCCGAACCCAGCGCCTCGATCACACCCAGCAGCAGGCCTCCCGCCATGGCGCCAACCAGATTGCCAATGCCGCCCAGCACCGCTGCCGTGAACGCCTTGAGCCCAAGCATGAATCCCATGGTGTACTGCGACACGCCGTAATAGGTCGTGACCATCATGCCCGCCACGGCCGCGAGCGCCGAACCGATGAGGAAGGCCGCCGAGATCACGGTGTTGATATTCACCCCCATCAGGCCGGCGACCTCGCGGTTCTGTGCCGTGGCACGCATCGCCGTGCCCAGACGGGTTTTGTGCACGACAAGCAGCAAGGCGCCCATAATGAGCGCGGCGATCACGACGATGGCGATCTGCAGCGTGCTCATGCGCGCGCCAAAGATGTCGAGCACCTCAGGAGCAAGAATCTGGGGAAAATTGAGGTAATTGCGACCCCACACCATCATGGCCAGGTTCTGCAGGATGATGGACACCCCGATGGCCGTGATGAGCGCCGCCAGGCGCGGGGCGCGGCGCAGCGGCCGGTAGGCCACGCGCTCGGCGGTCCAGCCCACCGCCATGCAAAGCGGCACCGAAACCAGCAAGCCCAGCCCGAGTACGGCGAAGGCAGACATATTGGCGTCGGCGCCGACCAGGGAGGCAGCAATCATGGTGGCCGTCATCGCGCCGATCATGACCACATCACCATGCGCAAAATTGATCAAGCCAATGATGCCATACACCATCGTGTAGCCCAGCGCGACGAGAGCATAGACGCTACCCAGCGTCAGGCCATTGATGAGTTGTTGAATGAAGATATCCATACTACCCGCGGAAAAGAAGGGCGGAAAAGCCGTCACGGCAGGGACGGGCCTGGATGAGCCCCGCCGGGCGAGAAGCCGCGCCCGGCGGGCGACGCATCGAAGCGCCGCCTGATCAGGATTACTGTGCCTGGCTGACCATGGTCTCGACCATTTCCCACTTACCATTCTTGACCTGGTAGAGGGTGACCGAAATTTCCTTCAGATCGCCATTGGCGTCGTAGGCGATGTGCTCGCTGGTCGCGCCCTTGCGGTTGAGCTTGGCCAGTTCTGGCAGGTACTTCTCCGGCTTGGCCGAACCGGCATGTTCGATGGCGGTGATCATGTTCCACGCACCGTCATAGGCATACGGCGCATAGACACCAGGGGCCTTCTTGAAGCGCGTCTGGTAGCGCTGCGCAAAATCCTTGCCAGCGCTCATTTTGTCCAGCGGCACGCCCGCCAGCGATGCGTACGTACCTTCTGCCGCATCACCGGCCAGCTTGATGAAGGTATCGCTGCGCGTCATTTCACCGGAAACCAGCGGTGCCTTCAGGCCCAGCGTCTGCATTTGCCGCTTCATGGGGCCAGACTGCGCATCGAGGCCGCCGTAGAAAATCGCGTCCGGAGCGACACCCTTGATGTTGGTCAGAATGGAGGTGAAGTCGTTGGCCTTGTCCGTGGTGTACTCGCGGCGCACGATCTGGCCGCCGGCCGCTTTCACGGCCTTCTCGACCTCGTCAGCCAGACCCTGGCCATAAGCCGTGCGGTCGTCGATCAATGCCACCTTCTTGGCATGAAGCTTGTCCACCATGAATTTGCCCACCGCCCCACCCTGCTGGGTGTCGCTGGTCATCATGCGGAAAGTCGTCTCGTAACCCTGTTTGGTGTATTCGGGCGACGTGGCCATGGAAATCTGCGGCAGGCCGGCATCGTGATAAACGCGCGAGGCCGGAATGGTCGTGCCGGAATTGAAGTGCCCAAGAATGCCGTTGACGTCCTCGTCCACCAATTGTTGTGCAACCTGCACGGCCACACGCGCATCGGCCTGGTCGTCACGCGACACCAGCACGAATTTGACCGGCTTACCGTCAACCTTGACGCCCTTCTGGTTGGCTTCTTCGAGGGCTAGCGTCAGCCCGTTCTGCATGTCTTCGCCGTAGTGCGACTGCGGTCCGGTCAGTGGCGCGGCGAAGCCGAACTTGATATCAGCGGCCTGAGCCACGCTGGTGAGGCAGGCGGCGGCGATACCCGCGGCCAGCAGCTTGATGGGGGTGCGCAACGTCATGATTTCCTCCGTGATGACGACTGAATCTGGCTTTCTTCAACCACGCTTGTGACGCGGGTGAGCTTGTTGTCCCCACGAGCTTTGAGCCCCGGGGGTGAGTCGCTGGGCGGCGTGCAGCGTAACCGTTCAGCAGGTGCGACCGGATTTTCCTCGCAGTGCAACCCACACGCCTATTGGAGATAACCCGAGGCATCGCATCGGGCTAACCCGCTGTTTTTCGGACCGCTAACCAATCGTCATGAGACTGGCGTTACCTCCAGCCGCCGCGGTATTGACACTGATTGCCCGCTCATTGAGCAAGCGCTCGGGCGCATAGGCCACCCCTGCGGCCACTTCATCGGGACTCAGGCCATGGACGGCCAAAATTGGCCCTTCACGCGCGGCAATACGTTGATTGAGGTGGCGTAGCGTGTCGCCATCGCCTTCAAACAGGACTGCCTGAAAATCCGCCAGATCGACTTCGCTGTCGTCCAGTATGGCGACTTGCTCCTGCACAGTTGCCGGATCCATCGAATCAAGCCAGTCACGTGCAGCAGGCGTATCGGCAAACCAGGCGAGATTTCCGGTCAGGCGCGCCGCCTCCCATTGCGCGCGCGCGCCCGCGATCGTGGCTGCGACGCAGTACACGGCGCCGCGGGGCTCGACTCGATACGTATTGGTCTCTCCGGTGGGACCGGGCAGGGTCACGTCCAAAGGCATTCGGCCTGCACCGGCAAGCGATGGCGGCAAGCCGCCAGGCCGCAGCGACAAAAGGCGGTAGAGATAGAGCGGGCCGCCCGCTTTGGGCCCCGTGCCGGACAGATTTTCCCCTCCGAAGGGCTGTACCCCCACAACGGCACCCACGATATTGCGGTTGACGTAGATATTGCCCGCCTGAACCGACTCGGCAACGCGCACCACTGTCTCATCGATACGGGTATGCACGCCGAAAGTCAGCCCGTAACCCGTGGCATTGATACTGTTGAGCACACTATCCAAATCGCCGCGGGCATACCGCAATACGTGGAGCACCGGGCCGAACACTTCCCGCTTGAGCTCGGCAATATCTTTAATCTCTATGAGCGTGGGCGGCACGAAATTGCCAAACCGGCATTCCGGGGTACCTTCTATCTGCACCACATCGTGGCCGGCCGCTCGCATCTCGTCGATATGACGCAGGATGTTCTGCCTCGCCTCGGAATCGATCACCGGCCCGACATCGGTGCTGAGCCGGTCAGGATTGCCCATGCGTAACTCTCGCATCGCGCCACGCAGCATGGTCAAGACATGGTCGGCGCTATCCTCCTGCACGCACAGCACGCGCAACGCTGAACACCGCTGCCCGGCAGAGTCAAACGCCGAAATCAGCACGTCGGCCACCACTTGCTCGGCCAGGGCAGAAGAGTCCACCACCATGGCGTTCTGGCCGCCGGTTTCGGCAATGAGCGGAATGGTATGGCCACGGTCATCAAGCCGGTCGGCGAGTTGACGGGCGATCAGCCGCGCGACCTCGGTCGAACCCGTAAACATGATGCCGCGCACACCCGGATGCGCCACCAGGGCCGCACCGATGGTTTCTCCCTTCCCGGGCAGAAGTTGCACGGCTCCCGGCGGAATGCCGGCAGCGCGCAGAATGCCCACCGCCTGCGCCGCAATGAGCGGCGTCTGTTCGGCCGGCTTGGCCAACACCGTATTACCCGCGGCCAGCGCCGCAGCGACCTGTCCGGTGAAAATGGCCAAAGGGAAATTCCATGGGCTGATACACAGCACAGGACCCAGAGGCCGATGGGTATCGTTGTCGAATTCGCGCTCGACCTGGTCGGCGTAGTAACGCAGAAAATCTACGGCTTCGCGTACCTCGGCGATGGCGTTGGACAAGGTCTTACCCGCCTCGCGCACGATCAGACCAAGCAATGTCTGCATCTGCTCTTCGAGCAATCGGGCCGCACGCCGCAGGCACTGGGCCCGGGCCTGCACCGGAGTGGATTGCCAGATTGGCGCGGCATTACCTGCGGCACGCAGTGCGGCGTCGACGGCCTGTGCGTCGGCCTCCATGACGCGGCCAACGACATCGCGCTGGTCAGCCGGATTGAGCACGTCCATGGCGCGCGCCTCGTCCCAGGCGGATTCGGCGTCGCCTAGCATGGGCATCGCGCGCCAGGGCGTGGCGGCGCCGGCCTGTAACGCGGCCGACAGCGAACCCAGCCGGTGCTCGTTGGACAGATCCAGACCGGCGGAATTGGCTCGCGCGCTGCCATAAAGGTCCCGCGGCAGAGGGATTTTTTCGTGGGCAGCGCCCAGTGGCACGATACGGGCTGCCGCCTGAACGGGATCCGCGACCAATTGCTCGACCGAAATACTGTCATCGCCGATCAGATTGACGAAGGACGTGTTGGCGCCGTTTTCCAGCAGGCGGCGCACCAGATAAGCCAGCAGCGTTTCATGCGTCCCGACAGGGGCATAAATACGGCAAGGACGATTCAGCTTACCCTGCCCCGCGGCCCCCACCACTTCGTCATAGAGCGGCTCGCCCATGCCATGCAGGCACTGGAACTCATACTGGCCCGGGTAGTAGTTCTGCCCGGCCAGATGATAAATGGCCGCCACGGTGTAGGCGTTGTGCGTGGCGAACTGAGGATAGACGGCCTCGGGCGCGGCCAGGAGCTTGCGCGCGCAGGCCAGATACGCCACGTCGGTGTAAACCTTACGCGTGTAGACAGGGTAACCCTCCAGGCCGTCCACCTGGGCCCGCTTGATCTCGCTGTCCCAGTATGCGCCCTTGACCAGGCGGATCATCAGGCGATGACCGCTGCGCCGGGCAAGGTCAACGACATAGTCGATGACGAAAGGCGCGCGCTTCTGGTAGGCCTGAATGACGAACCCGATGCCGCTCCAGCCCTCGAGCTCGGGGGTAAAGCACAAGGACTCGAGCAGGTCGAGCGAGATTTCGAGTCGATCGGCTTCTTCGGCATCGATATTCAGGCCGATATCGTACTGGCGTGCCAGGATGGCCAGATGACGAATGCGCGGCAGCAATTCCCGGATCACTCGCTCGCGTTGCGCGCGGGCATAGCGAGGATGCAACGCCGAAAGCTTGATGGAAATGCCCGGGCCTTCGTAAATGCCCCGCCCGGCCGCGGCCTTGCCTATGGCATGGATGGCCTGCTCATAGGCCGCGTTGTAGCGGTCGGCGTCCTCGGCCGTGGTGGCTGCCTCGCCGAGCATATCGTAGGAATAGCGAACCCCCCTGGCTTCGAGCTTGCGGTTGTTGGCCAAGGCCTCCGAGATCGTCTGGCCCGACACGAACTGCTCGCCCATCATGCGCATGGCCATGTTCACGCCCTTGCGCACCAAGGGCTCGCCGCCCTTGCCTATCAAACGCGTCAGGGCTTTCGACAGGGATTGCTCGCTGCTTACCGCCACGAGCTTGCCGGTGATCATCAGCCCCCAGGTCGCGGCATTGACGAACAACGACTGCGCCCCCCCCATATGCGACTTCCAGTCGCCGCGGGCAACCTTGTCACGGATAAGCGCATCACGCGTGGCGCGATCCGGGATGCGCAACAAGGCCTCGGCAAGACACATTAATGCCACACCCTCCTGGCTGGAGAGCGAAAACTCCTGAATCAGCCCCTCGACACCGCCGCCGGTACGTTTATCGCGCAGCGTCTGCACGAGCCTGGCAGCCATGGTGTGGATTTTCTCCAGGTGCGGCATGCGGGCCTGGCCCAATAAAAGAGGCACACACTCGGGTTCCGGGCGTCGGTAGGCCGACGTGATCGCCGCGCGCAGGACCGACTGCGGCTGAACATCCTGGCCAAACTCGTAAAAAGGCGGCGTCGGGCCGGCATCGAACGCCTCTTCCGAGCTCTCGTCCTCTCGGGCCAGGTGTGCCATCTCGGGCGGCAGATGCCCGCGCTCGATTTTTTCCAGATAAGCGACCAGCGCCTGTTTGTGCAGCCAGTGGGGCGTGCACTGCAGCTTTTGGGCTGCCGCTTTCAAGCGATCTCGCAATGCGTCATCAACCTTGACGCCCAGGGTGGTGCTTGCCATAGCGTTTCGCGTCCTCGACACCACCGGATGGCAGCCGCGACTTCTCGCAGCTGTACCTGCCCGGCGGTAGAACCGAATGCTAAGTAAGTCGCACCTCGATAGGAATAATGGTTAACCCTGAAAAGACAGAGGTTAACCTTCTGGCAAAACTGCGGCCTCAGACAGGGTCGTGCACCCCTGCATGATGACCTGCGGGCCGGCCGGTTCGGCGTTCTGGCCAGCCTGCCGGATACCGGATGCGATGGTCCGAGCCAGCAGCGCGGCAGCCTGCTGTTGCGCCACAACCAGGTGCGGGATGTCGGTGCCGGGCGCGGTCAAGGCGATAATACTGCGGCAGATCAAGGCCTGCCCTTTCACGCTGATCGGACGAGCCCGCCATGTGACGTCCAGCACGGCCTGGCCTCGTTCGCTGACGTCGAAGCGCTGCACATCGGCCTGAACGCGCCAGACCGGCGTGCCAACGGGCGGGCGCACCACACGGACATCGAGTACGCCCAGATCCCGCGTCAGGCCATCGGACAGCGCCGCACGCAGTTCATCGCCCAGTGGCGCACTCCAGCGCTCCGAGTACAGCGGTACGATGCTGCCCTCGCCGGTGCGCAACATGATCTGCGGCTGATCGGCCTGCGCCGGAACAATGACAGGCAGGACTTCAATCATGAAGCCCGCATTGCCCGCACTCGCTGTCGCGCTGGGTGCCGGCGTCTGCAAGGTGTAGTAGCGCGCCGGCGGCGAGCTGCCGCACGCGGCCAGCAACGACAGCAGAATGAGCGAGGCGCTAAGACGTAAGGGTTTCATGGTCAGTTCCTGACGGAGCCGGAGCCGGGGATGGGGTCTGCACCCCGGCCCCGCAACAAGGATTGAGGATTGGCCTGCAGATAGTCCGCCAGATTGCGCAACGCACGCGCTGCACGCGACAACTCCTGCATGGAACGATCGGCGTTGAGCTGCAACGGCGAATCCGAAGACAGCAGCTCGTTGATCTGCTCCATGGAGCGGCGCGCCTCCTTCATCATGGCCGCGGCCCCCGGCGCCATATCCTTGTCCAGGCGCGTCATCGGTTTGGAGGTATTGGACAATGTCACGCGCAGCTCTTGGCCGATCTGATCGAAGGGTATTTTCTCGATCTTGGCCACAATGCTGCCGATCTGCTCCTGCAACTGATCGAATTGCCCCGGAATGGTCGGGATATTCGCGGGTTCCGTAAATTCGTAGTTGACCGGTTTTGCCGACGGGAAATTATCCAGAACCACGTACATCTGGCCCGTCAACAAATTCGCCGAGCGCAGTTGCGCGCGCAAACCATACTTGACGAGCACCGCCAACGTGCGGCCCGGTGCCAGGTCCTTGCTGCCCGTATCACGCTGCACGCTCTGCACGATTTCATCAAACAGGCTACCCAGCCGCTCCGGATAAATGGTCGCATCGACTACGCCGTAGAAGCGCTTCTTGCTGCCGTCGAAATCAATGGCCACACTGGTGACTTCGCCCAGCACGATGCCCTGGAAGTCCACGGGAGCACCCACAGACAGGCCGCGCACGGACTGATCAAACCGCATGCAGATCCGGTAGGGTGTGCCATCCGTATTGGCCTTGGCATTGGCTTCACTGCCGTAGAGCTGGAACTGCGTATCGGCCTTGGCCTCTTCGTCTTCGCCACTGACCACGTTATCGAAGGCCACGCCACCGACGGCAACGGACACCAGGGACTGCGTACGCACCTTCAGGCCCTCTGCGTTGACGGAAAAATCGACGCCGCTCGCGTTCCAGAACCTGGCACCTTCGGTGACATAGCGGTCGTTTGGAGCATCGACAAAAACCTCTACGTCAACGGCCCTGCCATCGTCGGTGAGTGAATAAGCAATGACCTGACCGACGCTGATACGCCGGTAATACACCGGCGAGCCGATATCGAGCGACCCCAGGTCGGACGCGCGCAGGGTAAAGCGCTTGCCGGGGCGGTCATGTTCGACCGGTGGCGGCGTCTCCAGACCCACGAAATGGAATTTGCTCGGTTTGCGCTCGAGTTCCTGCGGGTCGCCCGAGGCATCCAGGCCAATATAGGCACCGGATAGCAGCGTGCCCAAGCCGGAGACGCCGCTGATGCCCAGACGCGGGCGCACCACCCAGAAATTGGTGCCCTCACGGGCCATGTTCTGGACTTCCTTGGCCAGTTCGGCTTCAACCACCACTTTGCTGCGGTCTTCGTTGAAGTGGATCCCTTTGACCGTGCCTATGGTCACATCTTTATAACGGACCTGGGTCTTGCCGACCTCCAGCCCTTCTGCGGTATTGAATTCGATGGTGATGTCCGGACCGGATTGCATCCAGGTCCGCACCACCAGCGACAGGCCCGCCAGCGCAGCCACCAATGGCACCAGCCAGATCCAGGAAACACGCGAGCGCTGTTTCTTGGTTACTTTGACCTTGCCCAACGGAGTATCTGGCTTGTCGGTCGGCTCAGCCATATCGTGCGCTTCCTTGTGAGTGGAGCTTAATGTTCAGCAATTACCCGCTGGCGTTCTGCCGCGAGTTCGGGGTGATCGGCGTCCCACTCCGACTCAGTTTCGAGATCCCACGCACGGCGCAGATCGAAGCTCATGGCCGCCAGCATGGTCAGGACAACCACCATGCCAAACGAAGCGGCTCCGGCTCCCGCGCTGATTTCCATCAAACCTTGGAAATCCGCCAACGCCGCCAGAATGATAACCACGAAAACGTCGAGCATCGACCATTGGCCGATGAACTCAACCATTTGGTAGAGACGGGTGCGCTGCCGCAAATTGGTCGTGCTGCGCCACTACAATGTCAGCGCCAGAAAGCCGAGAGACAATAGTTTTGTCAATGGCACGACGACACTGGCCACAAAAACGATGAGCGCGATATCCCAGGAGCCCATTTCCCACAGCTCAATCACCCCACCCAGTATGGTATGGGCACTGTCGCCAGTAATGGAACTGACGCGCATCACTGGCAGCACGTTGGCGGGAATATAAAACACCACTGCAGCCAGCAGCAGTGCCCAGGTGCGCGCCAGCGTATCGGGCTTGCGATAATGCAGTACGGCATCGCATCGCTGACAATGGTGTGTGGTTTCGGGATCCGCAGCCTCGTCGATGGCCTGCACCTGACCACACACATGACAGCCGGCCAGAATCGTATCCGTATCCAGATCCGGAACATGCACTGGCACCACACCACGGCGCTCGGCCAGGCGCCAGATGGCAGCCGGTGCCAGGCGGCTCAGCATGGTCAGAAACACGGTCAGTGCACCAAACGCAAACAGGCCTACCCGCGGCTCGACGGCCGCCATGGCCGCCAACTTGACCACGGACACCAGCACACCCAGCAGGAACACCTGCACCATGCTCCAGGGTCGCAGCAGCCCCAGCAGCCGCACCACGGTGGTAAAGCCGAAAGGCAACTTGCCCACCGACAACGGGGCCAGCACAAATAGCAGCACGCATAGTTGCAGCAGCGGGATTACGAACCCCACCGTGCCTGTCATGAAGGCCACCACATAATGGCCCTGACGCCAGGTGATCCCGACGGCATCGAGCAGCGTAGCTTCGCTGGTCATGCCTTGAACCGATAAGGCTGCCACCGGAAACGTGTTGACCACGGCAAACAGGATCAGGCCGGTGATCGCCAGCGCCAGCCAGCTCGAGAGCGTCAAACCACTGTAGCGCCACAACGTGGAGCCACAGCGTTCGCACGCAGCCGCCTCACCCGGATCAAGACTGTGCCAGCGATAAACGCTGGCACAGTGCTCGCAGGCGATAAGAGAATGGTGTTCCAACTGGAACCCTAAGCCGAGGGCATCATTCGACCAACTCGACTTCCGGCTTGTCCTTGGAGCTGGAGGACGGCTTGCCCGAGTCGTCGAAGGACAACACGACCTTGTCGTCCCCGTCGAAATCCACGGTGACGTTGCCGCCGTCGACCAGGCGTCCGAACAGCAGTTCGTCGGCCAGGGCCCGACGGATGGTGTCCTGGATGAGCCGTTGCATGGGCCGCGCACCCATGAGCGGGTCGAAGCCATGTTTGGCCAGATAATCGCGCAGCTTCTCGGTGAACACCGCCTCGACGCGCCGCTCGTGCAACTGGTCTTCGAGCTGCATGAGGAACTTGTCGACCACGCGCAGGATGATCTCGCGATCCAGTGCCGCAAAGGGGATGATGGCATCCAGCCGGTTACGGAACTCCGGCGTGAACATCCGCCGGATTTCCGCCATCTCGTCGCCCACCACGCGTGTATTGGTAAAGCCGATGGCGGCTCGATTGAGCGTTTCGGCTCCGGCATTGGTCGTCATGATGAGGATGACGTTGCGGAAATCAGCCTTGCGGCCATTGTTGTCCGTCAACGTGCCATGATCCATCACATGCAGCAGGATATTGAAAATATCCGGATGGGCTTTTTCGATTTCATCGAGCAGCAGCACGCAGTGCGGCTGCTTGGTGATGGCTTCGGTCAAAAGGCCACCCTGGTCGAAGCCGACATAGCCCGGAGGCGCACCAATAAGGCGAGAGACCGCATGGCGCTCCATGTACTCGGACATGTCAAAGCGCAGCAACTCGATACCCAACGTGAACGCCAATTGGCGCGCAACCTCGGTCTTGCCCACTCCGGTGGGGCCAGAGAAAAGGAAAGCGCCAATGGGTTTGTCTGGTTTGCCCAGCCCCGAGCGCGCCATCTTGATGGCCGCGGCCAGCGCATCAATGGCCTGGTCCTGGCCGAAGACGACAGTCTTCAAATCGCGATCCAGTGTGGCCAGTTTGCTCCGATCGTCATTGGAGACCGACTGCGGCGGGATGCGCGCGATCTTCGAAACGATGGCTTCGATTTCGGCTTTGCCGATGACCTTTTTCTGCCGCGAACGGGGCAGCAGCCGCTGCGCTGCACCGGCTTCATCGATCACGTCGATGGCCTTGTCCGGCAGATGCCGGTCATTAATGTAACGCGCCGACAACTCCGCAGCCGCGGTCAAGGCGGCGGCCGAATAGCGCACGCTGTGATGTTCTTCGAAGCGGCTCTTCAGGCCGCGCAGAATCTGCACGGTCTGTTCGACGCTGGGTTCGGGGACATCGATTTTCTGAAAGCGGCGCGACAACGCGTGGTCTTTCTCGAAGACGCCGCGATACTCGGTATAGGTGGTCGCGCCAATGCACTTGAGCTGCCCGGACGACAACGCCGGTTTGAGCAGATTGGAGGCGTCCAACGTACCGCCCGATGCCGAACCGGCACCGATGAGGGTGTGGATTTCATCGATGAAGAGCACGGCATGGGGGTTGCCGCGGATCTGCTTGAGCACGCCCTTGAGCCGTTGCTCGAAATCGCCGCGGTACTTCGTGCCGGCAAGCAGCGCCCCCATGTCCAGGGAGTAGACCTGGGCGGCCTGAAGGATCTCGGGCACTTCACCCCGCGTGATGCGCCAGGCCAGGCCTTCGGCGATGGCCGTTTTGCCCACGCCTGCCTCGCCAACCAGCAAGGGATTGTTCTTGCGGCGGCGGCACAGCACCTGGATCACGCGCTCGACTTCGTGTTCGCGGCCGATGAGCGGATCGATGCGGCCAGCCAGCGCCGCAGCGTTCAGGTCGGTGGCATATTGGTCCAGCGGCGACTGACGGGCTTCCCCGCCCTCTTCTCCGGGACTTTGCTGTTCTTTCTGTACGGCCGAAGGTTCTTCCTGCGGCTGCTTGCTGATGCCATGCGACAGAAAATTGACCACATCCAACCGTGTCACGCCCTGCTGCTGCAGGTAGTAGACGGCGTGCGAATCCTTTTCACCGAAAATGGCCACCAGCACATTGGCGCCGGTAACAGGCTTTTTGCCCGTGCCGCCTGCCGAGACATGCATGATGGCGCGTTGAATCACGCGCTGGAAACCCAGGGTCGGCTGGGTATCCACCTCTGCGCCACTGGGAATCACAGGCGTGTTTTCAGTAACGAATTGGCGCAGATTACGGTGCAAATCGTCCAGGTTGGCCGCGCAGGCGCGCAACACCTCGACCGCCGAGGCGTTGTCCAGCAACGACAGCAATAAATGCTCGACAGTAATGAACTCATGCCGAGCCGAACGGGCCTCGACGAATGCCATATGCAGGCTGACTTCAAGCTCTTGGGAAATCACGCTTCCTCCGTAACGCACGAAGCGGCAGGTACACGCTTCGTATTCTATGCCGATCAGGGCGTAACGCCAGCGATTTCAAATTCCAGGTCAGTGTATCGCCCGGCGTCGTCCATCACGGTGAGGTGGTAGCGCCCATTGCGCTTCAGGGACAATCCCTGCCTTTCGGCCGCCCCGGCCTGTCGATATAACTTACCATCCAACATCCACCATACCTGGCCTTCAGCCCCCGAAAGGGCCAGATCCAGAATAACCTCGTGCGTGCCGGGCACGGGCCGAAGCACCGCCCCCTGGGCCACGCCCTCGATACGAATGGGGCCGCCTGCCAAACTGGCATATTCGGTAAATGAGGGCGGAACCGTATCATTCAAGGCCCAGGCCGCACGTTGTTGGGGACAAACGCCCTCTGGGGCATGTTCGCGCCGCCACCCCACGGGCCAACACGACACCACGGCAGTCACCGATGCTGGACGCACCCGCACGCGGGGTGCTCCGGCCGGCAGCGCCGCCACGACGTCCTGCAATAACGGGGCTGCGATATTGGCGCCAAAGAAACCGGGATTGGGCGTGCCATCCGGACGCCCAACCCAGACGCCGATCGTCCATCCATCTGTGACGCCAATAGCCCAGGCATCACGAAACCCGAAGCTGGTGCCGGTTTTCCAGGCCAGCGCCCATCCTGGCGAGGCGGACTGGAAAAAAGGCCGGTCAGGGTGACCTCCCCCTTCCAGAATATCGCGTACGATCCAGGCGGCACCGGCGCTCATGGCGCGGCTTTCGCGCCTGGGCTCGTCCGGGCGCAGGCGGGGCTGTCCCGCCAGTCCTTCGCGCGCCAGCGCACGATAAGCGCCCACCAACTCTTGCAGGCTAGTGCCTCCGCCCCCCAGAATCAGGCTCAAATTCGGAGCCGCGCCGGCGGGCATACGCAAATGAACACCGGCGTTGAGCATGGCCGAGGCAAAGCGCATCGGCCCTACACGGTCAAGAAGATCGACCGCCGGCACGTTCAACGAGCGCTGCAGCGCCTGAGACACACTGACGGGCCCGGAAAACGATGCCTGGAAATTACCCGGCGCATAACCGCCGAACGACATCGGCACGTCCATCAGCAGGCTCTCGGAATGCACCAGGCCGTCGTCGAGCGCCTGCGCGTACAGAAAGGGCTTGAGCGTGGAACCGGGAGAGCGTATTGCACGGACCATGTCGACATGCGCATACCGGCTGTCATCGGAAAAATCCGCCGAACCAGCATAAGCTTTTACGTCGAGGCTGTCGTTGTCCATCACCAGAACGGCCATGGACACCTTGGGAGGCAGGCTATCGACTCGGTCGAGCAACATGCGTTCGACCGTTGTCTGCATGTCGGCATCGAGCGTGCTGGCCACGACGGGCTGGCCACGGGCCTGACCTTGGAGTAAACGCTGGGCGGCCAACGGCGCGAGCCAACGCGCCCGCAGCGGCGGCGCCACCACATTTTCGATTCGTGCATCGGCCACCCGCGCCACGCTCCAGAGGCCGGCTGCCTGCATGCGCGACATGACTTTGTCACGCGCGGCCTGCGCCCGTTCCGGATGCCGGTCCGGCCGCAGACGTGACGGCGCCTGCGGCAGGGCCGTAAGCAACGCGGCTTCGGCATCGCTCAGGTCGCGCGCAGACTTGCCCAACCAAAGGCGCGCGCCCATTTCCACGCCCTCGACGATGCCCCCCATGGGCGCATGCGCGAGGTACATGCCCAGGATTTCATCCTTGCTGTAGTGCATCTCCAGTTGCACGGCACGCCAGACCTGTCGTCCTTTGGCCGCGAGACTGCGCGACGGCTGCCCTGCCAATGCCGGATCCAGCATGCGGGCGACCTGCATGGTCAAGGTGGACCCGCCTGAAACAATGCGTCCATGGCGGGCCCACTGCCACCCGGCCCGCAGCATAGCCCACGGATTAATGCCGGGATGCCAGTAAAACCAACGATCTTCGTAGGCCAGCAGCGTCTGCACATAACGTGGCGACACATCATCTGGCGCGACCGGATAGCGCCACACGCCATCTTCACTGGGGTAATTGTGCAAAGGGGTGCCATCGCTGGCGACCACCACCCGCGCGCCAGCCGCCCCCACGGGCGGCAAGGGCAACAGCAGATCCAGCACGAACAACGCGACCAAAGGCAAACCCAGTAGGACGCCGCCAGACAGAGCCAGCCGACGCCTTCGGCGCGTTACTTGCCCGGCTGTCGGTCGCGGATTTCGATGCTGCTCCATGTATCGCCCACACCGCGCAGTTCTGGCCGGTACATATCCTCAGCCACGACCGCAGGAACGCTGTAACGACCTGGCGTCACCACGCGCGCCAGATAAAAGATGTCGACCTTGCCGCGACCCAAGGTGGCCGCGGCCACATAGCGGTCGTCGCGAAACTCCCGGTGTTTGATATTGGGATTGGCCATGGCCTGCGCGACCTCGCGCCCGCCAATCTGCCAATCCTGCAGGGCCGGGCTTTGCGAAAGATTCAGGTTCTCCACCTCAAATCCTGCCGGTACGCGGTCGACGATAAGCGCGTCAGGTACATACTGGTTGGCATCAGCCTGTATCCGGACCACCAGCATGTCACCGGTCTGCAAAAGACCGCCATCCCAGGCAGTGCCATCCGGACGATACCAGCGTCTTTGCAACGTGATCACATCATTGCGGGCAACGGGAGCCGTCCTTGGCGTGCCCTGAACGTCAAATTCGACAAACAGGGCCTGGTTGCCGTTGTTGCGCACGCGCATGGCCCCAAACTCGGCGGCCTCGACTGCCAGCACCTGATCCTGCGCACCAGAGAGACTGCGGTTGCCGCCAGCCTGCTGCAGGCTGGCCTGCCACGGCGAGTTGCGGTCGCCGCCGGCAGCGCTGGCAGCCAAAAGCAGGGCCATACGCTCCTGTGTCGAGAGATAAGAGCGATTTCCCAATCGCGCTGCGGCCTCTTCCAGCAGGGTCTCCTGGCGGGGATGGTTCAACCCGTACTGGTTGACCAGCGCATAGGCCTGCGTGTAGTCACGCACACTGCTGCCGTAATCGCCCAACCATTCCTCATAGGCCGCAGCGCCACGACGCGTGATTCCGTAGGCTCGCGTCATGCCCTGCTCCAGCGCGGTCTTCATGCGCCCGTCATCACCCAACAGTTTGAACGCAACCGCAAGCTGGATGAGTGGCAGTGGCGAACGCGCTCTGTCACCATAGTTGTCGAACAACTGCCTGACGGTCGACAGCGGGGCCTTTCCATCGCGCGCCAACGCATACGCGGCGCTGGCCAGGCCAGCAAAACGGCGATGGTCGTTACGCAACACCTCGGCGCCGGCACTGTCAATGCGGCCGCTTTCCATGCCTTTGCGCAGGTTGGCCGACCAACTGCCGAAACTGTTAGGCGTCTGCTGCAACTGCTCCAGCAGCCATTGGCGTGTGCGCTGCAGACTGTCATCAGCGACCTTGAAACCCCGGTCGCGGGCATCTTGCATGAAACTCAAGGCATAGGCGGTCAGCCAGACGTCGCGCGAGCTGTAATCACCCCACAGCGAATAGGAACCGGTCGCCGCGCGCATGCCGGACAATCGCGCGAGGGCCCCGTCTATCCGGGACTGACGCTCGGCCGGGGTATGCGGCTGCAGGCCAAACCGTTGGGCCGCAGCGTCGTCGATAATGACCCAGGGGATGGTTGCGCTGATCGTCTGCTCCGTGCAGCCATAGGGGTAGTTGAGCAAACCCTGCACCAGAGCGCTGACGTTGAGGGGCGGACGGTTGGACAGCGTCATCGATGCCATGATCGAGTCGGCATGCCAATCCGCCAGCAAGTCGGCGGAGGGCGTCCACTCCTGACCCGGACTCAGACGGATACGGCGCACGCGGCGCTCGGCAGCATGGGCCGGCTGCACCTGCAACACCGATTCGCGCTCAATCCTCAGGCCGTCACCTTCGACCACCAGCCGCATGAGCTCCAGGCCATAAGAGCTGGTCGTGGTGGCAACAAAGCGCAGTGTCTTGCGCTCCTTATCCTTGAGGACTACGGTACGTGTGCTATCGGCGATGGCCAGCGGATCGAGAGCCTGTAGTTTGACGGAGACGCTGCGCGTCGCACCGCTGAGGTTGGTCAGATCGAGCGCTACGGCGGCCTGGTCGCCAGGCGTGATGAAGCGCGGCGTGCTTAATTCGGCTACCAAAGGCGCGGCAACGGTGACCTCCGCGTCGGCACTGCCATACCGGTCGGCAGAGAACGCCACGGCCATCAAACGCAAGGTGCCATTGAAATCCGGTACATCGAAATCGATGTCCGCCTGCCCGCTTTCATCCAGTTCGACCACCCCCGAAAAAAGGTCCACCAGTTTGACCTTCTTGGGCAGGCTGCGGCTATCACCCCTCATGGCCGCATCGCCGCCCCACTTCAGACGCCCCGGGGTGCCGTCCATTTTTTCGATCAGCTTGCCGTACATATCGAGCAGTTCAGGCCCGTAGCGGTGTTTACCGAAGAAGAAATCGAGGGGATCCGGTGTGGCGTACTGGTTGATATTGAGGATGCCAACATCAACCGCCGAGAGTGTCACATACGCCTTGCCGGCTGGCAGGTCACCGACGTTGACGCGCACGGTGGCCGGTTTTTCCGGCTCGATTTTGCCGGGAGCATCAAGGCTGACGGCGAGTTTGCGGCCCTTGCTGGCCAGGGGCAGATAAGCCAGCCCCAGCGCACGCGCCGGGGTGACCCGGTCACCCTCACTGCCCGGCCGGAACACGGTCGCCGACACGTACAGGTCGTGGCGTTTCCAATCTGCGCTGACCGGAATCTCGACCTCAGTTCCCGTCGTCTTGACCGGTAGCCACTGCGACCACAACATGCGATCGCCTTCCACCGTGATGAGCGCTTGCCCATCGTGCGGTGGTAGGACCGTCATGCGCACCTTGCCGCCAGGCTCCGCGGGCAGACCCTGCATCTGCAGTTGCACACGATCCGGGCGGTTGCCCACCGCATCGGCATCCTGCGCATTCCAGCCCGCATAGAACCGGTAACGCGCGACCTCACCGGTCTGAGGATCGGCGAGCTCGAGCCGGTATCTGCCCCAGTTGACATCCACAGTCAGTGCCGCACGCCCCTCGATATCCATCACGCGTGAATCAACGAGTTCCTCAGTCTCCGTATAGCCGTTGTTCCAGCCGCGCTGATCATCGAAACGCCAATAGTATTGGCGCTGCTCGCGATACAGCCGTAGCTGCGCGCCCTTGACCGGCTGCGGTTTGCCCTCGGCATCGACACGGATGACCTCGAAACCTGCCGGGGCGCCCTCTCGCGTCACGTCGCGGTCAAATAACGGGCGCAGCCCTATCAGGTTTTCGGCTGGCCATACGTTGCGCTCGATCGAGCGCACCACGGGCCGTCCGCCCGACTCCAGCAAGCTGACTGACAAACGCACCGTCATCGGAGAGTGCGCGTCAGCTGCCTGGGGGTCTACACGGATCTCGCCGCGCCCTTGCTCGTCCAACTCCGTGTCGGGCAACTCCTCGAAGCGGCGGCGGGTATCGTCGGCGACGTCACCAAAAATGAATCCCGGCCATTGCCGTGGCAAGGCCACCCGATCGCGCTTGACCTGGAAGCTGGCCAGCACCCGATTGCCGGCAGCCGGCGCTCCATAAAGGTAATCGCCTTGCAGATCCACACTCCAGGAATCCTGCGGATGGAGCACGGGTTGCTCCGTGTTCAGTGCCAGCTTCATGCGTTCGGGCAGAAATTCTTCGACCTGAAACTTCCAGCTCGCATCCGGCGTCCTCGCGGCTGGATCAACCCGCAACTCCAGCATCCATGTGCCGGTCGGCGCATCCTGCGCCAAGCTGACGACCTGTTCCAAATAGTTAGGCAACCGCTCTTTCGGGTGCCACAAGGTGTTGCTGACCACACGGCCGTCGGGACGCTTGAGCGTGGCGGTCAGGGGGCTGGCCGCCAAAGGCCGCCCATCCGGGTCACGTGCCAGAACCGAGACATTGAATTGCTCGCCGGGGCGATACAGGTTGCGTCCGGCATACACGAAAAGGTTGTTGTTGCGCGCCGGATAGCCACCTATGTCGTACTCGGACAGATCCAGCGCAGGCTCACCCAACGCCAACAGGGTCATTTCCTTGCCGCGCGTCGCGCGCATGACTCGGGCATTGGCGTGCGAACCATCAAACCGCACATGGCCCTGGGCGTCCGCGCTGGCCTGGGCCA
Source organism: Bordetella holmesii (assembly GCF_020735985.1). Taxonomy (NCBI): domain Bacteria; kingdom Pseudomonadati; phylum Pseudomonadota; class Betaproteobacteria; order Burkholderiales; family Alcaligenaceae; genus Bordetella; species Bordetella holmesii. The sequence goes on from NZ_CP085973.1 coordinate 2,220,542, forward strand.
GCGTTTTGCCGGCCCCGTCGACCAGCTCCACGCGCACTTCCGGCAACGGCTGCCCCGTCTTCAGGGACACGGCATAGGCCTCGCTGCGATCGGGGTACCGCCGGGCATGCAGACCAATGTCACTCACATAGAAATACGTGGTCTGGTACTCGTATCGAAAACGCCCCGGTTGGCTCATCACGGCAATATAGATGCCGGGATCCTGCAGTTCTTGGATGTGCTCGACCGGCAGGAAGGTCACATGACGCCGATTGGGCTTGTCATCGGTGAGGAAGCGGCCCTGGTAGACGCTGCTGGTGAGCGTATTCAAGCGGTCCAGATCCCAATTGCTCACCGAGCCTTTCATACTGCGGTTATCGGCATAACGCCAGCCATCCTCTTCCTCCTGGTCGCCATCCTGATCGTCAACCGCGGCGCCACGCCCGCGGCCCACGCCGAGCACGGTATCGAAAAACTCGGGCACGCGTTGCGGATCGACGCGCAGAAACTGCACGTCGACTTCCGGCATATTGACGGTGGCAACTGGCAATCCGCCGTTCTGGCCGGCGGGCAACACGACCCCACGGCCTGCGCACCAGGCAGGCCGCTGCGCACACTGATCGCATAGCGCTTGAGGGGTTGCACGTAGGGGAAATAGACCACCCGCGGATTGTCCCCCACCACCCAGCCCCCCTGCACTGCACGTCCCTGGGGCGCTGGCTGATCTGAGCGGGCAGCACTCGGCTTACTGGAAGAGGCCTCCTCACTGTCGGCATTGGCCAGCGGCCCCACTTCGGTGACCTGAAGATATCGCCCCAGATCGGCTTTGCGATCCACAGGCTGAGTGAAGGTCAGAGCCAGCGCCAGGCTCTCGTTGAACTGCCGGGGCTGGCAATTCAATGCCGAAAACGCATCCGGTTCCCCGATCTTGGCTTGGGCCGCCGGGAGGTCGGCGGTCGCTTTGGTGGGAGAGGCGGTTGGCGACGCAGACGTCACACCAGCCGGTGTCGCCTCGTGCGACGCGGGCGTCTTGCCTGCGAGCCACCCCAGCCCCACGGCGGTGGCAAGAACGATCGCCCCCGCCACACCCAGCCAGACCTTCTTGTTGTTCGTCAAGGCGCACCTCTAGCTGCTACGTCGTTGACAGCCGCCAGGATGCTGGCCGCAACGGCCTTACTTTTTTAGGACAGCCACCGGGCGGTGGGCCCCGCGATCGGTGACTAAACGGGTTCCATGATGCACTGCAGAGGATGCTGTTTGGCACGCGCATACTGCGCCACCTGCGCGATACGCGTAGCGGCCAAATCACGCGGATAGACGCCGCAGATGCCTCTGCCCTCGTGATGGACCTGGAGCATGATCCGTGTGGCTTCTTCCTGATTTTTGCCGAAAAACTTCTGCAAAACCTTCACCACGAACTCCATCGGGGTGTAATCGTCATTAAGCAGTACGACCTGGTACATCGGCGGCGGAGCAGTACGCGCCGGCTGCTTCTCGACTACCACATCGTGCTGCGAATCCAAGGTTGAACTCATAGGGCGGCTATTCTATTTAATCGGCCAAATATTCACGTCAGACTTACTCAAAATTACACGCAGACATGCGTAGTTTCCATACTTGACGCCAGAAAGAAAAGGGGCGCATTATCCATGCAATCGGAGGCCTTCATGCTTGTTTGTCAAGGCAACCGTTCCCGGATGGGCATCAGGTCAGGCCGAAGCCCCTTCGTCCAACATACGATTCAAAAGAGGCAGTCCGCATGTCTGACATGACCGCAACCGCCGTCCAAGGGGACAATCCAAAATCTACCGGAACCGTCAAATGGTTCAACGACGCGAAAGGTTTTGGCTTCATTACACCCGATGATGGCGGAGAAGATCTTTTCGCGCATTTTTCGTCTATCCAGATGAACGGTTTCAAAACCCTCAAGGAAGGCCAGAAAGTCGCTTTCGAGACTATCCAGGGTCCGAAAGGCAAGCAAGCACTCAATATTACGTCGGCCTGAGAAAGGCTGGCAGCCGATATTATGAAGGCGGAGCCATAGGGCTCCGTCTTTTCGTTTGCCGGCAGTGTCGCTGCCGGCGCGCTGCAGTTGGGGGTACCATAGCCGTCATCCGCCGCCCCTCTATTGCCGTACATGCAGATCTTCTCCGCCTTTCTTCGCCCCGCTGCGCTCGCCCTGGCCATCTCTCCCTTCATCGCCATGGCTGCCGGCCCCAAACAGGACACCCTGCCAACCACGCAGTTGTCGACTGGCATTCATGTCATCCAGGCCGAAGTTGCCGACACCGATGCCAAACGCCGCGTCGGGCTGATGAATCGCCAAGAGCTGCCTGGCAACAGCGCGATGCTGTTTGTCTTTGAAGAGCCAGACCTGCAGTGCTTCTGGATGCGCAACACACCGCTGCCGCTGTCGATTGCCTTCATCGCAGATGATGGCACGATTTCCAACATCGAAGACATGGCACCGCAGACCGATGATCCGCATTGCTCGCGCAAACCCGTGCGCTATGCGCTGGAAATGAGCCAGGGCTGGTTTGCCCAACGAGGCGTCAAAGCGGGCGCGAAGATCGACGGCTTGCCATGATCGTCCATGACAGCTGAAAAACAGGGGTTCAACGAATCCCTGTTTTCTGTGGCCGAGTCTACGTCAGACGCGCTCGATGATCAGCGCAATTCCTTGACCCACGCCAATGCACATGGTGCACAGGGCATAGCGGCCCCCGGTACGATGCAACTGATTGATGGCGGTCGTCGCCAAGCGGGCACCACTGGCGCCCAGAGGATGGCCCAGCGCAATGGCGCCCCCATTGGGGTTGACGCGAGCATCGTCATCGGCGATGCCCAGATCCCGCAACACGGCCAGACCTTGTGCGGCAAAAGCCTCATTCAGTTCGATGACATCCATCTGCGCCAGCGTCAGGCCGGTTTGCGCCAACACCTTGCGGGTGGCCGGCGCTGGCCCCATACCCATGATGCGCGGCGCCACACCGGCAGTAGCCATGCCCACGACACGAGCGCGCGGCGTCAGACCGTGGCGAGCGGCGGCCTTCTCGTCGGCCAGCAAGAGCGCAACGGCGCCGTCATTGACGCCGGAAGCGTTACCCGCGGTGACACTGCCACCCTCGCGCACCACGCCTTTTAGCTTGGCCAGCGACTCCAAGGTCGTTTCACGGGGGTGTTCATCCTTATCCACGATCAGGGCATCGCCCTTTTTCTGCGGAATGGATACCGGCGTGATCTCGGCGTCGAAATACCCTGCCTGTTGCGCACGAGCGGTCTTTTGCTGGCTGGCCAGCGCAAACTTATCCTGATCGGCGCGTGAAACCTTGTAATCATCGGCCACGTTCTCGGCCGTTTCGGGCATCGAGTCCACACCATATTGGGCTTTCATCAGTTTGTTGATGAAGCGCCAGCCAATGGTGGTGTCATAAATGGCGGCGCTGCGCGAAAACGCGCTGTCGGCCTTGCCCATGACAAACGGAGCTCGGCTCATGCTCTCCACCCCGCCGGCCAGCATAAGGCCAGCTTCACCGGCGCGGATGGCGCGCGAAGCAGTACCGATCGCATCCAGGCCCGATCCGCACAGGCGATTGATGGTCGCACCCGCCACTTCGATGGGCAGGCCGGCCAGCAACGAGGCCATGCGAGCCACGTTGCGGTTGTCTTCACCGGCCTGATTGGCGCAGCCGAAAATGATGTCGTCGATCTCTTCCCAACGCACATTGGGATTACGTGCCATCAATGCCTTGATCGGGATAGCAGCCAGGTCGTCGGCACGTACCGACGACAAAGCGCCACCATAGCGGCCAAAAGGAGTACGGATCGCATCGCAGATAAAAGCTTGCTGGGTCATGGCTCGTCAGAATTGGATGAGTGAAGAAGGTTACGGCCATGTTACCGCAGCGTCTCCTGCGCCATCCCGGTGCAGCCACAGGTGTCCAGGGAACGGACGCTGTCTAACCCCTGGACGAATCCGCTGAAGGCGCCGCGCGAGAGACCTCCTGCAGCGCAGCCCGGCGAAAGCGGCCTGCGGAAAAATGATAGAAAGGCTGCGGGCAGAACTGGCGGGAGACCACCGAGGCCAACAGCGAGCCGGCCAGCAACCAGAACAGCATGGGCTGGCTGCCGGTCATTTCCATCACGACCACACTGGCGGTCAGGGGGGCCTGCGTGGCGGCCGCCAGAAAGGCCGCCATCGAGATCAGCACCAGCACCCGGCCGTCGACCGAGCCACCCGTCCACAGCCACAATTGATGCCCCAGACCGGCACCGGTGGTCAGGGCGGGCGTGAAGATGCCGCCCGGAATGCCCGCCCAATAGGAAGCCACCGTGGCGGCCAGCTTGGACAGGCCAAAACCTGCCGGGGCCTGACCTTCGCCACCCAACAGCACTGCTGCCGTTTCGTAACCCGTGCCATAGGTGGCGCCGGCGCTGGTCACCCCGATCAGGGCGACGACCAAACCAAGCCCGAAGGCCGCCATCACCGGGCGGCGGCGCACGGACTCTCGCCAGTGCACAGGCAAGACGCCTGGCAGTCCCTTGCCGAGCAGGCGTGCGAAGATGCCACCCAGGCAACCATTCAAAAGCCCGCAGGCGACGACCCACCACACCATGTTTTCGGACAGCGACCCGGCGCCGAACACACCAAAATAGGGATTGTTGCCGGCCAGCGCCACCACCATGAAACCGCAGGCCAACACGCCCAGCAGCACGAGCCGCTGCCAGCGCAGCCCGGTGCCGCGGCCAAGTTCCTCGATGGCGAAAATCACCCCGGCCAAGGGCGCGTTGAACGCCGCAGCCAGCCCTCCTGCTGCCCCTGCTGCGATCAACTCCTGCGTGTGGAAACCACGCATGCGCAAGCCCAATCGCCGGCAGAGATTGCCCCACGCCAGCATCACCGCCGCGCCCACCTGCACGGAAGGCCCTTCGCGGCCCACGGAGGCGCCGGCCAACATGGCGCAGAAAGTGAGGGGGATCTTCCAGAGGGTTTGCCGCAGCGAAACCAGGCGGTGCTGGGCCGGCCCCGGAGGCATGGACAAGGCGGCAATAACCTGGGGAATCCCGCTGCCGGCCGCCTGAGGCGCAACGCGCAGGGTCAGCCAACGTAAGGCCGCGAGCGCGCAAGGCAGCACTACGAGAGCTAGCATTCCATGAGTGCTGGTCCAATGCCGGTTCCATTCCAGCGCCTTATCAGCCATAAGCGCGAATCCCATCGAAACCAGGGCTGACCTGCTCCCCGTGATTAGTACGAAATCGATGTAGAGTCCGTTCCCAAAGGAATGGCAATGAAGAAACGATTTACGGAAGAGCAAATCATCGGCGTGCTCAAGGAAGCCGATGCAGGTGCCAAGCCCGCAGAGTTGTGCCGCAAGCACGGAATCTCCGAGGCAACGTACTACAACTGGAAGGCGAAGTTCGGTGGCATGACGGTGTCGGACGCTCAGAGGCTCAAGGAGCTGGAGCAGGAGAACAACAAGCTCAAGAAGCTGTTGGCCGAGTCGATGCTGGACAAGGCGGCGCTTCAGGATCTGCTAAGCCGAAAGTAGTCAGCCCGCAGGCCAAACGCGAGGCGGTCAGGACATTAATGACCGAGCGCAGCATGGGTGTTACCCGGGCCTGTGGGCTGGTAGGAATTTCGCGGTCGCTGTTTGCCTACGAGAGCACACGCTCAGGCGATGCTGCGCTGACCGAGCGCATGAAAGAGATGGCAGTGGCGAAACGACGCTACGGCTATCGGAGGATCCATGTGCTCTTACGTCGCGAAGGCTGGCAAGCAAATCACAAGCGAATCTGGCGGCTGTACAGTCTGGCAGGGTTAAGCGTGCGAAAACGAAAGCGTAAGCGAATCGCGGCGACCGAGCGCGTGGTTCGCCCAGCGGCAATCGCGCCGAATCAGAGTTGGTCAATGGACTTTGTGGCCGACGGCCTAGCCTATGGCCGCCGATTCCGCTGTTTGACTATCGTCGATGACTACACTCGCGAATGCCTGGCCATCGAGGTCGATACGTCGTTGCCGGGACTGCGTGTTGCCATGGTGCTGCAACGGCTGGCGGAGATGCGTGGCCTGCCGCGATCTATTACCGTGGACAACGGGCCAGAGTTCGCCGGAAGAGCCTTGGACGCCTGGGCCTACCAAGCAGGCGTAAAGCTGTCGTTTATTCGGCCGGGTAAGCCGGTGGAGAACGCTTATATCGAAAGTTTCAACGGCAAGTTCCGCGACGAATGCCTTAACGAGCACTGGTTCTTGTCCCTGCGACAGGCTAAAAGCTTGATCGAAAACTGGCGAGTCGAGTACAACACCGATCGGCCTCACAGCGCGCTCGGATATTTAACGCCGGCGCAATTCGTGCAGGCTCATCAGAAAGAAGGTCTTTTACCCCTGGGCTCTATGTCGGTGCCGTACTAAATCTGGGGGCAGGTCAGCACCGCCAACGTAACACCAACCTGATAACCCACCGGCGCACAACAAAAAACCCGGCTTACAGCCGGGTCTCGATCGTGCAAGGCGCGCCAGGCGCGCCGTATGCCTCTCAGGCGAAGTTCTTCGCCGCAAATTCCCAGTTCACCAGTGCCCAGAAGTTCTCCAGGTACTTGGGACGAGCGTTGCGATAGTCGATGTAGTAGGCGTGTTCCCAGACATCACAGGTCAGCAACGGCTTGTCGGTCGTGGTCAAGGGCGTGGCGGCGTTGCTGGTGTTGACGATATCCAGCGAACCGTCGGCCTTCTTGACCAGCCAGGTCCAACCCGAACCGAAGTTGCCGGCAGCCGACTTATTGAAGGCTTCCTTGAACGCGTCGAGGCTGCCCCACTTGGCATTGATGGCCTCGGTCAGCGTGCTACAGGGTTCGCCGCCGCCGTTGGGCGAGAGGCTGTTCCAGTAGAACGTGTGATTCCAGACCTGGGCGGCGTTGTTGAAAATGCCACCAGACGACTTCTTGACGATGTCTTCGAGCGACGCGTTTTCAAACTCGGTGCCGGCGATCAGGTTGTTCAGATTGGTGACGTAAGTCTGATGGTGCTTGCCGTAGTGGTACTCCAGCGTTTCCTTGGAGATGCGCGGAGCCAGCGCGTCCATCGCGTAAGGCAGAGGGGGAAGAGTATGTGCCATAGTCGATTCCTTCTTTGTTGAATGCACGATCAAACCAGATGATTGTATCGGCTCTTCTCGGGGGTATCGCCTCAACCCGGGCAAAAGCCAGGGTTAACGGCTGGATTCAATGCTCGTGATGTCGGCGCCGACCCGGCCATGAGCCAGATCTATGCTCACAGCCGCACCCACCGCCAGCGCGCCGGCCTGGCTGATGACCTGACCCTGCGCATCACGCACTATCGCATAGCCACGAGCCAAGGTATTTTCAGGGTCAAGAGCGCGCAACTGCGCCGCCAAGGCCAGTAAACGTGCACGCCGCTCTGCCAGCAAAGCCTGCTGGCCGCGAGCCAGCCGTTGCGTCAGCCCTTGCACCCGATCGAGGCTGCGCGCCATCTGCGGCGCGCGCCGGGCCAGGCGCTGGGTAAGAATGCTCAGGCGGGCGTCGCTCAAGGACAGCGGACGCTTGGCAGCCGAGGCGAGCCTGTGCCGCAAGGTATTGAGACGCTCCCGCTGATTCGCCACGCGCTGCGCAGGCGAAATCAGTTGGGCACTCAATCGGTCAAGACGCTGCCCTGCCTGGTCCAGTCGGCGCTGTTGTGCGCGCGCCAGCCGCGTGGTCACGTGGCCCAGCGCAGCCAGCAGGTCAGCGCGGGGAACGCACGCCAGCTCGGCCGCCGCAGTGGGCGTGGGCGCCCTGACGTCGGCGACAAAGTCCGCGATCGTGAAGTCGGTTTCATGGCCAACGCCCGTGATTACTGGTATGGCGCACTCGGCCACGGCGCGGGCCAGGTCCTCATCGTTGAAGCTCCACAGATCCTCGATACTGCCTCCGCCACGCACCAGCAACAAGGTGTCGACTTCCCGGCGGGCGCTGGCCGCCCTGACCTGACTGGTCAGCCGCGCGGCAGCATCGGCGCCCTGCACCGGAGCCGGATAGACGATGACACCGACCTGCGGCGCGCGCCGCGCCAGCGCGGAGAGCACGTCACGCAATGCAGCCGCGTGCAAAGAGGTGACCACCCCGATGGCGCGCGGCAGCCGCAACGGGCTGCGCTTGCGCTGCGGGTCGAATAAACCTTCGGCAGCCAGCTTGTCCTTCAGGCGCAAAAACGCTTCATACAAATTGCCCACGCCGGCCCGACGCATGGCGTCGGCCTGAAGCTGAAAATCACCCCGCGGCTCGTAGAGCGACACGCGTGCGCGCACCTCCACCTCGTCTCCCGCGCGCGGCACGAACCCGACCGCTGCTGCCCGGCTGCGGAACATGACCGTACGCACGCCGGCGCGAGCGTCTTTGAGCGTGAAGTACCAATGCCCGGATGCGGCCTGGGTGAAGTTCGAGACCTCCCCGCGCACCCAGATCGGAGGGATCTCGCGCTCCAACAACTGCCCCACTGCTTGGTTTAGCTGGGCAACCGAGAAGATATCCCGCGCAAATACGTCATCTTTGACAGCAAATCCAATTGTCATGGGGCTTTGAGCGCCAAATGTGTCCACAGGGCTTGAAATTGCGGGCTCGCATGATAGCGCAATCCCGGTCTGCCTGCCGGCTGCCCGGAGCGCCTTACGCACCCGTACAAGCCTTTGATTTATATGGGTTTAACACCAACCCCACATTGCGCAAAAGGGGAGCAAACCACCCTAAACCCAAGGCCGGCGTGTGTTTCCTGGAAGTTTTGCACAGAATTATCCACAAAAACTGTGGATAGATTGGGCGCTCCTGAGACTTGCCACTCAGGCCAGCCGACCGTTACATTGCGGCCTTGAACGCCTTGCGGCGAGCTGGCCGCGACCACAGGAGCACTCCGTCTTGCTATCCCTTTTGCGCGATGCCGGCTGGCCGATCTGGCCCTTGCTGGCGACCTCCATCTTCGGGCTGGCCCTCATCCTCGAAAGGTTGCTGTCCTTGCGCCGCGCGCACGTGATGCCGCGCGGCCTGACCGAGCAGGTCAATGACATGCTGCGCAACCATGACGAAAGCCCGGAAGCCTTTGCACGCCTGGAGCGCAACTCCCCCTTTGGCCGTATTCTGGCCGAAGTGCTGCGCACCCGGCATGACTCTCGCGAGGCACAGCGCGATGCGGTGGAAGTCGTCGGGCAAGGCGTGGCCCAGGAACTCTATCGTTACATTCCGGCCATCGGCACCATCGCCATGGTCGCCCCGCTGATGGGTCTGTTCGGCACCGTAGTGGGCATGATAGAAATCTTCGGTGCTTACAACCCGGGCAGCGCCGACCCGGCGCAGTTGGCCCATGGCATTTCGGTCGCCTTATACAACACCGGCTTTGGCATTCTCATCGCGATTCCCACCATGATCGCCCACCGCTATTTTCGCAGTCGTGTGGACAACTACATGAATGCCATGGAGCAGGCGGCGGCCCGGCTGGCTCGCGGAGTTCGGTCATGAATTTCCGCCGCCGGGGCTCGCAAGATGAGCTAGACATAAATTTCATTCCGCTCATCGACGTTCTTCTGGTCATGCTGATCTTTCTGGCCGCGACGACCACCTTCGCCCGCTATAGCCAGTTACAAATCACCCTGCCCCAGGCCCAGGCCGACGTCATGCAGCCGCCTGCCATGCTGGAGGTCGCGGTCAGTCAGGACGGGCATTACGCGCTTGACGGCATCCTGCTCGACAGCAGCGATCCGGCCACCATGACGCAGGCCTTGCGCCAGGCAACCGGCGGCAATCCGGATGCGGTGGTGGTCATCAATGCCGACGCGCAGGCTGCCCACCAGTCTGTCGTCAACGTCATGCAGGCTGCTCGCGAAGCGGGCATAGGCCGCATCAATTTTGCTGCCCAGACCGCCCGGTGAAGACTCGCGACGTGCTCCATCGTTTCGTGCAGCGGCAATGGCGTCACGGCGGCTGGCTGGCTGCGCTTATGCGACCGCTGTCGGCGCTGGCGGCCATCGTTGTGCGCCGCAGGCGGCAGGCTTACCAGACTGGCCCCAGGACGGGATGGCGCGCTCCGGTGCCTGTGATCGTGATAGGCAACATTTACGTAGGTGGCACAGGCAAAACACCCGTGGTCATGGCCGTCCTTCAGGGCTTGCGCGACCGCGGGTATACGCCCGGCATGGTCAGCCGCGGCTATGGCGTGCGCATCGATGGCCCGCCCAGGGTTGGCCAAGGAGAGCTGTCGCCGGCGGCCTTCGGCGATGAGCCCACTCTCATCGCTGCGGTCACTGGCGCCGCGGTGGCCGTGCACCCACGGCGCGCCGATGCCGCCCAGGCCCTGTTGGCCGCCCACCCCGAGATCGATGTCATCGTCGCTGATGACGGCTTGCAGCACTTGGCCCTCGCGCGCGATATTGAAATCGTGGTGCAGGATGAACGGGGCTGCGGCAATGGACTGCTCTTACCCGCGGGGCCGCTACGCGAACCGGCCAGCCGGCTGGCGACCGTCGATGCCGTCATCACCAACATGAATACCGGGCCGGCGCGCGCGCCCGATCAGACAGCGGCGCCTCAGTGGGCGATGTGGCTGGAGCCTGAAGACGCGCGACGGGTCAGCGATGGCCTGCGACGCCCCTTGTCAGCATTTACGGGCCAGACAGTGGCGGCAGCGGCAGGCATTGGCAATCCAGACCGTTTTTTCCGCACTCTCGAAAGCGCGGGCCTGGTGCCCACCCCCCGGCTGGCCCTGCCTGACCACTACGACTATGCCCATTCGCCCTTTGGGGACCTGCACGCCGACGCCATCTTCATCACCACCAAGGACGCGGTCAAATGCGCCCGCTTCAATGACCCTCGTCTCTGGGCGGTTCAGGTCCGGGCACGGTTTTCCGGGCCGGACTTCCTGGACTGGCTCGCCGCCCGGCTGCAGGCCCTGCCCGCGCGCTAAGCACGTTCTGCTTTAGAATTCAATCATGGAATCCCGCCTCCTCGACATTCTCGTGTGCCCGCTTTGCAAGGGCCGTCTCGAATCTCTGCGTGCCGACGACGAGCTCGTCTGCCATGCCGACCGCCTCGCTTTTCCTGTGCGCGACGGAATACCCGTCATGCTCGAAAGCGAGGCCCGCCCGCTAGACCCTGTGGCCGACGCCTGAGCCGAGTCAAGACTTTGAGCTTCATCGCCCTCGTTCCTGCCCGCGCCGCCTCGACCCGGCTGCCCGACAAGCCCCTGGCCGACATTGGCGGCAAACCGATGGTCGTTCGCGTCGCCGAGCGTGCTGCCCTGTCGGGTGCCGCGCAGGTCTGCGTGGCCACCGATGATGCGCGCGTCGAACGCGTGGTCAACGACCATGGCTTCCGGGCCGTCATGACCCGCGCCGACCATCCCACCGGCACCGATCGCCTGGCCGAAGCCGTCAGCCTGCTTGGACTGTCCGACGACGCCATCGTGGTCAACGTGCAGGGCGATGAGCCGTTGATCGAACCCGGCCTTATCGACGCAGTCGCCCGACGCCTGGCCGCAACGCCGGGCGCTGACATCGCCACCTGTGCCTGTCCGCTGGCCGATGCCCAGGCCCTGTTCAATCCCAATGTGGTCAAGGTAGTGTGCGACACCCAGGATCGCGCCCTGTACTTTTCGCGCGCCCCCATTCCTTGGGCGCGCGATGCCCTGGCCGACGGACAACGCGTCATGGCCAGCGGCCTGCCCGCCCTGCACCATATCGGTCTGTACGCCTACCGTGTCGGCTTTCTGCACCGCTACCCCACTCTGCCTCAGGGGCAACTCGAACGCTTTGAATCGCTCGAACAGTTGCGCGCCATGGAGTATGGGCACAGTATCGTCGTGTATCGCAGCGAGACCGCTCCGGCGGCCGGCGTAGACACGCCCGCCGATCTGGAGCGGGTTCGCGCCATTTACGCCAGAGGCTTCTAGCGCATGGCCGGATCTGCCATTCGCGAAAATAGATCCAGATCAAGGAATCCCGCGCACTAAGGGTTAATTCCAATGGCGCTGCCCCACATGCACTGCTGCATTGCGGCATAATCGCCACCGACCACAAAAAAAACCACCTCTTCAGGAGCACTTATGCGTCTCATCTTGCTCGGCCCCCCGGGCGCTGGCAAAGGCACTCAGGCTGCCTTCATCACGCAGGCCTACGGTATCCCGCAAATATCCACTGGCGATATGCTCCGCGCGGCCGTCAAAGCCGGCACCCCCCTGGGTATCGAAGCCAAGAAGGTAATGGACGCGGGTGGCTTGGTGTCGGATGAGATCATCATCGGCCTGGTCAAAGACCGCCTCAGCCAGCCGGACTGCTCCAACGGCTACCTGTTCGACGGCTTTCCGCGCACCATTCCGCAAGCCGACGCGCTCAAGGAGGCTGGCGTCAAACTGGACTACGTGGTCGAAATCGCCGTGCCCGACGAAGATATCGTCCAGCGCATGAGCGGACGTTGGGTGCATATGGCCAGCGGCCGCACGTACAACGTCCAGTCCAACCCGCCCAAAGAGGCTGGCAAGGACGACGTCACGGGCGAACCCCTGACCCAGCGCGACGATGATCGCGAAGACACCGTGCGCAATCGCCTTGCCGTCTACCAGAAGCAGACCCGGCCGCTCGTCGACTATTACTCCGGCTGGGCGGCGCAAGACGCCGCCAGCGCCCCCCAGTATCGCAAGATCTCGGGCGTAGGTTCGGTCGAAGAAATCAAAGCCCGCCTGGCCGCCGCGCTGCACAACTAAGGCAAACCTCCGGCTGGCCGCTCACCTGAAACGCAGCCGGTTTTCTTTGCCCGCCGCCGAACGCTGGCCGGGCTTCTGACTTCTCTGAGATCCGACATGGAAATCGCCAACAAGGTATTCATCGTCACGGGCGGCGCATCCGGCCTGGGCGCAGGCACGGTTCGCATGCTGGTCGAAAATGGCGGCAAGGTCGTCATCGCCGATCTGCAGGACGAACCTGGCCAGGCCCTGGCCAAAGAACTGGGTCAGCGTTATGTGCATTGCGACGTAACGCAGGAAGCCGACGGCAAGGCTGCCGTGGCCGCGGCGCTCGCCATCGGTCCGCTGTTCGGCCTCGTCAACTGCGCCGGCGTAGCACCGGCGGCCAAGATCGTCGGCAAAAATGGCGCCCACCCGTTGGACCTGTTCCAGAAGGTTGTCTCCATCAACCTGATCGGCAGCTTCAACATGATGCGCCTGGCCGCCGAAGCCATGGGTCAGAACACCCCCGAGCCCACCGGCGAGCGCGGCGTTCTGATCAACACCGCTTCGGTCGCTGCCTTCGATGGTCAGATCGGTCAGGCCGCTTACGCCGCCTCGAAGGCCGGGGTGGCAGGCATGACCCTGCCCATCGCGCGCGACCTCGCCAAAACCGGTATCCGCTGCATGACCATTGCTCCGGGTATCTTCGGCACCCCCATGATCTTTGGCATGCCCCAGGAAGTGCAGGACTCGCTGGCCGCCAGTATCCCCTTCCCGGCGCGCCTGGGCCGTCCCGAAGACTATGCCAAGCTGGTCTACAGCATCGTCACCAACGACATGCTCAACGGTGAGACGATCCGCCTCGACGGCGCGATCCGCATGCCCCCGAAGTAAACTGCCTGGCAGTCCTGCGTGCCGGTACGGCCGGCACGCGCTTTCACTCAAGCATTCCCATGGCATTGTTTCGCTCGGCCGCAACGGTCAGCAGTTTCACGCTGCTTTCGCGCATTACAGGGTTGGTCCGTGACATCCTGATTGCGCGGGCCTTTGGCGCGGGCGCGTTGACCGATGCCTTCTGGGTGGCCTTCCGGATTCCAAACCTGTTGCGCCGCTTGTTTGCCGAAGGTGCTTTCGCACAGGCTTTCGTGCCCATTCTCGGCACGGCGCGCAGCCACCATGGCGAAGAGGGTGTGCGCGTACTGCTGGATCGCGTGGCGCTGGTCCTGACGCTGACCCTCATGACGGTCACGGCTATCGGCATCGTGGCCGCCCCCTGGATCGTCACGGCAATGGCCAGCGGCCTACGAGACAGTGCGCGCGACACCGAGTTCGGTGCAGCGGTCTGGATGACACGGGTGATGTTCCCCTACATCCTTTGCATGTCGCTGGTGGCCTTCGCCTCGGGCGTTCTCAACACGTGGCGCCGATTCGCCGTCCCGGCCTTCACGCCGGTGCTGCTCAATCTGTCCATGATCGTCGCCACCATCTGGCTGGCACCGCGTCTGGAGGTGCCCATCTACGCGTTGTCCGTCGGGGTGATGGCTGGCGGTGTCGCGCAGTTGGTCATCCAGTGGGCCGCCCTGGCTCATCTTGGCCTGACGCCCCGGCTGACCTTGCGCGTGCGCCAAGCCTGGACCGACCCCACCGTCAAGCACATCCTCAGGCAGATGGCGCCGGCCACCCTGGGGGTCTCGGTGGCCCAGATCTCGCTGCTCATCAACACCAATATCGCCACCTGGCTCACCCCCGGCAGCGTCACCTGGCTATCGTTTGCCGATCGCTTGATGGAATTCCCGACCGCGCTGCTGGGCGTGGCGCTGGGCACCGTGTTGCTGCCCACGCTGTCGGCCGCCAATGCACGCCAGGACCACGCCGGTTACAGCGCCCTGCTCGACTGGGGTTTGCGCATGGTGCTGCTGCTGGGACTGCCCGCTGCCCTCGGCATGATGCTGCTGGCCGATGGGCTGGTGGCCACGCTCTTTCACTACGGCGCGTTTCAGACGGGCGACGTCCAGCAAACCCGTCTGGCTGTCATCGCCTATTCCGTCGGCTTGATCGGATTGCTGTCGGTCAAAATCCTCGCGCCGGGCTTTTACGCCAAGCAGGATATTCGCACCCCTGTGAAGATCGCGATTCTGGTGCTGGTAATGACCCAACTCATGAATCTCATCTTCGTGCCCTTGATGGCGCACGCGGGGCTGGCTCTGGCCATTGGCCTGGGAGCCTGCCTCAATGCGCTGTTGCTGTTGGCCGGGTTGCGCCGCCGCGGGGTCTACCAGCCGGGAGGAAAATGGCTGCGCTTTGTTCTGCGCATGGTGCCCGCTCTGCTGGCGTTGGCGGCACTGCTGCTATGGGTCGACCAGCGCATTGACTGGATCGCCCTGCAGCACTGCCCCTGGCTGCGCGCAGCCTGGCTGGCAGGCGTGCTGGCCGCCAGCGGGGTGGTCTATTTCGGTGTCCTCTTTGCTCTGGGCATGCGCCCACGCGATTTCAATCGCCGCTCAGCCTCCTGACTCCGCATTTGTTCAGCTTAAATTCAGCGAAACAAGCCTAGGCTATGCGAGTCCTGCCAGAGCAAGTGTGATCCCGGGTTTTTAGCTGCGCCGTGTTTGCCACGTCCGAGACCTGAACCTTCGCTGTCCCTTGCCGCAGAACACCGCGGCGGCCGCACAGGCTCGTGTTTGTGCCCTGACCCCGTCGCCGCCAATTCCTCTCCGATGACACTCGCCCTCGCCTAGTCGCGCTGGCAGGTCATGACTTGTCTACTGATAACAGCAAGCACGAAACGGAGAGGTTCATGGAAGACTTCAAGGAGAGCCGCCGCGTCTTTCTGCGCGGCGCGGTGATCGGGGGCACGGCCGCGGCCGGTGCCAGCCTCCCGCTGGCCGGTCTGGCCCAGCAAGCCGCCACGCCTGCGGCCCCTGCCGCAGCACCGACGGCCGAAGATACGCCGGCCGGATATGTGTTTCTCATGCCAGATGAGGCGGCCTTCGTCGAAGCGCTTGTCATGCATATGGTGCCCGCTGCCGGCGGCCTGGGGGGCAGCGGAATGGATCTCGGGCTCAACACCTACATCGATCGAGCCTTGGCCGGCAATTGGGGCAAGGGCGACCGATTGTTCATGCAGGGGCCCTGGCAGTTGGGTACGCCCAATCAGGGCTATCAACTGGCGCTGTCGCCCGCCGAGCTCATGCGTACCGGGATCCTGCAAACCAACGCCTCCTGTAGCAAGAAGTACGAGGGCAAGTCATTCGACATGGTCACCGAGGATCAGCGCGAGGAGATTCTCAAAGGCCTGGAATCGGGGACGATCGCCTTCGAAGCCGGCCCCCCGTCCAAAGTCTTCTTCACGCTGCTCTATCAGCTCGTCGTCGAAGGCCTGTTCGCCGACCCGATCTACGGCGGCAACTACGACAAAGCGGTCTGGAAAGAAATTGGCTTTCCAGGCGTCGTCGCCACGAATGCACGCAACATCGTGGAGTTCAAGAACAAGCCCTTCCCGAACAAGCCGCTGAGCATCGCCGATCTGGCGTAGGAGGACATATGGCCAAGAAACTTCCCGAAGTCGACGTCGTGGTCATCGGTATGGGCTGGACCGGCGGCATTCTTTCCAAGGAACTCGCCGAGGCGGGCCTGAAAGTCGTGGCGTTGGAACGCGGTGAGCATCGCGCCCCTGCCGAAGACTTCTCGGTGCCGCACATTCGCGATGAGCTCAACTACAGCATGCGGCACGGCCTGATGATGGATACGCGCCGCGACACGCTGA
The DNA here is from genome assembly GCF_020735985.1 of Bordetella holmesii. NCBI lineage: Bacteria > Pseudomonadati > Pseudomonadota > Betaproteobacteria > Burkholderiales > Alcaligenaceae > Bordetella > Bordetella holmesii. The sequence goes on from NZ_CP085973.1 coordinate 2,236,984, forward strand.
CCATACGCAACAACGTCAAGGAAACCGCATTGCCCATGCGTCGCCTTGGCTCCTTTCTGTCTGGCGACGGCCTGGGTGGCGCCGGTTCGCACTGGAATGGCCACACCTGGCGCTGGACCGACCACGAGTTCAAGGTCCGGTCGATGTACGAACAGAAGTACGGCAAGAAATTCATCCCGCCCGACATGACCGTGCAGGACTGGGGTATCACGTACGCCGAGCTCGAACCGTTCTATGACCGTTTCGAATACGTCGCAGGCATCTCCGGCACGGCCGGCAACGTCGACGGCAAACACATAGCCGGCGGCAATCCCTTCGAGGCCGAACGCAAACGCGGCTATCCCTTGCCCGCGCTGGACCGCAGCTATGCCTGTGAACTGTTCGAGGGCGCCACCAAGAAGGCGGGCTATCACCCCTTCCCTATGCCCACTTCCAACGCGTCCAAGCCATACACCAATCCGGACGGCTCGGAATTTGGACAATGCCAGTACTGTGGCTTCTGTGAGCGCTACGGCTGCGAATCCAACGCCAAAGGCAGCCCGCTCATTACGGTCATCCCCCTGGCCAAGAAACAGCCCACCTTCGAGCTGCGTACCCAGGCATGGGTCACCCGGATCGTGATGGATAAGCAGAAAAAGACGGCAACCGGGGTCGAGTACACCAATCTCACCAATGGCGAGCAGTTGTTCCAGCCAGCCAAACTGGTGATCCTGGCTGCTTATGCCCTGAACAATGTCCACCTTATGCTGCTGTCTGGCATCGGCAAGCCTTACGACCCGGCCACGGGCAAGGGGGTGGTCGGGCGCAACTATTGCTACCAGACCGGAGCGGGCGCGACGCTGTTCTTTGACGAAGGGCATATTTTCAACCCCTTCATGTCCACCGGCGGCCTGTCTACCGTCATCGACGACTTCAATGCCAACTGGGACTTCGATCGCGCCGAAGCCGGTGCGCGTTTCGTAGGCGGCTACACCGTCAGTGGCGGCATGTACCACGGCCGCCCCATCGAATACCACCCGGTGCCCGGTGGTACGCCCCGCTGGGGCAAGGCCTGGAAGGAGGCCGTGCAAAAGTGGTACCTGCGCGCCATGAGCATTGGCTCATCGGGCAGCGTGATGGCCAATCGTTACAACTTCCTCGACCTGGATCCCACCTACCGAAATGCCTTCGGGCAGCCACTGATGCGCATGACCTTCGACTACAAGGAAAACGAACAGCGCATCTCCGCGCACGCGGCCAAGATCATCAACGAGATTTCCAAGTCGATGAATCCGACCCACTTGAACGAGGCCAAGGCGCGCATGTCATGGTCAGTGGTCCCCTACCAGAGCACGCATAACACCGGCGGCACCATCATGGGCACAGACCCGTCCATGAGCGTGACCAACAAGTACGGGCAATGCTGGGATGCCCACAACCTGTTCATCTGCGGTGCCTCGTTGTTTGGCCATAACGCGGCCTACAACCCGACCGGTCCCGTGGGCGCGCTGGCTTACTTCACGGCAGACGCCATCAAGAACACCTACCTAAAGCATCCCGGTGCGCTGCTGCACGCCTGATCCATGAACCCAAGGAGTTGGTCATGACGAAGATATCGACGAGCCTCACCGCACTCACGCTGCTGCTGGCCTGTAGTCCGGTCGCCTGGGCGCAGGACAAAGTAATGGATCTAGGCAAGCAGGCTTATCAGGAATGCATCGCCTGCCATAGCGTAAAACCGGGCGAAAACGGCGTGGGTCCCAGTCTGGCCGGCGTGTACGGCACCAAGGCGGGCGAAGTTCCGGGGTTCCGCTTCTCAGGCCCCATGAAACGCAGTGGCCTGACCGGGAATGCCGAGACGCTGGATAAGTACCTGGAGAATCCCCAGGCACTGATCCCCGGCACGCGGATGCCCTACTCGGGTATGGCGGATGCCGAGAAACGGGCAGCGCTGGTCAAGTATATCGAAACCTTGAAGTAACATTCAACTTATTGTTGATATATTTCCTTTTATTGCTGGAAAGCAAAAAGACCACTAGAAATAGGTTCATCGCGGAATAGCGTGGAGCCGTGCTTGATTGCCGTTACGCTTGATCCTTGATTTTTCAAGGATCAAGGCCGGGATCATGCTGGACCGCAAGACGATCGAGAGGTTGGGTGGGTGGGAAGGTTATCGGGTGGAGCGGGTCGTGTGGCCTGAAGGTGAGAGCCGGACGGTCACGATTTACCTGAAGCCTTCAGCGCGAACGATGCACTGCGAGCACTGCGGCAACCGATGTCGGCAGGTGCATGAGACGACCACGCGCCGGGTGCGGGATCTGCCGCTAATGGCGCTGCGAGTGACGCTGGTAGTGCCGCGTCGGCGGGTCTGGTGCGAGCAGTGCGGTGGACCGCATCTGGAGAGGCTGAGCTGGCTGGGCCGTTACCAGCGAGTGACCGACCGGCTGGCCGAGGCGGTCAGCCAGTTGCTTGAGTCCAGCAACATTCTGGCCGTGGCGCGCTTCTTCCAACTGGGTTGGCACACGGTCAAGGCGCTGGACAAGGCCCTGCTGCGACGGGCGATCCAAGAGCCGGACTGGAGCCAGATCCACTACCTAGCGATGGACGAGTTCGCTCTACACAAGGGCCATCGTTATGCCACGGTCGTTGTCGATCCGATCCGCCGTCAGGTGCTATGGATCGGTGATGGCCGCTCGCGCGAGACGGCCAGAGCCTTCTTCGAACAACTGCCAACTGGGGTTGCCCAGCAGATCCGGGCCGTAGCGATCGACATGACGACGGCCTATGAGCTGGAGATCCAGGCCAACTGCCCCAACGCCGAGATCGTCTACGACCTGTTCCACGTCGTGGCCAAGTACGGCCGTGAAGTGATAGACCGGGTGCGTGTAGACCAAGCGAACCAGTTGCGGCACGACAAGCCGGCCCGCCGGGTGATCAAGTCCAGTCGCTGGCTACTGCTGCGCAATCGCAAAAACCTCGATCCGTGCCAATCGGTAAAGTTGGACGAGTTGCTCCAGGCCAACCAGCCCTTGCTCACCGCTTATCTGATGCGCGATGAGCTCAAACAGCTGTGGTTCTACCAACACCCCGGCTACGCCCGCCAGGCATGGGATCACTGGCTGCAACAGGCTCAGGGCAGCGGCATCGCCGCCTTGGCTCACTTCGCGCTCAAGCTAAAAGCCTATCTGCACGGGATTCTGTCTCGCTGTCGCCACCGGCTCAACACCAGCATCGTCGAGGGCATCAACAACACCATCAAAGTCATCAAGCGCCGCGCCTACGGCTACCGCGATCAGGAGTACTTCTTCCTCAAGATCCGGTCTTGACCTGCTCCCCGTGATTAGTACGAAATCGATGTAGAGTCCGTTCCCAAAGGAATGGCAATGAAGAAACGATTTACGGAAGAGCAAATCATCGGCGTGCTCAAGGAAGCCGATGCAGGTGCCAAGCCCGCAGAGTTGTGCCGCAAGCACGGAATCTCCGAGGCAACGTACTACAACTGGAAGGCGAAGTTCGGTGGCATGACGGTGTCGGACGCTCAGAGGCTCAAGGAGCTGGAGCAGGAGAACAACAAGCTCAAGAAGCTGTTGGCCGAGTCGATGCTGGACAAGGCGGCGCTTCAGGATCTGCTAAGCCGAAAGTAGTCAGCCCGCAGGCCAAACGCGAGGCGGTCAGGACATTAATGACCGAGCGCAGCATGGGTGTTACCCGGGCCTGTGGGCTGGTAGGAATTTCGCGGTCGCTGTTTGCCTACGAGAGCACACGCTCAGGCGATGCTGCGCTGACCGAGCGCATGAAAGAGATGGCAGTGGCGAAACGACGCTACGGCTATCGGAGGATCCATGTGCTCTTACGTCGCGAAGGCTGGCAAGCAAATCACAAGCGAATCTGGCGGCTGTACAGTCTGGCAGGGTTAAGCGTGCGAAAACGAAAGCGTAAGCGAATCGCGGCGACCGAGCGCGTGGTTCGCCCAGCGGCAATCGCGCCGAATCAGAGTTGGTCAATGGACTTTGTGGCCGACGGCCTAGCCTATGGCCGCCGATTCCGCTGTTTGACTATCGTCGATGACTACACTCGCGAATGCCTGGCCATCGAGGTCGATACGTCGTTGCCGGGACTGCGTGTTGCCATGGTGCTGCAACGGCTGGCGGAGATGCGTGGCCTGCCGCGATCTATTACCGTGGACAACGGGCCAGAGTTCGCCGGAAGAGCCTTGGACGCCTGGGGGCCTACCAAGCAGGCGTAAAGCTGTCGTTTATTCGGCCGGGTAAGCCGGTGGAGAACGCTTATATCGAAAGTTTCAACGGCAAGTTCCGCGACGAATGCCTTAACGAGCACTGGTTCTTGTCCCTGCGACAGGCTAAAAGCTTGATCGAAAACTGGCGAGTCGAGTACAACACCGATCGGCCTCACAGCGCGCTCGGATATTTAACGCCGGCGCAATTCGTGCAGGCTCATCAGAAAGAAGGTCTTTTACCCCTGGGCTCTATGTCGGTGCCGTACTAAATCTGGGGGCAGGTCAGGCGCGCTTGTCGCCGTGCGCGACTTCTACCCGCTATCCAGCGTGGCCGCGGACGCCGCCACCGCCACCGGTGAGCGCCGCCGATACCAACTGACCGATGGCACGGAGCTGCTGCTGGACGCGCGCAGCCGCGTCAACCTGGAGTTCACCGCCACATACCGGCGCCTGATGCTGCTCGAAGGTGCCGTGGCGATTACCACGCCCGATGACCCCAACCGCCCTTTTCTGGTGCAAACCGCAGAAGGGGCCATCCAATCCTCAGGCAAACGCTACATGGTGCGTCAGCAGGCGCGGCGCACTCTGGTCGTGGCCCAGGACGGTGATCTGGATATCGAAACCATCGGGGGCACGCGAGGCAGCATTCCCCAAGGCATGGGGGCCCGATTCGACGCCGCTCGCCTGGATGTCGCGCGCAGCGAGCTGTCCAGCGAAGCCGCCTGGGAAGGCGGCTGGATCAATGCCAATGGCCGCCCACTAGGTGTGAAGATTCAATAGGTTGTATGCATGGTTCATCCGAACCGGATTTGAGAAACTGGAAATCGCCAACCCCCCAGTTCACTCAAGGAGCCCGGCCGGATGAACACCCATAAGCATGCCCGATTGACCTTCCTACGTCGACTCGAAATGGTCCAGCAATTGATCGCCCATCAAGTTTGTGTACCTGAAGCGGCCCGCGCCTATGGGGTCACCGCGCCGACTGTGCGCAAATGGCTGGGCCGCTTCCTGGCTCAGGGCCAGGCGGGCTTGGCCGATGCGTCCTCGCGCCCGACGGTCTCGCCCCGAGCGATTGCGCCGGCCAAGGCGCTGGCTATCGTGGAGCTGCGCCGCAAGCGGCTGACCCAAGCGCGCATCGCCCAGGCGCTGGGCGTGTCAGCCAGCACCGTCAGCCGCGTCCTGGCCCGCGCCGGTCTGTCGCACCTGGCCGACCTGGAGCCGGCCGAGCCGGTGGTGCGCTACGAGCATCAGGCCCCCGGCGATCTGCTGCACATCGACATCAAGAAGCTGGGACGTATCCAGCGCCCTGGCCACCGGGTCACGGGCAACCGACGCGATACCGTTGAGGGGGCCGGCTGGGACTTCGTCTTCGTGGCCATCGATGACCACGCCCGCGTGGCCTTCACCGACATCCACCCCGACGAGCGCTTCCCCAGCGCCGTCCAGTTCCTCAAGGACGCAGTGGCCTACTACCAGCGCCTGGGCGTGACCATCCAGCGCTTGCTCACCGACAATGGCTCGGCCTTTCGCAGCCGCGCCTTCGCCGCGCTGTGCCATGAGCTGGGCATCAAGCACCGCTTTACCCGACCTTACCGCCCACAGACCAATGGCAAGGCCGAACGCTTCATCCAGTCGGCCTTGCGTGAGTGGGCTTACGCTCACACCTACCAGAACTCCCAACACCGAGCCGATGCCATGAAATCCTGGCTACACCACTACAACTGGCATCGACCCCACCAAGGCATCGGGCGCGCTGTACCCATCTCCAGACTCAACCTGGACGAATACAACCTATTGACAGTTCACAACTAGGCGAGATCGTCGCTGCCCTGCGGCCCTATCGCCACGGCACCCTGCGCGTGTCCATGGCCGCGGGCGGCCTGCCGGTCACAGGCATGTACCCGCTCGACGATCCTGAAGCCGCCCTGCAGGCACTCAGCGAACGCATGCCAATCGCCATCAAACGGTTGACGCCCTGGTTTGTGTCCATCAACGTGGAAACCACGATATAGCCGCCGCGCCTGCCGCTGCTGGCGGGCCTGCCGCCGGTATCCGGCCCACTCGGGTACACTAGCGCCAGTAAGACGTCGTCGGCAGACCACATTCTGGCTCTGCTGCCTGGTCAAAAACAGCTTTGTCTCAAAGGACTTGCATTATCCGGCAAGCCTGATACAATATCTGACTTTGCCGAATTCAGTAAACTCTTAAGCAACATGGCCAATACCGCCCAAGCCCGCAAGCGCGCTCGCCAATCGGTTGAGCGTAACAAGCACAATTCCAGCCTGCGCTCGATGCTGCGTACCGCGATCAAGCGCGTTCGCCAAGCCATCGCTACCGGCGACAAGGCTGTGGCTGGCGAGACGCTGCGTAAAGCAACCAGCGTGATCGACCGCGTGGCTGACAAAAACATCATCCACAAGAACAAGGCTGCTCGTCACAAGAGCCGCCTGGCTGCCGCCGTCAAGGCGCTCGCCTAAGCAGTTATGCCACTCCTGGCCCTGGCAGTCTGTCGGGGTACATGAGCAGCATAGGAATGCGGCAAAAAAAAGGATGCCTCGCGGCATCCTTTTTGTATTGGCGGCGTCAAGTCCGCCAATACGGTTTACCGACTCGGAAACGCTTCGCGAAGGCCAAATATGGCTTGCTTGAACACGCCCATGTCGGTGCCCACCGCCACGAAATGCATGCCCATGTCCAGATAACGCCTGGCATCGGCGGCTACCGGCGCCAGAATCCCCACGGCCTTGCCCGCCGCATTGACGCGCTCGTACAAATGGCGGATGGCCTCCTGCACTTCTGGATGCCCTGGGTTGCCCAAGTGCCCTAACGCCGCCGCAAGATCCGAGGGGCCGATAAATACTCCATCGACGCCATCGACCGCCGCGATCCGATCCACGGCCTCGAGACCTGCACGATTCTCGATCTGCAACAGCACGCAGATATTGTCGTTGATGGTATTCAGATAGTCCGGCACTGTGCCATAGCGGTTGCTGCGCTGAAGGCCGGCCACGCCCCGCACACCCTGCGGCGGATAGCGGGTCGCCGCCACGGCTTGCCGCGCCTGCTCCTCCGATTCGATAAACGGAATGAGCAGGTTGTAAAAGCCAATATCCAGCATGCGCTTGATCTCGACCGGATCATTCCACGATGGCCGCCCCACCGCCGCGCTCGAACTCCCCTGCAAGGACTGCAACTGCTGCACGAACGTCGGAATTTCATTGGGCGCATGTTCGCCGTCAAGCACCAGCCAGTCGAAGCCAGCCAACCCGATCATCTCGGAGGTGATATGACTGGTCACGGAAAGCCATAAGCCGATGACACGCTCGCGCGCAAGAATCCGTTGACGAAAAAGATTGGGCAAAGAAGAAGTCATTGAATCTGTCCGTTACTAAGAAAATGGCCGACTGGCCGATGATCAATCCATGCGCGCGCCGGAAGCCTTGGCGGCCTTGCCCCATTTCCCGATTTCTGCCGTGACGAAATCCGAGAACGCCTTGGGACTGCTGCCGACCACCACAAAACCGACTTTCTCCAGCTTTTCGCGTAACGCCGGATCTGCCATCGCCTTAACGGTGGCGGCATTCAGACGCTCGACCACCGCCGCTGGCGTGCCTGCCGGGGCCGACACGCCAAACCAAGACTCGGCAGCAAAGCCAGGATAGCCGGACTCGGCAATGGTGGGGATATCGGGATAGGCCGGATTGCGCTTCTCACTGGCCACCGCCAACGCGCGCAGCTTGCCTGCCTGAACCTGGGGCAATACGTTGTCTTGATTCAGGAACAACACGGAGACACGCCCGCCAATCGTGTCCGTGATAGCGGCTGCACCGCCCTTGTAAGGCACATGGACCAACTTGATGTCCGCCGCCTGCTTGAGCATTTCCATGGCCAGATGGCCGGACGAGCCACTGCCCGAACTGGCGTGGGTGTACTTATCCGGACTCGCCTTGGCCAAGCGGATGAAATCGGCGAAGGTATGCCCGGGAAACTCAGGGTTGGCCACCAGCACATTCGGACCTGTGGCCAGCAAAGCAATGTGGGCGAAATCCTTGTCCCGATAAGGCATGGACTGGTAGAGCGAGTAATTGATGGCGTTGGAACCCACACCGGACAGCAGCAAGGTGTAGCCATCGGGTTCGGCTTTGGCAACGGCGTCCGAACCGATATTGCCGTTGGCGCCGCCCTTGTTCTCGACGATCACCGTTTGACCCAACTCCTTGCCCAAGCCCACGGCCAACATCCTTCCGACGGCATCGGTACTGCCGCCTGGCGGAAACGGAACCACCAGCCGCACGGGCTTGTCCGGCCAAGTCGCCGCGCCCACGGGCGCGCCGCTGCAAAAACCTACCGAAGCAATGAGCGCCGCCAGAATTCGACGACGATTGGCAAACCAGGATCTACGGCACCACATGCTGTTGTCTCCTCGTGTCGGCTAAGCCGGCATCTCATGCGCTGAGCAAGTGTGAAACGTGCAGGCCGTCCGGCCCGCTTCCCCTTTTCGAGGTCAATGGATTTCTGGCTCTTCCTTGTGCTCCGCCTTGCGGGTCTGGAGAAAATCGAAATCGCACCCGCTATCGGCTTGGCCGACATGCTTGAGGTAAAGCACCCCGAAGCCTCGGTCGAACTTAGGCGCAGGCGCCTGCCAGGCCTGTTTGCGTGCCGCGAGTTCGGCCTCCGGCACCAACATGTCGATGCGTCTGGCCGGTACATTCAGAGAAACGAGATCGCCCGTGCGGATCAAGGCCAACGGGCCTCCCACATACGATTCCGGTGCGACATGCAGGACACAGGCACCGTAGCTCGTGCCGCTCATGCGGGCATCCGAGATACGCACCATGTCACGCACGCCTTGCTTGAGCAATTTTGCGGAATGGGCAGTTGGCCCCATTCAGGCATCCCAGGCGCACCTTGAGGCCCGGCATTCTGCAGCACGATCACGCTGTCGGCAGTGATGTCCAGATCAGGGTCATCAATGTGTTCGGCCATATCGTTGTAGTCTTTGAACACGACCGCCGGACCGGTATGCACTTGCAGGCTCGGCAGCATTGCCGCAGGCTTGATGACGGCACCGTCGGGCGCAAGATTGCCGCGCAGCACCGCCAGACCATCACATGGCACCAGGGCCTGATCAGGGCTGCGAATGACGTCGTCGTTGAACACGCGCGCTGCTGCAATGTTCTCGCCCAGCGTACGACCGTCGACCGACCCTTGAGTCAAGTCCAGCAGATCAGCCATCTGCACCAGCATCGCTCGCAGCCCCCCAGCGTAGAAGAAATCCTCCATCAGATACTTGCCGGCCGGCCTCAGATTGGCCAGCACGGGTGTGCTGCGCGCCAAGGCATCAAAACGCTCAAGATCGAGCGCGAAACCCGAGCGGCGCGCCATGGCGATCAGGTGCACCACCGCGTTGGTGGAGCCAGACAGTGCCAGAACGGTGCGCACCGCATTATCGAACGAGGCCTCAGTCAGAAAATCGCTGGGCTTGAGATCTTCCCAGACCATCTCGACGATGCGTTTTCCGGTCAGACTTGCCATCTGCGCGTGACGAGAATCCGGTGCCGGGATCGATGAATAGCCCGACAGGCAAAGCCCCAGCGCCTCGACGGCTGCCGTCATGGTCGAGGCGGTGCCCATCGTCATGCAATGACCCGGCGAACGCGCGATGCCGTCCTCCACACCCTGCCAGTCTTGCTCTGTGATGTTGCCGGCGCGCAGTTCTGCCCAGTACTTCCAGGTATCGGATCCGGAACCCAGTGTCACGCCGTTCCAATTGCCGCGCAGCATGGGGCCAGCCGGCACGAAAATCGTAGGCAGATCCATGGATATTGCGCCCATCAACAGCGCTGGCGTGGTCTTGTCGCAACCTCCCATCAGCACACAGCCATCGGCCGGATAGGAGCGCAGCAGCTCCTCGGTCTCCATCGCCAGCAAATTTCGATAGAGCATGGTCGTGGGCTTCTGAAAGGGCTCCGACAAGCTCATGGCCGGCATTTCCACCGGAAATCCGCCAGCCTGCCAAATGCCTCGCTTGACCTCTTCGACGCGTTGCTTGAAATGGCTGTGACAGGGATTGATGTCACTCCAGGTGTTGATGATGGCAATCACGGGTTTGCCCGCATAATCAGAGCGGTGATAACCCATCTGCGCCGTGCGGGAACGATGCCCGAATGAACGCAGATCCTTCACACCATACCAACGGTGGCTACGCAATTCCTCGGGCAGTTTGCGCTTGGGACTTTGACTCATGATGCATCCTTGTCATCTCGGAGACCCAACACATAGCGCGCGCCGCTGCGTTCGCAAATCATCCGCAGTTTGTCGTCCAACGCACGAGATATCGGTACGCCTTCAATATCGCGCCGCAACGCCTCGGCCGCCTCGAGGTCGCCAGGAACCAGCACCGGTGTTTGGGGATCGGCCGCCGGCGTCTCGTGCATGGTGTCGATCAATTCATCCATTTCGTCCTCGAATGAACCGGCATCACGAAACGCGGCAGGGTCGAGCGCAAGAAAAAAATGGTTCATCGCGGAATAGCGTGGAGCCGTGCTTGATTGCCGTTACGCTTGATCCTTGATTTTTCAAGGATCAAGGCCGGGATCATGCTGGACCGCAAGACGATCGAGAGGTTGGGTGGGTGGGAAGGTTATCGGGTGGAGCGGGTCGTGTGGCCTGAAGGTGAGAGCCGGACGGTCACGATTTACCTGAAGCCTTCAGCGCGAACGATGCACTGCGAGCACTGCGGCAACCGATGTCGGCAGGTGCATGAGACGACCACGCGCCGGGTGCGGGATCTGCCGCTAATGGCGCTGCGAGTGACGCTGGTAGTGCCGCGTCGGCGGGTCTGGTGCGAGCAGTGCGGTGGACCGCATCTGGAGAGGCTGAGCTGGCTGGGCCGTTACCAGCGAGTGACCGACCGGCTGGCCGAGGCGGTCAGCCAGTTGCTTGAGTCCAGCAACATTCTGGCCGTGGCGCGCTTCTTCCAACTGGGTTGGCACACGGTCAAGGCGCTGGACAAGGCCCTGCTGCGACGGGCGATCCAAGAGCCGGACTGGAGCCAGATCCACTACCTAGCGATGGACGAGTTCGCTCTACACAAGGGCCATCGTTATGCCACGGTCGTTGTCGATCCGATCCGCCGTCAGGTGCTATGGATCGGTGATGGCCGCTCGCGCGAGACGGCCAGAGCCTTCTTCGAACAACTGCCAACTGGGGTTGCCCAGCAGATCCGGGCCGTAGCGATCGACATGACGACGGCCTATGAGCTGGAGATCCAGGCCAACTGCCCCAACGCCGAGATCGTCTACGACCTGTTCCACGTCGTGGCCAAGTACGGCCGTGAAGTGATAGACCGGGTGCGTGTAGACCAAGCGAACCAGTTGCGGCACGACAAGCCGGCCCGCCGGGTGATCAAGTCCAGTCGCTGGCTACTGCTGCGCAATCGCAAAAACCTCGATCCGTGCCAATCGGTAAAGTTGGACGAGTTGCTCCAGGCCAACCAGCCCTTGCTCACCGCTTATCTGATGCGCGATGAGCTCAAACAGCTGTGGTTCTACCAACACCCCGGCTACGCCCGCCAGGCATGGGATCACTGGCTGCAACAGGCTCAGGGCAGCGGCATCGCCGCCTTGGCTCACTTCGCGCTCAAGCTAAAAGCCTATCTGCACGGGATTCTGTCTCGCTGTCGCCACCGGCTCAACACCAGCATCGTCGAGGGCATCAACAACACCATCAAAGTCATCAAGCGCCGCGCCTACGGCTACCGCGATCAGGAGTACTTCTTCCTCAAGATACGGTCTGCATTCCCCGGTATTCCTCGATGAACCAAAAAAATGCCCCACATCGTCACCTTGCCCTGGCCTTCGGCGGCGCGCATGCAAGGCGGCCAAGGCACTGCCACCCAGCGTGCCGCCCAGCGTCTGGGCCAGCAATGCCAGCCCATAGCCTTTATGGCTGCTCATGGCGGCTGTGCCTCCCAAAGGCGTCAGCCCGCCCTCGTCGCGCTTGAAGATGAACTCCATGGCCTCGCTGGCATCCGTGACGCTGCGCCCGTGGCCATCGACTGCCCAGCCTTGCGGCAAGGCTTTGCCGTAGTAGTCGTAGACCTTGACCTTGTTGCCTGCCACCGTCGTGGTTGCCATGTCCAGCACCAGACCGCAGTGGCGCGTCGCCGGCGCGGCAAATGCCAGAGGATTGGTGCCCAGACGCGGCATAGCGCCACGCGTCGGAACCATGATGAGCGTGATGGCACTGCTGGCGACCAGACCCACCAGCCCTCTTGCCAAAGCCAGCCTGGCATACACGCCAGCGGCACCGAAATGGTGGGAATTGCGCACTGACACTGCCCCGACGCCATGAGCCAAGGCCTTGTCGCAGGCCAGATCCATGGCTTGCCGAGAGACCGGGTGCCCCAGGCCGCCCCCGCCGTCGAGCAAGGCGCTGGCCGTCGTCTCGCGAACCAGGCGAGGTCGAGCCTGCAGATCGAGCGAGCCAGCGCGCCACTTCTGTTCGTACATGGGCAGCATCGAGATACCATGAGAGTCCACACCCAGGCGGTCCGTCTCCGCCATCAGGGACGCGCTGCTTGCCGCCAGGTCCTGCGGCATTCCCCAGGCGACCAGCACACGCTCTATCTGCTCACGGACCAGGGCCACCCCGGCACGCTGGCCTGACTTGTCCTCTCGCACACCTGTCTCCTTATGAATGCCGTCAGCGGGTCTGATGCCCGTTGGTCACGTTCAGTCGCGCTCCTTGTCCACCAGACGATGGCGCGCCTGCCCGAGATGGAATTGCATCGCCACGCGCGCGCGCTCGCTATCCTGCGCCCGGATGGCTGAAAGGATGGCGGCGTGTTCCTCCGCCACGCGCTCGGCGCGCTGACGCGACCCGGTGCGTGTCAGATTCAGCGCCAATCGCATGAATCCACTGACAGCCTCGTGAATATTTTCCAGCACGTCGAGGTAAAAATCATTGCCACTGGCCTCGGCAATACTGGCGTGAAACGCCAGATCCGCCTGCGGAGAAACCTTGCCGTCGGCCAGCCGGTCAAGGAAATCGGCGTGAGCTTGTTCCATGCGCTGCAACTGTGCATCGCTGCGTCGCAAGGCCGCCAGACGCGCCGCATCCCCCTCGAGCGCCACGCGCACCTCCTGCGCTCGCAGATAAGCGCTGACGTTCTGCACGTCGGGGAATGTCTTCAGCCGCGGTGCAGGCTGGTGGCTGACAAAGGTACCCAGCCCCTGGTGCGCAGTGATCAGGCCATCGGCACGCAGGCGCAGCAACGCCTCGCGCACCACAGGACGCGAGACGCCAAAACGCTCACAGATCTCGTGCTCGGACGGGAGTTTGTCACCTACGCTCAGACGTCCCGACGTTATCTGCTCAAAAATCTGTCCATAGAGTTGGTCGCCCAGCCGAACTCGCTGATGCCTCTCGAGCGGCACGGGTTCGTCCTCTGTATGTTTGCTGGCCACGCCGCACTCCGGAAGTTGAGAGGTGAAAGCCGCTATGGTAGCCGGGTCGCCTGGCCATCCTGCTCGCGCAGGGCTCTCGCCACCGGTGCCACCCGAGCGCGCTCGGCAGCATCGAGCCCGCTCAGAAGAGGCAACATCGGTCCCATGTCGGCCACCCCAGCCAACGTCACGGCCTCATGAAGCACTCGGATGGGACTGATCTCATCGCGGCAGTCTTCCAGCGGCATATAGGTCGCACGCAGACGCTCGGCCTGCTCAAACTGCCCGGCCTGCAAGCTGCGCAGCAACTGCATCGATCCACGAGGCGCCACGCACACCGAACCCGAGGTAAAGCTTTTCAGGCCAAAGCGGCGGAAATGCACGATGGCGGGCCGCTCGCCGATGCCACTGACCACGTGCTGCGCATCCACTTCCTGGAGCAAGGCCGCCAGATAATCATCCTGGGCGGGATCCGCACGGACCACCGCATACTTGACAGCGACTATGCGGCCTTCCTCGATCAGTTGCGCCAGCGTGGCCGGCGCAAGATAGTTGGCCGCCTTGATGTAAAGCACCGCCGGGCGCCCCAGCCTATCGGTGAAGCGCCTTACACCGTCGGTCAGGCCTGCATCGGTATAGGGAAACGCCATGGGCAAGAGCATGGCCGTCGGAAAGTCACGCGTGCGCAGGATGGCGGCCTGATCCATAAGCTTGCCATAGTCAGGGCCGACCGAAGGCAACACCCAGGTCTGGGCGCCGGCAGCTGCGGCCAACGCATCCACGACAGCGGCGTATTCGCTGACCTCGATGTTGTAGAAGTTGGCATTTCCCCCGTACATGACGTTGCGTACACCCCCCCTCTTCCAGATGTCGCAACACAGCCCGGTTGGCCACCCTATTGAGAGAAAGATCACCATGACGTGCCAGAGGTGGCACGGCGATCACGGACCGATGCAGATCGGCGGCAGTCACGGGGCTGGTCTTCACGAGCAAACCACTCCAGAAAAATTGGCGCGTGGACTACGCCCTTCTTGATTGACAGGCATACTATCAACACAGATAGTTGTTTTACAAGTAGAGCCTACCCTCGGACCCCCTCTTCGCCGCAGCCTCGAACCGCCACGAGCAAGCCAACCCGCGCTGCTGATCGCAGGCTGGCCGGCCCAGCCCGGAATCAAGTAGCATTTTCGTTTTAGCCATTTCCACCCAACGTTGGACGCCATGACAAGCAAGCATCGCATCATCCAGGTCGGCTCATTGGCCGGTTCGCCCACGGCCAATGCGCGCCTGGCCGCAAGCTACGACGTAATCGAACTCTGGAAGCACGAGAACCGCGCAGCAGCCCTGGCAGAGTTCGGTCCCGGCGTGACCGCACTGGTGACCTCGGCCAACCTGGGTGCCCGCGCCGACCTTATTGCGGCTCCGCCCGATCTGAAGGCGATCTGCAGCTGGGGCGTGGGCTATGAAACCATAGACGTGCAGGCGCCCAGGCGCGCGGCATTCAGGTGAGCAACACGCCGGATGTGCTCACGGATTGCGTGGCCGATCTAGCCTGGGGCCTGCTGATCAGCGCTGCCCGGCGCATGGGCCAGGGCGAACGCTTCGTGCGCGCAGGCCAATGGGGTCAGGTGCATGGCAGCATTCCGCTGGGCATGCGCGTGAGCGGCAAGAAACTGGGGGTAATCGGCCTGGGCCGCATCGGCGAAGCCATTGCCCGCCGAGGTCTGGGTTTTGACATGCAGGTGCGTTATCACAACCGCCGCGAGCGCAACGATGTCGAGTACGGCTATGCCGGGAGTCTGACCGAACTGGCGGAATGGGCCGACTTTCTGATCGTCGCCACGGTGGGCGGCCCCAGCACGCGCCATCTGGTCAGCCGCGAGGTGCTGCGCGCGCTCGGCCCCAAGGGCATCATCGTCAATATCGCTCGCGGTCCGGTGATAGACGAAGCAGCCATGGAGAGTCTGCTGGAGTCCGGCGAGCTGGGCTTCGCCGCCCTGGACGTATTCGAACACGAGCCCAACGTACCGGATTTTCTCAAAACCACGGATCAAGCCGTGGTGCTGCCGCATATCGGCAGCGCCACCACCGAAACCCGTCTGGACATGGAAAACCTGATGCTGGACAACCTGGCCGCCTACTTTGCTACAGGCAAAGTGACCACGCCGGTATAACCTCGTACGAACGAAGCCCCGACGGGGGCTTGCCCCTCGTCGACCTTTATACCTCGCGTTCTTCGGTCTTTAACCCGTTATCACGCGCAAAATCGACCACAAACTTGAACGCAAGCGGTTCAAGCTCGCGCAGGCGCTGATCGACCACGATACCCCGCACACCGTCGATCACGACGGGCAGGACGTAAGGCGAATAGGTGAGATGATTGCCGGCGCTGCCAGGCGGCCGGAACTGAGCCATGACGCCAGCGAGGCGCTCCGCCCAGTCGCTGGGGCGGAAACGCGCACCACTTTCGGTGACGCCGTGAATAATGAACTGTTTGACGCGAGTTGCCATGGGACCTTCACAACGGGCTGCGCGCGCGGACGCCAGATCGGCCGCGACTCAAACATGCGACCCGCGCCGCGAATTGTATATGATTGATCCTTTGGTCCGCTTCCGCCCTGGGGCATGAGAGGGCCGCATCCCTGGTTTTTCCCGTGGAGCACACCGCGATGAACTCGCCCTTGGCCAATATTTATTCCCGCCTGCCGGTCTCGTTTACCCACGGCAAAGGTGTCTGGCTATGGGACCCCCAAGGCCGAAAGTACCTCGATGCCCTGGCAGGCATCGGTGTCTCATGCCTCGGCCATGCTCACCCCCGGCTCGTGCGAGCCATCGCCGAGCAGGCCGCGCGGGTCATTCACACCTCCAACATCTACGAAGTGCCCCAGCAGACCGAGCTGGCCGCACGCTTGAATGCCCTGTCCGGCATGGAAGAAGTGGCCTTCAGCAACAGCGGCTCCGAGGCCAATGAAGCCGCCATCAAGCTGGCACGCTACTACGGCTATCAACGCGGCAACACCCACGCGCACGTCATCACGATGGAGTCGTCCTGGCACGGCCGCACGCTGGGTACCCTGGCGGCCACCGGCAGCGAGAAGGCCCGCAAAGGTTTCGAGCCCCTGCCCACCGGCTTCATACAAGTTGCCTACAACGATCTGCAGGCCGTGCGCCAAGCCGGCGACCGCGAGCCGCGCGTCACCGCCGTCCTCCTGGAAGTCCTGCAGGGAGAAGGCGGCATCCGCCCCTTCGACATTGCGTACTTGCAGACACTTCGCGAGTTGTGCACCGAACGCGGCTGGCTGCTGATGATCGATGAAGTCCAGTCCGGCGTCGGCCGCACCGGCAAATGGTTTGCCCACCAATGGGCAGGCATCCGGCCGGATGTGATGACCCTGGCCAAGGGGCTGGCTGGCGGCGTGCCGATCGGCGCCATGCTGGCCCGCGGCCCGGCCGCCGGGGTGCTGACGCCCGGCAGCCATGGCACCACTTTCGGCGGCGGCCCGCTAGCCTGCGCGGCTGGCCTGGCCGTGCTCGATACGCTCGAGCAAGACGGGTTGCTCGCCAATGCCGAACGCATCGGCAGCTATCTGCAGCACGCGCTTGGCCAGGCGCTGGATGGCGTGCAAGGCGTCAGGGAAGTGCGCGGACGCGGCCTGATGCTGGGCATCGAACTCGACCGCCCCTGTGGCGTGTTGGCCTTGCAGGCGTTGCAGGCCGGCCTGCTGATCAACGTCACGCGCGACCGTGTCATCCGGCTGCTGCCGCCGCTCATCCTCACCGAGGCCGAAGCTGATCAAATCGTCGCAATCCTCGTCCCCCTGATCAAGACCTTCCTGGCCGACCAAGCATAATCACAGGCGGCCGGGCCACGAGCCGGGCTGCCGTCTATCGACCTGTGACCTCACCATGACTCCCTCTACGACGCAAAACGGCCCCCTGCGGCATTTCCTGCAGTTCAAAGACCTCACCGCCGCCGAGATCGGCTATGTCCTGGACCGCGCCCGCATCATCAAAGATAAGTTCAAGCGCTACGAACCCCACATGCCGCTGCACGACCGCACGCTGGCGATGGTGTTCGAGAAGGCCAGCACGCGCACCCGCGTCTCCTTCGAAGCCGGCATGTACCAAATGGGTGGCTCGGTCATCAACCTGACCTCCAATGACTCGCAGCTAGGCCGCTCCGAGCCCATCGAAGACACGGCCCGCGTCATTTCGCGCATGGTCGACATCGTGATGATCCGCACCTTCGAGCAGACGCGCATCGAACGATTCGCTTCGCATTCGCGCGTGCCGGTCATCAACGGCCTGACCAACGAGTATCACCCCTGCCAGATTCTGGCCGACCTGTTCACCTTTATCGAACATCGCGGCCCCGTGGCCGGCAAGATCGTCGCCTGGGTAGGAGATGCCAACAACATGTCCTACACCTGGTTGCAAGCCGCCGAGATGCTGGGCTTCACCTTGCACGTGTCGACACCGGCCGGCTACGAACTCGAAGCCTCTCGTGTCGGCAACCCGCCCCCTGCGGTACTCAAACAGTTCAAGGACCCCATGCAGGCCTGCCAGGGCGCGCACCTGGTGACCACCGATGTCTGGACCAGCATGGGCTACGAAGCCGAAAACGAAGAGCGCCGTGCGGCCTTCGCCGATTGGTGCGTGGATGCCGAGATGATGGCAGCCGCCGACCCCAAGGCATTGTTCATGCATTGCCTGCCGGCCCACCGTGGCGAAGAAGTCACCGGCGACGTCATCGATGGCCCACAAAGCGTGGTCTGGGATGAAGCCGAGAACCGCATGCACGTGCAAAAGGCTCTGATGGAGTTCCTTTTGCTGGGCGAAATTCGCTGAACTACCGCTCCCCTACCCCTGACATGCCCCGGGCCGTCAGGGGGCAAACGCGCTAAAATAGCCAGTCTGAGCCCTCTGCCGTCAGCCCTTTGTCGCTTTCGATCACACAATGACTACCATTCTCCCGAACCTTCCCACCGGCCAGAAGGTCGGCATTGCCTTCTCTGGCGGCCTGGACACCAGTGCGGCCTTGCTGTGGATGCGTGAAAAAGGCGCCATCCCCTACGCCTACACCGCCAACCTTGGCCAACCCGACGAGCCCGACTACGAAGAGATCCCTCGCCGTGCCATGCAATACGGCGCCGAGAATGCCCGCCTGATCGACTGCCGTGCCCAACTCGTGGCCGAAGGACTTGCCGCGCTGCAAAGCGGCGCGTTCCACATCTCCACCGCGGGCTTGACGTACTTCAACACCACGCCCATCGGGCGTGCCGTGACCGGCACCATGCTCGTGGCCGCCATGAAAGAAGATGGCATCAACATCTGGGGCGACGGCAGCACGTTCAAAGGCAACGACATCGAGCGTTTCTACCGCTATGGCCTGCTCACCAACCCCGAGTTGAAGATCTACAAGCCCTGGCTGGATCAGACCTTCATCGACGAACTCGGCGGCCGCTCCGAGATGTCGGAATACATGCGCCGCTCCGGCTTCGACTACAAAATGTCGGCCGAGAAAGCGTACTCGACCGACTCCAACATGCTGGGCGCTACCCACGAAGCCAAGGATCTGGAATTCCTCAATTCAGGCATTCGCATCGTCAAGCCCATCATGGGCGTGGCTTTCTGGCGTGACGATGTCACCGTCAAAGCTGAAGAAGTCAGCGTGCGCTTCGAGGAAGGCCGTCCGGTGGCCCTCAATGGCGTGGAATACAACGACGTCGTCGCACTGCTGCTCGAAGCCAACCGCATCGGCGGCCGCCATGGCCTGGGCATGAGCGACCAGATCGAAAACCGCATCATCGAAGCCAAGAGCCGTGGTATCTACGAAGCTCCGGGCCTGGCGTTGCTGTTCATTGCTTACGAACGTCTGGTCACCGGCATTCACAACGAAGACACCATCGAGCAATACCGCGAAAATGGCCGCAAGTTGGGCCGCCTGCTGTACCAAGGCCGTTGGTTCGACCCGCAAGCCATCATGCTGCGTGAAACGGCTCAACGCTGGGTGGCACGTGCAATCACCGGCGAGGTCACCCTCGAACTGCGCCGTGGCAATGACTACTCGCTGCTGAACACCGACTCGCCCAACTTGACCTATGCTCCAGAGCGTCTGTCCATGGAAAAGGTCGAAAACGCACCGTTCACGCCTGCTGACCGCATCGGTCAACTGACCATGCGCAACCTGGACATCACCGACACGCGCGAAAAGCTCTTCACTTATGTGAAAGCCGGCCTACTCTCCTCGTCCGGTAACGCCGCGCTGCCGCAGATCAAAGACGACAAACAGTAAACGTCTCGGCTGCAGTACAAACCTGGGTCCTGGCCCAGGTTTTTTTTTGTCCACGGCCCGTCGGATGCCGCTGGCCTGATGCCCAGATGACCTGCCCCCAGATTTAGTACGGCACCGACATAGAGCCCAGGGGTAAAAGACCTTCTTTCTGATGAGCCTGCACGAATTGCGCCGGCGTTAAATATCCGAGCGCGCTGTGAGGCCGATCGGTGTTGTACTCGACTCGCCAGTTTTCGATCAAGCTTTTAGCCTGTCGCAGGGACAAGAACCAGTGCTCGTTAAGGCATTCGTCGCGGAACTTGCCGTTGAAACTTTCGATATAAGCGTTCTCCACCGGCTTACCCGGCCGAATAAACGACAGCTTTACGCCTGCTTGGTAGGCCCAGGCGTCCAAGGCTCTTCCGGCGAACTCTGGCCCGTTGTCCACGGTAATAGATCGCGGCAGGCCACGCATCTCCGCCAGCCGTTGCAGCACCATGGCAACACGCAGTCCCGGCAACGACGTATCGACCTCGATGGCCAGGCATTCGCGAGTGTAGTCATCGACGATAGTCAAACAGCGGAATCGGCGGCCATAGGCTAGGCCGTCGGCCACAAAGTCCATTGACCAACTCTGATTCGGCGCGATTGCCGCTGGGCGAACCACGCGCTCGGTCGCCGCGATTCGCTTACGCTTTCGTTTTCGCACGCTTAACCCTGCCAGACTGTACAGCCGCCAGATTCGCTTGTGATTTGCTTGCCAGCCTTCGCGACGTAAGAGCACATGGATCCTCCGATAGCCGTAGCGTCGTTTCGCCACTGCCATCTCTTTCATGCGCTCGGTCAGCGCAGCATCGCCTGAGCGTGTGCTCTCGTAGGCAAACAGCGACCGCGAAATTCCTACCAGCCCACAGGCCCGGGTAACACCCATGCTGCGCTCGGTCATTAATGTCCTGACCGCCTCGCGTTTGGCCTGCGGGCTGACTACTTTCGGCTTAGCAGATCCTGAAGCGCCGCCTTGTCCAGCATCGACTCGGCCAACAGCTTCTTGAGCTTGTTGTTCTCCTGCTCCAGCTCCTTGAGCCTCTGAGCGTCCGACACCGTCATGCCACCGAACTTCGCCTTCCAGTTGTAGTACGTTGCCTCGGAGATTCCGTGCTTGCGGCACAACTCTGCGGGCTTGGCACCTGCATCGGCTTCCTTGAGCACGCCGATGATTTGCTCTTCCGTAAATCGTTTCTTCATTGCCATTCCTTTGGGAACGGACTCTACATCGATTTCGTACTAATCACGGGGAGCAGGTCAGCCAGTCCATAATAACTACTCGGCCAGAGGGCACTAACCAATATGCTGACGTCGACTCTGCTCCACGTCGAATACAAACCGAACACGGTCACCAGCAAAATGCACAGTGCGACGATCAGCCATCGACAGGTAAGCACCACATCCTTGAGCGCCCAACCAAGAAGAAAATATCCCAGATAGGGAATCCACCATGTCCAGGGCGTATGCACGAAAACAGTGACACCCGGCCGAAACGGCGCCAGGGCCGTGGTAAACACCGGAATGCAGCATGCAACAAGTGCTGCCAATAATATTTTGTTGTTCTTTTCTCGAACGTAAGGAATCAAAATAGGGGTAAATACAGACAACCCCAATATAATCCAGAAATAGTAGAGCGCCGTATACAGCTTGCCATCAATGCTGTTGGAAATCGCCTGCGATACGGAAAGATTCCACTGTAGATAGCAGACGATGAAGAAATAATACGCAATGTGCCAGAACACCAACGGCACGGCAATTCTGCTCAGCCGTTTTTTGATGAAGTCACCAAGCGTGGTGAATTTCTCGGGGTCGAGCAACAGGACGCCGCTAATCATGACAAAGAGAGGCACGGCGCATAACCCAAGCGTTGCAATCAGGATGGCCAGCTTACCAACAAATACACTTCTGGCTCCCGTTGCCGCCGCGGTATAACCTGCAACATGTATGCCCACGACGCCCAGCATCGCCAAGGCTTTGGCAAATGAAACCCAGTAATAATTCTTGGCCACCCTTCCCCCACAGTTTTTGTGGTTTGGAAATCCAGCAAGGATTCTGCATTGCTGCAGATTTCATAGGGATGGTAGCAAGAAAGTAAAACAGGCCCCTGCGGCCCACACCGGCGCCACCTGCCAACCCTGTTTGTGCGAGCGGCTAATCCGCCTGAGCTGAGCCAAGTGCCGGCGAATCCTGGGGAAGGCGGCAAGCCGACGGCCCGTAGCGTCGTCCGCTTTTGGCAGAAAAAGGGGCCCGCTCACCGCCCGGCATCAGCAGGATGACTCGTCCGCGCCACCAGCGAACGCGGACAGCGCCTAGCGCGCGTCTTCGTGCACGTAAAGCACCAGGTCCCACACACTGGCGTGGTGGCCACGCACCGAATGACGTTTGCGCCCCAGCGACTGCATGAAACGACTCAGCGACAGCAGATCATTCGGATAATGATAGGCTGCGATACTCAGGCGGCACTGCGAATCGGCCAGGTGACGTGTGGCGCCTTCCAGGATACCGAGCTCCCCGCCCTCGACATCAGCCTTGATCATGGTGGCTTGGCCAGGGACAAGGCAATCCAGAGAAACCGCTGGCAAAGGCTCTATCCACTCTTTACGATCTTCGCGCCACTGCACGGAATCCGAAGGAAGCACGAAGCGCGACCCATGCGGGTAATCAGGGTCCGTGTAGAACTCCACGCTGCCACCATGGTGGGCGCCGGCAACGACCCGCTCGGCACGGATGGGCAACAGCCATGACAAGCTGCGCAAACTGACGAAATCCAGACGGTTGGGCTCCAGCCCCCAGAGTTCGGAGCCTGGCCCGACCAGCCCGGCCATGCGGCCCAGGCACTCGCCCTGACTGGCGCCCACATCGACATAAATCTCTTGCTCGCGCGGCACAAACGAGCATTGCGGACTGGCGCCATTGAAGTACTGATAATCGGCACTGATCATGTATCGCAGCAGGGGACCACGATCCAAGGCAAGATAAGCATGGATGCGCGCGGCCAGCGTCTGCTGCGACAGCAGGTCCATCCCAGCCATCATGGCCAGATAACTATCGATCTCGCGCAGGTAGTGGTCGCGCTCCTGTTCGACTGGCACATACGTATGTGCAGCCCCGCTTGCCGCCATATGGGCCAGATAATCAAACTGCCCCTGCACACCCCGCCATAGCGCCCATTCGCCGTGCGTGCCCGGAAAACACATCAGACCGATGCGCGGGTTGCGACTGTGGCGCCGCAGATATTCCATCATGGATATCGCCCCGTCCTGACTAGGGGGAACAGGGATCATCGCGTTGGGCAGCGTGGGTTTTTCTCCAACCTCACAGAAGCCCAGAAAACGCGGGTCAGCGCGATAGGTAGAGCCTTGGGCCACCTCATGCAGGTGCTGCGTCCAGGCACTGCAGTAACGCGGCCAGAGTACGTAAAAACCTTCCAGGGCGCGCACCCGGGCTATGCGTTCGTCACCAAGACGCTTGAGTTCGCGCCAGTCGTCAAGGACCATTCGCCGGCCTCCATAGAAGAGCCAGAAGTCAACAAGAGTCTAGGAGTATGGAGCCGCTGGATGGCCTGCCGCAATCAGGCGCTACAGCACAACGAGTAGGATAAAACCGAATAACACCGGGATTTACCTGTCCGCGTTACAGCTCAACCTGCATGCCCATTTCGACCACGCGATTGGGAGGAATCTTGAAAAACCGAGTGCTGCGCGTGGAATTGCGAGCCATGAAAGAGAACACGGCCCTGCGCCAGCGAGACATCGCAGAACGCTTACCCGACACGACGGTCTGGCGCGACAGGTAATAGGAGGTACGCATGGGTTCCAGATCGATCTCTGGATAAGCCTCAGCCACCTCACGCAGGGCTTCGGGCACGTCAGGATCTTCTTTGAAACCGTAATGAATGATGACCTGCCAGCTCGAGGCACTCACCTGCGTGACGTCGAAGCGCCCGTCATCCGCGACATACGGTACATCCGAAACGCGAATGGACAGAAACACGACGTGATCGTGCAGCACTTTGTTGTGCTTGAGGTTGTGCAATAGCGCCGGCGGCACATTGCCGCTGTTCATGGTCATAAAAATGGCGGTGCCCGGCACGCGTGCCGGCGGATAGGTTTCCAGTTGCTCCATGAACTCGTTGAGCGGCTGGCGGTCGCGCGCCTGCAGTTGGGCCAGCAACAGCCTGCCGCGCCGCCAGGTCATCATGAGCGTGAAAACGATGACACCAACCAATAGCGGCATCCAGCCACCCTCGTGAATCTTGAAAATATTGGCCCCAAAAAGCAGGATGTCGATGAGCAGCAATACGCCCAGCAACGCCATCCATGCCAATCGACGGCCACCCGTACTGCCCCGAGGCAGAACCGCAAAGGCCAGCACAGACGTCGTCAGCATGGTCCCGGTTACGGCAAAACCGTAGGCTGCAGCCAGATTTTCGGAATTGCGAAACGCCAGCACGAGCAACAGCACCGCACACAGGAGCAAAGCATTGACTTGGGGCAAATAAATCTGTCCTCTTTCCGCCGCAGACGTATGCAGAATCTGCATGCGGGGCCAGAACCCAAGCTGCACTGCCTGGCGAGTCACCGAAAACGCGCCCGAGATCACAGCCTGCGAGGCCACCACCGTCGCCACGGTGGCCAGGGCCACCAGAGCAACCAGGCCCCACTCCGGCGCCATCAGAAAAAACGGATTGCGGATCGCCGTCGGGTCGCGCAGGAGTAACGCCCCTTGCCCCAGATAGCACAACGTCAGCGACGGCAGCACCATGCTGAACCAGGCGCGCCGGATGGCCGGACGCCCGAAATGCCCCATGTCTGCATACAAGGCTTCTGCGCCGGTCAGCGCCAGAACCACGGCGCCCAGCAGCAAAAAGCTCATGAGGGGAAACTCCACGATGAAGCGCAACCCCCACATCGGGTTGAGCGCAGCCAGCACTTGCGGCGCCTGCCAGATCTGCCAGCCGCCCAACACCGCCAAGGTGCCAAACCACAGTGCCATCACCGGCCCGAAAAGCTTGCCCATTGCGCCGGTGCCGCGCGACTGTATGGCGAACAGAGCAACCAGCACCACGATAGCGGCCGGCACCACCCAGCGATCCATGGTGTGCGAGACCACACCTATGCCCTCGATGGCAGAGAGCACCGAAATGGCCGGCGTAATCATGCTGTCGCCGTAAAACAGCGCGGCGCCGAAGATGCCAAGTATCACCAGAAACATGCGCATCCTGCCGCTGCGCCCGCGCACGGCCAGCTCCAACAGCGCGAGCGTGCCGCCCTCGCCTTGATTGTCCGCCCGCAGAATGAGGGTCACATACTTGAGCGACACCACCACCATGAGCAGCCAGAACAGAATCGACAACACGCCCAGAATGTGAGCAGGCTCCAGATCGGCAAAGCCGGTCAGGCAGGCGCGAAGCGTGTACAGGGGGCTTGTGCCTATATCTCCATACACCACACCCAGCGCGCCCATCACCAGGGCCATGTGCCGGGATTTGCCTGTTTCAGAGAGCTGACTCATAGGGACGCTCATGGCGTGTAAGTTGCGCACCCTTGCGGGGTCCAGGGAAAACAACGGTAAGCCGCGTGCCGTCGAACTCCGGACGGCTGCTCAACTTCCACCATGCGCCATGCGCATGCGCGATCTCACGCACAATCGCCAGGCCCAGCCCTGAGCCATCCGCACTGGCCGACGGCGACCGGTAAAAAGCCTCGAAGACCCGTTCGCGCTCCTGGGGATCGATACCCGGACCATCGTCTTCGACCGTCAGCGACGGTGGATTCTCACCGATGGTCAGCGTCACAAGACCCGCACCATAGCGCAAGGCGTTGTCGATCATATTTCCCAGCAGCTCATCGAGCAGCAAGGGATCACCATCGATCCATATCGGGTGATCCGGAGCCAACAGGTCAAGCTCGACCTGCGAGGCTCGCGTGCGTGGAATCCATTCGGCGCCGCTGGCACGCACCCACTCGCACAGGTCCAGCCGCACAAAGCGATCCTGTGGCCGCGCATTGGGATCCGCTTTGGCCAGCACCAGCAACTGCTGCCCCAGACGTATCATGCGATCGCTGACGACCTTGATGCGCTCGGCGCGGGCACGCACGTCCTCGGGCAAGGGACGCGCCAGCATGAGTTCGGACTCCAGCCGCAGACCGCTGAGCGGTGTGCGCAACTGATGGGCGGCGTGCCCGATGAATCGCCGTTGCGCCGCAAGCGACGCATCCAGACGCAGCAGGAGATCATTGATATGCGTGACCAGCGGCGCAATTTCCGCGGGCAAACCCTGCACGGCCATCGGCTGCATATCGTCGATGGAACGCAGGCGAATCTCTTCCGAAAGGTGGTTGACCGACCGCAGACCGGATCGCACCCCCTGCACGATCACACCGGCAAACAGCACGATCAACAATATCTGGCCGGCCACCATCAGCCAGAAGAAGTCCTCCAGCATCCAGACGGACATGTCGATCTTGTGCGTCATGACCCATGTCGCTGCCAGATCCAGCAGAAACAGCAACAAGACGGGGGGCATGAGGCGCACGACGAGATGGCGCGCCAATGAGCCCACTGGCAGCTTCCAGCCCGGCTGTTGCGGCAAAGGTTCGGGGCGAGTGTCCGGCATGGAGGGAAAGCGGTGAGCACCGGGCCTTATGGCCCGGCGTGCGCCTCAGGCGAGGTCAGGCTGCCTCGACATCCAGCATATAACCAAAGCCGCGCACAGTCTGGATGCTGGCGCCCGTGCCTTCAAGGCGCTTGCGCAAGCGGTACACGTACACTTCGACGGCATTCTCGCTGAAGTCAGCATCCCAGGCGGAAAGCGAATTGACGATCTGGCGCTTGGTCACGACCCGGCCGACGCGGGCCATGAGCATTTCCAGCACGGAGAGCTCACGCACCGACAGGGCCAGACGCTGGCCGTTGGCCCGGACTTCGCGGCCGACGGTATCAAACACGAGAGGACCTACTTCGATCAACGGTTGAGCCTGGCCGGTACGGCGGCGGCCCAGCGCACGAACGCGGGCGGCGAGTTCGGGCAGGTCAAAGGGTTTGGTGACGTAGTCGTCCGCGCCGGCGTCCAGGCCGGCCACCCGGTCATCGAGACCATCGCGGGCTGTCAGGATAAGCACCGGTACCTGGCTGCCCTCCTGGCGCAACTGGCGCAAAACCTCCAGGCCACTTTGGCCGGGGAGATTCAGGTCCAGCAGAAGCAGATCGTAAGGCTGCCCCGCCAGCGCCCCCTGGACTTTGTCACCCTCGGTGAGCCAGTCCACGGCGTAGCCCTGGTCGGACAGGAATTCCTGGAGCGCATGGCCCAGGGTGGTGTCATCTTCGATTACGAGTACTCGCATGCCGCGATTCTAGCGCGAACCTGAGCCGCGCGCCCAGATCAAATATGCGTTCTACCCTACAACAGCGCGCGGGGAGACGTTTCGGCGCAGCCGCCGCTACCTCTCCCCTGCGTTGTTTAGCGTGCGGGTTGCGCCGCGGGCTTGGCCGCCGGCTGCGCGCCAGCGGCTGCAGGCTGGTCGCCGCCCTGTGCTCCGATAGCGGGCGCCGCCGGGGCCGGTGTGGTCACGAAGCCGATACGGCCCATCCCTGAGCGACGGGCCGAGGCCATGACCTTGGCCAGTGTTTCGTAGCGCGTGTTCTGGTCGGCACGGATACGGATTTCGGGTTGAGGCTTGTCGCCCGCCACTGCATGAAAGCGGAACGGCAAGTCTTCCAGCGTGATCGGCTGCTCGTCCCAGAAAATCTTGCCGCTGGCATCGATAGCCAGGTCGATCGTTTTCGGATCTTCCTGAAGCTGCTCGGCAGAGACCTGCGGCATGTTGATCTTGATCGAATGCGCCAGCAGCGGCGCCGTGATGATGAAGATCACCAGCAGCACCAGCATCACGTCGATGAGCGGCACCATGTTGATCTCGGACACGGTGTGGCCGCCCGACCCTTTATTGTCGAAGCTGCCAAAAGCCATTATTCGCTCCCTCGTGCATCGGCGGCCTGGCCACCCTGGCGACGCAGCGCACGCACCTTACCGTCGGACACCGCGACTTGCTGGCCGGTGGTCAGGAAGGCGAACAGATCATGCGCGAAAGCGTCCAGACGCGACAGGAAGACGCGGTTATTGCGCACAAACGCGTTATAGGCGAGCACCGCAGGAATGGCTACGGCCAGACCCAGACCGGTCATGATGAGCGCTTCGCCCACGGGGCCGGCGATACGGCTGATGGTCACACCGTCGGACAAGCCGATACCCACCAGAGCGTGGTACACGCCCCAAACCGTACCGAACAGACCAACGAACGGGGCCGTCGATCCCACCGAAGCGAGAATGGTCAGGCCGTTCTCGAGCTTGGCGGTCTCTTCGTCGATGACCTTACGCATGGTGCGAGTGACGAACTCGCCATTGCTGCCGGCCTCTTCGAGTTTGGTGGCACCGAACTTGGCGTGATGACTCTGAGCGTGAATGGCATGGCTGGCGAGATGTGAGAACGGATCGCGCGCGCCGTGCGTGACGATTTCGTTTTCGACCTGCTTGAGCGAACCGGCATTCCAGAAATGATTCAGGAAGACCGCAGCGCGGTTGCGCATACGCACGTTGCTGATGGCCTTGACGACGATGAGATACCAGGTCACCACCGACATCAGGATGAGGATGATGAACAGCGTCTTGCCGACGAAATCGCTCTGGGCGACAAAGTGCATGAAACCCATGTCGGGCACCGCAGGGGCCGGCGGCGGAGCCGAGGCGGCAGCAGCAGCGGCGGCGTTGAGCGCGTCGGCGGCCGGTTGCAGCGTCTGGGGCGCGGCGGGCGGCGTCGCAGCAGCGGGAGCTGCCGAGCCCGCTGCCTGGGCCACGACCATCATGGCATTTTGGAGTACGTTGAACATCTCAGTTCCCTTTTGCTTGTATCACTTAAGTCCGAAATCGAACGGAATCCTGGCCATGGCCGTTTGCGCAATCCCGTTACGAGTCAGTGGTTTGAATCGTGCTTTTCGCACCGCCTCGATCGCCGAGTCATCCAGTCGACGGAAACCAGAGGAGCTGTCGACGACGGCTTTGTCGACATAGCCCTGCGGATTGATCGTAACCAGCACAATCACCCGCCCTTGCTCGCGACGCCGGATCGATTCCGACGGATACCGGGGCGCCGGCCGGTCTCCCAGGTACTCGACGCTGGACATGAAGACCGGCTGGTCGGGTGCAGGACCTTGCTTGGGCGCTTGTGTGACTTGTTCGCCATCGGTCTCTCCAGCCGGTGGCTTGGGCGTAGGGTCGGCTTTGACCTCGGTTTTGGGCTGAGGCTTGGGCTGAGGTTTCGGCTTGGGCTTGGGTTTGGGCGGAGGCGGCGGCGCCGGAACGGGCGGCTTTTCTACGACGGGCTCGGGTTCGGGCTCTGGCTCGATTTCGGGCTCGGGGTCGGGTTCCGGCGTGGGATCGACCACTGACTCCGGCGGCGGAGTCTCTTGTACCGGGGGTTCGGGATTGGGCTCAGCCTTGGCGACCTGGGGCACGGGAGCTTCGATGACGCTCACCATGACAGGCTCTTGATCGAGCAAAACGGGAGCTTCAGTGTCATTGAAGAAAATGGCACCAATTACCGCTGCGTGCACAGCAAGCACGGCGATGCCGGCTCCCACGCGTAACCCCACCGACGCTTGCGGGGTAGAAGTCCAACCGTATTGAAGGCTAGGCATGAATCATGCCAGAAACATTAACGAGTACGCCAGCATGCAACCGAGAAACTTATCTCGGCCACCAGCTGGCGTTTCCAAGTCTACTACGATATATCAAATGCGAATGATTCGCAAGTTTACTCTGACCGATATTACGCGCTCAAAACGAGCCCCGCCCGCGGCATGCTGACGTGTGTTGCCGGTGGTACGAATCCGGATTGCGTGAGGCTGGAATCAGCGCGCGCTGCGCGCAAAACAGGCGAGCACCGAGCCGCAATAGATGGCGGGCGGCCGTGCAAAAACACAAAAGCCCTTGAACCAGGGGTCCAAGGGCCTTGAGCTTGATGCGCAGCTTTGGTGGGTGCTACAGGGGTCGAACCTGTGACCTACGCCTTGTAAGGGCGCCGCTCTACCAACTGAGCTAAGCACCCGTATGCGCGGGGCCACTCAAAGTCTTGCGCGGCCCGAAGTATAGCGAACCTTGCGCAAGTCGGCAAATCGATTGCTCGCGATACCCAACGAGCCTGCGATCGGCCACTACGGGCACTTAATTGACAGCGTCTTTCAGGGCCTTGCCGGGACGGAACTTCGGCACCTTGGCTTTCTTGATCTTGATCGTTTCACCGGTGCGCGGATTGCGGCCTGTGCGGGCCGCGCGCGAGGACACGGCAAAGGTGCCGAAACCTACCAGGGTGACTGTGCCCCCTTTCTTGAGCGTGGTCTTGACGGCACCGATCAAAGCGTCAAGCGTGCGACCGGCAGCCGCCTTGGAGATATCGGCTTTGCTGGCGATGTGATCGATGAGTTCGGTTTTGTTCATTCAGGATTACCCCTCACAAGGTATGAATTACGCGCCCCGCGC
This sequence comes from Bordetella holmesii, assembly GCF_020735985.1. Classification (NCBI taxonomy): domain Bacteria; kingdom Pseudomonadati; phylum Pseudomonadota; class Betaproteobacteria; order Burkholderiales; family Alcaligenaceae; genus Bordetella; species Bordetella holmesii. The sequence continues at coordinate 2,267,505 of NZ_CP085973.1, forward strand.
AGCGCGAAAGCGCCGATCTAGGGCTCGCGCCAGAACTGACGAGTGACGATTTAGTATTTCTTGCGCTGCAAAAGCACAACCTTTTAATTGCTGCGTCGCAGCTTCCTGGCAGGCTTTTTCAAGCTGTGGAAAGCTGCGACGCTGAGGCATATTAGGCCCGCCTCGTCTTCGACTGTCAAGCATTACCCATGCGAAAAACCGCGCCGATACTAGCTTTTAAAGCTTTGCGCAATAATCAAAAACGCCAAGCACGTCCGCAAGGTTGGCAGTAAACAAATGATCAGGCCATTGATTCCTTGAGCGCTTGATCAAAATCAAGCAACAGGTCGGCCTCGTCCTCTATACCCACGGAGACACGAATGAGACTGTCGGCTATACCCATTTGCGCCCGGCGCTCGGCGCCCATCTCGTAGTAAATCGTGTGCGCGGCCGGCAGGGCCAGGCTGCGCGTATCTCCCAGATGCGTGGCATTGAGCACGATGTTCAGCCGGTTCAGGAAGTCGAAACAATCGATGCCGTCGGCCAACTCGACACCCAGCAAGCCGCCATAACGCCCATCCCGGAAGAGACTGCCGGCGCGATCATGCTGCGGATGCGCGGCCAGCCCTGGGTAATGCACCTTGGCCACACCAGGGTGCGAGTCCAGCAACCGCGCCAGGGCCAGCGCATTGCTGCAGTGCCGGTCCATGCGCAACGCCAGTGTCTCGGCACCGATGGCAATGCGATGCGCGGGCTCGGCAGCCAGAGTGCCCCCCATGTCGCGCAAGCCTTTTTTCTTGATCTGGGTCAGCCCCCAACTTGTGGGCGCGCCTTTACGGTAGCTCTCGAAGATGTTGTCGTAGCCGGACCAGTCAAACAAGCCGGTGTCCGTCACCGAGCCACCCAAAGCATGGCCGTGGCCGCCGATGTACTTCGACAATGAGTTCATCACCAACGACGCACCGACCTCGCACGGCTGAAACAGCCAGGGCGAAGTCAGCGTATTGTCGACCACATACACCAGCCCCAGCTCGCGGCAAATCGTGCCGATGGCCGCCAGATCGGCAATCTGCGTGCCGGGGTTGGCAATGGTTTCCGTGAACACCATGCGGGTGTTGGGCCGCACGGCCGCGCGCACCTGCTCGGCGTCGGTGGCATCAACCGCGGTCACCTCGACGCCAAGCTCGACCAAAGTACCCAACAGACTGTTGGTATTACCGAAGATGTACTGGCTTGATATCAGATGATCACCACGGCGCAGCAGGGTCGTGAAAATGGCCGCCAGCGCCGCCATGCCGGTGGCAAAGCTCACCGTCCCTTTGCCGCGCTCCATCTGGCTGATCTTGGCTTCCAGCGCGGTGGTCGTCGGGGTGCCCTGGCGCGCGTACGTAAACCCGGCCTTGCCCTGAAACACGGCCGCGAGTTCGCGCGAGTCCTCATAGGCGAACTCCGAAGACGGATGCATGGGCTTGTGCACCGCGCCGTGCTCGACAGCCTGGGTGCGATCGGAATGGAGAATGGTGGTGGTAAAGCCGTTCTGGTGCATGGTGTACCCGGCGCCGGTTTTCCGGCATGTAGTAGCAAGAAAAGAATCAGTTGCGGCGTTGACGCACGGTCTCGTAGAGGCAAACCGCACTGGCAACGCTGACGTTGAGGCTTTCGACGGACCCCAGCATGGGGATGCTGACCAACTCATCGCAGGTCTCGCGTGTCAGGCGGCGTATACCCTCCCCCTCGGCGCCCATGACCCAAGCCATGGGCTGCCTGGCATCGACCGCATGCATGTCATGACTGGCCTGATCGTCGGTGCCTACCAGCCATACGCCGCGCTCTTTCAGCTCGCGCATGGTGCGAGCCAGATTGGTGACCATGATGTACGGGACGGTATCGGCCGCGCCGCAGGCCACGCGCTGCACCGTGGCGTTCAGGCCAACGGCACGATCCCGTGGTGCGATCACCGCGTGTACACCTGCGGCATCCGCCGTGCGCAGGCAGGCGCCGAGATTGTGCGGATCGGTCACACCGTCGAGGATGAGCAGAAAGGCAGGCCCGTCGATTTCGTCCAGGACCTCGCCCACGCCGACGGCCAACGGACGCTCGTCGGCCAATGCCAGCACGCCTTGGTGACGCGTACCGCGCGCCAGGCCGTCGAGCCGCTCGGCGGGCACCGGATGCACCCGGCACCCCGCACGCTCGGCCTGCTCGATGAGCGTCTGCATGCGCTTGTCGCGGCGGGATGCTTCGACATAGATTTCCTTGATGGACTCAGGTGCGTGACGTAAGCGCGCAACGACTGCGTGAAACCCCGCCAGGACTTGGGTCGACGCCATGGTGATGACTACCTTTGAAAACAGAAAAGCCCGTCGCGGCTGCGACGGGCCGGGGCACAGCCTTGCGACGCACCCCTGGATTCCCGCAATGTTAACGCGCCCGAATGCTAGCGTCGGCCACGCGGGGTCTTCTTGGCGGCTTCGGCGGGCCGCTGCGGCGGCGTGGGCGGCACTTTATTGGTTTTCTTGGCCTCGGCGCGGCGCTGTTTGGCCGTCTGCCCCTTCAGCGCAGCAGGCTTGGGCGCAGCGGCCTTCTTGACGCGGCGCGGCTCATCCGGATTACGCGTACTTTGCTTGCGCAAGGATTCGTAGCTCGTGCCCTTGACGAGGCGAAACTCGATCCTTCGGGCCTCAAGGTCGACCCGCGCCACCTGCACCTGCACCTTGTCCGTCAACCGATAACGCATGCCGGTGCGCTCTCCGCGCAACTCGTGCAGCGAGTCGTTGAACTGGAAGTACTCTCCACCCAGCTCAGAAACATGCACCAGACCCTCGACGTGCAAGGTATCCAATGTCACGAAAATACCAAAACTCGCCACGCCCGTGACCGTACCGCTGAAGTCTTCGCCGACGCGCTCCTTGACGAACCAGCACTTGAGCCAGGCCTCCACATCGCGCGATGCCTCGTCGGCGCGGCGTTCGCTGGCCGACAGCAGCAGGCCAAGCTTCTCCCAAATGGCATGCTCGTGATCGCGCTGGCTGCGTCCGATAACCAGCGGCTGTGACTGCAACTCGGGGATATATCGCTGCCCTTGCAACAGCGCCTTGATGACGCGATGCGTGAGCAGATCGGGATAGCGCCGGATGGGCGAAGTGAAATGGGAATACGCCGGATAGGCCAGACCGAAGTGGCCCATATTGTCCGGGCTATAGACCGCTTGTTGCATGGAGCGCAGGCTCATGGTCTGCAACAGCGGAAAGTCGGGCCGTCCACGCACCGTATCGAGAAACTCGCCGTAATCCTTGGCCGTGGGGGTGTCGCCGCCGCCGAGCGACAGCGCCTGGGTGCGCAGAAACTCACGCAACGCCTGCAGCCGCTCCGGCGTGGGGCCCTCATGGATTCGGTAAAGGCCCGGGTGCTTGCTGCGATGCATGAAGTCGGCCGAGCAAGTATTGGCCGCCAGCATGCACTCTTCGATGAGCTTGTGAGCGTCGTTACGCACCATAGGTACGATCTGCTCGATACGGCCGAGCTCATTGCAAACAATCCGCGTTTCGATGGTGTCGAAATCGATGGCGCCGCGCTTCTTACGCTGCTGCGACAGCAACTGATAGAGCTCGTACAGGTGCTGAACATCCGGCAGCAGCTTGCCCAGCGCCGCCGCGGCTGGCCCACCCGGCTGCTGCAGAGCCTCCCAGATGCTGGTGTAGGTGGTGCGCGCCTGCGAATGCATGACCGCGTTGTAGAACTGATAAGCGGTGACCGTGCCGGCCTTCGCGCCCGTGGCCGGAATCACCATATCGCAGACCAGCACCAGGCGATCGACGTTCGGATTGAGCGAGCACAGCCCATTGGACAGCGACTCGGGCAGCATGGGAATGACACGGCGCGGGAAATATACGCTGGTACCACGCTCGATGGCGTCATCATCGATGGCATCGCCCGGCTTCACATAGTGGCTGACATCGGCGATAGCCACCAACAGCCGCCAACCGGGACGCTTGCGCTGCCCCGTGCCCAGATCAACCGGCTGGCAATAGACAGCATCGTCGAAGTCGCGCGCGTCCTCACCATCGATGGTGATCAACGGCACATCGCGCAGATCCACACGGTGCTTGAGATCGCTTTTGCGAACAACGTCTGGCAGGCGCGCGGCCTGCTTGCGCGCCGCCTCCGAGAACTCCACCGGCACGTCGAACTTGCGCACGGCAATTTCGATTTCCATGCCAGGGTCATCAATCTCGCCCAGGACCTCGAACACCTTGCCCAGCGGCTGCGTGTGACGGGTCGGCTGTTCGATAATCTCGACCGACACCACCTGTCCATGCTGAGCTCCATTGGTATCGCCGGGAGGGATCAGAATGTCATGCTTGATGCGCTGATCTTCGGGCGCGACGATGGACAGGCCGTGCTCATGCAGGAAACGGCCCACCAACTTGTTGGTGCGGCGTTCTATCACCTCAACGATGGTACCTTCCGGCTTGCCACGGTATTCGCCAGCCGGCTTGACCAGGACACGGTCACCATGCAGCACTTTTAGCATTTCGCGCGGCGACAGAAAGATATCCTGCCCGCCGTCGTCGCGGACGAGAAAGCCAAAGCCATCCCGATGGCCCTGTACGCGACCGGCAACGAAATCCAATTTGGTGGCCAGCAACAGCACGCCCTTGCGATTAGGCAACAATTGGCCATCGCGCTCCATGGCGGCGAGCCGGCGCTCAAAGCCAACCAGGGTCGCCTCGCGCTCGACACCCATGCGCTGCGCCAGTTCGGCAGGCGCCAAAGGCGCGCCGGCCGTGCGCAAGGCATTCAGAATCTCTTCGCGAGAGGGGACGTCCGGATCAAAGTCCGGCGGAGCAGCGGGCACGACCGGAGTAGATCTATTATTTTTGTTTGCGTCGTTGTTCGATCGTTTTGCCAAAGCTGAGAATCCCGTATATAATGCGCAGCTTCTGTGGTCAGCCCAGTGCGACACTGAAAGTCAAACACAGCGATTTGCGGAGTAGCTAGTCTACGTGAAATTCAGCGCAAAAATGTTGTCAGACACAGTGCCCAGGTGGCGGAATTGGTAGACGCGCATGGTTCAGGTCCATGTGCCGCAAGGTATGGAGGTTCGAGTCCTCTCCTGGGCACCACAGTTTCTTTCTCTCAGTTTGAGCTCAAACTGAGAGATAAAAGGCAGAGTCATCAGACCTCTTGCCTGGTTGAAATTCAAAACCCCGGCTCGCCCAAGCGAGCCGGGGTTTTGTTTTGGTCTCGCCTAAAATACCTGCCTCAAGGATCGCGCCGGCCCGAACGACTGCCCTCACGGCGGACATGATGCGCCTCATAACGCGCCGCCCCCATTGCCTCGATCTGCCCTTGCACCAACCGTTCCAGCGGCTCGAGCAATGCATCAAAGCGATCCGTACTCTCCATGGCATTTAGGCCCGCCACCACCGCCTCGAGCGTTGACAGCGCCCCTGGCAGGTCTGCGTGCCGGACGCGATAGCGCCCCTGCCCTGCGCCGGCAATGGTGAGCCTGGGTAACGCCGCCAGAGAGGGATGGCGCGCAACCATGCTGCGGGCGCGCCGCCAGGTCGCGTCGGGCACCACCAGCAAGCGCGGCAACCCGCCGGGCACGGGCGGCGCGGCCACCGCAGCCGCGGGCCCCGGAAACAACAACAGCGCCTGTTGGCCGGGACGCATCCAGAGTCTTTCATCAAACTCATCGGCCACCACTCGGGCAGCCCGAGCCAACCCCAGCCAGGCGAGCCGGGCGGTATTCAGCGCATGCCCGGCCTCCCGTGGGTCCTGCAAAAAAAGCACTCGCGTCTGGGACGGCAACTTGGGCAACATCGGACACAAACAATGCGTAAGCGGTCGCTCGCAACGGCCACAATGCGGACGGGACATAAAGCAGTGATCCGAGAAACGCCACAGGTCGCGGCAAAACCTCAAGGATAGCGGCAACCCGCCGAAAATATCTTTTAGGGTGACTTGCACCCCCCTTAAAAAGGGGGCATAATTCGCGTCCTGCTGATTGCGCGGCAACGCAAAATCGACAGAGCCCAGGTGGCGGAATTGGTAGACGCGCATGGTTCAGGTCCATGTGCCGCAAGGTGTGGAGGTTCGAGTCCTCTCCTGGGCACCACCGCTTTTAAAAAAACCCGACCTTTTATCAGGTTGGTTTTTTTATACCCGTCGCGGCTTGGCCGGGCTTGCGCCCCCAGCGATAGGGCACCGCGCCCGCTCCTAGCAAGAGAAGATATGGCGGCGCGCAGCCAGCCACCTTCTCACGGAGTGCGCGTCAGCTCGCGGACCATGACAACGTGAGGAATCCCGGCCTCGACGAACTCATCGCCGTCGGCACGAAACCCGTGGGCCTCATAAAAGGCTTTGGCATGGGTCTGCGCATGCAGCACCAGCATGCGATGACCTTCCCCTTCCCCATGCCCTTGCTCGATAAGCGCGTCGAGCACACGCCCGCCCACGCCGGTGCCCCGCACCGATTTACGTACGGCCATGCGACCGATGTGGCCATCGAGCAGCAGCCGCCCCGTACCCACCGGCCTATCCTCGAGATCGTAAGCGACAGCATGGACCGAAACGGCATCCTCATCGCCGAGCTCGATTTCCGTAGGCACGTTTTGCTCGAGCACGAAAACCTCATGACGGACCGAGGTGGCGTGCTCGCGCAGACGATCCCAGGTACCAATGACGATGCGAACGGGTGAGGAAGACACAGTGCTCATGACGACGGTTCCAGCAAGTTGTGGTGCTGCGATTGTCTCAGGGAGCGGCAGCGCCTCCAAGTACCTGCGGCTTCAGTAGAATGGCTGCTTTCGAAATCCGCCTTGCGCCATGTCCGCCGTCGTCAATGCCACGCTGCCGGTCTTCGCCCTGATACTGACCGGCTGGCTCGCTGCTCGCGCGCGCGTCTTGGGCCCGGCCGCTACCGACGCGCTCAATCGCTATGTGGCTTATCTGTCCCTGCCGGCCCTGCTGTTTCGTGCCATGGCCCAAGCCAGGATGGACGATATGCTGCATTGGGGCTTCATTGCTGCGTTCTGGGGCGGCGTCTGCGTCACCTTCGGCCTGAACCTGATCACCATCGGGCCACGCCGGCCCCTGACGGATCGCACCATAGAAGGCCTTGCCGCGGCCTACTCCAACGCGGGGTACATGGGTATCCCGCTATGCCTGGCAGTGCTGGGACCGGCCGGTTTGCCAGCGGCGATCATCGCCACGCTACTGACGGCCTGCGCCTTGTTTGCGTGTGCTATCGCCCTCATCGAGTACGACCAGCGCCAGCAGCACCATTGGGCGAGCACGTTGCTTCACGTCGGGCGCGCTCTGGCCCGCAACCCTCTGCTCGTGGCCCCGATGGCCGGCGCGCTGTGGGCCGGTCTGGGGCTTACCTTGCCCGAAGGCATGGACCGATACGTCGAACTGTTGGGCGCCTCGGCCAGCCCTTGCGCACTCATTACCATCGGCCTGTTCCTGGCTCAGGCGCAGCCGGGCGGCGCAGGCCGTCCGGTGGCCCGGTTGGTTGCCGGCAAGTTGCTGCTTCAACCTACCGTCACGGCCATCCTCGCATTTTGGGTGTTTTCCATGCCCCCTTTATGGACCTGGTGCGCCGTGCTCATCAGCGCACTGCCTATCGGCACCGGGCCATTCATGCTCGCCCAACTCTATGGCCGTGCCGCCAACACGACGTCACGCGCTATCCTGCTGTCGACCGTTCTGTCTGTCATTACCATCTCGGCCCTGGTCGCCTGGATCCAACAATTCCATCCCATCTGAACCATGCTGGCGCTCGCCCTATTTGCCTTTACGCTTACTCTGATCATCTGGCAGCCGCGCGGTCTGAATGTCGGCTGGAGCGCTTGCATAGGCGCCGCACTGGCCTTGCTGACCGGGGTGGTGCAGCTAGCGGATATTGGCGCGGTCTGGCACATCGTATGGAATGCGACCGCCACCTTCATCGCCATCATCATCACCAGCCTGATTCTCGATGAGGCCGGTTTTTTCGAGTGGGCCACCTTGCACGTGGCGCGCTGGGGCCGCGGTAGCGGTCAGCGCCTGTTTGTGCTCATCGTGCTGCTGGGCGCTGCGGTCACTGCACTGTTCGCCAATGACGGTGCCGCGCTCATCCTCACTCCCATCGTGATGGAAATGCTCCTGGCGCTGGGTTTCGGCCCGGCAGCGACGCTGGCATTCGTCATGGCGGCCGGCTTCATTGCGGACACCGGCAGCATCCCGCTCATCGTCTCCAACCTGGTCAACATTGTCTCGGCCGATTTCTTCGGGCTGGGTTTCAGCCAATACGCTGCGATCATGGTGCCGGTCAACATCGTGGCCGTCGGATCGTCTCTTGCCATGCTGTGGCTCTTCTTCCGGCGCGACCTTCCCGCCCGCTACAACATCGCCGATCTACCTGCCCCACACACAGCCATACGCGACAGCCTGACGTTTCGTGCCGGCTGGGTGGTCCTGACCTTGCTGCTGGCGGGCTTTTTCCTGCTCGAACCGCTGGGAGTACCCGTCAGCGCGATTGCTGCGCTGGGTGCAGCAGGCCTGCTGCTGATCGCGGGGCGCCGCCATATCGTGGGTACGCGGCGCATCATGCGCGAAGCCCCCTGGCATATCGTGGTGTTCTCGCTCGGCATGTATCTGGTTGTCTACGGCTTGCGCAACGCCGGGCTGACTCAGGCCCTGACCCACTTGCTTGAGAGGTGCGCCGACGCCGGCATATGGGGTGCCTCGCTGGGCACGGGTATTGCCACCGCGTTGCTGTCTTCCGTCATGAACAATCTACCCACCGTTCTGATCGGAGCATTGTCTATTGCCGATGCGCAGGTTGCCCATGAGGGCACTCGCCTGGCCATGATTTACGCCAACGTGATCGGCAGCGATCTGGGGCCGAAGATCACGCCCATCGGCAGCCTCGCTACCCTGCTGTGGTTGCATGTGCTGGCGCGCAAGGGGCTGCACATCTCCTGGGGCTATTACTTCCGGGTAGGCCTTGTACTGACCCTGCCGGTTCTTCTGGCCACGCTTGCGGCCCTGGCATGGCGACTAAGCATGTAAATATACCAAGTAGAAATATTATAACAATAAACAATTATTTTTTGTTATTAAAGCTCTCTTCTATACTGCCACTCTTGGGGCGTCCGCACGCCTTCCTTCTGCCTTCTCGGTGCAACCATGAGCACACCCGCCTCGACCTTGCCCTTTCCCTCCGCAGTCATTCAGGTCAACCGCAAACCGCTGTTGATCGCGTTGCTGCTGGTTCTCGCCGGCGCGTTCTACCTGCTGCAAACGGTAAGCTGGCGCCAGAGTGCGCTGTGGATCGTCGGCGCGCTATTGGGCGTGACGCTCTATCACGCGTCCTTCGGGTTCACGCAAGCGTGGCGGGTCTTCGTCTCCGATCGGCGCGGCGCGGGCCTGCGCGGGCAGATGGTGATGCTGGCCTTCGGTGTCGTTCTGTTCTTCCCTTTCCTGGCCTCCGGCACATTGTTTGGAATGCCGGTCAATGGATTGGTGTCGCCGCCTGGCGTCTCCGTGCTCCTGGGTGCCTTCCTGTTTGGTATCGGCATGCAATTAGGCGGAGGCTGCGCCTCAGGCACGCTCTTTGCCGTGGGCGGCGGTAACACTCGGATGATCGTCACGCTGTTGTTCTTCATCGTCGGCTCGGTCATCGCGACAGCCAATTTCCCGTGGTGGTCGAGTCTTCCGGCGCTGCCGCCCACTTCGCTTATCAAGACCTGGGGGCTGCCTACGGCGCTAGTGGCCAATCTGGCCGTCTTTGCCTTTATTGCCTGGTTGACCACCGTGCTGGAGAAGCGTCGTCATGGCCACCTGATTTCTTCCGCGGCGCACACCAGCCGCCCAGCAACCCTGCTGCAAGGCCCTTGGCCGCTGATCTGGGGCGGGATTGCACTGGTGATTCTCAACTTTGCCACGCTCGCGCTGGCCGGCCGTCCGTGGGGAATTACCTCGGCCTTCGCGCTATGGGGAGCCAAAATTCTCGACGCCTTTGGCGGTGACGTTTCCACATGGGCATATTGGACCAAGCAGCAGGCCGCGCTGGCTGCCCCGATCAGCCGGGATGTCACGTCGGTCATGGATGTCGGGCTGATGCTTGGAGCGCTTGCTGCCGCCTCGGCAGCGGGCAAATTCGCACCAATCTGGAAGGTCCCGGCCCGATCGCTGGCAGGTGCCATCATCGGCGGACTCTTGCTGGGCTATGGGTCACGGCTGGCATTCGGCTGCAACATTGGCGCGTATTTCAGCGGCATTCTGTCAGGAAGCCTGCACGCATGGCTGTGGCTGCCTGCCGCCTTCCTGGGCAGCGCACTAGGCGTGCATCTGCGTCCGTACTTCGCGCTAGCCGTCGAAAAGACACCTGCCCCGTCAAGCTGCTAGCCACAGCGGCACCGCGCACCAGCCCCGCCATCCGGACTGCAATCCGGCTGGCGGGGCTTTTCCGTTGAGGCATGCCCGTGCCTCTCTTGAGAGAGCTGTCAGGCGATTCTGTTAAGGTTGGCAGCAAATCAGTACCTCGGAGAGGCATATGCACTGGATCGCTGGCCGCCACACGGCTTTTGCTCTCATCCTCATTGGCGCGGCCGCAAGTATCACGCTTGCCGAACTGCGCGGCCCGGTCTGGCTGTGGGCAGCCCTGCCGCTGGCGGCGTTGAGCCTGCTTGGCATCTACGACATCGTCCAGCCTCGGCACGCGATTCGGCGCAACTACCCGGTCATCGGCAACCTGCGCTTTCTGTTTGAATTCATCCGGCCGGAAATCCGGCAATACTTCCTTGAGGATGACACCAACGCCGCGCCGTTCTCGCGCGCACAGCGCTCGATCGTCTATCAACGCGCCAAGCAAGAAATCGACAAACGCCCTTTCAGCACTCAGGAAGACGTCTACGGAGACCGCTATGAGTGGATAAACCATTCCATGGCTCCCTCGCACATCACCGATTCCGATTTCCGGGTCCAGGTCGGCGGGGCGGACTGCACCCAACCGTATTCCATGTCGGCTTTCAACGTCTCGGCCATGAGCTTCGGCGCCTTGTCGGCCAATGCCGTGCTGGCTCTCAATGATGGCGCGCGCATCGGCAATTTTGCCCATGACACAGGCGAAGGTGGAATCAGCCGCTACCATCGCCAACCGGGTGGCGCGCTGGTCTGGAATATTGGTTCGGGCTATTTCGGTTGCCGCGACGAGCAAGGCAATTTTTCGGAAGAAGCGTTCGTTCGCAATGCCTGTACGCCGCAGGTCAAAATGATCGAGATCAAGCTTTCTCAGGGCGCCAAACCCGGACACGGGGGCATTTTGCCTGCGAGCAAAGTCACCCTGGAGATCGCCGAAGCACGCGGGGTGCCAGCTTGGCAGGACTGCAACTCGCCGTCGAGCCACAGCGCCTTTGACACGCCGGTGGGTCTCATGCACTTCGTGGCGCGTCTGCGTGCGCTCTCGGGCGGCAAACCGGTCGGCTTCAAGTTCTGCGTGGGTCACCCATGGGAGTGGTTCGCCATCGTCAAAGCCATGCTCAAAACGGGTATTACGCCAGACTTCATCGTGGTCGACGGCGCCGAAGGTGGCACGGGTGCGGCGCCAGTGGAATTCGTCGACCATGTCGGCACACCATTGCGCGAGGCCTTACGGCTGGTCCACAACACCCTGGTGGGCGTGAACCTGCGCGACCGCATCCGTATCGGCGCCTCGGGCAAGATCATCACGGCCTTTGATATGGCACGCGTCATGGCCATGGGCGCCGACTGGTGCAATGCGGCGCGCGGCTTCATGTTCGCCATTGGTTGCATCCAGGCCCAGGCCTGCCACACAGGCAAATGCCCCACGGGGGTGACCACCCAGGATCCCATGCGCCAACGCGCGCTGGTCGTACCCGACAAAGCCCAGCGTGTTGCACATTTTCATCAGAATACATTGCACGCGCTGGCAGAACTCCTGGAAGCTGCGGGCCTGACGCACCCCAACCAACTGCGCACGCACCATATTGCTCGGCGCATTTCTTCCAGCGAAGTGCGTCTGCTATCCGCGCTTTTTCCGGAACTCACTCCGGGAGAACTGCTGCGCGGAGAGTTTCGCCACAACGTGTTCAAGGTAGGTTGGAGCATGGCCACGGCCGATTCCTTCCAGCCTGTCACCGACATCACTACAGCCCTGGCCGAATTGCAACCCCAACAGTCCGAGCCAGCCTAGAGCCAACGCTCGAATAGCCGCGAGAATGTCTCCATGAAGCGCTCGTCCAATGAGCGCTTCAGCCACTGTTCGGACGTCACTTCAACCGAAGCCTGGCGGTCGAGCGCAAACAAGGCCTCCATCTCACTACCAAACGTCGGTCCCAAAACGACAGCATTGATCTCATAATTCAAGCCAAAGCTGCGCCAATCCATGTTGCTGGAACCCACGGTGGACCAGACCCCATCGACGACCATGGTTTTGGCGTGCAACAGCCTGTCGCGCCGCTCGTAGATCTTCACGCCGGCCTTGAGCAGCGCGGCATAATGTGACCTCCCGGCATGCCACACCACGGCACTGTCGCTAAAGCCCGGCAGCACCAGCACCACGTCCACGCCTCGCTCGGCGGCTTGCGCCAGAGACTGGACAAAGGCGGGGTCGGGCACGAAGTAAGCCATCGTGACGTGGATCGAGCGCTGCGCACTCTCGAAAGCCGACATCAACGTCAAGTAGACGGCGTAGCCGTCCTCGCTGTCAGGATCGTTGGCCACGATGCGCACCACGGTATCCCCCTGGCGCGGCACGACGCGCAAGAACCGCCCGCCCTGCATGGACGGCCCGTGCTGGGACTGCTAGCCAGCAAGCAACACGCCCTCGATCTGCGTGACGGCTGGCCCACGGATTTCCAGGTGCGTATCTCTCCACGGGGCCTGGCCTGGCTCGCCCTGCCCCAGCGAACTGCCCGAAGCGTACACATCGCTGACATTGATCCCGCCAAGAAACCCCACTTCGCCGTCGACCACCAGCAATTTGCGGTGATTGCGCTGATTGGGCGACCAACCCTTGCGCGAGTGACCCGGATTGACCGGATTGAAGACGAGCACTTGCACTCCGGCCGCACGCAGGCGGTCGAACAACGATTCCGGCGTATCGAGCGTGCCCACCGCATCCACCATGACCGCCACCGGAACGCCGCGCTGCCGAGCCGCAATCAGGGCTTCCGCAAATGCTTCGCCAGCCTCACCCTCATCGAAGATATAGGACTCCATGTGAATGTAAGCGCGGGCGCGGGAGATGGCGCGCAACATGGCCTCATACGTCGCCCTCCCATCCGCCAGCAACCTGACGTGGTTTCCAGCCACCAGCGCCGTGCCGGCAATCGCACCCTCGACGGCAAGATGGCGCCCCAGAAAATCGGCCTGTTCGCCGGTGTCAGTGACCCGAGCCACCACACGCCGGCCTTTCAGATAGCTGCTCTGCGCAGAAGCTGCCGACAGCGCTGCCTGTTGGCGGCGCTCCTGCAACGCCTGCGGGCCGGGCACTGTCGCACAGCCTGTCAGCCACAGCACGCCAACCACGCAGCAAAAGCGCGCAAAGCGCCTCAACTCTGCCACTGCGTGTGCCCGGCCCGATCCAGGCGGCGATCACGCGGCGCCCACGATGCCGGCGCACGGCCGACATGCTGCTGACGCTGTATATGCCGCCCACCCGCATCATTGAGCAGGCTCAGAACAGCACCCTCTTCATCAGGATGGATCTGCGCGGCCAGCACCACACCGCGGCTGGCCGCCTCATCCTCCGACTGCACCAGTCTGCGCTGCGTCTGTCGCAAAGCACGCAGTAAAAACATGGCGCCCGCCATGGCGCCGACATAGGCGCCGGCTGCCGCACCGACGAGCATACCCCCCATACCTTGGACATGCAGTGCGGCTGAAAAAACACCACCGACGATGGCCCCGACCGTCGCCAAGGCGGCGGCGCTAGCTGTGAACTGTCAATAGGTTGTATTCGTCCAGGTTGAGTCTGGAGATGGGTACAGCGCGCCCGATGCCGTGGTGGGGTCGATGCCAGTTGTAGTGGTGTAGCCAGGATTTCATGGCATCGGCTCGGTGTTGGGAGTTCTGGTAGGTGTGAGCGTAAGCCCACTCACGCAAGGCCGACTGGATGAAGCGTTCGGCCTTGCCATTGGTCTGTGGGCGGTAAGGTCGGGTAAAGCGGTGCTTGATGCCCAGCTCATGGCACAGCGCGGCGAAGGCGCGGCTGCGAAAGGCCGAGCCATTGTCGGTGAGCAAGCGCTGGATGGTCACGCCCAGGCGCTGGTAGTAGGCCACTGCGTCCTTGAGGAACTGGACGGCGCTGGGGAAGCGCTCGTCGGGGTGGATGTCGGTGAAGGCCACGCGGGCGTGGTCATCGATGGCCACGAAGACGAAGTCCCAGCCGGGCCCCCTCAACGGTATCGCGTCGGTTGCCCGTGACCCGGTGGCCAGGGCGCTGGATACGTCCCAGCTTCTTGATGTCGATGTGCAGCAGATCGCCGGGGGCCTGATGCTCGTAGCGCACCACCGGCTCGGCCGGCTCCAGGTCGGCCAGGTGCGACAGACCGGCGCGGGCCAGGACGCGGCTGACGGTGCTGGCTGACACGCCCAGCGCCTGGGCGATGCGCGCTTGGGTCAGCCGCTTGCGGCGCAGCTCCACGATAGCCAGCGCCTTGGCCGGCGCAATCGCTCGGGGCGAGACCGTCGGGCGCGAGGACGCATCGGCCAAGCCCGCCTGGCCCTGAGCCAGAAAGCGGCCCAGCCATTTGCGCACAGTCGGCGCGGTGACCCCATAGGCGCGGGCCGCTTCAGGCACACAAACTTGATGGGCGATCAATTGCTGGACCATTTCGAGGCGACGTAGGAAGGTCAATCGGGCATGCTTATGGGTGTTCATCCGGCCGGGCTCCTTGAGTGAACTGGGGGGTTGGCGATTTCCAGTTTCTCAAATCCGGTTCGGATGAACCATGCATACAACCTATTGAATCTTCACAGCTAGCCATGGCGGCATAACGGACAGAGGGCAAACGCAAATCCATGCCCCGGTGGCTGGGAGCCGGGTGGCAACCATCCTCCAGCAGAAGGCTTACGGCTTGCTCAGTGATGCCGTCGGCGATGAGAGCATGCGCCGCACTGCGAGCCGAAGCCATACTGTCAAAACGCGCAAGCACAATGCGAGTCATATGGCCTCCCTAGCGGAACTACCTGGCCCTTATTCTCCAGCGACGCTGGCCCGCAGTCCTCTGGTTTGGCAACTAGCCGTAAATCCATATTTCTGAAGCGGCAGATCCGCGCGCAGCAGCAAGACTGTGTTGCAGCATGCAACGTCTGCTCAAGCCCGGCATTTCGTAAAAAACCATTGCAACCCGGCCCGTGCTGTTGACAGCAACCGCCCCACCTCGCCCACAATGACATTTCAGCGCGACTTCAAAGGGAATCCATCATGGCCCCCCCACAGAAGCACCCGCAGCACTCAAGGCCGCCCCTGATCAAAACCGGCGGCACTCACTCAGCCCACCTGCGGCTGATCAATCAACGCGCCACCCAAGAGCCCGCCGACGGCCACCTCGCCCTGCAAGCCGGTCTGCTTGCTTGCCGCGCTTCCATCGAACCCAAGTATCTCTATGACGGGCTGGGCTCGACGTTGTTCAGCGCCATCACGCTACTGCCGGAGTATTACCCCACCCGCTGCGAGGCAGAAATATTGTCGGAGCATGGCGCAGCCATCGCGCAGCGGGCCGGCACCGTACGCACACTCATCGATCTTGGAGCGGGCGACTGCGCCAAGGCGGAGAAACTACTACCCGCCCTACAACCGCAGTGCTACATGCCGGTGGATATTTCTGTCGACTATCTACGTCAGGCCGTGCAGCGTCTGAAGCGTAGCCATCCCCGACTGGACATCCTGCCCATCGAGCAGGATTTCGCCGCCGGCCTGACGCTGCCCCCGCTCACCGCACGCGAGGGCCGACTGATTTTCTTTCCCGGATCCAGCATCGGCAATCTGGACCGCCCCCAAGCTCTTGGCCTGCTGCGCAGCATGGCCCGGCTTGGCGCCCAAGCGCTGATCGGCGTGGACCGTGTCAAGCCGCGTGACATCCTCGAGCAGGCTTATGACGATGCATTGCACCTGACCGCAGCGTTCAATCTGAACCTGTTGCGGCACGTCAATCACATCCTGCACAGCAATTTCGACGCCCGCGACTGGGAGCACATGGCGCGCTACGATGCTTCCCGGCAGCGGGTTGAAATGCATCTGCGCGCCCTGCACGACGTGAAGGTCGAGTGGCCCGGCGAACGCCGACAGTTCAATACCGGCGAAACCATACACACCGAAAGCTCCTACAAATACACCACGGAAGGCTTTGAAGCCTTGCTGCATGAGGCCGGCTTCCACGACGTGCAACACTGGTCAGATGCACGCGACTGGTTCACCGTCTATCACGCGCGCAGTTGAAAGGACCCCATGATGTCCGCCCGCCCCTTCGCCGCCAGCAACGTGACCTGTGCGCTGACCCATCCGCACTCGGTTGCCGCTCCTGCCGATGCCGCCGCGCGCCTGCTTCAGATGCGCGCAATGACCGAAGCTCTGGCCGCCCCGCTTACGGCGGAGGACTGCCAGGCGCAATCCATGCCGGACTGCAGCCCCGTCAAATGGCACCTTGCGCATACCACCTGGTTCTTCGAGACATTTGTCCTGGCCCGCCATGATCCCAGGTACCGGGCGCGCCACCCCCAATACCGTGTGCTGTTCAACTCTTACTACCAAGCCGTGGGAGACAGGCATCCCCGCCCGCAGCGGGGACTGCTTACTCGCCCCAGCCTCAAAGAGGTACTGGACTACCGTCACGAGGTCGAACACGCGGTGGCCAATCTATTGACCCAGCACCCCGGCGATGACGCGCTGCATCAAATCGTGGAGCTGGGCATCAACCATGAAGAGCAGCACCAAGAGCTCATCCTGACTGATCTGAAGCACTTGCTATCCTGCAACCCGGCGCTGCCCGCCTATTTGCCCGCGGCGGGGCTGACGCTGCCACCCGCCACCCCAACCGGATGGACCCGCTATGCCGGCGGCCAGACCCGTATCGGGCACTCTGGCGACGGTTTCGCGTTCGACAACGAATGCCCCGCGCATGACGTGCTGCTGCCATCCTTCCATTTGGCCAATCGTTTAGTCACTCAATACGAGTACCTTCAGTTCATGCTCGATGGCGGCTACCGCCGGCCCGACCTCTGGCTATCGCAGGGCTGGGACACCGTATGTGCCCAGGGCTGGCGCGCGCCCCTGTACTGGCAGGGCCAACAGGACGAGTGGCAGGCATTTACGCTGGCCGGCCTGCAGCCCCTCGATCTGCAAGCACCCGTCTGCCACGTGAGCTATTTTGAGGCCGACGCCTATGCCCGTTGGTCGCGGGTACGCCTGCCGCGCGAAGCCGAATGGGAACTCGCCGCGCTCCGCCATCCCGCAGCCACGGCCAACCTGCTTGAAAGCGGACACTACGCCCCCTGCCCCGCACCGCGGCCCGGTGTTGCGGGCGGGCCGGTGCAACTCATCGGCGACGTCTGGGAATGGACGGCCAGCGCCTATGACGCCTACCCCGGCTTTCACGCGGCCGCAGGCGCCATCGGCGAATACAACGGCAAGTTCATGTGCAACCAGTATGTCTTGCGAGGTGGATCCTGCGTGACCCCGCAACGCCACATCCGCAACACCTACCGCAACTTCTTCCCGCCCGAGGCGCGCTGGCAGTTCAGTGGCATCCGACTGGCACGCGATAACTGAACGGAAAAACGCAGCCGTCGCTTGCACGAAAAAAATTAGTTGTGCTAGAATTTCGTTCTTCGTTGATCGCGCAGATTTTGCGGGGTAGACGAGAAATGCAGCGACAAGCCGCATTGGCGCATTAGCTCAGCCGGTTAGAGCGACGGAATCATAATCCGCAGGTCCCCTGTTCGAATCAGGGATGCGCCACCAAGGAATATCAAGGCTCTCACTTCGGTGAGGGCCTTTTGTTTTGCTCCGCAAAACGCTATGCGCTCCGCAATCGCGTCTGACATTACCGTTGTTCAATGTGTAATGACCCAGCAGAACCTGCTCATGTTACGCGGCTAAAGCAAATGCCTGAGCCGGGGTCTTCATGCCGAGCGCCTGATGCCGGCGCCGGTAGTTGTAAAAGCGTATCCAGTCCCCTACGACACGGCTGGCATGCTGGATGGTCTCGAAGCGGCGCCGATGCGCGCATTGTTCTTTCAACGTGCGGATCACACGCTCGACCATGCCGTTTTGCTGTGGGCAGTGCGGCGTGATGAACTCCTGGCGCAGCCCGTATGGTAATCCCCCCGCAAAAGCGATGATGTGGATTCAGACGGTCAGTGCAACAGTTCGTCTAACGCTTCGGCCGGGGTTTTGAACCCTAACGTCTTTCTGGGGCGGTTGTTTAGCTTGGTGGCGACTTCGTTGAGGTCGTCCTGGGTATAGTTGGCCAAGCTGGTTTTTTTAGGGAAATATTGACGTAGCAAGCCGTTCGTATTTTCGTTGGTTCCTCGTTGCCAAGGGCAGCCCGGATCACAGAAGTAAACGGCCATATTAGTCTCCATACTAAAACGTCTGTGCGCTGACAACTCAGCTCCACGATCCCAGGTAAGGCTTTGCCTGAGTTGCGTGGGGAGCTGGCGCATCTGCTCGACAAGAGCTTGGGTGACGGTTTCGGCCCGCTTATCGTTGATCTTACAAAGCACGGTAAATCGTGTGCTTCGGTCTACGATCGTGGCAATAACACTTTTATTTGTTCCCGAAATGAGATCACCCTCCCAGTGTCCCGGCAATGCGCGGTCTGCAATCTCTGCTGGACGGGCGTGAATAGAAATGGATTCAGGAATGCCACCTGACACGGCAGCATGGTGCAGTCTGGCATGGCGGAACATACGCTGCGTTCGCAAGTGTTTTTTAATTCCTCTTGACCTGCTCCCCGTGATTAGTACGAAATCGATGTAGAGTCCGTTCCCAAAGGAATGGCAATGAAGAAACGATTTACGGAAGAGCAAATCATCGGCGTGCTCAAGGAAGCCGATGCAGGTGCCAAGCCCGCAGAGTTGTGCCGCAAGCACGGAATCTCCGAGGCAACGTACTACAACTGGAAGGCGAAGTTCGGTGGCATGACGGTGTCGGACGCTCAGAGGCTCAAGGAGCTGGAGCAGGAGAACAACAAGCTCAAGAAGCTGTTGGCCGAGTCGATGCTGGACAAGGCGGCGCTTCAGGATCTGCTAAGCCGAAAGTAGTCAGCCCGCAGGCCAAACGCGAGGCGGTCAGGACATTAATGACCGAGCGCAGCATGGGTGTTACCCGGGCCTGTGGGCTGGTAGGAATTTCGCGGTCGCTGTTTGCCTACGAGAGCACACGCTCAGGCGATGCTGCGCTGACCGAGCGCATGAAAGAGATGGCAGTGGCGAAACGACGCTACGGCTATCGGAGGATCCATGTGCTCTTACGTCGCGAAGGCTGGCAAGCAAATCACAAGCGAATCTGGCGGCTGTACAGTCTGGCAGGGTTAAGCGTGCGAAAACGAAAGCGTAAGCGAATCGCGGCGACCGAGCGCGTGGTTCGCCCAGCGGCAATCGCGCCGAATCAGAGTTGGTCAATGGACTTTGTGGCCGACGGCCTAGCCTATGGCCGCCGATTCCGCTGTTTGACTATCGTCGATGACTACACTCGCGAATGCCTGGCCATCGAGGTCGATACGTCGTTGCCGGGACTGCGTGTTGCCATGGTGCTGCAACGGCTGGCGGAGATGCGTGGCCTGCCGCGATCTATTACCGTGGACAACGGGCCAGAGTTCGCCGGAAGAGCCTTGGACGCCTGGGCCTACCAAGCAGGCGTAAAGCTGTCGTTTATTCGGCCGGGTAAGCCGGTGGAGAACGCTTATATCGAAAGTTTCAACGGCAAGTTCCGCGACGAATGCCTTAACGAGCACTGGTTCTTGTCCCTGCGACAGGCTAAAAGCTTGATCGAAAACTGGCGAGTCGAGTACAACACCGATCGGCCTCACAGCGCGCTCGGATATTTAACGCCGGCGCAATTCGTGCAGGCTCATCAGAAAGAAGGTCTTTTACCCCTGGGCTCTATGTCGGTGCCGTACTAAATCTGGGGGCAGGTCACGTGCGCACTACCCTGGCCGAACTGGGTGATGTCTTCCGGCAGCCTCAACCTGTCGATCCACGGCCCAACTACATCCACTTGAGCGATGCGCTCTTCTTCACCACAGATGGCGAGCCGATCAGCCTGCAACCGACGCTGTGGCGAGGCCGCCTGGCCCAGGTCGACGGCTTTATCCTGGGCAAACTACAGCCGCAGTAAGCCTCGATCGGCGATCGGCACATCATGTGGAGAAGCCCCGCGGCAGTCGCAACCGGGCTGCTCTGCTAGCCACGGCCTGAAAAGCGCCGTCTTTTCTTCTTTAAGTATCCTGTCTTGAAACTCCACACCGATATGTTCGTGGCGCGCTGGAAAAAAATCTGCGCGCCGTACCCCGCCGAAGTCATCCACCTGGCCCTTGAGCGCATCGACAGACAGGCTGGCGAGCTTGCCACTGCCTTCTACGAGACCATGCTGGCCGACGAGGCGGCCGCCTATTTTCTATCTGACCAACTCGTCCACCAGAAACTGCACGCCTCATTGCAAAGCTGGCTCCGAACGGTGTTCGGCGCAGCAGTTCATCATGACTATGCGAGTGCCGTCACGTTTCAGCAGCGCGTGGGTGAGGTGCACGCGCGCATAGACATCCCCTTCTATCTCGTGATGCAGGGCACCCGCATGCTGATCAATCACCTGCGGGCCGGCGTGGCTCACGACGACGATGTTCCGCAGACGTTGCGCTGGCCACTGGCTGACTATCTGGGCGAGATCATGCTGTTCTCCATCGAGATGATGTCGCTCGCCTACGCCAACTCGCACGATCGCAATGCGCGCGCCGAAGAAGGCTATCGTTTGCTCAGCCTGTCTCAAAATGTGGGCACAGAAAAGGAACGTCAACGCGCCGCCCTGCTGGATTGGGAGAACCAGTTGTTGTTCGGCCTGTCGGTCGGCGACAGCCGGGCAATGCTTCCCCGGCTGCGAAAATCCGAGTTTGGGCTATGGTTCACGCACAAGGCCGCACATGCTTTCGAAGGCGCCCAGGAGACCACGCAGGCACGGTTGCAGATCGAGGCGATCGACAGGCTGCTCGATGAGAGCGACGACCCACAGGACCGTCTGCGGCTATTGCACGCCGTACGTGAAGCCACCAGGACCCTGGCCTACCTCGTCGACGCCCTGTTCGAGAAAGCCAATCACCTGGACTCCGGCAGAGACACGCTGACCTACTTGCTGAACCGAAAATTCCTGCATGTCGTCATGAGCAAGGAGGTGTCTTATGCCCGCAAAACCGACTCGCCATTGTCGGTGCTGATGGTGGACATCGATTACTTCAAAACCGTCAATGATGAATATGGCCATGATGCCGGCGACGTCGTGTTGCAACAGGTCGCCGCGCTCGTATCCACGTACAGCCGCGGCGGCGACTACACATTCAGGCTGGGCGGGGAGGAATTCCTGGTGGTACTGGTGGACGCCGACTCGACACAGGCACAGCACGTAGCCGAGAATCTGCGCCAACGCCTGCAGGACAAGGCGCTTTTGCTGCCTGACGGCTCACAAAAGCGAGTCACAATGAGCGTGGGGGTGGCCACCCACGATGGCCATCCCGACTATCAGCGCCTGCTCAAGCGCGCCGACGATGCACTCTATGCAGCCAAAGCACGCGGGCGCAATACCTGTGTACTGGCCGATTAAACATGGCTGCGGCCAGCACGGCGCCAAACCTCACTCGCCGTCAATCTGGGGCTGCCAATCGCGCAGCACCGATGCATGCTCAGGAATGCTGCCATATGTACTCAGATACTCAGACTGCAGCAGACTCATCCGGTAAGCATCGCGATAACGTCCATTGGAAAAAAATTCCTCGCGCAGCTCACCTTCCACCGAGAAACCGCAGGCCTGATAGATGTGAACGGCGGCCTCATTCTGCTTGTCGACGACCAGATAAACCTTGTGCAAGTTCAGCACCCGGAAGGCCTACCCGATGGCAATCCGGGTGGCGGCCTTGGCATAGCCGTGCCCCTGAAAACCCGGTGCGATGATGATCTGGAACTCGGCGCGCCGGTGGATATGGTTGATTTCGACCAGTTCGACCAGACCCACCATCTGGCCGGCCTCACGCTGCACGATGAAACGGCGCTCGAACTGGTCGTGGATGTGCCTGTCATAGAGCGCCATCAGTTCGTCATAAGCCTCGTAGGGCTCCTCGAACCAGTAGCGCATGATCGCGTCGTTGTTGTTGAGCGCATGCACGAAATGCAGGTCACCGCGCTCCAAAGGGCGCAGTTGGATATCACTGGCAATGGCTGTCATGCGAGTCTCCTTGGCATGGCCGCGCCCCAAGCGGCCATGGCCCTGGCGCGGCCGATTCAGGGTTTGCCGCGGGGTTCGGCTGCGGGCAAACTGTCCGCGTCCTTGGGCAGGTTTTCGGGGTCGGGCGGAGAAAACAGATCCCAGCACGCCACGAACAACGCAGCAATCAACGGCCCGATGACAAAGCCGTTCAGGCCAAACAGGGCCATGCCGCCGAGCGTCGAAATCAGGATGACATAGTCAGGCAGTTTGGTGTCCTTGCCCACCAGGATCGGACGCAAAACATTGTCGACCATGCCGATGATCAGCACGCTGAAAAGAATCAGCACGACACCCTGCCAGATGGCGCCAGTCACCAGGAAATAGATCGCCACCGGCGCCCAGATGAGGCCCGCGCCGACGGCCGGCAGCAGGGACAGGAACCCCATGATGACGCCCCACAGCAATGCCCCTTGAATGCCTAGCACCCAGAAGATGATGCCGCCCAGCGCTCCCTGAGCCGCGGCCACCGCAATGTTGCCCTTGACGGTCGCACGCACCACGGTGGTGAACTTGCGGAACAGATGCTGCTTGTAGCCCTCATCCATCGGCACAGCACGCCGCAGTCGGCGCGAAAGTCGCGAGCCGTCGCGCAGAAGAAAAAACAGCAAATACAGCATTACGCCAAAGCTGATCAGAAATTGCGCCGTATCCTGACCAATATTGACCACTTGCGTCGCCACGAACTGGCTCAACTGCATCGCTCCCGCCGACAGTTTTTCCTGAATGCTGCCCAGGTCGTTCAGGTCGAAACGCGCCAATAGATCATGCACGATTGGCGGCATCGCATCCATGATCTGCTGAAAGTAAGTACCGAAATTCAGCGACCCGGAATGCATGCGCTCATAGAGGCTGGCCCCTTCCTGGACAAGGGATCCGGTGATGAGGATCAGAGGAATGATCACGACCAGCAGTACCAGCCCCAACGACAGCAGCGCGGCCAACGTCGTGCGTGGCGCCATCCGGCGCGCCAGCTTCCGATGCAAGGGGGAGAAAATAATGGCAAGAATCGTGCCCCAGAACACCGCGCCAAAAAATGGCCAGAGCAGCCAGAGAAAGGCAAGGGTCACGATGATCAACAGGGCGATAAACGTCCGATTATGCATGGGTGGCGATTGCGTCATAAGTCGTCCTGAAAACGCGGCGCGGGCGCCATTGAGGGTGAGGCCCCGCCGGGCCCGGTCGAACATAGCTCCAACTGCCTACAGAGCGCGGCGGCGCGCTGCAGAGCGCGCGACTGCGCGTTGAGCGTATCCAGTAATGCATTGAGCGCATCGCGCACCGTGGGGTCCATGACCTGTGTCACGGGCCCTGCCACGGTGATCTGATCCTGATGCAGAGCAACAAAATCGGCGACCTTCAACGACACCGAAAGCGGCTCTTCCAGTAGATCCATCAGAGACACCATGACGGCCTGCGGGTGGGTCACCAGCCGCTCAAAGGCCTGATCGTAAGCCACCTTGAGGTCCGGCGCCTGCATCAGATCTTTGCGCTGCGAAACGGCCTGACGATACGCCTGTTCGAGGTGCTGCTGTTCGCGATGAAGGCTGGCACGCAGAACCAGTAAACGCTCGCGACGGGAGGCGACCTCCTGCACACTGTGCGCAGGCAATTCGCTCAATGCCTGCTCGATGCTGTGCGAGGCGCCTGCCTGCACCTGCAGATAGGCACCGATGACCGCATGGTGCTGCCGATAGTCACCAAAGCGCCTGAGCGTCCCGGCGTCCGGCGCGGCATTGCTGTCTTGCTGCAGCCACGCAATGAGCGCGGCGCGCTCCTGGGGCTCATTCTGAGTGCAGCCCCCCACGGCCAATGCAACGGAGACGATAAGCGCAGCGCGCAGCCCATAGCTCCCGGCCAACATGCGGGCCAGACGGCGCACCAAAGGAGACAGGACCGAGATCAACAAACAGGCAGACCTATCAAATGACGAACTCAAAGCTTAGCCCAACCCGTCCCCATCTTTGGGCCGTGGGGGACTTTGTTGCGAACGTAAGCGCGATGTCACAACAATACTTGACAAAACAATTACTTAGATATAGCATCGATAAGGTTGGCTAGATTTCTGTGCAGCCGCAACGCGACCCAGGCGCCCGAGTGGCAGCCAATTTAGGGTAGCCGCGCGGCACCAACACGGCAATCAACCCAGGTGTGAAAGGTCCATTGTTTCGGCTTATCGAGTTGATCCTTTGGCACGCTTACACCTGACGGTAGCTCGGGCGCATTAGGCCTAAGTTTTCCGAAGCTGACGCCCCCAGCGGGCGCCAGCCGCCAATCCTGCATCGATGCCGCCTTCCCATGGGGCTGCCGCCACATCCAACATTTATTCAGGCGGCCGCGTCATCGATATCGTTCGGGATGTCTGTGCCAGGCACATTCTTCCTTTTTCGTTTTCCACCGCGCAACAGCTGAGCCTGCGGTTTGTCGGCCAGCAACCTTGTGCAGCCCATGACAGGCTGACAAGAAGCATCCAGGGACATTGTCGTTCCGCCACAGGCCATTGTGGCCACCGCCCACCAACGCCGGGCATCGGTGCATCTCCACGCACCACCATAGAAGTACGCAATCCGGTCAAGCCGGAGCCGTGTTTCCATAAAACAACTTTAACTAGGAAAACATATGAACAAGCAGCTCAACACCAATGATCTGGTGCGCCGCCCCAGCCAGTCCCAACTGAACGATACGCCCATCAATGTCGGTGACGTCGTTCACCTCAGACTTGCCGACGGCAAAGCCATTCGCGCCACAGTCATCTACAACGCGCCCATCAACGGCACGACCACTTACACCACAGAGCTGATCCAGCCCTGCGGCGCAAAACGCGGCCAGCGCATCCGCTTTCGCCACGAACACGTCCATCGCATCGAATCGGTGTCGCGCCAGCGCAGGCTGTCGGCCTGAACGGCGTCAAACGTGGCGTCGGCCCATGCTACATTGGCCGCCTCAAGCAAACACCAGGATCCAGCCTGATGTCCTCTACGCCGCGTATATGGAATCTTCCCACCCGGTTGACCTGCCCCCAGATTTAGTACGGCACCGACATAGAGCCCAGGTGACCTGCCCCCAGATTTAGTACGGCACCGACATAGAGCCCAGGGGTAAAAGACCTTCTTTCTGATGAGCCTGCACGAATTGCGCCGGCGTTAAATATCCGAGCGCGCTGTGAGGCCGATCGGTGTTGTACTCGACTCGCCAGTTTTCGATCAAGCTTTTAGCCTGTCGCAGGGACAAGAACCAGTGCTCGTTAAGGCATTCGTCGCGGAACTTGCCGTTGAAACTTTCGATATAAGCGTTCTCCACCGGCTTACCCGGCCGAATAAACGACAGCTTTACGCCTGCTTGGTAGGCCCAGGCGTCCAAGGCTCTTCCGGCGAACTCTGGCCCGTTGTCCACGGTAATAGATCGCGGCAGGCCACGCATCTCCGCCAGCCGTTGCAGCACCATGGCAACACGCAGTCCCGGCAACGACGTATCGACCTCGATGGCCAGGCATTCGCGAGTGTAGTCATCGACGATAGTCAAACAGCGGAATCGGCGGCCATAGGCTAGGCCGTCGGCCACAAAGTCCATTGACCAACTCTGATTCGGCGCGATTGCCGCTGGGCGAACCACGCGCTCGGTCGCCGCGATTCGCTTACGCTTTCGTTTTCGCACGCTTAACCCTGCCAGACTGTACAGCCGCCAGATTCGCTTGTGATTTGCTTGCCAGCCTTCGCGACGTAAGAGCACATGGATCCTCCGATAGCCGTAGCGTCGTTTCGCCACTGCCATCTC
The DNA here is from genome assembly GCF_020735985.1 of Bordetella holmesii. Classification (NCBI taxonomy): domain Bacteria; kingdom Pseudomonadati; phylum Pseudomonadota; class Betaproteobacteria; order Burkholderiales; family Alcaligenaceae; genus Bordetella; species Bordetella holmesii. The sequence continues at coordinate 2,293,747 of NZ_CP085973.1, forward strand.
TTTCATGCGCTCGGTCAGCGCAGCATCGCCTGAGCGTGTGCTCTCGTAGGCAAACAGCGACCGCGAAATTCCTACCAGCCCACAGGCCCGGGTAACACCCATGCTGCGCTCGGTCATTAATGTCCTGACCGCCTCGCGTTTGGCCTGCGGGCTGACTACTTTCGGCTTAGCAGATCCTGAAGCGCCGCCTTGTCCAGCATCGACTCGGCCAACAGCTTCTTGAGCTTGTTGTTCTCCTGCTCCAGCTCCTTGAGCCTCTGAGCGTCCGACACCGTCATGCCACCGAACTTCGCCTTCCAGTTGTAGTACGTTGCCTCGGAGATTCCGTGCTTGCGGCACAACTCTGCGGGCTTGGCACCTGCATCGGCTTCCTTGAGCACGCCGATGATTTGCTCTTCCGTAAATCGTTTCTTCATTGCCATTCCTTTGGGAACGGACTCTACATCGATTTCGTACTAATCACGGGGAGCAGGTCACGGTTATTCCACTGGGCCCTGGTGGCCTGTGTTGCGGGTGCTTTCATCACGATCAAACTGGGCGGCCTGTACATGGACTGGCATGTACGCTTCGGGCTGGCCACACTGGGCCTCATCCTGTTTCGTGTGCTGTGGGGGCTGTTCGGCTCGCATTACGCCCGTTTTGCACAGTTTGTACGCGGACCGGCCGCGCTGGCCGCCTATCTTCGCGGCCGATTGCACGTTGCCGGCCACAATCCGCTCGGAGCGCTGTCCGTGCTGGCCATGCTGCTGGCGCTGGGATTTCAGGCTGTCAGCGGATTGTTTGTCAGCGATGACATCATGATCCAGGGTCCGCTCAACGGCTATATCGACGCCGATCTTGCTGCGACACTGACACGCCTGCACAAAGCCAATGAGTGGGTGCTGATTGCGCTGCTTGGCTTGCATGTGCTGGCGGTGCTGTGGCATACCCTGGTGCGCCGTGAGCCGCTGATAAAAACCATGATCACCGGCGACGCCTCGGAAGCGGCGGCGACCCGGGGATGCGTGCCTGCGCGCGACGACGCCGCCATGCGCCTGCGTGCGCTACTCATTGCCGCCTGTTGTGCCGGGGTGGTGCTGTGGGTAAACAGCCTGCAAACGCTACCCGCTTACTGAGAGGCCCCTGTTCGCCCAAAAGCATAACGCCCCGGATGGGGCGTTATGCTTTTGCACAAAGCGAACTTATTTTTTTCGGTAGGCGTCGTGACAGGCTTTGCAACTGGCCCCGACATCACCGAAAGCCGCACGTACCTTGGCCAGATCGCCGCTGTCAGCGGCCACGGATAGTTTGTCGACATTGTCGATGAAACGCTGCTGCTTCTCCTTGAAGCCGGCCGCGTCGCTCCAGACTTCCGGCTTGGCACCGCCACCTTCGGTGCCCGGACCAAAGCCCGCCCAAGGCAGTGCCGCCAGCGTCTTGAGAATATCCACATTGGCCTTGATCTGCGCGGCGTCATACGGCGCCTGACCGCGAACCACCGGCTGCATGCGGCTAAAGTGCGACGCCATCACGGTCAGGGCAGCCTGACGGTACTTGACGGCATCCTCGGGCTTGGCGAACTGCGCGGCAGCCGGAGCGGCCGCGGCCGTACAGGCCAGAACGACTATGGCGGTCAACTTCTTCACGGGATCTCCTGAGACGAGGCACAAAGCCGGCGGGCAGAAGGCCGCACCGGCTTGCGCCACACTATACCGTCTGAGCGAGCTCGACGGCCAGACCCAGATAGGAGCGCGGGGTCATGTCCAGCAGGCGCTGTTTGGCGTCGGACGGAAGCTCCAGGCCGGCGATAAATTCACGCAGCGCGGGCTCGGTGATGCCTTTGCCACGCGTCAGGGCCTTGAGTTGTTCGTAGGGCTGAGGCAGACCATAGCGACGCATTACGGTCTGTACCGGCTCGGCCAGCACCTCCCAGCAGGCGTCGATATCGGCATCGATGGCGGCGGTATTGACTTCCAGCTTGTTCAAGCCGCGCAGGCAGGCATCCCAAGCCACCAGGCAATAGCCGAAGCCCACCCCCAGATTGCGCAGCACGGTGGAGTCGGTCAGGTCACGCTGCCAGCGGGAAACAGGCAGTTTGTCGGCAAGATGCCGCAGCACGGCATTGGCCAACCCCAGATTACCTTCGGAGTTTTCAAAGTCGATGGGATTGACCTTGTGCGGCATGGTCGAGGAGCCGACTTCGCCTTCTTTGAGGCGCTGCTTGAAGTACCCCAGCGCGATATACCCCCAGATGTCACGGTCCAGATCAAGAACAATGATATTGGCACGCGCCACGGCATCAAACAGGGCCGACATCCAGTCGTGAGGTTCGATCTGAATGGTGTGGCGGTTTTGCGTCAACCCGAGACCCGCCAGCACCTTGCGGCTGAACTCCGGCCAATTGATTTCCGGACAGGCTGACAGGTGGGCGTTGTAATTACCCGTGGCACCATTTAGCTTGGCCAGAGGCTCGACCGCCTCGATGGCGGCAATGGCGCGGGCCAGGCGTGCGGCCACGTTGGCAAACTCTTTGCCCAGGGTCGTGGGGCTAGCCGGCTGACCGTGGGTGCGCGACAGCATGGGCTGCGCAGCATTGTCCAGTGCCAGGGTGTTGAGCTTGGCCAGCACATCGCGCAGGCGCGGCAGCACGACCTGATCGCGGGCACGGCTGAGCATCAGCGCGTGCGACGTGTTGTTGATGTCCTCGGAGGTGCAAGCGAAATGAATGAACTCCGCGGCACGGGCCAACTCGGCGTCATCCGCGACACGCTCCTTGAGCCAGTATTCGACCGCCTTGACATCGTGGTTGGTAACGCGCTCGATGTCCTTGATCCGCGCGGCATCCGCTTCGGAAAAGTTCTCGACCAGTTGCGCCAGCCGGCTGCGGGCTCCCGCGGAAAACACCGGTAATTCAGGCAGACCGGCATCGGACAGCGCAACCAGCCACGCCACTTCCACCTCGACCCGATGGGCCATGAAACCGGCTTCCGACAGCAGCCCCCTCAGGGCATCGCTGCGCGACGCATAGCGCCCATCCAGTGGCGAAAGAGCATTGAGTTGGGTAAGCTGGTCGGCAATCTGCATGATCGGAAAAAAATGGCGGTTGAAAGCGGTTCTCGATTTTATCACCCGTCGCCTAACGCCCTGCCCCACCCTCCTTAATCCGAGAGGCCGGTCCAGCCTGCTATACTGCGGCCGCTTCCGACTCCGCCCATAACTCCATGAAACTTATCGGTTCGCTTACCAGCCCGTACGTGCGTAAAGTCCGTGTCGTCATGGCCGAGAAAAAGCTGGACTACCAGCTCGAAATCGAAAACGTCTGGTCTCCCGATACACAAACCCAGCAATTCAATCCGCTCGGTAAGGTTCCTTGCCTGGTAATGGAAGATGGCGGTGCGCTGTTCGACTCGCGCGTCATCGTGGAGTATCTGGATACGCTGTCGCCGGTGGCACGCCTCATTCCGCAGCCCGGCCGTGAACGCGCCGCAGTCAAGTGCTGGGAAGCCATCGCTGATGGACTGCTCGACGCCTGCGTGACCATTGTCAAAGAAAATCAGCGCTCCGAAGCGCAACGCAGCACCGACTGGGTCGAACGCCAGTACGGCAAGATTCGCGCTGCGCTGCGTGCCATGGATGGCAGCTTGGGCGACAACGCACACTGCATGGGCGTGAACTACACCCTGGCAGATATCGCCGTTGGTTGCGCGCTGGGCTATCTCGATCTGCGCTTTGCCAGCCTGAACTGGCGTGCAGATCACGCCAATCTGGCGCGCCTGAACGAGAAGCTGTCGGCGCGAACGTCCTTCACCGACACACTGCCGCCGGCCTGATAGCTTCCGCGGCCTCCACAGCCCAAAGCCCCTGCCACACAATGTGCCAGGGGCTTTTTGTCAAGCGGCAACACCTCAGGCCAAGAACGCCTGGCAAGCCTTAAACAGCATGTAGGCGGCCAGACAGAACAACAGGCCTGAAAACACCCGCTTGAGCGTGGCCACGGGCAGGCGGTGCGCCAGGCGAGCCCCCATCGGGGCCGTCAGAACACTGGTGCAGATGAGCGCCAGCAGTGCCGGCCAATAGATGAAACCCAACATGCCCGGCCGGTGCACCCCTTCCGATAATCCAGAGACGACATAGCCTATGCTATTGGCCAGCGCGATGGGAAAACCCAGAGCGGCCGAGGTGGAAACGGCCACGAGCAAGGACACATTGCACCACACCATGAAGGGCACCGACAGGAAGCCGCCGCCGGCCCCCACCAGCCCCGATACAAACCCTATGCCCGCGCCAGCCGCCGTGGTTCCGACCATCCCCGGCATGTGGCGACTCGGCTTGGGTTTTTTGCTGCGCAGCATGCTCCAGGCCGAGTAGCCGACGAAGAGCGCGAAGAAAAGTGACAGCCAGGCCGTGTTGATCGCGGCAAACACTGCGCCTCCGGAGAGCAGGCCGCCAAGAATAATGCCGGGCGCCAACGCAAAGACGATCTTCCAATTGATCGTGCCTTTCTTCTGATGCGCCCGCACGCTGGAGATCGAGGTAAATAGAATCGACGTCATGGACGTGGCAATGGCGGCATGCACCACCAGATCTGGCGGCACATCGTTTTTCCAGCTAAAGAGCATGGTCAGGAAGGGCACCAGCAGCATGCCCCCTCCAATGCCCAGCAGGCCGGCTGCAAAACCCACTGCCCCTCCCAGAATGAGCAGGCAAACCACCATCGTCAGATCCACACTCGTCTCCTCTCGTCGTTTTGAATAGGGTGCAGGCAGACCGTCGGCGGCCCGCAGCGGCGTCCGAGCGCCGGGGAACAATCAGTTGATGATGCCGCCACCGAGACAGACATCGCCGTCATAGAGCACAGCGGACTGCCCAGGGGTGGCGGCCCATTGGTCCTGGTCGAACGACAAGGAAAAGCCTTGTGCCTCGAGGCTGAGGTGGCAGGCGGCGTCGGCCTGGCGATACCGGGTCTTGGCGGCATAAGCGCCGGGTTCGGGTGCATGGCCATCGATCCAACTGACGTCCTGCGCATGCAGGCGCCTGCTCAACAGCCAGGGATGCTCGTGCCCTTGCACGACATAAAGCGCATTTTTCTCAAGGTCCTTGCGCGCGGCGTACCAGGCATCCGCGGTGCCATCGTCGCGCTGCTGCCCTTTGACGCCACCTATCCCCAGGCCCTTGCGCTGGCCCAACGTATAGAAGGCCAGTCCATGATGCTGACCGAGGTGCTTGCCCTGCGGCGTCAAAATGGGCCCGGGTGCAGTCGGCAGATAGCGGTTGAGAAACTCACGAAATGGCCGTTCGCCGATGAAACAAATACCCGTGGAGTCTTTCTTGGCTGCATTAGGCAGCCCGATCTCATGCGCGATACGCCGCACTTCCGTCTTGTGCAGCTCTCCAAGCGGAAACAGCGTGCGCGCCAACTGTGCCTGATTCAAGCGGTGCAGGAAATAACTCTGATCCTTGGAGGCGTCGAACGCCTTGAGCAGTTGGAAACGACGTCCTCGATCATTATCGACGCCACGCACGCGCGCATAATGGCCCGTGGCGATATGCTCGGCGCCCCAAGCCATTGCGTGGTCCAGAAATGCCTTGAATTTGATTTCGGCATTACACAGGACGTCCGGATTGGGCGTGCGGCCAGCGGAATACTCACGCAGGAAATCGGCAAAGACCCGATCCTTGTATTCGGTGGCGAAATTGACGTATTCGAATTCCACCCCGACCAGATCGGCCACACTGGCCGCATCTAGTAGATCCTGCCGGGTGGAGCAGTACTCGGAGTCGTCGTCGTCTTCCCAGTTTTTCATGAACAGGCCGATGACTTCATAGCCTTGTTGCTTGAGCAGCCATGCGGTGACCGACGAATCGACTCCGCCAGACATGCCGACAACGACCCGGCCTTTCTTCTGTGATGTGTGAACCATGATGCAGCTTATTTTATAGGCAGGCCATTGTCGGGAGTCGGCTCGGCAGCCCGCGAGACTTCCATGAGCCAGGAACGGAAGGCCTGCAAGGTGGGCGAACTGGCCTTCTGCTCCGGATAACAGAGGTAATAGCCCTGCCGCGCTCGGATGGGCAACTGCAGCGGCACCACGAGCTTGCCGTCACGCAGTTCATCCTCGATCAGGCAACGTGGAATCAACGCGATCCCGAATCCTGCTGCCGCAGCCTGCGACAACAGCGAATACTGATCAAAACGGGCCCCCTCCAGAGCGCGCCGTGCGTCACACCCGGCCTGCTCGAACCAGTCGCGCCAGCCCTCGAGCGCCGAGGTGTGATGCAGCAACGGGTAGCGCAGCAGTTCCTCTGCCTCCCTACAGGCCTGAGGGATCAGACGCGGACTGCAAACGGGCACAATCTCGCGGCCGACAATATAGTCCGCCCCACTGCCGGGCCATACCCCTTCGCCGAAACGCACTGCCGCATCAAGTTCGGGCGTCGAAAAGTCGTACCCCTGCCGATGCGGCAGAAACTCCACATGAATGTCGGGCCGCAAGCGCCGGAAGGCCGTCAGACGCGGGATGAGCCACCGCGCCCCGAAAGTGGGCATCGAGGTCAGACGTACCGTCCCGCCCCTGCCCTGGTGCGCAATGAGCTCGACGGTGGCCGCTTCGATCTGGCTCAGACCGGCCTGGACCTGCGTGAGGTAACTGCGCCCGGCCTCGGTCAGAACCAGGCCTTGCCTGATCCGTAGGAATAATTCGACACCAACAAACTCTTCAAGATGTTTCACTTGTTTGCTGACCGCGCCTTGCGTGACGCAGAGTTCCTGGGCCGCGCGAGTAAAACTGCTATGCCGGGCAGCCACTTCGAATGCTTGCAGGTCGGTTAGCGAGGGACAGAATCGGCGCATGTGGGTAGCCCGGGCGGAAATGAAGATTTCCCTGGCATGAAAAAAAGTAATAGCTTACGGAGAATCTTTCGTTTGCGCAAACCTGCCGCTGGCTCTCAGAATCGCGCAGTAAGTCACAAAGACCCACACTCAATTCAGGGGAAATCATGCAACGTCGCCATCTCATCCTGGGCCTGTCCCTGGCCGCCACCCTGGCCGCGCCTTTGACCGCCGCGCACGCCGAAGACAACTATCCCAGCAAGACCATCCGCCTCGTCGTGCCCTTTCCTCCCGGAGGCACGACCGACATCGTCGGCCGCCTGTTCGCTGACAAGCTGGGCAAGGAGTTGGGCCAAACGGTCGTGGTGGAAAACCGTGGCGGCGCCGGCGGCTCGATCGGCTCGGCCTTCCTGGCCAACAGCGCTCCCGATGGCTACACGCTGGGTATCGCCACGGTGTCGACCCATGGCATCAATCCCGCCATTTACTCCAATCTGGCCTTCGACGCTGAAAAGGACTTCACCCCCATCTCGAATCTGGCCTCCGTGCCCAACGTGATGTCGGTCAACCCCAAGGTCCACGCCAAGAACATGGGCGATTTCGTCAAGCTGGCCAAGAGCCAACCCGGCAAGATCACCTACGCCTCGGCCGGCAACGGCTCGGTCTCGCACATGATGGGCGAACTGTTCAAGATGTCCGCTGGCGTGGATCTGATGCACGTGCCCTACCGTGGCGTGGGTCCGGCATTGAACGACACCCTGGCCGGCCAGGTCGACGTGCTGTTTGACAATCTGCCGTCGTCGCTGCCGCATATCCAGTCCGGCGCCCTGGTCGCATTGGCCGTGGCCTCGCCCCAGCGCGTGGCCAATCTGCCCAACGTGCCGACCTTCGCCGAAGTTGGCCTGGCCCCGGTCAACGACTCGTCCTGGTTTGGCCTTGTCGGCCCCGCCAAGCTGCCGCAAGCCGTGACCGACAAGGTGTACGCGGCCGTGGTCAAGGTTAGCGCCGATCCCGACGTCAAGAGCCGCCTGGAAGGTCTGGGCGCCGCGCCAGTGGGCAACAAGCCCGCCGAGTTCGCCAAGCAGATTTCCGAGGAAATCGCCAAGAACAAGCGCATTGCCAAAGAAGCCAACGTGAAGATCGACTAAACGATCTTCGGTCCCCGCGCGCTGCGGGGACCCATCCTACTTTCTGCCGCACCCTCTGTCATGCCTATCATCCATCCTTTGTCCTATCGCCTCGACCTGCCGCAGAGCTTTCCGCAAGCTGCTCCCCTCGTGCTTGACTCGCCGCACAGCGGCACGAGCTACCCGCCGGATTTCGCTGCATCGGTCGACTTTGGCGCCCTGCGCACGGCAGAGGACACCTGGGTGGACGATCTCTGGGGCGATGCGATCGACCTGGGCGTGCCACTGATTGCCGCCAGTTTCCCGCGCGCCTACATCGACGCCAACCGTTCGGCCGAAGAGGTCGACCCGCTGCTGCTCGATACCCCGTGGGACGGCCCAATGACCGATTCACCCAAGGTCAAGCTTGGCAAGGGACTGATCTGGCGCATGCTCGATGACGGCACGCCGCTCTACGATCGTAAGCTTTCGATCGATGAAGTCCGCCATCGCATCAACGCCTGCTGGAAGCCCTATCACGCCAAGCTCGCCGAGGTTCTGGACCAGACTCACGCCCACTTTGGCAAGGTCTGGCACATTAACTGCCACTCCATGCCCAGCGTCGCCGGCGCCTTCGCGACAGATCGCCCCGGCCTGGTGCATCCTGATTTTGTGCTCGGCGACCGCGATGGCTCGACCAGCGACCCGGCCTTCCGTGAATTCATCGCCAAGTGGCTGCGCCAGCGTGGCTACAACGTCACCGTCAACGATCCCTACAAAGGTGTCGAACTGGTACGCGCGTTCGGTAACCCGGCCCAAGGCCGCCATAGCCTGCAGATCGAGATCAATCGCAAGTTGTATATGGATGAGGTCAGCCTGCGCCCCACCGACGGTTATCCACGGCTCAAATCGGATCTGCGCGAACTGACCGCCGCGCTGATCGACTGGACGCGCGCGCAAACGGCCTAACGCCGGACGCTTGCGCGCACGGGATGGACCCGGCTGCCATTGCTGCGGCCATCCGTTCAACCCCTGGGATCCATAAGATCCCAGGGGTTTTTTTATGGTTCATCGAGGAATACCGGGGAATGCAGACCGGATCTTGAGGAAGAAGTACTCCTGATCGCGGTAGCCGTAGGCGCGGCGCTTGATGACTTTGATGGTGTTGTTGATGCCCTCGACGATGCTGGTGTTGAGCCGGTGGCGACAGCGAGACAGAATCCCGTGCAGATAGGCTTTTAGCTTGAACGCGAAGTGAGCCAAGGCGGCGATGCCGCTGCCCTGAGCCTGTTGCAGCCAGTGATCCCATGCCTGGCGGGCGTAGCCGGGGTGTTGGTAGAACCACAGCTGTTTGAGCTCATCGCGCATCAGATAAGCGGTGAGCAAGGGCTGGTTGGCCTGGAGCAACTCGTCCAACTTTACCGATTGGCACGGATCGAGGTTTTTGCGATTGCGCAGCAGTAGCCAGCGACTGGACTTGATCACCCGGCGGGCCGGCTTGTCGTGCCGCAACTGGTTCGCTTGGTCTACACGCACCCGGTCTATCACTTCACGGCCGTACTTGGCCACGACGTGGAACAGGTCGTAGACGATCTCGGCGTTGGGGCAGTTGGCCTGGATCTCCAGCTCATAGGCCGTCGTCATGTCGATCGCTACGGCCCGGATCTGCTGGGCAACCCCAGTTGGCAGTTGTTCGAAGAAGGCTCTGGCCGTCTCGCGCGAGCGGCCATCACCGATCCATAGCACCTGACGGCGGATCGGATCGACAACGACCGTGGCATAACGATGGCCCTTGTGTAGAGCGAACTCGTCCATCGCTAGGTAGTGGATCTGGCTCCAGTCCGGCTCTTGGATCGCCCGTCGCAGCAGGGCCTTGTCCAGCGCCTTGACCGTGTGCCAACCCAGTTGGAAGAAGCGCGCCACGGCCAGAATGTTGCTGGACTCAAGCAACTGGCTGACCGCCTCGGCCAGCCGGTCGGTCACTCGCTGGTAACGGCCCAGCCAGCTCAGCCTCTCCAGATGCGGTCCACCGCACTGCTCGCACCAGACCCGCCGACGCGGCACTACCAGCGTCACTCGCAGCGCCATTAGCGGCAGATCCCGCACCCGGCGCGCGGTCGTCTCATGCACCTGCCGACATCGGTTGCCGCAGTGCTCGCAGTGCATCGTTCGCGCTGAAGGCTTCAGGTAAATCGTGACCGTCCGGCTCTCACCTTCAGGCCACACGACCCGCTCCACCCGATAACCTTCCCACCCACCCAACCTCTCGATCGTCTTGCGGTCCAGCATGATCCCGGCCTTGATCCTTGAAAAATCAAGGATCAAGCGTAACGGCAATCAAGCACGGCTCCACGCTATTCCGCGATGAACCTTTTTTATCCTCCGACAGAATTGCCGGGCCGCGCCGCAGCTTGCGCGTAGGCGTGGAGCTTTCGTGTATAACTAGGCAAGCCCTCGGAGGAGAAGAGCCAATGCAGATCGGGATACCCAAAGAAACCCGAGACGGGGAGACGCGTGTTGCCGCCCCCCCGAGACGGTCAAGAAATGCGTGAGCGCCAGGCACTCGGTCATCGTGGAGCGCGGCGCGGGCGCCGCAGCCCGATACCCCGACGAGGCCTACCTCGCCGCGGGCGCCACACTGGCCAACACTGCCGACGCCCTGGGTGCGCCGGTGGTCTTCAAAGTCCGTGCTCCCGCGCCAGAAGAACTGCGACTCATGCGTGCCGGTAGCGTACTGGCCGGCATGCTGGACCCCTTTGACGCCGACAGCCTGGCCCAGATGGCCCAGGCCGGATTGACGGCTTTCGCACTGGAATCCGCCCCGCGCACTACGCGGGCACAAAGCCTGGATGTCCTGTCCTCGCAGGCCAATCTGGCCGGTTACAAAGCCGTCCTGCTGGCGGCCGACCACAGCGCGCGCCTTTTTCCAATGATGATGACCGCCGCCGGCACCGTGAAAGCGGCGCGAGTGGTGGTGCTGGGAGCCGGAGTGGCCGGCCTGCAGGCCATCGCCACGGCCCGGCGGCTGGGCGCAGTGGTCGAGGCGTCGGATGTACGACCGGCCGTCAGGGAACAGATTGAATCCCTGGGCGCCAAATTCATTGATGTCCCCTTCGAAACGGAAGAAGAGCGCGAGATTGCCCAGGGGGCAGGCGGCTATGCCCGGCCTATGCCTGCCGCGTGGATGGCGCGTCAGGCTGCCCTGGTAGCCCAGCGTTGCCAGCAGGCCGACGTGGTAATCGCAACGGCATTGATTCCGGGACGACCGGCCCCCGTACTCATCAGCGCAGAAACCGTCGCTGCAATGAAGCCCGGAGCCGTCGTGGTGGACCTGGCTGTCGAGCGCGGAGGCAATTGTCCTCTGAGCGAGAAAGGCAAAATCGTTGAAAAGCACGGCGTCACGCTCATCGGCCTGGTCAATCTGCCAGGCATGCTGGCTACCGATGCGTCAGCGCTCTATGCGCGCAACCTGCTGGATTTTCTCAAACTCATCACCGGCGACGGCGCAGCACTTAACATCCGGCGCGACGACGACATTGTCGCCGCCTGCCTGGTCTGCGAAAACGGCCAACTGACGCGGAGGTCTTAAGATGGAAGGCATCAGCCCCACCCTGATCAATCTGATCATCTTCGTGCTGGCCATCTATGTCGGCTACCACGTCGTCTGGAACGTCACTCCGGCGCTGCATACCCCGCTCATGGCCGTCACCAATGCGATCTCGGCCATCATCATCGTGGGTGCCATGCTGGCCGCGGCGCTGACCGAAGGCGGTCTGGCCCGAACCATGGGCGTGCTGGCGGTGGCCTTGGCCGCGGTCAACGTATTTGGCGGTTTTCTGGTAACCCGCCGCATGCTGGAGATGTTCCGCAAGAAGGAACGTCCCGCCAAGGAGCACAGCCAATGATCTCGCTCAACCTGGTCACGCTCTTCTATCTGGTCGCTTCGGTATGCTTCATCCAGGCGCTCAAGGGTCTGTCCCATCCCGCCACCTCGCGGATGGGCAATGCGTTCGGCATGGCCGGCATGGGTATCGCCGTGCTTACTACCGCCGCGCTCATCGTAAGCTTGGCCCGCCAGGACGGCGCCAGCCCCGCCATCGGTCTGGGATGGGTGCTACTGGGCTTGGTAATCGGCGGCAGCGTTGGCACGCTGATGGCCCGGCGCGTCGAGATGACCAAGATGCCTGAACTGGTCGCCTTCATGCACAGCATGATTGGCCTGGCAGCGGTGGCCATCGCCACCGCCGTTGTCGCCGAACCCCACGCCTTCGGCATCGCCGCAGCCGGCATGCCCATCCCCTCTGGCAACCGGCTAGAACTTTTCATCGGCACCTTTGTCGGAGCCATCACGTTCTCTGGCTCGGTCATCGCATTCGGAAAATTATCCGGTAAATACAAATTCCGTTTTTTTCAGGGTGCGCCGGTCACCTTCAAAGGCCAGCATGCGCTCAACCTGATGCTCGCCATCCTCATGCTGGCCTGCGGCCTCTGGTTCATGGCTACGCAATCGTGGACGCCATTTATCCTGATGACCGTGCTGGCCTTCGTGCTTGGCGTGCTCATCATCATTCCGATCGGCGGCGCCGACATGCCAGTGGTCGTATCCATGCTCAACAGCTACTCTGGCTGGGCAGCCGCAGGCATAGGATTTTCATTGAACAATCCCATGCTCATCATTGCCGGCTCGCTGGTGGGTTCATCCGGCGCCATCCTGTCATACATCATGTGCCGGGCCATGAACCGCTCTTTCTTCAACGTGATCCTGGGCGGCTTTGGCGGACAGCCGGCGGCCACGGGCAACACAGCCGAACAAGCCCAGCGGCCAGTGAAGTCGGGCAGCCCCGAAGATGCGGCCTTTTTGCTGGCCAACGCCGAGTCCGTGATCATCGTGCCCGGCTACGGCCTGGCAGTAGCGCGTGCGCAACACGCCCTCAAAGATCTGACCGACAAGCTCACTGCCCGAGGAGTCACCGTCAAGTACGCCATCAATCCGGTGGCCGGCCGCATGCCAGGTCACATGAACGTGCTGCTGGCCGAAGCAGAGGTACCTTACGACCAGGTCTTTGAAATGGATGAGATCAACGCCGAATTTGGCCAGACCGATGTGGTGCTCGTGCTCGGCGCCAATGACGTCGTCAATCCGGCCGCAAAAAACGACCCTGCCTCACCCATCGCCGGAATGCCCATTCTGGACGTCTACAAAGCGCGCAATATCATCGTCAACAAGCGATCGATGGCTGCAGGCTATGCCGGCCTGGACAACGAACTCTTCTACATGGATCGCACCATGATGGTTTTCGGCGACGCCAAGAAAGTGGTCGAAGAGATGGGCCGGGCCATCGATTAGACGAGCCTGGCAGCGGGCACGGCACCGGCGCGCAGCCGCTCGTCGACGACTTCCACCCAATGCCGCACAGGCATATCGGTTCCGCCCTGCAGGTGACCGATACAACCGACGTTCGACGAGAGAATGACCTGTGCATGCACGCTCGCCATGGCAGACAGCTTACGGTCGCGCAGCGAGCGTGACATGCCCGGATGCAGCAGCGAATAGGCGCCGGCCGAGCCGCAACACAGCTGCGCATCGGCAAAGGGTTGCAGCGCGAAACCCAGGTCAACCAGAAGCTTTTCGCTCAAAGGCCGCAGGCCCTGCCAATGCTGCAGTGTGCAGGGAGGATGGAACACGGCATCCGGGGCAGGACCAAGCTTGGCCGCCAACTCGCCGGCGTGCGGCGCAAGCAGCTCAGCGATATCCTTGACCCGCGCCACCACATCCGCAGCCTTGGCGGCGTAAAGCGGATCATGACGCAGATGATGGGCATAGTCCTTGATCATGGCCCCGCAACCGGATGCGTTCATGACGATGGCCTGCACACTGCCATCCATGAGCAAGGGCCACCATGCATCGATGTTGGCGCGCATCTGCGCCAACGCGTCCGATTGAGCATCGAGATGAAAATTAACCGCCCCACAGCAGCCCGCCCCCGCGATCTGGCGCACCCCGATACCCACGGCATCGAGTACCCGCAGCGTTGCTGCGTCGATGGCCGGCATCATGCTGGGCTGCACACAGCCCAGCGGCATGAGGACTTGGCGCGGATGACGTGTCGGATCGGGCAGCAGCCCAGGCGCCCGCCATGTCGGAACCTTCAGCTTGAGCGCGTGAGGCAGCAACGGCCGGAAGGTCTGCGCCAGACGCATGGCCGGAGCAAAGAGAGCCGAATTCATTCCTTTGCGCAGCAGCCAGCGTCGCAAACGGTCTGGCCACCTGCGAGCGACCCTCTCGTCGACCGCCTTGCGTCCCAGATCTATCAAATGGCCATACTCGACGCCGGACGGACAGGTGGATTCGCAGTTGCGGCAGGTCAGGCAACGATCCAGATGCAACTGCGTGGCCTGCGTGGGCAGCGCACCTTCCAGAACCTGCTTGATCAGATAGATGCGCCCGCGGGGGCTGTCACGTTCGTCGCCCAGCACTTGATAGGTGGGGCACGTTGCGGTGCAGAACCCGCAGTGCACGCAACGGCGCAGGATGGCGTCGGCCTCTTGGCCAAGATCGGTACCGCGGGCCCAGGAAGCGAGATTTGTCTGCATTGGCCTATAGCTCCAGCACCATGCGGCCCGGGTTGAACAATCCCGCAGGGTCGAGCTCCTGCTTGAGCCGACGGGTGATCTGGGCCACGCCCGGGCTCAGCGGATGAAAGACACCGTCGGCAGGCACTGGACCGCCATGGGCGCGAAACAAGGTCGCATGGCCACCCGCTTCCTGGGCCGCGGCACGCACTGCCTGCGCATCGGCACGGGCGCTCAACCAACGTTGCCCGCCACCCCACTCCAGCAGCATGGGGCCCAAGCGTAATGGCGGGGCGGTGGGCGAGACGGCCAGGCGCCACAGCGGAACGCCCCCTTGAAAGAACGCATGGGTCTGCTCTCGCAACGCCTGCCAAGCCGAACATGCCACAGCGGGTTCCAGTTCTTTGCCGCCGACCTGCGCGCGCGCCGCACGCAGGGCTGGCGCGGAACCCGACAGACGCGCCAGCCATCCACCGCCGTCGCTGCCACCTCCGTCGGGCACCCAGGCCGTGGCCGAGACCGGCAGAGGCAATCTGCGCCATCGTGCGAAAAGCGCGAGCGCGTCCTGCTGCGTGGATTGGCCGTGCACGGTGAGCTCGCAAACGGGCTTGGGCACCACTTTGAGTGACACGTCAATCAAGGCACCGAACATGCCCAGCGAGCCACTCATCAGGCGCGAAACATCGTAGCCGGCGACGTTCTTCATGACCTCGCCGCCAAACGACAGCAGGTGACCTTGGGAATCCAGCAGACGCACGCCCAACACATAATCGCGCACGCCGCCACAGGCCTGACGCCGTGGCCCGGCCAGTCCAGCTGCCACGCAGCCGCCCACGGTCGCACCCGAATCGAAATGGGGCGGCTCAAACGCCAGCATCTGCCCCTGCTCGGCCAACACCGCCTCCAACTCGGCCAGTGGCGTACCTGCGCGAGCCGTGACGACCAGCTCCGAAGGCTGGTAGTTCACAATGCCACGATACGCTGTCATGTCCAGCACATAATGCGCCGAGCCGGGCTGGCGCGTATTGCCATAGAAGCGCTTGCTTCCTCCTCCGGCAATGATGAGCTGCTTGTGGCCGGCGTGGGCGGTCATGACCTGGTCGCATAAGTCCGACAGGACGAATTCCATCGGGATCCGCCTTTCAGAATCGAGCCAAGTCAGGGAATCGCATCTCCCCGGCATGCACATACATCTTGCCGTATTCGGCGCAGCGTGCCAGGGTCGATATCACTTTCTCAGGATTCAGCAAGCCCGGCGGGTCGAATGCCCGCTTGACCGCCAGAAATGCGTCAAGCTCGTCACGCGAAAATTGCACGCACATTTGGTTTATCTTCTCCATTCCTACCCCGTGCTCTCCGGTCACGGTGCCTCCGACTTGCACACACAGTTCGAGGATGGCTGCGCCGAACTTCTCGGCACGCTCCACCTCGTCTGGCTTGTTTGAATCGAACAGAATCAGGGGATGCAAATTACCGTCCCCGGCATGAAACACATTTGCGCACCGCAGCCCGAACTCATCCTCCATCTGCTCGATGGCATTGAGCACGCGAGCCAGATGACGGCGCGGAATCGTGCCATCCATGCAGTAGTAATCCGGCGAGACCCGCCCTGCCGCCGGAAAGGCATTCTTGCGGCCGGCCCAGAAACGCAAGCGCTCGGCCTCCGATGACGAAACCTGGCAGCGAGTGGACCCGGCCGCACGAAAGATCGCCTCCATGCGCTCGATCTCGTGCGCGACTTCCTCAGGGGTGCCATCCGACTCACACAACAAGATAGCCTGGGCATCCAGGTCGTAGCCTGCCTGCACGAAGGGCTCGACCATGCGGGTAGCCTGCCGGTCCATCATCTCGAGCCCGGCAGGAATGATGCCGGCCGCAATGATCTGCGTCACGGCGTGACCTGCAGCCTCGACGCTGGAGAAACTCGCCATCACCACCTGCGCGCAGGCCGGCTTCGGAATGAGTTTGACCGTGACTTCGCTCACCACGCCCAGCATGCCCTCAGAGCCGATGAATAACGGCAACAACTCAGGTCCGGGTGCATCCGGCGCCTCGCTGCCTAGCTCGACCACGTCGCCATCGATAGTGATGATGCGCACCTTGAGTACGTTGTGCACGGTCAAACCGTATTTCAGACAGTGCACGCCCCCCGAGTTCTCGGCCACATTACCGCCTATCGAGCAAGCGATCTGGCTCGAAGGGTCCGGCGCATAGTAAAGACCGTAGGCAGATGCGGCCTCCGAGATGGCCAGATTGCGCACCCCGGGCTCGACGACCACCAATCCCGCTGCCGGATCGAGACGCTTGATACGGTTGAACTTGGATAAACCCAGTAGCACGCCCTGGGCATGTGGCAGCGAGCCGCCTGACAAGCCCGTGCCGGCACCGCGAGCCACAACCGGCACGTTCAGCCGCTTGCACAGCCGCAGCACGGCCTGCAATTGCGCTTCGGTTTCTGGCAAGACCACCGCGGCGGGCAATGCACGGAACAGGGACAGGCCATCGCACTCATAGGGGCGTGTATCTTCCTCCCGATACAGCACGCAATGTGCCGGTGACCTGCTCCCCGTGATTAGTACGAAATCGATGTAGAGTCCGTTCCCAAAGGAATGGCAATGAAGAAACGATTTACGGAAGAGCAAATCATCGGCGTGCTCAAGGAAGCCGATGCAGGTGCCAAGCCCGCAGAGTTGTGCCGCAAGCACGGAATCTCCGAGGCAACGTACTACAACTGGAAGGCGAAGTTCGGTGGCATGACGGTGTCGGACGCTCAGAGGCTCAAGGAGCTGGAGCAGGAGAACAACAAGCTCAAGAAGCTGTTGGCCGAGTCGATGCTGGATAAGGCGGCGCTTCAGGATCTGCTAAGCCGAAAGTAGTCAGCCCGCAGGCCAAACGCGAGGCGGTCAGGACATTAATGACCGAGCGCAGCATGGGTGTTACCCGGGCCTGTGGGCTGGTAGGAATTTCGCGGTCGCTGTTTGCCTACGAGAGCACACGCTCAGGCGATGCTGCGCTGACCGAGCGCATGAAAGAGATGGCAGTGGCGAAACGACGCTACGGCTATCGGAGGATCCATGTGCTCTTACGTCGCGAAGGCTGGCAAGCAAATCACAAGCGAATCTGGCGGCTGTACAGTCTGGCAGGGTTAAGCGTGCGAAAACGAAAGCGTAAGCGAATCGCGGCGACCGAGCGCGTGGTTCGCCCAGCGGCAATCGCGCCGAATCAGAGTTGGTCAATGGACTTTGTGGCCGACGGCCTAGCCTATGGCCGCCGATTCCGCTGTTTGACTATCGTCGATGACTACACTCGCGAATGCCTGGCCATCGAGGTCGATACGTCGTTGCCGGGACTGCGTGTTGCCATGGTGCTGCAACGGCTGGCGGAGATGCGTGGCCTGCCGCGATCTATTACCGTGGACAACGGGCCAGAGTTCGCCGGAAGAGCCTTGGACGCCTGGGCCTACCAAGCAGGCGTAAAGCTGTCGTTTATTCGGCCGGGTAAGCCGGTGGAGAACGCTTATATCGAAAGTTTCAACGGCAAGTTCCGCGACGAATGCCTTAACGAGCACTGGTTCTTGTCCCTGCGACAGGCTAAAAGCTTGATCGAAAACTGGCGAGTCGAGTACAACACCGATCGGCCTCACAGCGCGCTCGGATATTTAACGCCGGCGCAATTCGTGCAGGCTCATCAGAAAGAAGGTCTTTTACCCCTGGGCTCTATGTCGGTGCCGTACTAAATCTGGGGGCAGGTCACCGGCACGACAGTCAATAATGACTGCACCAGGGTACGCGGAGAAAATGACGCCTGGGTGTGGCTCAGGCCGGCTTCGACAAGTGAAGTCATGAATGGAAAGATAGCGCGCACAAACACTTTGTTCATGCCGGTATTTACCCGCAGAGCGGGTTTTCCACCATCCAAAGCAAAGGCGCCCCTCGAGGGGCGCCTTTGCTTGCCGCACGCAACTCACTACCAGGCGAAGATTTTTCCCGGATTGAGGATATTGTTGGGGTCGAAGGCATGCTTGAGACTGCGCATGAGCGCCAAGGCATCTTCGCCGTGCTCTTCCTCCATGAACTGCATCTTATGCAGCCCTACCCCGTGCTCTCCGGTGCATGTGCCGTCGGCGGCAATCGCGCGCCGCACCAAACTGTGATTGATGGCTTCCGACTATTGCCACTCGGTCTCGTTCTCTCCGTCGAGCAACATCAATACGTGAAAATTTCCATCGCCCACGTGCCCCACGATGGTATACGGAAAGCTGGCGCGGTCCAGTTCGTCGACTGTTTCGCGCACGCAGTCCGCCAAGCGAGAAATCGGCACACACACATCGGTGGTGCTGGCGCGGCAGCCCGGCCGCAATTGCAGCCCGGCAAAATACGCATTGTGACGCGCAGTCCACAGGCGATTGCGGTCCTCCGGGCGCTCGGCCCATTCGAAGTCCATGCCACTGTGCTCGGCCGTAATGGCCTGCACCGTCTCGGCTTGCTCTTGTACACCAGCGGGGCTGCCGTGGAACTCAAACACCAGCATGGGGGTCTCGCGCAGCGACAGTTTGCTGTGCAGATTGACGGCTTTGACCGCCGCCGCGTCCATGAACTCGACTCGCGCAACCGGCACCCCCATCTGGATGATCTCGATGACGCTTTGGACGGCGTCATCCAGGGTCGGGAAGTTACAGATGGCGGCCGACACGGCTTCCGGCTGGGGATAGAGCCGGATGGTGACTTCGGTAATGATGCCCAACGTGCCCTCGCTGCCGACGAAGATGTGCGTCAGGTCATAACCCGCCGACGACTTGCGCGCCCGGCCCGCGGTGCGCACGATGCGCCCGTCGGCCGTCACGACGGTCAGCGACATCACGTTCTCGCGCATCGTCCCGTACCGGACGGCGTTGGTGCCCGAAGCCCGAGTCGCCGCCATCCCCCCCAGGCTCGCGTCAGCTCCCGGGTCAATCGGAAAAAACAGGCCAGTGCTGCGGATTTCTTCATTGAGTTGCTTGCGCGTCACGCCGGCCTTCACCGTGGCGGCGAGGTCTTCAGCGTTGACGGCGAGCAACTGATTCATCTGCGACAGGTCCAGGTTTATCCCACCCTGCACTGCCAGCAGATGCCCCTCCAGCGAAGAACCGGCGCCATAGGGTATCAACGGTACGCGGTGCGCATTGCACAGCCGAGCCACCTGCGCGACTTCTTCGGTGGAGTGCGCAAACACGACGGCGTCGGGCAGCATGGGCGGATACGGCGACTCGTCCCTGCCATGATGCTCTCGAACAGCCGCCGCAAGCGACAAACGATCGCCAAAGATTGCCTTCAGGCCATCCAGGCAGGCAGCGGGTACGGGACGGCGCAAGGTTTCAGAGTGCAGAGGTGCGTTCATGGCAAGTAACAGGATGGGGTTGGCACCCGGCCATTCTACGCCGTAGCGTGCCGCTGCAGGCCTGCCCGTCAGCCGGGAAAAGCCCGCATCGCGGGCCCGCCTGGCATTTTATTTGGTTCATCGAGGAATACCGGGGAATGCAGACCGGATCTTGAGGAAGAAGTACTCCTGATCGCGGTAGCCGTAGGAGCGGCGCTTGATGACTTTGATGGTGTTGTTGATGCCCTCGACGATGCTGGTGTTGAGCCGGTGGCGACAGCGAGACAGAATCCCGTGCAGATAGGCTTTTAGCTTGAGCGCGAAGTGAGCCAAGGCGGCGATGCCGCTGCCCTGAGCCTGTTGCAGCCAGTGATCCCATGCCTGGCGGGCGTAGCCGGGGTGTTGGTAGAACCACAGCTGTTTGAGCTCATCGCGCATCAGATAAGCGGTGAGCAAGGGCTGGTTGGCCTGGAGCAACTCGTCCAACTTTACCGATTGGCACGGATCGAGGTTTTTGCGATTGCGCAGCAGTAGCCAGCGACTGGACTTGATCACCCGGCGGGCCGGCTTGTCGTGCCGCAACTGGTTCGCTTGGTCTACACGCACCCGGTCTATCACTTCACGGCCGTACTTGGCCACGACGTGGAACAGGTCGTAGACGATCTCGGCGTTGGGGCAGTTGGCCTGGATCTCCAGCTCATAGGCCGTCGTCATGTCGATCGCTACGGCCCGGATCTGCTGGGCAACCCCAGTTGGCAGTTGTTCGAAGAAGGCTCTGGCCGTCTCGCGCGAGCGGCCATCACCGATCCATAGCACCTGACGGCGGATCGGATCGACAACGACCGTGGCATAACGATGGCCCTTGTGTAGAGCGAACTCGTCCATCGCTAGGTAGTGGATCTGGCTCCAGTCCGGCTCTTGGATCGCCCGTCGCAGCAGGGCCTTGTCCAGCGCCTTGACCGTGTGCCAACCCAGTTGGAAGAAGCGCGCCACGGCCAGAATGTTGCTGGACTCAAGCAACTGGCTGACCGCCTCGGCCAGCCGGTCGGTCACTCGCTGGTAACGGCCCAGCCAGCTCAGCCTCTCCAGATGCGGTCCACCGCACTGCTCGCACCAGACCCGCCGACGCGGCACTACCAGCGTCACTCGCAGCGCCATTAGCGGCAGATCCCGCACCCGGCGCGTGGTCGTCTCATGCACCTGCCGACATCGGTTGCCGCAGTGCTCGCAGTGCATCGTTCGCGCTGAAGGCTTCAGGTAAATCGTGACCGTCCGGCTCTCACCTTCAGGCCACACGACCCGCTCCACCCGATAACCTTCCCACCCACCCAACCTCTCGATCGTCTTGCGGTCCAGCATGATCCCGGCCTTGATCCTTGAAAAATCAAGGATCAAGCGTAACGGCAATCAAGCACGGCTCCACGCTATTCCGCGATGAACCTTTTATTTACCACTGACCTGCGTGGCACGGCGGCGCTCGCGCACCCCCAGCGCCAGCCGCTCCAGCGTCTGCACCGACGCATCCCAGTCGATGCAACCATCGGTGATGCTCTGGCCGTAGGTCAGCGGCTGCCCCGCCACGAGATCCTGGCGCCCGCCCACGAGGTGACTTTCGATCATGATGCCGACGATGCGCGAATCGCCGCATGCCATCTGACGCGCGATGTCGTCGGCCACCCGCGGCTGGTTCTCGGGGTTCTTGCTGCTGTTGGCGTGGCTGGCGTCGACCATCACCCGTTGGGCCAGGCCTGCTTTGGACAGGTCCTGACAAGCTGCCTCGATGCTGGCAGCGTCGTAATTGGGCGCCTTGCCACCCCGCAAGATGACGTGACAGTCTTCATTACCGGCGGTCGACACAATCGCCGAATGCCCGCCCTTGGTCACGGACAGAAAATGATGCGGCTGCGAGGCGGCCTTGAGGGCATCGACCGCTATTTTTACATTGCCGTCGGTGCCATTTTTGAAGCCCACCGGGCAGGACAGACCGGAGGCCAGTTCACGATGCACCTGACTCTCGGTGGTACGCGCACCAATGGCGCCCCAGGCCACCAGATCCGCAATGTACTGCGGCGTGATCATGTCGAGAAACTCACATCCCGCCGGCAATCCCAGGCTGTTGATCTCCAGCAACAGTTCGCGCGCTACGCGCACACCCTTGTTGATGTCGAAGCTGCCATCCAGGTTCGGGTCGTTGATCAACCCCTTCCAGCCCACAGTGGTGCGCGGCTTCTCGAAGTAGACGCGCATGACGATCTCCAGATCGGCCGACAACTGGTCACGCAGGGGCTTGAGTCGGCGGGCATACTCGAGAGCCGCCTCGGTGTCATGAATGGAACATGGACCAATGACCACGATCAGGCGATCGTCCATGCCGTGCAGAATGCGGTGCATGGCATTGCGCGCGGCAAATACCGTTTCCGACACTTCCTTGGTGCATTGGAACTCCCGCATCACGTGCGCGGGCGGGTTGAGCTCTTTGATTTCACGAATGCGAAGGTCGTCGGTATTGTGTGACACGGTGTACTCCTGCGGTGGGATCGGTATGGATGGTTTGGTCGTTCCCGCAAACCCACCAGGCTGACGGCAACAAAAAAGCCGCCAGTGACGCTGGCGGCTTTTTCGGGGGGATTCTGTACTAGGTTGAGCGCGTCCCTTCCTCCGCCAGCGGCTTCAGAAAACCAAAAAAATAAAAATAAAAGGTGGTGGACGCGAAATTCATAGGGAAAAACTCTAGCACAAAAAAACCGCACCGTCATCCGGAATTCTGGCCCAGCCCGGCTCAGGCAGTCCCGCCAACGGTCAGTCCATCCATGCGCAGCGTAGGCATACCCACACCCACCGGCACGCTCTGCCCTTCCTTGCCGCAGGTACCCACGCCCGAATCCAGGCGCATGTCATTGCCTATCATGCTCACGCGGTTCATCGCGTCCGGACCGTTGCCGATCAGCGTCGCCCCCTTGACCGGATAGGTCACCTTGCCGTTTTCGATCATATAGGCTTCGGAGGCGGAAAAAACAAACTTGCCGCTGGTGATATCCACCTGTCCGCCTCCGAAATTGACGGCGTACAAGCCCTTTTTGACCGACGCAATGATCTCTTCGGGCACCTTGTCACCGCTCAACATATAGGTGTTGGTCATACGCGGCATAGGCAAATGCGCGAAGGACTCGCGCCGACCGTTGCCGGTGGCCTGGGTCTTCATCAAACGGGCATTGAGCGTGTCCTGCATATAGCCGCGCAGAATGCCATCCTCGATCAGGACATTGCGCTGAGAGGCATTGCCCTCGTCATCGATGTTCAACGAGCCGCGCCGGCCCAGCAGCGTGCCGTCATCGATGACGGTCACCCCCTTTGAGGCCACGCGCTGGCCAATCCGGCCGGAAAACACGCTGGACCCTTTGCGGTTGAAATCTCCCTCAAGACCATGACCGACGGCTTCATGCAACAGAATCCCGGGCCACCCCGACCCCAGCACCACTGGCATTTCGCCTGCCGGCGCCGCACGCGCCTCGAGGTTGACCATCGCTTCGTGGACCGCGCGTTCGACGTAGTCACGCAGGATTTCATCCGAAAAATACTCCAGGCCGCTACGCCCGCCACCGCCTGCATGGCCCATCTCGCGGCGGCCGTTACGCTCGGCGATCACCGTCAGGGACAACCGCACCAGAGGTCGCACATCGGCCGCCAGCCGGCCGTCGCTACCCGCAACAAGTATGACGTCATACTCCGCATCCAATCCGGCCATCACTTGAATGACATGTGGATCCCGCACCCGAGCCATGCGTTCGAGGCGCTCCAGCAAGGCAACCTTATCCGGCGCACTGAGCGTGGCAAGCGGATCGATATCGGCATACAGACTGCGGCTGTCCTGAACGGGCCGATGCGCGGCAACCTTGACCTTGCCTGCGCCCTGACGCGCAATGCCGCGCACGGTGTGCGCCGAGGACAGCAATGCTTCGGGCGAAAGCGAGTCGGAATAAGCGAAGGCGGTTTTCTCGCCACTGATGGCCCGCACCCCGACGCCCTGTCCGATCGAGAAACTTCCCGTCTTGACTATGCCCTCTTCCAGGCTCCATCCCTCACTGCGCGTGTACTGGAAATACAGATCCGCATAATCGACCTTGTGAGCGAAGATTTCGCCCAACGCCCGCGCCAGATCGGCCTCGGTGAGACCCCAAGGGTCGAGCAGCAGGGATTTGGCGGTTGCCAGGGATTGAATCGCAGGATCGATCAGTTTCATGGAATTCCGTATATAAGACCCGTGCAGCGCGCGGCGGGCGGTCCGCCTAGCCATGGGCGGACATGCAGGCTCTATCGTACCGCCGATCCAGACCAGCCAGTGCAGCCAAAGCTCATGCGCCAAAATGGTGCAGCAAAAGTTTTCACTTTTTAAAACACAATTTGTCAGCGGGACTCATCATACGACTACTTAATTCAGTATTGCCACGTTACGGATTTTTAACCGGCATAACGGGCAAACCACACCAGACTTGTCCGCACTCATTCTGTTCTACGCGAAGTCGCAATGCCTCATCGCTTAACCATGCACCGCCCAAAGGTACGGATAATTCAGAACAAGCTGATTTTAGGTATTTGATGCGGACACCCGACAATCGATGTCTGCCCGAGAGCCCAACGAGGATTCTTTCAGGAAGCTGTCGGCTTTTCCGATCATCCGAAACACTTATCTGGAGATAAACTTAAAGACTGCCGTAGACAAATTATGTATTATTGAAAAACAAGAACTATATATACAAGCAAGCCGGCGAATCGAAGTCCAAAGAAGTCCAAAACTAGGAAAGAAACATGCCCCGTGAGACTTACGCAGCACAGCAAGCCAAGATCGAGAAAGAAATCACCCGTCTTCAAAAGCGCGCCGAAGCGCTGCAGACGCGCCGTCGCAAACCGGTCATTGCGTCCATCGTGAAGTCGATGCGTGAATACAATATCACCCCCGAAGAGATCGTCGCCGCGTTGGGCAGCGCCAAGTCTCCGCGCGCATCTTCACCGCGCCGCAAGGCTGCGGCTGACGGTGCCAAACGCGCCGTGGCTCCCAAGTATCATCATCCGGTTTCTGGCGATACCTGGAGTGGCCGCGGAAAAGCTCCCCGTTGGCTGGTAGCAGAAGAAAGCAACGGCGCAAGCCGTGATAGCTTTCTCATCAAATGATAATTATTATTTAATGAGAAACGGCGCCCAAGGGCGCCGTTATTTTTTTGGGGGCGGAACCTTCAGCGGTTTAGTGGAAACTCGACCTCGCGCTCGCTTCCGTTATTCCCGGGGAAGTTATCGAAAATTGCCCGCACCAGATATGGCATAGCCCGCAGGATATCTTCCCGCTGACTGACAATATAGGCCGACGAGCGGTAAACCTCAGCGTTACCACGAGTCGTGTCGTAAATCTGCAGATTCAGGCCGTTGCGGAACGCGACCGCCGGGACCTCCACCCAATCCTGGCCCCAGAAGGGTGCCGGCCCCCAAGGCCCTCCCCATACCCGTGGGCCGAAATACGGTCCGCCATAACCCCCATAAAAATAGGGGTCATATGCACGACGCACCATAATCTGGGTCTGCGTTGCACCATAGGTGAAACTCACCAAGAAGCGGGCATTCTGCCCGGCCTGCGCCTCGACCAAGCCAGTCGGCCCGATACCGGCTCGCACCATATCCTGGAACGCCTGGTATTCGAGATTATCTTTCTGGCCGGCATTGGCCGGTTGGAAACGATAGGTCTGCCCTTGAACGCCTTGCGGCCATTGCTGAAAAGATGTCACGCGCGCGGCGACGGTAGGCGTCGCGCATCCACTGACCACTCCCGCCACAGCCAAAACCAGCGACACTGCCGCCAGGCGGCTCCAACGCACCGGACCCCGGGAACTGAACATTTCATTACTCCTCGAACATGCGCAGCAATCATAATTCGACCTGCCCTGACAAGAAAAGGTTGCATCGCCACCGGAAGGGCCAGCCGTTGCCCGCCACCTACTACAATAGTGAGGTTGTCTACCGACCATAAGGGATTTCATGCGCACCGATACGCCCGTCACCGTATATCGCAAGGATTATCAACCCTATCCTTACGCGATTCCCGAGGTCGCGCTGCGTTTCGAGCTCGATCCCGAATGCACACGGGTTACCGCCACTTTACAGTTGCAACGCAAGCCCGAAGCGCAGGCCGATGCCGCGCTCGAGCTCGATGGCGAAGAGTTGGAACTGGTATCGCTTCGCGTCAACGGCCAGGACTGGCCCACCCGGCATTATCAGCTCGGCGAGCATCAGCTCCACGTTCATGGACTGCCGGCGGCGTGCACCCTGGAAATCACCAGCCGCTGCCGCCCCGCTGTCAATTCGACGTTGATGGGCTTGTATGTGTCTGGCGGCAATTTCTTTACGCAATGCGAGGCCGAAGGCTTCCGTCGTATTACCTGGTTTGCGGACCGGCCTGACGTCATGTCGCGCTACCACGTCACCCTGCTTGCGGACTCCCGCTACCCCGTTTTGCTGTCTAACGGCAATCTGCTGGCCACGCGGCAACTGCCCGACGGGCGCCAGGAGGCGGAATGGGAAGATCCCTTCCCAAAGCCCTGCTACCTGTTCGCCCTGGTCGCAGGCAATCTCACCCACCGGGAAAAAAGGGTGGAAACCTGCCGGGGAAGAAACGTCCTCCTTCAGGTCTACAGCGATCCCGGCTCTGAGGATCGCACTGAATGGGCGCTCGAATCACTGGAACGTGCCCTGCGTTGGGATGAAACCCGATTTGGCCTGGAACTTGACCTGGACCGCTTCATGGTCGTCGCCGTACGCGACTTCAATATGGGTGCCATGGAGAACAAGGGACTGAATATTTTCAACGCCGCCTATGTGCTGGCCGACCCGCAGACCGCAACCGACGTCAATTACGAAGGCATCGAATCGGTCATCGGCCATGAGTACTTTCATAATTGGACCGGTAACCGGGTAACCTGCCGCGACTGGTTTCAGTTAAGTCTTAAGGAAGGCCTGACAGTATTCCGCGATCAGGAGTTCAGTGCCGACATGATGGCGCGCGACATGACTGCGCTTGCCGCGGCCAGCGCCCGAGCCGTCAAGCGCATCGACGACGTCGTCACCCTGCGCGCGGCCCAGTTCCCGGAAGATGCCGGCCCCATGGCGCATCCCATCCGTCCAGACAGCTATCAGGAGATCGGCAACTTCTACACCGCCACTGTCTATGAAAAAGGCGCTGAAGTCATTCGCATGCAGCACACCCTGCTGGGCGAAGCCGGGTTTCGCGCTGGCATGGACGAATACTTCCGCCGTCATGATGGTCAGGCGGTGACCTGCGACGATTTCGTCGATGCGATGGACTCGGTCTACCGCGAACAATACCCCGGACGCGACCTGAGTGTGTTCCGCAACTGGTATCGCCAGGCGGGCACGCCGTGCGTGGCGGTGAGACTGGCGCACGAGGCTGCAACAGGCCGGCTGACGGTCACCCTGAGCCAGCGCTGCGCCCCGGTCGGGGTGGAGCGTCGCGCGGGCGCGGCGGCCAAACAGGCTTTTCATATCCCATTTGCCATGGGACTGCTGGACCGCCAAGGTAAGGCGGTGCCTGTGATGCTATCCGGGGCGCCCGCCCGCGAAACCGTACTGCTTGAGTTGCGTCAAGAGACGGAAAGCTGGGTTTTCGACGGCATCACGGTGCCGGTGGTGCCGTCGTTGCTGCGCGGTTTTTCCGCTCCGGTGATCGTCGAGTATGACTGGAGCGATGCCGAACTGGCGTTGCTCTCGGCGCATGACAAGGATCCCTTTGCCCGATGGGAGGCAGGCCAAGAGTTGGCCAGCCGCCAATTGCTTGCTTTGGCCGCCCGCCAACAGGCGGGTCAACCGCTGCAGGCCGACCCGGCCTTCATTGCCGCCTGGCGCGCCCTCCTGATCGATCCGTCGATTGACGCAGCCTATCGCGCCCGAGTCCTGGCATTACCGTCCGAGAAAACCCTGGCCGAGCGGATGCAGGCGATCGACCCTCCTGCCTTGACGGTAGCGCGGGATTTCCTGCGTGCCGAACTCGGCCGGCAGTTGGCGGGCGAATGGGTCGCGGCCTTCGAGGCCAATCAGGTCGCAGGGCCCTACAGCCCCGCTCCCGGGCCGGCGGGCCAGCGCGCCTTGAAAAATCAAGCGCTGGCGCATTTGATGGCTGCCGGTGTGGACGATGCGCAAACGCGCGCCCAACGGCAGTATGAGCAGGCCGACAACATGACAGACAGCCTGGCTGCACTGGGTTGCCTGGTCAATTTTGCGCCAGGGCCCGTCGCCCAGGCTGCGTTGACGCGCTTTTACGAGCGTTGGCAGGATGATCCGCTGGTCATCGACAAGTGGTTCAGCCTGCAGGCTACCGCGCGTTCCACGGGCGTGACCGAGGTGCTCGCGCTGATGCGACATCCGGCATTTACCTTGCGCAATCCCAATCGCGCACGTGCCCTGGTGTTCCAGTTCTGCCTGACCAACGCCCGCGGCATGCACGTCCCCGACGGTTCGGGTCACGCCTTCTGGGCCGACCAGGTACTCGCGCTGGACGCCTTGAACCCGGAAATTGCCGCGCGCCTGGCTCGCGCCATGGATAACTGGTCGCGCTTTACGCCCGCGCTGCGCAAAAGCATGCACACCGCGCTCGAGCGCGTCCGCAGCCAGCAAGGCCTGTCGCGTAATGTCGCCGAGATCGTCTCCAAATCTCTTGAATTCTCCGCTTAGGAAGGTCGATGAAACGTAAAACCCTCACTCAATATCTGGTCGAACAGCAACGTTCGGCCGAGGCGCTCGCGCCCGAAGTGCGATTGCTGATCGAAGTCGTGGCCCGTGCCTGCAAGGCCATCAGCCATGCCGTCAGCAAAGGGGCACTGGGTGGCGTACTGGGCAGTCTGGACAGCGAAAATGTCCAGGGCGAGGTGCAGAAAAAGCTGGATGTGCTGTCCAACGAGATCCTGCTCGAAGCCAACGAATGGGGCGGTCATCTGGCCGCAATGGCCTCGGAAGAAATGGAGACCATCCATCGCATCCCGAACCGCTATCCCAAAGGTGAGTATCTGTTGCTGTTCGATCCGCTGGACGGATCGTCGAATATCGATGTCAACGTCTCGATCGGGACGATCTTCTCGGTACTGCGCGCGCCCCATCATGTGTCCGGCGCCGACGTCTCCGAAGCCGACTTCCTTCAGCCGGGCCGAGACCAGGTCGCCGCCGGCTATGCCGTCTACGGACCGCAAACCATGCTGGTGCTCACCATCGGCCGTGGTGTCGTAGGCTTTACCCTGGATCGCGAAATGGGCTCCTGGGTTCTGACGCACGAGTCGATGAGCATCCCTGCGAACACCAAAGAGTTCGCCATCAACATGTCCAACATGCGGCACTGGGCAGCACCGGTCAAACGTTACATCGACGAATGCCTCGCTGGCAAAACAGGCCCCCGCGGCAAAGACTTCAATATGCGCTGGATCGCCTCCATGGTGGCCGACGTGCATCGCATTCTGACCCGCGGCGGGATCTTCATGTACCCCTGGGATGCCCGTGAGCCCGGCAAGGCAGGCAAGCTGAGGCTGATGTATGAAGCCAATCCCATGAGCTTTATCGTTGAACAGGCCGGCGGCGCCTCCATCAACGGCACGCAACGCATCCTCGATATCCAGCCCGACCAGCTCCATCAACGCGTAAGCGTCGTGCTCGGCTCCAAAAATGAAGTGGAACTCGTGGGTAAATACCACACAGAGACTGACGCCAAATAAACCACGGCGCAAAACTCGGCAGAATCAAAAAACCCCCGCCAGTACCGGATCAATAATCCGGCACTGGCGGGGTTTTTAATGTCTGCTACTCAATTAAGCAGAAATTACTTCACCTCTTTGACCTGCCCCCAGATTTAGTACGGCACCGACATAGAGCCCAGGGGTAAAAGACCTTCTTTCTGATGAGCCTGCACGAATTGCGCCGGCGTTAAATATCCGAGCGCGCTGTGAGGCCGATCGGTGTTGTACTCGACTCGCCAGTTTTCGATCAAGCTTTTAGCCTGTCGCAGGGACAAGAACCAGTGCTCGTTAAGGCATTCGTCGCGGAACTTGCCGTTGAAACTTTCGATATAAGCGTTCTCCACCGGCTTACCCGGCCGAATAAACGACAGCTTTACGCCTGCTTGGTAGGCCCAGGCGTCCAAGGCTCTTCCGGCGAACTCTGGCCCGTTGTCCACGGTAATAGATCGCGGCAGGCCACGCATCTCCGCCAGCCGTTGCAGCACCATGGCAACACGCAGTCCCGGCAACGACGTATCGACCTCGATGGCCAGGCATTCGTGAGTGTAGTCATCGACGATAGTCAAACAGCGGAATCGGCGGCCATAGGCTAGGCCGTCGGCCACAAAGTCCATTGACCAACTCTGATTCGGCGCGATTGCCGCTGGGCGAACCACGCGCTCGGTCGCCGCGATTCGCTTACGCTTTCGTTTTCGCACGCTTAACCCTGCCAGACTGTACAGCCGCCAGATTCGCTTGTGATTTGCTTGCCAGCCTTCGCGACGTAAGAGCACATGGATCCTCCGATAGCCGTAGCGTCGTTTCGCCACTGCCATCTCTTTCATGCGCTCGGTCAGCGCAGCATCGCCTGAGCGTGTGCTCTCGTAGGCAAACAGCGACCGCGAAATTCCTACCAGCCCACAGGCCCGGGTAACACCCATGCTGCGCTCGGTCATTAATGTCCTGACCGCCTCGCGTTTGGCCTGCGGGCTGACTACTTTCGGCTTAGCAGATCCTGAAGCGCCGCCTTGTCCAGCATCGACTCGGCCAACAGCTTCTTGAGCTTGTTGTTCTCCTGCTCCAGCTCCTTGAGCCTCTGAGCGTCCGACACCGTCATGCCACCGAACTTCGCCTTCCAGTTGTAGTACGTTGCCTCGGAGATTCCGTGCTTGCGGCACAACTCTGCGGGCTTGGCACCTGCATCGGCTTCCTTGAGCACGCCGATGATTTGCTCTTCCGTAAATCGTTTCTTCATTGCCATTCCTTTGGGAACGGACTCTACATCGATTTCGTACTAATCACGGGGAGCAGGTCAATGTGGAAAAAGTGCGTGAGACTGTAAATAGAGCAACCATGCGCGCGCCAATATGTAACTTTATTGAAAAATCCCCCTCTGCCATACAAGACAAAGGGGGATCAACTGCGGGTCTCGAAACGCCGCAATAAAATCACACTTGCGCGTGAGCCTCGATGAATGCACGCACCTGCCCGGCGTCGCAGTCCATTACCGTCACACGTTGCGGCAGCGACTCAAGCCCGGCGAGTTCGGCAGGAGGCGGAACCGCGCGGCCCAGAGCTTCCTCTATCGTGTCGGAAAACTTCGCGGGCAGCGCCGTCTCCAGCACCAGCATGGGAACGCCGTCCTCGACAAAGCGGCGAGCCACGTGCACACCATCGGCGGTGTGCGGATCGATCAGTACGCCCGTCTCGTCGAACACGGCACGTATGGTGCTCAAGCGGCCATCATGGGTACTGGCGCCGGCCGCAAAGCCATAATCCAGCGCCAGGCAGTTACGCTGCGCCGACAGGTCGAAACTGCCTTTCTCGGCCAGCTCCTGCCACAGCGCCCGTACACGCTCCCCATCACCGCCCATCAGATCGTAGATGAAGCGTTCGAAGTTGGACGCTCGCGAAATATCCATGGACGGACTGGACGTCGCATAGGTATTTTCGGGCGCGCGCGGCCGGTAAACGCCAGTGCGGAAAAACTCTTCCAGCACATTGTTCTCGTTGGTCGCCAGAACCAAACGGCGCACAGGCAAGCCCATGCGTCGAGCAATATGGCCGGAGAGAATGTTGCCGAAGTTGCCCGACGGCACGGCAAAGGAAACCTCCTGCCCGGCCCCGGAGGTTGCACGCAACCAGCCGTGGAAGTAATACACCACCTGCGAGGCGATGCGAGCCCAGTTGATGGAATTCACTGCGCCAATGCGATAGCGGGTCTTGAAGGCCAGATCCGCCGACAACGCCTTGACGATGTCCTGGGCTTGATCGAACACGCCCTTGACTGCGATATTGTGGATGTTTTCGTCTTGCAACGAATACATCTGGGCACGCTGAAAGGAACTCATCCGGCCATGAGGCGAGAGCATGAAAACGCTCACGCCGTGCTTGCCGCGCAGGGCGTACTCGGCCGCCGAACCGGTATCGCCCGACGTGGCCCCCACGATGTTCAAGGTGGTGCCGCGCTTGGTCAATACATACTCGAAGACCTGACCCAGAAACTGCATGGCCATGTCCTTGAAGGCCAGCGTCGGCCCTTCGGACAGGCCCAGCAATTGCAGCCCGCCGGCCAGCGGCCGCAAAGGAACAATCTGTTCGCTGGAGAAAACCTGTTCGTTGTATGCCGCGTGCGCCAGGCGGCTCAGGTCTTCACGCGGGATGTCCGTCGCAAACAGCGACAGCACTTCGACGGCCAGATCCGCATAGGACAGCGCACGCCAGGACTCCAGCGTGGCCGTACCCACCTTGGGCAATTGCTGCGGAACCGCCAACCCGCCATCGGGGGCCAGGCCCTCGAGCAGGGTATCGGAGAACTCCTGGGGGGCCATACCGCCCCGGGTCGACACATACTTCATGTGAGGTTCTCCACGCGCAGGCGAGTCACCTTGGAGCGCACGAACGCCAGCGATTCGATTTCCGCGATTGCTCGATTGACATCGCCTTCGAGCGATTCATGAGTCAGGAAGATGATATCCGCGCCGCCAATATGCGAGGGCTGCTGGATCATCGAACCAATCGATATGGTGCGATCGGCCAGGATGCGGGCAATGTCCGCCAGCACGCCAGGCTGGTCATCTACGCGCAGGCGCAGGTAGTAAGACGTGCTGATTTGATCAATGGGCAGTATCGGCGTGTCCGCCATGGCGTCGGGCTGGAAGGCCAGATGCGGCACGCGATTGCCCGGGTCCGCCGTATGCAAGCGCGTGACGTCCACCAGATCAGCCACCACCGCCGAGGCCGTCGGCTCTTCGCCGGCGCCCTGGCCGTAATACAACGTCGGGCCGACAGCATCGCCGCGCACCAGCACGGCATTCATGGCGCCTTCAACGTTGGCCAACAGACGTTGAGCCGGCACCAGGGCAGGATGCACGCGAAGCTCAATGCCTTCGGCGCGTCGTTTGGTGATACCCAAAAGCTTGATCCGATAACCCAGACGCTCGGCATGCGCAATGTCTTCCTGCGCCAGCTGCGAAATGCCTTCGATGTGAGCCCGGTCGAACTGCACCGGGATACCAAAGGCCAACGAAGCCAGCAACGTCAGCTTGTGCGCGGCGTCCACGCCTTCGACATCGAAGGTCGGGTCCGCCTCGGCATAGCCGAGTCGCTGAGCTTCGGCAAGCACCTCGGCAAAGGGCAGCCCGCGCGAGCGTATCTCCGAAAGAATGAAGTTGGTCGTGCCGTTGATGATGCCCGCGACCCACTGGATACGGTTGGCCGTGAGCCCCTCGCGGATGGCTTTGATGATAGGGATCCCACCGGCCACGGCAGCTTCGAAGGCCACCATCACCCCCCGCGCGGAAGCCGCAGCGAAGATTTCATTGCCGTGCTTGGCCAATAACGCCTTGTTGGCCGTGACCACGTGCTTGCCTTGTGCAATCGCCTGCAGCACCAGCTCGCGAGCCAGGGTGTCTCCGCCGATCAGCTCGACGACAATATCGATCTCAGGGTCGTGGACCAGAGCCTGCACATCGGTCGTGACCTCAATGGCGTCTCCGACGCGCGCGCGCGCTTTTTCAACGTCGAGCACCGCAATGCGGCTGACCTCGATACGCCGCCCGGCGCGGCGCGCAATTTCCTCCGCGTTGCGGGTCAGCACGCTCCACGTGCCGCCTCCGACCACACCCAGGCCCAACAGGCCTACCTTCATAGGATTCATTTCAACAAACCGTCCTTGCGGAACATATCTTTGATGCCTCGCACCGCTTGGCGGGTGCGCTGCTCGTTCTCGATAAGAGCGAAGCGGACATAATCGTCGCCGTACTCGCCGAAGCCGATCCCGGGGGACACGGCCACCTTCGCATCCGAAAGGACACGCTTGGCGAATTCCAAAGAGCCCATTGCCCGGTAGGGTTCGGGGATCTGCGCCCATATGTACATGGACGCCTTTGGAATCTCCACATTCCAACCTGCTTCATGCAGACCGCGCACCAGCACATCGCGTCGGCTCTGGTACTGCTGCACGATTTCCGACACGTAATCCTGGGGACCATCCAGAGCGGCGATAGACGCCACCTGAATGGGTGTGAAGGTGCCGTAATCGTGATAACTCTTGATGCGTGCCAGTGCGTTGACCAGCTCGCGGTTGCCGACCATGTAACCGATACGCCAGCCCGCCATGTTGTAGCTCTTGCTCATGGTGAAAAACTCGACGGCCACGTCTCGAGCGCCAGGCACCTGCATGATCGACGGCGCCACATAACCGTCAAAGCAGATATCGGCGTACGCCAGGTCATGCACCACCAGAATGTCATGTTCCTTGGCCAGAGCGACCACGCGCTCGAAGAAAGACAGATCGACGCATTGGGCGGTCGGATTGCTCGGAAAACCCAGAATCATCATCTTGGGTTTGGGAATGGATTCGCGCACCGCGCGCTCCAGCTCCTCGAAAAAATCGATGCCCGGCGTCATGCGCACCGAGCGGATGTTGGCACCGGCAATGACCGCGCCGTAAATATGAATCGGGTAGCTGGGATTGGGCACGAGCACGGTGTCGCCGCGGTCCAGCGTGGCCAGCATGAGGTGGGCCAGGCCTTCCTTCGAGCCGATCGTGACAATGGCCTCGGAGTCCGGGTCGAACTCCACCGCGTAACGGCGCTGATACCAGTCACAGATGGCCTTACGCAAACGCGGGATACCCTTGGAAACCGAGTAGCCGTGGGTGGTCGGGCGGGCCGAAGCCTCGATCAGCTTGTCGACGATATGCTGCGGCGTGGCACCATCCGGATTACCCATCGACATGTCGATGATGTCCTCTCCCCGACGACGCGCCGCCATCTTGAGCTCACAGGTGATGTTGAAAACGTAGGGCGGCAAACGCTCGATACGCGAGAACTTCCTCATGATGGGACAGATCCTAAATTGGCGAGGGGGCAGGGTCGCAGGGACGCGGCCAAGCGCCATAGAAATGGCGCAGCAGCTTTGCGATGCAACAAAACCTTGTAATCTATCGCAAGCACGCCTGCCGGGCAAATGATGGGCACTCCTTCCCCGCCCATTCAGTGGATACCCTGCAACATGGGTAAAGTCCGATGAGCTATCATCGCAGGTGTATAGCCGGAGTGTTTATTGAAGCTGCATACTGATCCTGCGACGGCCCTCAATACCGTCACCGCCTACGGCGAAGGCTACATTGAGGTCAATCAGGTTAGATTTTCCCACGCGGTCGCCTTCGGCCCCGAAGGCGCTGTCACCGAATGGCCCGTGCTTGCACCGGCCCATATCTCCTCCGCTCACCTGCAGCAAGCCGCCGGTCTGGTGGCCGCCAAGCGGGATCCGCTGGCGTTTCTCGATGAGCCGGAGTCCGGCCTGCTGCAACGTTCCGCAGATACCCCGGAAGTACTGATCGTCGGCACCGGCCTGAAGCAGCGCCTGTTACCGGCCGAAGTGTTGCGTCCCTTATTGATGGCAGGGGTGGGCGTCGAGGTCATGGACACGCAGGCTGCCGCACGTACCTACAACATTCTGATGGCAGAAGGCCGGCGCGTGGTCGTCGCCCTGCTGCCCACCGACGGAGATACCCCCGCATGACCGCCACCATCGGCAAGCCCGCCCCTCAGTTCACGGCGGAAAGCACCATCGGCCCGATCAATCTCGAGCAATGCCAGGGCCGTGCGGTAATTCTCTACTTCTATCCCAAAGACAGCACGCCGGGCTGCACCACCGAAAGCCAGGACTTCCGCGATCTGCATGCGGACTTTCTGGCCGCCAGCGCCATCGTGATCGGAATTTCGCGCGACTCCATCAAGTCCCACGAGAACTTCAAGGCCAAGTACGCGCTTCCCTTCCCCTTAATCTCCGACGCCGACGAAACCGTGTGCAATCTGTACGGTGTCATCAAGCAGAAGAATATGTATGGCAAACAGGTGCGTGGCATTGAACGCAGCACCTTTCTCATCGATGCCTATGGCGTCCTGGTGCAGGAATGGCGCGGGGTGAAAGTGCCCGGCCACGCCAAAGAAGTGCTTCAGGCTGCAAAGAGCATCGGTTGACCTTCGGGCAACCGTAATAGGTACCGGCTTACACAGGAGATTGCCCTTATGCCGCTTCCGAAGATGCCGACCCGACCGGCAGCTATCCTCAGTTTCCCGACCGGCGAATCCGCCACCGCGCACGCCACGCGAGACGACGACGAGGATGTCGCGCCGGTACAACCCGAACTCGACGGGATGAAACCCGCGGCCGTGCTCGTGCCACAAGCCAAAGCCCCGGTGCAGGCACCGGCTCAGAAACCCGTGGCGGCCAAGCCGGCTCGCGCACCCAAGCCGGCCGCCAAGCCTGCTGCCAAGCGCGGCGGCAAGGCGGCTGCTGGCGAACCCAGCAAACTCTTTGTGCTGGACACCAACGTCCTGCTGCACGACCCGTCCTCGCTCTTTCGCTTCGAAGAGCACGACATCTTCCTGCCCATGATGACGCTGGAAGAACTGGATCACCAGAAGA
Source organism: Bordetella holmesii (assembly GCF_020735985.1). Lineage (NCBI taxonomy): Bacteria > Pseudomonadati > Pseudomonadota > Betaproteobacteria > Burkholderiales > Alcaligenaceae > Bordetella > Bordetella holmesii. The sequence goes on from NZ_CP085973.1 coordinate 2,330,286, forward strand.
AAGGCATGTCTGAAGTGGCGCGTAATGCCCGCCAGGTCAGCCGTTCGCTGGACGCCCTGGTGCAGGACACGACGCAGCTCGATGAAGGCATTATCCTGAACAAGCTCGGCAACAAGGACGCCACCGGCCGGTTGCTCTTGCAGACCACTGCCATCCACAGCACCCTGCCGTCAGACCTGCCCATGGGCAAGGCCGACAACCAGATTCTGGGGGTGGTGCGCGCCTTAGCCGAAAAGTACCCGCAGCGCGAGGTCGTGCTGGTGTCCAAAGACATCAACATGCGCCTGAAGGCCCGGGCGCTTGGCCTGGCCGCCGAAGACTACTACAACGATCACGTCCTCGAAGACTCGGATCTCCTGTACTCGGGCGTGATGCCCTTGCCCGACGACTTCTGGAACCGCCACGGCAAAGATGTCGAGTCCTGGCAGCAGGGTGGCACGACCTTCTACCGCATCCGCGGCCCATTGTGTTCACAGTTTGTCGTCAACCAGTTCGTCTACTTCGAAGGCCAGATGCCGCTGTACGCGCAGGTGCGCGAAGTCAGTGGCAAGACCGCAGTGCTCGCCACGCTGCGCGACTACACCCACGGCAAGAACAACGTCTGGGGCATCACGGCCCGTAACCGTGAACAGAACTTCGCCTTGAATCTGCTGATGAATCCCGAATGCGACTTCGTGTCGCTGCTCGGGCAGGCAGGCACCGGCAAGACCCTGCTGGCCTTGGCTGCGGGCATCACCCAGGTCCTGGAAACCAAGCGCTACACCGAGATCATCATGACGCGCGTCACGGTGCCGGTCGGCGAGGACATCGGCTTCCTGCCTGGCACCGAAGAGGAAAAGATGTTGCCCTGGATGGGTGCGCTCGAAGACAATCTCGATGTGTTGAATATGGGTGACGGCGAAGGTGGCGCCGACTGGGGCCGCGCGGCAACCATGGACCTGATCCGCTCACGCATCAAGGTCAAATCGCTAAACTTCATGCGGGGCCGCACCTTCCTGAACAAATATCTCATCATCGACGAGGCGCAAAACCTCACGCCCAAGCAGATGAAGACCCTGGTGACCCGGGCCGGTCCGGGCACCAAGGTCGTCTGCCTGGGCAACGTGGCTCAGATCGACACGCCTTATCTCACCGAAGGCAGCTCCGGCTTGACCTTCGTGGTCGATCGCTTCAAGGGCTGGCCGCACTCCGGCCATGTCACCCTGCAGCGCGGCGAACGCTCACGCCTAGCCGACTACGCCGGCGACGTACTCTGAGCGTCGTCCAATCCCTGCAAGGCTCCGCTTAGGCGGAGCCTTTTTTATGCTGGCCTCCTGCGCGCAGCCTTGGCGGCGCGGTGTAGGATGAAGGTTTGCAGTCCACTCAGGCTTCACCAGCTTCATGATCCAACCTGTCGGCTTCACCATGGGCGATGCAGCGGGCATCGGCCCGGAAATCATCGTCAAGGCTTTTACTCACGGATTGAGCGTACCGGCCATCGTTTTCGGCGATGTCGGCGCGATGGAGCGCGCCGCTCGACAGGTCGGCACCCCTTTGCCGGTGCAGCAGATCGGCTCTGCGCTTCAGGCCAGCGGCAGGCGTGACGTCATCGAAGTCGTGCAAGCCAGCGCCCCGCTGCCCACCGATCTGCCGCTGGGCCAGGTCAGTGCCGCGGCAGGTCGAGGCGCCTATGACTGCCTCTGCCGCGCCATCGATGCCGCGATGGCCGGCGAGATCCACGCCATCGTCACAGCGCCGCTGAACAAGCATTCCATGCATCTGGCCGGCATCGACCAACCCGGTCACACCGAGATCCTCGCTGAGCGTTCGGGCACGAAGCACTACGCTATGATGCTGGCCAACGATGAACTCCGCGTGTTGCTGGTTACCATCCACATGGCATTGGCCGACGTGCCAGCTCACATCACGCGCGAGGCCGAATTGCGAGCCATCCGTCTGGCCGAACGCGCCTGTCGCCAGATGGGTATCGCCCATCCACGCATCGCAGTCGCCGGCCTTAACCCGCATGCCGGCGAAGACGGCAAATTTGGCTGCCAAGACCGCGATGAGATCGCTCCGGCCGTGGCCGAGGCGCGTACGTGCGGCATCGATGCATCTGGACCCTGGCCAGGCGACACCATATTCATGCGGGCACGCCGCGGTGAGTTCGATATCGTCGTGGCCCAATATCATGACCAGGGGCTTATCCCTGTGAAGTATCTGGGCATCGATCACGGCGTGAACGTGACGGTAGGGCTGCCGTTCGTGCGCACCAGCGTCGACCACGGCACCGCCTTCGATATTGCTGGTCAAGGCGTAGCGGATGCGCGCTCGCTGCTCGTGGCGTTCGACCTGGCGCTGGCGATGACACCTGGCTGACAATGCACTGACAATATCGGGGCGAGAAAACTGGATCCAGTCCGACTACAATAGGCGCGCTGTCCTGTTCCTACATTTGTCCTATCTATGCGCTTCTTGCCCGATCGCTTTACCCTGCTGCTGATCACGACCGTCATCATTGCAAGTCTTTTACCCGCGCACGGCCAGGGTATCGAGATTTTCGGGTGGATCACGAATATCGCAGTCGCCCTGCTCTTCTTTCTGCATGGCGCCCGTCTGTCACGCGAGGCCATCGTGGCCGGTGTCACGCATTGGCGTTTGCACCTGACGATTTTCTCGGTGACGTTTCTGATCTTTCCCCTTCTGGGTGTGATCTTCAAGCCGGTACTCGAACCGCTGGTCACTCCCGAACTCTATCTGGGCATTCTCTTCCTATGCTGCCTGCCCGCCACCGTGCAATCGGCCATCGCCTTTACCTCGATGGCACGCGGCAACGTGCCGGCCGCAGTATGTAGTGCCTCGGCCTCCAGCCTGTTCGGTATTTTTCTTACCCCGCTGCTGGTAGGAACGGTCGTGGCCAGCGCGGCCGCCGCTCCGATCTCGTTCGATGCAGTGGGCAAAATCATGCTGCAACTGCTGCTGCCCTTCGTGCTGGGCCAGGTGTTGCGCCCCTGGATCGGCGCGTGGGTGCACCGCCGCAAGGCCATGCTCAAATGGGTGGATCAGAGCTCCATCTTGCTGGTGGTCTACACGGCGTTCTCGGAAGCCGTCAACGAAGGTCTGTGGCACAACACGCCGGTGCCGGCGCTCATCGGCCTGGTGGCTGCGTGCTGCCTTATTCTCGCCGTCGCGCTGGGCGTGTCGCAGCTGCTGGGCCGAGTCTTCAAATTCGACCTTGAAGACCGTATCACCCTCCTGTTCTGCGGCTCGAAGAAAAGCCTGGCTAGCTGTGAACTGTCAATAGGTTGTATTCGTCCAGGTTGAGTCTGGAGATGGGTACAGCGCGCCCGATGCCGTGGTGGGGTCGATGCCAGTTGTAGTGGTGTAGCCAGGATTTCATGGCATCGGCTCGGTGTTGGGAGTTCTGGTAGGTGTGAGCGTAAGCCCACTCACGCAAGGCCGACTGGATGAAGCGTTCGGCCTTGCCATTGGTCTGTGGGCGGTAAGGTCGGGTAAAGCGGTGCTTGATGCCCAGCTCATGGCACAGCGCGGCGAAGGCGCGGCTGCGAAAGGCCGAGCCATTGTCGGTGAGCAAGCGCTGGATGGTCACGCCCAGGCGCTGGTAGTAGGCCACTGCGTCCTTGAGGAACTGGACGGCGCTGGGGAAGCGCTCGTCGGGGTGGATGTCGGTGAAGGCCACGCGGGCGTGGTCATCGATGGCCACGAAGACGAAGTCCCAGCCGGCCCCCTCAACGGTATCGCGTCGGTTGCCCGTGACCCGGTGGCCAGGGCGCTGGATACGTCCCAGCTTCTTGATGTCGATGTGCAGCAGATCGCCGGGGGCCTGATGCTCGTAGCGCACCACCGGCTCGGCCGGCTCCAGGTCGGCCAGGTGCGACAGACCGGCGCGGGCCAGGACGCGGCTGACGGTGCTGGCTGACACGCCCAGCGCCTGGGCGATGCGCGCTTGGGTCAGCCGCTTGCGGCGCAGCTCCACGATAGCCAGCGCCTTGGCCGGCGCAATCGCTCGGGGCGAGACCGTCGGGCGCGAGGACGCATCGGCCAAGCCCGCCTGGCCCTGAGCCAGGAAGCGGCCCAGCCATTTGCGCACAGTCGGCGCGGTGACCCCATAGGCGCGGGCCGCTTCAGGCACACAAACTTGATGGGCGATCAATTGCTGGACCATTTCGAGTCGACGTAGGAAGGTCAATCGGGCATGCTTATGGGTGTTCATCCGGCCGGGCTCCTTGAGTGAACTGGGGGGTTGGCGATTTCCAGTTTCTCAAATCCGGTTCGGATGAACCATGCATACAACCTATTGAATCTTCACAGCTAGCGGCATTCCCATGGCACAGGTGATTTTTGCTGGTCAGGCAGTCGGTGCCATCGTGCTGCCTTTGATGTTGTTTCACCAGATTCAGCTGATGGTCTGCGCCGTGCTCGCCGCCCGCTACGCCCGGCGCCCGGAGTAAGCGCATCAAGGCAGCAATGTCAAAAAACCCCAGCCCTGGCATGCTGCCAGGGCTGGGGTTTTTTGAGCCTTGACGCTCAGTACTGAGGTGCCGAGGTAAAGTTGAGAAAACGCGTGCTCATACCCTGGAACGTCAGGCGCACGGTGCCGATAGGCCCGTTACGCTGCTTGCCAATGATGATTTCAGCCGTACCTTTGTCCGGCGAGTCAGGGTTGTATACCTCATCGCGGTAGATGAACAGAATCACATCAGCGTCCTGTTCGATAGCGCCAGATTCTCGCAAGTCACTCATCACGGGCCGCTTGTTGGGGCGTTGCTCGAGGCTGCGGTTGAGCTGGGACAGCGCGATCAAAGGGCAGTTCAGCTCCTTGGCCAAACCCTTGAGCGAACGGCTGATCTCCGAGACCTCGGTAGCGCGGTTCTCCCCGGCCGAGCTGGCCGACATCAGCTGAATATAGTCGATGATGATCAGGCCAAGCTGGCCGCACTGCCGGGCAAGCCGCCGGGCGCGTGCGCGGACTTCCATGGCCGACAAAGCAGGCGTCTCATCGATGTAGACCTGGGCCTCCTGCATGAGCTGCACAGCATGGGTGACACGCGGCCAGTCTTCCGCGACGAGTTTGCCGGTACGCATGCGATGCTGGTCAAGCATGCCCACGGAACCGAGCATACGCATGGCCAGCTGCACCGCGCCCATTTCCATGGAAAACACCGCAACCGGCAGACCTTGCTCGATGGCCACGTGCTCACCGATATTCATCGAGAACGAGGTTTTACCCATGGAAGGACGGCCAGCGACAATGACCAGATCTCCTGGCTGCAGCCCCGAAGTCATCTTGTCCAAATCGGTAAAGCCCGTGGGAACACCCGTCACATCCGATTCGCTGTCACGGTGATAAAGCTCGTCGATGCGCTCGACCACTTGAGTCAGCAGCGGCTGGATTTCCTGAAAACCGCCAGAGCCCCGCGCGCCTTCCTGGGCGATCTTGAAAACCTTGGACTCGGCCTCGTCCAACAATTGCCGGGCTTCCTTGCCCTGCGGGCTCATGGCCGCCGCCGAGATTTCGTCGGCGATGCTCACCAACTTGCGCAAGGTCGCGCGCTCGGCCACGATCTCGGCGTAGCGCCGGATGTTGGCTGCTGACGGCGTGTTGTGAGCCAAAGCGTTGAGGTAGGCCAGGCCGCCCACATCTTCGGATTTACCCGCGCTGACCAACGACTCATTGACGGTGATCACGTCCGCCGGACGGGCCAGTGCAATCAGGCGCGCAATATGCTGCCAGATGAGGCGGTGGTCATGCCGGTAAAAGTCATCTTCGGCCAGTACGTCGGCGATACGATCCCAGGCCCCGTTATCCAGCAGCAGGCCGCCCAGCACCGATTGCTCGGCCTCGACGGAGTGCGGCGGTACTCGCAGGTACTCAAGTTGGGAATCGGCAGGAGTGTTCATTGCAATACTGACCTCAGGGTGTCGCTGACCTGGAAAAAGGTGCGCACATCGCGCCACGGCAGTTTGCCGGCCAGGGGTTTGAGGATACCGGCCAGGCCGCAGACCACGCGAGCCAGGCGCTTGAGCGCCGCACGTACGGCGGGATCCGGATTGGCCTCGAAATATGTCTCTAGGATCAGTTTACCTATGATGGGAACTTGCTCGCGCGGTATTTTGCTCAAGGAAACGACCGAGCTCAATGTCTGGAACAGGTCGTAGGCTTGTGCCATGGGCAGCGACAGCGCCGCACCGATGTTCTCTTCGAAATCGATGCGCCAGAGTTGCCCGTCCTCGCGCAGGGTAACGTTGCGCACCTGTGCGCCACCATGCCAGAAGCCGCGCATATGAAAAGCCGCAAGATCGGCGGCTAGCATGCGAACGAGGCCCAGTCGCTCGTCATACTCGGCGCGACGCAAGAAAAATGGCAGATCGTCACCTACGTGCTCGAGCACGACCAAGCCGGGTTGCTGCCACCAGACCGCGGGCACACGGCAGCCGGCCAGCAACAGATGGCGCAGGCGCTCCGCCTCGTAGGCCAGGCCGTTGCGCAACAGCACGCTGGGGCGAGGGAACTCGCCCAATGCGAGTTTGCAGCCTACCGCCAGCAGCAATGCGCGCAGATAGCGCAACACATAGCTGAGACCACGGCCCAGTCCGGCTTCGCGGCGCTTGATGACGCAACGCTCGCCATCAATGACGACCTCTTTCACCGACTTCACTGCGGCCGCCTCCGGCCCGTCGAGCCAGGCCTGCAATCCCGCAGGGGCCTGGTGATGCAACGGCGTCTGTGTCACGCGATTCCTCTGCACGGTTTCATGCACTGACGGCAGCGCGCCATCAGCATATAGCTAAGCGTATCAAGAAAAAAAGCCGGCACCAGGCCGGCTTTTCTTCTTACCGATCGGCGTAAACCGATCAGTTCATCTCGCCTTCGACGAGGATGGTCACGTCGACCAGCACGTCAGCGTGCAGCGCGACTTGAACCGGGTACTCACCGACGGACTTGAGTTGGCCGTTGGGCAGGCGGACCTGCGACTTCTCAACACCTTCGAAACCGCCGGCACGCAGGCCTTCGGCGATATCGGCGTTGGTGACCGAACCGAACAAGCGGCCGTCAACACCGGCCTTCTGCACGATCTTGAGTTGATGACCGCTGAGGCGCTCACCCAGAGCCTGGGCGATGGCCAGCTTCTCGGCCTGGACCTTTTCCAGTTCGGCGCGACGGGCTTCGAACTCTTTCAGGGCGGCTTCGGTGGCGCGGCGGGCCTTCTTCTGGGGAATCAGGAAGTTGCGGGCGTAACCATCACGCACACGCACGACTTCACCAAGGTTGCCCAGATTGACGACTTTTTCGAGCAGGATAACTTGCATGACGTTGCCCCGGATTAGTTGTGGTTGTCGGTGTAGGGCAACAGGGCCAGGAAGCGCGCACGCTTGATGGCGGAGTCCAGCTGACGCTGGTAGATTGCCCGGGTGCCGGTCAAACGAGCCGGAATGATCTTGCCGTTTTCTTGCACGAAGTCGCGCAGGGTGTCGAGATCCTTGTAATCGATCTCTTCAACGCCGGCAGCGGTGAAGCGGCAGAACTTGCGGCGCTTGAACAGCGGGTTCTGCTGAGTGAACTTGCGTTTTTCTTTGCGTTTTCCGAAGAAAGCCATGATATGTGCCTCTTAGTTTGTATGGGACCGATCCATCAATGGATCCTGTCGCCGTAATCTGTACCGGGTCAGCGTCAGGCAACTCAAGCAAGCATGGGATCGACACCGGCGCTGCCACCCGTTTTTCGGGCCCGCTGCAAATGCAGCTTCAGCTTGACCGAATCTTTGCGGGCCGGGGCCAGAAAGCCCTCCACCTGCATTTCGGTCCCCAGTGCAATGCCGGCCAACATTTGCGCCAGATCTCCCAGAGCCACTGCGTGTATCGTCAGTTCAACCCGGCGGGGATGTCCCGCTTCGATGACTTCGGACTCATGCCCCAGAAGCACTTCCAGGGCCGCCACTCCGGCCGGCGTGTGGCGCAGCGGTTCGCATTCGAGAACACGGACGCTGAGTTGCAGTTGATTCATGGGGCTGGGCAATGTTGCCTGCTTGTATCGCGCTGCCGGTTACTGCCTAACCGACCCTGCGATGCTGTACCGACGCTTACTCGGCCTGGACAGCGGCGGCTTCAGCCGACGCCTTGCGGGCTTCTTCACGCTCGACCGACTTCATCATGATCGAGGCGCCAGCAGGGGCCTTCTTGGTCTTGATGACCAGGTGGCGCAGCACGGCGTCGTTGTAGCGGAAAGAATGCTCGAGCTCGTCCAGGGTAGCCTGGTTGCACTCGATGTTCATGCAAACATAGTGTGCCTTGACCAGCTTCTGGATCGGGTAAGCCAATTGGCGACGACCCCAGTCTTCCAGGCGATGCACCGAGCCGCTTTGGCCGGTGACAAGTGCTTGGTAGCGCTCGACCATGGCGGGCACTTGCTCGCTTTGATCGGGGTGAACAATAAACACTACTTCGTAGTGACGCATGTATTACTCCTTGTGGATGTCTTCGCGGGAAACATGTAAACCCGCAGAAGGGTCAGCCCGCCATCGAAATGGTGCGAGCAAGAAAGCCCTCGATTATCACTCATGGGCCGTGCATATGCAAGCAATATGCTCCCGCCACTATGCCAAGCATAGGGGGACGGTTCAAGGTGGCGCTTCAAGCAAACGGCCGCGCCGGGCGTGGCCGTTTCGCTAAACAGACGTGCCGAGTAATCAGCCCTCAACCACGGCGTAGGCCGAATGGTTGTGAATGGACTCGAAATTCTCGGCCTCGACACAGAAACGCGTAACCGCCGGATGGGCCTTGAGACGGGCAGCCACGTCGCGCACGAGGTCTTCGACAAACTTGGGGTTATCGTAGGCGCGCTCGGTCACGTACTTCTCGTCGGGGCGCTTGAGCAAACCCCACAACTCGCAAGAGCCCTCATCTTCGACCAGGCGGATGATGGCATCCATGGCGACCTCGCTGCCCAGGATGGCCGAGACCGTGACGTGCGAGCGCTGATTGTGCGCGCCGTACTCCGAAATGGCCTTCGAACACGGGCATAGGCTGGTGACAGGCACCAGCACGCGCAGCTCGAACTCGACCTGATCACCGGCGGCGCGCGCCGTCCAGGTGACCTCGTAATCCAACAGGCTGCGCACCCCGGAGACTGGCGCGGACTTGTTGATGAAATACGGAAACGACGCCGTCAGGTCACCACGATCGGCGTGCAGCAGCGGCAGCATGTCGCGCGCCATCTGCGAAAACAACGCCGGCGTCATGGGCGTGGCACGGTATTGCTCCAGCAGCGCCACAAAACGGGACATGTGCGTCCCTTTCTCTTCGGCGGGCAACGCAACCGTCAGCGTCCAATTGGCCACCGTGGGCTGGGCGTCGCCGTCGCCGGCCACGACCAACATGGGATGACGCACGCCGCGGATACCCACGCGTTGAATCGGGATATGGCGCGTGTCAGCCGAACTCTGGACGTCGGGCATCACGATGGCGGGATCGATGGGGGAATTCATGTCGCTTACCTATCAGGGCGTGGGATACAGCCAACCCTGGAATTAAGAACCGGAGGGGCATTATCGCCCAAACTCCGGCTGCGGGCCGGGAAAACCCTTTTTGTCGTATGTAAACCGGGCGGAACACTGTGTTCCACCCAGGCGGAAAACAAGGCTTGATTCAGTGCTTGTCGAGCAACGCGCTGAAGCGCTCGCGCACCGACCTCTCTATGCCCGCGGCATCCAGCCCGAGCCCCGCCAACAGCCCCAGCTGGTCACCGTGGTCGATGAATTCATCGGGCAGGCCGAGATGCAGCACCGGCAAGACCAAACCCATGTCGTTTAGCGCTTCGGTGACGGCACTACCCGCCCCACCCATGATTGCCGCGTCTTCGAGCGTGACCAGCGCATCATGACTGGCGGCCAACTCGCGCAGCAGTTCGCGATCCAGCGGTTTGACAAAACGCATGTCCGCCACGGTGGCATCCAGGCCTTCTGCGGCGGCCAGCGCCGCCTGCACCAGTGTGCCGAAACCCAATATGGCGATCTTGCGGCCGCGCCTGCGCACCCTGCCCTTGCCCAGAGCGACGATCTCCAGCCCCGAGGTCACTTCGGCGCCGCAGCCTGCCCCCCGTGGATAGCGAACGGAAGCCGGCCCCGGGTAGGCGTAACAGGTCGACAGCAACAACCGGGTTTCGTTTTCGTCCGATGGGGTGGCGATCACCATGTTGGGCACGCAGCGCAAAAAGGCAATGTCGTAATTGCCTGCATGGGTCGCGCCGTCAGCACCGACCAAACCGGCGCGATCCAGCGCGAACGTGACGTCCAGATTCTGCAGGGCCACGTCGTGAATGAGCTGGTCGTAGCCGCGCTGCAGAAACGTCGAGTAGATGGCCACAACGGGCTTCTGCCCTTCGCAGGCCAGGCCGGCGGCAAAGGTCACCGCATGCTGCTCGGCGATGCCGACGTCGAAATAGCGCATGGGAAAGCGCTTTTCGAACTCCACCAGGCCGCTGCCTTCCCGCATGGCCGGCGTGATGCCGACCAGCCGGACATCGGCTTGCGCCTGATCGCACAACCATTGGCTAAACACCTGCGTGAACGTCTGCTTGCTCGGGGTCTTGGCCTTCTGGATCCCTACAGCCGGATCGAACTTTCCCGGCCCGTGATACAGAACAGGATCCGCCTCGGCCAGTTTGTAGCCCTGGCCCTTGCGCGTGACGACGTGCAAGAACTGCAGGCCCTGCAAGGTCTTGAGATTCTGCAAAGTAGGAATCAGCGCTTCCAGATCATGCCCGTCGATCGGACCGACATAGTTGAAGCCGAATTCTTCGAACAGGGTCGCCGGCGTGATCATGCCCTTGGCATGCTCTTCGAGGCGCCGCGCCAGTTCGAGCACGGGCGGCACGTGCTGCAGCACCGCACGGCCGACGTTTTTCGCCGTGGCGTAAAAACGTCCCGACATCAAGCGCGCCAGATAACGATTCAAGGCCCCGACCGGCGGGGAGATCGACATGTCATTGTCGTTCAGAATCACCAGCAGATTGATGTTCGGTGTGACACCGGCGTTGTTCATGGCCTCGAACGCCATGCCAGCCGACATCGCGCCGTCGCCAATCACGGCAATGTGTTGGCGCGCCACGCCTGCATTGCGCGAAGCCACCGCCATGCCCAGCGCTGCGGAGATCGACGTCGACGAATGCGCAGTACCAAAGGCGTCGTATTCGGATTCGCTGCGCTTGGGAAACCCGGATATGCCTCCCTGCTGACGCAACTGCGCCATGCCATCGCGGCGGCCCGTCAGAATTTTGTGCGGATAGGATTGGTGGCCGACATCCCATACGATCCGGTCGTGAGGGGTGTCAAAGACATAGTGCAAGGCCAGCGTCAGCTCGACCGTGCCCAGATTTGACGACAGGTGCCCGCCGGTTCTTGAGACCGATTCCAGCACGAAAGCCCGCAACTCATCGGCGATGGGTTTGAGATCGCGCCTGTCCAGCTTGCGCAGGTCGGCCGGCGAATGAATGCGGTCCAGGTGTTCTGTCGTCGTCATTTGAAGCTTAAGTAGTTATCCACGCCGCCTGGCGTCGCGGTATTCAACGGTCGCGCAGCACGATGAAGTCTGCGATCTGGGCCAATCTTGCACCCGACTCGCCCAGCGGGCCAAGCGCCAGCAGCGCGGCCTGACGCAATTCCTCGGCCAGCTCGCGCGCCTGATCCAGCCCGAGCAACGAAACATAAGTGGGCTTGTTCTCGACCGCATCCTTGCCTGCCGTCTTGCCTAAGCTGGCGCTGTCGGCCGTCACATCAAGAATATCGTCCACCACCTGGAACGCCAGACCCATGGCCTGTGCATAGTTGTCCAGCGCCTGGCGCGCCGCCGAACTCGCGCCCGCCACGATTCCGCCCAGCGCGACGCTGGCTGCCAGCAGCGCACCCGTTTTCATGCTGTGCATGGTCTGCAACTCATCGCGACTGAGCGTCTTGCCCACGCTGTGCAAGTCTATGGCCTGGCCACCAGCCATGCCCAGACTGCCTGCCGCGCGGCCCAACACCTGAGTGGCCTGCACCACCAGCGCCGGCGCGATAGGCATACCTGCCAGGAGCTCGAAGGCCAGGGGTTGCAGCGCATCGCCGGCCAGCATGGCCGTGGCTTCGTCAAACTGCACATGCGTGGTGGGACGCCCCCGCCGCAAGGTGTCGTCATCCATGCAGGGTAGATCGTCATGCACCAGCGAATACGCATGGATCAGCTCGACAGCGGCCGCAGCGCGGTCCATGGAGGCCTCGATGGCCAGCATGTTGCCGCTGACCGGGCAGGCCTGCCCGGCCGCGTATACCAACGCAGCGCGCACGCGTTTGCCACCGCCCAGCACCGCATAACGCATGGCGTCATGCAAGCGCGCGGGCGCGACATCGGCCGCGGGAATCAATTCTTCGAGAACCTGCTCGATATGGTCGGCGCGGTCGCGCAGCCAATCGGCGCAAGCGAGGTGGGGTTGCTTCATCCGAGGCTCTATTCGTCATCCAGGGCGCCCGGCTGCAAGGGGCGCAACAATTCACCTTCGAGCACCTTGACCTGCTGTTCGGCCTGCGAGAGGCGGTCCTGACAGATACGGGTGAGTTCAACGCCACGGCGATAAGCGGCCAGCGACTGCTCCAGCGGCAGGGAACCGTTCTCCATGGCCTGCACGAGCGCCTCGAGCTCGGCCAGAGCGGTTTCGAAATCTTGCGGCAGAGAAGTTGAAGCCAAACGGGTCTCCGGGGCTCGGGAAGGATTTATCGGGCAATCCTGAATTGTACGAGATAGCGTAAGCGACCGCGTCAGCCGCCCTCAAGGCGTCGAGCAATCTGGTTGAGCACCGGGGCCACACGGTCGCGCAGGGTGGCTTCGGGCAATAGCTGCGCCGGACCGCCGCAACTGATCACGAACACGCCCTCTCCGGTCAGGGCACTGAAGGCAACGGCGGCGGCATTGATGCCGGACTGCCATTGCCCTATGGCAAAACAGCACCCCGAGGCCTGCCGGTCGCGCAAGGCTTCGTCCATGGCGTGCGACGTTATTCCTGCTTGCGATACGAGCTCCTGGCGCGCCGGCTCGGGCAGCGCGGCGAGATAGGCCCGGCCCATGGCGGTATCGAGACTGGCACGATAGCCGACGGGCAGGCGCAGATACAGGGCGGACGATCCATGCATGGCTTCGACATAGACCATGGCGTCGCCATCGAACGCGCCAAGCGCCACAGCCGCGCCGGTCTGCGCAGCCAGGGCGGTCATATCGGCCTTGGCCAGATCGCGGATCGCAAGCCCGGCCAACAGGCCAAAGCCCATGGCCAACGCGGCATGCCCGGGCGAATACTTGCCCGTGTCGGCGTGATAGCGCAGATAGCCCAGTTCGGTAAGAGTAAAGGTGATGCGGCTGATCGTAGGTTTGGGCAGCCCGGTCAAGTGCGCCAGCTCCTGATTGCCCAGGGGCTGCGGCCCCGACCGGAAACAGCGCAACACGTGCAGACCGCGTGCCAGCGCGGTAATGAAATCAGGAGAATCTGCGCCGGCGCTGCCTGCCTGTCGCTTGCGCCGCGCCGGCCCGGAGGGTGTCGAAAGGGGTTGCATTTCGCGCCGTGGATTTCTATATTTGAATTTCGAATTACAAAATTTAATTCCGTATAACGGAATTATCAAGGGAAAACTATGTTCCGCAGCACATTGACTTTCTGCCTCGCCGCCCTGCTGGCCGCGGGCGCCGGCTCCCCAGCGGTGGCCGACACTTATCCGACACGACCGATCAAAGTCATCTCGCCCTTCCCCGCAGGCGGCGCGACCGATGTGCTTACCCGTATCCTGGCCGAGCGCATGGGCAAGGATCTCAAGCAGACCTTGATCGTCGAAAATAAGGCGGGAGCAGGCACGTCGATTGGCGCCTCCTATGTGTCGCGCGAACAACCTGACGGCTACACCATATTGATGGCGACCAACTCCACGCTGGTCACCAACCGCTTTCTCTATAAAGACCTGCCTTATGATCCGGACGGTTTCGCTCCCATCGGCCTGGTCGGCATCGGCCCGCTGGTGCTGCTGTCCAGCCCTAAGCAGCCTTTCAAGAGCACCCGGGAGTTGGTCGCTTATGCCAAAAACCACCCGGGCAAGCTGACCTTCGCCAGCTTCGGGCCTGGCACCTCCTCGCATCTGGCCGGCGAACTGTTCAAAGATCAAGCAGGCATTGACATCCTGCATGTACCCTTCAAGGGTGCCACACAAGCCTTGCCCGCCTTGATCAGCGGCGACGTGGATGTTTTCTTCGACATGGTGGCCACCGGCATGCCGCAGGCCAAGGCCGGCAAGATAAATGTGTTTGGCATTACCAGCAAAGCCCGCCTGCCCTCCGAGCCGGCATTGGCCACGTTGGCCGAACAGGGCTGGCCCACGTTCGATATGAGCGCCTGGTTCAGCTTCGTTGCCCCCAAAGGCACTCCGCCGGACGTCCTGGCGCGCTTGCAGCAGGCATTGCAGACCACGCTCAGTGATGAAACGGTACGCGCCAAAATGCTGGACATGGGCATAGATCCGCGCTCGGGCAGTGCGGCCGACCTGCAGGCACAGATCCGCAACGAACAACCTCTGGTACAGCAACTGATCAAACAGGCGAATATTGCACTGCAATGATCAGAGGCTTTTGCAACAAACTCTTCCGTTTCTGCCGGCGTCCACCCCGGGACAAACTCACGCCGGCATACACTGACTAACGGCTGGATACAGACCAAGCCAGCGGCGCTGATAAGGTCGGGCAAAGGGCTTTGACGCCCGACCCAGCGGAGCGCCATGACGTCAGACCGATATGAACGACTGGATGCGGCGAGCTGGCTGGCCGCGCTTGCCGTGGTCATGCTCCACAGCGCCGCGCAGACGGTATCCGACCCGGCCATCTATGCCAGCGGGGGCTGGCTGGCCGCCAACCTGTACGACTCGGCGGTGCGATGGTGCGTACCCGTCTTCGTCATGATCAGCGGCGCGCTTCTGCTCGATCCGCAGCGCCCCCTCTCACCGCGGGTCTTCTATCGGCGCCGCCTGGCGCGCATTCAGATCCCGTTGGTTTTTTGGACAGTGTTCTATCTGCTGTGGAGCACGACGCTCGCCGGATTCGACCAAGGCCGGCTGGATGTTTCGTTCTGGCCGCGCAAAGTGGCCGAGGGGCGCCCCTACTATCACCTCTGGTACCTCTACATGATTGTGGGCCTGTACCTGTTCGCCCCTGCCGTGCGCCTGCTATATGCACGCAGCACACCGGCAGCCCGGAAACTCTGGGTGATCGGGATATTAGGCGTGGCAATCCTTGACAGCCTGTACCGACAGGCGCTGGGCGCCGACCCCGGCTTCTTCCTGACCTGGTTTCTGCCCTATCTGGGCTATTTCGTTGCCGGGCGGATGATTTTTGAAGGGCAATGGCGCATGCCGCGCCCCGGGTTGGTTCTGCTGACTGGCATCGCATTGACCGCAGCGGGCGTACTGTGGCTGTCGAGCGCCCAAAGTCTGAACCTCTATTTTTATGATTACTTCAGCCTGACGGTGCCGCTGATGTCGCTGGCTGCCTTTCAATGGTTCGTAGACACGCCTGCCCTGCCCCGTCTACCCGCACTGGCACCGCTGACCTTTGGCGTCTACTTGGTTCACCCCGCGTTACTGGATCTGACCCAGCGCGCCGGCCTGGTGCCGCACGATGCGGCAGCCATCTGGCGCCTGCCATTGGTCACCATCCTGGTCTTTGGCCTGTCCGCCGCCGTGGTCTGGGCCTTGCGGCAACACAGGCTGACACGTCCTCTCGTTTGAGCCCCCTTTAACGTAGGCGATCGGGTACAATCGACGGTTTGGATCGGCCAGTCCGATTTTTCTTCGCGCCAGCGGACTGAGGGCTCTACAAGGAATGCCTTCCCCCGTCCTGGCTTTTTCATCCGAGCGGAGGGAATCATGACCGACATAGGTCGGATGGCACATGTGGTGCCAGCTCGCACCCAGCTTCCGGTAAGCGCCTATTTCGACGAAGCCCGCTTTGCGCGCGAGCAAGAACTCATTTTCAAGCAATCCTCCTTGTATGTCGGTCACGAAAAGCTCGTGCCCGAGATTGGAGATTGGCGTAGCCTGGTTCAGGAGAATGGAGGCCGCGTTCTGGTTCGCAACCAGAACGGCGTGGAGCTCATCTCGAATGTATGCCGCCACCGTCAGGCGCTGATGCTCGGCGGCGAGGCTGGCAACGTCACCGGCAATGTCAACACCAGTGGCTCACTGCAGCACACGGGGGGCAACATCGTTTGCCCGCTGCATCGCTGGACCTACAACAACCAGGGTGAGTTGCTGGGTGCGCCTCAATTCGAAGCCACCCCCTGCATGAATCTGCAGCGCTTCCGGCTGCGTGATTGCCACGGGCTGCTGTTCGAAGGCCCACGCGATCCTGCCGCCGACATGGCCCCGCTGTTTGCGCGTCCCGAGTTCGACTTTGGCGACTATGTACTCGACCACGTCGAAGTACATCAGTGCAATTACAACTGGAAGACCTTCATCGAGGTCTATCTGGAGGACTACCACGTCGGGCCTTTCCATCCCGGCCTGGGACGCTTTGTCACCTGCGACGATCTGAGCTGGGAATTCAATGACTGGTATAGCCTGCAGAAAGTCGGCGTGCACCAGGCCCTCGCACAGCCCGGCTCGGATGTCTATCGCAAATGGCATGACCGGCTCTTGGACTTCCGTGCCGGGCAGACCCCTGACTTTGGTGCGGTGTGGGCGACGTACTTCCCCACTCACATGATCGAGCTCTACCCCCACGTCGTCGTCCTGTCGACCCTCTATCCCAAGAGCCCTCAGGAAACCGTCAATGTGGTCGAGTTCTACTATCCCGAGGAGATCGTCGCCTTCGAACGCGAATTCGTAGAAGCGCAACGCGCCGCCTACATGGAAACGGCCGTCGAGGACGATGAAATCGCTGAACGCATGGACGCCGGACGTCGTGCACTGATGCTGCGCGGGGTCAGCGAAGCCGGTCCTTACCAATCCCCCATGGAAGACGGGATGCAGCACTTCCACGAATGGTACCGGCGCATCATGGATGAAAAGGGCGATTGACCCGGCCCCTACCCCGTGACGGAAACCCGGCTGCCTGAGCTGCCCCTGAATACAGGACATGGATCCTGGCTTTGAGGGGCGGTTCAGCCGCCGGCTTCCCCCCGCGCACAGCGTGCCTTATATCTGTCATCAAACGGTCAAGACGCTCTGGTCTACTGAGTCTCCTTTCTGGCGCACGGATCACTCAGGAGACTTCCATGCCCTTGAGTCTGTACGACATCGAACAGATCTTTCTTGAACGGGGCCACCGCAGCTATGACTGCGAGCCGGTCAGCCATCTCAAACATGCGCTGCAAACCGCGACGCTGGCCGAGCAAGCTGGAGCCTCGGCGCACCTGGTGACCGCCTGCCTGTTGCACGACCTGGGCCACCTCATTGCTGACCACCCCGGCACCCCGACGTTACGCGGCGTGGATGACAAGCATCAGTATTTCGTACTGCCTTTTCTGCGTGGTCTGTTCGATACACGCGTGCTCGACCCGATATGCCTGCACGTCGAGGCCAAACGGTATCTCTGCTACGTGGAGGCCGACTATGCCTGCACCCTGTCGGAAGACTCGCGGCGCAGCCTGAATCTGCAAGGCGGCAGCTTCGATGCCGCGCAGGCCATGGATTTTGCCAGCCTTCCGGGGGCTGCGGACGCAATACGTCTGCGCCGCTGGGATGACCAAGCCAAATCGCCTACCATGATCACCGGCTCGCTGGCGCACTTCCTGCAACTGGCCGCCGGCATCTCCGAACGGCACAAACTTCTCGCCGCGTAGGCATCCCTAAAAAAAGGTTCATCGAGGAATACCGGGGAATGCAGACCGGATCTTGAGGAAGAAGTACTCCTGATCGCGGTAGCCGTAGGCGCGGCGCTTGATGACTTTGATGGTGTTGTTGATGCCCTCGACGATGCTGGTGTTGAGCCGGTGGCGACAGCGAGACAGAATCCCGTGCAGATAGGCTTTTAGCTTGAGCGCGAAGTGAGCCAAGGCGGCGATGCCGCTGCCCTGAGCCTGTTGCAGCCAGTGATCCCATGCCTGGCGGGCGTAGCCGGGGTGTTGGTAGAACCACAGCTGTTTGAGCTCATCGCGCATCAGATAAGCGGTGAGCAAGGGCTGGTTGGCCTGGAGCAACTCGTCCAACTTTACCGATTGGCACGGATCGAGGTTTTTGCGATTGCGCAGCAGTAGCCAGCGACTGGACTTGATCACCCGGCGGGCCGGCTTGTCGTGCCGCAACTGGTTCGCTTGGTCTACACGCACCCGGTCTATCACTTCACGGCCGTACTTGGCCACGACGTGGAACAGGTCGTAGACGATCTCGGCGTTGGGGCAGTTGGCCTGGATCTCCAGCTCATAGGCCGTCGTCATGTCGATCGCTACGGCCCGGATCTGCTGGGCAACCTCAGTTGGCAGTTGTTCGAAGAAGGCTCTGGCCGTCTCGCGCGAGCGGCCATCACCGATCCATAGCACCTGACGGCGGATCGGATCGACAACGACCGTGGCATAACGATGGCCCTTGTGTAGAGCGAACTCGTCCATCGCTAGGTAGTGGATCTGGCTCCAGTCCGGCTCTTGGATCGTCCGTCGCAGCAGGGCCTTGTCCAGCGCCTTGACCGTGTGCCAACCCAGTTGGAAGAAGCGCGCCACGGCCAGAATGTTGCTGGACTCAAGCAACTGGCTGACCGCCTCGGCCAGCCGGTCGGTCACTCGCTGGTAACGGCCCAGCCAGCTCAGCCTCTCCAGATGCGGTCCACCGCACTGCTCGCACCAGACCCGCCGACGCGGCACTACCAGCGTCACTCGCAGCGCCATTAGCGGCAGATCCCGCACCCGGCGCGTGGTCGTCTCATGCACCTGCCGACATCGGTTGCCGCAGTGCTCGCAGTGCATCGTTCGCGCTGAAGGCTTCAGGTAAATCGTGACCGTCCGACTCTCACCTTCAGGCCACACGACCCACTCCACCCGATAACCTTCCCACCCACCCAACCTCTCGATCGTCTTGCGGTCCAGCATGATTCCGGCCTTGATCCTTGAAAAATCAAGGATCAAGCGTAACGGCAATCAAGCACGGCTCCACGCTATTCCGCGATGAACCTAAAAAAAGGCGGCCCTGCAGGGCCGCCTCGTTGTTGCGCCAGGCTCAGCCCTTCGCAACAGGCCGTGAGGCGTCGGCACACCATTCGCTCCAGGAACCGGGATACAGGCGCGACCCCGTCAGGCCGGCGATCTCCATGGAAAGCAGGTTGTGGCAGGCGGTGATACCCGAGCCGCACTGATGCACGATTTCATGCGGATCGCGGCCATCCAACAGAAGCGTGAACTCTGACCGTAGCTCAGCGGCATCCTTGAAACGCCCTTCGGGCGTCAAGTTTTCAACATTGGGCCGATTCAAGGCGCCCGGTATGTGGCCGGCAACGGGATCCATGGGCTCGACTTCGCCGCGATAACGATTGCCCGCGCGGGCATCGATCACGGTGAAAGCCTGGGCGGGGATGTTCTGCAGCACGGCCTGCGCATCGACCGTGCCCACCAGGGGCTGAGCCGGCACGATGCCGGACAACGGCGCCACCGTTCTCACCGGCCCGCTCTCGGTAGGCCGGCCTGCGCCATTCCAGGCCTGCCAGCCGCCATCCAGCACGGCAACGCGCTCATGCCCTATCCAGCGCAACATCCACCACAGATGGGCGGCATACATGCCGCCACTGGCATCGTAGGCCACAACCAGAGTGGACGGCTTGATGCCATGAGCGGCCATCAGACCCGCGACCTGGTCGCGCGGCGGCAGGGGATGACGGCCATTCTGCCCCGTACGCTCGGCCGAGAGCTCGGTCTCGTGATTGAGGTAACGTGCGCCCGGAATATGCGCCTGCTCGTAGGCACGCGGCCCGACAGCATGATCCATCAGGTCATGGCGCAGATCAAAAATCCGCAGGTCGGCTTCACCCAGGCGAGCGGCCAGATCATCAACGGAAATCAAAGGCTTGGTCATTGAAGCTCCCTCTACAACAGGCTACGCAGTATCAATTGCGCGCCGAATCTCGCATGGTACGCCAAACCGACAGCAGGCCTGCGGCAATGATCAGAACCATGCCCGCCCAGGCCAGGCCGTCGAGCATATCGCCCCAAAAGCCCACACCGATGAGCGCCGCGAAAATGATGGTGGAGTACTGCAACGCGGCAGTTAGTAACGCCGCTCCATGCCCGAAGGCGCGTGTCATGGCCAACTGACCGAACAAGCCGGCGGTACCGACGCCGACCAGAGCCGCATAGCCAGTCATATCGGCGGTGCCCCAGCCCTGCCAGGCCAACCCGACGACGCTGCTGACGCAGACCGCCACGGAAAAGAACAGCACCGTGCGCCACTCGGGCTCGCCTACGCGGCCCAGCTGCCGGATCTGCATCATGGCGATGGCCGACAGTGCGCCGGCCGACAGGCCCAGCATGGCAGCCAACCATTGATCGTCATTGATGCTGGGGCGCAGCACCGCAATAACCCCCAGAAAACCCAGCGCCACCGCCACGATACGAATCGTATCGCGCTGCGCCCCGCCCCAACCCAGCATCCAGCAGGCGATGAACAGCGGCGCGGTGTAGTTCAGGCTGGTGGCCGTCGCCAACGGCAGATGCGACAGCGCATAGAAGCCCAGCCACATCGACGTCACGCCCGAAAGATTACGCCAGAAATGCAGGCGCCAGGACGTGGGCACTATGGACTGGCGCGCGGCGCGCGCCCATATCAACAGAAGAACTATTGATGGCAGCCCACGAAACAGGACAACCTGGGCCAACGAGGCGCCGTGCTCAGCCGACAGCTTCACGAACGACCCCATGATGGCGAACATGGCAGATGCCAACAACATCCAGAGTGCCTGCATGGGTACCTGAAATAAAGGAAGGGCGAGAGGAGATATAGGGGAAAGCGATACTATACTCCCCATCCCGGCGCGCCTGATTGGCCGCCGGGAGCCCCCGGGGAACCGACCAGCACGGGGCTGGTCAAATCGGGGCTAAAAAATCGTTTTTCCGCTCGCAGAGGAAACTCAACAGAATGAAACGCGTCTTCCTGTTCCTGATCACCAACCTGGCCGTGATGCTGGTGCTGTCAGCCACTTTGCGCATCCTGGGTCTGGATCGCTTCATCACGGCCGAAGGCCTGAACGTCAATGCCCTGCTGGTATTTTCCGTGGTGGTGGGTTTTACGGGCTCCATCATTTCGCTGTTGATCAGCAAGCCCATGGCAAAGTACAGCACCGGCGCTCAAGTCATCGACCCGAACGCGCCGCGCAACCAGCGCGAAGCCTGGCTGCTGGACACCGTCTATCAATTGGCTGACCGGGCGGGTATTGGCCGTCCGGAGGTCGCCGTCTACGAGGGCGCGCCCAACGCCTTTGCGACCGGCGCGTTCAAGAATGACGCGCTGGTGGCCGTCTCCACAGGCCTGCTCGATAGCATGAGCGAAGAAGAAGTCGCCGCCGTGCTCGGCCATGAGGTCGCCCACATTGCCAACGGTGACATGGTGACGCTGACGCTGATCCAGGGCGTGGTGAATACCTTCGTGGTATTTCTGGCACGCGTAGTCGGCTACTTCGTCGATCGCACGGTTTTCCGCACCGAGCGCGGCGTCGGGCCCGGCTTTTACATCACGGTGATCGTCTGTGAGATCGCCTTCGGCGTGCTGGCTACCATCATCGTGGCCTGGTTCTCGCGTCAGCGCGAGTACCGCGCGGATGCCGGCTCGGCCCAATTGCTGGGCGCCCGCGAACCGATGATCCACGCACTGGCCCGCCTGGGTGGAGAGCAGCCCGGTGAACTGCCCAAGTCCTTCCAGGCCTCGGGCATAGCCGGTGGACGCGCCATCTCGGCGCTATTTTCTTCGCACCCGCCGATTCCCTCGCGTATCGCAGCGCTGCAGCAGATGCGGGTCTCCTGATCTCGCCCTACCCGGCGCCCGTCGGTTGTTTGCCGGGCGCCAAGCCGACAAGAACGGATCCGCAAAAGACAGGGCCGGCATATGCCGGCCCTGTCTTCATTCACACTCGATAACCCGGCCTCAATCCAAGGTCAGGATCGTCGCACCCGTAGTTTTGCGGCCAGCCAAGGCCGTCTGGGCGTCACCGGCCTGCTCGAGGCTGTAGCGTTGATCAATGCGGACTTTGATTTTCTTTTTCTGCACCAGACCAAAGAGCTCATCGGCAGCGGCCTTGAGCTTTTCCGGGGTATTGATGTGCAGGCCCAGCGAGGGGCGTGTCACATACAGGCAACCCTTCTGGTTGAGGATGCCAAGGTTCACGCCGGTGACCGGACCGGAGGCATTGCCAAAGCTGACCATCAGTCCGCGCGGTTCCAGACAATCCAGCGAGGTCTCCCAGGTGTCCTTGCCCACGCCGTCATAAACCACCGGCACCTTCTTGCCGCCCGTCAGTTCGAGTAGACGCTCAGCGACGTTTTCGCGCGAATAGTCGATAGTCTCCCAGGCGCCATGGGCGCGGGCCAGCTCGGCCTTTTCGGGGCTGGAGACAGTACCGATCAGCTTGACCCCCAGCGCCTTGGCCCATTGGCAGGCAATCAGGCCCACGCCGCCTGCGGCTGCATGAAACAGAATGGTCTCTCCACCTTGCAGGCGATAGGTCTGGCGGAACAGGTACTGAACGGTCAGGCCTTTGAGCATGAGGGCCGCGGCATCGTCAAAACTCACTCCCTTGGGCAATTTGACGACTTGCGCAGCCGGCACGTTGCGTGCCTGAGCATAAGCGCCCAGCGGGCTTTGCCCGTAGGCAACACGGTCCCCCGCTTTCAGGTGCTTGACCTCGGCGCCGACTGCCTCGATCACGCCGGCGGCTTCAAAGCCCAGACCGTGCGGCAGAGGGTGCGGATAAAGCCCGGTACGGTAGTAGATGTCGATGAAGTTCAGGCCCGCGGCGTGCTGGCGAATGGTGACTTCATTGGCAGCCGGGGGCAGAACCTCAACCTCCACGACCTTCAGGACCTCGGGGCCGCCGTGCTGTTCAATACGGACTGCCTTGACGAGCTTGTTGGCCATTCTGGCCTCCTTTCTGAAATGACATTTAGGCAAAACAACCTGAAGGCCGCGCTATCCCGCTTTGGCGGGGCGCCTGCCTGTCAGAACGAAAACCCCTGCCAACACCAGCGCCGTACCGGCGAGCTGCCAGACGGTGATGGGTTCGGCCAGCAGCCAGGCGGCAAGAAAGAGCACCGAAACCGGCCCCAACATGCCCAGCAACGAGGCCGTGGGCGCGCCCACCAGCGCGACTGCCCACATCATCATGAACACCGGCAACACCGTATTGAGCGTGGCGTGGATAAGGGAATAACCATAGACGCCGGCGGATTGCACCAACACCGAAGGCGGATGCACGACAAAAAACTGAATCACGCAGGCCACACACACGACACCAGCATGGCATAGGCGACCAGGCGCGTGGCTCCGACGCGCTTGACCAGCTCGCCGGAGCAGATCAGGTAAACAGAATAGCTCAGCGCCGAAGCGAAAACGAACAAAGACCCTTTAACGACATCAGACCCGCCACCGGTTTCCGATAAGTCGTGAGCAAAGACCAGAACTACCCCCATATAGGAAAGGATCATGGCCCAGAGCTGGCGCCGCGTAATGGCCCGCTTGAGCCACCAGGCCGATAACAGAACCACCAGCGAGGGCGACAGAAACAGGATCAGGCGCTCGAGGCTGGCGCTGACATACCGCAGCCCGAGAAAATCCAGAAAGCTGGACAAGTAATAACCGATAAGACCCAGCACGCAGATCTGGATGCGCTCACGGGTCGTCAGCGTGGCGATCTGTCCGCGCGCAGCCCGGCGCGACTCCCACCAGGCCACCGCTGCGAAAAAAGGCATGGCGAACAGCATGCGAAAGGCAATTAGCGTCACCGCATCGATGCCATAGCGATAGGTAAATTTGACAACCACGGCTTTGGCAGAAAACAGGATGGCTCCCAGTCCGGCCAAAAAATAGGTTCATCGCGGAATAGCGTGGAGCCGTGCTTGATTGCCGTTACGCTTGATCCTTGATTTTCAAGGATCAAGGCCGGGATCATGCTGGACCGCAAGACGATCGAGAGGTTGGGTGGGTGGGAAGGTTATCGGGTGGAGCGGGTCGTGTGGCCTGAAGGTGAGAGCCGGACGGTCACGATTTACCTGAAGCCTTCAGCGCGAACGATGCACTGCGAGCACTGCGGCAACCGATGTCGGCAGGTGCATGAGACGACCACGCGCCGGGTGCGGGATCTGCCGCTAATGGCGCTGCGAGTGACGCTGGTAGTGCCGCGTCGGCGGGTCTGGTGCGAGCAGTGCGGTGGACCGCATCTGGAGAGGCTGAGCTGGCTGGGCCGTTACCAGCGAGTGACCGACCGGCTGGCCGAGGCGGTCAGCCAGTTGCTTGAGTCCAGCAACATTCTGGCCGTGGCGCGCTTCTTCCAACTGGGTTGGCACACGGTCAAGGCGCTGGACAAGGCCCTGCTGCGACGGGCGATCCAAGAGCCGGACTGGAGCCAGATCCACTACCTAGCGATGGACGAGTTCGCTCTACACAAGGGCCATCGTTATGCCACGGTCGTTGTCGATCCGATCCGCCGTCAGGTGCTATGGATCGGTGATGGCCGCTCGCGCGAGACGGCCAGAGCCTTCTTCGAACAACTGCCAACTGGGGTTGCCCAGCAGATCCGGGCCGTAGCGATCGACATGACGACGGCCTATGAGCTGGAGATCCAGGCCAACTGCCCCAACGCCGAGATCGTCTACGACCTGTTCCACGTCGTGGCCAAGTACGGCCGTGAAGTGATAGACCGGGTGCGTGTAGACCAAGCGAACCAGTTGCGGCACGACAAGCCGGCCCGCCGGGTGATCAAGTCCAGTCGCTGGCTACTGCTGCGCAATCGCAAAAACCTCGATCCGTGCCAATCGGTAAAGTTGGACGAGTTGCTCCAGGCCAACCAGCCCTTGCTCACCGCTTATCTGATGCGCGATGAGCTCAAACAGCTGTGGTTCTACCAACACCCCGGCTACGCCCGCCAGGCATGGGATCACTGGCTGCAACAGGCTCAGGGCAGCGGCATCGCCGCCTTGGCTCACTTCGCGCTCAAGCTAAAAGCCTATCTGCACGGGATTCTGTCTCGCTGTCGCCACCGGCTCAACACCAGCATCGTCGAGGGCATCAACAACACCATCAAAGTCATCAAGCGCCGCGCCTACGGCTACCGCGATCAGGAGTACTTCTTCCTCAAGATCCGGTCTGCATTCCCCGGTATTCCTCGATGAACCAAAAAAAAACCGCCCGTTGTCGGGCGGTTTTACCGGCGAAACCGGTGGACTCTCTTTGCAAGTACAGCAGTCTATCCACACGTCATGCAACCAGGCATGAAGGAACGTAAGCACTCTCGCTCAGTCGTCGCGGAACTGCATGTTGTAGAGGGTGGCGTACAAGCCACCCGCGGCCAGGAGTACGGCATGAGGCCCTTGCTCCACGATACGGCCCGCATCGAGGACGATGATGCGATCGGCATTCTGGACCGTGGACAAACGATGAGCGATCACCAGCGTAGTACGCCCCCGCATCAGGCGCTCCAGCGAGCTTTGCACCTGGCGTTCGGACTCGTTATCAAGCGCGGAAGTGGCCTCGTCAAGGATCAGGATAGGCGCATTCTTGATGAGGGCGCGGGCAATGGCCAAGCGCTGACGCTGGCCACCTGACAGGCGCGCGGCATTTTCACCGACCGGCGTATGCATGCCCTTGGGCAGGCCATCGACGAAGTCCTGCAGATTGGCCGCGGCCAAGGCCTCGCGCACGTGCTGATCATCGGCCTGGCCGAGCGCGCCGTACCCAACGTTGGCAGCGATGGTGTCGTCAAACAGCACGACATCCTGGCTGACCAGCGACAGATGCGAGCGCAGGCTACGCAACTGCACCTCGTTGATGGGCACGTCATCAATGAGAATGCCGCCCTCGGTGGGCAATACGAAACGCGGCAGCATGTTAACCAGCGTGGTCTTGCCACTGCCGGAGCGGCCCACCAATGCCACCGTCTGCCCCGGCTCGACCACGAATGACACATCCGCCACCGTATCACGGTGGGCGTCGGGGAAGCGATGTCCGACCTGACGGAACTCGATCTTGCCGCGAACGGGCTCGGGCAACTGCCGCGGACCGTCGTCGACCTCCGGAATCTGGTCGACCAGAGTGAACACACTCTCGGCCGAGACCAGCATTTTCTGCATCTTGCTGGCCAGGTTGGTCAGTCGCTTGATGGGGTCGAAGATCTGGGCCAACGCGCTCATGAAGGCCGCAAAGGCACCCGCGGTGAGCGCGCCCGCGTTGGCTTGGCCGAGCGCGACGGCAATCACAGCACCGACGGATATCGCAATGCAGACCTGGGTCAATGGCGTCAACGCAGCATCAGCCACAGCGGTACGCATTGCAAAACGGCGCAGCCGGGCATTGACATAGGCAAAACGACCGCGCTCGGCGTCATAACCATCAAACAGTTTGATGACGCGCTGGCCATCGATGCCTTCGCTCACCACGCGGGTGAGTTCAGCGTTCATGTTGACGGTTTCGCGGTTGATGCGGCGCAGCCGGCGCGCGAAGCTTCGCGCGATCCAGACCGAGATCGGCATCACCACCAGGATGATGACCGTCAGCAGCCAAGACATATACAGCAGGACGCAGACCAGCGAGATCACGACCAGGGTTTCACGCACCAGGACGGTGATGACATCCGTGGCATAACCTGTGACATTGCCGGCGTCAATGGTGAAGCGGTTGAGCAGCCGCCCGGTATCGCCGCGCTTGAAATCCGCGTCCGGCAACCCCAGCAGGCGGTCGAACATCTCGCGCCGTATGCCCAGCAACACATTGTTGGCCACCCAGGCCAGCAGGTAGTCACTGAAAAAATTGCAGACACCCCGGATGAAGATCAGGCCCACCACCGCCAGCGGCACGGACCAGATATATTGTGGTTTGTCGCCGGCAAAACCGCCATCGATCAGCGGTTTCATGATGACGGCCAGTGTCGGCTGCGTTGCCGCCGCCCCCGCCATCAGCAAGACGGCCAGCAGCAGCCCCTTCCAGTAAGAGCCCACCCGGCTGTAGATGCGCTGCCACAGCACGGCTTTGACCGGTTCGTTACCGGCGGTTGCGTCACGTACGCCAGAAGTCAAGGAAGCACTCGCTTTAATACAATCATGGCGGGATTGTACCTGCCGACACCGGCTCTCTCGAATGATATCCACCCTGCGGGGTGATCGGTTTTTTATGTCCGCACCATTCACCCTCTATGTCCGCGTGCCCAATTGGGTCGGCGACGTCTGCATGAGCTTGCCCAGCCTGCACCTGTTGCAACAGACCGGCCTGCCCCTGGTCATCTGCGCCCGCCCCTGGGCACGTGACCTGCTCGACGGCCTGCCCAAGGCCGGGTTTCTGCCCATGACGGGCAAATGGCGCAGCGACCGCGCCACGGTGGCACGTCACCGCGACGGCCCAAGCCGCGGCCTGCTGCTGCCGGACTCCCTGTCCAGCGCGGCCGTGTTTCGGCTGGCCGGGGTGCCCAGCGCGGGCTACCGCGATGACGGTCGCAGTTTGTTACTCCGGTGGCCAATGGACAAGCCCGCCCAGGACGTGCATGCCGTTCAATCCTGGTATTACCTTACACGGGCAGCCCTCCAGACCTGGGGGCTGCCCGTTGGTGCCCCCGAGGCGGGCTCCTCGCTTGACCTGCCCGTGACCGAACGGCATCGCAATGAATGCGAGGCCGCGTTGGCCGCAGCCGGCCTGAGCCACCTGCCCTTCGTGCTGATTGCCCCGACGGCAACGGGCCTGCACCGTGGCAAGGTCAAGGTCTGGCCGCAATTCGACGCCTTGACTCGAGTCTTGCAGGGCATGGGGTATACCGTGGTAATGTGCCCACCTGCGTCGGAAGTTGAAGAGGCGCGCCGCAATGCACCCACGGCGACGCTGCTGCCGCCACTGGGACTGGGTGCCTTTGCCTGCCTGACGACCCGCGCCCGCCTGGTGATATGCAATGATTCCGGCGTCTCGCACATCGCCGCGGCTGCCGGCGCCCGCGAACTGGCCTTGTTCGGCGTAACCCGCCGGGAACGAACCGGCCCCTGGTCGGCTCGCGCAGTCTGCCTGGGCGCCGAAGATGTCTGGCCCACCCTGGCCGAAGTCGAGGCCACCGCGCGTGAGCAACTGCAGGGCTGCCTCCCGTAGCAACGTTTGGATATGACGATCAATAGTTACCTGACCAATCTCATCATTCCGTTTAACCTTTGCCTCACCCTGGTGGTGCTGGGCCTGGTGCTCTGTCTGGTGCGCTGGCGCAAAACAGGCTCGACGCTCATCGCGGCCGGGCTGATCTGGGTTTTCGCCTGGTCCTTGCCCGTGACATCCCTCTGGCTGGGAGGCGCGCTGGAGAAGCGTTATCCCCATCTGGCCGCACAGACTGCCCCGACCGCAGACGCCATCGTCGTTCTGGGTGGAAACACGGCCAACGGGCGAGCCAATTGGTTTCTCCCGTACGAGAAAGAAACGGCAGTGGTGCGCGTGGATGTGGCCACCGATCTGTATCTGGCCGGGCGCGCGCCCAAAGTCGTGCTGTCTGGCGGCGCGCTGGAAGGCAACGTGAGCGAGGCTCAGGGCATGGCGCACCGCATGCGCCAACACGGCGTGCCCGACTCGGCACTGGTACTGGAGAACGCCAGCCGCAACACGTATGAAAACGCCGCCCTGACCGAGGATACGCTGCGCGCCAACCACATCGACAAAGTGCTGCTGGTGACCTCGGCCCTGCACATGCCGCGGGCCATGGCCGCGTTCTCCAAGCAAGGGGTCGAAGTCATTGCCGCGCCGGCGCCGCCCCAGATCGTGCTGCCGGCAGGCAGCGGCATCACCCCCTGGATTCCGGATACGCGCGCGCTGGACGCCAGCCGCTCCATTATCAAAGAGTATGCGGGCCTGCTGGTGTATTGGTTGCGCGGCTGGGTGTAGCTATGGAGTGCCGCCCCGGATGTGCTGCCTGCTGTATTGCGCCCTCGATATCCAGTCCCATTCCCGGCATGCCGGATGGCAAGCCAGCCGGTGTGCCCTGTATCCAGCTCGATGAGGCGATGCGGTGTCGGATTTTCGGGCATCCCGACCGTCCACGGGTATGCGGGTCGCTGCCGCCTGAGCGTGAAATGTGCGGGGAAAACCGACAAGAGGCGTTGCACTGGCTCGCTATGGCCGAGCGCCTGACCGCGCCGGGCTAGCGTTTGCCATCGGCCGGTCTTTCGCCGAGTATCCCTGCGTAGAGCGCTTCGTAGCGGGCCGCCACAGCCTGCCAGCTTTGTTGCTCGGCCAGCGCCAACCCATTGAGCACTAGGCGTGCGCGCAAGGCCTCATCCTCACCCAACCGTGCAATGGCGCGTGCCAGGCCGGGCCCATCACGCGGATCGTCCAGGATGAGCGCCTGAATGCCGTCTTCAAGGTAACGGGCAAAACCACAATAGGTAGGCGGGCTGATCACCACGGGTAATCTGTGAGCCATGGCCTCCAACGGCGCCATGCCGAAACTGTCGTTCAGTGTCGGATGGACATAGATGTCAGCCGCCTCGTAATAACGGTCGACCTGCGGCGTTGGCGCCACCAGGTTGACCCGCGCCGCCAGACCGCTTTCAACGACGGCGCTACGCGCGGCCTCATCGGCCCCGACGACCAGCAGTCGATAGCTCTGCGGCAGTTCAGGCAGCGCACACAACAAGGCAGGTAGGCCCTTGCGCATAGGGTTGCGCGCCACCAGCAGGCAGATCGTCTGTTGTGCTCCCAGCCCTAGCTCATGGCGCGTGGCCTGCCGCCGTTGGGCATCCGCCGGGGCCGCAGCGTGAACGCCCGGAAGGATGGTGCTGACGGGCAATCGTGGACCATACGCGGCGTGCAGCTGCTCGACGATGAGCTGCGAGACCGCCACCACGCGGCGGCCGGGAACCTGCGCCACGCGCGCGCGCTCGAGCCAAAGATAAGTGGCCAAACGGGGGCTCAGCCATGACGCCAACCGCCGAATGACAGGCGCACCATGCATGCGGTTGTAGCGCACGGGCGTCACGTGCATGACCTGTACTTGGCCCGCCCAGCCATTCATGTGGGAGTGGACGATGTCGAAACGTCCTCCACGGGTCAACCGCCAGGCACACCAGGCAAAGTAGAGCACCCGCACCCAGCTGGGCAGCCGGGGGCTGGCCCGTACAGGCAGATAAGCCAGTCGCAAATCGCTGTCGTACTCACGGGCGACTACGCTGACGTCATGCCGCTCTGACAGAACACGCATGAGTTCGACGCCATAAGCTTCAGCGCCGCCAAAGCCTTTGCCAAAGCGGTCGACGAGCAACGCGATGCGCAGCCGACGTTCAGCGCCGGCGGCGGTCTTCATAGCGGGTCAGGGTTTTTTGCAGAAAACGCAGCAGGTGGGTCGAGCGCGAGACGGTCACCCGAGGCAGTCCAAAAGGATCATCCGACGCTCGGGCCAGGCCCCGCACGGTCAACGTGGCGTTGTCATAGCCAGCCTCGCGCGCCATGGCCATGTGTTCGGGCCCATGGTCGCCATAGGGATAGCAAAACGCCGTCACCGGCGCCCCGACGAGTTGCTCGAGCTCTTCCTTGGACTGACGGATCTGGCGGCGGGCCTCCTCGGCCCCGAGCTGCGGCAGATGCACGTGATCCAGCGTGTGCGAACCGACCTCGTTGCCGGCGGCATGCCATTGACGCATTTCGTCGACACTCATCAAACCCGAGTAAGGAATGCCTTTTTCGGCGTCCCATACATTGCTGCCGTTCATCTGGTGCGCAACGAAATAGTTGGTGCCAGTAAAACCCAGCGCTTCGAGCACCGGCGCGGCATTTTCAAGCACGTTGCGATAGCCATCGTCGAAGGTCACGCCGAAGACCTTGCCGTTTTTCTCGCCGCGCAGATAGGGCATGAGATCTCGCATGGACAGGCCTCGATAGCCCAACCGATGCATCCATGTCATCTGGCGGCGAAAGCTCGCCGGATGCACCGTCAGGCCGCGATATGGCGTGCCGCTGGGCGCGGGCTGGCCGATCTGGTGGTACATGAGGATGGGAATTGGATTCATGGGCGGATTATAGAGGGGCCTGCCCTGCCTCAGATCGGGAAAATGCGTCAGCGCTCGGCCAGCGTTCGTATGTAGACATCCAGGGTGGCGCGAGCGAAATCCTGCAAATTGAACTCACGTACGGCCTTCTCGCGCGCGGCCAGCCCCATGCGGCGCAAGGTTTCCGGATCGGCAAGCATCCCGCGCAACGCCGCAGCGATTGCCGGCACGTCGCGGGCTGGCACGATCCAGCCATCACGCCCCACCGTGATGTTCTCGGGCAAGCCGCCGGCGTCACTGGCCAGCACCGGACGGCCTATGGCCATCATTTCGCGACAGGCAAAGGACAGCGCTTCGCGGTAAGACAGCACAAAGCCCACATGGCAAGAGGCCAGTGCCGCCCGAACATCGTCTAGCAATCCCGGAAACACCATCTGCTCTTGCATGCCCGCGGCCTGGACGCGGGCCAGTTTGACGTCGTTGGGAGGATCGCCGGCCACCAGGATGCGGACCCTGCCCCGCAGCTCAGGCGGCAGGCTGCCCGCCGCATCGACCAGATCCAGCCAACCTTTGTCGAAGTCGGTTCCGCCCGCGCTGCCCAGAAGCAGTTTGCCATGCCAGTCTTCGCCAAAGAACAATGCCCGCAACTTGTCCTGACTGCCGGGAGCAGGCGGGGCATAGAAATTGGTGTCGACCCCATGGCGGATGGTACTGATCGGCAAGCGGCCATAGGGCGAGGCCTGCACCAGTTTGCGTACATAGTCGCTTACGGCGATGACATGATCGGTGGCCCAGCGCGCCCTCACGGCGTTGCCCAAGCTGGCCAGCGGATGATCGTTGTGCTTGGTGAAAATGATGCGGGGCCGATGACGCATCCCCAACGTGGCCAGCATGACCAGCTTGTGATCGGCGCTGCCATTGCAGTGGATGACGTCGAACTTTTCTTGCCGGATCAACCGCTTCAGGCACTGACGGCCGGCAAACCAAGAGGACAGTCGCGTGGTGAAGTCCATGGGTGCGACCCGCACCCGCTCTATGCTTTGCGCATAGCGATACAGGCGGCTGGTCGGCGGAGTCGCCACCACAATGTCGTGGTCCGCAGCCAGGCCGCGCGCCAGATTGATGATGTAGGTGACGTGCCCGCCCCCGTTGCGCGGATGGAAATTGGTATAGAGGATCTTCACTTGGGTGGCTCTGGCTCGGACTTGAGCATCAGCTTGGCATAACGGAAAAAACTACCGGCGGCCGCAGTGGCTGCCAGCACCAATCCATGCCGGCCGTCGAGAAACCCGCGCCGGATGAGATAAATACGCACGAAGGTCCAGAAGCCATGACCCAAGGCTGTGAAGACGTTGGCGCGGCGGTCCCTGGCATGCATCATCGCAGCCGCATCGGATGAGTAACGGTTGATCTTGCTGATCAACGAATCAAAATCCGGATACGGGTAGTGCAGCAAATGCGGCCCGAGCCGGGCGCTACGCCCGTCTGCCGGGACCGCTCTCTCATGCACGGCAGCATCGGTAAATCGTGCGGCGCCGCGCTTCCAGAGGCGCAATACGTAATCGGGCCACCAGCCGCTGTGCCGGATAAACCGACCGCAGAACCACGACAGGCGCGGCATCTCCCATGCCAGGACCTGCCCGTCCCGCACGGCGGCCTGGATGGCTTGGGCCAGTTCGGGCGTGACGCGCTCATCGGCGTCTATGGACAAGACCCAGTCTCCGGTAGCCAGGTCCAAGGCCCGGTTCTTCTGTGGGCCGAATCCCGGCCAGTCCGCCGTGACGACCACCCGCGCGCCAAAGTCGCGCGCCAACTCGACCGTGTTATCCGTGCTGCCCGAGTCGACGACGATGAACTCATCGGCAAAGACGACGGACTCCAGGCAACCGAGAATGTTGGCCGCCTCGTTTTTGGTGATGATGATGACCGACAGCGTCATGCCCGTCTCCTCAAGCGCTTCTTGAAGCCCTTCCAGGCGTGGAAAAGCGGCCCGATCACGGGCCCCCTGGACTGCCAGATCCGCCGCGTCAGCCATGTGCCGGCGCGATTGCGCACGGCAAAGCGGTAGATATGTGCCGGATTCGAGCCGGGGCGATTCTGCCCGAGAGGGTCGGTCGTATAGAGGTGACGGAAGCCAGCAGCATGCGCGGCCTGCACATAATCGACGTCGAAATACCCTTGCGGCCAACAGAGATGGTCGCTCACGTTACCCAGCCGCTGTATGAGCGTGGCGCGCGAATCGGCCAGTTCCTGAGCGATATGCTGGCGGTTGGCCGACAGATCCGCACCGCAGACTTTGTCCCAGCGCGTATGGGTGTGCGTGTGAGAATGGAACTCGAACGTGCCCGCCTGCCTCATGGCCTGGACCTCGCTCCAGCGCAGCATCACCTCATCGGCCCGTCCCTCGGCGATCAGCCGCTTGGAAGCGTCATGATCCACGTCGGCAGGCAGGGGCAATCCCTGCCCCGAACATGCACGTGCAGGCCCATCGCCAATCAGACCGGTAATGAGGAAGATCACGGCGCGCATGCCGTGCTTCGCCAAAATGGGATGGGCATGCACCCAGTTGTTCAAGTAGCCATCGTCGAAGGTGATCAACACCGATTTCTCGGGCACGGCCGCCCCGGCCAGATACGCCGCGAACTGATCGGCAGACAAAGACTGGTAGCCGGCCCGAGCGAGCGCGGCGATCTGGGCCTCGAAGACCTCGGGCGTGGCGGCGATCATGCCGCCGGCCGGCGTGATGTGGTGATACATCAGCACCGGAACATTGGGCGCGTTTTTCATCGTTTGCGTTCAGTCAGCCATTTGCGGTAGACGGCCTCGGTATTCTCGGCTAGCCGTTCGGGGGAGAAAACGCCTTCTTCACGCACCATACGCCAGCCGGCCTGCCCCATGCGTTGACGCAGGGCCGCGTCGTCGATCAGGCGACGCAGGGCTTCGGTCAGGGCCTGCCCATCCTTGGGCGCGACGAGAATACCGGTTTGGCCGTCACGCATCATTTCGGATACGCCGCCGACGTTCGTTCCCACGACAGGCAGACCACTGGCCTCGGCCTCGACATACACCGTGCCCGAGGCTTCCTGCTCCGTGGCAAGGGCGAAGATATCGAAGCCCGCCAGCAGATTGGGGACGTCTCGCCGCATGCC
This sequence comes from Bordetella holmesii, assembly GCF_020735985.1. Taxonomy (NCBI): domain Bacteria; kingdom Pseudomonadati; phylum Pseudomonadota; class Betaproteobacteria; order Burkholderiales; family Alcaligenaceae; genus Bordetella; species Bordetella holmesii. The sequence continues at coordinate 2,364,618 of NZ_CP085973.1, forward strand.
CATGAGGTGAACCCGCGACGACAGGCTCAATTCGGCGATATACGCCTGCGTCTGTTCGAAGACGGGCGACCCGCCACCGACAAAGACCAGATGCAGGCGTGGGTGATTTACCAATAGCGGTACCATCGCGTCGATCAGGGCCTTGTGGCCCTTGCTGGCGCGCATCACGGCCACGCACCCGACGATCAGATCGTCATCGCCCAGGCCAAGCTCGCCACGCAAGGTCGATCGTTCGACCGGCGGCGGCAAAACAATGGGCGAGTACAGCGTCGCGATGTGGGCCGGTGGCACGCCGCGAGCGATCAGGCCGTCGCGCACGTGGTCGCTGACGGTGGTGACGCGGTGGGGCAAACCCGTGTAACTCCAGAGCGAGCCTACTTTGTTGGACAGGTGGCGCGTGCGCACAATAAGAGGCGTACCCGCCAGGCGCGCGGCGGCAGCGGCAATCACCGTATCGCGCCGGCTGTGGGTATTGAGGACGTCATACCGGCCCCGCTTGAGAAGGGCACGGATGGCCAGCACGCCCTTTACATAGTTGAGCGGGCCGTCCATGTACAGCGTATGGACGGTAAAGCCCGCGTCGCGCAGGCGTTCACCCAACTGCGCATCGGGCTGCACGATGGCCTCCATGTGGTGGCCGCGCGCGCGCATGGCATGCATTTCTTTGAATATCCGGCCTTCCTGGCCGCCGAAGCTGGTGGCGGCCTCGGAATGAACAATGCGCAGAGGCTGCATCAGTAACTGACCTCCACGCCGTCGGGCTGGGCCCAGAGGGCGAGATTCTCCAGCAAGGTGTCTGCCATTCGCACGCGCCACTCTTGGCCCAACCGCACGGTGCACAGGAAATTATCCTTGCGGTAGATAACATCGACGGGCACGCCTGGAATGCCGTTTTCCGGCTCGGCCCGGAAGGGATTGAGCAGTTGCCGCAAGCGTGCCGCATCCGCCTGGCCGTTGAGCGTGATGCGCAGGGCGCGGGCGCGCGCCTCGCGGGCCAACTGCAGATCGAACAGGTTTTCTGCCACGATGCGCATGCCGCCGGAGTACTCGTCGTTGCTGACCTTGCCCTGCACGATGAGCAGTTGGTCCTCTTTGAGGCGATTGCGATGTTTCTCGAAAAGCTCGTTGAAGACCGATATCTCGACCTGTGCCGTACCGTCGTCGAGCACGGCGAACACCATTTTTCCGCGGCGGGTCATCATGACGCGCACGCCCGCGAGCACGCCACACATCCATTGCAGGTCGCGTTGCGGCTCAATACGCGCCAACGGCATGGGCACGATACGGCGCACCTCGTCACGCCAGGCGTCGAACAGGTGGCCGCTGAAGTAATACCCCAGCGCAGCCTTCTCTTCGGTCAAGCGCGTGTGCAGATTCCAGGGCGCCACCTTGGCCAGCTCGCCGGCGACGACATCGCCGCTGTCGTCGCCAAACAGCGAGGCCTGATTGACGCTGCGAGCGGCCTGCTCGGCCGCCTCCATGGCGGTGCCCACCGACGCCAGCATCGCGGCGCGATTGGATTCGATGGTGTCAAAGGCACCGGCCCGGATCAGGGCCTCGATGGTACGGCGGTTGACGGCGTGCTTGCTGACACGGCGGCAGAAATCGAAAAGATTCGCAAAAGGCCCGCCCTCCTGGCGCGCCCGCAGAATTTCTTCGACCGCGCCCTGACCGGTTCCCTTGACCGCCCCGAGGCCGTAGCGCATGGTGCGTGGAGGCCTGCCATGAGCGGTGTGTTCATCCTCGACCGGGGCAAACCGATAGCCCGAGGCATTGACGTCGGGCGGCAGCACCTCGACGCCATTGTCCTGGGCGTCGCGGCAGAAAATCTGCACCTTGTCGGTGTCATCCATGTCGGAGGACAAGGTGGCAGCCAGAAACTCGGCCGGGTGATAAGCCTTGAGCCAAGCCGTCTGATAAGCGATCAAGGCATACGCGGCCGAATGGGACTTGTTAAACCCGTAGCCGGCGAATTTCTCCATCAGGTCAAACAGTTTGACCGCCAGGTCCGGATCGTGGCCTTTTTCTTGAGCGCCTTGCTGGAACAGCTCGCGGTGCTTGGCCATCTCCTCGGGCTTTTTCTTGCCCATGGCACGGCGCAACAGATCCGCGCCACCCAGCGAATAGCCACCGATGATCTGCGAGATCAGCATCACCTGCTCTTGGTAGACGATGACGCCGTAGGTGCTTTTTAGCGTGCCTTCAAGATCCGGGTGAAAATAATCCACCGCCGCACGACCGTGCTTGCGGTTGACGAAATCGTCCACCATGCCGGACTCCAACGGCCCCGGACGGTACAAGGCCAGCATGGCGATGATGTCTTCGAAGGTGTTGGGCCGCAACTTCTTGAGCAACTCCTTCATGCCGCGCGATTCAAGCTGAAACACGGCAGTGGTGTTGGCGTCGCACAGTACCTTGTAGGCGGCGGGGTCATCCAACGCCAACGCCATGATGTCGAAATCGCGTTTGTCGGCATTGAACTGGCGCACATAGCGCACGGCCCAATCCAGAATGGTCAGGTTGCGCAGGCCCAGAAAGTCGAACTTCACCAGACCTGCAGCCTCGACGTCATCCTTGTCGAACTGCGATACCGCGCTGTTTTCCTGACCAGGCTGGCAATAGAGCGGGCAAAAATCCGTGAGCTTTCCCGGTGCGATGAGCACGCCGCCGGCATGCATGCCGATATTGCGAGTCAGACCTTCGAGCGGGCGCGCCAGGTCCACCAGCGCACGGACTTCTTCCTCCTGCTCGTAGCGTTCCTTGAAAGCCGGTTCGTCCTTGAGGGTGCGCTCCAGCGACCAGGGGTCGGCCGGGTTGAAAGGAATGAGCTTGGACAGGCCATCGCAGAACATATAAGGCATGTCCAGCACCCGTCCGGCGTCGCGTACGACCGCCTTGGCGCCAAGGGTACCGAACGTGGCGATCTGGCTGACAGCCGCGCGGCCATACTTGGTCTTGACGTACTCGATGACGCGTTCGCGGTTGTCCTGGCAGAAGTCGATATCGAAGTCGGGCATGGATACCCGCTCCGGATTCAGGAAGCGCTCGAACAGCAAATCGTAGCGAATGGGGTCCAGATCGGTGATCCCCAAGGCATAGGCCACCAGCGAGCCCGCACCCGAACCCCGACCCGGCCCCACAGGCACGCCGTTGTTCTTGCCCCAGTTGATGAAGTCCTGCACGATCAGGAAGTAACCGGGAAAGCCCATCTGGATGATGGTTTTGCACTCCCAGCGCAGGCGCTCGTAATAGGTGTCGCGCTGCCGGTCCCGCTCGGCCTGCTCCGGAAACAGAAAAGCCAGCCGCTTCTCCAGCCCCTCTTCGGACAGCTGCACGAGATAATCGTCCAGGGTCACGCCCTCAGGGGTGGGGAAGATGGGCAGCCGAGGCTTGCCCAGCACCAGCGACAGATTGCAGCGTTTGGCAATCTCTATCGTATTGGCAAGGGCCGAAGGCACGTCCGCAAAACGGGCCTGCATCTCCTGCGAACTTTGCAAATATTGCTGCGGTGTGAAACGCTTGACCCGGCGCGGATCGGCCAGGATTTCACCCTCGGCGATACATACGCGCGCCTCGTGAGCCTGGAACTCTTCGCGGTCCAGGAACTGCACCGGGTGGGTGGCCACCACCGGCAGCCCCGCTTCGGCGGCCAGCCGCATGGCTGCCTGGGTATACGCCTCGTCGCCATCCATACCGGCGCGCTGCAGTTCGATGTAGAAAGCGCCGGGGAACATCTCCCCCCATTGGCGCGCCAGCGCCAGGGCGGCGACCGTATTGCCTGCGTCCAACGCATGGCCGATGTCGCCGGCCCGCCCACCAGACAGCACGATCAACCCTTCCTGTCCCTGCAGCCATTCACGCCGCAACTCGGCCCGGCCTTTGTACTGATTCAGCAGAAACGATTGCGACAGGAGTTCGCAAAGGTTGAGATAGCCTTGGTGATTGCGTACCAGCAGCAACGCGCGAAATGGCTTGTCGCGGTCTTCGTCGTTGCTGAGCCAGACATCACACCCCGCGATGGGCTTGATCCCAGCGCCACGGGCGTTTTTATAGAACTTGATCAGACCGAAAATATTCGAAAGATCGGTCAGGGCGACTGCCGGCTGGCCCATTCTGGCCACACGCTTGATCAAGTCGGAAATACGCACGATACCGTCCACGACCGAAAACTCGGAGTGAACGCGCAGATGTACAAAAGGGGGCGGATTTGTTGCGGCTTCGGACATGCCCGGATTGTACCCGCGCAGGCCGGCGGGACGGTCCGGGCAGCATACCCTTGCGCAGGATGGAGATTTGTCAAAACATCCGGGCGGCGGGATATGGGACAATCCACTACATCACTCCGCTAGGTTATCCGTCCCCAAATGAAATGGCTGATCCCCGGCCTCTGGCTGGCCTCCATACTGTTCGCACACTTTCGTGGCCGTGTGCGCCTGTCGCTCTCGCGCCAGTTTCTGGATCACTCCGTCATCCTGGCACCCATCAATGCCTTCATGGTGTTGTGTTCGCGTGTCCCGACCACGGCCTATCTCACCAGCCGCGAAATCCCCGAGTTGCGGGTTCTGGACGAAAATTGGCAGATCATTCGGGACGAAGCCCTCAAGATGGCGGAGTTACGGCGCATACGCGCGGCCGACAATCATGATGACATCGGGTTTAACTCGTTCTTCAAATATGGTTGGAAACGCTTCTATCTGAAATGGTATGACGCACGCCACCCCTCGGCCGAAGAGCTCTGCCCCAATACGGTAGCCCTGCTCAAGACTCTGCCGAAGGTCAAGGCTGCCATGTTTGCCGAGCTGCCGCCCGGCGGCAAGCTCAACGCCCACCGCGACCCCTTCGCGGGGTCGCTACGCTATCACCTGGGTCTGGCCACGCCCAACGATGATCGTTGCTACATCGTGGTCGACGGGGATTCGTACAGTTGGCGCGATGGCGAAAGCGTGGTCTTCGATGAAACCTACGTGCACGAAGCGCACAACAAAAGCGACGCCAACCGCATCATTCTGTTCTGCGACGTCGAGCGGCCCCTGAAATGGGGCTGGGCCGAAGCCTTCAATCGCTGGTTTGGCCGCAAGGTCATGTCGGCGGCCAGCTCGCCCAACGACGCCGGTGACCAGACCGGCGCCATCAACAAACTGACGCACGCTCACTGGAAGCTCGACCAAAAGCGCAAGCAGTTCAAGGCGTGGAACAAAACCGTCTACAAGCTCACGAAATGGGGCTTGATCATCCTGGTCGTCCTGGCTTTTCTGGCCTGGTGACCGCAATGCCCAACGCCTGGCAATCAGGCGTTGGGCATTGCGCCGTCAGCGCCGCATGCTCTCCCAGGTTTTCAGCAGGCGTTTGACCGACACCGGCATGGGGGTGCGCAGCTCTTGGGCGAACAGCGCCACACGCAACTCTTCCAACAGCCAACGAAACTCGTCCAGCCTGGGGTCCGGCGCGCCTTTCAGCGCGGAGCGGGCTCGCTGATATTGCGTCAGCAACGGCGCCATCTCGGCCAGCAGGCGCGCGTCCCGCTCCGGATCGGCGCGCAGCTTGTCGATGCGTGCGACCGCCGCTTTCAGGTAGCGTGGGTAATGGGCCAGGTGTGCGTAGGGAATGTCGCGCACAAACCACTTCGGCATGAGCGCGCCAAGCTGCTGCATCAGATCGGCATAAGCCGCCGCATGCGGCTTGGCTTGCGCCAGCTTGCGCTGCAACGCGGCATACTCGGTCAGAATGGCCATCGAAAGCCGCGCCACCTCTTGAGCCAGCAGACCAAGCCGCCCCTTGCCATCCTGACGCCGTGCGTCGAACTGCTGCTCGTTGACGGGCCAGGGCTCGCCCAGGCAGGCCTGAGCGAGCGCGCAGTCGATGATCTGGTCACGCAACTCATCCTGAGTGCCCAGCGTCATGTAAAACATGCTCATCTTGGTGAGGTCGGTGAGGTTCTTTTCCAGAAACTTCACTTGCTCACGCAGACCGATGCGAAACAGCCGCAAGAGCCCCGCACGATGGTGGCGTCTGGCCTCTTCAGGATCATCAAAGACATCCAGATCGCAATGCGTGCCACGATCCACCAAGGCCGGATAGCCGACCACTGACTGGCCACCGCGACGGATTTCCATGATGTCAGGCAAGGGCCCGAAGGTCCAGCCAGTCAGATTCTCATGCGCCAGCGCCTGGGCCACGTCGTTGTCACGGGCGGCCAGTTGCTGAAACGTGGCCTGCGCCTGCTTGCCCAGCTCGGCCTTTAACTGCGCCAAATTACGGCCAGCAGCGAGCATGCGGCCATGTTCGTCGACCACCTTGAAGTTCATGAACAAATGCGCGGGCAACGTCTCGAGCTTGAAGTCGCTGGCAAGCGGACGCACCTGCACCTGCTTCCACATATCTTCGCTGAGGGCGTCGATCAACCCCATGCCGGGATCGGCGGCGCGCTCGAACCACCGATCGTAGAAGCCAGCGGCGTAATCTGGCAGCGGCACGCAATGCCGCCACTGCTTCTGCGGCAGGGACTTGAGCAGCAGATGCGCCTTCTCCTTGAGCATGCCGGGCACCAGCCACTCGCAGCGCTGGGCATCGATCTGGTTCAAGGCGAACAACGGCACCGACAGCGTCACGCCATCGCGCGGCGAGCCAGGCTCGAAGTGATAGTCCAGGGCCATACTTACGCCCTGCCACTCGACCTTCTTGGGGAATACTTCGGTGGTCACGCCGGCCGCTTCGTGCCGCATCAACTCTTCGCGCGTCAGCATCAGGCGCGCGGCGGCTTTCTTATCCAGGCCGTGAACCCATTTTTCCAGCGTGGCCGTCTGCGACATGCCGGCCGGAATCTGGCGGTCATAGAAGGCATAGATCAGTTCGTCGTCGACCAGAATGTCCGGACGCCGCGTCTGATGCTCAAGCTTTTCTATACCGGCAATGAGCTTGCGGTTGTGCGCGACAAAGGCCAGCCGCGTGTCGATCTCTCCGGGTACCAGCGCCTGGCGGATGAAGAGCTCGCGCGCATGTTCGGGATGAATGCGGCCATACTGCACCCGCCGCCCGCTGTAGATAACCAGCCCATAAAGCGTGGCGCGCTCATTGGCCACCACCTGCCCGGCCTTTTTTTCCCAGCGAGGATCGGAGAAATTACGGCGCAGCAAGTGCGCGGCGGCGCGTTCTATCCAGACCGGTTCAATGCGGGCCACGCAACGGGCATACAACCGCGTGGTATCGACCAGTTCGGCAGCCACGATCCAGCGGCCGGCTTTCTTGGCCAGCCGTGATCCGGGATGAATGTGGAACCGGATATCGCGAGCGCCCAGGTAGTTGGCGCCCTCTTCGCTCTTGAAACCAATATTGCCCAGCAAGCCGGTCAACAGCGCCAGATGCAGTTGCTCGTAGGTGGCGTCGCTTTGGTTCAGGCGCCAGCCCTGCTCGCCCACCAACGACGCCAATTGACTATGCACGTCATGCCATTCTCGCAAACGGATGGGCGAGAGGAAATTCTGCCGCAGCAGGGCCACCAGCTTGCGCTGCGACACCTTGTGCTGCACTTGCTCGCCATACCAGCGCCAAAGCTTGAGAAAGGAAAGAAACTCCGATTTTTCGTCGGCAAACTTGGCGTGAGCGGCCTCGGAGGCCTCGCGCTCTTGCATGGGACGGTCGCGTGCATCCTGCACCGACAGGGCGGCGGCAATGATGAGCATTTCGGTCAGGCATTGCTGTTCGCGCGCGGCCAGGATCATGCGCCCGATGCGCGGATCGACCGGAAGTCGTGCGAGATCCTGGCCTGTGCGGGTCAGCGTGAACACGCGCTTGCCCTGTCCGTCCTCATCGTCGGACATCTCGATGGCGCCGAGCTCTTGCAACAGGTGGTAGCCATCAGCCACCGCGCGCCCGGGAGGCGCCTCGACAAAAGGAAACTGCTCGATGTCGTCCAGTTTCAGCGCTTTCATGCGCAGGATGACCGACGCCAGCGACGAGCGCAGCACCTCGGGATCGGTAAACGCCGCGCGAGCGTTGTAGTCCGCCTCGTCATAAAGCCGGATGCACAGGCCAGGGCCGATGCGGCCGCAACGGCCGGCGCGCTGATTCGCCGATGCGCGGCTGATGGGTTCGATGCGCAACTGCTCGACCTTGTTGCGCCAGGAGTACCGCTTGATACGGGCCAGGCCGCTATCGACGACGAACCGGATGCCGGGCACGGTCAACGACGTCTCGGCCACGTTGGTGGCCAGCACCACCCGACGACTGTTGCCGCGCGGATGGAAAATCTTCTCTTGCTCGGCTTGCGACAGCCGCGCGTAAAGCGGCAGGATCTCGGTGCCCACGGGATGCCGCTTGCGCAAGGCCTCGGCCGACTCGCGAATCTCGCGCTCGCCCGGCAAAAATACCAGCACGTCGCCTGGCCCGTGGCGTGCGCACTCATCCACTGCGTCAACGATGGCGTCGATGAGATCGCGCTCTTCGTCTCCGGCCAAGCGCTCGCGAGTCCCTTTGGCCGGGGCACTGGCCTGCTCGTCGGTTTGCGGCGCTTGAACCGGGCGATAGCGCACCTCCACCGGGTACAGCCGGCCGGATACCTCGATCACGGGCGCGGGCTGGCCCTGCGCATCCGCGAAGTGCTGGGCGAAACGATCGGCGTCTATCGTGGCCGAGGTGATGACAACTTTCAGATCCGGCCGGCGCGGCAGCAACTGCCGCAGGTACCCCAGCAGAAAATCGATGTTCAGGCTGCGTTCATGCGCCTCGTCGATGATGATGGTGTCATAGCGCCTGAGCAAAGGATCGCGCTGTGACTCCGCCAGCAAGATGCCATCGGTCATCAGCTTGATGGCGGCATTGGGGCCGGTGCGGTCATTGAACCGCACCTGATAGCCCACCACCTCACCCATGGGCGTGTTCAGCTCTTCGGCGATGCGCTTGGCCACGGAGGTCGCCGCCAGCCGCCTGGGCTGGGTATGACCGATCATGGCGCGGCGCCCGCGCCCCAGCTCCAGGCAGATCTTGGGCAACTGAGTCGTCTTGCCCGACCCGGTTTCGCCGCTGACAATGACCACTTGGTGCGCGGCGATTGCTTGCGCGATTTCCTGACGCCGCGCGCTGACGGGCAGGTCTTCGGGGTAAGTGATGACGGGGATGGGGCGCTCCGGGCGCGCGGGACGGGGCGAGGCGGCCGGACGGGGCGTTTCTGGCATGTATCTGGATCCTTTGAGCCCGCATTATAAATTTGCCCAGGCCGGCTTACCTTCACGCACAGATTTTCCGTGCCCGGATGCGGCCGCGGCGGGCCGGTCGCGGCCTATAATTTCGGCAGCCGCCTTGCGGCCTGCCACACCGCCCGGCGGTGCGCCGACACTTTCTCTGATTGAATACCCCCATCATGCCCGACCTGGAAGCCGACACCGTCTCCGCCCTTGAAGCGCCCGAATTCGCCCCCGCGCAGTTCGTGCGATGGTTCCGAGACGTGGCGCCTTATGTGCATGCCTTTCGAGGCAAGACGTTCGTGGTGGCGTTTGGCGGCGAGCTGGTCCAGGCCGGTGCGCTGAACACCTTGGTGCAGGATTTGTCGTTGCTATCGGCGCTGGGTATCCGGCTGGTGCTGGTGCACGGATCGCGGCCCCAGGTCAATGAACAATTGCGGCTCAAGGGATACAGCCAGCAATTCGGCCGTGGCATGGAGCCCACCGATGCCGCCGCACTCGAATGTGCCAAGGAAGCGGCTGGCGAAATCCGCCTGGATATCGAAGCAGCGTTCAGTCAGGGGCTGCCCAATACGCCTATGTCCAATGCCCATGTCCGCGTGATCTCCGGCAATTTCGTCACTGCGCGGCCCGCCGGCGTGCTTGACGGCGTGGATTACAAACACACCGGGCACGTGCGCAAGATCGACGTCGATGCGCTGAAGTTCGCCATCGAACGCGGCTCGATGGTACTGCTCTCGCCTCTGGGCTTCTCGCCCACCGGAGAGGCTTTCAATCTCGCCATGGAGGACCTGGCCACCAGTGTGGCCGTGGGCCTGCGCGCCGAGAAACTCATCTTCCTGTCCAGTTCGCCCGGCGTGCTCAACGAAGACGGCACCGTCGATACAGAACTGGCGCGCGCCGACGCCGACGCGCTTCTGGCCGCTGGCCAGTTGGACGAAGACACCGCCTTCTTCCTGCGCCCGGCTTCGCTGGCCGTCAAACGTGGCGTGGCGCGCGCCCACGTGGTGCCTTACTGCCTGGATGGCAGCGTACTGCTGGAAATTTTTACGCACGACGGCGTGGGCACCATGGTGGTAGAAGACACGCTGGACGATCTGCGAGCGGCCACACTCGACGATGTCGGCGCGATCCTGAGCCTGATCGAACCGCTGGAAGCCGACGGCACGCTGGTGCCCCGGCCGCGCGGCGTGATCGAGCGCGACGTCGAGCATTTCACCGTGCTGGAGCACGACGGCATCATCTACGGATGCGCCGCCATCTACCCCTACCCCAAGGACAACATGGCCGAGATGGCCTGCCTGATTGTCCATCCGGAATGGCAAAGCTCGGGGGAAGGCGAAATATTGCTGCGCCACATGGAGTCCCGCGCCCGCAGCATGGGCATGAAGCGGCTGTTCGTGCTCACGACCCGCACCTCGCACTGGTTCATCAAGCGCGGCTTCGTCCAAGGAGGCATCGCCGACTTGCCGGTGGACAAACAGCAACACTACAACCGGTCGCGCAACAGCCTCATCTTCATCAAAAAGCTCTGAGCGAAGCAATAGACCCTGCCTGAAACAGGGTCTATTGCCGCCGCATCATGCCCCAAGCCCGTTAAAATGGGCCATTCAAAACTATTCGGCAGCAGAAAAATGGCTCGTACCATCCACTGTGTAAAACTCAAGCGCGATACCGAAGGTCTGGACTTTCCGCCCTATCCGGGCGAACTGGGTGCCCGTATCTGGCGCGAAATTTCCAAGGAAGCCTGGGAAGAGTGGAAACAGGTCCAGACGCGCCTGGTCAATGAAAACCGCCTGAATCTGGCCGATGCTCGTGCGCGCAAGTATCTGCAGCAGCAGATGGAACGCTTCCTGTTCGAAGACGGTACGGTCGAAGCCCAGGGATATGTGCCGCCTTCGGCCTGATACCCGCCTCGCGTGCTCCGGGCGCCGCAGGCGCGCGCCGTAAGGCACCCTGTAAAAAACCCCCGAATGCTGGACGAGATCCACCCTTCGGGGGTTTTTTACATGGCCAATGGATACGCGCTCAGGCGGCCTATCACCTCAACAGGCCCACATCAAAAGGCCCCAGGCCGGTACAGAACCGGACTGGGGCCGTTGGGCTTGTGTTGCGTCGCGTGCCGAGTTCGGCCGCGTCAACCACCCGACGCCCGGCGCGCCAGCGCCGGGATCATCCCGCCTGCTGCTCGTCGGTGCCAACCGCAGATTTGGGTTCGGCGTCTTCGCCACGAGCCAGACGTTCGGTGTTTTTGACGCCGGTGTGGCGCACATCGGCGCCTTTGACCATATAAATCACGCGTTCAGCCATGTTTTTGGCATGGTCGCCGATACGTTCGAGCGCGCGGGCGATGAACACCATGTCGATCGCTCGCGAGATCGTGCGCGGGTCTTCCATCATGTAGGTAATCAGGTTACGTAGCGCGGCCTTCCATTCCTTGTCCACTTCCTTGTCGTTGCGCACCACCTGCGCCGCAAGAATGGGATCCAGACGGGCGAACGCATCCAGCGCCTGATGCAGCATGTTGCCAACATTGACCGACATGTGACGCAACTCGATCAGCGGAATCTGCTGCTGCGAAGCGTCATACATGCGGCGTACGGCGGTGGCGATTTTTTCTGCCTCATCACCCGAGCGCTCCATGTCGGTGAGCATCTTGGACACGGCCAGCAGCGTGCGCAGATCGATGGCGGTGGGCTGATGCCGGGCCAGAATCAGGCTGATGCGCTCATCGATCTCCACCTCGTGGCGGTTGACCTCTTTTTCGCGCTCGCGGACTTTTTCGACCAGGCTCATATCCCCGGTCGCCATGGCTTCTATCGCCTCGTGGATCATGGCCTCGACCACTCCACCCATTTGCAGAAACTGCGAACGGACGGCGCCCAGGTCGGCGTCGAACTGTTTATTGGTGTGCTCCGTCATCCGGACTCCCTGCGATTGTGGTCTCATGACTGCGCCCCCCTTTGAGCGCTCGAATGACGCGGGGGACCTGCCGACCCGCAAGGTTATGACCTGAGTGTGACAGGATTATGAATGCCACCGCCCTGCCAGGGCAAGGCGGTGGCATCACGGATCAACGGCCCAGGCGGCGGATACCGTTCTGGGTGGCAAGCAATGCCACATCCGCGCCGGGCAGCGCAAACAGGCCGCAGGTCACGACACCGGGCATATTGTTGACGCGGGCTTCCAGGCCCGGCGCATCGGTGATGCTCAGACCGGCAATATCGAGAATCACGTTACCGTTATCGGTCACGAAGCCCTCGCGCAGACGAGGCTGACCGCCCAATGCAGCCAGACGACGCGCCACGGCTTCACGGGCCATCGGAATGACCTCAATGGGCAACGCAAAGGCTCCCATGCGTTCGACCAGCTTGGACTCATCGGCTATGCAGATGAAACGCTCGGCCACCGAGGCGACGATTTTCTCGCGCGTGAGCGCGCCACCACCGCCTTTGATCATATGCAGATTGGCATCGATCTCGTCGGCGCCATCGATGTACAGCGGCATGGTATCGACGTCGTTCAGATCGAGCACGGCAAGGCCATGACTGGCCAGGCGCTGAGCACTGCGCTCAGAGCTGGCGACCGTGCCGCGGATGCGTCCGGCAAACCGTGCCAGACCGTCGATGAAAAGGTCGGCGGTCGAACCGGTTCCGACACCGATGACCACATCGGGGCCGGCGACCTGCTCGACGAATTCGAGTGCCGCTTCCGCGGCCTGTTGTTTGAGCTGTTGCTGAGTAAGCATGATGAGGCGGGCGCGATGCGCCAGGAAGGAGGATGCAGACGGAAATTTAGCAGATACCTGGCCAGGCACGGGCCAGGATGGCCGCTATGGCAGGTTCTGACAGGTGTTCACCATACAACCCTGGCCTCAGCCGGGTGGCGACAAATGCCTGCCCCAGCGGCTGCGGGGCGTGGCGCAGCATGAGACCTGCCTGCATAAGCCGCGCCAGACCGGCCGCCAAGGCCCGCGCCTGCTCCTGGCCAGGCTGCGCGGCCGATATCAGCCATGATTCGACGGCACGATCGTAGCGCGCGTCCAGGCCAGCGGCCAGTTTCAGATCCTCGCCCAGCCGCGCCAGCGCCTGCGGCTCGCGGCCCAGCGCGCGCAGCACATCGAGCGCCATCACATTGCCCGATCCTTCCCAGATGGCGTTGACCGGAGCCTCCCGATAGAGTCGAGCCAAAGGCCCCTCCTCCACATAACCATTACCGCCCAGTACCTCCATGGATTCGGCCAGCGCTGTGCAGGCGCGCTTGCACACCCATAACTTGGCCGCCGGCGTGACCACCCGCAGCAAGGTGCGCTCGTCCGCATCCATGGCATGCGCCAGGCACATGCCCAGCAACATAGCCGCCTCGCTCTCGAGAGCGAGATCCGCCAGTACCGCCCGCATCACCGGCTGCTCGACCAACCGCTGGCCAAATGCGCGACGATGCTGGGCATGGTGCAACGCCTGTACCAGCCCCTGCCTGAGCAGCGCCGCGCTGCCCAACACACAATCCAGGCGGGTGGTGGCGGCCATTTCGAGCAATACGGCCAACCCCTTGCCAGGCTCACCCAGCATCACCGCCCAGGCCTGCTCGAACTCGGCCTCTGCGCTGGCGTTGCTACGATTGCCAAGCTTGTCCTTCAGGCGCCGCAGTCGGATGGCATTGCGTGGCCCGTTCGGGATCCAGCGTGGCATGAAAAAACAGCCGATGCCGTCGTCCGCGCGGGCCAGCACCAGATGCGCATCGGCCTGGGGCACCGAAAAAAACCATTTATGACCCACCAGCGAGTACGGCTGCCCACGCCCTGGCTGACCCAACGGCCGGGCCTCGGTCGTGATGGCTCTCAAATCGGAGCCGCCCTGCTTTTCCGTCAGGCCCATGCCCAGCATGACGCTTCGCTTGGAGGTCAAGGGCGCATCTGTACCGTCGTAATCGCGGCTCATCAGCCGGGGCAACCAGTCACGGGCATAATCAATCGCCCCGCCGGGTTCACGCAACAGCAAAGGAATCGCTGCGTGGGTCATCGTGATGGGACACAGGGTTCCCGCCTCCACCTTACCCTGCAGGTAGAAACCGGCCGCCCGGCTGATATGCGTGGCAGATCCTGTCTGCACCCAGGGCTGACAATGCAGGCCGCGCGTTCAGGCCCCCCGCATGAGCGCGTCCCATGCCGGATGAAACTCGACGTGATCAATACGATGCCCGGCAGGATCGTAGGTGTGCAGCGCAGGCGGATGAGTGTTGGCGAGTTCTCCCGCCTTCAGGGTGTGCGCACGTCCCAACCAGGCGCCATGCTCGGCGAGTTCGACAGTCGGGATCCCCAGACGCACCAGCCACTGCTTGAGTGCCTGGTCCGTGTCAAACAGCGAGTAGTCCTCGAGCGGAGCGACCTGGTTCGTGACTTGGTGCGTGGCGAAGGGCTGCATGATGTCTCCCGATGGCGCCACGAACGCCGCATCAGCGTTGCGCAGCTGGATCCAGTGTATCGGTTTCGTCGCCCAGCAGGCGTTCGGCCTGCTCGCCCGGCAGCGCCTCGACCGCGTTCAGATTGCGCAGCATGACCCGGGTACGGGTCTCCGTCTGCCCGATCTTGTTGCTGGCCGTATCCAGCGATTTTTTTACGCTGGCCAGCGACTCGCCGAACTTGCCGAACTCGGTTTTGACGGCACGCAGTACTTGCCAGACCTCAGAGGAACGCCGCTCGATGGCCAGAGTACGAAAACCCATCTGCAAACTGTTAAGCAGCGCGGCGAGGTTGGTCGGGCCGGCCACATTCACGCGCAACGCCTGCAGTTTGTCGACCAGGCCAGGCTGTCGCAGCACTTCGGCGTACAAGCCTTCAGTAGGAAGAAACATGATGGCGAAATCGGTGGTATGGGGCGGAGCGACATACTTCTCTGCGATCAGGCGGGCCTGGGCCTCCACCGCGCGCACCAGCGCGGCGCCAGCCACACGCGCCGCTTCGTGATCCGCCGCATCCTGCGCCAACTGCAAGCGTTCGTACTCCTCTTTGGGAAACTTGGCATCGATGGGCAACCAGACCGGACCGGCTTCGCCGCCTGGCAATCGGATGGCAAACTCAACGATGGCGTCGCTGCCTGGCACCGGTTTTATGTTGCGCGCGTATTGGTCGGCCGTCATGCTGTCCTCAATGAGACGAGCCAGTTGCACCTCGCCCCATGTACCGCGGGACTTGACGTTGGTGAGCACGCGCTTGAGATCTCCGACGCCGGCGGCCAGCGTCTGCATTTCGCCCAAACCCTTATGCACGGCCTCCAGACGTTCGGACACCAGGCGGAAGGATTCGCCCAGGCGCTGCTCGAGCGTGGCGTGCAATTTTTCATCCACGGTGCGCCGCATGTCTTCCAAGCGCGCTGCGTTGTCGGCCTGCAGCGTCTGCAGGCGCTGGTCTACCGTGTTGCGGATCTCCAGCATGCGCCGGTCGTTGATCTCCACCAGCCCCTGCAGCCGCTCACCAAACTGGGTGCCAAAGCGCGCCAACGACTCCGCGGCTTCGCGTCGGTTGTCGCTTTGCGTCTGTGCGAGATCGGCCCGCAAGCCGCGCTCCAGACGCTCCACCGCTTCGTACAGGCCATCGAGGTGGGCGCGGCTGGCTGCCGGCCGCAGGCACAGCCACAGTGTCAGCAGCGCCGCCAGCCCGGCAGCGCCCGCTGCCATCCACAAGAGTATTTCTGTCAGAACCACGGCTTCCCCCAGCAAAAAAATATTATAGAAAAATGGGGTCAGCCATCGGCATGACATTCCCGGAAATATATCTGACCAATAAAACAAAAATCATTTACCCAATTCTGAAACACCTAGAAACTTATTAATTAAATTATCAACTCTCATTAAGCGACT
Organism: Bordetella holmesii; assembly: GCF_020735985.1. NCBI lineage: Bacteria > Pseudomonadati > Pseudomonadota > Betaproteobacteria > Burkholderiales > Alcaligenaceae > Bordetella > Bordetella holmesii. The sequence continues at coordinate 2,380,652 of NZ_CP085973.1, forward strand.
TGGCACTAAGATCACACAAAGATACTGATAGGCGCCCTCCATGGCGCCTGGCTGCATGCTTCTCATACCGCAAAACCTCTCCCTGCCTCGGGCCGGAGAGTCTCATTTCCAGGACATCTTCGGCCCCATCGATCTGAGCCACGCCACTCTGCTGGCGCATGGCGGTGACCGTTATGTCTTCGAGCACCCGCATGACGCCTGTCTGCTTGTCAAAGTCATGGACATGCAGGCGCGTGGCGTTTATCTGGCCAAACGTCCCTTGAAGCGCTGGTATAAACAGTTTCAGCGAGAAAGTGCTTATCGCGTTTACCTGAACGAATTCAGCGAATATGTCACCAGCGCGACGCGCCCGTCTGGCGTCTGGCATTTGCCATTGGCGCGTATCCTGGGCGTGTCGCAAACCAATCTAGGGCTGGGACTGCTGGCCGAGAAGATCCGCAACGCGCAGGGCGAGATGGCCCCCACCTTGCGGGACCTGGTCAAGCAAGGGCGCTATACCCGCCAGATAGCCCGGCAATTGGATCAGATGATCGACGATCTGGCGCAGGCGCATGTGATTCTGCATGACCTCTCTTCGGCCAATATTGCCGTGGGTTACAACGCCGATGGCCGGCAGGGCCTTTATCTCGTCGATGGCTTCGGCGTGGTACCGCTCATTCCGGTGTACGCCTGGAACCAGCGCCTGAACCGCCGCCGCATCATGAAGAAGTACGCAGAAATGCGGGCCAAACTGCCTGCGCCGCTTGATGATTGATCAGCCGGCGGGCAGCACGGCACCCTGCCCGTCGATCCACTCATAATCTTTGCCCGCCTGCTGGCCCCGCCTCAAGGGGTTACGCGTGCAGAAGGCTGCGTAAGCCGGGTCAACGAAGCGATAGGGTAAATGTTCGTCACGCCCGGCCGGTATGCCCAGCCGCGTGGTTCGCACGATGGTGGGTACCGCCACGCCGGCATCATGCACAAAGAAAACGTCGGGGTCGAAACCCTGTGCATCCCACTCGGGCACCTTCAGCCCCAACGAACGACACAGCAACGTCTGCCCGGCGCAAAGCTTCTCGGGCGCGCGCATCCTGCCCTGGCTATCGGGATTGAGCGCCTGCATAGCCCGCAGCGATTGGGCCCCCGAGACCGCGTCAAGCCATGGGAAGGCCGATTTGATGAGTACGGCATTGCCCTGCCCGCGCGCGCTGAAATTCAATGAGTCGCTGCCACGAGCGTAGTACATATAAATGGTGCCACCGCCCATGAAAAGCGCGCGCCGCTTGTGCGTATATCCCAGCGAAGCGTGGCTGCCTTTGTCGGTCAGATAATAGGCCTCGGTTTCGATGATGCGCGCAGACAGCCACAGGCTACCCCAGCGCCGCCGCAGGATCTTACCCAACAGATCGCGGGCCAACGTGGCCGCATCGCGATCGAAGAAACTGTCTGGCAGCGGCGCCAGATCGTCGACGCCACCGGCCATGTCAGGCAAAGCGTTCGGTGTAACGCTTTTCGGAAAAACCGACGCTGATCTCACCGTCCGGGGTCACGGTTACCGGCCGACGAACCAACGCCGGGTATTCGGCAATCAGCCGCGTCCATTGAGCAGGCGTCGCGGCCGCCTTCTGCTCCTCGGTCAGGGCACGCCAGGTCATGGAGCTGCGATTGACGAGCTTGTCCCATCCACCGAGTTGCTCAGCCCAGGCCTTGAGCGTGTCAGCAGGCACCGGATGATCCCGATAATCGACGAACTCATGCTTGACGCCATGCGCCTTGAGCCATTCGCGTGCCTTGACGCAGGTGCTGCATTTATTCAGGCCATAAAGTGTAGTCGTCATGTCGTTATCTCCCGACGGGCTTGCATACGATTGGCGATGATGACGCAGGTGCCTACGGCCAGAATGAACAATGTGGCCAGCGCATTGACCTCGGGCTTGAGCCCCAGGCGTACGCGCGAGAAGACTTCCATGGGCAACGTGGAATAGCCTGGCCCCGACAAGAAGGAAGCCAGCACGACGTCATCGAGCGACAACGTGAAAGACAGCAACCATGCCGAGGCCAGCGCCGGCGCGATGAGCGGCAGGGTGATGGCGAAGAAAACCCGGATGGGCGTGGCCCCAAGATCGAGCGCGGCCTCTTCCAGCGAGCGGTCCATGTCACGGATACGCGACTGGATCACCACGGCGACGAAAGCCATGCACAGGGTCACATGGCCGACCCAGATGGTGAATATCCCGTTTTGCGCCGGCCAGCTTAGAGTGCCGCGCATTTCGACAAACATGAGCAGCAGGGAGATCCCCAACACCACCTCAGGAATGACCAATGGCGCGCTGAGCATACCCACATAGAGCCCAAATCCCTTGAAGCGCCCCATGCGCGCGAGCACGTAACCCGCCCACGTACCAATGATCGTGGCAGCCGTCGCAGTCAGCGCCGCGATCTTGAACGACAACCACGCCGCGCGCAACAAAGCCTCATCGTGGAACAGCGACCCATACCAACGGAAGGAGAACGCGGTCCAGGAGGTGACCACGGGCGACTCATTGAAGGAAAACACCATCAGGCTCAGTATGGGTACGTAGAGGAAGAGATAGCCCACGCCCAGCGCCACATTACGCAGCGTTTTATTTGGCCCCTTCATGCTTTGCCCCCGTTGACGGCTTCCTGTTGCTTGACCTGGTTGTACTGGAACAGCGCCAGCGGCACGAGCAGCAAGAGCACCATCACGCAGGTCACGGCCGATGCCATGGGCCAGTCGGTGTTGTTGAAGAACTCGTTCCACATCACGCGGCCCATCATCAGGGTGTCAGCGCCGCCCAGCATCTCGGGAATGACGTACTCGCCCACGGCAGGGATGAAGACCAACATGGCGCCGGCAATGACGCCAGGCCGGGACAGCGGCACCGTGATGCGCCAGAAGGCCTGCCACGGACGCGCGCCGAGGTCGTAGGCGGCCTCCAGCAGCCTGAGGTCCATTTTTACGAGATTGGCATACAACGGCAGAATGAAAAAAGGCAGATAGGCATAGACCATGCCAATGTAGACCGCCAGATCGGTGCGATAAATCTCCAGCGGAGCGGAGGTCAGCCCAAGGCCCATCAATAGCTTGTTCAACAGGCCGTCGTTGCGCAGGATTCCAACCCATGCATAGACGCGCAGCAACAGCGACGTCCAAAAAGGCAGAATCACGCCCAACAAGAGCAGATTGCGGTGACGCGGCGCGCTGCGGGCGATGTAATACGCCATCGGGTAGCCGATCAGGATGCAGCAAAGCGTCGTGATGGCCGCCATCTTGACCGAGTTCAGGTAGGTGGCAACATACAGACTGTCGGTAAAGAGCAGGATGTACCCACGCAGATGCAGACTGAACTGGACCGCTTCGTCCTTGATTTCGGCAAAAGGTGTATAGGGTGGGATACCGAACTGCAATTCGGCGACGCTGATTTTCAAAACCAGCAGAAACGGGACAAGCAGAAAGACCACCAGCCACACAAAGGGAGGCACGATGGCCAGTCTGCGGCCTGAGGGCAGCCGCAGCCGCCTCATGATGACAACACCGTCGCGCTGTCGGCATCCCAACTGACGAAGATTTCTTCGTCTATGCCGGGCGCGTCCATGTTGGACAACAACAGGCTGGCCACGCTGGCTTCGACCGTTTTGCCCGAATCCAGACGAATCTGGTAGAGGCCATAACTGCCCATCCAGGCCATGTGCGTCACCATGCCATGCGCCCAGTTGTACTCGCCTTCGGGTTGCTCGCGCGAGACGACCAGCCGTTCGGGCCGGATCGACACGTGCACTTGCATGCCGAGCGGCTCGCTCACGCCGTGGTTGACGAACAAGGGACGCGTGAGTTCCTCGCTTTCGATGGCAACGTGGTCCGGCTCATCGACGACGATCGTGCCGGTAAACAGATTGGTCGTACCGATGAAACCCGCCACGAACTGGGAGTTCGGGAAGTTGTAGACATCCTGGGGGGTGCCGCATTGCACGATCTGCCCTTCGGTCATGACGGCCAAACGGTGGGCCATCGTCATGGCCTCTTCCTGGTCATGCGTGACCATGATGCACGTCACACCGACCTGCTCCAGGATTTTGACCAGTTCGATCTGCGTCTTCTGACGGATCTGCTTGTCCAGGGCCGACATGGGCTCGTCGAGCAAGAGAAGCTTGGGGCGCTTGACCAGGCTGCGCGCCAGTGCGACGCGCTGCTGCTGACCGCCCGACAACTGATGCGGTTTTCGGCGCGAATAACCCGCCATCTGCACCAGATTCAGGGCTTCGAAGACGCGATCGTGGATTTCAGCGCGATCCACGCCCTCCTGCTTGAGGCCAAACGCGACATTCGCCTCGACCGTCATGTGCGGGAAAAGCGCGTACGACTGAAACATCATGTTCACCGGCCGCCGGTACGGCGGCACGGCGGTGATGTCCTCGCCGTCGAGCAGGATCTGTCCCGACGTGGCATCCTCGAAGCCGGCCAGCATGCGCAACAAGGTGGATTTCCCGCTGCCCGAACTGCCCAGCAACGCAAAAATCTCGTTGCGGCGCACGGCCAGGTTGACCGAGCGCACCGCCACGGTGTCGCCGAAAATCTTGACCACATCGACGACCTTGACGAACTCGTCGGGATCGCCGGAGTACTGTGCCGTGTAACGGGCCTCGCTCATGATGATTTATCGTCCTGACTTCAGTTCAGCCCACATCCGCGTCTGCAAACGCTGAATGGGCAGGGGCTGGGCCTTGATCACATAGAGCGACTTGGACAGCTCGGGCGACGGATAGATCATGGGATTGTCAGCGACTTCCTTGACCACGTACTTGCGCGCCTCTTTGTTGGCGTTCGGGTAGAACATGGTGTTGGTGATGGCCGCATGCACCTGAGGCGTCTCGATGTAATTGATGAATGCATGCGCCTCATCGGGATGCGGCGCATCCTTCGGAATGACCATCAAGTCAAACCACGCCGGCGCGCCACCCTTGGGAATGAAGTAATTGATGTCGTAAGGCTTTTTGGCCTGCTGAGCGCGATTGCGCGCGATCATCACGTCACCGGAAAAACCGTACACCATGCACAGGTCGCCCACGGCGAGTTCGTCGATATAGCCCGACGAGCTGAACTGCCGGATGTAGGGGCGGATTTTTTTCAGAACTTCCAGCGCCGCCTTGTAGTCCTCGGGCTTGTCGCTGTTGGGATCCTTGCCCAGATACTTCAGCACCGCCGGGAATACCTGGGCGGCCTCGTCGAGCATGGAAATGCCGCATTCTTTCAGTTTGGCGGCATTCTCGGGCTTGAACAGCATGTCCCAATTGGCCAGGTCGACGTCCTCACCCATGATCTGCTTGACCTTGGTGACGTTGTAGCCCAGACCGTTGGTGCCATAGCCCCAGGGCACCGCATACTCGTTGCCCGGGTCTACCTGCGCGACCAAGGCCATGACGTCGGGGTCGAGATTCTTGAGATTAGGCAGTTTGGACTTGTCCAGCTTCTGGAACAGGCCCCCTTCGATCTGCCGCGAAGCGTAGTGAGTCGACGGCACGACGATGTCATAGCCGGACTTGCCCGTCAGCAGCTTGGCCTGCAAGGTATCGTTGTTGTCGTAGATGTCATAGCGGACCTTGATACCGGATTCGCGCTCGAATCCGGGAATCGTGTCAGGGGCAGTGTATTCTGCCCAGTTATAGACATTGACGACCTTGTTCTGCGCCAGCGCGGGCGTAGTCGCCGCCGCTGCCAGCGCCAGACCTACTGCCGCACGCACTCCCGCCGAGGTTTTCATCGCAAACCCCTTGCCTATTCGGCAATTGCCAAAAGGCAAAATAATAAAGCCTTTTAACAGGGGCTTGGTAAGCGTCTGGCAGTGGGATCGGCGAATTTGCACGAAATTGCCGCCTGGCCGACTCGCGGCAGACCTGATGCGAGCCGACTCAGCTACCGGAGGCCCGATAGGCCAGGCAGATCGCCTCCCAGGCCTGTTGCCCGGCCGCACCGCACACCTTGAGCAAGGAGCGCTGCAAACGCTGTAGATTCGCCTGCCGCTGCGCGGTCGAGATTCCACCATCGCGGCCGCGATCAAAGTCGATGAGCCAGGCACGCCCGGCCGGATCGAGCAGGATATTGAAAGCATTGAGATCGGCGTGCCAGACCCCGGCGGCGTGCATCGCTGCGATGGCCCGCCCGGCCGCCTCGCATGCCTGTGCGCTCGGGTCCGCGGCGAGCGGCCGCACATTGGGCAGCCGCTCGACCAGAATGGCCGCCCGATAGGTCAGGCCGTCGCGCCAATAGGCGGCAGCCAGCGGCGCAGGCACCGGCAGGCCAGCGGCCTGCATACGCGCCAGCAGACGGAACTCACGAAAGCAACGCGTCTGCTCTTCTCCGGCCCAGATATAGCGCTGCCGCGACACGCGCGCTATCAGCCCGCCACGCCGATAGCCGCGCAAGACGCCCTGCCAGCCCGGACCATGGACGAACCAGGCGGCCTGGCGCCCACCCTCTTGCACGGCGTGGGCATCGTCGCCATAACTGGCCGGGTCAAGTAAGGCGGGGTCGGGCACCAACCGCGCCGCTTCATACAACATGGCGCCGCCCCGGAAAGCCTTGCGCGGATACGCCAACGAATCAGCCGGCACGGTTACGCATCCAGTCGGCCACGCCAAAAAAAGAATGCAGCAGGCGCTCAACCAGCGGAGGCGCGATGCCTTGATCCTGCATGGCCCGGCCCATGCAGGCAACCCATTGATCGCGCTCGGCTTGCCCTATCGAAAACGGCAGATGGCGAGCGCGCAGGCGCGGATGGCCGAAGCGCTGAATGTAGTAGTCCGGGCCGCCGAAATAGCCGCAAAGAAACCAGAACAACTTGTCGCGCGCCTCATCCAAACTGGGGCCGTGCGTGGCGCGCAGGGCCGTGAACTCCGGCTCCAGATCCATCAGATCATAGAAGCGGTCGACCAGGGCGCGCACCGCGGACTCACCGCCCAGCAACTCATAAATAGTCTTGCTTGTATCGAGCGGTTCGAACACCGCCTCCACACGTGTGGTCGTCATCATGCTTCTCGCAAAGTCACTAAAGGCGGCGTGCGCAACACTCCGCGCAACGCCAGCGCACCGCCCCCCCAGGCCGCGGCCATGCCGGCCATCGTTCCGACGAACCAGGGCCACAGACTCAAGGATATGGCGAAATCAAACACCTGGGTGGACAGCACCCAGGCCACTGCCGTGGCGCCGGCGGCTGCCAGCAATCCGGCCAGCCCCCCCACCGCCAGGAGCTCCAGTCGCTGAGCCCGGAGCAGTTGCGCCCGGGTGGCGCCCAACGCCCTGAGCACCGCGGCCTCGCGCACCCGCTCGTCGCGGGTGGCCGACAACGCCGTGGCCAACACCAGCAGGCCTGCGACCAGGCTAAACATAAAGAGCAACTGCACGGCCTTGACCACTTCAGTCAGCACGGTTTGCAACTGAGTCAGGATGGCGCCGACGTCGAATACCGTCAGATTGGGAAATTCGTGCACCAGGTCGCGCAACAGGCCGGCTTTTTCTCGCGGCAGGTAAAAATACGTGATCCAGCTCTGCGGCATGTCAGCCAGTGCAGCCGGCGACAGAATGGCGAAAAAATTGACGCGCATGGTATCCCAATCGACCTGCCGTGTGCCGGCAACCACCACTTTGACGGTCTGACCGGCGATATCAAAGTCCAGTTTGTCGCCGACGGCCAACCCCAACGACTTGGCCAACCCGGCCTCCAGCGACACTTCGTTTTCAGCCGGGTCGATCCACCGCCCTGCTTGCATGCGATTACCCTCTGGCGCCGCCTCGGCATAGGAAAGGTTGAATTCGCGATCCACCAAACGTTTGGCGCGCGGTTCGTCATAGTCATCCGGCCCGACGGGCCTGTCGTTGACGGCGATCAAACGACCTCTGACCATGGGCCAGAGGCGAGCCTGATTCAGACCTTGCCCGAGCAACCGGTCCTGCACCGCCAGACGCTGATCGGGCTGGATGTTGATAAGGAAACGGTTGGGCGCATCTGGCGGGATGGTTCGCCGCCAGCCATCGACAAGATCGGCGCGTGTCATCGCCAACAGCAGCAGAGCCATCAGGCCGATAGCCAACGCGCATATCTGGGTGATGGTGGACACGCGACGGCGGACCACGCCAGCGAGCGCAAAACGCAATGCCGGCAACCCGTTTAGCCGCGAGCGCAGCCCCGCGAGAGCCTGAACGCAAAGTGCGCCCACCGCAGCGAAAACGGCGAACGCCGCCAAGAATCCACCGGCCACCACGGCGGCCAGGCGCAAATCGCCCGCCACCCACCAGATGAGCAGGGCCAGCCCCACCGCGCCCAGCCCGTAAGGCAGCGCGCCGCGAGTTGGCAAGCGGGTCTCTTCGCGCAGCAACACCCTTGCGGGCGGCACGTGGCGCAAGCGCGCCAGCGCAGGCAGCGCAAACCCCAGCAGCAAGAGCACGCCCGTGAGCACGCCCTGCACAGCCGGCAGCGACCGGGCAGCGGGCAATTGCGTCTCGATCAGGCCAGCCAACGCACTGACCAACAGGCCATGCACACCATAGCCCGCCAGACACCCTGCGGCCGAGGCGAGCCCGCCCAGCACCGCGAACTCCACCCAAAGCGTGCGAGTCACCAACGCCTGGCTGGCTCCCAGGCAACGCATCACCGCCACGCCATCGCGGTGCCGCGCCATGAAACGCCCGGCGGCCAGCGCCAGGGCAACCGCCGATATCACGACCGCGAGCAAGGCGACCAGCGACAGAAAGCGTTGCGCGCGGTCCAGCGTGCGCCGCATCTCGGGGCGCCCGGACTCCAGCGTGGCAAGCCGCTGGCCACGCTGCAGATGCTGGCCGATCCAGCTCTGGAACTGCGCAATCGCCTGCGGCGGTCCCGCGGCGAGCAATGCATAGCCAATACGACTGCCGGCGGCGACCAAGCCGGTCGCGGCCAGATCGCCGCGCCCCATCATGACGCGGGGCGCCACGTTGACGAACTGCATGCCGCGATCCGGCTCATACGTCAGTACGCGAGCCACGGTGAAGGAGGCCTCTCCCAGTTTGAGCGAATCGCCGACTTTCAGGTCAAGCAGCGCCAGGAGTTGGGCATCGGCCCACACGGTGCCGGGGGCAGGAACCCCGGAGGCGGGCGCGTCGGCTTCGAAGGGCGCCGGCGCCACGCGCAGACGGCCGCGCAGGGGGTAACCGGGGTCGACCGCTTTTACCGACACCAACTGAGCGCTGTCGCCCGCCATGGCCATGGAGGGAAACTGCAATGTCTGCGCCACGGTCAACCCGAGGCGAGAGGCCTGATCCATCACCTCGGCCTCGAGAGGAGCATCGACCTCGAGCACCAGATCGGCGCCCAGTATCTGGGCGGCATCGCGCTCGAGCGCGCGCGCGACCCGATCGGCAAGAAAACCCACGCTGGTCACCGCTGCCACCGCCACCACGATCGCCAGCGCCAGCAGCCGCAATTCACCGGCGCGCGCATCACGGCGCAACATTGCCCATCCCAGGCGAATTGCATTGCCCCAGCTCGAGGACGATGTCTTTTTATCAGGGAAATCCATCATTATTCCTGGGGGATAGAGCGGCTGAGTCGCGGAAAAATGCCGCTATCATGCAAAAGGATGGCGGCGATACGCCACCCATGGAAAGAACAAAAAACACATCGGAGATTGTCCATGCATAAGTCCTGGCTCGTGGCCGGCCTGGTTTCGGCCTGCGCCTTTGCCGTCACCCTGCCCGCCGCTGCGGAAAACACCCTGAAGATGGCCTACGCCCTGTCGACGAATTCGCACTACGGTGCAGGCGCCGACGCCATGGCAAAGTCTCTGGAGGGCTCCACGCAAGGCAAGTACAAGGTACAGCAATTCGCCAATAGCGCGCTGGGCGGCGAACGCGAAGTCATCGAGGGGTTGCAGATCGGCACCGTGGATCTGGCCATCGTCTCGACCGGCGCTACGTTGAACTTCGTCCCCGAGACTGGCGTATTCGACATCCCCTTCCTGCTGCGCGACCTGCCTCATGCCCGTGCCGTGCTCGACAGCAAGGTGGGCCAGGACATGCTGGCCAAGTTCCCCAATCGGGGCATCGTTGCACTGGCGTGGGGCGAACAGGGTTTTCGACACCTGACCAATAATATCCGCCCGGTGAAAACGCCGGCCGATGCCAAGGGTCTGAAGATCCGTACCACGGAAAACCCCATCCATATCACCGCCTTCCGCCAGATCGGCATTTTGCCCACGCCCATGGCCTGGCCCGAAGTGGCTACTGCCTTGCAGCAAGGCACCATCGACGGCCAGGAAAATCCCCTATCGGTGATTACCTCGGCCAAACTGTCGCAGACTCAGAAGTATTTATCCCTCACCGGCCACGTCTACGGCCCGGCGTTGATACTGATGTCGGCCAATGCTTATAACAGCCTGTCGCCAGAGGATAAGGCCAAGTTCGACGAAGCAGGCAAACAGGCCGGCCTGGCCATGCGCGCCTACGTGGACAACATCGAAAAAACCGGTGCCGAGCAGCTCAAGAAAGAGGGCATGCAGGTCAACGATGTCGACCGTGCTGCGTTTGCCGCAGCCGTCGAACCCGCCTACCCCGAGTACTACAAGAAGTTCGACAAGAAGCTGATCGAAGCGATCCGCGACACCAAGTAAGCCTGTCAGCCCGGCCGCCGCCCGCGGGGCGGACCGGGCAACTTTTGCCCGGACTTTCATCATGCATCTGCTCTGCACGGCCGAGCGCGGCCTGTTCAAGCTGGTCTCTACCATTGCCCAGCTCTTGCTGCTGGCCTCGGCTGCCTGCGCGTTCTATCAAGTCATTGCGCGCTTCGTGCTGCACTCCCCCTCCGACTGGAGTGAGGTTGCCACCCGCGCGTTGCTTATCTGGACGGTATTGCTGGGCGTGGCACTGGCCTTTCGCCACGGCGTGATGATCAGTGTCGAGTTGCTGCGAAACACGCTCAAGGGCCGCGCCCGCCGCATGTTGGAACACGCCATTGCTCTGATTTGCATGGCATTCATGATCGTGCTGGCCTGGGTAGGTGGTCAGATGACCTGGCGTGTGCGCTTTCAGACCGTGCCAAGCCTGGATATTTCCATCTCCTGGATCTATCTGGCCATCCCGGTCGGCGCCACGCTGGCGACCCTGGCCATCCTCGCGCGCTGGGCACGCAACGAGGAAGACGACGTGCCCGTGCGCAACGACGCACAAGGCTGATCGCGCCTCTCATTTCTTCGAATCGTTCAGGCAGAGCACCATGTCGCAGTTGATGATAGTTTCGATGCTGATTTTCTTCGGCCTGTCGATTCCGGTGGCGATCGCCATCGGCCTGGCCGCGTTGACGGGCATCTCCGTGGGCGGCCTGCCCTGGCTGGTTTTCGCGCAGCAGATATTTGCCGCGCTGGACAAATATCCTCTGGTCGCCATTCCGTTTTTCATCCTGGCCGGCAACCTGATGGAAACGGGCGGCATTTCCGAGAGGATGGTCGAGTTCGCCAAGAGTATCGTGGGCGGCGTGCAAGGCGGGTTGGCCTGCACCTGCGTGCTGACCTGCATGATCTTCGCGGCCGTCGCGGGTTCAAGCGTGGCCACCACCTTCGCCGTGGGCGCCATCCTGATTCCCGCCATGGTGCGCCACGGTTATCCCAAGCCGTTTGCCGCCTCGCTTCAGGCCAGCGCGGCCGAACTGGGGGTCATCATTCCCCCTTCCATCCCGATGATTCTGTTTGCCGTGGCGACCGATACGTCGACCGGAGAACTCTTCATCGCGGGTGTGATGCCCGGTGTGCTGATCGGCCTGGCCCTGATGTTTTACGTGTGGTTCTACGCCAAGCGCAACGGCCTGGGCAAGCGTGACGGCGAGGGCCGACTGCCGCTTTGGCCGGCTTTCAAGCGCGCCTGGCTGGCCCTGCTTATGCCCGTCATCATTCTGGGCGGCATCTACGGCGGCGTCTTTACTCCGACAGAAGCTTCGGTCGTCGCCGTGGTCTATGCCATCGTCGTGGGTAAATTCATCTACCGCCGCCTGACAGTCTCCGATATATCGGTCACGCTGCACAAATCCGTCGTCTCCACGGCGGTGATCATGTTCCTGATCGCCAACGCGGGCGTATTCAGCTTCCTGCTCAATCGCGCCGGCATCCCCGATATTCTCGGGGCCTGGCTGTCGCAGCTCTTTGACACGAAGTTCGGTTTCCTGATGGGCGTGAACGTCGCACTATTCATTATCGGCATGTTCGTGGAGACCTCGGCCTCCATCGTCGTGCTGGCCCCGTTGTTGCTGCCGGTGGCGGTAAAGTTCGGCGTGGAGCCCGTGCACTTCGGCGTCATCATGGTGGTCAACCTGGCGTTGGGCATGGTCACCCCGCCCTTTGGCGTGAACCTGTTTGCCGCCTGTGCGGTGGCCAAGCTGTCGGTCGAGCAGCTTATCAAGCCGCTGGTCCCCTTCGTGGTGGTGGTGCTGATCTGCCTGATGATCATCACCTATTGGCCGGGTCTGTCGCTGGGCCTGAGAGATCTGGTCTACGCAAAATGACGTTCATCGCGCGGCGCGAAGGCGCCGTGCTGGCTCAAGTCAGGGGATCGAGCAGCACCACGACGGTGTTGAGCACGTGCTGGCGCATGGCGGCCTCGCATTGCGTGGGGTCGCCCGTCTTGAGCGCATCGATTAACTCCTGGTGCGAAGCACGCGCACGCAACGCCCTGCCAGGCTGTGCCGACCACAAACGCATGTAGGGCTCGACCACGGAGTGCAGCTCCGCGATCTGGCTCAGCAAACGGGGTTGTTTACAGAAGCCGCACAGGTATTCGTGAAACTCGCGGTGCGTGGTGGTCCAGTCCAGGTAGCCCTGCTCCATCAGATCCAGCATGCCAGTCAAGCGCCGGATATGCTCTGGCGCCATATTGGACACTGCGTTGCGCATGGCCAGGCCTTCGAGAACCGAGCGCATTTCAAACACCTCCAGCATCTCCTGGCGGTTCAGTCCGCGCACCACCGCGCCACGGTTGGCTCGGATCTCTACCAACCCTTCGGAGGCCAGGCGGCGCAACGCACCGCGCACCGGCATGCGACTGGTGCCGATCTGGCCAGCGATGTTCTCCGGCACCAGGCGCGCCCCGGGAGCAAACTGCCCCAGGCGGATCTGCTGCTGGATAAATTGGTAGGCCTCTTCTTCGGCCGTCAGGGCGGTCTTGTGCAAGGCGTCGTGTCAATGAATGGAAAGGCGCAATGATATAGCGGCTGGCCCGGATGCACTCAAGCCAAAGACTAACATAAATTGGATCCAATGATCCATAGATACAATACCTAGTATCCCGCTCCCCCTGTGGCCGGTCTAATGCATCCCGGCCGCCATGCCGACGGCCCAACGCATCAATGCAGATGAATACCAAGGGGATCCCCATGAAACCGCATTTTCTACGCGCTCTGCTCGCCGCCTGCGCACTGGCCTTTTCGAGCCAGGCACCGGCTCAGGACAAGGACTGGCCACAGCATCCCGTCAAGATCGTCGTGCCATTCCAGGCAGGGTCGGCCACCGACCTCATTTCGCGCCAACTGGGCGCGGCGCTGTCCGCGGAGCTGGGCCAACCTTTCGTGATCGAAGCCCGCCCCGGCGCGGCCGCAGCCATTGGCAGCGCCGCCGTGGCCCGCTCCGAGCCCGACGGCTACACCCTGCTGATGGGCGGCCCCGCCGTTCTGGTGACCAACCGATTCCTGCAGAAACGCCTGGCCTACGATCCCGACAAGTTTGCCCTGGTGTCCATGGTGGCCGTCACGCCAAACATCCTGCTGACCAACCCCTCGCAACCGTTCAAGACCCTGCCCGAGATGGTTGCCTACGCCAAGGCGAATCCGGGCAAGCTGACGTACGCCTCATTCGGCACCGGCACGACCTCGCACATGGCCGGCGAAATGCTCAAGTCCGTGGCCGGCATCGATATCCTGCACATTCCGTACAAGGGCGCCGGCGAGGCGATTCCCGCCTTGCTAAGCGGTCAGGTCTCCATGTACTTCGACACCATCATGACCGGCCTGCCCCAGGCCAAAAGCGGCAATCTGATCGCGCTGGGCATGTCCAATGCGCGCCGTTCGGCCCTTGCCCCCCAGATTCCGACCATTGCCGAACAGGGCTTCGAGGGCTATGACATCGCCCTCTGGTATGGTCTGGCCGCACCGGAAGGCACTCCGCCGGCCGTGCTCGATACGCTTAATCGGGCCGTCAACAAAGTACTGGCCGACCCTGGCCTGCGCGACAAGCTGGCTGAAGCCGGTGCCGAACCTCAGGGCGGCTCGCGCGAATCCTTTGCCGCTTTTGTGAAGTCCGAGATTCCGCGCACGCAGAAGCTCATCGAACAAGCCGGCGTTACCGCTCAATAACTTTTCAGCCACGCATCATGTCTATGCCCTTTGATTGGACTTTCCCCTACGCCAGCCGAAAAATGCCGGTGCTCGCGGCCAATACGGTCGCGACCAGCCAACCGCTGGCCGCACAAGCGGGTCTGCGCATGATGCTGGCGGGCGGCAATGCCGTCGACAGCGCCATCGCCACGGCCATCGCGCTGACGGTCGTCGAACCGGTGATGAACGGTATCGGCGGCGATATGTTCACCCTGGTCTGGCATGAAGGCCGTCTGTATGGCTTGAACTCCAGCGGCCGTTCGCCGGCAGCCTGGACGCCGGAATACTTTGCCGGCCGCGACACCATGCCACCCTCCGGCTGGGGCACGGTGACCGTGCCCGGTCAGGTCGCCGGCTGGAAAGCCTTGCATGAGCGCTTTGGGAAACTGCCTTTCGCACAGTTGTTCGAACCGGCCATCGAGTATGCCGAGCGCGGCTTCGCTGTCTCGCCGACCATCGCTCGGCAATGGGCCACGCAGGCGCCCAAACTGGCCCATGAGCCCGGCTTCGCGCAGGCCTTTCTTCCCGAAGGCAAGACGCCGCAAGCCGGTCAATGGTGGCGCTTCCCCGAGCAGGGTAGAACGCTGCGCGACATCGCCGAGACCGGCGGCGAAAGCTTCTATCGTGGCGCGCTGGCCGCAAAAATCGCAGCCTTTGCCCGCGAAACGGGCGGCGCGCTGACTGCCGATGACCTGGCCGCGCATCAACCGCAATGGGTCGAACCCATCTCGCAAGGCTTTCGGGACTACCGTCTGCACGAGATCCCTCCCAATGGACAAGGAATCTCGGCGCTGATTGCGCTGGGCCTGCTTGAGCACTTCGACCTTGAAGGCATGGGCTGTGACAGCGCGGATTACTACCATGTCAGCATCGAAGCCATGAAGCTGGCCTTCGCCGACCTGCATCATCACGTGGCTGACCCGGAACACATGCGGATGGACGCCGCTGCCCTGCTGGATCCGGCCTACCTGTCCGAGCGCGCCCGACTCATCCGCATGGATAAGGCTGTCACGCCGCTGGCCGGGGCACCCAAGACCGGTGGCACCGTCTATCTCACCGCGGCGGATGCCCAGGGCACCATGGTGTCCTTCATCCAGTCCAACTATCACGGCTTCGGCTCGGGGGTGGTGTGCCGGGCACAGGCATCAGCCTGCATAACCGCGGCCTGAACTTTGTCCTGACGCCGGGCCATGCCAACCAGGTCGGCCCGCGCAAGCAGCCCATGCACACCATCATTCCGGCATTCGTCACCCGCGGGGGGCAACCGGTGATGTCCTTCGGCGTCATGGGAGGCTCCATGCAGGCCCAGGGGCACCTGCAGATGATGACCCGGCTGGCCGCATTCGGGCAAAATCCGCAGGCCATGAGCGATGCGCCACGCTTTCGGGTGGAAAACGGCCCGGTGGTCAACGTGGAAGCCCACCTGCCTGCCGATGTGGTGCAGACCCTGCGTGCGCGCGGCCATCACGTGCAGGTCGCGCCGGCCGACAGCCTGGAGTTCGGATCCGCGCAACTGATTCATTGTCTGCCAGGCGGCGGCTACGTGGCAGCGTCAGACTCGCGCCGTGATGGACAGGCCGTGGGCTTTTAGTTTTTCGCAACACGAGAACCTCGCCGGGTTCCCTGTGTAAACGCCGCGCAGATTCCTGCGCGGCGTTTTTGTTCTGGGGCGACGGACCACGCCTTCAGATGAAGGAATGCGAGAAAAGCCAGAACTGCGCCCTCTCGCCCACCGCGATGCGTGCCTTGCTTACCCGCGCGGCCGCTTGTCGATGACGCGCCGGGCCTTGCCCGTGAGCGTGCGTTCGACAAAACCTGCCTCGGCCACCTGAATACGGGCACTGACGCCAATATAGGATTTGACGGCATGCTGCAATTGCTTACCCACAGCAGCACGCTCGGCATCCGACAGTCCGCCAAACTCCGGACGCAGCTCGGTGAGAATTTCGAGCTCGTCCAGATTGCCACTGCGCGTGAGCACCAACTGATAATGCGGCGCCAGTTGCGTGATCTTTAGTACCAGCTCCTCGACCTGGGTGGGGAACAGGTTGACACCACGCACGATGAGCATATCGTCACTGCGGCCGGTGATCTTGCCGATGCGGCGCATGCTGCGCGAGGTCGGTGGCAGCAACCGGGTCAGGTCGCGTGTGCGATAGCGAATGATGGGCATGGCCTCCTTCGTCAGCGAGGTGAACACCAGCTCGCCAGACTCGCCATCCGCCACCGGTTCGCCCGTCTCGGGGTTGATGATTTCGGCGTAAAAGTGGTCTTCCCAGACGACCGGGCCGTCCTTGGTTTCCACGCACTCGCTTGCCACGCCTGGCCCCATGACTTCCGACAAACCGTAGATGTCCACGGCATCGATGCCCGCCTGGCCCTCGATATCCTGGCGCATTTGCCCGGTCCAGGGCTCGGCGCCGAAGATGCCGATGCGCAACGAGCTTTCGCGCGGATCCTGTCCTTAGCGACGCTGCTCTTCCAGAATATTGCAGAAGTAGGAGGGTGTGACCATGATGATGTCCGGACGGAAATCATTGATCAGCTGCACCTGTTTTTCAGTCTGCCCGCCCGACATCGGAATCACGGTGCAACCGAGGCGCTCGGCCCCGTAGTGCGCGCCCAACCCGCCGGTAAACAGGCCGTACCCATAGGCGACGTGAATGATATCGCCCGCCTTGCCACCTGCGGCCCGGATGGAGCGCGCAACCAGATTGGCCCAATTGTCCAGATCGCGAGCGGTATAACCCACTACGGTAGGCTTGCCCGTGGTGCCGCTGGAAGCATGCACCCGCGAAACACGCTCGCGCGGCACGGCAAACATCCCGAAGGGATAGTTGTCGCGCAGATCTTTCTTGGTGGTGAACGGAAACTTGGCGATATCGGAGAGCTGCTTGAGATCATCCGGATGCACGCCCGCGTCGTCGAACGCTTTTTTGTAATGCGCCACGTTCTGATAAGCGTGGTTGACGGTCCATTTCAGCCTCTCGAGCTGCAACGCCTGCAATTCATCGCGGCTGGCGTGTTCGATAGGATCCAGCCCCGGCTTGCTGAGGGTAGTGGGCATGGTGTCTCTCTCCTGAAAAATCTGTGCGGCACAAGGCCGCTTCGCAATAAGAAAGGTTCATCGCGGAATAGCGTGGAGCCGTGCTTGATTGCCATTACGCTTGATCCTTGATTTTTCAAGGATCAAGGCCGGGATCATGCTGGACCGCAAGACGATCGAGAGGTTGGGTGGGTGGGAAGGTTATCGGGTGGAGCGGGTCGTGTGGCCTGAAGGTGAGAGCCGGACGGTCACGATTTACCTGAAGCCTTCAGCGCGAACGATGCACTGCGAGCACTGCGGCAACCGATGTCGGCAGGTGCATGAGACGACCACGCGCCGGGTGCGGGATCTGCCGCTAATGGCGCTGCGAGTGACGCTGGTAGTGCCGCGTCGGCGGGTCTGGTGCGAGCAGTGCGGTGGACCGCATCTGGAGAGGCTGAGCTGGCTGGGCCGTTACCAGCGAGTGACCGACCGGCTGGCCGAGGCGGTCAGCCAGTTGCTTGAGTCCAGCAACATTCTGGCCGTGGCGCGCTTCTTCCAACTGGGTTGGCACACGGTCAAGGCGCTGGACAAGGCCCTGCTGCGACGGGCGATCCAAGAGCCGGACTGGAGTCAGATCCACTACCTAGCGATGGACGAGTTCGCTCTACACAAGGGCCATCGTTATGCCACGGTCGTTGTCGATCCGATCCGCCGTCAGGTGCTATGGATCGGTGATGGCCGCTCGCGCGAGACGGCCAGAGCCTTCTTCGAACAACTGCCAACTGGGGTTGCCCAGCAGATCCGGGCCGTAGCGATCGACATGACGACGGCCTATGAGCTGGAGATCCAGGCCAACTGCCCCAACGCCGAGATCGTCTACGACCTGTTCCACGTCGTGGCCAAGTACGGCCGTGAAGTGATAGACCGGGTGCGTGTAGACCAAGCGAACCAGTTGCGGCACGACAAGCCGGCCCGCCGGGTGATCAAGTCCAGTCGCTGGCTACTGCTGCGCAATCGCAAAAACCTCGATCCGTGCCAATCGGTAAAGTTGGACGAGTTGCTCCAGGCCAACCAGCCCTTGCTCACCGCTTATCTGATGCGCGATGAGCTCAAACAGCTGTGGTTCTACCAACACCCCGGCTACGCCCGCCAGGCATGGGATCACTGGCTGCAACAGGCTCAGGGCAGCGGCATCGCCGCCTTGGCTCACTTCGCGCTCAAGCTAAAAGCCTATCTGCACGGGATTCTGTCTCGCTGTCGCCACCGGCTCAACACCAGCATCGTCGAGGGCATCAACAACACCATCAAAGTCATCAAGCGCCGCGCCTACGGCTACCGCGATCAGGAGTACTTCTTCCTCAAGATCCGGTCTGCATTCCCCGGTATTCCTCGATGAACCATAAGAAAACCCCGGACTCAAGCCTCGGCTTCGCCGACGATCTGTCCTTTTATTCGATACGAACGGCCCCGAAAGACCGCCACATTGCGTCCGTCCTGGTTGCTCACCGTGATGTCGTAGACGCCGGTACGCCCGGCCAAGGAGCGCTCCTGCGCGACTGCCGTGAGCACATCGCCTTCATAGCCAGGCGCGAGATAATCAATCACACAGCCCGACGCCACGGTGCTGACATTGCGTGAGTTGCACGCAAAGGCGAAGCTGCTGTCGGCCAACGCGAAGATGAAGCCGCCATGGCAGGTCTTGTGGCCGTTGAGCATGTCGCCGCGTACCGTCATCGTCAGGCGGGCATACCCGGGGGCGATCTCCACCACTGTCATGCCCAAGGCCTGAGTCGCCGCATCGGCGGCGTACATGGTTTGTCCGACTGCCTCGGCCAACGCTTGCGGATCGGTGGGGACTGTCGTCTGTATTTGAGGAGCGTCCATTATTGCCCCTTGAAGTCGGGTTCGCGTTTGTCGAGAAACGCGGCGACCCCTTCGGCATAATCGGCGCTGCGGCCGAGTTCGCGCATCATGTCGCGCTCGAGGTCGAGCTGCGTGGCCAGGTCGTTGCCCAGGCTGGCCTGCAAGGCGCGCTTGCTGAACGCCAGGCCCTTGGTCGGAGCGCGGGCAAAATGACGGGCCATCTTCTCCAGGGTCTCTTCGAACGCCTCGTCGGCGACACACTGCCATATCAAGCCCAAGTCCTGGGCCTGGCGCGCCGCGATCTTGTCGCCCAACATGGCCAGACCGAACGCCCGCGCACGACCGACCAGACGCGGCAGCACGAACGTGCCGCCCGTGTCCGGAATCAGCCCCAGACGGCAGAAGGACTGAATGAAACTGGCCGACTCTTTGGCAATGACGATGTCACCGGCAAACGCCAGATTGGCGCCAGCGCCTGCTGCGACGCCATTGACGCCGACGACGACCGGCAGTGGCAACGCCGCCAAGCGGCGCACCAGCGGCGCGTAGAATTTCTCCACCGTCTCGCCCAGATCTGGAGGCGACCCATCGGCGGTGGGACGGCGCTCCGACAGATCCTGGCCGGCACAAAAACCACGGCCGGCACCGGTCAACACCACCACGCGCGCGCCCTGCGTTTCGACCTGCGTCAACGCATCGGCCACTTCACCGTGCATGCGTGCCGTGAAGCTGTTGAGTTTGTCGGGACGGTTCAAGGTCAGACGGGCAATGCCGTCGGCCAAGGAAAACTCGATATCCTGATAGCTCATGAGCGGCTCCTCAAACGTGCCGGCGGGTTTGCACGACGCGGAAGCGGTTTGCCACGAACGCGCTGTCCGACAACGCCGCGTTGGCCGCCGGGTTGGCGCCGGTGCCATGGAAATCGCTGAAGGCTGCCGTCTGGTTGACGAACACGGCACCGGTCAGATTCAGCGACAGGGCCACTCCGGCGACCTCGGCCGCTTCCTGGATGCGGTCGGCCACGCCGTCATCGGTCGTGTAGGCCGACAGGCTGAGCGCTCCGTGCTCTCGCACCGTATCGCGGGCCAGGGCAATGCTGTGATCGGTGGAGTCCGTCGCCACGAAAAAGGAAATCGGACCAAACCATTCCTGAAAGATCCGGCTGTCATCGGCTTCGGCGCTCAAGACCAGAGGCGTGCGAACACGCGCGTGCTCGAACTGCGGATGGGTCAGGCTGCGAGAGTCGGCCAGCACGGGCAGCCCCAAGGCTCGTGCGCGGTCAATGCGCTCGGCCGTGGCGTCGCTTTGAATGGCGCCGGTCAACTCGACGGCGCGCGCGGCATCACCCGATAGCTTTTCGACGGCCGAGGCAATGGCTGCGGCCACGTCGTCGAAGCTCAGATGGCCCTCGGCCGTCTCGATGCCATCACGAAGCACGTAAATGTTCTGCGGGGCGGTACACATCTGGCCCGAGTACAACGCCAGCGAAAAGGCCAGGTTGCGCGCCGCCCCCTTGATATCCTGGACAGAATCGATAATGACCTGATTGACCCCGGCCTTCTCGGTGTAGACCAGTGCCTGACGGGCGTTTTGCTCCAGCCAGTCACCATTGGCGGTGCTGCCAGTGAAATCAATGATCTTGACAGCCCCAGCCAAGGCCAGTTGCTGCGCGGTGTCGTCGCCTGCCGGGTGGGCGGCCAACTGCACCACATCAGGACTGAAACCCGCCTCAACCAGCACCTCGCGCGCGATCTGCACGGTCAGCGCCAGTGGCAGAATCGCCGCAGGATGCGGCTTGACGATGACAGTGTTGCCGGTTGCGAGGCTGGCAAACAGACCCGGATACCCGTTCCAGGTGGGGAAGGTGGAGCAGCCAATGACCAGAGCCACGCCGCGCGGCACCACGGTAAAGCGCTTCTCCATCTTGATGGGCTCATTCTTTCCCTGGGGTTTCTCCCACATCGCGACTTCGGGAATGCGCGACATTGCCTGCCAGGCATAGGTCACGGCTTCGAGACTTCGATCCTGCGCGTGCGGGCCGCCCGCCTGGAAGGCCATCATGAACCCCTGCCCCGTCGTGTGCTGCACGGCGTGCGCCATCTCGAAACTGCGGCGGTTAAGGCGTGCCAGAATCTCCAGCGATACTCCCACCCAGGCGCGAGGACCGGCGCGACGCCAGTCCTGGCCGGCCTGCTCGGCATTGGCCAGCAGACGCTCCGGCGAGACACGGGGATAGGTGATATTGAGCGCAAAGCCGAAGGGCGAGACTTCGCCGCCCACGGTGCCTTCGGCGCCTGAGACCGTTAGCGCAAACTCCTTGCCCAGCAACGCATCAAAAGCGGCCTGACCATCCTGAGCGGCCGTCTCGCCGTAATTGCGCGGGCTGGGCGATTCGGAGAACGGGCTCCAGTAACCGCGTTCACGGGCAGCCGCCAGGGCCTTTTCCAGCACGGGCTGATGACGTTCAAAGAAATCTTGGGACACTGCCTACTCTCCGATTATTTTTTGTGAATTCGCAATCAGGGCTGCTAAGCGCTCAGGTTTCCTGATCAAAGTCCAGAACCAGGCGGTCACTGACCGGATAGCTCTGGCAACTCAGGACAAAGCCACGCGCCACTTCGTAATCTTCCAGGGCGAAGTTGGCATCCATATCCACTTCGCCTTCGACAACCTTGCAACGGCAGGTCGAACAGACCCCACCCTTGCAGGAATAGGGCAACTCAACACCCTGGGCCAGGGCCGAGTCCAGTACGCTGTCCTGGTTCTTGGCAATGGAAAAACTGCGGCTGTGGCCATCCTGGATGACGGTCACCTCGCATTGGCCTTTTCCAGGCGCTACTGGCGCCTCGCTGCCAGTGCGCAGGCTGCGCGGGCCTTTGAGCGCGCCAAAGAGCTCGAACTTCACCCGCGACTTGTCCATGCCCCGGTCCGCCAGGCGCTGAACCACGCTTTCGATCATCGTCTGCGGGCCACACACAAAGGCGTAATCGACGTCGTCGCCCGCCATCCATGTGTTCATCAACTGCTCGACTTTGTCACCGTCCAGGCGGCCATTGAATAGCTCGATGTCCTGCGACTCGCGGCTCATGATGTAGACCAGCGAGAAGCGCTCCATATAGCGATTCTTGAGGTCTTCGATGTCTTCGCGAAACAGCACCGAGGAGGACGCTCGGTTGCCGAAAAACAGGGTGAACCGGCTTTTCGGCTCGGTCGACAACGCGATTTTCACGAGGGAGAACACCGGCGTGATGCCGCTACCGACCGCAAAAGCCACATAGTGGCGTTCCTGCTCGGGGGAAAACTCGACCGTGAAATTTCCGGCCAGCGCCATGACCTGCAGGTCCTGGCCAGGCTGCAGCTCATGGTTGGCCCAACTGGAGAAAACGCCCTCGTCGACGTGCTTGATCGCCACGCGCAGAATGCCATCTTCCGGCGCCGAGCAGATCGAGTACGAGCGGCGCACTTCCTCGCCGTTGAGTTCGGTGCGCAACGTGAGATATTGACCCGGCCGGAAGGCAAAGGCGTCGCGCAGGGGTTCAGGCAGATCGAAGGTGACGACCACGGCGTCGCGCGTGTTGCGTGCCACCGCGGCCACTTTGAGGGTATGGAATTGTGGCTGGCTCATGGTTAATCGCTCAATGCGTCTTGAAGTAATCAAAGGGCTCGCGGCAGTCCGCGCAACGATACAGGGCCTAGCATGAGGTCGAGCCGAAATTGCTGATCATGCGCGTATTGCTGGAACCACAGTGCGGACAGGGAATGGTCGGCATGGCCTGTCGACGGCTGATGCTGGAGATATCGACGGCGCGCTCAGCGGGTGCCGCAATGCCGTAGCCTTTGAGCGCGGCACGGCCGCGCTCGGTCATCCAGTCCGTGGTCCAGGCCGGCGCCAGCCGGGTGTCGACACCTACCTGATCCAGCCCATGAGTCGCGAGGACGCGAACGATGTCCTCCGTGATTTCGCGCATGGCCGGGCAGCCCGAATAGGTGGGCGTGATCGTGACCACACAGGTCTGCCCCTCCCAGTCCACCGCGCGCACGACCCCCAGGTCAACCACCGATAGCACCGGTATCTCCGGATCGGAGACCTCCCCGAGCCAGTCCATCACCTGTGCGCGGTCCACGCTGCTCACCAACGGGCTCCCGGGTAGGTGCGTTGCAGATGCTGCATCTCGGCCAATACATAACCCAGGGCCTCGGTATGACGGCCTTGCAGGCCTCCGCGACGCAGCAAGTGAAATGCCTCGCGTTCCTGAGGCACGGTAAGGCTGGCCTCCTCCAGCACCTCGCTGACATGCGCCAGCCAGGGTTGGAACAAGCTTGCCCGCTCTACCGCAATCCCCCGCGACACCAGATCTTGATCAACATCGTCGTCGGCAAAGAGTTCACCGGCAAACGTCCAGGCCGACTGGATCGCCTCCTGCATACGTCGATGACTCTCGTCGCTGCCATCGCCCAAGCGCACGACCAGATCAGAAGACCGGCGGACGTGATAGGTGACTTCCTTGATGGCCTTGGCGGCGATGCCGGCGATCCTTTCGTCTTTGGACTGCATCAGTCGCTGCAGCAGAAAGTAATGCCAGACGTCGAACAGAAACTGGCGCGCCATGGTATCGCCATAGTGGCCGTTGGGCTGCTCGACCAGAAGACAGTTGCGGAACTGGTGCGTATCGCGCAAATAGGCAAGCTGGTCCTCGTCACGCCCCTGGCCTTCGACCTCGCCAGCCAGCGTCAGCCACATCCGAGCCTGGCCCAGCAAATCGAGGGCGGTGTTGGTCAGCGCCAGGTCTTCCTCGAGCACAGGCCCGTGCCCACACCATTCGCTCAGGCGTTGTGACAGGATGAGCGAGGTATCACCGAGGCGAAGCAGATATTCAAACAGTTGCTTATCCATGCCGCCTCACATGTGCTTGATTTCTTCCGGCATCGGGAAGAAGGTCGGATGACGGTAGACCTTGCTGTTGGCCGGCTCGAACAGCGGTTCTTTGTCGCCAGGGCTGCTGGCGGCTATGTCACTGGCGCGCACTACCCAGATGCTCAGACCTTCATTGCGGCGAGTGTAGACATCACGCGCATTGTTGATGGCCATTTCAGCATCGGGCGCGTGCAGACTGCCCACGTGTTTATGGGCCAAACCGTGCTGGCTGCGGATAAAGACTTCCCATAGGGGCCATTGTTTGCTCATGGTGCGTATCCCCGGCGCGGCGCGCGCGCCTTGTTCGTGCAGAAGTGTGAAAAAGCCGTGCGGGCGCGATCAGGCGGCTTTGCGACGCGCCTGTTTCTCGGCGTAGGCGGCCAGGCCATCGCGGACCCAGGCGCCGTCCTCGTGAGCCTTGACCCGGGCGGCCAGGCGCTCGCGGTTGCAGGGGCCGTTGCCCTTGATGACGGCATAGAACTCGTCCCAGTCGATTTCGCCGAAATCATAGTGACCACGCTCGGCGTTCCACTTGAGGTCGGGATCGGGCACCGTCAGGCCCAGGTACTCGGCCTGTGGCACGGTCTGGTCGACCATCTTCTGGCGCAACTCATCGTTGGTGAAGAGCTTGATCTTCCATTGCATGGATTGCGCGCTATTGGGAGAGTCGGCGTCCGAAGGGCCGAACATCATCAGCGCGGGCCACCACCAACGGTTAAGGGAGTCCTGGCACATCGCTTTCTGCTCGGGCGTACCGTGCAGGCACATCTGGATGAGCAGGTCATAGCCCTGACGCTGATGGAAAGACTCTTCCTTACAGACCCGCACCATGGCACGGGCGTAAGGTCCGTACGAACATCGGCACAGCGGAATCTGGTTGATGATGGCGGAGCCGTCGACCAGCCAACCGATCATGCCGATGTCGGCCCAGCTCAATGTGGGGTAATTGAAGATGCTCGAATACTTGGCCTTGCCGGAATGCAAGTCGTCGATGAGCTCGTCGCGCGAAACGCCCAGGGTTTCGGCGGCGCTATACAGATAAAGGCCATGACCGGCCTCGTCCTGCACCTTGGCCAGCAAAATGGCCTTGCGCTTGAGCGACGGCGCACGGCTGATCCAGTTGCCCTCCGGCAGCATCCCCACGATCTCGGAATGCGCATGCTGGGAAATCTGCCGCACCAGCGTCTTGCGGTAGGCATCGGGTATCCAGTCCTTGGCCTCGATGCGCACGCCCTCGTCGACCCGGCGCTGAAAGTCGCGCTCCGGCCCCGACAACTCGTCGGTCCGGCGCAGTTGTTTGACACCCGTCTCAACCAGTTGCGCGTACATGCTTGTCTCCTTCGGTGAAGCAGGCTTGCGCCCTGCCCCAATCTGTTTCTTGATGATTGGATTATTTAATACAAAAATTCCATTGTCAAACTTATTTCTGTATCACGTCAACTTTATGTATCATGTCGGCAGACCGTCAACAGGAGGCCTCTTTTGGCCCGTCCCTAATTTATGGCAAGTTCTGCAATGCCACCGCTGGATCGCTTTCTGGCTCGTTTGCTGGAGCAGGATCCGCCACGCGCCAAATCCCTTTGCGTCAGTCTGCTCGGCGATGCCCTTGGGCCGCATGGCGGGGCCATCTGGCTCGGCGACTTGATCGAACTGCTCGCTCCGGTGGGTATCAACGAACGTTTGCTGCGCACCAGCGTCTTTCGTCTCGTCGCACAAGGATGGTTGCAATCCGAGCGCCATGGCCGCCGCAGTCTGTACCTGATGGCCGATACCGGACGCCGACTGACGGCGTTGGCCTCGCAACGAATTTATGAAGGTCCTCCGCACCAATGGCACGGGGAGTGGACGCTCGTTGCCCTGCCCCGCAACGGCAGCAATGGCCTGGCCGAACGTGCGGAACTGCGGCGTGCACTCGAATGGGAAGGTTTCGCCCTCGTGGCTCCAGGCGTGTTCGCTCACCCGGCCACCGAGGCCCGGGCAGCCCATGACATCCTCGAGCAACTGGGCATTCCGGACAAGGCATTGGTACTGGCCGCGCGCGATCTGGCCGGCGCCGGCGGCCTGCCCATTGCCAGCCTCGTGCCACAATGTTGGAATCTGGATGCAGTGGCTGAGCAATACCGCCTGTTTACGCGCAGTTTCTCACCGCTGGCGCCGCTCGTAGCAGACACGGCCCCCTCGCCGCCGCAGGCCTTTGCACTCCGCGTACTGCTGCTGCACCATTGGCGCCGCATCGTGCTGCATGACCCGCAACTGCCCATGCCTATGCTGCCTGCGGATTGGCCCGGTGGTCCGGCCCGGGCGCTCTGCGGCCAGTTGTACTGGCAACTGTTCGACGCCTCGGAACATCATCTGGACGCCGTCGCGGGTCGTGAAAACAACCGCTATCATCCTCTGGACGTGGATGTCAGCCACCGCTTCAGCGGCCGCCCTCAATCGGTCAGCAGCGCCGATAGCCATTGAGGCGGCAGGCCGAGGTCTTCCTCGTAGTGCTGGCCCATGGCCGCCGCGCCTTGTGCCAACGCGGAGGGTGTACCGATGAACGATAGCGTCCACCTCGCCTGAACCGGCCGGCCCAGCGCCTGGCCGGTTTGCGCCGACAAGCCACTGGGCACATCCAGCGCAAGAACAGGGATCCGCCAGCGATTCACCGCGTCCACCAGATCCTGCCAGGGCTGGCCCAGCCTGCGCGTCAGACCTATGCCAAACAGCCCGTCGATCGCCAAGGCCGGCGCCGCGCGAGGCAACGCCTGATCCTCCCGACCGCCTGCGGCACGCCAGGCGGCATGAGCGCGGGCGGCATCTCTAGGCAGACGGGCGGGATCGCCCGGCATGACCACCTGCACCGCGTACCCCGCGCCAAGCAGAGCCGTGGCGGCCACCAGGGCATCGCCACCGTTATTGCCCGGACCTACCACCGCAAGCACCGGTCCAGGCGCTGACAGACGCACGCGCACGAAATCCGCCGCGGCCCGTCCGGCGCGGCCCATCAGATCCATCCCCAGGTCCCGGGCCCCCGCCTCGATCCGACGCAACTGCTCCAGTGTGTAGACACGCATCGCCACGCCTCCGACAAGGGAAATCAGTAGGGCACGCTCGATCATGCGGGTGCCTGCCGGAAGAGCCGGCGCATGGCCTGACAAGCCGCGGCGGCCCACTCGCCTGGGAGCGCCTGTCGCCTGCCGGCGATCGACGGCCAAGGGATGAACGGGGTGGCGAAGCGACGAACGGCACTGCGCTTGGCGCAACGGTATCGAAAGTCTGGGCGCACCGGTTGTCAACGCCAACCCCAATTACCGTGACCTTCAATACGGCCTACGGCGCCGCGCGCGCAGGTCCTACCCGCCCCGCCTGAGCGCCCTCACACTTTCAGGAAGTGCTCACGATAGTATTTGAGCTCATCGATGGACTCGTAAATGTCGGCCAGCGCTTCGTGGCGGCTTTTCTTTTCGAAGCCCTTGTAGACCGCCGGAGCCCAGCGCCGCGCCAACTCCTTCAGCGTGCTGACATCCAGATTGCGATAGTGGAAGAAACGCTCCAGCGCTGGCATATAGGCGAACATGAACCGGCGGTCCTGGCTGATGGTGTTGCCGCACAGCGGCGACTTACCGGCCGGCACGTGCTGAGCCAGAAATTCGATCAGTTGCTGCTCGGCCTGGGCCTCGGTGAGCGTGGAGGCGCGCACCTTGTCGATCAGGCCGCTCTTGCCGTGGGTGGACTTGTTCCAATTGTCCATGGCATCGAGCACGCTGTCGTCCTGATGTACGACGAGTACCGGCCCCTCGGCCACGACCGTAAGATCCGGTTCGGTCACCACGACGGCGACTTCAATGATGCGTTCTTTCTCAGGATCAAGCCCGGTCATTTCCATGTCGAGCCAGACCAGGCGATTTTCGTTGGCAGCCATATAATTTGCCTTTAAAACACGCGATTTTCGCACACCCCTGCCCGAGGCGCCCACCAGCCTATGTTTACCCTGCTGTTCGTTGCTTTGCTGATTGCCGATACCGGCGTGCGCCTGTGGCTGGCCAGCCGCCAGATCCGACACGTCGCCCAACACCGCGACCAGGTGCCGGGTGAATTTTCCGCCCGCATTGGGCTGACCAGCCACCAGCGCGCCGCCGACTATACCGTCGCCCGCGTGCGCCTGGGTATGTTCGAACGAGTCTATGATGCGATGATCCTGGTGGCGCTGACGCTGTGCGGCGGACTTCAGTGGTTGGACTCCACACTGGGTCTGTTCATCCAGGCCGACTTCCTCAGGCAGATCATGCTGCTCGTCATGGTCGCAGCGCTGTTGGGGCTAGCGGGGCTGCCCTTTACGCTGTGGCGCCAGTTCCATCTGGAAAGCCGCTTCGGTTTCAACCGCATGACACCGGCTCTGTTTTTTTCCGACCTGCTCAAGGGGGTGACGCTGGCCTTGTGCCTGGGCCTGCCCCTGGCAGCAGCCATCCTCTGGCTCATGAGCAGCGCCGGGGCCTTGTGGTGGCTGTGGGCTTGGGTACTGTGGACGGCCTTCAACCTGCTGCTCATATTCATTGCGCCGACCTATATTGCCCCGCTTTTCAACACGTTCACCCCGTTGGACGACCCGGATCTCACGGCCCGCATTCGCGGCCTGGCGCAGCGTTGCGGCTCCACGCTCAATGGCCTGTTCGTGATGGATGGCTCCAAACGTTCGGCGCATGGCAATGCGTATTTCACCGGCTTTGGAAAAAGCCGGCGCATCGTGTTCTTCGACACCCTGCTGGCGCGCCTGAATGCCGACGAAATCGAGGCGGTCCTCGCTCACGAGCTGGGGCATTTCAAGCGCCACCACATTATCAAACGCATCGGGCTGAATCTGGCGATGGCGCTGGTGTTCTTCGCTGCCTTGGGGTGGTTGGCCCAACAGCCCTGGTTTTACGAGGGGTTGGGCGTGCTGCCGCAACTGGGCGGGCGAAACGACGCCATGGCGCTCATTCTCTTCTTTCTGGTCATTCCCGTTTTCACCTTTATGTTCACCCCGCTGGCCAGTTGGTACTCGCGCCGTGACGAGTTCGAGGCCGACCGCTACGCGGCCGCACAAAGCTCCTCGAGCAACCTCATCTGCGCGCTGGTCAAACTTTACGACGACAACGCCGCCACCTTGACCCCCGATCCCGTGCATTCCGCCTTTTACGACAGCCATCCACCCGCTGCCGTACGCATCCGTCATCTCCTGGCGGGTGTGACCGTATGAGCGCGCACACCGAAGGCCGCATCATTGCCGCCCACGGCCGGCATTACAGCGTGGAGCTTGCCGACGGCAGCCTGCGCAAGTGTTTTCCGCGTGGCAAGAAGACCGGACCGGCCGTAGGCGACTGGGTGCGCATCACGCCGCAAGGCGCTGACGAAGGTGCCATCGATGCGGTCTTGCCCCGACGCAATCTGTTGTTCCGCTCCGACGAGATGCGGTCCAAGCAGTTTGCCGCCAACGTCGATCAGTTGCTCATCGTGATCGCCGTCGAGCCGACCTTCTCGGAAGACCTGCTCGGCCGCGCATTGACCGGTGCCTGGAGCGCAGGCATCGAGCCGCTGATCATTCTCAACAAGATCGATATCACCGCCGGCCTGGATCATGCCCGCTTTCGTCTGGCGCCCATCCGCGCGCTGGGCGTACCGGTCATCGAACTAAGCGTCCAGGATGCGCAGACCGTGCATCGCGATCTCGCGCCGCGCCTGGTCGGTCGCGTCAATCTGCTGCTGGGTCAAAGCGGCATGGGCAAATCCACGCTGCTCAATACCTTGGTGCCTGATGCCCAGGCGGCCACACGCGAGCATTCCACCGCGTTGGATATGGGACGCCACACGACCACCAGCACCCGCCTCTACCACTTGCCGCCGCCTGGCGGCGACCTGATCGACTCTCCGGGATTCCAGGCCTTCGGCCTGCAGCATCTGAGCGGCGAAGACATTCTGCGCGGTTTTCCGGAATTCAAACGCTACATCGAAGATTGCCGGTTCTATAACTGCACCCATCGTCACGAGCCGGGCTGTGGCGTGGTCGGCGCGCTCAAGGACGGCCACATCGACCCGGGTCGCTACGCACTCTATGAGCGCATCCTGGCCGAGACCGAAGCCGCTCGCCGATACTGAAACCGGAAACATCCCGCTCGGTCTGGCCCGCAATGCCGCGCTGTCCACCGGCCCCCAGGCCTGGCGGTCCGTGACCGCACTCGCCCAGCTCGCCGCGCTTGCCCGCGGCGGCCTTTCTGGCCTGCATTACAGCCAGCCTCAGCCACGATACACTGCGGGTTTTCCTGGTCATGGGACGCAGACATGCCGCGTTTTGCCGCGAATCTTTCAACGCTCTATCAAGACATTGAAATGCTGGACCGCTGCAGTGCCGCCGCCCGAGATGGTTTTCGGGGGGTGGAAATGCAATCTCCCTACGGCTATCCGACCGCGCTATGGCGTGACCGGCTGCAAAGCCACGATCTCGAACTGATCCTCATCAACGCCCCGGCTGGCGACGCCGCCCGAGGCGAGCGCGGCCTGGCTTGCCTGCCCGGCCGCCAGGAAGACTTCCGCGCCGCGGTTGAACAAGCCCTTGAGTATGCGGTGTCGCTGATGTGCCCCCGGGTCCACGTCATGGCCGGCTGCCCGGCAACCGGCAGCGACCCCGCTGCGTTACGCGCGACGTATATCGATAACCTGGCCTATGCGGCCCGCCTGGCCGCTGCGGTCGATGTCGACATCCTGATAGAACCCATCAATCCGCGCGACATACCGGGCTACTACCTCAATCATCAGGCCGAAGCTCATGCCGTCGCCCTGGCCACCGGTGCCGCCAATGTGAAAGTCCAGATGGATCTCTATCACTGCCAGATCCTCGAAGGCGACGTCAGCATGCGTCTGCGCCACTACATCCCGCAGGGTCGCGTCGGACACGTTCAGATCGCCGGCGTGCCGTTGCGCCAGGAGCCCGATCAAGGCGAACTCAACTATCCCTATCTGTTCCAGCTGCTCGACGAGCTCGCCTATCCGGGCTGGGTGGGTTGCGAATACCGGCCCGCGGGTGACACTCGCGCCGGGCTCGGATGGCTGCACGCTGCGCGGCGCGCATCAACCCACTGACACGCTCGGGCGCGACGCCAGGCTGGTATAGAGATTGCGCAGCATGCCGGCCGTCGCGCCCCAGATAAAGCGCTCGCCCCACGGAATGGCGTAGTAACGCCGTACCCTGCCGTCTGGCAGCCGGGCCTCATAGAGGCGGTGGTTGGACGGATCCATTAAAAAATCCAGGGGCACTTCGAAAATATCTGCCACTTCAAACGCATCGGCGGCTGGCGCAAAATCCGGGCGCACGAGCGAAACGACAGGCGTAATGGAAAACCCAGTCGATGTCAGAAACTCCGGCATGCTGTTGAGCACCTCCACCCTGTCCTGAGGCAGCCCGGTCTCTTCGTGCGCCTCGCGCAAGGCCGTCGCCACTGGGGTGAGGTCGGCGAGCTCCACCCTGCCTCCCGGAAAACTGATCTGTCCGGCATGGTCGTGCAGATGCGCCGCGCGCTGGGTCAGCATCACGCTGACCCCCTGCGGTCGCATCACCATGGGTATCAGTACGGCGGCAAGCACGGGCGGGCCCTCTCGCCCGGGATAACGCTCTTTTTCCATACCCAACGGGTCCAGCGTCCATTGCCTGGCCGGTCGCAACGAACCACGCAGCGCGTCAGGCGTGAGCAACTCCGGGCTGACGCGCAGCAGCCCGCTGTTAGCGACCTGCCAGGGTTGCTCTTTTGGGTCGAAGTTGGGCCGCACGATAGGCCGGCGTACGCGTGGAAGCGATAAGTCAGTCATGAAGCAAAGGTTGCCACAAACAAAGACAAGGCTGGCGAGAAACACACCCGGCTGCACGACGGCGCACCTGCCACCGGCAGTGTGAGCCCGTCATACGCGGGCATTGCAAGGCGAAAAAAAAGGTTCATCGAGGAATACCGGGGAATGCAGACCGGATCTTGAGGAAGAAGTACTCCTGATCGCGGTAGCCGTAGGCGCGGCGCTTGATGACTTTGATGGTGTTGTTGATGCCCTCGACGATGCTGGTGTTGAGCCGGTGGCGACAGCGAGACAGAATCCCGTGCAGATAGGCTTTTAGCTTGAGCGCGAAGTGAGCCAAGGCGGCGATGCCGCTGCCCTGAGCCTGTTGCAGCCAGTGATCCCATGCCTGGCGGGCGTAGCCGGGGTGTTGGTAGAACCACAGCTGTTTGAGCTCATCGCGCATCAGATAAGCGGTGAGCAAGGGCTGGTTGGCCTGGAGCAACTCGTCCAACTTTACCGATTGGCACGGATCGAGGTTTTTGCGATTGCGCAGCAGTAGCCAGCGACTGGACTTGATCACCCGGCGGGCCGGCTTGTCGTGCCGCAACTGGTTCGCTTGGTCTACACGCACCCGGTCTATCACTTCACGGCCGTACTTGGCCACGACGTGGAACAGGTCGTAGACGATCTCGGCGTTGGGGCAGTTGGCCTGGATCTCCAGCTCATAGGCCGTCGTCATGTCGATCGCTACGGCCCGGATCTGCTGGGCAACCCCAGTTGGCAGTTGTTCGAAGAAGGCTCTGGCCGTCTCGCGCGAGCGGCCATCACCGATCCATAGCACCTGACGGCGGATCGGATCGACAACGACCGTGGCATAACGATGGCCCTTGTGTAGAGCGAACTCGTCCATCGCTAGGTAGTGGATCTGACTCCAGTCCGGCTCTTGGATCGCCCGTCGCAGCAGGGCCTTGTCCAGCGCCTTGACCGTGTGCCAACCCAGTTGGAAGAAGCGCGCCACGGCCAGAATGTTGCTGGACTCAAGCAACTGGCTGACCGCCTCGGCCAGCCGGTCGGTCACTCGCTGGTAACGGCCCAGCCAGCTCAGCCTCTCCAGATGCGGTCCACCGCACTGCTCGCACCAGACCCGCCGACGCGGCACTACCAGCGTCACTCGCAGCGCCATTAGCGGCAGATCCCGCACCCGGCGCGTGGTCGTCTCATGCACCTGCCGACATCGGTTGCCGCAGTGCTCGCAGTGCATCGTTCGCGCTGAAGGCTTCAGGTAAATCGTGACCGTCCGGCTCTCACCTTCAGGCCACACGACCCGCTCCACCCGATAACCTTCCCACCCACCCAACCTCTCGATCGTCTTGCGGTCCAGCATGATCCCGGCCTTGATCCTTGAAAATCAAGGATCAAGCGTAACGGCAATCAAGCACGGCTCCACGCTATTCCGCGATGAACCAAAAAAAGCACCTTTTCAGGTGCCTTTTCAGCTCGGAATACCGCCCGGCACGCACTGGCGCGAGGCCAATGCAGTGCTGAGCGGACACCGGGCAACTTGCAAGCCAGGAATTAACCTTGAGCGACTTGCTTGCTGACCAGCTTTTCCTTGATACGAGCCGACTTGCCCGAGCGATTGCGCAGGTAGTAGAGCTTGGCACGGCGCACGTCACCACGGCGCTTGACTTCAATGCCGGCGATTTGCGGCGAGTAGAGCTGGAACGTACGTTCCACGGCTTCACCCGACGAGATCTTGCGGACGATGAAGGAAGAATTCAGGCCACGGTTGCGCTTGGCAATGACCACGCCTTCAAAGGCCTGGACACGCTTACGGGTACCTTCGACCACGTTCACGCTCACGATCACGGTGTCGCCAGGGGCGAACTCGGTCACGGGCTTGTCGCCGGTCAGGCGCTTGATTTCTTCCTGCTCAAGGAGAGCGATAAGGTTCATGAGAACTCCGGATTCATCTTGTCATTGCAGCGTTTTTTGCCGGGAAAGGATATCGATGCAAAAAGCGTGAGCCTTTTTGGGCAAACACACCGCTTCTCAAAGAGGTGCCCCGCACCAAGGCCCAGGCATTGCGCATTTTTCGTATGCTGCAAGCAGAGGATGATTTGGCAAACCCAAGATTCTACCTTATTGCTCTTTTTTTGACCACCCCACCAACCGCAACCTGCCCCCGATTCGGGTACCCTTTTGCCTTTGCCGGCAACGGACCCTCCATGACTTATGCGTCCCTTGTTCTGGTTGTGCTGGCCGCCATGGCCCACGCGACCTGGAATCTGCTCGCCAAACGGGCAGCCATGGTCGGCCCGGTCTTTGTCTTTGCCTATGGCCTGGCCGCCAGCCTGCTCTACGCCCCCTGGGTTATCTGGGTGCTGGCACACGAAGGCATGCAATGGAGTTGGCCTGTTCTTGTCTGTATTCTGGCGTCGTCCCTGTTGCATCTGGGCTACAGCCTCTGTTTGCAGCGCGGCTATCAGGTGGCGGATCTGTCGGTGGTCTATCCCATAGCAAGGGGTACGGGGCCTCTGCTGTCGACCATCGGGGCTTTTACGCTTCTGGCAGAACCGGCCACCGCTACGGGGATTGCCGGGATGCTCTGCGTAGTAGGTGGGGTGCTGTTGATCGCCACACAAGGACGCCTGAGCATGTTTCATACGCCGCAGGCCTGGATCGGAGTGCGCTGGGGCGTATTGATTGGCCTGTTCATCGCAGCCTACACCGTGGTGGATGCCTACGGGGTCAAAAACCTGCTCATCATGCCTGTGCTGTTTGACTGGTTTACCTGCGTGACACGGACCGCGATGATGACACCGCATGTGTTCAAGCGGCGAACACAGTACTTTCCTGCCATGCGCGGCTATTGGCATCTGGCCTTGGCCGTAGGGCTGCTATCGCCGCTGGGCTACATCCTGGTGCTCTACGCCCTGAGAATGGGAGCCCCGTTGAGCCTGGTCGCACCTGCACGCGAAATGTCCATGATGCTGGGCACATTGGCCGGAATGTTTTTGCTGCGCGAAAAAGTCGGCCCGGGACGGCTGGCGGGATGCGGCGCCATTTTGCTCGGGGTCGTCCTGTTGGGGTCAAGCTGAGATCTGCACTACGGCCGGCGTGCGGTCGCCTGAGCGACGCTCAGAAACCGAACGCCGCACCCAGCCACATCAGCCCGGGAATCGCTGCCCCCCAGGACAACACCATGACCACATCCCAGGCCATACGGCGACGCAGCGCTTTGGTCTGAAGGTCGTGTTCGGCGTCGGCCTGGGACGCCACATCATCCGGTGCGGCAGCGGGCTGGGCCGGCGCCTGAAATGGCCATGCCGGAGCACGCGCCGGAGAGGTTCCGGAAACGGGTCGGGATAGGGGCCGTGGGCGAGGTGCTGCCGGGCGATGAGCAAGCAATGCATCTGCGGGAAGGGTAACCGTCGTCATGATGACTCTCCTAGTGCGCCTGCCAGGCCCTGCCCGGCGTGGGGTGTCCGACCATGGACATGTTTAAGAAACTGCCTTGGATCAATCTTCGAATAACGCCATCTGACCCGCCTCACGCGCGGCGTCGCTGGCGCTGCCCCGTCCACGACGCACTGTCGCAGCGATAACGGGTGGCACAAAGTGGTCGAGCGCCAGTTCGGGTCGCAGCCTGCCCAGACCCAGATTGCGCACCGCCAGCTCAAAGCGCTGCCGCAGCAAATCCGCCCAGATTCCCGTGCCGCGCATGCGCGTATCAAAACTGCTGTCATTGCGCTTGCCCTCTCGCATGTCTTCGATACGGTGCAAAACACGCTGAGCACGATCGGGAAAGTGCGTGTGCAGCCAGGTTTCGAAAACGTCCTTCACCTCCCAGGGCAGACGCACCACGGTATAGCTGGCCGAGCAGGCGCCGGCTGCCGATGCCGCCTCCAGAATCTGCTCCATGGACTCGTCATTGATGAAGGGAATCACCGGCGCAACCAGCACGCCCACCGGGATACCGGCCTCGGCCAGCTTGCGCACGGTCTCGATGCGGCGCCAGGGAGCAGACGCACGTGGTTCCAGGGTGCGGGCCATGTCGGCGTCCAACGTGGTGATGCTGATGAAAACCGTCACCAGTCGATCGCGCGCCAACGTGGTCAGCAGATCGAGGTCGCGTTCGACCAGAGAGTTTTTGGTGACCAGCGTCAGGGGGTGACGGGTCTCGACCATGAGTTCAAGCAGGCCACGGGTCAAGCGCCAGGTGCGTTCGATGGGTTGATAGACATCCGTTGCCGAGCCGATATTGATCGGCGACACCTTGTAACTGGGGCGCGCCAGCTCGGCACGCAATGCCTGGACGGCGTTGGCTTTGGCGACCAGCCGGGTTTCGAAGTCCAGGCCGGGCGAATAGCCCAGGTAGGCATGTGTAGGCCTGGCATAGCAGTAGACGCAGCCGTGCTCACAGCCGCGGTAAGGATTGACCGCCACATCAAACGGAATGTCCGGAGAATCGTTGCGTGACAGGAGCTTGCGCGCCTGCTCCGGCCGCACCGTGGTGCGCGGCACGGCCACTACCGGGATGAAATGTTGCGTCGCAGACTGCGGCAGGCCCACCGCTGCGGATGGCCTGCCCGGTTCCGGAGCCATCTCCGTGACACCGAGTGCCTCGGCCTCTGCGGGTTCGGAGCGGGGTGGGCGCTTGGGTTCATCCTGGATCTCGTCCAGGGACGCATCGAAGGCTGCGGGCGAATCATCGCCGCCAAACCAGCCGTCATCGAAGGCCTCGCGCTCGACCTGCTCGAAGCGGTGGCGAACATTAGTAACCGCACCCCGACCGCGCGAGGCGGCGGGGGCGGCAGCCGGGGACCCATAACCGGCGGAAAGCGAATGTTCGGTGCTCATCATGGATGTACTGTACAAAAACACAGTACTTTTGACAAGCCCTACGTCCTCGCAAGAACCACGAGACGACTGTACCCCAACTGCCGCCAGGCGTGCACGGAATTCATTTCACGTACTGGAAAACGCCTGGAAAGCCGCTGCAGGAAAGGGTTTGGACAAAAAACAACAGGCCGCCCGGGCGCTTCACCCGCGGCGCAGAATCATCCCGGCTGCAGCCGTCTGATGCGTGGCGGCGTCGATCAGGATGAAGGCCCCGGTACCCGGCACATCCCGGTAGTCATCGACGGCCAGCGACTCGCGCGTAACAAACGACACACGGCCGATATCGTTCATGTCCAGTTTGCCCTGTGCGTCATCGACCTCCTGCAGTTCATGGATATCGCGCCGCGTGAGCACGCCGCGTATCTTGGCCGACGTCAGGCGCGTGCCTTGCTTGAGCAGATACTTGCGCGCCGAATTCAAGGGATGGTTGTCGAGCCAGCAGACTTCGGCGTCGAACTCCCGCGTCACGCTCGCCGGTGCGGCAGCATGGGTGATGATGTCGCCGCGCGACACGTCCACATCCCGATCGAGTATGACGGTCACTGAGTCGCCGCTGACGGCTTCGGCCACGTTGCGGTCGAACACCCGCAACGCGGCCACGCGCGCCGCCACACCCGAAGGTTGCACCAGGATCTCATCGCCAACGGCCAGCGTGCCGCTGGCCACGCGGCCAGCATAGCCGCGAAAATCGTCGGCTCGATCGCCGTCATGCCGCATGACCCACTGCACCGGAAAGCGCAGCGGCAAGACCGAACCGTCGGCACCCTGCTCCAGGCTCTCCAGCAAGATCAACAGCGGCGGCCCTTCGTACCAGGGTGTGCGGCTCGACGGGTGCACCACGTTGTCGCCATTGAGCGCCGACAGCGGCAGGATATGAAAGTGCGGCAAATCCAGCTTGCCCGCCAACTCAGCGTAGGCCGCTGAGATGCGCTCGAACACAGCTGGATCCCAGTCCACGAGATCCATCTTATTGACAGCCACCACGATGTGGCGAATACCCAGCAGGCGTGCAATGGTGCTGCGCCGCTTGGTCTGAGGCAGCAGTTTGCCGTCGGCCGCGCGGGTGGCATCGATCAGAATGATGGCCGCGTCGGCGGTGGAGGCGCCCGTCACCATATTGCGCGTGTACTGCTCATGTCCGGGCGCATCGGCCACGATGAACTTCCGTGACGGCGTGGCGAAGTAGCGATAAGCCACGTCGATGGTGATGCCCTGCTCGCGCTCGGCCTCCAGGCCATCGGTCAGCAAGGACAGATCGATACCGTCGCCGGCCACGCGTTTATGCTTGGCACGCGAAATCGCGTCGATCTGGTCGGCGAACACACCCTTGCTGTCAAAAAGCAGGCGGCCGATCAGGGTGGATTTGCCGTCGTCCACCGATCCAGCAGTGATCAGGCGCAGCACGCCGCGATCGGCGCCCGACAGAAAAGAATCGTTGATTGCATTCATGATGTCTTCCGGTTCAGAAATAGCCTTCGCGCTTGCGTCGTTCCATCGACGCTTCGGAAGTCTGATCGTCCATGCGGGTTGCGCCGCGCTCTGTGATGTCGGTCACGGCCGTCTCGGCGATGATGGCCAGCGGATCTGCCGCCTCGGAAGCCACCGGGCAGGTGCAGGAAATGTCACCGACGGTGCGAAAGCGCACGTCCAGCGTTTCGATGCTTTCGCCTTCGGCCGGCTGCGTCAGCCGCGTGACCGGCACCAACAGTCCGCGGCGCCGCACCACCTCGCGTCGATGGCTGTAATAAATCGATGGCAATGCCAGGTTCTCGCGATGGATGTACTGCCAGACGTCGAGTTCGGTCCAGTTCGAGATGGGAAAGACCCGCATGTTCTCGCCCGGATGCACCCGCGTGTTGAAGAGGTTCCAGAGCTCGGGACGCTGGGCCTTGGGATCCCACTGACCGAACTCGTCCCTGAACGAGAAGATGCGCTCCTTGGCGCGCGCTTTCTCCTCATCACGCCGCGCCCCGCCGATGCAGGCATCAAACCCCAACTCCTCGATGGCCTCAAGCAGCGTGACGGCCTGAGCCGCATTGCGCGAGTCTGTTTCGCGGCGCAGCACCACACTGCCGCGCGCGATGGAGTCCTCGACACGACGCACGATCAACTGCTCGCCCAACTGCCCGGCGCGCTCATCGCGAAAGGCGATGACTTCCTCGAAATTGTGCCCGGTGTCGATATGCATCAGGGGAAACGGAAAGCGCCCCGGCCGGAAGGCTTTCTCCGCCAGGCGCAGCAGCACCACGGAGTCCTTGCCACCGGAAAACAGCAGTACGGGCTTGGCGCATTCGGCAGCCACTTCACGCAAAATAAAAATAGCCTCAGATTCCAGCCAATCGAGATGGCTGCGTTGGGCAACTAAAGACATGATGTTTCCTTTCTCAATTCACAGCTATCGGAATGTGGCGGCGGTTGCCCTCATGCAAACCGCACTCTTTGGAATCCGAACTCTCCCACCACCAGCGGCCGGCGCGCAGATCCTCTCCGGGGCGAATCGCACGCGTACAGGGATCGCAACCGATAGAGGGGTAGCCCTGGTCATGCAGCGGGTTGTAGGGGATATCCAGCGCGCGGATGACCGCCCAGACCTCGTCCTCGCTCCAGTCGGCCAGGGGGTTGAACTTATACAGTCCGAACACGGGATCCGGCTCCTCGGCGGGCAACTCCCCGCGCGTGATGGCCTGAGACCGGCGCTGTCCGGTGATCCAGGCGCTACGCCCGGCCAACGCCCGAGACAGTGGTTCCACCTTGCGGATCTGGCAACAGGCTTTACGCAACTCCACGCTTTCATAAAAGGCGAAGGCGCCATGCTCGGACACGTGTTCACTGACCGCTTGCTCCTGGGGATGCATGACGGTGATATCACGCCCATAGCGCTGGCGCACCGTCTCCAGCATGCCCAGCGTCTGCGGATGCAGCCGGCCGGTATCCAGCGTGAATATCTCCAGCGGCAGCAGGTTCTGCTCGATGGCATGGATCAAGATCATGTCCTCGGCGGCCAGCGAGCAAGCCAAGGCGGCGTCGGGATGCCGGCGCGCAATGTCGGCCAGCGTGGCCTTGAGAGTCTCCCAGCACGCTGCCGTCTCGGAGTTAAGAGCAGAATGGCTCATGGTTGTGTGGCAAATACCCTGGCGCGGCGTGGACGAGCCAGCAGGGCATCGCCCTCCTTCAAGTTGAGTTCGCGAAATACGTGTTCCGGCACTTCGGCTTCGATCGCGGTGGCGGCATCCTCGCGCGTCAGCTCCAGATAGGCACTGGGGCCAGCGAGATAGGCATGCGCCAAGCGCACAGGGATGCCCGGCGCCTGCGGCGCATAGCGCACCACGTCGATCTCGTGCGGCCGCACATAGGCCGTCGCTGCCAGCAAACCGGGCTGATCCAACCCGGGCGCCGGCAACGCCAGATCGGCATGACGCCAGATGCCCTCGCTGGCCTGGCCCGCCAGTTGGTTCACGTCGCCCAGAAAGCCATACACAAAAGGCGTGGCCGGCGCCTCCCAGACCTCGCGCGGGCTACCGATCTGTTCGATTCGACCGGCATTCATCAGCACCACACGATCAGAAA
This sequence comes from Bordetella holmesii, assembly GCF_020735985.1. NCBI lineage: Bacteria > Pseudomonadati > Pseudomonadota > Betaproteobacteria > Burkholderiales > Alcaligenaceae > Bordetella > Bordetella holmesii. Next base: position 2,421,093 of record NZ_CP085973.1, read on the forward strand.
CCTCCAGCGCCTCTTCCTGATCATGCGTGACAAAGACGCTGGCCACGTGCAGCTCATCGTGCAGGCGGCGCAACCATCGGCGCAACTCTTTGCGCACTTTGGCGTCCAGTGCTCCGAAGGGCTCATCGAGCAGCAGCACGCGTGGCTCGACGGCCAGCGCGCGAGCCAACGCGATACGCTGACGCTGGCCGCCGGACAACTGAGCGGGATAGCGGTCCGCCAGCCAATCCAGTTGCACCAGTTGCAACAGTTCACGGACCTTGACACGGATCTGCGCCTCGGAGGGGCGCTGCGAGCGATGCTTGACCCGCAGGCCAAAGGCAACGTTCTCAAAGACCGTCATATGCTTGAACAAGGCGTAATGCTGAAACACGAAACCTACTTGCCGCTGTCGAACATCGACCGCCGTGGCGTCCTCACCCGAGAACAGAACGCTGCCGCTGTCGGCGCTCTCCAATCCAGCGATGATGCGCAGCAACGTGGTCTTGCCGCAGCCCGAGGGCCCCAACAACGCAACCAGTTCTCCAGTCTCGATATGCAGTGACACGTTATCCAGCGCCCGAAAATCATTGAAGCGCTTGGACAAGTTCTTGACTTCGATACTCATGTTTTCCCCCGATCAGACGGCTTGCGGCTGCTGCACCGCCAGCGGCGAGGCTTCCAGCGGCTGCTCGCCTTGAGCCAACAGGCGTTGGTTTCGCCACTCGATGAAATTCTTGGCCACCAGCGTCACCAGGGCCAGCAATGCCAGCAACGAGGCCACCGCAAAGGCAGCCGAGAACTGGTACTCGTTGTAGAGGATCTCCACATGCAGAGTCATGGTGTTGGTCAGGCCCCGAACCTGTCCGGAGACGACCGACACCGCACCAAACTCACCCATGGCGCGCGCATTGGCCAGGATGGCCCCATACAGCAGGCCCCACTTGATGTTGGGCAGCGTGATGCGCCAGAAAATCTGCCACCCCGTCGCGCCCAGAGTCAGCGCCGCCTGCTCTTCTTCGCTGCCTTGCGCCTGCATCAGCGGAATCAGCTCACGCGCCACGAACGGAAAGGTGACGAACAACGTTGCCAGAATGACCCCCGGCACGGCGTAGACAATCTTCAGATCGTGGTCCTGCAACCACGGCCCGAACCAGCCCTGCGACCCGAACAGCAGAACAAAGATCAGCCCGGCCACCACGGGTGAAACCGAAAACGGAAGATCGATGAGCGTGATCAGGAACTGCTTGCCGCGGAACTGGAACTTCGTGATTGCCCACGCTGCCGCCACACCGAACACCAGGTTCAACGGCAGCGAAATCGCAGCCACCCACAATGTCAGACTGATGGCCGACAAGGCATCCGGCTCGGTGATGGCCGCCAGATACGTCTGCCAGCCCTTGCGGAAGGCCTCCGTGAACACGGCTGCCAGCGGCACGAACAGAAACAACGTCAGAAACGCCAAGCCGAGAAACAGCAAAATGCCTCGCACCCATCGCGGCTCGGTCAAGTGATCAGGTCTCATGCCAGCCTGCCTCCGCTGCGCGCCTGCCAGCCTTGCAGCAGGTTGATGATGAGCAAGAGCAAGAAGGACACCCCCAACAAGACGCTGGCGATGGCCGCTGCGCCCGCATAATCAAACTGCTCCAGCTTGACGATGATCAGCAAGGGCGTGATTTCCGACACCATGGGCATATTGCCTGCGATAAAAATCACCGAGCCGTACTCGCCGACGGCCCGCGCGAAGGCCAGCGCAAAACCGGTCAAAAGCGCAGGGGTCAACGCCGGCACCAGCACTCTCCGGATGGTCTGCCAGCGCCCGGCGCCAAGGCTGGCAGCGGCCTCCTCGATCTCGCGTTCGATATCTTCGAGGACAGGCTGCACGGTGCGCACCACGAACGGCACGCCGATGAAGATGAGCGCCACCACGATCCCCAAAGGCGTAAAGGCCACTTTCAAGCCCAACCAACGCTCCAGCGGCGCGCCCAGCCAACCGTTGGAGGAATAGATCACCGTCAGGGCGATGCCCGCGACCGCAGTCGGCAAGGCGAAAGGCAGATCCACCAGCGCATCGACGATGCGCTTGCCGGGAAAGCGATAACGCACCAGTATCCAGGCCACGATGGTGCCAAAAACCAGATTGACCAGCGCCGCGACGAAGGCCGCGCCAAAAGTCAGCCGGTATGAGGCCAGCACCCTAGGCGCGGTGACCGTATCCCAAAATCCCGCCCAACCCAGATGCGCACTCTTGATGGGCAAGGTAGCCAGCGGGATGAGCACCAGCACACTCAGGTAGAACACTGCATAACCCATGGAAATGCCAAAACCCGGCAGCACGCCGGGGCTTTTGCGGACAGGGCGGGCGCCCACGCCCGCCGCCGGATGAACAATGGCACTCATCGCGAACCCGTTTCCTTACTTGGGTTGATAAACCTGATCAAAGCTGCCGCCATCACTGAAGTGGTCTTTCTGCGCCTTGCGCCAGCCACCGAAGATGGGGTCATCTATCGTGACCAGGTTGAGTTTGGGAAAACGGTTTTCGTACTTGGCGGCCACCGTCTTGTCGATCGGCCGGTAATAGTTCTTGGCGATGATTTCCTGCGCCTGGGGCGTGTACAGGAATTCCAGGTAGGCCTGGGCTGCCTGACGAGTGCCCTTTTTGTCGACGACCTTATCCACGACGGCCACGGGCGGCTCGGCCAGGATGGACAACGAAGGCACGACGATGTCGAACTTGTCCGGACCCAATTCTTCCTGTGCCAGGAAGGCTTCGTTTTCCCAAGCCAGCAGCACATCGCCCACGCCGCGCTCGACGAAAGTCGTGGTGGCGCCACGAGCGCCCGTATCCAGCACCGGCACATGCTTGAGCAGGTCGCCCACGAACTGGCGCGCACTGGCTTCGCTGCCGCCGGGTTTCTTCAGGGCATAGGCCCAGGCAGCCAGGTAGTTCCAACGTGCGCCGCCGGAGGTCTTCGGATTGGGCGTGATCACCTGGACACCTGGTTTGAGCAGATCATCCCAGTCGGCGATCTGCTTAGGGTTGCCCTTGCGCACCAGGAAGACGATGGTCGAGGTATAGGGCGAGCTGTTTTGCGGCAGACGCTTCTGCCAGTCTTGCGGCAAGAGACCGCGATCGGCAACGGCGTCAATGTCATAGGCCAGGGCCAGGGTGACGACGTCGGCATCCAGTCCGTCGATCACCGAACGCGCCTGGCGCCCCGAACCACCATGCGACTGGCGAATGGTCAAATCCACGCCTGCTTTGGCCTTGTAATCCTTTATGAAGGCGTCATCGACGGCACGATACAGCTCGCGCGTCGGGTCATAGGAAACGTTGAGCAGCGTCTGCTTGCTCTGCGCCATGGCCTGAGGTAGGCCTAGCGTAAACGTGGCTGCCAACGTAATGGCGGCGGTCCAGAATCCTGCGGTACGGGAGGGCATGTTCGTTTCCTTTCTTGTTCGAGGGGCAATGCCTGCAGTGTGTAAGCCCAACCAACTGAAAGGAACGAATCATTTTTTGATTACTCATCGTTAGAAGCGATATAGCCCTATCGGGGCCTGATGCACGAGGCCGCACCAAGCAAACGGGCCGCCCGAAGGCGGCCCGCAGAGGTCACTGCAATGCTTTTACTTATTAGGCTGGGGGGTAATGCGCAGATAGGGACGCACGGCCTTATAGCCTTTGGGGAATTTTTCCTTGATGACGGCCTCGTCCTTCAGGGAAGGCACGATGATCACGTCGTCACCATCCTGCCAATTGACCGGTGTGGCCACGCTGTGGCTGTCAGTCAATTGCAGGGAATCGATCACGCGCAGGATTTCATTGAAATTGCGCCCCGTGCTGGCCGGATAGGTAATGATGAGGCGGATCTTCTTGGCCGGATCGATGATGAACACCGAGCGCACGGTCAGCGTGGCGTTGGCGTTCGGATGAATCATGTCGTAGAGCTCGGAGACCTTGCGATCCTCATCGGCCAGGATGGGGAAATTGACCCGGGTCGATTGCGTATCGTTGATGTCATCGATCCACTTGCTGTGGGACTCTTCACCATCGACGGACAGGGCCAGCACCTTCACGCCACGCTTGGCGAATTCATCAGCCAACTTGGCGGTGTAACCCAGTTCGGTGGTGCAAACCGGCGTGAAATCGGCGGGATGCGAAAACAACACGCCCCAATTGTCACCGAGGTAGTCATACAGGCGCAGTGTGCCTATGGACGATTTCTGTTCGAAGTCGGGCGCGGTATCGCCCAGACGAAGGTGTGCCATGGAAAATCTCCTGCTTGAGGTTGCCGGCAATATGATTTTGTCATCAAACCCACGGAGGGGGAAATAAGCAAACCATATAACCTTATGTTGTATTGCAACGGGAAGCGTCAGGCCACTGCGGCCCAATCAGCGGCCGTATCTGCCACCTGCCCGGCTCGCACCGCCGCCGACAATGAAAGCGCACGCGGCAGGATATGAGCCCCGTAAAACAGCGCTGAACCCAGTTTCTGCCGATAAAAGCCATCATCGCTGCCTTCGGCCAGCCGACGGTTGCACACCAGCGCCGCACGCGCCATCTGCCAGCCACCGTGGACCACACCTGCCAGCATCAAATACGGCACACTGCCCGAAAACACGGCACGCACATGGTCGACGGCGTGTAGCAGAACATACTCGACCGCCGCCTCATAAGCCTGGATGGCCTGATCAAAATGATCCCGCAACAGGCAAAGTCCTTCACGACTTTCGGCATCGGCACGGGTGGTTTCAGCCTGGAGCGCTTTGAGCGTATCTCGCATCGCAGCCATCGAGGCGTGGGCTGCCGCGCCGCCATCGCGTAGCGTCTTGCGTCCGACCAGATCATTGGCCTGGATCGCCGTGGTGCCCTCGTAAATAGGCAGAATTCGGGCATCGCGGTAATACTGGGCTGCACCCGTTTCCTCGATGAACCCCATACCGCCATGCACCTGGACACCCAGCGAAGCCACCTCGACCGCAGACTCGGTCGAGAAGCCTTTAACGATGGGCACCAGATATTCGTAGAACGCTCGGTTGCGCGCACGCACCTCCGCGTCCGGATGGTGGTTGGCCTTGTCATGAGCCGCTGCTGCCACGTAAGAAACGGCGCGGGCCGCCTCGGTCAGCGAGCGCATGGTCAACAACATGCGCTGGACATCCGGATGGTGGGAAATCGTCACTGGCCCGGCCGAACCCTCGATGGCCCGACCCTGCACGCGTTCGCGGGCGTACTCCTGAGCATGCTGATAGGCACGTTCAGCCAGGGCGATCCCCTGTTGCCCGACGGAATAGCGAGAGGCGTTCATCATGATGAACATATACTCCAGCCCGCGATTGGCTTCGCCCACCAGATAGCCGACCGCGCCCTCTCCGACCTCACCCTTGCCAGCCCCATAAAGCAACACCGCCGTCGGGCTGCCATGGATGCCCAACTTGTGCTCCAACGATGCGCACCAGACATCATTGCGCTTGCCCAACGAACCATCTTCGTTGACCAGGAACTTGGGGACGATGAATAGCGAAATGCCTTTGACGCCTGCCGGCGCGTCCGGCAGACGGGCCAGCACCAGATGGATGATGTTCTCGGCTAAGTCATGCTCGCCGAAGGTGATGAAAATCTTCTGGCCCGAGACACGGTAGCTGCCATCGTCCTGCGGTACCGCGCGTGTCGACACGAGAGCCAGGTCTGAACCGGCTTGCGGTTCGGTCAGGTTCATCGTGCCCGTCCAGCGACCGCCGATCAGGTTGGGAATATAGGCACGCCGCTGCTCTTCCGACCCCACGGTGAGCAAGGCCTCGATCACGCCGTCGGTCAGCATGGGACACAGGGCAAACGCCAAACTGGCTGCCTGGATGTTTTCGCCGGCAGGCGCGGCCACCAACTGCGGCAGACCCTGGCCGCCCCATTGCACCGGGTGCTGCAGGCCTTGCCACCCTCCGGTCGAATACTCGGCAAATGCCTTGGCAAACCCCGGCGTGGCGGTCACCGCACCGTCTTTCCAGACCGGCGGCTGACGGTCGCCAATGACATTCAAGGGCGCCACGACCTCCTGCACAAAGCGCGCATTCTCGTCGAGAATGGCATCGACCAGATCGGGCTCGGCCTCCTCGAAACCCGGCAATTTGAGAATCTCGTCAAGCCCCGCCAGCTCCTTCATGGCAAAGCGGATGTCGCGCAGTGGCGTGGTGTAGCTCATATTGTCTCCGTTCTATAAACAAGCGGGCGGCTCGCGCCGCCCGTCTTTCAGCCTGAGGCCGTCAACCCAGACGATAGGCCAGCGCCACGATGAGTGGCCCCAGCACGGGAAGCAGCACGTTGGCAATGGCATAGGTCACGGTGTAACCCAGAATGGGCACCGAGCTGCCCGCCTGGACCATCACGGCGCTCAGCGTGGGCGTACTGACGTGCTGACCAGCAATCGCCCCTAACAGAAGCGGCCCCTCGATTTTGAGGAATTTATGGCCGATCCACAGCGATGCGCAGGCCGGTCCGAGCGAGACGGCCAACCCGATCACGGGCAGAACCAGGCCATGCTGTTTCAAAAGGGTAATCGCCTCCGGCCCTGCCGACAAGCCAACGCAAGCAATAAAAATCCCCAGACCCAATTCCTTGAGCAGACTCAATGCGGCAGGCGGGATATGGCCCAACGCAGGCCGTTTGGCAGAAATCCAACCGCAGATCAGGCCGCTGACCAGCGCACCGCCCCCACTACCGAGCGACAGTGGCAGACCTGCCACGGTAACCATCAGACTGCCGATACCCAACCCGAGCAGAATCCCCCCGCACATGAAGACAATATCGGTTGTTCCATCACGCCGAAGCTCATTGCCCAGATGCTTGACGGCATCGCTAAGATTGGGATCGGTGCCCACCAGCCTGACCACGTCGCCATACATCACCACCGTCGACGGGGTCATCGGAATACTGTGGCCACTGCGTTCTATGCCTTGCAGAAACACCCCTCGCGCCGCGCGCGCCTTTGGCGTCTTGGCGAGATGAGAGAGCGTGCGGCCGTTGACATGCTTGCTGCTGATGACGACCTGGCGCTCCTGCAGATTGAGCGCATCGGCATGCGCGGCCGGCACCTGGATTTCGGGGCCGATCACGTCATCGCCGCGCAAGGCATAAAAGCGCAGCCCGACAATCACCACGATATCGCCGGCCTGCAAGACCTCTTCCGGAGTCGGCGTCAGCGATTCGCCGTCACGCAGCAGGCTGGTGACCACCGTACGGCCAGCCAAGGCCTGCTCTATCTCCAGCACGGTTTTCCCGGCGGCCTCGCGCACGATGTGCGCCCGGCCCACAAGGCGCGGCAAGGCCGGCATACTGCTGTCTTCTTCATCCGGCACACCGCCCAGCTTGGCTTCCAGATCCTTGCACGCCTGCCACAGATTGATGCGCAGCAACAGCGGAGCCACCTGACTGGTGAACAACACGATGCTGATCGTGCCTACCAGATAGGTCAGCGTGTAAGCCGTCGCGATGTTGGCTTCCTGAACCTGCACTTGCTCAGCCGTCAAGCCCAGATGACGCAGCGCTTCGGACGCGGTGCCCACAACGGCCGACTCGGTCGCCGAACCCGCGGCCAGACCCGCCGTGGTGCCCGCATCGAAACCGAAAAAGCTCGCTGCCAGCAGAGAAATCAACAGTACCAGCACCACCTCGATGAAAGGCAGCACCATGAAACGCAGGCTGGAGCGGTTGAGATTGGCGAAAAAGCCCGGGCCACCCGAATAGCCCATGGCAAAGATGAAGAGCACGAAGGCAATCTCACGCACGGGGCCTTCGACCTTGCAGCCTGTCTGGCCCAAGATCATCGCGACGATCAAGGTGCCGCATACGCCGCCCAGCGCGACCGGCCCTAGCCGGAGCTTGCCGATGAAATGACCCAGACCCACCGCAATGAAGATAATGGCGATGGGCACGGACTGGAAAAAGCCGACGGAGCATGTCATCTGCACGCCCCCGCTCGCTCATTTGCCCATTGACGTGCCAACTCACTTGCCGAGCTCGTACTTCCCATCACGAATCTCCATCGCGGTGTTTCCGACCTGCCGTGCGCCAAGGACATTATCAGAATTGACGCGAAAACCAAAGCGCCACTCTATGCGCCGGGCGCCGCGCAAAAAAAGTCGCGGCACATGGGCCGCGACTTTTTGACATGCCTGGAACGAGTATTACAGCGCGCCAGCCAGTTCCGGGACGATCTGGAACAGATCGCCGACCAGACCATAGTCGGCCACGCCGAAAATGGGAGCCTCAGGATCTTTGTTGATCGCTACGATGACCTTGGAGTCCTTCATGCCGGCCAGATGCTGAATAGCACCGGAAATACCCACCGCCACGTAAAGCTGCGGTGCCACGATCTTGCCAGTCTGACCGACCTGCCAATCGTTGGGGGCATACCCGGCATCGACCGCCGCACGCGATGCACCCAGGGCCGCGCCCAGCTTATCGGCCAGAGGGTCGAGAATCTTGAAATTCTCGGCGCTGCCCAGACCGCGGCCACCCGAGACCACCACGCGCGCACCGGCCAGTTCAGGCCGATCGCTCTTGGCGACTTCACGGCCGACAAAGCTCGACAGACCCGAATCGGCCACGGCAGCGGCGTCTTCGATAGCTGCCGAACCACCGCTGGCGGCTACGGCGTCAAAGCCCGTGGTACGCACGGTGATCACTTTGACGGCATCGCCGGACTGCACGGTAGCAATGGCGTTACCGGCGTAGATGGGGCGCTGGAAGGTATCGGCAGATTCGACACCGATGATGTCGGAGATCTGTGCCACGTCCAGCTTGGCAGCCACGCGAGGCGCGACGTTCTTGCCCGAGGCTGTCGCGGGGAACAGAATGTGGCTATAGGCGGACGCCACGGCCAGCACCTGAGCAACCAGGTTTTCGGCCAGGCCGTCGGCCAGTTGCGGCGCATCAGCCAGCAGCACTTTGCTCACGCCAGCGGCCGCAGCAGCCTGCTCGGCCACCGCGCGGGCGTTGCTGCCCGCCACCAGCACGTGCACATCACCACCCAGTTTGGCGGCTGCAGCGATCGTGTTCAACGTTGCGCCCTTGAGTTGGGCATTGTCGTGTTCGGCAATAACAAGCGTCGTCATTGTTAGATCACCTTCGCTTCATTCTTGAGTTTGTCCACCAGCGCGGCCACATCGGCCACCTTGATACCCGCCTTGCGGGCGGCCGGTTCGGTGACCTTCAGGGTCTTCAGACGCGGGGCCGGGTCCACGCCCAGATCCTGCGGCGTGACCGTATCCAGAGGCTTTTTCTTGGCCTTCATGATGTTTGGCAGGGTGACGTAGCGCGGCTCGTTCAAGCGCAGATCGGTCGTCACGATGGCCGGCAGCTTCAGCGTCAGCGTCTCCAACCCGCCGTCGACTTCACGCGTGACCGTGACCTTGCCCTCGCCCAGTTCCACCTTGCTGGCGAACGTGGCCTGGGGCCAATCCAGCAGTGCAGCCAGCATCTGGCCGGTCTGGTTGGCGTCATCGTCAATGGCCTGCTTGCCCAGGATCACCAGTTGCGGAGCTTCCTTGTCAACGAGGGCCTTGAGCATCTTGGCCACGGCCAACGGCTGGAGTTCGGCATCGGTCTGCACCAGCACGCCGCGATCCGCGCCAATGGCCATGGCGGTACGCAATGTTTCCTGGCACTGAGCCGCACCGCAAGACACGGCGATGACCTCAGCCACGCTGCCCTTCTCCTTAAGGCGCGTTGCTTCTTCGACGGCGATCTCGTCAAAGGGATTCATCGACATCTTCACGTTGGCGATGTCCACCCCGGTTTGATCGGACTTGACGCGTACTTTGACGTTGTAGTCAACGACGCGCTTGACGGGTACCAATACCTTCATCCAGCAGCCTCTAGACAATAATTACCCGGCGGATTGCCGGGGATTGCATTGCACAATTTTTTCTAGATTCTACAACTTCGACAGCGACCTGATGTGAGCAACCACACTGCGGCCCAAGGCGGACAGGTTGTAACCCCCCTCGAGCGTACTGACAATCCGCCCCTGAGCGTGCTGATCGGCCACTGCCACCAATTGGTCCGTAATCCAGGCGTAATCGGCCTCGACCAGACCCATCTGCGCCATATCGTCCTCCCGATGCGCATCGAATCCCGCCGAAATCAATAATAGTTGTGGTGCATGTGCCTGCAGGCGCGGCAACCACTGCTGGCGCACGATATCGCGCACAGCCATGCCGGTCGAATACGCCTGAACGGGGACATTCAACATATTGTCCGCAGGGTGGTCGAATCCTCTGTTGGGGAAAAAAGGATGCTGGAAAAAACTACACATCAACACCCGCTCGTCGCCGGCAAAGGCCTCCTCGGTGCCATTGCCATGGTGCACGTCGAAATCGACGATGGCGATGCGCGTCAGGCCATGCCGATGCATGGCATGTTGCGCCGCAATAGCCACATTGTTGAAAAAACAAAAACCGAGGGCGCGGCTGTGCTCGGCGTGATGCCCGGGAGGGCGCACCGCGCAGAAGGCCGTGGTGGCTTCTCCCGCCATCACGGCATCGACTGCCGCAATTCCTGCCCCGGCCGCGTGGTAGGCGGCTTCCAGGGTGTGGGGGTTCATCAGAGTGTCTGGGTCGATCTCCACATAGCCGTGCTCGGGCGACAAGCCGCGCAGACGGTCCAGGTGGTAGGCGCTATGCACGCGCAAGATGTCCTCGCGCGTGGCTGCAGGCGCCTGTTTTTCGCCCAGATACGGCATCAGGCCGCTGGCCAGCAGTTGATCGGATATGGCATCCAGCCTCTGCGGACTCTCGGGGTGCCAACTGCCCATTTCATGCAGCTTGCACGACGGGTGGGTAAGATACATGGTCTCCATAGGGAAGATTATGTTCATCACCCGGCGTTTCCTGCAAATCGGCTTTGCGGCTGTCCTGCTCGGAGGCTGTGCCTCCCCCTCCTCCCAACCCGGCGCATCCGCCCCTTCCTCGGCCGCAACCGAGGGTAAACCCCAGGCCATCCGTATCGGCGCGACTACGCCCGCGGCAGAGCCTTCCGCCACGCTCACCCCCGGCGGCAAAATGCGTCCAGAAGTGCGTCGCTTCGCCGAATCGCTCGCTGACGAACGATCGCTGCCGCTGGATTCGATCCTGGCCATGCTCGCCGATACTCGCTACAGCAGCACCGTCACGCGCCTGATCGCTCCTTCCGTGCCCGGCCGCAAAGTCTGGCGCAGCTGGAACACCTATCGCTCGCGCTTTGTCGAGCCCAAACGCATTGCCTGGGGTGTTGAATTCTGGAACGAGCATCGCGCCGTCATCGAACGCGCCGCTCAGCAGTACGGCGTACCGGCGTCGATCATTGTGTCCATCATCGGAGTCGAAACCCTGTACGGGCGCAACATGGGCAACTTCCGTGTCATCGACGCGCTGGCCACCCTGGCTTTCGACTATCCGGAGCCCGTCAAGCCCGAACGCGTAGAGATGTTCCGCAAGCAGTTGGCCGATTTCATCACCCTTACCCTGCAAGGCAAGCTCGCACCCGATACCCAGGGCTCATTCGCGGGCGCCATCGGCATGCCCCAGTTCATGCCCACCAGCATTGCCCATTATGCCGTCGACGGTGATGGCGACGGGCATATCGATCTGGCTAGCAGCGTGCCTGATGCGGTGATGTCGGTCGGCAGTTTTCTGCAACAACATGGCTGGCAACGCGGCCTGCCCGTCTTCGCGCCAGTGGTCCTGCCCGCCAACCCATCGTCCCTGGTCGACGGCGGGCTGACACCCAAGCTGGACTGGGCCGGTCTGCAACAGGCCGGCGCCAGGGTCGCACCGGGGGCGGCCGCCAGCAATTGGCAGTCCAGCCCGCTGGGTGTGGTGGATCTGGCCGAAGAGGCGCGCGGCACGGCGCAGTACCGTACCGCCACAGCCAATTTCTTTGTCATTACCCAATACAACCGCAGTTACTTCTATGCCACGGCGGTGGCCGACCTGGCCGCCGAGCTGCAGTTGCGCATGGGGCACCGCTAAACCCGAAAAAAACGGTGAACCTGAAGGGTTCACCGTTTTCGCTATCGCTGACGTTTAAGACGCGCTCAGTTGAATACGCCCGTGGACAAGTAACGATCCCCCCGGTCACAGACGATGAAGACGATGGTGGCGTTTTCGACCCGCGCTGCCACACGCAAGGCGGCGACCAGCGCTCCTGCTGACGAAATGCCTCCGAAGATGCCTTCCTCGGCAGCCAGGCGCCGCGCCATGGTTTCGGCCTCGGTCTGGCCGATCGACTCGTAAGCGTCGACCAGGGAACGATCGAAAATCTGTGGCAGATAGGCCTCAGGCCACTTGCGGATACCCGGGATCTGCGACCCCTCTGCCGGCTGCGCGCCCACCACTTGCACGGCCGGGTTGCGCGACTTCAGATAGGTGGACACCCCCATGATCGTGCCGGTGGTGCCCATGGCGCTGACGAAATGCGTCACCTGGCCCTGGGTCTGGGTCCAGATTTCCGGACCGGTCCCTTCGATATGAGCGCGCGGATTATCCGGATTGGCGAACTGGTCCAGCACCTTGCCTTTGCCTTCGGCCTGCATCGCGGTGGCCAGATCGCGGGCGTACTCCATACCGCCTTTGGCGGCGGGTGTCAGGATGAGTTCAGCGCCATAGGCCGTCATGGCCGCGCGGCGCTCCACCGACAGATTGTCCGGCATGATGAGAATCATGCGATAGCCGCGCATCGCAGCGGTCATGGCCAAGGCGATGCCGGTATTGCCGCTGGTGGCTTCGATCAGCGTGTCGCCGGGGGCAATCTCGCCCCGCTCTTCAGCGCGCAGAATCATCGACAAAGCGGGCCGGTCTTTCACCGAGCCGGCAGGATTATTGCCCTCTAGCTTGGCGAGAATGACGTTGCCGCGGGCCTGACCGAGCTCGGCAGGAATGCGTTGCAAGCGCACCAACGGCGTGTTGCCGACAGTTTGCTCGACGGTGGGGTAAGTGATGGCGTTCATGCGTCGATCATAACCGCCCGGCGAGCCGCTTGGCGGCCAAACCCGCGATCCTGGCAGGGAATCAGGGACGACGGGCTGGGGCTGGCGCTTTAGCGGACGTGGCGGGCTTGGCCCCCGCGGGTTGGCCCGCCGACGGTTTTCCCACCGTCAGGCCGGCCTCGGCCAGGCTGGCGGCTTTGCGCGCGCCGATACCGCGCACCCGGTCGCTTAAATCTTCGAGCGATCGGTACGGGCCTGCTCGGTCCCGCTCATGGACGATGAGTTCGGCACTGCGTGGCCCAAGGCCTTTGAGTTCACGCAGTTGCGCCGCCGTGGCGCTATTCAGATCCAGCGCCGAGGCAGGCGCCGCAGGACCCAGAAGCAACGCGGCGGCCACGAGTCGGCCCGGCAGGCAAAGGGAACGGAAACGCATGAAAGACTCCTGAAAAAAGACGGCCATCGCCGCCAGGGCTTCCAGAATGCGCTGACGGGCCCTCGCGCAGCCCGTCAGTTTGCCGTTTTTGGCCTAGCGTAGAACTCCGCGCGGCTTATTTGCGCGCACGCCAATAGCGCACGTACTCGCTCACGCCAGTCTGCACATCGCGCATGGGCGCCGTAAACCCAGCCGCACGCAGGTTATCCACGTTGGCCTGAGTGAAGCTCTGATAGCGTCCCTTAAGGTCATCCGGAAACGGGATATAGCGGATCAGTCCCTCGCTCACCAGCTCCTCCAGCGGCAGCGCCTGCTCGCCGTTCTCGGCACGCAGGCTGTTCACCACGGCGGCAGCCACGTCGTTAAAGGGCTGAGCGCGTCCAGTGCCGCAATTGAAAATGCCCGAAATCTGCGGATGCTCCAGAAAGTGCAGATTGACATCCACCACGTCCTGCACCGAGATGAAGTCGCGGCTCTGCCCGCCATCGGGATAGCCATTCCAGCCGGCGAACAGGCGCACATGCCCTTCGGAGAGGAACTGATTCATGTTGTGGAAAACCACCGAGGCCATACGGCCCTTGTGCTGTTCGTGCGGACCATAGACGTTGAAATAACGCAGACCAACGACCTGCGCCGTCAGTTTGTCCATCCGCGTGCGCAAGACCTGATCGAACAACAGCTTGGAGTAGCCGTAGACATTCAACGGCCCCTCGTTGGCCGGGTCTTCCACGTACACTGTCGAAGCGCCATACACGGCCGCCGATGAGGCATACAACAGGGGCACGCGCTGCGCCTGGCAGTACTCAAACCACTCCAGCGTGACGCGGTAATTGTTGTCCATCATGTAGCGGCCGTTGCGCTCGGTGGTATCCGAGCAAGCCCCCTGATGCAATACCGCGCGCAGACGCGGCAGCTTGCCGGCACGCAGCAGCTCGCGCACGTCCTCGTGATGCATATAGTCGGCAATCTTGCAGTCGACCAGATTGAGGAATTTATCGCCTTGCGTCAGATCATCGACGGCGATGATGTCCTGGATGCCGCGGCGGTTCAGACCCCGCACCAGGTTGCTGCCGATGAAACCGGCTGCGCCAGTGACAATGATCATATTGCTTCTCCTGCGAGTTCAGTGCCGGTCACGATCGATGTGCCCAGCTTGCCGACGACGATGCCGCCGGCGCGGTTGGCCCAGCGCATTGCATCCACCCACGACAGGCCTGCGGCGCGCATGACCGCCAGCGTCGCCAGCACGGTATCGCCGGCACCGGAGACATCGAATACTTCGTGCGCCTGAGCGTCGACGTGCTCGCGTCCGTTCTGGGTAAACAGCGTCATTCCCTGCTCCGAACGCGTCACCAGCAACGCTTCCAGATCCAGTTCCGTGCGCAACGCCTGCGCACGCTCGGTCAGTTGCGACTCGCTTGCCCAGCGACCCACGGCCTGCTGCATTTCGGAGCGATTCGGTGTGACCAGAGTGGCGCCACGATAAAGTGTGTAGTCATCCCCCTTGGGGTCGACCAGCACCGGAATGTTGCGGGCGCGTGCAGCCACGATCATGGCTTGCACCCGCGCCAGCGCGCCTTTGGCGTAATCCGACAGCACCAGGACATCGCACGCCGACAGCTCACGCGCCAGAGCCTGGTCTAGCCCGTCAAGCGTAGCCCCAACGGGTGACTCTTCGAAATCGACGCGCAGCAACTGTTGCTGGCGACCCAGCACGCGCATCTTGAGCGTAGTGTGCCCCTGCGGGTCAGCTATCAGATCGGTTCGCACGCCAGCCTCAGAGGCCAGCGCCGCGATGCGCCCGCCTGCCTCATCGGCCCCCACCACACCGATCAGCGTGGCATGCGCACCCAGCGCCGCGATATTGCGCGCCACGTTGGCCGCGCCGCCGAGCCGATCCTCGCGCCGCGCCACCCGCACCACAGGTACCGGAGCTTCGGGGGAAATGCGTTCGACCTCACCGAACCAATAACGGTCCAGCATGACATCGCCAACAACGAGCACGCGGGCTCGGGCAAGAGCCTGGGCGGGAAAAGACATCATTCAAGTTCTTCCAAACGACGCGGGGTGTAGGTTTCCCAGGCGTTACAACCCGGACACTGCCAGTAGAAGCGGCGCGCCTGAAATCCGCAATTGCGGCAGGCGTAGCGATCGAGGCGCTGCGTATGTTTGTGGATCAGGGTACGCAACAAGCTCAGGTCCGCACCGGGCACGGGGCTGCTTTGCGCTTCGCCGGCAGGCTGCGCACTCAGCTCGGCTTCCAGCAGGCGGTCCAGGCCCAACAGCGAAGGATGATGGCGCAACGCGGCGCGCGCAAAGGCCCAAGCCATATCACTGCCTTGCTGTGCCCGTAACTCGCGGAAGACCACGTTGAACAGATCCAGCGACGCGTGGCGCTCGTACTGCGCGCGCAAATGCTCCAAGCCCTGCACCGCCTCACCGGCCTGCCGGTAATTGGCCAGCAACTGCTCGGCCACAAGGCCGGCATACTCCGGCGCATCGGCGAGTATGCTTTCCAGATACAGGCGTTCACGCTTGCTGTCGTTTTCCAGCCCGGCCAGCCGCGCGCGCAACAAGGACGTGCGCACCTTGGAGCCGTGGCTCAGGCTCTCACCGCGACCCGCGACTTCGACGGCGTGATCGGCTGCGTCCAGAGCCGTCAGTGCAGCTTCGATGTCGGCGGGTTTGGCCGACAGCGCTCCCTGGGCCTGCTCGCAGTAGTAATGGACGAGTTGCGGCACGGGCTCGTCGACCAGGCCGTGCAAGGTTTTGACCGCCTCGATGGCTCGTGGCCAATCGTGTTCGGATTCATAGATGCGGATCAGCGAGCGCAAAGCCGGCAAGGCATAGCGCGTGTCAGTGGCCTTGAGCTGTTCAAAGGCGGCCTCGGCGCGATCCAGCATTCCCGCCTTGAGAAAATCCTGCGCCAGCTCGTGCTGCGCATGCTCACGCTCGGCCTGCGGCAGATCGGAGCGGCTCAACAGGCTCTGGTGTACCCGGATGGCCCGCTCCATCTCGCCACGCCGGCGAAACAGGCTCCCCAGGGCAAAATGCAGCTCCGTCGTCTCAGGGTCCAGCTTGGCGACCTCGACGAAGGCATCAATGGCTCGATCGGGTTGCTCGTTGAGCAAAAAATTCAGGCCGCGAAAATATGAATCCGGCAAGGTGCGCGTCTCGCGCAACATCTGCCTGAAATCAAAACGCGCTGCCAACCAGCCCAGTGCAAACAGCACGGGCACGAAAATCAGCCACCAGGGTTCAAAGTCCACGTTTCAGACTCTAGCAATGCAATCACAGCCGCATTAGAGCGGCGACATCGGCGCGACCGCTTCGGGCGCGACGGCAGGTTGCTGGCCAAGCGTGGCAGCCTGCAGGCGCTCGAGCTCACGGCGCAGGCGCTGCGCTTCGCGACGACGGCGCATCGATGCCGGCACCGTCAGCAACAGACCAAACACCGCGCCAAGCACGAACGTCACCAGCATCACCACGATCAGCGGGACATCCTGCACCACGTAATCCGCATAGAACTTGACGGCCACCGGATCGGTATTCTTCAGCGCGAACATCAAAACGGCGATGAACACGAGCAATCGCAGGGCCCAGACAAGGTAGCGCATGGCGCATGCTCCAGATATTTAAGACAATCAATTGTAAGCGCAAGCCAGACCGAATCAGTAGCCAACGGCAGGCTTTTGTCGGGATCACCCCATGGCAGGCAGCCAAAAACAAAGCCCCTTGAAATACATCAAGGGGCTTTGCGTCGCGACGACCGCGTAGTGACGTCAATGCATTGCATGCATATCCATCACGGACTGCAGAGGGTCGGACGATTCATGCGAGGAATCGCCACCCGGTTCGTTACCAGTCAGATCCACACGCTCTCGCAACTCCTTGCCGGCCTTGAAGTGAGGCACCTGTTTACCAGGCACCAGCACCTGCTCACCCGACTTGGGATTGCGCCCCACGCGCGGAGACCGCTGCGACAGCGAAAAACTGCCGAAACCGCGAATCTCGATGCGCTGCCCCGAGGCCAGGGCCTGGGTCATCGCATCAAGCACGGTCTTGACCGCGTAATCGGTGTCGCGGGCGGCCAGCTGGGGATAGCGGGCCGCCAGAGCGGCGATCAGCTCCGACTTGGTCACACGTCAACCGTCGTTGCGCTGTTGGTCCAGCTTGGCCTTGAGCAGCGCGCCCAGGTTGGTCGTACCCGAAGATGCGCTGGCGTCGGACATGCGCTGGATAGTTTCAGCGGTCTCTGCGCTATCGCGAGCCTTGACCGACAACTGGACCGAACGCGCCTTGCGATCGATGTTGATGATCATGGCTTCGATGTTGGCGCCGGCGGTCAGAACCGTCGTGGCATCTTCAACGCGGCCCGAGGAGATCTCGGAAGCACGCAGGTAGCCTTCGACGTCGACCGACAGGGTCACGACAGCACCCTTGGGCTCGACCGACTTGATCGTGCCGGGGACCACAGCACCCTTGTCGTACGTGGCAACGAAGTTGTTGAAAGGATCGCCTTCCAGCTGCTTGATGCCCAGCGAGATGCGTTCCTTCTCGGTGTCGATACCCAGAACCACGGCTTCGAGCTCGTCGCCCTTCTTGAAGTTGCGAACCGCTTCTTCACCGGTTTCCGTCCACGACAGGTCGGACAGGTGAACCAGGCCATCGATACCGCCAGGCAGACCCACGAACACGCCGAAGTCGGTGATCGACTTGATGGCGCCGCGAACCTTGTCGCCGCGCTTGAAGTTCGTGGCGAACTCTTCCCACGGGTTCTGACGGCACTGCTTCATGCCCAGCGAGATACGGCGACGGTCTTCGTCGATCTCCAGGACCATGACTTCGACTTCTTCGCCCAGGGTGACAACCTTGCGCGGATCGACGTTCTTGTTGGTCCAGTCCATTTCGGAGACGTGCACCAGACCTTCGATGCCGGCTTCGACTTCAACGAAGGCGCCGTAGTCGGTCAGGTTGGTCACCTTACCGAACAGACGGGTGCCTTGCGGGTAGCGGCGAGCCAGGCCCACCCACGGATCTTCGCCCAGTTGCTTGACGCCCAGCGACACGCGGCTCTTTTCCTGGTCGAACTTGAGGACCTTGGCTTCGACTTCCTGACCCACTTGCAGGACTTCGGAGGGGTGACGCACACGGCGCCATGCCATGTCGGTGATATGCAGCAGGCCGTCGATACCGCCCAGGTCCACGAACGCGCCGTAATCGGTGATGTTCTTAACCACGCCCTTGACCACGGCACCTTCGTGCAGCGTCTCGAGCAGCTTCTGGCGCTCTTCGCCCATGCTGGCTTCCAGCACCTGGCGGCGCGACAGCACAACGTTGTTGCGCTTGCGATCGAGCTTGATGACCTTGAACTCGAGGGTCTTGCCCTCGTAGGGGGTGGTGTCCTTGACCGGACGCAGATCAACCAGCGAACCCGGCAGGAAGGCGCGGATGCCGTTGGTCATGACGGTCAGGCCGCCCTTGACCTTGCCCGTGATGGTGCCGGTGACCAGCTCGCCATTTTCCAGGGCCTTTTCGAGTTGCAGCCAGGCCGACAGGCGCTTGGCGCGGTCACGCGACAGAATGGTGTCGCCGTAGCCGTTTTCCAGCGAATCGATCGCCACGGAGACGAAATCGCCGGGTTGTACTTCGAGCTCGCCCAGGTCGTTCAAGAACTCTTCCAGGGGGATCAGCGCCTCGGACTTCAGGCCGGCGTTCACGACCACGAAATTGTGATCGACGCGAACGACTTCAGCGCTGATGACCTCGCCGGACTTCATGTCCTGGCTCTTGAGGCTCTCGGCAAACAGGTCGGCAAAGCTTTCGCCGCCGAAGGCGGGAGTGGAAACGGAAGACATTAGGTTAATAGTCCATTAAGCCAAAATTGGCCGTTGATACACACCGCAACGGCTTGCCCGCCGCAGTGGAGTCAAAAGACCTGCCGGTTGCGCCGCTCTTGCGGGGTGCCCCGTGGGAACGTACACATGGCCGTCAGGGCCAAGAAGCGGCGTCCCGAAAAACGCCGCGTACTACAAAAACAAGCTCAAGGCCGCTACAACTAAGCCTGGCTGCCGCGCCAGTACTCAAGCACGGCCTGTACCGTCTGTTCGATGGTGAGCGCCGACGAATCCAACACCCGGGCATCGTCTGCCGGCGCCAATGGCGCTACAGTCCGTTGCGTATCGCGCAGATCCCGCTCGCGCATATCTCGCAGAAGGTCAACTAGATTAGCAGAAATTCCCTTATCGATCAACTGCTTATAGCGTCTCTGCGCCCGAGCCTCGACATCGGCGATCAGGAATATCTTGAGAGACGCATCAGGAAACACGATGGTGCCCATATCGCGACCATCGGCCACCAGCCCTGGCAGGCGGCGAAATGCTCGCTGCCGCTCGAGCAGCGCCTGGCGTACAGCCGGATAGGCCGCTACGCGCGAGGCGTAATTACCGACGGACTCCTGGCGGATTTCATGACCGACATCCGCGCCCTCAAGGCAGACATGGGGGCCGTCAAAACGCACGTCTAAGGCCTTGGCCACGTCCGCCACGGCCGATTCGTCCTGCGGCGCCACGTCGGCGCGCAGCGCCGCCAGAGCCGTCAGACGGTAGAGCGCCCCGCTGTCGAGCACGGCAAAACCGAGCGTCTTGGCAACCCGATGGGCAATAGTGCCCTTGCCCGATGCCGTCGGGCCGTCAATGGTGATAACCGGCACCCGGCCGGCAGAGTCGGAAAGCATGCGATGTCCCGTTGGCCTCAAGCGCTGATCAGGCTTGCATAAACGTCGAAATAATTGGGGAAGGTCTTGCTCACACAGCCCGGGTCCAGGATGCGCACGACCGCCGGCCCAAAGGCCGCCAGCGAGAAACACATGGCCATGCGGTGATCATCCCAGGTGCCGATCTGGGCGTCGCGCCACTGGCCATCGGCTGGCGGAGCAATCGTCAGCCAATCGGGGCCATATTCGACCGTCGCGCCCAGTTTGGCTAGCTCCGTCTGCATGGCGTGAATGCGGTCGGTTTCTTTGACTCTCCAGCTGCCGATGTTGCGCAGGCGGCAGGGGCCATCGGCAAACAGGGCCATGGCCGCAGCGGTCATAGCCGCATCGGGTATCAGGTTGAAATCGGCGTCAAAAGCCTTGATCCGCCCTCCGTCGGCCACCGCCCGGCCGCTGGCTTCGATCCAGTCCGCCCCCCAGGTGATGGTCCCACCCATGGCCGCCAACGTGTCGGCAAACGCCACGTCGCCCTGAATGCTGTTTTCACCGACGCCCGTCACGCGCACCGGCCCTCCCCCCAACACGCCCAGCGCCAAAAAGTACGAGGCGGTGGAGGCATCGCCCTCGACCGCGATGCGGCCCGGGCTGCGGTAACGCGCGCCGCCTTCGATCGTGAAGGCACGCCAGCCATCGCGCCGCACCGTCACGCCATAACGGGCCATGAGGTTGAGTGTGATCTCGATATAGGGCTTGGAGATCAGTTCTCCGATCACCTCGATGGTGATGGTGCGCCCGCTGGAGCCAGCCTCGATAGGCGCGGCCATCAACAACGCGGTCAGGAACTGGCTCGACACCGACCCCTGCACACGCACCGTATCGGCCTGCGCGTGGCCGCGGCCCAGGTGCAGCGGTGGATAGCCTTCCTGACCGAGATAATCAATGCGGGCACCCCAGCCGCGCAACGCGTCGACGAGGTCACCGATGGGCCGCTCATGCATGCGCGGCACGCCCGAGAGGCGGTAATCGCCCCCCATGAGGGCCAGTGCCGCGGTCAAAGGACGAAAGGCCGTTCCGGCATTGCCAAGAAAAATCTCGGCCTGCTCGACGGGAAACCGGCTGAGGCCTTCGACAGCCACGTGCCCCGGGCCAAGATCGACCACCGCCACACCCAGTTGCCGCAGAGCAGCCAGCATCACGCGGGTATCGTCGGAGTCCAGCAGGCCGGAAATCTCGGTGCGTCCTTCGGCCAAGGCGGCGATCAGCAGCACGCGGTTGGAAATACTTTTGGACCCTGGCAAGGCCACCACGCCCCGGGCGTGGCGCGCAGCAGGCAGATCCAGATAGGCCAGAGCACTCATTAGGCAGACTCCTTGCGCCAGGCGCGCCGGGCGGTGGCGGCGTCCTGCAGCCACTGCTGCAAGCTCGCACCATCGCCGGCCGCCAAGGCGGCTTCGGTTCGGTCCAGTACCGCGCGCAGCGCCCCGAGCTCCGTCAACATGGCTGAACGGTTGGACAGGAATATATCGCGCCACATTTCGGGCGAGCCAGCGGCGATGCGGGTGAAATCCCGAAATCCAGAACCGGCCAGATCCAGGCGTGTGGCAGCATCGCTTGCCTCACAGACCTGCGCCATATAGGCTGCGGCCAGAAAATGCGGCATGTGGCTGACCGAGGCCAGCACGCTATCGTGCTCGTGCGGCGTCATTTCCAACACATGCGCCCCGCAAGCCTGCCAGGCGGTGCGCACGCGGGCCACGGCAGCGGCCGCATTCTCGGCCAACGGCGTCAGGATGACGTTGCGTCCTTCGTACAAACGGGCATCGGCTGCCTCCGGACCGGTGCGCTCGGCGCCCGCAATGGGATGGCCTGGCACAAACGCCGAGATACGCTCGCCCAAGGCTGCTCGCGCAGCCGCGACGACTTCGACCTTGGTGCTGCCACCATCGGTAATCAGGCACTGCGGCCCGAGATGCTCGCGCATACGCGCCAGCATGGAACCCGCGCTGCCCACGGGTGTCGCCAGCAGAATGAGATCGGCCCGCGCGGCGGCCTCCTCGGGACTGACGGCTTCATCGATGAGTCCCAGCGCCAAGGCTTGCGCCAGCGACTCTGGATTGCGGCCCACGCCCAGGACGCGGCCAAGCTGGCCAGCCTGGCGCAACGCTGCGGCAAACGAGCCGCCGATCAAGCCCACACCCACCACGGCCAGCACCGCGATGGCGGGGCTCGCCTGCGGGGCTTGCTCTGCGCTCATACCGCCAGGATCTCGGTAAGCGCAGCGATAAAGCGTTCGTTCTCGGCAGGCAGGCCGATGGACACGCGCAACCACTCAGGCAGGCCATCGCCGCCGACCGGGCGCACGATAACCCCACGCTTGAGCAACTCGAGGTTGATGCGCGCAGCGTCGCCCACGTGGACCAGCACAAAGTTGCCATAGCTGGGTACATGCCGCAGCTTGAGGACGTCGAACGCCTTGACCAGCTGGGCCTTGCCCGCCCGGTTGGCTTCGTAGGCGCGCTCGAGGTAGGCCGTGTCGGCCAGCGCGGCCACCGCGGCAGCCTGCGCCAGCGTGTTGACATTAAACGGCTGGCGCACGCGATTGAGCAGATCTGTCAGCGCAGGCTGCGCCACGGCAAAACCCACGCGCAACCCCGCCAGTCCATAGGCCTTGGAGAATGTCCGCGAGACAACGAGATTGGGGAAGCGGCGCACCAGGGCAACGCTATCGAAGCGGTGCTCGGGATCTAGATACTCGTTGTAGGCCTCGTCGAGCACCACCGTCACACGCTCGCCGTGAGCCTGAGCCACCTGCCCCAGAAAACGCTCGATGGCCGCCCCCGGAGCAAACGTGCCGGTTGGATTGTTGGGGTTGGCAATGAAAACCACACGCGTATCGCCATCGATCGCCGCGAACATGGCATCCAGGTCATGACCGTAATCCTTGGCCGGCACC
Organism: Bordetella holmesii; assembly: GCF_020735985.1. Taxonomy (NCBI): domain Bacteria; kingdom Pseudomonadati; phylum Pseudomonadota; class Betaproteobacteria; order Burkholderiales; family Alcaligenaceae; genus Bordetella; species Bordetella holmesii. Next base: position 2,444,138 of record NZ_CP085973.1, read on the forward strand.
ACGAGGTGACGCGCGCCGCGGGCCTGCGTGGCCAGGCGATAGACCGCAAACGAATGCTGGGCATAGACAGCCGACACGCCGGGTTCGAGCAAGGCCAGCGCGACGATCTCCAGGATGTCGTTGGAGCCATTGCCCAGCGTGATCCAGTTGGCCGGCACGCCATACCGCGCCGCCAGAGCGGCCTTCAGATCGAAACCATTGGGATCTGGATAGCGGGCCAGCGCGGTGGCCGCAGCGAGCATGGCCTGACGAGCCGACTCCGGCATGCCCAGCGGATTCTCATTGGAGGCCAGTTTGACGATGCCTGCCGGATCCAGGCCGAACTCGCGGGCGAGTTCTTCGATGGGCTTGCCAGCCTGATACGGCGCGATGGCGCCCACGTGAGCGGGGGCGAGAAGCGTTCTATTGACAGAAGTCATGATGACAGCGGGACCGGTTTTTACTGCGCCGGATAGGAGCCAAGAATTTTGAAAAACGCAGCCTGCTGCGCCAGTGCGGCGAAAGCCTGGACCACATTGGTGTCTTTTTGATGGCCGAGGCAATCGAGATAGAAGTAGTACTCCCACTGCCCCGTACGGGCCGGCCGCGACTCAAAGCGCGTCATCGACACACCATTGACAGCCAAGGGGGCCAGCATGTCGTAGACAGCGCCGGCGCGATTGGGCACGGCAAGAATGAGGCTGGTCTTATCTCGCCCGCTAGGCAATGGTTCGATGCGGCCAATGGCAACGAAGCGCGTGCGATTCTGCGCGTCGTCCTGAATGCCCGCGGCCACGACGGCAAGGTTCCAGGCTGGAGCGGCGACTTCACCGGCGATGGCGGCAACCGTCGGGTCGGTCGCGGCCACGCGCGCGGCTTCCGAGTTGCTGGCCGCGGCGACGCGCTTGAGATCCGGATAATGCCGGTTGAGCCAGCCCTGGCATTGGGCCAGGGCCTGAGGATGCGCGGAAATCGTGGTCACGCCATCCATGGCGCCCGATTGCGTCATCAAGCAATGGCGGATGAGCAGCGAGCGCTCGCCCATGATTTTCAGGGGCGTGTGCAACAGCAGGTCGAGATTGCGGTTGACGGCACCCTCTGTCGAGTTCTCGACCGGCACGATCCCCACGTCCGCCTCTGCAGACTCGACGGCACGAAAAACTTCGTCAAAGGACGCACAAGGCATCTGGGTCACGGAGTGCCCAAACTGCTCGAGCGCGGCCTGCTCCGAAAACGACCCCTGCGGCCCGAGATAGGCGACCGTCATGCCGCGCTCGAGACCGCGACAGGCGGACATGATCTCCGTCCACACAGAGGCCACTGCAGCGCTCGGAAAGGGGCCGGCATTGCGCTGTTGCAAGCCTCGAATGACTTCAGCCTCACGCTCAGGACGCAGGACGGGGCCATCGGCATGGGCCGCATGCTTGACCTCGCCCACTTCCTGGGCCGTACGGGCACGCTGGCACAACAGGTCGAGAATCTGGCTGTCGATGGCGTCGATGCGATCGCGCAGCGGCCGCAACTTGGCCTGCAATGCGTCATCCATAGCGGCGCTCGAATTCCGTCAGGTAGTCGACCAAGGCCTGCACACCCGACAGCGGCATGGCGTTGTAGATGGAGGCACGCATGCCGCCAACGCTCTTGTGTCCCTTGAGCGCAAGCAGGCCGGCGGCCTCGGCACCTTGCAAGAAAGCGTCGTTGAGCGAGTCGTCACGCAGCACGAAAGGCACATTCATGCGCGAACGCACCGAGGGTTCGACAGGGTTGTGATAGAAATCACTAGCGTCCAGATAGCCGTAGAGCAAGTCAGCCTTGGCTTTGTTGGCCGTCTCCAGGCCCTCGACGCCGCCTTGCGCTTTCACCCACTTGTACACCAGCCCCGCGACGTAGATCGCGAAGGTGGGCGGTGTGTTGTAGCGCGAATGCTCGGCCGCCACGTTGGCATAGTCAAAGGCCGACGGGCAGATAGGCAGTGCCTTGCCCAACAGATCGCGGCGGGCAATGACCACGGTCACACCGGCCGGGCCGGCATTTTTCTGGGCGCCGGCGAACATCAGGCCGGTACGCGTGACGTCAAGCGGACGCGACAAAAAATGCGAGGAAGCATCGACCACCAGCGGCACGTCCGGCGCGCCGAGTTCGGCCAGATCCGGCCAATCGATGAATTCGACCCCGCCAATGGTTTCGTTGCTGCACAGATGCAGATAGGCGGCCTCGGGACGAACCTGCCAGTTCTGAACCGGAGGCACCCAGGTGAACGGGCGCTGCGCGCGGCCATCGATGTCGGCAGCTTGCGCACTACTGGCGGCGATACGGGCATCGCCGTAGCGGCCGGCTTCCTTGTGGGAGCGCGTGGACCAATGGCCCGTCACCACGAAGTCGGCTGCCGGCACGCCGCGCCGGCCGATGAGGTTCATGGGAACGATGGCGTTTTCGCCCAACCCGCCACCCTGCATGAACATGACCGCATAGTCAGCCGGCAGATTCATGAGTTCGCGCAGATCGGTTTCGGCCTCGTCGCAGATCTGCACGAACTGGCGGCCGCGGTGACTCATCTCCATCACCGACATGCCGCTGCCATGCCAATCCAGCATTTCGGCTGCAGCCTGCTGCAACACGACCTCGGGCAGGACCGACGGTCCGGCCGAGAAATTCCAGGGGCGCGCCATCTCTTGCTTACTCCGTAGGTTCTTCAGTCGAATCGATCTGGCCTTCGCCGTCGTCCTCTGCGGACTCGTCATCGTCGGCATCGCTTTCCACCACGCGACGCACGCCCGACAGCGAGCTGCCGTCATCGACGCTGATCAGCGTCACGCCCTGCGTGGCTCGGCCCATTTCACGGATTTCGCTCACGCGGGTGCGCACCAGCACACCGCCCGTGGTGATCAGCATGATTTCGTCGCTCGGATTGACCAGCACGGCGCCAACGACCTTGCCATTGCGCGAACTGGTCTGGATGGCGATCATGCCCTTGGTGCCGCGCCCATGCCGGGTGTACTCGGCGATCGACGTACGCTTGCCATAGCCGTTTTCCGTGGCGGTCAGCACGCTCTGGCTTTCGTCGCCGGCCACCAGCAACGCAATCACGGTCTGGCTGTCTTCGAGCATCATGCCGCGCACGCCACGCGCGGCGCGACCCATGGGCCGGACATCGTTTTCATCGAAGCGCACGGCCTTGCCGGCATCCGAGAACAGCATGACATCATGCTTGCCATCGGTCACGTCTGCACCGATCAGGTAGTCGCCGTCATCCAGATCAACGGCAATGATGCCGGCCTTGCGCGGATTGGAGAAATCCGACAATGCCGTCTTCTTGACCGTGCCACGAGAGGTCGCCATGAAGACATAGTGATCTTCGCTGAATTCCTTGACCGGCAGCACCACGGTGATCTTCTCGCCGTCGGCCAGCGGGAACATATTGACGATGGGTTTGCCGCGCGAATTGCGCGTGCCTTGCGGCACTTCCCAGACCTTGAGCCAATACACGCGGCCACGGTTAGAGAAGCACAGCAGATAGTCGTGCGTGTTGGCGATGAAGAGCTGATCGACCCAGTCGTTTTCCTTCATCTGCGTTGCCTGCTTGCCTCGGCCGCCGCGTTTTTGCGACCGGTACTCAGACAGCGGCTGGCTCTTGATATAGCCACCGTGCGACATGGTCACCACCATGTCCATCGGGGTGATCAGGTCTTCAGTATCCAGCTCGGTGGCGTTGAACTCGATCTCGGAGCGGCGGCTGTCCTTCGCCGCCGTGGAGAACTCCGCCTTGATCGCCTGCAACTCGTCGCCGATGATGGTGGTGATACGTTCGGGACGGGCCAGGATGTCGAGCAGATCGGCGATGGTGTCCATCACCTCTTTGTACTCGCCGATGATCTTGTCCTGCTCAAGCCCGGTCAGGCGCTGCAGACGCATGTTCAGGATTTCCTGCGCTTGCGTCTCCGACAGGCGATATTGCCCATCACCCTGCAGGCCGAAGCCCTCGGGCAGATCGTCCGGGCGGAAGGCATGCCGTCCGCCGGCAACCTCGCCGCCGTCGGCTCGGGCGAGCATTTCGCGCACCAGCGAAGAATCCCAGGCCCGCGCCATCAGTTCCTGGCGCGCCACCGGCGGGGTGGGCGCGGCCTTGATGATGGCAATGAAGTCATCGATATTGGCCAGCGCCACCGCCAGGCCTTCCAGTACGTGCCCGCGCTCGCGGGCCTTGCGCAACTGGAACACCGTACGACGCGTGACGACTTCACGGCGGTGCTGCAGGAAGTAGTCGATCAGCTGCTTGAGATTGAGCAGGCGCGGCTGGCCATCGACCAGCGCCACCAGGTTCATCCCGAAGGTATCCTGCAGCTGCGTGTTCTTGTACAGATTATTGAGCACAACCTCGGGCACTTCACCGCGCTTGAGCTCGATGACCAAACGCATGCCATCTTTGTCCGACTCGTCGCGGATATCCGAGATACCCTCGATTTTTTTGTCGTTGACCAGCTCGGCAATGCGCTCTTGCAGCGTCTTCTTGTTGACCTGGTAGGGAATCGCGTCGACCACGATGGCCTGACGGTTGCCCTTTTCCATGTCCTCGAAGTGCGTCTTGGCACGCATGATGACGCGGCCGCGGCCGGTGCGATAGCCTTCGCGCACACCAGACATCCCGTAGATGATGCCGCCCGTGGGGAAATCCGGAGCCGGGATGATCTCGAGCAACTCGTCGATGGTGCACTCGGGGTTGCGCAGGCAGTACAGGCAGCCCTCGACCACTTCGCCCAGATTATGCGGCGGGATGTTGGTTGCCATGCCCACGGCAATGCCGGAGCTGCCATTGACCAGCAGATTGGGCAGGCGCGACGGCAACAGCAAGGGTTCCTGCTCGCTGCCGTCATAGTTGGGCCCGAAATCGACGGTTTCCTGGTCGATATCGGCAAGCAGCTCGTGCGCGATCTTGGCCAGGCGGATTTCGGTATAGCGCATCGCCGCGGCGTTATCGCCGTCGATCGAGCCGAAGTTGCCCTGCCCGTCGACCAGCATATAGCGCATGGAAAAATCCTGCGCCATGCGAACGATGGTGTCGTAGACGGACTGATCGCCGTGGGGGTGATACTTACCGATGACATCGCCCACGATACGGGCGGACTTCTTGTAGGCGCGATTCCAGTCGTTGTTCAACTCGTGCATCGCGTACAGCACGCGCCGGTGCACGGGCTTCAAGCCGTCTCGCACATCCGGAAGCGCCCGCCCGACGATTACGCTCATCGCGTAATCGAGGTAACTGCGGCGCATCTCTTCTTCCAGCGATACCGGAAGCGTCTCCTTGGCAAAGGAATCCATATATATAGCGACAGAATCGTGTGTAAGGAGGAACCCGGGCCGGGTAAACGAGGAACCCGGGCCGGGTAAACAGAAAATTCTATCATTCGATTGCAACTGACCCGCGCTTGGACAGGCCAAGCGCGCCTGCCGACCAGTTTGCCCGCGGCACACGTCCGGACCCAGATCCTGTTGTCAAAAACCAACACGAATTCTGCATCGGGTGCCCAAATGCTCCTATCCAGAGCCTGTGGGTCGGCTTAAAGGGAGCCAAAGGCCCCCAAATGCCTTAAGATTGTTTCCAGCACGCAGGAGACCCAGTGGTGGCCCTTTGAACCTGTTCGGAGCGTTGCTATACTGGCCCCGTTTTCCTGATATGCGGCGGGGGTTCGCTGCGAGTCACTTATCCAGCTTCAAGCTCAACGAGGAGAAACATGAACAAACCCTCCAAATTCGCTCTGGCGCTTGCCTTCGCCGCTGTCACGGCCTCTGGTGTAGCCTCGGCTCAGACGGTTGACAACTGGCGCAATCCGTTCGGCAACGTTTGGAAAAACGGCACGAACGAACTGTGCTGGCGCGATGCGTTCTGGACCCCGGCTACCGGCATCCCCGGTTGCGACGGTGTCCCGGTCGCTCAGAAGGAAAAGCCCGCCCCGATGGCCGCTAAGGTCGTGTTCAATGCTGACACGTTCTTCGACTTCGACAAGTCCGTGCTCAAGCCGGAAGGCCGCCAACTGTTGGACCAAGTCGCCCAGCAAGCCAAGGCGATCGACCTGGAAACCATCATCGCCGTCGGCCACACCGACTCGATCGGTACCGAAGCCTACAACCTGAAGCTCTCCGACCGCCGCGCTGCTTCGGTCAAGGCTTACCTGGTCAGCAAGGGCATCGATCCGAACCGTATCTACACGGAAGGCAAGGGCGAAGCTCAGCCCATCGCGACCAACAAGACCGCCGAAGGCCGCGCTCGCAATCGCCGCGTGGAAATCGAGATCGTCGGCAGCCGTCGCAAGTAATCATTGCAGCGCTAGCCGCTACAATGAGGGCCTCGCATTGCGAGGCCCTTTTTTTCGCCCCTTATCCGCGCCCATGACCACAGCTGCCCACTCTTCCCGACCCAACATCAACGTCGACCAGGCTGAACTGGACAAATTCAGTGCCCTGGCCGCCCGCTGGTGGGATCCGGAAAGCGAGTTCAAGCCACTGCACGCCATCAACCCGCTGCGGCTGGAGTGGATACAGGCTACGGCCGGCAGCCTGAGCGGCCGCCGGGTGCTGGATGTCGGCTGCGGCGGCGGCATCCTCTCCGAAGCCATGGCTCAGGCTGGGGCCGACGTCACCGGCATCGATCTGGCGGAAAAATCCCTCAAGATCGCACGCCTGCATGGACTCGAGTCGGGTGTAAAGGTGCAATACCGCGCGGTGCCTGTCGAAGAGCTCGCCACCGAGCAGCCCGCCCAGTACGACGTGGTCACCTGCATGGAAATGCTCGAGCACGTGCCCGATCCCGCCTCGGTCGTGCGCGCCTGCGCGGCGCTGGTCAAACCCGGCGGCTGGGTGTTTTTCTCCACACTCAATCGCAATCCCAAATCCTTTTTGTTTGCCATCGTCGGCGCCGAGTACCTGCTACGGCTGTTGCCACGTGGCACCCACAGCTACGAGCACTTCATCAAGCCCAGCGAGTTGGCTACCTCCGCGCGCCAAGCGGGCCTGACCCCTTCGGGCATGCGCGGCATGGAATACAACCCAATCACCCAGATCTACTCCCTGTCGGCCGACACGTCGGTCAACTATCTGATGGCAACCCGCAAATGAGCGCGCTGATACTGTTTGATTTCGATGGCACCCTGGCTGACACCGCCCCGGATCTTGCTGCTGCGGCCAACCGTCAGCGCACCCGCCGCGGCCTGCAGCCCCTGCCCTACGACGTACTGCGGCCCGTCGCCTCGCAAGGCGCACGCGGTCTGCTGCGTGTAGCGCTCGACCTCAAGCCCGGCGACGATGACTATGAAGCCACGCGCCTGCAATTCATCGCTGACTACACCGAAGGGTCCACTGAGCAGAGCCGCCTCTTTCCGGGTATTGCCGATCTGTTGGGCCACATCCGGGCACAGGGACTGGCCTGGGGCATCGTCACCAACAAGGTCACCCACCTCACCTTGCCCATCGTCGAGCATCTGGGCTTGATGCGTGACAGCGCAGTGCTGGTCTGCGGCGATACCACCGCCCACGCCAAACCTCATCCGCTGCCCCTGCTGCATGCCGCCGAGCAGGCGGGCTTCCCCACCCATCGCTGCGTTTACGTTGGCGACGACCTGCGTGATATCCAGTCGGCTCACGCGGCCGGCATGCCCGCTATCGCCGCTGCCTATGGCTACGTCGATGCGGCCGAAGACATCGCCCTGTGGCAGGCTGAGGCACGCGTGGACTCGCCGTTTGCCCTCTGGGATGCCATACGTCCGCTGCTGCCGCGTGACCCGGCCTGACCTCCATTCAGCGAATCTGTGCCTGAGGCGCAGACCCGCCAACGCATAACCGCCTGCTCGCGCGCGGCGATTGTTCGGGCTGGCCAATCAGTCCTGGCGGCGCAACCCTCTTTATCGCGTTGAAGCGGCGTCGGACAATGGCTGTCCTCCGCGGCCCCCTTGGGCCCGCGGGCGGGTTGACCCACCCGATCTGTTCACATGGCCTCGCGCAGCTCTGACCGCGCGGCGGCCCGCCACGAGACCCCCATGCTTTTACCCATCGTGCTGCTGTCTGCGGCAGGATTCACCATCCTGACCACGGAATTTCTTATTATTGGCCTGTTGCCGCCCATGGCGCGAGAATTGCAGGTCACCGTCTCGCAGGCCGGCCTGCTGGTCTCGCTTTTTGCGTTTACAGTGGCGAGCACGGGCCCCTTGCTCACGGCGCTCGCCGCGCGCCTGGAGCGCAAGCGCCTGTTCATCGGGATACTGGTGTTGTTCGGCCTGTCCAATGTACTGGCCGCCTATGCGCCCAATATCTGGATCATGGCAGTAGCGCGCTTCGTCCCGGCATTGGCGCTACCCGTCTTTTGGTCACTGGCCAGCGCCACGGCCGTTGAAGTGGTCGGCCCCGCCCATGCGGGGCGGGCGATCTCCATGGTGGCATTCGGCATCGTGGCGGCCACCGTCTTCGGCATTCCCCTGGGCGTGCTGATCTCGGATGCCTTGGGCTGGCGCGCCGCCTTCGGCCTGTTGGCCGCGCTGTCATTCGCCAAGGCGCTATTGCTGGCCTGGCGCTTTCCCCGCCTGCGCAGCCCACGCGACGGCCTGCGGCTGGCTGCCCAGTTGCGTATCGCGCGCGACCCCATCGTGCTTGCTCATGTGGTGCTGTCGCTGCTGGTCTTCACCGGGATGTTCACGGCATACACCTATCTGGCCGATATGCTGGAACGTCTGGCCGGCTTGGACGCACGCCTGGTCGGCTGGAGCATGATGGGGTTCGGCGCAATTGGTATTCTGGGCAACACACTGGGTGGACGGCTGGTGGACAAAACCCCGCTGGGTGCCACCGCGCTCTTTACCGCGCTGACGGCCATCAGTCTGGCGATTCTCTCTCTGACGATGCGCGCACCGCTGCCGCTGGCGCTGACCCTGGGTGCCTGGGGTATCGCACAGGCCGCACTCTTTATCGTGTGTCACGTCAGAGTGATGAAATCCGCCCCGCAGGCACCCGCCTTTGCCGCGTCGCTGAATATCTCCGGAGCCAACATCGGTATCGGCCTGGGCGCTGCCGTGGGCGGCAACGTCATCGACCAATGGGGATTGCACGCGCTGGGTTGGTTTTCGTCGCTCATCTTGTTGGCTGCCCTGACGCTCGCCATCGCGCTCATGGCATGCACGAGACGCCGGCAGACTACCACCGCATCGTGTGACGCGGCGGTCAGTCAGGCCTGATAACTCAGCAACGTAAAGGCCTGGTGCACACAGTCTCTCAGTTTGAGCGCCAGGCCGTTGACCGGAAATTGCTCCGACGTCACGGCGAAACTATGGAAAGCCACCTCTTCGGAGAACGGCAGTTCACGCAAGTCCGCGATGCGCATGGCGCGCGAAACCACGGGATTGACGATGGACACCCCCAGCCCCCGGCTCACCATGCTGCAGATGGTGGTGGCATACGGCGTCTCGATGGACAGCAAGCGTGCGTCATCCGGAAAGTGCCTGTCGATGGCCGCGCGGTTATAGCTGCCTGCAGGCAGTGAGATGAAATCTTCGTTGGCGAAATCGGCCGGCACCAGGCGCCGCTTGCGTGCCAGCCGATGCGAGCGTGCGACGATGCCCACCCCATACGCGGTATTGATACGCTCGAAACGCAGCGTCGGGATGTCGGTCAGGAAAGAACAAAAACCGATATCGCAGAACCCCGTTGCCATCCATTTGGCAACCACATCCGAGCCGCCGGTACTCATGACCACCGGGATGTCCGATACCGTTTGCCGAAACAACCGCAGCGCATCGGGCAGCACACATTGGGTGATGGAGCCGACGGCCCCCACCCGTAGCAGCCCTGTGCCTCGGCGGCGTATCGAGCTGGCGCTTTCATTGAGCGACTCCAGACCAATGAAGGCGCGCTCGACTTCACCATAAAACGCCTCGGCTTCAGGCGTGGGAATCAGCCGTGTCCCCACCCGTTGAAACAGGCCAAAGCCCAGCGCCTGTTCAAGCAACGCAATCCAGCGGCTGACGTTGGGCTGCGAGGTATGCAACAGCCCTGCGGCGGCCGTCATCGAGCGCGTCATCATCACCGCGCGAAACGCCTCGACTTGCTTGAAATTCATGCCTGCCTCCCGTGCCTGTGCACACGGGCCAAAGCATATCAAATATGTATTGATAGCTGTAAATATCTGATTTAACGCATGAATCACTCAAAACGGAGACTAGGGTTTTGCTTCTGAAGACAGAGAAATGGAATCCAAAGTCAGCAGCCGCCTCAAGCAAGCCCTTGCTCCAGAGGTCATTCAATACGTGTTCCTGCCGCGTCTGACGCGGGAGTTTCATGCCAATTTCGAGCTTCTGAACCAGATCAACCAGGCCCACCTGCTGATGCTGCATGCGCAAGGCATCCTCGAGCCCGGCAAAGCCCAACCTCTGGCGCGCGCCTTGCTGCAGATGCAAGCGCAGGGCCCGGATGTCATCGAACTGGACGCTGCTCGCGAGGAGGCCTATTTCAACTACGAAGCTCACCTGATCAAGCTGGTCGGCCCCGACTTGGGAGGCCGGCTTCATACGGCGCGCAGCCGCAACGACATGGGTGCGACGATCGATCGCATCAAAGCCCGCGACTACATCCTGCACCTGGGCCAGGCGCTGTCCAAACTGATCGCCGCAGCCCTGGCTCAGGCAACGGCGCACACTGGCAGCGTCATGCCGGGCTACACGCATATGCAGGCCGCCCAACCCATCACCTTCGGCTATTACCTATCGGCGCTCGCCGACGCCTGGATGCGGGATCTCGACCGTCTGCTGCATGCGATGGACAGCGCTGATGGCTCCCCTTTAGGCAGTTGCGCCCTGGCAGGCACCTCTTTTGCCATCGACCGTAGCCAAACCAGCGCGTGGCTGGGCTTCAGCCAACCGCTGGCCAATGCGCTCGACGGCGTGGCTTCGCGCGACTTTGCGCTTGAACTGAGCGCCGCGCTATCCATCATGATGGTGACCTGCAGCCGACTGGTTCAGGACTTCTACATCTGGTCCACGCCGGAGTTCGGCCTGCTCACCTTCCCCGACCGGGTCGCCAGTACATCGAGCATCATGCCGCAGAAGAAAAACCCGGCCGTACTCGAGTATCTGCGGGGTAAAACCGGTCACCTCATCGGCCTGACCGGCGCGGCGCTGTCCACGGTCAAGTCCACGCACTTCACGCACTCCGGCGATAGCAGCCGGGAGAGCACGCGGACCTGCTGGGAAGCCTGCGAAGAAGCCTTACGCTGCCTCGCGCTGATGGAGCTGGTCGTGCGCGAAGCGCAGCCCAAGACCGCACACATGGCCGCGCATGCCGCCGAAGACTTCTCTACCGTCACCGATCTGGCCGACCTGCTGGTGCGAGACGCCGATATCTCTTTCCGGGACGCCCATCACATCATCGGCGCCGTCGTGCGCCAGGCCCTGGAACAGGGCCTGGCCGCCCATCAGATCAGTTCCGCCATGATCCATGACGCCGCCCTTGAGCAACTGGGCCGCTCCATCATGCTGCCCGAAGCACAACTGCGCGGCTGCCTGGACCCGGTGCGCAACGTCAACGCGCGGCGCTCCGGCGGTGGCCCGGCTTCCGAACTCGTTGCGGCCAGACTCGCAGAACAAGATCAGGCCCTGCAGACGCGGCGCCTGAGCCTGGAGCACACCGTGCAACGCGTCGCCCGCGCACAGAAGCAACTGCGCCAAGGCATGGACGAACTACTCGCCCAGACGCACTGATCCTCCCATACCATTCATACACAAGGGGAAAACCATGTTCAAAATCGCCACGGCAGCCTGCATTGCTCTTGGCCTCGGCTTCGGGCCAGCCCCCCAGGCACGCGCCCAGTCTTATCCCAATAAGCCCATCACCCTGGTCGTGCCTTTTGCGCCAGGCGGAACCGTCAACCTCATGGGCCGGCTGCTCGCCACCCGGATGAGCGAAGTCCTGGGGCAGACCGTCATCGTCGAGAACAAGCCTGGTGGTGGCGGCAGCATCGGGGCGGGCTTTGTCGCCAAATCGCCGGCAGATGGCTACACCCTGCTACTGGCCACGATGGGCCAGCAGTCCATCCAGCCACTGCTGGCCCGGGAGCTGCACTACGACGCTCAAAACGATTTTTCTCCCATCGCCTTATTTGCCACTGTACCCAACGTACTGGCGGTCTCCGCCGATACGCCGGCCAAAAGCGTGGCAGAGCTTCTCCAATACGCGCGCGCCAACCCCGGAAAGCTCAACATGGCCTCCGCTGGCATCGGATCCGTCAACCACATGACCGGTGAACTCTTCATGGCGCGTACCGGCACCCAGTTCGCCCACGTTCCCTATCGTGGCGCCGGCCCCGCCACCGCGGACCTGCTTTCCGGCCAAGTGCAGATCCTGTTTGCCAACCTGCCCAACGTCCTGGCCTATATCAAACCAGGCAAAATTCGTGTTCTCGCAGTGGCCAGTGCGCAACGCAGCTCCACCATCCCGGATGTACCTACCCTGACCGAAAGCGGCGTGGCCGACGCCGTCGTAGAGTCCTGGTATGGCGTCATGGCCCCGGCCGGCACCAGCGCGCCGATCATCCAGAAACTTCAGGAAACCATCCTCGCCATCGCCCGCGAGCCGGCCACCGTCTCCCTTCTTGCCGATCAAGGCGCCTTGCCCTATCCCGGTACCGCCGACGATCTGGCCAAGCTCTCGGCAGGTGAAACCCGGCGCTGGACCCAAATCATTGACAGCGCCCATATCCAGACCAACTGAACGTGCGCTTGCCATCCAGCGCCCGACACCCATTTAACGTACAATAGGAAGTTCCCTAGGGGCCGATCCGGATTCGACGTGGGTCATGAAGCAGCTCAGGGCATGCCGAGCACCAGTAAGCTCGTAAATCCACTGGAAACAAAACAAACGCCAACGACGAGCGTTTCGCTCTCGCCGCTTAAGCGGTGAGCCGTTGCACTGATCTGTCCTTGGGTCAGGTGGAGGAAGGCAACTTCCTAGGGGGGCAACCCTCGAACCACAGCAACGTTATTCACAAGGAATCGGTCTGCGCTGGGGTCACACGGCTCAGATTTAAATTACGTGAATCGCCTCGGTCCGGCCCGTTGATCGGCTAAGTCCGGGGTTAAATCCAAATAGATCGACTAAGCATGTAGAACTGACTGTGGAGGGCTTGCGGACGGGGGTTCAATTCCCCCCGGCTCCACCAAATTCAGAAATCCCAACCTTTGCCGGTTGGGATTTTTTTGGTTCATCGCGGAATAGCGTGGAGCCGTGCTTGATTGCCGTTACGCTTGATCCTTGATTTTCAAGGATCAAGGCCGGGATCATGCTGGACCGCAAGACGATCGAGAGGTTGGGTGGGTGGGAAGGTTATCGGGTGGAGCGGGTCGTGTGGCCTGAAGGTGAGAGCCGGACGGTCACGATTTACCTGAAGCCTTCAGCGCGAACGATGCACTGCGAGCACTGCGGCAACCGATGTCGGCAGGTGCATGAGACGACCACGCGCCGGGTGCGGGATCTGCCGCTAATGGCGCTGCGAGTGACGCTGGTAGTGCCGCGTCGGCGGGTCTGGTGCGAGCAGTGCGGTGGACCGCATCTGGAGAGGCTGAGCTGGCTGGGCCGTTACCAGCGAGTGACCGACCGGCTGGCCGAGGCGGTCAGCCAGTTGCTTGAGTCCAGCAACATTCTGGCCGTGGCGCGCTTCTTCCAACTGGGTTGGCACACGGTCAAGGCGCTGGACAAGGCCCTGCTGCGACGGGCGATCCAAGAGCCGGACTGGAGCCAGATCCACTACCTAGCGATGGACGAGTTCGCTCTACACAAGGGCCATCGTTATGCCACGGTCGTTGTCGATCCGATCCGCCGTCAGGTGCTATGGATCGGTGATGGCCGCTCGCGCGAGACGGCCAGAGCCTTCTTCGAACAACTGCCAACTGGGGTTGCCCAGCAGATCCGGGCCGTAGCGATCGACATGACGACGGCCTATGAGCTGGAGATCCAGGCCAACTGCCCCAACGCCGAGATCGTCTACGACCTGTTCCACGTCGTGGCCAAGTACGGCCGTGAAGTGATAGACCGGGTGCGTGTAGACCAAGCGAACCAGTTGCGGCACGACAAGCCGGCCCGCCGGGTGATCAAGTCCAGTCGCTGGCTACTGCTGCGCAATCGCAAAAACCTCGATCCGTGCCAATCGGTAAAGTTGGACGAGTTGCTCCAGGCCAACCAGCCCTTGCTCACCGCTTATCTGATGCGCGATGAGCTCAAACAGCTGTGGTTCTACCAACACCCCGGCTACGCCCGCCAGGCATGGGATCACTGGCTGCAACAGGCTCAGGGCAGCGGCATCGCCGCCTTGGCTCACTTCGCGCTCAAGCTAAAAGCCTATCTGCACGGGATTCTGTCTCGCTGTCGCCACCGGCTCAACACCAGCATCGTCGAGGGCATCAACAACACCATCAAAGTCATCAAGCGCCGCGCCTACGGCTACCGCGATCAGGAGTACTTCTTCCTCAAGATCCGGTCTGCATTCCCCGGTATTCCTCGATGAACCATTTTTTTTGCCTGCAGTCTGCTGTCAGATCGGGGCCGTGAATGCATTGGGACTGACCTGCCCCCAGATTTAGTACGGCACCGACATAGAGCCCAGGGGTAAAAGACCTTCTTTCTGATGAGCCTGCACGAATTGCGCCGGCGTTAAATATCCGAGCGCGCTGTGAGGCCGATCGGTGTTGTACTCGACTCGCCAGTTTTCGATCAAGCTTTTAGCCTGTCGCAGGGACAAGAACCAGTGCTCGTTAAGGCATTCGTCGCGGAACTTGCCGTTGAAACTTTCGATATAAGCGTTCTCCACCGGCTTACCCGGCCGAATAAACGACAGCTTTACGCCTGCTTGGTAGGCCCAGGCGTCCAAGGCTCTTCCGGCGAACTCTGGCCCGTTGTCCACGGTAATAGATCGCGGCAGGCCACGCATCTCCGCCAGCCGTTGCAGCACCATGGCAACACGCAGTCCCGGCAACGACGTATCGACCTCGATGGCCAGGCATTCGTGAGTGTAGTCATCGACGATAGTCAAACAGCGGAATCGGCGGCCATAGGCTAGGCCGTCGGCCACAAAGTCCATTGACCAACTCTGATTCGGCGCGATTGCCGCTGGGCGAACCACGCGCTCGGTCGCCGCGATTCGCTTACGCTTTCGTTTTCGCACGCTTAACCCTGCCAGACTGTACAGCCGCCAGATTCGCTTGTGATTTGCTTGCCAGCCTTCGCGACGTAAGAGCACATGGATCCTCCGATAGCCGTAGCGTCGTTTCGCCACTGCCATCTCTTTCATGCGCTCGGTCAGCGCAGCATCGCCTGAGCGTGTGCTCTCGTAGGCAAACAGCGACCGCGAAATTCCTACCAGCCCACAGGCCCGGGTAACACCCATGCTGCGCTCGGTCATTAATGTCCTGACCGCCTCGCGTTTGGCCTGCGGGCTGACTACTTTCGGCTTAGCAGATCCTGAAGCGCCGCCTTGTCCAGCATCGACTCGGCCAACAGCTTCTTGAGCTTGTTGTTCTCCTGCTCCAGCTCCTTGAGCCTCTGAGCGTCCGACACCGTCATGCCACCGAACTTCGCCTTCCAGTTGTAGTACGTTGCCTCGGAGATTCCGTGCTTGCGGCACAACTCTGCGGGCTTGGCACCTGCATCGGCTTCCTTGAGCACGCCGATGATTTGCTCTTCCGTAAATCGTTTCTTCATTGCCATTCCTTTGGGAACGGACTCTACATCGATTTCGTACTAATCACGGGGAGCAGGTCACTGAGCTGGCTGGGCCGTTACCAGCGAGTGACCGACCGGCTGGCCGAGGCGGTCAGCCAGTTGCTTGAGTCCAGCAACATTCTGGCCGTGGCGCGCTTCTTCCAACTGGGTTGGCACACGGTCAAGGCGCTGGACAAGGCCCTGCTGCGACGGGCGATCCAAGAGCCGGACTGGAGCCAGATCCACTACCTAGCGATGGACGAGTTCGCTCTACACAAGGGCCATCGTTATGCCACGGTCGTTGTCGATCCGATCCGCCGTCAGGTGCTATGGATCGGTGATGGCCGCTCGCGCGAGACGGCCAGAGCCTTCTTCGAACAACTGCCAACTGGAGTTGCCCAGCAGATCCGGGCCGTAGCGATCGACATGACGACGGCCTATGAGCTGGAGATCCAGGCCAACTGCCCCAACGCCGAGATCGTCTACGACCTGTTCCACGTCGTGGCCAAGTACGGCCGTGAAGTGATAGACCGGGTGCGTGTAGACCAAGCGAACCAGTTGCGGCACGACAAGCCGGCCCGCCGGGTGATCAAGTCCAGTCGCTGGCTACTGCTGCGCAATCGCAAAAACCTCGATCCGTGCCAATCGGTAAAGTTGGACGAGTTGCTCCAGGCCAACCAGCCCTTGCTCACCGCTTATCTGATGCGCGATGAGCTCAAACAGCTGTGGTTCTACCAACACCCCGGCTACGCCCGCCAGGCATGGGATCACTGGCTGCAACAGGCTCAGGGCAGCGGCATCGCCGCCTTGGCTCACTTCGCGCTCAAGCTAAAAGCCTATCTGCACGGGATTCTGTCTCGCTGTCGCCACCGGCTCAACACCAGCATCGTCGAGGGCATCAACAACACCATCAAAGTCATCAAGCGCCGCGCCTACGGCTACCGCGATCAGGAGTACTTCTTCCTCAAGATCCGGTCTGCATTCCCCGGTATTCCTCGATGAACTTTTTTTTGCCCGGTCCCCCAGTGTTGACGCGGTTCCCGGTTGCAGCGGCTCAACCCCGTAAACGGGGGATGTTCATTGTCGAGGCGCCAGCGCCGCAGGGTATTCATGCCGACCTTCTATCGGGTGACAACCTGCCTATCGGTCATCACGGGATAGTGCATCTTCTGCGCCACGACAGATAACCCCATGACAACGCTGCTCGCCGAAGACGCCAAGCCTTATGACGTGACTCCAGCGGCGAACTGCTGCAAGCGCTGCGCCTCGGCCCGGGCCTCGGTCAGCAACTGGTTCCAGTCGTCCGAAGGACGGCCGCTTTCCAGCATCTTGCGGAACACCCGGTAGGCATCGTCGCTGCTCTCGTAAGCGCGCTTGGTGCCCTCGTCGTTGACCCACGCGAACACGATCACCATGCTGGGCGCGTGATAGCGAAAGAACAGCCGGTACTGCTGGAAGAACTTCGCGCGGAACCAGTGCTTGTGATCATGGCCAAGGGTGCCGCCTTGGCGATACTCCGGTCGGGCCGGATCTTGCGGGACGACATCGAAGGCCAACTTCGTGATGGCCGCCAATCGCTTGCTGGCGTTCTTTTTCACGTACCCGACCGGATCCTGTTGCTTCAAGGCCTCGACCAGCTGTGCCAGCGCTTCAATCTGTGCAAGGAACAGCGAGTGGGCGAAGACCGTCCAGCCATGAATGACCAAGGGTTCGGGCTTGCCCGTGCTCATTCATCGCCAGCCGACAGGACGGCATCGAGATCGACTTCGACGCCGCCGACCAGGGACTGCAGACGCTGGACGAGGGCGGCATCCACAGACTGCAGGCGCTCAGGATGGCTAGCAATGTCCCGGGCCAGGAAGCTCAGGAACTGTCCGAGCACCGGGTCGTCGCCCTCGGACATCTCGGCGCGCGTCAGCACCACCTCGCCGCTGGGGCGGATGGAGTAGTGGATCTTGTCGCGCTTGCCCAGCCGAAGGGCGCGACGCACGGTTTCCGGCACCGTGGTCTGGTAGCGGTCGGTCAACGTGGATTGGGCTTCGAGGGTGGCGGACATGGCGCTATCCGGTCAAAGACGTGAATGCCTCACATGGTAATGCATTAGCCTTGCCAAATCAATGCAAATGCATTGTTCGCCGAGTGCCGCAAGCCATGCCGCCACCCCCGGTCCGGCCAATGTCCGCGAAAACAGCCAAATGACTCAAAGTGGGGATTGCGGTTTTGCGGACGGACTTTTATTCAGAAATCGAACGCGGGTTCGGTTCCGTGTTGCGCCACCACACTCAGAAACCCCAACTTTGCCGGTTGTTCTTTGTCATGACCCAGCAGAAGCTGGCTCAGGTTAAGCGGCTATGCACATGCGTTGACCGGGGGTTTCATGCCGAGCGCCTGATGCGGGCGGCGGCGGTGGTGGTAAAAGCGTATCCCGCCCCCGATAACACGGCTGGCATGCTGGATGGTCTCGAAGCGATGCCGATGTGCGCGTTGTTCCTTCAACGTGCGGATCACACGTTCGACCATTCCGTTTTGCGGCGGGCAGTGCGGCGTGATGAATTCCTGGCGCAGCCCGTAGCCTCGCACCAAGGCGGCGTAGCTACGAGACGTGAAGAGTCGGGCCGGCTTGTGCTGACACTGGCTCTGACCAAGGCTTTCTGCGATCCGGCAGGAGAGAACTGGCGGCGCGTCTGGCCTTGAGCCGTTATCATTGGCCAGGTAACGTCCAGGAACTGCAGCACGTTGCGCGCTGACGCTATGCGAGGAACAGCAGATCGCCTTGCATTGCCTGCCAGGCCCTTTGAGCTCGCTGGCCCAGGAGGCGATGCCTGCGCACGGCGATGCTGCTGACGCACACGCCATTTTTGACGCGCTTGCATGCCGCAACCTGCACCTCAACGCCACGGCGCTGGCGTTGTGCATTTCGCGTTCGACCTTGCACTGAAGGATGCGCACCTGGAAAATAGCCCGACCGGCATGATGTGCGCCTGCGGCCGCCATCGTCCTAATCCCCAACCACGGAATACTCATGAGCGACTACCCAGATACTTTGCTACTGATCGACAACGAATGGCGTCAGGCCCAGGGCGGCGCATTCATCGATGTCGTCAATCCGGCCAACGGTCAGAAGATCGGCCGGGTCGCCAGCGCCAGCCGGCAGGATCTGGATCTCGCCCTGGCTGCCGCGCAGCGCGGCTTCGAAACCTGGCGTGACATGTCCGCCCATGAGCGCTGCGGCATCATGCGTAAGGCGGCAGCGCTGCTGCGTGAGCGCGCCGACGCCGTCGCCCGCCTGCTGACGCGCGAACAAGGCAAACCGCTGGTCGAAGCGCGCGGCGAAGTCCTGGCCGCCGCAGACATCATCGATTGGTTCGGCAATGAGGCGCTGCGTGTGTATGGCCGTATCGTGCCCTCGCGCAATGTAGCGGCACAACAACTGGTCATCAAAGAGCCCGTCGGCCCCGTCGCGGCCTTTACGCCCTGGAATTTCCCGGTCAACCAGGTGGTGCGCAAGCTCGGCGCCGCTCTGGCCTCGGGATGCTCTTTCCTGGTCAAGGCGCCCGAAGAAACCCCGGCCTCGCCAGCCGCGTTGTTGAACTGTTTTGTTGATGCGGGTATCCCCAAAGGTGTCCTGGGCCTGGTATTTGGTTCGCCGGCGGAGATCTCCAGCTACCTCATCCCCCACCCCGTGATCCGCAAAGTGACGTTCACCGGCTCGACACCGGTGGGCAAGGAATTCGCTGCGCTGGCCGGCCGCCACATGAAACGCGTGACCATGGAACTCGGCGGCCACGCTCCGGTGATCGTGGCAGAAGACGCCGATGTCGAACTCGCCGTCAAGGCCTCCGGCGGGGCCAAGTTCCGCAATGCGGGCCAGGTCTGCATCTCGCCTACGCGCTTTCTGGTGCACAAGAGCATCAAGGCGGAGTTTGAACGCGCCTTTGTCGCTCACGCCGAAAAGCTCAAGCTCGGCGATGGTCTGGCCGAAGGCACCACGCTGGGCCCGCTGGCCAATGACCGGCGCCTGGCCGCCATGGACAAAATCGTCAAGAACGCTAACGAAAAAGGCGCCCGCGTGGCGACCGGCGGCGCGCGCGTGGGCGGCGCAGGCAACTTCTTTGCACCGACCATTCTGACGGACGTGCCGCTGGATGCAGACATTTTCAATGAAGAGCCGTTCGGCCCGATCGCCGCGATCCGCAGCTTCGATACGCTGGATGAAGCCATCGCCGAGGCCAACCGTCTGCCTTTCGGGCTGGCGGCGTATGGATTCACGCGTTCGATCAAGACCGTGCATGAACTCTCGCGCCGTCTCGAAGTGGGTATGCTCTGGGTCAATCAGCCAGCGACGCCGTCGGCCGAGCTGCCATTTGGCGGGGTCAAGGACTCTGGCTATGGATCCGAAGGCGGCCCCGAGGCGTTGGAAGCCTACTTGGTGACCAAGGCCGTATCGGTCGTTGGGGTCTGAAGCTTCATTTAAAGCGCCGGGCTGCGGCAATAGCGGCCTGGCGCCCGGCCGCTATTGCAGCCAACTGCTGCCCAACCAGCCCGGCAACAGCAGCGCGGCCGCCCATAGGGGTGCAGAAACCCAATTGGCCGCCTGAAACCAGGCCGCCCGCATGCCGAACACGCCAGCGGCCATGGGAACAGTGGCACGCAGCGGGCCAAAAAATCGGCACAGCAAGATACTGAGCACTCCCCAGCGCTGCACGAACGCTGCCGCGCGCAACACAAGCTGCGGGCGACGCTTGACCCAGCGCCAATGCGTCACGCGCGGGCCCGCCCAGCCGCCCACGGCGAAAGACACCCAGTCCCCCAACGCCGCTCCCAACGAGATAGCCAGCCAGACCTCAACAAAGCCCGCTTCGCTCAAACGTATCGCCGCGCCGATAGACAGCAAAAGCGCCGTGCCTGGAATAAAAAGCGCGACCAGCGGCAGCGATTTGACGAAAGCGAGCGCGCAGGCCAGTGGCCCCTGCCATGGCCCTAACGCCGGTAATTTTGCCGCCAGAGAGGAGTAAAGCGCGTGCAGCGAGTCAAACATGATGATAAACGCGTCTCCGTAGACCAGAAGAAAGCCTCACGGTAACGCCTGACCCGGATCAGGCCAGGCCGCCATTGGCCCGCAATACCTGACCATGCACCCAGCGGCCATCGGGACCGGCCAGGAAAGCCACCACGTTGGCGATGTCAGCGGGCTCGCCCAGACGTTCGAGCGGCGCGGTCTTCGCGAAACCTGCAATCTGTTCCGCGGACTTGCCGGACAGGAAAAGCTCGGTCGCCACGGGGCCCGGTGCCACGGCATTGACGGTGATATCACGCCCGCGCAACTCCTTGGCCAGCACCCGCGTGAAACCTTCGACGGCCGCCTTGCTAGCGACATATACGCCGTAGCCAGGCAGGTTGGTCGCCACCAGTGTGCTCGAAACGTTGACGATGGCACCTCCGGCGCGCACCCGCTGCGCGGCAAGCCTGAGCATGTTGAATACCCCGCGCACATTGATGTTCATCATGTGATCGAACGCGGCATCGCTTGTCTCCGCTAGCGGCACGGTCTGCAGCACTCCGGCATTGTTCACGAGTACATCCAGGCCACCCCATTCCGCCTGGACACGGTCAAAGAGCGCCGCCGCGCTGGCCGCATCGGCGACATCGCCCTGTAGCGCCAGCACCCGTGCGCCGTTGGCATGCAATCGGCCAGCCAAAGCCTCGGCATCATCACCGCGCGACGCGTAATTAATGGCAACGGCATAATTGTCCTGTGCCAGCCGGCTGGCGATAGCCTCGCCGATGCCTCGCGACGAACCCGTAATCAATGCGGTACGAAAAGTCATAATATCTACCTCGTGATGGTGCGCAGTCACGCACCGCCGGAATCCCTCCGCCGGGGCCGGCTTGTGCATTGACCGCAGACGAACCGTTCCTGGCCATCTTGGCTACACTGAACCGCTCAAGGAGTACAGCAACGTATGAACTGGCATGTATATCGAATCCCCCCGCTCGACGGTGGTTGGGACTTCCTGCTGACCGTGGCCGAAGCTCTGGCCCTGTCCGAGGATAGCCTGGATGAGGGGCTGTCGCGCGACGATTGGCGCGCGGCGTTCAACGAGGCCCAAAGTGCGGCCGAAGGCGCAGGCTGGGAAGGCGACTTCCGCGGCGAACCGCATGTGCTGATGCTGCCCATGGCTGGCCGCCTGGCCCCGGGGTTTGTCTGGAAGCAAGACAATGCCGGCTTGTGCTTCGTGGTAAGCCCCTGCCCCCTGCCCTGGCTGCACGCCGATCAGCCCTGAACCTGCAAACATCGGCACGCAGCGCGCACGGCGCCATTACATACTGGCCGCATCGCACACCCTGTTGCGGCCGCCACGTTTGGCCTCGTACAGAGCGTCGTCGGCGCGCGCGAGCACCTCGGTCAGGGAGGCGCCTTCGTGCGGGTAGACCGCCACCCCGACCGAGACCGTGCACGCGCCACCCGGCACGGCCTGGAACGTCTCGACAGCGGCACGAATGCGCTCGGCGGCCTGAAGCGCCTGTGGCCGGTCAGTATTCGGCAGAATCACCACGAACTCTTCTCCCCCCAAGCGCCCCAGCATGTCACTGGCACGAGCACGGCTGCGTAGCAACGCCGCAATACCACGGATGACTGCATCGCCGGCCGCATGGCCCAGCCCATCGTTGATGGATTTGAAATGGTCGATGTCCACCGCGAGCACGGCCATCGCTCTGCCATAGCGCGGCTCGCTTTGCAGGATTTCATCCAGACCCCGCCGGTTGAGCAGTCCAGTCAAGGCATCCGTCAGGCTATCCTGGCGCAACTGATTGAATTTCGTGCCGATCTTGCGGCTGACTGCGCCCAGCGCCGTCTTCAACTGCTCGGCTTCCCGATACCAGGCGCCCACCCCCGCGAGCCTGTCGGCCACGCGGGGCTTGTCCAGATCGGCGGCGGCCCCCGCCAATTGCGCCAGCGGACGCGCAATCCGATTGGCCAGCCACCATACGCACAACAACGACAGGCACAGCCAGGGCAGTGACGTCTGGATGGTACGCAACAGCAAAACCTGGGTGCGCGAGAGCACGCCGTCGGTGGGGCGTTGCGCGACCACGCCCCAGCCGGTTTCCCGCAACAGGGCATAACCGCTCAGCATATCCACGCCCTCGGTATTCACGATCCGCTGGGCACCCTCCTGGCCGAGCATCAATTCGTGTACGGCGGCGTTCTGGTCAACGATCTGCCCCACGCTGCGCAAATTGGGATGAAACAGCAAGATACCGCGCTGATCCACGACATACTGATACGCCCCGTTGCGGTGCGTCTGCTCGCCCAGTATTTCTCCCAAGGCATTGCGCTCATGCAGGTACAACAATCCCATGATGAAGCCGCCGAAACGGCCATCGGGCAGGAACACCGGCTGGGATATGGCGACGATCCAACGCCCCCCAGGAGACAGAAAGGGTTCGCTGATGCGCGGCAAGCGGCTGGCCAGCGCCTGCTCCATGGCGTTGGTACTCACCTGCCTGCCGGCGACGCCGGGCTCGGCCGGTGTGATGCCGGCAATGACCCCATCGGCGTTGACGAATGCCGTGGCATTGAAATTGCCACTCTGATTTTTCAGGCGTTCGACCTCGCGCTGCACGCTTTGCTCCGTGCCACCTTCCCTGCCTATCAGCCGGGCGGAGTAAGCCAGTTCGGTCAGGCTTTCGCGTAAAAAGATATCGGCGCTGCGCGCCAGTTTCTGCGCAAAGGCGCGGTTATCCTCCAGCGAACTTCCCACGAGGATTTCCCGCTGAACCACACTGCTCGCATATAGGGCGCCGGCCATGGCCAGCAGCAAGGACAGAATGCTCAGCCCCAGAATCAGACGGCGTAAATCGAGTCGGCGCATCAGAACAGTGATCGAAGACGCAAGTCCGCAAGGCTTAGGATCATAGCCTCCCGGATAGCGCGCACGGCAAATTCTCCGCCCGCCATCGGCGCCGCAGAGTCGCTGCAGGATGCCATCAATTGAATATTTCTGATTATGTCCACGAACAGGCTAAATGGTCTCCGCCACGCTACCGGCAGCAGTGTCGTCGAATCCCTGCTGCCCGGCTATTGGCCGCAAGTACCGGTCAGCAGCGAGAATTGGTGCCCCGCGCCGCACTACGCCACAGGGACACGCGATCGCCAAAGTCAGGCATGGGCACCTTGCCTGACGCGCAGCGGCGGCCCGGTGTGCTAACCCGCCTGGCCGCGGCCGCCCAACAGGCTGGCCAACGAACCAAGAAGCTCGCTGGCATCCAGCCCCTGCTGGCCCTGCGCAACGGCGCCGTCAGGCGAGGCTTGATCGACCAGTTTGGGAAGAACGAAACTCAAGCCTTCCAGCACGGCATGGTGGTCCTGCTCAGTGCGCTCGGCCAGGTCGCTGACGATGCCGGGATCCAGCGCCGCACCCAACTCTTGCGGCGAAACCGGCTCATTGGGGCCTGAACTCAGCCATGAGGCCACCACGGGACCCAGACCCCCCATTTGCAGTTGATTCAGCAAGCTACTCAGGCCGCCGGGATATTTACCCACCAGTTCTATCAATGCCGGCACGAGCGACGCCGCGGACCCGCGATTGCTGTCTCCGCCGGCCATCGAAGACAAAGTATCCAGAAGACTCATCACGCACTCCTTCAGACTGTCGGGGAAGGCCAGTATAGACTCGGGCGGCATCGACGGCCCGGCCGTTATGCAAGCAAATGCTCAGCGCTGCGCGCGCAAGGCTTTGAGGGTTTTCTGGCCGGCGCGCCCATCATCGGGCAAGCCCAGCTCGCGCTGCACCGTCTGCAGCGCTTGCCGGGTCCGCGTGCCGATCACGCCATCGGGGGTGCCGATGTCATAGCCGCGAGCGACGAGCAACTCCTGGATTTCCTTGCGCTCGGCGCGCGACAGCCCCGGATCATCGGTCGGCCAGGCGTGCGCAAACGGCAGTCCACCGCGCAAGCGGTCCGACAAGTGCGCAATCGCCAGCGCGTAGCTTTCGGCAGCGTTATACGAATAGAGCGCATCGAAGTTGCGCGCCACGAGAAAAGCAGGGCCTTCAGGTCCGGCGGGCAACAGCAGGCCGACGGGCGTATCCCCGCTCGGCAGCGGCTTGCCATCGGCGCGCTTGATACCGCGTGCGCCCCAGGCCGACATGGGCTGCTTGTTGCGCCGCCCAGCGGCCGACGTATCCAGCCCTTCGGGCAGAGTGACCTCGAATCCCCAGGGCAAGGCGCTGTTCCAGCCGGCGCGTTTGAGGAAATTGGCGGTCGATCCAAGCGCGTCGGGCACGCTGTCGATCAAGTCCCGGCGGCCGTCACCGTCGAAATCCACGGCCAGGCGCAGATAGATCGACGGCATGAACTGTGTCTGCCCAAAGGCCCCGGCCCAGGAGCCCTTCAAGCGATCCAGGTTGACGTGCTCGTCCTGCACGATGCGCAGTGTGGCCAGGAACTCGCCGCGGAAATAACTTTGCCGCCGCCCAAAGCAGCTCAAGGTGGACAACGATGTCAGCAGAGGACGTCCGCCCAGATTCTTGCCGAAATTGCTTTCCACCCCCCAAACCGCCACGACCGTGGCGGGATCGACACCGAATTCGTTCTGCGCACGCGACAGCACCTGTCTCCATTGCTCCAGACCCTGGCGCCCGTCCTCGACGCGCTGTGCATCGACCAGGCCCGCCATATAGTCCCAGATGGGCGTTTTGAATTCAGGCTGAGCGTCAAGCAGGCCGATGACATCCATATCGGGCGTCAAGTCCTTGGTGTAGCGATCATAGGTCGCGGCACTGACTCCGGCTTGCGGCGCCTTGGCGCGCAATTCGGTCAGGCACTGGCGGTATGCGGCCAGATCCTCGGCAGAGGTCTCGGCATGGGAAGGGCCGGCAGCCATCATCGTGGCCGCGGCAAGCAGGATCGGAAAGGTCTTCATGCGGGCATTCTAAACGTGGCCGGTACCGTCCGGCTACGCCTGTGCCTGGCGCTCGAGCGCTTCGATCTCTGCATCAACGAAGCCGGCAGCGCGGCGTGCGGGCACATTGAAGGGGCCGCGCAGCCTGGGCGCGCCGTACTGCGCGCTCAGCTCGGCATACGTGGTGAGCGGGTCACGGCCCTGCAGCACACAACAATGTCGATACCAGAAGTTGCCAATCGCCACATGCCCGATCTCATCGCGCAGAATGATCTCCAGAATGGCAGCTCCCCGCATATCACCGGCCTGCGCGAGTTTGTCGCGAATAAGGGGGGAAGCGTCCAAGCCGCGCGCCTCCAGCGTACGCGGCACCAACGCCAGCCTGGCCAGGAGATCACCGCGGGTCTTCTCGGCCATTTCCCAGAGGCCGCCATGTGCAGGCAAATCACCGTAGTCATATCCATGACTGGTGAGATGGACTCGCAACATGTCAAAGTGATACGCCTCTTCGCGCGCCACCTGGAGCCAATCCTGGTAAAACTGGTCCGGCAACCCCGGAAAACGCCAGATCACGTCCAGGGCCAGATTGATGGCATTGAATTCGATGTGCGCCAGGGCGTGCAAGAGCGCGGCCCGGCCCTGTTCGTTGCGCACCGAGCGCTGTTTGACCTGTGCAGGCGGAACAAGCTCGGGCCGGTCTGGGCGGCCGGGCAACCCAGGCGGCGGCGTCAACGCGCCATCGGCGCCAATGCCCTGCCCGTCGTCCAGTGCCGCCACCGCGGCCAGCTTGTCTTGCCAGGATCGAGCGGCCAATGCCGCCATCGCCTGCGCCCTGAGGCTATCGCCCTGTTGCTGCATGATGTTCCCGTTATCGGTGTGCGCACCCCCGGCGGGACTTTATCATTGCGGTATGGATGACGCTTATCGCCTGCAAGTCGACACGCCCCTGGAAAGCCTGGATCCCGAGCAATGGGATGAACTGGTCGGCGCGCACCCCACACTGTCGCATGCATATTTCTCGGCTCTGCACGACACCGGCTGCGCCGGCCCGCGCACAGGCTGGACGCCTTTTTTTCTGACGCTGCAACACGCCGGCAAGCTGGCAGGCGCCGTGCCCCTCTATCTCAAGACGCACTCGCGCGGCGAGTATGTCTTTGACCATGCCTGGGCAGACGCCTACGAGCGACATGGCATGCGCTATTACCCCAAACTGCTCGCGGCGGTGCCCTTTACGCCCGTGCCCGGACCGCGGCTGCTTGCCACGGACGACACGGCGCGGGCCATGCTCGCACGTGGCTTGGTCGAGCTGGCCTCAGGTTTGAAGCTATCGTCGTTGCATGTCCTGTTCGCCCCTGAGAAAGACATAGCGGCGCTGCGCCAGGCTGGATGTCTGGTCCGCGAAGGCGTGCAGTTTCATTGGCGCAACGCAGGCTACGCCGACTTCGAGTCATTTCTGGCCGGGTTCAATCACGACAAACGCAAGAAACTTCGTCAGGACAGAAAAAAAGCCCAGGCCCATGGCGTGCATTTCCAGCATATTCGCGGCCGTGACATTGGCGCGGCCGAACTGGATTTTTTCTATGCCTGCTATGAGCGCACCTACTTCGAGCATGGAAACTCCCCCTATCTGACGCGGGGGTTTTTTGAGCGGCTGCATGCCCGGCACGCCGACAGCCTGGTCCTCGTGCTGGCGCTCTGCCAGGAACAACCCCTGGCCTGCGCCCTGAATCTGTGCGGTGCCGATGCTCTGTACGGGCGCTATTGGGGCACGATGCAGTTTATGCCGGGCTTGCATTTCGAGACCTGCTATATGCAAGCCATCGAATACTGCATCGCCGAGGGTCTGGACCGCTTCGAAGGCGGCGCGCAAGGTGAACACAAAATGGCGCGGGGCCTGCTGCCCACCCCAACGCAATCGGCTCACTGGATCGCCGACCCGCGCTTTGCCGCAGCCATCGACGACTTCCTCGGACGCGAAACCGAGGCCGTGAACGAGTACCGCGACACGTTGGCTCGCCACACTCCCCTGCGGCGGGACGACTAGAGAAAGCGATCCAGGATTTTGCGGCTGTGCCGATCCAGCCCCAGGGCGTCGCGGATCAAATAATGAATGCCGTGGCTGTCCGAGATCAACAAGGTCTGCCCCGCCAGACGCCGGATATCCTCCTCGCCGCGCAAAACGAACTGCGTGTCGCCGCGGTCGGTCTCGACCTGCCAGGTCGACGGCGTGGCGTAGGTGGACACCGAGACAATGCGCCGGATCTCGGGCATGAATTCGCGTCCTGCCAGATCTTCTTCGATCAAGGCGCGCGCGCCAACCGGCGCGCAGTCGATGCTGTCGAGCCACAATACCTCGCGCCCGTCAGGGGTGACCAGCGACAAACCACCGGCCGGTGCACTGATGGGAAAAGCCCGAACGGGCATCACACCGTCATGAGTCTGCCCATTGAACGTGAGGACAAGCCGGCCCATCTCATTGCGCTTCAATTGGAAATCCATGCCCAAGGCGCGCCCCGTCATGCGACCTCGGCGATGTCACCATCGCCGCCCTCGTTCTCGTTGTTACACGCCTGCGCCTGATAGAGCTTGTAATACGCACCTTCGGCAGCCATCAGAACCTCGTGCGTGCCCTCTTCGACAATGCGCCCGCGATCCAGCACCACCAGGCGGTTGGCGCGCCGCAGCGTACTGAGCCTGTGAGCGATCGCCAGCGTCGTTCGACCTCGTACGAGGTTGTCCAACGCCTTCTGGATTTCTTTCTCGGTGGTGGTATCCACCGACGAGGTCGCTTCATCGAGAATGAGGATGCGCGGATCGATCAGCAAGGCGCGGGCGATGGAGATACGTTGACGCTCCCCGCCAGACAGCGCCTGCCCTCGCTCGCCCACCAGCGAATCGTAACCATGCGGAAGTCGCAGAATGAACTCATGCGCGTGCGCGGCACGTGCCGCCGCGATGATCTCTTCGCGGGTGGCATCGGGCTTGCCGTAAGCAATGTTCTCGGCAATCGTGCCGAAGAACAGAAAGGGCTCTTGCAACACCAGACCAATGTTTCCCCGGTAGTCGGCCACCCGCAGCGAGCGGATATCCAGGCCGTCAACCAGGATTGCTCCCTCGGAAACATCGTAAAACCGGCAGATCAGGTTGATCAGCGTGCTCTTGCCCGAGCCGCTATGCCCGACCAGACCGATCATTTCGCCCGGTGCGATGGCCAGGTTCATGCCGCGAATGACAGAACGGTTGCCATAGCGAAAACCCACGTCGCGCAGCTCGATGCGCCCTTGCACTTGCGGCAGGGTGACCGGTCTCTGCGGCTCCGGAACGCTCGATACGTGATCCAGGATGTCAAAAATACGCTTGGCACCGGCTGCTGCCTTTTGCGTTACCGAAACGATACGGCTCATGGAGTCCAGTCGGGTATAAAAACGCCCGATATACGCCAGAAAAGCCGCCAGCACACCGACCGTGATCTGTTTCTGCGATACCTGCCAGATCCCGAAAATCCATACGATCAGCAAGCCGATCTCGGTCAGCAGCGTGACCGTGGGCGAGAACAGCGACCACACCGTGTTGACGCGGTCGTTGACCTCGAGATTGCGATTATTCGCCTCACGAAAGCGCTCGACCTCCCGCTTTTCCTGCGCGAAGGCCTTGACCACCCGGATACCGGGAATGGTGTCGGCCAACACGTTGGTGATTTCTCCCCAGATGCGGTCGACCTTTTCGAACCCATGGCGCAACCGGTCGCGCACCACGTGGATCATCCACATGATGAAGGGCAAAGGCAGCAGGGTCACCAGCGCCAGCCAGGGATTGATCGAGAACAGGATCACCGCCGTCATGGCGATCATCAGTACATCGGTGGCGAAGTCCAGCAGGTGCAGCGACATGAATACGCATATGCGATCGCTTTCACTGCCGATACGCGCCATCAAGTCCCCGGTACGCTTGCCGCCAAAGTACTCCAACGACAGCGTCTGAAGATGCGCATATGTCGAGGTGCGCAGGTCGGCCCCGATGCGTTCGCTCACCCAGGCCAATATATAGGTGCGCGCCCAGCCCAGTGCCCAAGCGACCAGCGCCGAAGCAAGCAGCCCGCCCAGATAGAACCGCACCTTGTTGTAATCGATGACTTCGCCATTCTGGAAAGGGATCAACACCTCGTCCATCAACGGCATGGTGAGATACGGCGGCACGAGGGTGGCGGCCGTGGCCAGCAGCGTCAGGATGAAGCCGGAGATCAGCGGCAGGCGATAGGGATGGGCAAACCGCCACAGGCGCAGCAACGCCCACGTCGACGACGGTTGCACCTCCTCATCGCAAGTCGGACAGTCGTCCTGGCCTTGCGGAATGGGATTCTGGCAGGTCGGGCAAATGGCCTCCTGTTGGGCCGGCGCCACAATCTGCGACAGTCGCAGGGCCTGCTGGCCCTCGAAAGCCGTCAGCAGCTTCAAGGCCGCCGGGTTATGGCCCAGTGTGAACCGCCACTGCGCCAGCCGCTCGTGGTTGTTGGCCAACTCCAGGCAAACGGCCCCTGCGTGATCCTGCAGGCTCAGTTGTTGCCCGGGCGCGAACGGATACGAACGCCACTGGTTGTCCTCAGGCGTTCGGGCCAGCAGACGGCTGTCTGTAACCAGCACCAAGCCTGGACGAAAGCACAGACGTGCGTCAAGATCAGTCTCAAGCCAGCCCAGCAGCGTCTCGCCAGCGTTCAACTCGGCGTTGACGTCGGCATGCCACTTCGTAGGTAACTCGCGCCCCAGAGCGCCGGAATTAGGATCGTGTTTTTTCATCAGAACGCGTTTCGAGCAAAGCTTCGACCCGCCTTGGCGGCATCCTGCCCCACCAAGGGCGGAAAACCTGTCCGTTCCTTACAACAGCCCGAGTTTATATGGCCGAAAAGGCGGCGTATAGTAGCAGCCGGTTTTCATATTTTCCACCGTAGGAAATATCCCCGCACAATCCCGCTTGGCACTTCATTTTCTCCGTGCGCCCCCCGGACCTACTCGCGACCCGGATTCCCTGCGCGAGCCAAGCGCCATAACCAAAGAACGAATCATGAAAAAGAAGGACATTGAATTTCTCGATGTCGTGGCTTTGCGCGGCCCGAACATTTGGACCTATCGTCCGGTGCTAGAGGCGTGGGTTGACATCGGTGCGCTGGAAGAGTGCCCCTCCAATGTCATCCCGGGCTTTTATGAACGTCTGACCGCCTGGTTACCCTCGCTGATCGAACACCGCTGCAGCCCGGGCGTGCGCGGAGGCTTTCTCCAACGTTTGCGCGAAGGTACCTGGCCGGCCTGCCAGGCGGGTTTGGCAAAGCGCGCGAGACATCCACGGTGGGCGTGTACAAAGTCGTGGTCCGTGCCTGGCATGAGGAAGTGACCCGGGCGGCCTTGCACACGGCGCGCGACCTGGTCATGGCTGCCATCGAGGACCGTCCCTTTGACGTCGAGCAGGCCGTCTCGGATCTGCGCCGCCTGGTGGACCGCCATTGCCTGGGTCCCAGCACGGCCTGCATCGTGGATGCTGCCGACGATCGCGACATCGCCTACACCCGCTTGTTCGAAGGCAATCTGGTGCAGTTCGGCTACGGGGCGCGCCAGCGCCGCATCTGGACAGCCGAGACCGATCGCACCAGCGCCATCGCCGAGGGGATTTCCCGCGACAAAGATTTGACCAAGAGCATTCTGCAGACTTGCGGCGTGCCCGTGCCCGAAGGCCAGTTGGTCGATAGCATCGAACAGGCCTGGGAGGCCGCCGAAAGCATCGGCCTGCCGGTGGTCGTCAAACCCTATGACGGCAATCATGGCCGGGGCGTGTTCACCAACCTATCGAGCCGCGAGGAGGTCGAATCGGCCTATGCCGTCGCGGTCGACGAAGGCAGTGGCGTGATCGTCGAGCGCTTCGTGCCCGGCAATGAACACCGTTTGCTGGTGGTTGGCGACCGCCTGGTCGCCGCGGCGGCCGGCGAACCGGCCTGGATCACCGGGGACGGCACCTCCACTGTCCAGGACCTCATCGATAGCCAGATCAACACCGACCCGCGTCGCGGCCGCACCGAAGACCACCCGCTGAATCCCGTACGACTGGACTCCGCCGCGCGGCTGGAGATCGCCCGTCAGGGTCTGACCGCCGACGGCGTGCCGGCCGCCGGGCGCCGGGTGCTTATCCAACGCAGCGGCAACGTGGCTTTCGATGTCACCGATCGCGTGCACCCGGATACCGCCGAACTCGTGGCTCTGGCCGCCCGCGCAGTGGGCCTGGACGTCGCCGGCGTCGACCTGGTGGCCGAAGACATTTCGCGCCCGCTTGAAGAACAGCGCGGCGCCATCGTCGAGGTCAATGCCGGCCCTGGCCTGCTGATGCACCTGAAACCCGCTGACGGCAAGCCGCGTCCGGTCGGACGTGCCATCGTGGACCATCTCTTTCCCGAAGGAGAGGATGGCCGCATTCCCATCGTCGGCGTAACCGGCACCAACGGCAAAACCGTGGTCGCGCGTCTCATCAGCCGGCTGCTGCACCTGTCCGGCAAGCAGACCGGGCTGGCTTGCAGTGAAGGCCTGTACTTGAACAAACGGCTGGTGCAAAAAGGGGATTGCGCCAACTGGGCGGCCGGCCGCCGCGTGCTGATGAACCGCAACGTCGAGGCTGCGGTCATCGAGAACGATAGTGCCGTCATCCTCGGCCAGGGCCTGGCCTATGACCGCTGCCAGGTCGGCGTGGTAACCAACATCGACGACGGCGACCACCTGGGCGACTTCGACATCAATGAAACCGAGCGCCTGTTCACGGTGTTTCGCACCCAGGTCGACGTCGTCCTGCCTTCCGGCGCGGCCGTACTCAACGCGCGCGACCCGCGTGTGGTCGAAATGGCCGAACTCTGCGACGGCGAAGTACTGTTCTTTGGCATTGACCCTGAATTGCCCGCTCTGGTGCAGCAGCGCGCACAAGGCAGACGCGCCGTATACGTCCGCGACGGCCAGATCGTGCTGGCTCGTGGCGAGCACGAGGAAACGCTGGCCGCGATTGCTGCCGTGCCGTTGACCCATGGCGCGCGCGTCGACTTTCAGACCGAGAACGTCCTGGCGGCCGTGGCCGCGGCCTGGGCGCTGGACATCTCGATCGAGCTCATCCGCGCCGGCATTGAAACCTTCGATATCGATCAGGCCGACGCACCGTGGCAATTCACGGTGTTCGAACGCGATTCCGTCACCGTCGTTGTCGACGATGTGCACAATGCCTCCGGGCTGCGCGCGCTGACCACGGCGGTGCGCCGCTTTCCAGCCAAGCGCCGTGTGGCCGTCTACTCGGGTGGCGCCGACCGCCGTGATGCCGACCTGATCGAACAGGGCCGCCTGCTGGGGCAACTGTTCGACCTGGTGGTGCTGTATGACGACACCACCGTCAAAAGCCGCCGTCCGGCCGGCCAGGCGCGAGCGTTACTGCGCCAGGGCCTGCAAGACAGCGGTCGCACCGTGCAGATCGTGGACGAGCCCGATCATGCGCGCGCCATCGGGCATGTGCTCGATGGCCGGGCCAGCGAAGACTTCATCCTGCTGCAATCGGATGAAGCGTTCTCCGGACCGACCATCGATCTGGTGCGCCGCTGGATTCAACAATAACAACGACCGACAAACACTCTACAGGCGCTGCCTACCGGCAGCGCGCTTCGACGACAGGAAAGCCTGCCATGGAAGTCTCCCGAATCCGCGTTTTGCGAGGCCCCAACCTCTGGAGCCGTAATAC
The DNA here is from genome assembly GCF_020735985.1 of Bordetella holmesii. NCBI lineage: Bacteria > Pseudomonadati > Pseudomonadota > Betaproteobacteria > Burkholderiales > Alcaligenaceae > Bordetella > Bordetella holmesii. The sequence goes on from NZ_CP085973.1 coordinate 2,477,496, forward strand.
CGCCATAGAAGCCATTGCGGCCTGCGCCGACAATGAATGCTCTATCGACAACATGCCTGACTTCGAGGCGAGGTTGCGCGCGCGTTTTCCCCAGATCGGCCTGCTTTTGCCCGAAGGGCACAGCGGGTCCGTTTCATTGGCCCATGTGCTGCAAGCCTGCGCCCTGGCCCTGCAAGCCCATGCCGGCTGCCCTGTAACGTTTGGCCGCACCTCGACGACCATCGAACCGGGTGTGTTTCAGGTCGTCGTCGAATACAGCGAAGAAGAGGTTGGCCGCCTGGCCATGGAGCTGGCTCAGGCACTGCTTGAGTCCGCCCGACTGGACCTGCCTTTTGATCTGCCCCAGGCCCTGGCCCGCTTACGCGAACTCGACGAAGATGTGCGCCTGGGCCCGTCGACCGGTTCCATCGTCACGGCGGCGACCTCGCGCGGCATTCCGTTTCACCGGCTGACTCAGGGCAGCATGGTGCAATTCGGCTAGGGCAGCCGGCAGCGCCGTATCCAGGCCGCCGAAACCGACCGCACCAGCGCCATCGCCGAATCCATCGCGCAGGACAAAGACCTCACCAAGATGCTACTGGATGCGGCCGGGGTACCGGTGCCGCTTGGCCGCTCCGTGGAGGATGCCGAAGCCGCCTGGGAGGCGGCCCAGGATCTTAACGGACCGGTCGTGGTCAAGCCGCGCGATGGCAGCCAGGGGCGCGGCGTTGCGGTCAACATCGAGACGCGTGAACGTGTGCTGGCCGCCTTTGAAGCCGCCTCACAGATCAGCTCCGAAGTCATTGTCGAGCGCTACATCCCTGGTCACGACTTCCGCCTGTTGGTGGTGGGCAACTCACTGGTGGCAGCCTCGCGCCGCGACCCGCCCCAAGTCACCGGCGACGGCGTGCACACCATTCGCGAACTGGTCGCGCAGGTCAACACCGACCCCCTGCGCGGCGACGGGCATGCCACGGCTCTGACCAAGATCCGTCTGGATGACATCGCTCAGGGCGTGCTGAACAAGCAGGGCTATACGCCCGAGTCCACGCCGCCGGCCGGCGCCCTGGTGGTGTTACGCAACAATGCCAACCTGAGCACCGGAGGCTCGGCGACCGACGTCACCGACGAGGTCCACCCCGAATTGGCCGCACGTGCCGTCACGGCCGCCCGCATGATCGGCCTGGATATCTGCGGTGTTGATGTCGTGGCCGAGACCGTCCATCTGCCCTTGGAAGAACAACACGGCGGCGTGGTCGAGGTCAATGCAGCACCGGGCCTGCGCATGCACCTGAACCCGTCTTTCGGCAAGGGGCGCGCAGTAGGCGAGGCCATCATCGGTCAGATGTTCGACGAGGGCGACGATGCCCGCATCCCGGTTATCGCCGTGGCTGGCACCAACGGAAAAACCACTACCGTGCGTCTGTCGGCGCATATCCTGACCTGCGCCGGCAACCGCGTGGGCATGACCAATTCCGATGGGGTTTATGTGGGCAAGCGCCGCATCGACACCGGTGACTGCAGTGGTCCGCGCAGCGCCCGGCGCATTCTGCTGCATCCCGATGTGGACGCAGCCGTATTCGAAACCGCACGCGGAGGCATCTTGCGCGAAGGGCTGGCGTTTGACCGGTGCGACGTGGCCATCGTCACCAATATCGGCATGGGCGACCACCTGGGTCTGGGCTATATCAGCACCGTCGAAGACCTGGCCGTGGTCAAACGGGTCATCGTGCAGTACGTGCGCAGCAAAGGGATGGCCGTGCTCAACGCCGCCGACGCGCACGTCGCCGAGATGGCCAGCGCCTGCCCCGGCGACGTCACCTATTTTGCCCAAGACCGCAATCACTCCCTCATGAGCACCCATCGCGCCCAGGGCAAACGCGTGGTGTATCGCGAGGGCGACAGCATCGTCGCCGCCGAGGGCAGCCACGAAGTCCTCATCCCTCTGGCCGATATCCCCCTTACGCGCAACGGCACCATCACCTTCCAGGTGGAAAATGCCATGGCTTGCGTCGGTGCCGCCTGGGCGCTGGGGCTGGACTGGGGCACGATCCGGCAGGCGCTGGCAACATTCGTCAATGACGCGCAAACCGCCCCGGGGCGCTTCAACGTGTTCGACTACGGCGGTGCCACGCTGATCGCCGACTATGGCCATAACCCGGACGCGATCCAGGCTCTGGTCACCGCAGTCGACGCCATGCCGGCCAAGCGCCGCAGTGTCGTCATCAGTGGCGCAGGTGACCGCCGCGACGAGGATCTGCGCCAGCAGACCGAAATCCTGGGCGAGCATTTCGACGACGTGCTGCTCTACGAAGACCAGTGCCAACGTGGGCGCGAAGATGGCGAAGTGATCGCTTTGCTGCGGCAGGGACTGACCCAGGCCAGCCGCGCGTCTCACATCGAGGAAATCCGCGGCGAATTCGTTGCCATCGACCGCGCACTGCAACGTCTGGCGCCAGGCGATCTGTGTCTGATCCTGGTCGATCAGGTCGAAGAAGCGCTGGCTCACATTGCTCAGCGCGTTGCCGAAAAAGGCTGAGCGCGGCAGGCGAAGGCAGGCGCCTTCGCCCGCAGCCCCGGCAGACGGCAATTCTGCGCGAAAAAACCGAACAATTGGCTCAAGATCAAGCCAATAGACAGCTAACTTCCCCTACGATATGCGCTCCTTCAGCCCGGAGCCATAGCCGATGTCCGAGTCAACCGTCGCCCCACCACGCTACACACGGGGCGCCGTCGTCCTGCACTGGATGACTGCCCTGCTGGTCGCTCTGGCCTACCTCGCCATCGAGATCCGCGGCCCCAAGGGCGACCCCTCCAGACCTTTCTGGACCGGCATGCACGAGTGGGCCGGCTGCCTCGTGCTGGTCGCCGCGATGATACGTATCGGATGGCGCGCCCGCCACGAGCCTCCGGTCGACCTCAATGAGTCCCTGTTGCTGTCCATTCTGGCTCGGCTGGCCCATCTGGCCTTGTATATCTTCTTGCTGGCACAACCCCTGCTGGGCATGCTTACGCTGAACCTGGCCGACCGGCCCGTGACCCTCATCGGCCTGGACTGGAGCTTTCGCATTGCCGCGCCCAATCCCGAATGGCGCCCACTGGTCAAAGAATCGCATGAGCTCATGGGCAACCTGTTCTACTTCGTGATCGGGCTGCACGCCCTGGCGGCACTGTGGCATCACTACATCAAGCGCGACGACACGTTGCGGCGCATGCTTTGATGAATAATTAAGTTACATAACCGCATCAGTTTAGGACAAAATCTGTCCGCAACGTAACAGCGAAATAAATTTTGCCCTGGGAAAAAAGCCTGCCAACTCAGGCTATTTCCACGGCATTTTCCCTCTGAAACTCCCCCCGGGCCCCGCTTACCCATTGCGCAGGCCGCCTCCGTTACATTCTTCCACAGCCAAGTTTGACAGCCTGATGCCTCGGCTTTTAGGGTAGACCCATGCCGATCGGTAACCCACGGAAGCGTCGCCCGGCCAGGCGAACTCCCCAACAGAAGCAACGCAAGGAGGCGAGATGAACAACGACATCATTGCTGGCAAGTGGAAGCAACTGACCGGAAAGACCAAGGCGGCCTGGGGTGAACTCACCGATGACGAGCTCACCCGCACCGAAGGCAATGCAGAGCGCCTCGCGGGCCTGATTCAAGAGCGTTACGGCAAGACCAAGCAGGAAGCCCAAAAAGAAGTCTCGGACTTCTTCGATAAGAATCGCTGACCTGCCCCGCGCTGACCGCCCTGCGCGGTTGGCGCCAACCTCACGAGGAGAATCGTCATGCTGTACTACGCGGTTGTTTTCTTCGTCATTGCAATCATCGCTGCCGTGCTCGGCTTTGGCGGCATTGCCGCCGGCGCTGCCGGTATCGCCAAGATTCTATTCTTTGTTTTCCTGGTGCTCGCGCTGCTGTCCATCCTCAGCGGCACACTTAGAAAGAAATAGCACCCGGATATGCGGCCACCCGCCGCGGCGCTAAAAATTGGTTCATCGCGGAATAGCGTGGAGCCGTGCTTGATTGCCGTTACGCTTGATCCTTGATTTTTCAAGGATCAAGGCCGGGATCATGCTGGACCGCAAGACGATCGAGAGGTTGGGTGGGTGGGAAGGTTATCGGGTGGAGCGGGTCGTGTGGCCTGAAGGTGAGAGCCGGACGGTCACGATTTACCTGAAGCCTTCAGCGCGAACGATGCACTGCGAGCACTGCGGCAACCGATGTCGGCAGGTGCATGAGACGACCACGCGCCGGGTGCGGGATCTGCCGCTAATGGCGCTGCGAGTGACGCTGGTAGTGCCGCGTCGGCGGGTCTGGTGCGAGCAGTGCGGTGGACCGCATCTGGAGAGGCTGAGCTGGCTGGGCCGTTACCAGCGAGTGACCGACCGGCTGGCCGAGGCGGTCAGCCAGTTGCTTGAGTCCAGCAACATTCTGGCCGTGGCGCGCTTCTTCCAACTGGGTTGGCACACGGTCAAGGCGCTGGACAAGGCCCTGCTGCGACGGGCGATCCAAGAGCCGGACTGGAGCCAGATCCACTACCTAGCGATGGACGAGTTCGCTCTACACAAGGGCCATCGTTATGCCACGGTCGTTGTCGATCCGATCCGCCGTCAGGTGCTATGGATCGGTGATGGCCGCTCGCGCGAGACGGCCAGAGCCTTCTTCGAACAACTGCCAACTGGGGTTGCCCAGCAGATCCGGGCCGTAGCGATCGACATGACGACGGCCTATGAGCTGGAGATCCAGGCCAACTGCCCCAACGCCGAGATCGTCTACGACCTGTTCCACGTCGTGGCCAAGTACGGCCGTGAAGTGATAGACCGGGTGCGTGTAGACCAAGCGAACCAGTTGCGGCACGACAAGCCGGCCCGCCGGGTGATCAAGTCCAGTCGCTGGCTACTGCTGCGCAATCGCAAAAACCTCGATCCGTGCCAATCGGTAAAGTTGGACGAGTTGCTCCAGGCCAACCAGCCCTTGCTCACCGCTTATCTGATGCGCGATGAGCTCAAACAGCTGTGGTTCTACCAACACCCCGGCTACGCCCGCCAGGCATGGGATCACTGGCTGCAACAGGCTCAGGGCAGCGGCATCGCCGCCTTGGCTCACTTCGCGCTCAAGCTAAAAGCCTATCTGCACGGGATTCTGTCTCGCTGTCGCCACCGGCTCAACACCAGCATCGTCGAGGGCATCAACAACACCATCAAAGTCATCAAGCGCCGCGCCTACGGCTACCGCGATCAGGAGTACTTCTTCCTCAAGATCCGGTCTGCATTCCCCGGTATTCCTCGATGAACCTAAAAATTGAGCGTCCCCAAGCACCATAACTAGTGGGAGATCGACTATGAAAACTCAACAACTGTTTGCAGCTATCGCCCTTGGCACTACTGCGGCCTTCGCCACCGTGGCTCACGCCGCCGACGATCACAAGCCCAAGCAATCGGTGGGCGAGTACGCCAGCGACACCGCTATCACCGGCAAGGTGAAGGCGGCATTGGTAGGCGACAAGGATCTGAGCGCGCTGGATGTCGCCGTTGAAACCAATAGCGGGGTAGTCACCCTGAGCGGCACCGTGGGCACGGCAGCCCAGGCGGACAAAGCTGCCGTCGTGACCCGAGGGGTCGAAGACGTCAAGCAAGTCCAAAACAACGTGAAGGTTGATCCCGCCAAGGCCAAGTAAGCGCCGCGCATCAGTCGCACGATTGATCGCCGGATTTTCCGGGCTCTGTCAGAGCCCGGTTTTTTTTGCTCACGACGTCAGTCCCGGCGCAAGCGTTCCGCAAAAGGCCCCCCGTGCAGGCCGCCCGCTGAGCGGGGCCGTTGCCTCTGGCGTCAGCACGCCGCGTTCAGGGCAGATGAATGGTGCCGCCGCCTAACGTGCGGACCTGCCCACCCACGCGAATCTGCCCGCCCTGGGGATCAACATCCAGAAACAGCCGGCAGGGGCGTCGCACGAGGTCGCCCTGCTCGACTAGCACCCCGCCCGCCACCTCACGGCCCTGGCTCTGCAACCACCCGCCTAGATTGGCGCAAGCCGAGCCGGTGCCCGGATCTTCTACCACCCCGGCTCCACGAGCGCTGAAATAGCGCGCGCAAACGACCTCACGACCCGCGCGCTGCTGGCCGGCAAATGCAAAGGCATAGAGAACCCGTCGCCCATCACGGCTGTCCTCCCACTGCAGGCAGTCGCGCGGCGCAGCCCGTTTGACGGCTTCCGGCGACACCAAGGGCACAACGCATTGCTCAATGCCCGTGTCCACCCAAACCGGGTCGCCGGCAAGGTCCTCGACGGACAAACCCAGAAAAGCGGCAACGTCGGCGCGGCTGACGCCTGCTCGCCGCAAGCCAGGCGCACCGGTCGATGGCGCAACCAGCGTCCATACATCCCCCTGAGCCACGACGGGCACTTTACCCGCCGGCAGGGACAACACCACCGTATCGTCGCTCGCCTGGCCCAGTTCACGTAAAACGTGCGCCGTGCCCAGCGAGGGATGGCCGGCAAAAGCCATCTCGTGGGTCGGCGTCATGATGCAGACTTCAGCCACGCCCGGCTGCGTCCGATCCAGGACAAAGGTGGTCTCGGAAAGGTTGAACTGCAGCGCAAGGTCACGCATGACCTCCCGCGACATGCCGCGGGCATCCTCAAAGACGCAAAGCGGGTTGCCGCCGAACACCGAATCGGCGAACACATTGACAAGGCGATATCGATAATCAGGCATGATGGCGGCGCGGCCGAAGGCTGGGGAGAGGACCCACAATATAGCCCTGCACCTGCAAAGCGCGACAGGTACAGACGCGCGTGTTTTTTACCAGGCCACGAAGAACAGCCACCAGGCCAAGCAAAAGGGTACCAGGCCGGCTCCCACCAGTAACCAGGACAGGACATGGCGCAGGGCACCGCCGGGGCGCTGCCCCAAGACCCTGGCGGCCAGGCGCAAAGACCAGAGTACCGCCAGCGTCAGCAAGGTAAACCGCAACGGCGCCACCCAACCCGTTCGCACGCCCTCATGCTGCAACAGGGTCACCGTGGTGGCTGACAGCCCCAGAAACACGCCGATGCCCGCAGAAGGAATCAGGGACTGCGCCAGCTTATGCACGCCTGCGAGCCCTGGGCCACGCGGCGCCAGCGGGCTGATACGATCAGCCAGCCACAGGCCCAGAAATGCCGCTCCGCCCACACACAGCACCGCTGCGCCCACAAACACCAGAATACCCAGCCCGTCGAGCCAGGAAAAGCTGTCATTGACCTCAGGGTAATGCGTCAGAATGAACCAGGGCGCATTGTCGACCAACGGCCAAGTGATGTCATGCTCGACCAGCAAGGTCGCCGCCCATTGCTTGAACGTCACGAACCAGGGGCTGGCGCTCCAGAGGAAGGCGCCAATGGCTACACCCATCAGGCCAAAACAGATCAGAATGGTCTGCCAGCCATCGCCATGAGCCACATCGACGATTTCTTCCTCGGGCGAGCGCGGGGTCAGCGCGATCGCGCCGCGGTAATCGCTACATCGGCCGCACATATGGCAATCACCGGCGCCTTTCATGTGCCGCAGGGGCACGAGCGGGGCACAGTTGATCGGCTCGATGCGAATAACCGGGTGGCGCCATGCCTCTTCGCTGACCTTGTAGTGCCAGGGTGCCAACTTGGCCAGCAAGTTGAATACCCCGTTGACCGGACAGAGATACTTGCACCAGACCCGTTTGCTATGCCCGTAGCGGTAGCCGACGATCATGGCCGCCACCGTCGAACCGCCCAGAACCGCCAGCACGGCCAGTGGGTACTGATAGACGCTGACCAATTGGCCATAGACCGTGGTCAGCGCAAAGGCCACGAAAGGCCAGCCGCCCCAGCGCATCCACTTGGGGATGGCATGCCCCTGGCCACGCTCGCTGGCCCATTCGGTGAGCATGCCCTCGGGGCAAAACCAGCCACACCAGGCGCGTCCCAGCAATGGCATGGACACCAGCACGAACGGCCACCAGATGCCCCAGAAAGCGAACTGCGCCAGCACCGTGAGGTTATTGAAGACCGATGCCGTGTTGTCCGGCAAAGGCAAAAACACCGGGACGATCAAAAGAAAGGCATATATCGCGACAATGCCCCACTGCAGCTTGCGTAGCAGCGGGGCATGATCGCGAAGAAAACCAGTAAAGCGGGCGGTGCTCCGCCCGAGTGCAGAAGCCATTACTAAACCTCGTCGGCCACCTTATGAGCGAGCCGTCACTTGTGCTGCTTGAGCCTGACCGTCGGCACGGCGCAAAAATAGCCAAACCACCAACCAATAAGCCAACCACAGCAGCACTGAAATCAAAGCCGGGAAGGCGCGATACCCTGCAAAGTCGGCCAGAATCTTGCCCACACCGCTGCTGTCATCGAGCAGCCATGAGCTGTCCCACACCGGATCGACGATAGTGGGCAGCACATCCAACGAAATCAAATGATCCAGGCCACCGACCAAGAGCGAACCGGCCAACAACAGCAGCAATACTTCCGTAATGCGGAAAAACCGCCGCCAGGTAATCAGCTTGCCACCCAATTGCAAAAGCCAGAACGTCAGCAACGCGACAAGAAAGCCACCCACTCCGGCCAAGGCCAGCATGAACGGGCTGCCCCCATCCTGAGCGGCCGACACGGTGCCATATAGGAACACCACGGTCTCGCTGCCTTCGCGAGCCACCGCAATCATAACCAGTATGAGCAAGCCCCACCAATTGTCATTGGCGACGGACTGTCTGGCACCGCCCTCGAGCTCGCGCTTGAGGGTGCGCCCGTGGCGCTTCATCCAGATGACCATCTGCACGACCAGTACGCAGGCCACCAGCGACATACCTGCCTGGAACCACTCTTGCCCGCTATCGGTCAGCCATTCGGATACGCCCAGCAGAACCAGCGCCAGCAACAGGGCCAGCCCTAAGCCGGCTGCCACACCGCCCCACAGATAAGGCATGCCACGGCGCCCCTCCGGGGTCGCGCGCAACCACGAATAAAGAATGCCCACGACAAGCAGGGCTTCGACGCTCTCGCGCCAGACAATAAATGCAACCTGTTCCATAAGGGCCCGGTTACTCCTTGGGCTTGACCACCAGCGTGCCTTTCACGTTCTGGTGGAAATCATCGAAAAAGGGATACTCGCCAGGGCGTGAAATGGTAATGACCACGAAGGACTTCACCCCAGGGCCCAGCACCTTTTCCTTGCGCAGCGGGATGGACTCGAACTCCACCGGCTCATTGCTTTCATTGATCAGTTCGATCTTGAAGCGACCGGCCGGCACTTCAAGCCTGGCCGGCTCGAACGTGCCGTCGGGCTTGAAGGTGAGCGTAAAAGTCGGCAACTCGTCCGCATGCGCGGGCATCCAGAGCATCAACGCCAGCAGTAACGCCCACAACGCTCGCACGATTAGTACCCGCCCTTCTTACCGGTGCCGGCATAGACGAACTCATATTCGAGCTCGAACGGCTCAAACCACGGACCCACGCCGGTTTCCTTGTCGACGTGGCGACCGAAATGCGACATTTTGTCGGCCGTCGGCGGCTGAATGGTGTACTTGAGCTTGTACTTGCCCGGACCTTCGAGTTTGACGTTGTCGCCATAATGAGGGCCATCGTTGGCGACCATCGGCATCAGGTGCCCTTTTTGGACATTCTGGCTGCCGACTTTCTGAATCTCGAAATTAACCACCAGGTAAGGCATCCACTCGCCTTCGGGGAAACCGGTGGCATTGTTGGCCAGCGCATGGATGTCGGCTTCGAGGTGAATGTCGGAATCCTTGGCCGCGCGCATCACACCCGGAGGATCCATTTCGACCGGCTGCAGATAAACTGCGCCAATTTCCATCCCGCCCTTCTCGACCGGCTTGCCAATCGGATACTCGGCGGCTGTCGCAGCCCCGGAGACAGTCATCGCGGCCGCAGCGAGCCAGAACGCTTTTTTCAACATTGAGCTTATCCTCGGGTAAGTATCAACTTGCAAAAACACAAACAAGAACCGTTTTCATTAATGTAGCGGCAGAGAGCTGACACAAACCTTAAAGCACCCCCCCCCCATCGGGCCGCTCGAAAGCAAGAAAGCGCCATAAAGGCGCTTTCTTACAAAAAAACTATCAACCCAATCTATTTACGTCCGGGGCCCTGCCCCGGTTGAAAAGGAAAATTCGCGAACATGGCCCGCGTTTGATCCTGCATCTGATCCTGCATTTGCACGAACAGATTTTTGCTTTGGTCAATATAGTTATTCATCATCTTCTGCAGCATGGGCGTCTGCACGTTCATGAACTGTGTCCAGGCTTCCGGACCAAACTGGCTGCCATACAACCCCTTGGACTGCTCGGCCATGCGCTGCTGGATTTCCATGAAGGCCTGGATGTTCTTCTCCAGATAGTTGCCCATGATGCCCTGCATGGCATGCCCGTAGAAGCGGATGATTTGCGACAGCATGGTCGACGAAAACATCGGCATCCCGCCACTTTCTTCTTCGAGAATGATCTGCAGCAGGATGCTGCGCGTGAGTTCCTCGCCACTTTTTGCGTCGACCACCTGGAAGGCTTCATCGGCAAGCACCAGTTGCTTGACATCGGCAAGCGTGATGTAGCTGCTGGTCTGCGTGTCGTACAAGCGGCGATTGGGATATTTTTTGATCAGACGTTGCGGCGCGTCGGATTGAGCTTGCGTCATGGCTGTCCCCGAGATCGGGAGATCTCTTTAATTCTTGACGATTTTACGTGCTTTGCCAGGCAGGCAGGGCCTGCCTGGCGCCTGGGGGATATCACCCCATATGCAAACCACCGTTGAGCGAGAAATCCGCGCCCGTGGCAAAACCTGATTCATCCGAAGCCAGCCAGGAGCACATCGAGGCGATTTCTTCTGGAGTACCCAGCCGGCGCACTGGAATCGTGGCCACGATTTTCTCCAGCATATCTGGCCGGATCGCGCGCACCATGTCGGTTCCGATATAGCCCGGCGAGATCGTGTTGACGGTGATCCCCTTGCTGGCGACTTCCTGCGCCAGGGCCATGGTGAAACCATGGATACCCGCCTTGGCCGTGGAGTAATTGGTCTGACCGAATTGGCCCTTCTGCCCGTTGACAGAGCTGATGTTGATGATGCGCCCCCACTGCCGGTCCACCATGGCGTCCATCACCTGCTTGGTGACGTTGAAGAGGCTATTCAGATTGGTGTCGATCACCGCGCGCCAGTCGTCGACAGTCATTTTGCGGAAAAGACCGTCGCGAGTGATACCCGCGTTGTTGACCAGGATGTCTACCTCGCCGAGCTCCGATTTGATCCGGTTGAATGCCTCGACCGTGGAGTCCCAATCCGAAACATTGCCCACCGATGCATAAAACGTGAAACCCTGGGCGGCCTGCTCATCCAGCCACTGCTGGTAGTTGCGGCTGGGCCCGCAGCCGGCCACCACACGGAAGCCATCCTTGGCCAGGCGCTGGCAAATGGCGGTTCCAATGCCGCCCATCCCACCGGTCACGTATGCCAGTTTTCCGCTCATATTGACTTCCTCCTGTATCGACGCAAGCTTAGAATGAAATAGGCTGTTTTCAGACAGCCCTGACTTTGACGTATCTGCCAGGCGCCGGCTCTATGGGTGCGTATTTTTTACTCCCCAGGGTGCGCGGTGCAGCAATCGGCTTGCCTGCGTGTTCGGCCAGCCATTGCGTCCAATCGGGCCACCAGCTGCCAGGCTGCTCGCTCGCATCGGCCAGCCAAGCGTTGGGATCGCCCGGCAAGGCAGCGTCGGATTCGCCCGCCCAAAAGCTGCGGCGTTTCTTGGCCGGCGGGTTGATGACTCCGGCAATATGCCCCGAGGCGCCCAGCACAAACCGCATGGGGCCGCGCAGCAACTGAGTGGTGGCGTAGGCGGACTGCCAGGGCACGATGTGATCCTCGCGCGACCCGTACACATACGCCGGCATGGCCAGCCGCGTCAGATCAAGCGGCGTGTCGGCAGCCTGCGCCAGGCCAGGCACCTTCAGATTGTTCTCGAGATAGGTATTGCGGAAATACCAAGAGAAAAAAGGGCCGGGCAGATTGGTGCTATCCGCATTCCAGAACAGCAGATCGAAGGCCGGTGGCGCCTGACCCTTGAGGTAGTTTCCCACCACGTAATTCCAGACCAGCTCATTGGGCCGCAGAAAGGAAAACGTAGTGGCCAGATCACGTGCCGGCATGAGACCGCCCTGCCCTAATTGCTGATCGCGCAGCAACGCATGCCCTTCGTCGACGAAAACCTTCAGCACTCCCGTGTCATGAAAATCGAGCAGGGAGGTCAGCAAGGTCAACGAGGCGACGGGTTGCTGACCGCGCGCATCCGCCAACGCCAAGGCCGCGGCCAGCATCGTGCCGCCGACGCAAAAACCCAAGGCGTTGACCTGTTTCTGGCCCGTGATCTCGCCGGCCACCGACAAGGCTTTGAGAACCGCCTCGTCAAGATAGTCACTCCAGGTGGCGGTATCCACGCCGTCGCTGTCGGAGGCCAGAGGGTTGCGCCATGACACGATGAATACCGTATGGCCGGCCTCGACAGCATGGCGCACGAACGAGTTCTCGGGCTGCAGGTCCAGGATGTAAAACTTGTTGATATTGGGCGGCACCACTACCAGCGGGCGCGCGAATACCTTGGCGGTTTGCGGCGAGTACTGGATCAATTGCATCAGGCGGTTCTCGTACACCACCACCCCGGGAGTGACGGCCACATTGCGGCCGATTTCAAACTGGCTCTCGTCGGTCTGGGTGATGCGGCCTTTCTTGAGATCCGCCAGCAAATTGGCCAGCCCGGCGTTCAAAGTGCGGCCCGCGGACTCGACCATGCATTGCTGCGCGTCTGGATTGAAGGCCAGGAAATTGGCCGGCGATAGGGCGTCGACCCACTGCATGATGGAAAACCGCAGGCGCGTGCGCAACTGCTCGCTGACTTGGGCCGATTCGACCATGCGGTGCAATACGCGCGAAGACAGCAGATAGGCGTGGGCCATCAGCAGGTGGCGTTTATCGGCCTGCCATGCGGGGCTGGAAAAGCGTCTGTCGGCCGGCACGGGCAATACGCCGCGCTGGGCCTCATCGCAGATGCGCAGCCATTCTCGGGAAAATTCGGCCTGTATGTCTGCCAGAGTATCCGGCGCCACGCTCACCGGAACAGGCCATGCGGCGGAAAGATGGGCGGTCACTTCGACACCTTGTTATCGGAACTGCGCAAATTGATGGTGCATGCCGGCAAAATGCCTGTCAATGCGGGTAATCCAATGTTAAACCCACGCCGAGCAACCCGGCACTGCAACGCGGCTTGGCCTCCTTAATTTGCCGGGGCAAGCCAGGCCAGCAACGCCATGCGGCCGGTTTCCTGATCCCGGCGATAGGAAAAAAACCGCGCGTCATCCTCATATGTGCACAACCCGCTCAATTCAACCTGCGCCACGCCGGCGCGCAGCAGACGCAATCGCGCCAGAGCCGGCAGATCGGCCAGCCATTTACCCGGCGCATGCGGCCTGAAACAGTGGCCAGCCTCCGCATCGCCCGGCACCCCGAAGGCCTGCAGGACATCGGGCCCAACTTCGAAGAACTGCGGACCAATGCCTGGTCCGACCCAAGCGCGCCAGTTTCTGGCTTCGGTTTTTTTGCCACGCATCATCTCCAGGGTGTTTTCCAACACGCCACTCGACAACCCCCTCCAGCCGGCATGTGCCGCACCCAGGACCTGCCCCTCGTCGTCGGCCAGCAACACCGGCAGGCAGTCGGCCACCATCACGGCAAGCACTTGTCCGGCACGCGTGGTGACACTGGCATCGGCGGCAATTTCACCATCAGGCCTGGGCTGGTCGGCATCATGCACAGCGTTGGCATGAACTTGTCTCAGCCAGCGCGGCTCTGCGGGCAGCGCCACTGCCAGCCGCCGACGGTTTTCAGCCACGACATCGGGGTCGTCGCCTGCGCGGATGCCCAGATTGAGGGTGTCATGCGGCGCTTTGCCGACCCCGCCCTGACGGGTGGTGCAGAAATAGGTCACGCCCGGCCACGTCTGGCCACTCACCACGGGCAAACCGGCGATCACGTGTCCCATTCGAGGGCTCCCTGTACGTCTTGCATGTCAGGCGGCACATCGGCCTCGAAGGCCATCTCGCCGCGCCCGGCCGGATCATCGAAGTGCAGCGCGCGCGCGTGCAGCATCTGGCGCGCCGCTCCCGCCAGGGGCCGGCCACCGTACAGGGTGTCGGCCAGCAAGGGATGGCCAAGACTCGCCAGATGCACTCGGATCTGGTGCGTCCGTCCGGTTTCAAGGCGGCAGACGATCTGCGTTACACGCTCCTGGCCGGATGTCCCCTGGCGCAGCGGCCTGAAGTGCGTAACGGCGGGCTTGGGAGCAATGGGGCGCTCGACGCTCATGCGCACGGGAATCCGCGCGTCACGGCCGATGGGCCGATCGACGGTTCCGCCGGCGCGCAGCCATCCGTGCGCCAGGCAGATATACTCGCGTCCCATGGTACGTGCCTGCAATTGACGCACGAGATGGGTTTGCGCCAGTTCGGTGCGAGCCACGACCATGAGGCCGGATGTATCCTTGTCCAAGCGGTGCACAATACCAGCGCGCGCCACCCGGGACAGCTCCGGGTAGCGATAGAGCAAGCCATTGAGCAACGTGCCGTTCCAGTTGTCCGCGCCCGGGTGGGTCACCAACCCGGCCGGCTTATTGACCACGATCCACTCGGGACTGACATCCACCACCTCGAAATCCACCGGTTCGGGCGAAAATGCCAGACTTTCAGGAGCGGGCTGCTCCCAGACGGTAAGCTGATCTCCCGGCCCCACAGGCTGACGCACTTTGGCCACCGTGCCATTCACCAGGACATGGCCGGCTTCGATCCAGCCCTGCAAACGGCTGCGGGAATGGCCGGGCATCAGACCTGCCAGCACCTTGTCCAGGCGGTCAGCGGGCGTGTCCGGAGGGATGAAAATCGCCAAAGGCTCATCGTCGGAGAGCGGATCGGCACTGGCGGCTGTATCGGACATGGCACAAATCATATAATCAGCCCAGCATGCTAACACCAAGGAAACGACTCTCGTGATTCTCCGCAACGCTGCTCCCATGAAACCCGCCTCCCGCCGCGGGAAGGCCCTGAGCGCTGCTATGGCGCTCGCCGCTGTGCTGCTGGTCTCCGGTTGCGGCTCCTCTGACAGCAAGTACGACAAGACCGCTGGCTGGAGCGCCGAGCAGCTCTATGCCGACGCCAAGCAGGAAGTCGCTGCCGGCAACTGGAAAGAAGCCCGCGACCGCCTGACCGCCATCGAGAGCCGCTATCCTTTCGGCACTTATGCGCAGCAAGCCCTCATCGAACTGGCCTACGTCAACTGGAAAGATGGCGAGAATGAGCAGGCGCTGGCGGCCATCGACCGCTTCCAGCAGCTCTATCCCAATCATCCGGGCAGCGATTACGTGCTGTATCTGAAGGGCTTGATCAACTTCACGCCGGCCAGCGCCTTCATGACCAACCTCACGGGTCAGGATCCGGCCGAGCGCGACCCCAAAGGGCTGCGCGCCTCTTATGACGCGTTCAATGAGCTGATCAAGCGCTACCCGGACAGCAAATACACCCCTGACGCCGAAAAGCGCATGACCTGGCTGGTCAACGCCATCGCCATGAACGAAGTGCACGTGGCGCGCTACTACTACACGCGCGGCGCTTATGTGGCAGCCATCAATCGCGCCCAGACCGTGATCACCGACTTCGAAGGCGCACCCGCCACCGAAGAGGCGCTCTACATCATGATGCTCTCTTACGACAAGCTGGAGATGAAGCAACTCAAGGAAGACACCGAGCGCGTGCTCGACAAGAACTTCCCCAACAGTCACTACAAGACCGAGGGCTTCAAGGACGACAAGAGCTGGTGGAACCCCTTCCAATTCCGTTGATCCGCAGCGCCTGAGCAAATAGGCTTGCCCATGGGCAAGCCTATTTTTTTCCGCCATTGCCTGGCTTAGTCCTCACCCACATGGCGGCCATAGAAGGCCAGCGCCTCACCGATTTCCCGCGTGCGGGCAAACGGCGGCAAACCCCGCCACAGACGCTTGCCATAGGGCTTTTCCACTAACCGCGGGTCGCCCACCATGAGCGCGCCCCAGTCGGTCTCGGTGCGAATCAACCGGCCGGCGCCCTGCTTCAGGGATATCGCGGCCTCCGGCAACTGATATTCGGCAAACGGGTTTCCGCCTTGCGCTCGACAGGCGCGCAAACGCGCCTCGATGACAGGATCATCGGGTGGCGCGAACGGCAGCTTGTCGATGGCAACGAGCGTGAGCATATCCCCGGGCAGATCGATTCCTTCCCAGAAACTGGCGCTGCCCACCAGCACCGGGTGCTTCAGCCGAGCGAACTTTTCCAGCAAATCGCGCCGCGTGGACTGCCCCTGTTTGAGCAAGGGCCAGTCGTGGCCGGCATCCTCGAACGCCTCCGCCAGCAACTCCGCCATACGATCCACCGCCCTGAGCGTCGTGCACAGGATCAACGCGCCGCCAGGGTTGACTTCCAGCAGGGGCAGCAGGCTGTCGACAAACCGTTGCGCGAACTGTGGCGCCTGCGGCTCGGGCATATCACGTGGCACGAACAACAGACCCTGGGACGGATAGTCGAACGGCGAATCCCAACGGCCAGTGCGCGCATCGGACAAGCCAAGCTGGCGGGTAAAGTGACCAAAATCCCCCTGCACTGACAAGGTGGCCGACGTCAGCACCCAGGCCTGATTGCTTTTGCGATAACGTGAAAACGCCTGCGCCACCGACAATGGCGCGGCGTGCAACCGTACATGATGCTGACCCTGCTCGACCCAGCGCACGGCCGGCCCGCTCCAGGACGGTGCATTCTGGGCCAACTGAGCCATGTCATCGGACACCGGGGCACTGGCGTCCTCGCCCCAGCCGGCCTCGTCGCCGCCTGAGCGCGGCGGTGTCGCCCAGCGTGTCAGCTTGACGCAAAGATCGGCGCCCTGCCTCGCGGCAGACGCCAAATCGGGATGTTTCTCAGAAACCTGTACCAAGGCGCGCGTGGCAGCATCCAGCACGCCACGCAATTGCGCCAGCGCCGCGTCGAAGACCTCGGGCTCGGGCATCGCGTCGAATGTCGCCTTGCGACCAGGCATGCGCTCCAGGCCCGCGCAAACCAGACGCAACTCACGCGCGGCGGTCTCCACCAGCCGACTGACGTCGCTCCATTTGGCGGCTTCTCGTGCATAGGCCAGACCAGCCGCTTCAAGCGCACGAGAGAAATCCAACAATTGGTGCGTCGATACACTGCTGCCCAGGAAACGCGTTGCCGTGTCGGGCAATTGGTGGGCCTCGTCGAAAATGACGGTATCGACCTCCGGCAGCAAATCGGTCACCCCCTCTTCGCGCAGCACCAGATCGGCCATGAACAGCGCGTGGTTGACGACCACGATATCGGCCTCCTGCGCCTGGCGCCGGGCCTTGACCACGAAGCAGTCGCGAATCCGCGGGCAATCCTGGCCCAGGCAGTTTTCGCGGGTGGACGTCACGCGCTGCCAGATATCGGCGTCTTCGGGAATCTGCGCGAGATCGGCCCGGTCGCCTGTCTTGGTAATGCCGGAAAACACCTGGATCTGACGCAACTGTGCGATCTCAGTGCGCGACTTCAGCGCCCGCTCATCGCCTTGCAGACGATCCAGATGGTAGTGGCACAAATAATTGCCACGCCCCTTGAGCAAGGCCACGGTCACCGGCGCGGCCAAGGCCGCACGCACTTTGGGCAGATCGCGCGCAAAAAGCTGATCCTGCAAGGTGCGAGTGCCCGTAGACACCAACACCTTGCCGCCTTGTACGATGGCCGGTACGAGATAAGCCCAAGTCTTGCCCGTTCCGGTCCCGGCCTCGGCCACCAGCGTGGCGCGATCGACCATCGCGCTTTCGATGGCCTGAGCCAACTCGACCTGCGCGTGACGGGGCCGATAGCCGGGCATGGCTTTGGCCAGCGGGCCATCGGCCGCGAAAAATTCTGAAATATCCAGGTCCAGCATCGGGAATGACATGCGCTAAATTGAATGCCATATTAACGCGGCGGATGCCCTGAGTCCCCGGCCGGGCCCGGATCGCATTGCGTCTGTCGTCCTGCGTACCTCAGATAGCTTGTGGCACAATCCGGCCCTTGCTTCCCCCTCTTTTCCCCTTGTCGACGTATCGAGATGTCTGAAACTTCCGCCCTCACGAACGCCGCGCCGGGCGTCGATCACGCCCGCATCATCGAGCAAATCGCCACCGAGCTGTCGGTGCGTGCAAGCCAGGTGGCCGCGGCCGTCGATCTGCTGGACGATGGCGCCACCGTGCCCTTCATCGCACGCTATCGCAAGGAGGCCACTGGTGGCCTGGATGATGGCGCGCTGCGTACGCTTGAAGTCCGCCTGTCCTATCTGCGCGAGCTCGAAGAACGCCGCCTCGCCATCCTGGACTCCATCCAGCAACAGGGCAAGCTGACCCCGGAATTGCAACAGGAAATCGCCACCGCTGACACCAAGCAGCGACTGGAGGACCTGTATGCGCCCTACAAGCCCAAACGCCGCACGCGCGCCCAGATCGCTCGCGAAGCGGGCCTGGAGCCGCTGGCCGACGCCATTCTGGCGGAGGTGGGCTGCGATCCGGCCGCTCTAGCCGCGCAGTACCTCAATCCAGAGGCGAACATCAACGACGCCAAGGCAGCGCTCGACGGGGCGCGCGACATTCTCGCCGAGCGCTTTGCCGAAAATGCCGACCTGCTGGCCACTATGCGCGATCACATCTGGAGCACCGGCTTGCTCTACTCAAAGATGGTCGAAGGCAAGGAAGCCGAAGGCGCCAATTTCCGCGACTGGTTCGATTTCAACGAAGCCCTGCGCACCCTGCCCTCGCATCGCGTGCTGGCGCTCATGCGTGGGCGCCAGCAAGGCGTGCTCGAACTGCGCGTGGGCCTTCAGCAAGACCTCGAGGCCCAGGCCCCTCATCCCTGCGTGGCACGCATTGCGGGCTTCTTGAAATTAGGCAGCGATCTGTTTGCGCTTGACGCCCGGCCGCGCGAACGCTGGCTCGGCGAGGTCTGCCGCTGGACCTGGCGCGTAAAACTGCTCACGGCTTTCGAGACCGAATTCTTCGGCCGCCTGCGCGAGCAAGCCGAAGCCGAAGCCATCCGGGTCTTTGCCGCCAACCTGAAGGATCTGCTGCTGGCCGCGCCGGCCGGGCCCAAGACGGTGCTGGGTCTGGATCCGGGAATCCGCACAGGCTGCAAGATTGCGGTCATCGATCGCACCGGTAAGGTCGTCGATACCTCCACGGTCTATCCCTTCGAGCCTCGCATGGATCGCAAGGGCACCATCCATACGCTGGCCGCGCTGTGCGCCAAGCACAAGGTCGAACTGATCGCCATCGGCAACGGCACGGCCTCGCGCGAGAGCGAAAAGCTCGTTGCCGACATGATGGATCAGTTCTCCGAACTGTCGCTCACCCGCGTCGTCGTATCCGAGGCAGGCGCCTCGGTGTACTCGGCCTCAGAAGTGGCCGCGCTCGAATTTCCCGATCTGGACGTCACGCTGCGCGGCGCCGTGTCCATTGCCCGCCGCCTGCAGGACCCTCTGGCAGAACTGGTCAAGATCGACCCCAAAGCCATCGGCGTGGGGCAGTACCAGCATGATGTCAACCAGCGCGAGCTGGCTCGCTCGCTCGATGCCGTGGTCGAAGACTGCGTCAACGCCGTGGGCGTGGACGTCAACACCGCCTCGGCCGCCCTGCTGGCGCGCGTCTCGGGCCTGAACAATTCGCTGGCCAAGAACATCGTGAGCTGGCGTGACGAGAACGGCGCTTTCCCCACCCGGGATATGCTGCGCAAGGTTCCGCGCTTTGGCGACAAGGCATTTGAACAGGCCGCCGGTTTTCTGCGCATCCAGGACGGCGAGAACCCGCTGGATGCATCGGCGGTCCACCCCGAGGCCTACCCCGTGGTCGAGCGCATCGTCGCCCGTATCAAGGCAGATGTGCGCCAGATCATCGGCCAGCGCGAGGCACTCAAAGGCGTATCGCCCACCGACTTCACCGACGAGCGCTTCGGCCTGCCCACGGTACGCGATATCTTCTCCGAACTGGAAAAGCCCGGCCGCGATCCGCGTCCGGAATTCAAGACGGCCCAGTTCAAGGAAGGTGTCGAAACCCTCAACGACCTGCATCCGGGCATGACGCTCGAAGGCGTAGTCACCAACGTGGCCAATTTCGGTGCCTTCGTCGACATCGGCGTGCACCAGGACGGGCTGGTTCACATCTCCGCGCTGGCTGAGAAGTTCGTCAAAGATCCGCGCGATGTCGTGCGCGTCGGCCAGACGGTGACCGTCAAGGTCCTGGAGGTCGACGTACCGCGCAAACGTGTGGCACTGACCATGCGACTCAATGACCCCGCAGAACCGCGCCGCGCTGCAGCGCCTCGTACGGATCGCCAGCCGACGGCCAACCCGGGGCAGCGAGGCGTGCCTCGCCGCAACGACGGTGGCGGCCCACGCAGCTCGTCGCTGGCCAACAGCGCCATGGCAGATGCCTTCGCCAAGCTGAAGCGTTAAACCCATGAGAAGACCGCCACTCGGGCGGTCTTCTCATGCCGTCAACACACGGTTTACTCTTGCCGCAGGCTATCGAGCGCTTGCCGGATTGTGTCGGCCCCGGCCTGGCCCCGCGCCACCACAGCGCCCTGCAGCATGACACCGACACTGCCATCATGCTCGGTCAACTCGACATCCTCGTCCTGCAACCGGCGCATCAGCACACCGGCGTCCTTGGGGTTGGCATGGCCTTCGGACAGCAGCAGTTCCTGGCCATCGGTGCCCAACAGACGAAAACGGAAAGTACCGTCGTCGTCGCGAAAGCTGACAAAGCGGGCGCCCTTGGCCACCGCCTTCTTGGCTGCGCCCTTGCCAGCCGTTGGTGCGGCGACCAGCGTGCGCAGGCCGACGGCGTCACGCAGACGCTCCATCAGCGGGCTGGCAAGCTTGCGCGCCTTGCTCGCGCCTGCCTGCAGTATCTCTTCGATGCGGCCAGGGTTGGCCATCAGTGCGTTGTACTTCTCGCGCATCGGGGCGATATCGAGCTCGAGCCGCTCGCCCAACATCTGCTTGGCGTCGCCCCAACCCATGCCGGTTTCGAGCTCGCGCCGGAATGCCGCCACCTCATCGGGCCGCGCGAAGGCGCGGTACAGCGTAAACAGATGCGACGCGTCGGCGTCCTTGGGCTGTCCAGGTTGCAACGAGTCGGTCACGATGCGTGAAATGGCGCCGCGCAGGGCCTTGGAGCCGCCCTCGAACAGGGGAATGGTGTTGTTGTAGCTCTTGGACATCTTGCGGCCGTCCAGACCAGGCAAGGTCGCAACATCCTCTTCGACCTGGACTTCGGGCAGCACGAAGAAATCGCCCTTGTACAGATGATTGAAGCGCTGGGCGATGTCACGGGCCATCTCCAGATGCTGCACCTGGTCGCGTCCCACCGGCACTTTGTGCGCATTGAACAACAGGATATCGGCGGCCATGAGCACCGGGTAAGAAAACAGGCCCATGGTCACGCCATCGTCTGGCTCCACGCCTTTGGCCTCGTTCTGATCCACGGAAGCCTTGTAGGCATGCGCGCGGTTCATCAGGCCCTTGGCCGTCACGCAGGTCAGAAACCAACACAACTCGGTGGTCTCCGGGATGTCGGATTGACGGTAGAACGTAACGCGCTCAGGGTCCAGTCCGGCAGCCAGCCAGGTTGCTGCGATCTCCAGGCGAGACCGCGCCACTCGCGCAGGATCATCGCACTTGATCAGAGCGTGGTAGTCAGCCAGAAAGAAAAAAGCGTCCACGCCAGGCTGTTCGCTGGCACGCACCGCAGGACGGATGGCGCCAGCATAATTGCCCAGGTGAGGAGTGCCGGTGGTGGTAATACCCGTAAGAACGCGAATGGTCATGACACGAGGCTGTGAGCAGCCGGAGACGGAACAAGCGACCAGTTTACCGTGCCAGCCCTGCCAGCGCGGCAAACAGCGGCGCAATCGCCAGGCATGCTATACCCGCTGTCCAGGCCGCGCGCGGGCGATAGGTCATGACCCAGATCAGCAGCAGGCCCGAAATCGACAGCATGCCGATCCAGAGCACACTGCCGTACGACCAGCCGTGCAAGCGCGCGCACAACCACAGCGACAAGGCCAGTGCCAACGACCCGCCTGCCCGCAGGGCACGGCGTAAACCGGCGGGCAGCGTGCGGTCGAACGCATCTTCGAAATGCCGGTCCATGGCCATGGAAAGCGCGGTAAATCTGGCATAGGCCAGACAAAAAGCGGCGGCATTCATCACCGACCCTCCAAGGCACGTTCTTCGACAGCGACGCGCTGCTTACGCGGCGCCACTGCTTTCCTGCGCGCGCACCGGCGCGCGATCCAGGCCAGCAAACATGCGGTGGCCAGGCAGGTGAGGTCGAAACCCGCCATAACCCAGTCGGCATCGGGCAGCGAGACACCAAGATGGCGTGAGGTGGTCAATGCATTGACCACCGGCACCAGCAGAAAGGCCAATGCAGCCAGCGCCAAGAGATCACGCCATTTGCTGCGATACCGCAGGAACGCGTAGATCAGACTGGCTGCCCAGGCGATGAAAAACGCGCGGCTCTCCCAAAGCTCGTGCTTCGGTAGGTCCGTCGGCAGCAGGCGATTGGCCAGAAAGAAAGCCGCCACGCCGATGAAAACGCCAGCCACGGTACCGGCGTTGAGGGCATCGACGAGGCGCAGCGACAGCGTGTCAGCCTTGCCTGCCGGCAGCTTTTGACGGCGTTTGGCGACCCACACACAGCACCAGGCTGGTACCGACCATGGCCGTACCGGCCAAACTCACCAAGAAATAGAACCAGCGCAGTAACGGTTGAGCGAACAATCCAAGGTGCAGCCCCACGATCGTGCCTGCGGTGGTCGCCACAGCCCCTTCTGCGTCACGGTTGTTCAGCACCTGGCCGGTAACCGCGTCAAATGTCACAGAAGGCGCGAGGCGGCCATAAGAGACACGGTCGGCCGTCGAACGCGTCACCGTTACGGTGGCTCCAGCATCGCCCGGATGATTGACGACCACCCTGCCGGCACGCCCGCCCTCCCACAGGCTTTCGGCCTGCTGCACCAGGGGCGCCAGCGGCGTGAGCGGGGCTGCAACGTTTTTGGCTGGAGTCTGTGCGAAAGCCGGGAACAGCTCGTTGAAGTAGTCCCGCTCATTGTCGTAGGCCGCGACAATACCCGCGGGCATGAGCATGGCCATGAACAACACCAGGCCGCTGAAGGTGATCATCAGGTGAAACGGCAATCCCAGGACCGACAATGCGTTATGCCCATCCATCCACGCACGCTGTCCGCCTTTGCGCGGCCGGAAAGTGAAGAAATCCGCAAATATTTTCTTGTGGGTGATGACGCCACTGATAATGGCCACCAGCATGAACATACCCGCGATGCTCGCCAGCCAGCGCCCCCACGGGAATCCCATTTCGAGTTCAAAATGGAAACGGTAGAAGAAATCGCCGCCGCGCGTCGCGCGCACGCTGATTTCCTGGCCTGTCGCGGGGTCGATCTGCACGCGTTTGAAGTTGCGTTCACCGGGGGCCGGCCTCGGTATCAGATACGTCGCTGTAATATAGGGCTCGCGCTCGCTCGGTATGCTGAAGAACCAACGCGTCGCTTTGGCGGCATGCTCGTCCAGATAGCGTTGGGCGGTCTCGACGGACTGCAACGGCGGCGCCGTCCTCGAGGTGATCTCCGGCTGCATCCACTGGGTAATCTCTGGCCGGAAGAAGGCCAGCGTGCCCGTCAGGAACATGGCAAACAGGGCCCAGCCAAAAATCAAGCCGGACCAGGTGTGCAACCAGGACATGGCCTGGCGTAGGCCCTCGGCCTGCGGATGCCGCTTTGCGGCAGGCTTGGCAGCACTCATCGCGCCCCCACCCAGTACAGCCCGGCCAGCACGAGCGCCGGAATAAGTACGCCGCCCCAGGCGCGCCAGGCGCTATAGGTGGCGAAGACCCAGATGACCGCGCAGGCATAGACCACGAACGACAGCATCTGCGCCGTTACCACGGCATCGACGCGCGACATAGGCAGCCAGACAGGCGGCTGCGGCCGAAGCCAGCAGATAGCCGCCACCGATCGCCGCCACGGCACGCGAGGCAACAGCAAAACGATAGCGCAGCAGGGCCGCGCCGAAATTGGGAGCTTTCACTTTGATGCCAAAGAAAAGTGCCGCGAGGAAATCACGGCAAGCAAGATCCGCAAATTATAATCATTCTTATTCGATGCATGCGGGGCGGGCACTCCGCCCCGCATGTCTTTACCAGCGGTAGCGCAGGCTGGCCTTGATCGAGCGCTGATAACCAAACCAGCACCATGCATCCCCACTACACGTGGCGATGTATTCTTTATTGAACAGGTTGCTGACATTCAATGCCACCTGCATGCCCTTGAGCGAAGCGGTCATGCGGCCCAGATCGTAGTCCAGCATCAAATCAACCAACGTGGTCGAAGGCACTTTGTAGGTATTGTTGTCGTTGCCCCACGAGCTGCCCAGATAGCGCACGCCAGCTCCCAGGCCAAGGCCGGCCAGCGGGCCGTCCTGCAACTGGTAACGCGTCCACACCGAAGCCTGATGCGCGGGCACGCCGGCCGGCCGGTGACCCTTGAGGTTCAGGCCCGCCGTATCCGCATTGGCTTTCTCGTATTTGTTGTCCAGATAGGTATAGGCCGCCGTCACGGACAAGCCGCGCAACACTTCCGCCTTGGCTTCGAGCTCAAAACCCTTGGTTCGCACCTGCCCCGCCTGGATCTGGCAGCGGCCGCTACCGCACATGTGAGCGGGATCCGGGTCGGTGGTCAACATGTTGTCGCGCCGGATATCAAACGCCGCCACCGTGACCAGCGCGTTGCTGCCAACCGG
This sequence comes from Bordetella holmesii, assembly GCF_020735985.1. Classification (NCBI taxonomy): domain Bacteria; kingdom Pseudomonadati; phylum Pseudomonadota; class Betaproteobacteria; order Burkholderiales; family Alcaligenaceae; genus Bordetella; species Bordetella holmesii. The sequence continues at coordinate 2,502,419 of NZ_CP085973.1, forward strand.
CTGATACTTCAGGCCAACTTCATACTGTTTGCCCTCGATGGGCTTGAAGGCCTGATTGTTCCAGCCCGTGCCCGATTGCGGTTCGAAGGACTCGCTATAGCTGGCATAAGGCGCCAAACCATTGTCAAAGTTGTAAATCAGACCTGCGCGACCCGTGAATGCCTCGGCTGCCAGCGAGGAGCTGGAGTGGCGGCTTGTGGCGAGGTTGTCGGTGCCGGTGTGCGTACGCGCCCAATCGTAGCGGCCGCCCAACAGCAGAGACAACCGGTCCCACTTGATCTGGTCCTGCGCATAAAGGCCGGTCTGCAACTGCCGCTGGGTCTGATCCGAAGAAAACGCCGGCACGGCGATGTTCATGTGATAGTTCGGATTGAACACGTTCTGCGGCGGAGCAGACCCGTAGCCTGCCAGCGTGTCGGTATGGATATGCTGATAGTCGAAGCCCAGCAAAATGGTATGGCTAAGCGGGCCCGTATGCAGGTTTGCCTGAAGATTGTTGTCTATCGTGAATGCATCGACATCGACATCGGTCGCGATAGAGGCGCGCTGCTGATAGAGATAATCGGGGCCGGTGTAGCCGAAGTAGCGTGAGCTCGCTCCATACACGCTGCGGTAGACGCCTTCCGAATGCTGGAATCGCAGGCTCTGACTGGCCTTGAAGGTGTCGTTGAACCGATGCTCGAAGATATAGCCCAGCGAATAGCTCTTGCGATCACTCTTTTCGAAGTCGGCGTCACCGTCGTAGTACCGTGCGGACAGCTTGCGCCCATCGGGTGCCGACATGACGGTACGCATGGGCGGCGCTGCCCCATAGGAACCCATATCCGGATCATGCTGAAAGTGCGTCAGGACAGTCAGGCTCGTGTCTGCGTTGGGTCGCCAGGTAAACGCCGGAGCAATGAAGTAGCGCTGTTCTTTGGTATGTGAAATCTGTCCGTTCGTATCATAAGCCGAGCCGTTCAACCGATACAGCAATGTGGCGTCATCATCGATCGGACCGCTGAAATCCATGTTCAGGCGGCGCAGATGATAGTTGCCGGCCTGCACCTCCACCTCGTTGTAGCGCTCGTCCATCGGCCGCTTGCTGACCTGGTTGACCACGCCACCAGGGCCGCCCTGACCGTACATGACGGAAGACGGGCCTTTGAGCACGTCAACCCGCTCCAGGCGATACGCATCGACCTGCGGCAAGGCGTCGCGCCCGCCGAAGACGCGCATTCCGTCCAGATAGGTCGAGGCCGAGAAACCCCGCACGGTGAATTGATCCAGACGCGTGGCGGTGGCACCGCGGGTCTCTGTCGCCACACCCGCCGTATAACGGAGCACCTGATTGAGGGACTGTGCACCTTGCTCGGTCATCTGATCGCGTGTGATGACCGAGATCGATTGCGGTGTCTCGATCAGCGGCGTGTCGGTCTTGGTCGCGCTCTGGCTTGCCTTGGCAACATAGCCGAAGGTCTGGGTCGTCGAACCACCGAGCCCCGTCACCGCAATGGGAGCGAGCGTCTGCGCACCGGCTGCAGGTTGAATGCTCCAGACGCCATCGCTGCCCTGCCGAGCCTGCAACCCGCTACCGGCCAGCAAACGAGCAAACCCTTCGGCCACCCCATACTCCCCCTTCAATCCGGCGGTCGACAGCCCACGCAGATGCGCCGGATCAAACGACAGCACGGCTGCGGCAGCACGAGCGTAACGGGTCAGCGCTTCGGCCAAGGGGCCAGCCGGCACATCATAGTGGGCGGCAGCAGCCTGCCCCCAGGCGGCGTGAACGCTCAGGCCAGAGGCAAGCGCCAGACTGACCGCCAACACATGACGCGCCAAACGCTGGCGGCGGGAAGAGGAAGAAAGGGAAGACAAGGAACACTCCTGTAGCAAAATCGATCTGTCACAGGGCATTCCGTACCAGGCGGCCAAACCTGCAGCCGCAGAGCATAAAAAATTGTAACTTTGTCAGGCTTGGCCGACGCTCAGCCAAAACGGGCCACGCCGCTGCACCGCGATAGGCACACTGTGTGCGACGGCCTTCAGGGCCCGCTCGGCGTCAAAAAGCGGAAACACGCCCGACACTCGCGTATCGGCAAGCTCGGGGTCCAGATGAATCACGCCCCTGCGGTGATCTGCCAGGCGCGCCACCAGCATGCGCAAGGGCCAGTCGTGCGCGACGATCAGCCCGTCAACCCAAGCCCCGGCGTCCGGATTGGGCGGGCGCTGGTGCCAGACACCCGAGTCGGGCAGCCACATCCCCTGCGGAGCACTGAGCCGTGTACGATTCATCTCCCGCTCAAGAACCAAGCCTCCATCGAGCAACTGCAGCTCGCAGCCGTGCGCGCCCCGCCGCACACAAAAACGCGCGCGATCGGTGCGCGCCAGGCCAACACCGGTATCGAGTTGCACGGCCGCCGCACTCGCCTGCACCTGTACCTGGCCGCGCAACAAGCGCAGCAGATGCCGGTCAGCGTTACGGGAGATCTGGATGGCGGTATCGCTGGAGAGCGTGACATACAGGCCTGGGGCGATCGCTATCTTGCGCACTTCGCCCAGACCCGTACTCCGATCGGCGATGAGGCGCTGCCAGGGCGTGTGATGATAGACGCCCCACCCCGTCGCGCCGGCCACCGCAGCGGCGACGACGCCGCGCAACATCGTGCGCCGGCCCGACGATTGCGGTTTGAACGCGGCGTGGGCCAGTGGCGCCGGAACCTGCCTGACACCCTGCTGCACATCACAGACTCGCGCCCAGGCCTTGCGATGCCGCTCATCGGCGTGCAACCAGGCTTGCAAGCCGGCGTGGTCATGCGCGCTGGCCGTACCCCGATTGCAGCAGTACCCACCACGTGATGGCCTGACGCGCCGCCCCTTCAAGCATGAAATACATCAAAGCACGCGCTCATGGCTTTGACCATATACTGCTGCACTGAACTGACGGACACGCCCAGACGCACTGCAATCTCCGGATAGCTCAACCCATCCAGTTGTGACAGCAGAAAAGCCTGTCGCGCTCGCTCAGGCAGGCCGTCCATCATGCGATCCAACGTGCCAAGCGCCTGCATGATTTCCAGACGTTGCTCAGCGCTGGGCGCATGAGCCTCAGGCAGCCCGGCCAGATACTCCGCATATGCGCTCTCCAGCGCACGGTGGCGCCAGTGGTCGATCACCAGTCCCCTGGCGACCGTAACCAGAAACGCCCTCGCCTGGCCGGCATGAACCTGCTTTCGGCCTTGAAGAATGCGCGTAAAAACATCCTGGGTCATGTCCTCCGCATGATGCGCGCACCCGAGCTTGCGCCGAAACCACCCCATCAGCCAGGGACGATGTTCTCGGTACAGGCATTCGACGGTCACCCCGCCCAGCGGATTGGCATCACTCGAGGTAAAGGACACGATGCTTAAGAATGAAACGCAAACCCAGCATGGTATTGATAATAACTTTCATTATCAACTTTTCCAGAGCGCCAGGACGCCATCTCAAGCCAAAAAACAACACCCCGCTCAAAGGCGGGGTGTCAGATGCAACATCGACTACAGCGTACCTATCTGCCGCCGCTCCGACTCGATGTATTCACGCGATTGCATCTCCAGAATGCGCGAGACCGTGCGGTGAAACTCATTGGACAGGGCCCCTTCGGTGTACAGCTCTTCGGGTGGGCATTCAGCCGACATGATGAGCTTGACCTTGTGGTCATAGAACACGTCGATTAACCACGTAAAGCGCCTGGCCTCGGATGCCTGACGCGGCCCCATGCGCGGGACCTCCGAGAGAATGACTGCATGAAAGCGATTCGCCAGCTCCAGATAATCATTCTGGGAGCGCGGGCCACCACAAAGCGTGGCGAAATCGAACCACACCACCGAACCGGCCAGCGCCTGGGCACGGATTTCGCGATGCTCGATACGTAACACCGGATCCTGCGCTGCCGTATCGGCCAGCTTGGAAAACGCCTCCTCCAGCGCCTGACGCGCCGCCGAGTCCAGTGGATGGTGATACAACTGCACCTGTTCGAGCGACCGGCGGCGGTAATCGATTCCCGAATCGACGTTCAGGATATCCATGCGACTCTGTATCAGCTCGATGGCCGGCAAGATGCGATCGCGATGCAAACCGTCCGGGTAGAGCGTCGATGGCTCGTAATTCGACGTCATCACGAACGACGTACCGTACTCAAACAACTTCAGGAGCAGGCGATAAAGAATCATCGCGTCCGCAACGTCGGATACGTGAAACTCGTCAAAACAGATCAGCCGGTAGCGCTTGGCCACCCGCCGGGCGACCTCGTCAAGCGGATCCTGCATGCCCTTGACGTTCTCGAGCTCACGATGCACCCCCCGCATGAACTCATGGAAATGCAGCCGCGTCTTGCGCACGACTGGCACGGTGGCATAGAAAGCGTCCATCAGGAAACTCTTGCCTCGCCCTACCCCGCCCCACAGATATACGCCGCGCGGGACGTCCGGGCGGCTCAGGAGCCTCTTCAGGGCGTTGGAGCGCATCGCCTTGAAGCGCACCCAATCGTCGTAGTACTTCTGCAAGCGGTCGACAGCGCGCAACTGCGCCTCATCCGGCTTATAACCCCGTTCAGCCAGGGCATTTTCGTAGTATTCGCGAGCGTTCATGGCGGAAATCTAAGAGCGCAAACGCCGCCAATCCTTACGGATTGACGGCGTCGCGAAGGATCAGGACGCGAACGGGATCAGAAGTTCAGCGTGCGCTTGTCCACCGCCAGAGCGGCTTCCTTGACAGCTTCAGACAGGGTCGGATGCGCATGGCAGATGCGCGCGATGTCTTCGGCTGCGCCGCGGAACTCCATGATGGTCACGGCTTCGGCGATCAACTCGGAGGCCATGGGGCCGATGATGTGTACGCCCAGGACCTCATCGGTCTTGGCATCGGCGATAACCTTGGCAAACCCGGTGGTGTCGCCCATCGCCCGTGCACGGCCATTGGCCATGAAGGGGAAAGACCCAGCCTTGTACTCGCGGCCTTCGGCCTTGAGCTGCTGCTCGGTCTGGCCCACCCAGGCAATCTCCGGCGAGGTGTAAATGACCCACGGCACGGTAGCGAAATTGACGTGCCCATGCTGGCCAGCGATACGCTCGGCCACGGCAACGCCCTCTTCTTCGGCCTTGTGGGCAAGCATCGGCCCGCGCACGACGTCACCCACAGCCCACACGTTGGGCAGGTTGGTCTTGCAATCGCCGTCGACGGCGATGAAACCGCGCTCGTCCAACTTCAGACCCACCGTCTCGGCATTCAACCCGCCGGTATAGGGCACGCGGCCAATCGAAACGATGAGCTTGTCGACCACCAGCTTCTGCTCGCCGCCTTTGGCGTCGACGTAAGGAATCGTGATGGACTTGGCCGTCGCTTTGATTTCGCCGATCTTCACGCCCGTCTGGATGTCCAGACCTTGCTTGGAGAAGGCCTTGAGGGCTTCCTTGGCGACCTGCTGGTCGGCAGCCGCCAGAAACTCCGGCATGGCTTCCAGAACAGTGACTTCGGCACCCAGGCGGCGCCAGACGCTGCCCATTTCCAGACCGATGACGCCTGCGCCGATCACGCCCAGTTTCTTGGGTACGGCCGACAGGTTGAGCGCGCCATCATTCGACAGCACGTTCTTTTCGTCAAAGGGCAGGCCCGGCAGTTCACGGGCCGACGACCCGGTGGCCACGACAACGTGCTTGGCGACCAGATCTTCTTCCGACGTACCGCTGACCTTGATGGCCCAACCGCCTTCGACCTGACCGGCAAAGGCGCCCTTGCCGTGGAAGAAGGTGACCTTGTTCTTTTTGAAGAGGAACAAGATACCGTCGTTGTTCTGCTTGACGACCTTATTCTTGCGGCCGATCAGCGTATCCAGGTTGAGCTTGACATCCTTGACCTCGATGCCGTGCTCGGCGAAGTGGTGATTGACCTCTTCGTAGTTTTCCGAGGACTGCAGCAGCGCCTTGGACGGGATGCAGCCCACGTTGGTGCACGTACCGCCGGGAGCGGCACCGCCGTCGCCGTTTTGCCAGGCATCGATGCAGGCGACCGACATGCCGAGTTGAGCGGCGCGGATGGCGGCGATGTAGCCGCCGGGGCCGGCACCGATGACGACGACGTCGAATTGTTTGGACATAGTGTTCTCGCGATGAAAAAAGGAAGAAAGACGAGCCGGGCGCACGCGCCCGGCTTCGCCCCGATCTGGATTACAGGTCCAGCAACAGACGTTGCGGATCGTCCAGCGCTTCCTTCATGGCGACCAGGCCCAGGACAGCTTCGCGGCCGTCGATGATGCGGTGGTCGTAGGACATGGCAAGGTAGTTCATCGGGCGGATGACGATCTGACCATTTTCGACAACCGCGCGCTCCTTGGTGGCGTGCACGCCCAGGATGGCCGATTGCGGCGGGTTGATGATCGGCGTCGAGAGCATCGAGCCGAACACGCCTCCGTTGGAGATGGAGAACGTACCACCGGTCATTTCTTCGATACCCAGCTTGCCGTCAGCGGCGCGCTTGCCGAAGTCGGCAATGGTTTTCTCGATTTCAGCGATAGTCAGCTGATCGGCATTGCGCAAGATGGGAACCACCAAGCCACGCGGGCTGCCGACCGCGATGCCGATGTCGAAATAGCCGTGATAGATGATGTCCTTGCCGTCGACCGAGGCGTTGATCACCGGGTACTTCTTCAGGGCAGCGACGGCGGCCTTGACGAAGAAGGGCATGAAACCGAGCTTGACGCCGTGCTCCTTCTCGAACTTGTCCTTGTACTTGTTGCGCAGGTCGATGACGGCCTGCATGTTGACCTCGTTGAAGGTCGTCAAAATGGCGTTTTCCTGTTGCGACTGCAGCAGGCGCTCGGCCACGCGGGCGCGCAGACGGCTCATGGGAACGCGTTGCTCAGGACGGCCATCGAGCGACAACGTGGGCGGCGCCACAGGAGCGGCCGCCTTCTTGGCAGGGGCGGCGCTGGCGGTCAGGGCATCGCCCTTGGTCACACGGCCATCGCGACCGCTGCCGGACACGTTGGCGGCATCCACGCCCTTTTCGGCGAGGATCTTGGCGGCGGCCGGCGAAGCCACGCCTGCAGCCGAGGTGCTGGCTGCCGGCGCCGGGGCCGGGGCCGCCGCAGCGGCTGCCGGTGCGGCGGCGGCCTTGGCGGCCGTATCGATGCGGGCAATCAGTTCGCCCGAGGTCACGGTGCTGCCGTCGCCCTTGACGATCTCGGCCAACACACCCGACGACGGGGCGGGCACTTCCAGCACGACCTTGTCGGTCTCGATTTCGATGAGAATCTCGTCAGCTTCGACCGCAGCGCCGGGCTGTTTTTTCCAGGTCAACAGGGTAGCTTCCGACACCGATTCGGACAACTGGGGAACAACAACGTCAGTAATAGCCATGGTGATGAATTCCGTTAGATGAGTGTTCTGTGATCCGCGACCGTGCTTACTTGGTCAGCATGAAGCCCTTGAACTTGGGCGCGAAGGCCTGTTCGATCAGCGCCTTCTGCTGCTCCTGGTGCTTGGCCAGATACCCCACAGCAGGCGAGGCGGAGGCGGCGCGGCCGGCATAACCCAGCTTCTGACCTTCGGTCATGTTCTCGTACAGATGATGTTGGACATAGAACCACGAACCTTGGTTCTGCGGCTCGTCCTGCACCCAGACCACTTCCGTCGCCTTCGGATACTTGCGCAGTTCAGTTTCGAACGCCTTGTGTGCGAAGGGATAGAGCTGCTCGACGCGCACGATGGCGACATTGTCGGCCTCGCGCTCGCGGCGGGCGTTGACCAGGTCGTAGTAGACCTTGCCCGAGCAAGCCAGCACGCGCTTGACCGAATTGGCCTTGATGCTGTCGTCAATCTCGCCGATGACAGGGCGGAAGCTGCCGCCAGCCAATTCGGTCAGCGGCGAACCCGCATCCTTGTTGCGCAGCAGCGACTTGGGCGTGAAGATCACCAACGGCTTGCGGAACGGACGGATCATCTGGCGGCGCAGCAGATGGAAGATCTGCGAAGCCGTGGTCGGCTGAACGACCTGGATGTTGTTGTCCGCGCACAGCTGCAGGAAACGCTCGATGCGGCCCGACGAGTGTTCCGGGCCCTGGCCTTCGTAGCCGTGCGGCAGCATCATGGTCAGGCCGGATTGGCGGCCCCACTTGGCTTCGCCGGCGGTAATGAACTGGTCGATCACGACCTGAGCACCGTTGACGAAGTCACCAAACTGAGCTTCCCAGATGGTCAGCGTGTTCGGTTCGGCCGACGAGTAACCGTATTCGAAGGCCAGCACGGCCTCTTCGGACAGCACGGAGTCGATCACGACGAACGGAGCCTGACCTTCCGAGACGTTCTGCAGCGGAATGTAGGTGCCGTCATTCCAGCGCTCACGGTTCTGATCGTGCAGCACGGCGTGGCGGTGCGTGAACGTGCCGCGGCCCGAGTCCTGACCGGTGATGCGCACGGCATAACCCGAGGCGACCAGCGTGGCGAAGGCCAGATGCTCGCCCATGCCCCAGTCGAGGTTCTGCTCGCCCTTGGCCATGTTGCGGCGATCGTTCAACAGCTTGGCCACCAGCGGATGCACGGTGAAACCTTCCGGCACGGTGGTGATGCGCTCGCCGATGCGCTTGAGCTCGGCCAGCGGCACGGCGGTGTCGGCCTGGTCGGTCCATTTGGCGCTCAGGAACGGCGACCAGTCGATGGCGTACGTGCTCTTGTAATCGGTCAGCACCGGTTCGATGGTGCGTTGGCCGTCTTCCATGAGTTGGCGATAGTCCTTGACCATCTGATCGGCATCGCCCTCGGCCAGCACGCCCTGCGTGGTCAGCTTCTCGGCATACAGCTTGCGGGTGCCCGGGTGATGGCCAATGCGCTTGTACATCAGCGGCTGTGTCAGCGACGGGGTGTCCTGTTCGTTGTGACCCAGTTTGCGGAAACACACGATATCCAGCACGACGTCGTGACGGAACTGCATGCGGTAGTCCAGCGCCAGGCGGGTCGCGAACACCACGGCCTCGGGATCATCTCCGTTGACGTGAAAAACCGGCGCCTCAATCATCTTGACCACGTCGGTGCAATACAGCGTCGAACGCGAGTCGCGCGGATCCGACGTGGTAAAGCCGATCTGGTTGTTGATGACGATGTGCAGCGTGCCGCCCGTACCGTAGCCGCGCGTCTGGGCCAGGTTGAGGGTTTCCATCACGACGCCCTGGCCAGCAAAGGCCGCGTCACCGTGCACCAGCACCGGCAGAACCTGCTTGCCTTCGTGGTCGGCGCGGCGCTCCTGGCGGGCGCGGACGCTGCCTTCGACCACGGGATTGACGATTTCCAGGTGCGAGGGGTTGAAGGCCAGCGACAGATGGACCGGACCGCCACGGGTGGAGACATCGCTCGAGAAACCGTTGTGGTACTTCACGTCACCGTCGGTCAGGCCTTCGGCATGCTTGCCCTCGAATTCGGCAAACAGATCACCCGGCATCTTGCCCATGGTGTTGACCAGCAGGTTCAGGCGGCCGCGGTGGGCCATGCCGACCACGATTTCCTGCACGCCCGACTCACCTGCGTGGTTGACCACTTCGTCCATCGAGGCGATGAAGCTTTCGCCGCCTTCGAGCGAGAAGCGCTTCTGGCCGACATACTTGGTATGCAGGAAGCGTTCCAGGCCTTCGGATTCGGTCAGCTGCTGAAGAATGTGGCGCTTTTCTTCAGTCGAGAAAGACGGCGCGGCCAGCGTCGACTCCAGACGCTGCTGAATCCAGCGTTTGGCGGCGGGATCGGAAACATACATGAACTCCGCGCCGATCGAGCGGCAATACGTGTCGCGCAATGCCTTCAGGATGTCGCGCAGCGTCATGGTGCTGGCGGTCGTGAAGTAAGTATTGGTCGCGGAGTAGGTTTGATCCAGATCGGCTTCGGTCAGGCCATAGAAAGCCGGATCGAGCTCGGGGATCGGGGGACGTTCCTGGCGCTTGAGCGGGTCCAGATCGGCCCAACGTGAGCCCAGCGAACGATAGGCAGCGATCAGCGACTGCACCGACACCTGCTTCGACGCTACCGACAGGTCGGGCTCGGTGCTGCGCTGCACGAACGCATTGGCGCGTGCACGTTGAGCAAAGGACTCGACGATGGGAGCGTGCGCCTGATCGCGCGTGGTTTCTTGCCCGTCGGTGGCCGGCGTATGTTGCAGCTGGTCGAAATACTCGCGCCACTCGTCGGGCACCGAGCCGGGATTGTCGAGATAAGCTTCGTAAAGCTCCTCGACGTATGGGGCATTACCCCCAAAAAGATAGGAGGTAGAGAGGGATTCTGATTCCGTAGACATAATGTCGCTTCACCTTGACGAGTGCTTCACTCGCATACGATGCAGGAAAACCTTCCGCGACACGGGCTTCCCGGTTGGCGGATAGCAGGGGCAGAAGGCACGTACAAGCCTCGAAAGCCGTGTGGTCAGTATACTCCTTCGAGTTTGCCCTCGTCTTGCTGCATTCGCATGACAAGGCAGGAAAGTCGAGCATGCCGACATTCCCGAACAGAATGGCTGCGCCAAGGCGCAGGTTATGACCCTCTATTGGTGTTTACGCACCGCTTCATGACGGCATCTTGCGGCGCAGATTTCTGCGCCCTTGCACGATCGAAGTGACCAGAATACGACGGCTGCTTCAACTCGCCAAGTCCCCGCGCCCCACTACCCGGCGGCCAAAGCCGATTACCACCAGTATAAAGACGACCAAACCCAGCCATTCCGCGGTTTCCGAAAAGCCGGGCCCGACCAATGCCAGTGGCGCATCTTTCTGAGTGGCACCGATCACGGCGGCCATAAAAACCCCGATCAGGCTTTCGCCCACGATGAGCCCGGAGGCCAGCAAGACACCGCGCCGCCTGGCCGCCGCGGCATCTTCCGCCAGCTGTACACCCCGCGCCTGCGCCCGCCGGCGCAATATCTTCTCCAGCCACCAGGCCAGTATGGCGCCGACCACGATGGGAGCACTGACGGTTGGCGGCAGATAAATGCCAATGCCCACGGCCAGCACCGGCATGCGGGCGACCTCGCAACACCGCTTCAACAGTTCGTCGACAACGATGAGCGTCACCCCTATTCCCATCCCGATGACGATCATGAGCCAGTTCAGATCGCGCAGGAAAATCCCGCGGGCAATGGCCAGCATGAGTGAGGCCTGCGGCGCCGAAAGCGCCCGGTCAGGGTCCATATCAGGACGGGGCATGGCGCCGGCGAACCCATAGGCGTTATAGAGCAGGTCCAGTACCGGCGAGATGACTGCGGCCCCGACCAGGCAACCTATCAGCAGGGCGACTTGCTGACGCCAGGGGGTGGCTCCGACCAGCCAACCGGTCTTGAGATCCTGCAGATTGTCATTCGCGATGGATGCCACGGCGATGACCGCGGCCGTCGTGAAGATCGCCAACGCCGTGGCCAGGCGCAGGCCCTCCGCAGACGCCAGCAGACCGTCCTCCTTGTGCAGCGCAACCATGAGCAACGACACCAGCACGATGGCCACGATACCTACACCCGAGATAGGGCTGGTCGAAGACCCGACCAAGCCCGCCATATAGCCGCAGGCCGCCGCCACCAGAAAACCAAACACGAATGCAAACAGCACGGCATACGTCACCAATGACCAAACCCGCCCCTGGGCCACCGGCGTTGCAGCTATAAAGTAGGCGAACACCACGACCAGCACCGCCACCAGCACCAGCGTCAGCAGTGCAATCCAGCCACCCGGAAGGTCGCGTTCGGTGCGAGGCACCTCGCCTCGCGGCCGCCCACCCGCGGACATCGAGCCGAACAGGGTTGCCATGCCACGCATCATCGGCAAAAACAGCAGCGCCAGCGTCCAGACGGCCCCGACGCCTATGACGCCAGCCCCGATAAAACGCACCTGCGAACTCCAGATCTGCGTACCGAAGTCGGCCAGACTCTGACCGGCCGCCGGCAGCGAATGCCAGGTCAGCACGGGCACCGCCACCCCCCAGGCGATGACCAGGCCCGTCAACATGGCCAGACCTGCCACAATGCCGATCAGGTAACCCGCCCCTAGCAAGGCCAGGGAGAATCCCATGGGCAGCCGCAGCACCGCGCCGCCCAGTGACCACCAGCCGTTGACCGCATCGCCCAGCAGCCGCAGGCCGCTGGCGGCAAAGCTGGCCACGGCGGCCACACCGCCGCCCAAGAGGATATCGCCCATCCCCGTCGGCGCCGTCCGCCCGGAGGCCTCCTGCGAACGGGCGCTGCTGCCTACGCGCAGGATCTCCGCCGCAGCCACTCCCTCCGGATAGGGCAAGGAACTCTTGACCACCATGAGGTGACGCAGCGGAATCGAGAACATCACGCCCAGCATGCCTCCGGCCGCGCAAATGGCCAGCGTCTGCCAGAAAGGGAAATGCTGCCAATGGCCCAGCATCACCAGGGAGGGCAGGATGAAAATGATGGACGACAATGTTCCAGCCGCCGAAGCCTGGGTCTGCACCATATTGTTTTCGAGGATATTCGCCCCGGAAAACATTCGCAGCACCGACATCGAAATCACGGCGGCCGGGATGGCCGACGAAAAGGTCAATCCGACCTTCAGACCCAGAAAGACATTGGACGCGGTGAAGATCACCGTAATGACCATGCCCAGCAACACCCCGCGCACGGTCAGTTCCGGCAGCGACATCGAATCCGGAACCCGCAAACCTTCGGCCATCGAATCTCTCCCTGTCCATCCGGCAAGACGACGCCGGTCGCACGTCATGGTAGCGCGCCCGCAGCCAACTGCGGCTTCCAGAGGCCACGAAAACCCTTATATCAGCATATTCAACTGCCGAATCTGCACCCAGCGGCAGTCCATGCCAGCCAACCCTGATACCGCACACCGAATTCGGTCACCCATGCTTGCCACTGCGCCATAGGATTACAAAAAAACCCCACCGGAGACAACCATGTCCGCACGCCCCGCCGCCGTCGACAGTGATGCGGCCGAAACCGCCGAATGGCGCGACGCTCTCAGCTCCTTGTTCGAGGCCGAAGGAGGCGAACGGGCCTCCTATGTGCTCGACTGTCTGCTGGAGCATGCCGGCAAGCTGGGGGTGAAGCTGCCGCGCAATGCCAGCACGCCGTACCTGAACACCATCGGGCGCGCCGAGGAGCCCGCATTCCCGGGAGACCTGGATCTGGAGGCACGCCTGGCCGGCATCAACCGCTGGAATGCGCTGGCCATGGTGGTGCGCGCCAATCAGGCTCATGGTGAGCTGGGCGGACACATCGCCAGCTATGCCTCGGAGGCAGACCTGTTCGAAGTGGGTTTTAACCATTTCTTCCGCGCCGGATTGGCAGGACGGGGGAGTGATCTGGTCTACATGCAGCCGCACTCGGCGCCCGGCATCTACGCGCGCGCCTTCCTTGAGGGATTTTTGGAGGAAGAGGACCTGGCGCTGTTTCGCCAGGAAATCGCCGCGCGCGCACAAGGCCGGCGGGGCCTGTCTTCCTATCCGCATCCCTGGCTGATGCCGGATTTCTGGCAGTTCCCGACAGGATCCATGGGGATCGGTCCCATCAACGCCATCTATCAGGCGCGCTATATGCGTTACCTGGAGCATCGCGGGCTTGCCACGGAGTCCGATCGACGGGTGTGGGGAATTTTCGGCGATGGAGAGATGGACGAGCCCGAATCGATTGCCGCGCTCACCCTGGCCGCGCGCGAGAAGCTCGACAACCTCGTGTTTGTCATCAACTGCAATCTGCAACGCCTCGACGGGCCGGTGCGCGGCAACGGACGCATCATCGACGAGCTGGAAACACTCTACGCCGGGGCGGAATGGAATGTCATCAAGCTGCTGTGGGGCGGAGACTGGGATGCCCTGTTTGCTGCCGATGACCAGGAGGCGCTGGCTCGCGCGTTCTCGCACACGGTGGACGGCCAATTCCAGACCTTTGCCGCCAAGGATGGCGCCTACAACCGGGAGCACTTCTTCGGCCAGAATCCCGCGCTGGCCGCCCTGGTTGCCGACCTGGACGACGGTGCGATCGACCGGCTGCGCCGTGGCGGCCATGACATGGTGAAAATCCACGCCGCCTATCACAGGGCGGTCCGCCATCGCGGCCAGCCCACCGTCATCCTGGCGCAGACAAAAAAGGGATTTGGCATGGGTGCGGCCGGACAGGGCCGCATGACGACCCATCAACAGAAAAAACTCGACGATCAAGCCCTGCTGGCCTTCCGGGACCGCTTCGCCCTGCCCCTGTCCGATGATGACTGCCTGAATCTGCGCTTTTACCGCCCGGCTGCCGACAGCAGGGAACTACGCCATCTGCATGCGCGCCGCCGCGCCCTGGGCGGCTACATCCCCCGCCGCTCGCGCGGCGACCGATCCCTGGCGACACCACCGGCCACGGAGTTCGCCCCTTTTGCCCTGCACGCCCAGGGCAAAGAGATGTCATCCACCATGGCGGTGGTGCGCATGTTGACCCAACTTCTCAAACACCCCGAACTAGGGCCGCGCATGGTGCCCATCGTGGCCGACGAGGCACGTACTTTCGGCATGGCCAATCTTTTTCGCCAGATCGGAATTTACTCGGCCCAAGGGCAACTCTATGAACCCGAAGACATCGGCTCGGTGCTTTCGTACCGCGAGGCGCGCGATGGCCAGATCCTCGAAGAGGGGATCACGGAAGCCGGAGCGATCTCTTCCTGGACGGCAGCGGCAAGCAGCTACTCCACCCACGACCTGCCCACCCTGCCCTTCTACATTTATTACTCGATGTTCGGTTTTCAGCGTATCGGCGACCTGATCTGGGCGGCGGCCGACCAGCGCTGCCGGGGATTTCTCATCGGCGCGACCTCCGGCCGCAGCACGTTGGGCGGGGAAGGTCTGCAACATCAGGACGGGGCGAGCCATCTGATCGCTTCGACGGTGCCTAACTGTCGGGCCTATGACCCCGCGTATGCCTACGAGGTGGCGGTCATCGTCGAGGCAGGCATGCGCCGCATGCTCGGCGAGCAGCACGACGAGTTCTATTATTTGACAGTGACCAACGAAAACCTGCCCCAGCCCGATATGCCTGCGCACGCAGCCCAGGGCATTCTGCGCGGCATGTACTGCGTGCACCGGCCGCAGAAAGCCCTGCTGCGGCTCTTGGGAGCAGGCCCCATGCTGCCTGAGGCCGAGGCCGCGGCCGAACTGCTGCGGCAACGCTACGACGTGCAGGCCGAGGTCTGGAGCGTAACCAGCTTCAGTGAACTGGCCCGAGACGGCAGGCGCGCCGAACGCAAGGCCGCGCTGGGTCTGGAAGGCGAACCGGCCTGGCTGCATCAGTGTCTGAACACCGACCTGCCCACCGTAGCGGTGTCGGATTATGTGCGGGCGGTTCCCGATCAAATCCGCGCCTGGGTTCCGGGACACTATCGAACTCTGGGCACCGACGGTTTCGGGCGCAGCGACACGCGAGCGCGCCTGCGCGATTTCTTCGAAATCGGCGCCGAATGGATCGTGTTGCATGCGTTGGACTTGCTCTGCAACCAGGACAGCACCTGGCAGGCCGCCCGCGACGATCAACGAAGCCGCTTGACCATCCGCCAGACCGCTGCCTGGCTCAACTAAGGCCAGGCGTGCCGCGGACTGGCGCTGCACGCTGCAATGCAGCAATAACGGCCCAAGCACGAACGCGCGCTTTCTGTTGAAATACGTGGTTATCCCGAATACTCGGGACGGGTTCTTGCGCCCGTTCAACGGTTTTTCATAGTTAGCGCACGCATAAAGGCAGCACCTCACTCATGGACGAAACCTTCACCAAGTTGGCCCTGGATTACCACGCCTATCCCACCCCGGGCAAAATCTCCGTCACGCCAACCAAGACGCTGGCCAATCAGGATGACCTGTCGCTGGCCTATTCGCCTGGCGTGGCAGCCGCCTGCATGGCCATCTACGATCAGAGCAACGACGCCGCGTCGCTGTACACCTCACGCGCCAACCTGGTCGGCGTGATCACCAATGGCACGGCGGTGCTGGGCCTGGGCAATATCGGCCCACTGGCTGCCAAGCCTGTGATGGAAGGCAAGGGCTGCCTGTTCAAGAAGTTTGCCGGCATCGATGTGTTTGACATCGAACTGGCCGAAAACGACCCTGACAAACTGGTCGACATCATCGCGGCGCTCGAGCCGACCCTGGGCGGCGTCAACCTAGAGGACATCAAAGCGCCCGAATGCTTCTACATCGAGAAGAAGCTGCGGGAACGCATGAAGATTCCCGTCTTCCACGACGACCAGCACGGCACCGCCATCATCTCCTCGGCCGCTATCCTCAATGGTTTGAAAGTGGTCAGCAAGGACATGGACAAGGTCAAACTTGCCTGCTCTGGCGCCGGAGCGGCGGCCATCGCCTGCCTGGACCTTCTGGTGCATCTGGGAATCAAACGCGAGAACATTTACGTCGTGGATTCGCGCGGAGTGATCTGGGAGGGCCGCGACGAAAACATGGAAGCCAACAAGCGTCGCTACGCCCAGAAAACCGATGCGCGCACACTGGCCGACGTGGTCAAGGACGCCGACGTCTTCCTGGGTTGCTCGACGGCTGGCGTGTTGACGGGCGACATGGTCAAGACCATGGCCAGCAAACCCTTGATTCTTGCTCTGGCCAATCCCGAACCAGAAATCCGCCCCGAGATCGCTCGCGCGGCGCGTCCGGACTGCATCGTCGCCACCGGCCGTTCGGACTACCCCAACCAGGTCAACAACGTCCTGTGCTTTCCCTTCATCTTCCGCGGCGCGCTCGATGCCGGCGCCACGCGCATCACCGAAGAAATGAAGCTGGCCTGCGTGAAGGCGATTGCAGAACTGGCCCAGGCCGAGCAAAACGATGAGGTGGCCCGCGCCTATGCCGGCCAGGAGCTGTCCTTCGGCCCCGAATACATCATCCCGAAGCCATTCGATCCGCGCCTGATCGTGCAGATCGCTCCGGCCGTAGCCCAGGCGGCGGCCGACTCCGGCGTGGCCAGCCGCCCGATCGAAGACATCGAAGCCTACCGCCAAAAGCTCATGGGCTTTGTCTACCATTCGGGTCAGCTGATGCGCCCGCTGTTCAAGCAAGCCAAGACCGCACCCAAGCGTGTGGTCTACGCCGATGGCGAAGACGAGCGCGTCCTGCGCGCCGTACAGGTGGTGGTTGACGAAAAACTTGCCCACCCCATCCTGATCGGTCGCCCCGCGGTTATCGAGATGCGCATCCAGAAGTCCGGGCTGCGTCTGATCGCCGGCCAGAACATCGAGATCGTCGATCCTGAAGACGATAGCCGCTTCAATGACACCTGGCAGGCCTACTATGAATTGCAGGGCCGCAATGGCGTCACGCCGACCGTAGCCAAGGCCATGATCCGCAAGCACAACACGCTGATTGCGGCGATGTTGCTACGCCGCGGCGATGCCGACGCCTTGTTGTGCGGCGTGGCCAGCAAGTACGACAATCAGCTCAAGTACATCGACGAAGTCATCGGCACCAAGCCCGGCCAGACTTTCGCCGCGCTCAACGTCCTCATGCTGCCTGACCAGACCCTGTTCGTGGCCGACACGCATGTCAACGAAAACCCGTCGGCCGAAGAAATCGCCAATATCACCATCCAGGCTGGTGAAGAGATGATGCGCTTTGGCGTCATGCCGAAGATCGCGCTGCTGTCGCACTCGAATTTCGGTAGCCGCCCGACGGAGTCTTCACGCAAGATGGCTCATGCCCGCCGGCTGGTTGCCGAACGCGCCCCGCACCTGGAAGTCGATGGCGAGATGCATGCCGATGCTGCGCTGTCGGAGAAAATCCGTCTGCAGGCCTATCCCGACAGCTCGCTCAAGGGTCCGGCCAATCTGTTGGTAATGCCCAATCTCGATACCGGCAACATCACCTACAACATGCTCAAGATGACGGGCAGCAACGGTGTGGCCATGGGCCCCATCCTGCTGGGCGCGGCCCGTCCCGTGCATATCCTGACTACCAGCGCTACCGTGCGCCGCATCGTCAACATGACGGCGCTGGCGGTGGTCGACGCGCAGCAGGAAGCAGAGGCCCGCTGATACGGCGCATTACTGCAAACCGGGGCTTACTTGCCCCGGTTTTTTTTTGGTTCATCGCGGAATAGCGTGGAGCCGTGCTTGATTGCCGTTACGCTTGATCCTTGATTTTTCAAGGATCAAGGCCGGGATCATGCTGGACCGCAAGACGATCGAGAGGTTGGGTGGGTGGGAAGGTTATCGGGTGGAGCGGGTCGTGTGGCCTGAAGGTGAGAGCCGGACGGTCACGATTTACCTGAAGCCTTCAGCGCGAACGATGCACTGCGAGCACTGCGGCAACCGATGTCGGCAGGTGCATGAGACGACCACGCGCCGGGTGCGGGATCTGCCGCTAATGGCGCTGCGAGTGACGCTGGTAGTGCCGCGTCGGCGGGTCTGGTGCGAGCAGTGCGGTGGACCGCATCTGGAGAGGCTGAGCTGGCTGGGCCGTTACCAGCGAGTGACCGACCGGCTGGCCGAGGCGGTCAGCCAGTTGCTTGAGTCCAGCAACATTCTGGCCGTGGCGCGCTTCTTCCAACTGGGTTGGCACACGGTCAAGGCGCTGGACAAGGCCCTGCTGCGACGGGCGATCCAAGAGCCGGACTGGAGCCAGATCCACTACCTAGCGATGGACGAGTTCGCTCTACACAAGGGCCATCGTTATGCCACGGTCGTTGTCGATCCGATCCGCCGTCAGGTGCTATGGATCGGTGATGGCCGCTCGCGCGAGACGGCCAGAGCCTTCTTCGAACAACTGCCAACTGGGGTTGCCCAGCAGATCCGGGCCGTAGCGATCGACATGACGACGGCCTATGAGCTGGAGATCCAGGCCAACTGCCCCAACGCCGAGATCGTCTACGACCTGTTCCACGTCGTGGCCAAGTACGGCCGTGAAGTGATAGACCGGGTGCGTGTAGACCAAGCGAACCAGTTGCGGCACGACAAGCCGGCCCGCCGGGTGATCAAGTCCAGTCGCTGGCTACTGCTGCGCAATCGCAAAAACCTCGATCCGTGCCAATCGGTAAAGTTGGACGAGTTGCTCCAGGCCAACCAGCCCTTGCTCACCGCTTATCTGATGCGCGATGAGCTCAAACAGCTGTGGTTCTACCAACACCCCGGCTACGCCCGCCAGGCATGGGATCACTGGCTGCAACAGGCTCGGGGCAGCGGCATCGCCGCCTTGGCTCACTTCGCGCTCAAGCTAAAAGCCTATCTGCACGGGATTCTGTCTCGCTGTCGCCACCGGCTCAACACCAGCATCGTCGAGGGCATCAACAACACCATCAAAGTCATCAAGCGCCGCTCCTACGGCTACCGCGATCAGGAGTACTTCTTCCTCAAGATCCGGTCTGCATTCCCCGGTATTCCTCGATGAACCTTTTTTTGTTCTGCACGGCTCGCCCACCTCAAAGAAATATCGCGCAGAAAAAAACGATTCGACTGATACACCCGCGATCCAGCCCGAACCATCATCGCGGCTCCGATCACTAAATGCAAATCAGTATCAGTCGCACATGTCTATTCCTGCTATCCGTGCCCGTGCACTGCCTCCATCGTCGCGCCTGGGCAGCGCCTTCATTGCAATCGGCCTGTCAGCTGCCACGACGCATGCAGCCGCCATGCCTGCTGACCCCGTGCAACTCGCGCCGGTGGAAGTCACCGCTTCTCCAGGGCCCAAAGTGGACAACTCGGCTTCGCCCAAGTACACCCAGCCCGTGCTCGACATCCCTCAAACGATAAACATCATCCCGGACAGCGTCCGCGAGGAGCAGAACGCCCACGGTCTGCGGCAGGTCCTCAACAACGTCAGCGGCGTGACCTTCAACGCGGGCGAAGGCGGCGGCGGTCTGGGAGACAACGTCAACGTGCGCGGGTTCAACGCCAGCACCAACTTTCAGATCGACGGCCTGCGCGACAGCGGCCAGTCCAACCGCAGCGATCTTTTCAATTACGAGTCCGTTGAAGTCATCAAAGGGCCTAACTCCGTCTTCGGTGGTGCCGGCACCACCGGCGGCAGTATCAATCTGATCACCAAACGCCCCCGCCAGGAAAACTTCGTGCATGCCGAGACGGGCCTGGGCACCGACCGCTACCGGCGCGTGGCGCTTGACGCCAATCGGACCCTGCCCGAGGCCGCTGCCGCGTGGCGCCTGAATCTCATGGCGCACGGCAACGATGTGCCTGGACGCGATCCGGTTGATCGCAAGCGCTGGGGCATCGCGCCGTCGCTCAAACTCGGTGTGGGGGGCCCCACGCAGTGGACGCTGAGCTATTTCTACCAGACAGACCGCAACCTGCCCGATTACGGCCTGCCCGCGCGCAATGGGCGGCCGCTGGTGGGCCGCCATGCCTATTTTGGCTGGCGCAACCTGGATCACGAACATGCGCATTCGCATATCGCCACCTCCGAAGTCATCCACCGCTTCGGCTCGGGCGCCACGTTGCAAAATCTCACGCGCTACTCCCAACTGGACCGCGACACGGTGATCTCCGCTTCGCAGATCAGCCTAATGGGATTGCAGCCGGGCTACTACAAGCCGGCCGGCCCCCAGGGCTACGGCCGGAACATGAGCACCAAACTGCTGGCCAACCAGACCCACCTCAATGTCGACAGCGAGCTCCTGGGGCTCAAGCACAAGATAGGCGCTGGGGTGGAGCTATCGGAAGAAACCTTCCGCCTGCAGACCTCCAGCTACAACCTGAACAAGCACTATCCGGCTTCCGGGTATCCGATCGCCAACCCGCCTGGCTACTGGAGTGGCCCGCGCGTGCGCAGCAACACCAATCTTCTGCGCAACAGCCTGGTAACACGCGCGCTCTACCTCACCGACAGCGTGGCACTGTCACCAGACTGGGATCTCGGTCTGGGCCTGCGGCATGACTGGATCGACGTGCGGGGCCGCAGCCAGCCCGAAGGCGGCTCAGCCACGCGCAACCTCTCCAAGACCCGTGCATTCAGTGGCCGGGCTGCCGTGACGTACAAGCCTGCCGACAATGGCCGGATCTACCTGTCATACGGCAGCTCGTTCAACCCCTCGTCCGAACCCGCGGTCACCACCGGCCGAGGTTTGGCTGCGGCCACCAATGATCTCGCACCCGAGCGCAACAACAGCCTGGAACTGGGTACGAAATGGGACGTGCTGGATCGCCAGCTCGCTCTGACCGCAGCGCTGTTTCAGACCACCAAACAGAATGCGCGCGAGCGCCAGTCCGATGGCAGCAACACACTCACCGGCAAACAGCAGGTCCGCGGCCTGGAGTTGGGCGCCACCGGTAGGCTCACGCCCCAATGGGATATCTACGCCGGCTACACCTACCTGCACAGCCGTACGCTCAAATCTGCGGTCAAACCCGAACAGGAGGGCTTGCCTCTGGGCAATACGCCCAATCACAGCCTGAGCGTATGGACGACCTATTCTTGGCCGTCCGGGTGGAAAGCCGGCTATGGCATCCGCACGATCGGCAAGCGTCCCGTCAGCTCTGCCGGCGGGGGCGATATCCCGGGGTATGCGGTGCACAGTCTCATGGTGGCCTATACCGTCAACGCCAACCTCAGCCTGCAACTGAACGTCGACAATCTCACCAATAAAGCCTATATCGAAAAGGTTCGCCAGAACCCGGGGGCGCAGGCCCGCTCCTCGCAGGTGGAGCTTGGCGACGGCCGCTCGGCCATATTGACAGCGCTTTGGCGTTACTGAGACCGTCCAATGCTATTGCACATCCCTGGCGTGCTGGAGCCGGCCGTGGCGCACCAATATCTGCTCGATCTGTTGGCCACAGAGTGGGAAGACGGTGCGCGCACGGCCGGTTTTCAATCGACGTTGGTCAAACACAACCGTCAGCTGCCACCCGGCAACACGGTCGGCCAGCGCATCGCCACCCATATCGAGCAACAGTTGCTGCGCCACCCGCTGTTCATCTCAGCCGCCCTGCCCACGCGTATTTTTCCGATGCTGTTCAATCGCTATGGCGTCGGCGAAGCCTTTGGCATGCACGTCGACAACGCCATTCGCTACCCCGCCGGAGAAACGCGCGGGCTGCGCACCGATCTGTCTGCCACGTTATTCCTGCGGCCGCCCGAGGACTACGAAGGCGGCGAACTCGTCATCCAGGACACCTATGGCGAACACCGCGTCAAACTTCCTGCAGGTGACATGGTGCTCTATCCCTCCACCAGCCTGCATCGCGTGACGCCAGTCACGCAGGGCGAACGGATCGCCGCCTTTTTCTGGATACAGAGCCTGATACGCGACGATGGCCAACGCACCTTGCTGTACGAACTCGACGGAGCCATTCAGGACACCGCGAATGCGCTGGGCACGGGCAGCCCGCAAGCCGTAGCGCTTACGGGCGTCTACCATAACCTTCTACGCCGCTGGGCAGAGCCCTGACTACTGGGAGGCCACGTCCGCCGGTTTTGAGGGAAAATCTGCGCATGGCCGGCGCCCGCCGGCACCTCGAGGACAAGGACGCTCCCATGTTGCAAGACGCTCTGCTGGCCTGGCTCCACTATCTGGCCATCTTTCTCGTCGTCGTACTGATCACCGCCGAATCCGTGCTCCTTCGCCCCAGCCTGACACGGGAGGCGCTCGGCCGCCTGCTCACGTACGACCGCTTTTATTTGCTGGCGGCCCTGTTGGCCCTGATCACCGGCGTGCTGCGCTTCGCCTTTGGCGCCAAGGGCGGCCTGTTCTACATGATCAACCCCTGGTTTCATGCCAAGCTGACCGTATTCATCATTATCGGGCTCTGTTCGCTCAAGCCGACGCTGACCTATCTGCGTTGGCGCAATTCGGCTGCCAAGGATGCCGATTTTCTGCCCGACGCCCAAGCCATAGGTACGACCCGGCGCTGGGTGATGATCGAAGCGCACCTGCTCATCCTGATGGCGCTGTTTGCCACATTAATGGCACGCGGCATCGGTATTTGATGTAGAAGACAGGCCATGATTCTGGCGCGCCCCGGCCCTGCTCACCCCAGAGCAGCCGCCACGGCCCGCTCGCCTATGGCCAGGCCCACCGTCATGCCCACACCCGAATGCATGACGGACACCGTGGTCTGGGTATCGGCCTGCAAGACCGAATACGGTGCGGGGCCATGAGCGCCATAGACACCTTGCCAGCGCTCCAGCACCAGCAGGCGCGCACCAAGCGCCTGTTGCGCCAGGCTCAGGAGCGTCTCATCGACGGCCTCATCGTTGAACGGCAACGCATCGACGCCATAACGATGCGAATCGCCCACGATCAACTCCCCATACGGCGTTGGGCTGATCAACAAATGTATACCTTCGCGCATCAGGAACGGGCTGTGCTGCTCGAAGGTCTGCCGCAGACGTTGCGCGCTGGGCAGGTCCGAGAACGCACCGTAATGCACGCAGGACAGCCCCGTGAGCAGCGGCATATCAACCTCGAACGCCTGTTCGACAAATGCCACCCGCAGCATTTGCAGGCGAGAGAGTTCCAGGTTCAGCGGCGCGAAAATTTCCGGCCACAGCATCAGATAGTCATGTCCCGGACAGGCGAATACATGGCCTGCCTTGAACCGGCCCGCCGTGGTGTCGACTTCGCCCCCTTCGACTTTGCGCGCCAGCGTGCCGTGAATCATCGCCACGCCGAGGTCGTCGCCCAGATGACGGGTAATGGCAGGCAGCGCTTCGCGTGAGTAAATCTGCAGGTCGTCCTCTCCGCGCAAGGCCGCGCAATGGTGCTCCAGACGCCCCCCATAGAAGGCGGCGAGCTCGCGATTGCTGAGCAGTCGCGCGGCGTAACCCTCGGCCGCCAGGCGATGGCTGGCGAACTCTTCCAGCACATCGCTTTCCTGAGCCGTACGCGCCAGCACCAACGAGCCGTTCGCCCTGACATGAAAACCGGCCTGGCCGGCCAGTTGCAGCCACAAGGCACGCGTCTGCCTGGCGAGATTGGCCATGTCGCCAGGAGCCTGCCCCGTCACCAGTACCTGGCCAAAATTCCGGATGGTGGCACCATGCGCCTGACGGGCGCGCTCGACCACCGCAACGGAAAGCCCGCGGCGGGCGCTGGCCCACGCATGCGCCATCCCGAGGATGCCGCCACCGATGACCACCACATCAAATGATTTCATTGCACTATCTCTCAAGGCAGCAGACGGGCGCGCACCCTGCGCGCCCCTGACGTTTTACTTCTTCTTCGGTTCGGACTTGCTGTCGTAGCGCTTGGTCCATTCAGCCAAGATGGGTTCGCGTTGCGTGGCCGCCCACACGAAATCGTTCTTGATCATGCGCGAGGCCAGATCGGCAGGCAGATTGGGATTGGATGTCGCCACCGCGGGGATGGCCAGGACCGCAAAATTGGTCTTGTAAAGCTCATTGGCCGCGCGACTGGCGGAGAAGTCAGCCACTTTGCGCGGCCTCCATGTTCTTGGTGCCGCGCACGATAGCGGTCGCCTCGACTTCCCAGCCCAGCCCTTCGCTTGGGAAAACCGGCTGTATCGGAGCGCCCTCGGCCTTGAGCTTGGCCGCACGATAGTCGAAGGACACTCCGATCGGAAACTCACCCGAGGCGGCAAGGTTGCACGGTTTGGAGCCGGAATCCGTATAGCTGCCGATATTCTTGTGCAAGGCGTCCATGAAGGCCCAACCCTTTTCTTCTCCAAACATTTGCAGCCAAGCGCTGACGTCCAGAAAACCCGTGCCGGAAGAAGCCGGATTGGGCATGACGATCTTGCCCGCATACTCGGGGCGCGTGAGGTCCTGCCACGACTTTGGCTCGGGCAGATTCTGCTTCTTGGCTTCGATGGTGTTGAAGCAGATAGCTGCTGCAAAGGCATCCATGCCAACCCAGGCTGGCACCTCCTTGGCGTCGCGCATGGTGGGGGAAATCTGGTCCAGGCCTTTGGGGGCGTAGGGTTGCAGCATTCCTTCCTTGTCCATCAGACCCAGCGAGGTTCCGGCCAGCCCCCAGATCACATCCGCCTTGGGATTGTTCTTTTCGGCCAGCAACTTGGCGGTGATGATGCCGGTGGAGTCGCGTACCCATTGGATCTTGATATCAGGATACTCGCGCTCGAAGGCAGCCTGATAAGCCTTGATCTGGTCGGCTTCAAGAGCGGTGTAAACCGTCAACGTGGTCTGTTTCGCCATCGCGGGCGCCGCGCAGCCAGGGCCAGCAGACTCAAAGCGCGGCGAGCAAACAGGTGGAACTCAGGCATGAATAAACTCCGTAAGGGGGCAGGGGGTGACTCAGGGCCGTTCGCCGCGCGCCAGACGTGCCGCGATAGCGCTGAGCACGCCGGGCAGCTCGGCCACGGTATCGATGAAATAGTGAGGTTGGGCTGGGGCAAACACCTGACGGGCGCGCTCACGCGCCTGGTTTCTTGCGTCGTCTTGCAGCGCCTGCCACTCCGACAGACTCAGCCCTGCAGCATTGCCGGATAGCAGCACACCCACCGACCACATGCCTGCCCGCCGGCCTTCCTCCACGCCGACGCTGGTGTCATCGACTTTGACGCAACCGGCTACGTCATCAATGCCCAGGGCAATGGCATTTTTCAGCGCCATGGCGGGCGCGGCCGAGCACGCGCTGCATGACGGCTGCGGGATACCCCGAGCACGAACCGACCTTCAAGCCGCGTTCGGCGAGATCCGCCAGCACCTCAACCGCGCCGGGAATCACGTCCGAGTACTCGGCGACCTTCTCCAGTTGCATGGGCAGAAAACGCTCGTAGATGGACGTAACCGCCGCGTCATCCGGCAACACGCCAAAACGCTCCTGATACTGTCGCGCGATATCTGGCTCATTGCACAACGTGCGGATGTGGTCCCATTTGCCCATACCCATCGGGCCGCGCGCCTGCGGCAAGGACAGCGTCACGCCAAACTGCGCAAACGCGTCGACGAAAACCCGGGTCGGCGCAAACGATCCGAAGTCGACCAAGGTACCGGCCCAGTCGAATATCACGGCCTCAAGCCGGGTGGGAAGAACATTCATCGCATTTCCAGTAAACAAAGAGATACGGCCATCAATCGCGCGGCACGCCGCGCCAGTTCTGCGTATGGCTCAATAACGCACGGCCCAGGCCGTGCAATAGCAACGACACCGCGGCGGAACTGGCCATGATGACGGTGCACATGGCCGCCGCGGGTCCGATAAAACCGGCATCATCCATATTGAGCACGGCGACCGCGGCCAGTACGGTCGAAGGGCTGTAGAGAAACACCACCGCCGAAACCGTCGTCATCGCGGATACGAAGAGATACCGCGCCGTAGCCAGTACGGCGGGCAGGCACATGGGTAGCGTCACGCGCCAGAAGGTAAGCACGGCGGGTACCTTCAACGCCGCCGAAGCCGCCTCGAATTCCGGGTCTAACGCGCTCAGTGCCGTAACAGCAGTCAGATGTGCGCTGGTGTAGAAATGCACGACCGTGCATATCACCAACAGGGCCATGGTGCCGTACAGACCATTGAGAGGATTGGATGGGCTATTGAAAAAGAAGATGTAACCCAGGCCGAGAACCAGGCCCGGTACAGCCATGGGCACGAGCGCCAACAGATTGACCAGACTGCGCAACGGCCGGGTCGCCGCGCGAGCTGGCAACTTCTCTATCATCCAGGCCCCGCCGAATACCAAAGCCGTCCCGATCAGGGCCGTCAACGCAGCAAGCGTCAAACTATTGCGCCAGGCCAGCCATCCGCCTCCGTCCATGTTGTCGAAATCATAGGAACGCAGCGATACCGACAGGTTGTAGGGCCACATTTTGATGAATGAGGCCCACACGGCCACGCCCACCAGGGTCGTCAGCGCCAACGCCACCAGGATACTGACGAGCAGGAAACCGCTGTCACGCAGCGCATGCGGACGTGGCTCGTAACGTTGCGACCGACCGCTCAACGCCGCGCCCTTGCGCGTGCGCATGCGACGATCCAGCGCGAATGTCAGCACAGCGGGGATCAATAACATCAGCGCGATGGCCGCGCCCTTGGAGAAGTTCTGCTGCCCCACCACCGCCTTGTAGGCCTGTACCGCCAGCACGTTGTAGTCGCCTCCGATCACCTTGGGGACGCCGAAGTCCGTGACGGCAAGGGTGAATACCAGGCAGCAGGCCGAAAACACCGCGTAGCGCGTGCCAGGCAGGGTGACGGTCAAGAAGGTACGCAACGATCCGGCTCCCATGGCACGGGCAGCATCGTAAAGGCGGCCATCCGCCAACGTCAGTCCGGTGACGAGAATCATCAAGGCATGCGGAAAGGTATAGAACACCTCTCCGGCCACGATCCCCCAGAAGCCATAGATGGTCGCTCCACCAGTCCAGGCCTTGATCAAGCCCTGATTGCCCAGCAAGTAAATCAGTGCGATGCCAGGCAGCAGCGACGGCGCCAGAAGCGGCAACAACGCCAGCATCCGCAGCAGACTCTTGCCTGGCATCAACGTGCGCGTCAGTCCATAGGCATAGCAGTACGCGAAGGGCACCACAATCGTGGCGGTCGTCAGGCCCACCAACAGGCTGCGCCCGATCATGGCCATGAAATCGGCTTGCAGCACGATGTCACGCAACAAGCTCATGCCGCCCTGCTCTCCGGAGAGAGCGCGCGCAAGTATGGCCGCCAGCGGCAAGGCCAGACAGATCACCAATGCCAACGCATAGCCGCTCTGCCCTGCTATGCAGGTCCAGCGCCCGGCCCAACCCGGCAGACGGCGGCGCAAGGGTATGTCATGGCACACCCCCTCCAGGCGGCTGGGCGGCGGCACAGCCATGGACTCAAGCGTAGGCACGTAACGCATCACGCGGCAGCTCCACCCAGCACCGGCCCGCGGCGTGTTGATCCAACAAGGCATCGCCGGCTTCGGTGGACACCACGGTCTGCAGCGACAGGCCGGGCATGCCGTCCAGACGCAGCGTCAAGCGATAACTACTGCCCAAAAACACACCATCCTCGACTTCCGCCAGAAAGGCGTTGCCCATAGGCAGCCCTTGCGGCTCGGCCAACCGGACAGCTTCCGGGCGCAAGAACAAGCGGCCGCGCTCTTGCGCCGGCACGCCGCTGACTTCGATTAGCTGACGTCCGACACGCACGTGGCTAGCGTCGACACGCTCATAACCCAACCAATTGGCCTTGCCAACAAAGTCGGCGATGAAGGCCGTCGCGGGCTGACGGTAAAGGTCGCGCGCCGTGCCGAACTGTTCGATACGTCCGCCGTTCATGACGGCGATACGATCGGCCATTTCCATGGCTTCTTCCTGGTCATGGGTCACCATCAGCGTGGTGATCGCCAGCCGGCGTTGCAAGGCACGCAGTTCAGCGCGCAGGTGCGTGCGAACACGCGCATCCAGTGCCGACATGGGTTCATCGAGCAGCAACAAAGACGGCGCAGGCGCCAACGCCCGCGTCAGAGCAACGCGCTGCTGCTGCCCTCCGGAAAGCTGCCCGGGATACTTGCGTGCTGCCGCGCCCAGACCCACCAGATCCAGCATTTCGACTACACGGGCGGCCACGCGCTGACGATGGGCACGCCGCCCGCTCAGGCCATACGCGACGTTCTGCTCGACGGTCATATTCGGAAAGAGCGCGTACGACTGAAACAGAATTCCATAATCCCGCTCGGCCGGGGTAGCCTGGGAGATATCGCGGCCACAAAGCACGATAGAGCCGCTATCCTGCATGTCCAGGCCTGCTATGGCGCGCAACAACGTCGTCTTGCCGCAGCCCGATGGGCCTAGCAAGCAGACGAACTCTCCAGCGCGAATATCCAGTGACACATCCGCCAGCGCGGCATGTTCGCCATAACGCTTACCCAGATTGCGCACCGACAGAAATGTGTTGTCGGCCAGGCTCATCGCCCCTCCCTGCTGATACGGTTTCTTGCCTGACCGCTAGTATCGGGAGCTTGCATGGACTGTCTATGACAGTTCTCGCAAATGCCGTAATGAAATCATCAAAATATTTTGGTTTACTGACGGTCTTGCCGCTTTCAACGGACACGCCGCTGGCGTGCCACTCCCATTGCTCGTCGCCGAACTCAAATCTTTCTATGCCGTCGCCCGTTGCGGATCCGTCACCAAAGCCGCACTGCAACTGGGCGTCAGCCAACCCACGGTGACAGGCCAGTTAAGGCAGCTTGAATCACGTTACGCCATTGAGTTGTTCTACCGCCAGGGCCGCTCGCTGCGCCTGTCGGACGCTGGCCACCGGCTCATGCCGCTGGTCGAGCAACTCATGCTGCAGGAAAACGAGATCGAATTTCGCCTGCGTGATGCGTGCGAATTGCGCGAGGGCAATCTGCGCATTGGCGCAACCGGTCCTTTCTACATCATGGATACCGTCAGGCGCTACAACGAACGCTATCCAGGCATCGACCTGCACCTGAGCATCGGCAATTCGCAGAGCATGCTGCAGGCGCTGCGCGAATATCGCATCGAGATCGCAACCTCCTCGTATGCGATGGAAGACAGGCAGTTGTATCGGCGCATGATCGCTGCCGATCCTCTGCATGTGGTCGTGCATCGTGAGCATCCTCTGGCTCGCCACAAAGCCATCGGCCTGAGCGACCTGCAACCTCACACCCTGCTTTTGCGCGAGCCTGGATCCATGACGCGCCAACTAAGCGAGCAGGCATTGGCTAGCGCAGGCGTCACTCCAGCCAGGATACTGGAGATTGGCAGCCGCGAATCCATACGCCAGGCCGTTCTGTGCAATCTAGGAATCAGCCTGATTCCAGCCCGCGAAGCGCCTGCGCATCCCGAACTTGCCGCCCTGCCCATCACGGGCAATCCGATCATGATGCATGAATACCTTTACTGCCTGCGCGAGCGTCAGCCGGTCCAGTTGATTGCCCGGTTTCTCGAGCTCGCACCCCAGGCCTCGACTCACTGACGTGGACTCTCCTGGATAAAAAAAGGTTCATCGAGGAATACCGGGGAATGCAGACCGGATCTTGAGGAAGAAGTACTCCTGATCGCGGTAGCCGTAGGCGCGGCGCTTGATGACTTTGATGGTGTTGTTGATGCCCTCGACGATGCTGGTGTTGAGCCGGTGGCGACAGCGAGACAGAATCCCGTGCAGATAGGCTTTTAGCTTGAGCGCGAAGTGAGCCAAGGCGGCGATGCCGCTGCCCTGAGCCTGTTGCAGCCAGTGATCCCATGCCTGGCGGGCGTAGCCGGGGTGTTGGTAGAACCACAGCTGTTTGAGCTCATCGCGCATCAGATAAGCGGTGAGCAAGGGCTGGTTGGCCTGGATCTCCAGCTCATAGGCCGTCGTCATGTCGATCGCTACGGCCCGGATCTGCTGGGCAACCCCAGTTGGCAGTTGTTCGAAGAAGGCTCTGGCCGTCTCGCGCGAGCGGCCATCACCGATCCATAGCACCTGACGGCGGATCGGATCGACAACGACCGTGGCATAACGATGGCCCTTGTGTAGAGCGAACTCGTCCATCGCTAGGTAGTGGATCTGGCTCCAGTCCGGCTCTTGGATCGCCCGTCGCAGCAGGGCCTTGTCCAGCGCCTTGACCGTGTGCCAACCCAGTTGGAAGAAGCGCGCCACGGCCAGAATGTTGCTGGACTCAAGCAACTGGCTGACCGCCTCGGCCAGCCGGTCGGTCACTCGCTGGTAACGGCCCAGCCAGCTCAGCCTCTCCAGATGCGGTCCACCGCACTGCTCGCACCAGACCCGCCGACGCGGCACTACCAGCGTCACTCGCAGCGCCATTAGCGGCAGATCCCGCACCCGGCGCGTGGTCGTCTCATGCACCTGCCGACATCGGTTGCCGCAGTGCTCGCAGTGCATCGTTCGCGCTGAAGGCTTCAGGTAAATCGTGACCGTCCGGCTCTCACCTTCAGGCCACACGACTCGCTCCACCCGATAACCTTCCCACCCACCCAACCTCTCGATCGTCTTGCGGTCCAGCATGATCCCGGCCTTGATCCTTGAAAAATCAAGGATCAAGCGTAACGGCAATCAAGCACGGCTCCACGCTATTCCGCGATGAACCTAAAAAAAACCCGGCCAAGAGGCCGGGTTCGGTTGGCCGCTCGGGGTGAGCGGCCGCGCATGGCAATCAGCGCTTGGGGACGTCGCGTACGACCGAACCGGTGTACAGCTGGCGCGGACGGCCAATCTTGTAGTCGGGATCGGACAGCATTTCGTTCCACTGCGCAATCCAGCCTACGGTGCGCGCCAACGCAAAGATGGCCGTGAACAGCGAGGTGGGGATGCCGATGGCGCGCTGCACGATACCCGAGTAGAAGTCCACATTCGGGTACAGCTTGCGCTGCACGAAGTAGTCGTCCTCGAGGGCAATGCGCTCCAGCTCCATGGCCAGCTTGAACAGCGGGTCGTTTTCCAGGCCCAGAGCACCCAGCACTTCCTTGCAGGTTTCCTGCATCAGCTTGGCGCGCGGGTCGTAGTTCTTGTAGACGCGGTGACCAAAGCCCATCAGGCGCACGCCCGAGTTCTTGTCCTTGACCTTCTCCATGAACTCGCCGACCTTGGCCACGCCGCCGTTGGCTTGCAGGTCCTCAAGCATCTGCAGGCAAGCTTCGTTGGCGCCACCGTGAGCCGGCCCCCACAGGCAAGCCACGCCGGCGGCAATGGCAGCAAAGGGATTGGTGCCCGACGAACCGCACAGACGCACCGTCGAGGTCGACGCGTTCTGCTCGTGATCGGCGTGCAGGATGAAGATGCGGTCCAGTGCGCGCTCGACCACGTCGTTGACCTTGTACTCTTCGCAAGGCGTGGCGAACATCATGCGCAGGAAGTTGCCGGTGTACGACAGGTCATTCTGCGGATAGATGAGGGGCTGGCCCTGCGAATACTTGTACGCCATGGCGACCAGCGTCGGCATCTTGGCGATCAAGCGGATGGCCGAGACGTGACGATGCTGGGCGTTGGTGATGTCGGTCGAGTCATGATAGAAAGCCGACAGCGCTCCCACCAGCCCCGTCAGCACGGCCATCGGGTGAGCATCGCGGCGGAAGCCGCGCAGGAAGAAATGCAGCTGTTCGTTGACCAACGTGTGATGCGTGACCTGCGAATCGAAGTCGGTCTTCTGAGCGCCGTCGGGCAGTTCGCCATTCAGGATCAGATAGCAGATATCGAGGAAGTCGCAGTTGACCGCCAATTGCTCGATCGGGTAGCCGCGATACAGCAGCTCGCCTTTGTCGCCGTCGATATAGGTGATGCCCGAGGAAGTCGCAGCGGTCGACATGAAACCGGGGTCATAGGTGAACATGCCGGTCTGGCCATACAGCTTGCGGATGTCGATGACATCCGGGCCGAGGGTGCCCTTGTACACCGGGAGTTCGATAGGTGCGCTGCCATCCGATAGGGATAGAGTGGCTTTTTTGTCAGACAAGTTCATCGCTGTTTCCTCGTAATGAATCAGAGCTCTTGCATCTGCGCAATGATGGCGCGCAGCCTCGGGGTGTTCAATTCACCCTCCAGCTCCTTGCGGGCCAGCAGCAGATCGAGCAGATCGTTGTCTCCAAGCTCGAAGAGCTGCGTTAGCGCCGATACATCTTCGTCGGTAAGCTGGAGTTCGTAGGCATCCAGATACCGGGTGATGATGAGGTCGTTCTCGAGCAAACCACGGCGCGCGCGCCAGCGTAGCCGAGCCCTTTGCAATTCCGTGAGCTTGCTCATTGAAGGCCTTTGATACTAATAAGCACTAGACCGTCCGCCGGACCATCAGTTCTTTGATCTTGCCAATCGCCTTGGTCGGGTTCAGACCCTTGGGACAGACGTCAACACAGTTCATGATGGTGTGGCAGCGGAACAGACGATACGGGTCTTCCAGGTTATCCAGACGGCTACCGGTGGCTTCGTCGCGGCTGTCGGCAATGAAGCGATAGGCTTGCAGCAGGCCGGCAGGGCCGACGAACTTGTCCGGATTCCACCAGAACGACGGGCAGGAGGTCAAGCAGCACGCGCAAAGAATGCATTCGTACAGGCCGTCGAGCTCTTCGCGCGCTTCCGGTGATTGCAGACGCTCGCGCTCGGGCGGCGGCGTGTCATTGATCAGGAAGGGACTGACCGAGTGGTACTGGTTGAAGAAGTGCGTCATGTCCACGATCAGGTCGCGGATCACAGGCAAACCAGGCAGCGGCTTCAGAACGATGGGTTCCTTGAGCTCGCGCAGGTTCGTCGTGCAGGCCAGGCCGTTTTTGCCATTGATGTTCATGGCATCAGAGCCGCAGACGCCTTCGCGGCAGGACCGGCGCAAGGCCAGGCTGTCGTCGACGTCATTCTTGATGCGAACCAGCGCATCGAGCAGCATCTTGTCGGTCGGCTGAAGCTCGACTTCCAGCTTCTGCATGTAGGGGCGCTCGTCCTTGTCCGGATCGTAGCGGTAGATTTCGAATTTAACGATTCGTTTGGTGCTCATACCGGCATCCTGCTTAGAAAGTACGGGCCTTGGGCGGGAAGGAGTCGACCGTCAGAGGCTTCATCTGAACCGGCTTGTAATCCAGGCGGCTGCCTTCGGAATACCAAAGCGTATGCTTGAGCCAGTTTTCGTCGTCGCGGGTCGGGTGGTCATCCAGGGCGTGCGCACCGCGGCTTTCGGTGCGATTGGCGGCCGACTTGATGGTGGCGCGAGCCACTTCGGTCATATTGGCCAGTTCCAGCGCTTCAACCCGCGCCGTGTTGAACACCTTGGACTTGTCCTTGAAGTAGATGCTGCCGGCCACCTTGGCCAGGTCTTCGATCTGCTCGACGCCTTCGTTGAGCAAGTCCAGCGTCCGGAACACGCCGCAATGGCGCTGCATCGACATACGGATGGCGTTGGCCACATCCTGGGTTTTCTCGCCCGATGTGCGCGCTTCCAGCGTGTTGACGCGGTTGAGCGAGAAGTCAACGGCTTCCTGGGGCACGGGCTTGTGTGCGTGCTGGCGCTCGGGATGCGAATTGACGATGTGATTGCCCGTGGCGCGTCCGAAGACGATCAGATCCAGCAGCGAGTTCGTGCCCAGACGATTGGCGCCGTGCACCGACACCGCAGCGCATTCGCCGATGGCATACAAACCGTTGACGATCTTGTTCTCGCCGTTGACGCGCTCGAGTACCTGACCATGATAGTTGGCCGGAATACCGCCCATCTGATAGTGAATGGTCGGCACAACCGGGATAGGTTCCTTGATCGGGTCGACGTTGCCGAACTTGATGGCGATCTCGCGGATCGAGGGCAGACGCTTGTTGATCACGTCGGCGCCCAGGTGGTCCAACTTGAGCACCACGTAGCTGCCGTCCGGACCGTAGCCGCGGCCTTCCTTGATTTCCTGGTCCATCGAACGCGACACGAAGTCACGCGGCGCCAAGTCCTTGAGCGTGGGCGCATAGCGCTCCATGAAACGCTCGCCGTCCTTGTTCAACAAGATGCCGCCTTCACCACGCACGCCTTCGGTAATCAGCACGCCCGCGCCGGCCACGCCGGTCGGGTGGAACTGCCAAAACTCCATGTCCTGCAGCGGGATGCCAGCGCGCGCGGCCATACCCAGGCCGTCACCCGTATTGATGAACGCATTGGTCGAAGCTGCCCAGATCCGGCCCGCGCCGCCGGTGGCCAGCACCGTCGTCTTGGCTTCCAGAATGTAGATGTCGCCGGTTTCCATTTCCAGGGCGGTCACGCCCACGACATCACCCTCTTCGTTGCGCAACAGATCCAGCGCCATCCATTCGACGAAGAACTTCGTGCGAGCGGCGACGTTGCGCTGATAGAGCGTATGCAGCAGCGCATGGCCCGTACGGTCGGCGACAGCACAGGCACGCTGCACGGGCTTTTCGCCGAAGTTGGCCGTATGGCCACCAAAGGGGCGCTGATAGATCGTGCCGTCCGGGTTACGGTCAAACGGCATCCCGAAGTGCTCGAGCTCGTACACCGCGTTGGGTGCTTCACGGCACATGAACTCGATGGCGTCCTGATCGCCCAGCCAATCCGACCCCTTGACGGTGTCGTACATGTGCCAGTACCAGTTGTCTTCGCTCATGTTGCCCAGCGAGGCGCTCACACCACCTTGCGCGGCAACGGTGTGCGAACGCGTGGGGAAAACCTTGGACAGGACCGCAACCGACAGCCCGGCTTGGGACAGTTGCAACGAACAGCGCATACCGGCTCCGCCGGCGCCCACGACCACCACGTCAAACTGGCGGCGCGGCAATGAATTCTTGACAGCGACCACGGCTTAGATTCTCCAGATAATTTGCGCGAAGTACACGACCGTACCAACCAGCCAGAGGATGGTCAGCACTTGCAGCAGCAGGCGCACGCCCACCGGCCGTACATAGTCCATCCAGATGTCGCGCACGCCGATCCAGGCATGCCAGGCCAGCGCAAAGAAAGCCAGTGAGGCCAGGATCTGGCCCACGGGAAGAGCGAACACATGAAAGGTGAACAGCGCCTTCCAGTTTTCATAGTTGTAGGCCGGCATGACCAGCAGGCCGATGATCAGCACCAGGGTATAGATGGCCATGATGACGGCCGTCAGACGCTGGGCGATGAAATCCATGGTGCCGTAATGCGCACCGACGACAAGGCGCTTGGGGCCGTAGTTCTTGGTGTCTTGCATCACAGGACTCCGAACAATTTGAGAGCAAACACCAGGGTCAGAACCAGGCTGACCGCGAACACGATGGCAGCGCTCTTGCGGCCCGATTCCTTGTCGATGCCGATATGCAGATCGAGGATCAGGTAGCGGATGCCGGCACAGAAATGGTGCAGATAGCCCCAGATCAGTACGAGCAGTACAAGCTTGACGAGGGGGTTGCCCGCGTACTGGGCAACCTGCGCAAAGCTTTCGGCCGAGGTCACGCTAGCCGCAAAGAGCGGCACGATGACCAAGGGCAGACAGAGAAAGAGCAGTGCGCCGCTGACGCGGTGCAGGATGGACAGTTTGCCGGCCAGAGGCAAGCGATAACTGAGAATTTGCGGAATGCTGATATTGCGAAACTGCGGACGCGGCTTGGCAGCTGAGTCGGACATGACGGCCTCGGTGTTTCGGAACTAGGGGATCGTGACGGCTAAAACGCCGTTACCCAAATGGGCAAACAAGCTATTTTCGCTCAGAGAACGGGTTCGTATCAAATCGTAGGGAAAAAGTTCATCAATTCAAACTATTGCGGTAGTGGTAGTGGTCGGTCAGGTACAGCCCGCGGCGCACTTCCATAGGCCTGTCGCCATACGTGTAGGAAATGCGGTCCACCTGCAAAAGAGGAGTACCCGGTGTGACGTGCAGCAACGTGGCAACCTCTTCGGATGCCGCCACGGCGCGGATTTTTTCGTCGGCGCGGACCATGCTTACGCCGAACTCGGACTCATACAAGCCGTAGAGCGGTACGCGCTTGGCCTTGAGCAGCTCCAGGGTCAAGCCACGAAAAGACGCCCCCGGCACCCAGATGTCATCAATGATGACCGGCGCATGGTTCATGGCCAGTTGTCGCCGGATGGACACCACGGTTTCGCCGGCGCGCAGCTCCAGCGCTCGGGCGATTTCGGCCGGTGCCCTCAAGCGGCGGCAATCGAGAATGTGATTTTCGGCCCGGCCTGCCTCGTTGACCTCGTCAGGGGCAAGACGCAGGAAACGATAACGCACCCGGGGTTCGTGGTGCGTGGCCACGAAGGTGCCCTTGCCCTGGCGGCGCAACAGCATATGTTCTGCGGCCAGTTCATCCACGGCCTTGCGTACCGTGCCCTGGCTGACCTGAAAACGCGCAGCCAGATCGATTTCGGAAGGGATGAGCTCGCCGGGCATCCACTCGCCCCGCTCCAGGCTCTGAACCAGCAAATCCTTGATCTGCCGGTACAAGGGACTAAAAGCGGCACCCTCGCCCGCCTGTCGGGCGGTGCGGGTACGTAGCGAAAAGTCGGGCCTGGGATCTGCCATGGAATGTCTTGAAATCTTCACATTTGCTCGGTGTGCCGGGGACGGACCCGAAGCGTTACGCTATCACCTGCCTGATTGGAGGCCGTAGCGCAAAAAGCGGGCTGGTCCGGTGGCGAGCAAACGCCCTATTGTGGCACAAGCGGGCCCGACATGTCCAACGTCTTATGTCTTATGTCTTATGTCTTATATAAGATATAAGAGAAATTGACGGACGCGTAAATTCGATCTAGGATTTCGCGCTATCGGATCGCCGCAGTCGCCCTCTGAGCGAACGGCCCCAAGGATTACACTGTTTGGCGCGTTTCATCTCGCCAGTCCATATGGAGAACACTCATGTCTAAGCCCGCCATGCGAGTCGCCGTCACCGGCGCCGCCGGCCAAATCGGTTACGCCCTGCTGTTCCGCATCGCCTCCGGCGAAATGCTCGGCAAGGATCAGCCGGTCATTCTGCAATTGCTCGAAATCCCCGACGAGAAGGCCCAGAAAGCCCTCAAGGGTGTGATCATGGAGCTGGAAGACTGCGCCTTCCCGCTGCTGCAGGAAGTCACCGCTCACAGCGACCCCAAGACCGCCTTCAAGGATGCCGACGTGGCCCTGCTGGTCGGCGCCCGCCCCCGCGGCCCCGGCATGGAGCGCAAGGACCTGCTGACGGTCAATGCCCAGATCTTCACCGCTCAGGGCCGCGCCCTGAACGAAGTCGCCAGCCGCAATGTCAAGGTGCTCGTGGTCGGCAACCCTGCCAACACCAACGCCTACATTGCCATGAAGTTGGCGCCGGATCTGCCGGCCAAGAACTTCACCGCCATGCTGCGCCTGGACCACAATCGTGCTCTGTCGCAACTGGCCACCAAGTCGGGCAAGGCCGTCGCCGGCATTGAAAAGCTGGTCGTGTGGGGTAACCACTCGCCGACGATGTACCCTGACTACCGCTTCGCCACCGTCGATGGCCAGCCGCTGGCCAAGGTCATCAATGACGACGCCTGGAACCGCGACACCTTCATCCCGACCGTGGGCAAGCGCGGCGCGGCCATCATCGAAGCCCGCGGCCTTTCCTCGGCCGCTTCGGCTGCCAACGCCGCCATCGACCACGTGCGCGACTGGGTCCTGGGCAGCAACGGCAAGTGGGTGACGATGGGCATTCCGTCGGATGGCTCCTATGGCATCCCCGAAGGCATCATCTACGGCTTCCCGGTCACCACGGTCAATGGCGAATACACCATGATCAAGGACCTGGAAATCGACGCATTCTCCCGCGAGCGTATGGACTTCACGCTCAAGGAACTGCTCGAAGAGCGTGACGGCATCAAAGACCTGCTGAAGTAATTCAGTCAGCTCCCGTTGGGCCCGCTTCGGCGGGCCCAATTTCCAGGAGCTCATGCCGGACCATGCGTGTGCCTCTTGTCACCGAGGGGGCAGACTCATATTTCGGTTGCAGCCAGACAGCGGGCCGCGCACCGCTCAAACACGGTTGGCCGCGTCAGACAAACCAACAAAACCCTCGGAGACCCCACCCATGTCCAGACCTGCATCGCCCGGCGCCCTCTTTCGCCGCGCCTTGACCGAAGAACAACCGCTGCAGATCATCGGCGCCATCAACGCCAACCACGCTCTGCTGGCCAAGCGGGCGGGCTACCGCGCCATCTATCTCTCAGGCGGTGGTGTAGCGGCGGGTTCGCTCGGGCTGCCCGATCTGGGCATCAATACCCTCGATGACGTGCTCACCGACGTGCGACGCATTACGGATGTCTGTGATCTCCCCCTGCTGGTCGACATCGATACCGGCTTTGGCCCCTCTGCCTTCAATATCGGGCGCACCGTCAAAAGCCTGATCAAATTTGGCGCGGCTGCCTGCCACATCGAAGACCAGGTCGGAGCCAAGCGTTGCGGCCATCGGCCCTGCAAAGAAATCGTCAGCACGGCAGAAATGGCCGATCGTGTCAAAGCCGCAGCTGATGCCCGCACCGACGATGATTTCTTCCTGATCGCCCGCACCGACGCGATCGCCTCCCATGGCGTGGATGCAGCCATCGAACGCGCGCTGGCTTGCGTCGAAGCTGGCGCCGACGGCATTTTTGCCGAAGCGGCATATGACCTGGCCACCTATCGCCGCTTCGTCGATGCGGTAAAAGTGCCGGTGCTCGCCAACATTACCGAATTCGGCAAGACGCCGCTGTTCACTGTCGACGAGCTCAAGAGCGCCGACGTAGGCATGGTTCTCTACCCCTTGTCTGCCTTCCGCGCCATGAACAAAGCGGCCGAATCCGTCTACGAGGCCATTCGCCGAGACGGACACCAGAAGAACGTGCTGGACTTGATGCAGACCCGCGACGAGCTCTACGACCGTATCGGCTACCACGCCTACGAGTCGCAGTTGGACTCGCTGTTTGCCAAGGACAAAACGAAGTAAAGCGTACCGGTCCGGCCAATCGGACCGGATCGGTTTCGTCTATGTCTGTTCCATCGAAAGGAGAACGAGAGACATGAGCACCTCGCAGAAAAAGGCAGCGCCCGCGGCGGCGCAAACCGAAGAGAAAGCTGGCTTCAAACCCAAGAAATCCGTGGCCCTTTCAGGGGTCGTCGCGGGCAACACGGCGCTGTGCACGGTCGGCCGCACCGGCAATGATCTGCACTATCGTGGCTACGACATTCTCGATTTCGCCGATACGGCTGAATTCGAAGAAATCGCCCACCTGTTGGTGCACGGCAAACTGCCCACCAAGGCCGAGTTGAAGGCCTATAAGGAAAAGCTGCGTTCGTTGCGCGGCCTGCCCGCCCACCTGCAGACTGCCCTGGAGTCACTGCCCGCCGCCAGCCACCCCATGGACGTGATGCGCACGGCCGTGTCCGTGCTGGGTTGTGTACTGCCCGAAAAAGACGATCACAACACCCCGGGGGCCCGCGATATCGCCGACCGCCTGATGGCCAATCTCGGTTCTGCCCTGCTGTACTGGTACCACTACAGCCACAATGGCCG
This sequence comes from Bordetella holmesii, assembly GCF_020735985.1. NCBI lineage: Bacteria > Pseudomonadati > Pseudomonadota > Betaproteobacteria > Burkholderiales > Alcaligenaceae > Bordetella > Bordetella holmesii. The sequence goes on from NZ_CP085973.1 coordinate 2,542,238, forward strand.
CATCATCGACGTCCAAACCGATGACGACAGCATTGGCGGCCACTTCCTGCACCTGCTTCACGGCCAGAAACCCAGCGACGAATGGGTCCGCGCCATGCACACCTCGCTCATCCTTTACGCAGAGCATGAATTCAATGCGTCGACCTTCACCAGCCGCGTGATTGCTGGCACGGGATCCGACATGTATTCGGCCATCACCGGTGCCATCGGTGCTCTGCGCGGCCCTAAGCATGGCGGCGCCAACGAAGTCGCGTTCGACGTCCAGAAGCGCTATGACTCGCCCGAGGAGGCAGAGGCCGATATCCGCAAGCGGGTCGACAACAAGGAAGTCATCATCGGCTTCGGCCATCCGGTCTACACCATTTCCGATCCGCGCAACAAGGTCATCAAGGAAGTCGCCCGCAAGCTTTCCAAAAAAGCGGGCAGCACCAAGATGTTCGACATTGCCGAGCGCCTGGAGACGGTCATGTGGGACATCAAAAAAATGTTCCCCAACCTGGACTGGTTCTCGGCGGTCAGCTATCACATGATGGGTGTGCCCACCGCCATGTTCACGCCGCTGTTCGTCATCGCGCGCACGGCCGGCTGGTCGGCTCATATCATCGAGCAGCGCATCGACAACAAGATCATCCGGCCCACTGCCAATTACACCGGACCGGAAAATCTGAAGTTCGTGCAGATCGAAAAACGCAAGTAACTCTCTGACCCGGCGGGGCCGACCGGCCCCGCCCACACATAGGGGTTTTGCTTCTATGTCTGCCACGTCACCTCAACCGCCTGCGAGCGGAATCCAGACAGACCAGGTTCTGACGGAGATCGCCGATTATGTGATCGGCTACGACATCCAGAGTCCTCTGGCCTTGGACACGGCACGCAACTGCCTGATCGATACCCTGGGCTGCGGCCTGGAGGCACTGGAATACCCGGCGTGCAAGAAGCTGCTCGGGCCCATCGTGCCTGGCACCCTTGTTCCCCATGGCGCCAGAGTGCCAGGCACTTCCCTGCAACTGGACCCTGTGCAAGCCGCCTTCAGTATCGGTGCCATGATCCGCTGGCTGGATTTCAACGACACCTGGCTGGCAGCCGAGTGGGGGCACCCCTCGGACAACCTGGGCGCAATACTGGCCACGGCCGACTGGCTCTCGCGCACTGGCGTCGCGGCAGGAAAGCCTGCCCTGGTGATGCGCGACGTCCTCCTCGCCATGATCAAGGCACACGAGATCCAAGGTTGCCTGGCGCTGGAAAATGCCTTCAACAAGGTCGGATTGGACCATGTCGTTCTCGTCAAGGTAGCCTCCACCGCCGTGGTCTCCCGGATGCTGGGCCTGTCGCGCGACGAAATCATCAATGCGATCTCCCTGGCCTGGGTGGACGGTCAAAGCCTGCGTACCTACCGCCACGCCCCCAACACCGGCAGCCGCAAAAGTTGGGCAGCAGGCGATGCCACCAGCCGCGCCGTCCGCCTGGCCCTGATCGCCAGAACGGGGGAAATGGGATATTCCACCGTCCTGACGGCCAAGATCTGGGGATTCTATGACGTGCTACTCAAGGGGCAGCCCCTGCGCCTTCAGCGGCCTTACGGCAGCTATGTCATGGAAAACATCCTGTTCAAAATCTCTTACCCGGCCGAGTTTCACGCGCAGACTGCCGTCGAATACGCCATGCAGATACACCGGCAGCTTGAATCCATGGGGCGCTCGGCCCAGGATATCAAACAGATCACCATCCGCACCCATGAGGCCTGCCTGCGCATCATTGACAAGACCGGGCCCCTGCATAATCCCGCCGACCGCGACCACTGTATCCAGTACATGGTGGCCGTGCCGCTTTTGTTCGGACGCCTGACGGCGGCCGACTACGAGGACTCGGCCGCTGCAGACCCGCGCATCGACGCGCTGCGCGCACGCATTACCTGCGTTGAAGACGCCACCTTCACACGCGATTATCACGATCCGGACAAGCGCTCCATCGCCAATGCCTTGAGCGTGGAGCTCGATGACGGCAGCAAACTGCCCGAAGTCATCTGCGAATACCCGCTGGGCCACCGCCGCCGCCGGGCCGAAGGCATCCCATTGCTGGAGGAGAAGTTCCGCCGCAACCTGGCCCGAATGCTGCCGGCCCGCCAGCAACAGCGCATCCTGGAGGTGTCGCTTGATGCACAGCAACTGCACCCCATGCCGGTACACGAGTATGTCGACCTCTACGTGATCTGAGCGGGGCCACTGTCGCCTACAATGGCGTGTTTTCGAATTAGGATGCGCGCACCATGGACATGCTCTGGGTCAAGACTTTCCACATTGTGTTTGTGGTTTCCTGGTTTGCGGGGCTGTTCTATCTGCCGCGCATCTTCGTCAACCTCGCGCAGCATTCAGATCCGGCAACGCAGAGCTGTTTGCTCGGTATGGCCCGGCGTCTGTACCGCTTCATGACGATAATCGCCGTGCCGGCGATCCTGCTGGGTTTGTGGCTGTACGTTGGCTACCGTATTGGCGTGGGGCCGGGCAACGGCTGGATGCACGCGAAGCTGTTTCTGGTGCTGCTGCTCATCGGCTACCATCACGCCTGCGGAGTGATGCTGCGCAAATTCGAACAGGGGCGCAACAAGCGCTCGCACAAGTTTTATCGCTGGTTCAACGAGGTTCCCGTCTTGCTGCTCGTGGCGGTGGTGGCGCTCGTCGTCCTCAAACCATTTTGATAGCCTAGCCCAAGGCCTGCCCGTATGTCCCAAGATGAAAATGACCGTCCGCGCAAGACGCTGACGATCAAAGCCAAACCCGCCGCCCCTGAAAGCGAGTCCAGTGAACCCAACAGGCGCAAGCGTAGCGGTGCGCGGGCCCGGCAGGCCGCCCAGATCGAACGGGCATCGCATGTGCAATCGCGCGGCAACGAACAGCCCGTGCAACGGCCCGACGCCGATGCAGGCTATGCCGAGCGCCCGCTCCAGCGCCGCCGGTCCCAGGGCTATGCCTCGGCTGAGCGCGGCACGCATTCGCGTGGCGATGACACCGCCGGCGAAAACCGCCGCCGCAGCGGCATGGGAGTGGTGCGCGACGAGACACCGCGCCAGGGCGCACCGGCCCCCGACTGGGACGATGTATTTGCGGGCCAGCAAGACGAGCCGGAACACGACGGGCAGGACGGGCACGCCATCGATACGCCCCAGGCGTACCGCCAGCGTCGTCACCAGGGCCGTCAGGCAGAAACGTTCCGTTGTTATGCGCCCTGCCCTCAAGGCCTGGAAGACGCATTGACCGCGGAAATGCAGGCCCTGGGCTTTGATGATGCCCACGCCGGCCGTGCCGGCTGTGCCTTTACCAGCGACTGGTCAGGGGTGCAGCGGGCGAATCTCTATTCGCGCCTGGCCACCCGCATTCTGGTGCAGGTCGGTCAGGGCGACCTCAATCATGAGGACGAACTTCTCGACCTTGCCTACAGCGTTCCTTGGGAGCGATGGTTTGGCCCCGAAGACACCCTGCGCGTGGACACCTCCGCCATCAAAAGCCCTGTCCACAGCCTGCAGTACTGCAACCTGCGCGTAAAGGACGGCATTTGCGACCGCCTGCGTGACCGCGAAGGTGCACGGCCAAGCATCGATACCGTGCGTCCCGACGCCCGCGTGCAGCTTTTCATGGAAGGCACTCACGCCACGCTCTATCTGGACACCTCCGGCGAATCATTGTTCAAGCGCGGCTGGCGTCTGGACAAGGGCGAAGCGCCTCTGCGGGAAAATCTGGCCGCAGGGATGCTGGCTCTGGCCGGATGGGATCCGGCCGCTGCGCTGGTAGACCCGTTCTGCGGCAGCGGCACGATTCTGATCGAGGCGGCCTGGATAGCCTTGGGAGTGCCTCCTGGCATTTCCCGCCCCTTCGGTTTTGAGCGCATGCGTCAGCATGACGCGCGCCGCTGGCGTGACCTCAAGGACGATGCCCGCTCCCGCATCCGCACCCAGCTCGAAACGCCCATCATCGGCTACGACATCGATGAACGCGCTATCGAATTCGCTCGTGCCAACGCCGAGCGCGCCTGGCTTACTGACGAAACCATCCGCTTCGAAGTCGCCGACGCGCGACATGTCCAGGCGCCTGTCGAGCAGGGTTGGATCGTCACCAACCCGCCCTATGGCGAGCGCATGGAAATCGCCGACGAATTCTGGCGCGAATGGTCCGCCTGCCTCAAACACCAGTTTGCAGGCTGGCAGGCCCACGTCATCTCCAGCGACATGAAGCTGCCTCAGCGCATGCGCCTCAAGCCGGTGCGTCGCATCCCGCTGCACAACGGCTCGCTGGACTGCCGGTTGTTCGCCTTCGAGTTGGTGCACGCCAGCTATCGCGACGGCGCAAATCCGCCGCTTTAGACGTGAACGCGTGGCAAACCGGAGCGGGATAGCCGCGCAAGTTGTAAAACTGCTGTAACGACACAACAATAATGTGCCCAGGCGGGCACAGCGGCGTCGAAATGGGGCATCATCAGCACCAGCAAGGCGCATGTTGCACAGAATCACGGCAAGGCTTGCATTAGCCTAGGGTTAACCCTATAATTCGGGTTAACCCTAGACAGAAGCATAAGTCAGCCTAACGGAGGCTACCGTGATCAACCTGAACAACACCTATCGCCTGACCGACGAACTGGAACGCCAACTGATGCTGCAGGCGATGGAAGAGCAATTCCGTCCGCACCCCCTGCGTGCTCTGGCTCACGGGCTGCGCAAACTGGGTCACGGCATCAAGGCAATGTTTGGCAAGACCGACTCGGCCGCGCACACCGCAGCCTAAGCATCAAGCCCGCCGTCGTTGTCGAGCAGTAACGAATTCGCAATTGTTATCCGTTTTCCCCTTGGGGGCTGCAAAGCCCCTTTTAAGACCCGCCCTAACCGGCGGGTTTTTTTTGGTTCATCGCGGAATAGCGTGGAGCCGTGCTTGATTGCCGTTACGCTTGATCCTTGATTTTTCAAGGATCAAGGCCGGGATCATGCTGGACCGCAAGACGATCGAGAGGTTGGGTGGGTGGGAAGGTTATCGGGTGGAGCGGGTCGTGTGGCCTGAAGGTGAGAGCCGGACGGTCACGATTTACCTGAAGCCTTCAGCGCGAACGATGCACTGCGAGCACTGCGGCAACCGATGTCGGCAGGTGCATGAGACGACCACGCGCCGGGTGCGGGATCTGCCGCTAATGGCGCTGCGAGTGACGCTGGTAGTGCCGCGTCGGCGGGTCTGGTGCGAGCAGTGCGGTGGACCGCATCTGGAGAGGCTGAGCTGGCTGGGCCGTTACCAGCGAGTGACCGACCGGCTGGCCGAGGCGGTCAGCCAGTTGCTTGAGTCCAGCAACATTCTGGCCGTGGCGCGCTTCTTCCAACTGGGTTGGCACACGGTCAAGGCGCTGGACAAGGCCCTGCTGCGACGGGCGATCCAAGAGCCGGACTGGAGCCAGATCCACTACCTAGCGATGGACGAGTTCGCTCTACACAAGGGCCATCGTTATGCCACGGTCGTTGTCGATCCGATCCGCCGTCAGGTGCTATGGATCGGTGATGGCCGCTCGCGCGAGACGGCCAGAGCCTTCTTCGAACAACTGCCAACTGGGGTTGCCCAGCAGATCCGGGCCGTAGCGATCGACATGACGACGGCCTATGAGCTGGAGATCCAGGCCAACTGCCCCAACGCCGAGATCGTCTACGACCTGTTCCACGTCGTGGCCAAGTACGGCCGTGAAGTGATAGACCGGGTGCGTGTAGACCAAGCGAACCAGTTGCGGCACGACAAGCCGGCCCGCCGAGTGCTCAAGTCCAGTCGCTGGCTACTGCTGCGCAATCGCAAAAACCTCGATCCGTGCCAATCGGTAAAGTTGGACGAGTTGCTCCAGGCCAACCAGCCTTTGCTCACCGCTTATCTGATGCGCGATGAGCTCAAACAGCTGTGGTTCTACCAACACCCCGGCTACGCCCGCCAGGCATGGGATCACTTGACCTGCTCCCCGTGATTAGTACGAAATCGATGTAGAGTCCGTTCCCAAAGGAATGGCAATGAAGAAACGATTTACGGAAGAGCAAATCATCGGCGTGCTCAAGGAAGCCGATGCAGGTGCCAAGCCCGCAGAGTTGTGCCGCAAGCACGGAATCTCCGAGGCAACGTACTACAACTGGAAGGCGAAGTTCGGTGGCATGACGGTGTCGGACGCTCAGAGGCTCAAGGAGCTGGAGCAGGAGAACAACAAGCTCAAGAAGCTGTTGGCCGAGTCGATGCTGGACAAGGCGGCGCTTCAGGATCTGCTAAGCCGAAAGTAGTCAGCCCGCAGGCCAAACGCGAGGCGGTCAGGACATTAATGACCGAGCGCGTGGTTCGCCCAGCGGCAATCGCGCCGAATCAGAGTTGGTCAATGGACTTTGTGGCCGACGGCCTAGCCTATGGCCGCCGATTCCGCTGTTTGACTATCGTCGATGACTACACTCGCGAATGCCTGGCCATCGAGGTCGATACGTCGTTGCCGGGACTGCGTGTTGCCATGGTGCTGCAACGGCTGGCGGAGATGCGTGGCCTGCCGCGATCTATTACCGTGGACAACGGGCCAGAGTTCGCCGGAAGAGCCTTGGACGCCTGGGCCTACCAAGCAGGCGTAAAGCTGTCGTTTATTCGGCCGGGTAAGCCGGTGGAGAACGCTTATATCGAAAGTTTCAACGGCAAGTTCCGCGACGAATGCCTTAACGAGCACTGGTTCTTGTCCCTGCGACAGGCTAAAAGCTTGATCGAAAACTGGCGAGTCGAGTACAACACCGATCGGCCTCACAGCGCGCTCGGATATTTAACGCCGGCGCAATTCGTGCAGGCTCATCAGAAAGAAGGTCTTTTACCCCTGGGCTCTATGTCGGTGCCGTACTAAATCTGGGGGCAGGTCACACTGGCTGCAACAGGCTCAGGGCAGCGGCATCGCCGCCTTGGCTCACTTCGCGCTCAAGCTAAAAGCCTATCTGCACGGGATTCTGTCTCGCTGTCGCCACCGGCTCAACACCAGCATCGTCGAGGGCATCAACAACACCATCAAAGTCATCAAGCGCCGCGCCTACGGCTACCGCGATCAGGAGTACTTCTTCCTCAAGATCCGGTCTGCATTCCCCGGTATTCCTCGATGAACCTTTTTTTATCCGGCGGCGGCGCTGCAAAAAAACCATTGAGGCCGCGCAAGGCTTGCATAATAGACAGCCATGAACGCTATCACCGCCGCCCCGGCAACCCTGCCGAGTACGCCCAGCCGCCTGCGCCGCTTCGCCTGCATGATGTATGAAGGCGTTCTTCTGTTCGGTGTCGTGTTTCTGGCCGGTTATCTTTTCGATACGCTCACGCAGAGCCGCCATGCACTGGCCTTGCGGCATACACGTCAGGCCTGGCTTTTCCTGGTCATGGGCCTGTATTTCGTTCTGTGCTGGCGCCACAACGGGCAAACCCTGCCCATGAAAACCTGGCATATCCGATTGGTCGACCGCCATGGCCGCGTTCCCGGCCTGCCGACCCTGATCTGGCGGTATCTGCTGCTATGGCCGTTGCCGTTGGTTGCCGCCGGCCTGGTCGCCCTGGCCTCGAGCATGAGCCGCTGGCCGTCGATGGATCTGTTTATCGTAGTCGCGCCGTTTGCCATTTTTGTCCCCAGTTGGCTGGATCCTGACGGTCAGTTCCTGCATGACCGATTGCTGGGAACGCGCTTGGAGAGTGCCGCGCAGGCCAAGGCGTAACCACCTCGTCACTGTTTTTTCATCCAGGCGTCATCTGAGGCTGTTTTCATAGCCTGGCCGTCAGGTCAGGAGGAAAATGCCGTGAACGAAATCCGCCCTACGCATTGGCGCACTTTGTGGATATCCGACGTCCACCTTGGCAGCGCAGGTTGTAAAGCCGACTTCCTGCTCGATTTTCTTGAGCATAACGATTGCGACACGCTTTACCTGGTCGGCGACATCGTCGACGGCTGGCAGTTGCGCAAGCATTGGCATTGGCCACGTGCCCATAACGACGTCGTGCAGCGCATCCTGCGCAAGGCGCGCAACGGCACCCGCGTCATCTTCGTGCCCGGCAATCATGATGAATTCGCCCGCGAATTCGTCGGCTTTGCCTTCGGCGACATCGAAATCCTGGACGAAGACGTTCACACCACGGCCAATGGCCGCCGCCTGCTGGTACTCCATGGAGACCAGTTCTACGGCGTGATCCAGCACAGCAAGTGGCTGGCTCACCTGGGCGACAACCTTTACCAAACGGCGCTCTGGCTCAATAGTCACTTCAATCGCCTGCGGCACCGCATGGGCCTGCACTATTGGTCGCTATCGCAGTATCTCAAGCACAAAGTCAAGAACGCCGTGGCCTTCATCGATGATTTCGAGCAGACGCTGGCGTCAGAGGCCAGACGACGAGGCCTGGATGGCGTAATTTGCGGACATATCCATAAGCCCGCCATGCGAGACGTCGACGGGATACTCTATTGCAACGATGGAGACTGGGTGGAGAGCCTGTCGGCGCTGGCCGAGGACCACGACGGCGAACTGCGCCTGTTGGACTGGGCCAGCCAATTGGCCGAACGTCCTGCAGCCGCAGCGCCCCGGCGATCGCTGTCTCTGCCTGCCCTGCCCTCGACCCTTCGCCGGCAAGGTCCGCCCCCGTAAATACCCTTATACGTCCCCCTTACAGATACGGGAATGTTGCAGTTCCCGTCCCTCTCGTTCATGCTTGCAGTTGAAGAAATCGGTCACAGGGATACCGCTTTCCCCCAGCCAAGCCGGCCCGAGGCAAAATTGCCAGCGCTGCGGCTCAGGGAGCATTCCTGCCACTCGTTGCCACCGAGCTCACAACAAAGGGCCATGAACGACCAATATCAGGCGCTCTACCAATCTTTCCGCTGGCTGGTTCCCACTCAGTTCAACATCGCGGAAGTGTGCTGCCATCGCTGGGCGTCCAGCAGTGCGGACGCACGCCGTATCGCCATCTTCTACGAAGACGAAGCCGGCAACCGCGAAGTCTGGACCTATGCCAGGCTCGCCGAGGCGGCCAATCAGCTTGCACAGGGCCTCACGAAGATGGGCGTCGAACGCGGCGATCGCATCGGTGTGGTTTTAGGGCAACGCCCCGAAACCGTCGTGGCCCATATGGCGATCTACAGCGTGGGCGCCGTCGTGTTGCCGCTGTCCTCGCTCTTCGGCCCGGAGGCCTTGGGAGCTCGGCTGCGCGACTCCGAAACGCGGGTCGCCATCGTGGATGCTGCCTCCAGCGCCAATCTCATGGCCGTCAGCGACCACTGCCCTGACCTGCAACAAATCATCGGCATCGACTTTGCCGACGAACGCGTGTTGCCGTGGCGTACCCTGCTGGCCCGCCAGCCGGGCGAATTCAAGCCCGTACCCACCCGAGCCAGTGATCCCGCCATTTTGCTCTACACATCGGGCACCACCGGTGCCCCGAAGGGAGCACTGCTGCCGCACAGTGTGCTGATCGGCAACCTGCCGGGATTTGTCGCGTCTCAGGACTGGTTCCCACGGCCCGCCGATGTGTTCTGGTCGCCAGCCGATTGGGCCTGGACGGGCGGCATGATGGACGCCTTACTGCCCACGCTGTATTTTGGCCATCCCATCGTGGGCACGCGCGGGCGTTTCTCGCCAGAGCGCGCCTTCGAACTGATGGAGCGCTATCAGATCACCAATACCTTCCTCTTTCCGACCGCACTGAAGATGATGATGAAGTCGGTGCCGGACCCCCGTAGCCGTTACCGCTTGGCCTTACGGGCCATCATGAGCGCGGGCGAGAGTGTGGGTGAGACCGTATTTTCCTGGTGCGAGAACGCCTTGGGCATCAAGCCCAATGAAATGTTCAGCCAGACCGAAATGAATTACATCGTGGGCAACAGCCACAAACGCTGGCCGGCTCGCCCGGGCAGCATGGGCAAGCCCTATCCCGGGCACAATGTCGCCGTGATTGACGATGCGGGCCAACCCGTCGCACCAGGCGAAGTCGGTGAGGTGGCGCTCAATCGCCTGGATATCCACGGCTACCCGGATCCGGTGATGTTCATCGGGTATTGGCGCAACGACGCTGCCACCGCCGCTAAATACACCGGCGACTGGTGCCGTACCGGTGATCTGGCGTCCATCGACGCGGACGGCTACCTATGGTATGCGGGCCGTGCCGACGATGTCTTCAAATCGGCCGGCTACCGCATCGGGCCGGGCGAAATCGAAAACTGCCTGCTGTCCCATGCGGCCGTGGCCAACGCGGCCGTAGTACCCAAGCCCGACCCGGAACGGGGCGCGCTGGTCAAAGCCTACGTCGTGCTCACGGACGACTACCTGGGCCGCGACACCGAGGCCATTACCCAGGCGCTGCAGGAACACGTGCGTGCCCGCCTGGCCCCCTACGAGTATCCCAAAGAAATCGAATACGTCACGCACCTTCCCATGACCACCACGGGCAAGATTCAGCGTGTCGTTCTCCGACGCCTCGAGCAGGAGCGCGCCGCTAACCGCAGCGACGCCTGACACCGCCCGCCCCGACCCTCTCATGCCCATTTATCAACTCGACGACTACCGACCCCAAATCGATCCCAGTGCCTATGTGGCCGACAGCGCCGACCTGATCGGGCAGGTCGTGCTCCACGCTGGGGTCAGTATCTGGTCGCATGTAGCCATTCGCGCCGACAACGAACCCATCGTCATTGGCGAGGGCAGCAACGTCCAGGAAGGCAGCGTACTGCACGTCGACCGCGGCAGTCCGATGCTCATCGGGCCTGGCGTTACGATCGGCCACCAGGCCATGCTGCACGGATGCACCATCGAAACCGGCTCGCTGATCGGAATGCAGGCCATCGTGCTCAACAACGCCGTGGTGGGCAAAAACTGTCTGATTGGGGCGGGAGCCATCGTGCCCGAAGGGCGCCGCATCCCCGACAACTCGCTGGTGATCGGCGTGGGCAAGATTGTGCGCGAGCTGTCCCCCGAAGAAATTGCCGGCATGCATGCGGGCACGCAACACTATGTCGAGCGCGGCCAGCATTACAAGACGGCCTTGAAACGAATAGGGTGAAACTGCCGGCGCGGCCGCCGATCAGCTAACATTCCTGCATGACCGATTTACTCAAGAAATACCTCTTCGAGGCGCGCACCGTGCGCGTGCAATCCGTGCGCCTGCAAGATACCTGGAAACAGGCGCAATCCCATCAGCAGTATCCAGAGGCCATCACCCGCTTGCTGGGTGAGATGGTGGCGGCCTCCGCCCTGCTTGCCGCCAATATCAAATTCGAAGGTTCCCTCGTCCTGCAGATCCAGGGCGATGGTCCTATTGCCCTGCTGGTGGTCGAGTGCCGCTCGGATCTGAGCCTGCGTGCCACCGTCAAAGTGCGGGAGGGCCACGACGTCCCGGCCGATGGAACCCTGCAATCTTTACTCAATGCCGAAGGAGGCGGACGCTTCATCGTGGTGCTTGACCCCGAACGCAAAGTCCCCGGTCAGCAACCCTATCAGGGCATCGTTCCGTTAGAAGGTGAAACGGTTGCCGAGGCGCTGGAACACTACATGAAGGCATCCGAACAGTTGGACACCCGGTTGTGGCTGGCTGCCAACGGCGAGGTCGCCGCCGGAATACTGATCCAACGCCTCCCCGACCAAGGTGGCAATGAGGTCGAGCAGCAAGCGCCGGGCGAAACCTGGAATCGCGCGCTGCATCTCGCAGGCACACTAACGGCACAAGAGCTTCTGGCGACGGACATGGATACCCTTATCCATCGCCTGTTCTGGGAAGAAACCCTGATTGCCTTCGAGCCCGCCACCGTGCGCTGGTTCTGTCCTTGCACTCGCGAGCGCGTGGCAGGCATGTTGCGCACCCTGGGTCAGGCCGAGGTCGAGGATATCCTGGCCGAACAGGGCAAGGTCGAGGTGCACTGCGATTTTTGCGGCAAACCCTATCGGTTTGATCCCGTCGATTGCGCAGGCCTGTTTGCTGCGGCATCGCCTCACCCCGAGCAGGACCCGCCGACCGTTCACTGAACCGTAGCATCCACAATCGACGGCCTGGCTAGGGGTGCCGCATACTGCGGCCATGTCACCAGGCCGTTTTTCTTGCTGCATGCGCTGGGGTGGCCAGGCCGCAGTCGAGTTCACCGTTGCGCTCCTGGCATTGCTGCTGGCAGCCTGCGCACTCTACGAAACCATGCAATGGCAACGCCAGAGACAATTGCTCCATTTGGCTCTTATCGAAGCGGCGCGCGCTGGCAGCGTGTCGCACGTGCATCCCCAACACATGCGCGCCGCATTTGAGGCCGCACTCGCACCGCTGCAGCATCAGTCCCGACATGCCGCGGCACGCGCCGAGGGTCTCATACCCTGGCGGCTGGAAGTTCTGCAACCCAGCGAAGCACACTATCGGCGTCACGGGCAGCATCTGCCTGGTTTGCCAGAGCTGGCCATTAACAACGACTATCAAGCCGAGCAGGATGCATTGCGGCCGGGCCTGCCATCTATCCAGCAAACCAACACCTTACGCCTGCGGCTGACCTACGCCAGCGCGCCGGCCACTACCCTACTGGCTGCGCTGCTGCCGTATCTTGCGCCGCTGGCGGGCGACGCCTGCCGCCGTGCGATCTTGGCTGCGGGCTGGTTGGCCATCAGGCTGGAACTCGCGATGGAAATGCACAGCCATCCGACGCGCTGGCCGGAGCTTGCGCAGGTGCACACGCGGAGCCGACCTTGCGGCTAACGCTGGCAATCGGCCAGATCAGCGCCGTTGCTGGGTGCTACTGGCACCCGCCGCAGGCCTGGCCGGTGGCTTGGGGGCCGTTGCCTGAGGCACCGAATTCGCCGACGGCAGTGGCGAGCCTGGCGGCAGCACGTGCACAAAGACTTCGCCTTCGCGCATCATTCCCAGATCGCCACGGGCGCGCTCTTCAAGCGCACCCGTGCCACTATCCAGATCCCGCACTTCAGCCTCGAGCGCCGCATTACGCGCGCTCAGGCCTTCGTTGACCTCGCGCTGGGCGGTCACATCACGTTGGTAGTCCCAAACCTTGAACCACCCGCCTTTGCCTAGCCAAAGCGGATACTGGATCAAACCAACCAGCACGAGAAGCACCAGGAACAACAGGCGCATAAAGCGGGCACCCAGGTTTAGAGTAGACAGATCCTAGATAACAGAGGCCGGGGCATCACACCCCGGCCCGACATCAACGAAGGTTGTAGAACGCTTCGATGCCAGGGTAAGAGGCGACTTCGGCCAGCTCTTCCTCGATCCGCAACAACTGGTTGTACTTGGCCATGCGGTCCGAGCGCGACAGCGAGCCCGTCTTGATTTGCATGGCGTTAGTCGCCACGGCGATGTCGGCGATGGTCGAGTCTTCGGTTTCGCCCGAACGATGCGATACGACGGCGGTATAACCGGCGCGCTTGGCCATCTCGATGGCGGCGAAGGTCTCGGTCAGGGTACCGATCTGGTTGATCTTGATGAGGATGGAGTTGGCCACCCCCTTCTGGATGCCTTCACGCAGGATGCGCGTGTTGGTAACGAACAGATCGTCGCCCACCAGCTGGACCTTCTTGCCCAGTTGGTCGGTCAGCAGCTTCCAGCCGTCCCAATCGTTCTCGGCCATGCCGTCTTCGATCGAAATGATGGGGTACTTATCGCACCAGGTGGCCAACAGATTGGCGAACTCCTGCGAAGACAGCGACACACCGCCCTCACCGGCCAGGGTGTACTTGCCGTCGCGGAAGAATTCCGAGCTGGCGCAATCCAGGCCCAGGGCGATTTGCGTGCCCGGCTCGTAACCCGCTTCGGTGATGGCTTTCAGAATCAGCTGAATGGCCGCCTCGTGATTGGCGACGTTGGGGGCAAAACCGCCCTCGTCACCCACGGCGGTGGACATGCCCTGGCCGTGGATCAGCTTCTTGAGCATGTGGAAGACTTCGGCCCCCCAGCGCATGGCTTCACGGAAGCTGGCCGCGCCCACCGGCAGAATCATGAATTCCTGCAGGTCGAGGGTGTTGTTGGCATGCGCTCCGCCGTTGATGACGTTCATCATGGGCACGGGCATGCTCATGGGGCCGCTGCCCCCGAAATAGCGATACAGCGACAGGCCGGACTCATCCGCTGCGGCGCGTGCCACGGCCATACTGGCGGCCAAGATGGCATTGGCGCCCAGGCGCTCTTTGCTATCGGTGCCGTCCAGTTCGATCAGCGTGCGATCCACGAACGTCTGTTCCTGGGCATCCAGGCCCATCAACGCTTCGGAGATTTCGGTATTCAGATTCTCGACGGCGCGCAGCACGCCTTTGCCGAGATAACGGCTCTTGTCGCCGTCGCGCAGCTCAATGGCTTCGCGCGCGCCGGTCGATGCGCCCGAAGGAACCGCCGCGCGGCCCATGACGCCGGATTCCAGCAGCACGTCACACTCGACAGTGGGATTGCCGCGCGAATCCAGAATTTCGCGGCCGATGATATCGACGATTGCACTCATTATTTACATTCCCTGAACGATGAACATATTCATGACGGCCGCGCCTTCGCGAGCGTTGCGAGCGCGGCGGTACTGCCAGGAGTCATAGAAGGCTTGCGCGGCAGCCATGGTCGGAAACTCCAGCACCACAGTACGGCCAGGCTCGCCCCTCAAGGTGCTTAGCTTCGCCGCCCCGCACGAGCACTTTGGCGTCGTACGCGCGCATCGCGAGCGTGGACAGACGTTTGTAGTCTTCATACTGCGCAGGCTTGGTGACCGTAACCTCGGCGATCAGATAAGCACTCATGCACTTCCTTTAAAACAAATTTGGAACAAAGCGGACGCAACGCAAGCGGACCACTTCGCATGATAGCCAGGGAAAGCACAACGGGGCGGACCTGCTTGTATCCGAAAATGCTTCCCTGGTGTCAAACGCTTGCGGCGTCAAGGGCCAAGGGAGTCCGCAGGCTCCCTTGTATTACGCCTTTTCGCCTCGGCGAGTCTTGCCATCGAGCGCGGCACGGATATAGCTCGAAAAGAGCGGATGGCCGTCGCGCGGGGTGGAAGTGAACTCGGGATGGAACTGCACGCCGACAAACCACGGATGGTTAGGCAACTCCATCATTTCAGGCAGGTTTTCTGTCGGCGTGCGGGCACTGATGACCATGCCCGCCTCTTCGAGGCGAGGCACGTAGACATTGTTGACCTCGTAACGATGGCGGTGCCGTTCATTGACCTCATCGCCATAAATGGCCTGAGCCAGCGTGCCAGCCTTGATGGGGCAGCGCTGCGCGCCCTTGCGCATGGTGCCGCCCAGGTCGGAGGCGTTGTCACGCTTCTCGACCTTGCCTTCGCGATTCATCCACTCCGTGATCAGGGCCACTACCGGGTGCGGTGCCGACGGATCGAACTCGGTGCTGTTGGCACCGCCGAGACCGGCGACATGACGGGCGAATTCGATGACGGCCAGTTGCATACCGAGACAGATTCCCAGATAGGGAACACCGTTTTCGCGCGCATAGCGGATGGCGGCGATCTTGCCCTCGGTACCACGCTTGCCGAAGCCTCCTGGCACCAGGATGGCGTCCAGGTGCTGCAACTGCTCAGTACCACGGGTTTCGATGTCTTCGGAGTCGATGTATTCGATCTTGACCTTGGAGCGCGTATGAATGCCGGCGTGGACCAGCGCTTCGCTCAAGGATTTATACGATTCGGTCAGGTCGACATATTTGCCGACCATGCCAATGGTGACTTCGTGCTGAGGGTGCTCCAGCGCATCGACCAGGTTGTCCCACATGGACAGATCGGCCGGCGGCGGCGTCAGGCCGAGCGCCTCGCAGACGATGTTGTCCACGCCTTGCTGATGCAGCATGGCCGGGATCTTGTAGATCGAGTCCACATCCCAGACCGAAATGACCGCATCCAACGGCACGTTGGAGAACATCGAAATCTTGGCGCGCTCGTCGTCGGGGATGCGGCGGTCGGCACGGCACAGCAGTGCGTTCGGGTAGATGCCGATTTCGCGCAGCTTCTGCACCGAATGCTGGGTGGGCTTGGTCTTGAGCTCACCCGCTGAGGCGATGTAGGGCACCAGCGTCAGGTGCACGAAGGCGGCGTTGTTGCGGCCCAGGCGCAGACTCATCTGGCGAGCGGCCTCAAGGAAGGGCAGCGACTCAATGTCGCCGACCGTGCCGCCGATCTCGACGATCGCGACATCGGTGTGACCCTGCCAGGCAGAATCCGCGCCGCGCGCCACGAAATCCTGGATTTCGTTGGTGATGTGCGGAATCACCTGAACGGTTTTTCCCAGGTAATCACCACGCCGCTCCTTGCGCAGCACCGATTCATAGATTTGGCCGGTGGTGAAATTGTTCACCTTGCGCATCTTCGTGGAGATGAAGCGCTCGTAGTGGCCCAGGTCCAGGTCGGTCTCGGCGCCATCTTCGGTCACGAACACCTCTCCGTGCTGGAAAGGGCTCATGGTGCCGGGATCGACGTTGATGTAAGGGTCGAGCTTTAGCAGGGTGACTTGCAGACCGCGCGATTCGAGGATCGCGGCGAGAGACGCGGCGGCGATACCCTTGCCCAGGGATGACACCACACCGCCGGTGACAAATACGTATTTGGTCATCGTGAGAGACGCCCGGGATAAGCGGGCGCTAGCGGGAAATTTGGATTATACCTGTGTGGCGCAAGATACTTGGGTTTTCCCTTACACCCCCCAGGCGGCAGAGTCCGGCCCGGACGGCTAAAGCGGCCTGCGGCTTAGCCCGACTTTACCGCGTAACGCCGGACGTTTGCGCTGGAGCTTGCTCGCTCGGCCCACCCGCCGGACCTGGCCGGGTGTGGCTTGCGGCCAACACCCTGGTGCGGCTCAGGCGACCAGGGGTTCGGTGCGCGTCAGCAGCCAATCCAGGGCGGCCCCCTGCACCAATGGCGCCAGACGCTCGCGCACCTGGCGGTGGTAGTCATTGAGCCAGGCGATTTCGTCGGGGCGCATCAGTGCCGCGTCGATGCAACGTGTGTCGATCGGGCATAGCGTCAGCGTCTCGAAGCACAGGAACTCGCCCAGTTCGCCCTCGAACCAGCTACGGTTGGCGACCAGGTTCTCGATACGCACCCCCCAGCGCCCCGGGCGGTAGATCCCTGGCTCGTTGGAGGTGATCATGCCCGGCTCCATTGCGGTATGCGCGCCCGGCGCGGCGCGATACGAAATGACCTGCGGCCCTTCGTGCACATTGAGGAAATACCCCACGCCGTGACCCGTGCCATGCCCGTACTCGGCCGCGCCGGCCCAAATGGGAGCGCGTGCCAAGGCATCGAGCATGGGCGATGCGATGCCGCGCGGAAAGCAGGCGCGCGACAAGGCAATCATGCCCTTGAGCACCAGAGTAAAGTCCACCTTCTGGTCGGCGGTGGGCGTTCCTACGGCGACAACGCGGGTGATATCCGTCGTGCCGTTCAGGTATTGACCACCCGAGTCAATGAGCAGCAGCCCATTGCCCTCGATAACGGCATGGCTATCTTCGGTCGCGCGGTAATGCGGCATGGCGCCGTTGGCGTTATAGCCTGCAATCGTGGCAAAGCTGGGGCATACGTAGCCCGGCCGACGTGCGCGCGCCAGGGTAATCTGTTCATCAATGGTCAGTTCGGTGACCGTTTCACGCCCTTGCGCTGCCTCGAACCAGGCAAAAAACTCGCACAGCGCTGCGCCATCCTGAGCCATGGCTTCACGCACATTGGCCAGCTCGGCCTCGCTTTTGCGCGACTTCATCAGCGTGGAGGGATTGATATCTTCGACGCGCGCGATCTGCGGGTCCATTGCGTGGAACACGCCACACGTGACGCGGGCAGGATCGATGAGCAGGGTCTGGTCGTGCTCGAGCGTGCCCAAGGCTTCGGCCACGAGGGCGTAAGGCGCCACGTCGACGCCATCGGCAGCCAACGCTGCGGCCAGCGCGTCATCGATCTTGCCCTCGGCCACGAACAAGGTCGCGTAATCACTGCCAATCAGTGCATGCGCCAGGAAAACCGGGTTATAGCTGACGTCCGCACCGCGCAGATTGAAAATCCAGGCGATGTCGTCGAGCGTGCTGACAAGATGCGTGTCCGCCCCTTTGGCGGCCATGGCCTGGCGCACCCGGCCCAGGCGTTCGGCGCGCGGCTGGCAGGCATGAGGCGCCAGATGCTCATAAACCGGCGCATCGGGCAGGCCCGGCCTGTCGACCCAGATCTCATCGATCAGGTCTTCGCTGATGGACAACTCGACCTGCGCCGGCGCCAGCGCGCGCGACAAGGCCCGAAACGCGGCCAGCCCCAGCACGTTGCCATCCACCCCTACCCGCCCACCCGACGGCACGTGAGCGGCCAGCCAATCCACATGCCCAGGCGTGCTCGCCAAGGCGATCTTCATGAGCGTGATGCCCGTACCAGCCAACTGAGCCTCGGCCTGCACCCAATAGCGGCTATCGACCCAAAGACCCGCAAAATCTGCGGTAACGACCAGCGTACCCACCGAGCCGGTAAAGCCGCTAAGCCAGCGCCGCGCCTGCCAACGCTTGGGAAGATATTCCGACAAATGCGGATCGGCAGATGGCACGACATAGGCATCCAGCTTGTTGCGGCGCATGGCCTGGCGCAAGGCGGCAATGCGTTGATCGGTGCTTGACATGGTTTCCTCGGGACTTAGCGCAGCATGAATGACATCGCAGCCAGGCTGTTGAGCGTACGGATGGCGGCCTGCATGGTGGGAACGGTGAAGCTCAGGGTGACGCCGTCGACGCGCTCGAGCGTCGGCCACATGCAGAACAGGTCCGCCAGCGCTGAGGACTGTGTCTGCAGACGGCATTCTATCGGGCCAGCGATGTGAAAAGGAACCGCCCGAGCCAGATTACGCGTGGCCGCCTCGGCGCCCGTGGAGATCGCCCTGCGCGCGGCAGCGGGCGTCAGCGTCACGCCGCTGCCCTGCCCATGTGCGACCTTGGTCTGAACCCACTGTGCACCAGGGAACAGGGGGCGGGTTTCCTCGATGAAAGCATCGTCGCCGCAGCCAAGGATCACCGGCACTCCCAACTCCCCGGCCAATGCTCCATACAGACCCGCCTCGCCCAGTTCCATGCCATTGATGCTCACGCGGGCGAAGGCAGCGCTATTGATGGTGTGGGCCAGCACGCCGCGACCTTGCGAACGCGTGTGATAACCGACCATCATGACCGCGTCACACCCCTCTTCCAACCCGCCCATCATGCCCAGATAGCGCGGCTTTCCCAGCACCAAGCGAGCCCGCTCGTCGATCTGATCCGGCAGCAGATTGCGAAATCCGCCATGGGAATCATTGACCAGCACTTCGGTGGCCCCGCCGGCGAAGGCACCGGCCACCGCGGCATTGGCCTCGCCTGTCATCCAGGCACGCGCGCGCTCGTACTCGCCGTTGCCGGGGCGAACCTGTTCGGCGTGAAATACGCCGGCCACGCCCTCGATATCGGTTGAAATCAGGATCTTCATGGTGTGTTCCTCAGAAATCGCGATCGGCCAGCCACTGCCGCCAATCCGGAATGACTTCAGGCAATGCGCGGCGGAAATGGCCATCGCGGCCATGCACGGTTTGCGCGCGCCACAGCGCACTGACAATGGCCTGCTCGCAGGCTTCGGCAGCCGCCTCGAAAAGAGGATCCAGGTACGCTTCGTGCAGCATGGCCTGCGTCGGCATCGCCCGCTCGGCCTCATGGGGCACGGTATAGGCTGTCGAAAACGCCAGCGCGATATCGCCGCTGCCGTGGCCAAAGACCGAGCCGGTGCGAGCCAGTCCAGCGCCTGCGCGCAACGACAACCGCCCCAATTGACGCGAGTCCAGAGCAGCGTCTGTAGCCAGAATGAGGATAATGGAACCCTTTTCCGGGCCATGGTCATCACGCCGTGCCAGACGTTGGCCGAAAGGCCGCCCGGCAATCGTCATCAGCGGCAACCGGCCAAAGTTCGACAGCACCAGCGCCCCGACCATGTGGCTGGCACCCGACTTAAGCCGGGCTAAGCGCGAGGCCGATCCAATGCCGCCCTTGAACGAAAAACTGGACATGCCGCGGCCTGCGCCGACCGATCCCTGCGCAAAATCGGCAGCGGCGGCGGCATAAGCCTGGTGATAGTCGTCCTCGGTAATCGCCAAGGTCTGGATATTGTTCAGATAACCATCGTTGCACTCGAACACCAGCGGATTGACGGTGGCCCACTCGCGTCCGATGGACGGATTGGCCGCAATCGCCTGCCGGATCTGGGCATTGGCTACGGTCCCCACACCGAAGGTATTGGTCAGCGCGATGGGTGTCTCCAGCACGCCCAGCTCCTGTACCTGGACCAGTCCAACACTTTTGCCGAAGCCGTTGATGATGCTGGCTGCCGCCGGCACCTTGTCCCGGTAGGGGTCGCCGCCGTGAGGCCACAGCACGGTCACGCCGGTCTGGCAGTCGCCATCGGCCCGGGTGGCATGTCCCACGCGGATCCCGGCCACATCGGTGATGGCGTCGCGCGCGCCGGCTTGCAGAGTGCCGATGCGCGGCAGTTCGGGCAGCTTATCGCTCGTTGTCATGATGTTGCCGCCAGTGCGGTCTCCCTCGGAATCTCAGGAAAAAAGGGCACGGCTTGCGCCGCGCCCTTGCCGTTTTTCTCGCGGCGCGCTCAGCGCCGGTCGATCTTGGGATAGAGGGCGTCGCGCAGGCCATCGCCCAACAGGTTGAACGCCAACACGGTCAGAAAAATCGCCAGCGCCGGAAAAATAGCCACATGCGGGGCCAGCACCATATCGGCGCGGGCTTCGTTGAGCATGGCGCCCCACTCCGGCGTCGGCGGCTGCGCGCCCATGCCCAGAAAGGACAGGCTGGCTGCAGTGATGATGGAGGTTCCCACACGCATGGTGCCGTAGACCACGATGAGAGAAATCGTGCCGGGCAGAATGTGCCGCATGATGATGGTCCAGTCCGAAGCACCCACACTGCGCACGGCCTCGACATAGGTCATCTGCTTGATGGCCAGCGTGTTGCCACGCACCAATCGTGCAAATGCCGGAACGCTGAACACCGCCACGGCCACGATGACATTGATCATGTTGGAGCCCAGAATGGCGACCACGCCGATGGCCAGAAGCATGCCCGGAAACGCCAGCAGCACATCGGAGATGCGCATGGTGATGCGCTCCCACCAGCCTTCGTAGTAGCCCGCCATCAGGCCCATGAACGTACCCACGATGGCGCCCATGGCTACCGACAGAAAGCCAGCAGCCAGAGAAATGCGCGCACCCATGAGGATGCGACTGAAGATGTCGCGCCCCAGCGAATCCACACCCAGCCAGTGCTGCCAGGACGGCCCGGCATTCAACGCGTCATAGTCGAAAAAATTCTCCGGATCGTACGGCACGATCCAGGGGGCGAAAATTGCCACGGCAATCAGAATCAGCACGAAGATGCCCGCACCAACGGCCAGCCTCTGCTTCTTGAACTTGCGCCAGAACTCGGTGAGCGGCGTGCGCACGTCATTCTGCTTGGGGGTAACAGCGGCAGTAGTCGTATTGCTCATGGCCGCCTCACTTATAACGGATACTGGGATTGATGACGCCGTAGAGCACGTCGACAATCAGGTTGATCAGAATGAATTCCAGCGAGAACAGCAGCACCAGACCTTGGATGACCGGGTAATCGCGCTGAGTCACGGCGTCGACCAGCAGGCGACCAAGCCCGGGCCAGTTGAACACCGTCTCGACCACAATGGAGCCGCCCAGCAGAAAGCCAAACTGCAACCCCATCATGGTGACCACCGGAATCAAGGCATTGCGCAGAGCATGCTTGATCACCACGCGACGCTCGGTCAGGCCTTTGGCGCGCGCCGTGCGTACAAAGTCCTCCTGGATGACTTCTACGAAGGAGGCGCGCGTGAAACGGGCCATCACTGCCGCCACTGCGGCACCCAAGGTGATCGACGGCAGGATGTAGTGCTTCCAACTCGATGCGCCTACGGCGGGCAACCATCCGAGATTGACCGAGAACACCTGCATCAGCATCATCCCCAGCGCGAAAGCCGGAAACGAGATTCCCGATACCGCCAATGTCATGAACAAGCGATCCGGCCATCGATTGCGCCAGACGGCCGACACGATGCCAAAAATCATCCCGAAGGTGACCGACCAGATCATGCTGGTGATCGTCAACCAGAGCGTGGGCATGAAGCGCTCGGCGATTTCTGTGGCCACCGGCCGTTTGGTACGCAAGGAAACGCCGAGGTCTCCATGGAGCATATGGCTGAAGTAGCGCACGAACTGCTGCGGCAAAGGCAGATCCAGCCCGAGCTCTTTGCGCACCAGCTCCACGGTGGCCTGGTCCGCCTCCTGGCCCGCGGCCAGACGCGCCGGGTCACCGGGCAGCATGTGCACAAAGAGGAACACGACCACCGCGACGAGCAATAGCGTCGGGATCATGCCCAAGAGTCGTTTGACGATATAGGTCAGCATTGAAATTCCTGAGACGCCGGCGGGCGCACCATGCCCCGCCGGGCCACGTTTACTGCTTGGTTTACTGCTTGGCTTACTGCTTCAGGTCGATGTCGCCAAACCAGAACGAGGTGTCGGGTTCGACATACACGCCGGAGAGGTTCTTGGACTTGACGTACACATTGTTCTGCGTGACCAGGAATGCCCAGGGCGCGTCGTTCCAGATGGTGTCCTGAACCTTGCTGTAGATCTCGGTCTTCTTGGCGCGGTCCGTCGTGGCCAGCGCTTCCTGCACGCCGTCATCCACCGACTTGTTCGAGTAATAAGACACGTTGTTGAGCACCGGCGGGAATGCCCCCGTCGTCAGCAGTGGACGCAGACCCCAATCCGCCTCACCCGTGGAGGACGACCAGCCGGCGTAGTAGAGGCGGACCTTGGCGTCTTCGGGTTTTTGCACCTGCTGCACGCGCTGCACGCGTTGTCCCGACTCCAGAACCTCGACCGAAGTCTTGATGCCGACCTGGGCCAACTGTTGTTGCAGGAACTGCACCACCTTGACCGACGTGCCGTCGTTGTAGGCCGACCAAAGCGTCGTCTCGAAACCGTTCTCGTAGCCGGCTTCCTTGAGCAACTGACGGGCCTTGGCGGGATCGTAAGGCCAGGCACCATTTTTATGTGCGTAGTCCACGCCCGCGGGCACGACGCCATCGACCTTGGTGGCGTAGCCATTGAAGGCGACCTTGGCCAACGCATCCTTGTTGATGGCGTAGTTGATGGCCTGGCGCACGCGTACGTCGTTAAACGGCTTGACCTGGGTGTTCATGGACATATAGCGCGCCATGATCGAGTTCTTGTGATCGACCACGTCCAGCTTGTCGTTCTTGGCCAGAATCGCGGCCTGCTCAAACGGCACGGGGAAGGCGAACTGCGCTTCACCGGTCTGCACGACGGCGGCGCGCGTGTTGTTGTCGGTCACCGTACGGAAAGTGATGCTGTCGACCTTGGGCTTGCCCTTGTTCCAATAGCCATCAAATTTCTTGACCTTCAGGTACTCGGCGGGCTTCCACTCCACAAACTCGAAGGAACCGGTGCCCACGGGATGGAAACCGATTTCCTTGCCGTACTTGGCCAGCGCGGCCGGCGAGATCATCATCGCGGCCGGATGGGCCAGCGCATTGGGGAAGGCCGAGAAAGGCTTCTTCAGGGTGATCTTGACGGTCAACGGATCGACCGCCTCGACCTTGTCGACCACGCTGAACTGGATGTAGCGCGACAGACGATTATCCGGGTTGGCGGGACGTTCGAAATTGATCTTGACGGCTTCGGCGTTGAAATCGGTGCCATCATGGAATTTCACGCCAGGGCGCAGCTTGAACGTGTAGACCAGGCCGTCATCGCTGACGCTGTAGTCGGTGGCGAGTACTTTCTGGATCTTCAGATCCTTGTCGAACTCGAGCAGGCCTTCGTAATACGCCTTGCCCACAGCCTGGTTCAACGTGCTGTTGGTGTTGTAGGGGTCCAGCGTCTCGAGCGCAATCGAAACGGCAAAGGTCACGTCCTTGCTGGCGTGCGCAAGCGGCGAGGCGAGCACACCGAAAGCCAGCGCGGCGGCGGCCATGAGTTTGGTGGGGTGCAGTACTTTGTTCATTGCAACTCCTGGATCAGAAAGGAGAGACGGCTTGTTGGACAAAACAGGACGGCGACCAAGCGCCGACCACAACATCAATACGCGCCACCTACCGCATGGCGCGCGACGAAATGCCCCGGGGAGACTTGCACCAGGGGTTGAATGACGGGCTCATCGCCCACCTTGCGGATCGGGCTGGGGATGTCTTCAGACAGCAAGGCGCGTTCGATATGGCGACGCGCCGGATCGGCGATAGGAACCGCCGACATGAGTTTCTTGGTGTACGGATGCTGGGGATTCTCGAAGATCTCGCGTCGCGGCCCGATCTCTACGATCTGCCCCAGATACATCACGGCGACACGGTGGCTGATGCGCTCGACCACGGCCATATCGTGCGAAATGAACAGGAAAGATACGCCGAGATCACGCTGCAGATCGATGAGCAGGTTGACGATCTGCGCCTGAATGGAAACATCCAGCGCGGACACCGACTCATCGGCGACGACGACCTTGGGATTGAGCGCCAGTGCACGCGCGATGCAGATCCGTTGCCGCTGCCCGCCGGAGAACTCGTGCGGATAGCGCTGCGCCATCTCGGCAGGCAGCCCCACGCGCTCGAGCAGTTCGGCCACCCGATCTTCGGCGGCACGCCCCGACGCTACGCCATGCACCAGCAGAGGCTCCATGATGGAGAACCCCACGGTCACGCGTGGATCCAGCGACGCAAACGGGTCCTGGAACACAAACTGGATGTCACGCCGCAGCGACTGCAGCTCGGCGTTCTTGATCTTGACGATGTCGCGCCCGCCAAAGAGGATTTCGCCACTATGGCTGTCGACCAAGCGCAACAGAGAGCGCCCGGTCGTCGACTTTCCGCAACCCGATTCTCCGACCAGTGACAAGGTCTCGCCGGGATACAGGTCGAAGCTGATCTTCTCGACGGCGTGAACCCGCCGCTGGACCCGGCTGAAGATACCGCCGCGCAGATCGAAGCGCGTCACCAGATTGCGCACGCTGAGCACGGGCCCCTGATCGAGGCGCGGAGCCCGCCCGGCGCTGCCTTCTTCAGCCTCGGGCTGCTCGCGGCCATTGAGCTGCAACAGTGGGAAGCGGGCCGGGAGGTCGGTGCCCTGCATGGATCCCAGACGCGGCACGGCAGACAACAATGCCTGGGTGTAATGATGACGCGGAGCCGCGAAAATCTGCTCGGACGGGCCCTGCTCGACGCTGTCGCCGCGGTACATCACCAGCACGCGATCGGCGACCTCGGCCACCACTCCCATATCGTGCGTGATGAATACCACCCCCATATGCATTTCATCCTGCAACTGACGAATCAGTTGCAGAATCTGCGCCTGGATGGTGACGTCTAGTGCCGTGGTGGGCTCATCGGCGATCAACAGGGCCGGCTTGCAGGCCAGCGCCATGGCGATCATCACCCGCTGCCGCATGCCGCCTGACAACTGGTGAGGATAACGGTCGAGCACCGACTTCGCTTCCGGAATACGGACCTGCTCGAGCATGCGCAAGGCTTCGGCGCGTGCGGCAGCCGCATCCTTGCCCTGATGCAAACGTATGGTCTCGGCGATCTGATCGCCCGCCGTGAACACCGGGTTCAACGACGTCATGGGCTCCTGAAAGATCATTGCCATATCGGCGCCACGGACACTGCGCATGGTGCGCGACGATGCGCGCGTCAGATCGACGATGGAACCATTACGCCGCCGCAGCGCCATGCTGCCCTGGGCGATCCGGCCGCCACCATGCTCGATCAGGCGCATCAGCGACAGCGACGTCACGGATTTTCCAGACCCGGACTCTCCGACGATAGCCAGGGTCTCCCCACGATCGACATGGAAAGACAGATTGCGTACCGCTTCGACCGTCCTTTCGGATGTCACGAAACGCACGGTCAGGTCTTCGACCTGAACCACGCGATTTTCCGGCAGCGCCAGCGTCTGAGCGCGATCAACCATATTGAATTCCGTTCCTAAATGCTCGATGACGCAGGCATCATCGGTAAATGGCGACGACAGCGTCCTCGCCCACCCGGCCGTAGCCGCGATACATGCCTTCGGTATTGAAGGGCAGCGCAACATTGCCCTGCCCGTCCACGGCGATCAATCCGCCCTTGCCCCCGATGGTGGGCAGCTTTTCCTGCACGACACGGTTGGCAGCATCCTGCAGCGTGGCACCGAGATACTCCATCTGGGCCGACACGTCATAGGCAGCAACCATGCGGATGAACATTTCGCCGGTGCCCGTGGTGGAGACGGCGCAACTGCGATTGTTGGCGTAGCACCCTGCCCCGATCAGCGCAGCGTCGCCCACGCGGCCCACCTGTTTATTGGTGATCCCGCCGGTAGAGGTCGCCGCAGCCAGATTCCCCTGGGCATCCACGGCTACCGCGCCCACAGTCCCGAACTTGCGATCCGAATCCAGCGGATCGGCGGGTGCAGGCTGGCCCCGTGCCACCATGGCCTGGCCGTCATGGTCCAGAACCGCGGCCTCGGGCGTTTCGCGCTGAACGCGCTGCAGTTGCTCGCGGCGTGCTTCCGTCGAGAAATACGAGGGGTCGACCAGTTCCAGGCCTTCAGCACCCGCAAAATCGGCTGCGCCCTGCCCCACAAAGAAAACATGCTTGCTGTTTTCCATGACGCGGCGGGCAGCCAGCACGGGGTTGCGCACGCAATCGACATTGGCAATGGCGCCCGAGCGCAGTGTGGCGCCGTCCATGATGGACGCGTCCAGTTCGTGCGTGCCGGCGCTGGTGAACACCGCACCGTGGCCGGCATTGAACAAGGGGCAATCTTCGAGCAGGCGAACGGCTTCGGTCACGGCATCCAGAGCACAACCACCCTTGGCCAGCACGGCCTGGCCGGCCTGCACGATGGCGCGCAGCGCCTGCAGATATTCCTGCTCTTTCTCAGGCGACATGGCCGCGCGCGACATCGCGCCGGCCCCGCCATGTATTGCGATAACGGGGGTAATCATCGTTTTCCAGTTCCAGCTACACCATGGATCAGCCAGGGCATGACGGACTGCGTCACACCCACGGCCGCTTCTATCGAATCTTTGGCACGATGCGC
The DNA here is from genome assembly GCF_020735985.1 of Bordetella holmesii. Lineage (NCBI taxonomy): Bacteria > Pseudomonadati > Pseudomonadota > Betaproteobacteria > Burkholderiales > Alcaligenaceae > Bordetella > Bordetella holmesii. The sequence goes on from NZ_CP085973.1 coordinate 2,569,371, forward strand.
CACGGCGGCCGACAGGGCTTCGATCAAGCCCAGCGCCGCGGTTTCCGCATTGGAAGAGAATTGCCGCGCACTGGGCGCGTAAAGGGCCACCGTGGCACAGGGCGCCAGCGGCGAGGTCGGGCGATCCGTCAGCACCAGTACCGGAACCCCGGCCTGCTGTGCCGCGCGCGCCAGTGTGACGGTGTCGGCCAGATAGCGCGGGTACGCAATGGCAATGACCAGATCGCGCTCGGTCATGCGGGACATCTGGCGCGCCGCGTGCGACACCCCACCCGGGCCGGCCAGCGATTCCACCGAGTGCACATGCATGCACAGGCCACGTTGCAGCAGACCAGCCAAGTAACCACTGGCGCCAAAGCCGATGATAAATACTCGCTCGGCCTGGAGAATGGAGATCACCGCGCGTTCACAGGCGCTCTCGTCCAGACTTTGCAGCGTACGCTGAGCGTTCTGGATATCTTCCTGGAGAGTGGCCGCAAAAATCTGCACCGCGCTGGCCGAATGAGCCAGTTCCAGCCGCAATTTTTCGACCGGCTCCAGCGCGGCCTCAAAGCCCCGCGCCAACTCGGCGCGGAACTGCGGATAACCCGGCAGGTCGAGCGCCCGCGCAAACCGGTTGGCGGTGGCCACCGATACGCCCGCGGCCGCGGCGAACTCGTCGATGGTCATGGTGGCGACCCGGAACGGATGCGCCAGCACGTAATCGGCCATGCGGTGCTGTGTGCGGCTGAAACTGGGCTGAGCCCGCGCGATGCGGTCAGCGATGGAAGCGGCGGCCTTGGACATCGAAGGAATTCTTACAGGAATGGGCTTGCCGCGCGGCGGAAAATGTAAATTTGTTTACCTGAGCATTTTAGAAAAGAAAATAAATTTTCATATTTAGGGATTACCCTCGCCTCAAACAAATAACCATTAGATCGCAAAGGTTATTGATCCAAAGAAAAACCCTGCCCGCGTCAACGGACAGGGTTCGGCACCGGCGACACTCAGCGAATGGCGGAGACGTCCAGCTTGGCCTGCGTCTTGGCTTGCACCTCGGCGACCGTCACGCCCGGCGCCACTTCGAGCAGTTTCAGGCCTGCCGGAGTGACTTCCATCACGCCCAGGTCGGTGATGATGAGATTGACCACACCCACACCGGTCAGCGGCAGCGTGCACTCGGGCAGCAGCTTGATGTCCTCGCTGCCGTCCTTTTTCTTGGCCACGTGTTCCATCAGAACCACCACGCGGCCCACCCCAGCCACCAGATCCATGGCGCCGCCCATGCCCTTGACCATCTTGCCGGGAATCATCCAATTAGCCAGATCGCCCTTCTCGGAGACCTGCATCGCCCCCAGGATGGCCAGATTGATCTTGCCGCCACGGATCATGGCGAACGAATCCGCCGACGAGAAGATGGACGAGCCAGGCAGCGTCGTCACGGTCTGTTTACCAGCATTGATCAGATCGGGATCGACCTCATCGTCGGTCGGAAAGGGGCCAATGCCCAGCAGGCCGTTTTCAGATTGCAGCCAGACCTCCACCCCCTTGGGCACATGATTGGCAACCAGGGTCGGCAAGCCGATACCCAAATTTACGTAAAAACCGTCTTGCAGCTCGCGCGCGGCGCGAGCGGCCATTTCATCGCGGGACCATGCCATGTCGTCGTCTCCTTAGGCCGGGCGGGTGGTGCGTTGTTCGATGCGTTTTTCCGGAGTGGCGTTGAGCACGATCCGATGCACGTAGATGCCAGGCAGATGAATCTGGTCGGGATCCAGGCTGCCGGTATCGACGATCTGTTCGACTTCGACCACCGTGATCTTGCCGGCCATGGCGACATTGGGATTGAAGTTGCGCGCCGTCTTGCGGAACACCAGATTGCCGCTACGGTCGGCGATATGAGCCTTGACCAAGGACACGTCGGGTGCCAGGGAGCGCTCCATCACGTACTGCTGACCATCGAACTCGCGCAATTCCTTGCCGTCGGCAACGATGGTGCCCACGCCGGTACGCGTGAAAAACGCGGGGATGCCCGCTCCACCGGCACGCAGCTTCTCGGCCAACGTGCCCTGGGGGGTGAATTCAAGCTCCAGCTCGCCGGACAGGTATTGGCGCTCGAACTCCTTGTTCTCGCCGACGTAAGAGGCGATCATCTTGCGCACCTGACGCGTATTGAGTAACTGGCCCAGGCCGAACCCATCGACGCCCGCGTTATTGCTCACGCAGGTCAGATCCTTGACGCCTGAGTCACGCAGCGCCGCAATCAATGCCTCGGGGATGCCGCAAAGGCCAAAGCCCCCCACCGCTATCATCTGCCCGTCTTTGACGATGCCTGCCAGCGCCTCGGTGGCGCTTGCATAAACCTTGTCCATTGCTCCAGCTCCTTGTTGAGATCCTCAGATCGGCTATCGGGCCACGAGGACAGCCCCCGGCCATCATTCTTTTGTGCTTTGCCGCAGATTTTAGCGGCACAGGCCGCTCTGTAGTCAGGCCGCGGTGAACTGCGCCCCCAGCCGCGCCAGCACATCCGCCGGCCAGGCCTTGGAGCAATTGGCCACGTAATCCATCCATACCAGCACGTTTCGCCCGCGCGCGTAGGGCCCACTGCTATCGCCGACCTTCTCCAGCGTAAGGTCAAGCTCCATGCTCGAGCGGCCCAGGCGCACCAGGCGATGCGTCACCCGCACGGTGGCCGGGTAGCCAAAGGGCTTGATGAAATCACACGAGGCGTGGGCCAGAATGGGGCCTTCGCTATCGGGCAGTTTCAGGCCTGCCTGCAGCAAAATGGAGATTCGCGCCTCCTCCATCACCCGGAAGTAAATCGTATTGTTCAAATGGTTCAGGGCATCCATGTCGCCCCAGCGCAGGGGCAAATCGATCTGATGCCAGGCACCTTCTGCAATCAGCGTGCCTTCGGTTGTCTCGCGATTCAAAACTCACTCCTGAGATGCATTTCCCGTCCCGATCCGTGCACTGCGGCGGCTCGACGCTAGCTGCAATACAATCGACGGATCAATGATGATACTTCCTGCGACAGTGGGACTGGAATAAGGGGAGCTTTACAAATGTCCGAACGCGAGTCGATGGAATATGACGTGGTTGTGGTGGGCGGTGGCCCCGCCGGCCTCGCCAGCGCCATCCGCCTGAAACAACTGGCAGCCGAGAAGAACCACGAGATCAGTGTTTGTGTGCTGGAAAAGGGCTCCGAAATCGGTGCCCATATCCTGTCCGGTGCGGTCATGGACCCGATCGCCCTGAATGAGCTGATCCCCGACTGGAAAGAAAAAGGCGCTCCGCTGAATGTGCCGGTCACGCAGGACAAGTTTCTATTCTTGTCTGACAAAGGGGCGCGCAGTACGCCGGAATGGCTGCTGCCAGCCTGTTTTCACAACAAGGGCAATTACATCGTCCGTCTGGGCGAAGTGACCAAATGGCTGGGCGAACAGGCCGAAGCCCTGGGCGTGGACATTTTCCCCGGTTTTGCCGCGGTCGAGGTGCTTTACGACGACAATGGCGCCGTGCGTGGCGTAGCCACCGGTGACATGGGCGTGGCCCGCGACGGCTCGCACACCGACCACTACCAGCCCGGTATGGAATTGCTGGCGCGCTACACGCTGTTTGCCGAAGGCGCGCGGGGGCAACTTGGCCGCCAACTGACCGAACGCTTCAAGCTGGCCGAAGGCCGTAACGCACAGGCCTACGGCATCGGCGTCAAAGAAATGTGGGAAGTCGATCCGGCCCAGTCCCGCCCCGGCTTGGTGGTGCACACCGCCGGCTGGCCGCTGGACTCCGACACGTATGGCGGCTCTTTCCTTTACCACCTGGACAACAACATCGTCGTGGTGGGCCTGATCGTAGGCCTGGACTACGCCAATCCCTGGCTGTCTCCCTTCGAAGAATTCCAACGTTACAAAACCCACCCGGCCATCCGTGGCACGTTCGAAGGCGGCAAGCGCATCGCCTATGGGGCGCGGGCCATCACGGCCGGCGGCCTCATGTCGCTGCCGAAACTGGTGTTCCCTGGTGGCGCGCTCATCGGCTGTGATGCCGGGTTCCTGAATGCGTCGCGCATCAAGGGCAGCCACGCGGCCATCAAATCCGGCAAACTGGCCGCCGAAGCGGCATTCGACGCCATCGTGGCCGATCGCCGTGGCGACGAGCTCTCCGCCTATCCGGAGGCATTCGAATCGTCCTGGCTGCACACAGAGCTCAACAAAGCACGCAATTTCAAACAGTGGTTCAAGAAGGGACGCAGCGTCGGCACCTTCATGACGGGTATCGAGCAGTGGCTGCTCAAGGGCAAGATGCCCTGGAGCCTGCGCAACGACAAGCCGGATCACCAGGCGTTGCAGCCGGCCTCGCAATGCGCGCGCATCGACTATCCAAAGCCGGATGGCAAGCTGACATTCGATCGTCTCAGCTCGGTGTTCATTTCCAACACCAATCATGAAGAAAACCAGCCCATCCATCTGACGCTAAAGAACCCGGACATCCCGGTGGAGGTCAACCTGGCCACCTACGGCGGTCCGGAGGCGCGTTACTGTCCGGCGGGGGTGTACGAGTTCATCAAGGATGATCACGGCGCCGATCGCTTGCAGATCAACGCGCAGAACTGCGTGCACTGCAAGACCTGCGACATCAAGGATCCCAAACAGAATATCGTCTGGGTTGCACCGCAGGGCGGTGAAGGGCCGGTCTACAACGGCATGTAACGCCGCTCCTGAGGCGCTTCGTACCGAGGCGCTTTTTTTTCGAGAAGACATGACGCACGCCGTATTGCTGGCCGGATGTGGGGACCTGGGGCTGCGTGTAGCGGACCGCTTGCTCGCACGCGGCATCGAAGTGTGGGCGCTACGCCGCCAGCCGCCCGCCACCTCGCCTGCGGGTATCCGCTGGATCCGTGCCGACCTGACCGACCCGGCCTCTCTGGCCGGACTGCCCACACATATCGACCGTCTCGCCTACCTGCCCGCGCCGGGCTCGCGCGATCCCGCCCGCTACCGCGGGCTGTTCCTCGACGGTCAGCGTCATCTGCTGGCGGCCTTGAACTGCCCTCCGGCGCGCTGGGTTTTTGTGTCCTCTTCAGCCGTTTACGGTGAACACCACGGACAATGGATTGACGAGTCCACCCCAACCCACCCCCTGGGCTTCAATGGCCGCATTCTGCTAGAAGCCGAGCAGTCGCTCAGCGGCGCCACACACGCAGCGGTGATCCTGCGGCTGGCCGGTCTCTACGGGCCGGGACGCACGCAATTGCTAGAGCGTCTGCGTGCAGGCCAGGCACACGTAGCAAGCGGGCACTGGGCCAACCGTATCCATATCGATGACGCGGCCGCGGCTGTCGATCATCTGCTGCATTTGCCTCAGCCTCAATCCTGCTATCTCGGCGCGGATGACACCCCGATGCTGCTGGACGAGCTGTATGGCGGACTCGCGCGCCTCTTGCAGGCCCCGGCGCCACTGCCGGGACCTGCCCCGGCCAATGTAGGCAGCAAACGCATCCGCAACCAACGGCTAAAGGCCAGCGGCTGGACCCCCCGCTGGCCTGACGCTCTGGATGGCTACAGGAACCTGATCGCGTTCGCAGGGGTTTGAGTCACCCGCGCGCGTCAGCCCTCATGCGCTCAACAAGCGGGCAAACACCTGCAGTGCGCGCTCGATGTCCTGGCGGGAAATATCGAGATGGGTCACCAGACGTACCGGCCCGTCATAGACCGCGCTCATCAGAATGCCCGCTTCCTTCAGGCCTTGGTTGAGCCTGCTGCGGTGTTCGGGAGCAACACTCACGAACACCATATTGGTGCTCTGCGACAGCACCTGCACGCCAGGCAATTGCGCCAGCCCCTGGCCCAACAGGCTCGCGTGCTCGTGGTCTTGGGCCAGACGCGCCACATTGTGTTCAAGTGCGTACTGCGCCGCTGCGGCCAAGACCCCTGACTGGCGCATACCACCGCCGAGCACCTTGCGCCAACGCCTGGCCTGCTCGATCAGCGCCTGGCTGCCCACCAGCACCGATCCTACCGGTGCACCCAGCCCCTTGGAAAAACAGATAGAGACCGTATCGAAAGGCTGACAGAGCTCGCTAAGCGCCAATCCGCTGGCGACGCTGGCGTTGAATACCCGTGCCCCATCCAGATGGGTGCCCAGCCCCCGGCTGCGCGCAAAGGCAGTCGCCTCCAGAATATAGGGCTGCCGGATGACTTTGCCGTGGAAGGTATTTTCAAGCGCCAACAAGCGCGTACGCGCATAGTGCGCATCGCCCACCGGCTTGACCGCGGCTTCCAGCTTGGCGATGGGCAGCGAGCCGTCGCCGTCGTGCTCGATGGGCTGGGGCTGAATACTGCCCAGCACGGCGGCGCCCCCGCCTTCGTATTTGTAGGTGTGCGCCAATTGCCCGACCAGGTACTCATCGCCGCGTCCGCAATGCGCCATGATGCCGGCCAGATTGCTTTGCGTGCCGGTCGGAAAGAACAGCCCTGCTTCCTTGTCCGCGCGCTCGGCGACGGCCTGCTGCAACGCCACGACAGTGGGGTCATCACCCATGACGTCATCGCCCACAGGCGCACACGTCATGGCTTGCAACATGGCTGCCGAAGGGCGGGTCACGGTATCGCTGCGAAAATCTATCATCTCGGGTTCCAGTTTTGTATCAGGCTTTACGCGGCCGCGCTCGGCTGACTACGCCGATGCCAACCATAATGAACAACATGCCCGCCAGATCGTTTAAGGTCGGGCGTTCGTGCAAAATCCACCAGGCCAGCAGTACAGCGACCACGGGCACCCCCAGGGCGGACAGACCGGCGATCGACGCTGGCACGCGCCGGACTACCAACAGCCACATTACCCAGGCCAACGCGGTGGCCACCAGAATGATATAGGCCATCCCGGCAATCAGTTCCCAGCCCCAGACCGCATCGATCTGCGGGACCAGCAACGCGACCGGCGCCATGGCCAGCGCGCCGATGAGCATTTGCCATGCCGTGAACGTCACGACATCCGGCGCATGGTTGTCGAACATTCGCTAGGACAACACCGTACCCATGCCCCAGCAAAAGCCGCTGCCCACGCCCAGGGCCATGGGCAGAAAATCGCTGCCCATACCATTCCACGGCTGAGCGAAGCACACCAGCCCACAGGCGGCCAAGGCAATACCCGCCCAATGCAACCGGCTGGGCCGCTCCTTGAGAATCAGCCAAGCCAGCAGAATCACCCAGAAAGGCATGGTGTAAGCCATGAGCGCGACCTTGCCCACTCCCCCTGTGACCAGGGCTGTCTGTACACAACCCTGAAAGCCCGCCGTCTGCAACAGGCCCACCATCACCGTCAGGCGCCAGGCAGGCATGGCCAGGGGCCGCGCGGTCAGAATGGCGCCGACAAACAGCACCAGTGCACCGCTCAGATAGCGGACCACCACGAAATTATAGGGACCGATATAGGGCACAACGAGCTTCATCGCAATCCAGCTTCCTGCCCACACAAAAACTGTGGCCAACATCAGGCTCAGGCCTGCGCGATCGAAACTGCTGCGACTCACTACGAACTCCCTTGGACACATGAAACGATTGGGCAAAAAAAGGTTCATCGCGGAATAGCGTGGAGCCGTGCTTGATTGCCGTTACGCTTGATCCTTGATTTTTCAAGGATCAAGGCCGGGATCATGCTGGACCGCAAGACGATCGAGAGGTTGGGTGGGTGGGAAGGTTATCGGGTGGAGCGGGTCGTGTGGCCTGAAGGTGAGAGCCGGACGGTCACGATTTACCTGAAGCCTTCAGCGCGAACGATGCACTGCGAGCACTGCGGCAACCGATGTCGGCAGGTGCATGAGACGACCACGCGCCGGGTGCGGGATCTGCCGCTAATGGCGCTGCGAGTGACGCTGGTAGTGCCGCGTCGGCGGGTCTGGTGCGAGCAGTGCGGTGGACCGCATCTGGAGAGGCTGAGCTGGCTGGGCCGTTACCAGCGAGTGACCGACCGGCTGGCCGAGGCGGTCAGCCAGTTGCTTGAGTCCAGCAACATTCTGGCCGTGGCGCGCTTCTTCCAACTGGGTTGGCACACGGTCAAGGCGCTGGACAAGGCCCTGCTGCGACGGGCGATCCAAGAGCCGGACTGGAGCCAGATCCACTACCTAGCGATGGACGAGTTCGCTCTACACAAGGGCCATCGTTATGCCACGGTCGTTGTCGATCCGATCCGCCGTCAGGTGCTATGGATCGGTGATGGCCGCTCGCGCGAGACGGCCAGAGCCTTCTTCGAACAACTGCCAACAGGAGTTGCCCAGCAGATCCGGGCCGTAGCGATCGACATGACGACGGCCTATGAGCTGGAGATCCAGGCCAACTGCCCCAACGCCGAGATCGTCTACGACCTGTTCCACGTCGTGGCCAAGTACGGCCGTGAAGTGATAGACCGGGTGCGTGTAGACCAAGCGAACCAGTTGCGGCACGACAAGCCGGCCCGCCGGGTGATCAAGTCCAGTCGCTGGCTACTGCTGCGCAATCGCAAAAACCTCGATCCGTGCCAATCGGTAAAGTTGGACGAGTTGCTCCAGGCCAACCAGCCCTTGCTCACCGCTTATCTGATGCGCGATGAGCTCAAACAGCTGTGGTTCTACCAACACCCCGGCTACGCCCGCCAGGCATGGGATCACTGGCTGCAACAGGCTCAGGGCAGCGGCATCGCCGCCTTGGCTCACTTCGCGCTCAAGCTAAAAGCCTATCTGCACGGGATTCTGTCTCGCTGTCGCCACCGGCTCAACACCAGCATCGTCGAGGGCATCAACAACACCATCAAAGTCATCAAGCGCCGCGCCTACGGCTACCGCGATCAGGAGTACTTCTTCCTCAAGATCCGGTCTGCATTCCCCGGTATTCCTCGATGAACCAAAAAAAAGCCTGCGCATTGCGCGCAGGCTTTCATTATGCTCTGGTGAGCTTGTCCGCCAGCTTACAGGGGCTTGGACAGTTGCTCCAGGATGGCGGGGTTCTCCAGCGTGGAGACATCTTGCGTCACCTCCTCACCCTTGGCCACGACACGCAACAAGCGTCGCATGATCTTGCCCGACCGTGTTTTCGGAAGATTGTCCCCGAAACGGATGTCCTTGGGCTTGGCGATGGGGCCGATCTCCCGCGCAACCCAGTCACGCAGTTGCTTGGCAATGGCCTGGGCCTCTTCGCCTTCCGGACGAGCACTCTTGAGTACGACAAAGGCCACCACGGCTTCGCCTGTCGTATCGTCCGGACGGCCCACCACAGCCGCCTCGGCGACCAGCTCATGGGCGACCAGCGCGGACTCCACTTCCATGGTGCCCAGGCGATGGCCCGACACATTGAGCACATCGTCAATACGGCCCATGATCCAGAAGTAGCCATCGGCGTCTCGCTGAGCGCCATCGCCTGCCAGATAGTAGCCGCGCAACTCGGCGGGGAAATAGCTCTTTTTGAAGCGCTCCGGGTCTCCCCAGATCGTGCGTATCATCGCCGGCCAGGGCCGTTTGATGACCAGAAAGCCGCCATTGCCTGGTTCGACGTCGCCACCCGTTTCGTCGACGATGGCCGCGGCGATCCCCGGCAAAGGCAACGTGCATGAGCCCGGTTTGAGTGGCGTGGCACCAGGCAGGGGGGTGATCATATGGCCGCCGGTCTCGGTCTGCCACCACGTGTCCACGATGGGACAACGTTCGCGGCCCACGTTCTTGTGGTACCAGATCCAGGCCTCCGGATTGATGGGTTCGCCCACGGTACCAATGATGCGCAAGCTGTCGAGATCGAAGTTGCGCGGATGCGTCTGCGGTGTGGCCTCGGCGGCTTTGATAAGCGAACGGATGGCTGTCGGCGCGGTATAAAACACGCTCACTTTGTGACGCTGGACCATTTCCCAGAAGCGCCCGGCGTTGGGAAAGGTCGGCACGCCCTCAAAAACCACCTGGGTCAGGCCGGCGGCCAGCGGGCCATAACTGATATAGGTGTGGCCGGTGATCCAGCCCACATCGGCAGTGCACCAGTACACGTCATCGGCGCGCGCGTCGAACGTCCACTTGACCGTCAGCAACGCCCACAAGAGATAGCCTGCCGAAGCATGTTGCACGCCCTTGGGTTTACCGGTCGAGCCCGAGGTGTACAGGATGAACAGAGGATGTTCGGCATTGACCGGCACCGGCTCGCACATGTCAGACTGGCCGGCCTGGACGTCGTGCATCCACAGATCGCGCCCCTCTGTCCAGGCTACCTCGCCACCCGTGCGGCGATAGACGATGACCTTGGTGACGGCCTCGCAACCTCCCATGGCGATGGCCTCCTCTACGGCGGGCTTGAGCGGGATGACCTTGCCGCCCCGCACCTGCTCGTCAGCAGTGATGACCAGCGATGCACCCACATCGACGATGCGTTCCTGCAGGCTCTTGGCGGAAAATCCACCAAACACCACCGAATGCGTCACACCCAAGCGCGCGCAGGCCTGCATCGCCACCACCGCTTCGACCGACATGGGCATATAGATGATGGCCCGGTCGCCCTTCTTGTAGCCCAACGACGTCAAGCCATTGGCGAATCGGCACACCCGACCCAGCAGCTCTCGATAGCTGACCTTCTCGACCTTGCCGTCGTCGGACTCAAAAATGATGGCTGTCTTGTCGGCATTGCCGTTAGTCAGGTGAACGTCGAGGCAGTTGGCCGAAACATTGAGTTCACCGTCGCCGAACCAGCGATAGAACGGCGCATCGCTTTCATCGAGCACCTCGGTAAAGGGTTTGGTCCATTGAAGATTTTCGCGGGCATGGCGCCCCCAGAAACCATCGGGGTCGCGCTCGGCCTCCTCGGCCAAGGCGCGGTAGGCGTCCATGCCCGAAATCGTCGCGCCCTTGACGGCGCGTTCGGGAGGAGGAAACACACGGGTTTCCACCAGGACGGATTGGATGGCGTTCGACATGGTTTAGTCTCCGATTCGTGATTTTGGTGCTGCCGTTTTGCCGACTCGCAACCGTATCGCCATGCTCTTACGAGCACCTTACGCAGCGCGGTTCTAGCGGTTGCGTGGTGCTTTGCATGGTGGCCAGAACATAAGAATAGCAGCCCGCTTCAGACCTGCTGACTGCGCGCGATCCCTCGCACCAGATCAACCCGGGCCAACAACAGCAGGCCTGCGACAAAGAACAATCCGGTCACCAGAATCGCCAACCGGTGATTGCCCGCCGTCAGCCAAGTGACCAGCCCATACGTCAGCGGCCCCACGACCGCAGCCAACTGCACCGCGAACGTCCAGAGGGCAAAAAACTCCGCCAGGCGGCCTGCCGGCGCCATCGCCCCGGTCATCGCACGTCCCGCACTCTGGCTGGTACCCATGCACAGGCCGGCCAACGTGGCGGCAACCCAGAATACAGGCACGGTCGTAGCCGCATAAGCGACCAACACCATGATGATCCAACCCACCAGCGTCAGGGCCAGGGCCCGTTTGTGGCCGATACGGTCCTGTACATACCCAAAACTGAAAGCACCAATGGCCGCGGCAATATTGACAGTAAAAACCAGCAGCATGATCTGCGGCATACTGAAGCCCATCACTTGCTCGGCATAGATGGCGGCCAGCGTGATGACCACGGCAATGCCGGCCTGATAGCAGGCGCCGCACATCAGTAGGCGCCGAAATTCCGGGAAATGCTCGCCTGTTTCGTGCCAGGCGCGTGCCAGCCGCCGCAGCATATCCGGTGCCGCCAGCGTCACGGCATGCGGCCGCGCCCGCTCGCGCAGCAGAAAAAACGACGGTAAAGCCGCCAACGCAAACACCAGGCAGGTCACGGCGATGACCCAGGGCACATAGTTTTCTGCACTCTGCCCGATAGCTTCGCCGCGCGTCACGACGGCCAAGCAAAGCCCAAGCGTCAGCATGCCGCCGCAATAACCAAAGCTCCAGCCCCAACCGGACACCCGCCCCAGCGCCGCAGGCCGCGCCAGCTCGGGCAGAAACGCCGCGACGACCGACTCGCCGATACAATAGCAATAGTTGGAGATCGCCACGGCCACCAATGCCAGCCAGACATCGCCCGGCCCTACGCGGGTCAGCAGGAGTGTGGCCAAGACGCAGCCAATCGTACTGGTGTAGAGCAGCCAGCGCTTGCCGGCATGCGCATCGGCACGCGCGCCTAGCGTGGGCATGGTCAGCATGATGGCCAGATAGGACAGCGACAGAGCGGCCGTCCAGGCCAGGGTGGCCCAGTGCGCCCGCTGACCGACCACCGCAACGAAGTACGTACTGAAAACCGTGGTCAGTATGACCGTGGTGTAGCCGGAATTCGCGAAGTCATACATGGCCCAGGCCCAGACTTCACGTCGACGTACGCCTGGATTGAGCAAACGCCGCTGTCGAGCGGCGTCATCCGGTACGGACAGACTCACAGCCCCAGCGCGGCAATGCCCGCGCGGGCAATATCGGCGTCTTCGCTGGACTTCACTCCCGAGACTCCCACCGCGCCGACCACCTGGCCATCGGCCACCACGGGTACACCGCCTTCGAGCATGCCTTCGATTTCCGGCGCGGACAGGAAGGAATAACGGCCGTTGTTGATGATCTCTTCATAGACACGCGATTCGCGGCGCCCCAGCGCTGCCGTCCGGGCCTTGGCCGGTGCGATATGCGCTGATATGGGAGCGGCCCCGTCTCCTCGCAGCATGCCCAGCAGATGCCCTCCGTCGTCGACAACGGCAATCGATACGGCCCATTGATGAGCCAGCGCATGTGCCTCGGCGGCAGCGAGGATCTTCTTGACGTCTTCCGCAGCCAGCACTGGTTTGGATTTCATTGCAGCGATTCCTTGATCTGTTCGAGTGATGAGGGGTCTTCTATCGTGGTGAGATCACCGGGGTCACGGCCTTCGCAGATTGCCACGATGGCCCGCCGCAGCACTTTGCCGGAGCGCGTCTTTGGCAAGGCTCCGACAAAGCGAATGCGCGCCGGCCGCGCAACTCCGCCCAACTGATTCTCCACCACGCGCATGATATCCGCTTCCAGCGATCGCGCCGCGTCATCGGCCTGCGCGTCATCGGGCCGCTTGAGCACGACGAAAGCCAGGGCCACCTGACCTTTGAGGGAATCGGCCACACCGACCACGGCGCATTCGGCCACGCCGGCATGACTGTTGACCGACTCTTCGATCTCGCGTGTACCCAGACGATGGCCCGCCACATTGATGACGTCGTCGGTGCGGCCGAGGATGAACCAATATCCGTCTTCATCCCGAAGCCCCCAATCGAACGTTGAATACAACTGGCGCGCCGGGATGGAGGAAAAATAGGTTTGCACAAAACGCTCATCATCGCCCCACACCGTCGACAGCGCCCCTGGCGGCAACGGAGGCACAATGGCAACCACCCCCTTCTCGTTGGGTCCGAGATCTTCCCCAGTCGACTCACTCACCACACGCACGTCAAACCCATATACCGGAAATGACGGGCTGCCAAAGCGCGTGGGCACGCGTTCCACGCCGGGTTGAGCGGACAAAATTGGCCAACCGGACTCGGTTTGCCAATAGTTGTCGATGATAGGCTTGCCCAGCCCGTCGGAGATCCATTGCGCCGTCGGTTCATCCAGCGGCTCGCCGGCCAGATACAGCGCACGCAACGAAGACAGGTCGTGGCGCTTGAGCAGAGCAGGATCCTGCCGCTTGAATACGCGGACCGCAGTGGGTGCCGAAAACAGCGTATTGACACGAAACCGCTCGACCAGACTCCAGAGGATGGCGCCATCAGGACGCACCGGCGTGCCCTCATAGAGAATCGTGGCCTGCCCGCCGATCAAAGGGCCATAGACGATATACGAGTGGTCGACCACCCACCCGATATCACTGGTGCAGAAGAATGTGTCGCCTGGCTTGCCGTCAAACAGATACTCCATCGAGGAGGCCAGCGCCACCGCATAGCCACCGGTATCGCGCTGCACACCCTTGGGGCGGCCGGTCGTGCCCGACGTGTAAAGAATGTAGCTAGGCTCGGAGGATTCGAGCCAGGTGACCGGCACCTGGGCACCGGCATGGCGCGCGCGCAACTCGGCATAATCCAGGTCACGGCCCGGCTCGCGCTCACATGCGGCCAGGCCACGATCGAGCACGATCACCGCCGCAGGCGGATGCCGGGCCAGAGACAACGCCTTGTCGAGCAATGGTTTATAAGCCACCACCTTGCCCGCACGCGATCCGCCGTCTGTGCAGACCACCACCTTGGGCTGAGCGTCATCGATACGCTGCGCGAGATTCACCGAGGCGAAACCCCCGAACACTACCGAATGGATGGCTCCCAGGCGGGCACAGGCCAGCATGGTGAAAACGGCTTCGGGGACCATGGGCATATAAAGCAGCACGCGATCGCCGCGCCCGACGCCCTGTTCACGCAGCATCGCGGCCACGGCGTTGACCTCTTCGTACAACTCCCTTCGACTATAGGTCCGTTCCTGATCCACCTCGGTGGACACCCAGATCAGGGCCGACGCGTCGGCTTGCTGGGGCAACCAGCGGTCTACGGCGTTGTAGCAAAGATTGCTGTGGCCACCCACAAACCATCTGGAAAAAGGAGGCCGGGTGAAGTCGAGCACCTGCTCAAATGGTGTCTCCCAGTGGATTCGCTGAGCCTGTTCACGCCAGAAGGCGTCCCTTTCGTGCAAGGACCGATAGTGGAAATCCCGGGTTCTGTCCATGCCTGTCTCCTGTTATGGTTCGATTGCTCTTTGGTAACTTGCCTTACCTTATTCTGGTTGGTCAACCTTGCACCAGGCTTGCCACCTGTCCTGGGGATTCCCCCAAGAGCTTCCGGGTAGAAAAATCGTGTTTCCGCTTGTGCTTACACCCGGATGTAATAATAGGTTTGGTAGAATCTACCGATAAATTTTTTCTAATTCTGTTCCGCCCCCACGTGATGGGAGCCGGATCGGTCTCGGCGAGCATGCATCGACACTCCTTCCTCGCGCTACCTGACTCCTCCTTCCGCCTCATTCGCCGGGGCCTGCGCTTGTTTGCGCCGGCCATCTGCGTAGCGGTGATGGCCGGCTGCGCGACCAAGGGGACGCAAACCTCTGCCTACGATTCCGAAATCGATCCTTACGAAACGGAATGGGTCGCCACCTCGGATGACCCGATCGGCCTGCTGGTCACCCATAAAATCAAACGCGAACGGCAACGCCAGGCGCAAGCCCCTTTTGCCAGCGACAGCGCCCTGGTGGCCGAAGCCCTCAATCAATTGGGTGTGCGCTATCGTTTCGGCGGCAGCTCCCCGGCTACCGGTTTTGATTGCAGCGGCTTGGTCGCCTATTCCGTTGAGCGCTCGCTCGGCCTGAAAGTTCCGCGCAACGCGGCGGATATCGCCCGGCAGGCCACGGTCATCGATCGCAAGGAACTGCGCCCCGGCGATCTGGTGTTCTTCAATACCTTGGGCCGCCGCTATTCGCACGTGGGCATTTACATGGGCGAGAATCGTTTCGTCCATTCGCCCAGCGCCGGCGGAGTCGTCCGTGTCGAGAACATGACCTTGGCTTACTGGTCCAAGCGTTTCAATGGTGCCCGCCGTCTCGATGGCAGCCTGTTGGCATCTGCACGCGCCTCCAACGACTGAACCTCCAGCGTCCCCGATACCCGACGCCGGCCTTGCCGGCGTTTTTATTTGGCACACCGGCAGTAAAAAAAACGCCCCAAAAAGGGGCGCCTAAACCGGGCGGCAAAGCCGCCACTTCAGCTCAAGACTGTCGGCGCATCTCGTAGATGCTGCCGGCCGCAGGCCGCGGTGAGAAAAGATGGGGCATGGCTGAACTCAGTGTCGGGTCATTTTCTTTTCGCAGCCTTGGTTGCAGAGGCCGCATTGCTGCAAGGCCTGCTGCATGCTGCACACCGAGCGCCGACAAGCGACGACTTTGATGCCCCCACGCTGGGCGGCATTGCGGAAGGTCTTCATGACGTTATGGCCCAGAAAATCGGTCAGCAAAATGACCAACTGCGTACCCGAAGGCAATTGCAGCGTCTTTTTCTGATGCGAAGGATCACGCCCACTGATGTGATGCGTAATCGAAATATTGTGCCCCTTCAGAAGATCCGGGATATTGCCCAGTCGGTCAGCACCGACCACCACCGCGCTCAAGCCTGCCACCATGATTCACCTCATCGGTTGTTGCGTCTTTGGTAATGATAATGATTCCTATTGTTTAGTCAAATCAAATGAGAGTCATTCTTATTTAATTATTTTTATCGGCTCGCCTCCATACATAGCTTTCTTGAGCACGCGCGATCCCTTTGCCGCAAAAAGGCAAAAAAAAAGGTTCATCGAGGAATACCGGGGAATGCAGACCGTATCTTGAGGAAGAAGTACTCCTGATCGCGGTAGCCGTAGGCGCGGCGCTTGATGACTTTGATGGTGTTGTTGATGCCCTCGACGATGCTGGTGTTGAGCCGGTGGCGACAGCGAGACAGAATCCCGTGCAGATAGGCTTTTAGCTTGAGCGCGAAGTGAGCCAAGGCGGCGATGCCGCTGCCCTGAGCCTGTTGCAGCCAGTGATCCCATGCCTGGCGGGCGTAGCCGGGGTGTTGGTAGAACCACAGCTGTTTGAGCTCATCGCGCATCAGATAAGCGGTGAGCAAGGGCTGGTTGGCCTGGAGCAACTCGTCCAACTTTACCGATTGGCACGGATCGAGGTTTTTGCGATTGCGCAGCAGTAGCCAGCGACTGGACTTGATCACCCGGCGGGCCGGCTTGTCGTGCCGCAACTGGTTCGCTTGGTCTACACGCACCCGGTCTATCACTTCACGGCCGTACTTGGCCACGACGTGGAACAGGTCGTAGACGATCTCGGCGTTGGGGCAGTTGGCCTGGATCTCCAGCTCATAGGCCGTCGTCATGTCGATCGCTACGGCCCGGATCTGCTGGGCAACCCCAGTTGGCAGTTGTTCGAAGAAGGCTCTGGCCGTCTCGCGCGAGCGGCCATCACCGATCCATAGCACCTGACGGCGGATCGGATCGACAACGACCGTGGCATAACGATGGCCCTTGTGTAGAGCGAACTCGTCCATCGCTAGGTAGTGGATCTGGCTCCAGTCCGGCTCTTGGATCGCCCGTCGCAGCAGGGCCTTGTCCAGCGCCTTGACCGTGTGCCAACCCAGTTGGAAGAAGCGCGCCACGGCCAGAATGTTGCTGGACTCAAGCAACTGGCTGACCGCCTCGGCCAGCCGGTCGGTCACTCGCTGGTAACGGCCCAGCCAGCTCAGCCTCTCCAGATGCGGTCCACCGCACTGCTCGCACCAGACCCGCCGACGCGGCACTACCAGCGTCACTCGCAGCGCCATTAGCGGCAGATCCCGCACCCGGCGCGTGGTCGTCTCATGCACCTGCCGACATCGGTTGCCGCAGTGCTCGCAGTGCATCGTTCGCGCTGAAGGCTTCAGGTAAATCGTGACCGTCCGGCTCTCACCTTCAGGCCACACGACCCGCTCCACCCGATAACCTTCCCACCCACCCAACCTCTCGATCGTCTTGCGGTCCAGCATGATCCCGGCCTTGATCCTTGAAAAATCAAGGATCAAGCGTAACGGCAATCAAGCACGGCTCCACGCTATTCCGCGATGAACCAAAAAAAACCGCCCGGCAGGGGCGGCTTGCGGCGGCACGAAGACTTAACGGGGCAGACCCTGAACAGCCTCGGTCACGACTTGGCGCGTAAGCGAGGGCGCCAACATCTCCAGGAAGGTGTAGACATAGTCGCGCAGGAATACGCCCGACTTCACACCCACGCGCGTGGTATGCGTGCCGAACAGATGCCCCACCGGCAGTCCGACCAAATTGCTATCGCGCCGTGGGTCATAGGCGACCCCGGCGATGATGCCTATCCCCAGGCCAACATCCACATACGTCTTGATGACGTCGGCATCGATGGCCTCCAGCACGATGTCAGGGTGAATCGCCTGATTGGCAAAAACCTCATCTATGGTGCTGCGGCCCGTAAATGCCCGGTCGTAGGTCACGATGGGGTACTCCGCCAGTTGGGCCAGGCTCAGCCGTTTGGCTTCGGACGACTTCAAGTCGGCCAAGGGGTGGTCGGGCCGGACCACAACGGTATGTTCCCAAGCGTAGACCGGCAGCGTCGCCAGGCCAGGAGTCAGCGCCAGCGACTCGGTTGCCAGAGCCAGATCGGCTTGCTCGTGCAGCACCATCTCGGCCAACTGCGCCGGACTGCCTTCGGCCAACGAAAGGTGAACCTTGGGAAACTGTTTACGGAAGGCAGGAATGACGCGCGGCAAGAGATAGCGCGCCTGCGTGTGCGTACAAGCGATCACCAACCCGCCCTCGTCGCGCCGGGCAAACTCATCACTGACTTTCTTCAAATTATCGACCTCACGCATGATGCGGTCGATGACCTGCGAGACGGCAAGACCTGGTTTGGTCAAACATTTGATGCGTTTGCCGTGGCGCTCGAAAATTTTTATGCCCAGTTCATCCTCGAACTCGATGATGGCCTTGGAGACGCCAGGCTGGGAGGTGTAGAGCATGCGCGCGGCTTCAGTGAGGTTGAAGTCACGGCGGATGGTTTCGCGCACAAAACGGAATTGCTGGAGGTTCATGGTGGCCCCTATTCGTGCAGCTTATTATAAGTAATATAAGAACCATCCCATATTACTTATACGAATAAGCTTGTGCACTGGCACGCAGGGCTGTCGGCGCGACACCCCCTCCCGAATCCGTAGACTCGATTCGGGAGAGGTAACGCCACCAGAGGATCAACGCATCGTGATGGTCGTATTGACAGAACGCCCGTGCGCCGACCAGCGCGCGGTAATCGTCTTGGTCTGCGTCCAGAACTGCACGGCCTGCTTGCCGTTGGGACCGAGATCGCCCAGCTTGGAACCACGCGAACCGGTAAAACTGAACCAGGCCACGGGCACCGGGATGGGAATATTGATGCCTACCTGACCGACATCGATATTATTCTGGAAATAGCGCGCCGCGCCGCCGTCCTGAGTGAACAAGGCCACGCCGTTGCCGTTGGGGTTCCGGTTGACGAAAGCTACGGCCTCTTCCAGCGTCTCCACACCGACCACGCACAGTACCGGGCCGAAGACCTCCTCCCGATAGATCGTCATCGCCTCAGTCACGCCGTCGAAAATGGTCGGCCCCACGAAGTTGCCCTGGCCATACCCTTGCACCTCGACTCCGCGCCCGTCGAGCAACAGCTTGGCGCCCTCCTCGACGCCTTTCTGAATCAGGCTTTCGACGCGTTGGCGAGCATTGACCGACACCAGCGGCCCGAGATCGGCCTGCCGGTCAGTGCCCACATTGACCTTGAGCTTCTTGGAGCGCTCCACGAAATCAGGCAACCAATTCCGCGCCTCGCCGACCAGCACGGCAACAGAGGTGGCCATGCAACGCTGTCCGGCCGCGCCAAACGCCGCTCCTATCAGTTGATTGAGCGCCACTTCGGGATCGGCGTCGGGCAGCACGACGCAATGATTCTTGGCGCCCATCATGGACTGGCAACGCTTGCCGGCCTTGGAGGCGCGGTCATAGATCTCAGAGCCCACTCGCGTCGAACCAATGAAGGACACCGCTTTGATATCGGGGTGCTCGCACAGGCCATTGGCGATATCGGGGCCGCCGTGCACCACGTTGAGCACGCCTGGCGGCAGCCCCGCCTCCAGTGCCAGATAAAGCGATGTGGTGGGATCCTGCTCGGAGGGTTTGAGCACAAAGGTATTACCGCAAGACACGGCGATGGGAAACATGAAGCAAGGCAGCATCACCGGAAAATTGAAGGCCGTGATACCAGCACAAACGCCCAGCGGCTGAATCAGAGTGTAGACATCGATGCCAGAGGCAGCGTTCTCGGCGTATTCGCCCAGTTGCAGGCTGGCAATCGAGCACGCGTGCTCGACGACCTCCAACCCGCGCCCGACCTCGCCCTCGGCGTCAGGCAGCGTCTTACCGTGCTCGCGCGTGATCATCTCGGCAAGCTTGGAAGTGTTGTCACGCAGCAATTGCTGAAACTTCAGCATGATGCGCATGCGCTGACCCTGTCCCGCGTTGCGCCAGGTCTGGAAGGCCTCCTTGGCATTGGCCACGGCTTGGTCCAGTTCCTCGCGCGTGGCAAAAGGCACCTGGGCCACGACTTGCTGCGTGGCCGGATTGATGACATCACGCCACTGCGTGCTCTTGGACTGCACCAATTTGCCGCCGATCAGTAACGGCACGCGGGGGACTTCGCTCATTGCTTGCTCCTCAGACTGCTTAGATAGGCGGCCCGCAGGCCGCGCCTGTTGACGGATTTGCGATCAGTGCTTGACCAATGGGCAGCTCGAATCGGCCAGTGGCTGAAAGGCTTCGGCGGCGGGAATCGTCGCCACCAGTTTGGAATAATCCCAGCCGCCCTTGGAGTCGGCCGGCTTCTTGACCTCATAGAGGTACATGTCGTGAATCACACGTCCATCGGGGCGGATGGACGCGTTGCGCATAATGGGGTCCTTGATCGGCAATTCACGCATCTTGGCGGCCACCACCTTGCCATCCGTGCTGCCAGCAGCGGCCACGGCACGCAGGTAATGCAATACGCTTGAATAGACTCCGGCCTGCGTCATGGTGGGCTTCAGACCACGGAAGGCTTTCTCGAAACGCGCGGACCACTGCCGGGAGGCATCGTCGTAATCCCAGTAGAACCCGTCGACGTAGGCAAGCCCCTGGGCATTCTCCAGCCCCAGCGCTCGCAGATCCGACAGGAAAATCAGCAACGAAACCAGCCGCTGCCCGCCGTCGACGATGCCGAACTCGCGTGCCTGCTTGACGGCGTTGACCGTATCCTGGCCGCCATTGGCCAGAGCCACCACCTGGGCCTTGGAGCTTTGTGCCTGCAACAGATACGAGGCGAAATCCGGCGCATTGAGCGGATGGCGAACGCTGCCAGCTACGGTGCCGCCAAGCGACTTCACGGCTTTGGCAGTATCGGCCTCCAATGAGTGCCCGAAGGCATAATCCACCGTCACGAAATACCAGGACTTCCCACCGGCCTTGACCGTGGCCTTGGCACCGCCGGCAGACTGCGAGTACGTGTCGAACATCCAATGAAAGCCGACCGGCGAGCATTCTTTGTTCGTCAGCGCGGTTGTGGCCGGACCGGAAAACATCACCACCTTGTTCTTTTCCCGCGCGATACCCTGCACGGCCAACGCAACGGCTGAATTGGTCAGGTCGGCAATGGCAGTCACACCGTCCCGGTCAAACCACTCACGGGCCCGCGCCGCGCCCACATCCGCCTTGTTCTGGTTGTCAGCGGAGACCAGCTCAATCTTCATGCCCTTGCATTCGGCGGCCAAGCAATCGTCGATGGCCAATTGCGCCGCTGCGACCGACCCGGCCCCACCCATGGCCGCGTAGGTCCCCGACATATCTGTCAATACACCGATTTTGACCGGCGGCTTATCCGCCGCCATGGCTTGCCCTACCAGCAAAGCACCCAGGCACAGGCCAGCGGCCTTTGCGCACGCATGCATCGTCATGAACTTGTCTCCTGTGTTTTTTTTGGCCAACCGTCCTCGAAGGCGGTAGCTCAGGCTAGTGTAGATGTGTGAAAATCCACAAGCAACACCACAAAATGCACATGTCTTGTGCATAAATACACAACAAAACAGCCTCGCCACGGGAAGCCATTTCGCCATGCTCGACTGGGACAGTCTGCGTTACTTTCTTGAGGTGGCACGCAGCCAGCGGGTCAGTGCCGCGGCCCGCACCTTGGGGGTCGAACACACCACCGTGGCGCGCCGCATCCGCGCTCTGGAAGCCGAACTGGGCAGTTTGCTGTTTGAGAAGTCGCGCAGTGCCGGCTTTGTATTGACCGACGACGGGCACCGGCTCTTTGTCCATGCCGAACAACTGGAAAGCACCATGCACAGCGCGCGCGAGAGTCTTTCGGGCATCGGGCAGGCACTATCGGGCCATATCCGCATCGGTGCGACCGAAGGTTTCGGCAGCTACGTCGTCACCCCCCTGGCCGCGGACTTCCAGCGCCGATATCCCCATATCACGCTGGATATTCTGCCCGTGCCGCGCTTTGTCAGCCTATCCAAGCGCGAAGCGGATCTGGCCATTACCATCGAGCGGCCACAACGTGGTCCCTATATATGCAGCCGCCTATGCGATTACACGCTGATGCTCTACGGTACGCCGCAATACCTCGCGCGCCATCCGCATATCGGTTCGCGCACGGACCTCGCCGGCCACAGCTTTATCGGCTACGTAGACGAACTGCTTTTTAGCGAACGATTGTGATACCTGGAAGACTTACTGCCCAATAGCCGGGTCGTGCTGCGCAGCACCAGTGTAGTAGCGCAATACCACGCCGCCCTGCAAGGCCAGTCGTTGGCGATTCTGCCGTGCTTCATTGCCGCGCAAGATCCCAGGCTTACTCCTGTATTGAGCGCAGAGGTGGCCATCACGCGCAGCTTCTGGATGTATTGCCACGAAGATCTCTACCGCCTCAAGCGGGTCAGTCTGCTGTGGGACTTCATGCGCGAAGCCGCCGAGCGCAACCAGGCGCTGTTTGCCGGCAGGGCCGGCGAACTGATCACCGACGGAGTGTGATCTGCGGCCTACGCGGCTTTCGCAGGCTTGGGCGCTTTCACGCGCAGCCGCCTGTAGAGCAAGAAAATCGTCAGGGCCAGCACGATGGCGTGGATCACCCAGACCCCAATGCCAAAGGGCAGTTTTCCGCTACTGATCCAGGCGCGCGACAAGTTGATGAGGTTCATGTAGAACAGGCCCACTAGCCCGGCGATCAGAAAATCCCCCGAGCGGCCCAGGCGGGGATTGACCGCGCCTAGCGGAATGGCCAGCAATGCCAGATTCAGGGCCGCCAGCGGCATGGAAACCCGCCACATGATCTGTGACCATGAACTATTCGTGTTGTCTTGCATCAATTGCGTCGTGGAACGCGCCTTGCTCGAGCGTTCGGCCGCCGCTCGCGCCTCGGCGATGGGATCATCGCCCGCCTTGCTTTCAAGGCGGATGCCGTACTCTTCAAAATTTGTCAGGCGGACCTCGGGCGTGCCGGGTTTGAGGTCGTACCGATGGCCACCCGACAGCACCAGGAACCGATCGCCATTGTCCAGCGTTTCGCCACAGGCGCTCTTGGCCGTCAGCACACTGAACCACTCGGGATCGATCGCCCGAGCAAATACCGCTCCCAATTCGTCGCGCGGATTGACGGGGTCCTCAGTGAAGAAAACCCTATCTCCGCGCCCCGACTCGGCAAACTGACCCGCCGCCACCTTGGACAGATCAGAGCGCTGCTCGAAGCGTTCGCGATACTCGCCAATCTGGCGATAGGCCCATGGCGAGGCCACCAGCGTCAAACCAGCCACCACGGCCGCGATCGGCACGGCCACGCGCAGCACGGGCCGTAGCCAGTCAGCCAGCGACAGGCCGCTGGCGAACCAGACCACCATTTCGGATTCGCGATAGTTGCGGGTGACGGTAGTCAGCACCGCAATGAACAAGGACACCGCCAGAATGGTCGGCAACGCCGTAATAGTGGAAAACGCCGCCAGGCCGAGCACCACGTCGGCACCGATGGACCCGCCCGCGGCCTCGCCCAGCAAGCGCACCAGCAGAACGCTCAGCCACACTACTACTAGAGTGGAAAACACCACGCCGGCGTGACTTGTAATCTCGCTGACGACAGACCGTTTGAATAGAGACATGTGAGAATATGCGGGATAATCGTCCGCAACGTGCGACGCACTCGGGAAATCTTCATGGAATTTAGCACACAGACCACTGCTTCCCTGCACCAGATCAAGACTGCGGCATTGGCCGTGGGCGTCTACGCCGATGGCGTACTCAGCCCCGCCGCCGAACTGATCGACCGGGCGAGCAATGGCGCTATCCGCGCCGTCACCAAAACCGAGTTCCGCGGCCGTGCTGGCAGCGTCCTGGTGCTACGCAACCTGACTGCCGTGGCAGCGCAGCGCGTCATCCTCGTCGGTCTTGGCAAACAGGAAGAATACAACGCCCGCGCCCACAGCGGCGCCGAACAGGCTTTTGCCGCCTATTGCGTAAACGCCCAACTGGCCGAAGGGGTGTCGACGCTCGTTGCGCTGCCGATCGACACCCTCGGTCTGCGCGATCGTGCCCGGGCCGCGGCGATTGCCGCTGGCCAGGCCACCTACCACTACGACGCCACGTTCGGCAAAGCCGATCGCGACGCCCGCCCCAAACTCAAGAAGATCACGCAGATCGTCGAGCGCGCCGACACGGCACAGACTCAACTGGGTCTGCGCGAAGGTCAGGCCATCGCCAATGGCATGGAGCTGGCGCGTACGCTGGGGAACCTGCCCGGCAATATCTGCACCCCCACCTACCTGGGCGAGACTGCTCGCAAGCTGGCCCGCGACTTCAAAACCCTTATCAAGGTCGACGTCCTGGATCGCAAGCAGATCGAGGCGCTGGGCATGGGTTCGTTCCTGTCGGTGGCACGCGGCTCCGAAGAACCGCTGCGCTTTATCGTGCTGCGGTACAACGGCAAGCCGGTTGCCGCCAAGAAGGCCAAAGCCGCTGCGGGTCCCGTGGTTCTCGTGGGCAAGGGCATCACCTTCGATGCCGGCGGCATATCGCTCAAGCCTGCCGCCACCATGGACGAGATGAAATACGACATGTGCGGCGGAGCCAGCGTGCTGGGCACCTTCCGCGCCCTGGGCGAATTGGCCCCGGCCATGGAGGTCGTCGGTCTGGTCGCCGCCTGCGAAAATCTCCCCAGCGGCAAGGCCAACAAGCCTGGCGATGTGGTAACCAGCATGTCGGGCCAGACGATCGAGATCCTCAATACCGACGCCGAAGGCCGCCTGGTGCTGTGCGACGCGCTGACTTACGCCGAACGCTTCAAGCCGTCCGCGGTGATCGACATCGCCACCCTGACCGGCGCCTGCGTCGTTGCGTTGGGTAGCGTAAACAGCGGCCTGTTCTCCAAGAATGACGCACTGGCCGATGCTCTGCTGGCGGCCGGCCGCCAGGCACAAGACCCTGTCTGGCGCATGCCGCTGGACGACGCCTACCAGGAGCAGCTCAAGTCCAACTTTGCCGACATCGCCAATATCGGCGGGCCCCAGGCTGGCGCGGTTACTGCCGCCTGCTTTCTGTCCCGATTCACCAAAGCCTATCCCTGGGCCCATCTGGACATCGCTGGCACGGCCTGGCGAGGCGGCAAGGACAAAGGCGCAACGGGTCGCCCTGTACCTCTGTTGATGCAGTACCTGCTCAACACCAACGACTGACGGACCACCCTGCCCGCATGACCCGGATCGATTTCGCTTTTGGTGCCCCGGACCGTTTGCGGGCAGCGTGCCAGACAGCGCGCAAGCGCTTTCTGGCTGGCCAGCGGCTCGTCGTCTATTGCGCTGACGCGAACCGCCTGACGGCTTTCGATCGGATGCTCTGGGCGTTCGACGACACCGCTTTCGTGCCGCACGTGTTGGCCCAGGATGCACTGGCGGCCGACACGCCCGTGGTGCTCACCGCCGCCGACCCCACCCAAGCCCTGACGCTCGCGCCCCAAGCCTGGCTGCTCAACCTGGACGATGCCTGCCCGCCGAATTACGCAGGGTTCGCGCGCGTGCTCGAGATCGTCTCGGCCAGTCCTGAAGACAAGGCCGCAGCGCGCGCACGCTGGCGCGACTATGTGTCTGCCGGACATCAACCACAAAGCCACGACCTGAGCCGTGGTGCTTAAGCGGCACACCGTCCTGCCATGCCTGCTCCTTACACTGATCCCGGTATCCCGACCCTGACCGAGCGGCTCGACGAGCCCCATCCGGCCTCGCAAGATGAGCCGCCCGACCCGGCGTCAGATCCGGTACTACGGGCTTTGCTGCAGGCCGAGCTTGAACAGGCTATCGATCAGGCAGCCAATCAAGCCGCGGCCGACATGCGCGCCCGCCTGGAGGCCGAATTACCCGGTATTGTCGAGCGCGCCATGCAGCGCCTTCGGCCGGGCTGACCCTGATTTCCCCGACTGGATTTTTCAGGAAACCGTCAGGTATGCTGTCATTCTAAGTACTATCAGGCGAACCTCGCCAAACAGGAGTCCACATGAGCGAATACCGTCCGTCCCCCTTTAATCGTTCCGGCCCCATTGCCGGCGCGCCGGGCGAAGTCGTCCGCAAACAGGTATTGCGTAATACCTACTGGCTGCTCGCCCTGTCCCTGATCCCCACCGTGCTGGGCGCGGCGGTCGGCCTGTACACCGGCATCAACCGAGTCATGGGCGCCAGCCCCGGGATGTCGGCCATTATTTTCCTGGTCGGTGCCTTCGGCCTGATGTTCGCGATCGAGAAAAACAAAAACAGTTCGCTGGGCGTGGTGTTGTTGCTTGCTTTCACCTTCTTCATGGGCGTCATGCTCTCGAGGCTGCTGGGCTTCGTACTCGGTCTTGGCAATGGTTCGCAGCTCGTCATGATGGCGTTTGGCGGTACCGCCGTCGTCTTCGGCACCATGGCGACACTGGCCACCACCATCAAACGCGATCTCTCGAGCATGCAGAAGTGGTTGTTCACGGGCGCTGTGGTCATCATCCTAGCCGCCCTGGCCAATATCTTTCTGCAACTGCCTGCGCTGATGTTGACCATCTCCGTTCTGGCCATTGTCATCTTCTCGGCCTTCATGCTGGTGGACTTGCAGCGTGTGGTCAACGGCGGTGAAACCAATTACGTGACAGCTACGCTGGCCATCTACCTGGATGTGTACAACGTGTTCTCCAATCTGCTGATGCTGCTGGGTATCTTCGGCGGCAACCGCGATTGATCGGGGTGCATGTTCCCCGGGCCTGAAAACCGGCCCAAACCCGCCTACGCAGGCGGTTTTTTTTCTGCCCGCGTCGAGCCCGTCAGAGATGGGGCTGAATCTCATCACAAGAAGGCTAAAATGGCGCGCGTGGCCTCACAGACCCCTATTGGATATTGGGCCCGCCTCTGTGCTTGAAGATGCGGATCCGACGCACGGCACGGGTCGTTTATCCATGTGAGTCCACGTTTGGTTTCCTCCGTCATCCTGGGCATGCTTTGCCTGCATCTGTTCTGTTTCTGCCTCATGTTCAGGCTGATCAGCGCCCGATTGCATTGCAAAAAAAAGGTTCATCGCGGAATAGCGTGGAGCCGTGCTTGATTGCCGTTACGCTTGATCCTTGATTTTTCAAGGATCAAGGCCGGGATCATGCTGGACCGCAAGACGATCGAGAGGTTGGGTGGGTGGGAAGGTTATCGGGTGGAGCGGGTCGTGTGGCCTGAAGGTGAGAGCCGGACGGTCACGATTTACCTGAAGCCTTCAGCGCGAACGATGCACTGCGAGCACTGCGGCAACCGATGTCGGCAGGTGCATGAGACGACCACGCGCCGGGTGCGGGATCTGCCGCTAATGGCGCTGCGAGTGACGCTGGTAGTGCCGCGTCGGCGGGTCTGGTGCGAGCAGTGCGGTGGACCGCATCTGGAGAGGCTGAGCTGGCTGGGCCGTTACCAGCGAGTGACCGACCGGCTGGCCGAGGCGGTCAGCCAGTTGCTTGAGTCCAGCAACATTCTGGCCGTGGCGCGCTTCTTCCAACTGGGTTGGCACACGGTCAAGGCGCTGGACAAGGCCCTGCTGCGACGGGCGATCCAAGAGCCGGACTGGAGCCAGATCCACTACCTAGCGATGGACGAGTTCGCTCTACACAAGGGCCATCGTTATGCCACGGTCGTTGTCGATCCGATCCGCCGTCAGGTGCTATGGATCGGTGATGGCCGCTCGCGCGAGACGGCCAGAGCCTTCTTCGAACAACTGCCAACTGGGGTTGCCCAGCAGATCCGGGCCGTAGCGATCGACATGACGACGGCCTATGAGCTGGAGATCCAGGCCAACTGCCCCAACGCCGAGATCGTCTACGACCTGTTCCACGTCGTGGCCAAGTACGGCCGTGAAGTGATAGACCGGGTGCGTGTAGACCAAGCGAACCAGTTGCGGCACGACAAGCCGGCCCGCCGGGTGATCAAGTCCAGTCGCTGGCTACTGCTGCGCAATCGCAAAAACCTCGATCCGTGCCAATCGGTAAAGTTGGACGAGTTGCTCCAGGCCAACCAGCCCTTGCTCACCGCTTATCTGATGCGCGATGAGCTCAAACAGCTGTGGTTCTACCAACACCCCGGCTACGCCCGCCAGGCATGGGATCACTGGCTGCAACAGGCTCAGGGCAGCGGCATCGCCGCCTTGGCTCACTTCGCGCTCAAGCTAAAAGCCTATCTGCACGGGATTCTGTCTCGCTGTCGCCACCGGCTCAACACCAGCATCGTCGAGGGCATCAACAACACCATCAAAGTCATCAAACGCCGCGCCTACGGCTACCGCGATCAGGAGTACTTCTTCCTCAAGATCCGGTCTGCATTCCCCGGTATTCCTCGATGAACCAAAAAAATGGGGCTGGAGGTATTCGCGTTTGGCAACCTCATGCTTGGCTGTGCCTATGTGCTGCAGTTGCTCGGCCACTCGTCAGACGGGTTGGTTCTCAGCCTGGTCAACCATACACTGACGCTTTGCGCTCCTGTGGCCTATTTGCTGGGCGCCATGCGGTTCTTCAATCGCCCGACCGCCGTCCGCAAACCGTTGCTGATCCTGGCATTGCTGTACACGGCAGCTCAGTTGGCGGTTCAGACAGCATGGGGGACAGAAGCGCGCCACGCTCTGTTGGCAGGATCCTGTGCCCTGCTCTTTCTGGGAATGTCCCTCGCGGCCCTGCGCGGCATGAGAACCTACGCCCGGGACATGCCTGTAGAAATGGCTATCTTCGCGGCCCTGATCGCTGGTATCTGCGTACTCAATGCCGCCAAGCTGGTCATGATCCTCAGCGCAGGGTTGCTCGATATGGGCAGCCGCTTCCAGATGGTGTTCTATCTGTATATGTCGTTTCTCGGCACCGTACTGCCGCCGGCCACGGTCTGGCTGGTACTGCGACGCCTGACCGACGAACTGCAAACACTGGCCACCCGCGACCCGCTGACCGGGCTTCTGAATCGCCGCGGACTGACGGATTCACTGGCCGCCCACTTCCGTTCGCGCCACGCCGCGCCCGTGCAGCTGCTGATGATGGATATCGATCACTTCAAGCAGATCAATGACACCTACGGCCATCTGGTCGGCGACAGTGTGCTGAGCCATATCGGCGAGGTGCTAACCGCGACGGCTCCGAAAACGAATCTGATATGTCGGATGGGTGGGGAGGAGTTCATCATTATCTGCATGCAGCCGGAGCAGTCCGCCATGCGCCTGGCCGAGGATATCCGTCTGGCCATCGCCCGCCTTGCCATACGGACCAGCAACCCCCAGGAGTACATCCGCTGTACGGCGACCATCGCCGTTTCCAGACCGTTTCATGAGGCGCTTGCATTGGATCATGCCTTGCAGGATGCTGACCTCGCGCTTTATCGCGGCAAGACATCTGGACGCAATCGTGTCGAAACTGTGCGGCCTGACGCTGCTACCCCGGCAGACACGATACAGACGGCCTGAGTCGGGCCGTCCAAGCCAGGCATCAAAGCCGCTGCAACTCCATCAGCACACGCCGGGTCGCAAGCGGACGGCCAACCAGGTGAGTCTCCAGACGCTCGCGCAGATCGCGCCGCAGATCCGGCTCGATGCTCAGGTCATTGAAATCCGGCTCCTGATCGTCGATCCCGTATCCGGTTTCACGCAGCAAAATCCATTCGAAACGGCGCAATGCCCCAGCGGCTCTCGAACCCCCGGCTAATTGCTGCAAGGCCGTTTCGTAAGCATCGAACAAAAGGGGATGTGCGTCTTCGCGCGGCAATAGCCGCAGCAGCAGCTCATTCAGATACCAGGCGGACATCAGTGATGCGCCGCCCAGCGGGTGCATCCCGGCGACCTCGGCGCGCATCAATGTTTTGACCTCGCCCGCGCCAGTCCAGGACATCAACAGCGGCTGAAAGGCCGACAGTACAGGCCGCAATACGGAATAAGGCCTCTTGGCGCCCTTGGCGACGAGAGCCACGCAGCCGTGATCGCGAGAAAAAGCCTGGACGATGAGCGAAGTTTCGCGCCACGCCGTGGCGTGGAGCATATAGGCACGATTATCGTGAACGCGCTGAGCGCGCTTACTCATAACCCAGATCGCGCAACGCACCCTCGCGATCCGACCAGCCTTTGCGCACCTTGATATACACCTCCAGATGCACTGGCTTGTCCAGTAGCTTGGCGATATCCTGGCGCGCTTCAGTGGCGATGCGCTTCATGTGCTGGCCGCCCGAGCCCAACAGAATGGGACGATGGCTGTCGCGTTCGACCACGACGCAGGCCGCGATGCGTGCATGCGCGTCGCTCTCTTCCCATTGCTCGATGACGACCGTACAGCCGTAAGGCAGTTCGTCGCCGACCAGACGGAAAATCTTTTCGCGCACGAGCTCAGCGGCGATGAAACGCATAGAGCGGTCCGTCAGCGTGTCCTCTTCGAACATGGCCTCGCCTTCCGGCAGGCGCTGGGCAATTTCTGCCAGTAACTGATCGAGCTGCTGATTCTTGGTGGCGCTTACCGGCACCACCGCGCCGTAGGGATGCTGCGCCATGATTTTGGCCACGAAGGGGAAGAGATCGTCACGATTTTTCAGCGCATCGATCTTGCTGATGGCCAGTATCGTGCGCTCGGCCTTGGGCAGCAAGGGCAAAAGCTTGGCGTCCCCCTCAGACCACTTTCCGGCTTCCACCACGTGCACGACCACATCGACATCGGCCAGGGCCTGCGTCACGACGCGATTCATCATGCGGTTCATAGCGCCGCCGTGACGGGTCTGAAATCCCGGCGTGTCGACGAAGACAAACTGTTCATGCTCGCGCGTGAGCACACCATGAATGCGGTGCCGGGTGGTCTGCGCCTTGCGCGAGACGATAGAAATCTTGGAACCGATCAGGGCGTTGGTCAGGGTGGACTTGCCCACATTGGGGCGGCCCACGATAGCGACGAAGCCGGTACGAAAAGCTTGGGAACTCATTTAACCTCTTGAGCCACTGCCACCGGCAGCGACAGTTGTGCCGTCTTGCGCGCGCGGCCGCCTTTGCGCGCGACTCGCGGACTGACCGCCTGGGCGGCCTCCAGGGCCAGCTTGGCGGCGGATTGTTCGGCGGCACGGCGGCTTGCGCCACCGGCCGTCACCTTGATTTCGAGAGCTGGAATAGCGCACTCCACCTCGAACTGCTGACTGTGCGCGGCCCCGTGCGTAGCGACCACGGTGTAAATGGGCAAGGCCATCTTACGGCCCTGCAAGAACTCCTGCAGCAGCGTCTTGGCGTCCTTGCCAAGGGTCTGCGGATCGACGCTGGCGAGCACCGGGTCGTACTGGCGCTCGATCACCGTACGCGCTGCGGCGAACCCGGCGTCGAGAAACACGGCGCCAAACAATGCCTCGACCGTGTCGGCAAGGATGGACGGGCGTCGAAATCCTCCGCTCTTCAACTCGCCTTCTCCGAGACGCAGATAAAGCGACAAATCGAGGCGCTGCGCGATATCGGCCAGCGACGCCTGCTTGACGAGGTTGGCGCGCACGCGCGACAAATCGCCTTCGTCCAGCTTGGCATAACGCTCGAACAGCATGGCGGCGACGACGAAGTTCAGTACGGAGTCGCCGAGAAACTCCAGGCGCTCGTTGTGGCGCGCACCGTGGCTACGGTGCGTGAGCGCCTGCTCAAGCAATGCCTGATCGCCAAAATGATGACCGAGGCGGGTTTCCAGCGTGGCTAAGGACATGACTATCAGTGAAAACGGCCTATACGGCTCAAGTCGCCAAAATTCATCCAGACAAAGAATGCCTTGCCAACGATATTACTGTCAGGAACAAAACCCCAGTAACGGCTATCGGCACTATTGTCACGGTTATCACCCATGGCGAAGTACTGGCCTTCGGGTACCTTGCAGCGTACTCCATTGCGCAAGTACTGGCAGTTCTCCATGTTGGGAAATTTCCAGATTGGCCCAAAATCCTGGAATTTGTTTTCATCCAGCAGTATTTTGTGCTCAACGCCTCCTAATTTCTCTTTATATTGAGCCACATAGGACACGCGATCCGGCTCAAAATAATCGCCATCACGCACGTGAGGGACCAGTTCGCCGTTGATGTATAGCTTTTTGTCCAGGTAGGCAACCTCATCGCCAGGCAGCCCGACGATGCGCTTGATGTAATCCACATCAGGATCTACCGGATAACGGAACACCACCACATCGCCACGTTGCGGCGAACCCAGATCAATCACCTTCTTGTCGATGACCGGCAAGCGTATGCCGTAGCCGAATTTGTTCACCAGGATGAGATCGCCCGATTGCAAGGTGGGCAACATTGAACCCGAAGGGATGCGGAAGGGTTCGACCACAAAGGAGCGCAATACGAACACGAAGAGAATGACCGGAAAAAAACTTACGGCGTACTCGATCCACCAGGGCATCTTGTTGGCCTGATCGACGGCATCCTGGCGCAAACGCTCGGCCTCTGCCGGGTCGCTGATACCGGCGGCCTGCACCTGCTCGGCCGCGGCCTGGGCGCGACGCCTGCGCGCCTTGCGCCAGATCAGCAGATCCAGCGCCCAGATCACGCCGGTCACGACCAACAGCACAAAAAGGATGAGGGCAAAATTCCAGCTCATTGTCTCTACCGCCTATACGGTTGCTACTTGTCTTCGACTTGCAGAATGGCCAGAAAGGCCTCTTGCGGGATCTCGACCGTGCCGACCTGCTTCATGCGTTTCTTGCCGGCCTTCTGCTTTTCCAGCAGTTTTTTCTTGCGGCTGATATCGCCGCCATAGCACTTGGCCAGCACGTTCTTGCGCAATGCCTTGACGTTCTCGCGAGCGATCACTTCCGCACCGATAGCGGCTTGAATGGCCACGTCATACATTTGACGGGGGATGAGCTCACGCATGCGCGAGACAACCTCGCGCGCACGATAGCGCGCATTGGAGCGGTGAACGATCATCGCCAGGGCGTCGACCCGGTCGCTGTTGATCAGCAAGTCCACTTTGACCACGTCCGCGGATCGGTACTCCAGGAATTCATAGTCCATGGAGGCATAGCCGCGCGAGACCGACTTCAAGCGGTCGAAGAAGTCCAACACGATCTCGGCCAGCGGAATCTCATAGGTCAAATGCACCTGGCGTCCGTGGTAGGTCATGTTGATCTGCGTGCCGCGCTTGTTGTTGCACAGCGTCATGACCGGCCCCACATACTCCTGGGGCATGAACAAGGTGACCTTGACGATGGGTTCTCGAATATCGGCAATCTTGCCCACGTCAGGCATGCGCGACGGGCTTTCGATGGTCAGCACCGTGCCATCGCGCTCCTGAACCTCATAGACCACCGACGGCGCGGTGGTGATGATGTCCATGTCAAACTCGCGCTCGAGCCGCTCCTGCACGATTTCCATGTGCAGCAGGCCCAGAAAGCCGCAGCGAAAGCCAAACCCCAAGGCTTGCAAGACTTCCGGCTCGAACATCAGCGCCGCGTCGTTGAGCTTGAGTTTCTCCAGCGAATCACGCAACTGATCGTATTCGGAGCTCTCGACCGGATACAGACCGGCGAACACCTGCGGCTGGACCTCTTTGAAGCCAGGCAACGGTTCGGTTGCCGGCTTGCCGGCCAGGGTAATCGTATCGCCCACCTTGGCATTGGCCAGCTCTTTGATGCCCGCGATGACAAAACCCACTTCGCCCGCGGACAGATGGGGGCGTTGCTGCGATTTGGGCGTAAACACCCCTGTCTGCTCGCACAGATGCGTCGCGCCCGAAGCCATCAGCAGAATCTTGTCCTTGGGCCGCAGCACGCCGTTGACGATACGCACCAACATCACCACGCCGACGTAGTTGTCGAACCATGAGTCAATGATGAGGGCCTGCAATGGCGCCGCTGGGTCGCCCTTGGGCGGCGGCACACGCGCGACGACCATTTCCAGGATCTCGTCGATCCCCATCCCTGTCTTGGCACTGGCCAGCACGGCATCCGTGGCATCGATGCCAATCACATCCTCGACTTCCTGGCGCGCACCATCTGGATCGGCCTGGGGCAGGTCCATCTTGTTCAGGACCGCCAGCACCTCAACGCCAAGATCGATGGCGGTATAACAGTTGGCCACGGTCTGCGCCTCTACGCCCTGCGAGGCATCGACCACCAGCAGCGCCCCCTCACATGCTGACAGCGAGCGGCTGACCTCGTAGGAGAAGTCCACATGCCCCGGTGTGTCGATCAGGTTGAGGTTGTAGATCTTGCCGTCCTGAGCCTTGTACTGCAGCGCCGCAGTCTGCGCCTTGATCGTTATGCCGCGCTCGCGCTCGATATCCATCGAGTCCAACACCTGAGCTGACATTTCGCGATCCGCCAGGCCGCCACAACGGTGAATGAGGCGGTCGGCCAATGTCGATTTGCCATGGTCGATGTGGGCAATGATGGAAAAGTTACGGATATGCTGCATAGATGAAATTATAAAATAGGGACGTAGCACAGACCGAGGGCCGCGACAGGCGGCAGCGCGGGCACGCCTAGCTGTGAACTGTCAATAGGTTGTATTCGTCCAGGTTGAGTCTGGAGATGGGTACAGCGCGCCCGATGCCTTGGTGGGGTCGATGCCAGTTGTAGTGGTGTAGCCAGGATTTCATGGCATCGGCTCGGTGTTGGGAGTTCTGGTAGGTGTGAGCGTAAGCCCACTCACGCAAGGCCGACTGGATGAAGCGTTCGGCCTTGCCATTGGTCTGTGGGCGGTAAGGTCGGGTAAAGCGGTGCTTGATGCCCAGCTCATGGCACAGCGCGGCGAAGGCGCGGCTGCGAAAGGCCGAGCCATTGTCGGTGAGCAAGCGCTGGATGGTCACGCCCAGGCGCTGGTAGTAGGCCACTGCGTCCTTGAGGAACTGGACGGCGCTGGGGAAGCGCTCGTCGGGGTGGATGTCGGTGAAGGCCACGCGGGCGTGGTCATCGATGGCCACGAAGACGAAGTCCCAGCCGGCCCCCTCAACGGTATCGCGTCGGTTGCCCGTGACCCGGTGGCCAGGGCGCTGGATACGTCCCAGCTTCTTGATGTCGATGTGCAGCAGATCGCCGGGGGCCTGATGCTCGTAGCGCACCACCGGCTCGGCCGGCTCCAGGTCGGCCAGGTGCGACAGACCGGCGCGGGCCAGGACGCGGCTGACGGTGCTGGCTGACACGCCCAGCGCCTGGGCGATGCGCGCTTGGGTCAGCCGCTTGCGGCGCAGCTCCACGATAGCCAGCGCCTTGGCCGGCGCAATCGCTCGGGGCGAGACCGTCGGGCGCGAGGACGCATCGGCCAAGCCCGCCTGGCCCTGAGCCAGGAAGCGGCCCAGCCATTTGCGCACAGTCGGCGCGGTGACCCCATAGGCGCGGGCCGCTTCAGGCACACAAACTTGATGGGCGATCAATTGCTGGACCATTTCGAGTCGACGTAGGAAGGTCAATCGGGCATGCTTATGGGTGTTCATCCGGCCGGGCTCCTTGAGTGAACTGGGGGGTTGGCGATTTCCAGTTTCTCAAATCCGGTTCGGATGAACCATGCATACAACCTATTGAATCTTCACACCTAGCGGCAGCGCCAAAATAAGAGGGGGCGCCATGCGCCCCCTCTTGCGGCAACCAGCCATTTTAGCCGGTCTTGGCTTTTATTTGGTTCATCGAGGAATACCGGGGAATGCAGACCGGATCTTGAGGAAGAAGTACTTCTGATCGCGGTAGCCGTAGGCGCGGCGCTTGATGACTTTGATGGTGTTGTTGATGCCCTCGACGATGCTGGTGTTGAGCCGGTGGCGACAGCAAGACAGAATCCCGTGCAGATAGGCTTTTAGCTTGAGCGCGAAGTGAGCCAAGGCGGCGATGCCGCTGCCCTGAGCCTGTTGCAGCCAGTGATCCCATGCCTGGCGGGCGTAGCCGGGGTGTTGGTAGAACCACAGCTGTTTGAGCTCATCGCGCATCAGATAAGCGGTGAGCAAGGGCTGGTTGGCCTGGAGCAACTCGTCCAACTTTACCGATTGGCACGGATCGAGGTTTTTGCGATTGCGCAGCAGTAGCCAGCGACTGGACTTGATCACCCGGCGGGCCGGCTTGTCGTGCCGCAACTGGTTCGCTTGGTCTACACGCACCCGGTCTATCACTTCACGGCCGTACTTGGCCACGACGTGGAACAGGTCGTAGACGATCTCGGCGTTGGGGCAGTTGGCCTGGATCTCCAGCTCATAGGCCGTCGTCATGTCGATCGCTACGGCCCGGATCTGCTGGGCAACCCCAGTTGGCAGTTGTTCGAAGAAGGCTCTGGCCGTCTCGCGCGAGCGGCCATCACCGATCCATAGCACCTGACGGCGGATCGGATCGACAACGACCGTGGCATAACGATGGCCCTTGTGTAGAGCGAACTCGTCCATCGCTAGGTAGTGGATCTGGCTCCAGTCCGGCTCTTGGATCGCCCGTCGCAGCAGGGCCTTGTCCAGCGCCTTGACCGTGTGCCAACCCAGTTGGAAGAAGCGCGCCACGGCCAGAATGTTGCTGGACTCAAGCAACTGGCTGACCGCCTCGGCCAGCCGGTCGGTCACTCGCTGGTAACGGCCCAGCCAGCTCAGCCTCTCCAGATGCGGTCCACCGCACTGCTCGCACCAGACCCGCCGACGCGGCACTACCAGCGTCACTCGCAGCGCCATTAGCGGCAGATCCCGCACCCGGCGCGTGGTCGTCTCATGCACCTGCCGACATCGGTTGCCGCAGTGCTCGCAGTGCATCGTTCGCGCTGAAGGCTTCAGGTAAATCGTGACCGTCCGGCTCTCACCTTCAGGCCACACGACCCGCTCCACCCGATAACCTTCCCACCCACCCAACCTCTCGATCGTCTTGCGGTCCAGCATGATCCCGGCCTTGATCCTTGAAAAATCAAGGATCAAGCGTAACGGCAATCAAGCACGGCTCCACGCTATTCCGCGATGAACCTTTTATTTGCTGGAAGGCTGCACCGCTACCCATTGGCTTTGATCGCCGCGGCGAACCAGCAGACCCACGGTCTTGCCCTTGTCGAGCTTGCCTACCGCCTTGGCGAACTGAGCAGCATTGACCACATCGACATCATTGATGGCCAACACGATGTCGCCTTCTTGCAGGCCCGCCGAAGCCGCGGCGCCTTCGGCGGCACGCACCAGCACACCGCCCTTGATGCGCAGCTTCTTCTGCGTATCAGCGGGCACGTCCGTCACGCTCAGGCCGAGATGATTGTCAACCGCAGGAGCGGCATCCTTGCCGCCCTTGCCTGCCGCAGCGGTCTGCTCAACCTTGAGCTCGGCAACCTTGACATCCAGGGTCACCGTCTTACCCTTGCGCCAGACTTTCAGCTTGCCCGTAGCGTCCGGCTTGGTATCGCCCACCACACGCGGCAGATCCGACCAACGCTTGATGGCCTGATCATTGAACTTCAGGATGACGTCGCCAGGTTGGACGCCGGCCTTGTCGGCAGGACCATCAGGCTCGACGCTGCTGACCAAGGCGCCTTCGGCGCGCGGCAGACCGATAGCCTCGGCCACGTCCTTACCCACCTCACCGATCTGCACACCGATGCGGCCGCGCGTGACCTTACCGGTCGTGCGCAGTTGATCCACCACACGCATTGCTTCATCGATGGGAATGGCCAGGGAAATACCCATGAAGCCACCGCTACGCGAAATAATCTGCGAATTGATGCCGACCACATCGCCTTGCATGTTCAACAACGGACCACCCGAGTTACCCGGATTCACGGCCACGTCCGTCTGAATGAAAGGCAGATACTCGCCGGTGTCGCGGCCGATGGCGCTGACGATACCGGAAGTCACCGTGGAGTCCAGACCGAACGGCGAACCGATGGCCAGTACCCACTGCCCCTTCTTGAGCTTCTTCGTGTCACCGACCGGCAACGCCGTCATGCCCTTGGCGTCGATCTTGATGAGGGCCACGTCGGTGCGCTCATCCGAACCGATGACCTTGGCCTTGAACTCACGGCCGTCGGTCAGCGTAACGATAATGTCGGCCGCATCGCTGATGACGTGATTGTTCGTCATGATGTAGCCGTCATCGGAGATGAAGAAGCCCGACCCCACGCCACGCGGCACGGTACGCTCCTCTCCCTGAGGCTGCGGCTGTTGCCGGCGCTGTCCAGGGGCCGCGCCAGGCGGCTGGAAATCCGGCCCAAAGAACCAGCGAAACAGTTCGTAGGGGTCGCCGCCACCGCCTGCGCCACCAGGGCCGCCAGGGCCACCGCGTGCGGGAACGGTTGCTGTGGTGCGAATGTTGACGACGGCCGGCTCGGCTTTTTCAACGATGGAGGTGAAATCTGGCAACACTCCACCGGCAACCGGGGTTTGCGCGTGAGCAACCAGCGGGGCCTGCGCCAGCGTCAACGCCGCCCCCATCATCAGGGCAGCAAAGAGGCGGCGAACATACAGGGTGGACGAATCGTTTTTTTTCATGTGAGAGCTCCGGAAAGACTCCTGACCTTTATCAGGTTTCTTATTTAGACGACGATACGGGCACGTATTCCGTAGCTTGAGCCAAACTCTCCAACGTTGCCGCGGGGACTTCGCCCAACACCGTCATCCAATAGTCCGCAATGCGGGTTCCATAGATGTTGATGGCGCCATGCTGGACAAGCCCAGCAGGTGTATGTTGGTGGCGAGATCCGTCATAAGGTTCAATAAAAACAGAAATTGCCGCCAAACCATCTGACAACACAACCTGGCTAACCGTTCCCTTGCCGATCTGTCTTGC
The DNA here is from genome assembly GCF_020735985.1 of Bordetella holmesii. NCBI lineage: Bacteria > Pseudomonadati > Pseudomonadota > Betaproteobacteria > Burkholderiales > Alcaligenaceae > Bordetella > Bordetella holmesii. The sequence continues at coordinate 2,608,134 of NZ_CP085973.1, forward strand.
AACCTGCATGACCACAACAAAACCTTCCGGCGCAGGGATACGCCACCCCTGAGCGGCCAGGTCGACCGGCTTCATATCGGCTTCCATCACTCGCCAATCGCGGGTGTCCCAGCGCGAATTGAGCAATCCGGCGTCAACGTCGCCCCCGACACGCAAGGACGAGAACGACACCTGCTCCACCACGCCACGTTTGCCGTCTATGGTTTGCGCCTTGAGCAACAGATTGGTGTCGACATCGGCGCACAGTTGATAGCCATAACGCATGGTGTCGCGCGGCTCTATCGTGATCAGACGACACTGACGATCTGCGACCCGATGCAACTTGGACTCGGCACGTACGACGTAGTGATCGGCAAGGTCTTTGGGATCACCCAGCAACAAACCCGGAAAACGATCGCCGCGACGGCGCTCCAGCAATACGGTTTTGTGCTCGGGAATCAGGCACTGCACATCTTCGTTGTGCCGCAGATATTCTCGCGGCTGGCCATCAAGGATCTCCAGACGCTCGCGTTCGCCGGTCCCGTCGATGAGGTGCACCAGGCGCGACGACTGCATGGTATCGCCCTGCTGATACATGAACACGCCCGCATAATCCTGCGAACGTGCGGCCTGCTGGATATTGGCCAGCAACTTGACCGGATCGTCGGCGGCCGTCTCCGCCCGGGCAGCAGCCGACCACGCCAGCACACCGCAAAACACCACGGCTGCCATACTTGCCCATTGCCGCTGGGGACGCGTCATGCGCCCGTCAGAGCACATGTCCTGCCGCCGTGCCATCAGCGTGCTCCGGTCTCGAACGAGACCTGCCGCACGGCGCTGGGGCCAGCCATCTGGCGGTGAGCCTCGAGGTAGTCGCGCAGGCCGGGATCATCGCGGCTGGCATCCGCCAACACGGGAGTCGACAGACTGGGGCCCGACGACACCAAGGGTTGCGCCACCCAGATCACCGTCGCCACGGCGGCAGCCACCGCCAGACCGGACAACCCAAATCGCAAAGGCGAACGGCGCCGTGGCGCGGCCACTATGGGCAACTCCGCATCCAGGGCGCGCGCCAATCGGGACTGGAAGTCCTTGCTCGGATTGATCACCAGATCGGAGCTGCGCAAGGCATCCCCGATCACATGGTAGCTGTCCCAGGTCTTACGACCCTGAGGGGACATCAGTTGATTCAAAAAGTCCTCTGATCCTTCTCCGTCCATCCAGGCGGAAACCGATTCCTCGAATGAGGCTTCGGCGATCACGGACTTGGCTGCTGTTTGCATGACTGCCACTCCTTACCAGCGACGCTCGGCATCGGTGTCAAGCAGGGGGCGCAACCGGTTGGCGATCGCTTCCCGCGCACGAAATATGCGAGAGCGAACCGTACCGATGGGGCAGTCCATGCTTTGGGCGATGTCTTCGTAACTCATACCTTCGATTTCACGCAGGACGATAGCCGTGCGCAGCTCTTCGGGCAATTCCTCGATGGCGGCGTTGACTGTCTCGGCAATTTCGCGGCTGGCGAACATTGCTTCCGGCGTGCTTATATCGGTTAGGTTGTCGGTTTCGTTAAAAGTTTCACCATCTTCGGTCTCAATTGCGTTGGGCGCGCTAGGGCGACGCCCCGACGAGGCCAGCCAATTGCGGGCGGTGTTGATGGCGATACGATAGAGCCAGGTGTAGAAGGCGCTTTCGCCGCGAAACTGCGGCAGCGCCCGATACGCCTTGATAAATGCCTCTTGCGCCACGTCCTCTATCTCGGCCGGGTCGCGGATCATTCGCGCCAGCAGGCGCAGGATCTTGCGCTGGTACTTCAGCACCAGCAGGTCGAATGCTTTCTTGTCGCCGCGTTGCACACGCGCAACAAGCTCGGCGTCGACGTCGCGTTCGCTCATGACACCCCTTTTCGATATGCCACTTTGCAACCTCCGACCCCGGTAACTATGTTCAGCCGGCGCCAATGATGCGGTGCCATGGTGTCAGGCCAGACGGAGCAGTTGATCTTGCTGTTTGTAACACACTCGTCACCATGCAACTCGAGCGTCAGGGCCAGATGGCTCTGATGGCGCACGGCGTCGCGCAAATGAACGGGTCGCCAGACATTGCCGGCACAACGCGCCTGCCAGAATTGAGGGTCGGGGTGCACGCGCAGCGCCTGCACCGCCTGGGCCGGCCGGCGTAACACCAACGGCAAAGCCGCCAGCAGCCATGGTTGGGCAGCCCCAGCCATCGCCATCAGCAACACAGGCCCGGCAACGGGCCAACGGGTGCCTGCCGGCAAGCCGGCAGGCACCTCGAATTGCCACACTTGGCCCAGATCCAACGTCAAATCCGGCGAATAGCCATCGAGCCGTTGGTGCCGCCGAATCCAAAGGAATTGGATAACGCGACATTGATCTTCATCGGACGAGCTTCATTGGCGCAATAGTCCAGATCGCACTCAGGATCCTGATTGAAGATATTGATGGTGGGAGGCGAGACCTGGTTGTAGAGAGCCAGGGTCGTGAAAACCGCCTCGATGCCGCCGGCCGCACCGAGTAGGTGCCCCGTCATGGACTTGGTCGAGTTGACAACCAGCTTGCGCGCATGATCGCCAAAAGCCAGCTTCAGTGCGTCGGTTTCGTTCTTATCGCCCAGCGGCGTCGAGGTGCCGTGGGCGTTGACGTAATCGACGTCTGCGGCATTGATGGCCCCGTTGCGCAAGGCATTGACGATGCCGCGGCGCGGACCGTCCTTGTCAGGCGCGGTGATGTGATGCGCATCCGAACTCATGCCGTAGCCCACGAACTCACCATAAATACGCGCACCGCGCTTCTTGGCGTGTTCATACTCTTCGAGCACGAGCACACCAGCACCCTCACCGAGCACGAAACCGTCCCGGTCACGATCCCAGGGACGCGAGGCCGTGGTCGGATCGTCATTGCGCGTGGACAGCGCGCGCATGGCGGCAAAGCCACCGATGCCCAGGGGAGAAACGGTCGATTCGGCACCGCCCGCAATCATCACGTCAGCATCGCCATACTCAATCAGACGGGCCGCATCACCGATGCTGTGCAGCCCGGTTGTGCAGGCGGAGACTACGGCGTAGCTCGGCCCCTTGAGACCAAACATGATCGACAGATGGCCGGAAATCAGATTGATCAACGAACCCGGCACGAAGAACGGCGAAATCCGGCGCGGGCCCTTGGCCAGCAGATCCGTCTGCGTTTCTTCGATACGCGGCAGGCCGCCTATGCCCGAACCCACAATCACGCCGATGCGATCGGCATTTTCTTCGGTGGCCTCTAGACCCGAATCGCGCCACGCCTGCACGCCGGCGGCCACACCATAATGGATAAAGGTATCCATTTGGCGCGCCTCTTTGGGCTGGACGTATTGCGTGACGTCAAAGCCTTTGACCTCGCCCGCGATATGGGTGGTCAGGGCCGACGGATCGAATCGCGAGATACGGCCAATGCCAGAACGTCCGTTGACGATATTGTCCCAAGCGGTGGCCAGATCGTTGCCCACGGGGGAAACGATGCCCAAGCCGGTGATGACGACACGTCGCTTCACGGATGACTCCTCAAACAGACAAAATAAAGGCGGTTTTTGGTTGACCTGACAAACCACGCGGAATCACCGGGCCTGCCCGGCCGGATGCGTCCCCGCGCGGGTCGCATGGCTATACCTAAAACCGCCCTGACTCCTGCGTCCGAAAACGCCGGATAGATAGGCTTGTGCTGATTACTGCTTACCGTTCGAATTGATGTAATCAATCGCTTGTTGAACGGTCGTGATCTTTTCAGCCTCTTCGTCGGGGATCTCGGTCTCGAACTCGTCTTCGAGGGCCATGACCAACTCGACCATGTCGAGCGAATCGGCACCGAGGTCGTCAAGGAAGGAGGACTCGTTCTTGATCTCGGCTTCGTTCACGCCAAGTTGTTCAGCGACGATCTTCTTGACGCGCTGTTCGATGCTTTCCATGCAGATCTCCAATTGGGAAAAATCCCGCGAATTATAGCCAAGCGTTGAGGAATGCAAACGCCGGGCCGTGAGAAAAAAACACCGCGTTTTTTCGACCTCACCCAGCCTGTCGGCAAGGGGGGCCGGACCGCATGCTACGGAAGGTCCGATACATGGGTCACGGGTGTCGCCGCGGCAGGCTGGCCGGCTGTTGCGCCACGCCAGCATGCCGCATTTATTACATATACATCCCGCCGTTGACGTGCAGGGTGGTACCCGTAATGTAACCCGCCGAAGGACTGGCCAGGAAGCCGACCGCATTGGCGATATCGGCCGGGGCACCCAAGCGCCCCAGCGGAATTTGTTGCAAAAGGGCTGCGGTCTGCTCTTCGCCCAGGACACGTGTCATGTCGGTATCAATGAAACCGGGAGCCACGCAGTTTACCGTGACATTGCGACTGCCCAGTTCGCGCGCCAGGGCGCGCGTCATGCCAGCCACACCAGCCTTGGCGGCCGCGTAGTTGGCCTGGCCGGGATTGCCGGCCGAACCCACCACGGAAGTGATGTTGATGATCCTACCCCAGCGTGCCTTCATCATGTTGCGCAGTACGGCGCGCGACAGACGAAAGACCGAGCTCAGATTGGTGTCGATCACCGAGCCCCAATCGTCGTCCTTCATGCGCATGGCCAGCGTGTCGCGGGTAATACCGGCGTTGTTGACCAGGATGTGCGGACCACCGCCCTCTTTGCCCAACTCGTCGATGAGCGCATCGACGGCTGCAGCGTCCGTGACGTTCAGTACGACGCCACGGCCGCCGCTGGCAGCCAGCGCTTCGCTAATGGTCGTGGCACCGGCCTGCGACGTGGCCGTGCCGACAACCTTGGCACCGCGAGCCGCCAGCTCCTGAGCAATGGCGCGACCGATGCCACGCGTGGCGCCAGTCACCAGCGCAATCTTGCCTTCCAGATCCTTGATGGTGTGTTCCATACTCAATTTCCCTTGACGAGCGCCAGCGCGGCATCCAACGAAGCAGGATCCGTCACGGCCAGACCGGTCAGATCGCCATCGATACGCTTGGTCAGGCCGGTCAGGACCTTGCCCGGACCAAATTCGATGACGTGCGTGACGCCTTGCGCCTTCATGGCTTGCACGGTTTCAACCCAGCGCACCGCGTGCCAGGCCTGGCGGACCAAGGCATTCCGGATGGCGGCAGGATCGGAGGGCAGCGCGACATCCACGTTATTGATGACGGGAACCGCGGGTGAATGCACGGCGGCATCGGCCAGCGCCTTCGCCAGCACCTCTGCTGCCGGCTTGAGCAAACTGGAGTGAAATGGCGCCGAAACCGGCAACAGCAAGGCGCGCTTGGCACCCGCGGCCTTGGCGGCTTCGCAGGCGCGTTCAACGGCAGCCTTGTGCCCGGCAATCACGACCTGCGCCGGCGCATTGAAGTTGACGGCCTCGACAGCCTCGCCCTGAGCGCCCTGCGCACAAGCTGCTCGGACGGCATCGTCATCCAGGCCCAGAATCGCAGCCATCGCTCCAGTGCCCACGGGCACCGCAGCCTGCATGGCATCCGCACGAATCCGCACCAGGCGTACGGCGTCTTCCAGCGCCAGGGACTGCGCAGCAGTCAGAGCCGCGTACTCGCCCAGGCTGTGCCCGGCCATCACGGCAGGCAATGGGCCGCCGGCATCACGCCAGGCAGCAAAACAGGCAACACCTGCCGCCAGCATGGCGGGCTGGGTATTCGTGGTGAGGTTGAGTTGATCGGCCGGACCCTGGGCAATCAGGGCGGCCAGATCCTGGCCCAGCGCCTGGCTGGCGCGCGCGAGCACATCAGCCACGGCGGCATTGCCGGCCCATGCATCCATCATGCCGACGGATTGGGATCCTTGGCCAGGGAACACAAATGCGAGTTTCATGGTGGTCCGTGATCTCTTTACGTTAGCGAACCGCGCGGCGGGCGTCATGCCCGGCCGCACTACATGCGGGCCAGTACCGAGCCCCAGGTGAATCCGCCACCCACGCCCTGCATCAGCACATGCTGACCGGCTTTGATGCGGCCATCACGGCGTGCCACATCCAGGGCAAGCGGCACACTGGCCGCCGAGGTGTTGGCATGCTGGTCAACGGTAACGACGACATGGTCAGCCGATACGTTGAGCTTACGTGCAAGAAAATTCAGAATGCGGACGTTGGCCTGGTGCGGCACCAGCCAATCGACCTGATCGATGGTCATGCCGACCTCGGCGCAGACTTCGCGCGCCGACCGGTCCAGAACCGTCACAGCCTGCTTGAACACTGCCTGCCCATCCATACGCAGGAAAGGATCGCCAGTGACGGCGCCGTAGGCCACGTTGCCTGCTGCGCACAGAATCTTGGTCTGACTGCCATCGGCATGCAAATGCGCAGCAAGGACACCGGGCTCATCGGAAGCCTTGAGCACGACGGCGCCCGCGCCATCGCCAAACAACACGCAGGTGCTCCGGTCGTTCCAGTCCAGAATGCGGGAGAAGACTTCTGCACCGATCACCAGGGCACAGCGGGCACGGCCAGCGCGCACGAAGCTGTCGGCCGTTGTCAGCGCATACACAAAGCCGCTGCACACGGCCTGCACATCGAACGCCGCACGGCCCTTGGCGCCGAGGTTGGCCTGCACCAGGCAAGCTGTGCTCGGAAATACGAAATCCGGGGTGGACGTCGCCACAATGATCAAATCGAGGTCATCGGGGCCCACGCCGGCGTCCGCCATCGCACGCCGGGCAGCCTCAGTCGCCAACACGCTGGTAGTCACGCCACGATCGGCCAGATGCCGCTGCCTGATACCCGTCCGCTCGACGATCCATTCATCGGAGGTCTGAATATCGCGCTTGGCCAGTTCAGCGGCCAGATCATCGTTGGACACCACACGCTCGGGCAGGTATCCACCCGAACCCGCAATCACCGAATATTTCATTGCCTTGCTCATCAAACGGTGTCCCCCGCAGCCGCGGCATTATTCGCGGCAGCCTCGTTCAGTTGGACGCGCTCATTGATCTCGGCCACCGTCTGGGCCGTGCGTTCCAGCAATCGGCTGGCAACCGCCTCGCGCGCGCGCTGCAGCGCAAAGCCGTAGGCATAGGCATCAGCCGAACCATGGCTTTTGATCACGACACCACGCAGCCCAAGCAGGGCAGCACCGTTATAACGGCGATTGTCGACGCGGCGGCGCAGCCGGTTAAGCACCGGTGTGGCAACCGCGCCGGCCAGCAGCGTGATGAAGTTGCGCTTGAATTCTTCGCGAATGACGCTGGAGAGCATCTTCGCCAACCCTTCGACGGATTTGAGTACGACGTTACCGACAAAGCCGTCGCATACGACGACGTCGACCGTGCCTTTGAAAATATCGTCGCCTTCCACGTTGCCACGGAAATTCAGCGGACTGGCTCGCAGCAACTCGGCGGCTTCCTTGACCACTTCATTGCCCTTGATGACCTCTTCGCCGATATTCAACAACCCTACGGTAGGCCGGTCGAGATGATCGATGGCTTGCGCCAGCGCAGCGCCCATGATGGCGAACTGCAGCAGATGCTCGGCCGTACAATCGACGTTGGCCCCGAGATCGAGCACCGTCGTGGCGCCCCCCGTCTGATTCGGGATGGACGTCGCGATCGCCGGCCGGTCTATGCCATCCAGCGTCTTGAGCACATATCGGGAAATTGCCATCCACGCGCCGGTATTGCCGGCTGACACGCAGGCGTCGGCCCGACCGTCCTTGACGGCCTGAGCAGCCAGTCGCATGGACGAGTCTTTTTTGCGGCGCAGAGCCACCTCCACCGGGTCGTCCATGGTGACGACCTCGGAGGCAGCCACGACGTCAAGACGATCGCGCGGAACCGAACGATGTTCGGCCAGCGCGGCTTCAATGGCGTCGGGGAGCCCGACCAGCAACAGCCGGGTATCCGGATATTGCCGGGCGAACTCGAGCGCGGCCGGTATGGTGACGGGCAGACCGTGGTCCCCGCCCATGCAGTCTATAGCGATGCGTATCACGGGTGCCAGGTCTGCAATCAGCCGAAGCGGTCCGGGTTACGAGTTCGGCCGACAGGCCTTATTCGTCAGCCTTGGTCTTCAGGACCTTACGACCACGGTAGAAACCGTTGGGGCTGATGTGGTGACGCAGGTGCGATTCGCCCGTGTTGGGCTCGATGGCCGTCGGCGGGTTCACCAGAAAATCGTGCGAGCGGTGCATGCCGCGCTTGGACGGGGACTTCTTGTTTTGTTGAACAGCCATGATGACTCCTAGAAACGGGCCGCATTGTACGCGAATGCCGCCCGAGTTGATTTCAATTCTTACGCTTCAGTTGTTCCAACACCGCAAACGGTGAGGGACGCTTGACTTCGGACGCCTGCGATGCATCGCCCGAAGCGGCCTTTTTCCCCACCGCCTGACCAGACGCATCCGGGCAGATATCATGGCGGGGCACATACGGAATGCTCAATATGAGCTCATCCTCGATCTGGGCCAACAGATCGAAACGATGCGAGCCCACGACCTTTTCAGGTACGTCAGCCGCAAAATCCAAACCTTCTTCCTGGGCATCCTGCAGATCCGCCAGCTCGTCGTCGAGATCATCCTCCGACTCAACCAGCTGCAGCACCACCTCGGAATCCACCGGGTGGACAAAGGGTGCGTTGCAACGCTGGCAGATCAGGACCGGATTGGCCTCGATATGCAAGCGCAGCAAAGGCTGGCCGGAAATGACGCCACCCGACTTGCCCGTACCTTTACCCACTTCGCCGACTACCGACCAGCGAGCGATGCCCGCGTCTCCGGCAGCCTGCTCGGGCAGCCCTTCCATGAAGCGCGACAGCCTCGCAAGCGCTATCTCGCCGGATGCCTGCTGACCCTGACGCGCCATAGCATATGCATCCACGACTACGGCATTGCCGCCAGACGCCTTAACCACTGCTTTTTCTACAGGATCAACCATTGTTTTTAGCCATTACGCTACGGTGACGCCTTGCCAAAAGACTGCAAACCCACGCAGAAAGCACCTATTGCATTGCAGCGCATGGCAATAGCCACGCATATGCCACCAAAGGCGACTCCGACAAGAAAATCCAGCCAAGCAAAGTAATCAATACGCAGCAAAATCGCCGCAAAACTTTAGATAATACCGTGACTTACAGATCACCGTCAAATATCGCATGACTACGCCTTCTCGCCTCATCCTTGCCTCCAGCTCCCGCTACCGGCGCGCCATGCTTGAGCGCCTACGCCTGCCGTTCGAGAGTATTTCGCCGGATGTGGACGAAACACCACAACCGGGAGAGACACCTGCGGCGATCGCACTGCGTCTATCCGTGGCAAAAGCCATGGCCGTAGCCCGCCAACACCCCGGCAGCGTGGTGATCGGCTCGGATCAGGTCGCGACGATAGACGGCCAACCGATTGGCAAGCCCGGCGACTTCGCGCGCGCACAAGCTCAGTTGCGGCGACTGTCCGGGCAAATGGTTGAGTTTCATAGCGCGCTGGCCGTCACGGACGGGCAACGAACCGAACAGACCGACGTCATCACTTATTGCAAATTTCGCCCACTGAGCGACGCCGACATCGACACCTATCTGCACGCCGAGCACCCCTACGATACTGCAGGCAGCGCCAAGGCAGAAAGCCTGGGGATCGTGCTGATGGAAAGCATGCGCAGCGACGATCCCACCGCCATTATCGGCCTGCCACTGATCGCCCTGACCGGAATGCTGACGCGATTTGGCCTGCCTCCGCTGGGGTGCGGCGCATGAGCGGCGCGCTGCACCTAATCCCCGTTGGCCTGGGCGAGGCTCCAGTCGAGCGCTGGCTGCCCAGCGACGTCCGCGCCCTCGCCGGCAGGCTGGACTGCTATATCGCCGAAAATGCCAAGACGGCACGCGCCTTTCTCAAACTGATAGGCACCGAACATCCGCTCCAGGAAATAACCATCCATACGCTCAACGATCAGGCCGATGCGCGCCAGATCGAAGCCTGGCTGGCTCCCATTAAAGCAGGCAAGGAGATCGGCCTGGTGTCCGAAGCCGGCTGCCCTGCCGTGGCAGATCCTGGCGCCAAAGTGGCCGCAGTCGCCCATCGCCTGGGCTATACGGTCAAACCGTGGGTAGGCCCCTCCTCCATCCTGCTTGGCCTTATGGCCAGCGGCCTGGATGGACAGCGATTTGCCTTCCATGGCTATGCTCCGGTTGACGCGACCGAGCGCGCCAAGCAGTTGCGCGCCTGGGAGCAGCATTCCGCCCGGCATGACCAGACGCAGATGCTCATTGAAACACCCTACCGCAATATGGCGATGTTTGGCACACTGCTGGCTGCCCTGCGCGGCGACACTCGCCTGTGCGTGGCCAGATCATTATCGACCGAGCGCGAGTGGGTGCGCACCCGTACGGTGGCGCAGTGGCAGCAGGATGCCCCCCCCGACCTGGACAAACAGCCCACTCTCTTCCTCTTTCTGGCCCGCTAAATCATGCCGCGCCTGGCCGCAGCCCTCGTTACCTGCCTGATGCTGGCGGCTTGCGCCAGCACCGTGGACCGCTCCGTCACGGCCACGGGCCAGAGCAGCCGGGTGCGTTACATCGTGCTGCACTACACTACGGCCGACGACGCCGAGTCGCTGCGGCTGCTCTCGCAGACGCAGGTCAGCGCGCATTATCTGGTGAGTGCCCGCCCGGATGCCCGCGTGTATCAACTGGTAGATGAAAACCGTAGCGCCTGGCACGCCGGCGCCAGCCGCTGGTTTGAACAAAACTCACTGAATTTCACGTCGATCGGCATCGAGATCGTCAATGCAGGCTGGCAAAAACAGGCTGACGGCACGCTGCTTTATGCACCCTACCTGCCTGCGCAGATCACCGCGCTGTCGCATCTGCTGCGGGAGATCGCCGGCCGCCATGGCATCCGCCCCGAAAACATCGTCGGCCACAGCGACATTGCACCGCAACGCAAACTCGACCCTGGACCGGCCTTCCCGTGGAGGGCGCTGGCCCAGGAAGGCATAGGCCGTTGGTACAACGAAGACGAGGCTGCAACTCAATTGTTGCGACTCCAGTCAGCAAGCCTTCCGGACGTCGCGTGGTTTCAGACCGAACTCGCCCGCCTCGGCTATGACACTCCGCGCCATGGCAAGCTCGATCGGGCCACCCGAAATGTGCTGACGGCATTTCAAATGCATTATCGACCGACCCATTACGATGGCCAGCCGGATGCTGAAACGGCCGCCATCATGAAGGCTATGAAGGCCCAGCCCTGATCTCGCGGCGCCGGGTCACCCAGGCCGCTACCCGCCACCCCAGCAGCACGAAGAGCACCGCCCCGTAGATCAACGGTTCGCGAAAATCGTTCTTGCCAGCCTTGTGCCACCAATAATGCAGTACGGCCAACAGGCCAATGAGATAGACGGCTCGATGCAGTTGCTGCCAATGGCGCCCCAGGCGACGCATGGCTGCCTGGGTGGATGTCAGCGCCAGCGCAGTCATGAGCACAAAAGCCATGAAGCCCACGAGAATGAATGGCCGCTCAGCAAGATCATGGAGCATGGATGCCAGCTCCAGCCCCCTGTCCCACCACACCCAAGCGGTGAAGTGCAAGGCCGCATAGAAAAACGCAAACAAGCCACACATGCGACGCAAGCGCACAAGCGCCGGCAGATGCACCAGGCGACGCACCGGCGTGATGGCCAGCGTCACCAACAGACAGACGAGTGCCCAGGTTCCAGAGGAACGGGTCAGGAATTCTATGGGGTTGGCACTTAAACCATCATGCAGCCCAAGCCAGACCCAGCGCAAGGCTGGGACCAGGCCCAGAAGAAATACCAGGGGCTTTACCTGCCCGACGATACGCACCGACCGTTGGCCCATGCCGCGCCGGACTCAGTAGTTAGCCTTCAGGTCCAGGCCCTGATAGAGCCCGGCCACCTGATCGGCATAGCCGTTGAACATCAACGTCGGGCGTTTGGGCGTGAAGATCCCCCCTTCGCCGATGCGTCGCTCGGTTGCCTGACTCCAACGCGGATGCGGAACCTGCGGATTGACGTTGGCATAAAAGCCGTACTCTTGCGGCGCGGCCTTCATCCAGCTACTGCGCGGAGCTTGCTCGAGCAACCGGATACGCACCAGGGATTTGGCAGATTTAAACCCATATTTCCAGGGAACGGCCAGGCGCAGGGGAGCACCATTCTGGTTGGGCAAAACTTTACCGTACAGACCAAACACCAGCATGGTCAAAGGATGCATGGCCTCGTCCATGCGCAGGACCTCCGTGTAGGGCCAATCGAGTACCGGATACCGCAGCCCTGGCATGGTCTCACGCTGGGCTGCCGTTACGAACTCGACATATTTGGCATTACCCGTGGGATCCACCTGCTTGAGCAACGTGGACAGGGAGTACCCAACCCAGGGAATCACCATGGACCAACCTTCGACGCAGCGCAGACGGTAGATCCGCTCTTCCATGGGAGCAAGCTTGAGCAGCTCGTCGATATCGAAAACCCGCGGCTTGCCGGCCGCACCCTCGACGCTGACCGTCCAGGGGCGGGTCTTGAGCGCGCCCGCCGCCCGGGCAGGATCCCCCTTATCCAGACCAAACTCGTAGTAATTGTTGTACGAGGTGATGTCCTTGAAGGATGTCTGCTGATCAGGAACCGCAAATTGCGGCATGGACTTACCCGGCAACGCCCCCTCATCGGCCCAGGCTCGGCGCCCCGCCCAGCCCGACAGCCCGAGAGCAGCCGCAACGGTTGCGCTGCGCATCATCCACTCGCGGCGGGAACGCCAGACTTCCTCAGGAGTGATTTCCGAGGAGGAAATTGGGGACGGCTTTCGAATCAGCATGGGACACTCCGGTAGGCAGGCCATAACGCTGGCGCGCTATCTACTATAGACGCGGCCAGTGGCGCGAAAATTCCCCTGAGTGATCAGCCTTTGTGTCCGATATTATCCTGCCCTCACTCAGCCCGCGATGCGCGGCGTCAACCACTGCGCCATTTCCGGCACGCTGTGCACAATGGCCTGGGCGGCGCAAGCCTGCAGTTCGTCCAGGCTATGGGCGCCATACGAAACGCCCAGGCCATGCACGCCGGCATTGAGTGCCATTTGCAGGTCGTGGGTGGTGTCTCCCACCATGACAACCCGTGCCGGATCCACATCCAGATCGCTCATGATCTGGTGCAGCATCTCAGGGTGCAGTTTGCTGAAGGTTTCATCGGCCGTGCGGGTAGCATCGAAGACCGGCCCCAACCCAGTGGCTGCCAACACGCGATTCAGACCCACACGGCTCTTGCCGGTGGCCACAGCCAAACGCACGTTCTGGCTGGCCAGGCTGTCCAGGAGTTCGCGCACGCCCTCAAACAGACGTAGCTCAGGATCGCGCAATAAGTAATGGATGTGGTAGCGCTCCAAAAAGCGTGGCATCAACGCCGGCGTGAGCTGAGGCACGGCGCGCTTGAGCGCGCTCTCGAGCGACAACCCGATCACCCAACTGGCCTCCGAGGCCGTGGGGACAGGCAAATCGAGATCGCGTGCAGCCGCCTGAATGGCCGCCACGATACTGTGGGTGGAATCCATCAGGGTGCCGTCCCAATCGAACACCACCATTGCATACGACATATCAGGCTGTCTCCAGTTGCTGCAACAGATTGCGACAGGCAGCAGGCAGTTCCGCCACCAGATCCAAGCGCTCACCCGTGAGCGGGTGGTCCAGCGTCAATTGATAGGCATGCAGAAACATGCGATTAAAACCTCGGCGGGCGAAGGCGGCCCTCACTGCATCCGACCCGTACTTATCATCACCGACGATGGGAAAGCCACTGGCGGCCAGATGCACCCGGATCTGGTGCGTGCGCCCGGTACGCAACTCGGCCTCAACCAGGCTGTAGCCCCCGAAGCGCTGCTTGAGTGTCACGATGGTGTGCGCCACCTGGCCTTCGGGATCCACTTTGACCCGGCGCTCCCCGCTTTGGGTCGTCCATTTTGTAAGCGCAAAGCGGATATGCTGACGGTCGTTGACCCAGTCTCTCTCGACCAGCGCCAGATAGCGCTTGCCGCCCCGCCCTTCGCGCAACATGGCGTGCAACGCCAGCAGGGCACTGCGTTTTTTGGCCACCATGAGCAATCCGGAAGTGTCGCGGTCGAGCCGGTGGACCAGCTCGAGGAAGCGCGCCTCGGGCCGCGCCGCCCGCAATTGCTCGATGACGCCGAACGAGACTCCGCTGCCGCCGTGCACCGCCACACCGGCGGGTTTGTCGATGACGAGCATGGCGTCGTCCTCGAACACGATGGGAAACTCTGACGCGGGTACAGGCCTGGGCGCGCCGGGGTCGGGCAGCCGCAAGGGAGGCACCCGCACGATATCGCCCACCTCCACGCGATAGTCCGCGCTGCTTCGTCCCTTATTTACTCGCACCTCACCGCCACGAATGGCTTTGTAAATGTGGCTCTTGGGAACGCCCTTGCACAGGCGGAGCAGAAAATTGTCCAGGCGCTGGCCTTCCTGGCCCACCTCGACCTCGACCATACGTACAGAGAGAGGCACTGGGGAAGTCTGTTTGCGCATTGCGGAAAGCGGCATATAATCGGGACAGCCTTAAGGGGCTGAACTACAGAGGCTCTTGCGGGTGTGACACCGTTTTGCCTGGCGTTGAGATGCGGAGAGATTCGCGCGTCTCCGTCGGATGCGCGGGACACCATTGTACTGTCTCCGTTCAGCTCCTGGGTTTACTTGGTCGCCGGCGCAACCGCGATCTGCCGGACGGTGGTGTGGCATGCAGTGCCCGCCTTCCTGGCAGAGATCCGTTGCCAGCCGCAAGCGATCTGAAGCACAGCAAGAATCGTCGAATATTTATTACGCACCAGACGCCTTAAGGCGTCTGACGTTCACAGCAACCGTTCCGTCAAACCACTACCAGTGAAGCTGACCCTCCTGCTGCCAGAACCCCGTGCCCTATGGCACGACGTGCCCGCGTGACGCGCGGCGGATACGCCTGAGCGCCGCTCAGGTACGGTCCGCATTTTTCTTGTTTGCTTCAGTCGCAGCCCGAGTGACCCGAGGTCACGCGCCGATATCGGCGTGTCCTGACTACGGAGAACCGCACTCATGAAGCGCATGCTGTTTAATGCGACGCACCAGGAAGAACTACGCGTCGCCATCGTCGATGGGCAAAAACTCATCGACCTCGATATAGAAACCGCCGGCCGCGAACAGCGCAAAGGCAATATTTACAAAGGCGTCATTACCCGTATCGAACCCGGCCTTGAGGCCTGCTTCGTCAACTACGGCGAAGACCGACACGGCTTTCTGCCTTTCAAAGAAGTTGCCCGCAGCTTCTTCAAAGAAGGCGTGGACGTACGCAGCGCCCGGATCCAAGACGCGCTACGGGAAGGCCAGGAACTGATCGTTCAGGTCGAGAAAGAAGAGCGTGGCAACAAGGGCGCGGCCCTGACCACCTTTATTTCGCTGGCCGGCCGTTACCTCGTTCTGATGCCCAACAACCCCCGAGGTGGTGGCGTTTCGCGCCGCGTCGAGGGTGAAAATCGCCAGGAACTGCGCGACACGATGGAGCAGCTCGATGTGCCGCAAGGCATGAGCATCATCGCCCGCACCGCCGGCATCGGCCGGAGCGTGGAAGAGTTGCAGTGGGATCTTGCCTACCTCATGCAATTGTGGACGGCTATCGACGGAGCCGCCCGCGACAATGCCGCCCCCATCCTGATTTATCTCGAGTCCAGCCTGGTTATCCGGGCCATTCGCGACTACTTCTCGCCCGAAATCGGCGAAATCCTGATCGATACTGACGAAATCGCTGATCAGGCCACGGCCTTCATGAGCGTGGTCATGCCGGACAATGTCCAGCGCGTCAAACGCTATCGCGACGACATCCCGCTCTTTTCGCGCTTTCAGATCGAGCACCAGATCGAAACGGCGTACTCGCGCACCGTACAACTGCCCTCCGGCGGCGCCGTGGTCATCGACCATACCGAAGCCTTGGTGGCCGTCGACGTGAACTCGGCCCGCTCCACGCGCGGCGCTGATATCGAGGAAACGGCCCTGCGCACCAACGTGGAAGCCGCCGATGAAGTGGCCCGCCAGTTGCGCCTGCGCGACCTCGGTGGCTTGATCGTCATCGATTTCATCGACATGGAAGACAGCAAGAATCAACGTGCTGTCGAGCAACGCCTGCGGGACGCCCTGCACTTTGACCGTGCCCGCGTGCAGATGGGCAAGATTTCGCGCTTTGGCCTCATGGAGCTGTCGCGCCAGCGCCTGCGCCCGGCCCTGAACGAGGGCTCGCACATCACCTGCCCGCGCTGCACGGGCACCGGTGTGATCCGCGACGCCGAGTCCAGCGCGCTGCACGTGCTGCGCCTGCTGCAAGAAGAAGCCATGAAGGAAAACACCGCCGCCGTGCATGCACAGGTTCCGGTGGATGTGGCTACCTTCTTGCTAAATGAAAAGCGTGCCGACATCGCCAAGATGGAAGCCCGCCTGAAGGTCAACCTGGTGCTCATCCCGAACAAGCACCTGGAGACGCCTCATCATCATATCGAGCGCCTGCGTCACGACGATCCGCGCCTCGAAGAGCCCAAGACCAGTTTCGAACTGGCCGAAGCGCCGGCTACCGATCTCACCTGGAGCCCGCGCGAGCAGGAAATCAAGACGCGCCCGGAGGCCTTGGTCAAGGGCATCACACCGGCGCAGCCTGCACCGGTATCCGCCCCTAGCCCCGTCAGCCCGACGCAGAAGCCGGCTGAAGGTGCCAGCCTGGGCAGCTTGTTCAAGCGTTTCATGAACTGGCTGTCAGGAGGCAATGAACCGGCTAAGCCCGTAGAAAAGCCCACCGAACAAGCCAAGCGCAGTGCCGGTGGTAACCGCGGCAAGCGCGGCCACGATGGCCAGGAGCGCCGTGGCGATCGCCATGGCGCCGATCGCAACCGGAACCGTCGCACCCCAGACAGCGAAGGCCAGGAACAGCGCAATGTCCGTGGCGGCCGCCGTCCTGAAGAGCAACGCAGCGATACTCTCCGCAACGAGGCCCAACGCCCCGAACCGCGCGGCGAACGCAACGAGCAGCGCAACGAAGCCCGCCAGGCACGCAACGTCGAAGCTCAGGCCAACGTCGCACGCCCCGCCGCGACGGAAACCGCAGACGAAGCGGCCACGCCCCGCAATGGGCGCAATCGCCGCGGCCGCGGCCGGGGTCGCCGTGAAGACGGCACCATCGATGCGCAGGGCGATGTTCAAGAAGGCAAGATGAGCGAGCAGGAAACCATGGTGGCGGCACTGGCCGAGTCCGTGGCCTCGGCTCTACCCGCTGTCGCCGTCCAAGCTCCCGCAGCCGACGAAGAGATCACGGGTACCGACAACGAGGCGCCGTTGAGCGCCGACGGTGAAGGCCAGGCCGACCCAGAGCGCAAGCGCCGTCGCCGCCGCAGCCGCCGTGGTCGCCGCAGCCAGGAAGACGGCGCCACGCTGGATGCCGATGGTCAGCCCATCGAAACCGGTGACGACGCCGACGAACCCCAGAGCAACGCCTCGGCCCTGATTCCTGCACCGGCCTATGGTGTCACTGCCACATCCGAACCGGTCAAGGTCGAAGAGCCCCAGCCTGACCTCGCCCCTGCTGCGGTACCGGTCGCCCCCGCGAAGCCTGCCCCCGTGGACAACGCCGTTGTCCCGGTTGCTGCCGCTGCGCCAGTTGCTGCCGGAGCGTCGGAGCTCTCCACCGCTGCGGCTGTGCCTGCCGCGCCAGTTGCACCTGCCAGCCCGGTTGCTGCGGTAGAACCCGCGGCGGCTCCGGCGAGTGCTCCTGTTGCTCCGGTGACGCCTGAAGCCACCGTGGCACCGGCCGCGGCAGAACCCGTGGTTGCTACGGCCCCCGCCGTGCCTGCGGTCCAACCCGATACGGCTGCGGCGACCGCCGAAGTCGCTCCGGTTGTCCCTGCACAGACGACGCCTGCGCAAACCGCCGCCGAACCGGCCGCGACCGAACCGGCCGCTGTCGTTGCCGCGCCCAAGCCGGCGTCCGCTCCGATCGTTGTCGGCGAAGCGGCCCTGAACGCCGTGGTCCAAGCCGCCGGCCTGACCTGGGTACAAACGGACCCTGCCCGCCAGGCCCAATCTCAAGCGCAAAGCGCGGCAGACCAAGCCCCGGCACGCTTGGGACGCGAGCGCAAGCCCGTAGCCCAAGCCTCGTCCGCACCGCTGGTGCAGGTCGAAACGGCGCGTTAAATCAAGCGCACATAGAAACCGCCAGGCCAAGCCTGGCAGTTTTTTTTGTATCCCAAAAACTTGGTGTCTCTGACCTGCCCCCAGATTTAGTACGGCACCGACATAGAGCCCAGGGGTAAAAGACCTTCTTTCTGATGAGCCTGCACGAATTGCGCCGGCGTTAAATATCCGAGCGCGCTGTGAGGCCGATCGGTGTTGTACTCGACTCGCCAGTTTTCGATCAAGCTTTTAGCCTGTCGCAGGGACAAGAACCAGTGCTCGTTAAGGCATTCGTCGCGGAACTTGCCGTTGAAACTTTCGATATAAGCGTTCTCCACCGGCTTACCCGGCCGAATAAACGACAGCTTTACGCCTGCTTGGTAGGCCCCCAGGCGTCCAAGGCTCTTCCGGCGAACTCTGGCCCGTTGTCCACGGTAATAGATCGCGGCAGGCCACGCATCTCCGCCAGCCGTTGCAGCACCATGGCAACACGCAGTCCCGGCAACGACGTATCGACCTCGATGGCCAGGCATTCGCGAGTGTAGTCATCGACGATAGTCAAACAGCGGAATCGGCGGCCATAGGCTAGGCCGTCGGCCACAAAGTCCATTGACCAACTCTGATTCGGCGCGATTGCCGCTGGGCGAACCACGCGCTCGGTCGCCGCGATTCGCTTACGCTTTCGTTTTCGCACGCTTAACCCTGCCAGACTGTACAGCCGCCAGATTCGCTTGTGATTTGCTTGCCAGCCTTCGCGACGTAAGAGCACATGGATCCTCCGATAGCCGTAGCGTCGTTTCGCCACTGCCATCTCTTTCATGCGCTCGGTCAGCGCAGCATCGCCTGAGCGTGTGCTCTCGTAGGCAAACAGCGACCGCGAAATTCCTACCAGCCCACAGGCCCGGGTAACACCCATGCTGCGCTCGGTCATTAATGTCCTGACCGCCTCGCGTTTGGCCTGCGGGCTGACTACTTTCGGCTTAGCAGATCCTGAAGCGCCGCCTTGTCCAGCATCGACTCGGCCAACAGCTTCTTGAGCTTGTTGTTCTCCTGCTCCAGCTCCTTGAGCCTCTGAGCGTCCGACACCGTCATGCCACCGAACTTCGCCTTCCAGTTGTAGTACGTTGCCTCGGAGATTCCGTGCTTGCGGCACAACTCTGCGGGCTTGGCACCTGCATCGGCTTCCTTGAGCACGCCGATGATTTGCTCTTCCGTAAATCGTTTCTTCATTGCCATTCCTTTGGGAACGGACTCTACATCGATTTCGTACTAATCACGGGGAGCAGGTCATCTCGGCGAAATCAATCACCAAGGTGGCTCAGCATTGAGGCCGCTATTATTCTGACAAGACAAAAAAAACCGCCGATAAAGTAATCAGCGGCTTCTAGTCTGCAGCAAGATCAGAACTGATAGGTGTATGTCAGCTGGACGACATCCAGACCAGGATTAGGCTTCTTGATATTGGCATTTGAAAAATGCGAATAACGCACGCCCACACGGCTGTTTTGCGTCAACAGGAAACCGAGGCCGACGTGGTCGCCAAATTGAAAAGCCGACCCGATACGTTTGTCTGCAAAACTGGTGTGAGAAAAGACCGTTGCGCCCACACCGGCTTCGAGATAGAAACGGTCGGTTGCCCACCAGCGAAACATCGGAATTGCGTTGGCCTGCCAGACGTGACCGGGTTCGCGCGAACCATCTGCCCACCAGTACGCCCCCCCGAACTCGCCATTCAGATCCAGGCGGCCCCAATTGCTGCCGAACTGGTAGCTCCACCAGGTTGGGGTTTCATAGTTGAGCGTGATGCGCTGGTAGTGATCACCAATACCGTAATGGACACTGACGCCGCCGTCGCTGCCTTGTTGTGCCTGGGCAGTACCGGCAGCCAAAGCCAGTACCAAGGAGGCGATACTGGTCAAAGCGATTTTCTTGTTCAGGCCGTGCATAAGGACTCCAAAGTGCATTCATCTGTGAAGACAGACACCGTACAACCTTAGCAGAAAGCAGGGACAAACCGGACATTCATGTGTCACACAGGCAACACGAAATCCATAAAAACCGACAGGGCGCTGCGCAATAGCGAATCATTACTTCGCTCTATGGAATAGTGCATAGGCGGCAACCCGTTGGATTGCCGCCTGTTTAAACTGCAATTCAGGTTGTAGTGACGAGATCGGCCGGCTGATTCGTCAACAAGGCCAGCAAACGGGCCAGTTCCTCGCGCAGTTGGCGGCGATCCACCACCATGTCGATCGCGCCCTTTTGCAGCAGAAACTCGGAACGCTGGAAGCCTTCTGGAAGTTTTTCGCGCACCGTCTGTTCGATGACGCGCGGACCGGCAAAACCGATGAGGGCCCTGGGCTCGGCAATCACGACATCACCCATGAAAGCGAAGCTGGCGGAAACGCCACCCATGGTGGGATCAGTAAGTATGCTGATGAATGGCAGACCTGCCTGCGCCAGTTGCGTAAGCATGGCGTTGGTCTTGGCCATTTGCATGAGCGACAGCAGGCTTTCCTGCATGCGCGCGCCACCCGACGCGGCCACGCAGATGAAAGGCGTCTTGTGTTCAATGGCGGCTTTGACGCCCCGCACGAAGCGTTCACCGACTACCGAACCCATGGAACCACCCATGAACTCAAACTCAAAACAAGCCAGCGTAGCGGGCACGCCATGGATGGAGCCGCTCATGACGACCAGCGCATCGGTTTCGCCCGTCTGCTTCATGGCCTCCTGGATACGTTCGGGATATTTGCGAGTGTCCTTGAACTTGAGCGAGTCGACCGAACGGGTCTCCTGGCCGAGTTCGACACGGCCTTCGACGTCCAGCAGCGAATCAATGCGCGTGCGTGCGCCGATGCGCATATGGTGGCTGCATTTGGGGCAAACATGCAGGTTGGCCGCCAGGTCTTCGCTGTAGAGCACGGACTCACACGACGGGCACTTGACCCACAGACCTTCAGGGACCCGGCGCACACCACTGTCGCTGGTTTTGTTGATGCGAGGCGGCAGGAGTTTTTCGATCCAGCTCATGTGTATTCCTGTAGACGGCTTGCGCTGGCTCAAGCCGGCGCGCGCTCTCGTTTGACTTGATCCAGCGCCTCACGAATGCTGCCCAGCCAGAGGCTGGCAGCATTGATGGCGGCGTCGGTCTGCTGGGCAGGCGGCACGTCGGCCACAGCCTGCTCCATGGTTTCGATGAGTTTGCTGCCGATGACAACGGCGTCGGCATGACGCGCAATCTGGCTGGCGCTGTCGGCATCACGGATGCCGAAGCCCACGCCTATCGGCAACTTGCCAATATGACGGCGGATGACGGCCAAGCGCTGCGCGACATCGTCGGTATTGAGGCTGCCCGAACCCGTGACACCCTTGAGCGACACATAATAGGCATAGCCGCGGGCCGCGCGCCCGATAGTCTGCATGCGTGCTTCGGTAGTCGTCGGCGCGATGAGGAAAATCGGAGCAATATCGGCCGCTTCCAGCGCCGCGCCGAATTCATCCATTTCCTCAGGCGGGTAATCGACCACGAGTACGCCGTCCACGCCAGCCTCGCGGGCCGATTGGACAAAAACCTGCTGCCCCATGCGCTCGATGGGATTGCCGTAGCCCATCAGTACGACTGGCGTTGTCAGGTCCTGACGGCGGAATTCCGCTACGGCCTGCAACACGCGCGACAACCCCATGCCCTGAGCAATCGCCCGCTCGGCAGCACGCTGGATTACCGGGCCATCGGCCATCGGATCCGAGAAGGGTACGCCCAACTCAAGGATGTCGGCGCCTGCGGCCACCAAGGCGTGCATCAGCGGCACCGTGGCCGCCGGCGAGGGATCCCCTGCCGCGATATAAGGGATGAGTGCCGAGGCACGGCCGGATGCGGCCACGCGCTCAAAGGCAGCGGCGATACGTTGGCTCATGGTGTTCAAAGCTCAATGCCGCCGCGCTCGGCGACGGTATGCATGTCCTTGTCGCCACGGCCCGACAGGTTGACCAGAATGATCTTGTCTTGCGAGAGTGACGGAGCCATTTTGACGGCCTGCGCGATCGCGTGAGACGACTCCAGCGCAGGCATGATGCCCTCGATCCGGCAGCAATCATGGAAGGCCGCCAGCGCCTCATCGTCGGTGATGCCGACGTAACTGGCGCGACCGCTGTCCTTCAGCCAGGCATGCTCGGGGCCCACACCGGGATAATCCAGCCCGGCCGATACTGAATGGGTTTCCTGTACCTGACCGTCGGCATCTTGCATGACATAGGTGCGATTGCCGTGCAGCACGCCTACCTGACCGGCTGCCAGCGACGCGGCATGACGCCCGGTCTCCATGCCCTCGCCGGCGGCTTCCACGCCGATGAGCTGCACGTTTTCATAGGGGATGTAGGGGTGGAAAATACCCAGTGCGTTAGAGCCTCCACCTACCGCGGCGACCACATAGTCCGGCTGCCGGCCCGTGGCCTCGGGCATCTGTTCCAGACACTCTTTACCGATCACCGTCTGGAAATCACGAACCATGCGCGGATAAGGATCCGGGCCGGCCACCGTACCGATGATGTAGAAGGTATTTTCGATATTGGTGACCCAGTCACGCATCGCTTCGTTCAGGGCATCCTTGAGCGTGCGCGACCCAGACTCGACCGGCACGACGCGGGCGCCAAGCAGCTTCATGCGATAAACGTTGGAGGCCTGACGGCGCACATCTTCGCTGCCCATGTAGACCACGCACTCCATGCCGTAGCGGGCGGCCACCGTTGCCGAAGCCACGCCATGCTGGCCTGCGCCGGTCTCGGCGATGACGCGAGGTTTCCCCATACGTTTGGCCAACAGGGCCTGACCGATGCAGTTGTTGACCTTGTGCGCACCGGTGTGATTGAGATCTTCGCGCTTGAACCAGATCTGGGCACCACCGAGCTTTTTCGACCACCTGGCGGCATGGTAGACGGGACTGGGCCGGCCGACGAAATGCTTGAGCTCGTAGTTGAACTCTTCGATGAAGTTGGGGTCCACGCGATACGTGTCATAGGCAGCGCGCAGCTCGGCCAAGGCATGCATCAGCGTCTCGGCAACGAAAACGCCGCCATAAGGGCCGAAATGGCCCTTAGCATCCGGAAGGTCGTAAGGTTTCACCTGAGGTCTACCTGATATCTGGCCGGCGTCTGGCACGGCGACAGGCCCGATGCCTGCCGTCAACCGGAACCGGTTTAGCAACCCGACATTTTACCCGAGCATGGCGGACCAGGGGCCGGCCATGCCCGCAGGCGCTGCCGTCAGAGCGCCTGGCCCAGTTTGCGCAGGAAGGTTTCACACCCGGCCAGCTGATCCAGGGCAACGTACTCGTCGGGTTTATGAGCCTGCTCGATATGACCCGGACCGCAGACCACAGTGGGGATGCCTATGCCTTGAAACAGACCAGCTTCCGTGCCATAGGCCACCTTGCGGGTGCTGCGATCGTCGGTCAGCGAACGCACCAACTGGGTAATCGCCGCCTGCTCGGAAGCCTCCAGGCCGGGAGCCGCTGCACCGCGCTCGATCTCGATGGCGGCGTCGCCGAACTCGGCGCGCATGCGCGGCAGCAGCGTTTCGGCCACGTAGGTCTCGACCTGGGCCTGGATGGCTTCGGCCGGCATACCGGGCAAATTGCGGAATTCGTAGGAAAACTCGCAGGACTCCGGAATGGTATTGACCGCGATGCCACCCTGGATCTGATTGGTCGTCATGGTGGAAAACGGCACGTCATAGAACTGGTCGTAGGGACCATTGGCCTTGAAACTGTCGGCCACATCGCGGATATGGCAGATCAGACGGGCGGCGTATTCAATGGCGTTGCAACCACGTGGGGTCAGCGAAGAATGCGCGGCCCTGCCGTGGACACGACAACGAAACAGGTTGATGCCTTTGTGGGCCACCACGACCTGCATGCCGGTCGGCTCACCCACTACGCAGCCTTCGGGACGAATGCCGCGATCATGCAGGTCGGCGATCATGTAGGGGGCGCCTGCGCAACCGACCTCTTCATCATAGGAGAACGCCAGGTGAATCGGCTTGCTGCGCTGCATGGCCAGGTACTCGGGCACCAAGGCCAGTGATGCGGCAATAAAGCCCTTCATGTCGCAACTGCCACGGCCATAAAGCCGCCCATCGGCTTCAACCAGCGTGAACGGATCGGTGGACCAGTCCTGCCCGTCGACCGGCACCACGTCGGTGTGACCCGACAATACGATTCCCCCTTGCACACCACCGTCACTGGCCGGCAAGGTGGCAAAGAGATTGGCCTTGGTGCGCTCGGGATTGTGCACGAGCCAGGCTTGTACGCCCTGCTGCTTGAGCCAGTCACGAACCGTCTCAATGAGCGCCAGATTGGAATTCCGGCTGGTGGTGTCGAATCCGACCAGAGTCTGCAACCACGTGCGCGCGTTCATATCGCCTAACCTTGAGAAAAACCTCGAGTTTAGGCTACCCGCCGCAGATATGCGCGCCCGGCCAAGGGGAGCGGGCCGCACAGGTGCTGGACGGGTGTTTTCTCGCCTCGCCGGCATTTTCCCCTAAAATTCGCCTCTTCTGGCCCCACACTCTAAGGATTCATCGTGCAGCAGCGTGCAGTTCCCACCCGCAATATCGTGGCGGCCGTCATTGGCAACGCTCTGGAGTGGTACGACTTTCTTGTCTTCGCCTTCATGACTCCGATCATCGCGAAGCTGTTTTTCCCGGTCGACCCCAACGTAGCGGGCAGCGAGCTGAACTCCATTTTGATGACCACCGCCATTTTTGGCGTGGGTTTCTTCATGCGACCGGTTGGCGGCATCCTGCTGGGGCTGTACGGTGACCGCAAGGGCCGTAAAGCTGCCATGGTGCTGGTGACCTCGTTGATGGCGGTGTCCATCGCCCTGATTACCGTGGCTCCGACCTACCATGCCGCGGGCATTCTGGCGCCAATCTTCATCCTGATCGCCCGTCTGCTGCAGGGCTTCTCGGCGGGTGGCGAATTTGGTACGTCCACCGCGCTGCTGATCGAAATGGCGCCTGATGAGCGCCGCGGGTTCTACGGTTCCTGGCAAATGGCAGGCCAGATGCTGGCCCTGCTCATCGGCGCCGCCTTCGGCACGCTGATTACCGAGGTGTTCACGCCCGCGCAGATCGAGGCATGGGCATGGCGTGTGCCATTCGCTTTCGGGCTGGTCATCGTTCCTATCGCCATCTATATTCGCCGCAACCTCGACGAAACCGCGACGTTCAAACGCATCAAGGCTGAAGAAAGCGCCCCCAGCCGTGGCGCCGTGCAGCGACTGACCCTGGGGCAAATGCTAGCCCGCCACACGCGGGAAACCCTGATCGGCGTGGGGCTGGTGGTGACCGCTACGGTATCCATCTACATCACCTTTACTTATCTAGTCACGTACTCGACCAAGATTCTCAACCTGCCCATCAGTGAGACCTTCCTGGTGCAAATGGCGGGTGCGGCGGTCATGGTGGTCCTCACGCCGTTCATGGGTGCCTGGTCAGACCGCGTCGGCCGTCGCCCGCTGGTCATCGGCTCGCTGATCGGTTATCTGGTGGTGCTTTATCCGCTTTATGCCTGGCTGACCGCAGCGCCATCGATCGAACGACTGTTGACTGTACAGTTGGTGGTCTGCCTGTTCGTATCGGCTTTCTTCGGCGTGTTCAGCACCGTGATGGCGGAACTCTTCCCGGCACGAGTGCGCTCGGTCGGCCTGTCGCTGGCCTATAACGTGGCCGTGATGATTTTCGGCGGTTTTGCGCAGTTCATCGTGACCTGGCTAATCAAAACCACTGGCTCGCCGATGGCACCGGCTTACTACGTGATGTTCGGGGTCGCCCTGGGCCTGGTGGCCTCCTTTTTCATCCAGGACAAGACCCGGCAGCCTCTGGACGACCACTGAGCCTCCGGCAAGCGGCCGCTTATCGACGGGCGGCCGAGGACACGCCGGAGACTTCGCGCAGCGCATCCAGCGCTTTTTGCAGGCTGTCTCCACCGCGCACCTCTACCGTGAACACCATATGTGCAAGCGATTGCTTGCTCTGGGTGTTCACGCCCACCACGTTCAGCCGCAGACGCGCGAACACTTCGGACAGGTCTCGCAACAGCCCCGGCCTGTCATGGGCGTGCACGCTGATATCCACCGGATAGAAGCTATCCGATGTGTTTCCCCATTCGACGTCGATCACCCGCTCGGGCTCCCGCTCGGCCAAGGCCTGGAAGCTGTGACAATCGGCCCGATGGATGGATACGCCACGCCCACGCGTAACGAAGCCGCATATCCGATCCGGCGGCGCTGGCCGGCAGCAGCGCGCAAGCTGTGTCAGCAACGACCCCACCCCGACGACCAGCACACCGCTCTTGCCTGCCTTCTCGGCGCTATCGACACTGCGGGCATGGGTGAGCACCGGCGATGGCGCCGCTGCGGCAACCGGCTGCTGAAACACGCTGTCAATCTGCCGCAGGCTGAACTCTTCCTTGGCCGCGGCCACATAGAGATCGTCAGCTTTGGCAAAGCCCAGGTTCTGGGCCAACTGCTCCTGATTGACGGCCGTCTTGCCCAGGCGTTGTAGTTCTTTCTCAACCATCGCCTGCCCCTGCGTGATTCGCTGTTGCAGTTCGATGGCATTGAACCAGAGCCGCACTTTGGCGCGTGCCCGGGGACTGGCCAGATAGCCGAGTTGAGGATTGAGCCAGTCGCGCGAGGGCCCGCCTGATTTGGCGGCGATGACCTCAATCGTCTGCCCAGTGGACAGGCGCGTCTGCAACGGCACCATTTGACCATCGACCCGGGCGCCGCGGCAGCGGTGTCCAAGGTCGGTGTGCAAGTGATAGGCGAAGTCGACTGGCGTTGCCCCTCTGGGCAACTCAATGACGCGAGCCTGAGGCGTCAACACATAAATGCGCTCATCCGGCTCGTGCAGGGCCGGACGCAGGACGTCCTTACCCGCGGGCTCACCGGCCTCTTTGGAAGTCTCGACGTCGGTGTTCCAGGCCAACAGTTGGCGCATCCACGCCAACTGGCGATCGTAGTCACTGGAGGCAGTCACCTGGCCGCCGCGCGAGCCTGCTTCTTTGTAGCGCCAGTGCGCCGCCATGCCATACTCGGCGAACTGATGCATTTCGTGGGTACGGATCTGTACTTCGAACGCCCTTCCCTGCTGATCCGCCACCACCGTATGCAAAGAGCGGTAGCCATTGGGTTTGGGACGCGAAATATAGTCGTCGAACTCATCTTGCAGCGGCACCCACAGCTCATGCACGAGCGCCAGCGCTGCGTAGCAATCCCGCACATCGTCGACAATGATACGCAGGGCCCGCAGGTCATACATCTGGGAGAAATCCAGCCGTTTTAGCCGCATTTTGTTCCAGATACTGTAAATGTGCTTGGGCCTGCCACTGACCTCGCCCCTGATGCCGGCTCGCGCCAACGCCGCCTGCATCCTTTCTATGGCATCGGCGATAAAGGCTTCGCGCTCGACGCGTTTCTCTTCGAGCAGCTTGGCAATCTCTTTGTAGCGGACCGGATCCAGAAAACGGAAAGAGAGGTCTTCCAGCTCCCATTTGAGCTGCCAGATACCCAACCGATTGGCCAGAGGCGTGTACAGATCCAGCGTTTCCTGCGCGAAAGAGGCGCTGCAGGGCGTCTTGGTTTCGGCATGCCAGCGCAGACTCTGCAGACGCGAGGCCAACCGCATGAGCACGATACGCAGATCGGCGGCCATGGCCAGCAGCATCTTGCGCTGCATTTCTTTTTGAGAGCCGGTGTCGGCAGCGCTGTCGCTGGCCTGGCGAGCAACGATGCCAAGGCGCAACAGGGCGCGCGCGCCCTGTACCAGCCGGGCCACTTCCGCACCGAACTCAACTGCCACCGGATCATTACGCAGCGCGGGCGCGGCAACGTTGAGGTCGGCCGGCAGCGTGGCCAGCAATGCGGCAGCGCGGGTCGCCGCATCGGTATGCAGTTCAGCGAGAATACGCACCGCCCCGGCGGCATGATGGGTCAGGCTCTCACCGGTGACAGCTACCTGATCGCCACAACGAGGCAACGCCCAAGCCGCCGCACGCGCGAGCAGTTGCGCGCCAGCGGCATCCAGGCCGGCGCTGGCCGCCTGGTGCCAGGCCAAATCGAAAGGCTCGGGCAGCGGGGACGTTTCAGTGGCGGACATGATAGGCGCGACGTAATTCGAAAAAGAAGGAGATTCAGCCCGGTGTCAAAAATCCCGGTGCGCCGTTTGGCGCCCGCAACAGGCAGCGGATGTATCCCCAACCGGAAGACCGGCGAAGTCTGGCATTTTAGAAATAATTCGCACACTCTACACTAGGGCTGACCATGCCCGCCTGTCAGGTGTAGCGAAAGGATATATGGACATATTGAGATGGTTGAGCGGGCGCGGCGCCAAAGCCGATGCCGTCGCCGCGATGCAGGCCCGCATACCCGAGCCACTCTGGAAAGATGTGCTAGAGGCCTATCCTTTCCTGGGCGCGCTGATCGACACCGATCTGAGCGAGTTGCGCCGGCGTGCCGCCTGGCTGCTCGCCAGCAAGCAGATCAACGGAGCTGCCGGCCTGCAGCTCACCGACTTCATGCGGCTTGCGATCTGCGCGCAAGCCGCCCTGCCCATTCTGAAACTGGATCCGCGGCTGTACGAAGGCTGGGACGAGATTATCGTGTATCCCTCGGGATTTGCCATTGCGCAGTCGGTGCAGGACGAAGATGGTGTGGTGCATGAGTATATGGAAGAGGCCGCCGGCCAAGCCTGGGACGGCGGGCCTGTGGTGCTTTCCTGGGACGACGCAGCCAACGCACAGGGCGCCTTCAATGTCGTCATTCATGAATTCGCCCACAAACTGGATCTGCAGGCCGGAGACGCCGACGGGACGCCCGACTTGAGCGCCTACCGCGATCTGCGCCCACGGGTATGGCGCGAGGTGCTGCAAACCAGCCTGGCACACTTTTGCACGGCATTGGATGAGATCGAAGCGAGTATTCCCGCCGATGTCGATCCCGAAAGCGATGAGGCCGACCCTTGGTATGGCCAGTTGCCGCTCGATCCTTATGCCGCCAGCGACGAAGCGGAGTTCTTTGCCGTGAGCTCTGAACATTTTTTTGTCGACCCCTGGGCGCTGGCTCGCAGCATGCCGCACTGGTATGCCTTATTGAGCAGCTACTATCGCCAGGACCCGGCAGCGAGGCTGGCATGAAAGAGCTTCTCATCGTGTAGCATTCGCGCACGGGTGCAGCCCTTCAACTGGCCGAGTCCGCCGAAACTGGCGCGCTGAGCGCGGCAGCCGCCCTGGAGCATACGGATGTCTTTCGCGTACGCCGCCTTGCCGCAACGCAAGCCCAAAGTTGCGACCTGCTGGCCGCCGATGGCTTCCTTTTCTGTGCACCCGAGAATCTGGGCAGCGTCAGCGGAGAAATGAAAGCCTTCTTCGATCGCAGCTATTACGACGTGCTGGAACGTCTGGCGGGCCGGCCGTATGGCCTGGCAATCAGCGCGGGCAGCGATGGCCGCGGTGCTTGCAGTCAGATCGAACGCATCTGCACCGGCTGGAGATTAAAGCAGATCTGCCCCGCCCTTATCGCACGCAACGGCGCGCAGACCCCTGAGGCCATCCTCGCTGCCAAGGACGTGGAACCGCAGGCCCGGGCAAGCGCCGAAGAATTGGGGGGATTGCTGGCAGCCACTCTGCTTCTGGGCGCCAACCCCTGATGCCTGACCGGCACCAGGGGCGCGCAGCCATCAGGCGATGGCAGCGGTCACTACGATTTCGACTTTGTAGTCAGGGTTGGCCAGGCGGGCCTCGACGGTAGCGCGCGGCGGCGCATTGCCTGCCGGCACCCAGGCGTCCCACGCCTTATTCATGCCATCGAATTCCTTCATGTTGGCCACGTAGATCTGGGCCATCAGGATCTTGGTTTTATCGGTGCCGGCTTCAGCCAGCAGGCGATCGATGGTGGCCAGGACCTGTTGGGTCTGACCGGTAATGTCCAGCGAGGCGTCGTCGGGCACCTGGCCGGCAAGATAGGCTACGCCGTTGTAGACGGCCATATCGGACAGGCGCTTTTCAACGTTGAAGCGCTTGATGCTGCTCATAAACTTCCCCTTAAAAGTATGGAGACGGAAAAATAAGGTCAGGCTGGCGGCAACTGGAAGACCTGCCGCAGATAGGCCAGATAGGCCGGATCATCACTCATGGTCTTTTCGGGAGCATCCGACACCTTGGCAACTGGCTGACCGTTGCATCGAACCATCTTCATCACGATCTGCAGCGGCTGATGCCCCAGATCATTGGTGAGATTAGTGCCGATTCCGAACGACACTTTACAGCGGCCGGAAAACTGCCGGGCCAGTTCGATGGCGCGCGGGAAGGTCAGCGAATCGGAGAATACCAGGGTCTTGGTGCGTGGATCGACACGGTTCTTGCGATAGTGTTCGAGCAGTCGCTCGCCCCAGACGAACGGGTCGCCGGAATCATGCCGGGCGCCATCGAACAGCTTGCAGAAGTACATGTCGAAATCACGCAGAAAGGCGTCCATGCCGTAGACATCGGACAGAGCAATGCCCAGATCGCCCCGGTATTCCTTGGCCCAGACCTCCAAGGCGAAGACCTGAGAGTCGCGCAGTCGTGGGCCCAGAGCCTGGCAGGCTTGCAGATACTCATGGCCCATGGTGCCCAGCGGCAGCACATTGTTTTGCATGGCAAACAACACGTTGCTGGTCCCGGCGAAATTCGCCCCCATCTGCGCCTTCATGGTGGTGACCACTTCCTCGTGCCAGCGCTTGGAAAAGCGGCGCCGCGTACCATATTCGGCCACCCGAAAATCCGCCAGCGCCGGATCGTCCACCACCAGATGCATCTTGGACTGCAGGCGCTTGCGACCCTCTTCCCAATCCGCACTGGGCTGCATATTGCGGAAATAGACCTCGTTGACGATGGCCAGAACCGGGATCTCGAACAAAATGGTATGCAGCCACGGGCCCTTGACCGTGATGGAGATTTCGCCCGGGTCCTTGCCTTCACCGATGGAAATGCACCGCTCCGGCAGATGGAACAGGCCCAGAAAATCCACGAAATCGCTTTTTATAAAGCGCAGCCCGCGCAGATAGTCCAACTCGTCATCGGTAAAGCGCAACTGGCACAGTGCATGGACCTCCTGGCGGATTTCGTCCAGGTAGGGGCGCAGATTCACGCCCGGATTGCGGCACTTGTAGCGATACTCGACCTCGGCGGCCGGGAAATGGTGCAGCACCACCTGCATCATGGAGAACTTATACAGGTCGGTGTCGAGCAGCGAAGTGATAATCATGATGCTTTAAGGGCTAGTTGCGGCAACCATAGCATATCGGGGCCTGTTCCCGGCCGGGACACCCTGCCCGCTTGCGGGGTTATCGTGCTCCCTGGCCTCGCTCGGGTAAAATCGGCTAATCAATAAAGTAAAGCGCCAGCCCGCCGATCCCGGAGTTATCCAGAATGACCCACGTTGTTACCGAAAACTGTATCAAGTGCAAGTACACGGACTGTGTTGACGTATGTCCGGTGGACTGTTTTCGGGAAGGTCCGAACTTTCTGGTGATCGACCCCGATGAGTGCATTGATTGCGCGGTGTGCATCCCCGAGTGCCCAGCCAACGCCATCTATGCAGAAGAGGACGTACCTCAGGATCAGATGAAATTCATCGCCCTCAATGCCGAGTTGGCCGGGGAGTTCGCCAGTATCAGCCGTGCCAAAAAGCCGCTGCCCGATGCCGATGACTGGAATGGCAAACAGGACAAGCTGCAGCATCTCGAACGATGAGCGCGCCCGCGTCGCGGCCGCGCCCTGCCCATGACCGATAGCAAATACACCCGCCAGACCGTCCTCGATGTCCACACCTGGGTCCCAGGCAAGCTGCTTTCTCTACGGCTGACACGCGATTCGGATTTTGAATTTCAGCCGGGCCAGTTCGCCCGCCTGGGCTTGCCGGCGCACCATGCCCCGGACGCCGAACCCACCATCTGGCGCGCTTACTCCATGGTGAGCTCGCCCGGCGAAGATGCGCTGGAGTTTTATTCCATCGTCGTTCCCGAAGGCGAATTCAGTCCGCGCATGGCCGCCTTGCAGCCCGGCGACGCGCTGTATGTCGAGAAAAAACCCTTTGGTTTTCTGACCCCTGACCGTTTTGAGCCGGGCGGCTCGCTATGGCTGCTGGCTTCGGGCACGGGTTTGTCGGCATATCTATCGATGCTGCGCGACCCAGCCACTTGGCAGCGCTTCGATCGCATCGCACTGGTGCACGGCGTGCGCCATGCCGAAGAACTCGCCTACCGCGCAGAAATCGAAAACCTGCACCGCCGCCCCGATCTGGCACCTTATTTTGCCCAAACCCCCGGCAAGTTTCGCTATCTCCCGATAGCAACCCGCGCCGGCCTGCCTGGCGTGCCGCAAGAGCGCCTGACGACGCTCCTGGCCGATGGCCGCCTGGAAACCCTGCTGCACGAAAAGCTGGATCCAGCCGCAGTGAAAATCATGCTTTGCGGCAATCCGGCCATGCTCGCCGATGCCCGAAAACTGCTGTCCGAGCGTGGCTTTGCCCCTGGCCGCCGTGGGATGCCGGGCAATCTGGCAGTCGAAAATTACTGGTGAATGCGCCGGGAGATCGCGTCACCGGTGCTTTTTCACAACAAAACCAGCTGCCATTCGGCCGCTAATCAGACATTCTCGAAATACCGTTATAGTCCACAGCAATAATAAATCACTGCCATTCTAGGATTTGCGCCAGATGCTGTACGAATTGCACGAAATGCAGCGGGCCTTCCTGCGGCCCCTGGCGGCTTTCACGGATGCGA
The DNA here is from genome assembly GCF_020735985.1 of Bordetella holmesii. NCBI lineage: Bacteria > Pseudomonadati > Pseudomonadota > Betaproteobacteria > Burkholderiales > Alcaligenaceae > Bordetella > Bordetella holmesii. Next base: position 2,641,113 of record NZ_CP085973.1, read on the forward strand.
GCTCGCAACTCTTCTCCAGTCCCTATAGCCCGTTGGCATACACACCGCTGTCGCGCCAACTGGCGGCCAGTTGCGAACTGATCTACCGCATCGGCAAGGAATACCAGAAGCCTGCCTGGGGCCTGGACAGCACGACCATCGACGGGCGGGCAGTCAAGGTGATGGAAGCGGTGGCCTTGGACAAACCCTTCTGTCGTCTGGTGCATTTCCAGCGCGACCTGCGCCGCACCAGCGCCCGCGAAGACCCCCGCGTGTTGGTGGTCGCACCACTATCGGGCCACCACGCAACATTGCTGCGCGACACCGTACGCGCCCTCCTGCCGGCACATGATGTCTATGTGGCCGACTGGGTGGACGCTCGCATGGTGCCACTGTCGGCGGGCCCCTTCCATCTGGATGACTATGTCCGTTATGTACAGGATTTCATCCGGCACCTGGGTCCGGACCTGCATGTGATTTCGGTGTGCCAGCCTACGGTGCCGGTGTTGGCTGCCATCTCGCTGATGGCCAGTGCCGATGAAGCCGTGCAGCCACGCAGCATGGTCATGATGGGCGGGCCCATTGACCCACGCGAATCGCCTACTCAGGTCAACAACCTGGCGACGACCAAACCATACTCCTGGTTTGAGAGCCAATTGATTCACGCGGTGCCGCTCAATTACCCCGGTGCCGGCCGCAAGGTCTATCCCGGTTTTCTGCAGCATGCCGGCTTCATGGCCATGAATCCCGACCGGCACCTCAAGTCGCACTACGATTTCTATCTCGACTTGTTACGTGGCGACGACAGCGACGCGGCCGCGTACCGCCGCTTCTACGACGAATACAACGCTGTGCTGGACATGCCGGCTGAGTTCTACCTCGACACCATACGCATCGTTTTCCAGGAGTTCCGCCTGCCCGAAGGCAGTTGGCAGATCGACGGCCAGTTGGTGCATCCGCAGGCGATCAAGAAAACCGCACTGCTGACCATCGAGGGCGAATTGGACGACATTTCCGGCCAAGGCCAGACCCGCGCGGCCATCAAACTCTGTCGCGGCATCCCCGCTGCACGCAAGACGCATTACACGGTAGAAGGCGCCGGGCACTATGGCATTTTCTCGGGCCGGCGCTGGCGCGAACAGGTCTGCCCTAAAATTGCAGAATTCATCCGTCAGGCCTGACGGCCCCGCACCGCACCTCCGACGGGCCCGTGGGGCCCGTTTCACTTTGTATGCCGCTTTCTATCACCGACCGCATTGACGCCATACTGCCACAGACGCAATGCACTAAATGCGGCTATGACGGCTGCCGTCCGTATGCCCAGGCCATCGCTGAACAAGGCGTGCCGATCAATCGCTGCCCGCCAGGCGGCCAGGATGGCGTCAAGGCACTCGCTGCGCTGCTGGCCACTGCCGAACTGCCACTCGATCGTAGCCGAGGCGAGCCGGGTCCCTTGCTGGTCGCCCGCATCGATGAGGCCCACTGCATAGGCTGTACGCTGTGCATCCGGGCCTGTCCGGTCGACGCCATTGTCGGCGCCAACAAGCGCATGCACACGGTGCTGCCCGACCTTTGCAGCGGCTGCGACCTCTGTGTGGCGCCTTGCCCGGTGGACTGTATCGACATGGTACCCGCCGGCCGCGTCTGGACCGATCTGGATGCTCAGGCCGCACGCAACCGGCACATCGATCGTGCTGCGAGACTGGCGCGAGAAACCTCCGACAACGCTCGCCTGATGGCCGAAACCCCAGCGACTGCTGACGCGCCTGCGGCAGAACCTCCGCCCAGCCTTTCTGATGAAGAGCAAAAGCGCTCTGCCATCGAGGCCGCGCTGGCCCGCGCCCGCGCGCGGCGCAGCCAACGCGGCTGAGCGAAGCCGCCAAGATCACCATGAACGCCGCCAAACGACGTGAAATCTTCGAGCGCCTGCGCGCTGCCAATCCTCACCCGACCACAGAACTCGAATACGAAACCCCGTTTCAGCTATTGATCGCGGTTCTGCTGTCAGCTCAGGCCACGGACAAATCCGTCAACATCGCCACACGCAAATTCTTCCCGCGGCATGGCACGCCAGAAGGCATGGTCCAACTGGGCGAGGAAGGTCTGACCGCGTTCATCAAGACAATCGGCCTGTTCCGCACCAAGGCCAAGAACGCCATTGCCACGAGCCGCATCATTCTTGAGCAATACCGAGGCAATGTCCCGCAGAGCCGGGAGGAGCTCGAAGCGTTGCCTGGCGTAGGTCGCAAGACCGCCAATGTCGTGCTCAACACCGCCTTCGGCATGCCCACCATGGCGGTGGACACGCATATCTTTCGCGTCTCCAATCGTACCGGTCTGGCCCCGGGCAAGACCGTGCGGGAAGTCGAGCTCAAGCTGGAAAAAGTGGTGCCCGCCGAGTTCAAACAGGATGCTCATCATTGGCTGATTTTGCATGGCCGATATATTTGCGTCGCACGCAAGCCCAAGTGCCCGCAATGCGGTATTGCAGACCTGTGCGACTTCCGCAGCAAAACTGCTGCGTGACCTGAACGCGGCGCGCCATCACGCGGCCGGATTGGTGCGCCGCGATGACTGCATGTAACCGGCGCCCTCCCTGGCGACCGGGCGCAATGTCGCCCAACGGACATTCCCCCATTGCGCAGCGCAAAACCTATGAAAAACCCTCATGGAATTAGAGGGAGCAGGTGCCTCATACTCGCCGCAACTTCTAGAAAAGCCAACGCGGGTACAGCGGAATTGACCTGCTCCCCGTGATTAGTACGAAATCGATGTAGAGTCCGTTCCCAAAGGAATGGCAATGAAGAAACGATTTACGGAAGAGCAAATCATCGGCGTGCTCAAGGAAGCCGATGCAGGTGCCAAGCCCGCAGAGTTGTGCCGCAAGCACGGAATCTCCGAGGCAACGTACTACAACTGGAAGGCGAAGTTCGGTGGCATGACGGTGTCGGACGCTCAGAGGCTCAAGGAGCTGGAGCAGGAGAACAACAAGCTCAAGAAGCTGTTGGCCGAGTCGATGCTGGACAAGGCGGCGCTTCAGGATCTGCTAAGCCGAAAGTAGTCAGCCCGCAGGCCAAACGCGAGGCGGTCAGGACATTAATGACCGAGCGCAGCATGGGTGTTACCCGGGCCTGTGGGCTGGTAGGAATTTCGCGGTCGCTGTTTGCCTACGAGAGCACACGCTCAGGCGATGCTGCGCTGACCGAGCGCATGAAAGAGATGGCAGTGGCGAAACGACGCTACGGCTATCGGAGGATCCATGTGCTCTTACGTCGCGAAGGCTGGCAAGCAAATCACAAGCGAATCTGGCGGCTGTACAGTCTGGCAGGGTTAAGCGTGCGAAAACGAAAGCGTAAGCGAATCGCGGCGACCGAGCGCGTGGTTCGCCCAGCGGCAATCGCGCCGAATCAGAGTTGGTCAATGGACTTTGTGGCCGACGGCCTAGCCTATGGCCGCCGATTCCGCTGTTTGACTATCGTCGATGACTACACTCGCGAATGCCTGGCCATCGAGGTCGATACGTCGTTGCCGGGACTGCGTGTTGCCATGGTGCTGCAACGGCTGGCGGAGATGCGTGGCCTGCCGCGATCTATTACCGTGGACAACGGGCCAGAGTTCGCCGGAAGAGCCTTGGACGCCTGGGGGCCTACCAAGCAGGCGTAAAGCTGTCGTTTATTCGGCCGGGTAAGCCGGTGGAGAACGCTTATATCGAAAGTTTCAACGGCAAGTTCCGCGACGAATGCCTTAACGAGCACTGGTTCTTGTCCCTGCGACAGGCTAAAAGCTTGATCGAAAACTGGCGAGTCGAGTACAACACCGATCGGCCTCACAGCGCGCTCGGATATTTAACGCCGGCGCAATTCGTGCAGGCTCATCAGAAAGAAGGTCTTTTACCCCTGGGCTCTATGTCGGTGCCGTACTAAATCTGGGGGCAGGTCAGTACCACCACAGCAAGAGGAGTCATCCCATGAAGTTGCGCACCATCACTGCAGCACTGGCCCTTGCGGGCCTGGGAGTCGCCGGGCTACCCGCTCAGGCTCAAGGCATCTCCGATGACGTCATACGCATCGGCTTCATCACCGACATGTCGGGCGTGTTCTCGGACATCGATGGCAAAGGCGGCGTCGAAGCGATCCGCATGGCCATCGAAGATGCCGGCGGCAGCATCAATGGCAAGAAGATCGAACTGGTCACGGCAGACCACCAGAACAAAGCGGACGTCGCATCGGTGCGTGTCCGAGAGTGGTTCGACCAGCAGAAAGTGGACGTCCTCATAGGCGGCACCAACTCGGCAACCAGCCTGGCCATGGCCCAGGTCGCCGCCGAAAAGAAACGGCCGTTCTTTGCCATCGGCGCCGGCGCCTCTGACCTGACCAATTCGCAGTGCTCGCCCTATACCGTGCACTATGCCTATGACACCATCGCACTGGCGTGCGGCACGGGCTCGGCCGTGGTGAAAGATGGCGGCAAATCCTGGTTCTTCCTGACGGCCGACTACGCTTTCGGGCACGCCCTCGAGCGCGATACCGCAAATGTGGTCAAGGCATCGGGCGGCGAGGTCAAGGGTCAGGTGCGCGCGCCGTTGGGTGCGTCGGACTTCTCATCCTTCCTGCTGCAGGCCCAGAGTTCAAAGGCCCAGATTCTGGGTCTGGCCAATGCGGGCGGCGACACGATCAATTCGATCAAGGCCGCTAACGAATTCGGCGTGACCAGCACCATGAAGATGGCGGGTCTGCTCGTCTTCATCAACGATATCCACTCGTTGGGCCTGGAGGCCACCAAGGGCATGTACTTGACCGACGGTTGGTATTGGGATCAATCGGACGCCTCGCGCGCCTGGGCCAAGAAATTCGAAGACAAGGTCAAGCGCAAGCCGTCCATGCTGCAGGCTGCCGACTATTCGGCCGTGAGTTTTTACCTCAAAGGCGTCAAGGCCGCCGGCACGGACGATCCCGAGGCACTCATGAAATGAATCAAATCGAACAAGATCGATGACTTCTTCGCCCATGGCGGCTATGTGCGCGAGGACGGACGCATGATCCACGACATGTACCTCATGCAGGTCAAGACGCCAGCCGAATCCAAAGCGCCTTGGGACTATTACAAGGTCGTGGCCACCCTGCCGGGCGAAGAGGTCTACACCAAGTTGTCCGAATCGACCTGCAAGCTGGTCAAGAAATAAATTTTCCATTCTTCACGCAGCCTTGCCTGACCGGCAAGGCTGCGTCGCTCACCGCAACGATCACCATCGCTCGCGCAGGATTTTCTCAAGATGACTGATATTTTCGGCATCCCGATACAGGTTTTGCTAGGGCAACTGCTGCTCTGTCTGGTCAACGGTTCCTTCTATGCCATGCTTTCGTTGGGGCTGGCAGTCATTTTCGGCCTGCTCAACGTCATCAACTTCGCCCACGGCGCGCTCTATATGCTGGGGGCTTTTCTGGCCTGGATGGGGCTGGCCTACCTCGGCTTGAACTACTGGGTCATGCTCGTCGTGGCTCCGTTGGTAGTAGGTCTGTTTGGCATCATCATCGAACGCCTACTGCTGCGTCATCTTTACAAACTGGATCATCTCTATGGATTGCTGCTGACGTTCGGCCTGACGCTGCTGATCGAAGGCATTTTTCGCAGTATCTACGGCGTTTCCGGCCAGCCGTATCCGACGCCGGAACTGTTGCGTGGCGCAACCAATCTGGGCTTCATGATTCTTCCCATCTACCGTGGCTGGGTGGTCGTCGCATCGCTGGTGGTCTGTCTGGTGACCTGGTTCGTCATTGAGCGCACTCGTCTGGGCGCCCTGTTGCGCGCGGGAACGGAGAATCCGCGTCTGGTCGAAGCCTTCGGCGTAAACGTGCCGCGCATGATCACGCTGACCTATGGTTTTGGCGTTGCACTGGCCGGCTTTGCCGGCGTGCTGGCCGCCCCCGTTCTGCAGATCTCGCCACTGATGGGCTCGAACCTCATCATCGTGGTGTTTGCGGTAGTGGTGATTGGCGGGATGGGCTCGATCATGGGCGCGATTCTCACCGGCCTGGGCCTGGGTGTGATCGAAGGCCTGACCAAGGTGTTCTGGCCCGAAGCCTCCAGCACCGTCGTGTTCATCATCATGGCCATCGTGCTGCTGCTGCGCCCGGCCGGACTGTTTGGAAAAGAGAAATGAACCGTCAACTTCTGGGCTACTTTGCCGTCGCAATCGTCGTCGCTGCCCTGCCCTTTCTGGGCGTGTATCCGATCTTTGCCATGAAGGTGATGTGCTACGCGCTGTTTGCCTGCGCCTTCAACCTGCTGCTCGGGTATACCGGACTGCTGTCATTCGGTCATGCTGCCTTTTTGGGCAGCGCCGCCTACGCCGCAGGCTATGCCCTGAAGGTGTGGGGCTAGCCCACAGAACTGGGCCTGCTGTTCGGCGTGCTGATCGCCGCGCTTCTGGGCCTGGTCATGGGCGCGATTGCCATCCGACGCAGCGGCATTTACTTCGCCATGATCACACTGGCCTTGGCGCAAATGGTGTTCTTCTTCTTTCTGCAAGCCAAGTTCACCGGTGGAGAGGACGGCCTGCAAGGTGTGCCGCGCGGCAAGTTCCTCGGCCTGCTGGACCTGTCTCAGGACATCAATCTTTACTATGTCGTGATGGCAATATTCGCCATTGGCTACTTCATCATCTGGCGCACGGTGCACTCGCCCTTCGGACAGGTGCTCAAAGGTCTGCGCGAGAACGAGCCACGCGCCATTTCCCTGGGTTACGACACCGACCGGTTCAAATTGCTGGCCTTCGTGCTGTCGGCAGCCATCGCTGGGCTGGCGGGGGCCACCAAGACCCTGGTGTTCGTATCCGCCACGCTGTCCGACGCCACCTGGCAGATGTCCGGGCTGGTCATCCTCATGACCCTCATCGGAGGATTGGGCACTCTCACCGGCCCCATCATTGGCGCCTTCGTTATCGTGCTGCTGGAGAACAAAGTCGGGGACTTTGGCCAGTTCATGGCCAACCTGACAGGCGCGGATTGGTTCTTGCGTCTGGGCGAGTCCGTCACCATCGTGATCGGCCTGATCTTCGTGATCTGCGTCATGACCTTCCGCCGCGGACTGGTAGGTGAGTTCAGCGCCTGGCTGCAACGCCGTCGCAGCGCGCGCGCCTGAGCCCCGGAAGCCCTCCGCGCGCCCGTCGCCTGCCAGCCTGGCGGCGGACCTTGTGCATCCTGGCCTCGCCCGCGACGTGCGAACCGTTCCCCGGTATGCTTGGCAGCTTGGCGCCTGCGGGCGCACGAGATTCCAAGGATAGAGTCAAGATGGATGCCCTTTTCTGGTACAACGGCCAGTGGTTGACCGACAACCCCAAGCTGCTCGGCCCGGCCGACCACGCCTTCTGGATGGCCAGCATGGTATTTGACGGCGCGCGTGCCTTTCGCGGCCTGACGCCCGATCTGGATTTGCATTGCCAGCGCGTGGTCCGTTCGGCCGAACGCATGCTGATGAAGCCCAAACTGAGCGCCGCTGAAATCGAAACGCTTTGCCGCGAAGCCATCGCCCGCTTTCCGGCTGGCGCCGAACTGTATATCAAGCCGATGTTCTATTGCGCTGACGGCTTCTTGCTGCCGGATGCCGAGAAAACACAATTCGTGCTGCACGTCTTCAAAGTGCCCATGCCTGGCACTCAGGGCTTTTCGGCGGGCTTTTCGCCCTTCGTGCGCTCCTGGCCCAACATGGCGCCCACCGATGCCAAGGCCTCCTGCCTGTATCCCAACGGACAGCGTGCCATTGCCGAGGCAGCCTCGCGCGGTTTCGACAACGCCATCATGTGCGACGGCGACGGCAACGTGGCCGAATTTGCGTCGAGCAATATTTGGATCGCCAAGGACGGCATCGTCGCCACTCCGGTACCCAATGGCACCTTCCTCAACGGAATCACGCGCCAACGCGTATTGGCGCTGCTGCGCACCGACGGCGTCCAAGTCCAGGAGCGCAGCCTCACCCGCGCCGATATCGAACAGGCCGATGAAGTGTTTTCCACCGGCAATTACGGCAAGGTTGTTCATGTCAACCGCGTCGAAGACCGCGAGCTTCCCTACGGTCCGCTGGCTCAGCGCGCGCATCGTCTTTACATGAACTACGCCGAAAGCCAGACCTGAACCCGGTTGGCAGGTGGCGCAGACGGTGGCCGCCTGCGGCGGGACAGACCTGCTTCCCCAGTAGGCTGTCCGGACGCAGTATGCTGGCTGCCAGGCGGCATACTGCGTGTGTGCGCCGGTTGACGACGAGAGACGGGGACGATGAAGAACCGACGCGAGTTTCTGCGCAGCACGGCCAAAGCCGGCGTGGCGATGGGTGTGCTGCCCAGCATCATTCGCCAGGCCTTGGCCATCGAACCGCAACGGCGCACCGGCACGATCGAGGATATCGAGCATATCGTCGTTTTCATGCAGGAGAACCGGTCGTTCGACCACTATTTCGGCACGCTGGCCGGCGTGCGCGGATTCGGCGATCGGTTCCCCATCCCCGTGCCCGACCGCCACGGTCGCCACAACGCGACCGTTTGGAACCAGATCAACGACGAGGGCACGCCGCGCATCCTGCGGCCCTTCCACCTCGACACCGCACGCATGTTCGAGCTCATGCGCGTTAAAGGCACACCGCACACCTGGTCCAATGCCCAGGACGCCTGGGACATGGGCCGCATGCATCGGTGGCCGGTTTTCAAGCAAAACCACTCCATGGCGTACTTCGCTCAGGGGGATCTGCCCTTTCAGTTCGCACTGGCCCAGGCCTTTACCGTTTGTGACGCCTATCACTGTTCTTTCACAGGCGGCACCAATACCAACCGCCTGTTTGCCTGGACGGGCAGCAATGACGGCCTGGGGCGCGGCAACGGCCCGGCCTTGGGCAACACCTACAACACGCTCAGTGGCGGGGATCCCGCTCGTGCCTACACCTGGACGAGCTACCCCGAGCGGCTGCAACGCGCGGGTATCCGGTGGCGTATCTACCAGGACATGAACGACAACTACTCGCTGAATCCGATGGCGGGATTCAAGACCTATCGGGACGCCTATCACCATTTGGCGGGTTCGGAGGACGCACTGCGGCAGCAAGCCCTTAGCACTCACGACTTGGCCAGTCTTGAAGACGACGTGCGCGCAGACCGTCTGCCGCAGGTCAGCTGGATATGCGCGACCAAGACTGGTTCGGAGCATCCCAGCCCTTCCAGCCCGGCACAAGGCGCCGATTACACCGCAAGGGTACTCAAGGCATTGACGGCCAATCCGCAAGTCTGGAGCAAGACCGTGCTCTTGCTTATGTTCGATGAGAACGATGGTTTTTTTGACCATATGCCCCCTCCGGCACCGCCGTCACGCCACGACGGGCCCCCACACATGCAGTGGTCAGGCGCTTCCACCGTGGATACTACCGGCGAGTATCACGAGATCGTCACCGGTGTAGAGAAGGATGATCTGGGCCGTTTGTGCGGTGCTACCTATGGCCTCGGGCCACGCGTGCCCATGTATGTTATCTCGCCATGGACGCGCGGTGGCTGGGTCAACTCCGAGGTCTTCGATCACACTTCCATCCTGCAGTTCATCGAGCGGCGCTTCGGCGTGGCGGAACCCAACATCTCGGCCTGGCGGCGCGCCGTATGTGGCGATCTGACATCGATCTTCGACTTTACCGCCGAGGCTAGCGCGGCGCTGCCCGAGCTGCCGCCCACGGCAGCTCTCGCCACGCGTGCTGGCGCGTTGCCGCAGACCACCCTGGCGGTTGCGCCCGACGAGCCCGCCGTGGCCTACCAGTCCCAGGGGACACGCCCCTCACGGGCATTGCCCTATGCGCTGCATATCCATGAGCAAGTAAACGAACGTGGCATCGAACTGGAGTTCATCAATGCCGGGCAGGCCGCTGCCGTCTTTCACGTCTATGATCGCAGGCGTTTAGAGGACCCGCCGCGCCGCTATACCGTCGAGGCGGGCAAGCAGTTGCGCGACGTCTGGCAGCAAACTCCCTACGATCTGTGGGTTCTGGGCCCCAATGGCTATCACTGGCGGTATGCCGGCAACATGCCGGTGCTGATGCGGCTGGACTATCGGCCGGGGCAACACATGCTGCAATTGACGATGGTGAACCGGGACACGCATCGCCACCATTTGCGACTGGCCGGCAACACGTATGGAGACCTCCCGCCGCAGCATTTGGTGCTGCAGCCCGGCGGGCAGGCCAGCGTGCAATGGAGCGTGGCCGCCACCGGCCGTTGGTACGACGTCGAAGTCGACAGCCCGGACGACACGGCGTTTTACCGGCGGATGGCGGGCCGCATGGAGAACGGCCAGCCCTCCGTATCGGATCCGGCAATGGGCGGGCCGCTGAAGCTCACGGTTTGAAAGCAACCTCAGTGCTGTTTGCCCAGACCCAGATAGCTTTCGATGACACGGGGGTTGCCGGCCAACTCGCGCGCAGGGCCATGCAGGATGATTTCGCCGGTTTCCAGCACATAACCGTAATCCGCGACCTGCAAAGCGGCGCGGGCGTTTTGTTCGACCAGCAATATCGCCACCCCCGTTTCACGCAGGCGCGCAATGATGTGGAAGATCTCGCGCACAATCCGCGGTGCCAGGCCCAAGCTGGGCTCATCCAGCATGAGCAACTGCGGTTTGGCCATCAAGGCACGGCCGACGGCCAGCATCTGGCGTTCGCCACCGGACAGTGTGCCCGCCTGCTGGCTTCGTCGCTCACGCAACCGTGGGAAGAGATCGAACACTTCCAGCAAGGTATCGCGCCAACCGGCCTCGCGGGCGCGGTAACGGCGAAAGCCGCCAAGCAGCAGATTGTCTTCCACCGACATGCTGCCAAACAGTTCACGGCGCTCGGGCACCAGCGACATGCCAGCGTACACGCGCCGTTCAACCTGCCAGCCGGATACGTCGTTGCCCGCATACTGTACCGCGCCCACGGCGTGGCCGGTCTGAGGCAACGACCCCATGATGGCATTGAGCATGGTGGATTTGCCGGCGCCATTGGCGCCGATCACCGTCACGATGCTGCCAGCGCGCACCTGCAGGGCTGCGTCATTGAGCGCCCCAACCTTGCCATAACGCGCCGACAGGCCCTGCACTTCGAGAACGGCACTCATTGCAAACCTCCAGCAGTGGCAGGCGCGCGATCCGCTTCGGGCAGATCATCGTCAATCCCGCCAAGGTACGCTTCCAGTACGGCGGGGTTCTGCTGTACGTCAGCCGGCACCCCTTCGGCCAGCTTAGTGCCGAAATCCATGACGACCAGATGATTGGTCAGGCGCATCACAAAATCCATATCGTGTTCAACCAACAGGATGCTCAGGCCCTCTGCGCGCAGGTGCTCCAGCACTTGGGCCAGTTCCTGCTTTTCCTTGTAACGCAGTCCGGCTGCCGGCTCATCAAGCAACAGCAGCACAGGGTCGCAGGCCAGCGCCCGGGCGATTTCCAGAATTCGTTGCTGCCCCAGCGCCAGATTGCCTGCCTGCTCGTACAGATAGTCACCGAGCCCGACGCGGCGCAATTGCACCGCCGCCTCGTGCAGCAGTTGTGCTTCGCGGCCGCGTTCGGTATGCAAGGCGCCGGCGAGCACGCCCACATCGAGACGCATATGCGCGCCCAAAGCAACGTTCTCGAGAACCGTCATGGTCGGCAACAACTGTACATGCTGGAACGTCCGCCCCACTCCGCGCTGAGCAATCGCGCGCGCCGATGAGCCATCGATACGCTGTCCCAGAAAGCGCACCTGTCCACGCGTGACGGGCAGCACACCGCTGATGAGGTTGAACGTCGTGCTCTTGCCTGCGCCATTGGGACCAATCAGGCCCATGATCTCGCCGGCTCTGACCTTGAAACTGATGTCGTTGACTGCAACAAGACCGCCGAACTCTTTACGGATGGCGTCGACCTCGAGCACCAGCTCACCTGCGGCAGGACGTTGCCGCTGAGGCAGCGCAGGCGCCTGCGGCGGCGGAGCCAGATTACGGCGGGTCGACGCCCCCGAGGTCAGGCGAGACCACCAGCCTGCGAAGATCGGCCACAGACCCTGGCTGGCATATTGCAGCACCAGGATCATCAGCACGCCAAAGGCGATGAGTTCGAAATTGGCCTCGGTGTCCAGCAGCTTGGGCAACCAGTTCTGCAACTGGTCCTTCAGTCCCAGGATCACGGCCGAGCCCAGCACCGCGCCCCACACATAAGAGGCTCCGCCGATCACCGCCATGAACAGGTATTCGATACCGTAATTCAGGCCAAAGGGGCTAGGGCTGACGGCACGTTGCATATGCGCATACAACCAGCCCGAGATGCAGGCCAGCAAGGCTGCCCAGACGAAGATAATGATCTTGTAGCTGCCCGTATTGACTCCCATGGACTCCGCCATGCCTGCGCCGCTTTTCAGCGCACGGATCGCGCGGCCGGCACGAGAGTCCAGCAGATTGCGAGTAGCCCACAAGGCTAACAGCACCAATGCCCATATCAGGTAATAGATATGCCGCCCGCTGGCCAATGAGAAGCCGAAAATCGACAGAGGCTCGATGCCGGCAATCCCATCATGCTTGCCCAGGAAATCCAGGTTGCCGAACAGGTAGAACAGCGACAATCCCCAAGCGATCGTGCCCAACGGCAAGTAATGCCCGGACAGTCGCAGGGTGATAAGACCGAGGAAGAACGCCACCGCCGCCGTAATCAGCAGGCCGGCCACCAGGGCCAGCCACGGCGACGTGCCGTATTGCGTGGTCAGATAGGCAGTGGTGTAAGCGCCCAGGCCGACGAACGCCGCCTGACCGAAGCTGGTCAAACCTCCGACGCCGGTCAACAGCACCAGGCCCAGCGCCACGAGGCTGGCCAGGCCAATGTAATTGAGTTGCGTGATCCAGAATTCAGGCGTGGCCGAAAGCGCTGGCAGCGCAGCCACCACCACGATGAACAGAGCGAGCAGAATACGGTTCATGGCTTATTCCTCTTCGTCCACATGACGGCTGCTGAACGAACGCCAGACCAGAACCGGAATGATCAGGGTAAAGACGATGACTTCCTTGTATGAGCTGGCCCAGAAAGAGGAGAATGACTCCAGTACGCCAACCAGCAGCGACCCTGCGGCAGCGACCGGATAGCTGGCAAGTCCGCCGATAATGGCACCGACAAAACCCTTCAAGCCAATCAGAAAGCCCGTGTCGTAGTACACGGTGGTGATGGGAGCGATGAGCATGCCGGACATGGCGCCGATCGCCACGGCAAGCGTAAAGGTCAGGCTGCCCGACATCGTGGTGCTGATGCCCATCAACCGCGCACCGCGCCGGTTGACCGCCGTGGCCCGCAAAGCGCGGCCATAGAGCGTCTTACCGAAAAACAGCCACAGCGCCACGATGAGAATTGCGCAGGTCGCCACCACGAAGAGGCTCTGCGCCGACCAAGTGGTAAAGCCCAGATCGACCTGCCCGTTGACGAATGCGGGAGTACGCCAGCCCTCGGCGCCAAAAAATACCAGGGCCAAGCCCATCAGCGCGAAGTGCACCGCCACCGATGTGATCAACAACACCAGCACACTGGCCTCGGCCAGCGGTTGATAAACGATGCGGTAGACCATGGGTCCCATGGAGATGACCAACACCAGGGTCAGCAGCATGTTCAGCCACAGAGAGTTTCCGGCAGCCGCATAAGAGGTCGCAATCCACAACAGCACCAAGGGCAAAACGACGAAGCCAGCCAAGCTTTTGGGCAGCGAAGACCACACGCGCGTACGCACGGCGCGCAGCAGTTCGAGCACAAAGGCCAGACAGCCCAGCAACACCAGCAGATAGACGGTGCCTGGCACACGACCGTCCACCAGCATGGCCAGCGTCAAGGCACCGAACGCAACGAACTCGCCTTGTGGAATGAAGATCACGCGCGTGACGGCGAACACCAGCACCAGCGCCATGCCCAGCAGAGCATAGATGGAGCCGTTGACGATACCGTCTTGCAGCAAAATGAGCGCAATTGAGGAATCCATCGAACTACGACCTTATGTACGACTTGTGGTTCTGCGTGCCCCGATCCGGACTGGGGCACCGCGAATACAACACACCGGCCCGCGAGGCCGGTGCGTGATGAAGCAGCCGCGATACTACGTCAGCAAAACAGGCGCTGCTGTGCGCAGCGCCTGCCCGGCACTCAGAGATCCGGCTGATACGTCCACTTGCCGTCTTTGACCTTGACCATTACGCGTGAACGATCGTCAAAACCGGCGTGATCGGTCGGGCTCATGTTGAACACACCCTGCGAAGCGGGCAGATTCTTGATGTTCTCGATGGCATCACGCATGGCGACACGGAACTCCGGCGTGCCGGGTTTGGCGCCGCTCTTGATCGCCTCGGGGATGGCCGCGACGATCAATTGGCCGGCATCCCACATATGGCCGCCAAAGGTGTTGACCGAACCATCATCGTGAACCTTCTCATAGGTCTTGACGTAGTCCAGCGCCGACTTCTTGACCGGATTGCTGTCGGGCAGTTGTGCAGCAACCAGCAGCGGGCCGGCCGGCAGCAGCATACCTTCGCAATCCTTGCCGCAGACACGCAGCACGTCATTGTTGGCCGAGCCGTGCGTCTGGAAAATCAGGCCGCCGTAATTGCGTGCCTTCAATTCCTTCTGCGGCAGCGCCGAAGGCGTGCCGGCACCCGCGATGAGGATCGCGTCAGGCTTGGCTGCGACCAGCTTGAGCACCTGGCCCGTGACGCTGGTGTCGGTGCGGCCGTATTTCTCGACGCCGGCGATCTTGATCCCCTTGGCCTTGGCGGCTTCTTCCATAACCGCCAGCCAACCATCACCGTAAGCATCGGCAAAACCGATAAAACCCAACGTCTTGACCTTGGACTTGACCATGGCATCGGCCAGGGCACTGGCCATCAGCGCGTCATTCTGGGGAGTCTTGAACACCCAGCGACGCTTCTCGTCGACCGGCTCGACGATCTTGGCGCTCGCGGCGACGCTGATCATGGGCACCTTGGTTTCGGCGGCCACATCGACCATGGCCAGGGAGCCGGGCGTGACCGAAGTGCCAACCAGCACATCGACCTTGTCTTCCGAGGCCAGTTTGCGCGCGTTCTTGACGGCCTGCGTGGTGTCCGTCGCATCGTCCAGCACAATCCACTCGATTTTCTGGCCGGCCACTTCCTTGGGCAACAGTGCGACGGTATTGCGCTCGGGAATACCCAGCGATGCGGCTGGGCCGGTAGAGGCAACGGTAACACCGACCTTGACCTGTGCGCTCGCGAGGAGCGGCAGACCCAGGGCGAGGGCGGCGGCAACCGCCGACAAGCCAAAGTGCTTGCGCATGATTTTTGTCTCCTGTGGTGGCCTATTGCGCCCAGGGAGCGGGCATAGGCCTGTTTAAAGTTATACAGAAAAAAATATTATAGGGCTAAAAGAGTATCAGAATGCGCGTTTGCACAGCCCGGTATCTACCCTAAGATTGCCCGACACTCATTCAGACAAATACGTTTGATAATGGCGAATTGTCTCTGGAAGACCGGCATCCGTCTTTGCGGGTAATCCCGGGGAGATCAACGGCGCAACAACGGCCAGACGCGTTCGACGCGCCAAGCAACCCAGGATGCCACCGCCGCCTTGGCCAGGTCCCCGGGCAGAAACACGGCCACGGCCATGGCAGCCTTGGGCAGGCCCATCTGCGTGACCATTGCCAGCCAGGGCACACCGACCGCATAGACAGCCACAATACCCCCCAGCAGGCAGGCCATTACGTAGCCGCCCAGGCTGCGCCAGATACAGCAGGCAGGCGGCCGCACCACGCCACGGTCCCAGCATGACGCCGGCCAGCATCACGCCCAGGGTCTGCAACGTCACTGGTACCGGTATGCCCGGCAGCGGGATCGGCGGCATCAGACTCAACACAACGATCAATGCAGCAAAGAGCGCAGCCAACACCAGATTCTTGCTTGTCATGCGGTTATCCTCGAGGGGGTCGAAGGTGCCATCCCTTGTGGGACTCAGGAACGGGCATCGATAGCCTGTGCCACTTCCTCGGCGCGCTTTAGCGTACGGACGATGAGTGGCACCAGCAGGGCCAAAGGGTGATGATTCAGGCCTCGCGCGGCCTGAGCCTCGCGGATCTCCTGGTAGTTGCGCCAGATTTCGGGCACAAACCGCAGGCACAGCGCAAACGCCAGACTGACGCGGCTCGGATCCACCCAGCGCGAAAACGGCCTGACCCCCTGTTCGATGACGTTCAATAGCGCCGCGACAGGCGTGGTCAGCGTGACCGCCATGGCCAGAGCGATCAGCGCTGCCGAGCGCGTCACAACGGCCAGCGCCGCCTGCAGATCCTGCGACCAGGCCGTAAAGACCGCCACGGCCAGCAAAATAATCAGCAGCCCACGCACCTGGCGCCACAACTTCGCCAGACCGGGGCGGCAGGCGGCCACCAGCAGCACCGAGACCAGGCACGCCAGCCCGAGGTAGCGTGCATCCTGCAGGGCAAACAGGCCCACGCCGGCGCCCATCAGCAGCATCAGCTTTACGCCAGCCGGCAGACGATGCAAGAGGGTATTGCCGGGTGTATAGAGCGGCTCCATCATGCGCAGTGCTCCCGGTACCATCGCAAGGCGGCTGCGGGATGATCATCAACAACGATGCACCCCTCATTGATGACCAGTACGCGATCGAAATCCGCGAGCAGATCCAGATCGTGGGTGATCACGCAGGCCGACGGCGCCAGCGCGGCGATGGCTTCGCTCACACGATTGCGATTGCGCAAATCCAGCTGGGTGGTCGGCTCGTCGAAGACGATCAGACCCGGCTCGCGCACCAGTACGGCAGCCAGTGCCACGAGCTGTCGCTCGCCTCCAGACAGACTGAAGCTGCTGCGCTCGGCCAGATGCGCGATGCCCGGCTGCGCCAGGACGACGGCAATGCGCTCGGCGCGTTCGGCCGCCGGCATGTCAAGCGGCTTGAGGCCGAAATCCAAGTCCTCGCGCACAATGGGGAAAACGATCTGAT
Source organism: Bordetella holmesii (assembly GCF_020735985.1). Lineage (NCBI taxonomy): Bacteria > Pseudomonadati > Pseudomonadota > Betaproteobacteria > Burkholderiales > Alcaligenaceae > Bordetella > Bordetella holmesii. The sequence continues at coordinate 2,658,089 of NZ_CP085973.1, forward strand.
TGTCGGGGTTTTGGAAAACGAAACCCACCTGACGCCGGATGCGGCGTGCCTCGCGCCGAGTATCGAGACCATTGACCCGCACCTGCCCTTGCTGCGGCAGCAACAAACCATTGAGCAGCCGGGCAAAGGTGCTTTTACCAGCTCCATTTGGGCCGACGATGCCTATGCGGCGTTCGGACAGCGTCAGCCCAGGCACCTGCAAAAGCGGCCTGCCCTCCACGATCACGACCACCTGATCAAACTCGATTAACATGGAGCGGGATTATGCCCGAACCATTTCGCTCCGCGCCGCTCCAAATACCTATGGAAAAAGTCCGCAAATCAGACGCCGAATGGCGTGCCCAGCTTAGCCCCCAGGAATTCCACGTCGCCCGAGAAAAGGGGACGGAACGAGCCTTCACCGGCCGTTACTGGGATACATTCACCTACGGCATCTACCGCTGCGTGGGTTGCGGCACGGCGCTGTTCGCGTCGGACACCAAATTTGATGCCGGCTGCGGATGGCCCAGCTATTTCGAGCCCATCGACCCGTCGCGCGTGCGCGAAGAAACCGACAGCAGCCACGGGATGGTCCGCACCGAAGTCCTGTGCAATATCTGTGACTCGCATCTCGGCCACGTGTTTCCGGACGGCCCGCCCCCGACTGGGTTGCGCTACTGCATCAACTCGCTGTCACTCACATTCGAGCCGCTGGACCCTGCATGAAGAAGTTCCTGTTTGACCTGTTCCCGCTCATCCTGTTTTTTGTCGCTTACCGCTTTGCCGATATTTACGCCGCCACCGCCGTGGCCATCACGGCGGCGATCGCGCAGATCATCTGGCTCAAGCTCACGGGCAAGGCCATCGAGGGGATGCACTGGATCAATCTGTCGGTCATTGTCATCTTCGGCGGCGCGACACTCTGGCTGCATAGCGACGTCTTCATCAAATGGAAGCCGACGGTCCTGTACTGGCTGTTCGGCGGGGCGCTGCTGGCCAGCCGTTACCTGTTCGGCCGTAATCTGATCCGGCGCCTGCTCGAAAAACAGATCAGTTTGACCGAGACGCTCTGGAACAAACTGAACCTGACCTGGGCGCTGTTTTTTCTGCTCGCCGGCGGCGTCAATCTTTACGTGGCCTTCTCCGGCCATTTCAGCGAATCACAGTGGGTCAATTTCAAGGTGTTCGGACTGATGGGTCTGCTGATCGCCTTCGTCATCCTGCAATCCTTGTGGCTGGGCCGTCATATGCAAGAACCCGGCGCCGACAAAAAAGGCCACTCTGACTGATATGAATCAAGCCTCTGATCAAGACCGCATCGCTCTCATTCGCCAACGTCTGGTGCCACTGGCCCCCTCGCAACTCGAGATTTCGGATGAGTCCCATTTGTACGCCGGCCACGCTGGCGCTCAAGGGGGCGCCGGGCATTATCGCGTCCTAATTGTGTCGAAAGCCTTTACCGAACTAACCGCTGTTGCCCGTCATCGGCTGGTGTATCATCATTTGCAAGACCTGATTCCTTTCCCTATACACACGCGCTTGCACTCGATACGCGAGCTTCGTAGTAACTCACAACCAAATTCACCCATACTCTTCCCAGGAAGGACATCCATGAAACGCATCCTCATGCTGGCTGCTGCTTGCGCCATTGCCATGCCGGTCTACGCGCAGAACGTTGCCACGGTCAACGGCAAGGCGATCCCCCAGAAGAGCCTGGACGATTTCGTCAAGTTGCTCGTCTCACAGGGCGCCACGGATTCGCCGCAGTTGCGCGAGCAGGTCAAGCAGGAAATGATCAATCGCCAGGTCTTCGTGCAAGCGGCTGAAAAACAAGGTATCGGCAAACAACCTGACATCCAGACCGAAGTCGAACTCGCCCGCCAAGGCATCCTCGTTCGCGCCCTGATGGCTGACCATCTGCAAAAGAATCCGGTCACCGACGCCACCGTCAAGGCCGAGTACGAAAAGATCAAGAAGGAACAGGCCGGCAAGCAGGAATATGAAGTTCGCCACATCCTGGTCGAAGACGAGAAGACGGCCAATGATCTGCTGGCCCAGATCAAGAGTGGCAAACTGAAGTTCGAAGACGCCGCCAAGAAGAACTCGAAGGATCCGGGCAGCGCCGAGCGCGGCGGCGATCTGGGCTGGGCTCCTCCGACCAACTACGTGCCGCCTTTCGCCGAGGCCGTCAGCAAGCTGAAGAAAGGCCAACTGGTCGACAAGCCGGTGCAGACCCAGTTTGGCTGGCACATCATCCAGGTTCAGGACACCCGTCCGGTGGAATTCCCCCCACTCGAGCAAGTTCGTCCTCAACTGGAAGAAATGATGCGTCAGCAAAAGCTCAACGCCTTCCAGAAAGATCTGCGTGAAAAGGCCAAGGTGCAGTAAAGCTCGCACCCCGCCAGAAACCCGCCAGTTCATCTGGCGGTTTTTTTTTCGTGCCGCTTCAGTACCGGTAGCGGGCGGTCAACGTGACATTGCGCTCCGTACCCCGGTAGCACTCATCGTGATAGCAAATGGAAAAGTATTTGCGGTTCAGCAGATTGGAGACATATCGGCCATCCTGGCAGGGTCGAACTCGGGCCGCCTTTATATAACTTTTTGATATGTTTTCAATGTTTTATATTCTTTGTGGAAAAATAGACTGAGCTTTAGAGTGTTTCATCACCTTCCCGCCGGAGCTCAGCACGATGAATATCCTCAGCCGCACCTTGTTGTCCGTCTTCGCCGCCGCGCTGCTGCCCCTGGCGGCCGCTCAGGCCAATGATCTTGCACAGATCAAGTCCAACGGCGTCATCAAGATCGGTACGGAAGGCACCTACGCGCCCTTCTCTTTTCACGACGCCAAAAACCAGCTCACCGGCTTTGACGTGGAGATCGGTCGCGCCATCGCCGGCAAGCTGGGCGTGAAGGCCGAGTTCGTCGAAGGCAAGTGGGACGGGCTGATTGCCGGCCTGGACGTCAAACGCTATGACGCGGTGATCAATCAGGTTGGCATCACCGATGCGCGCAAGCAGAAGTTTGATTTCTCGGACCCCTATATCTCGTCCGAAGCGGTGCTCATCGTGCGCAACGACGAAAAGGACATCAAGGATTTCGCCGATCTCAAGGGCAAGCGGTCGGCCAATACGATCACCAGCAACTTCGGCAAGCTGGCCCAGAGCTACGGCGCCGAAGTCGTGCCGGTGCAAGGCTTCAATGAGGCGATCGAACTGCTGCTGAGCGGCCGGGTCGCCGCCACGGTTAATGACAAGCTGTCCTTTCTGGACTTCAAGAAGCAAAAACCCAATGCACCAGTGCGCATCGCGGCCTATGACAAGAGCAAGGAATTCAGTGAGTCAGGCGTGCTGCTGCGCAAGGGCAATCCGCAACTGCAAGCGGCCATCAACCAGGCCCTGGCCGATCTCAAGGCCGACGGGACGTATCGCCGCCTGAGCGAAAAATACTTCGGCGCCGACCTGTCGTCCGCCCGCTGATCCGGCGCGCTGCCGGTCCCGGAGATACGCATGGTGCCTGCCTGGCTCTCCTTGATGCTCGACGCGTTCTGGCCGCTGCTCATCGCCGGCCTGCAGTTCACCGTGCCGCTGACGCTGATCTCGTTTGCGGCCGGCCTGCTGCTGGCTTTCGCGGTAGCCATGCTGCGCCTGTTCGGCCCACGTCCCATCGTGCTGCTGATGCGTTTCTACGTGTGGTTGATCCGTGGCACGCCGCTGCTGGTGCAGCTGTTCATCCTGTTTTACGGTCTGCCCAGCATCGGAATCGTGCTGGATCCGCTGCCCGCCGCCCTGATCGGCTTCACGCTGAATGTGGGCGCCTATAACTCCGAAGTAATACGCGGCGCCATCGAGGCCGTGCCCAAGGGGCAGTGGGAGGCCGCCTATTCGCTGAGCATGACGCGAGCCCAGGTCCTGAGCCGCACGGTATTGCCCCAGGCGGCTCGCGTGGCGGTGCCGCCGCTGTCCAATGCCTTCATCGCGCTGGTCAAAGACACCTCACTGGCGGCGGTGTTGACCGTCCCGGAGATCTTCCAGGCAGCCCAACGCATCGCGGCCGTGACCTATGAACCCATGATTCTCTATACGGAAGCCGCCCTGATTTATCTGCTCTTCAGCTCCGTGCTGTCAGCCTTGCAGACGCGGCTGGAGAAGCACTTTGGCCAGCATGCCGTGTTCGCGGAGCAGCAGCGATGATAGGCCTCTACGATATCGACAAGCATTTCGGGGACAACCCCGTCTTGCGGCAAGTCAGCCTGCAGGTGGCCGCGGGCAGTGTCACCGCTCTGATCGGGCCCTCGGGCAGCGGCAAGAGTACCTTGCTGCGTTGCGTGAATCTGCTGGAAATTTCCGAGCGCGGCCGCCTGCAGGTCGGCACGGAAACGCTGGATTTCCAGGGGCGCCCCCCGATCCGGGACGCCGTGCTGCGCGTGCGCCGCCAGACCGGCATGGTGTTCCAGAACTTCCAGCTCTTTGCCCACCAGACGGTCATCGGCAATGTCATGGAAAGCCTGGTCACGGTGCTCAAATGGCCCCGCGAACAGGCCCGGGAACACGCCATGGCGCTACTGAAAAAAGTCGGTATGGCGCACAAGGCCCAGGCCTGGCCGGCCACGCTCTCTGGCGGGCAGCAGCAACGGGTCGCCATTGCCCGGGCACTGGCGCCCTCACCGCGCGTATTGCTGTGCGATGAGCCGACCTCGGCGCTCGATCCTGCATTGGCCGCCGAAGTCGTCGATGTACTCAAGCGCCTGGCCGACGAAGGCATGACCATGATCATGGCGACCCACGACCTGCGCCTGGCCGCCAACATCGCGGATCAAGTGATCTTTCTGCAGGCCGGACAGGTGGTCGAATCGGGGCCGCCACGAGCCGTATTCACTCAGGCCCGCGATGCCCGCACCCGCGAGTTCGTCATCACGCTGACCGAAGGCCTGCCCCCCGAGTGGGGGCAGCCGCAATAACCGGCTATTGCCCGAGCAGAGCCTTCAGGCCATCCTCGCCAAGAATGGTCAGGCCGAGTTCCTGCGCCTTGACGAGCTTGCTGCCGGCGTCTTCACCCGCCACGACATAAGCGGTCTTCTTGGACACCGAACCGCTGACCTTGCCGCCTGCGGCCAGGATATGGCGCGCGGCCTCGTCGCGGCTCCAGGTCGGCATGGTCCCCGTCAGCACAAAGGTCTTGCCCGTCAGGCTGCCGCCTTGCGCCTGCGCCTCCGCCTGAGGCTGCACCCCCCGTTGCTCCAGCTGGTGCACCACTTCGCGATTGTGAGGTTCGCGAAAGAAACGATGGATGGAGCCCGCGACCACAGGCCCGACATCCGGCACTGCCAGCAAGGCTTCCTCGTCGGCATCCATGATGCGGGAGATGTTGCCAAAGTGCCGCGCCACATCCCGAGCCGTCGTTTCACCGACATGGCGGATGCCCAGCGCAAAGAGCAGCCGGCCTAGCGAAGGACGCCGCGCCTGGTCTATCGCGGCCACGAGATTCTCGGCGGATTTCTTGCCCATGCGGTCCAAGGCCGCCAGTTCGAAGGCATCCAGCGTGAACACGTCAGCCAGGGTCTTGAGCCGGCCGTTATCCACCAGTTGCTCGACCAGCTTGTCGCCCAGCCCTTCGATATCCAGCGCCTTGCGGCCCGCGGCATGCACCAGCGTCTGTTTGCGCTGCGCCGGGCAGAACAGCCCGCCCGTGCAGCGCGCGATGGTCTCGTCTTCGAGACGTTCGACGGCCGACCCGCAGATCGGGCAATGCGTGGGCATGACAAACAGCGGCAACTCTGCGCTGCGCTTTTCCAGCACCGGCCCGACGACCTCGGGAATCACATCGCCTGCGCGGCGCACCACGACCACATCGCCCACGCGCACATCCTTGCGGCGGATCTCGTCTTCATTGTGCAGGGTCGCGTTGGTGACCGTGACGCCACCCACGAAGACCGGTTTAAGCCTGGCCACCGGGGTGATGGCGCCGGTGCGGCCCACCTGCACTTCGATGCCGAGCAGGTCGGTCGACGCCTCCTCGGCGGGAAACTTGTGCGCCAGCGCCCAGCGCGGCGCGCGGGCCACGAATCCGAGCACGCGTTGCGCGGGCAGCGCATCAACTTTATAGACCACGCCATCGATGTCGTAAGGCAACCCTGCCCGCTCGGAACCAATGCGGCGGTAAAACGCCAGCAGGCCGTCGGCGCCCTGGGCCTTATGGTTGAAACGCACGTTGACTGGCAGGCCAAGATCGGCCAGCCACTCCAACATGCCGCCGTGGGTGTCACGCGGCAACGTCGACGCCACCCCCGTCCCGGGCGCGGTTTCATCGAAAGCATCGCTCACCCCGGTGGGCAAGCCCTGCACCTCGCCCCAGCTATAGGCAAAAAACCGCAGCGGTCGTTGCGCGGTCACGCGCGGATCGAGCTGGCGCAGACTACCAGCGGCGGCGTTGCGCGGATTGACGAAGACCTTCTCGCCGCGCGCAGCCTGCTTCTGATTCAGTTTCTCGAATTCCGCCCGATTCATCAGCACCTCGCCGCGCACTTCCAGCACGGCGGGCACCTGACCCTTGAGCTTGAGCGGGATGGCGTTGATCGTACGGATATTGGCAGTGACGTCCTCGCCGGTCTGGCCATCGCCGCGCGTGGCGGCCTGAACCAGCTCACCGTTCTCGTAGCGCAGGCTGATGGCCAGGCCGTCGAGCTTGAGCTCACAGAAATACCCGGCTGGCTCGGCCTGCCCCAGCAAGCCGGCGCCGCGCAAGGTGTCGCACACCCGCTTGTCGAAGGCGTGTACGTCTTCATCCTCGAAGCCATTGCCCAGCGACAGCATGGGCATGGCGTGCTGCACGCTGCCGAATTCGGCCAGCGGCGCGGCCCCCACGCGTTGCGTGGGAGAGTCCGGCGTAATCAGCTCGGGATGCGCGGTTTCCAGCGCCGTCAGCTCGCGCATCAGCGCGTCATACTCGGCATCGGAAATCGCGGGTTCGTCGTAGACGTAATAACGGACATTATGCTGCGCGATCTCCGCCCGCAAACGGGCGGCACGCTCAGCGGCATTCGCAACCATCAGGCAAACACTCGTTGGGCGCGCTCGCTGCCGGCCGGCAGGCCGGCCTGCTCGAGCTGTTCAAACAAGGCCCGCAGGCGCTCATCGATGACGGCATCGGCGCCGTCGGCCAACACGCGGCCCTGGTCATCGACCAGCTCGGCGCGCAGACGGCCGGCCAGATCACGCCCCACCTCGACCATGCGGCCGAAGGCGTGCGGATCAGACGGGCTGCAAGGCACATCCAGCAACAGATAGAGCCGCTCGATGCCGCCCATACCCGCATCGAAGGCTGCACCGTCGCCGCGCGCCAGCGTAAATCGCACCGCGCCCGCGTCATTGAGCCACGCCAGGCGCGCGCCGTCAGGCGCAAAGCCCAGGCCGCGCGCGACTGCCAGCACTTCAGCCGCAGGCTGGGCAGCACCCAGCATCAGCGTCAGGCCAACCTGTGTATCCAGAGCGGCGCAGACATCATCCAGCCGTGCTGCCTGCTCGAGCACCGCCTGCTGGTCGGGGCCCTCGATGCTGCCTTCGAAACGGTCAGCCAGATCCTGGGCGCGCGCCCAGGCGTGCGACCACTCGATGGCCGTCAGAGGACCGCTGCGGTTGGCCAGCAATACCGCCAGTTGCAGCGTGCTGTAAGACTCCTCGGGTGCGATCCGGCTGCGATGCCGCCCACGGTCCGTGCTGGCGAAGACACGCAACTGCTTCTTGCCAACCTGACGCAAGGATTGCATATACGGCAGCAGATCGGTTCCGCGAGCCGGCTCGGCGAAATGGATCTCGATGACGACTTCCACGGCGGGATCGGGCTCCTCGCCATCGTCGCCCTCAGCCGTCACGGGTGCTGCTGCCGCGATCGCGCCGGCCGGTGCAGCGTCGACCGGCGCGGCCTGGCCGATGCCGGGTTCGCGGCGCTGCCGGGCAGGCTCTGAGGCAGGCGCCACCGAGCGCGCGGGTTCCTCCCCTCCGAGCAGAGGATCTTGCTCACTGGCGGGAAAATGCTCCTGCATGCGTCGGCGCACACGACGATCCTGCCACCAGTTGAATCCCAATACCAGCAGTATCAGCAGTACGCCGAGGACGATCAGCCCAATCTGCAAATCACTCATTTAAAAATCCCGCGCCGGCTAAGGCGCCCTTCGATATAGGTGAGGTGGTTAAGCGGCTTCGGCGGCCATCTGCACGGCCGAATCGATATCTACGGCAACGATACGCGAAACCCCTTGTTCCTGCATGGTAACGCCGACCAATTGCTTGGCCATCTGCATGGCTATCTTATTGTGAGAGATGAATAGGAACTGAGTCTGCTCACTCATATTGCTCACGAGGTTGGCATATCGCTCAGTGTTGGCATCATCCAAGGGCGCGTCCACCTCATCGAGCAGGCAGAACGGCGCCGGGTTGAGCTTGAACAAAGCGAACACCAGTGCTGTTGCGGTCAGGGCTTTCTCGCCGCCGGACAACAGATGAATGGTGCTGTTGCGCTTGCCAGGCGGTTGCGCCATGACCTGCACCCCGGCATCAAGAATTTCATCGCCCGTCATGGTGAGCTTGGCCTCGCCGCCGCCAAAGAGCTTGGGAAAGAGCTCGCCGAAATGGCCGTTGACCGTATTGAAGGTTTCCTGCAACAGCTCACGGGTTTCACGGTCTATCTTGCGAATGGCGTCCTCGAGGGTCTCGATGGCCGTCAACAGATCCTGCTGCTGAGAATCCAGGAAGGTCTTGCGCTCTCGCGACGTGCTCAACTCATCCAAGGCCGCCAGATTGACGGATCCCAGAGCTTCGATCTGGCGTGAAATCTTGCCAACTTCCGACTGCAGCCAACTGGCGCGCCGCCACTCTTCCGGCATGGAAGCGAGTTCCTGTGCCAGGGTCTGGCGGTCCACTTCGCGTGCATTGAGCTGCTCGGTGAACTGTTCTTCGGCCAGTCTGGCGGCCTGCTCCTGCAGTTGCAACTCGGTAATCCGGGCCCGCAAAGGCTCCAGCAACCGCTCCTGCTGCAAGCGATCCTCGTCGGCGCCGCGCAATAGGGCCGACAGATTGTCCAACTCCTGGCGCGCCAGCGACAGGGCCTCTTCACGCTCGACGCGCTGCTCGAGCGCGTCCTGCAGACCTGCCTGGGTCGCCGACGCATCCAACTCGGAGAGTTCGACCTCCAACTGTGCAAGCTCACTACCGGCGCGCTGGCTCTGATCCAGGGCCAATTGCCGGTTACGCTGCAGATCCGTAATACGAACCTGGATACCGCGCTCGGCAAACTCGGCTTCCTGAGCCCCCCGCTCGAGCTCGCGCAGTCGGGCCCGGGCGGCTTCGGCTGACGCCGCGATGCTTTCTCCATCGATTTCGGCATCGGAAAAGCGTCCCTGATGTTCGGCCAACTCCGTGTCGAGCGTCTCGAAGCGCGCCTCGGCCTCCTCGCGCGTGGCACGCAGGTCTTCTTCCTGGGCAGCCAGCTCCTGGAGATCTTCACGAAGCCGCCGGGCGCGCTCGCCGGATTGCTCGGCCTGCTGTTGCAGACGTGAGTGCTCAAGCTGTACGTCATGCAGGCGGCGCGTCAATTCGCCGACCCGCTGGCGAGCAGGCCCCAAGGCCTGGGACACCTGCTGCCAGGCCAGTTCCGCGCGCGCTACGGCGCTGCGCGACTGGTCGGCGATCAACTGCTGCGCTTTGATCTCGCGCTGCAGATTTTCGATTTCCTGTTGGCGGGCCAGCATACCAGCCTGCTCGGAGTCCGGAGCATAAAAGCGCACGCCGTGGGCATCGACCAGGTGGCCGGCTTTGACCACAAAGGCCGCGCCGGCTGGCAGTGTCGCCCGAGCGCCCAGGGCCTGAGCGAAATCCGGGGCGACATACACGCCACGCAGCCATTCCGTGAGCAACGCGCGCAGATCCGGGTCGGTGATGCGCAGCAGACTGGCCAGAGGCGTGAGCCCTGCGGCGGCAACCGGAGCCGCAGACGCTGCCGGCGTCTGATAGAACGCCAACCGGGCAGGCGGGGCATCGTCGGCGAAAGCCCGAGTCCAGTCCAGGTTGCGCACCTCGAGAGCGGCCATGCGCTCACGCAAGGCCGCTTCCAGCGCAGCCTCCCATCCGGTTTCCACATGAAGTTTCTGCCACAGGCGGCCAAGACTGGCGAGCTCATGCTTGGCCAGCCAGGGCTCCAACGCCCCCTGCTTTTGCACGTCTTCTTGCAACTTCACCAGAGCAGCCAGGCGGGCATCCAGACGCGCCAGGGCTTGGGCTTGCTGCTGAGCGGCGCTTTGGGCCTGGCTGCGCGCAGTGTCTGCCTCGGGTACGCGGCCTTCGAGGGCCGTGAGCTCAGCCTGAGCGGCCTGCAATTGTTCCTCACCGGCATAACGATCACCAGCGAGCTGCTCCAAGCGCGCCACGTCGGGGGTATGCAGTTCGCGCAGTTCCTGCTGCAGACGCTCGCGACGCTGCTCCAGCGCCTGGATCTGGCGATCGGCGTCGCGCTGCGTCTGGGCCGCCAGAGCAAGGTTCTGCTCGACCCGCGCCAGCGCAACGCGCATTTCATCGCGCCCGGCCGCAGCCTCGCGCACACGCGCCTCAATCGCCGGCAACCCGTCCTGGGCGTCCTCGGCCGCCGCGCGCGCCTCCTCGGTGCGTGCCGCAGCCGTGGTCAGGTCGTCCTCGGCCGCCGCGATCTGCTCGGTGCAGTGCTCCTGCTGGCTGTTCCATTCTTCGATCTGGGCTTGCAACTGATCGCGCCGGGCCTGAAGACGATTCCGAGAGTCCACGACATGGCGGATCTCGGCCTCGAGGTGGCTGACCTGGGCATTAGCCTCATAGAGCAGGCCCTGGGCCTGGTGCACGGCATCGCTGGCGGCGTAGTGGGCCTGGCGGCGCGACTCCAGCGCAGCTTCACCGGCTCGCAGCTGGGCGATGGCAGCCTCCAGGTGGTTCTGCGCCTGCGCCATTTCCTGGCCTTTGCGGTCGCGCTCTTCGCGCGCTCCGCTCTCTTTCAAGAACCAGAGCGCAAATTGTTTTTTCTCACCATCGGCCTGCAGGTCGCGATACTGACGCGCAACCTCGGCCTGCGCCTCGAGCTTCTCTAACTGGCTGCCCAGCTCGCGCAGAATGTCTTCGAGCCGGGTCAGGTTTTCGCGCGTGTCCGAGAGGCGGTTTTCCGTTTCGCGCCGACGCTCTTTGTAGCGCGACACGCCGGCCGCCTCTTCGAGGAACACCCGCAGTTCTTCAGGGCGCGCCTCGATCAGGCGATTGATCATGCCTTGACCGATGATGGCGTACCCGCGCGCGCCCAGGCCCGTGCCCAGGAAGATGTCATGGATGTCGCGGCGGCGGACCTGCTGATTATTGACGTAGTAGCTACTGGTGCCATCGCGAGTCAGCACGCGCCGCACGGCGATCTCTGAATAGGTGCTCCATTGGCCGGCAGCCCGGCCCTCGCTATTGTCGAACACCATTTCAACCGAGGCGCGCGCGGCCGGTTTACGGTTGCCGGAGCCGTTGAAAATGACGTCCTGCATGGATTCGCCACGCAGCTCGGAGGCTTTGGCCTCGCCCAGCACCCAACGCACCGCGTCGATGATATTGGACTTGCCGCAGCCGTTCGGACCCACCACGCCAACCAGTTGGCTGGGCACGGGGATCACCGTGGGATCGACAAAAGATTTGAAACCGGCGAGTTTGAGTTGGGTAAGGCGCACTGGAGATGACGGACCGGGTAGGTTGAACGAGGGCGTTGAACGGACCTGCCGCACAGATTGGCAAACCGGCCTCGAAGGCCGGTCTGGTAACGGTCGTATGATACCCCAGTAACCATCCCGCCAAAGATCGCCGTTGGCCGCTGCCGCGGGGAAACGCCAACGCACGTTACGCGGGCTCGGACGCTATACTCGCTCACACTCTCAATCTGACACTGAATTCCAACAATTCGGCCGCCTATGGCCGGCAGCAGCGGGGACATTCTTGAAACGCGGGTTTTATCTGGTCATGGCCGCCCAGGCCTTCTCTTCAATGGCGGACAATGCATTGTTCATTGCCGCCATCGCCCTGATATTGGAGCTTCACGGCCCCGACTGGATGGCACCCCTGATGAAATGGTCGTTCGCCCTGGCCTATGTGGTGCTGGCGGCTTTCGTCGGCGCATTCGCAGATTCCTTCCCCAAGGGGCGGGTCATGTTCGTGACCAACGCGCTCAAGGTCGCTGGCTGCTTGCTGATGTTTTCCTACGCCAGCCTAGGCGTGCCCGCCGCCTACCAGACCTATCTGGTTTGCGCGGCGTATGGCCTGGTAGGTATTGGCGCGGCGGCCTATTCGCCGGCCAAGTACGGCATCGTCACGGAAATGCTGCCGCCGGCCATGCTCGTCAAGGGCAACAGCTGGATAGAAGGCCTGACCGTGCTGTCGATCATCATCGGCACGGTTTTGGGCGGCACTCTGATATCGCCCGCCGTCTCCGGGCTGCTGCTGCATCATCCCGGCCTGGGGAAACTGGTGCGCACTCCGGCCGAGGCTGCCATTCTGGTGATTGCCGTGGTCTATCTGCTGGCTGCGCTGTGCAACCTGCTGATCCCCAACACGCATGTGCGCTACCCGACGCAACAGAAAAACCCCATCAAGCTCATGTGCACGTTCGCTGGCTATGTACGGGTTTTGTGGCATGACAAGCTGGGCCAGATTTCCCTGGCCGTGACCACGCTTTTCTGGGGCGCGGGCGCCACTCTGCAACTCATTGTCATCGAATGGGGACGTAGCCACCTTGGCTATCGCCTGGACCAGGCTTCCATCTTGATGGGCGTGGCAGCGCTTGGCACGGTCATGGGCTCGGTTGCCGCGGGCCGCATCCCCTTGCGCCGGGCGCTATGCGTCCTGCCGGTGGGCGCGGCCATGGGCCTGGTCGTTCTGCTCATGCCCCTGGTGTACTCGCCCTGGAGCGTTTACCTGCTGTTGCTGGTCACCGGGGCACTAGCAGGCTTTTTCGTCGTGCCCATGAACGCCCTGCTGCAGCATCGCGGCCATGTGCTGCTTTCCGCGGGTCACTCCATCGCGGTGCAGAACTTCAATGAGCAGCTCAATATCCTGCTCATGGTCGCCGTCTACACCCTGATGTTGTGGCTGAACATGTCGATCAATACGGTCATCGTGATCTTCGGGCTGATCGTGACCATCTTGATGCTGGTCTTCATGCGCTGGAGCAAACGCAATCTGACACGCCATCCCGAGCTGTATGAGCAGATTGGCCAGGAAGGCCACGGCAAAGCCCTGGATTCCCTGCACTGAGGCCGCAGGCCGGTCAGTCGTCGCGCAGCGCCAGTTGCAGATCCTGCCAGGCCCGGGCCTTCTCGGACGGGCTGCGCAGCAAATATGCCGGGTGATAGCTCACCACCACGGGGATGTCCCGGCCCTGTTCGGTTTTCAGCGTATGCCGGCGGCCCCGCAGATTACCGATGGTCGCGTCCGTGCCCAGCAGGGTCTGGGCGGCAAATCGCCCCAGCACCAGAATGCGGTCCGGCTCGATCAGGTCGATCTGACGCATTAGGTAAGGACTGCAAGCTGCAATTTCTTCCGGTTTTGGATTTCGGTTGCCCGGCGGGCGGCACTTGATCACATTGGCGATGAATACATCGCGCTCGCGGCTCATACCCACCGACGCCAGCATCGCGTCGAGCAACTGCCCCGAACGCCCCACGAAAGGCAGGCCACGCCTGTCCTCCTGCTCTCCTGGCGCCTCGCCCACCACAAGCCAGCGGGCCGGCCTTGCGCCCTCGCCAAAGACCGCATGTTTGCGCCCCTGGCATAGTCCGCAAGCGGTGCAGGCGAACACTTCCCGCTCCAGTTGCTGCAAATCCTGACTGGCCACGCGCCGCGCAACGTCGATACCGGCGTTGCCAGCCGCGGATACGTCGGCGGCCTCCTCGGCCTGCGGCCGGGAGGTCACGACCGGTCGCAGCGGCTGCGCCTCGGGACGGGCTAAGGGCGCGGGCCTGGCCACGGGTGCGGGGGGGTCCACCACGACGCGCTCGATAGCCGGTTCGATCCCGGCCGATGCCGGGGCTGCCTCATGCTCGGGCGTGCGCAACCAGGTTTTTTCGATCCCGATTTCGCGCAGCCACAATCGCTGCAGAGGGTTGACTCGGACCGCTGCCATCATGCTGCGGCCTCGGCCGAGAGCGCTTTGTGCATCACCCAGGCGTCCTCACGCTTGCCATGGCCGGCCGGATAATAGTCTTTGCGCAACCCCACCCGCAGAAAGCCCTGCTGCGCATAGAAATCAAGTGCCTTCTGATTGGACGGTCGGACCTCCAGCAGCAGGGCCGGCACGGCATGCAAACGGGCGCGTGCCGCGCTCCAGGCGATAAGGCGGCGTCCCAAGCCACGGCGCTGGCTGTCGCGATCGACCGCGATGACCAGAATGTGCGAGACATCCGGGGCGTGCATGAGCACGCAAAATCCGGCGATCTGTCCGCCGCTACGCAGCACGCAACAGTCATAACCGGCTGCCAGTGCATCAGCGAAATTGCCTTGCGTCCAGGGGAAGGCCTGCACGCGTGCCTCCAGAGCGGCGACAGCGGGCAAATCGGCCTGCGTCATAGGCTCGATCGGCGTGTCATCGTCCACGGGCTCCGGCGGCCTGGACGTGACCAGCGCACGCTCGGCCCGGGGATTGCCTCCCAAGCCCTGCTGCCGTTCGACCGTGGTGAACGCGACCTTGTCACGCACATAGAGGGGCGCGGCCAGTTCGGGTGCCACGGCCAAGCCACGCTCCCAGTCGCGTACGGCCAGACGTGCCACCTCGTAGGCCTGCGGGCGCGCCGCCGGGCTGCGGGGCCAATCCGCCGGAACCGGCATGGCTTCGGGATACACTGTCCAGGCATCTCCGGCCAGCAAAGGCGGACCCTCGAGACGCCAGACCCCCATCTGGTGCCGAACCCAAGGCAACAATTCAGCGGCGGCAATCAGCAGAGGTGCCTGCAACGCCTCCCAGGCGGGACCTTCCGGGCTGGGCACTCGGCGGTAAACCGCCGCGTAGACTTCCTCCATTCGGGCGTCGAGCGCCACAACCACCGCCTGGCCGTAGAGCGCTCCGGCAGCTTCGGCAACCGCCATATGAGAGACCACGGGCAGAACCGGAATATCCAGGCCCATCGCCACGCCTTGAGCTACACCGCAGGCCACCCGCAACCCGGTGAATCCTCCAGGCCCCTGGCCGAAAGCCACTCCGTGCAAGGCGTCCGGGCTCAAGCCCGCCTGAGCGAGCAAACGGCCCGCCATGGGCAGCAGGCGCTCGGCGTGCTCCTGGGCACCTTCGTGCTCCAGCACGGTCAGGCACTCTTGGCCGTCGCGCCGCAGCAGCAGGGCTACGCCGCAGCGCGCGGAAGATGTTTCAACGGCAAGCAGGTTCAGATCCATAGGCCCTAATTGTACGAAATCGGCCGCAACTACCCTGAATGTAAGAACAAATTCTACGTTCCAGTGCAATATGTAATATCTTGTGAATACCCACTAGCTGTGAACTGTCAATAGGTTGTATTCGTCCAGGTTGAGTCTGGAGATGGGTACAGCGCGCCCGATGCCTTGGTGGGGTCGATGCCAGTTGTAGTGGTGTAGCCAGGATTTCATGGCATCGGCTCGGTGTTGGGAGTTCTGGTAGGTGTGAGCGTAAGCCCACTCACGCAAGGCCGACTGGATGAAGCGTTCGGCCTTGCCATTGGTCTGTGGGCGGTAAGGTCGGGTAAAGCGGTGCTTGATGCCCAGCTCATGGCACAGCGCGGCGAAGGCGCGGCTGCGAAAGGCCGAGCCATTGTCGGTGAGCAAGCGCTGGATGGTCACGCCCAGGCGCTGGTAGTAGGCCACTGCGTCCTTGAGGAACTGGACGGCGCTGGGGAAGCGCTCGTCGGGGTGGATGTCGGTGAAGGCCACGCGGGCGTGGTCATCGATGGCCACGAAGACGAAGTCCCAGCCGGCCCCCTCAACGGTATCGCGTCGGTTGCCCGTGACCCGGTGGCCAGGGCGCTGGATACGTCCCAGCTTCTTGATGTCGATGTGCAGCAGATCGCCGGGGGCCTGATGCTCGTAGCGCACCACCGGCTCGGCCGGCTCCAGGTCGGCCAGGTGCGACAGACCGGCGCGGGCCAGGACGCGGCTGACGGTGCTGGCTGACACGCCCAGCGCCTGGGCGATGCGCGCTTGGGTCAGCCGCTTGCGGCGCAGCTCCACGATAGCCAGCGCCTTGGCCGGCGCAATCGCTCGGGGCGAGACCGTCGGGCGCGAGGACGCATCGGCCAAGCCCGCCTGGCCCTGAGCCAGGAAGCGGCCCAGCCATTTGCGCACAGTCGGCGCGGTGACCCCATAGGCGCGGGCCGCTTCAGGTACACAAACTTGATGGGCGATCAATTGCTGGACCATTTCGAGTCGACGTAGGAAGGTCAATCGGGCATGCTTATGGGTGTTCATCCGGCCGGGCTCCTTGAGTGAACTGGGGGGTTGGCGATTTCCAGTTTCTCAAATCCGGTTCGGATGAACCATGCATACAACCTATTGAATCTTCACAACTAGCCGCCGTTTCTTGTCACTGTTACATTTTTGGCCATGAATACGCAAAACACCACCCCCACCCGCAAGATCCTGGTTGTCGACGATGATCCGCGCCTGCGCGATCTGCTGCGCCGCTACCTGTCGGAACAAGGGTTCAATGTCTTCGTTGCCGAGGATGCCAAGGAAATGGGCAAGCTCTGGCAGCGTGAGCACTTTGACCTGCTCGTCCTCGATTTGATGCTTCCGGGCGAGGATGGTCTGTCGATCTGCCGACGGCTGCGGGGCGGCCACGACAATACACCCATCATCATGCTGACCGCCAAGGCCGAAGAGATCGACCGTATCGTCGGCCTTGAAATGGGCGCTGACGACTACTTGTCCAAGCCTTTCAACCCGCGAGAGCTGCTGGCCCGCATCAATGCGATCCTGCGCCGCCGTGGCACGGAAGAGCATCCGGGCGCTCCCAGCCAGGAGAACGAGTCGATTGCTTTCGGGCCCTATGTGCTCAACCTGTCGACCCGCACCCTTACCCGCAATGGCGAGCAGGTGCCCATCACCACCGGCGAGTTCTCGGTCCTGAAGGTCTTTGCCCGCCACCCCAAGATCCCACTGTCGCGCGACAAGCTCATGGAGCTGGCCCGCGGCCGCGAGTACGAGGCGTTCGACCGCAGCCTGGACGTGCAGATTTCGCGTTTGCGCAAACTGATCGAATCCAATCCGTCTAAACCCGTCTTCATTCAAACCGTTTGGGGCTTGGGATATGTCTTCGTCCCGGATGGCGGCAGCTGAGTCAGCAAGCCGCGCCGGGCAGGAGCAAAGCTTCGTGCCCCTACTGCAGAAAAATATAAAGAAACTCACTTCAGGGTTGCGCCTCGGCTTGTTCGGGCGCACTTTTTTGCTGCTGGCCGCGCTCATGCTCGTGAGCCTGGCGGCTTGGCTGCAGGTGTTTTTCAGTATGGAATAGGGACCGCGCGCCAACCAAATGGCTCAGCGCGTGATCACCGCCGTCAATATCACGCGCACCGCGCTGATCTATTCGCACGCCGACGAGCGCAGCAAACTGCTGCTGGACCTGGCCACCAATGAAGGCATCCAGGTCTACCCGCGCGAAATCACCGACTTCACCGAAGCGCTGCCTGACGACGACTACTGGCAAAGGGTCGCGCAGCATATCCGCACCCGTTTCGGTCCGGATACGCAGATTGCCTGGAGCGTGAATCAGGTTCCCGGGTTCTGGGTGAGTTTCCGGATAGATCAGGATCTTTACTGGCTGGTTTTCGAGCGCGAGCAAATCGGACTTACCGATGGTATCGAATGGTTGGGCTGGGGCGCCACCGCGCTCTTGCTCTCTCTGGTGGGGGCAGCGGTCAGCGTGGGTTTTGTCAATCGGCCGCTATCGCGGCTGGCCCGGGCGGCCCAAGTGCTTTCGCGCGGCGAGACGCCGGCGCCGCTGCCCGAACAGGGCCCATTGGAGATACGCGATCTCAACGCCTCCTTCAACCGCATGGCCAAAGATCTGCGCCAGGCGGAAGCCGATCGCGAGCTCATGCTGGCGGGCATCTCGCACGATCTGCGAACGCCCTTGGCACGCATGCGTCTGGAAATCGAAATGAGCGGCGTCTCAGAAGACGCACGCCAGGCCATCGACGAAGATCTGGGTCAGATTGACCACAGCATCGGCCAGTTGATGGAGTACGCGCGTCCGGCCGGTACCCTGCCCCAACTGGCTACCGACATCTCCTCGGTGCTGAGCGAGCTTTACGAGCGCGAACGCAGCCATACGGGCTCACTGGGCGGCGAACTGGAAGCCAGTATCGAACCCGGGCTGCGCGCCCGTATCACCGCGCTCGACCTCAAGCGCATCGTCGGCAATCTGATCGAAAACGCGCGCCGCTACAGTCGCTCGACCGACGGGCTCGCCCATTTGGTCATGACCGTGCAATCCAAAGGCAATACGCTGACCATCGAAGTGTCTGATCGGGGCCCGGGGATAGCCGCCGAAGAGGTCGAACGCCTGCTGCGACCCTTCTCGCGAGGTGAGGCCGCTCGCACCGGCGTCAGTGGCGCGGGACTGGGTCTGGCCATTGTCGAACGCCTGCTCAAGCACGTCGGCGGCTCTCTCAGAATGCTGCCCCGACAGGGCGGCGGGCTGACGGCCAGGATAGAGTTACCCAAAGCCAAACTTAGAAATTATCAATTAGACACGCCAAATCAATAGCGTAGAATTAGCGGTTTGGAGCTTTACGCTCCACCTCCACCAACAACTTATTGGGAGTAGCACATGAAAACTGTTGGCGACAAGCTCGAGCCTTTCAAGGTCACCGGCGTCAAGCCCGGCTTCAATCAGTACGAAGAAAACGGCGTGTCCGCTTTTGAAGAAATCACCGAAAGCTCGTTCCCCGGCAAGTGGAAGGTCATCTATTTCTACCCGAAGGACTTCACCTTCGTGTGCCCGACCGAAATCGTCGGCTTCAACAAGCTGGCCAAGGATTTCGAAGACCGTGACGCCGTCCTGCTGGGTGGCTCGAGCGACAACGAATTCGTCAAGCTGGCCTGGCGCCGTGAGCACCCGGATCTCAACAAGCTGGGTCACTACCAGTTCGGTGACACCACCGGTGCTCTGATCGACCAACTCGGCGTGCGCGAAAAGGGCGCTGGCGTTGCTCTGCGCGCGACCTTCATCGTCGACCCCGACAACACCATCCAGCACGTTTCGGTCAACAACCTGAACGTCGGTCGCAACCCTGAAGAAGTGCTGCGCTTGCTGGACGGTCTGCAAACGGACGAACTCTGCCCGTGCAACCGCAACGTGGGCGGCGCTACGCTGTAATGCCTTGGGCCCGGCTCGTCCGGGCCTTTTCTTCCTCCAGACTATAGGTAAAAACTATGGAATTCCTTTCTACCATCAAGGACCAACTGCCGGATTGGGCCAAGGACATTCGCCTGAATCTGGACAGCGTGATTGCGCGCTCCACCCTGGCGCAAGAGGATGCGCTCGGCGCTGGCCTGGCCGCAGCCTACGCTTCGGGCAATGCTTTTCTGATTAATGCCTTCAAGGGTGCCCTGTCGGAAACCGACGCCAACGCAACCTTGACGGCCGCAGCCCTCATGGGCATGAACAATACCTGGTACCCCTATGTGGAGATGAGCGGCGACGCTCAACTCAAGAGTCTGCCGGCGCAATTGCGCATGAATGCCTACGCCTCGCACGGCGGCGTCGAGAAAAAGCGCTTCGAACTCTTCGCGCTGGTCGCATCCATCGTGGGCAAATGCCACTTCTGCGTCCAGTCGCACTATGAAAACCTGAAGAACGACGGCCTGTCGACCGAACAACTGCGCGATGCAGGCCGAATCGCTTCGGTGATCAATGCCGCAGCGTTGGCCCTGGCTGCTCAAGGCAAGTAAGCCCGCCTGCAACAAGGCACGACCGGCTCAGCAGAGCCGGTTTTTTTTGGTTCATCGCGGAATAGCGTGGAGCCGTGCTTGATTGCCGTTACGCTTGATCCTTGATTTTTCAAGGATCAAGGCCGGGATCATGCTGGACCGCAAGACGATCGAGAGGTTGGGTGGGTGGGAAGGTTATCGGGTGGAGCGGGTCGTGTGGCCTGAAGGTGAGAGCCGGACGGTCACGATTTACCTGAAGCCTTCAGCGCGAACGATGCACTGCGAGCACTGCGGCAACCGATGTCGGCAGGTGCATGAGACGACCACGCGCCGGGTGCGGGATCTGCCGCTAATGGCGCTGCGAGTGACGCTGGTAGTGCCGCGTCGGCGGGTCTGGTGCGAGCAGTGCGGTGGACCGCATCTGGAGAGGCTGAGCTGGCTGGGCCGTTACCAGCGAGTGACCGACCGGCTGGCCGAGGCGGTCAGCCAGTTGCTTGAGTCCAGCAACATTCTGGCCGTGGCGCGCTTCTTCCAACTGGGTTGGCACACGGTCAAGGCGCTGGACAAGGCCCTGCTGCGACGGGCGATCCAAGAGCCGGACTGGAGCCAGATCCACTACCTAGCGATGGACGAGTTCGCTCTACACAAGGGCCATCGTTATGCCACGGTCGTTGTCGATCCGATCCGCCGTCAGGTGCTATGGATCGGTGATGGCCGCTCGCGCGAGACGGCCAGAGCCTTCTTCGAACAACTGCCAACTGGGGTTGCCCAGCAGATCCGGGCCGTAGCGATCGACATGACGACGGCCTATGAGCTGGAGATCCAGGCCAACTGCCCCAACGCCGAGATCGTCTACGACCTGTTCCACGTCGTGGCCAAGTACGGCCGTGAAGTGATAGACCGGGTGCGTGTAGACCAAGCGAACCAGTTGCGGCACGACAAGCCGGCCCGCCGGGTGATCAAGTCCAGTCGCTGGCTACTGCTGCGCAATCGCAAAAACCTCGATCCGTGCCAATCGGTAAAGTTGGACGAGTTGCTCCAGGCCAACCAGCCCTTGCTCACCGCTTATCTGATGCGCGATGAGCTCAAACAGCTGTGGTTCTACCAACACCCCCGGCTACGCCCGCCAGGCATGGGATCACTGGCTGCAACAGGCTCAGGGCAGCGGCATCGCCGCCTTGGCTCACTTCGCGCTCAAGCTAAAAGCCTATCTGCACGGGATTCTGTCTCGCTGTCGCCACCGGCTCAACACCAGCATCGTCGAGGGCATCAACAACACCATCAAAGTCATCAAGCGCCGCGCCTACGGCTACCGCGATCAGGAGTACTTCTTCCTCAAGATCCGGTCTGCATTCCCCGATATTCCTCGATGAACCTTTTTTTTGCTTGGGCAAGCGACACGCGCCGCAACTCAGTCGAGGCGGGTGATGAGCGCGACGACGGTAGCGGCAATACCTTCCTTGCGGCCCAGATAACCCAAACCCTCATTGGTCTTGGCCTTGATGTTGACCGCGGTGGCGTCCACCTGCAGGTCCTCGGCGACGTTGGCCGCCATGGCCGCGGCATGCGGGCCGATCTTGGGTGCCTGCGCGTGCACGGTAGCGTCCACATTCACGACCTGCCAGCCGGCTTCGCGCACCCGCGACATTGCTTCGCGCAGCAGCACCCGGCTATCGGCGCCCTTGAAACGCGGATCCGTATCGGGGAAATGACGCCCGATGTCGCCCAAACCCGCTGCGCCGAGCACCGCATCGGTCACCGCGTGCAGCAGCACATCGGCATCGGAGTGACCGAGAAGCCCATGCGTGTGCTCGATGCGCACACCACCGATGATCAAGGGCCGTCCGACGACCAGTGCATGCACATCAAAACCTTGCCCAACACGAAAAGGGATCTTCATAACCATTTTTCCATCAGAGCGAAATCATCCGGCCAAGTCACTTTGAAATTGCGCGCTGAACCGGCGACCAGGCGAGGGGCCAGCCCCTGCGCCTCGACTGCGGAAGCCTCGTCCGTCACGGCGATGGCCTCCTCACGCGCCTGCTGCAGCGCGTGCCTGAGCAGCCCCGCACGGAACATCTGAGGCGTCTGCGCCAGCCACAGCCCATCCCGGTCTACGGTCAGACGCACACGGCAGCCGCCCGGCTCTTGCACGCCGGCCGCTTTCACCGTATCGGCCACCGGAAGCGCCAGCAAACCGCCCACATCATCCTCCTGGCAGGCATCGATGAGCCGCGCCAATGCCTCCGGCGGCAGACCCGGGCGGGCAGCATCGTGGACCAACACCCAGGTCTGATCAGATAGCGCCGCATCGGCCAACGCGGCAGCCACGGTATCCGCGCGCGTGGGGCCGCCGCAAGGGCGCCACACCGTGCGCGGCAAACCGTCGAGTGCCTGCGCGGCCCAGTCATCCTGAGCGCTGACAGCGACCCGAACCTGGGCGATACGCGGATCGGCAAGCAGCGCGAGCACCGCCCGACGCAACATGGGGAGTCCGCCCAGCGGACGATATTGCTTGGGCAAACCGTCTTCTGCAAGGCCGCTGGCGCGGCTGCCGACACCGGCGGCAGGAACAATTGCGATTAAAGAGTCAGACATGATCAGGAGATTTTATAATTTCCCGGCAATGCATGACTCCTCGCCCCCCACCTCAGTGGATACGCAGCTGCCGTCCACCTCCCCTACCCTGGCCGCCCTCAAACCCGGGACGCGCTTTGTTCAACCCTGCCCCCCCGGTTCGGGCGATGGATGGCTGCTTGCCGACCTGGCGCGCCAGGCCCGCAAGCCCATCGTCGTGCTGGCGGCCGATCCGCTACAGGCCCAGCGCCTGGCCGATGAAGTACCCTTGTTTGCGCCCGAACTGCGCGTGCGTCAGCTCCCTGACTGGGAAACGCTGCCCTACGACGCATTTTCGCCCCATCAAGATCTGATCTCGGAGCGTCTGCATACCCTGCACGCGTTGATGACCGAATCGGTCGACATCCTGACGGTGCCGGTGACCACGGCCTTATACCGCCTTCCGCCCCCCGCTTTCCTGGCGGCCTATACCTTTTCGTTTCGCCAACGCGACAAACTGGACGAAGCGGCGCTGCGCGCGCAACTGACACTGGCAAACTACACCCACGTGACTCAGGTCACCGCGCCTGGCGAGTTCTGCCTGCGGGGCGGATTGGTCGACCTGTTCCCCATGGGGTCGGCGGTGCCCTACCGGCTGGACCTTTTCGATGACGAGATCGAATCCATCCGCGCCTTTGACGTTGATACCCAGCGCAGCCTTTACCCCGTGGCCGAAGTTCAGCTTCTGCCGGGACGCGAATTTCCCATGGACGAGGCGGCACGCAACCATTTTCGTGCGCGTTTCCGTGAGGTTTTCGAGGGCGATCCGTCCCGCGCCCTGCCCTACAAGGACATCGGCAATGGGATCGCTTTCGCCGGAGTCGAATATTATCTGCCGTTGTTTTTCGAACAGACGGCTACGCTGTTTGACTACCTCAAGACCGGTACGCTCACCGTCCCTCTGGGCAATATCGACGACGCCATCCAGAGGTTCTCCCAGGACACTGCCAGCCGCTATAACTTCCTCAAAAGCGACCGCGAACGGCCCGTGCTGCCGCCATCGGCGCTGTTTCTGGATGGAGAAGCGTTATATGGCGGTTTCAAGGACTTCGCCCGCCTGGCACTGACCGGCGAGCCGCCGCACCCGGACTTTTGCAACGCGCCGGACGTGGCTGTCGCCCGCCGCGCCGAAGACCCGGTAGCCAAGTTGCGTGCGCTCGTGGCGCGCCCCGGCGCCCGCGTACTGCTATGCGCGGACTCCGCAGGCCGACGCGAAACGCTATCCCAAATGCTGGCCGAGCAAGGTCTCGCGGCGACAGAGCAGACCGACGAGATCGCCGGTTTTCTACAAACACCGGCCAACTTCGGGCTGACCATCGCGCCCCTGACGGCGGGTTTTGGGCTCACCGAAGGCGGTTTGGTTTTTCTCACCGAGAACGACCTCTACCCCGGCAATGCGGGCGTCAAGCGACGCGGCAAACGCACCCAGGAAGGCAGCAGCAACGTCGAAGCCATGGTGCGCGACCTGGCCGAACTGCGTGAGGGCGATCCTGTCGTTCATGCCCAGCACGGCATCGGCCGCTACCACGGGTTGGTCAATATGGACATGGGTGAAGGAGAGATGGAGTTCCTGCACCTGGAGTACGCCAGCGGCGCCACGCTCTATGTGCCGGTATCACAGTTGCACGTCATTGCGCGCTATAGCGGCGCAGATCCCGACGCCGCGCCACTGCATCAACTCGGCTCCGGGCAGTGGGACAAGGCCAGAAAGAAAGCCGCAAGGCAAGTCCGCGACACCGCCGCCGAATTGCTCGCGCTGTATGCGCAACGCGCCGCGCGCGAAGGCTACGCTTTCAATCTGCCACTGTCGGACTATGAAGCTTTTGCCGAAGGCTTCGGCTTCGAAGAGACGCCCGATCAGTCTGCCGCCATCCAGGCCGTCATCCTGGACATGACCTCCGGCAAGCCCATGGACCGCCTGGTCTGCGGCGATGTGGGCTTTGGCAAGACCGAGGTCGCGCTGCGCGCCGCCTTTCTGGCCGTGGCCAACGGCAAGCAGGTCGCCCTGCTGTGCCCGACCACTCTCCTGGCCGAGCAACATGCACAGACATTTTCGGACCGCTTTGCCGAGTGGCCCGTGCGCGTGGTGGAGCTGTCGCGCTTTCGGTCAGCCAAGGAAGTCAGTGCCGCCATCGAAGGTATCAATGACGGGCGTGTGGATATCGTCATTGGCACTCACAAAATCCTGTCCAAGGATGTCCACTTCAAACGCCTGGGCCTGGTCATCATCGATGAGGAGCATCGATTCGGCGTACGCCAGAAAGAGACACTCAAAGCTTTGCGAGCCGAAGTGGACGTTCTGACGCTCACGGCCACGCCTATCCCCCGCACGCTGGGCATGTCGCTCGAAGGCATACGCGACTTCTCCGTGATAGCCACCGCGCCGCAAAAGCGCCTGGCCATCAAGACCTTCGTGCGGCGCGAAGACGGCAGCACCATACGGGAAGCGTTGCTACGCGAACTCAAGCGTGGCGGACAAGCCTACTTTCTGCACAACGAGGTCGAGACCATCCACAATCGCCGGGCGCGACTGGAGGAACTCGTACCCGAGGCACGCATAGGCGTAGCACATGGCCAAATGCCCGAGCGCGAGCTCGAGCAGGTCATGAAGGACTTTTATCAACAGCGCTTCAATGTGCTGCTATGCACGACCATCATCGAAACGGGCATTGACGTGCCCAGCGCCAATACCATCGTTATCCACCGAGCCGATCGTTTTGGCCTGGCTCAATTGCACCAGTTGCGCGGCCGGGTCGGCCGCTCGCATCATCAGGCCTACGCCTATCTGCTTACGCCGGGCGAAGATGCCATCACGAGCAATGCCAAAAAGCGTCTTGAGGCCATCCAGGCAATGGAAGAGCTGGGTTCCGGTTTCTACCTTGCCATGCACGATCTGGAAATCCGCGGTACTGGCGAGATTCTGGGCGACTCCCAGTCCGGCAACATTCAGGAAGTCGGTTTCTCGATGTACAACGAAATGCTCAGCGAGGCAGTGCGTGCATTGAAATCAGGCGAAGAACCCGACCTGGATGCTCCGTTCAAACTGGCATGCGAAGTCAACCTCCATGCGCCCGCCCTGCTGCCATCCGATTACTGCCCCGACGTGCATGGCAGGCTGGCCATCTACAAACGGCTGTCGCATGCGCACGATGAGGACGACCTCATCCGCATTCAGGAAGAGTTGATCGACCGGTTCGGTAAGCTGCCCGAGCCTGCTCAGACGCTGTTGACCACGCATCGGCTGCGCCTGGCCGCCGAACCATTAGGCATCGTCAAGATCGACGTCAGCGAAACCCAGGCGCTACTGCAGTTTGGCCCAAAGGCCGTCGTCGATCCCTTGCGCATCATCGAACTGGTGCAAAAGCAGCGCCACATCAAACTCTCCGGACAGGACAAGCTGCGCATTGAAATCACCACAGCGCAGGTCACCGCACGCGCCGACGCCGTGCGTGCCGTGCTGCGCTCTCTAAAATAGCCCGCTAAACATCACGCATCCCTCCATGAGCACCCATCTCATCATTCAATCACCGGGCCTTACCGCCCACCACGCCGAACAGTTGGCGGCCTTGGCACGAGCCGAAGGCATCGCGCGTATCACGACGACGGCCGCCCGCCTGCTCAACGTAGCGCACGACGCGGACACCCGCGCGCAAGTGCATGACTGGGCCGAACGCCACGCCATCGACACCGCCTTCGTACCCGCCGGCCTCAAACTGAGCAGTTGCAAAGTGCTGGCCATGGACATGGACTCCACGCTAATCAACATCGAGTGCATCGATGAGATTGCCGTGTGTGCGGGTGTGGGTGAGAAGGTTACGCAAATCACCGAGGCGGCCATGCGAGGCGAGATCAAGGATTTCTCCGAAAGCCTGCGGCGGCGGGTCGCGCTGCTGCAAGGCACGCCTGCCACCGTGCTGGAGCGCGTGTATGAGGAAAGGCTGCGCCTGAACCCGGGCGCCGAGCAATTACTTGCCTCGGTGCAGGCTGCCGGTATCAAAACTCTGTTGGTCTCCGGCGGCTTTACCTTTTTCACCGAGCGGCTGCGTGCGCGCCTGAATCTCGATAGCGCGCACGCCAACACGCTGGAGATCGACGCCGGCGGCAAGCTGACCGGACGCGTGCTGGGCGACATTCTGGATGGCGCAGCCAAGGCCCGCTATCTGGAGGCGTTTGCGAGCGAGCACGGCGCCAGCGCCGATCAGATCATCGCCCTGGGCGACGGCGCCAACGATCTGCTCATGCTGGCGCGCGCCCGATATGCCGTGGCCTATCACGCCAAGCCCATCGTCCGCCAGCAGACGCCTTACGCACTTAGCGTCAGCGGCCTCGACGGTGTGCTGAATTGGTTCGAGGGGTGAAGCAGCGGTTCTGCTTTCCTGACGGGCACATCAAAAAAAACCTCCCAACGGGAGGTTTTTTTACGCCGGCCGATTGCGTCCACGCTGGTAAAGATAGCGATAGACGAAGCCCGGAAACGCCAGCACCACATACAGGCTCAATGTGATGGCATAAAACTCCCAGGCCTGCGTAAAGGAGTTGCCCAGCGCGGATTCGAATGCGTGCCCTGCCAAGCCAACGATCAGGTAGTAAACCAGCAGTTCGAGAAAGCGGATCGCAACCGGTTTGCCGTTTTTCAGGGGAAACACGGCAAACACCCGGTCCGTCAGGAAGGGAAGATTCGCGCTGATGAAGGCCAGCGCGATCAACAACCAGACGGCCAGGGTTTGATTCACTGAGGGATCAACCGCCTATCGAGCTCCTGATGACCTGTACGCACAAAGCCATCAGACCGCCAGGCAAGATGCCCAGGAGGAGAATCAGGGCGCCGTTTATCGACAGTACCCCGCGCTGCAGGCAGGTCCCCGTGACCGGAGCCGCCTCACCCACGGGTTCGTCGAAGTAGACGACCTTGACCACTCGCAGGTAATAGAAGGCGCCGATCAGCGAGAACAGTACCGCGATGACGGCCAGGGCAACATGACCCGACTCGACCACAGCCTGGAGAATCGCCAGCTTGGCATAGAAACCCACCAGCGGCGGAATCCCGGCCAGCGAGAACATCAGCAGCAGGACGATCAGGGCATGCCAAGGGCTGCGACGGTTCAAGCCTTTGAGATCATCGATGTTTTCACACTCGAAGCCCTGACGCGAGAGCAGCAGAACGATACCGAAGCTGGCCAACGTGGTCAGCACATAGGTGATCATGTAAAACAGGGATGCACCGTAGGCAGCCGAAGAGGCATCGGGTTTGCCGTCCACCACACCGGCCATCAGGCCCAGGAGCACAAAGCCCATGTGCGAGATGGTCGAATAGGCCAACATCCGCTTTAAGTTGGTCTGGGCGATGGCGGTCAGGTTACCGATGGCCAGCGACAGCACAGCCAGAATCATCAGCATCGGTTGCCAGTCCGCGGCCAGGCCATGCAGGCCGTCAACAAGCAGACGCATCGTAATGGCAAAGGCAGCCAGCTTGGGCGCGCCACCCAGAATGAGGGTGACGGCCGTCGGCGAACCCTGGTAGACGTCGGGCACCCACATATGGAAGGGCACCGCGCCCAACTTGAATGCCAGACCAGCCACCAGGAACACAATACCGAAGACCAGCGGCAAGGCCTGCGCCTGACCCGCGGCGATGACGCGAGATATCTCGGCCAGGTCGAGGTGGCCGGTTGCGCCATAGACCATGGACATGCCGTAGAGCAGGAACCCCGAAGCCAGCGCGCCAAGCACGAAATACTTCATGGCCGCTTCTGTGGCGACGGCGTCGTCACGGCGCAAGGCGATCAGTGCATACAGGGCCAGAGACATGAGCTCCAGACCAAGATAGATGGAGATCAGGTTGCCAGACGAAATCATGACCATCTGGCCCAGCAGGGCCATCAGCGTCAGAACGTAGAGCTCACCGCCTCGCAGCATCTCGCGTGCCTGGGCATACAGGCGACCGTAAATCAGGGTGACGGCCACCGCGATGTACGAGGTGATTTTCAGCAGGTGCGAAAACGCATCCGTGACATACATGCCGTTGAAGGTCTTGCCGCTGACGCCGTTCTTCCATTGGAGCAGGGAGACGACCGTCAATACGGCCAGCGTACACAACGTCAGCACGTAGGTCGTCTTGCGTTCCGGGTGGGTGCTTACCGCGTCGACGAGCAACACGGCCAGCGCCAGCACCAGCAGCAGGATCTCTGGTGTGGCCAAAGCGAAATCGATGTGGGATTGCATCATTGTCTTGTCTTACAGTTTCGAGACGGCCACGTGTTGCAGCAGGGCCTCCACCGACACATGCATGACATCGGTAAAGGGCTTGGGATAGATCCCCATGTACAACACGGCGATCGCCATGACACCGAGAATCCAGAACTCGCGGCGGTTCAGGTCGGACATTTCGCGGACATGTTCATTGGTGATATCACCAAAGACCACGCGCTTGACCATCCACAGAGAGTAGGACGCTCCCAAGATCAGGGCTGTGGCAGCCAGCAGGCCGACCCAGAAGTTGTGCTCGACCGCGCCCATGATGACCATGAACTCGCCCACGAAACCGCTAGTAGCCGGCAAGCCGCTGTTGGCCATCGAAAAAAGCACGAAGAAGGTCGCGAACCGCGGCATGACGTTGATCACGCCACCGTAATCGGCGATGCGACGGCTATGCATGCGGTCGTAAAGCACGCCGATACACAGGAACATCGCACCCGAGACGAAACCGTGGGAAATCATCTGCACGATGGCGCCTTCGACGCCAGCCGTGTTGAAAATGAAAAAGCCCAGCGTCACGAAGCCCATGTGAGCCACTGACGAGTAGGCCACGAGTTTCTTCATGTCTTCCTGCACGATCGCCACCAGCCCGATATAGGTCACGGCAACCAGTGACAGTGCGATCATCATGCCCGACAAGCTATGCGAGGCATCTGGCGCGATGGGCAGGGAAAAACGCAGGAAACCATACGCGCCGAGCTTCAGCATGATGGCGGCCAGCACCACGGAACCCCCGGTAGGCGCTTCGACGTGAGCGTCGGGCAGCCAGGTGTGCACCGGCCACATCGGCACCTTCACGGCAAACGCGGCCAGCAGCGCGACGAAGATCAGGATCTGCGGCGTGTAACCGAGTTTGGTCTGCTGCCAGGTCAGGATGTCGAAGGATCCGCCCGATGCATGCCACAGGTAGACAAAGGCCACCAGGGTCAACAGCGAACCCATCAGGGTGTAGAGAAAGAACTTGAAGGCCGCGTAAACCCGGTTCGGCCCGCCCCACACACCCACGATGATGTACATCGGGATCAGCGTGGCTTCGAAGAACACGTAAAACAACAACCCGTCCAACGCCGAGAACACACCGACCATCAGACCCGACAGGATCAGGAAGGCGGCCATGTACTGCGACACACGGTTGGTGATCACCTCCCAGCCTGCCGCCACCACAATGATGGTGACAAAGGCCGTCAGCAGCACGAACCAGACGGAAATACCGTCCACACCGAGATGGTAGTTGACGTTGAAGGACTCGATCCAAGAGGCCTTCTCGACAAACTGCATCGCGGCAGTGGTCTTGTCGAAACCGGTGTACAGGGGAATGGTGACCAGGAAGCCAGCGACCGCGCCGATCAGCGACAGCCCCCGCGTCAGGCAGGGACGGTCGTCGCGACCCACCGCCAGCACCAGCAGACCGAATACGATCGGAACAAAGATCGCAAGCGTAAGCCAGGGGAAATTGTTGGATGCCATCTCGCTTGCCATCATTGGGGAATCAGCACAAAGAAAGTCACCAGCGCCATGATGCCGATGATCATCGCGAACGCGTAGTGATAGATGTAGCCCGACTGCAGGTGGCGGCTGACCGTCGCCACCCAGCCCACGACACGGGCACTGCCGTTGACCAGCAGCCCATCGATCAGGCCGCGGTCACCGGTCTGCCACAGGCCACGGCCCAGGCAACGGGCGCCGCGAGCGATGATCTGCTCGTTGACCCAGTCCACGTAATACTTGTTCTCCAGCACCTTGTTCACGCCCGACAGGCTGGCCTGAATCTTGGCCGGCACCTTGGGATTGATCAGATAGCAGTACCAGGCAATGACGGCTCCGGCGACCACCAGCCAGAACGGCACGGTCTGGAAGGCATGCAAACCAAAGGCCACCCAGCCATGCCACTCTTCGTGCAACTCGTGCATCGCGGGGTGTTGCGGCAATACCGTGATCACGCCATCGAAGAACTTGCCGAACAGCATGGGGTCGGCAACGATGGCCCCGATGACAACCGACGGAATCGCCAGCAGAATCAAGGGCAGCGTAACAACCCAGGGCGACTCGTGCGGCGTGCCACCGTGATGATGGTCGTCGTGCCCGTGGTCATCATGGCCATGCGCGTGATCATCGTGCGCCGGGAAACGTTCCTTGCCGTGGAAGACCAGGAAGTAGACCCGGAAGGAGTACAGCGACGTGATGAACACGCCAATCAGCGTGGCGTAGTAAGCAAAGCTCGCTCCCCATACATTGGCCGCGCCTGCCGCCTCGATGATGTTCTCTTTGGAGTAGAACCCGGAGAAGAACGGCGTGCCAACCAGCGCCAGCGTACCGAGCAGGAAGGTAATCCAGGTGATGGGCATGTACTTGCGCAGGCCACCCATGTTGCGGATGTTCTGATCATGGTGCATACCGATGATCACCGAGCCCGCGCCCAGGAACAGCAGCGCCTTGAAGAAAGCGTGCGTCATCAGGTGGAAAATCGCCACCGAGTAGGCCGAGGCACCAAGTGCCACCGTCATATAGCCCAACTGCGACAACGTGGAGTAGGCCACCACGCGCTTGATGTCCGTCTGAATGATGCCCAGGATGCCCAGAAAGAGCGCGCCGATGGCACCGATCACGATGATGAAGGAAAGCGCCACGTTCGACAGTTCGAACAGAGGCGAGAAACGCGCGACCATGAAGATACCCGCTGTCACCATGGTGGCCGCGTGGATCAGGGCCGAGATCGGCGTCGGGCCTTCCATCGAGTCGGGCAACCAGGCGTGCAGCGGCACTTGCGCCGACTTACCCATGGCACCGATAAAGAGGCAGATGCAGGCGACGGTCAACAGAGCCCAATCGCTGCCGGGCAGCTTCAGACCTGCCAGCTTGTCGGCTTGAGCGAAGACCTCACCGTAGTGCATGGTGCCCGCATAAGCAAACAGCAGACCGATGCCCAACACGAAGCCGAAGTCACCCACGCGGTTGATCAGGAAGGCCTTCATATTGGCGAAAATTGCCGTCGGACGGGTGTACCAGAAGCCGATGAGCAGATACGACACCAGGCCCACGGCTTCCCAACCGAAGAACAACTGCACCATGTTGTTCGACATCACCAGCATGAGCATGGCGAAGGTGAACAGGGAGATGTAGGCGAAAAAGCGTTGGTAACCGGGATCATCGGCCATGTAGCCGATGGTGTAGATGTGCACCATCAGAGAGACCGATGTCACAACGACCATCATCATGGCCGAGAGCGAATCGATCAGGAAGCCGATTTCGAGCTTGGTATGACCGATGAGGGTCCAGGTGTAGACCGCGCCGTCAAAGGTGTGACCATTGAGCACGTCGCGCAGCACCACCACCGAACCGATGGCGGAGATCGCCACGAACAGGATAGTGATGCAATGCGCGGCGCGTCGGCCGACGGGGCGGCCGAGAAACCCTGTACCGAACAGGCCGGCCAGGATCGCCCCGGCCAGCGGGGCCAGTGCGATAAGCAAATAGAGATTGGGTGAGCTAGACATTTTCTTCCAATACCCCGTCAGCCCTTCAGGCGATCGAGTTCGTCAACGTTGATCGTGTTCAGGTTGCGGAACAGCAGCACCAGAATGGCCAAACCGATGGCGGCTTCAGCGGCCGCCACCGTCAGGATGAAGAACACGAACACCTGCCCGGCGGTATCGCCGAACCAGCTCGAAAACGCCACGAAGTTCATGTTGACGGCCAGCAGGACCAGCTCGATGGACATCAACAGGATGATGAGATTGCGGCGGTTCAGGAAAATGCCAAAGATGCCGATGGCGAACAGAATCGCCCCGAGAACCAGGTAATGCGCCAGAGTAATGGTCATGGTTTTTCTCCTTGCTCGGCGGCGGAGTTGCCTTGGGCACGCTCGCTCTGGGCGGTCATCTTGACCATACGGAAACGGTCCTTGGCCTTGACACGTACCGCGGCAACCGGATCGTTGTACTTCGCGTCGCGACGGCGACGCAGGGTCAAGGCGATGGCCGCAACCATACCGACTAGCAGCAACGCGGCACCGACCTCAACACCAAAGACATATTGCGTGTACATGGCTTCGCCCAGTGCACGGGCATTGTTGTAATCACCGGCCATGGCGACTTGCGGGCCGGCATCACCCCAGGTGGCAAACAGCACGAAACCCATTTCCAGCACGAGGATCAAGCCGACAACCAAACCCAGCGGCAGATAGGTCTTCAAGCCGTGGCGCAGATGGTCGATACGGATATCGAGCATCATCACCACGAACAAGAACAGCACCATCACGGCACCGACATAAACCAACACCAGCAACAGGGCAAGAAACTCCGCACCCAGCAGCATCCAAAGCATGGCCGCATTCACGAAGGCCAGAATCAGATGCAGGACAGCGGTCACGGGGCTACGAGCGGTGATGACGCGGAAAGCCGCCACCACCAGGACGAAAGCCAGTAAGTAGAACAAGACAGAAGTAAAAGTCATGGATCAGACCCTGGCGATCAACGGTAAGGCGCGTCTTCGGCCCGGCGTTGGGCGATTTCGGCTTCGTAGCGGTCGCCAACGGCGAGCAGCATGTCTTTGGTGAAGTACAGATCGCCGCGCTTTTCGCCGTGGTACTCGTGAATGTGCGTCTCCACGATGGAGTCCACCGGGCAACTTTCCTCACAGAATCCGCAGAAGATGCACTTGGTCAGATCGATGTCGTAGCGCGTGGTGCGGCGGGTGCCGTCCTCCCGCTGATCGGACTCGATCGTGATGGCCAGCGCCGGGCAAACCGCTTCACAGAGTTTGCAGGCGATGCAACGCTCTTCCCCATTGGGATAGCGACGCAGCGCATGCAGACCCCGGAAACGCGCCGACGTCGGCGTCTTCTCCATCGGGTAGCGCAAGGTCATCTTGCGCTTGAAAAAGTACTTGCCCGTCAGGCGCATACCTTTGAACAACTCGGTCAGCAGCAAGCTGCCGAAAAAATCCTTGATCGCTTCCATATCCAGCCTCGATCCGGCGCGTTAGCGCCAAATATTCCAGGGCGTCTGCATCCAGACCGCGACGACAACCAGCCAAACGCCGGTCAGGGGGATGAAGATCTTCCAACCCAAACGCATGATCTGGTCATAGCGGTAACGCGGAAAAGACGCGCGGAACCAAATGAACAGCGACACCACGAAGAAAGTCTTGATCCCCAACCACAGCCAACCCGGCACCCAAGTGAACGGAGCAATGTCGACGGGCGACATCCAGCCACCGAGGAACATGATCGAGGCCATGGCCGACAGCAAGATCATGTTGGCGTATTCACCCAGGAAGAACAGGGCGAAGGCCATACCCGAATACTCGACCATGTGACCGGCCACGATTTCCGACTCGCCCTCGACCACGTCGAACGGATGGCGGTTGGTCTCCGCTACGGCGGAAATCACGTAGATAACAAACAAAGGCAGCAGCGGCAGCCAGTTCCAGGACAGGAACGTCAGGCCGTGCTCGGCGAACCAGCCTCTGCCCTGCCCCAACACGATTTCATTCATGTTCAGGCTGCCGGACACCAGCAGGACCGTCACCAACACGAAACCAATGGCCAACTCATAGGAAACCATCTGGGCCGATGCACGCAAGGCCCCCAGAAAGGCGTACTTGGAGTTGGAGGCCCAACCGGCCACGATCACGCCATACACACCAACCGAGGTGATGGCCATAACGTACAGCAGACCGGCATTGACATTAGCCAGCACGGCCTCGGGGCCGAACGGAACCACTGCCCAGGCCGCCAGAGCCGGCATCAATGTCACGACAGGCGCGACGATGAACAGAATCTTGTTGGCCTCCGACGGCACCACCACTTCTTTGGTGAGCAGTTTGAACACGTCGGCAAACGGTTGCAGCAGCCCCTTGAAGCCCACACGAGTGGGTCCAAGACGCACGTGCATCCAGCCGATCATCTTGCGTTCCCAGTAAGTGAGATAGGCCACGCAAAGAATGATAGGCACGGCGATGCAGACAATCTTGATGACAGTCCAAATCACCAACCAAGCCGTCGGCCCCAGCGATGCCTGACCCTGGCTTTCAAGAACATTGAGCCATTCCATCAGGCACGCTCCACGCTGATTTGACCGAAGGCACCGCCCAGGGCGGCAGTTTGCGCAAAGGCGGCGGAGACACGTACAGCGTTATCGGCCACGGCCTGATCCAGTGCGGCCTCCAACTCCACCGAACCCTGCGAGGACGAAACGCGCACCTTGGCGCCGGCGTCCAGGCCCAGCGCGGCCAGCGTACGCGCATTCATGCGCGCCTTGGGCGCGCGCGACGCGGCGTGAGCCTGCAGGGGCTGCGACCGACGCACGATGGCATCGCTGCGGTAGATGGGCACATCGGCCAGACGCTCCAGGGCGCCTGCGGGTTGGCCCACACCCAGTGCCGCGTTGATCTCGTTGGACAGGCGGCCTTCAATGCCACCCGCCAGCGCGGCATCGCGCACTGCTTCGGAGGTTTCGTCATCGAAGCCGGTCAGATGAAGCACATTGCCCAACACGCGCAGAACCTTCCAGGCCGGACGCGACTGACCGTGCGGCGCAACCGTACCCTTGAAGCTCTGCGCCACGCCTGCGGCGTTGACGAAGGTGCCCGAGGTTTCGGTAAACGGAGCCACGGGCAACATCACATCTGCCCACGCTTCGGCCGAAGAACGATACGACGTCAACGCCACCGCAAACTGGGCGCCGCGCAACGCAGCCAGGGCCTGAGGACCATTGTCGGCATCCAACGTCGGCTCGGCGTGCAAAACCACATAAGCCTTCAAAGGCTCGGCCAGCATCTGGGCGGCCGTCTTGCCGCCACGGCCCGGTACGGCGCCAGCCAGATAACCACCCACGGTATTGCCGCCCGCGGTCAGGAAACCAAATTTGGCTCCGGTCAGTTCGGCGATGACGCGGGCGTTGGCGGCCAGGGTCGAGGCATTGGGTGCAGAGACAACCAGGTTACCCATCAGCACGGCAGCGTTGCTGCCCGAGGCCAGGCTGGCGGCGATGCGCTTGGCATCCTCACCGGGTGTGACCATGGCGAACTCGGCCGGCACCGGGAGCTCTTTGACCTGAGCCAGCGCCACAGCTACTTCGGCCAAGCCGCGGGCCAGCTCGGAGGGCGCCACCGTCAGGCGGGCAGCCACCGGCAGCAGCGGATCGTCGCAGGCGCTGTCGAGCAACAGCACTTGCGTGCCGCGCTTGACCGCCTGACGCAGGCGCTGAGCCATCAGGGGATGATCTTTGCGCAGGAAGGAGCCGACCACCAACACGCGATCGAGGTTATCCAGCTCGGCAATCGGCATGCCCAGCCACGGGGCACCGGACAACGCAGCGTCAAAGCCTGCATCCGTCTGACGCAGGCGGAAGTCGATGTTCTCCGAACCCAGGGCGCGCGTCAGGCGTGCCAGCAGGGAGAACTCTTCCGTCGTAGCGTACTCGGTCGCCAGCGCGCCGATCTGCCCAGCCCCGGCGCTTTCACGGACTCGCGAAAGTCCTTGAGCCACGGCTTGCAGCGCATCGGCCCAGGAGGCTTCCTGCCAGTTGCCGTCGGTGCCGCGAATCATCGGCGCTGCCAGGCGATCGTCGACGTTGAGCCCTTCGTACGAGAAGCGATCACGGTCGCTGATCCAGCACTCGTTGACGTTTTCATTCTCGAACGGCACCACGCGCAGCACGCGGTCGCCCTTGACCTGGACGACCAGGTTGGCACCCACACTGTCATGCGGACTGACGGAACGGCGGCGGGCGAGTTCCCAGGTCCGGGCGCTGTAGCGGAACGGTTTGGAGGTCAGCGCGCCGACCGGACAGATGTCGATCATGTTGCCCGAGAGCTCGGACTCGATCGAACGCCCCACGAAGGACGTGATTTCGGCATGCTCGCCACGATTGAGCATACCCAATTCCATCATGCCGCCGATTTCCTGCCCGAAACGTACGCAGCGCGTGCAGTGAATGCAGCGCGACATTTCTTCAGCCGAAACCAGCGGGCCCAGGTCCTTATGGAAGACCACGCGCTTTTCCTCGTGATAACGCGAGGAAGAACCGCCATAGCCCACCGCAAGATCCTGCAACTGGCACTCGCCGCCCTGATCACAGATCGGGCAATCCAGCGGGTGATTGATGAGGAGAAACTCCATGACCGATTTCTGCGCGGCCTTGGCCTTCTCGGAGCAGGTGTGCACCACCATGCCGTTGGTCACGGGGGTGGCGCAGGCCGGCAGCGCCTTGGGCGCTTTTTCCACTTCAACCAGGCACATGCGGCAGTTGGCCGCGATGGACAGTTTCTTGTGGTAGCAGAAATGCGGCACGTAAAGCCCGATCTTCTGGGCGGCATGCATCACCATGCTGCCCTCGGGCACTTCGACTTTATTGCCGTCGACGGTTAGTTCAACCATTGCTGTTCCTGAGACCTACAGATATTGCGGGACCACACAAGACTTGTGCTCGATGTGGTGCGCGAATTCGTCGCGAAAATGCTTGATGAAACCACGTACCGGCATGGCGGCAGCATCGCCCAGGGCGCAGATGGTGCGGCCCATGATGTTGCTGGCAACGTTGTCGAGCAGGTCCAGGTCTTCCGGACGGCCATGACCGGTCTCGATACGATGCACCATGCGGTAGAGCCAGCCCGTGCCTTCACGGCAGGGCGTGCATTGTCCGCAGCTTTCTTCGAAATAGAAGTACGACAAACGCAGCAGCGACTTCACCATGCAACGGGTCTCGTCCATGACGATGACCGCACCCGAGCCCAACATGGATCCAGCCTTGGCGATGGAGTCATAGTCCATCGTGCAGTCCATGATGATGTCGGCCGGCAGCACCGGTGCGCTCGATCCACCGGGAATCACCGCCTTGAGTTTCTTGCCGCCTCGCATCCCACCGGCAAGCTCCAGCAGCTTGGAAAACGGCGTCCCCATGGGGATCTCGTAATTGCCAGGCCGCTCGACGTCGCCGGTGATCGAGAAGATCTTGGTGCCGCCGTTGTTGGGCTTGCCGACTTCGAGGTAGGCCTGGCCACCGTTGCGGATGATCCAGGGCACCGCCGCGAAGGTCTCGGTGTTGTTGATGGTCGTCGGCTTGCCATACAGGCCGAAGCTGGCGGGAAAAGGCGGCTTGAAACGCGGCTGGCCCTTCTTGCCCTCCAGGGACTCGAGCAAGGCGGTTTCTTCGCCGCAGATGTAGGCGCCGTAACCGTGAAAAGCATGCAGCTGGAAGCTGAAATCCGATCCCAGCAGCTTGTCGCCGAGAAAGCCGGCCGCACGCGCCTCTTCAAGCGCGGCTTCGAACCGCTCATATACCTCGAAGATTTCGCCGTGGATATAGTTGTAGCCGACGCTGATTCCCATCGCGAAAGCGGCGATGGCCATGCCTTCGATCACGATGTGCGGATTGAAGCGCAGAATATCGCGATCTTTGAAGGTACCGGGCTCGCCTTCGTCCGAGTTGCAGACCAGGTACTTCTGGCCTGGGAAGGCGCGCGGCATGAAGCTCCACTTCAAGCCGGTCGGAAAACCTGCACCACCGCGGCCGCGCAGACCCGACGCCTTGACCTCGGCAATGACATCTTCCGGCTTCAAGCCGGTGGTCAGGATCTTGCGCAGGGCTTCGTAGCCGCCACGCTTGACGTAGTCTTCCAGATGCCAGTTCTCGCCATTCAGACCGTCAAGGATTTGCGGGCCGAGGTGACGGCCATGGAAAATCATGGAGGTAGACAGATCGGCGCCCGGGTCCACCGTCAAGCCGGTACCCAGTTGTTTGAACAATTCCGGCGCGTTCATGCCGACTCTCCTTGCGACTTCAAGCCGTCGATCAGGGCATCGAGCTTCTGTTCCGACATGCGTACGCACATATGCTTGTTATTGACGATAAGCACCGGCGAGTCGCCGCAGGCACCCATACATTCGCCCTCGACAAGGGTGAACTTGCCGTCGGCCGTCGTCTCGCGGAAATTCACGCCAAGCTTGCGCTTGAGGTAGTCGGCGGCCTTTTCACCGTCGCGCAAGACACAGGGCAAATTGGTGCAGACGGAGATCTTGTGAGTGCCGACGGGCTTGACGTCGAACATGTTGTAAAACGTGGCGACTTCCTGGACCGCGATGGGCGGAACGCCAATGTAATTGGCCACGTCTTCAATGATTTCGGCAGGCAACCAGCCCTTCTCTTCTTGCGCGATGGCAAGCGAAGCCATGATGGCCGACTGCCTTTGGTCGGCCGGGAACTTCGCGAGTTCGCGGTCGATCTTCTGGTAGGCCTGTGCGGAAAGCAGCATAGTTTGAATCCGGATTTATGCGGGCGCTCTAGACTGATGACTCAGCGGTCGATTTCGCCGAAAACGATGTCCTGTGTGCCGATGATGGTGACGGCGTCGGCAATCATGTGACCGCGCGACATCTCATCCAACGACTGCAGGTGGGCAAAACCGGGCGCCCTAATCTTCAGGCGGTAAGGTTTGTTGGCGCCGTCGGACACCAGATAGATGCCGAATTCGCCCTTGGGATGCTCCACCGCGCCATAAGCTTCGCCCGGAGGAACGTGGAAGCCTTCAGTGAAGAGCTTGAAATGGTGGATCAGCTCCTCCATGTTGCTCTTCATATCCGTACGCTTGGGCGGTGCAACCTTGTGGTTCTCGATCATGACCGGACCCGGGTTGTTCCGCAGCCACTCCACGCATTGGCGGATGATGCGATTGCTTTCACGCAATTCGGCAACCCGGACCAGATAACGGTCATAGCAATCGCCATTGACGCCCACTGGCACGTCGAAATCCATCAGATCGTAGACTTCGTAGGGCTGGGTCTTGCGCAGATCCCAGGCCACACCCGAACCGCGCAGCATCGGGCCGGTAAAGCCCAGCGCCTTGGCGCGATCAGGATCGACCACACCGATGCCCACCAGGCGCTGCTTCCAGATGCGGTTATCCGTCAGCAGTGTCTCGTACTCGTCGACACAGGCCGGGAAGCGGTTGGTGAAGTCTTCAATGAAGTCCAGCAACGAGCCTGAGCGCGCGTCATTCATGATGCGCAATTCTTTGTCGCCACGGTACTTGCTGCTTGCACCGTACTGAGACATGGCGTCCGGCAGATCGCGATAGACACCGCCCGGGCGGTAGTAAGCAGCGTGCATGCGCGCGCCCGATACCGCCTCGTAGCAGTCCATCAGATCCTCGCGTTCGCGGAAGGCGTACAGAAACACCGCCATCGCGCCCACGTCCAGGGCGTGCGAACCCAGCGACATCAGGTGATTCAAGATGCGGGTGATTTCATCGAACATCACGCGGATGTATTGAGCGCGCAGCGGCGCCTCGATGCCCAACATCTTTTCTATGGCCATGACGTAGGCGTGCTCGTTGCACATCATGGACACATAGTCCAGGCGGTCCATGTAGGGCAGCGCCTGGATAAAGGTCTTGTGTTCGGCCAGCTTCTCGGTCGCGCGGTGCAGCAGACCGATGTGCGGATCGGCGCGCTGGATGACTTCGCCATCGAGCTCAAGCACCAGGCGCAACACGCCGTGCGCGGCCGGGTGCTGCGGTCCGAAGTTAAGCGTGTAGTTCTTGATTTCTGCCATGATTAACGCCCCATGCCGTAAGAATCCTCACGAACGACGCGCGGAGTAATTTCACGCGGGTCGATCGTGACCGGCTGGTAAATGACGCGCTTTTGCTCGGGGTCGTAGCGCATTTCCACGGTGCCCGAAAGCGGGAAGTCCTTGCGGAAGGGATGACCGATGAAGCCGTAATCGGTCAGAATTCGACGCAGGTCAGGGTGACCCTCGAAAACAATGCCGTACAGGTCAAAGGCTTCGCGTTCGTACCAGTTCACGCCGGGCCAGCACTCGAGCAGCGAAGCCACGATGGGGAACTCATCGTCAGCGGCAAAGGTACGCACGCGCAGACGCCAGTTGTGTTCTATCGACAGCAGATGGATCACGACGGCATAACGGCCACGAGCCGCACTACCCTGCTCCTCGAGCTGCTGGGCGCGACAACCGTTGCCCCAGGTCAGATAATCCATACCACAGAGGTCGATACAGCTTTCAAACCGCAGGCCGGCATCGGTACGCAGCTTGTTGCACACGGCCAGCCATTGTTCGGGCGGAACTTCCAGCGTCAGTTCACCGAGATCTTCGATCAAGGCGATATCCTGGCCGAGAGTGGCCTGCAGGTTGTTTTTCAGGGTTTCGAGCCTGGTCATCATCTTTTACGCATTGGTAAACCGGTACTGCTATGCCGCACGAAGCCGCGCCTAGACGCAGCCGCGCCAGGGCTTAGCGCGCGATCGTATTGGTCAGGCGGATCTTGTTCTGCATTTGCAGCAGACCATAGACCAGCGCCTCGGCCGTGGGAGGGCACCCGGGGACGTAGACGTCAACCGGCACAATGCGGTCGCAGCCACGCACTACCGAATAAGAGTAGTGGTAGTAGCCGCCACCGTTGGCACAGGACCCCATGGAGACCACCCAGCGCGGTTCCGGCATCTGGTCATAGACCTTGCGCAATGCCGGACCCATCTTATTGCACAGCGTACCGGCCACGATCATCAGGTCGGATTGCCGCGGGCTCGGGCGGAAAATGATCCCGAATTGGTCCAGGTCATAACGGGCCGCGCCCGCATGCATCATCTCCACCGCACAGCACGCCAGACCAAAGGTCATGGGCCACATCGAACCGGTTTTTGCCCAGTTGATGAACTTATCGGCGCTGGTGGTGATAAAACCTTGCTTAAGAATGCCGTCAATAGCCATATTCGTCTCTGCTAGCGTGCCTGGAGTGCGTTACTCCCAATCCAGCGCGCCTTTCTTCCATTCGTAGATGAAACCGACCGTCAGCACGGCGAGGAATACCATTACCGTCCAGAAGCCTACGAGGCCGACTGTGCCTTGGGCAATTGCCCACGGAAACAGAAAGGCGATTTCCAGATCAAACAGGATGAAGAGAATGGCGACCAGGTAATAGCGCACATCAAACTTCATGCGAGCGTCTTCAAACGCTTCGAATCCACACTCATAAGGCGAGAGCTTCTCGGCGTAAGGACGCCGCGGCCCCAGGAGAGAGCCAGCTGTAATCAGCGCAAAGCCAATCAATGTGGCCACAGCGATAAACAGCAGGACGGGAAAATACTGTTGCAAGTTCATTCAGGGCGTCCGTCAAATGCGCAAACCTTCAGATTGTAGCATTTGCGGGGTTACTTACGGCTGAACTCTATCGCTGGAATAGTGTATTCCAATCAGTCAAAAAGCCACCCAGGGGGTGGCTTTTTGACAGGCGGAACAATGCTCCGCCTGTTATTGCTTGATAATCGCAAACGGGGCGAACCCCGCAAGCAATTAGAAGCGGTGACGCAGACCGACGCCGACAGCGGTCGACTTGACGCCGTCGATGAAGGCGTAGTCTTTGGCGTACGAAGCGTAAGCGTACAGGTTCGTGCGCTTGGACAGGTCGTAGGTGTAGCCCAGCGAGAAGACGTTCATCGTCTCGTCAGCACCCTTGACGTTGGTCAGCTTGTTGTTGCTGGGATCAACCATTTGCCACGAACCGAAGACGTTCGAAGCACCGCCGATCGGGGCGCTCAGGCCGACCATGTAGCTGTTGGCCTTGAAACCGTCAGCAAACACGTTGCTAGTGAAGCCGAACAGGGTGGAGCCGCTCGGCAGCGCTTGACCAGTGAACCAGCCGTCGGTGGTGCGGCCGTAGGCCAGCGCCAGCTTGACGACTTCGAAGTCATACGAACCGCCGATGGCGTAAGCGCGCGGCGTAGCGTTCGTTTGAGCGTTCGGCAGCTTGTTCGAAGCATTCAGTTGGTCGTACGACAGAGCGACATTCAGCGGGCCGTTGGTGTAACGCAGACCGGTGGTGATGGCGCGGGTGTTGTCGGCGGTAGCGAAGCCGGTTTGGCCAGGAGCGCCGTTCTTGGTGTAAACACCATTCACGAAGCCGTCTTTGTCCGTCTTGGTGTCATCAGCCGAGAACGAGTAACCGACACCGAACTGGAAGCCGCTGAACGACGGGGTTTGGTACATGACCATGTTGTCGTAGCGGACGGTGTTGGCAGAGCTCAGGCCAACGCCGATGTTGGCTTGACCGAAGCCGGCGCCGAACGGATCGATCGAACCGAAGTACTTCGAAGCGATGTTGGTTTGGCGACCGAAGTCCAGACGACCCCAGCTGTTGCTTTGCAGACCGATGGTGGCTTGACGGCCGAACAGACGGCTGCCCTGACCCGACTGACCGTTACCCGAATCGAAGCCCGATTCCAGTTGGAAAACAGCTTGCAGGCCGTCACCCAGATCTTCCGTGCCACGCAGACCCCAGCGGGAGCCGTTCTGCACGCCGTTGATCATGCCGACACGGCTGGAGTCGTAGTTCGAGCCCTTGAGCTTGTTGTAGCCAATGCCGGTATCGATGATGCCGTACAGGGTCACCGACGTTTCTGCCTGGGCGACGCCAGCGAAGCCAGCGAGCAGGGCGGCAGCGAGCAGAGTCTTTTTCATTTAAGAAATCTCCGTAGATTTGAGTGACAAGAGCAGCAACACCGCACGACTAGCCTGCCGCCCCCCTAACTCCGCGAAGGGAAGTTGACGCTATTGCATCAAAAATCCCGGGGACTGGCTACGAAGAGACGAAGAAAAGGCACGCATAGCCGCAGCACTGTTGGCTTGTTGCAACATCCCGTCCCCGTTAGCCCCTCCGGGCAAGGGCTAACCCTAGCCTGCGATCAGCGCCAGAACGCACGGGTTTCCCGTAGGGAGCTGGCAAAAAAACGTGACTCGAATAACAATGTTATTTATTAAGAACAGCAATATCACCTTTAG
Organism: Bordetella holmesii; assembly: GCF_020735985.1. NCBI lineage: Bacteria > Pseudomonadati > Pseudomonadota > Betaproteobacteria > Burkholderiales > Alcaligenaceae > Bordetella > Bordetella holmesii. Next base: position 2,701,665 of record NZ_CP085973.1, read on the forward strand.
CCATGACCGACGCTGCCCTGCCCCGCGCTGACCGCCTGTCCGCCTTGCGGCGGCAGATCATCCTGGAGGCCGCCGAACGTGTTTTCGCGCGAGACGGCCTTGAACACACGACCATCCGCGCCATCGCCAAAGAGGCGGGATGCACCACCGGCGCCATCTACCCCTGCTTCGACGGCAAGGAGGCCATTTACGGCGAACTCCTGCGGGCGTCCTTGACGCGCTTGCTGGCACACCTGGACCAACAGTCTCGACAGGCGCCGGCCCCCTTGGCCGCACGAGCGGCCATCGAAGCCTTTTTCAGTTATTACGCCGCGCGCGAAACCGAGTTTTCTCTGGGTCTCTATCTGTATAGAGGCTTGCAGCCCCGGGGGCTGGGCCGGGAAATCGACGAGTCCCTCAACGCGATGCTGCGTCAGGCCGTCAGCCGCCTCGGCGCCGGGCTGGCTGCAAGCAAGGGCTGGGACGCCGCACGCGTTCACATCGAAGAAATGAACGTCTTCACGTACTTGATGGGTCTGCTGCTTTTGCACCACACCCGCCGGATCAAGTCACTGCAGCAGCGCACCGAAACGCTGCTGGAACACTACTGCCAGGCTTTGGAGCACTCCTGATGGACACACCGACTGCCAGCGCCCGGGTGAGCGTGCCCGAATTTCGTCTGCTGCTCGCCGAACAGCATCCCTTTTCGGTGGTTTTGGGCATCGAGGTCGAGGCGATCGGCCCCGGAACTGCCCTGTTGCGCCTGCCACCCAGCCCGAGCCATCAGCGGCTGGGCGGAATCGTGGCCGGCCCAATGTTGATGGGCCTGGCCGACGTCGCCATGTACGCTGCCGTCGTAGGCGCCACCGGACAGCCGCGCGCCGTCACGGCCAGCCTGACGATCAATTTCTTGCGCAAGACGCCTGCCGCAGCCGTAATGGCCGAGGCCAGGCTGCTGAAAGTCGGCAGACTCACGACAGGAGAAGTCACGCTGCGCGCCGAACAGGGGGGCGACCCCCTGGCCCATATTGTCAGCACCTGGTCGGTGCCTGCGCCATGATGGATACGATCAGCATCATCGGTCTGACAGACACGGGCACACAGGCCGCGCGCCAGTTGCTGGCCACCCAACCGGAGTGCGACTTGACGGTCTATGACCGCGACCCCGTGCGGGGTGAGGTCTTCCGAGGCCAGGCCACGTTGGCGGGCAGCCCCGCCGAAGCGCTGCGCGAATCACACCTCATCGTTCTGGCGTTATCGGATTCGCACGAAATTGACCGCGTGCTGCAACGTTATAGCGACGGCGATGTCAACGCGCCATTGCATGGGAAACACATTCTGGATCTCTGCCCTCACGCCGAAGATTGGGGCCGCCGCCTGGCGCATGCGATCCGCGCTGCGAGCGGCATCTACCGCGCCTCCACGGCGCGGGAGCTGCCCGATCTCATCGCCGGCGCTGTAGCCTCTCGGTCAACGTAACGCACAGCGCCAACCAGAGCGCACTGACCGCCAGACCAGCGACGACATCGCTCAAAAAATGCACCTGCAACAGGACGCGGCTCAGCCCGATGGCCACGATAAGGGCTGCCGTCATCGCTACACATAGCCCCTGCCAGCGCGCCGGCAGTAGGCGCAGAAGCAAATAGCAGCCAAAACCATAAACGGCCAGCGAGGCTGACGCGTGGCCACTCGGGAAGCTAAAACCGGTGGCATGGCTGAACCCATGGGAAAAATCCGGTCTGGCCCGCTCAAAGAAGTGCTTGAGCAGCCAATTCAGGATGCCGCCGCCTGCCGTGGCGGCTGCCGCGCCCGCCGCAAGCACCCAGTGCTGCCACATCAACAGCCCCAGGATCATCACAATAGCCAAGACAGTCAACCAGGTGCGGTCCCCCAAATGCGTAAACCAGGACAGCAGCCAGAGAAACTCCGTGGATAACGACATGCTCAACGCGCGCGCCAACGCGACGTCGAAGGCCACCAGATTGCCCTCCAGACTGACCGTGGCAGCCAACGCCACAAACACCACGGCCATGATCAGCGCCAAGCACGCGTACAGTGCACTGCGCCTTCTGCCTGGCGGCTGCCCACTCAGCGCACTCCAGCACATCCAGGCTATCAGAGCAGCCAGCAGTGGCAGGCAAAAAAACCAATAATAAGGGTGGATCGACACCCAGATCGCGACGTCCTTCATGGTGCAGTGGCCGTGGCAAGTGCCGGGGTGGACAGCCGAGAAAGTGCCAGAGGATGCGCGGCAACCTCCTGAAAACGGGACAGGCTGGCGTCGAAATCCCAGCGGCGTATCAGACAGTGATCCGCCGCCTGCCGCTCGATCAGATTGACGGAATTGGGAATCCCTCCGCGCACGCGCCACGAAAGTGCCGTACCGGCCTGAACGCACCAGGCCGCTCGGCCCAGGCGGCCGGCCAGTGGCACGACATAGGGCAGATGAATATGCCCCCCCAGGATGAGATCCGCGCCGGCATCCACCCAGGCGGGCACGGCGAACTCGCGGCCAATCAGCAGGTTGGCCGTGTCGCTGTCTTCGACCGCTCGCACGGGATGATGCAACAGCACGATACGCAACTGCGCGTCCCGCGCGCCATGCAGGCGATGCACCACCCTCTGCACCTGAGCGGCGCTCACGCGCCCGTCTTTGCGACGCGAAGGATGGGTGCTATTGACACCGATGACCATCAGCCGCTCATCCTCGAAAACCGGCTCGAGATTGACACCCAACGCACGCCGATAATTACCGTAGGGATTGAACACCCGCGCCGCCAGATTGAACAAGGGAATATCGTGATTGCCAGGCACCACCAGCACCGGCCGCTGCAGGTTCTGGACAAAGCGGCGCGCCGCAGCGAACTGCGTCCTGCGCGCCCGCTGCGTAACATCTCCACCGATAAGCACCAGGTCGGGTGCCGTCAGCTGGACCATGTCCAGCAACGCCCGCTGCGTGCTTTCGTGCACGGTGCCGAAGTGCGTATCGGAAATATGCAGCACCCGGGTCATTCAGGCTCCACGCGGTATTCGTCGGCCGGCACCAGAAAGTCCAGTGGCTGAGGCGAAACTTCGAAGCGCAACGGCGTCTCCAGCCAACATATCTCGCCATCCATGGCGACCTTCACACGCCGGTTGCGCAAACCCACCGTCAGACGCTCGAAGGCGAAGCTGCTGACCTGCTCAGCCTCGCCAAGACGGCTCATGAGCCCTCGCAACAACAGACCATAAAGCGCCCAGGTACCCACCGGACGCAAGGTCATGGCCAATAGCTTGCCCTGTTCAGGCGCATCGGCCTTGTCGATGCCTACTTGCCGCAACTGCAAGGCATTATTCCCGACGACCAGGGTGGGCGTTCGTAGTCGGCGCCCACCATACTCCAGCGTCAGGTCAAGCTGGCTGCGATGATGCCAGAGGGTCACCAAGCCAGAGAGCAGGGCTACCCATCGGCGTCGGCCAAAACGATTCTTGTAAGCCTCGCGGTCTTCCAGCAATTGGGGATACAGCCCGAGACTGGCATTGACCAGGAACAGGCGTCCATTGACCAGCCCGACCTGGACGGGCTGGGGTCGGGCACTGAGCAGGGCTTTGACGGCCTGCACGGTGTCCTGCGATATGCCATAGACACGCCCGAAATAATTGAACGTACCCTGTGGCAGGATGCCAAAGGGCACGCCGCTACCCAGCACGGTCGCGGCTACGGCATTGAGCGTCCCATCGCCGCCGGCAGCCACCACGACGCCCCCCTCTTGCCGTGCCCGCTGCACCACGTCGCGCGCGATGTCACTCAAGCGGCTGGGATCGTGCACGGGGGTGGATCAGATGTTCACGGCCAGCCGTGTGCAACGTCTCGCCGATGAGGGCTTGCACCTGCCCGGCGTCGTCACGGCCGGATCCCGTATTGAGGATGATGTGCAGGATTGGATGCCCCGTCGGGGGCGTCTGAGGAAGAGTCATGCTCCTGAAGATAGCGCATGCCCCGATCACGGGGCAAGGCTAGCGGGCGACGTGCCAGGCGCGTGAGCCTTGAGCATGCGCACGAAGCGCTGGACATGACGGCTCTGGCGCTCGAAACGGGAACGCACCAGACTCAGAGCCAACGGGATCGACTGGTGCAAGGGACGGATGGCAATCTCTGGCCAACCTTTACCGCTGACAGAGAACTCATCGACAATGGCCACCCCCGCCCCGCTGCCCACCAGCGCACACGCCAATTCGGCACGCTCAATGTCAACGGCCGGGCGCCAGGCGACTCCGGCGCGCTGAAAAGCAGCCGACACCAGTTGGCCAAAAGGAATATTGCGGTTGTAGAGCACCAGCCTTTCCCGCGCCAGTTCCTCCAGACTCACGGCCTGACGGGCAGCCAAGGCATGATGCTGCGGCAGGATGCAGACCATCCTGCCCGAGGCAAATGGCTCGACGACAAGATTGGGATGATCGATAGGCAGCACGGAGATGGCCAGCTCCACTTTCCGCCCCAGCAACTCGTGAGCCATATCGGACAGCAAGGTCGTGTGGAACTTCACCCGCACATCAGGATGCTCGCCCAGATAACGGGCCAGCACGGGCGGAAGAAAATTCAAGGCCAGGCTCGGACTGGAACATAAATTGAGCGTGCCTTCTGGCCGCGTGGCCAAATCGCGTGCCAGTTCGTCGATGCGCAGCGCTTCATCGAACAACGGCCCGATTTCCTGAAAAAGGCGCTGCGCTTCGGAGGTCAGGGTGAGCTTGCCCTTGTCGCGCTCGAACAACTACAATCCCAGCGTCTGTTCGGCATGGCTGATCAAGCGGCTGACGGCCGGCTGAGAGACAAATAGCAGGCGCGCTGCCCCGTTCATCGAGCCGGTCAACATGACGGCACGAAACGCCTCCATCTGTCTGAGTTTAAAGCGCATTCTTCGCCACCTCGACCCACATTGATAATAGAACGTTATACCCCGGACTCAAGTTCGCATTACCGCCTGCGCCTGGCCTATGGTTAGGATTTTCGATTCTCTCCGGAAGGTTCCGGAGGTTTCGATAAGGAATATGCATGATTCGCAAACTGGGCTTTGTCGGATTGGGAATGATGGGCCTGCCTATGCTGGAAAACCTGGCTCGGGATGATCGCTGGGAAATTCTCGCGTTTGACAATGCGCCATCGCCTTTTGAGCGCCTGGCTCGCCACCCCGCCTGGGGCACCCGGTTGCACAGAGCCGCCAAACTGGAAGACTTGGCCGATTGCCACGCCGTCATCACGATGCTGCCCAATAGCCCGATCACCAATAGCGTGGTGCTCGGATCGCAAGCCCAGGCTGGGCTGATCGACATTCTGCAGCCCGGTGCGCTACTCATCGACATGGGTTCGTCCAATCCTGCCGACACATTGCGCCTGTCCGAGGCCCTGGTCGCACGCAGTTTGACATTGCTGGATGCCCCCGTTTCGGGCGCCGTAGCCAAGGCCGCCAATGGATCTCTGGCCATCATGGCGGGCGGCAGGGCCGAAGACCTGGAGCGAGCCCGCCCCGTCCTCGGCAGCATGGGGACGACCATCATCCCTACGGGTAAAGTGGCCTCCGCCCACGCCATGAAGGCGCTGAACAACTATGTTTATGCGGCTGGCCTGCTGGCCGCTTCCGAGGCCCTGGCCATCGCCCAGCGCATGGATCTGGATCCGACGATCCTGACTGAGGTGCTCAATGCCTCGAGCGGGCGCAACGTGGCCACCGAAACCAAGCTCAAACAATTCATCATTCCGCAGACCTACAACGGCGGTTTCGCGCTGGCCTTGATGGCCAAGGATCTGGATACGGCGCAATCACTGCAGACATTGGCAGGATTGAACGCACGCCAGCTTTCCCTGTGCGCCAACGTGTGGAAGGCTGCGCAGGCCCATTTGCCAGCGGGCAGCGACAACACCGCGATTCATCGCTATCTCGATCAGGGCTGCCCTGGTGCCTGAGCCGTGACGGCGGCAACCCATAACGACAACGACAACGGAGACAACACCATGATCAAGACCTTGCTCGCCATCGCCATGACTCTGGGCGTGGCCGGACCGGCCGCAGCAGCCTACCCGGATCATCCTATACGCATGATGGTCCCCTTCCCGCCCGGCAGCATCACCGATGTGGTGGCACGCAGCCTCGGCCAGGCAATGGCAGAGCAGTTGGGACAGCCCATCGTGGTGGAGAACAAACCAGGGGCCAACGGCATCATCGGCACGGGCGAGGTCGCCCGTGCCAAGCCGGATGGCTACACGCTGGTGGTGGTTGGCGTTTCGACGGCGGCCAGCGCCGTCAGCCTGTTCAAAGACCTGCCTTACCACCCGGCGCGCGACCTCACGCCGATAGGCGCGGTGGCCGAGACCCCCTACCTCCTGGTCGGTGGTCACCAGGTGCCCGGCACCAATGTAGGCGAACTGTTCAACTACGGGCGTCAGCACCCTGGCATGCTCACCTATGCCTACGGCTCGGGCAGCGCCCAGGTCTTTGGTGCCAAACTCGCTGCCATGGGGGAGATGAACGTCACACCCATCCCTTACCGCGGCGGGCCGCAGGCGATGACCGACGTCATAGGCGGAACCGTGGACCTGACCTTCACCGACCTGGCCAATGGCCTACAGCAGGCACGCGCCGGAAAAGTAAAGGTGTATGGCGTGAGCACACCCGAGCGCTTTGCTCTCACACCGGATATTCCCACGCTGAACGAAAGCGGCGCCCCGGGCTTTGACCTGACCGTCTGGTTTGGCCTGATGGGCCCTGCTGCACTGTCGCCGGAAATCACGGACCGCTTGGCGCTCGCTCTGAATACAGCCCTGGACTCCGACGCCGTGCGCGAGGCCTATGCGCGCCAGGGGCTGAACGTCAAAACACAAAGCCCTGCGCAGTTTGGCGCTTTTGTCCAGAGTGAAATCGACAAATGGGCCGCCATCGTCAAAGAAACCGGCATTCCCGCGCAATAACCCTCACATTCAAGGATTTCCCGCCATGGCATTGATCGACATCCGCAAGCGCACACTCATCGTCGAGACCACCTATCACGAGAACGGACCCGCACCTGCCAACCCTCTCAAACTGGCGGCGTCATGCGCGGTCATTCGCAACCCCTACGCAGGCCGTTATGAGCCCGATCTCATGCCTTTTATGGCCGAGTTGCGTTCCCTGGGCACCTTGCTGGCCACGGAACTTGTCGACACCCTGGGCAAAGACAATATCGAGGTCTATAGCAAAGCCGCCATCGTCGGCATCAACGGTGAAATGGAACATGGAGCTGTCTGGCACGAGGCGGGCGGCTGGGCCATGCGCACGGTGCTGGGCGAACCAAAAGCCATGGTTCCGGCGGTCAAAGCCGTCGCCTCGGCAGGCTACCGTTTGATGGTGCCGGTGCACTACATCCATGCCTCCTATGTACGCAGCCATTTCAACAGCATCGAGATCGGTATCCAGGATGCCCCAAGGCCGGATGAAATTCTGTTTGCCTTGGTCATGGGCACCGGCGGGCGGGTGCACGCACGCCTGGGAGGCCTGACCAAAGAAGCGGTGACCGTGCACGATGGCCAGCGTTGAGTCTGGTCAGGGCAGACGGCAACGCGCGGAGAAATTCACCGCGCGCATGACCTCTGTACGCATTTTTTCCACCAGTACGCGGCTATCGTCACGGCGGTACTGAAACGAATAGGGCAAGGCACCTGGAGCAGGATCACTGCTCAATATGCGCAGACTACCGTCTTGCTCCAGCGCCTGCGCCCAATGCTCCGGCAACAAACCCACACCGGTGCCCTCGACCAGCATCCCCACGATAGCCCCCCAGTTGTTGCAGTGCAGCCGCTGCTCGGCCTCGGCCAAGGGGCTCAACCAAGCCTGCAACAGGCGCGTCGTGCCCGCCCCCTCCGGCAGCGACACCAGGGGGCAAAGACGTAGCAACTCGGGTGTGACGTGAGTGGCTTGACCCACAGCTCGCGGTGCCCCCACCCAGACAAAACGAGCCTCCCCAACGGGCACGCTAGCCATGCCCGCGCGGGATGAGCGCCCGGCAATGATGGCGAAGTCCAGTTCACCATCGGCTACCTTGCGCTCCAACACTTGCCCGACGTCGACGTAAGGCTCCAGCGCCAACGATGGGTAGGCCTGCCTCACCCGCCCAATCAAAGCTGGCAACCAGGTCAAGGCGCTCAATTCACCTACGCCAAAACGGCATCGCCCCGCTAAGGCATCCCGCACAGCCATGCTGGCCCGAATGCGATCGGCGGCAGCAAGCAGCTCACGCGCCTGCGGCACCAGTCTGTCGCCGGCGGGGGTCAACACGGCGCGATGCCCGCTGCGGTCGAACAGCTCCTGGCCGAGAGTTTCTTCCAGTTCGACGATGCGCTTGGACAGCGAAAACACGGACAGATGCAGGCGCTGCGCGGCCACGGCAAAGCTGGCACAGGTCGCCGCCCAATAAAAGGCTTCGAGTTGCTTGAGCGTCATGACATGCGATCCAGGCACACAAGCCGTGCCTCAGCGCGCCGCATGCTTATCGACATGGCCCAGATCCCGCAAGGGATCCAAGCGATCACGCACTCTTTGCTTTAGAGTCTTGGCGTCCGGAAAGCCGCCATCAACCTTGCGATCCCATAAGGTCTGGCCCGCATAGTCGATACGAAACACGCCGCCAGTGCCAGGCACCAGCGCCACCTCGCCAAGATCGGTGCCGAACGTCGAAAGCAATTCCTGCGCCATCCAGGCCGCACGCAACAACCATTGGCATTGCGTGCAAAAATGGATGGCGATACGCGGAGCATCCATCAGCGGTCTCCCGGACCCGCCACGGCAGCGCCTTCGATGCCATGGCGCTGCAAAGCGGCTGCGACAAAGCCGGTGGCCTTCATTTGCTCGACAAAATAAGCGAGATAGGTTTGAGCGGCTGCCCCACGCGATTTTGGCAGACCCATGGCCTGGCGAATAAGCATGAAATGCCCGTCGAGCATGCGTAGGCCACCGAAGCGGCGAGCATCGGCCAAAAGCTGCTGCCGCACGCCTGCTGCAACATCCGCCCCCTGCGCCAGAAAGGACTCGACAACGGCAGGCGAGGTGGGCGCTCGCGCGATGCTCGCATACTGCAACTCCCGGGTCAGGTACAGATCGTAGGCGCTGCCTTTGCCCACCATCACCGTCTGCCCACGCTTATCGACCTCCTCCCGTGCCATGAGAGGCGAGTCCTCCCGCACGAGATAGGCCCCCTCGATGATGACGTAAGGGGGGGGGTGAAGGCGATTTGCTCGGCACGCTTAGGATCAATGGCGAAAAACCCGATGTCGGCGTTTTCCGCGGCAACGGCATCGACCGATTCACCGGCCGATGCAAACACCACCAGCTCCAGATCGGCCTGCAACCATTTGGCAAACTCGCGAGCCAGATCCACCGACACACCGGCCGCGCCACCCTGCTCTTGTCTGCGCGCCAAAATCGGGTTGCCCACATTGATCGAGGCGCGCAGCCGCCCCTCGACCAGAAAGGCGGCGCGTATCTTGTCATCCAGCTTCATTTTGTTTTCTCCTTCTACCTGCCGAGAGGCCTGGCTCTGTTCGGCCAAGCCGCTAAGCGTACTGCGAAAATGACTCGTCATGAGGCGTGAGGCCGCCTCGTTGTAGCCATGCTCAAGCAAGTCCAGCACGGCCAGCCGCTGCCCCACATGCTCACGCCAATGGGTGTCCTTGACGCTGCGCAGTCCACATGGCTGCGGCAACCGCCTGATGGCATCCGAGAAATAAGGGTTGCGCGCCGCCTCGGTCAAGGCAACATAAAAGTCCAACTCGAGTTGGGCGCGCGCGGCGTCGTGCAAGGCGTGCATACGGCTTTCTTGTTGACGCAAGCGCCGCATGACAGTGGGTTCGATCCGGTAGCCGGGTTCGAGCAGGGCCGCCGGCACTACGGCCATGCACATGCGTAGCGGCTGCAGCGTATCGTCAACTGGACCGGTGGGAGCAGAAACGCTGCGAGTATCACCTCCCGGCTCGGGCAACCGGTCAACATAATAGCCACGATGAGGCTGGCGGCGCAGCCAGCCTCGCTCGGCCAACACAGCCAGGGCATGGCTGACGGGAGAGCGCGACACCGCCAGCAGATCAGCCAGTTGCTGAGCAGGCAAGTGTGTACCGCGTGGCGGCCTACTCTGTTGCAGCCACTGTTCCAGACGCAGCAATACGACACTGGACTCGGTCACGCACCCCTCCCATCCTCCGGGTCCGATAATGGATTCACCTATAGGATAGCTGGGTTTTCAAGGGATGCGCCCATCGGACGCGCGCTACGGAGAGCGCAGGATGCCGCGCCGCCCGCCTAGGCACCCGGCCTGCGGCCTGGATCCCTGGGAGGCTGGCAGGCGAAGAAACTCAATTGCCGCGTTGACGCGCAATCATGGCGCGTTGCAGCGTATTCACGTACGACTGGATACGGATACGGATACGGATACGGATACGGATACGGATACGGATGCCGTTTTCAAGATCCACGAAGGTACAGCCGATACGGCGCAAGATCTTGCCCTTGCCCGCGTCCTGGTCTGCGTGATGCACGACTCTCAGGGTCAGGGCAAACACCCCGATTTCGGGCAGGCTCAATACGCCGTCATATTCGACGCCGGGAGAGGTATCCATCTGTTGATCGACATCGCTCAAGGCCAGCCCGGTCGAGCTGATGTCTTTGATGGCCAGGGTGAGACGGCGCCCAGCCATGGACCACGTGGCCAGTTTGAGCACCGGGACCTCGATGCGGAACGAGTCACGCCGCTGCATGCGCGAAATGGCCGCTGGCAACGGCATACACAGCGCCGAACGGCCGTCGTACACGGCTGGAGCGATTTCACTGCCCGAGAACGACACGCGGATATTATCCAGCGATGTCTCGAGAGACACGCGCTCGCCCGTAGCAATGCGATCATTGACGCTGCTTTCCTGGGCCGCATCAAGAAACAGTTCACCGCGGTCAGCATCCACAGCCAGAATCGACGTGACGCTATTGATGGGACGGCCAGGCACATGCATGAACACCAGTGACTGCCGCTGCATGATAGTCAGCAGCAGATGCACGATTTCGAGACGTCCCGTGACCAGATAGTCTTCGTGGTCCATAGCTTTGTGTCAGAGGCAGGCCTTGCAGCAACCGGCCGCTGCGGTGTGTGACAATTTAACTTTTTAATTTACCAGAAATTACACACCAACGGCGGGCATCTGGCCCCTAAAAAACGGCAATCGCAAAGATAAAACGGGTGCGCGCCGACCAAACGCCGCCTGACTCGCTCAACGTCCGGTGTTGGGGTAGTTGGGGCCGGCGTCATGAAAACCGCCATTGCTATAAGGATTGGCGGCTCCGGGGTGCGGTGGCCCGGGATGCGCGAAGTCATCCGGATTGGCGCATCCCGCCATAAACAGCGTCAAACAAATCAGGAGCAAGGCTCGTATCGACATCTTCGTAGTTGACTCAAGGCCACCCAAACGCTGCGCAACATTCATGTGCCGGACCGCACAGGCGGTTTTCGCTGGGACGAATTCTAGCGTGGTATTGCGATCTCTTGCGGCATTTCGATGTCGTTGTTCTACACTGCTGCGTTCCCGTTTGCCTCACCATCATGCCAACATTGCAAACCCTGATGCTCTTTCTGGCCGCCGACCTCGCGCTCAAACTCACGCCAGGACCGGATATGGCACTGACGCTTACCCGTGGCATGACCCAAGGCTTCCGGGTTGCCTGGCTCAGCGTGCTGGGAACGTGGTCAGCGGGTTTCGTGCAGATTCCCCTGGTCGTGCTGGGGCTGGCAGCACTGTTCCAGCACTCCCCGACGTTATTTTCCGCCGTGAAGATTCTGGGCGCGATGTATCTGATGTATCTGGGCGTGCGGGCACTGCGGCGCTGCGCGCGTCCCAATGTGAATCTGCAGGCCGCGTCTGCCGCAGACTCGGCGCGCGACGCCTATTGGCAGGGTCTGTTCACCAACCTGCTCAATCCCAAAGTCTTTCTCTTCCTGGTGGCCTTTTTGCCGCAGTTCACCGATGCACAGCGAGGCCCGATCTGGGTGCAGATGTTGCTGTTGGCTGTGCTGTCCAAAATGCTGGGCCTGGGCACCGGGGCATGCATGGCCTATGGCGCCTCGCGCATTCGCGGCTGGCTGATGCGCAACCCTTGGTTCATGCGTTTTCAAGATGGCGTGCTGGGCATGGCCATGCTGAGCATTGCCGGCTGGCTGCTTGTGAACCGGGACCCGTTGCCGAGCCGGTGACTATGGCACCGAAGGTCTCAAGTGGCAGCATCTCACCCCTTGCACTCGTCTGCGTCATACCATCAAGCCTGTACTCTCGCCCTGCCCCGGAGATCTGCCATCATGGATTTACCCAGCGAGCCCGACCTCACCCCCGAGCAATGCACCCGCGTCCGTCACAGTTTTGATCGACAGGGCCTGATGCGGCACCTTGGCGCCACGCTGACCGAAGTCGGTCACGGCTGCGTCAGAATACGCATGCCCTTCCGGCCGGAACTCACCCAACAACACGGCTACTTTCATGCTGGTGCAACCAGCGCCATAGCCGATACCGCAGGCGGCTATGCGGGCTACACGCTCTTTCCTGAGGGTAGCTCGGTACTGACCATCGAGTTCAAGATCAATCTTGTGGCACCCGCGCGTGGCGACTGCCTGGAAGCCGTCGGCAAGGTGTTGCGCCACGGACGCAGCCTGACCATCTGCCAGATGGAGGTTTTTGGAGTGCAAGATGGTGTGAGCACACTGGTTGCTGTCGGCCAGCAAACGTTGATGTGCATGCACGGCAAGCCCGACGAGGGTCAGTCCAGCCCCTCACAATAGCAGCGTATAGCGCGCCAGGCCGCATCGTCCGCCTCGGGCCAGGGCCGTGCGCCGGTGACACGCGGAGCAACTTCGCCCACGAACAGCGCGAAAAGGCCTGGGTCGCATTTGCGGCCGACTTCGCCCATCAAAATCTGCATGGTCTGCTCATGGCTGTGCCCACCATGATAGGAACGCGCAGACGAGATGGCGTCGTAGGCATCTGCCAGACTGATCATGCGCGCCGATAGCTCGATTTGCTCACCCGACAGGCCGTCCGGATAACCACTGCCATCGATATTCTCGTGATGATGGCGTATTGCACGCGCAAGCTGCTCGCCCAATGGCAGGTCGGCCGCGCGCACTACTCGCTCTCCGAGAATCGAATGCTCCTGCATGCGCGCCCAATCCATGCCCTCGAGCTTGCCCTTGGACTCGAGAATTCGAGCCGGCACACCGAGCTTGCCGATATCGTGCAACAGCGCGGCGGCGCCAAGCACATAACTGTCCGCCTCGCCCAGACAGGCTGCCTCGCCCAGGGCCATGGCGATGCGCGCGGTACGTTGAGAATGCGCCGCAGTATGCGGATCGCGCTCAGTCAGCGCTTGCATCAAGGCACGAATACGGCCCATGGCATCGGCCGGCGGACAATCTGACGTGGGATCATCAGCCACCATCGTCTTTCCTGACGGCACAGCGGGCAACAGACTGGCCTAGATAAACAGCAGGCCCGCTCGAACAGACAACCGGGGGGAAAAAACATGAAGGAAAGGGCCAAGCGACTACGTAAAACGCAAATTGTAGCAGAATATGTCACAACATCGCATATCGTGCTCCCGGGTATGGCGGTCCGGGCTAAGATGGAAGCATCCAGTCCAGGAGACAGTGATGACAGCGAAGAGTTGGGATTTCCGGGTGCAGCGGCCGATTGGTCAAGATGGTGATTGGCGTGTCAGCTATTTGCTCGTGGCGCCAGATGGCACCGAACAGCGCATCGATATCCAGCAACACTACCCTGCGGCCCAGACCGCGCATCGATGATGCCACTCGCCTGGCACAGATCCAGATCGCCGATCTCAACGGCCGAGCTCCGGATCTGCGGGCGCCAGACAGCAGCGAAGTCCCCTTCAACAGCGCCACCCGCTTTTAATATCGACTAAGACGGCATCCGCCATTTTCGGTGGCAGGGGGAAGGCCCCTTCGCACCTGGCCGAACGACAACGTCGCGCTCAGCCAGAGATGGCGGATCCCGCTGCTCGCTCCTGCGCTCCGGCATGCACGCGACTGAACGCGGTTCATTTGCCAAACTCCCGGCGCAGGCGCGCAACCTCCGCCAGATTCAGACGCCGCGCCTCCCGCTCCGCATAATCTCGCTCGCCGGCTTCGTACTTACCGTCATAAAGACAACCGCTCCGATTCGAACTGACCTGCCCCCAGATTTAGTACGGCACCGACATAGAGCCCAGGGGTAAAAGACCTTCTTTCTGATGAGCCTGCACGAATTGCGCCGGCGTTAAATATCCGAGCGCGCTGTGAGGCCGATCGGTATTGTACTCGACTCGCCAGTTTTCGATCAAGCTTTTAGCCTGTCGCAGGGACAAGAACCAGTGCTCGTTAAGGCATTCGTCGCGGAACTTGCCGTTGAAACTTTCGATATAAGCGTTCTCCACCGGCTTACCCGGCCGAATAAACGACAGCTTTACGCCTGCTTGGTAGGCCCAGGCGTCCAAGGCTCTTCCGGCGAACTCTGGCCCGTTGTCCACGGTAATAGATCGCGGCAGGCCACGCATCTCCGCCAGCCGTTGCAGCACCATGGCAACACGCAGTCCCGGCAACGACGTATCGACCTCGATGGCCAGGCATTCGCGAGTGTAGTCATCGACGATAGTCAAACAGCGGAATCGGCGGCCATAGGCTAGGCCGTCGGCCACAAAGTCCATTGACCAACTCTGATTCGGCGCGATTGCCGCTGGGCGAACCACGCGCTCGGTCATTAATGTCCTGACCGCCTCGCGTTTGGCCTGCGGGCTGACTACTTTCGGCTTAGCAGATCCTGAAGCGCCGCCTTGTCCAGCATCGACTCGGCCAACAGCTTCTTGAGCTTGTTGTTCTCCTGCTCCAGCTCCTTGAGCCTCTGAGCGTCCGACACCGTCATGCCACCGAACTTCGCCTTCCAGTTGTAGTACGTTGCCTCGGAGATTCCGTGCTTGCGGCACAACTCTGCGGGCTTGGCACCTGCATCGGCTTCCTTGAGCACGCCGATGATTTGCTCTTCCGTAAATCGTTTCTTCATTGCCATTCCTTTGGGAACGGACTCTACATCGATTTCGTACTAATCACGGGGAGCAGGTCACATCACCGAAGGCTTCCATACAAAAATGGAGATGCTCTCTCGCCGGGCTTACGGCTTTAGAAACGTTGAGAATTACCGTATGCGGGTCTTGGCCCAATGCGGTTGGAATGGCGTAATCAACCGGGTCTGATGAATGACCGTCCCCATTTACGAGGTAGTGTCGGAGATTGCGGAAAAGAAAACGGGTCTCGGATTACTCCGAGACCCGCGTCTTTCTTGGTAGGCCCCCCGAGAGTCGAACTCGGCACCAACGGATTATGAGTCCGCTGCTCTAACCAGGCATGAGCTAGAGGCCCTTAAAACTTACTGCCCTTCCAGGAAGCTCTTGAGCTTGTCGGCGCGGCTGGGGTGGCGCAATTTGCGCAGTGCCTTAGCCTCGATCTGACGAATCCGCTCGCGGGTGACGTCAAATTGTTTACCAACTTCCTCGAGCGTCTGGTCGGTACTCATTTCGATACCAAAACGCATGCGCAAAACCTTGGCTTCACGCGGGGTCAGGGAGTCTAACACTTCTTTGACGACATCGCGCATGGAACCATGCAGCGCCGCGTCCGAAGGCGCCAGGGTCGACGTATCCTCGATGAAATCACCCAGATGTGAGTCATCATCGTCGCCGATCGGCGTTTCCATGGAGATCGGTTCTTTGGCGATCTTCAGGATCTTCCGGATTTTATCCTCAGGCATGTCCATCTTCTGCGCCAGAGTTGCCGGATCGGGCTCGGCACCCGTTTCCTGCAGAATCTGACGGCTGATCCGGTTCATCTTGTTGATCGTTTCGATCATGTGAACCGGGATACGGATGGTACGCGCCTGGTCGGCGATAGAACGCGTAATGGCCTGGCGAATCCACCAGGTGGCATAGGTCGAGAACTTATAGCCACGGCGGTATTCGAACTTATCCACCGCCTTCATCAAACCGATGTTGCCTTCCTGGATCAGATCCAGGAACTGCAGACCTCGGTTGGTGTACTTCTTGGCAATGGAGATGACCAGGCGCAAGTTGGCCTCGGTCATTTCGCGCTTGGCCTTGCGAGCCTTGGCTTCGCCAGTGGCCATGCGCTTATTGACATCCTTGAGGTCCTTGAGCGGCAGCACGACGCGCGTTTGCAGGTCAATAAGCTTTTGCTGCAACTCCTGCACGGCTGGGATCTGGCGTTCCAGTGTCTCGGCATAGGGGTGACCCGCAGCCACCTCCTCGATGATCCACTGCAGATTGGTTTCGTTGCCGGGGAAGACTTTCAGGAAGTGCGAGCGCGGCATGCCGGCACGATCCACGCAGGTGTGGAGCACGGCACGCTCGAGCTGACGAACCTCTTCGACCTGGTTGCGCAGCGTATCGGCCAGCTTCTCGACCATCTTGGCCGTGAAGCGGATACCCATCAGCTCGTTCTGGATGGTCTCCTGGGCCGTGACGTAGATTTCGGAGCGATAGCCGTCTTTTTCGTACGACTGGCGCATGCGATCGAACTGCTTGGACACCTCATCGAACTTAGCCAAGGCCTTGACGCGCAGGTCTTCCAGCTGCTTGCTGGACATGCCGCCGGCCGGGCCATCATCGCCCTCGTCTTCGTCGGCGCTCACACCCGCGCCAGCGTACTCTTCGCCGTCTTCCGGATCGACCAGACCGTCGACGACCTCGTCGATCTGCGCCTGGCTTTCGCGCACGCGGGTGGCATGGGCAAGGATTTCGTTGATGGTAGTGGGACAAGCGGAAATGGCCATGACCATGTGCTTGAGGCCATCTTCGATTCGCTTGGCGATTTCAATTTCGCCTTCACGCGTGAGCAACTCTACCGAGCCCATTTCGCGCATGTACATACGCACAGGGTCGGTGGTGCGGCCGAAGTCAGAATCAACCGTAGTCAGCGCGGCTTCGGCCTCATCCTCGACGTCGTCGTCGTTGGAAGCCACAGGCGCGTTTTCGCTCATCAGCAGCGTTTCGGCGTCCGGGGCTTGGTCATAGACCGAGATACCCATGTCGCTGAAGGTACTGATGATGCCGTCGATGGCCTCGGCGTCGACCAGATCGTCTGGCAGATGATCGTTGATTTCGCCGTAAGTAAGGTAGCCGCGGTCTTTGCCCAGCTTGATCAGCTGCTTGAGGCGGTTGCGGCGAGCTTCATATTCCTCGGGCGAGACGGGGCCGCGGGCCAGGAGCTCTTTGGGATCTCCCTTGCCACGCTTGCCTCCACGCTTGGCCGGCTTGAAGTCAGGCACGACTTCGCCTTCGCCGTCCATTGCATCGTCAAAGGAGTCGCTATCGTTGTTGGCATTCTTGGCCGGGCGTCCGGGGCGACGGCCGCTGGGCACACGCCCTGCAGCGGGCGCGCCGACCAGATCAGCCAGTTTGTCTTCGGCCTTCTTGGCTCGTACCTTGGTAGTTTTTTCACCTGCAGCAGCAGCCGGCTTGGCAGCCTTTTTGGCCGCTGTCTTGGTTGCGGTCTTGGCGACCTTCACCGCCGTCTTGGCGGGCGCTTTTTCCGCCGCCATGCTGACGGCCCGCTTAGAAGCCGTCGTGGAGGAGGCGTCAGCCGCTTCGATCGCAGATGAGGTTTTGCCGGTGGATTTGGTCATAGTCGCTTCCGTAGTCGTCGCAACCCGTTGGGGTTTGGTGCACCGCGCGCCGGACGGGGCCGGTTGGCGGGTAAAACGGGTGGGACAGGCAGAAACCGCAAGTCCGCGTTGGGCGCGGATCAGGCCTTATAGCCCCGGAAGCTTTCCTCTGGCCCTCGGGCCCGGAAATCGTCCAAGTCGCAGTTTCATCCATGACTATCCGGCCAGGACATCGGGAACGCTGTCG
The DNA here is from genome assembly GCF_020735985.1 of Bordetella holmesii. NCBI lineage: Bacteria > Pseudomonadati > Pseudomonadota > Betaproteobacteria > Burkholderiales > Alcaligenaceae > Bordetella > Bordetella holmesii. The sequence goes on from NZ_CP085973.1 coordinate 2,719,592, forward strand.
TTGCCTGCTACAGGCGGGGCTAAGCGGGGGCCAAGGCCCTCCTCGCTTGCCATACGGACTCAACGTCCAACCTCGATGCCACCAGCCGGACGGACGTGAATTGCACGACCCACCTTCTAGCTATCGATACTAAATACAATGGTTCGGCGCGGCGCGCCCATCAAATAAACAGGTTCGCATCACACAAGTATGCGCACTTACCTGACGCAATACCAGCCTGCCGCACAAAAACCACTGCTGTGCTCTACTGCCAGGCGCCCCCACATACTGGCAAACGCCCTTCCAACATTGCAAACCGGCTCAAATTTGAGACCGATCTACGAGAATTCGAATTTTCTGCTCAAAAGCCACGGCAATTGCAGCAGACGTAGCGGTATGCAGCGCGCCACTCATGCCGCCATCAAGGCGCTTGAAGAAAAACCCTAAATTTTACCGTACTTTTATCGCAAACCCGCTGTACTTAAGACCGCCAAACGCTGGCGGAGTTCGGCATAACGCTTGCGCGCCTCCTCCGTCTGCAGACCTTCGTTGACCAGACTCGTCATATCACCGCGCAAGATATCGATCTCGATACGACGCAACGCGTCGTTCCACTCCGTCAGCGGCTCGGGAAGATCCTCCTGGGCCATCATGTCGGCGCGCAAGCCCTTTAGCACGACATAAAGGTCCGAATCCGGATCGGCAGCCTCCATGAGCGCGCCGACATGGCGTGCTCCGCTGGCCTGGGCCAAGACGATCAGGTCGCGTACAAGACCTAGATTGGGGCCATGGTCGATGACTTCAAGTTGCTGATCACCCATGGTGTCGACCAACTCGGGATGCGCCAACAACAGGCACAACAACCGCCGGGCCAGCGAAGGCATGACCCGCCGGCCTTCGTAGCCGCCAACATCATCCCGGCGTCCACGTCCTTTCCAGTCACCTTTGCGCTCGCCCTTGCCTTTCCAGTCGCCGCGGGACTTGTATCCCGCCTGCGGCTTGCTGCCGCTGTGCCAGCCGCCCCCATCACCCATAGCACCCACGGAGTACACGTCGTGATCTGCATCGGAAATAGGCTCATAGGCCCAATCGGGTGGCGGCTCATCGACGCGTACGGCGCTATCGCTGCGGCCAACGACGGCCGGCATCACCGTCTCCGCAGGCATCTGACCCGCCTGCACCTGCTGACGAGCCGCCGCCTGAGCCTGCATTTGTGCGGCAAATTGCGCCAGCGCCTGGCTCATTTCCTCAGGCGTCAGTTGCACCAGCCTGGCCAACTCGCGCTCGATCTGCGTCTTCAACCCGCATTCCGGAATACCCGCCAACAAAGGCTTGGCCTCATGCAGGCAACTGGCCCGCCCTTCGGCCTCGCCCAGATTGTGGCGAGAGGCCAGCTCGTCGAGCAAAAACCTCGATAAGGCGCTGGCCTGCCCCATCTGCTCGCGAAACGCTTCGGCACCAAACTCCCGCACATAGGAGTCCGGGTCGTGCTCGGCCGGCAGAAAGAGAAAACGAATGGCAATATCGTCGCGCAAGACGGGCAGACATGCCTGTAACGCCCGCCACGCCGCACGCCGTCCGGCAGCGTCGCCATCAAAACTGAAAACGACTTTGTCGCTGGTGCGCAGAAGTTTCTTGACGTGGTCTGGCGTCGTCGACGTACCCAGCGTAGCTACGGCATTACCAATGCCCAACTGCGCCAAGCCGACCACATCCATATAGCCTTCAACGACAATCACCACGCCTTCCTGGCGGATGGCTAGCCGAGCCTCCCACAGGCCATAGAGCTCATGACCTTTGCTGAAGACCGGCGTCTCCGGTGAGTTGAGGTACTTGGGCTCGCCCTTGCCGATTATCCGGCCACCAAAGCCAATCAGGCTACCCCGCGTATTGCGGATGGGGAACATGACGCGTTCCCGGAAGCGGTCATAACGCCGCCCATCCTCCGACTCGATTACCAGGCCGGCCTCTACCAGCGTCGGATCATCGTAGTTGTCGAATACTTTGGCCAGGCCATGCCGATCGGTGCCAGCCCATCCCAGACCAAAGGCCTTGGCGACAGACCCGGTCAACCCCCGCTGCTTCAGATAGGCGATGGCGTCCGGCGAGCTGCGAAGCAGCCGCAAATAATGCGCCTGGGCGGCATCGAGAACCTGGGTATGACGCGAAACCTCGGCTTTGCGGCGAGCCGATTCGGCTTGCTGGCGTGGGCTGCGAGATTCTTCGGGAACCGTCATTCCCGCCGAGGCGGCGAGCGTACGCACGGCCTCGGGGAAATTCGCACCCGTGTGCTCCATCAAAAAGGTGATGGCGCTACCATGGGCTCCACAACCGAAGCAGTGATAAAACTGTTTGGTTGGACTGACGGTAAAAGACGGGCTTTTCTCGTTGTGAAAGGGGCACAGGCCAAGCAGGTTGGCCCCGCCCTTGCGCAACTGCACATATCGCCCGATAACGTCGACTACGTCGACCCGGGCGAGCAAATCTTGTATGAACGATTCAGGAATCAATAGATTCGGGAATCAGATCAATACATGCGCGGGGGCAATTGCTGGCTACGAATCCGCTTGTAATGGCGCTTCACCGCGGCAGCGTGCTTGCGCTTACGCTCGGCCGTAGGCGTCTCATAGAACTCGCGCGAACGCAGTTCGGTGAGCAAACCGTTTTTTTCGATGGTGCGCTTGAAGCGACGCAGAGCGGCTTCAAACGGCTCGTTTTCCTTCAGTCGAACGATAGGCATAAATTCAGTATCTTGGGTAATAACGATTGATTAACAAACCTGGCCAAACCGGCAATCCCCCTTCCCCACAAATACGTATTGCAGGCAAAGGAAAAAACCGGCATTCCCGGCTAGCCGGGTCGCTCCCGGGTGGCCATAAGCCACCGCGGCTGTTTCCGTAGCGTTGTCACCCAAGTATGAGGCCGACTAATCGGTACGCGGGAAACGAGCGCCAGGTTCGGTTTAGCGATAACCAGTGATTCTAGCACGATAGCGCAGGCTTTGACCAGAGGCCCACCCGGCCTTCCCTAACGATTACCCTTGCGCACCCAGGACTCGAGTTGGTGCGGGCGCAGGCTGTCGTAGTCTTCGAACGGCTGATGTATCCACGGATTGGTCGGCAGCTTATCGACGAAATAGTCGGGAGTGACCTGCGAATGTCCCTTCCACCACAACACCGCGCTCTTGAGCTCGGTAATGGCAGGGAACTGCTCCTTGAGGTGATTGAACACCTTATTGAAGGTCATACCGGTATCGACCATGTCGTCCACCAGCAACACTCGGCCGGCCAACGTGCCGCGGGTAATGGTGATGAACTGGGCAATATCCAGGTCACCCTGCTTGGTGCCGGCGGCCTCGCGATAACTGCTGGTAGCCAATATGCCCAAGGGCACATCATAAATTCGGGACATAACATCCCCGACACGGACACCGCCGCGGGCTAGGCACAGAATCTGGTCAAACTGCCAGCCGGATTGAAACACCTGCAGGGCCAGTTTCTCGATCAATCGGTGGTAGTCGTCCCAGGTCACCCAGACATGGCTGTCGTCATTTTGTGGCGAGCTCATAGGCGCTTAAACTCCTGCTGGAAAATACGAAAAGGCCGCCGGCGGCGAATTGCCGCGGCGGCCGTGCGTAATAATAACCCGACGCGCGCCAGTGGCGCAGCGCCGGATGCCCCAAACCGAGGCGATCAGCCCTTCAGAGGATGACGCAAAACAATGGTTTCGTTGCGGTCCGGGCCGGTCGACACCAGATCGATGGGCACACCGCAGACCTCAGCTACACGCTCCAGATAGCGGCGAGCATTGGCGGGCAACTTGCTGTACTCGGTGATGCCGACCGTCGATTCCGACCAGCCGGGCAACTCTTCGAGTACAGGTTCAGCCTGCGCCACAGCATGCGCGCCATAGGGCAGCACGTCACGGAATTCGCCGTTGACACGATAGCCCACGCCCAACTGGAGAGTCTCCAGACCATCTAGAACGTCCAACTTGGTGATACACAAGCCGGAAATGCCGTTCAGGCGGACCGAACGCTTGAGCGCGGCCCCATCAAACCAGCCGCAGCGGCGCGGGCGGCCCGTAACCGAACCGAACTCCTTGCCGACCGTCGCCAAACGAGTGCCGATCTCGTCGAGCAACTCGGTCGGGAACGGCCCCGAGCCGACGCGCGTGGTGTAGGCCTTGGTGATACCGAGCACGTAGTTCAGTGCCTGCGGGCCAACACCGGCGCCTGCCGATGCCGCGCCTGCCAGGCAGTTGCTGCTGGTGACGTAGGGATAGGTGCCGTGATCCACATCCAGCAACGCGCCTTGCGCACCTTCGAACAGGAAGTTGGCACCTTGCTCCTGGGCCAGGTAGAGGCTGCTGGAGACATCTCGCACCATGGGCTGGATGGCCGGCGCAAGCGCCATGGCCTGATCACGCACCTCATTGGCGGACACGGCTTCGGCACCAAGGTACTTGGTGAGTACGAAGTTGTGATAGTCGAGCACCTCAGCCAGCTTGGCGTCGAAGATATCGGGCGTAAACAGATCCTGTACGCGCAGTGCTCGGCGCGCCACCTTGTCTTCGTAAGCCGGGCCGATACCACGCCCAGTCGTGCCGATCTTGCCGTCGCCCTTGCGAGCCTCCCGAGCCTTGTCGATGGCCACATGGTACGGAAGAATCAGCGGGCAAATTTCGGAAATTTGCAGGCGCGAACGGACATCCAGACCGGCGGCTTCGAGCTCTTCGATTTCCTTGAGCAGCGCTTCGGGCGAAAGCACGACGCCGTTGCCGATATAGCAGGTCACACCGGGGTGCATGATGCCCGACGGAATCAAACACAGAATCGTCTTTTTGCCGTTGATCCACAGCGTGTGGCCAGCATTATGGCCGCCCTGAAAGCGCACTACGCCCTGGACGGACTCAGCCAGCCAATCGACGATCTTGCCTTTGCCCTCGTCACCCCATTGGGTGCCGATCACCACTACGTTCTTGCTCATGTTATGAATCAATATCGAGTTTCTCGGGAAATCCGGAAATCTCCCCGCGGCCCTTCCTCATTAGGAAGGGAGTTAGTCACAGCGCTTTGATCGTCCAGGCGCCGTCCTGCAGCGCAAGCTCGCGATCGCAAACGAACTCGTCCTGGTCATGCTCGTGGCCGGGCAAGACCTGAACGACGATTTCGCCCGACTGACGCAGCGCACGCACCGCTCCAGTCAGGGCGGGGTCCTGCCCCCAGGGCGCGCGGATGGCACGCCCGGGCTCCGCCGGAGTCAGCCCGGCTGCCAATTTGCGCAGATCCAGACTGAAACCCGTAGCCGGGCGAGCCCGGCCGAATGCGCGACCGACGTCGTCGTAACGCCCGCCACGCACCAATGCATCATGCCAACCCTCGGCGTACAGCGCGAAAGTCACCCCCGAGTGATAGCCATAGCCGCCAACATCAGCCAGATCCAGACCGAGCGCCACGTCGGGCACCGCCCGAGCCAGGCGCTCGAGCTCATCCAGCGCCGCAACGAGTGCGGGCAAAGCCGGCAGCTCTTGGCGTGCCCGGGCGATGACGTCGATCTGCCCATACAGACGCGGCAGTAGTGCCAGCCCACGCAGCGTCGTCGCCTGCAAGGCCGGCTCGGCATGCTCGAGTTCGGCCAAACCCGCCACGTCTTTCTCGCGCAACAGAGTGATGATGAGATCGGCTTTGGCCGCTGCAGCGGGGTCGGCATCGAACAGCGCCTTGACCACACCCGGGTGGCTGAGGTCCAACCTCGGCCGCGACACTCCGGCAATACCCACCGTTTCAAGCACCAACTGCACGATTTCGAGGTCCGCCTCGAAACCCGCATGCCCATAAATCTCGGCACCTATCTGCAGCAACTCGCGGCTCGACAGCAGATCGGCCGCGCGTGCATGCAGCACAGAGCCGCAGTAGCACAACCGCGTGACGCTCTCGCGATTGAGCAAATGGGCGTCGATACGACTGACCTGAGTCGTCATATCCGCACGCACGCCCAGGGTGCGGCCAGAGAGTTGATCGATCAACTTGCAGGTGTACAGATTCAGGTCGCTGCCCATGCCGGACAGTAACGAATCGATGTACTCAACCAGAGGAGGCGCGACCAGCTCGAATCCGTATGTACGGTAGAGATCGAGCAGCTCACGACGCAACTCTTCGATGCGCCGGGCCTCTGCCGGTAAAACGTCGGCCAGGCCTTCGGGCAGCAACCAGTTACCCATGAATATGCACTCTGAAAATGCTTCGACCCTGCGAAGGCGTCGCCCAAACGAAAAAAGGCTGAGCGGGCGTAAGCCCGCTCAGCCTTGCGGAAAGTTTTCTAGCTTACGCGGTATTGTACATGGATCGGCCAGCATGGCCTAGCCAGCCAGACCGCCGCTAGTCACTGCATGCGTTTCAATTCGACCCCATTTTTTTGGTTCATCGTGGAATAGCGTGGAGCCGTGCTTGATTGCCGTTACGCTTGATCCTTGATTTTTCAAGGATCAAGGCCGGGATCATGCTGGACCGCAAGACGATCGAGAGGTTGGGTGGGTGGGAAGGTTATCGGGTGGAGCGGGTCGTGTGGCCTGAAGGTGAGAGCCGGACGGTCACGATTTACCTGAAGCCTTCAGCGCGAACGATGCACTGCGAGCACTGCGGCAACCGATGTCGGCAGGTGCATGAGACGACCACGCGCCGGGTGCGGGATCTGCCGCTAATGGCGCTGCGAGTGACGCTGGTAGTGCCGCGTCGGCGGGTCTGGTGCGAGCAGTGCGGTGGACCGCATCTGGAGAGGCTGAGCTGGCTGGGCCGTTACCAGCGAGTGACCGACCGGCTGGCCGAGGCGGTCAGCCAGTTGCTTGAGTCCAGCAACATTCTGGCCGTGGCGCGCTTCTTCCAACTGGGTTGGCACACGGTCAAGGCGCTGGACAAGGCCCTGCTGCGACGGGCGATCCAAGAGCCGGACTGGAGCCAGATCCACTACCTAGCGATGGACGAGTTCGCTCTACACAAGGGCCATCGTTATGCCACGGTCGTTGTCGATCCGATCCGCCGTCAGGTGCTATGGATCGGTGATGGCCGCTCGCGCGAGACGGCCAGAGCCTTCTTCGAACAACTGCCAACAGGAGTTGCCCAGCAGATCCGGGCCGTAGCGATCGACATGACGACGGCCTATGAGCTGGAGATCCAGGCCAACTGCCCCAACGCCGAGATCGTCTACGACCTGTTCCACGTCGTGGCCAAGTACGGCCGTGAAGTGATAGACCGGGTGCGTGTAGACCAAGCGAACCAGTTGCGGCACGACAAGCCGGCCCGCCGGGTGATCAAGTCCAGTCGCTGGCTACTGCTGCGCAATCGCAAAAACCTCGATCCGTGCCAATCGGTAAAGTTGGACGAGTTGCTCCAGGCCAACCAGCCCTTGCTCACCGCTTATCTGATGCGCGATGAGCTCAAACAGCTGTGGTTCTACCAACACCCCGGCTACGCCCGCCAGGCATGGGATCACTGGCTGCAACAGGCTCAGGGCAGCGGCATCGCCGCCTTGGCTCACTTCGCGCTCAAGCTAAAAGCCTATCTGCACGGGATTCTGTCTCGCTGTCGCCACCGGCTCAACACCAGCATCGTCGAGGGCATCAACAACACCATCAAAGTCATCAAGCGCCGCGCCTACGGCTACCGCGATCAGGAGTACTTCTTCCTCAAGATCCGGTCTGCATTCCCCGGTATTCCTCGATGAACCATTTTTATTTCCACCTCGTCACGGCCTACGATGTCCTGCGCCATTCGGGCGTAAACATAGGCAAGCGGGACTACCTTGGCCCGTATCCGATTGCCGAAAAACCGTCTCACTAACACCACTTACCATAGAAAAACCCTCGCGGCCTGCGTCGAACCAGGTTGGCGAGGGCCGATGAGACGAGCCGTGGCGTGCGGCCAATCACGGTGTCAGAGTGCCGTGGTCAGCTCCCGCTGCGAGCCGTCCCGGTAGGCCAACGTCAGTGTGCTGAGCGTGGGCGCCGCCACGGTGTCATCGTCGGCAACATGGATGCGCAGATTGGCCAGCACGACATCCCAGCCCTCATCGGCGGCCTGCACCTCGGCATCGGCCACCAGCGCCAGGCGCCAGGCCACCATCTGGGCGTCGGCCGCGCGCACATCGATGCGCACCAGGCTGTACGCACCGTTGGCATGGGTCATGAATTCCGGCGCCCACACGCACTCGGGCGTGAGGTGGCGGCAGAAATACATGCGCAGCCCAGCGATGGGCTGCTCCGCAAACCGCACCGTATGAAACCGCGCTTGCATCTCGCGGCCTCCCACGTGCGCCGTCCGGGTCAGTTCCTGGACCGGATTGACTGCAAACCCCGCCTCGCGCAGGCGCTCGTATGTCGCTTGCGCATCGGCGCTGCGAAACACAAGGGCCTCCAGGCCCGGCAGCGAGTCGGCGATCTCCTTGCGCGCCGGCGGCGCACCAGGCGGCCAGCCCAGCAACTCGATATAACTATCGTCCAGGACGATGAGCTGATTGCACGAACCCAGATTGTGCACCGCCTTGTCGCTGAACCGAAAACCCTGCCGCTCGTAATCGGGCGCGAGCGCGTCGAGCCGATCACGCACCATGATGACGGCGTGATCGAACTCCGTGCGGCCGGGGTCGCTCAACATATCAGGTCAGTTTGCCGTGGCACTGCTTGTACTTCTTGCCGCTGCCGCAAGGGCAAGGGTCGTTACGGCCCACCTTGGGCAGGACGTTGCGCGCCGGCTCCTGGCCTTGCGGCTGCGCATCGCTGGCCAGCGCTTCGTCGTAGTCAGAATGGTGGTACTGCACATTTTGCACGTGCGATTGCGCTGCCTCGGCCTCGGCCTGCTCGACCTGTTCGGTCGACTGCACGCGCACGGTCATGAGCACACGCACCACGTCATCGCGGATACGATCGAGCATGCCCGAGAACAACTCGAAGGCCTCGCGCTTATATTCCTGCTTGGGATTTTTCTGGGCGTAACCGCGCAGATGAATACCCTGGCGCAGATAATCCAGCGCCGACAGATGCTCGCGCCAGTGGGTGTCGATCGACTGCAGCATGATCGAACGCTCGAACTGGCCCCAGGACTCCGCACCCACCAGGTCGGCCTTGCCGCGATAGACCTCGCGAGCGGCCTGCAACACGCGCTCGAGCAGTTCTTCGTCGGTCAGGTTGGGCTCGGCCTCGACCATGTCGGTCAATGGCAACTGCAGTTGCCAATCACCCGCCAGGGTGGTTTGCAACCCAGGGATGTCCCATTGTTCTTCGACCGACTCGGCCGGCACGAAAGAACGGAACACTTCGGTCACGGCGGCATCGCGCAGGCTCTCGATAGAGTCGCTGATGGAGCCGGCCTCCAGCACATCGTTACGCTGCGCGTAGATCACCTTGCGCTGATCGTTGGCGACATCGTCATACTCGAGCAGTTGCTTGCGAATGTCGAAGTTGCGGCCTTCGACCTTGCGTTGCGCCGTCTCGATCGAGCGCGTCACCATGCCCGCCTCGATGGGCTCGCCTTCGGGCAGCTTGAGCCGCTCCATGATGGCGCGCACCCGGTCGCCGGCGAAGATGCGCATGAGCGAATCCTCGAGCGACAGATAAAAACGCGAGGAGCCTGGATCGCCCTGGCGCCCGGCACGGCCGCGCAACTGGTTGTCGATGCGGCGCGACTCGTGGCGCTCGGTGCCGATGATGCGCAGACCGCCTGCGGCCTTGACCTGCTCGTTCAGCGGCTTCCAGCCTTGGCGCACCGCGTCGACGCGTGCCGCCTTGTCTGCCTCGCTGAGTGCTTCATCGGCACGGATCAGGTCGATCTGCTTATCGACACTGCCACCCAGCACGATGTCGGTACCACGGCCAGCCATGTTCGTGGCGATGGTGATGTGCCCGGGCTTGCCCGCCTCGGCGACGATCTCGGCCTCACGAGCATGCTGCTTGGCATTGAGCACTTCGTGCGGCAGCTTGGCCTGCTTGAGCAACCCGGACAACAGCTCCGAATTCTCGATGCTGGTGGTACCCACGAGCACGGGTTGCCCGCGCTCGTGGCAATCACGAATGTCGTTGAGGATGGCGTTGTATTTCTCTTCGTGCGTCTTGAAGACCTGATCGTTCTGGTCCTTGCGCTTCATCGGCTTATTGGTCGGGATGATGACCGTCTCCAGGGAGTAAATCTCCTGGAACTCATAAGCCTCGGTGTCCGCCGTGCCCGTCATGCCCGAGAGCTTCTCGTACATGCGGAAGTAATTCTGGAAGGTGATCGACGCCAGCGTCTGGTTCTCGTGCTGGATCTTGACGCCTTCCTTGGCTTCGACGGCCTGATGCAGGCCATCTGACCAGCGGCGGCCGACCATGAGGCGGCCGGTGAACTCGTCAACGATGACGACTTCGCCATCTTGAATCACGTACAGCTGATCGCGGAAAAACAGGGTATGTGCACGCAGCGCCACCATCAGGTGATGCATGAGCGCGATGTGGCGCGGGTCATAGAGCGACTCGCCGTCCGGCAGCAGACCGACGCGCGAGAGGATTTTCTCCGCGCTCTCGTGACCGGCCTCAGACAGGTAAACCTGCTGGCTCTTTTCATCGACCCAATAATCGCCTTCGGGCTCGGGCTCCTGCGGCTTGGGCTCGCCGGCCATGCGCTTGAGCAGCGGCGGCACGGCATTCATGCGCACATAAAGTTCGGTGTGGTCTTCGGCCTGCCCGGAGATGATGAGCGGCGTGCGCGCCTCATCGATCAGGATGGAGTCCACCTCGTCGACAATCGCGTAATTCAGCGCGCGCTGGCGTCGGTCCTCGACGCGATACTCCATGTTGTCGCGCAGGTAGTCAAAGCCGAATTCATTGTTGGTGCCATACGTGATGTCGGCACGGTAGGCGGCAATCTTTTCGTCGTTGGGTTGCTGCGGCACCACCACGCCCGTGCTCATGCCCAGGAAACGGTACAGCCGCCCCATCCAGTCGGCATCGCGGCGCGCCAGGTAATCATTGACCGTCACCACATGCACGCCCTTGCCGGCGATGGCATTGAGGTAGACCGGCAGCGTGGCCATGAGGGTCTTGCCCTCGCCCGTGCGCATTTCCGCGATCTTGCCGCTGTGCAAAGCAATGCCGCCGAGCAACTGCACGTCGAAGTGGCGCATGCCAAATACGCGCTTACCCGCTTCACGCACGACGGCAAAGGCCTCGGGCAGCAAGTCATCCAGGGAACTGCCCTTGGCATGACGGTCACGGAATTCCTGCGTCTTGGCCTGCAGCGCCTCATCGGAGAGAGCGGAGATCTGCGGCTCAAGATTGTTGATCTGGACGACCAGCTTGCGGTACTGCTTGAGCAGCCGGTCGTTGCGGCTGCCAATGAGTTTTTTGAGCAGAGAAACCATGCGTGTCGGGGACGGCCACGGAGCGCGACATCCGCAAGCTATGCGGCGGCCACGCCCATGCCGATATTATCTGTGTCTGGTTAAGCGGGATCCCCGCTAGGAAACAATCCAGTTTAACGCACTGGAGCGCAATAATCCGCCGCGAGCGCGGCGAACCCTCTCAGGGAGCGGCGGTCGTGGCCGCGCCCCTGGCCTGCTGGGCCTGAGCGACGACGGGCGCCACGGTATTCTGAGAGCCGAGAAACAGGCGCGGGTCCAGCGGCTGGCCCGCCAGGCGCACCTCGAAATGCAGATGCGGGCCGGTGGAGCGGCCGGACGACCCCACGCGGGCAACCTCCTGCCCTCGCTCGACCACATCGCCTGCCTTGACCAGTAGCCGGGAGGCATGCGCGTAGCGAGTGATCAGGCCATTGCCATGGTCGATTTCGACCATGTTGCCGTAGCCGGGCTGCCCCTTGGCTAGCAACACCACGCCGCCCGACGCCGCCAGAATGGGCGTGCCCGGCGGGGCGGAGAAGTCCAGCCCTTCATGCATGGCGTACCGCCCCGTCACCGGGTTGCGCCGCCAGCCATAGGAGGAACTCAGATAGGGATAGTCGCGGATAGGCATGGCCGTCGGCACACGAGCCTGCTCGGCCGAGTGGCTGGTCAATGCCGCGTCCAGCAACTTGAGATTGTCGGCCTGCTCGGCCAGGCGAGCCTGGATATCGTCGAGCTGGCGGCCCAGCGCCTCGGCGGACTCCGGCGTGGGAGGCTGACGATCGGTAAACAGATCGTCCATGACGTGGGTCGCCTCGTCCAGCGGCGCAGCCGGGGCAGCGGCCTCGGCGCCGGTGTATTGCAAACCGGCGATCTCCGCCACGCGGCGGCCCAAACCGTCTATGCTGACGAGCTTGGCCTGCAACATGCCGACCTTGGAGGCCAGCATGTTGACGTTTTCGCGCATGAAATCCGCGTCCCGATTGGCTTGCGACCGTGCATAGGAAGGCCAATCCACCGTGTAGGGCGAAGCTGACGCGCCAAAAAGCAAACGCTGCATGCCCGCCCCGAACACGGCTGCGGCCAACAGCGCCAGCCCCATGAGCAAGGCCAGACGCCCACCGCCGACGGTGAAATGCCGGTCCTGCCCTGCCCGGGCGTGCATAATCACTACCTTCAAGGTTGCATCCTACTAATATGGAACGGTATGAATAGACAACCTTCATCCCGCTCGCGTTCCTCGACCAGCAAGCCCGGCGATCGTACCGCTCTGGGCTGGCTGGGTCACGATATGCGTGGCGCCGGTGTCCTGGCGACGGCGCGTACGCATTTGCAGATTCAGCAGGCCGTAGCAGCGGTGCTGCCGCCTGCGCTGGGCACGCTGTGCGTGGTGGCGAAGCTGGAAAACCAACGCTTGCAGCTTGCGGTGCCCGGGCCGGCGCATGCAGCCAAATTGCGTCAGATGGCCCCGCGCATTGCACAGGCACTCTCCTCGCAAGGCTGGAACCTTAACGAAATTAGCGTCCGTATTCAAGCCGGAATGCCACGGCCCGGACAACGAGCACCCCGCCCCCCGAAAGAGGCCGTGCCCTTGGGCGATACGGCCCTCAAGGCGTTCGAAGACTTACAACAGCAATTGACGCCCGGCCCGCTGGCCGACGCGGTGACACGGCTGCTGCGCCATCATAAAGCCAAAGGCTGATCCGTCCCTGGCAAACCGCCGCCGCTGTGCCGCGGATTACTTAGTCTTGCCTTGCGTGCTGCTGTCGCCGTTCAAGGAACGGTTGATCGCCCGGTTGGCATCATCGACCAGGCCGTCAAAATCGCTGAACACACGATTGATCGCCTTGGGGGCGTCCGCGATGCTGATGCCGTTTGCGGTGGTTGAATAATTCGACGCACACGCGCCCAACAAGACTGGCAACAGCAGAGAAAGCAGAGACAGACGCATCATGGACCCATCATTAGAAAAAACGAGGGGCCCTGCACAGGCCCCTCATCGCGAGCCGTCTAGGCTCGGACAGAATTAGAACTGCCTGCTGGCTCAGGCCAGCTTCCATTCGTGACGGAAAGCCTGAGGGGCTGCCGCTTGAGACTCGTAGGTGACCAGCTCCCAGGCGTCTTGCTGTTCGAGCAAAGCACGCGCCAACTGATTATTGAGAGCGTGGCCGGATTTCTGCGCCACATAACGCGCCACCAGCGGCTTGCCCAACAGATAAAGGTCGCCAATGGCGTCGAGAATCTTGTGTTTGACGAACTCATCGTCGTAGCGCAGGCCGTCGCTGTTGAGGACGCGAAACTCGTCCATCACGATGGCGTTGTCCAGGCTGCCGCCGCGCGCCAGCCCCATGGAACGCAGCGCCTCGACCTCGTTGACGAAACCAAAGGTCCGGGCACGAGCGATCTCACGCACGTAAGAGTGGGTGGCAAAATCAATCTCGGCGAAATTGGCCGTCGAATCGATGGCGGGGTGGCGAAAATCGATCGAAAACGCCAGCGCGAAGCCCTCGTGCGGCTCCAGGCGGGCCCATTTTTCGTTGCGGCCCTCGCCTTCGCGAACTTCGATGGGCTTGAGCACGCGAATGAAGTGCTTGGGCGCGTTCTGCTCGACAATGCCGGCCGAGCGCAGCAAATAAACGAAGGTCGCGGCGCTACCGTCCATGATCGGCACTTCTTCGGCCGTCAGGTCCACATGCAGGTTGTCGATACCCAGGCCCGCCAACGCCGACATCAGGTGCTCGACCGTCGAGACGCGCACATTGCCCTGCTGCAGCACGGAGGCCATGCGGGTGTCACCCACCCCGGTTGCCTGCGCCGGCAGATCCACCACCTGGGGCAGATCCACACGGTGAAACACGATACCGGTATTAGGTTGCGCCGGGCGCAAGGTCAACTCAACCCGCCGCCCGGAGTGGACGCCGACGCCAGTCGTGCGGACGAGATTTTGAATGGTGCGCTGTCGAAACATAATGGGTGCTTTTATGACCTGCCAACCTCAGCGGACTCCTGAACAGCAGGAATGCAGTCAGCTTGATGCGTGCATTGTAACCCCGGGGCCCTGCCCATGCCATGTAAATGAAACACTATACGGCTGGCATCCGACCCCAAATTAAAGGCGTCAACGCTCCTGCGCTCGCCTACCCTGGGGATGGGGTAGACGAGCGTTGAGGGAGTGCTGCGCCCGTAGCGGGACGGGCGCGGCTGCGCTCAGTCAGCCTGCTTGCGCAGGAAGGCGGGGATATCGAAGTGATCCATACCCGAACTTTCCAGCGCGCGCACCTGGGCCGAAGCCTGGGTACGGGGATTGCGCATCACCGACGGCATATCCAGGCCGCGGTAATCACCACTCTGGCCCGCCAGCATGCCACCCGCCGGCATGTTGTCGGTGCCCGTGCGCAGCTCTTCCGTGACGGTCTGCACCAGTTGCGGACGTGCCGCCGCGCGGCCCAGGCCCGTTGCCACGACGGTCACGCGCAGGTTTTCACCCATGGTTTCGTCATAGGCCGTCCCGAAGATCACGGTAGCGTCATCCGACGCGTAGCTGCGGATGGTTTCCATGATCTCGCGCGTTTCGCGCATCTTCAGCGAGCGGCTCGACGTGATATTGACCAGCACGCCACGAGCGCCGTTCAGATCCACGCCTTCGAGCAACGGGCACGCAATTGCCTTCTCGGCAGCCACGCGTGCGCGATCAGCGCCGCTGGCCGTCGCCGTGCCCATCATGGCCTGGCCCTGCTCGCCCATGATGGTCTTGACGTCCTCGAAGTCGACGTTCACATTGCCTTCGACATTGATGATCTCGGCAATGCCTGCGCAAGCGTTGTGCAGAATATCGTCGGCCGACTTGAAGCAGTCTTCCTGCGTGGCCTCCTCGTCCATCAATTCATAGAGGTTCTCGTTGAGGACCACGATGAGCGAGTGGACGTGCTTGCCCAGTTCGGAGATGCCCTCTTCGGCCATCTTCAGGCGCTTGTTGCCTTCGAAGGTGAACGGCTTGGTTACCACACCGACCGTCAGGATGCCCAGCTCCTTGGCGACTTCCGCCACAACCGGGCCGGCCCCCGTGCCGGTGCCGCCACCCATGCCCGCGGTGATGAACACCATGTGGGCGCCATTGAGGGCGGAACGAATTTCCTCGCGCGCCGTTTCGGCGGCCGCACGACCCTGTTCGGGCTTGGCGCCTGCGCCCAGACCCGTACGGCCCAGACGAATCTGCACCGGAGCGTTGGTCGCCGCCAGCGCCTGGGCATCCGTGTTGGCGCAGATGAAATCGACGCCGCTCACACCGCTACGGATCATATGCGCGACGGCATTGCCGCCCGCCCCCCCAACACCCACGACCTTTATGACGGTCCCTTTGGTGTTGTTCTCAAGCATCTCAAAGTTGATCATGATGACTCCCTCACAAGTCCGATTTCCAAAAGCCTGATTTCCAAACGCCGAAATCCCCAACAACCTGTTTTCTATCGCCTCAATTCCGCAGCCGACTGGCTATCAATCCGCTACGGAGTTGGGACGCTCCCTCTTCCGCCACCGGCCGCAGGCTGCACGGCTGACAACGAGGAATGGACCCGCACCCACCCCTGCTCAATTCATGAACCACTCTTTCATGCGCGCCAGCAGGCTCTTGAAATTACCTGTCTGGGCGGCAACCTTGCGGCCACGCACGCGCTGCATGCGCGCTTCCTGCAACAAGCCCATCACCGTCGAGAAACGCGGATTGCGCATCACGTCGGCCAGGCTGCCTTCGTACTCGGGTACCGCGACGCGCACCGGCTTGAGGAACACATCCTCGGCCAGTTCGATCATCCCGGGCAGTTGCGCCGAGCCGCCGGTCAGCACCACACCGGAGGCGAGCAGATCCTCGTATCCGGAGTCGCGCACGACCTGTTGCACCAGCGAAAACAGTTCTTCGACACGCGGCTCGATCACCGCGCCCAGCGCCTGGCGCTTGACCTGGCGCGGGCCACGATCGCCCAGCCCAGGCACCTCGACGGTCTCGTCCGGGCTGGCCAGCACCTGCTTGGCCACGCCATAGCGCAGCTTGATTTCTTCAGCGTCCGGCGTGGGCGTGCGCAGCATCGCCGCGATGTCGTTGGTGATCTGGTCACCAGCGATGGGGATCACAGCGGTATGCCGGATGGCCCCGCCCGTGAAGATGGCCACATCCGTGGTACCGCCTCCGATGTCGACCAGCACCACGCCCAGCTCCTTCTCGTCTGCCGTCAGGCAGGCAAGACTGGAGGCCAGAGGCTGCAGGATCAGATCCTGGACTTCCAGGCCGCAACGGCGCACGCACTTGACGATGTTCTGCGCCGCGCTGACCGCGCCGGTGACGATGTGCACGCGCACCTCGAGGCGCAAGCCGCTCATGCCGATAGGCTCGCGGATATCTTCCTGGCCGTCGACGATGAATTCCTGCGTCAGCACATGCAGAACCTGCTGGTCGGTCGGGATGTTCACCGCCTTGGCCGTCTCGATCACACGCGCCACGTCGGTCGCGGTGACTTCCTTGTCCTTGACCGCGACCATGCCGCTCGAGTTGAAAGAGCGGATGTGGCTGCCGGCGATGCCGGTATAGACGTCGCGGATTTTGCAATCTGCCATCAGCTCGGCTTCTTCGAGCGCGCGCTGAATGGAGTTGACGGTGGTCTCGATATTGACCACTACGCCCTTGCGCATGCCGCGCGACTCGTGCTGCCCCAGCCCGAGTACTTCGAAGCGGCCTTCGGGCAGGATTTCGGCCACCACCGCAATCACCTTGCTGGTGCCGATATCGAGGGCGACGATTAGGTCCTTGATGTCACGGGTCATGGCGTCAATTTTTCTTGGCAGGTTTCGATTTGGAATGTGATTTGTTTTCCGACGGCGGCAAGGGCGCGAGCGCCAGGGCGAAGCCGTTGGGGTAACGCAGGTCCGCGCCCGTCACGGTGCGCCCTTCCAGATGGCCGGCCACACCCGGCCAGACTTGCACGAAGCGTTGGATGCGCGCGGCAAACGGCAGCGCGCCGGGCAAACCGTGCGGGTCGGGTGCATCGGCACCCGGATCGCGACCCAGATCCAGTGTCATGCCATTGGAGAGCACGGCTTTCCAGGCATAGCGCGGGCTCAATTCGAGTTCCTTGACGTGCAGATCGAGCGGCGCGAACCAGCGCGCCAGCTCCGCATACCGCTGAACCACCAGGCTCTCCGCACCATCCGGACCCGCGAACTGCGGCAAGGCATCCTCGTCCTCCAACTCGCCGGTGTTGGCAGTGAAGGACTCGCCCCAGGTGTTGATCATCTGGTTTTCGTTCCAGAGCGCCAGGGGCTGCTGCTCCTCGACCCGCACGCGCAGGATGTTCGGCCAAATGCGGCGCACGGTGGCATGGCGCACCCATGGCACCGATTCGAAAATCTCGCGTGCCTCGTCCAGATCCACGGTAAAGAAATTGCCCTTGAAGCGGCCGGCAATGGCCGAGCGCACCGCGCCGGGCGACACATAATGCAGCTCGCTGTCCGGCATGGGCTCGAGCTCCACGGCGGCCAGATTGAAATAGGGCCGTTGCGCCACCCACGCCACGCCAGACAGCAGCAAGGCAGCAACCGCCAGCACGGCAAGCGTGTTGGCGATCAGGTTGATGGTGCGAGCCTCGTTCCACACAGGGGATCCTATTGTTCAGTACGCGCCGCAGCGCGCAGCTTGCAGGAGGCTTCGGCCAGAATGGCCACGCAAAGGTCGGCGTAGTTCAGGCCGACCGCGCGAGCAGCCATGGGGACCAAGGAGTGGCTTGTCATGCCAGGCGATGTATTCAATTCCAGCAGCCAGGGCCGGTTCTGGTCATCGAGGATGAAGTCGGCGCGCCCCCATCCTTCGCAACCCAGAACACGATAGGCCAGCACGGCGATTCGCTCGACGTCCGCGGCCACGCCCTCGGGCAGATCGGCCGGGCAGAAATATTTGGTGTCGTCGGTGAAATACTTATTCTGGTAGTCGTAGTTGCCATCGGGCGCGACGATCTCAATGACAGGCAAGGCGCGGGCGCCCCGCCCGGTGCCCAGCACGGCGACGGTCAACTCGCGGCCGCGCACGAACTGCTCGGCCAGGACGACTTCGTCGAAATGCGATGCAGAGGCGTAAGCCTGCTTGATATCCGAATAGCCGGCGACCTTGGTGATCCCGACCGTCGAACCCTCATGCGGCGGCTTGAGAATGAGCGGCAGCCCCAAACGGTCCGGCACCTGGCGCAGATCGGTCTGCCCATCGATTTCTTCGAAGGCGGGCGTCGGCAGGCCATGCTGCAGCCAGATGCGCTTAGTCAGTATCTTGTCCATCGCCACCGCCGACGCGGCCACGCCACTGCCGGTGTAGGGGATGTTCAGAAGCTCCAGCGCCCCCTGAATGGCGCCATCCTCGCCATAACGGCCATGCAACGCAATGAAGACCCGATCGAATCCTGCCGCCTGCAACTCGGCCAACCCCTGCAAACCGGTATCGAACAGATGAGCATCCACGCCCGCGCTGCGCAGTGCGTCATGCACTCCCGCGCCCGACATCAACGAGACCTCACGCTCGGCGGACCGGCCGCCATAGAGCACGCCAACTTTTCCGAAATCGTGCGTCATGCCCACTCTCCCAACTGGGATGGAACCTTGCTGATGGAACCCGCCCCCATGATGATCAGCACGTCGCCGTCGCGCATGAAACCGCGTACGGTCTGGGGCAGCTCTGTCACATTCTCGACAAACACCGGCTCGACCTTGCCGGTCACGCGCAACGCACGCGACAAGGCGCGCCCATCGGCGGCCACCAAGGGCGCCTCTCCGGCCGCGTAGACCTCGGTCAGCAGCACGGCATCGGCCGTACCCAGAACGCGCACGAAATCTTCGAAGCAATCGCGGGTGCGTGTATAACGATGTGGCTGGAAGGCCAGCACGATGCGCCGTTGCGGCCATGCGCCACGGGCAGCGGCCAGCGTCGCGGCCATTTCCACCGGGTGGTGGCCATAATCGTCGACCACGGTGTACTTGCCGCCTCCGTGCTCGGCCGAAACGGGGAAATCCCCCCATTGCGTGAAGCGACGGCCCACGCCCTTGAAGGCGGCCAGCGCCTGACAGATGGCCTCATCGGATACACCCAGCTCGGAGGCCACGGCGATCGCTGCAAGCGCGTTGCGCACATTGTGCAGACCAGGCAGGTTCAGTTCGACCTCCAGCGTCGGCAACTCGATATCGCGGTCGCGACGGCGCACCGTAAAGCGCATGCGAGTGCCCTCGGCACGCACGTTCTCGGCGCGCACTTGTGCTTCGGCGTTCAATCCATAGGTCGTAATGGGCCGCGACACGAAAGGCATGATTTCGCGCACATTGGCGTCGTCGACGCACAGCACGGCCGAACCGTAGAACGGCAAACGCTGCGTGAACTCGATGAAGGCGCTCTTGAGGCGCGCCACATCGTGCCCATAGGTATCCATGTGATCGGCGTCGATGTTGGTGATGATGGCCATCACCGGCAGGAGATTCAGGAAAGAAGCATCCGACTCATCCGCCTCGACCACGATGAACTCGCCCTGGCCCAGTTGCGCGTTGGCGCCGGCGGAATTCAAGCGCCCGCCGATCACGAAAGTGGGATCCAGTTCACCGGCAGCCAGCACGCTGGCAACCAGGCTGGTCGTGGTGGTTTTGCCATGCGTGCCCGCCACGGCGATGCCGCGCTTGAGCCGCATGAGCTCGGCCAGCATGACCGCGCGCGGCACCACCGGGATGCGTGCGGCACGCGCGGCGATGACCTCGGGGTTGTCGCCGGCCACGGCGGTCGAGGTGACGATGGCATCGGCACCCGCCACGTTCTCGGCCGCATGGCCGATGGCAACCTGCAGCCCCAGATCGGCCAGGCGCCGGGTCACGGCCGACTCGTTCAGATCGGAGCCGCTGACGCGGTAGCCCAGATTGAGCAAAACCTCGGCGATGCCGCTCATGCCCGAGCCGCCCACGCCGACAAAATGGATATGTTGGATACGATGTTTCATGATCGACGCCTCGCTGCCGCCATGCAGACGTCGGCGATATGTTCCGCCGCATCCGGGCGCGCTTGTGCGCGCGCCCGCTCGGCGACGGCTTGAAGTTCAGGACGATTGCGCTGCCCCAGCCAGCCGGCCAGCCATTCTGGGGTAAGAGCGTTTTGCGCTTGCAGCCAGGCAGCCTGCACCTCGCTCAGATAACGGGCATTGGTGGTCTGGTGATCGTCGATGGCATGCGGAAACGGCACGAACAACGCCGCCACGCCCGCTGCAGCCACTTCGGCCACCGTCATGGCGCCCGAACGGCAGATCAGCAGATCCGAATTGGCCAGCGCGCCTGCCATATCCTCGATGAAAGGCAGGCACTCGGCCTGCACGCCAGCCTGCGCGTACGCGGATTGGAGAGCCTGCAAATGCTGAGC
The DNA here is from genome assembly GCF_020735985.1 of Bordetella holmesii. Taxonomy (NCBI): domain Bacteria; kingdom Pseudomonadati; phylum Pseudomonadota; class Betaproteobacteria; order Burkholderiales; family Alcaligenaceae; genus Bordetella; species Bordetella holmesii. Next base: position 2,740,358 of record NZ_CP085973.1, read on the forward strand.
GCCCGCCTGGTGAACGACCACCGGCCGCTGCTGCGGTGCAATGCGGGCCAACGCCTGCGGCACCACGGTATTGAGCGCCTGAGCCCCCAACGACCCGCCCACCACCAGGACGCGCAACGGCCCCTGGCGCTCGGCGTAACGCAGCGCCGGCGCAGGCAGCTTGCACACGTCGGCCCGAACGGGGTTACCGACGTCATCCGCGCCCGGCAACACATTCGGAAAGCCCGTGAGCACACGGTTGGCCATGCGCGCCAGCCAGCGATTGGCCGTGCCTGCCACAGCGTTCTGCTCGTGGATCACCATGGGAGTGCGTCGCAATGCCGCGACCAGCCCGCCCGGGAAGGCCACATACCCCCCCATGCCCAGCACCACATCGGGCTTGATGGCCGACAGATGGCCCCAGGCCTGCACCACGGCTCGGGTCAGGAGCAAGGGCAGCTTCACGAGCGCAGCGGCACCGCGCCCCCGTACCCCCCGAAAGCGCAGCGGAGCCAGGGCGATGCCCTGAGCCGGCACGAGCTTGCCTTCCATTTTGTCGGGGTTGCCCAGCCAGCGCACCTGCCAGCCGCGCTGGCGCAGGATATCGGCGACGGCCAGGCCCGGCATGATGTGCCCGCCGGTGCCTCCGGCCATGATGAGAATGGTGGGCGCGCTCATACGCGGCCCCCGCGCATCATCGTGCGGTTCTCGTAGTCGACCCGCAACAGCATGGCCAGGGCGCAGAGGTTCATCACAATGCCCGAACCGCCATAACTCATCAGCGGCAGGGTCAGCCCCTTGGTCGGCAAAAGCCCCAGGCAGACCCCCATGTTGATGAAGGCCTGCACGCCGAACCACATCGCGACGCCATCGGCCAGCAAACCGGCAAAGGTGCGCTCCATCGCGATGGCCTGCCGGCCGATATCGAAACCGCGCTGCACGATGATGCCAAACAGCACAATGACGAGCATGACGCCGGCAAAGCCCAACTCCTCGCCCACGACTGCCATCAAAAAGTCGGTATGCGCCTCGGGCAGGTAATGCAGTTTCTCGACGCTGGCGCCCAGGCCGACCCCGAACCATTCGCCACGTCCCAATGCGATCAGCGAATGAGAGAGCTGGTAGGCACTGCCATAGGCGTTCTCCTGATTCCAGGGATCGAGATAGGCAAACAGCCGGGCGCGGCGCCACGGCGACAGCCAGATCAGCATCAGGAAGGTGCCCACCAGCACCGCCAGAAGACTGCTGAAATACTTGCCATTGATGCCGCCCAGAAACAGGATGCCGATGGCAATGGCGACGATCACCATGAAGGCACCCAGGTCCGGCTCGAGCAGCAACAGCATGCCTACCCCGCCCAGAGCGCATGCCATGGGGAGAAAACCGCGCGCAAAAGCCTGCATGTGCTCCTGCTTGCGCACGGTGTAATCCGCCGCATAGAGAAGAGCGGCCAGTTTCATCAGCTCGGAGGGCTGGAAGTTCAAGGGCCCCAGCGGGATCCAGCGATGCGCGCCATTGACCTCGCGACCAATCCCTGGAATGAGTACGGCCACCAGCAGCACCAGCGACACCATGAATAACGGCATGGCCAGGCGTTGCCAGACACGTATCGGCATGGTCAGGACCACGGCGCCGGCCACCAGGCCGACCGCAACGAAGATCCCATGGCGCAGCACAAAATAGTAGCGGCCGTAAGAGGCATAGCGCGGGCCGTCAGCCAGGCCGATGGACGCCGAATACACCATGAGCAGACCCAGCAGCAGCAGCGTCGAGGCCGCCACGATGAGGGGCAGATCGGTATTGCGCATACGGGTGCGCCCGGGACGCACGGCGTTGACGCTGGCGGTCAGCTCGGCAAACAGGCTCATGCCACCTCTCCCTGATCGCGGGCCAACTCATCGACCTCTTGCGCGAAGACTTCGCCGCGATGAGGATAGTTGCGGAACATATCCAGGCTGGCGCAGGCCGGCGACAGCAGCACGGCATCACCGGCTTGCGCCAGTTCGGCAGAGCGGCGCACGGCCTCGCGCATGTCCTGAGCCTGGACCAAGACCACGCCGGTGTCGGCCAGTATGTCGCCAATGGCCGGGCCGTCGACACCAATCAACACGACGGCACGGGCATGCCGGGCAACGACGGCCCGCAAGGGAGAGAAATCCTGTCCTTTGCCCTGCCCGCCGGCAATCAGCACTACGCTCTGACCCAACCCTTCGAGGGCAGCCACCGTGGCGCCAACATTGGTGCCCTTACTGTCATTGATGTAATCAACGCCGCCTACGTTGCGCACAAAGGCCGCACGGTGCGGCTCGCCGGCATACTCGCGCAACGCGCGCAGCAAGGCTCCCCAGCCCAGCTCGAGCACCCGTGCCAGTTGCAACGCCGCCAGAGCATTGAGCGCGTTGTGCACGCCACGGATGCGCAAGGCATCGACCGGCATCAAGCGGCTCATGCGGCCAGCATTGCGCACAGGCGGCGGCGCGTCCTTTTTGCGGCGCACGGGCGCGGCCTGATCGTCGAAGTCGCTTGGCTCGCAAGCCACCAGCCAGGACACGCCCTGCCCGAGCTCCAGGCCCATATCACCGACCCATTGCGGCAGATCACGCCCGAAGCTGCGCGCGTTCAGGCCCTTGAGGTCGCTGACCATCGCGGTGGTCAGGGGGTCATCGCGATTGACAATCGCCACACACGCCATCGTCAGCAGGCGGGCCTTGGCTTGCGAGTAGGCCTGCATGCTGCCGTGCCAATCCAGATGATCCTGGGTGACATTGAGCACCACGGCAGCATCCGCGCTCAGACTGCGGGTGGTTTCCAACTGGAAGCTGGAAAGCTCCAGCACCCAGACGTCAGGCAGCTGGTCTTGATCCAGAGCCTCCATGAGCGCGGTCAGCGCAGCCGGGCTGATATTGCCTGCCGCACGCACGCTCAGGCCACTGGCCTCGATCAACTGCCGGGTCAGTGCCGTCACCGTGGTTTTGCCATTGGTGCCAGTCACGGCCAGCACGCGTGGCCGGTAGTCGCGTGCCTCAGCCAAACGAGCCAACGCGCGCGCAAACAGTTCGATCTCGCCTACGACCTCGACGCCACGTGTGGCGGCGGCCCTGAGCAGGCTTGCCGCAGGCTCCTGTCCCGGCGACAGCCCTGGGCTGAGCACGAGTTGCGAGACGCCATCGAGCAGCGCTTCATCGAACTGACTGGCGCAGCCCAGATGGTATTGGACGTCAGCCTCGCGCAGCGCCACGCGCAGGGCATCCAGGCCCCCCGGCTGCGTACGCGTGTCAGCCACGCGAAGGCGTGCGCCCTCACGTGCGCACCAGCGCGCAGCGGCCGCGCCCGTCTCGCCCAATCCGAGGATCAGGACCAACGGTGCGTCGGCACGGGAGGTTTCTTCAGTGTTCATCGCAACTTGAGGGTCGAAAGGCCAATCAGCACCAGCATCATGCTGATGATCCAGAAACGTACGACGACCTGGGTTTCCTTCCAGCCGCCAACCTCGAAATGGTGGTGCAGTGGCGCCATCCTGAAGATCCGCCTACCCTGCCCGTATCGTCGCTTTGTGTATTTGAACCAGGCCACCTGCAGCATTACCGACAGGGTTTCGACGACGAACACGCCGCCCATGATGAAGAGCACGATTTCCTGGCGCACGATCACGGCGATCGTCCCCAGGGCTCCGCCCAAGGCCAGCGCGCCGACATCACCCATGAACACTTGCGCCGGGTAGGCGTTGAACCACAAGAACGCCAACCCCGCCCCCCCTATGGCCGCACACAGCACCATGAGTTCGGCAGCTCCCGGGATATAGGGAAACAACAAGTACTTGGAGTAATCGACCCGGCCGACCACGTAGGCAAAAATACCCAGCGCGCCCCCGAGCATGACGGTGGGCATAATGGCCAGGCCATCCAAGCCGTCGGTCAAGTTGACGGCGTTGCTGGTGCCAACGATCACAAACCAGGTCAAGGCCACGAAACCAAGCACGCCGAGCGGATAGCTGACCGACTTGAAAAACGGCACGATCAGATCGGCGCGCGTAGGCAGCGGCATGCTGAATCCGCTGACCACCCAGGCTTTAAAGAGCGGCCACAGCTCCGTGTTGGCCGGTGCCGAGACGGCAAACGCCAGGTAGACCGCGGCCACCAGGCCGATCGTCGCCTGCCAGAAAAACTTCTGCCGCGCAGGCATGCCCTCCGGATCGCGATGCACCACCTTGCGGTAATCATCCATCCAGCCGATCCAGCCAAATCCGAAAGTCACCAGCAGAACCACCCAGACAAAGCGATTGGTCCAGTCGGCCCACAACAAGGTGCTGATGGCGATAGAAATCAGAATGAGCGCTCCGCCCATGGTGGGCGTGCCGGTTTTGACCAGATGGGTCTGAGGGCCGTAGGCGCGTACGGCCTGGCCGATTTTCATTTCCGTCAGCTTGCGAATCACCCGCGGACCCGCGGCCAGACCAATGAGCAAGGCCGTGGCGCACGCCAGCACGGCGCGCAAGGTGATGTACTCCAGCACCCCGATGGCGCGTACATCGTCAGACAACCAACGAGCGATCTCAAGCAGCATGCTTGTCCTCTTGGCCGAGGGCCGTCTGGTTGTCGTTCACAGAAAAAGCCGTCACTACCCGCTCCATGCGCATAAAGCGCGAACCTTTAACCAATACGCTGGCCGCACCCAGGCCGCGCAATGCGGCAACGACTTCGTCTACCGATGCGCAGGCGAGCGCCGTCGCGCCGAATTCGGCAGCGGCCGCACGGCTGGCGTCACCTAGCGTGAACAGCGCGTCGATCCCATGATCGCGCGCATACCCGCCGACCTCTCGGTGCATGGCGGGCCCGTTGTCCCCGACTTCGCCCATGTCCCCGAGCACGAGTGCGCGCGGGCCGGGCAGTTGCGCGAGAACCTCGATGGCCGCGCGTACCGAATCGGGGTTCGCATTGTAGGTGTCATCAATGAGCAGCGTTCCGTCACTCATTTCCTTGCGTTGCATGCGGCCCTTGACCGCAGCAAAGCCCTGCAGGGCACGAATCGCGCTGGCCAAAGGCGCTCCTGCGGCCAGCGCGCAGGCAATCGCGGCCAACGCGTTGCGCAAGTTGTGCTCACCAGGCACGGGCAATGCCAGTTCTGCCACCCCGGCCGGTGTTACCACCCGACACAAGGTGCCCATCAGATCGGCGCGCACATCTTGCGCGTAGACATCGAGACCGGGCTGCAGACCGAAACGCAATACACGCCGCGCACCGGCCAATTCGTCCCAAACGGCGGTATAACGATCATCGCCGGGATAGACAGCCACCCCATCGTCCGGCAATGCCGCAATCACCGCTCCGTTTTCGCGCGCGACCGCCTCGACGGTATGCATGAACTCCTGGTGCTCGCGTTGGGCGTTGTTGACCAGAGCCACCGATGGCTGGGCCATTTGCGCCAGGAGTGCGATTTCGCCGGGATGGTTCATGCCCAGTTCGAAGACGGCGGCACGATGCTCCTGGCGCAGCCGCAACAGCGTCAGCGGCAAGCCGATGTCATTGTTGAAATTGCCGGCCGTCGCCAGGCGATGTGCCTGGCCCTGCCAATCGGCCAGAACGGCCGAGATCATTTCCTTGGTGGTGGTTTTGCCATTGCTGCCCGTCACGGCAATCGCAGGCAGCACAAAGCGCGACCGCCAGGCTTTAGCCAGACGTCCAAGTGCCTGACGAGTGTCACCGAGCACCAGTTGCGGCAGCGCCGCGTCGGCCACGGCATGCGCGACCACGGCGGCGCACGCTCCGGCGGCTGCAGCCTGGGCCAGATAGTCATGACCATCAAAGGACTCGCCAGCCAACGCCACAAAAAGTTGCCCGGCAGCGATACTGCGAGTGTCGGTCGACACACCGCTGACATGAGACAACGCAAAAGCGGCGCGCGCCCACTCACGATCATCGAAGGCGACCTTGCGGCCCGCGATTTCCTGGTAGGTTTCGTGCCCCTTGCCGGCCAGCAGAACGATGTCTTCGGGTCTGCTGGCCCAGATGGTCTGCAAAATGGCCAACGCACGGTCGACCTGGGTCTGAACAGAACCGCTTTGCCCCACCCCTGCCAGTATCTGCTCGATGATGGCTTGCGGGGATTCGCTGCGCGGGTTGTCGCTGGAGACGATGATCCGGTCGGCCAGCCCTGAGGCAATTCGACCCATTTCGGGGCGCTTGCCAGGATCCCGGTCTCCGCCGCAACCGAACAGGCACACGAGCGCGCCACCGCGCGCCTGCGCGACAGGCCGCAACGCCGATAGCGCGCGCGCCAAGGCGTCTGGCGTGTGGGCGTAATCCACCACGACCAGAGGCGATGTCAAGGGCGCCGCCAATGGCAGCGCCGTGACCGTCTGAAGCCGGCCGTCGACGGCTGCGGCCGCTGCGATCTGACGCGTGACCGCCGAGACAGGCCAGCCCAGCTTCAGCAGCATGCCCGCCACCAACAGCAGATTGGACACATTGTGCCGCCCCAATAGCGACGTGACGACCTGAGCCTCCCCCTGCGCCGTCCTCAATGTGAAGACCTGCCCATGCGCGGTAGCCTGCAGATCGCAGACATAGATCTCTGCGTCAGCGGATTCGATCGAGTATCCGCTGGCAAGCCCCGCCGGCAGGGTGGCCAGCAAACGTTGGCCGGCGGGATCGTCGGCGTTGATCACCGCGGCCTGCAGCCCGGGCCAATTGAACAGCAAAGCCTTGGCGGCTTCGTAGTTCTGCATCGTCCCGTGGTAGTCGAGGTGATCTCTTGTCAGATTCGTAAAGCCGGCGACAACCAGACGCACGTGGTCCATGCGCCCCTGTTCCAGCCCGATGGACGACGCCTCCATGGCGACCGCCTGCGCGCCGGCATCACGCATGGCCGCCAGCCAGCGGTGCACGGTGACCACATCCGGCGTGGTCAGGCTGCCGCCCAACGAGCGGCCGTCCGGCAATACGCCGCCCAAGGTGCCTATCGTGCCGCAAGGCTTGCCCAGACCGGTCAGAGCCTGAGCCAGCCAGTGCACGCACGATGTCTTGCCATTGGTGCCGGTGACGGCCAGCACGTTCAGGCTGGCCGAAGGCTCGCCGTACCAGGCGTCAGCCAGCGCTCCGAGCATGGCGCGCAAGCCTGCCACGGCCATCAGGCGGGTGTCTCGCGGCAAGCTCAGACTCAGCCCATCGGCGTCATAGACCACTGCCGCCGCGCCCGCAGCCAGCGCCTGCTCGATATAAAGGCGGCCATCGCCATGCACGCCGCGGCACGCGAGGAACACGTCGCCTGGACGCACCTCGCGCGAGTCCAGGTGCAGGTCGGCCTGCGCCCCCACTCGGCCGCGCAGGTCCTGCAAGACCGGCTGAACGCTCCCGGCGACGGTGCGTACGTGACTCATCGCGCGCCCCCGCCCTCGACCCCGGCCACGATGGTGGACTCGAACGGCGCATCGGGTTGCACACCCATCAGGCGCAGCGTACCGCCGACGATGCTGGAAAACACCGGCGCGGCGATGGCACCGCCGTAATAGCCGCCGACCTGCGGCTCATCGATGGACACTGCCACCACGACCTTGGGATTGGAGACTGGCGCAAAACCCACGAAGGAGCTGCGATAACGGTGGGTGCTGTACTTGCCGTCGACAATTTTGCGTGCGGTGCCGCTCTTGCCGGCCACGCGATAGCCCTGCACCTGTGCGGCTTTCGCACCATCCGGGCCGGCAGCGGCCTCGAGCATGGAGCGGATCAAGGCGGTCGTTTTAGGCGAATAGATTTTTACGCTGGTCGGGTCGCTATCGCGCTTGACCAAGGTCAGCGACACCATGTCGCCATCGCGGGCGAAGGTCGTATAGGCCCGCGCGACTTGCAGCAGCGACACCGACAGGCCATAACCGTAAGCCATCGTGGCTTTCTCGATCAGGCGCCAGCGGTCCCATGGCCGCAAACGGCCGGGGGCCGCACCCGGGAAGCCCAATTGCGGTGCCTGTCCAAGGCCCAACTCCGTGAAACGATCCCACATTTCACGGGCCTGCAGCTTCTCGGAAATCATGGTCATGCCGATATTGCTGGAGCGGCGCAGCACCCCAGCCACGTCCAGCATGCCATTGCGGCTGACATCGCTGATGGTGGAGCCCTGGTACTGAAACCGCCCGTTGCCCGTATCGAACATGGTCGAGGTGCTGATGCGCCCCAGATCCAACGCCAGGGCTGCAGTGAAGGGCTTCATGATGGAGCCCGGCTCGAAGGTATCGGTAATGGCCTGATTGCGCAGCGTGGTGACTTTCCAGTTCTCGCGGCGATTCGGGTCATACGACGGCAGATTGGCCAGGGCAAGCACCTCACCGGTGTGCACGTCCAGCACGACGGCCGTGGCAGCGCGTGCCTGGTGCTTATCCAGGGCGTTCTGCAGCTCTTTGTAGACCAGGTACTGCAGACGGGTGTCGATGGACAGCCGCAGATCACGGCCGTCGACTGGCAGTGTGACGGCCTGCACATCCTCGATGACGCGCCCGAGGCGATCCTTGATCACGCGCCGTGAGCCCGGCCGGCCGGAGAGCTGCTGGTTGAAGGTCAGCTCAACGCCTTCCTGCCCCTGATCCTCTACGTTATTAAAGCCCACGATGTGGGCTGTCACTTCGCCTTCAGGGTAATAGCGGCGAGACTCGGGCTGCTGATGAATGCCAGGCAAGCCCATCTGCTTGACCTTGTCGGCCACATCCATGGGCACCTGGCGCTTGATGTAGACGAAATTTCGGTCATCGTCGGTCAGCCGGCGGCGCAACTCCGCTGCCGGAATCTCCAGCAGCTTGCCCAGCGTATTGATCTGCTCTGGGGTGGCGACCTTGGCGTCCTCCGGAATGGCCCAGATGGCGCGTGCCGGGACGCTGGAGGCCAGCACCACATTGTTACGATCCAGAATCTTGCCACGTGTGGCCGACAGCGTCAGCGTGCGCTCATAGCGCCGCTCGCCCTGCTGCTGCAGAAATTCGTTGGTCAAGCCTTGCAGAAACAACGCTCGGCCGGCCAGCACGGCCAGCCCCGCGAACAGCATGATCAGCACCAGGCGCGCACGCCACATCGGTAACTGGCCGCGCAACACGGGGTTGTCGAAGAAAGGAACACGTTTCACTGTGCGCCTCCTACGATCGGAGCCGGCTGCACCATATAGATGGTGCGGTCCGGCACGATGGGAATCATCTTCAAGTCTTCACGCGCGGCACGGTCAACACGCGCGTTGCGCGCCAACTCCGCCCGCTCGAGTTGCAGCCTGCGCCAGTTGGTATCCAGATCGCGCGCTTCGGCCTGCCCACGCCCCAACTCGATATAGAGTTGGCGCGCCTGGTAGCGGCTCGTGACCAGAGAGATGGCCGAGAGCATCAGCAAAGCAGCAACGATGAGGCTGGCGCGACCCATCAGCGGCGCCTCCCCTTGGCCGCTGGCGCGGCACCTGGCACTGCCGGCACAAAGCCGGCGGCTCCGTCAGCGGGCAGCGACTGCGCCGTGCGCTCGGCCGCACGCAAAATGGCCGAACGCGAACGCGCGTTACCGGCGACTTCTTCGTCATCGGCCACGACTTTGCCCAGTGATTGCAAAATGGGTTGGGGCAATTCGCTTTCCCGCAGAGGCAGGCGCGGATGCGCGGCAGCGGGCCGGGCCGCCGCCGCGATGCACTGCTTGACCATCCGATCTTCCAGCGAGTGAAAACTGATCACTGCCAACCTCCCCCCTGGGGCAAGCAGCTCTATAGCTGACGCGAGGGCGCGCGCGAGCTCTTCGAGTTCCCGATTGATGTAAATCCGTAAAGCTTGAAAGGTGCGTGTGGCCGGATGCTGCCCCTTTTCGCGCGTGCGGACGGCGCTGGCGACGCACTCGGCAAGCTCGAGCGTGGTGCGCAGCGGCCGTGTTGCGCAGCGAGCAGCAATCGCCTTTGCAACCTGAAAAGCAAACCGTTCTTCGCCATAATCTGCGATCACCTCCCGCATCTCTTCCACACTGGCTTGCGCCAGCCATTCCGCAACCGTGGGGCCACGGCTCGTATCCATCCGCATATCCAGCGGGCCATCTCTCATGAAAGAGAAGCCCCGCTGCGCGTCATCGATCTGAGGTGACGACACACCCAGATCCAGCATCACGCCATCGACCTGTTCGATGCCGCGATCCATCAAAGCTTCGGCCATGGTGGCAAAGCCCCCATGCACCACCTGCACCCGCCCATCCTCAGCGGCCAAGGCCTGGGCCACCGCAATGGCCTGAGGGTCTTTATCGAACACCACCAGGCGCGCCTGGGGTCCGAGCCGGCTGAGCAGCTCGCGGCTGTGGCCGCCACGGCCAAACGTGCCATCCACGAACGTGCCGCCAGCGCGCCGGCTTTCTGCGGCCGCCTCATCCCGGGGCCGTGTGCGAGAGGCGCCCCTGCCGCCAAAATCGGCTTGCAGCAAGGCATCCACCGTCGGCTCCAGCAGAACGGGCCGGTGCTCGAATTCCATAGTCGGTTTCAGAACGAAAACTGATTCAACACGTCCGGCATCCCCTGGGCCATATCTTCCGCCTCGCGGCGGGCCAGGGAAGCGGCATCCCAGAGCTCGAAGTGCGCGCCCATACCGAGCAGCATCACGTCGCGCGTCATTCCGGAAGCGTTGCGCAGTTCAGGAGCGATGAGGACCCGGCCGGAACCGTCGATCTCAACGTCCTGGGCATTTCCTAATAGCAGCCGCTGCAAACCGCGCGCCGACATCGGAAAGGCCGCGATTTGCTCGCGCTTCTTTTCCCACTCGGGTCGCGGATAGACCAGCAAGCAGCCATCCGGATGGCGAGTCAGGGTCAGCCGGCCTTCGGCCTGCGACACCAGGGCGTCACGATGCCGGGTCGGGATCGAGATCCGGCCCTTGGCATCCAACGTGAGCGCGCTGCTTCCCTGAAACACGGATCTGCCCCACTTAATTGCACAAATTCCTACTTTTTCCCACTCTACGGGAAGGCTTAGGAAGGGTCAAGCCAGCGGTTGCAATTTTTTCAATCACAATAAGGACTTAGAGCAATTTGTAAATGAGGGAACAGAGAAAACATCCTGATAAATCAGCATGTTGCGCCGCGAACTCAAAGTCCTTAATCAAGAAGTGATCACAAACAAGTGGTTTCTCGCTCGGACGAGCCGACAGATCAGGGCGGCAAAGGGCAGCGGCCGGCTCAAAGGCCGGCCGCGATGCGATGAATAAAAAGCAGAGCAGATCTATAGGCCGGATTCTGTACGCCAGGCTACCCTGGCGGGCAATCATTCCTCTGGGCGAACCATTGCTGGAACGCTCTAGCCACCTACCCGCATACTCGAGCGAGCCGCTCTTCCAGGCCCGAAGGCCGTGCGCATGCCTATTTGATGTTGCTCCGGATAGAGGTTGCCGCGTTTCACCCTGCGACGCCGGCAGCCGTTTCCAGCTGTCACGGCACGGAGTGGCCGTGCCGGTGCATTCTTGCGAATGCCCGCCCCGCAGACTCGTCTCTGTGGCCCTAGTCCTCGGCTTGATGCTTGCGCACCTCGCCGGACGGCCGTTAGCCGCTATCCTGCCCTGTGGAGTCCGGACCTTCCTCGATGAACTGGTCACCGCGATTGCCCGATCTGCCCTGCGGCCGGCATTGTAGTACAAGCAGCCTGTCCGCCCGGTTCCTGCGACAATACGGATTACGTTCCGCGCAGAATCTCATGGCTCAAAACACGCTCATCTCCCTGACCAACGTCCAGCTGGCTTACGGCCACCACCCCTTGCTCGACCATGCCGACTTCGCCATCCAGGAAGGCGAACGCATCGGCCTGATCGGGCGCAACGGCGCCGGCAAATCCTCCCTGCTACGCCTGCTCGACGGCCGCAACCAGCCTGACGACGGCGATATCAGCCGCAGCTCCGGGCTGCGCGTGGTGACGGTCGAGCAGGAGCCCATCCTCGACGAAACCCGCAGCGTCTATGACGTGGTGTGCGACGAAGAAGCCAACCCCGAAGACTGGCAACGCCCGGCTCGTGTCCGCGCCACGCTGGAAAAGCTCGGCTTGCCCACCGATGCATTGATCGCCGGCCTGTCCGGCGGCACACGCAAGCGCGTCGCGCTGGCTCGTGCGCTGGTCGACCAGCCCGATTTGCTTCTGCTGGACGAGCCCACCAACCACCTGGATTTCGAAGGAATCGCCTGGCTCGAAGAACTCTTGCGCACCTGGAAAGGCGCCGCCGTCATCATCACTCACGACCGGCGTTTTCTGGATGCCATCGCCACCCGCATCGTCGAACTGGACCGCGGCCGCCTGTTGAGTTTCCCCGGCAATTTCAGCCAATGGCAGGAGCGCAAGGCGCAATGGCTGGAAGCCGAACGCCTGGAGCAGGCCCGTTTCGACAAGCTATTGGCGCAGGAAGAGGTCTGGATACGCAAAGGCGTCGAGGCACGGCGCACCCGCAATGAAGGCCGCGTGCGCCGGCTCGAACGTTTGCGCGTCGAGCGCGCCGACCGACGCGAGCGCATGGGCAACGTCAACCTGGCCGTTGCCCAAGGCCAGCGATCCGGCAAGATCGTCTCTGAACTACGCGACGTCAGCAAAACCTTCGGCGACAAAGCCGTGGTGCGCGATTACTCGACCACCATCCTGCGCGGCGACCGCATCGGCATCATCGGCCCCAACGGCGCAGGCAAGACCACGTTGCTCAAACTCATCCTGGGCCAATTGGCGCCCGACAGCGGCACGGTGCGTACCGGCACGAATGTCGAAGTCGCCTATTTCGACCAGATGCGCGCGCAGCTGGACGAAAATGCGGCGCTGGCCGACATCATCAACCCCGGCAGCGAATGGGTCGAAATCGGCGGCACGCGCAAGCACGTCATGAGCTACTTGGGCGACTTTCTGTTCTCGCCGGCGCGGGCGGGCTCGCCCGTGCGCAGTCTGTCAGGCGGCGAGCGCGCGCGCCTGCTGCTGGCACGGCTGTTCGCACGACCCGCCAACATCCTGGTGCTGGACGAACCCACCAACGACCTCGATATCGAAACGCTGGAGCTGCTCGAAGAGTTGCTGCAGGATTATGCCGGCACCGTCCTTCTGGTCAGCCACGACCGCGCCTTCCTGAACAACGTCGTGACCCAAACCATCGCCTACGAAGGTGATGGCCATTGGCGCGACTATGTCGGAGGATATGACGAGTGGATGCTGCAGCGCCCTGCGCCCGTGGCCAGCCAGATCGACAGCGCGCCGGCCACAGCGCCGGCTGCGCCAGCGCCGCGCGCCAAGCCGGCACGCTCGGCCAAGATCAGTTCCTGGGAGTTGCGCGAGCTCGAAGAACTCCCCGATGTGATCGCAGCCTTGGAAGCCGAGCAAGGGGCGCTGAGTGCCAAACTCGCTGATGGCAGCCTCTACAGGGAAGCGCCGGATGAGGTCGAGCGGATCCAGACAGAACTGGCTCGCATCGAAAAAGACCTCGAAGCCAAATTCTCGCGCTGGGAAGCGCTCGAAGAGCGGCGCGGCGCGGGCGCTTGACGCATCCCGCCCCTGGCCGGGCTGCGCTCAAGATGGCTCAGGCCTGCACACTCCAGTGCAGCGCCTCGCCCGCGGCCAGCGGTACGATCGAGGAATTGCCATAAGGCAATTCCTGCGGAATCGTGTACGCCTGGCGCACCAGAGTCAGCTTGCCCGAATTGCGCGGCAGGCCATAGAAGTCCGGGCCGTGATGGCTGGCGAAGCCTTCCAGCTTGTCCAGTGCTCCCGCGTTGTCGAATGCCGTGGCGTAGAGTTCCATCGCATGCAATGCGGTGTAACAGCCGGCGCAACCACAGGCATGCTCTTTCAGGCCCTTGGCGTGCGGCGCGCTGTCCGTACCCAGGAAAAAGCGCGGGCTGCCACTGGTGGCTGCCTCGACCAGGGCCTGACGATGCACTTCACGCTTGAGAATCGGCAGGCAATAGTAGTGCGGGCGCACTCCGCCTTGGAAGATCGCATTGCGGTTGTACAGCATGTGCTGGGGCGTGATCGTTGCCGCGATGGGGCCTTCGGCGTCGCGCACATACTCGGCGCCGTCCTTGGTGGTGATGTGCTCGAACACGACTTTCAGGCCCGGGTAGGCGCGGCGCAGCGGTCGCATGACGCGGTCGATGGAGACGGCCTCGCGGTCGAAGACATCGATAGCCGGATCCGTCACCTCGCCATGCACCAGCAGGGGCATGCCAGCTTTCTCCAGCGCCGCCAGAGCGGGGCCGCACTTGCCCAGCAAGTCCGTCACGCCCGCATCGGAATTGGTCGTCGCGCCGGCCGGATACAGCTTGACGGCAAACACCTGACCGCTCGCCTGGGCACGCTCGATTTCGGCAGCCGGCGTGTTGTCCGTCAAATACAGCGTCATCAAAGGCGTGAAGTCGACACCCTCGCCCAGGCTTGTGTTCAACGCGGTGAGGATGCGGTCGCGATAGGCCAGTGCCTGCTCGGTGGTGGTCACCGGCGGCTTGAGGTTGGGCATGATGATGGCGCGTGCGAACTGCCGCGCCGTATCGCCGACCACCGCTTCCAGGGCGGCACCATCGCGCAAATGCAGGTGCCAGTCGTCGGGGCGGGTAATCGTGAGTTGGGCTGGGTTGGACATGGTTGAGGGCCTTTAGTCGGCCAAGGGCATACCGAGCTCGGCCAGGGCAGCAAACCTCGCACTGCCCAGCGGAATGACGGCGTCATTGAAATCAAAATGGGAGTTGTGCAGCACGCAGCCCGATTCCGCCCCGCCTTGGCCAAGGCGGAAGTAGGCACCGGGCTTGGCTTGCAGCATAAACGAAAAATCCTCCGAGCCCATGGACGGGATCAGATCACGTACGACCTTCTCCTTGCCCACCATCTCGGTGGCGATGTCGGCCACCAGCGTGGCGTGCTGCGGCGTGTTCAGGGTCGCCGGATAGATGCGCTCGTAGTTGACCTCCGCTGTCGCGCCAAACGCGCCTGCAATCGCTGTGGCCAGTTCGCGCATGCGCGTCTCGACCATTTCCTGCACCGACTTGCGAAACGTACGGACGGTGCCGACCATCTTTGCTTCGCGCGGAATGACACTCATGGCGCCAGGGTGGCCGGCCTGCAGCGAGCCGATGGACACCACGGCAGAATCGAGCGGATTGACGTTGCGCGAAACGATAGTCTGCAACGCCGTGATGAGATGGCCCGCAACGGTCACGGGATCAATGGTCTGGTACGGATGTGCGCCGTGACCGCCGTGCCCGTTGATCACAATCTCGAAGCGATCGGCCGCCGCCATCATCGGCCCCGGATTGACGCCGACCGTCCCCGCAGGCAGCCCCGGCCAGTTGTGCAGGGCATAGATGGCGTCGCAGGGAAAGGTATCGAACAAGCCATCGTCAAGCATGGCCTTGGCGCCGCCCCGGCCCTCCTCGGCGGGCTGGAAGATCAGGACGGCCGTGCCGTCGAAATTGCGGCTTTGCGCCAGATAACGCGCCGCGCCGAGCAGAATCGCTGTGTGACCATCATGTCCGCAGCCATGCATCAAGCCAGGCTTGGTGGACTTGTAGTCGAACGCGTTATCCTCGGTCATGGGCAGCGCGTCCATGTCGGCGCGCAGGCCGATCATACGCCCACTATCGCAGCGCCTGCCGCGGATAACGCCCACCACCCCGGTCTTGCCTATCCCCCGGTGCACCTCTATCCCGAGCGCCTCCAGGGCGCCGGCAACAATGCCCGAAGTCCGCACCTCTTCGAACCCCAGTTCGGGGTGCGCGTGCAGATCGCGGCGCAGGGCCGTGAGTTCGTCATGGAAAAGCCGTATCGATTCAAGCGTGGAGCGTGCGTACATAGGACGTTACAGGAACCTGGCTAAGGGGTGTGTGTAGGCCGATTTTAGTTGCTACAGAGGATAAATGACTTTGTCTTTACCCAGTAGACACGTTATGCTGCGGCCCGCAGGACTTTTTTTCCAACTTTCAGAGAAGGAGCGCCGCATTATGGCCACACCCTCCAAAACCGCGACCCCGCGCAAACCGAATGCCGCGTTTATGAAGCCCCTGACTCCCAGCGCCGAGCTGGCCGCCGTCATCGGTTCGGAAGCCGTGCCGCGCACCGAGGTCACCAAGAAGATCTGGGACTACATCAAGAAGCACAACCTGCAAGACGCCAGCAACAAGCGCAACATCAACGCCGATGCCAAGCTGCTGCCCATCTTCGGCAAAGATCAGGTCACGATGTTCGAACTGACCAAACTGGTCAACGCTCACCTGAAGTAAGCACCAGGGTCGCGGGCGTACTCCGTACGTCCCTTCCTTGCTTGGCCGGCTCCCTGAGCCCGCCGACGCTGACCGGTAGTCGCCTGTCCTGCCTACCTGGCCATGCTGTCATGCATGATCTTTCCTGCTTGCCCTGACGCTTCATCTGCGCCTATGCGCACCCCGGGGCAGAATGCAAAAAAGCCGGCAGCAAGCCGGCTTTTCTGCAACGAGACGCTCAGGCGTAGCTCGACGGAGGGTTTCCCTCCAGCAACGCCAGCCATCCCCTGATCAAGCGATATAGCACCCAAACGACGGTGGCTATCATGCCGATCCAACCAATGTAGATCAGTGTCAGCACAAAGCTGATGGCCAGCCACAGCAGCGACCACCAGAAGGTGCGCAGCAACCAGTCAAAGTGCGAAGCATAGACCGTCCCTGCGGTGTCCGAGCGCTTCAAGTACATCAGCACCACGGCCGCCAGCGTTGCCACGCCAAGAATGCCGCCGGTCAGAAAACCCAACGCAAACAGGCCATAGGAAACATGCGCCAAGGTGCGCAGATCCAGGGGATGGGAACCCGGTAGGGGATTGGGAGATTCGCTCACGATCACTGCTCCATCGAATACATTCGCCCAATCTTACCGCACTATGCCGGAAGTTCCCGATGGGCGTTGTTATTTAGGTACGCACCAGAAAATAGCTCTTGCAGCATGGCTAGATGCGAGGGATTTTCATCACCGAGGCCGTGCCGCTGGATCTTTTGTCTCGCCCCGCCAGCGAATTCGCTGGTGCACAGCGC
This sequence comes from Bordetella holmesii, assembly GCF_020735985.1. Taxonomy (NCBI): domain Bacteria; kingdom Pseudomonadati; phylum Pseudomonadota; class Betaproteobacteria; order Burkholderiales; family Alcaligenaceae; genus Bordetella; species Bordetella holmesii. Next base: position 2,757,328 of record NZ_CP085973.1, read on the forward strand.
GTCAGCCCCTCGTGCGGCGATTTTGAAGAGATCTGACCTGCCCCCAGATTTAGTACGGCACCGACATAGAGCCCAGGGGTAAAAGACCTTCTTTCTGATGAGCCTGCACGAATTGCGCCGGCGTTAAATATCCGAGCGCGCTGTGAGGCCGATCGGTGTTGTACTCGACTCGCCAGTTTTCGATCAAGCTTTTAGCCTGTCGCAGGGACAAGAACCAGTGCTCGTTAAGGCATTCGTCGCGGAACTTGCCGTTGAAACTTTCGATATAAGCGTTCTCCACCGGCTTACCCGGCCGAATAAACGACAGCTTTACGCCTGCTTGGTAGGCCCAGGCGTCCAAGGCTCTTCCGGCGAACTCTGGCCCGTTGTCCACGGTAATAGATCGCGGCAGGCCACGCATCTCCGCCAGCCGTTGCAGCACCATGGCAACACGCAGTCCCGGCAACGACGTATCGACCTCGATGGCCAGGCATTCGCGAGTGTAGTCATCGACGATAGTCAAACAGCGGAATCGGCGGCCATAGGCTAGGCCGTCGGCCACAAAATCCATTGACCAACTCTGATTCGGCGCGATTGCCGCTGGGCGAACCACGCGCTCGGTCATTAATGTCCTGACCGCCTCGCGTTTGGCCTGCGGGCTGACTACTTTCGGCTTAGCAGATCCTGAAGCGCCGCCTTGTCCAGCATCGACTCGGCCAACAGCTTCTTGAGCTTGTTGTTCTCCTGCTCCAGCTCCTTGAGCCTCTGAGCGTCCGACACCGTCATGCCACCGAACTTCGCCTTCCAGTTGTAGTACGTTGCCTCGGAGATTCCGTGCTTGCGGCACAACTCTGCGGGCTTGGCACCTGCATCGGCTTCCTTGAGCACGCCGATGATTTGCTCTTCCGTAAATCGTTTCTTCATTGCCATTCCTTTGGGAACGGACTCTACATCGATTTCGTACTAATCACGGGGAGCAGGTCATACCGAGCGCGTAACCCAGGAAACAAGGGCCCGGCATGCGTCTTCGCCCGGCATGACTCCCGCTCGATCACGCGTCAGCAGAAAACACACCGCTTGCGCAACGCTCTAGAACGGCTAGCTGCGCAATGCTGCCCACAGTGGCGCCAGGCAGCGTTCCGGCATCGTCGAGTTGCACGAGCAGCGGCGCGTAGGCTTGCGCCCCAACCTTCTGTGCAGAAAGCCTCGCCTGCGTGGCGACGCTAGGGTCAGGCCAAGCCGCCATGCGTCAGGTCCGGCGTCAATCAAGCAAACGACAGGGACTGGCAAAGAGGCGTTGGCAGAGGGGGGAGGCAACCATGTCCGACATCGGGTCGAACATGTGGAGATCGCCTCACGGGTGTAAATGTTTTGCGCAAAACAAAACCCCGTAAGCGGATAGCTTACGGGGTTTTGAGGAATAAAAGCCTGACGATGACCTACTTTCACAGACGTACGTCCACTATCATCGGCGCGAAGGCGTTTCACTGTCCTGTTCGGGATGGGAAGGAGTGGGGCCACCTTGCTATGGTCGTCAGGCGTAACCGGCTAAGCGGTTGACGCGTTGTCAACGGCTTGAATTTGGAAGAAGCAGCAACTGAGGTTGCGTTGATGTATGTTCAGACGGCACTGGCGCGAACTGGCCAGCAATCGTATATGTAAGACTAAAGAGTTATAGGATCAAGCCGCACGGGCAATTAGTATCGGTTAGCTTAACGCATTACTGCGCTTCCACACCCGACCTATCAACGTCCTGGTCTTGAACGACCCTTTAGGGGGATCTAGTCCCCGGGATACCTAATCTTCAGACGAGTTTCCCGCTTAGATGCTTTCAGCGGTTATCTCTTCCGTACTTAGCTACCCGGCAATGCCATTGGCATGACAACCGGTACACCAGAGGTACGTCCACTCCGGTCCTCTCGTACTAGGAGCAGGCTCCGTCAAGTATCCAACGCCCACGGCAGATAGGGACCAAACTGTCTCACGACGTTTTAAACCCAGCTCACGTACCTCTTTAAATGGCGAACAGCCATACCCTTGGGACCGGCTACAGCCCCAGGATGAGATGAGCCGACATCGAGGTGCCAAACACCGCCGTCGATATGAACTCTTGGGCGGTATCAGCCTGTTATCCCCAGAGTACCTTTTATCCGTTGAGCGATGGCCCTTCCATTCAGAACCACCGGATCACTATGTCCTGCTTTCGCACCTGTTCGACTTGTCAGTCTCACAGTCAAGCACGCTTATGCCATTGCACTATCAGCACGATTTCCGACCGTACCTAGCGTACCTTCGAGCTCCTCCGTTACACTTTGGGAGGAGACCGCCCCAGTCAAACTGCCCACCATGCACTGTCCCCGATCCGGATAACGGACCAAGGTTAGAACCGCAAACAAACCAGGGTGGTATTTCAAGGTCGGCTCCCTCGAATCTAGCGACTCGAGCTCAGCGCCTCCCACCTATCCTACACAGGCCGGTTCACAGTCCAATGCAAAGCTACAGTAAAGGTTCATGGGGTCTTTCCGTCTAGCCGCGGGTAGATTGCATCATCACAAACACTTCAACTTCGCTGAGTCTCGGGAGGAGACAGTGTGGCCATCGTTACGCCATTCGTGCAGGTCGGAACTTACCCGACAAGGAATTTCGCTACCTTAGGACCGTTATAGTTACGGCCGCCGTTTACCGGGGCTTCGATCAAGAGCTTGCACCCCATCACTTAACCTTCCGGCACCGGGCAGGCGTCACACCCTATACGTCGACTTTCGTCTTTGCAGAGTGCTGTGTTTTTAATAAACAGTCGCAGCCACCGATTCTCTGCGACCCCATCATGCTCAGCGCGCAGGCGCCTCACACTACCGGGGCATACCTTCTCCCGAAGTTACGGTATTAATTTGCCGAGTTCCTTCTCCCGAGTTCTCTCAAGCGCCTTGGAATATTCATCCCGTCCACCTGTGTCGGTTTGCGGTACGGTCTCGTACAGCTGAAGCTTAGAGGCTTTTCTTGGAACCACTTCCAATCACTTCGCGAGACATGCTCGCTCGAGCCACACCCTTGATTTACGCGCCCGGATTTGCCTAAGCGCCATCTTCAATGCAGCAACAGGGACATCCAACACCCTGATGATCTTCCGCGATCCGTCCCCCCATCGCACTGTACGACGGTGCTGGAATATTAACCAGCTTCCCATCAGCTACGCATCTCTGCCTCGCCTTAGGGGCCGACTCACCCTGCGCCGATGAACGTTGCGCAGGAAACCTTGGACTTACGGCGAGGGGGCTTTTCACCCCCTTTATCGCTACTCATGTCAGCATTCGCACTTCTGATACCTCCAGCAGCCTTCACAAGCCACCTTCGCAGGCTTACAGAACGCTCTCCTACCGCGTGTACATAGTACACACCCGCAGCTTCGGTTTATCGCTTAGCCCCGTTACATCTTCCGCGCAGGACGACTCGATCAGTGAGCTATTACGCTTTCTTTAAAGGGTGGCTGCTTCTAAGCCAACCTCCTGACTGTCTATGCCTTCCCACTTCGTTTCCCACTTAGCGATAATTCGGGACCTTAGCTGGCGGTCTGGGTTGTTTCCCTCTTGAGTCCGGACGTTAGCACCCGGTGCTCTGTCTCCCAAGCTGTACTTGCAGGTATTCGGAGTTTGCCATGGTTTGGTAAGTCGCCATGACCCCCTAGCCATAACAGTGCTCTACCCCCTGCAGTAATACTTGAGGCACTACCTAAATAGTTTTCGGAGAGAACCAGCTATTTCCAGATTTGTTTAGCCTTTCACCCCTATCCACAGCTCATCCCCTAGTTTTTCAACACTAGTGGGTTCGGTCCTCCAGCACGTGTTACCGTGCCTTCAACCTGGCCATGGGTAGATCATCTGGTTTCGGGTCTACACCCAGCGACTGGACGCCCTATTCGGACTCGCTTTCGCTACGCCTTCCCTATTCGGTTAAGCTCGCCACTGAATGTAAGTCGCTGACCCATTATACAAAAGGTACGCCGTCACCCCATAAAGAGGCTCCGACTGTTTGTATGCATACGGTTTCAGGATCTATTTCACTCCCCTTCCGGGGTTCTTTTCGCCTTTCCCTCACGGTACTGGTTCACTATCGGTCGATCACGAGTATTTAGCCTTGGAGGATGGTCCCCCCATCTTCAGACAGGATTTCACGTGTCCCGCCCTACTTCTCTTACGCCTAGTTCCACACTCTGCATTTCGTCTACAGGGCTATCACCTGCTACGGCCGGACTTTCCATTCCGTTCGACTATGCAAAATGCTAAATCGTAAAGGCTCTTCCGATTTCGCTCGCCACTACTTTCGGAATCTCGGTTGATTTCTTTTCCTCGAGCTACTGAGATGTTTCAGTTCACCCGGTTCGCCTCCACTGGCCTATGTATTCAGCCAGGGATACCGCTTGCGCGGTGGGTTTCCCCATTCGGATATCTGCGGATCAATGCTTGTTTGCCAGCTCCCCGCAGCTTTTCGCAGGCTACTACGTCCTTCATCGCCTGTGATCGCCAAGGCATCCACCATATGCACTTAGTCGCTTGATCCTATAACACTAAAGTCTTATAGGTGCTGTTCATTCGTGCTTGTGCCGTTCATAAGTTCAAAGCATCTGACCAAACGCTTGCGCGCCCAGCCAGTTCTTGAGACTTGGAACAAAATCATGCAATCACAACCCGTATCCGTCCTCATCGACTCGCGCCGACTACTAAACGAACACTTTACGTTGTGTTTCTTCCAAATTGTTAAAGAACATATATAGCTGTCGGGCCAAAACCCAACGCTTAACACTGACTCGCAGCACTAAGCGTTGCTCTCTCGCCTTCTGGTCTCGCCCCACACCCATCCTCTGGACAGGCTTTGGTGGAGGTGAACGGGATCGAACCGATGACATCCTGCTTGCAAAGCAGGCGCTCTCCCAGCTGAGCTACACCCCCATTTCCCTCTCAGGAAACCTTGGTGGGTCTGGTTGGATTCGAACCAACGACCCCCGCCTTATCAAGACGGTGCTCTAACCGACTGAGCTACAGACCCGCGAAACCTTTCTCTCTCGGATCAGCAGCCACCGATCCAGCAGCTATATAACAACAACCGATAAGCGTGGACACTTGACACGAGCACTCAAGCTCTTAAAGGAGGTGATCCAGCCGCACCTTCCGATACGGCTACCTTGTTACGACTTCACCCCAGTCATGAATCCTACCGTGGTAATCGCCCCCCTTGCGGTTAGGCTAACTACTTCTGGTAAAACCCACTCCCATGGTGTGACGGGCGGTGTGTACAAGACCCGGGAACGTATTCACCGCGACATGCTGATCCGCGATTACTAGCGATTCCGACTTCACGCAGTCGAGTTGCAGACTGCGATCCGGACTACGACCGGGTTTCTGGGATTGGCTCCCCCTCGCGGGTTGGCAACCCTCTGTCCCGACCATTGTATGACGTGTGAAGCCCTACCCATAAGGGCCATGAGGACTTGACGTCATCCCCACCTTCCTCCGGTTTGTCACCGGCAGTCTCATTAGAGTGCCCTTTCGTAGCAACTAATGACAAGGGTTGCGCTCGTTGCGGGACTTAACCCAACATCTCACGACACGAGCTGACGACAGCCATGCAGCACCTGTGTTCCGGTTCTCTTGCGAGCACTCCCAAATCTCTTCGGGATTCCAGACATGTCAAGGGTAGGTAAGGTTTTTCGCGTTGCATCGAATTAATCCACATCATCCACCGCTTGTGCGGGTCCCCGTCAATTCCTTTGAGTTTTAATCTTGCGACCGTACTCCCCAGGCGGTCAACTTCACGCGTTAGCTGCGCTACCAAGGCCCGAAGGCCCCAACAGCTAGTTGACATCGTTTAGGGCGTGGACTACCAGGGTATCTAATCCTGTTTGCTCCCCACACTTTCGGGCATGAGCGTCAGTGTTATCCCAGGAGGCTGCCTTCGCCATCGGTGTTCCTCCGCATATCTACGCATTTCACTGCTACACGCGGAATTCCACCTCCCTCTGACACACTCTAGCTCGGTAGTTAAAAATGCAGTTCCAAGGTTAAGCCCTGGGATTTCACATCTTTCTTTCCGAACCGCCTGCGCACGCTTTACGCCCAGTAATTCCGATTAACGCTTGCACCCTACGTATTACCGCGGCTGCTGGCACGTAGTTAGCCGGTGCTTATTCTGCAGGTACCGTCAGTTGCACAGGATATTAGCCCGTGCCGTTTCTTTCCTGCCAAAAGTGCTTTACAACCCGAAGGCCTTCATCGCACACGCGGGATGGCTGGATCAGGGTTGCCCCCATTGTCCAAAATTCCCCACTGCTGCCTCCCGTAGGAGTCTGGGCCGTGTCTCAGTCCCAGTGTGACTGGTCGTCCTCTCAAACCAGCTACGGATCGTCGCCTTGGTAGGCCGTTACCCCACCAACTAGCTAATCCGATATCGGCCGCTCCAATAGTGCGAGGCCCGAAGGTCCCCCGCTTTCCCCCGTAGGGCGTATGCGGTATTAGCCACGCTTTCGCGTAGTTATCCCCCGCTACCGGGCACGTTCCGATACATTACTCACCCGTTCGCCACTCGCCACCAGGCCGAAGCCCCGTGCTGCCGTCCGACTTGCATGTGTAAAGCATCCCGCCAGCGTTCAATCTGAGCCAGGATCAAACTCTTCAGTTTAATCTCTGTGTTGCGCCATCAGTGTTACCCAATGACGACTTTCGCTTGCTCAAAGGAAGTGAGGGATAGTTTCGAAAAACTATTCCTTACTTCATATATGAGCACTTGATAGTTTCGCTTCCCGACCAGGCTGAAACCCAGTCGTTGCGCACTCACATCAAGTGCCCACACTTATCGGTTGTTTAATTGTTAAAGAGCGGTACTGCCAAACTGCTTCGCTTGCCTGCCAACGTCGTGCAACTTACAGCGCCTTGCCTTGCTGTCGTCGCTGCATCGTTGTCAGCAGCAGAGAAACGAGATTATGAAGAAGTTTTTTAAGTTTGTCAACTCGGCTTCGCTTTTTTCGCGACGCTCGCAAAATTTCTTCTGCTCACGTTTGCCTTGCCAACTCACCACCTCCTCAGAGACTCGCGCCCCCGGGATCACCCCTCGGCAACCCTGCTTAGCAACTAGCGAAGCGTCCTGCGCCTTTCAGTGCAGATCAGGATTAACCCTGACGTTTCGTTAACTGCCAAGCCCGAAACTATAACACAACTTTTGCAGATCATGCAACCGAAGCCGCTTTATTTCTACACCGTCGTGCAACACTGGAATCCCGGCCGGCTCTTCGCCTAATCCTCACTCCCCGTGTTCGAAATCACTTCCCGCTTCCTGCGCCCCGCTCATGCGGCAATCGCCTCGGAAACCGAAAAACCAATCTCGCTTCGGTCCTCACTACACCGACTGCGTTGCATCTGCGTTGCTGTCTGTGCTGCGAGGGGGCGAACTATAGCATAGAAAAAAATCGTGTGTCACGGCTTTGACACCTTTTTTATAAAAAACCTGTTTTTTGTGCCGTGACCACGGGCCTTACGCCCCCGATTTTTTGTCCCCCCTCTATATAGAGGGGCCGCTACAGTCGCTACAGAGCCAATATTAGACGTGCAGCTCGGTCGTTTCCTTGACCTGTTGCAAGGCAAAGAAGGATTTCATGTCGACTACCGCAGGGTGCAGCATGAGTGTATCCATGGCAAATCGAGAGAAGTGCGCCAGATCCTGCACCTGGACACGCAACAGATAGTCCATGTCGCCCGACATGGCATAGCACTCTACGACCTCCGGCCAGAGCAGCACATCGCGATGAAAGTCAGCCATCGACGCGTGACTGCCGCCCACATGCTTGTTCAAGCGTATGGTTACGTAGGCCAGCAGCCCCAGGCCGACTTTGTCGGCATCCACCAGCGCTGCATATCGCTTTATGTACCCCTGTTCTTCCAGTCGACGCACACGGCGCAGGCAGGGGCTGGGAGAGAGAGACACCCGGTCGGCCAGCTCCTGGTTGCTTAAGCTCCCGTCGCGCTGCAGCTCGGTCAGAATTCGCCGATCTGTCCTATCAAGTCCGTTTTCGGACATATTTGTCCCCTAAATCCACATACAGAGCTATTGTATTGCGCATGGTATGGGTATTGGCGCTATTTTTGCAATCGCCTGCCGCCGCAAATGCCTAGAATTTTGGGTTTCGCACACCAACAACGAGACAAGGACGCGCAGCCATGACTACGCCATTCCAGCCCTGGGACAACCCCATGGGAACCGCCGGTTTTGAGTTCATCGAATACACCGCCCCCGATCCCGTGGCGCTGCGCAAAGTGTTCGAACTGCTGGGCTTCAAGGCAATTGCCAAGCACCGCCACAAGGATGTGACGCTTTACCGTCAAGGCGGCATCAACTTCCTGATCAATGCCGAGCCCGATTCGTTTGCGCAACGCTTCGCCCGCCTGCATGGGCCGTCTATCTGTGCCATCGGCTTTCGCGTGGACGATGCCGCGCGCGCGTACAAACGTGCCCTGGAACTCGGCGCCTGGGGGTTCGATTCGCACAGCGGCCCCATGGAGCTGAACATTCCCGCCATCAAAGGCATCGGCGACTCGCTCATCTACCTGGTCGACCGCTGGCGCGGCAAGACGGGGCACGGCGGCATCGGTGACATCAGCATCTACGACGTCGACTTCGTCCCGCTGGACCCGGCCAATGCCCAGGATGACTTGACCTACGCCGGCGCCGGCCTGACGCTGGTCGATCACCTGACCCACAATGTGCACAAAGGCCGCATGGCCGAGTGGGCAGAGTTCTACGAGCGCTTGTTCAATTTCCGCGAAGTACGTTACTTCGATATCGAGGGCAAGGTCACAGGTGTGAAGTCCAAGGCCATGACCTCGCCTTGCGGCAACATCCGCATCCCCATCAACGAAGAGGGGACCGAAGAAAAAGGCCAGATCCAGGAGTATCTGGACCTCTATCGCGGCGAGGGTATCCAGCACATTGCGATGGCCACGAACAATATCTACGAAACCATCGAGGCGCTGCGCAACAACGGCGTCGTCTTTCTCGACACGCCCGAAACCTATTACGAACTGCTCGATCGTCGCTTGCCGCAACACGGCGAAAACGTGGAAAGACTGCAGAAGAACCGAATTCTTCTCGACGGAGCACCCGGCGGCGGGCTGCTGCTACAGATCTTCACGGAGAACCAGATCGGCCCGATCTTCTTCGAGATCATCCAGCGCAAGGGCAATGATGGATTCGGCGAAGGCAACTTCAAGGCTTTGTTCGAGTCGATCGAGCTCGATCAGATGCGCCGCGGCGTAGTCAAATCGGCCGACTGACCGCGGCACGGCCGAGAAAAAACAAAGCCCCGATTGGGGCTTTGTTTTTTAGGCATCCGTCTCAGCGTTTGAGGCGATCGTGAAACTGCTTGCGAAATTTCGCGACTTTGGGCGCGATCACGAACTGGCAATAGCCCTGTTCGGGATGCAGCTCGAAGTAATCACGATGGTAGTCTTCAGCCGGCCAGAAGCGGGTCGGGGCAAGCAAGCGGGTGACGACTGGCGCATCGTAGATGTGCGCAGCATCGACCTCGGCGATGACAGCCTGAGCCTGCTCGCGCTGCGCTTCGGTTTGCCAGAATATCGCCGACTCATATTGAGGGCCGACATCGTTGCCTTGACGGCCCGGCGTGGTCGGATCATGGGTAGCGAAGAAGACCCGCAGCAGATCGGCATAGCTCAACTCGGCTGGATCGAATTGCACCTCGGCAACTTCGATGTGACCGGTATTCTTATTGCACACCTGTTGATAGCTGGGATTGTCGACGTGGCCGCCCGCATATCCCGGCCGCACGCTGACGACGCCACGCAAGTCTTTCAACACCGCTTCGACGCACCAAAAGCAGCCACCGCCAAGCACTGCGATTTCGAGGCCGGGACGAGCAGAGGATTCGGACATGATGATTTCCTAGAGATCAGGGTTTCTTCGCCGGGGTCAGGGACAGCACCCATTGGGCCAACTGCCTGGCCTCTTCGGGCGAAACGTGGGATTGCGCAGGCATGGGGACAGCGCCCCAGGCACCCCGCCCGCCCATACGGATCTTGTTGGCCAAATAGTCGATAGCTTCAGGGTGCCCGGCATAACGCTCGGCCACGCTGTTCAACGGTGGGCCCACACGCTTGCTGTCGACCTGGTGACAGGCCATACAGGCCTTGCTCCTGGCGAGTTCAAGACCTGTGGTCTGCGCTTGAGCCACGGACGTCAGCAGCAAAACCGCGCCGCCCACAACCAGCTTGAGATTCAAAGACATAATACGGACTTCCGCTACACAGGGCGCACGCCAGACCGCCCCCTACTGCAAGGATGGTAACCGAGTTTTCCAAGAGGAACGATTCCCTTCACAAGTCTGTCCGTCCAACTATTCCTGCTCGCCAGGAACATGACAGGCACGCCGGTTATCATCGACTAAATTTTCTCACAGACCTCTCATGCTTCAAGCACCTCAATTCGACCCCGTCGCCCTGCGTCTGGGTCCGCTCGCGATTCACTGGTATGGCCTGATGTATTTGCTGGCGTTCGCGCTGGTCTACCTGTTGGGCCGCTATCGCATCAATCGCGGCCAAGGCGGCAACCTGACCGCCAAGGATCTCGAAGACCTGATTTTCTACAGCGTCTTGGGCGTGGTATTGGGCGGCCGCCTGGGTTATGTGCTGTTTTACAAACCCGGCTATTACCTGAGCCACCCGCTGGAGATCGCCTTCCTGTGGGAGGGAGGGATGTCATTTCACGGCGGCCTGATCGGCGTCATCCTGGTGATGCTGCTGTTCGCTCGTAAAAAAGGGGTGAGCTTTTTCACGATCAGCGATTTCATCGCTCCGCTTATCCCCCTGGGGCTGGGCGCCGGACGCATGGGTAATTTCATCAACGGCGAACTCTGGGGCCGGCCTTCGACGGTCTCCTGGGCAATGGTTTTTCCACAATCGGGCGACAGCCTGCCCCGCCACCCTTCGCAGTTGTACGAACTCGGGCTCGAGGGTTTGGTACTGTTTGTGATTCTGTGGTGGTTTTCGAGCAAACCACGCCCTACCGGCCAGGTTAGTGCGCTGTTCTTGATGGGGTACGGCGCCTTCCGGTTTTTGGTGGAATTTACCCGCGAACCGGACAACTTCCTGGGCCTGCTGGCCGGCGGCATGAGCATGGGGCAATGGCTGTCATTGCCTATGTTCCTGGCCGGCCTGGCAGTGTTTGTCTTTACTGCAAAACGATCGTCCCGCCAACCGTGACGCTGACGGTCACCTCGCCGGCCTCCAGGGGTACGCCCGGAGCCGGCGCGGCCGCCGCATCAGCCTTGGCCATCTGCGCCGACATCATGCGCGGCATGGGGGCCGAAGCGCCTCCGCCTCCGCCCAGCTCCAGTTTGGCCAGCCGATAACCGGAAAAGCCAAAAGCGTTGGCCGGCGCCAGCGCGCGCTCCTTGAAGGCCTGAGCTGCCTGGCCCAGCAGCTTGCGTTCCTCGGATTCGCGCCCCTCGCGCGACAGGAAGAATGCAATATTCGAGATTGCCGTCTTGTCCGCCAGTTTGGCGGCCAGTGCCGAGGCGGCCTCGAAATCCTTGGACTCCAGCACCACCTCGCCCTGCCCCCTCCAACTGACGATCTTCCCCTTGGGGTTGGTGTTGGGCCAGACGTTGTAGCCGCCAGAGCGCACCTCGATATTTTTGGCGCCTCGGGCGCGCTTGACGACCTCATCCAGCGCGGCGGTCAAGCGCTTGCCCGTCGCGGCCTGGTCATTGCCCTCTACCTCGACCGACAGGCTGATGCGCACCGTGTCCTGCCTGACCTCGGCCGAGGCCGAGGCCTGCAAGCTGAGTTCGGGCGCGGTGCTGCGCGCGGCTGCCTCGGACGCGGCCGGGGTCGAGGTTTGCGCAAAACTTGGCGATGCGCCGGACAACGCCACAGCGGCGCAGCAGGCGGCCGCGATTCGGGTGAGCGACAACGCAAAGGATCGGTGCATGAGGAAACCCGTAAGGTGGGTGGGAAGGCAGGCCCGGGCGAATCCGGCCCCGGGGCAGGCCCTCGCTTCGAGGCGAAGCAGGCCTGCCGGGATAGATGCCCCGCGTGTGCCGTCTAGGCCGGCATCTCGAACCCTTAGGTTCAAGGTGGTCGCGATCCGAAGAGCATCGGGTTCGTCAACAAGTGACGATCACTCCAGCTCAACACTCCCGCAACCATTATGCCGATAGCATCGGTTCAGAGAATGTATGGCCAAGTCACGAGCACCGCAGGGACAAACTGACAACGCAGCGTCCAGGGGACATCAACTACGTTTAAATAAGCTTTTCCTGGCCCGACAGTGCGCCATCGAGCAACAGGTTCATTTCTTCGATTCTACGCTTGAAGTCGCCAACTGCCAAACCTCCAAGCGGGCCGTCGGGGGCCTTCATGGCGAGCAGCTCCCCGGCAATCTGCAAGGCAGCCATGACGGCGATGCGTTCATTGCTGGAAATTTTCCCGGTGCCCTGGATGCGCAGCATGAGGTGATCCACATGACGCACCGCGGCAAGCAGCACGGGTTTTTCTTCGGCCGAGCACGCGAGTGAATAGTCGCGGCCCAGGATAGAGACATCTAGGCGTTCCATCAGGCTTGTTCTCCCGCTGCGGCGCCAGGAAGGCGCGCCAGTACCGCGTCGATGCGCTCGCGCGCCGATGAGGCGGCCAGGCGCAGACGCTGCACCTCGGCATCACGCGCGGCCAGCGCGTGTTGCATCTGGCGTTCGTGCTCGCCTATCCGGGCCTCGAGCGCGAGGCGGTCGGCGGACTCGCGCGCCAGTTGCTCACGCAGCGCGGCTTCGGCCTGTTGGGATTCGGCCTTGCAAAGGTCGAGCGCGCCGCTGTGGTCGCGCATCTGTTCTTTGAGGGCCTGGAGTTCGGCTTCGCGGTCGGCGCAGCGCTGTTTGAGCGCGCGCGCTTCCGCATCGCTGTCGTTGAGACGAATACGCAACGCATCACGCTCGGCGTGCAGTTGCCGGGTGCGTTGCACCAATTGCCCAATTCGGGCGGCGAGTTGATCGAGGTCTTGCAGCATGGGCACTATCGTAAACCATCCGGAACCGATTCGGGCCTCTTCACGCAAGCTGAGAAAACCGGCAATATTCAGTACCACCTGAAAGCTTTTTGTCAGATGCCTGTCGCGGCCCGCAAGAAAGGCCACCCTCGCAGCAGCCCCCGGATGGCTTTCGCGAAACTTTCTTCAAGCTTTCATTTAGCTTTCAAAACGCCTTCAAACTGACGCCGCGGTTACAGAATAGACCCGGATCATCCCCTATTTGTGCCAAAACTGCGGGAAAACCCCAGTGATTCTGGCGCAAGCCAGGGTTTGCATGCGTGATCCCCTCCATTACCATTCGGCCTTCAAAAAAGCGCAATCTCGCTTTCAACAAAAGCGCTGAAAGCTTTCAACAACAACGAATGGCACCCCCTAGTGCCTTTTTTGTGCCCGCCAGCAGTGGCCAACACCGTAGCGGGCTTGCACCAATCTACACGCTGTAAAACAGGAGCCAACCAATCATGCAGCTACGCAATCGACAGGATTTCTGGTCGGGGGTGATGTTCATCATCTTCGGGCTGGGATTCTCCTGGCAGGCCAGCAGCTACCAAATGGGTACTGCGGCCCGCATGGGACCGGGGTACTTCCCCTTCTGGCTGGGACTCGTCCTTGCCTTGCTGGGCGCGATCGTTCTGATCGGCTCGCTTTCCAAGAAGGCCACCGAAACACACGTAGACCGTTTCGATTGGCGCATCGTATTTCTGGTCATTGGCTCCGTCATCGTCTATGCCCTGGTGCTCAAGCTCCTGGGCGTCTACATCGCCGTCTTTCTGCTGGTTGTGCTCAGCAGCCTGGCAAGCCATGAGTTCAGTCTCAAGGTCGCGTTGGCCAACGGCGTTTTCCTGGTGGTGTTCACGTACCTGGCCTTCATCAAGGGTCTGGGCCTGATCTTCCCGCTGTGGCCGTCGTTTATCTAAGGCTAGAGGAGAACACTCGCCATGGAATTGCTTGACAACCTCCTGCTGGGTTTTTCGGTGGCCATCAGCCCCGAGAATCTGGCCTATGCCCTGCTGGGCTGCATTCTGGGTACGCTGATCGGCGTGCTCCCCGGTATTGGCCCGGTTCCGACCATCGCCATGCTGCTGCCCATCACTTACGTGCTGCCGCCGGTTGCCGGCCTGATCATGCTGGCCGGGATTTATTACGGCGCTCAGTATGGCGGTTCGACGACGGCCATTCTGGTAGCCCTGCCCGGTGAGACATCCGCGGTGGTGACCGTGCTGGATGGCCACCAGATGGCCCGTAACGGCCGAGCTGGCTCCGCGCTTGCCATCGCCGCGCTGGGTTCGTTCTTCGCCGGCTGCGTGGCAACCCTGCTGCTGGCTGCCTTCGCGCCCCCGCTGGCCGAAGTGGCTTTCAAGTTCGGCCCTGCCGAGTACTTCTCGCTGATGGTGCTGGGTCTGGTCGGCGCTGTCGTGCTGGCTTCGGGCTCCTTGCCCAAGGCCATCGCCATGATCATTCTCGGCCTGCTGCTGGGCATGGTCGGCACCGACGTGAACTCGGGCGTCGCACGTTTCGACTTCGGCGTTCCCGAACTGCAAGACGGCATTGACTTCGCCATCGTGGCCATGGGCGTGTTCGGTTTCTCCGAAATCATGAACAACCTCGAGCAGAAGGAAAACCGCGTCGACATCACCGACAAGATTGGCTCCCTGTACCCGAACAAGCAGGAATTCAAGGAAGCGGCTCCCGCTGTACTTCGCGGTACTGCATTGGGCTCGGCGCTTGGCATTCTGCCTGGCGGTGGTGCCGTGCTGTCGTCGTTCGCCTCCTACACGCTCGAAAAGAAGATCTCGAAGAATCCCGAGCGCTTCGGCAAGGGTCATCCGGCCGGCCTGGCAGGCCCGGAGTCGGCCAACAACGCGGCAGCTCAGACTTCCTTCATCCCGCTGCTGACCCTGGGCATCCCGGGCAACGCCGTGATGGCGCTGATGGTTGGCGCCATGACCATCCACAACATCCAGCCGGGTCCGCAGGTCATGTCCAGCCACCCCGAGCTGTTCTGGGGCCTGATCGCCTCGATGTGGATCGGCAACCTGATGCTGGTGATTCTGAACCTGCCTCTGATCGGCTTGTGGGTCAAGTTGTTGAAGGTGCCTTACCGCGTCCTCTTCCCGGCCATTCTGGTGTTCTGCACCATCGGCGTGTATTCGTTGAACTACAACAGCTTTGACATCTTCATGACGGCCGCTTTCGGTGTCGTGGGTTATGTCTGGTCCAAGTTGAAGTGCGAAGGTGCACCGCTGCTGCTGGGTTTGGTGCTGGGCCCCATGATGGAAGAAAACTTCCGTCGCGCCCTGCTGCTGTCGCGTGGCGACTTCTCGACCTTTATCACCCGCCCGCTGTCGGCCTCGCTGCTGGCCCTGGCCCTGGCTCTGGTGGTGGTGGTCGCGCTGCCCGCGATCCGCAAAAAACGCGAAGAGACCTTCGTCGAAGAAGATTAAGCAATCCTTTTGCGAGCAACGTCAACCGGGCCCTTGGGCCCGGTTTTTTTTTGGTTCATCGAGGAATACCGGGGAATGCAGACCGGATCTTGAGGAAGAAGTACTCCTGATCGCGGTAGCCGTAGGCGCGGCGCTTGATGACTTTGATGGTGTTGTTGATGCCCTCGACGATGCTGGTGTTGAGCCGGTGGCGACAGCGAGACAGAATCCCGTGCAGATAGGCTTTTAGCTTGAGCGCGAAGTGAGCCAAGGCGGCGATGCCGCTGCCCCGAGCCTGTTGCAGCCAGTGATCCCATGCCTGGCGGGCGTAGCCGGGGTGTTGGTAGAACCACAGCTGTTTGAGCTCATCGCGCATCAGATAAGCGGTGAGCAAGGGCTGGTTGGCCTGGAGCAACTCGTCCAACTTTACCGATTGGCACGGATCGAGGTTTTTGCGATTGCGCAGCAGTAGCCAGCGACTGGACTTGATCACCCGGCGGGCCGGCTTGTCGTGCCGCAACTGGTTCGCTTGGTCTACACGCACCCGGTCTATCACTTCACGGCCGTACTTGGCCACGACGTGGAACAGGTCGTAGACGATCTCGGCGTTGGGGCAGTTGGCCTGGATCTCCAGCTCATAGGCCGTCGTCATGTCGATCGCTACGGCCCGGATCTGCTGGGCAACCCCAGTTGGCAGTTGTTCGAAGAAGGCTCTGGCCGTCTCGCGCGAGCGGCCATCACCGATCCATAGCACCTGACGGCGGATCGGATCGACAACGACCGTGGCATAACGATGGCCCTTGTGTAGAGCGAACTCGTCCATCGCTAGGTAGTGGATCTGGCTCCAGTCCGGCTCTTGGATCGCCCGTCGCAGCAGGGCCTTGTCCAGCGCCTTGACCGTGTGCCAACCCAGTTGGAAGAAGCGCGCCACGGCCAGAATGTTGCTGGACTCAAGCAACTGGCTGACCGCCTCGGCCAGCCGGTCGGTCACTCGCTGGTAACGGCCCAGCCAGCTCAGCCTCTCCAGATGCGGTCCACCGCACTGCTCGCACCAGACCCGCCGACGCGGCACTACCAGCGTCACTCGCAGCGCCATTAGCGGCAGATCCCGCACCCGGCGCGTGGTCGTCTCATGCACCTGCCGACATCGGTTGCCGCAGTGCTCGCAGTGCATCGTTCGCGCTGAAGGCTTCAGGTAAATCGTGACCGTCCGGCTCTCACCTTCAGGCCACACGACCCGCTCCACCCGATAACCTTCCCACCCACCCAACCTCTCGATCGTCTTGCGGTCCAGCATGATCCCGGCCTTGATCCTTGAAAAATCAAGGATCAAGCGTAACGGCAATCAAGCACGGCTCCACGCTATTCCGCGATGAACCTTTTTTTTCGCCGGTGCCGCGCGCGCCCGACAGCCTGCCCAGATCCCCCTCGCCGCAGGCGAACGATTGCGGTAAGTTAACGGATTCGCTGTCTCACACTCACCGGGAACATCAGGCATGGCAAGCATCGGCTCCAAAACCTATGACAACGTCGCGGCCAAGAAGGTCGCCTTCCTCGGGCTCGGCGTCATGGGCCTTCCCATGGCAGGCCATCTTGCCAAGGCCGGACACGACGTAACGGTCTACAACCGCAGCGCCGCCAAGGCCCAGGCCTGGGTGCAGGAGTTCGGCGGCAAATCTGCCCCAACGCCTCGCGACGCCGCAAAGGGCGCAGACATCGTGTTTGCCTGCGTGGGCAATGACGACGACTTGCGCAGCGTGGTGCTGGGCGAAGAAGGTGCCTTTGCCGGCATGACCAAGGCGTCGACATTTGTCGACCACACGACCGCTTCGGCGGATGTGGCGCGTGAGTTGTATGCGCGCGCCAAGGAGCTTGGACTGAATTTCGTCGACGCCCCCGTCTCGGGCGGCCAAGCCGGTGCGGTCAACGGCGTGCTCACCATTATGTGCGGCGGTGAGGCGCCCATATTCGATGCCGTCAAGCCTGTGGCCGCCGCTTATGGGCGCGCGGTCACTCTGGTGGGCGCGCCCGGCGCGGGGCAACTGGCCAAAATGGTCAATCAGATTTGCATCGCGGGGGTCGTACAGGGGCTTTCGGAAGCCATCGCCTTTGGTCAGGCTGCGGACCTGGACATGAAGGTCGTGCTCGACGTCATCAGCAAAGGCGCCGCGCAGAGCTGGCAGATGGAAAACCGTGGCGGCACCATGGTCGACGACAAGTTCGATTTCGGTTTTGCGGTGGACTGGATGCGCAAAGACCTGGGCCTGGTGCTGACGGAGGCCCGCAACAATGGTGCCCGCCTGCCGCTGACGGCCCTGGTCGATCAGTTCTACGGTGATGTTCAGAAAAAAGGCGGCGGCCGCTGGGATACCTCCAGCCTCATCACCCGCCTGCGCGACTGAACGCCCAACGGAAGCGATGACCACGACGAGGGCAGCAAGCCCTCGTTTTTTTTTCCCCACCCTCTGGCGGGGCGGTGCCCGCCTGCGCGCCGAAACGGGGCTTCATCTGTGCCGTGAACCGGCCTATGATGAAGCAGGTGTTCCCTCACAGAACGAACATGCAAGACCTCAACGACCTCTTTTATTTTTCTCAAGTCGTCGACCAGGGCGGCTTCAGCGCGGCGGCGCGGGTCCTCGATCTGCCCAAATCGCGCTTGTCGCGGCGTATTTCTCAGCTGGAAGAACGCTTGGGTGTGCGGCTGTTGCAGCGTACGACGCGGCGCCTGCGTCTGACCACGGCAGGCGAACGCTATCTGCATTACTGCCGCGAGATGACCTCGGCGGCACGCGCGGCCGATGAAGCCATGCGGCAAATGCAGACGCAGCCGGCGGGCCCGGTGATCGTAAGCTGTCCGATCTCCATTGCGCAGCAGTTGCTCGCCCCCTTGTTGCCCGAATTTCTGGATACCTGGCCCGAGGTATCCATTCAAATGCTGGCGACGAACCGGTGGGTCGACCTGATCAGCGAAGGTGTCGACCTGGCGCTGCGCGTGCGCACCAAGCTGGATACCGATGCCGAACTGGTGGTGCGGCAACTGGGCGCGGCCACCAGCACACTGGTGGCCAGTCCGGCTTACTTGCAGCGTCACGGTACCCCGGAGTCGCCCGAAGCCTTGGTCCAGCACAACACACTCAGCTTCAACGACCCGCAAACCGAAGTCATCTGGTCGTTGCACGATGGTCAAGGCCAAGAACGCGCCATCACGGTGGCCCCCCGCCTTTGCTGCAATGATTTCATCGTGCTTACCGAGGCTGCCGTCCGGGGACGCGGGGTGGCGCTGCTGCCTTCGGCGGCCACGGAGGCGGAGTTACGCCGGGGCGAACTGGTGCCGGTGCTGCCGGACTGGCGCTCGCCCGAAGGCATCGTGCATTGCATCTACCCCTCGCGGCGCGGAATGATTCCGGCCGTGCGGGCCTTTCTTGACTTCCTGTTCGAACGCCTGCCACCGAGCTATGAGCGCATGGGATTGAAGCCCGTGAGCCGCTAGCGCAGGCAAAAAAAGGTTCATCGCGGAATAGCGTGGAGCCGTGCTTGATTGCCGTTACGCTTGATCCTTGATTTTTCAAGGATCAAGGCCGGGATCATGCTGGACCGCAAGACGATCGAGAGGTTGGGTGGGTGGGAAGGTTATCGGGTGGAGCGGGTCGTGTGGCCTGAAGGTGAGAGCCGGACGGTCACGATTTACCTGAAGCCTTCAGCGCGAACGATGCACTGCGAGCACTGCGGCAACCGATGTCGGCAGGTGCATGAGACGACCACGCGCCGGGTGCGGGATCTGCCGCTAATGGCGCTGCGAGTGACGCTGGTAGTGCCGCGTCGGCGGGTCTGGTGCGAGCAGTGCGGTGGACCGCATCTGGAGAGGCTGAGCTGGCTGGGCCGTTACCAGCGAGTGACCGACCGGCTGGCCGAGGCGGTCAGCCAGTTGCTTGAGTCCAGCAACATTCTGGCCGTGGCGCGCTTCTTCCAACTGGGTTGGCACACGGTCAAGGCGCTGGACAAGGCCCTGCTGCGACGGGCGATCCAAGAGCCGGACTGGAGCCAGATCCACTACCTAGCGATGGACGAGTTCGCTCTACACAAGGGCCATCGTTATGCCACGGTCGTTGTCGATCCGATCCGCCGTCAGGTGCTATGGATCGGTGATGGCCGCTCGCGCGAGACGGCCAGAGCCTTCTTCGAACAACTGCCAACTGGGGTTGCCCAGCAGATCCGGGCCGTAGCG
The DNA here is from genome assembly GCF_020735985.1 of Bordetella holmesii. Taxonomy (NCBI): domain Bacteria; kingdom Pseudomonadati; phylum Pseudomonadota; class Betaproteobacteria; order Burkholderiales; family Alcaligenaceae; genus Bordetella; species Bordetella holmesii. The sequence goes on from NZ_CP085973.1 coordinate 2,777,038, forward strand.
ATCGACATGACGACGGCCTATGAGCTGGAGATCCAGGCCAACTGCCCCAACGCCGAGATCGTCTACGACCTGTTCCACGTCGTGGCCAAGTACGGCCGTGAAGTGATAGACCGGGTGCGTGTAGACCAAGCGAACCAGTTGCGGCACGACAAGCCGGCCCGCCGGGTGATCAAGTCCAGTCGCTGGCTACTGCTGCGCAATCGCAAAAACCTCGATCCGTGCCAATCGGTAAAGTTGGACGAGTTGCTCCAGGCCAACCAGCCCTTGCTCACCGCTTATCTGATGCGCGATGAGCTCAAACAGCTGTGGTTCTACCAACACCCCGGCTACGCCCGCCAGGCATGGGATCACTGGCTGCAACAGGCTCGGGGCAGCGGCATCGCCGCCTTGGCTCACTTCGCGCTCAAGCTAAAAGCCTATCTGCACGGGATTCTGTCTCGCTGTCGCCACCGGCTCAACACCAGCATCGTCGAGGGCATCAACAACACCATCAAAGTCATCAAGCGCCGCGCCTACGGCTACCGCGATCAGGAGTACTTCTTCCTCAAGATCCGGTCTGCATTCCCCGGTATTCCTCGATGAACCAAAAAAAAGGGCGGCACCAAGGCCGCCCCACACGCTGAACCGTATTATCTTCAGGCCGCTGTTTGAGCCGTTTGCGGCTTTTTGCGGTTGCGCCGTGCGAAAGCCCAGATCTGCGCGAGAATCAGCAGGGCACTGGCCCCGATGAACCAGGCACTGATGGGCCGCTCCACAAAAATCATCATGTCGCCCCGCGACAGCAGCAAGGCCCGGCGGAAGTTTTCCTCGACCATCGGCCCCAGCACAAAGCCCAACAAGATAGGCGCGACCGAGAAATCCAGGAACATCAAAAATGCGCCGATCACACCGAATGCCAGCACTTCCCATATCTGGAACAAGCTGTTCTGCGTACTGAATACCCCCACTGCAATGAAGAACAACGCAGACGGAAACAGATAGCGATAAGGCACCTGCAGCAACTTGACCCATACGCCGATGAGCGGGACGTTGAGCACCATCAACAACACGTTGCCCACCCAGAAACTGGCGATCAGCCCCCAGAAGATGTCCGGATGCTCAGTAATGAGCTGGGGACCTGGCTGGATACCCTGAATGAGCAACGCACCAAGAATGAGGGCCATCACCGCATCGCCAGGGATGCCCAGGCTCATCGTCGGAATGAAGTCGACCTGCGTTTTGGAGTGCGAAGAGGCTTCGGGCGCGGCAACCCCCGCGATCATGCCCGTGCCGAATTTTTCAGGTGTTTTGGAAACCTTGCGCTCGAGCGCATAGGCGATGAAGGTCGTGATGGTCGGGCCCGTGCCAGGCATGGCGCCAAACAGCGTGCCGACCAGCGTGCCCCGCACCATGGGCATGAAGGCTTCCTTCATCTCGGCTTTGGATGGCCGCATATCCCGCACACGCAGCTTGGCGCCGGTGCTGATCGAGGCCATGCGATTGACGCTCATCAGGAAGTCGGCCACGCCGAACAGGCCCATCGAAATGGCCACCAGCTCCAGCCCATCGGACAGATCCAGCAGACCGAATGAAAAACGGATCGTGCCCGTGTTCACGTCGGTTCCGACCACGCCGCACAGCAGGCCAAACAGTGTCATGGCCACGCCCCGCAGCGGCGAACCGCGCGACATGGTGGCGCCGGCCAGCAGGCCCAGCAGCATGATGGAGAAGATTTCGGTCGGGCCGAATTTGAATGCCACCTCGACCAGCAACGGCGACGCGAAGACCATCACGATGATGCCGATGGAGGCGGCAAAGAACGAACAGATCATCGTGATGCCAAGCGCTGTCCCGCCTTTGCCCTGCTTGGTCAATGGATAGCCGTCCAGGCAAGTCACGGCATGCGGCGGGTGCGAGGGCAGGTTCAGCAGAATTGCGCCGATCGCGCCCCCGTACTGCGAACCGTAGAAAATACCGGCCAGCATCAGAATCGCTGGCACCGGCTGCATGACGTAGGTCAGCGGCAGCAGGATGGAGATAGCCGACAGCGCGCCCATACCGGGCAGCACGCCAATAAGGTTACCCACCAGCACGCCAAAAAACGACCACATCAGGTTGTGCCACTGGAACGCGACACCGAACCCGTACCAGAGGTCAGTCAAAGATTGCATGATCATGGTGCTCAACCCCAGCGAAACAGCGGCAGCTGCAGTTGCAGCGCCCACCAGAAGACAACGACGGCGATCGCGCACATCGACAAGGACAGGAACAAAGCCTGTTTCAACGTGTTGGTGCGATCACCCAGCGCGGAGATGAACACGATGGCGAACGTGGCCGGCAGAAGGCCTCCCCACTCACCGAGGAGCAGAAACGCGAGAATGCCCAACAGAATGCAGACGCTGCCACGGATGTCCGGAAATGCGTGGTTATGCCCAGCCGGCTCCGGCGTCTCGGGCGCCTCTTTGCCAAGGTCCGCCGCGCCCTTGGCACGTGCCGACATGGCAATCAACAAACCGACAAAAGCCAACAGAGCGCCTACTGCTGCGGGGAAAAACCCCGGACCCATGTGGGACAACGTGCCCAGATGGTAGTCAGTACCGGCATACACGGCCCCAAGGCCGACCAGCACCATCAACACGCCCCCGTAGTAGTCCTTTTTATAACTAGATAAGTCCACGCTTGCTCCTCGCGCGCCCTGGGCGCGGTTGATCCGCCTGCGCCCCAAAAGCGAGCGCGGCCTGTCCCGTTTTCAATGGGACCGGCACGCAGAATACGAAGCGAAGCTGCTAATCCGCTTTCTATTGACTGTCGGGCTCCTGAATCCCGGGGTTATCCCTAGGCAGATTCAGCATGTTTTACGTCAGGGACGGCTGTCAGGGCCTGTCGGGGAGATCGCCACATCGATTATGGGCATCCAGAAAACGGCAGCCAGGCCGTGTCCGCCCTGCTCGTTCGGTTCACCATCGCAGAGGTCGATGTCACCATCGTTGCGCCGCGCAAAGCCACGCGCGATAGCCAGGCCCAGACCCGTGCCCGAAGAGGCGGCCGAGCGCTCACCGCCAATGCGGTCAAAACGGGCAAAGGCCCGGGCACGCAACACGGGGTCGATGCCCGGGCCGTTATCGGCGACGATGACTTCTGCCCGATCGGCTTTTTTGACCACGGAAACTGTGATCCGCGCGCCTGGCGGGGCATAGTTGATGGCGTTGTGCACGAGATTTGAGAGCAACTCGTGCAGTTCTGCCTCGCTGCCCATCACCGGTACCACCACCTGCCCGAAGTCCTCACGAGCGGTGTCTTCGCCGCGCGCATCGACCCAGCCCAGATCCTGGCGTTTTTCGTGGGCAAGAGGCAGATACTGCAGCACGACCCCGCGCGCCAGATCGTTCAGATCGAGTACCTGCCGTGGCGTGACCTCGGCCTGGTTGGCATGCGCCAGGGACAGCAACTGCTCTGTCAAACGGCGAGTACGGCCCAACTGGTCGACGATGGCGCGCAAGCCCTCCTGCGCACGCGCCGGGTCGCGCTCGCGCAAGGCGTATTGCGCCTGCGTGAGCATGATGGCCAGCGGGGTACGCAATTGATGCGAGGCGTCCGCCAGGAATTGCGCCTGTCCGTCGATGACGTGACGATGGCGGGCAATGTGGTAGTTGACGGCTTCGACCAGCGGCGCGACTTCGCTAGGCACGCGTGAAGCATCCAGCGCCGTGAGGTCGTCCTGGCGGCGCGAGCGGATGTCATTGCGCAGGCGCACCAGGGGCCGCAAGGCCCAGGTCACTCCCCACCAGACCAGTAACGCCACCAAGGCCAGCATGCGTGCATCACGCAGGACCTCCTGGCGCTGAGCGGCGGTTTCGGCCGCCAGCCGCTTGCCCATGCTTTCGGCCACGATGACCAACACCTGCCGGTGCTGCCCGTGATAATAGAGGTCGCGCAACACCGCCACGGCTCGCACTGGGTCATTGCGATAGACCGCGTCGTAAAAAATGGGCTGCCCATTGCCTTGGGGCCACACTGGCGGGCGCGGCATTTCGGGCATGCCGGCCAGGCTGCGACCGTCTTTCGGCTGCTCCTTGGCCCCTTCCGGCCAGGGAGGGTCGATTTCTTCGATGCGGAAATATTTGCGCAGGCCTACCCGCGATTCCAGCATGACCTGGGCGTACAGGGGCGTAGCCACCTGCAGGCTGCCATCAGGATGGAACTCAAGGCTGCTCTCGAGCACACGAGCCGGCTCCAGCAAGGCCGAGTCATAGGCCTCGTTGGTGATGGCCGACAGCGTGCGATAGTCGTTCAGGCTGTCGATGACCAACAGCAGAATCACCCCGGGCAGCAGCAGCGAAATCAGCAGCGCCCGGATGCCCAGCAAGGGCCGGCGCCACCGGCGCTCAGGACTCGGTGGGCTCACGCGCCACGCTTTCGAGCATATACCCCAGGCCCCGTACCGTCACGATACGCACGTCGCTGCCAGCGAGTTTCTTGCGCAACCGGTGCAACACCACCTCGATGGCGTCCGGATTGGCCTCGCTGTCATGTGTGAACACCTTGCCGAACAACTGCGCCTTGTCCACCGGATAGCCACTGCGGGTCAGCAAGGCCGCCAGCGCGGCGTGCTCGCGCGGGGTCAGAAAGAGCAACGCGCCATCCAGCGTGAACGCCCGGCTCTCGCCGTCGTATGACAGCGAACCGCATTGCAGCCGCGGATGCTGGCGGCCCCGACTGCGCCGCACAAGCGCGGTCAGGCGGGCTTCCAGCTCTTCAAGGGCGAAGGGTTTGGTCAGGAAGTCGTCGGCCCCCAAATTCAGGCCCCGGACACGATCCTGCAAGGCACCCTGCGCCGTCAGCAGCAATACCGGAGTGCGGTCGTCACGGTTGCGCATCTCGCGCAGCAAGACCAGGCCGTGCTTGTCGGGCAGACGCAGATCCATGACGATGGCATCGTACTCATTACCGGCCATCAGGCCTTCGGCCGTGCGTGCATCCGGCGCATGATCGGGTAGAAACCCGCTCTGCGCCAGCGCACGCATGAGCCAAGAGGCCATGTCGCGCTCATCTTCAACCAGCAATATGCGCATGTCCGTCTGTTTCCGCGGAATTATCAGAAGAGCGAGGTCCGTGCACACGCTGGCGCAAATAGCGCGTTTCGTGATGCCTGCGGAACAGGATCGTAGCCAGCTCGTTCAAGGCCTGTGTGTAAACATCGCGCTTGAACTCGATCACCGCGTCCAAGGGCACCCAATACTGGCTCCAGCGCCAGGCGTCGAACTCCGGATGCTGCGTCGAGCGCAGGCATACGTCGCTGTCGCGCCCAACCAGGCGCAGCAGGAACCAAATCTGCTTTTGTCCTTTATAGTGGCCACGCCACTCACGCCGGACGAAGTGATCCGGCACGTTATAACGCAACCAGTCACGTGTACGCCCCAAAATACGGACATGCTCGGGCTTGAGGCCCACTTCCTCATGGAGTTCGCGATACATGGCCTGCACCGGGCTTTCGCCATATTTGATGCCGCCCTGCGGGAATTGCCAGGCATGCTCCCGGATTCGCTTACCCCAAAAGACCTCGTTTTTACCGTTGACGAGAATGATGCCGACATTGGGGCGGTAGCCTTCGCGATCAAGCATGGGCCACCCCCACCGAATTCAATACAATTACGGACGATTATACGTATCTGCTGCCACCTTTAAACATGCGCGCATCCAACTACCATCTCAACACCCTGAAAGAGGCTCCTGCCGAGGCAGAAGTCGCCAGCCATAAACTCATGACGCGGGCCGGCATGATCCGGAAACTGGCCGGCGGCATTTACACCTACATGCCCCTGGGCCTGAAGGTCATCCGCAAGGTTGAAGGCGTCATCCGTGACGAAATGAATGCCGCGGGTGCCGTGGAGCTGCTGATGCCGGTCGTGCAACCGGCCGAGCTCTGGGTAGAATCGGGCCGCTGGGAGCAATACGGCCCCGAACTGCTGCGCATCAAAGATCGGCACCAGCGCGACTTCGTGCTGCAGCCGACCTCCGAAGAGGTCATCACCGACATCGCGCGCAATGAGATCCACAGCTATCGTCAGCTGCCGGTGAATTTCTATCACATCCAGACCAAGTTCCGGGATGAGCGCCGCCCACGCTTTGGCGTGATGCGCGGACGCGAGTTCACCATGAAGGACGCCTACTCCTTCGACCGGGACGAGGCTGCCGCCGGCCGCAGCTACGACATCATGTTCGATGCCTACCACCGGATTTTCCGCCGTCTGGGACTGGAATTCCGTGCCGTGGCCGCCGACACCGGCTCCATTGGCGGGTCGCGCAGCCATGAGTTCCAGGTGATCGCCGATACCGGAGAAGACCTGCTGGTCTTTAACCCTGATTCGGATTACGCAGCCAATATCGAACTGGCCGAAGCGCCCTGCCTGCTGGCCGAACGCGCCGCGCCGACCGAAACCATGCAGGAGGTGTCCACCCCGGGTGCGGCCAAATGCGAGGACGTCGCCAAGCTGCTCGGCCTGCCGTTGACTCAGACCATCAAGCCCATCGTCCTGGCCACCGAGTCCGAAGACGACGGCGTGCAGATCTGGCTGCTGCTGCTGCGTGGCGACCACGAACTCAATGAAATCAAGGCAGGCAAACTGCCGGGGCTGAAGAACTTCCGCTTTGCCACCGAGGCCGAGATCGTCGAGCACTTTGGCTGCAAGCCGGGCTATCTGGGCCCCATCGGCACGATCAAGCCAGTCCGCATCATCGCCGACCGCACGGTGGCCAACATGGCCGATTTCGTTTGCGGCGCCAATCGTGAGGACTTCCACCTGCGTGGCGTGAACTGGGGCCGCGATCTTGCCGAAGCCGAGCTGGTGACGGACTTGCGCAATGTCGTCGCCGGCGACCCTTCCCCCGACGGCAAGGGCACGCTGGCCATCCAGCGCGGCATCGAAGTCGGCCACGTGTTCTTCCTGGGCACCAAGTACTCCGAAGCCCTCAAGGCAACCTTTCTGGACGAGACGGGCAAGCCGGCCGTCATGCAGATGGGTTGCTACGGCATTGGCGTGACCCGCATCGTCGGAGCGGCCATCGAACAGAATTTCGACAGCAAGGGCATCATCTGGCCACGCGCCATCGCTCCCTTTGAAGTCGTGATCTGCCCGGTTGGCTGGGGTAAAAGTGAAACGGTGCGTAACAAGGCCGAAGCGCTGTACGCCGCCCTGCGCGAGCATGGCGTGGATGTCATTCTCGATGACCGCGATGCCCGCCCGGGCGTGATGTTCGCTGAATGGGAGCTCATCGGCGTGCCGCTGCGGGTCACCATTGGCGACCGTGGCCTGAACGAGGGCCTCGTCGAAGTCCAGACTCGCCGTCAGACAGAGGCTGAAAAAATTTCGCTGGATTCGGCACTGAAAGAGATACTGAACAAGCTCGAAACGCTGTAGACTCCGCCCCGGGTCGTCATTGACCCGGGTTTCCCCTAGGCCGTTTATCCATCGTGAGCCAGCCGACGTCTGCCGAATCCACTCTGAGCGTACGTGTCTACTATGAAGACACTGACGCCGGCGGAGTGGTTTTCTATGCCAATTACCTCAAGTTCTTCGAGCGTGCCCGCACCGAATGGCTGCGCAACCTCGGAGTCGATCAGTCTCGGCTGGCGCGCGAGGAAAAGCGGCTGTTTGTCGTCCAGAGTCTGGAGATGGCCTACCGGTTGCCGGCGCGGCTCGATGACCTGCTTACGATCCGCAGCCGTGTCACACGACTGGGCCGCGCTTCTATACACTTTGCGCAGCGTGCCGAACGGGATGGGGAACTGCTAGCCGAAGGGCAAATCCAAATCTGCTGCGTAGACTCGGAACGCTTGCGACCCGCGGGGTTGCCCGATTTTCTCCGCGCCCTACTGGAATTCACTCAGGAATAACCATGCAAGTCACCAGCGACATGTCGATGTCCTCGCTGATTCTCAATGCCAGCGTGCCGGTTCAATTCATCATGCTGCTGCTCCTGGGCATCTCGGTTATGTCCTGGACATATATCTTTGCCAAGAGAATGGCGATCAAGCGCGCGCATCAGCAAACGCGCCGCTTCGAGGATGACTTCTGGTCGGGCGGCGATCTGGCCATGCTGCAGCAGGCCGTGGCCAGCCGCCGCGATGAGCAAGGCGCCCTGGCCCGCATTTTCGACGCGGGCATGACGGAGTTTCTCAAGGCCCGCCGCGGCGGCGGCGACTCGGTCGAGCTGCTGGACGGCCCGCGCCGCGCCATGCGTGCCGCCTACCAGCGTGAGATGGACTCCCTGGAGTCGCACCTGAACTTTCTGGCCTCGGCCGGCTCGGTCAGCCCCTACATCGGGCTGCTGGGTACGGTATGGGGCATCATGCACGCCTTCATCGGCTTGTCGAACATGCAACAGGCCACGCTGGCGTCGGTGGCCCCCGGGATCGCCGAGGCCCTGATTGCCACTGCCATCGGCCTGTTTGCCGCCATCCCCGCCGTGGTGGCCTATAACCGCTTCACGAACGACATCGACCGCATTTCGATCCGTTTCGACAGCTTCGTCGACGAGTTCCTGAACATCTTGCAGCGGCAGGTGCGCTAATGCCTTCGGTACGCTCCAGCGGCCGTGGCGGCCGCCGCATGAAGGCCGACATCAACGTCGTGCCCTACATCGACGTCATGCTGGTGCTGCTGGTGATCTTCATGGTCACCGCCCCGCTGATCACGCCCGGGCTGATCCAGTTGCCCTCGGTGGGCGCGGCGGCCGATGTTCCCGCCAAACCGCTGGAAGTCCAGATTTCCCAGGATGGCCAGATTGCCCTGCGCATGCGTGAACCGGGCGCCGAACTGCAGGATATCGCCCGCACGGCGCTGGTCAGCGAAGTGCGTTCGCGCATCACCGCCGAGACACCGGTGGTGATCGCCGCCGATGGCAAGGTCCCTTACGAAACCGTGGTCAAGGTAATGGACGAGTTGCGCAGCAATGGCGTCACGCGCCTGGGCCTGCTGGTGGATCAGGGTGGCAGTTCGCAGCCGCCGTCCACGCCCGCCAAGAAACGCTGACCGGCGCACATCGCCCGCCTGACCTCGCAAGCCCATGCCCCCGATTATCCGATCCGACAGTAAAACCCCGTGGTCCCCTGAGCGCAAGGACAATGCCAAGTCCCTGGGCCTGGCGGTGCTGGCACACATACTGTTGGTCATCGTGCTTTTCTTCGGGCTGAACTGGCACACCCAGAACCCCGGCCCGGTGCAGGTCGAATTGTGGATGGACGGCGATACGCCCGATGCGACGCCGCCCAAACCGACTCCCGAACCCGAGCCGGAACCCGCGCCGCCGCCCAAGCCCGCCCAAACGCAGCCTGAACCGCAACCCGATCCGGAAATTGCGCTGGAAGCTGCACGCAAAAAACGCGAGCAGGAAGAGAAAGCCCGGCAGGCCGCCGAGGCCGCCAAGGAAAAAGCCCGTCTGGAAGAAGAACGCCGCCAGGCCGAGTTGAAAGAAAAGCAGCGCCTGGAGCAGGAGCGCAAGGCAGCCGAGCAGAAAGCCAAGGAAGCCGCCGACAAGAAGGCCAAGGAAGACGCCGCCAAGAAAGCCTCGGCCGAGAAAAAGGCCAAGGAAGAAGCGGCCAAGAAGGCGGCTGCCGACAAGGCACTGCGCGATGCTTTCCGCAACGACATCCTGGGCAATGCGGGTCGCCCCGGAGGCACCGCGGACCGCAACCAGGCCGGCGGAGGCCGAGACGATGGCTATGGCGCCAAGGTACGTGCCTGCGTGCAACCCCGCGTAGCCTTCCCGACCCCGCCCCGCGCCGGATCGGCCAATCCGACGGCGGAATACCGAGTACAGTTAGGAGGTGACGGCAAGGTGGGCAACGTAACGCTCACCCGTTCCTCCGGCAATGCCGGTTTCGACCGCGCGGTCGAAAACGGTATCCGCAGTTGCAACCCCTTCCCCAAGCCTTCGACGGGCCGTTACGAGCCCCTCATCGACGTCGTGTACCGTATGTATGATTGACAGGAGATTGCTGACCATGACACCCGCTTCCAGCCGAGCCTCCCTGCCGGGGGTTTTGCGATCGTATGGCCTTGCGCTGCTGCTGCTCATGGCGGCCTTCATCGTCTGCCAACCGGCCCACGCGCAACTGCGCGTGGACATTTCCGGCACGGGCGCCACGCAATACCCCATAGGCATCGCTGATTTCGCCGGCGACGATGTACGCGGCCGCGCCCTGGCCGACATCATCCGCGCCGACCTGACCCGCACGGGCCAGTTCCGCCTCATCAACACCGCAGGCGCCGGCCTGACCGTGGACTCGCCCATTGCCTATGATGACTGGCGTGGCCGCGGCGCGGACTTCCTGGCCTACGGCAGCATCACCCGTGGCGCCGATGGCCGCTATGAAGTGCGCTATCGCCTGGCCGATACGGTCAAGAAAGGCCAGCTCGACGGCGTGGCGTTTTCGGGCACGGAGCAGGAACTGCGCCGCATCGCCCACCAGATCGCTGATCGCATCTACGAGAAAATCACCGGCGTGCGCGGCGTCTTCGCCACTCGCATCGCGTACGTGGTCAAACAAGGCAATACCTACGAACTGCAGGTGGCCGACGCTGACGGCCAGAACCCGCAGGTTGCCTTGCGCTCGCGCGAACCCATTATTTCGCCCACCTGGTCGCCGGATGGCTCCAAGTTGGCCTATGTGAGCTTCCATTCGGGCAAGCCCGTGGTGTATGTCCAGACGCTGGCCAGCCGCTCGCAAATCCCGGTGGCCAACTTCAAGGGCAACAACAGCGCCCCGGCCTGGTCGCCGGACGGTTCGCAGCTTGCCGTGGCCCTCACCCAGGACGGCTTGTCGCAAATTTACATCGTCTCGGCCGATGGAAGCTCAAAACCGCGCCGTATTACGCGTTCGCCCGGCATCGACACCGAACCGAACTTTACGCCTGACGGCCGTTCCATTATCTTTACCAGTGATCGCAGCGGCGGTCCGCAGATCTACCAAGTCGGCCTAGATGGCGGAGAAGCCCGTCGCCTGACGTTTAACGGTAGTTACAACATTTCACCCCGAATTTCTCCTGATGGATCGACGCTGCTGTACGTTGCAAGACGCGACGGCGCGTTCCGAATCGCCTCGCTAAACCTGTCCACTGGCACCGAAACTCTGCTGACGGATGGTCGTGATGACCAGTCGCCGAGCTTCGCGCCCAACGGCATGCAGGTGCTCTACGCCACCATACAGAATGGCCGTAGCGTGCTTGCTGGTGTATCGAGCGATGGCCGCGTGCGGCAGACCCTGTCAGTCCTGAATGGAGAAATACGTGAACCTACGTGGGGCCCATTTACCCGATAACACGTGTGACTCTCTTTGCAAAGGAACTATCATGAAGTCGCGCATTGCCAAAAGCCTAACCATTGCTGCCCTGGCTGCCACTCTGGCCGCTTGCAGCTCCGTCCCTCTCGACGATAAAGCCGGTCAAGGTGGTGGCACCCAGGGTTCGACCACCGGTCAAATCCTGGATCCCTTCAACCCTCAAAGCATCCTGGCGCAACAGCGCTCGGTGTACTTTGATTTCGACAGCTACGGCGTGTCGGATCAGTACCGCGGCCTGGTCGAAACCCATGCCCGTTACCTGGCCTCGCACCCGCAACAGCACATCAAGATCGAAGGCAACACCGATGCACGCGGCGGCGCCGAGTACAACCTGGCCCTGGGCCAGCGTCGTGCTGATGCCGTTCGTCGTATGATGACCCTGCTGGGCGTCGCTGATGCACAGATCGAAACGATTTCCTTCGGCAAAGAAAAGCCCAAGGCTCTCGGTACGACTGAAGCTGATTACGCTGAAAACCGCCGCGCCGATATCGTTTATCAGCGCTAAGTTTTAGCGGGAATCAAGTGCCCCACATGCGTCGGGACGGTCTGCCGACCGTCCCGGCGTTTTTGCTTTAAGAGATCTGGAATTTCTATGCGCGATCGAGTTCTCTCCCTGCGTAGCCTGACACTGGCTGCCAGCCTGGCCCTAGCCACCCTGGCTGCGCCTGCCCACGCTTTTTCCGACGATGAGGCCCGACGTGCCATCCTGGAGCTGCGGCAGCAATTGCAGCAACAGAACGAACAGAATTCACGCGCCCGCCTGCAACTGGCGGATCAGCTCCAATCGCTGCAACAAGAAATCGCTCAATTGCGCGACCAGCTTGAATTGGTGTCGCGCCAGCAGCCCAGCAGCAGTCAGACGCAAGGCCAGCAACATCCCGGCAATCCCCAAGGCGTGGAAGTCGGCGATCCGCAGGAACAAACCGCTTTCGACGGCGCGACCGATTTGTATCGCAAGGGTCAGTACAAAGAGGCAGCCGAATCGCTGGCCGCTTTTACCGCCCTCTATCCCAACAGCCAACTGGCACCGACCGCGCAGTTCTATCTGGGTAGCGCGCGTTATGCCTCGCGCGATTACAAAGGCGCCATCGAGCAGTTGAGCAGCCTGCTGCAGAAATCGCCTGACAATGCACGCGCACCGGATGCGCTGCTGGTCATTGCCGGCAGCCAGATCGAATTGAACAACCGCGCGGGCGCCAAGACGACGCTGCAGCGCATTGTCCGTGACTACCCGAACTCGCCGGCGGCCAACACCGCCAAGAGCCGCCTGCAGTTACTCTGAGATAGCAGCGCGTGGCATAGCGGCGGCCGGCTGGCCGCCGTTTGCTTTTCAGGTGCGCAGCGCGACGTCGGCTCTCTCCGCGCCGGTCATGGCCGCCAACTGCGCCGGTGTCAGATTGAAGACCGCATTGGGATGCCCGGCGGCCGCCCACAGGCTGTCGTAACGAAACAGATCGCTGTCGAGCAGCATCACGGGCGGGGTGCTGTGCCCGATGGGGCAAACGCCACCAATGGCGTAGCCGCTGGTGGCGCGCACGAAGCGGGCATCGGCTTTGCCCAAGGGGCCGACAAGCGCCGCGACCTTGGCCTCGTCGACGCGGTTGATGCCGCTGGCCACCACCAGTACGGGTGCATCATCGGACAGACGACGGAAGATGATGGATTTGGCGATCTGCGCCACCTCGCACCCCAGACCGGCTGCAGCCTGGGCGGATGTCTTGCCACTGGCCGGCAGCATTACCACGGGCTTGTCGTGCCCCATGGATTGCAGCAGCAAGGCAACGCGGCGGGCCGAATCCGGCAGCTCGGCTAGGTGTGAACTGTCAATAGGTTGTATTCGTCCAGGTTGAGTCTGGAGATGGGTACAGCGCGCCCGATGCCTTGGTGGGGTCGATGCCAGTTGTAGTGGTGTAGCCAGGATTTCATGGCATCGGCTCGGTGTTGGGAGTTCTGGTAGGTGTGAGCGTAAGCCCACTCACGCAAGGCCGACTGGATGAAGCGTTCGGCCTTGCCATTGGTCTGTGGGCGGTAAGGTCGGGTAAAGCGGTGCTTGATGCCCAGCTCATGGCACAGCGCGGCGAAGGCGCGGCTGCGAAAGGCCGAGCCATTGTCGGTGAGCAAGCGCTGGATGGTCACGCCCAGGCGCTGGTAGTAGGCCACTGCGTCCTTGAGGAACTGGACGGCGCTGGGGAAGCGCTCGTCGGGGTGGATGTCGGTGAAGGCCACGCGGGCGTGGTCATCGATGGCCACGAAGACGAAGTCCCAGCCGGCCCCCTCAACGGTATCGCGTCGGTTGCCCGTGACCCGGTGGCCAGGGCGCTGGATACGTCCCAGCTTCTTGATGTCGATGTGCAGCAGATCGCCGGGGGCCTGATGCTCGTAGCGCACCACCGGCTCGGCCGGCTCCAGGTCGGCCAGGTGCGACAGACCGGCGCGGGCCAGGACGCGGCTGACGGTGCTGGCTGACACGCCCAGCGCCTGGGCGATGCGCGCTTGGGTCAGCCGCTTGCGGCGCAGCTCCACGATAGCCAGCGCCTTGGCCGGCGCAATCGCTCGGGGCGAGACCGTCGGGCGCGAGGACGCATCGGCCAAGCCCGCCTGGCCCTGAGCCAGAAAGCGGCCCAGCCATTTGCGCACAGTCGGCGCGGTGACCCCATAGGCGCGGGCCGCTTCAGGCACACAAACTTGATGGGCGATCAATTGCTGGACCATTTCGAGGCGACGTAGGAAGGTCAATCGGGCATGCTTATGGGTGTTCATCCGGCCGGGCTCCTTGAGTGAACTGGGGGGTTGGCGATTTCCAGTTTCTCAAATCCGGTTCGGATGAACCATGCATACAACCTATTGAATCTTCACAGCTAGGGCAGTGGCAAGCATGAAGGCACTCCGGAAGAGGAAGTGATCAGTGTATCAGTCGGCAACAACGCGCCTGCACACTACAATCTGGCGCGACTGCGCCCATTTCCCCGTTATGCGTTCCGAACCTGAACTCGATCTGAAGACCGTCGACCTGGACGGCTATCCCCTGACGTACGCCGAAGCCGGCCAAGGCGATCCGCTGGTGCTGGTGCATGGCTCGCTATGCGACTGCCGTTACTGGAAGCCGCAACTCACCTCCCTGGCACGCCACTTTCATGTCTTCTCGCTATCCTTGCGCCACTACTGGCCCGAGGACTGGGACGGCAGCGGCGAGGGGTTTTCCATCACCCAGCACACCGCGGATGTCCTGGCCTTCATCGATGCCCTGGCAGGTGGGTCTGCCCACCTCGTTGGCCATTCGCGTGGGGGCCGCATTGCGGTGGAGGCGGCGTTGCACGCCCCCGCCCGCGTGCGCAGCCTGGTGCTGGCCGACCCCGGCATGACACGACCCGGCGAAGATGAGCGCGGCGACTTCCGTCAGCGTGCCCTGACGCTGATCCAGGCCGGTGACCCCGACGCCGGCCTGGCGCTTTTTATCGACACGGTGACGGGCCCGGATACGTGGCGCCGCATGGTGCCGTGGTTCAAGGATATGGTGCGGGACAATGCCAAAACCGTGCTTGGCCAGGCCCGCGAACCCACGGTGCCAGTGGGCGATGTCGCCGCCCTGTCCATGCCCGTGCTGCTTATCGGCGGGGCACTGAGCCCCCCGCCCTATCCGGCCATGCTGGATCGTCTGCAAACGCTTCTGCCACAGGCGCAGCGCATCGCGATCGCGGGCTCCTCGCATGGCATGAATCTCGGCAACCCGCGCGCCTTTAATCAGGCCATTGTGGACTTCCTGGCCTGAGCCACGGCGCGCGGCAGGTACTGCCCAGCGTCTTAGCCGCGCCCGCCGGCGCGCGCGGCGATGACCTGCTCGGCCACTTGGCGCGGCGCCTCGGCATAATGTTTGAACTCCATGGAGTACGTCGCGCGCCCTTGTGTCAACGAGCGCAATGAGGTGGAGTAGCCAAACATTTCGGCCAAGGGGACTTCCGCACGCACGAGTTTGCCACCTCCGCCTGCAATGTCTTCCATGCCTTGCACCATGCCACGACGGGAAGACAGATCTCCCATTACATTGCCGGTGAAGTCTTCCGGCGTTTCGACCTCGACCTGCATCATGGGTTCGAGCAGCACCGGGTCGGCGCGACGCATGCCTTCCTTGAACGCCATCGAGCCAGCCATGCGGAAGGCGTTCTCGTTGGAATCCACATCATGGTAGGAACCGAAGGTGAGCGTGACCTTGACATCCACCACCGGATAGCCGGCCAGCACCCCCGTGTTCAGGGTATCGACAATGCCGCGCTCGACCGCCGGGATGAATTCGCGCGGGATGACCCCACCTTTGATCGCATCGACAAATTCAAACCCCTTGCCGGCAGGTTGCGGCTCGACCGAAATGACCGCATGGCCATACTGGCCCCGCCCGCCGGACTGTTTGACGAACTTCCCTTCCACCCCTTCGACCTTTTTGCGCACGGTTTCGCGGTAGGCGACTTGCGGCTTGCCAACTGTGGCCTCGACGCCGAACTCGCGGCGCATGCGATCGACCAGAATCTCGAGGTGCAGCTCGCCCATGCCCGAGATGATGGTCTGCCCGGACTCCTCATCGGTGCGCACTCGGAACGAAGGATCTTCCTGAGCGAGCCGGTTGAGCGCGAGGCTCATTTTTTCCTGGTCGGCCTTGGTTTTGGGTTCAACGGCCTGCGAGATGACCGGCTCGGGCAAGATCATGCGTTCGAGCGCGATCACATGCCCCGGGTCAGTCAGAGTGTCGCCGGTGGTCACATCCTTCAGGCCCACGGCAGCGGCGATGTCGCCGGCATAGACTTCGCTGATCTCTTTACGCTCATTGGCGTGCATCTGGAGGATGCGCCCGAGGCGCTCTTTCTTGCTCTTGAGCGGGTTGAACACCGAGTCGCCGGATTTGACGACACCGGAGTAGGCGCGAAAGAACACTAGCTGCCCGACAAACGGGTCGGTCATGATTTTGAAAGCCAGCGCGGAGAACGGATCCTTATCCGAAGGATGGCGCTCTATCTCGTGATCGCGCTCGTCATGACCCTTGATCGCGGGCACGTCCAGCGGCGAGGGCAGATAATCAATGACGGCATCCAGCATCGCCTGCACGCCCTTGTTCTTGAACGCGCTGCCACAGAGCATGGGCACGATTTCGTTGGCCACAGTACGTTGACGCAGGCCGGCCTTGATCTCCGCTTCGGTCAGAGTCTCGCCGGAGAGGTACTTTTCCAGCAGCACTTCGTTGGCTTCGGCGGCCTTCTCGATGAGTTTGTCACGCCAGCGCAGCGCCTCGGCCAGCATGTCAGCCGGGATATCGGCGTACTCGAAACGCACCCCCTGGCTGGAATCGTCCCAAAGGATGCATTTCATTTTGACCAGATCGATCACGCCGCGGAAATGATCCTCGGCGCCCAGCGGCAACTGCACCGGCACGGCGTCACCTTTGAGCCGTTCGACGATCTGCCGCTGCACTCGCAGAAAATCCGCGCCCACGCGGTCCATCTTATTGACGAAGGCAATACGCGGCACCCGGTACTTGTTGGCCTGCCGCCAGACGGTTTCGGACTGAGGCTGCACACCGCCGACCGAGTCATACACCATGCAGGCGCCATCCAGCACGCGCATGGAACGCTCGACCTCGATGGTGAAGTCCACGTGCCCGGGCGTATCGATGATGTTGATACGATGCTCGGGATAGTTGCCTGCCATCCCGCGCCAGAAGGCCGTGGTAGCGGCCGAGGTGATGGTGATGCCGCGTTCCTGTTCCTGCTCCATCCAGTCCATGACCGCCGCGCCCTCGTGCACCTCGCCCAGCTTGTGGGTAATACCGGTGTAAAAGAGGATGCGTTCGGTTGTCGTGGTCTTGCCAGCGTCGATGTGAGCGCTGATGCCTATGTTCCGATAAAGCTCGATTGGCGTCCTGCGAGTCATGGTGGCCCCTTACTCAAGGCGTTGGATCATGGAAGGCACAACAGGAAAATCATCGTGTCCTGGAGAATCTCCAGACCAACTAGCATAGTACGCAGCGCCAGGCGGCGCAGTATTTGACCTCGTCCTCGAGTGGGTCTGACCTGCCCCCAGATTTAGTACGGCACCGACATAGAGCCCAGGGGTAAAAGACCTTCTTTCTGACGAGCCTGCACGAATTGCGCCGGCGTTAAATATCCGAGCGCGCTGTGAGGCCGATCGGTGTTGTACTCGACTCGCCAGTTTTCGATCAAGCTTTTAACCTGTCGCAGGGACAAGAACCAGTGCTCGTTAAGGCATTCGTCGCGGAACTTGCCGTTGAAACTTTCGATATAAGCGTTCTCCACCGGCTTACCCGGCCGAATAAACGACAGCTTTACGCCTGCTTGGTAGGCCCAGGCGTCCAAGGCTCTTCCGGCGAACTCTGGCCCGTTGTCCACGGTAATAGATCGCGGCAGGCCACGCATCTCCGCCAGCCGTTGCAGCACCATGGCAACACGCAGTCCCGGCAACGACGTATCGACCTCGATGGCCAGGCATTCGCGAGTGTAGTCATCGACGATAGTCAAACAGCGGAATCGGCGGCCATAGGCTAGGCCGTCGGCCACAAAGTCCATTGACCAACTCTGATTCGGCGCGATTGCCGCTGGGCGAACCACGCGCTCGGTCATTAATGTCCTGACCGCCTCGCGTTTGGCCTGCGGGCTGACTACTTTCGGCTTAGCAGATCCTGAAGCGCCGCCTTGTCCAGCATCGACTCGGCCAACAGCTTCTTGAGCTTGTTGTTCTCCTGCTCCAGCTCCTTGAGCCTCTGAGCGTCCGACACCGTCATGCCACCGAACTTCGCCTTCCAGTTGTAGTACGTTGCCTCGGAGATTCCGTGCTTGCGGCACAACTCTGCGGGCTTGGCACCTGCATCGGCTTCCTTGAGCACGCCGATGATTTGCTCTTCCGTAAATCGTTTCTTCATTGCCATTCCTTTGGGAACGGACTCTACATCGATTTCGTACTAATCACGGGGAGCAGGTCAGGTCATTGGCCCGGCACACGCGCCCGCCAAAAGAACAAAACCCCGCGCACCGCCTAAGCGGTGCGCGGGGTTTTGCCCAAAAAAGGAAAACCGCGCCTTACTTCTTTTCTTCCTTGACGCGATAGACCAGCACCGCCGTTGCGGCCAACGACAGCACTTTGGCCGTCACGCTGCCCAGCAACAGGCGCGACAGGCCGCTGCGGCCATGGCTGCCGATGAAGATGAGGTCGCAACCGGTATCGGTGGCGGCCTGCACCACGCCATCAGCGACGTTGAAGTTGGAAACCGCGCGAGACTCCACCGTCACGCCGGCGGTATGCGCCCGATCGATGATCTGCTTGAGATACTGCTCGGCCTGTTCGGCGGCGGCCTTCTCGTAGTCTTCGTCGGTAATGGCATAGGCCGCAGCCATGCCGTCAAACCCGATGGTTGCCGCAAACGGCTGCGTCACGTGCAAGGCCACGACTTCGGCACCGATCGAGCGCGCGAAGGTAATACCGGCATTGGCTGCCTGTGCAGAGAGAGGGGAACCGTCGGTGGGAATCAGGATCTTTTTAAACATGCTGCCTGCTCCTTCTAGTAGGAATCAACATGCTACCGGAAAACCCAGGCAGCACGCAGGAATATGCCCGCTGGATTGATGACCCTCAAGCCAGCTGCTGTGCGGCGACGAAAAGGTTGGTGCAACGCGTGCCGGTACGGCAATAGGCCAGCACGGGCGCCGGCAGTGTGTTCAACAATTCGGCGAAACGGGCCACATCGGCGGCCGTCATGGCGCTGCCAACCACGGGCTGATACTCCACGGCCAGACCCGCTGCGGCAGCAGCCTTTGCTACGTCGGCCGCCTGCGGTTGATCCGGGCCGCCTTCGAAATCGGGGCGATTGATGATCACGCTTTTGTAGCCGGCCT
The DNA here is from genome assembly GCF_020735985.1 of Bordetella holmesii. Classification (NCBI taxonomy): domain Bacteria; kingdom Pseudomonadati; phylum Pseudomonadota; class Betaproteobacteria; order Burkholderiales; family Alcaligenaceae; genus Bordetella; species Bordetella holmesii. The sequence continues at coordinate 2,796,250 of NZ_CP085973.1, forward strand.
CGGCCACGCCAGCCATGTCATCGGGGCCGAGCTGGGGCGCCACGGCGAAACTCTCGGTCAGGGGACGAATCGGCACACTCATGAGGGAAGTCCTTGGGGTAAAGCCCTGCGCGCGCCGCGTCGCGGCCAGACCCGCGCAGAGCGGGAATGATGCTCAAAGTATAGTGGCCCCGGGCCGGTTTCCGGGCTCTGCCATGAGATCAGACAAAATACGCCACGCCTCGGGAGCGTCGATCATGGCCACCGAAAAACGCAGCATGGTCGACGGCTGCTGCGACGGCGAAAACAGCGTGCCGGGTGCCAGCAGCATGCCCCGGTCGGCAGCCTGACGGGCCAGCGCCTCGGAGTCGCGTCCGCAATCGGCCCACACAAACATGCCGGCGCCCGGTTCATGCGGTACGGCAAAACCCAAGACTTGCAGGCGGCGCAGACAGTCGCGTCGGGCCTGATCCACCCTGACGCGAACCCTATCCAGGTGCCGGCGATATTGCCCGTCGACCAGGATGCGATGCACGACTCGCTCGCCAAGCTCGGGAGTGGTCAGGCCGGCGAGCATTTTCAGGTCCGCCAGCGGCTGCAGTATTTCCGCATGAGCCGCCACGTAGCCGACCCTGAGGCTGGCGGCCAGCATCTTGGAAAACCCGCCCACGAGGATGACCCGGTTCAAGCGGTCCAGCGCAGCCAGGCGCACGGCCCCGCCGGGATGCAGTTCGCCATAGGTATCGTCCTCGACCACCATGAAATCGTGCCGTTCCGCCAGACGCAGAACACCATAGGCCGCCCCGGCCGACAGCATGTGACCGGTGGGATTGTGTACGGCGGCATTGATGATGAACAGCTTGGGTTTGTGCTCTGCCGCCAATAACTCCAGCATCGCCAGATCCGGACCATCCGGGCCGCGCGGCACACCGATGACCCGGGCCCCAAAGGCGGCCAGGCGACCAAAAAAGACGAACCAGGCAGAGTCTTCCACCAGAACGGTGTCACCCGGTTTGACGAGGTGGCGTGCGATGAGATCCAGCCCGTGCGTCACGCCATTGGTGGTCAGGAGATGATGCTCCGGATGAGCGGGCACCCCTTCGCCCTGGAGCATGGAGGCAATCTGCTGCCGCAAGGGCAGGAAGCCCTGTTGCCGACCATAGGAGACCAGATTGGCCCGCGCCGAGCGCCCTACCGCGCGTATGGCGCCGGCCACCATCTCGGGATCCAGCCAATCGGCCGGCAGCAGGCCCGCCCCGCCCGGCGAGCCGGGGGTGGTATCGCGAAACATACTGCGCAGCAACCAGGTGACATCCACCCGGGCCGGAACCGCCAGCCCGGGTGCAGGCGATACCTCGGGCGACAGAGCGCCCGTGTTGCGGGCACGTACGAAAAACCCGACGCCCCGACGCGACTGCACCACCCCCCGGGCCACGAGCCGGTCATAGGCTTCGACGACGGTAAAACGGCTTACGCCCGCCTGTTGCGCCATGCTGCGTATGGAAGGCAGGCGGGTACCGGGGCGCATGCCTTGTTCGTCAATACGCCGCGCAAGATCGTCGGCCAATTGGGTGACCAGGGTCGCGTCGCTTTCGCGCACCGGTTGCCAGTCGGCGGGCAATGAGGACGACGCCGCCGCGTCGGATGCAACTGTCATGGGAGATCTACCAGGCCAGTGATAAGAGTGAACTGCAAAAGTGTACCGGTACTGTACCGCTTACTGTGCGTAGAGTGACAGGCTTACCCGCTACAGGCAAGTCCTGCCCCCGACTTCACGGCCCGCCATGTCCAGAACCCACTCCCCTCCCAACCTCGAAGGCTATGCTTTCGGTCTGCTTGGCGTCCTCGTGTTCTCCCTGACGCTGCCCATGACACGCCTGGCTGTGGCGGAGATGCCGCCCTTGCTCGTGGGGCTAGGCCGGGCGCTGGTCGCGGCGCTGCCCGCAGCCGTTCTCCTGCTGGCGACGCGCAGCCGCCTGCCTACCCGCTCGGAGTTCAGCGGCATCGTGCTGGCTGCCGCGGGGATCGTGGTGGGCTGGCCGCTGACCTCGACGCTGGCCATGGCCAGCGTGCCGTCGTCCCACGGCGAGGTGGTCAATGGCTTGCTGCCGTTATCGACGGCCCTGTTTGCCTGCTGGCGCAGCGCAGAGCGTCCCTCACCCGCTTTCTGGGCTTGGGCCTTGGTAGGGGCGCTGCTGGTGATGGGTTTTATCCTGAGCCAGGGCCATGGCGCCCTGCAGCCTGGTGATTTCTGGCTGCTGGTGGCCGTGGTGCTGGGCGGCCTGGGCTATGCCGAAGGCGCAAGAGCATCACGCACATTGGGTGGCTGGCGCACGATCTGCTGGGCGCTGGTCATCAGCGCCCCCTTTCTCGCCGGCCCGGTCTGGTGGCTGGCGGCTCATGCCGCCATGCCTGGCGCCCATGCGCTGTGGGCCTTCGGCTATCTGGCTTTTTTCTCCATGTTTCTGGGGTTTTTTGCCTGGTATCGGGGCTTGGCGGTGGGCGGGATCGCCCGGGTAGGCCAACTCCAATTGCTGCAACCCTTTTTGACCGTTCTGGCCGCCGCGCTGCTCTTTCAGGAACAGGTCCCCCCCGATACCTATATCTTTGCCCTGGCGGTGGTGCTGGTCATCGCGGGTGGTCGCCGTAGCCTCGTCCGCACACGCTAACCTCTTCTCCCCTCGGCTGCCCTCATGTCCATCGACTCTCTGCCCATCCTGTCGCTGTCGCTGCTCGGCCCTCTGGCCTTGTTCGCGCTGGTATCGTCCATCCCCCCCGGGCCCAACAACGTCATGCTGGCCTCATCGGGGCTGACATTCGGTTTTCGCCGCAGCATTCCGCACATGCTGGGAGTGACCATCGGATTCTCCTTCATGATTCTGCTGGTGGGGCTGGGCCTGGGCGCGCTTTTCAATCAGTTTCCCTGGCTCTATTCGGCCCTCAAGTACGGCGGCGCCCTCTATCTGCTGTACCTGGCCTGGAAGATCGCCTGCTCCGGCCCCCTTGAAGATGGCACCCAGCGCGCCCGCCCGCTGACCTTCGTTCAAGCCGCGCTGTTCCAATGGGTCAACCCCAAGGCCTGGGTCATGACGGTGGGCGTCGTGGCCACCTATACGCCACAGCAGGGTTTCCTTGGCAATCTCTGGGTCGCGGCCGTGGTCTGCGGGCTGGTCAATCTGCCCAGTATCTCCATCTGGGTGTCTTTCGGCATGGCGCTGCGGCGCATCCTGCATCGCCCGGGTGCGGTACGCATCTTCAACCTGAGCATGGCGTTACTGCTGGTGGCCTCGCTCTACCCCATTGCCCTGGACTTGGCAGCCCGGTAGACGTGATGGGGAACCGGATCATCCCCGGGAGGTCTGATCTTGCACCATGGCCGTTTTTTCCCGAACCTCCCGCCGCCTGGCCGCCTCGGCCGCGCTGATCGCCGTCGGCGCCGTTGGCTGCTCCGAACTGGACAGTTGGCAGCGCCAGGCGATTTTCGCCCCACAGGCGGAACAACAACACTGGTGGCGCGAGCCGCCGGCCGGCACCGATGTCTTCGATCTTCCGCTGGCTGGCGGGGAAGCCATCAGGGCGTGGTATTGGCCCAGCCCCTTGCCGAACGCACCAGCCGTACTGTATCTGCATGGCGCGCGCTGGAATCTGAACGGCAGCGCCTTTCGCATGGAAGCCTGGACCAAGTTGGGGTATTCGGTGCTGGCCATCGACTACCGGGGCTTCGGTGCGTCCAGCCCCCGCCTGCCCTCAGAGCGCTCGGCGTTGCAAGATGCCCAAGTCGCGCTCAGAGAACTGGCTCGCCGCCAACCCGATCCGGCGCGCCGCTTCGTCTATGGGCATAGCCTGGGCGGCGCCATCGCCATCGACCTGGTGTCACAGCCGTCCCAACCCGAGATTGCCGGCCTGATCGTCGAGTCCAGCTTCACGAGTATTGCGGCGATGATGACCCAGTACAAATGGGGTACTGTGCCCGGCGCCTCATGGCTGGTGACTCAACCCTTCGACTCGCTGGGCAAATTGGCCCGTTTATCCACGCCCCTGCTACTGTTGCATGACACGGCCGACCGCGTCGTGCCCGACCACATGAGCGACGAGCTCTATGCCGCCGCCGTCAACGTCCCACCGCCCCTCAGGCGCCTGGTGAAGATAGAAGGCGGGCCCCATTCGGGCGGTGTACGGTCTGGTATCCGGTACAACCGGGCCGTGGCGGACTTCGTGCGGGGTGCCGGGCACGCCCGGCGCCTCGCGGACCAGCCTCTCAGCGGCTGATCACGGGCCGGTCGGCCTCATCCCAGGCCAGCCGCCGGGCGCTGCGCTGGGAGGCATTGACCGGAATCATCTGACTCAGCCTCGTCACGGACAACCCGTTGCCGACCAGCCACTCGCGCAGCTCGGCGCTGGCCAAGACCTCGAACTCCGCCACCCGCTGCTGGCCGTGCTCGACAGGGCCGGGCAGCGCCGGATGGCACATGATCAGATCCCCATCGAGCGCATTGGCAAGCCAGTGATGCAGCAGCGTTGCATAGTGGCGCTTGCCGCCCGTAAAGCCGTAGGCCCCGAAGAAGCGGCCATTGGCCGGCCAGCCTTGCTGGCACAGTTGCCCTGCCAGCGCATGCCCGCCCAGGCCGGCAATGACATGCGCCTTGGCCACGGCAGCCCATGGCAGTCCCTGCAGCGCCCCTGGCTGCGTCAGACGCAGCCAGGGGCGCTGACCCGGATAGCGCCGCTGCAGGGCCTGCAGCAGAGGGCCGCGCACCCCGGGGAGTTGATGCACATGCTGATGCCCGTCGATATAGTGGGGGGCCTGCCCCATCTCATCCTCGAAGGCGTCGAGCTGACGCTCGATGGCCTGGCTGATCCTCTGCGGATCCAGGCGTCCCGCGTAGGCGCGCACCAACAAGGCACACAGCGGCAACATGTCCCTGTCCGCTGCCGACAATGGTTCAGACAGGTTCAAGTGCAGCCCGATGTCGGTGTCGCTGGCCTTCAGTTGCGCAACGTGGCGCGCAAAGCTCGCTCCGCCCGACATGCAGCTGACTGCGCTCAGGATGCCGGCATCCAGCAATTGAAAAATTGCGTGGTCGATGCACGCATCCATGCCAAAATCGTCGCCGCAGACGGCGACACGCCGCCCCTGAGCCGATGTTTTCATTGCCATACCCCTATCTTTGCCTTCCGCATGCCCACACTGTTGCGTCAAATTGCCTTGTTCATCGTTGTGGGGTGCGCGGCCGCTGCCACCCACTGGCTGGTCGCCGTAGGCTTTGTCGAATACGCCGACCTGGCTCCGGCCTGGGCCAATGTGGTGGGCTGGCTGGTTGCCTTCGTCGTGTCCTTCACGGGTCACTACCAACTGACTTTTCGTCATCTGACGCTCTCTTGGATCCTAGCCGCGCGGCGTTTCTTCCTTGTGTCAGCGGCCGGCTTCGCGGTCAACGAGGCGGCCTACGTCTGGTTGCTGCACACCACCCGGCTGCCCTACGACGTGCTGCTCGCGTTGATTCTGATCGGCCTGGCCGTGCTCACTTTTGTGGCGAGCCGCCTGTGGGCGTTCCGCCACACACCCTCTGACGCACCGCGTCGCTGACATCCAGCAACCAGACCTGCCGGCGGCCATCGACAAAGCGGGGCGACTGTCCGCGTATGGCGGCATAGTTGTCGCCATCGGCGGGCTGGCCCCAAACCCAGAAACGTGCACCATTGGGTGCCGCGCACACGCGTTCATTGAAGGTGGCGTTGGAGACCAGCACACGCTGCCCGATCGCAGGCTCGAACATCGCCGCGTCAAAGAGCTCCTTGCGCCAGTTGTCCCGAGTCGGAATTTCGGGGTTGGACCAGTCGTCGACGACCCACACCGGCTCGGTCGAGGCCGTGTAGATTCCCAAGTCGAAGGGAAAGTGGTGCAAAGCCACCATGGTGTCGTAGGGCTGCGCTTCGGCTCGGACTTGCTCGCCCAGCGGACCGCTGCCGCCACGCGGATTGAAGGTCGCCACGAGTATGCCCGCCAAGCACAGCACCGCTGCGACCGCCAGCGACGCCCAGACCCTGCGGTACATGCCCCGGTTCCACGCGGGCATCACCGTCTCGGTCACGAGAAACGCCAGCGCGGGGACGGCAGGCAGGATATAGCCGATCAGTTTGGAGCTGGGCAGCGAGAAAAAACCCACCGCGACGACCAGCCATATCAGCATCAGGCGACGCAGCCCGTCGCTGTCTTCCGCTCCCCAGAAACTGCGACGCAAGGCCCCTCCCATCCACAAGGACCATGGCAGCGTCAGTCCAGCCAGCACCGGCGGATAAAACCAGAAAGGCTGGACGTTGTTGAATCCGGATAGCGCGAAGCGCTCGAAATGCTGATAGATGAAGAAATAGTGGAAAAAGCCGGGGTAGCGCACCTGCATGTACGCGAACCAAGGCAGCGCAACCACGGCAAAAGCCGCCAGTGCCGGCGGCCAGATCAGGGCTTTGAAGCCCCGTCCGTCGCGCCGCATCACCAACCAGCCCAGCAAGATAGCCCCGGGCAGCACAATACCGATCAACCCCTTGGCCAGCACGGCCAGGGCGGCCAGCACGGCTGTCGCCAGGGACATCCGTCGCCAGGGCAGGCCGCCAGCGACTCGCAAGATGGTGTCTGCACCCGCGAGCACACAGAGAGTGATCATGCCGGCCACTGACATATCCATATTGGCGAACTGCGCTCCACCGTAGAAAAACGGCATGGTGCACAGCACCCCCACGACGCCCAGTGCGAAGCGCTCGCCCCGATAACGTCGGGTGAAGGCGTAAATGCCGGCGACGCTGGCCCAGGCGATGAGCAACGAGGGAAGACGTGCGGCCCATTCCGTGAGTCCGAACAGCGCAAACGATATCTGAGCCAGCCAGTAATAGAGAGGCGGCTTATGAAAGTAAGGCATGCCGTCCATGAGCGGCACAAAGGGCGAGTGGCTGCGCAGCATCTCCCAGGCCACACCGGCATAGCGGCCCTCGTCGGGCAGGGTCAGCGGACGCGACCAGGCCAGTCCCATCAGCCACAGCGCCACCCCGGTCAGGACCAGCCAGGTGTAAACCCGAGGGCGTGCCGCCACGCGCGCAGCAAAAGCAATCGTGCTCATCGCGACCCCGCCTTGCGCGTGGCGCGCGCACGGCCGCGTCGCTGACGTGCTACGTACAACGGCCTGCCTTTGACCTCGTCGAAGATGCGTGCGACATATTCACCGACCACCCCCAGAGAGAGCAGGTTGATGCCGGCGAAAAACAGCAAAGCGGTCATGATGGTGGTCCAGCCGGATACCGCGTTGCCAACGATCAGATAGGCCGCGACCAGATAGGCGCCGTACATCAACGACAGCAGCGCAAACGCCAACCCGAGGACACTGAGTGCCCTCAACGGCCAGGTCGTGAAGGCCGTCAGCCCATCGAGGGCCAGGCCGAACAGCCGCATGGGCCGGAAATGGCTGCGTCCGTGCAGACGGGTATCTGGGGTATACGGCAGCGCTTCGCTCCTGAAGCCCACCCAGGCATAAAGCCCTTTCATGAAACGGGTACGCTCGGGCAGCGCGACAAGCGCCTCGACCACACGGCGGTCCATCAGGCGGAAATCCCCCGCGCCGGCTGGCACCTGAACCCGGCTGCCGGAAAGCAGGCGGTAGAACCAGCGCGAACCCCAGCGCTTGAACGAGGTTTCGTCGTTACGGTCGCGGCGCACCGCATAGACCATTTCGGCGCCTGCGCGCCAGCGGCGCAGCATCTCTTCGATAAGAGAAGGCGGATGCTGCATGTCGGCATCCAGACAGATCACCACCTCGCCATCTGCGGCTTCAAGCCCGGCGCTGATGGCGGCTTCCTTGCCGAAATTGCGCGCCAGTTGCACGTAACGAAAGCCATCGATCGCGGACCATTCGGCCATGAGGTCCGGGGTGGCGTCGCTGCTGCCATCGTCGATCACGATAATCTCCCACCCGGAGCAAAGTGCATCCAGACGGCTGCGCAACAGGGGCAGAAGAACGCGCAGGTTATCCGCTTCGTTGAGGCAGGGTACGATGCAGCTGACCTGAGCCTCGACAAAGAAGGAACGGGTTTCGCCTGCCAGTTCGAGTGGGGCGGTGGCGGACTGACGCGAGAGCGGAAAAGCCTTGGAGCGGAATTCGACTTGCATGGTGCGGACCCAAAAGAGGGTTGAATGTGCAGCAAGTATGCAAATCGCACCGTCAAATTTTTATCAAATCAGCCCAGTCCCGCGAAAATCCACGCATGGTTGCATGCATTTGCGGCAGCACGCAGAAAAAACCACGCAAGCAGCTGTTTTTATTGATGTTTATGTCTTCCACTCTTATTTGCCGCGCGTTGAGCGCCAGCGATCTGCCCCTGATTCTTCGTCTACAGGCCGAGCTTTACCCTGCCGAGCTTCACGAAAGCGCTGCCTTTTTCATGAATCGCATTGCGCTGGCCGCGGCAACGTGCCGCGTCGTCATGAACGCGCAGCGGCTGGCCGGCTATCTGATTGCCTACCCCTGGGACTCGGGTTTGCCGCCTGCGCTGGATCTGCCGCTGGACGCGCTGCCCGTTCGCGCGGACTGTTGGTTCGTGCACGATTGTGCCGTCGCTCGCTGGGCACAAGGCAAAGGGGTCGCTCGCATGATGCTGCGCGACAGTGCCCGCTCGGCCGCACAGGCCGGCCTCACACGCGCCAGTCTGGTATCGCTGGCGTCGGCTGTGACCTACTGGGAAAAACAAGGGTATGCCGCCGCGACGTCTTCGGCTGATCTGGCGCGCAAACTGGCCGGCTACGGCACAGGCGCGGTTTACATGAGCCGCGCGTTGCCTGCTCAGTAAAAAGAACTGAAGGTGATATAGGCCTTGTAGAGTATGGTCAGCAACGCCACGATCAAGCCCAACCCCATCAAACCCAGACCCAGATTGCGGTCACGCAATCCAAACCCCAGCAGCATGAGCGCCACGGCCAGGCACACGATGATGAGCATGGTGTTGGTATTCGGATGCATCGGTTCATTCTCCTGATCGGGGTGTGTCGGTGTCGTTCCAGCCTCCGCCCAGGGCCTGATACAGCTTGACCGTGACCTGGGCACGGGCGGTGCGCACCTGCGCCAATTCGTCGTCTCGGTGCAGGGAGTCCAACTGGGCTTCCAGCACCTCCTGCAATGTCTGTCGGCCGGCGTCGTACAGCCGCCCCGCCTGCGTGGCGTTGCGCCGTGCGGTACCAGCGGCCTGCAAGAGCAACTGCTCGCGCTCATCCAGCCCGCGCCGCATGCCATAGGCATTATCGACGTCCTGCAGCGCGTCCAGGATACTCTGATCGTAGCGCGCCAAGGCCGCTTGCAACCGAGCATCGGCGGCCTCGACATTGGCCGCAATCCGGCCAGCCGTGAAAATAGGCAGGGTCACGCCAACACCGAAGAGCCCCGCGCTTCCTTGGAGAGCAGGCAGGCCGGCCACATCCAGTCGTCCATCACGCAGCAAGAAACTCAACGAAAAGCGCGGAAACCATTCCGCCCGGGCACTGCCCAGGCGGGCGGCATAGGCGCTGACTTCGTGAGCGTGTGCGCGTACATCCGGGCGTCGTGCCAAGACTTCCGACGGCACAATGCCACCCGGCGCATCGGGCACGGCAACCGTCGGGGGCTGTTCTGGCAAGGTTCGCAGCGCCTGCGCCGGCTGCCCCGTGAGCACCGCCAACCGACGCAGCCGCACGTCGAACTGGCTGACCAGCAGCGGCTGCTGCGCGCGGATGTTTTCGGCTTGGGCTTGAGCCCGATCCACGTCATAGCGTGTCACCTGCCCGGCGCCAAACCGCCCTCTGGCATAGCGCAGCAACTTGTCGCTGGCGTCGATGCTGGCCTGTAGCACCCGCAGCCGGGCCTGCAGCCCACGCTCCTGCAGATAGGCCTCGGCAATATCGGCGGCCACCAGCATGCGCACACCATAGAGCCGCTGCTGCATGGCCGCAGCCGCTTCGCTGGCGGCAGCGGCATCGCTGCGCCGGCCCCCAAAAATGTCGACCTCCCAGACTGCCGCCACGCCAGCCAGGTAATCGGTCACCATCGCCGTGTCACGCGGCAAACCATGCGGTTGCCGAAGCTCGGCCTTGCCCCGCTGGCCGCCGGCGTGCGCGCCAAGATTGGGGTAGAGCGCCGAGTCCACCACCACCGCCAGCGCACGTGCCTCGCGCAGGCTGGCTTCGGCGGCCTTGAGGTCATTACTGTTGGCAAGGCCTTGCTCGATCAGGCCCGTCATGACCGGATCGTTCCAGCCCAGCCACCAGGCGCTCAGGCGAACGTCTGCGGCGCCCTGCGCGGGCACCTGATCGAAGTGTCCGGGCAACACCCGTTGCGGCGGCGCCTCGACACGCACGGCGCAAGCCGCGAGTAGCGCCGGCAAAAGAAAGGGTAGGAGTCGTGGCATCGAAGTCATCAGTCATCCCTGCCGTGCCAGCATCGAGCGAAACCGGCGCAGCGCCAATCCGAGGAAGATTCCTCCACACACAGCAATGGCCAGAAATTGCGGCCAGACAATAGCGAAACCGGCGCCCCGATACAGAACCGCCTGGGTCAACATAACGAATTGCGTGGTGGGCAGGATAGGCACCAGGCTTTGCATGACCGAGGGCATACTTTCGACCGGCGTGGCCGCGCCCGACAGCAGGTAGGCCACGACATAAACGGGCACGGCCAGAAGGCCGAACTGCGGCATCGTCGGCGCCAGGGTAGCCAAATACATCCCCAGTGCCGTCACCGAAAACAGGTAGATCGCCAGGCCTGCCATGAACAGCCACTCGGAGCCGTGCAGCGGGATGCCCAGGCCCGCCTGAACGACCCAGCGCAAGGACAGCATGGCTGCCACGAGAATCACCAGGCCATTGGAGAGGATCTTTGCCATCGCGATCTCGCTGGCGCGCACGGGCATGACCAGCAGGTGTTCGATCGTGCCGTGCTCGCGCTCGCGGATGACGGCTGCACCGACCAGGATGATGGCCAGCACGGTGACGTTGGTCACGATCTGCATGACAGCCGTGTACCAGGGCGATTGTGCATTCGGGTTGAACAGTTGCCGCGTGACCGGCACGACGGGCAACTGCGCCTCGATCCCCTGGGCATGGAGAAAGCCCAGAACTTCGCGCGCGATGATTTCATTGAGATAAGTCACGCCCAGGCCGGCCTGGGTCATGGCCGTGGCGTCGACCAATATCTGCACCGAGGGCTGGCGCCGCGCCAGCACGTCGCGCTCGAAATTGGGCGGAATTTCCAGCACGAAGATATATCGCCCGCGGTTCAGAGCAGCGTCGACCTCATCGCGGCTGATCGCCTCGGGTGGTTTGAAATACGGAGGCAGGATGGCATCACGCAGCCGATAAGACAAGTTGGACCGATCATTGTCGAGCACGGCGACCGAGGCGTTGGCCACCTCGGCCTTGACGCCATTGGCAACCGAATAGATCGCGGCGGAGAAAGCGAACACGATCAGTAGCAGCAAGGTGTAGTCGCTGGCCAGGCTGTGGAATTCCTTGCCGCACAACCGCATCACATTGCGTAGCCATTGCCGCATTCAAGCCTCCTGTTTGCGCAACAAAAGGCGAGCTGCTCCGATATAGAGCAGCGCGAACGCGGCCAGGGCAGCGTACATCGACAAGAAACTGTGCCAACCCAGGCCCTTGGTAAAGCCGCCCAGACTGATGAGCTGAAACCACGAAGACGGAAAGCCCACCCCCACCCAGTAACTGCTGCCAGTCAGCGTCGACACCGGGTACAGCAGCCCCGAGAAATTGACGGAAGGAATCAGGCAGAGAATGGCCGTGCCGAAAATCGCGGCTACCTGGGATCGCACGAACGTGGACATCAGCAGCCCCAGCGCCGTGGCGGCAAGCACAAAGAGCAGCGCACCGAGCGACAAACTGAGAAACGACCCTCGTAACGGCACCCGCAGCAGTACGATGCACAAAAACACCAGGCTGAGATAACTCATCATCGCCAACACCACATAGGGCATCTGCTTGCCCAGCAGGTACTGACCAACCGTGGCCGGCGAGGCATACAAATTGGTAATGGAGCCCATCTCCTTTTCGCGCACCACACCCAATGCGGTCAGCATGGTCGGGATGAGAATCAACGCCAACATCAAGATGCCGGGCGTGATGGCGTAGATGCTGCGAAATTCCTGATTGAACATGAAACGCGGATCGACGCGTGCCGGCAGCGAGACCGCCCCCTGCGGACGGGCCGCCATCAGGCTGGCGTTATATTCCAGCATGATTCCCGTCACGTAACCGCGCACATTCTCGGCGGTGAATGGCTGGGCGCCGTCAATGTAGAAACCAATGCGCGGTTTGTTGCCGGCCAAAAGTTCGCGCCCATAACCCGGCGGAATGTCGATGACCAGTTTGACCGATGCATCGGTGAGCCGCTGGGTGATCTGAGCATCGTTTGACAGCGGTGTCTGCGACCGAAAATAGCGCGACCCGGAAAAGTGTTCCAGCAACCGGCGGCTCTCGATGCTTTGGTCGCGGTCAAGCGCGGCATACCGGACGTTCTCGACGTCAAAGGACACGCTCCAGGCAGCGATGCACAGCAATACGATGGGGCCAAGAAGCGCGAACGCCAACCGCATGCGATCACGGCGCAATTCCAGTGCTTCGCGCTGCGCGAAGGCCCAGGTGCGCCGCCACCAGGCCAACGGGCCGGCTGGCACGCCCGGCGCGCTGCCGGCCAGATCGGCGTGGGGCGCGCTGGCCGTCTCCAGGGTCTGTTGCGGATCGGCGTGCTCGAGATAGGCGACAAATGCATCCTCCAGAGAGGCCGCATGCTCGCTGGCGGTAAGCTCGGCGGGTGTTCCGACAGCCAACACACGCCCGCGGTGCATGAAGGAAATCCGGTCGCAACGTTGCGCTTCATTCATGAAGTGCGTGGACACGAAGATCGTTACACGATCCTGACGCGACAGACGCAACAGATGGCGCCAGAACATATCGCGTGCGGCAGGATCCACGCCGGAAGTCGGCTCATCCAGAATCAGCACCTCGGGCCCGTGCAGGCAGGCTGCGGCCAATTGCAGACGCTGGCGTATCCCCAACGGCAGGCTCACGGGATGACTGTCGGCGACGTCCAGCAGCTCGAAAGCGTCCAGCGCACGTTCGACCGCCTGCCGCGCCTGAGCGCCCTCCATGCGGTAGAGATGCGCGTGGAGCAACAGATTCTTCTTTACCGTGAGCTCTTCATAGAGCGAGAACGATTGAGACATGTAGCCGACCTTCATGCGGGTGGCCATGTCACTGGCATCGCCTGGCTGGCCAAGCAAACGCGCCGTGCCACTGGAGACATCCAGCAAGCCGGTGAGCATTTTCATGGTCGTCGTCTTGCCACACCCGTTCGAGCCCAGAAAGCCGAAGATCTCGCCGCGCTCGATCTTGAAACTGACGTGATCGACTGCCACGAAACTGCCAAATTTCCGCGTCAAATCCACCGCCTCGATGGCGGCAGGCCCCGGCTGTGGCTCAAAGGGCGTGATGTCCAGCGGTTTCTGCTCGCCACGCCGCTGCGGCGGCAGGAAACTGATGTAGGCCTGCTCCAGCGTCTGCGCCTGCGCGCGCTGCATGACGGCGGCGGTAGCGTCGCAGACCAGCACGTTGCCGGCGTCCATCGCCACCAGGTGGTCGAATCGCTGCGCCTCTTCCATGTAGGCCGTGGCCACGACCACCGTCATGCCCGGCAATTCGCCGCGCAACGTGTCGACCAACGCCCAGAATTGGCGCCGCGACAGGGGATCTACCCCCGTGGTGGGCTCGTCCAGGATGAGCAGCTCAGGGTTGTGGACCAGCGCACAACACAGACTCAGCTTCTGCTTCATGCCGCCGGAGAGTTTTCCGGCGGGCCGGTCAGGAAAGGGAGCCAACGCGGTGGCGTGCAACAGGCGCTCGATGCGGCGTTTACGTGCCAGCGCATCCAGGCCATAGAGCCGCGCGAAGAAATCCACGTTCTCATAGACCGACAGGGTGGGATAAAGATTACGTCCCAGACCTTGCGGCATGAACGCCAGACGGCCGGCCAACTCGTTACGAAAGGCCGGGCGAGCAATATCTCCGCCCAACACCCGTATCCGACCCGTCTGCAGCCGTTTGACGCCGGCAATCAGGGACAGCAGCGTCGACTTGCCCACGCCATCCGGGCCGATCAGCCCGATGGTCTTGCCTGCCGGCAACGTCAACGACACCTCGCGCAGCGCCCACACCTGGCCATAGCGATGCGACACATCCTCCAGGACGATGGCGTCATCCATCGGTCAGTCTCCGGGCAACGCGACGTCCAACTCCGCGGGCCAGGCAGCATCGGCCTGCAGGTTGACGTAGGCATTGCCCGTCATTCCCGCTTTAAGCAGCGAGGCATAGCGCCTGGCAACGTCCGGTGGCACTTGCAGCTTGACGCGGTACATGAGCTTGTCGCGCTCGCTGACGGTCTCGACGTACTTCGGCGTGAATTGCGCCTCCGAGGCCACGAAACCCACTTTGGCGGGAATCACCGCCGCGGGCACCCCATCGAGCACGAGCCGGGCATCCTGACCAATCCGCAGATGGCCGGCGACTCGCGCGGGCCAGAAAACGGTCATGTAGATATCTGCGGTATTGAGCAGCGTGAGCACTCGCCCGCCCGCAGGCAGCACCGCTCCGACTTCAACGACGCGGTACTCGATGCGGCCGGCAACAGGTGCGCGAAGATCCATATCGTCGATGACGCTCTGGATACGGGCGATCTGCGCCTGGGCCTCGAGCCCCGCGGCCATGGCCTCGCCGACAGCCGCGTCCGCCGCCGCCAGGCCGGCGCTCTCGCCTTGCAAGGACAGTTGGCGGCGTTGCAACTCGATCTTCGAGACCAAGTCATCGCTGCGCAAGCCCTGCGTCTGCTGCAGTTCGATACGAGCCAGTTTTTCGCGTACCTGGCGCGCACCGGTTTCGGCTCGCGCACGCGCCACCGCCTGCTGCGCCCGCCCCTGCGCGGCCTGCGCGCCTGCCAATTGCGTGCGCATTTCGGTGGTATCCAGCCGTGCCAGGATCTGATCGACGGCCACCTCGTCGCCTTCGCTGACGGAGAGTTCGCGCAGCCGTCCCGCGTACTTCGTAGCGATGTCGATGCGGCCGACCTCGAGCCGGCCATTGGCACTGCCGATAGTGTCCGGCATATCCTGACCGCGATACTGGTTGACCCAGACCGCTCCCGCAGCGGCCAGCACAAGCAGCACGGCCACCGATCCCCAAACCAGCGACTTTTTCATCCGATCTCCACGACAGACAGTGGATGCCGGGCGCAAGACCGTGCCGCAGGCAGCGTCGCGCAAGTGCGCAACGTTTGCGAGCCGGACCGCTCAAGCGCCAGGCAGCGCCATATTATCTGCCGGCTCCTGCGCGCGGTTTGCGTCACGGCAGCCGGTCTTGCGTCAGATCAAGCCCTGCTAAACGCTCAGGCAGGCTGATAGGACCATACACGAAGCGGCGGCAAACCCCAACGTCCAACGCAAAAATGGCGCCATCGGCTAGGTAACGCAAAGGAGAAAACCAAAAGAAAAAGGTTCATCGCGGAATAGCGTGGAGCCGTGCTTGATTGCCGTTACGCTTGATCCTTGATTTTTCAAGGATCAAGGCCGGGATCATGCTGGACCGCAAGACGATCGAGAGGTTGGGTGGGTGGGAAGGTTATCGGGTGGAGTGGGTCGTGTGGCCTGAAGGTGAGAGCCGGACGGTCACGATTTACCTGAAGCCTTCAGCGCGAACGATGCACTGCGAGCACTGCGGCAACCGATGTCGGCAGGTGCATGAGACGACCACGCGCCGGGTGCGGGATCTGCCGCTAATGGCGCTGCGAGTGACGCTGGTAGTGCCGCGTCGGCGGGTCTGGTGCGAGCAGTGCGGTGGACCGCATCTGGAGAGGCTGAGCTGGCTGGGCCGTTACCAGCGAGTGACCGACCGGCTGGCCGAGGCGGTCAGCCAGTTGCTTGAGTCCAGCAACATTCTGGCCGTGGCGCGCTTCTTCCAACTGGGTTGGCACACGGTCAAGGCGCTGGACAAGGCCCTGCTGCGACGGGCGATCCAAGAGCCGGACTGGAGCCAGATCCACTACCTAGCGATGGACGAGTTCGCTCTACACAAGGGCCATCGTTATGCCACGGTCGTTGTCGATCCGATCCGCCGTCAGGTGCTATGGATCGGTGATGGCCGCTCGCGCGAGACGGCCAGAGCCTTCTTCGAACAACTGCCAACAGGAGTTGCCCAGCAGATCCGGGCCGTAGCGATCGACATGACGACGGCCTATGAGCTGGAGATCCAGGCCAACTGCCCCAACGCCGAGATCGTCTACGACCTGTTCCACGTCGTGGCCAAGTACGGCCGTGAAGTGATAGACCGGGTGCGTGTAGACCAAGCGAACCAGTTGCGGCACGACAAGCCGGCCCGCCGGGTGATCAAGTCCAGTCGCTGGCTACTGCTGCGCAATCGCAAAAACCTCGATCCGTGCCAATCGGTAAAGTTGGACGAGTTGCTCCAGGCCAACCAGCCCTTGCTCACCGCTTATCTGATGCGCGATGAGCTCAAACAGCTGTGGTTCTACCAACACCCCGGCTACGCCCGCCAGGCATGGGATCACTGGCTGCAACAGGCTCAGGGCAGCGGCATCGCCGCCTTGGCTCACTTCGCGCTCAAGCTAAAAGCCTATCTGCACGGGATTCTGTCTCGCTGTCGCCACCGGCTCAACACCAGCATCGTCGAGGGCATCAACAACACCATCAAAGTCATCAAGCGCCGCGCCTACGGCTACCGCGATCAGGAGTACTTCTTCCTCAAGATCCGGTCTGCATTCCCCGGTATTCCTCGATGAACCAAGAAAAAGCCCGCTGCCAAGAGCGGGCTTTTTCAGGTGTTTGGTGGGTGGTACAAGTTTCGAACTTGTGACCCCTGCCGTGTGAAGGCAGTGCTCTACCACTGAGCTAACCACCCTGAAAGAAGCGAGATTCTAGCACGTTTTTTTAAGCTCGCACAAAGAGACTCAAGCAGCCTGAGCGGGCGCGCCCGAAGCCTCGTCGAGCGTGCGCCAAAGGCAGGCTGCGCCGACAGATTTGTCCAGGGCCGCGAGATAGGCTTCGTGCGCGGCAAGATCCTCTGCAGAGGCGGCGATGACGGGTAGCACGGAGGCATCGAAGCGGCTGAGTTCGACCTGGGACCCACCGCCGCCCTGAGCATCATCGACGTCGATCAGCAAGGCGTCCTGGCCGCGTGTCATGGCCAGCCAGACCTCGGCCAACAACTGCGAGTCCAGCAAGGCGCCGTGCAGAGTGCGGTGCGCGTTGGAGATGCCGTAGCGGTCGCACAAGGCGTCGAGCGAATTGCGCTTGCCGGGATAGAGCGTGCGCGCATGTGCCAGCGAATCCACCACGCTGCCGCAATAGTTGTCCAGGGTCTTGAGTCCGGCCTTCTGCAGTTCGGCGTTGAAGAATTTCACGTCGAACCCGGCGTTGTGCGCGATGAGTTCCGCGCCATCGATGAAGGCGAGAAATTGAGCGGCCACCTCGCCAAAACGTGGCTTATCGGAGAGGAACTCGGTCGTCAAACCGTGCACGGCCAACGCTTCGGGATCGCTGCCGCGGTCCGGATTGAGGTAGATGTGCAGGTTGCGCCCGGTCACCCCGCGATTGACGATCTCGACGCAGCCAATTTCCACGATGCGGTGACCCTGGGCGGGATCCAGGCCGGTGGTTTCGGTATCGAAAATGATCTGACGCATGGGCGGACTACTCTGAAACGGGTGTGGATTCGGCGGCCTTGCCCCGAAGGGCAGGCCGCGTGGAAACGATGAGGGAGTACGCCACCGGAACCACGAACAAGGTCAATAGTGTACCCAGGCTAAGGCCGCCGACCAGTACCCATCCAATCTGTTGCCGCGATTCGGCCCCGGCCCCGTTTGCCAGTGCCAGCGGAACCGTGCCCAATACCATGGCACCCGTCGTCATCAGGATGGGCCGCAGACGCAACACGCTGGCTTGAACCACCGCATGCATGACGTCATGGCCCTCTTCGCGCAATTGATTGGCGAACTCCACGATGAGGATGCCGTGCTTGGTGATCAGCCCGACCAGGGTGATCAGGCCGATCTGGCTGTAGATCGACAGCGTGCCACCGGTCAACCACAAGGCAAGCAGGGCGCCGGTCATGGACAGCGGCACCGACAGCATGATGATGAACGGATTGCGCCAGCTCTCGAACTGGGCCGCCAGCACCAGATAGATGAAGGCCAGCGCCATGGCAAACACCAGATAGATGCTGCCCGACGAGTCGCGGAACTCCCGCGATTGGCCATCCAGGTCCGTGACGACGGTATGCGGCAATACCTCGCGCGCCACCTCGTGCATATGATCCAGCACTTAGCCCAATGCGTATCCCGGAGCCACCGAGGCATCCACCTTGACGGCGCGCAACCGATTGAAGTGGTTGAGCGATTGGGGCGAGACGCCCTCGCGCACGGCCAGGAGGTTATCGAGTTGCACCATGCTGCCGTCCCGGGCCCGTACATAGATGCCAGAGATGTCCGTCGGCGTGGCGCGGTCACGCGGCGTGACCTGCACGATCACATCGTATTGTTCGCCCTCGTCCTTGTAGCGGGTGACTTGCCGGCCGCCCAGCATGGACTCCAGGGTGCGGCCGACGACGTCGACGCTGGCACCGACGTCGGACATCTTGTCCCGATCCACGTGCACTCGCAGCTCGGGGGTATTCAGGCGCAGGTCCGTGTCGAGGTTCTGCAGGCCGGGATAGTCACGCAGTGCATTCAGGAATACGCCGACCAGCTTGGCCAGTTCCGGGTACGGCGCCTGGCTCATGATGATGAACTCCACCGGCTTGGAACGCGACGACTGGCCTAGCGAAGGCGGGTTGGTCGGGAAGGCGCGCACGCCCGGCAGTGCCGAGAACTTGGGCTGCAACTCGCGCGTGATCTCCTGCTGCCGCCGGGCGCGGTCTTCCCAGGGTTTGAGGCGCAGGATCGCCGTGCCGTCGGTCACGGTAGGAAAACCCACGGTCGTCTGGCTGACACTTGTCTCGGGAATGGACTCGTAGAACTTTTCTATCGCCAGCATGTTCTCCAGCGTGTAGCCCAAGGTCGCGCCCTCGGGAGAGGACACGATGCCGAAGATGACGCCCCGGTCCTCGATAGGGGTGAGCTCGCTTTTGACAACCTTAAAGAGCACACCGCTGGCTGCCGCGACCGCCAGGCCCACGACAATCACGACCCCCCGATGCGCCAGCGACCAGCCAAGCGAGCGCCGGTATCCGCGGCTGAGCGCCTCCAGCCAGCCCTCGATCAGGTTGTAGGCGCGGTTATGCCGGGTTTGATGGCGCAGCAGCAGCGAGCACATCATCGGCGTGAGGGTGAGCGCCACTACGCCTGAAACGAGCACGGTCGCGGCCAGTGTCAGCGCAAACTCGATGAACAGGCGGCCGGTGCGCCCCGTGGCAAAGGCCAGCGGCGCATACACCGTGACCAGCGTCATGGTCATGGCCACGACCGCAAAGCCGATCTCGCGCGACCCTTGAATGGCCGCCTGCCGGCGCGGCACGCCATTTTCGATGTGCCGGAAAATATTCTCCAGCACGACGATGGCGTCGTCGACCACCAGCCCGATGGCCAGCACCATGGCCAGCAAGGTCAGCGTATTGATGGAAAAGCCAAACATATACATGATGGCGCAGGCCCCGATCAGAGAGACCGGGATGGTGACGATGGGCACCAGGCTGGCACGCAGGTTGCGCAGGAAAAAAAAGATCACCAGCACCACCAGGACGATGGCTTCGACGATGGTGTGATAAACCGAATCGATGGAGCGCTCGATGAAGACCGAGGTGTCGTACGAAATATTCAACTTCATGCCCGCGGGCAGGCTTTCGTTCAGGCGTTCGACTTCCTGGCGGGCGGCCGCGGATAGCTCCAGCGGGTTGGCCGTGGACTGCCGGGTGATACCGATGTTGAGGGCGCTTTTGCCATTGAAGCGGGAGAGCACCCGGTCATTGGCCGCGTCGATTTGAACCCGGGCAACATCGCGCAGGCGAACCGGATAGCCTTTGACATTGGCAATGATGATGTTCTCGAACTGCGGAATGGTCTGCAGGTCGGTCGACGAGACCACCGAAAACTCGCGGGCCCGCGATTCGATCCGCCCCGCCGGGATCTCGACGTTCTGGCTGCGCAGCGCCGCCTCGACGTCCAGAACGGTGAGGTTGTAGCCCGCCAGTTTGTCGCGGTCGACATAGATACGCATCGATGGCAGCCGCTCGCCGAACACTCTCACCTCGGCGGCGCCGGGCAGCACCGACAGGCGCGTCTTGATATAGCGGTTGATATAGTCGGAAGTCTGGATGGCCGAGTAATGTCCGGACTCGACCGCGATGTAGATAATGGGTTGAGAGTCCGCCTCGACCTTGCCGATGATGGGTTCATCAATCTCGTCGGGAAGAAAGCGCCGCGCGCGCGAGACCTTGTCGCGGACCTCGGCGGCGGCCGCATCAGGGCTGCGTGAAAGGTTGAACTTGATGTTGATGAGGCTGCGCTCGGAGCGGCTGCGCGAGGTCATCACGTCCACCCCCTCGATGCCAGCCAACTGGTTCTCCAGCGGCTTGGTCACCTGGGATTCGATCACCTCGGGCGAGGCGCCTTTATAAGGTTCATCGCGGAATAGCGTGGAGCCGTGCTTGATTGCCGTTACGCTTGATCCTTGATTTTTCAAGGATCAAGGCCGGGATCATGCTGGACCGCAAGACGATCGAGAGGTTGGGTGGGTGGGAAGGTTATCGGGTGGAGCGGGTCGTGTGGCCTGAAGGTGAGAGCCGGACGGTCACGATTTACCTGAAGCCTTCAGCGCGAACGATGCACTGCGAGCACTGCGGCAACCGATGTCGGCAGGTGCATGAGACGACCACGCGCCGGGTGCGGGATCTGCCGCTAATGGCGCTGCGAGTGACGCTGGTAGTGCCGCGTCGGCGGGTCTGGTGCGAGCAGTGCGGTGGACCGCATCTGGAGAGGCTGAGCTGGCTGGGCCGTTACCAGCGAGTGACCGACCGGCTGGCCGAGGCGGTCAGCCAGTTGCTTGAGTCCAGCAACATTCTGGCCGTGGCGCGCTTCTTCCAACTGGGTTGGCACACGGTCAAGGCGCTGGACAAGGCCCTGCTGCGACGGGCGATCCAAGAGCCGGACTGGAGCCAGATCCACTACCTAGCGATGGACGAGTTCGCTCTACACAAGGGCCATCGTTATGCCACGGTCGTTGTCGATCCGATCCGCCGTCAGGTGCTATGGATCGGTGATGGCCGCTCGCGCGAGACGGCCAGAGCCTTCTTCGAACAACTGCCAACTGGGGTTGCCCAGCAGATCCGGGCCGTAGCGATCGACATGACGACGGCCTATGAGCTGGAGATCCAGGCCAACTGCCCCAACGCCGAGATCGTCTACGACCTGTTCCACGTCGTGGCCAAGTACGGCCGTGAAGTGATAGACCGGGTGCGTGTAGACCAAGCGAACCAGTTGCGGCACGACAAGCCGGCCCGCCGGGTGATCAAGTCCAGTCGCTGGCTACTGCTGCGCAATCGCAAAAACCTCGATCCGTGCCAATCGGTAAAGTTGGACGAGTTGCTCCAGGCCAACCAGCCCTTGCTCACCGCTTATCTGATGCGCGATGAGCTCAAACAGCTGTGGTTCTACCAACACCCCGGCTACGCCCGCCAGGCATGGGATCACTGGCTGCAACAGGCTCAGGGCAGCGGCATCGCCGCCTTGGCTCACTTCGCGCTCAAGCTAAAAGCCTATCTGCACGGGATTCTGTCTCGCTGTCGCCACCGGCTCAACACCAGCATCGTCGAGGGCATCAACAACACCATCAAAGTCATCAAGCGCCGCGCCTACGGCTACCGCGATCAGGAGTACTTCTTCCTCAAGATCCGGTCTGCATTCCCCGGTATTCCTCGATGAACCCTTTATAAGTGGTATCCACCGAAACGATGGGCTCGTCGATCTTGGGATACTCGCGCACCGTCAACCGCGAATAAGAGATCAGGCCGACCAGGATGATGATCAGCGACAGCACCGAGGCAAACACCGGCCTGCGGATACAGATTTCGGATATGACCATGGCTGGCCTCCTGGCTTACTTGGCCGCGCTATTGACGATGGACACCGGCGCGCCGTCGGTCAGGCGCTGTAACCCGGCAATGACGACCTGGTCGCCAGCGGCCAGGCCAGTCAGAATTTCCGCCCGCCCTTCGCGGCGCTCGCCCACGCCGACCTCGATCTTTTCGGCCCGGCCCTCGCGCACACGATAGACATATTGGCTCTGGCCCACCGGCGCCAGCGCCGTTTCGGGCACGGCCAGAGCGCGATCCTGGCCAAACTGCAATTGCACGCGCGCAAACATGCCCGGGCGCAACACATGATCGGTATTGGGCACCGTGGCACGCAAGAGAATGGATCGTCCACCGGCGTCGACCAGCGGGCTCACGGCATAGACCTGGCCACTGCGTTCCTGCCCCGGCAACGCATCGAGCCGCACCCCCAGCGTCTGACCTGCCTTGACCTTGCTCAAGTACATCTCCGGCACGCGGAAATCCACTTTCAAGGGATCGATGGCCTCCAGCGGCGCCAGATCCTGGCCCTGGTTGACGTAATCGCCTACCGAGACATTGCGCAGGCCGACCATGCCTGCGAAGGGCGCGCGTATGGTCATCTTGTCGAGTTTGGCCTGCGCAAGCGCTACGGCAGCCTGCTGGATCTTCAACGTGCTGGCCGACTCGTCGCGCGCCTGCTGGCTGACAAAGCCGCGGCCATACAGGTCGACGGCGCGGCGATACTGGCTCTCGGCCAGCGCCAGATTGGCGCGCGCCTGTTGCAGCTCAGCGGCGGGTACTGAATCATCCAGCCGGATCAGAACCTGGTTGCCCGCGACGGACTCACCTTCTTTGAAGTCGATCTTCTGGATTCGCCCAGCCACTTCCGGGCGCAGCACGACCGCCTCGTCCGAGCGCAGACTACCTACGGCGGACAGGCCTCGGGCAAAAGGCTGTTCTTGGACGTAGGCGACCTCAACGCGCGTGGCGTTAGGCGCAGCCGGTACGGCGGCCGTTTTGGCTGGCGGGCTGGCAGATGAGGCCAACCAACGGGGCAGATAGACACCCGCGGCCGCTCCAGCGGCCAGACCAACCACGAGCGTGGCGAGCAATGCTGCTTTTTTCATGCTGGGATGTGAAGCGCCAGCATGGAAACCCGCCGGCATGGAGTGGGAGCATGGCACTGTAGCATCCGGGCTTACATCCTGGCACAGGCCCGGCGGCCGATTCCCTAGGGGGTTTCCCCTGGCTCTAGCGTCTGCCCACGCTGGCCACCCCCTGATTGGCCAGCATATCGGCCATTTCGTTGCCCGGATCGCCATTGTGGCCGCGTACCCAGCGCCAACTGACGCTATGACGGGCCACCTGCGCATCCAGGTCCTGCCAGAGCTCGACATTCTTGACCGGTTTTTTGTCCGCGGTAAGCCAGCCGCGCCGCTTCCAGTTGGGCAGCCACTCCGTCATGCCCTTCATGACGTACTGCGAATCGGTATGGACGACGACCGTGCACGGCCGCTTGAGTGCCCGCAGCCCTTCGACGACGGCGAGAATTTCCATACGATTATTGGTCGTATTGGCATCGCCCCCGAAAAAGGTTTTCTCGTGGCCGCCACTGCGCATGAGAACGCCCCAGCCCCCCGGGCCCGGATTGCCTTTGCAGGCCCCATCGGTCCACATTTCAACAAGATCGGCAGGTGCGGCTGGCGTCGACATAGCATTCCATCAGAAAACAGGGCAAAGAAGATACTGGATTTTGGCCGAGCGTGCAGCGCACCCGGCGCCTAGCCTCCGCCATCGGGGGCCTGGCGGTTGACCACGACCTGAGCCGCCGAGGCCGCCTTGGTTTTTTTCTTCCAGGCCGGGCCAATCAGGCGCATGCCGCCGACACGTTTGACGGCCGACACGACATAGACCGCGCCGCCCAGGCGCCACCAACGCTCGCCCATCGCCTCGAGGAAGTGCCAGCGCTGCAGCCACTGCTCGCTGCGGCAAGCGGGCGCGAATCGCCCATGCCGCCCTCGATCGACGTCAAACGAAAGCAGCTTGAGCCAGTCGCGTAACCGTGGCAGCGAAACCTGGGATTTCAAAGGCACGGGCAGCCAGGGCTCCATGCCGGGCAAGGCGTTGCGCACCCCCCATAGGCTCCAGGGGTTAAAGCCGGAAATCACCACCCGCCCTTCGGGCATCAATACACGTTCGACTTCGCGTAGCACCAGGTGGGGTGCCTCGGCGCACTCCAGCACATGAGGCAGCAGCAACAGGTCCACGCTTTGAGATTCGAAAGGCAGCAATTCCGGTTGCGCCAGGATCCGGGCTTGCCAGTTGACCTCGCCGTCGAGCGTCTCGGCCCCGATCCAACCCTTGAAGGGCATGCGGTTGCTCAGCAGCAGATCGGGCGAGCTCAACCCCATTTGCCAGGCGTAGAAGCCAAACACGTCGGCCACCTCTTCATCGAAGCGGGCGCGCTCCCATTCCAGGACATATTTGCCTGGCGGCGTCTGAAACCACTCAGCCAGTTCTACAATCGGCGCTGTCATTTCCGCCATTTCGCCCTCCTCATACGATGCCAGCCCAAACTCTTACCGCGGGCCAAGCCGGCCTGGTCGTGCCCATCGAGGCCTTCACCGACAACTATATATGGGCGGTGGTCCACGACGGCTGTGCCGTCGTGGTCGACCCCGGTCAGGCCCCGCCCGTGCAAGCGTTTCTCGACCGCCACGGACTGCGGCTGCGCGCCATTCTACTCACGCATCACCACGCCGATCACGTCGGCGGCGTTTTGCAACTGCTCGCCCAAGGTCCGGTCCCCGTCTACGGCCCGGCGCGTGAATCACTACCCCATTGTGATTTCCGCATGCAGGAAGGGGATCTGGTGGACATCCCGGAGCTAGGGATTTCCCTGACTGTGCTGGATGTGCCGGGTCACACCGCAGGCCATATCGCCTACGTGGGCCATGCCGGCAAACAGCCTCTGCTGTTCTGTGGCGACACCCTGTTTGCCGCCGGCTGTGGACGGCTGTTCGAAGGCACCCCCGAGCAGATGCACGCTTCGCTGAGGAAATTGGCGACTTTACCGGAAGATACACAGGTTTTCTGCGCTCACGAGTACACTCTAGCGAATTTGCGCTGGGCCACGACGGTTGAACCAGCCAATCCTGCCCTGCAACTGTGGCAGGAACAGGCCCGCCAAATGCGTGCAGACGGTCGCCCCACTTTGCCTACGAGCATAGGCAAGGAAAGGGACACCAATCCGTTTTTGCGTACCCAACAGGCAGATGTTGTCAAAGCCGCCATGGCGTGGGCCGGACGCCCCTTGTCCAGCTCCGTGGATGTCTTTGCCGCTCTGCGAGACTGGAAGAACAACTTCAAGTGAACCACCGATGAGCCTGCTTCGACTTCTGCTACCTGTCCTCCTCGTAGTCCTTGCCGGTTGTGCCGGCACCGGACATAAGCAGAACGCCGAAGGCAGTTCGACGCGCTATGTGGCCAAGGACACGTCGCGCACCGTGGATCTGACCAGCCCGCCGCACGACGCCTGGGATCGCATCCGCCGCGGTTTCGCCATTCCCAATCTCAATACCGACCTGTCGCAGCAATGGACGGACTATTACGCCGCCCACCCGGAGTCCGTGCAGCGCATGGCCGAGCGCGCCGGCAAGTATCTGTATTTCATTGTCGATGAAGTCAATCGCCGCGGCCTGCCGACCGAGTTGGCACTGCTGCCCTTCGTCGAGAGCGCCTATAACCCGACCGCGCTTTCGCGGTCGCAGGCCTCGGGGCTGTGGCAGTTCGTGCCGGCCACGGGACAACATTTCAACCTGAAGCAGGATTGGTGGCGGGACGAGCGCCGCGACCCGATCGCATCGACCTACGCCGCGCTGGACTATCTGGAAAAACTGTTCGAGATGCAGGGCGACTGGTACTTGGCCTTGGCCTCCTATAACTGGGGCGAAGGCTCGGTGCAGCGCGCCATGGCCAAGAATGAAGCCGCAGGGCTGGCCACCGACTATCTGTCGCTGACCATGCCGGACGAAACGCGCAACTACGTGCCCAAGTTGCAGGCCATCAAAAACATCATCGCCAATCCGCGCAAGTACGCCGTTGCCCTGCCCAAGGTGGACAACACGCCGTACTTCGTGACGGTACAGAAAAACCGCGATATCGATATCGAGCTGGCTGCCAAGTTGGCCGAAATGCCACTCGACGAGTTCAAGGCGCTCAACCCTTCGTTCAACCGCCCCGTCATTCGCGGCGAACATGAACCCACACTGTTGCTGCCCGCCGACCGGCTGGCGGTCTTTAACGCCAATTTGCAGAACTACAAGGGCGACCTGAGCACGTGGTCGACCTATGCGACACGGCGCGGCGAGAACTACGCCGCCATCGCCAAACGCTACGGTGTATCGGAAGCGCGCCTGCGCCAGATCAATGAAGTGCCCGCACGGCAGAAGGTTGCCGTCGGCCAGGTACTGCTGGTGCCGGCGGCTGGCGGTGTCGACAAACCCAGCGGCAACGAAGCCGTGCAGTTGGCGTCGCTGTCCACGCCCGTAGGCGCGCTGGACAAAGCCGTAGCGCCCAAATCGGCCGCCCGTGCGCTGCCCACGACAGCGCGCGCCACCAGCGCCCGCCCCAATGTGCGCACGCATAAGGTTGGCACTGGCGACACCTTGTTCAGCCTTGCCAAGCGCTATGGCACGACGGTCGATGCGCTGCGCGCCCTGAACAACCTCAAAGGCAACAATCTGAAGGTCGGTTCGCAGTTGCGTGTGCCTGGCACCGGCACGCGCGGCTGATCCTGCAGGATGCCCGTAAAATAACGGCCTTCAAGCAAGGCAACCAAAGGAAAACATCATGGGCTTTCTCGCTGGCAAGCGCATCCTCGTCACTGGAGTGCTCTCGAACCGCTCCATCGCCTACGGCATCGCTCGCGCCTGCCATCAACAAGGCGCCAAACTGGCTTTCACCTATGTCGGCGACCGCTTCAAGGAGCGTGTCACTGAATTTGCTGCCGAATTCGGCAGCGACGTCGTGCTGCCCTGCGATGTGGCGGAAGACAGCCAGATCGAGGCGACGTTCGCCGGGCTCAAAGAACGCTGGGGCGGCCTGGACGGGCTGGTCCACTCCATCGGCTTCGCGCCGCGCGAAGCCATCGCCGGGGACTTCCTCGAGGGGCTATCGCGCGAAGCATTCCGCGTCGCCCACGACATCTCGGCCTACAGCTTTCCGGCCATGGCCAAGGCAGCGCTGCCGCTCATGGAAGGCCGCAAGGCATCGGTCCTGACCCTGACCTACCTCGGCGCCGAGCGCGTGGTGTCCAACTACAACACCATGGGCCTGGCCAAGGCGTCGCTGGAAGCCAGCGTGCGCTACCTGGCCACCGCCCTGGGCCCGCTGGGCATTCGCGCCAACGGCATTTCCGCGGGTCCCATCAAGACGCTGGCCGCCAGCGGCATCAAGGACTTCTCATCCATCCTGAAGTTCGTCGAGGCCAATGCGCCCCTGCGCCGCAATGTGACGATCGAAGACGTCGGCAACGTCGCGGCCTTCATGCTCTCCGATCTCGCGGCCGGGGTCACGGGTGAAATCACCCATGTCGACGCGGGCTTCTCGACGGTCGTACCGGGCATGGAAGGCTGATCGTCCTCTATCCCAACCGAAGGCGCCTCGTGCGCCTTTTTTTATTGACCACGCCGCGTTTTCTGTTTTATTTATAGAATAATATAACGTTTCTTTTTTAAGCCCTGCCGGCCCATGCCGACCGCTGCCCGCCCCCTGTCCTGTTTACGTTCCGCGCGCGGCACGCTCCTTGCACTGGCATGGTTGATGATCTGCGCGGCCGGCATGCCGCTGGCCACCGTGCTGCACGCGCTGACACACCTGCCCGCTCAGGTCAGCGACAACGGCACGCGGCGCCAGGGCGATGAAGGGCAAGGCACCGAGCAACACAACTGCGATGTGTGCTCCGCCCTTGATGCCTTCGAAGAAGCTCTGCTCGGCGCCCTGCCGCCGATCACGGGAGCCCCCCCACAGCCGCCTGCGCTTGCCTGGGCCGCGCGTTCGAGCCAGTTGGTTGCCCCTCGCTGGTTCGAGCCGCGCGCCCCGCCTGCGCGCCCTCCGATCCTGCCTGCCTGACCTTTTCTGGATCGCGCCTCGCGGCGCCCTTGGGAATTTTTTTCGATATGTCCGCTTTCCTGCTGAAGGCGCGCCTGCCTGCGCGCCCGCTACCTTACGCCCTGGCCTGCGCCAGCCTGCTCGTCCTGCAACCGTCTCACGCCCAAAGCGACCCGGCCACCGCCGCGACGCTGGCACCGGTGATCGTCACCGGCAATCCTTTGGGCAGCGAGGCCTTGAGCATCCCGTCGACCGTCCTATCCGGCGACGCGCTCGATCTGCGCCGCGCCGACTCGCTGGGAGAGACGCTCAACGGCCTGCCAGGCATTTCGACCACGACTTACGGACCCATGGTCGGACGGCCCATCATCCGCGGCATGGACGGCGACCGCGTCCGCCTGCTGAGCAATGGCGTGGGGACGCTGGACGCCTCCTCGCTGTCGTATGACCATCAGGTGCCCAACGACCCCATGGCCTCCGAACGCATCGAAATTCTGCGCGGCCCCGCCGCGCTGCTTTATGGGGGTAACGCCATCGGCGGCGTGGTCAACACCATCGACAACCGCATCCCCTCCGAGCCCATCGACGGTGTTCAAGGGCAGGTGCAGACCCAGTACACCAGCGCCAACAACGGCCGCAGCGGCGGGGCCCAGGTCGAAGCCGGCAACGGCAACTTCGCTCTGCACGCGGATGTTTACGGCCGGGATACCGACGCCTTGCGCATTCCGGGTGACGCGCGCTCGGCGCGATTGCGCGCCGCCGAGCCCGACGTGTCGAGTGCACGCGATCGGCTGCCCAATAGCGATGGACGCGACAGCGGCGGCGCCATCGGTATGAGCTGGACCGCAGACCATGGCTACGCGGGGCTGTCCTATAGCGGCTACGACTCGGATTATGGCTCGGTGGCCGAATCGGACGTGCGTATCCGGCTGCGCCAGCAGCGCTTCAATGCGGCGGGGGAAGTGCGAGACCTGGATGGCCTCTTCTCACGTCTGGCTTTCAGCTTTGGCTATACCGATTACCAGCACAAGGAGATCGACGATGGCCAGACAGGCACGACCTTCAAGAATCACGGTTATGAAGCACGCCTCGAAGCCCAGCATGCCGACATCGGGCCGATAAGCGGTGTGTCGGGCCTGCAACTGGGACAGGCGCGCTTCTCCGCGCTAGGCGACGAGGCCTTGGTGCCCACCACCCGGACCGACTCGCTGGCCCTGTTCGACGTGGAGAGCTGGCGCGTCAATGAGCGTTTTACCCTGAGCGCCGGCGCGCGGGCGGAGCTCACCAGGCTCGATCCCGCCGATAACGGCAACGAGCGCTTTGCCGACAGCCAAAAGCGTCGATTCACGGCGGGCAGCTTCTCCCTGGGCGGAGTCTACCTGCTGAACCCGGTGTGGTCACTGGCCAGCAATCTTTCGTATACGGAGCGGGCCCCTACGTTTTACGAGTTGTATGCCAATGGGCCGCATGAAGCGACCGGGCAATATCTGGTGGGCAACCCGGACCTGGGCAAAGAGCGGGCGTGGTCTGGCGATGCCGCGCTACGCTGGAAACATGAGGCCGACCACGGCAGCGTGGGCGTGTTCTACAGCAGTTTCGGCAATTATCTGGCCGAGCTGAACACGGGGCGAATGCGCGACGATGACGGCAATGTGCTGGCCGCTGCCGATGAGGATGCACTACCCGAAGCCGTCTATCGCGGGGTGCGTACCGAGTTCTACGGCATCGAGGCCGAAAGCAGTACGCGCATCTTTCAAAGCGGTGGCGATACCGTGGATCTGGCCGTCGGCGGCGACTACACCCATGCGCGCAATCTCGACAGCGGCGAGCCACTACCGCGGATTGCTCCCCTGCGCTTGATGGCGGGATTGGACTGGCGGCGCGGGCCCTGGGATGCGGGCGCCCAAATCACCAAGGCCTTCGCGCAACATCGCCAACCGGAGGACGACACGCCCACCTCCGGGTATTACCGTCTGGACGCTCACGCAGGCTACCGCTTCAAAGTGGGCGCAACGCGCTGGCAGGCGTACGTGCGCGGCATCAACCTGACCAATCAGGAGATCCGTTACGCCACGTCCGTGCTGCGCGACGTGGCACCGCAAAGCGGGCGCGCCATGCTGGTGGGGCTCAAAGGCAACTTCTAAGGCAAGAGGGTACGCCCCCCGGTTTCTGACAAAAAGCTGAACCAAATCGGATTGCAGCGATCAGAGCATTTTGACTTGTTCAAGGAGCGCGACTTGAGCGCACGCCAACTACTCGATCAATTGCTGCGATCCGGCCAGAACCTGGCTCAACAAGCCGCAGGGTCTTCTTTCCCAGCGAAAGCCGGCAACGAAGGGGGGTCACTGCTGGCCGGCTTGGGTGGCGGCGCCTTGGGCGCCGGCGCGCTCGGGCTGCTGTTGGGCAGCAAAAAAGCGCGAAAAATCGGCGGTAAAGTGGCCATGTACGGCGGCATGGCGGCCCTGGGCGCGCTGGCGTATCGGGCCTATGGCCAATGGCGAACAACTCAGTCGCCAGCGCAGGATGCCCCCGCCGCAGACGCCTCTCAGGCCGTCGCCGGACTACCCACTCCGGCTGCCGAGGTTCAAAGCCGTGCCGTATTGGTGGCGATGATCGGTGCGGCCAAAGCCGATGGACACATCGGCCCCACTGAGCGTCAGTTGCTTGAGCAAGAACTCGCCCGGCTCTCTGGAGACGCTGCCGACCGTGCGTGGTTGCAGGCGGAACTGGCCGGCCCGGTGGACCCGGCCGCGGTCGCGCGCGCCGCGCAGGGGCCGGAGATGGCGGCGCAGATGTATCTGGCCAGCCTCCTGATGGTTGACGAGCAAAGCTATATGGAGCGCGCCTATCTCGACGAACTTGCCCGTCAACTGAAGCTGGCTCCTTCCTTGCAGCGACAACTCGAAACCGAGGTGGTTCAGTTGTCCTGATCAGTCCACCCGCAGACCCATGTTGGCTGTCAGGGCGCCAAACCGGCAGATATCATCGTGCACGAGCCGATCGAAGTCCGCCGGGCTGCTGGCCACAGGGTTGAATCCCAGCTCCTTGAGCTCGGCCTGCATGGCGGGACGCATCATAATGGTGGTCAGCGCGTGGTTCAACCGCGCGATGATCTGCGGGGGCGTTCCGGCCGGCGCCAGCAAGCCATGCCACTGATCCAGCTCATAACCGGGCCAGCCCAGCTCGGCCACGGTAGGCACGTCGGGCAGAAGCGGAGAACGCTGAGCCGCGGTCACGGCCAGTGCCCGCAACTTGCCTGATCGGATGAACGGCGCGGCACTCGAGGCGGTGATGACGCCCAACGACACATGGCCGGAAAGCACATCGGTCAGCGCCGGGCCGCACCCTTTATAAGGGACCTGTTGCAAGGAGGCTTTAGCGCGCGCTCGCAACAACTCCGCGGCTAGATGCTGCGGTGTGCCGTTGCCGCAGGACGCATAGGGCATCGGGTCTTGGGGCAGCCCGAGCCGCAAGGCCTGGCTCAGGCTGCTCAAGGGAGAATTGGCTGCTGTCACGATCACCGAGGGCACGAACGCCACGTTGATCACGGCAGTGAAATCACGCTCCGGGGAGAAGTCCAAGTGATGAAAGACGCCCGGGTTAATGGCAAACGAACTGTTGACCATCAGCAGGGTGTAGCCATCCGGCCTGGACTCGGCCACGGCACGCGCGCCGATATTGCCGCTGGCGCCGGGACGGTTTTCCACCACCACGGGCTGCCCGAGATCCTGCTGCAAGGCCGCCCCTAGTTTGCGCGCCAGCAGATCAGTGCCACCGCCCGGAGGAAAGGTCACGATGATGGTGATGGGCCGCGCAGGGAAATCCATTGCTGCCAGACTGGGCGCGCAGGCCGCGCCCAGGGTCAGAAACATCGATAAGAGAGCAAACAGTCGCCGCATGGTTTTCTCAGGATGAGCGCCGCCACGGCGCCCCGATTCCGGCACCGTCAACGACGTGCAAAAACGAAAGAAGAAGTCAGCTGTCCAGGCCGATATCCAATACCCGCGCGCTGTGCGTGAGCCAGCCCACAGCCATCAGATCGACGCCGGTTGCCGCCACGGCAGGGGCCGTCTGCGGCGTGATACGACCGGAAGCCTCGGTAATGGCGCGGCCATCCACCCGCCGCACCGCCTCGCGCAGGGTGTCGTGGTCCATGTTGTCCAGCAATACGACGTCCACCCCCGCCGCCAGGGCCTCATCCAGCTGCGCCAGCGTGTCGACCTCGAGCTCGATCTTCACCATATGGCCCACAGCCGCGCGCGCGCGCGCCAGCGCCGGCGTGACGCCCCCGGCAAAGACGACGTGGTTGTCCTTGATGAGCACGGCGTCATCCAGGCCATAACGGTGATTGCTGCCACCGCCCACACGGACGGCGTATTTCTGCACGGCCCGCAGTCCGGGCAGGGTTTTGCGTGTGCAGGTGACTTTGCAGCGGGTATGCGCGATGGCGTCGGCGATCGACGCCGTGGCGGTCGCCACACCGCTCAGATGGCCCAGAAAATTGAGGGCCGTGCGCTCGGCGGTCAACATGCCGCGCGCCGGCCCTTCAATCAGGGCGATTTCGCTGCCAGGCTCCAGACGCGCGCCGTCGGCCAGCAGCATCTGAAAGCGGATCTCGGGATCGACCAGCCGGAAAGCCAGCCGCGCCAGATCCAGGCCGGCCAGCACGCCCGACTGGCGTGCGACCAGACGAGTCTGGCCGCGCGCTTCGAGCGGCACAATGGCATCACTGGTGATGTCACCGGCGCGGCCCAAGTCCTCCAGCAGCGCAGCGCGCACCAAAGGCTCCAGCATGACCTGGGGCAGACTCGGGAAGGTGCGCACCGTCTCCTGGGCGCTTGTCGCTGCAGCGATTTTTATGCTCATTTTGAGTATATATGGGGTTAAAAAAATGGCTTGGGCCTCGGTGACTTATGCTAATCCTGAGCATAAATAACTGTCAAGTCACCGGCCCGCGAACAGGTAGCAGTCAATATTGCCGCGCCAGGGGCAACTTGCTGCCCGAGATCGCCCGCTCCAGCATGACATCGCTGCGGAAGCGGAACAACTTGGCCGGCCTGCCTGCCGTGCCGCTAGACATGGCGCCCGTTTCCTCTACCAGATCCTGCTGCTCCATCAGTCGGCGGAAATTCTGTTTATGCAGCTGGCGCCCGGCCAATGCCTGCACCGCATTCTGCAACTGCAACAACGTGAATTCAGCGGGCATCAGCTCAAAGACCACAGGCCGATACTTGATCTTGGCGCGCAGCCGCGCGATGCCCGTAGCCAGAATACGGCGATGGTCGTGGGCCATGGACTGCCCCGGCACGGCCTCTCCCGCACCCGACTCCGGCACCATCCCAGCCTCGTAGAGCAGTTCGTAACGCTGCAGGACCATATCTTCGTTCCAGGTCGCGCCGTCCAACCCGAATCCATAGGCCAGCCGCTGCGAGCGACGCGCGTCCCCCTTGGCCCATCGACGCAGGCGACGCTCGATATCGGCCAGGATGGCCGGCGTGCCCTCGCGGCGATCTTCCCAGGGGAAGTAGCGGTACCAGTCCTGCCAACCCACCTGCGCCACACCGGGATCGCCCGCTTCGCGCGTGAGCGCCAGGTAGCTGACCGAAATAACCCGCGCGCCCGCGTCGTTGGAGCGATCGCTATCGGCGAAGGTATAGAGTTGCTCGACGTAGCCCAGCGGGTGCTGCGTCTGGGTTTCGACCCAGGCTCGCAGGCCGGCCTGCAGCGAACGGTGGCTCAGTTCGAAGGGGCCTGCAGGCAGCAATTGACCGCAATCGGTGGTCAAGACGCGAGGCTGCCCCGCCGTTACGGCGACGAGCACAGCCACCAGCTCGGCGGAGAGAGATCGGTCTAAGGTGTTGGTCAAGGAAATCCTGGAAGGAACACACGGCCAGGCCGCCTCCAATTATAGGGGGCGCACGCCGTCACACCTGGACACCTGGCTCGACGCACGTCCAGCGTACTATGCACGAACAGGCTGCTGTCCCGGCCTGCGTATGGCAGCACACAGGAGTCGAACCATGGCAATTGCTCGTGAGTTTCTCCCGCCGTCCAGCGTCACCCGGCAGCGCCAATTCTCTGGCACGGCAGAAATGCCCATGCCCAGCGCAAACCGTCAGGTCGCCGGCATGCCGCGCGCAGGCCGCAACATGACGGCTCCGGGCGACCCCGGTGTGCTTGCCGCCGAAGACGACGTACTGCCCAGCGCCGTGCGCCGCAACGGCGACGACGCTTGAGGCGACCGCTCAGCGCAGCCTACTCGCTGCCGCTGAACATATAGCCCCAACCATGCACGGCGCGGATGGGCAGGCGTAACTGCCGGTCCGTGGCCTTGCGTCGCAGTCGGCAGATCAACACATCGACATACCGCAGGCGAGCCCCCTCGCCTCGCCCCGGCCTGACGTCGACCACATTCAGCAGATCGTCCCGGCTCAGGCGCTGTGTGGGCGCCTGTACCAGAGCAAGCAGCAAGGCCCGTTCGGTCCCGGACAGCGGCATTTGCGCGTTATCGGGGCTGGCCAGAACCCAGCCGTCTTCCAGCAAGCGCCAATGGCGTTCTGCGGGGACAGCGTCGGTATCGCCGCCAGGCGAGGCGGGCAGAATGCGGGCAGCGGGCACGCCACGCACCGGTTGCGCGGCGCCCCGGCGAGCCAAAGCCTGCAATACCGCAGCGATTTCTTGATGACTGCTCGTTTGCTCCAGACAGGTATCCACGCCGCACAGCAACAGTTGCACTCGTGCCTCGGAGCTCAACGGCGGCGTCAAGGCCACAATCCCCACGCTAGGCGCCAGGGTGCGCAGCCGCGCTGCGGCCACGAGCGCCTCCCCCTGGGATGCCATGAGAATCACAAAGCTGTGCCGATGCTGGCCATGCAGTTCATACATGGTGGCAAGCTCGCTGCAACATGCCATGGGAAAACCGGAGTCGATCAGTGATTGCGATAAGGCTGCGCTCTGAGCCGGATCCGCGCACAGCAGCAACACGCTCGCATCGGGGACATTGGCCGGCAGCTCGCTCACCCCCTGGCGGGCAGCAGCCTCCGCCGGCATGCGCAGCGCCCCCTCGACGGTGGCAAACAACTGAGTGGAAAACGCGGATTTCATACCGTTCTGCCCAGCCTTATAAATACACCTGCGTGTAAAAAAACAGACCTCAGACCTCAGTCGTACCTGTGCCTACTGGCTTGTCCCAGCAGGACAACGACGTGGCGTTCTCGATGTCAAACACGTGCTGCCTGGATATGCCTTGACCCGACTTTGCGTGACGGGAACGTCTAGTCCGCGCCGTTCGGATAACGCGGCGTAAACGCGCGCGCGACACACGAGCATGCCCTCCGAAGGACGAAGGAATATCGCCGCTGGCATGCACATAGGCTGCCGCACGGGCCTGGCTTGCCATACGCGTTTGCTTGTCGTTGAGGCACAAGGCGGACGCCGGGCTGACTATCCAGCCTCTGCCTTACCTAGGCCATCTCTGCGCATGGCAGCGCGAGCGCTGCACGACCGTGGGCTTGAAAGATCAAGCCACGAAGTATCGGGGCGCAGTGTATTGCACTTTGCGCCCTGATGCCCAACTCTTTTAAGAAATTAAGAATTTTTAGGGACACATCGATTATCGCGCCAGCGCGTAAGCGGTCAGCCGCGCTCCCCGCACGCCGCCCTGCTGCACGCCGCTGGCAGTCGCCACGACAACGAATTGGCGACCCGCTGCGGTCTGATATGTCAGGGGCGTCGCCTGCGCTCCCGTCGGCAGGCGGCTTCTCCAGAGTACGTCGCCCGAATGCAGATCCACGGCACGCAACGACTGCTCCTGCCCTGTGGCAATGAAAACCAACCCTGCGCGTGTAATGAGCGAGCCAGCCGGCAGCAGAGTATGCCGGCGCGCGAACGACCAGACAGACTCAAATGCCGATCCCAGCCGGCTGTTCCACAGAACCTGTCCATCGTTGAGATCCACGCCGGTGAGGTAGTGGTGCGGCGGCGCACTACAGGACATGCCCAGAGGCGAGATCAACGGCTCCTGCCCGCGCGAGGCGGCTGCCGGCGCCCAACTGAGGATCAACAGCTTGCGCTCGGGATCGGCCGCCACCCCGCCCCAACTCGCAGGCGCCAGCGTACCCGGCAGCGTCAGAAAGGTTGCGCGCCCGGGCTGCCGCCCGGCGGAGCGCTGACGGACCCGGCACCAGAGCTGGTCGAAAGGCGTGAGCCCCCACATCGCCTCCTCGCCGTCCGGCCCGACGGGATCGAACTTCACCTCCAACCGCAATGGCCTGCCGTCTCGCCGGTCCAGCAAGAATAGCTGCCCACGACGAGTGGCCTGTATCAACACCGGCAGCCTGCGGCCCTGGACCTGCAAATCCAGTAACGTTGGTTGCGCGGCTTGATCGCCGCCCCAGATGTCGTGCGGCGTGGTCTGAAACACCCAGCGTTCCTGGCCGGTCTGTGCATCCAGTGCGATGACGGCACTGGAGTAGCGCTGCACGCTACCGGGACCTGCAGGATCGCCGCCGTAGTAATCGGGCATGGCATTGGCGGTAGGCACGTAAATGGCGCCCAACGACTCGTCGACGGACAGGGGCGCGCTGGCATGCGCCAAGCCGAGCAACGCCGGTTGCCCGTCGGGCATGGCCGGATTGAAACTCCATGCGGCCTGGCCCGTACGGGCATCGAAGGCGCGCAAGGCCCCGGCCGCTTCGCCCTGAGTGTTCGGGCCGCGCTGCCAGCCCGCCACCACCACCTTGTCGCGCACCACGCGCGGCGCCGAACTCATGTAAAGCTGGCCTGGCAGGGGTGCTGCCGTATTGAGGTCGATCTGCCCCTGCCCCCCGAAGCCGCGGCAGGATTGATCGCTGGCGGCATCCACCGCGATCAGCCGTGCATCGTCGGTCGTGGCATACAGGCGCGCCGCGCAAAACGCCTGCGCATCCATACCTGGCACCCGGTAGTAGGCCAATCCACGGCAGGTGGGCGTGGCGCCACGCTGCTCATCGCGATGCCGCCAGCGCAACTTGCCGGTGTCCGCATCCAGGGCAATCAAACCGCCGGCACACAGGTACAGGTGGCTGCCCACCTTCAGCGGCGCGATCTCGAACGCGCGGGCCGACTCGCTGTCTTCGCCCTGGTAAGTCCAGGCGACCTGCAACGCGGCCACATTGGCTGGGCTGATCGGCGTCAACGGCGAAAACCGCGTTCCCTGCGGATCGCCCGCCCACTCACCGTCGCCTTGCACAGGCGCCGCGTGTGCCACGGCAGCAGGCAGTATTTCACGTGGGCTGACCGAGTCGTCACGCAACAGACTGGCCACGATAAGGGCCGCGAACATCAGCAGGAAGAAAGCCGTGATGAGACGGGCGGCACGATTCGAGCGCGGCCCGCGGGCCAACGAGCGCACCACCGGAGGCAGCCAAAAGCCCAGACCCAGCAGGCACAGAAACGCCAGCCGCGCCAGCAGCGCCCAGAAATCCAGTCCCACCTGCAGCAGGGACCAGAGCATGGTCCCGGCCAGCGTGGCGGAATAAAGCCAGGCGCTCCAGGCGTTGCAATGCCACAGCAGCACGCCGCTGGCTACCAGCGCCACGCCGGTGACGCCGTAATACCAGGAGCCTCCCAACAGGGCCAGTTTGATGCCGCCGACGGTCAGCACCACGCCGCAGACGGCCAGCACAATGGCCAAGCCATGAGCCGCCACATGCGATTTGCCGGCGACCGCAGTCATAAAACACCCCCAGGTCCGCCGTGACCGGCGTCGCGCCCTCGCCCCCGCCGCGCAGCGCGCGGCAGGTCCCTTTACCTCTGGATGCCCGAAACGCCACTGCTTCACTCGCTCCGGTTGAGGTCTATGCTATCAGAGGACGGCACTGGTATATGCTTGTGCAGCCCGCCGGCGGCGATCCGCGCGCCATGCCATTGCTGCCTTTACTTGACCCTGCAAGGAAACTATTCGTGAACTTTATTTTTCGCGGCGACGAACTGCTGGTGAGTGAAACGGGCCTCGGCCTGCCCGATGCCAGCGTCTGCGGCGCACTGGGCATCCACCCCGACTCCATGCAGCCGCTGTGGCACCTGCAGCACACCCATTACCGAAGCATTCACGTCGCGCGCGATCTCGCCGCACCCGATGGCTATGCCTTTCGCAAGCTGCGCGCCCTGCTGCCGGAGTTAGGCGAGCAGGCAGCGCTGGCCGGTCGCGCTTTCCAGATCGCCGAGTGGGTACGGACCCATCGCTTCTGCGGTGTCTGTGCCACGCCCATGCAACATGCGACCCATGAGCTATGTCTGCAGTGCCCGAACTGCGGCCTGCATGCCTACCCG
Organism: Bordetella holmesii; assembly: GCF_020735985.1. NCBI lineage: Bacteria > Pseudomonadati > Pseudomonadota > Betaproteobacteria > Burkholderiales > Alcaligenaceae > Bordetella > Bordetella holmesii. The sequence goes on from NZ_CP085973.1 coordinate 2,834,783, forward strand.
CGCATTTCGCCCGCGATGATGGTGCTGATCAAGCGCGGCGACCACATCCTGCTGGCCCGTCACGCGCGCTACGCCACGGCGCGCTACACCGCATTGGCCGGTTTCGTGGAGGCCGGCGAAAGCATCGAAGACGCCGTCCACCGAGAAGTCGCCGAGGGGGTCGGCCTCAAGCTGCGGGATCTGCGCTACTTCGGCAGCCAGTCATGGCCCTTTCCTCACTCGCTGATGATCGCCTTCACGGCCGAGTACGACGGCGGGGAGGTTCAGATCCAGGAAGATGAAATTTCCGACGCACAGTGGTTCGGCCCGGGCGACGTCATCCCCAACATCCCCATGGTTCAGTCGATCGCGGGCCGCCTTGTCCGCGCCAACCTGCCACCAGGCGTTCATCTGGTTGAAACCTGATTTTCGGATGCGGCGCGTACCGGCAGTATCATGCGCTCAGCCGCGCGCCGCCCGGCCTTAACCCGAGAAATCAACGTGTCCGACTCCTCCTCCCGGCTGGTGCGCTTTGGCACCGGTCCGCTGATCCAAGCCGAAATCGGCAAGCCACGCCGCCCCATCGAGGGCAATACCGAGTTTCGCACCGTCAACGCCTTTGAAGCCAATGAGGGCCGCGTGCTGTCTGGCATCTGGGAAAGCACGGCGGGAAAATTCCGCTCCGACACGACGGGCTACATCGAATTCGGCTACATCCTCGAAGGCCAGGCGCGTCTCGTCGATCCCGACGGCACGGTCCATGAACTCCGGCCTGGCGATCCTTTCATCATGCCGCAGGGCTACAAAGGCCACTGGGAGGTCGACACCTTCGTCAAGAAGGTCTATTTCATCACCCACGTGGCCTGAGCCGCCCGGCTTCAGCGATACACCAGTACCGGCAAGTCCGAATGGGCCAGCACCTTCTGTGTCACGCTCCCCAACAACATGGCCGACAGGCCACTGCGGCCGTGCGAGGCGATGGCAATCAGATCGCACCCCTTGTCCCGGGCAGTCGCCACGATGGCCTCATACGGCTGGACATTGATGGCCGTTACCGCTTCGCAAGGCACGCCGGCATCGGCCGCACGCACGGCCGCCTTCGCGAGCCATTGCTCGGCCTGCACGCGCTCTTCGCGCTCGTACTCTTCCAGGGTGCCGCGTAGCTGCACCGACTCGCCGGCCGAGGCGCGCACCGGTTGAATGACCTGAATCAGCGTCACGCGCGCATCGAGCTTGCGCGCCAGGGCCAGGCCCTGCTTTACCGCGCGCTCGGCCAGATCGGAACCGTCGGTGGGGATCAGGATGTGCTTGTACATAGAGCCTCCTCTTTCTGGGTGAAAGGCCTCGCGAGACCTTGGGAGAAACACAGTAACGCGGCCATGCCTGAACCATATTGCGCCGGATCAGGCCGGCGTGCAAACCCTTCCGCGGCACGCATCAAGGAAATCCGCCATTCCTGCGCCCGCAGCCAGGCGGTATGCTCTGAACACGAGCGGCCAAGACGGACAGCTTGCGCCGCACTCTGGAGACTCCCCCTGATGAAGCACACCCTTTGCCTGCTTGCCCTGGCCCTGGGCAGCGCCACCGCTGGCGCACAATCCCCCGCACCCGCGCCGGCAGCCACCACCACCAAGACGCCCGCGGCATCGACGGCCAAAGCCGCGCCCGCGGCCAAGCCGCCCCGTGACGAGTTTTTCTGGCTGGGCGAGATCAACAAAGCCACTGCCGTCATCAATACCGAACAGGGGCTGCTGGACAAGGCCCTCGCGCCCAACGTTGCAGCAGGCGTGGCCCAGGTGATCGAGGCCGGCAACCAGCCAGGCGGCAAGCGGCCGTCGAGCGTTATCACCTTCGAACCCCTGATGATCAAGGCCGCCGGTCAGGATGTCACGCTGCTGCACGCCGGGCGCTCCAGCCAGGACATGCACGCGACCTATCGCGCCGCCATCCTGCGCGAGAACATGTTGACGCTGGCCGACCAACTCAACCGCAGCGCCACCACGCTGGTCGATCTGGCCGCCAAGAACGTCGACACCGTCGTGCCCAATTACACCAACGGCGTGGCGGCCCAGCCCAACAGCTACGGACACTATTTGCTGGGCCATGCCGCAGGCCTGGCGCGCGACGCCCAGCGCATCCGCGAAGCGTATGCCCGCATCGACCGTTCGCCCATGGGCACCACCGTGCTCAACGGCAGCAGTTGGCCGCTGGATCGCAAACGCATGGCCGACTATCTAGGGTTTGGCGCCATCGTCGACAATGCCTACGACGCCGCCCAGATCTCCTCCATGGACGAACCCGTGGAGGTCGCCTCCATCGTGACAGCCATCGGGCTGCATGCAGGCAATTTCGTGCAGGACATCATGCCGCAATATGCGCAGACCCGGCCCTGGATCCTGCTCGAAGAAGGCGGCGGCAACACCTATGTTTCCAGCGCCATGCCGCAAAAGCGCAACCCTGGACTGCTGAACTCGCTGCGCAGCGACGCGTCGACGGCCGTAACGCTGGCCATGGGGCCAATCATCCAGATGCACAACATCACCCCGGGCATGCCGGATCCCAAAGAAGTCGACCAGAACAGCGCCATGGTGGAAAGCGCCACCAAGGTGCTCAAGAAATGGGACCGCGTCATGAAGGCGCTGGTCATCAATCGCGATCGCGCCCTGGAAGAACTCAATAGCGACTGGACAGCGTCGCAGGAGCTGGCAGACGTACTGATGCGCAAGTACCAGGTCCCCTTCCGCGTGGGGCATCATTTTGCCTCGGAGATCGTGACGCTGGCGCGCAGCAAGAACATCAAGCCGCTGGACTTTCCGTATGCTGAGGCGCGCCGCATCTACCATGAGGCCGTGCAGGGGACCAAGTACCCGCAGGATCTGCCCATGAGCGAGGCCGAGTTCCGCGCCACGCTCGACCCGGTGGCGATCATCAAGCATCGTGCGACCACCGGCGGGCCGCAACCCGCGGAGATGAAGCGCATGCTCAAGGAAGCCCGTGCTCAGTTGGCCGACAATGCGGCCTGGATCAAGGGCAAGCGCGAGCACATCGACGGCTCGCTGGCGCGTCTGGACCAGGACTTTAACAAGCTGCTGCCAACGGGCCGCTAAACCACAACCTGCCTCAGGACCAGGGGTGCGCACCCCTGGCCGCTCGCACTACACGCCAGCCAGGCTGTGCAAGAGCCAGGCGCCCGCAGGGCCCAGCGTCCGTCTCGCAGACCATACCGCGTCAACCTTGATATGCCGGGGCCAACCCGGCACGTCCAACTCGCGCAGGCGTGCCTGCCCGAAACGCTGCACCATCCAGCGCGGCAGTTCCGTCCAGCCAAAGCCCAGACTCGCCATCTCCAGCAGCATGAGATAGCTTGGTGCCGACCAGACCGGGCGGGCCGGCGGCATCGGTGCATCCGCCATCGCCAGCGTGCTCAGCCGCAACTCTCGCGCATTGGCCAGATCCTGCAGGCTGACGCGCGACTGGGCCGCCAGCGGATGGTCCGCGCCACGTCTGGCGGATAATCGCTCTGCGCCGCCATCAGGCCCAGATGGGCCCGTCCCTGCTGCACCAGCGCCACCACATCCTCATGCTCGGCGATCAGGCACTCGAAGCGCAAGGCGGGGTAGCGTTTATCAATGGCACTCAGGGTGGCTTCAAACGTGTCTGACTGAAACGTATCCGACAACACCACCGTCAGGCGCGGCTCCAGGCCATCGGCCAATTGACTGGCGGCACGGTTCAAGCGCTCGTTGGCCGCCAACACCTGCTGCGCATGCGCCAGCAGGGTTTGGCCGGCCTCAGTCAGCACCGGTTGGCGCTGACTGCGATCAAACAGCACCAAATTCAGATCGACCTCCAGATTGGCGATGGTTTCGCTGACCGTGGACTGACGCTTGCCCAGGGCTCGCGCCGCTGCCGAGAACGACCCGGCCGCGGCGACCTGGGCAAAGGTCGCCAGGGACTCCAGGGAATGGCGCATGGGATGCTCCGTGTCTTGTCCATCGGTTTTTCCGATAGATATCAACTTTATAGTATCGGATTATTCGGAGAAAATGCGGACATTGACGATCGAGGTTGGCCATGACACAAGCCCAAAAAACACTCAAAGAACGTTTTGTCCATGCGTTTCTGTTCGAGATTCTCGCCATCGGCCTGTGCGCGCCGGTCGCGGCATGGCCCATGGGCAAGTCATTGTTCGAGATGGGCGTGCTTACGGCCGTCATCGCCTGGATCGCCCTGCTCTGGAACATGCTCTACAACGCGGGATTCGACCGCCTTGAAAACCGTATGGGCTGGACTCGCACGCTGCGCCTGCGCGTCGTCCATGCCCTGGGGTTTGAGACCGGCCTCATCCTCATCGTGATTCCATTGGCCGCGTGGTGGCTGCAGATAAGCCTCTGGGAGGCCTTTGTGCTGGACATCGCGTTGGTGCTTTTCTATCTGCCCTACGCGTTTTTCTACAATCTGGCATACGACAAGGCCCGGGTACGCGTGTTGCGCTGGCTCGACCAGCGCAACCGCTATGCCCAGGCCTGAGCCCGCCTCCTACTCCAGATGCGGGTGACGGTCAGCCAGACGCTGACGCTTTTCGCGCAGTTTCTCTATCTGGCCTTCCAGCTCGGCGATCTCCGCCTCCACGTCGACCAAAGACTGTTCAATATCGTCATAAACCTCCAGCAACAAAGCTTTGGCCTCGCGCCGGTCCGACGCGTTGGGGGTATCGCCGCGCAAGGGTTTGTTGGCCGTCTCCGGCAGGAAAAATGACGTGATCAGTCCAATGGCTGCGGCCACCATCAGGTAAAAGGCCGGCATCAACAGATTGTCGGTCTCCTCCACCAACCAGGCGGCCAAGGTCGGCGTCAGACCCGCCACGATGATGGCCACGTTGAACGAGCTGGCCAAGGCGCTATAGCGGATCCGCGTCGGAAAGAGCGCGGGCAAGGTCGATGCCATCACCCCCGTCATGCAATTGAGCAATACCGCCAGCAGTAGCAGACCGAGAAAGATCAGGTTCATCGAGGAATACCGGGGAATGCAGACCGGATCTTGAGGAAGAAGTACTCCTGATCGCGGTAGCCGTAGGCGCGGCGCTTGATGACTTTGATGGTGTTGTTGATGCCCTCGACGATGCTGGTGTTGAGCCGGTGGCGACAGCGAGACAGAATCCCGTGCAGATAGGCTTTTAGCTTGAGCGCGAAGTGAGCCAAGGCGGCGATGCCGCTGCCCCGAGCCTGTTGCAGCCAGTGATCCCATGCCTGGCGGGCGTAGCCGGGGTGTTGGTAGAACCACAGCTGTTTGAGCTCATCGCGCATCAGATAAGCGGTGAGCAAGGGCTGGTTGGCCTGGAGCAACTCGTCCAACTTTACCGATTGGCACGGATCGAGGTTTTTGCGATTGCGCAGCAGTAGCCAGCGACTGGACTTGATCACCCGGCGGGCCGGCTTGTCGTGCCGCAACTGGTTCGCTTGGTCTACACGCACCCGGTCTATCACTTCACGGCCGTACTTGGCCACGACGTGGAACAGGTCGTAGACGATCTCGGCGTTGGGGCAGTTGGCCTGGATCTCCAGCTCATAGGCCGTCGTCATGTCGATCGCTACGGCCCGGATCTGCTGGGCAACCCCAGTTGGCAGTTGTTCGAAGAAGGCTCTGGCCGTCTCGCGCGAGCGGCCATCACCGATCCATAGCACCTGACGGCGGATCGGATCGACAACGACCGTGGCATAACGATGGCCCTTGTGTAGAGCGAACTCGTCCATCGCTAGGTAGTGGATCTGGCTCCAGTCCGGCTCTTGGATCGCCCGTCGCAGCAGGGCCTTGTCCAGCGCCTTGACCGTGTGCCAACCCAGTTGGAAGAAGCGCGCCACGGCCAGAATGTTGCTGGACTCAAGCAACTGGCTGACCGCCTCGGCCAGCCGGTCGGTCACTCGCTGGTAACGGCCCAGCCAGCTCAGCCTCTCCAGATGCGGTCCACCGCACTGCTCGCACCAGACCCGCCGACGCGGCACTACCAGCGTCACTCGCAGCGCCATTAGCGGCAGATCCCGCACCCGGCGCGTGGTCGTCTCATGCACCTGCCGACATCGGTTGCCGCAGTGCTCGCAGTGCATCGTTCGCGCTGAAGGCTTCAGGTAAATCGTGACCGTCCGGCTCTCACCTTCAGGCCACACGACCCGCTCCACCCGATAACCTTCCCACCCACCCAACCTCTCGATCGTCTTGCGGTCCAGCATGATCCCGGCCTTGATCCTTGAAAAATCAAGGATCAAGCGTAACGGCAATCAAGCACGGCTCCACGCTATTCCGCGATGAACCAAAGATCAGCCCGATGTTGTCGCTGGCAATCATGCCAAACGACGGAATGGCCAGCACCAGCACCCCGATGCTGCCGATCAGCAGAAACGGCCGCCGCCCCACCTTGTCGCTCATGAAACCCACGACCGGTTGCACGAACAGCATGCCGATCATGACGACCACGATGATCAGAACCCCGTGGGATTCCGAGTAGCCCAGGCTGTTCGACAGGTACGTCGGCATATACGTCAACAGCATGTAATAGGTGATGTTGGTCACCAGCACCATGCCGATGCTGATCAGGAGAGCGCGCCGGTATTTAGAGAAAATTTCCCGAAAAGAAATCGTCGGCCGGTCTTGCACTGCATCGCGATCCTCCTGCTCCATTTTTTTCGAGCTGCTGGGTAAAGGCCGGGGTTTCCTCGGCAGCATGACGCAGGTAAAGGCCCAGCAAGCCCAGTGGTCCGGCCACGAAGAAAGGCAGACGCCATCCCCACTCTAGGAAAGCCCCTTCACCCAGCAGTGTCTGCAAGAGCACGACCAGTCCCGCGCCCAGCACAAAGCCGGCGATGGAACCGAAATCCAGCCAGCTGCCGAGAAATCCCCGCCGCCTGTCCGGCGCATACTCGGCCACGAAAATCGCCGCGCCGGTGTACTCACCACCCACCGAAAACCCTTGCGCAAGCTTGCACAGCAGCAGCAGCACCGGCGCCCACAGGCCAATGGTCTCGTACGAAGGGATCAGCCCGATGCAGAAGGTGCTGATCGCCATGATGATGATGGTGATGGACAGCACTTTCTGGCGACCATATCGATCGCCCATCAGGCCAAAGAACACGCCGCCCAGAGGCCGAACAAGGAAAGGCACGGAAAACGTGCCCAATGCAGCGATGGTCTGCACCGCCGGCGAGGCATCGGGGAAAAACACTTTCCCCAACGCATAGGCCACGAAGCCGTAGACGCCAAAGTCAAACCACTCCATCGCATTGCCAAGCGCTGCAACCGTCACAGCCTTCTTGAGCTTGGTATTGTCAATAACCGTGATATCGCCAATCTGCAAAGGCCGTGCATTTTGTGAGGATTGCTCCGCCATGATTTCTCCTCTTATGAGCGAAGATAAGGTGCATGCACTATGTATTTCCACTCCATCATACGCGTGCGCAAGCGCCATTGAGCGCCAAGACAGATTACGATCCGATGACCACGGAACGCGCGCGGCATCCCGCCGCAACCCCACCCACACGGAGCGCCGCATGGCCACACAGAAACTGCTGACCGACGAAGACGTCCGCAACAACCCACAGGCATGGGCCGTATTCGAAGACATCCGCGCCACACGCAACTCCGATTTCGTCAACAACTTCTGGCGCGCCCTGGCCAATGACCCGCCCCACCTGCAACGCGTATGGGAGCAGCTCAAACAGGTAATGATGACCGAAGGCGAACTCTCACCGCTGGTGCGCGAATTGATCTATATCGCAGTGTCCACCGCCAATGGCTGCAGCTACTGCATCCACTCGCACACCGCCTCGGCACGCGCCAAGGGCATGACCGCGGGCCAACACACGGAACTGCTGGCAGTGATCGGCATGGCAGCCCAGACCAACGCCCTGGTGACAGCCATGCAAGTGCCCGTGGACGACGCCTTTCAGGTGCCCTGAGCCGGAAATGGGCCATGGGGGCTCCGCTATACGGATGACAGGGCGTCAATATCTGCCAAGCCCTGGCATTGACGCGGTGTTACGGTGCAACCGCGTGCGCAGGCTGGCTCCATCACACATAGTGTCGGTTCAGATCCGGCGTTATGCACGACGTCCCAGTGGTCACCACGATGGCCACTACCGGCCTGCCGGAAACCGGGGACCTTCGGTGTCGGCTATCCAGACGGGTTTTTTTTGCATGATCGCTTCAAAATCGCGGCTGGCCAGGAAATCATCGAGCCAGCGATGCAGCGCCGGCCATGGCTGGGCGGCAAACCACGGCAGATCGACATGCGCGAACTGCCGCACAAAAGGCGCGATAGCCATATCGGCCAGACACGGCCTGCTCCCGAACAGATAGCGGCCAGCCAGCAGGCGGCGCTCAAGCGCCGCCAGGAAATCCGCCGCCGAGGCTCGATGCACGAGCGGATCGACGCCTTCGTACCGCACCGGATACTTGTAGCGGTCCAGATCGGCCTTGAAGGGCCCATCACACCTTCCGATCAGGATTTCCATGTCGTCCACCTGGCCGGTCTCGGGAACGAGCCATTGCGGCAGGTCCTGAGGCTGCAACGCCCACCGCATGATGTCCAGGCTCTGATCGATCACCTGCCCATCGGCGAGCACGAGCACCGGCACGGTGCCCTTGGGCGAGGCCGACAACATCGCCGCCGGTTTCGCACGCAGGCTCACCTCACGCAGTTCGCAAACACGGCCCCCGGCGAGCATCGCAAGCCGCGCCCGCATGGCGTAGGGGCAACGCCGAAAGGAATACAGAATGGGCAATGCGGTCACGGGTATCCTTACACATGAGCAGGCAGCGGCAGGCGCGCACGGCCCTCCCCGCTCATCTTAGAGGCCTGTGCCGGCGCGCCGCACGGTTGGCACTCGCCTGGCATCTGGATCTGACCCGCCGCCGCATTCCAGACGAAAAAAAACCGCTCAGGCAGGCGCGTGGCGGTTTTTTTGCAGGGCTTGGTATTCTTGGCGGACAGAGGGGGATTCGAACCCCCGATACGCTTATCACGTATACACGCTTTCCAGGCGTGCGCCTTCAACCACTCGGCCACCTGTCCTAATTTGGGTCGCTTCGGCAGGGAAATTATCGCTGCCGAAAACGCGAATCCGCGATTCTAGCAGAAATGCGCACGCTTGGCAGCGCGGGCGCCCTCATGGTGCGACGGCTGCCTGGCGCGCCAGGCCTTCGGCCGCGGCAATGGCCTGAGCCAGAAACGGCGAAGAGTCTCCGCGCCGCCAACTGAGGATGACAGGCGAGGAAAACGCCGGGGTATCCACCGGCAGGCAGACGATGTCGCTGCGGTTGGATCGCTGCACACTGGTGGGCACCAGTGTCAGGCCCAGCCCGGCCACGACCAGTCCCAACGCCGTTTGCAACTCGTTGGCTTCCTGGATGACGGTGGGCTGGTGGCCCGCGGCGCGAAACAGTCCCAGCACGTGGTCGGCGTAATTGGGCCGGGGCCGCGCCGGATACAGCACAAACGGCTGGGCTGCCAGCTCGGCGATGCTCAAGCGCGAGCGCTCTGCCAGGGGATGCGCGGCAGGCAGGACGGCGACCAGCGGTTCTTCCATCAACACCCGTCGCTCAATGGCCGGGTCGTCAAAGGGGATACGGCCTATCCCCAGGTCGATACGCCCGCTTTTGAGCGCCTCTATCTGGGGCAATGTGGTCATCTCGCTCAAGCCGACTTCGACTTGTGTGTCGGCCTGACGTAGGTATCGGATGAGCTCGGGCACGAAGCCGTAGAGCGTCGAAGGAACGAAGCCGATGCTGAACCAGCGGGCGGCCTGCGCGCCCAGCCGGCGTGTGCCGGTGAGGACCTCATCCAACCGGGCGGTCAGTTGCAGCGATTGTTCGTACAGGAAGCGCCCTGCCTCCGTGAGCTTGAGGCCTCGGCTGCCACGCTCGATCAGAATCACGCCCAGCTCTTCTTCCAACTGGCGGACCTGGCGCGACAGGGGCGGCTGCGCGATATGCAGGACGGCGGCGGCACGCGTGAAACTGCCTTCGCGCGCCACGGTTTGAAAATAGCGCAGATGCCTGAGCTCCATAGCCATACCCAAAAGGCATTAAAAGCGGCCAATATAGTCTTGGGCGTCGCTTTTTGCCAGGGCAACAGGATGCCTCCCCTGCCCCTCCTTCCATTCAGGTATGGCTGCTCGCACTATCGTCGCCGTCGCGACCGTACGGCTCGCCCCGCCCCCCATCTGCGTCCACCGGCGCCGCACCCATGGGCGGCAGCCCGAGCAACGGGGCGTTCATCGGGCCAAGGAAACCGAGCGGGTGGGTCGACGAGCGCAACATCACGATCTGGTAAGCAGAGTCAGGGTTGGGGGGCGACTCCGGCCTTTTGTCGCCCGTGCGCCTCGGCAGGCAGCATCGTCACCATGGCCGCCGTGCATGCGGCAATCAGCGCCATCACCAGCAACAGCGTCGTAAAGCCCACCTGTTTGACCACTGGCCCCAACAGCCAAACCGCCAATGAACTCACCCCGAACGACACGGTCAACCTCATGCCCGCCACGCGCGAGCGGCTGTGGTCATCAACATAGCGGACGATCATCGCGTCGGTAAACGGAATGGCACCAAAGATGAAGATCATCGCGCCCAGCAGCGCCGCGTACAAGGCCCAGCCCTGCGCCCACGCCGCCCACAACAGCAACGGCACCTGGATCAGCGCAATCGTCCGATAGAGCGACTTCAGCGGCACACGATCGATGAAACGCCCGACCACCACCTGCGCCAGCGAGGCCACGACATAAATGGCCGCCAGCCCAGTGTTTGGACGAGGTAGCCGGTAACCAGCGCCGCCACTGCCACGCCCAGGTTGCCCGCCAGTCCGTTGATGCCGATGACCGCCCCCGGCTTGGCGGCGTGTTGCACGATCATGGGAATACCCACCGGGTGATAGATCGACGCAAACAGGCCGACCAGCGCCAGACCGCCCGCCAACTGCCAGGCGTCGCGGGCCAGCGCGCACAACAGCGCAGACGCGCCTATGCCGAAGAAAAACAACAGCATCATGCGCCGCCTGCCCCAGAGGTCGCCGAGACGCCCCGACGGCCAGGAGCCAATGCCAAACAGGAAAAAAGCCGCCACGCCATAAGGCATCAGATCTTCCCACTGCGCAAAGCCGAAATCGGCGGCGATCGTGGCAACTGCCGCGGCAAAGATCAGCAGAAACATATGATCGATGGCATGGGCGATGTTCAGCAGCAAGGTGACGGGACGCGCGTGCGGACGCTCGGCATCAGTGACGGACATATCAGGCCTGACTCGAAAGAATGGATGCCGGCCAGTGTGCCCAGAAGCGGCTATTCTGTCTCTCTTGGTTTTGACGAAAACTATCGCAATATGGACAAGCGCCAACCGCATGCCCCCATCATCGAGGTGGGTTACCCCGACGCACCCGGGGTCGTGACCCGCCGCCGCGAGCTGGCCGCGGATTTCCATATCGAACCGCACTGGCACGAAAGAGCGCAGTTGCTCTATGCCTCGCATGGCGTGATGCGCGTATCCACGCCACGCCGCCTGTGGCTGGTGCCTCCTACGCGCGCGCTGTGGATTCCGGCGCGCGTCGTGCATGAGATCCGCATGGGCTCGCCCGTGGACATGCGATCGCTCTATATCGATGCCTGCCTGGTGCCCGGCATGCCGGATGACTGCGCGGTGCTCGAAGTCACGCCCTTGATGCGCGAACTGGTGCTGCGGATTTCCCTCACGCCACCGTCAAGCAGCACGGATCATGAGTTGCTCAGCACACTGCTGGTCAACGAAATGCCAAGACTTGCCCCGCGCGGCTTCGATCTGCCGCTGCCCGAGAGTGCGGCGCTGCGCGCGCTGTGCCAGGCCTTGATGGCCGACCTGAGCCTCGCCCCGAGCCCGGATCAGGCCGCCGCGCGCCTGGGCGTGAGCGCACGCACCCTGTACCGGCGCTTTCTCGACGAAACGGGCCTGAGCTACATCCGCTGGGCGCAACAAGCCCGACTGCTGGAGGCCGTTCGGCGTCTGGCCGAAGGCCAGTCGGTCACTACCGTGGCGCTGGATCTGGGCTACCAGAGCCCCAGCGCGTTTACCGCGATGTTCCGCCGTCAGCTGGGGCGCCCGCCGCGCCAGTGGCGCTAGGGCTCGATCTGACGGTAGGACAGCACCGTGCCATCCGGCGTCGCCTCCTCCAGCCGCACCCGGAATCCCCACAACCGCCCAAGGTGCTTCATGACCTGATCGGCCTCGCCGCTTTCCAGGGGCCGGCCGCGGCTTTGCTGATGTCGCAGCACCAGCGAGCGATCCGACTCGCGGTGATAGCGCACCACCTGAATATCGGGCACCTGGTTGTCTCGGTTGTGCTGGGCGGCCAGCAGCTTGCGGATTTCGCGATAGCCGTCGTCATCGTGAATGGCCGCCACCTCCAGCTTGGGATTGTCCATATGGTCCGCGATGGCGAAAAAGCGGAACTCCCGCATCAGGCGCGGCGACAGGTACTGCGAAATAAAGGATTCGTCCTTGAAATTCCGCATGGCAAAGTCCAGCGTCCTGAGCCAATCCGCTCCGGCGATGTCGGGAAACCATTTACGATCCTCGGCCGTGGGCGCCTCACAGATACGGCGGATATCGCTCATCATGGCATAGCCCAACGCATAGGGATTTATTCCCCCATAGCCGCGCTCGTCAAAACCGCGCTGACTCACCACATTGGTGTGGCTCTGAAGCACTTCGATCATGAAGCCGTCGTTGACCAACCTCAATTGGTGCATCCGGTTGAGCAAGGTGTAATGCCAGAACGTCGCCCATCCTTCGTTCATGACTTTGGTCTGGCTCTGCGGGTAAAAGTACTGCGCGACCTTGCGCACGATGCGCACCAGTTCCTTCTGCCAGGGTAGCAGCGTGGGCGAGTGCTTCTCGATGAAATACAGCAGATTTTCTTCCGGCTCAGGCGGAAACGCCCCGGACGCGCGCGCCTGCGGCGCGGCATCGACACGTGGCAGCGTGCGCCACAGGTCGTTGTACTGCAGGCGGGCATGTTCGGCGCGCTCGCTCTGCCGTTGCGCTTCCTCGCGCAACGAGATCGGTGGCGGGCGTTTGTAGCGGTCCACCCCATGCAGGCTCAGGGCATGGCAGGAATCGAGAAGCGCCTCGACCACGTCGATGCCGTAGCGTTCTTCACAGTCCATCACATACTTGCGCGCGAATACCAGGTAATCGAGCACACCGTCGGCGTCAGTCCATTGCCGGAAGAGATAATTTCCCTTGAAAAACGAGTTGTGGCCATAGCAGGCGTGCGCGATGACCAGCGCTTGCATCGCCATGGAGTTCTCTTCCATCAGATAGGAGATGCAGGGGTTCGAGTTGATGACGATCTCGTAGGCCAGCCCCTGCATGCCCTTGCGGTAGGACTGCTCGTTGCGGATGAACTCCTTGCCGTATGACCAGTGCGGATAGCCTATGGGTAGCCCGGCCGATGCGTAGGCATCGAGCATCTGCTCCGACGTGATCACCTCGATCTGATTGGGGTAGGTGTCCAGGCCGTAGTCGCGCGCAATCGCGCTGATGGCGTCGTCATAGCGCTGCAGGAGTTCGAACGTCCAATCCGACCCGTCGGACAGCGGCGCGCCGACCTCCTGCCCGGTTGCGATTGCGTTCATGCGGCCTCCTTCTTGAACAGCTCATGGAAGACGGGAAAGATCTCGCTGCGCTGGCTGATGCGACGCATGGCGAAATGCGGCGCCGTCTCCTGCTCGTACTCCGCCCACAGGCTGCTCTTGCGCGCCTGGACCGAGTCCGGCACTTCGATGTAGGCGAAATAGCGCGTGGCGGGCAGCAGCTTCTCGGCCAGAAATCGCGCACTCTTGCCCGCGTCGGCGCCGAAGAAATCGCTGTCGCTGGCCTGCGCGGCATAGACGTTCCACGCCGAGGGCGGATAGCGTTTCTGCACGATCTCGTGCATGAGCTCCAACGCGGACAGCACGATGGTCCCACCGCTTTTCGGATCGTAGAAAAACGCCTGTTCGTCGACCTCCTCGGCATTGTCGGTATGCCGGATGAACACCACCTCGACTGTCTCGTACTTACGCGAAAGAAAGAGATAGAGCAGCGTAAAAAACCGTTTGGCTAGATCTTTCTTGCCCTCGTCCATGGAGCCGGATACGTCCATGAGGCAAAACATCACGGCGCGGGCCACCGGCGTGACCACCGGCACCCGGTTGCGATAGCGCAAGTCCAGCTCGTCCAGAAATGGCACCCTCGCCGCCCGCGCGCGGCACTCTTCGAGCAAGACGCGTAACGGCGCAAGTTGCGCCTCACTCTCGTGTTCATCGATGGCTTGTTGCAGGCGCGACTCGGCCTGCCCGACCTCGCTGCGGGCATTGAGGCCCAGCGCCACTCTGCGCGACAGCGACGCGCGCAGTGTTCTGTTGACCGACAGCAGACTGGGCGAGCCCGTCGTGGTGTAGCCGGAGCGCTGCCATTTTTTCTGCGAAACATCCCCCAGTTGCGTACGCACCAAATGCGGCAGTTCCAGATCATCAAAGAACAGATGCAGAAATTCCGCCCGGGACAGGCTGAACGTGAACTGGTCCACCGACTCGCCCTCGCCGGGCTCGCCGCGGCCGCCTTCGCCGCCGCCGCCCTGCGGCCGGTCAAAGGTGTCCCCCTTGGCAAACTCCTTGTTACCCGGGTGCACCATCTCGCGGTCACCGCCCTCCCCATGGCGGAAATACGGCTCGGAGATGTCACGCGCGGGCAGATTGATCTCTGCTGACTGATCCATGTCCGCGATGGATCGATCGCGGACCATATCCTGCACGGCCTTGCGGATTTGATCCTTATAGCGGCGCAGAAAACGCTCGCGATTCACTGCGCTCTTGTTGCGGCCGTTCAGGCGACGATCGATGAGCGAATTCATGATCCACCTCAGCTCAGGACGACTTCCTCACCCGCAGATACCACTCGCACAGCAGGCGGACCTGCTTCTCGGTATAGCCCTTGTCGACCATGCGATCGACGAAGCTCTGATGTTTGCTCCTATCCTCGGCAGAAGCCTTGGCGTTGAACGAGATCACCGGCAACAGATCCTCGGTGTTGGAGAACATCTTCTTCTCGATCACCTCGCGCAATTTCTCGTAGCTCGTCCAATTTGGATTGCGCCCGCCATTGTTGGCGCGGGCCCGCAAGACAAAATTGACAATCTCGTTGCGAAAATCCTTGGGATTGGCGATGCCGGCAGGCTTTTCGATCTTCTCGAGCTCGTCGTTGAGCGCACTGCGGTCGAAGCTCTCTCCGGTCTCGGGATCGCGGAATTCCTCATCCTGTATCCAGCAATCGGCAAACGTCACATAGCGGTCAAAGATGTTCTGACCGTACTCGGAATAGGACTCCAGATAGGCCGTCTGGATCTCCTTGCCAATGAACTCGGCATAGCGTGGCGCGAGGTAGCCCTTGATGAAGTCCAGGTACCGCCGCCGCACATCCTCCGGAAAATCCTCGCGGCCGATGCGCTGCTCCAGCACGTACATCAGATGCACCGGGTTCGCCGCCACCTCGGTCTGATCGTGATTGAACACGCTCGACAGGATCTTGTAGGCAAAGCGGGTCGACACGCCATTCATGCCTTCATCGGTGCCGGCGTAATCCTTGTACTCCTGCAACGCCTTGGCCTTGGGATCCACATCCTTGAGGCTCTCGCCGTCGTAGACGCGCATCTTCGAGTAGATGCTGGAGTTTTCCGGCTCCTTCAGCCGCGTGAGCACGGAGAACTGCGCCATCATGTCCAATGTGCCTGGAGCGCAAGGCGCGCGCGACAGCGAGCTGTTGCGCAAGAGCTTTTCGTAGATGTGGATCTCTTCGGTTACCTGCAGGCAATACGGCACCTTGACGATGTAGATACGATCCAGAAACGCTTCGTTGTGCTTGTTGTTGCGGAAGGTCTGCCACTCGGATTCGTTGGAGTGTGCCAGAATCGCGCCGTTGAAAGGGATGGCCGAAAAACCTTCGGTACCCTTGAAGTTGCCTTCCTGCGTGGCGGTCAACAACGGATGCAGCATCTTGATCGGCGCCTTGAACATCTCCACGAATTCGAGCAGGCCCTGATTGGCCAGGCACAATCCGCCCGAATAACTGTAGGCATCGGGGTCATCCTGCGAGTAGCGGTCGAGCTTGCGTATATCGACCTTGCCCACCAGCGAAGATATGTCCTGGTTGTTTTCGTCGCCCGGCTCCGTTTTTGCAATGGCGACCTGACGCAACACCGAGGGGTTGAGCCGCACGACGCGAAATTGCGAAATGTCGCCGTCGAACTATTTCAGTCGCTTTACGGCCCAAGGCGACATGATGCCGCTCAGATAGCGCCGTGGAATGCGGTATTCCTGCTCCAGCGTATCGCCGAAACGCTCGGGGTTGAACAGACCAAGCGGCGACTCGTTGACGGGTGAGCCCTTCAGGGCGTAGATGGGATGGGCCTCCATCAGGACTTTCAGCCGTTCGGCGATGGAAGACTTGCCCCCGCCCACCGGCCCCAGCAGATAAAGAATCTGCTTGCGCTCTTCGAGCCCCTGCGCGGCGTGCTTGAAGAACGACACGATCTGATCGATGACGTCCTCCATGCCATAAAACTCCCGGAATGCCGGGTAGCGCCGGATCATCCGATTGGAAAACAGACGTGAGAGGCGGGAATCATTGCGCGTATCGACAAGCTCTGGCTCCCCTATGGCTGCGAGCATGCGCTCGGCCGGACTGGCATAAGCCATGGGATCCTGCTTGGCCAGCGTCAGATACTCTTCCAACGAGAGTTCTGTTTCCTGGTCACGCGCATACTGCGACTTGAAGCCTTCGAGGATGCTATGCACGGCAAACCCTCCTACAGTACTGAGAGCACGGGTCCAACACGCGGGTCCGTTGGGCCATTGTGTTCCTCCTATACCTGCCTCGCCAGTCATTATTGCGATCGCACAACACACATCATGTGGCCGTCGTACTTTCACCACACACAATAGGCAGGATAGAAGACCTACGATTTACTTAGGGTCAGCCTGTGCGCAACAAGTTCCGCACGATTGGCGTACGCACGAGAAAAAGGCCATCGCTGCGATGGCAGCCATGGCCTTGGAGTGCTAGCAATCGGGGTCAGCCCACGTGCATATTCATGCACGATGCACGCATAAGCTTATGTCCTCATGTACGCACACGCAGGGGTTCTACAGCCAAGCTGGCGCGCGGCCATCGACTGCACCGGAGGCGCTGAGCATGCGCTCGACATAGCGCGCGATCATGTCGATTTCGAGATTGACTTGGTCGCCGGCATGCACGTTGCGCAAGGTGGTGACGGCCTGGGTATGAGGAATGATGTTGATGCTGATCTCGCAGCCATCGGCGCCATCTTCGACGTGATTGACGGTCAGGCTGATGCCGTTGACAGTGATCGAACCCTTGTAGGCCAGAAAGCGCGCCAAGGCCCTGGGTACGGCAATGACGAGCTCGCGCGACTCTCCCGCATCGGAAAACCGCAACACTTCGCCCAGGCCATCGACATGCCCTGACACCAGGTGCCCGCCGAGCTTATCCCCCAGATCCAGGGACTTTTCCAGGTTGACTTCGCCCTCGCGTTGCAAACCCACTGTGCGGTTTAAGCTTTCGCGCGACACGTCCACCTCAAAGCCCTGACCCGTCAGATTGACCACGGTCATGCACGCGCCCTGCACGGCGATAGAGTCTCCGATGGCGACGTCCTGCAGCCCCAGATCCCCCGCGTCGATATCCAGACGCACACCCGCATCCTCGCCGGCCAAGGGCTTGACCGAAACAATACGGCCAACCGCAGCCACCAAACCCGTAAACATATGAATCTCCCAGAGATGTGACTATTGTTCGGAGGCGCGCCGTGCGCTGGCCAGAAGCGCCAGCCAGCGTGCGTGATCGCGCGCCTGCAGGCGCACGTCTTCGCCCACCCGGACAAGATCGGTAAAACGAAAGCGGCGTGCCGCATCCAGATGCTCGAGCATGGGCATCTGCACCATGCCTGCCGCATCGCTCAGCATCACGGGCGCCAGGTAGACGAGCAATTCGTCCACGCAATCGGCAGCCAGCAACGCGCCCGACAATCCCGCACCCGCCTCCACATGCACTTCATTGCAATCCTGGGCCGCCAGCCAGCGCATCATGGCGGCGAGATCCACGCGCTGGCCGCCAGCATCGGGCAGGCACACGACCTCGACATTCTTGTCTGCCAGGCGCGCCGCCTTGGCGTCGTCCCGGATCGCGGTAAACACCCAGGCCGGTGTGCCATCGAACAAGCGCGCGTGCTCAGGCACCTGAAACCGCCCATCCACCACGGCTTTGCGCGGCTGACGCGGCGTCTGCACGGCGCGCACCGTCAACTGCGGATCGTCCTTCAACACCGTACCCATACCGGTGAGCACGACATCGGCGCGCGCGCGCCAGGCATGCCCGTCCGCACGCGCGGCCTCGCCGGTAATCCATTGCGACACGCCGTTGTGCAGTGCGCTGCGGCCGTCCAGCGATGCAGCAAGCTTAAGCCATAACCAGGGCGTGGCCCGGCTCATGCGCGCCACGAAACCGGCATTCAGGGCCAATGCCTCCTGCTCGCAGATGCCCGAGGTGACCGCGATGCCTGCCGCGCGCAGGCGTGCGAAGCCCTGGCCCGCCACACGCGGATTGGGGTCGCCCAGCGCCACCACCACCCGCGCCGGAGCGGCCGCCACCAAGGCGTCGACGCAAGGCGGGGTCCGGCCGTAGTGGCTGCAGGGCTCTAACGTGACAAAGACCGTGGCGCCGGCCAGGTCATGCCCTCCGGCTTGCGCCGCACGCAGCGCCATGACCTCGGCATGCGGTCCGCCCGCAGGCTGCGTCGCCCCCTCGCCCAATACCTGTCCGTCGCGAACGATGACGCAGCCCACGCGTGGGTTGGGCGACGTGGTGTAGATCACGCCCCGGGCAAGCTCCAGGGCGCGGCGCATCCAGTAGATATCTTGGGGGTCGCTCATGGCAGCGATTGTATCCGCCCGCCGCGCCCAATGCGGCGCTGCGCCTGCGACCAGCCATCCCGGCATAGGATTGTCCGTTTCAGGCCCATCCTGGTCTTCGCTGGCATGGCCCCAACGGTGATCGACGCGCAAAATGGGGCTACTCTCTCCTCAACGACAGGTTGACCATGAAACAAGCGCTTCTCTTTATCGACGTCCAGGAATCCTTCCGCCAATGTCCGTTTTGGGATGAAACCGAACTGACCGTCTTTGCACGTAATGCCCAGAGCCTGGTCGATGCCGCGCAGGCACGCGGCATCGACGTGCTGCAGGTCTTTCATGTCAACACCACCAACCCCGAGTCTGTCTTTGCCCCCGAATCCGGCTACGTCCGCACTCTGGCCGAGGTCCGCGTCACACCCACGGCCATCTTCCACAAAAACGTGCACTCCGCACTGTTTGCGCGAGATGCCGAGGGCAACACCCTGCACGCCTGGCTGACCGGACATGGCATCGAAGAGGTCATCATCGCCGGCATCCGCACCGAACAATGCTGCGAGACCACGGCACGCCACGCCTCGGACAGCGGCTACAAGGTGCGGTTTGTCACGGACGCTACGCTGACCTTCGCCATGCAAAGCCCGGCTGGTACCGCGTACACGCCCGCCCAGATTCGAGACTGCACAGAGCTCGTCCTGGCGACACGCTTCGCCCGCATCGTGCCGGCCGCCCGGGCGCTGGAGGACTGATGACGAGCACGCCGGTCTACTTCGTCGTCCAGGAGGACATCGTGCTCCTGGACCTGGCCGGCCCTGCCGAGGCCCTGCGCATCGCCAACCACTACGTACCCGGACGCTATGCACTGCATTACTGCGGCCCGCAGCAGGAGGTGCAAAGCGGTTTGCAGGGGCTGTATCTGTCGCGCCTGGCGCCGCTGCCTCAGAGCCTGCCATCGCACGCGCTGGTGGTGATCAGCGGCCAGGTCAACGCGCGCCACGCGCTGGAGCGCCCCGACCGCCAGGCGCTCATCGCCTGGCTTGCGCGCCGCGCTGCGGCCGATGGCTTCGGGCTGATGTCCGTCTGCGCCGGGGCCCTGATGCTGGCTGCGGCCGGCCTGCTGGGCGGGCGCGAATGCACTAGCCATCACAGTTGCCTGGAAGCCCTGCGCGCGCTGGCACCCGATGCACGCGTGCTGGAGAATCGCATCTTCGTCGAGTCCGCCGGCCTGTGGACCAGCGCGGGCATTACCGCCGGCATCGACCTGGCCCTTTACCTGGTCGCGCGCGACTGCGGCGCGCGCGTCGCCAGCGCCGTGGCGCGCGAAATGGTGGTCTATATGCGCCGCGCAGGCAGCGACGCCGCACTCTCGCCGTGGCTGGACCACCGCAATCATCTGCACCCCGGGGTGCACCGCGTTCAAGATGCAGTGCTGCGCGAGCCCGCTGCGCAGTGGTCGGCGCAGGGCCTGGCCGAGCTGGCACATACCAGCGCACGCCACCTGAACCGGCTGTTTGCCGAGCATGCGGGCTGCACGCCCATGGACTATGTCTATCAGGTTCGCCTGACCCTGGCCAAGGAGCTGCTACGCGAGACGCGCCTGGATCTGGAACGCGTGGCCGAACGAACCGGATTCAGTTCCGCGCATCATTTGCGCCGTGTCTGGCGCCGCCACGAGGCCGGCCCGCCCAGCGCCGTTCGAGCCGGGCCATGATGGATCATTCCTTGCGCAGCTTTCCGCTGCCCGGCCGCAAAGGCCCCTGCATTTCCCGGATGGCTTCGACGAACTCGCCGATATCCTCAAAGCTCTTGTAGACCGACGCAAAGCGTACGTAAGCCACTTTATCCAGGCGCTTGAGCTCATTCATGACGAGCTCGCCGATGTGTTCACTGGGCACCTCGCGCGCGCCGCTGGCCAGCAAGGTCTCTTCGATGCGGGCCACCGCCGCGTCGACCTCTTCGGTACTGACCGGACGCTTGCGCAAGGCCAGCGCCAGACTGCCGCGCAATTTGGCGGCATCGTAATCGCTGCGGCTGCCATCGCGCTTGACCACCGTGGGCATGGCCAGCTCGATACGTTCATAGGTGGTAAAGCGCTTGTCACAGGACAGGCAGCGCCGGCGCCGCCGTATGGTGTCGCCCTCTTCGGATACCCGGCTGTCTACCACCTGAGTATCTGCATTTCCGCAAAATGGGCACCTCATGTCGCGCTCCCCCGTGCCTGTAATCGCCGTATTGTAATGACAGCGGCGTCTGCACCGCGTGCGGGCGGCAAGTTTTGTTGCATCGGAGCACGCGCCGCAGGCCCGTCCAACGAAAACGGGCCCCCGCAGGGGCCCGTAGATACCGCAATGCCGGCAGGAATTACTTGGTGCCGTAGACGGGCAGACGCGACGTCAGCTCGTTGACCTTGGCGCGCACGGCGGTAATATTGGCCTCGTCGCGCGGGTTCTCCAGCACGTCGGCAATCAGATTGGCGGTCAATTCCGCCTCGGCTTCCTTGAAACCACGAGTCGTCATGGCCGGCGTACCCAGACGAATGCCGCTGGTTACGAAGGGCTTTTCCGGATCGTTGGGGATGGCGTTCTTGTTGACCGTGATGTGGGCCTGGCCCAGCACCGCCTCGGCTTCCTTGCCGGTGATGCCCTTGGCGCGCAGGTCGACCAGCATGACGTGGCTTTCAGTACGACCCGAGACGATGCGCAGCCCACGCTTGACCAGGGTTTCGGCCAATATCTTGGCGTTCTTGACGACCTGGGCGGCGTATTCCTTGAAATCGGGCGACAACGCTTCCTTGAAGGCCACGGCCTTGGCGGCAATGACATGCTCGAGCGGACCACCCTGGATGCCCGGGAAAATAGCCGAATTGACGGCCTTCTCGAACTCGGCCTTCATCATGATCACGCCGCCGCGCGGGCCGCGCAGCGATTTGTGCGTGGTCGAGGTGACAAAATCCGCGTGCGGCACGGGGTTGGGATATTGGCCACCCGCCACCAGACCGGCGTAGTGGGCGATATCGACCATGAACAGCGCGCCATTATCGTGCGCGATACGGGCCATGCGCTCGAAGTCGATATGCAGGGCGTACGCCGATGCACCTGCGACGATCAGCTTGGGCTTGTGCTCTTTGGCCAGCGCCTCGACCTGGGCATAGTCGAGGACTTCGTTCTCGTCCAGACCATAGGGCAGGAAGTTGTACAGCTTGCCCGAGGCATTGACCGATGCGCCGTGGGTCAGGTGGCCGCCTTCGGCCAGACTCATGCCCAGCACGGTATCGCCTGGCTTGAGGACAGCCATGTAGACGCCCTGATTGGCCTGCGAACCGGAATTGGGCTGCACATTGGCCGCTTCGGCGCCAAACACCTGCTTGAGGCGGTCGATCGCCAGCTGCTCGACGATGTCCACGTACTCGCAACCGCCGTAATAACGCTTACCCGGATACCCTTCAGCGTACTTGTTGGTCAACTGCGTGCCCTGAGCCTGCATGACGGCCGGGCTGGCGTAGTTTTCGGAGGCGATCAGCTCAATGTGCTGCTCTTGGCGGACGTCTTCTTTCTGGATGGCGGCCCAAAGGTCGGGGTCCACCTTGTCGAGGGTGAGCTTGCGGTCGAACATGGAGGGGGTTTCCTGGAACGGAGAAGAAGCAAAAACAATGCGCTTAGTGTACCCCGTCCAGCGCCGTTTCCCTTGCCGCAAACGAGGCAAAACCCCGTGAACCGTTGGTAAAAACCGCCAACCCGACGTTTACTGGAGCGCGACTCATGACAGGCATGAGCCACGCTCATATCGTACCGGCGCCACAGCGCCGGCCCCGCTCATCAGGATGCCGAGGTCGCGCCAATCTGGCGCGGCGCCAGAGCGGGGTTGAGCGTGTACGTCCCCGTGACAGCCGCCTGCGCCAGCACATGGCCTTGCATTGCCTTGAGCGCGTCGGCGCCGGTGAACTTGCCATGCACGTTCAGCTTGGCGACGTCCAGCGCGTACAGCGTGAAAACATAGCGGTGCACGATGGCGTCATTCCAGGGCGGGCAAGGGCCGTCATAGCCGAAATAATCGCCACTCATGTCGCGATCCGCGGCAAACCAACCGGTGTAGTCGTTCAAGCCCTGGCGCGCTTCGTGGGGCGCCAATGGCCCGCCCTTGCCCCGGGGGGTAATGCCATCCGAAAAGGCGCCTTCCTGGATTTCACGTAAATTGGGGGCCAGGTCAATCAGCACCCAATGAAAAAAATCCACCCGCGGCAGCGCGGCAGGCACTTCTCGGCCATCCTGATTGACGTCGTCGGGCTTGGAAGGCACGTCCGGGTCATGGCATAGCAGGGCGAAAGACTTCGTTCCTTCGGGGACATCATCCCAGGAGAACTGCGGATTGAAATTATCGGCCAGGGCAATACGGGATTGCGGGTCGATCCTGCCGAAGGCATAGCGCTCGGGGATGGACTCGTTATCGGTAAACGACAGGCTCGCGAGTTTCATGATCGTGCTCCTTAACAAAACCGCTGGCGCCAGGCCAGTCACGCTACCAAGTTAACACGCGCAAACTTCCGTTTGCCCACTTGCAGGACATAGGAGCCCGGCTCCAATTGCAACGACCGGTCTTCGATCTTGACGCCGTCGACCTTGACCCCGCCCTGCTCGACGGCGCGCTGCGCCTCGGAGCTGGACGCGCACAGGCCGGCCTCACGCAGAATGCGCAGCACGCCCATGGGCGCGCCGGCCAGCTGGACCTCGGGGATATCGTCCGGGATGGCGCCGTCCCGGAAGCGCGCCTCGAAGTTGGCCAAGGCCTGCTGGGCATCCTGCTGGCTGTGAAAGCGGGCAATGATCTCCTGAGCCAGCGCCACCTTGGCGTCGCGCGGATTGCGCCCGCCTTCGACCTCGGCCTTGAGCGCCGCAATGTCCTCCAGCGACCGGAAGGACAACAGATCGAAATAGCGCCACATCAGCGTATCGGAGATCGACATGAGCTTGCCGAACATGGAGTCCGGCGACTCGGAGATCCCGATGTAATTGCCTTTGGACTTGGACATCTTTTCGACGCCGTCCATGCCCACGAGCAGCGGCATGGTCAGGATGCACTGCGGCTCCTGGCCATACTCTTTCTGCAACTCGCGGCCCACCAGCAGATTGAACTTCTGATCGGTGCCGCCGAGCTCGAGATCGGCCTTGAGCGCGACCGAGTCGTACCCCTGCATCAGCGGGTAGAGAAACTCGTGCACGGCGATGGGCACGCCAGACTTGAAGCGCCGGGTGAAGTCCTCGCGCTCCATCATGCGGGCCACTGTGTAGCGGGAGGCAAGCTGGATCATGCCGCGCGCACCCAGGGGATCACACCACTCGGAGTTGTAGCGTATCTCGGTTCGGGCCGGATCCAGCACCAGGCTGGCCTGGGCGTAATAGGTTTTGGCGTTGTGTTCGATCTGCTCGCGCGTCAACGGCGGGCGGGTGGAGTTGCGGCCGCTGGGGTCGCCGATGGTCGAGGTGAAGTCGCCGATCAGAAAAATGACGTTATGCCCCAGATCCTGCAACTGGCGCATTTTGTTCAGGACCACCGTGTGGCCCAGATGGATGTCGGGAGCCGTCGGATCCAGCCCCAGCTTAATGCGCAGTGGCACGCCGGTGGCACGGCTGCGGGCCAGCTTGCGGGCGAACTCTGACTCGACCAGGAGCTCATCGCAGCCGCGCCGCGCCACGCGCAGATCTGCTTCGACTTCGGGAGTAATGGGAAATTCGGCTTGCGGCATGATGATGAGCCCCGGAAGACGGGAGTTAGGCGAAAAAAAGGTGTAAAAACTGTAGAAATTGGTCGAAAATTCTAGCTTATTCCGCTAGGATACTGCCCTAATCATACGCAACTGTCATATTCATGGCCGTTGACGTCCCTGCTAGCCGCTCCGTTCTTCCAAAAGTATTTCCACGATATCGCCACCCCGGCGCAACCTGCCTCCGGCCCACAGGCCTACAGGGGGAATAGCCGCGGTCAGGCGCCATTCGTGCATCTGTACCCATCTAAGGTCCGCCCAATGAATCGAGGCTTCAACAGTCTGGTGCGCAGCCTGAGCCGCAAGGTTGCCGCCCTGTTTACTCCTGCCGTCGAAACCCGCTCGTCCCGTGGCGGCTCGCTAATGCGCCGCACTCTGGTGGTTTGCGCTCTTGGCCTGTTTGCCGGTGCTGCCGCGCTGGGCATGGTGCAGCAACCCGACCGCACCGAACTGCCCCCTCTGCGCCTGATCAACAGCGAACTGCCGCTGCTGCCCGAGCAGCTTCAGGTCAGCGCCAGCGCCCCGGCGCCCTACATCAGTGAAACCCGCATCCGCTCTGGCGACACCCTGGCAAGCGTGCTGCAGCGCCTGGACCTCGACGACAGCAAGCTGCAGACCTTCCTGACCCACGAGGCCAGCGCTCGCAGCATCTACCGCCTGTATCCGGGCCGCGCGGTGCAGGCCGCCACCGACGAAGAAGGCAAGCTGGTGTGGCTGCGCTACATCCATACGCCGGGCAACGAAGTCGACGGACAGGTCTACACCAAACTGCTGAACGTGCAACCGGCCGGCGACAGCTTCAAGACCGAAGAAATCACCGAAAGCACCGATCTGCAAACCCGCGTGGCCGTGGGGACCATCCGCTCTTCGCTGTTTGCCGCCACCGACGCGGCCGGCATCCCGGATTCGATCACGATGCAGATGGCAGACATCCTCGGCGCCAAGATCGACTTCCTGCGCGACCTGCGCCAGGGCGATCAATTCCGCGTGGTCTACGAAGTACGATCGCATGACGGCCGCTATGCCGGCGCGGGCCGCCTGCTGGCCGTCGAGTTCGTCAACAACGAAAAGGTCTACAGCGCCGTCTGGTTCAGCGCCGACAACAAGAGTGGCAGCTACTACGACTTCGACGGCACCAGCCTGCGCGGCGCCTTCCTGCGCACGGCCCTGAAGTTCAGCCGCATCAGCTCCACGTTTGGCATGCGCATGCATCCCATCCACCGCACCTGGACCGGTCACAAAGGCGTCGACTACGCCGCTCCTTCAGGCACGCCCATTCACAGCACCGCGGATGGCACGGTGGAATTCGCCGGCTGGCAAAACGGCTACGGCAACGTGGTCATCGTCAAGCACTACGGCAAATACTCCACGCTCTACGCGCACCAAAGCAGCATCCGCGCTGGCCTGAAAAAAGGCGACAAAATTGCGCAAGGCGACCTGCTGGGATACGTGGGCGCGACCGGGTGGGCCACCGGACCGCACCTGCACTACGAATTCCGCATCGACAATCAGCCGGTTGATCCGCTGTCCGTGGACCTGCCCGTGGCACGCAAGCTCGAGCCCGCCGAGGCCCGTGCTTTCGCCACGACCGTGGCACCGTTCAAGCAGCAGATCCAGTTGCTCACCGAATTCCAGCACACCCTGCCGGAATCCATGACCAACGTGGCCAGCCGCTGAGCGCCCCAATGACGCCCCCCATCGACGGCCCGAGCAGTTCGCTGCCGGGCCGTTGTTTCATCGGTCTGATGTCAGGCACCAGCATGGATGGTGTGGACGGCGTGCTGCTGCAACTGGAACCCGGCCTGCGCCTGCTGGCCACCGCGTCCCTGGACATGCCCCTGGACTTGCGCGGCGCGCTCCTGGCCTTGAACACCAGCGGGCCTGATGAGCTGCACCGTGCGGCCTTGGCGGCCAACGACCTGGCCCGCCTGTACGCGGCGATAGTCGAGCGCCTGTTGGCCGCCAGCGGCCTGCGCCCTGAACAGGTCCGCGCCATCGGGGCACATGGGCAAACCGTGCGGCATCGCCCCGATCTGGGCTACACCCTGCAACTCAATGCCCCCGCCCTGCTGGCCGAGTTAAGTGGCATCGATGTCGTGGCAGATTTTCGCAGCCGCGACGTCGCTGCGGGTGGCCAAGGTGCACCGCTCGTGCCGCCCTTTCATGACGCCATGTTCAATCGGGGCGCACCGCGCGCCGTGCTCAATCTCGGCGGCATCGGCAACGTCACGCTGCTCGGACCGGGCCGCGCTCCACGCGGCTTCGACACCGGCCCGGCCAATGTGCTGCTTGACGGATGGTGCCAGCAGCATACAGGGCAAGCCTTCGACCAGGACGGCCAGTGGGCCGCCGGCGGGCGGGCCGATGCCGGGTTGCTGCGCCATTTGCTCGACAGCGAGCCCTGGTTCGCCTTGCCCGCGCCCAAGTCCACCGGACGCGATCTATTCGGCCTGCCGTGGCTGCAGCGCCGCCTCGACAGCTATACGGCGACGCTGGCACCCCGGGATGTTCAGGCCACCCTTGTCGCCTTGACGGCACAGACCGTGGCGCAAGCCGTGGCTGGCGACCCCCTGCAAGACATGCTGGTGTGTGGCGGTGGCGCCCGTAATCCGAGCCTCATGGCGGCCCTGGCTCAGGCCCTGCCTTACCCGGTCGCCGCCACCGATAGCGAGGGCGTGCCCGGACAATGGGTCGAAGCGATGGCTTTCGCCTGGTTGGCGCGTGCCTTCGTCGAGCGCCAACCTGCCGGCGTCCCCGCCGTCACGGGAGCACGCGGGCCTCGCATTCTGGGCGCGCTGTACCCCGCCCGCTAGCTGTGAACTGTCAATAGGTTGTATTCGTCCAGGTTGAGTCTGGAGATGGGTACAGCGCGCCCGATGCCTTGGTGGGGTCGATGCTAGTTGTAGTGGTGTAGCCAGGATTTCATGGCATCGGCTCGGTGTTGGGAGTTCTGGTAGGTGTGAGCGTAAGCCCACTCACGCAAGGCCGACTGGATGAAGCGTTCGGCCTTGCCATTGGTCTGTGGGCGGTAAGGTCGGGTAAAGCGGTGCTTGATGCCCAGCTCATGGCACAGCGCGGCGAAGGCGCGGCTGCGAAAGGCCGAGCCATTGTCGGTGAGCAAGCGCTGGATGGTCACGCCCAGGCGCTGGTAGTAGGCCACTGCGTCCTTGAGGAACTGGACGGCGCTGGGGAAGCGCTCGTCGGGGTGGATGTCGGTGAAGGCCACGCGGGCGTGGTCATCGATGGCCACGAAGACGAAGTCCCAGCCGGCCCCCTCAACGGTATCGCGTCGGTTGCCCGTGACCCGGTGGCCAGGGCGCTGGATACGTCCCAGCTTCTTGATGTCGATGTGCAGCAGATCGCCGGGGGCCTGATGCTCGTAGCGCACCACCGGCTCGGCCGGCTCCAGGTCGGCCAGGTGCGACAGACCGGCGCGGGCCAGGACGCGGCTGACGGTGCTGGCTGACACGCCCAGCGCCTGGGCGATGCGCGCTTGGGTCAGCCGCTTGCGGCGCAGCTCCACGATAGCCAGCGCCTTGGCCGGCGCAATCGCTCGGGGCGAGACCGTCGGGCGCGAGGACGCATCGGCCAAGCCCGCCTGGCCCTGAGCCAGGAAGCGGCCCAGCCATTTGCGCACAGTCGGCGCGGTGACCCCATAGGCGCGGGCCGCTTCAGGCACACAAACTTGATGGGCGATCAATTGCTGGACCATTTCGAGGCGACGTAGGAAGGTCAATCGGGCATGCTTATGGGTGTTCATCCGGCCGGGCTCCTTGAGTGAACTGGGGGGTTGGCGATTTCCAGTTTCTCAAATCCGGTTCGGATGAACCATGCATACAACCTATTGAATCTTCACAGCTAGCCCGCCAAACAAAAAACCCCCGAAGGGGCTTGATGTACCGGGCAGCGCGCCTTAAACCGAGAACGACGAGCCGCAGCCGCAGGTCGTGGTCGCATTGGGATTGCGAATGACGAACTGTGCGCCTTCGAGGTCTTCTTTGTAGTCGATCTCGGCGCCGACCAGATACTGGAAGCTCATCGGATCAACCAGCAACTGCACGCCTTCTTTGTCGAGCACGGTGTCATCTTCATTGACGACCTCATCGAAGGTAAAGCCATACTGAAAGCCGGAACAGCCCCCGCCTTGGACGAACACGCGCAGTTTGAGCTCGGGGTTGCCCTCTTCGGCCAACAGATCCTTGACCTTGGCGGCAGCCGAATCGGTGAAGACCAACGGCACCGGCGGAGGGGCTTGGAGATCCACGGTTTCGGTAACAGCATTCATGATTACACTCCTGGCCGCGAGGGCCGAATTCCGGATGGCGGCCGAGGCCGCACGAATAAGATCACTATAGCGCAGCCAGGCCGCGCGTCAAAATTCCAATTTGACATTTCTCGTGGCACGCACCGTGCCTTCTTCGAGAACCGTCACGGTCACACTTTCGGGGACAAATCCCTCAGGCAGCGCCAACACTCCCTGACTGCGCTGGAACTGGTCAAAATGCAGGGCCAAGACTCCCGCCCCACTGGTGCCATTGGGCGGGGCCAGGGCGGCCGTGCCGCCAGCTTTGCTGGTGGCGGCCTCATCGCCGGGCAGCGCGTGAGCCGCGGCAGGCGGCAGAACAGCCACAGGCGCAGCCGCCTCGTCCGTCTTGACCTGCTGCGGGCTGAGCTCAACGGTCACCGTCTGTCCTTGCTGGATCCCGATGGCCTGAAAGCGCAATTCGCCGTTAAAGGCGCTGTCGTTGCCACGGCCGCTACGCATCAACAGTACCCGGTAGCGCAGGCCGTTACCCGCGCGCGAGAACTCCGCGCCGCGGACATCGATGGAGCCGGCCGGTCCGGGCGGAAGCTACTGCTCATAGAACGCCAATTGATCCCGCACCCGGCCCACTTCGGTCTGCGCGGTACGCAACTGGGTTTCCAGCTCTTGGCGCGCGGCACGTTCGACCGCGATTTCACCGTCCGCCGTATCGAGTTGGGCGCGCAGAAAGCGCGCCTCGGTTTCTCGCTGTCGAAGGCTGGCGTCCTGAGCGTCCACCTGCGCCTGCGTGAGCATCACCATGTGCGCCGGGCGGCCAGGGCCCAGCGCATACTGGTACCCCACCCCTACGCCCGCTCCCAAGCCCAGGCCGAGCATGAGCGCCATCCAGGCGGCGCGCCGCCAGCCCCGCTTGCGGGGCGGAACGACGAAGGCGGCGGGCTCGGGCATCGACATTCGGGGGGTCAGGGGCGTGACGGCCGGCGGCTGAGCATCAAGGAAGAATGGCGACCTGATCCAGACCGGTGGCTTCCGGCAGGCCGAACATCAGATTCATGTTCTGTACCGCCTGACCTGCTGCGCCTTTGACCAGGTTGTCCTGGATCACGAGGATGACGAGCTGGTCGCCATTGCCCGGACGCTGCACCGAGATGCGCAGGTTGTTGGAGGCGCGCACCGAACGGGTTTCAGGCAGGCTGCCAGCCGGCATGACATCAATGAAGGCCTCGCCCGCATAACGCGACTCGAACAACGCCTGGAAATCGGTGTCCCGTGCCTCGGGAAGGATGCGCGCGTAGATGGTTGAGAACATGCCTCGGATCATCGGCACCAAGTGCGGCACGAAGGTCAGGCCCACCTTGCCTGCGGCCAGTTTTTCGAGCTGTTCGGTGATCTCGGGATGATGGCGGTGACCCGCCACGCCGTAGGCTTTGAAATTGTCGCTGGCCTCGGAAAAGAGCGAGCCGACTTCGGCCTTGCGGCCAGCGCCTGAGACGCCGGACTTGCAGTCGGCGATCAGGTTCTGGGTATCGATCAGTTTTTTGCCGCCTTCGAGCAGCGGAGCCAGGCCCAGGATGACGGTTGTCGGGTAGCAGCCGGGATTGCCAATGACTTTGGCGCTGGCGATTGCCTCCCGATTAAGCTCGACCAGACCATAGGCCGAGTCGTTGGCCAGGATGTCCGGGCAGGTGTGCGGCATTTTGTACCAGCGCTCGAACACAGCGGTGTCCTGCAGGCGGAAGTCCGCCGCCAGGTCGATCACGCGCGTACCGGCCGCGGTGAGTTCCTGCGCCTGGGCCATGGCCACACCGTGGGGCGTGGCGAAAAACACCACGTCGCAATCGGTCAGGGTCGCTTTTTCTGGAGCGCTGAAGGCCAGCTTCACGCGGCCGTGCAGGTTCGGATACATATCCGCGACGGGCAGGCCGTCTTCTTTGCGCGAGGTGATGGCAGTCAGTTCGACATTGGGGTGCTGCGACAACAAGCGCAGCAGTTCGACGCCGGTATATCCGGTGCCGCCGACGATGCCGACCTTGATGCGGGAATTCGTTGCTTGGGCCATGGTAGCTTCTTCCTGGGTGTGAGGCACGCTGGGGTGCGGCACGGGGCACGACACGCCTGAATGAATTGTATCGCTCCGGCACCTGCCACCATTGCTAGAACAGGCGCAAGTTGGAACAGATCGTGTGGTCCGGAGTTCCCTGCCCGCGGGCAAGCGCCGGCCCCAAAAGCAAAAAGGCCGCTTGCGAGGCCTTTTTGCATACAGCGATTAACGCTTGCTGAACTGCTTGCGGCGGCGCGCCTTGCGCAGACCGACCTTCTTACGTTCAACTTCGCGGGCATCGCGGGTCACAAAACCAGCTTGCGACAGTGCGGGCTTCAGGGTCGCGTCGTAGTCGATCAGGGCACGCGTGATGCCGTGACGAACTGCGCCGGCCTGGCCGGTCTCACCGCCACCGATCACGTTGACTTTGATGTCGAACGATTCGAGGTGACCGGTCAGCGCCAGAGGCTGACGCACGACCATGCGGCCGGTTTCGCGAGCAAAAAACTCGTCGACGGGTTTGCCGTTGACGACGATGTTGCCCGTACCCTTCTTGATGAAAACACGAGCCACCGAGGTTTTGCGACGGCCGGTTCCGTAGTTCCAGTTACCGATCATGGCGTTTCCTTAGAGATCCAGCGGCTTGGGCTGCTGAGCGGTGTGCGGATGCTCGGCACCGGCGTACACTTTGAGTTTCTTGATCATGGCGTAGCCCAGCGGACCCTTGGGCAGCATGCCCTTGACAGCCTTCTGGATGGCGCGGCCGGGAAAACGCTCTTGCATTTTCTCGAAGTTCGTTTCGCGGATACCGCCCGGGTAGGTGGTGTGGCGGAAGTACTTCTTGTCTTGCGCCTTGGTACCCGTAACGACGATATCGGAAGCGTTGATGATGACGATGTAATCGCCCGTATCAACGTGCGGCGTAAATTCAGGTTTGTGCTTGCCACGCAGACGACGTGCGACTTCGCTGGCCACACGACCGAGGACTTTGCCCTTGGCGTCGATCACAAACCAGTCACGCTTGACTTCATGCGGCTTGGCCACAAAGGTCTTCATGATGGTTCCTAGAATGAATAGAAAAAGTTTGCCCGCCAGAACATCCTGGCCGGGTTCTTTCCCTTGCGGCAAACCCGAAAGCGCGCTTCTGGCGCATCAGGTACTGGCCCCCTGTCTAAGCGTTATTACCCGCCCGTACTGGTGCCCTAGCCAACCTCTGGCGCAAAGCCAGATAAAGGGAAAGCTAGCTAGTTTAGCACGCCTGCTCAATTTTTGTGCAAAACCCGGCCGCAAGGGGTTCCGGGCCCCGCCCGAATATCAAGGGACGGATACACGGAGCCCGAGCAGGCCGGACGGATCAAGCGCCGGCGATGGACATCTGCTCGATCAGAATGGAGCCCGTCGTCTTGGTGCCGCGCGACAGCGTGTCCGCACCCACGGCCACGATCTGCCGGAACATGTCAGCCAGGTTGGCGGCGATGGTGATTTCTTCCACGGCGTGCTGGATCTGGCCGTTCTCGACCCAGTAACCGAAGGCGCCACGAGAATAATCGCCGGTCAGGTAGTTCACGCCCTGGCCGATGAGCTCGGTGACCAGCAGGCCAGTGCCCAGCTTTTTGAGCATGGCGCGAAAATCATCCGTGGGACGCGTCAGCCGGGAGGTCAAGGAAAGATTGTGCGAGCCGCCTGCGTTGCCGGTGGTGCTCATGCCCAGCTTGCGCGCCGTGTACGACGACAGGAAATAGCCTTCGAGCGTGCCGCCGGCCACCACGCGGCGAGCCTGCGTGCGTACGCCTTCGTCGTCAAAGGCCGACGAGCCCATGCCGCCGCGCACATGCGGATCTTCCTGCACGTCGATGTGATCGGCGAATATCGGCTTGCCCAGCGAATCCACCAGAAAGGTCGCCTTGCGGTAGAGCGCGCCCCCGCTGACGGCTTGCACAAACGCGCCCAGCAGGCCCAGAGCCAGCGGCGCCTCGAACAACACCGGCGCCTTGGTGGTGCGCAAGCGCCGCGCCGACAACCGGGCCAGGGTGCGCTCGGCGGCGTAACGCCCGACGTCTTCCGGCGAAGCCAGCAAGGCTGGGTCGCGCTCGGAGGTGTACCAGTAGTCGCGCTGCATCTTGCTGCCGCGCCCTGCAATCGGCGCCACCGACAAGCTATGCCGGCTGTAGGGATACCCCCCCATGAAGCCGCGCGTGTTGCCCATGACGAACTGGCCCTCGTAGGTGTTCACCCCCGCCCCATCGGTATTGGTGATGCGGCTGTCGACCGCGCGCGCCGCGCGCTCGCCGCGCAGCGCCAGCTCGGCGGCCGCCGCGGTGTCGATGACCCAGGGATGATGCAGGTCCAGATCGAGGTGTTCGGTCGCCAGCATTTCGGCATCAGGCAGGCCGGCGGCCTCGTCGGCGGCTGTATGGCGCGCGATATGCCAGGCGGCCTCGACGGTCTGGCGCAGGGCCGCCTCGGAGAAGTCGGAGGTCGAGGCCGAGCCCCGGCTCTGGCCGGCGTACACCGTCAGGTCCAGCGAGCGGTCGCGGGTCTGCTCGACCGTTTCGATATCGTTTTTGCGTACCGACACCGACAGACCCAGACTTTCGGAGACTTCGGCAACCGCATCGCTGGCGCCGATCTGGCGCGCATAGCCCAGAACCTGTTCGACGAGTTCGGAAAAACGCGCGTGATTCGCCGCGATCGGCAGGGAGGAAGAGGAAGTGACCATTGCTGTCCAATGTGCAGAGACGGTTATCATAGCCAAGTCCGTCTTTTAGCAGTGTCCCATGAGCTTTCCAGATTCCGAAAATACCGTCGACGACGACGGCTACGATGAAAACGGCTATGACCGGCCCAGCAAGTCCCAGATTAAGCGTGATATGCACGCCTTGCTGGACCTGGGTAAGCAGTTGATCGAGCTGTCTCCCGAGCGCCTGCGCCAGTTGCCCATTGAAGAGCGGCTGTACGAGGCCATCCGTGAGGCCCAGCGCACGACCAGCCGCGAAGGCTTGCGCCGCCAGACCCATTTCGTGGGCAAACTGATGCGCGCTGCCCCTGCCGACGAAATCCGTCACCAGCTCGATGTCTGGGAGAACGGTTCCCGCGAGGAAACCGCCTCCATGCACCGCCTGGAAGGGCTGCGCGAGCGCCTCATCCAGGACGACAACGCCCTGACCGAGCTGCTGGAGCGCTATCCCGTGGCCGACGTGCAGCATCTGCGCGCCGTCATCCGCGCCGCACGCAAGGAAGCGCAGCACAACACCGCGCTGCTGCAGGGCCAGGAGCCGCAGCGCAAGCAATACCGGGCCCTGTTCCAGGCGCTCAAATCCCTCACGAAATAAGGCCCCATGAGCCAAGATCTGCTGGAATGCATCGAAGTCGAAACCGGCGCCAACCCGACCCATGCGGTGATCTGGCTGCATGGATTGGGCGCCGACGGCAATGATTTCGTCCCCATCGTGCCCGAGCTGGGCCTGACCCAGCCGGTGCGCTTCGTTTTCCCCAACGCCCCGGTCGCGCCCGTGACGATCAACGGCGGCATGGCCATGCGTTCGTGGTACGACATCCTGGTCATGGACCTGGTGCGCCAGGAAGATGCTGCGGGTATCCGCGCTTCGCAGGCTGCCATCCAGAAGCTGATTGCCCGCGAAAATGCGCGTGGCATTCCAACCTCGCGCATCGTGCTGGCCGGCTTTTCGCAAGGCTGCGCGATGACGCTGCACACCGGCTTACGCCTGGCCGAGCCATTGGCCGGGCTGGTGGGTTTGTCTGGCTATCTGCCGCTGATCGATATGGCCGAGACCGAACGCCACCCGGCCAATGCCCAGACGCCCATTTTCATGGCCCATGGCCTGTACGATCCGGTGGTGGCACTGGCGCGCGCCGAAGCCTCGCGCGACAAACTCCAGAGCCTTGGCTATGCGGTCCAGTGGCACAGCTATCCCATGCCGCACTCGGTGTGCCTCGAGGAAGTGCAGGACATCGGCAAGTTTCTGCGCGCGGTCCTGCGCTGATCAATACGTCTCGAAATGCATGCGGCCTTCGCGCCGCAGCGTTTCGGATAGCACCGCCCAATCATGGCCGCCGTCCTGCGCGATATCGGCCATGACCTGCAGCACGCCCTGTTCCATGCCTTTGAGGCCGCACACATAGATATACGTGTCGCCCGAGGTCAACAACCCGAGTACCTCCTGCGCCCGTTGCCGTATGGCATCCTGCACATAGCGTTTGGGCTGGCCCGGGTCGCGTGACAAGGCCAGATTGATGTCGATGAAGTCCGCGGGCAGCTTCATCAGCGGCCCGAAGTACGGCAGCTCGCGTTCGGTTCGCGCACAAAAAAACAGCATCAACCGGCCCAGCCCGCCCTGGGCCAGGCGACGGCGGCTGTTTTCGGTCATGGCGCGCATCGGTGCCGCCCCCGTTCCCGTACAGATCATCATCAGGTTGGCGCCCGGATGATTGGGCATGAGGAAGGTATTGCCGAACGGCCCGATGACCTGCACGACGTCGCCTTTGACCAGGTCGCACAGATAATTGGAGCAGACCCCGCGCACGGCCTGGCCATCATGCCCTTCGGTGACGCGCTTTACCGTGATGGAGAGATTGTTGTAGCCGGCGCGCTCGCCGTCTCGCGGGCTGGCCAGCGAGTACTGGCGCGCATGATGCGTACGACCATGCACGTCCGTGCCAGGCGGCAGAATGCCGATGGACTGCCCCTCGAGCACCGGAAACGGCTGCGCGCCAAAGTCCAGCACGATGTGCCGGATATCGCTGTCGGTGTCCGTGCCCGTTACCCGGTAGTTGCCCACCACGGTGGCCGTCACCGGCGCTTTGTGGGTGTAGAGGTTGACATAGGGGTGAGCCGCCGACCAGGGCGGCACCGTTGCACTCGGGCCGGCTGCCGTGGCCATCGGGAGCTCGGCGGCGACGGCAGCAGCAGCCATCTCGGACGCTTCGGTCAGCGGCTGCTCGGCCGGCAGCTCGTCCCACCCCAATTGCTCATCCAATCCATAGGCCTGCGCCCGCGCCACCAGACGCCAGCTGTCGATCGCGCCGGTCGGACATGGCGGCACACAGGCCATGCACCCATTGCAGATATCCGCGTCGACGACGTAGTTGCGGCTGTCGTGCGTGATCGCATCTATCGGGCACGTCTCCTCGCAGGTATTGCAACGGATGCATATCTCGGGATCGATCAGGTGCTGTCTCAACAGCTCGGCGGCCGCATTCATGGCGGGACTCAGCTGAAACGGACGTACTCGAAATTCACCGGCTGGCGATTGACCCCCATGACCGGCGGCGCGATCCAATTGGCGAACTTGCCCGGTTCGCTTACGCGGCCCATCAACGAGGCCACGAATGCGCGGTCCTCGGGAGTTGGCAACCACTTGTCGCGATTGGCCTGCCACTGGCTTTCGCTGAGCACTTCGCCCTCGGGCGAGACACGGATACCGGCCAAGGTGCCGATCTGGCGGTTAAAGGCTTTGTGCGGCACCGACAGGCGGAACGGGATGCCGTTTTTTTCGATCACTTTGTTCCAACGGCCCACCCCGGCCATGGAGTCGCGGATGAAGTCGTCACGCAGCACCTCGTTGAGGGCGTTGAGCATGGGCACTTCGATTTCGCGCAGGCGACCGTCGGTCACGCTCAGCACGCGGTAGGTGTCGTTCTTGAGTTGGTGATCGTCATTGCGCTTGCCCTCCTCATAACGGCCCTTCAGTCCTGAGCTGTAGAAGATGGCGGCGTTGGACGATTGATCCGCACCGAACAGGTCGATGGTCACGCTGTAATGGAAGTTCAGGTAGCGCTGGATGGTGGGCAGGTCGATTACGCCGGCGGCCCGGATGGCAGCCGGATCGTCAGTCTTGAGTTGATTCATCACTTCGCAGGTGCGCTGAATCACCCGCGAGACGCCGGACTCGCCGACGAACATATGATGCGCCTCCTCGGTCAACATGAACTTGGTGGTACGCGCCAGCGGATCGAAGCTGGACTCGGCCAACGCGCAGAGCTGGAACTTGCCATCGCGGTCGGTGAAATAGGTAAACATGTAGAACGCCAGCCAATCGGGCGTTTTCTCGTTGAAGGCACCCAGAATGCGCGGATTGTCTTCGTCGCCGGAGCTGCGTTGCAGCAAGGCATCGGCCTCCTCGCGGCCATCACGGCCGAAGTAGCGATGCAGCAGATAGACCATGGCCCAAAGGTGGCGTCCCTCTTCCACGTTGATCTGGAACAGATTGCGCAGGTCATACTGCGACGGCGCGGTCATACCCAAGTGGCGCTGCTGCTCGATCGACGCCGGCTCGGTATCTCCCTGGGTGACGATGATGCGGCGCAGATTGGCACGATGCTCACCCGGCACGTCCTGCCAGGCGTCGCGGCCCATGTTTTCGCCGAAGTGGATCTTGCGCTGCCCATCTTGGGGCGCCAGAAAGATGCCCCAGCGGTAATCCGGCATCTTGACGTGGTCGAAATGCGCCCACCCATCAGGTTGCACGCTGACGGCCGTGCGCAGGTAGACGTCAAAGTCCTGCGAGCCGTCCGGCCCCATGTCGCGCCACCATTGCAGGTAGTTGGGCTGCCAGTGTTCGAGCGCGCGTTGCAGCGCGCGGTCGCCCGACAGATTGACGTTGTTGGGAATTTTGTCGCTGTAGTTGATACCGCTCATGTCTGTCTCCTGAGGGCGGCGCCTGGCCGCCGGATGATTCCGCTGCCGGTCGGGTCAGACCCGGTTCCAGTCGAAGTTGGCCTGCTCACCCTTGCCATAGAGCTTGAGCGCGCCCTTTTCTCCGGCGGCATTGGGGCGGTTGAAAATCCAGTTCTGCCAGGCAGTCAACCGTCCGAAGATGCGGGTGGCCATGTTTTCTCGACCGCCAAAACGCAGGTTGGCCTCCAGACCGGTGAGCGCATCGGGCGACAGCGCACGGCGCTCTTCCAGGGCCAGGCGCATCTCGTCGTCCCAGTCCAGACTATCGGGCGTAAACGTCACCAGGCCCAGATCAAGCGCCTGCTGCGGCCCTATCGGCTGACCCGCGGCCGCCCGCACAGCTTCCAGAGGGCCCGCCTCTTCGTAGAAACGACGTTGCAGGCGCGACTGACCGTTGACCATGGGATAGGCGCCGAAATTGCGCTCGTTCAGCGTAAGTGCCACTGGCTGATCGTCGTCGTCCAGCATGTAGACGCGGTCGGCGGCCAACGCGAGCTCGAGCAACGTTCCTGCAAAGCAGGATCCGGGCTCCACGCAGGCATACAAGGTGCGCGAGGTCACGTCCAGGCGCGCCAGCGTGCGGCGCAACATGCCGGCGGTCTCGCGCACGAACCAGTGTTCGGCATGGCGCTGGAGGACATCGTCGGCAGCCAGCACGGCAGCCGCATCGCCCTCGGTCTTGATCACCCAGGTGCCGATGTCCAACTCATTGGTGCGCATGTAGAGAATGGCGTCGTCCAGCTCGCGCGCCATGGCCAGCGGCCACCAGTCCGCGCCTGCGGCAAGGATGGCATCGATCTCGGTCTGCACGGGAGCAGCGGGTGCGCGCACCACCCAGGTGGCCAGACGCTTTTCACGATCGATGCTGACGTCGACATGGCGATAGCGCAGACCCTGCGGCCCCTCTTCGCGCTCCAAGCGTTTCAGATGCACGCCGGCGCCGCCAGGCCTGTCGCTGCCGGCGGCCAGCTCACGCACGCGTGCCTGCACGGCCTGTTGGAATTGGGCCGGTTTGACCACCGCATCGACCAGCCGCCATTCCTTGGCGCGCTGCCCCCGCACACCTTCGACCAGTGTGCAGAAGATGTCGGCCAGATCGTGACGCACCCGGCGCTTGTCAGAAACCCGCGTCAATCCCCCGGTGCCGGGCAGCACGCCCAACAGGGGCACTTCGGGCAAGGCAACGGCCGATGAGCGGTCATCGACCAGAAAGATCTCGTCGCAGGCCAGGGCCAGCTCATAGCCGCCGCCGGCGCAGGCACCATTGAGCGCGGCAATGAATTTCAGACCGCTGTGTGCGCTGGCGTCTTCCATGCCGTTGCGGGTTTCGTTGGTGAACTTGCAGAAATTCACCTTCCAGGCGTGCGAGGACAGGCCCAGCATGAAGATGTTCGCACCCGAACAGAAAATGCGGTCTTTCATGCTGGTGACCACGACGGCGCGCACTTCAGGGTGCTCAAAACGTATGCGCTGCAAGGCATCGTGCAATTCGATGTCCACGCCCAGATCGTAGGAATTGAGCTTGAGCTTGTAGCCCGGGCGCAGGCCGGCATCTTCGGAGACATCCATGGCCAGAGTGGCCACATCGCCTTCGCAATTCAAACGCCAATGACGGTAAAGCTGGGGTTCGGTCCGAAAATCCACCGCGGGGGTGCTCATGCTCTGTCTCCTCAAAACCTTCCGGATCTGCGTGTTGGCCCGGGTGGCTCACGCATAATACTGCATATGATGAATTAAAATGCAGAATAGTGCAGAAAAAAAATGCACGTCAATATCGACGTGCACTAAAACGCAGTTTTTGAAGAAACGTCAGAGCGGCAGACTGCAGGCTTTGCGCACCTGCGTGCGCAAGCCGCCAAAACTCTCCGGCAGACTCAGGTCACTGGTCACCCAGGTCAAGTCCGCCTTGGCGTAGAAAGCCTCACGTCCGGCCAAGATGCGCTTGAGGTCGGCCATGGCCTCGCCATTGCCCGACATGGGGCGGAAATCCCCCTGCGCCATGACCCGGCTCATATGCTCTTCGGGCGTGGCACGCAGCCACACGGTGTAGCAGTGCGCCAGCAGCAGATTGAATGTGGCAGGTTCGGAGACCAACCCCCCCGGCGTGGCCAGCACCATTTCCGGGTAGATCTGCACGGCCTCCTCCAGCGCGCGGCGTTCGTAGCGGCGGTAGGCGTTGGGGCCATACAGATTATGAATTTCGAGAATGCTGCAGCCGGCCACGCGCTCGATCTCGCGGTTGAGCTCGATGAAGGGGTAGCCCAGATCATCGGCCAACATCTGCCCAAGCGTGGATTTACCGGCGCCGCGCAGGCCGATCAGCGCCACCCGCTGGTAGCGGTTGGGACGTTGTGCGCCAGCGCCCACGCCAAACAATTGGGACAAGGACTCGCGGGCCCGCTGCAGATCGGATTCGCTGCGGCCGCTCAATAACTCCCGGATGAGCAACCATTCGGGTGACTCCGTCGTGACATCGCCCACCAGTTCGGCCAGCGCACAGTTAAAGGCACGGGCGATCTGCAGCAACACCAGGATGGAGGCGTTGCCCACCCCATGCTCCAGATTGGCGAGATGGCGCTCCGAGACACCCGTGGCCTGCGAGAGGCTTTTGCGCGTCATGCCGCGAATGGCGCGCAGCCGCCTCACCCGCTCGCCCAGGGCAATCAGAAATAGGTCACGTCGCGGCTCCTCCGCGATCGGCTCCAGCGCTGGCTCCATAGTCTGCGACTCCGCACTAACCCTTAAGAAAATATGAACTATAGTGCTTGACGCTTGCGATATAAAGCACTATTTTTCCATCAACAGGAGCCAACTACCGTTTGCCGCTGTCAGCCCCGCCGGCCACACGCACTCTGATGCATGTTGCCAAGGCGCGGGACGATAAGTGTATAGGACGACACCATGAGTACACCTGAACAGTTCCATGCGCTGATGCGCGAGGTCACCGAACAGATCGGACCCGCCGATCTGGATCAGGCCCTGGAGGATCGCCTGAATCGCGACCTGGGTGCAGGCAGTGACCTCTACCAGCGCATATTCGAAGCCTGTCGCCAGGGGGCGGCT
Source organism: Bordetella holmesii (assembly GCF_020735985.1). Lineage (NCBI taxonomy): Bacteria > Pseudomonadati > Pseudomonadota > Betaproteobacteria > Burkholderiales > Alcaligenaceae > Bordetella > Bordetella holmesii. Next base: position 2,875,565 of record NZ_CP085973.1, read on the forward strand.
GCGGGCTGGATGTGCCAATACGAAGGAGGAGGCATCCGCTACGGCCGGGTCTTCAAACCCGACCCCGCTCTGTCCGGCTACTCGGTCGACGTCGTAGACATGAACGATCTTGCCGGCCCTCATCATCGCCATCCCCAGGGCGAGATCGATCTGGTCATGCCGCTGAGCGGCGAGGCCCGTTTCGATGGCCGCGGCGCAGGCTGGCTGGTCTACGGGCCGGACTCGGCGCACCGCCCTACGGTAAGCGGCGGCCAGGCGCTGGTGCTCTATCTGCTGCCGGCCGGCTCCATCGAGTTCACTCGTCAGACCGCCTGAAGGAAGCACCATGCATATTCTGGAGAACTACGTCGCCGGACAATGGCGCCGGGGAGAAGGACAGCCCGCCACGCTGCGCGACCCGGTGCGAGGTACTGTCCTGGCGGGCGCGAGCAGCGCGGGCCTGGACCTGCCGGCCGCGTTCGCCTGGGCGCGCGAGCAAGGCGGCGCGGGCTTGCGCGCGCTGAGCTACGCGCAGCGCGCCGCGCTGTTGAGCCGCGTGGGCGAGGTGCTAAGCGCCAATCGGGAAAAGTACTTCGACATCGCGCTGGCCAACAGCGGAACGGTGCAGGCTGACTCGGCCATCGATATCGATGGGGCCATTTACACGGTGGGATATTACGCCAAACAGGGCTCCCGCCTGACTGAGGATGCCTGGCGCATGGATGGCGCGGCCGAGGCACTGGCGCGGGACGACGCCTACGCCGTGCGCCACGTCTGGACTGCGGCGCGCGGTCTGGCGCTATTCATCAATGCTTTCAATTTTCCCTCCTGGGGCTTATGGGAAAAAGCCGCCCCGGCGCTGCTATCGGGCGTGCCCATCGTCATCAAACCGGCTACATCGACGGCCTGGCTTACCCACGAGATGGTCGCGGATGTGGTCAAGGCCGCAGCACTGCCGGAAGGCGCGATCAGCCTGATATGTGGGGGCTCGGCAGGTCTGCTCAATGCGCTGCGCCCCCTTGATCTGCTTTCGTTTACTGGCTCGGCCGACACCGCCGCCCAACTGCGAGCCCATCCCGCGTTGATGCAAGGCGGCGTGCGCCTGAACGCCGAGACCGACAGCGTCAACAGCGCCATCCTTGGCCCGGACGCCGCTGTCGGCAGCCCGGCCTTCGATGCCCTGGTGCGGGAAGTCGTCCGCGAAATGCGCGCCAAGTCCGGCCAGAAATGCACGGCCATCCGGCGCATTATGGTGCCAGCCGAGCACTATGACGCGGTGGCGCAGGCCGTCAGCGCCCAATTGGCCCGTATCACCGTCGGTGACCCGCGCAACCCCGACGTGAAGATGGGCTCGCTGGTCAGCCGCGTCCAGTTCGATCATGTGCAGTCAGGTCTGAGCACTCTGCGCAGCGCCACGCACGTCCTGTTTGACGGTGCGACCCAGCCACTGATCGATGCCGATCCCGCCATAGCCGCCTGCATGGCGCCCACCCTGCTCGGTTCACGCGAGCCCCAGGCGCTCCTGCACCGCACCGAGGTGTTCGGGCCGGTGGCCACCCTCATGCCTTACCGCGACACGGCGCAGGCCTGGGCCATGGCAAGACAAGGCGAAGGCTCGCTCGTCGCCTCTTTATATAGCGACGACACCACGTTTCTGGCCCAGGGCGCGCAAGCCTTGGCCGAGAGCCATGGTCGGGTGCATCTGGTCACTCCGGAAGCCGCCAAAGCCCATACCGGCCACGGCAACGTCATGCCGCAATCGCTGCACGGCGGGCCTGGCCGCGCCGGAGGCGGCCAGGAACTGGGCGGCCTGCGCGCCATGGAGTTTTACCACCGCCGCAGCGCGGTGCAGGGCGCTCCCGCCAGGCTGGAGGCATTGCCCTCGGCCCGAGTGCAGGAGTTTGCCAGCTAGCCACGTTACACCGCCCAGCAGAGCCATCAGGCCGCGGGCCCGCCTCTCGAGGAGACTGACATGCATGACTGCCCCGCCGAGCTGAATTTCGCCAGCCACTTGGCCGCATTGAACGCGCCCCGCGCCGCCAAGACGGCCTATATCGATGATCGGCGCGAGCTAAGCTACGGCGAACTTGCCGAGCGCGTGGCCCGCTTTGGCGGCGCGCTGCGCAGACTCGGCCTGCGCCGCGAAGAGCACGTACTGATGGTGATGCACGACACGGTGGACTGGCCGGTCGCCTTTCTGGGCGCGCTGCACGCGGGTGTGGTCCCGGTCGCCGTCAACACCCTGCTCACGCCGGATGACTACGCCTACATCGCGGCCCACTGCCGGGCACGCGCGCTGGTGGTGTCCGAAAGCCTGCTGCCGCAACTGCAGCCCACGCTGGACAGCGGCCAGCACGACATCGAACACGTCATCGTCTCCGAGCCCACGCAGACCGCTGCCGGCAGGCTGGGATTTGAATCGCTGTTGGCCGACGCCCCCATCGTTGCGGCAGCGCGCACGCTGGCCGACGAGATCGCGTTCTGGCTGTATTCGTCAGGCTCGACGGGCAAACCCAAGGGCGTGGTCCACACCCACGGCAACCTCTGGCATACCGCCGAGCTCTACGCCAAGCCGGTGTTGGGCATCCGCGAGGAAGATGTCGCGTTCTCGGCCGCCAAACTGTTTTTCGCTTACGGCCTGGGCAACGGCCTGACATTCCCGCTATCCGTGGGTGCGACGACCATCCTGATGGCAGAGCGGCCCACGCCCCAGGCGGTATTCAAGCGCCTGACGATGCATCGCCCGTCGGTGTTCTATGGCGTGCCGACGCTGTATGCCAGCATGATGGCTTCGCCCGATCTGCCAGCGCGCGACACCGTTGCCATGCGCATCTGTGCGTCGGCGGGCGAAGCGCTGCCGCGCGACATCGGCGAGCGCTTTACCCGCCACTTTGGCTGTCAGATCCTCGACGGCATAGGCTCGACGGAGATGCTGCATATCTTCCTGTCGAATCAGTTGGGCCAGTTCCGCTACGGCACCACCGGCAAACCCGTGCCCGGCTATGAGGTGCAGCTGCGCGACGACGCCGGATCACCCGTGGCCCCGGGGGCCATCGGCGACCTCTACATCAAAGGACCCAGCGCGGCGCTCATGTACTGGAACAATCGCGACAAGACGCGGCAGTGCTTCCTGGGCGACTGGCTCAAGAGCGGTGACAAATATAGCTGCGATGAAGAGGGCTATTACGTCTACGCCGGTCGCAGCGACGACATGATCAAGGTCAGCGGCCAGTATGTCTCGCCCGTCGAGGTCGAAAACGTGCTGGTGCAGCACGAAGCCGTGCTGGAAGCCGCCGTCATCGGCGTGCCCGACCACGACGGCCTGATCAAAACGAAAGCCTATGTGGTGCTGCGTCCAGGCTATGCGCCCGATGCATCGACCGGCGCGGCGCTGCAGGATTACGTCAAATCGCATCTGGCGCCCTTCAAGTACCCACGCCAGATCAACTTCACCGAAGAACTGCCCAAAACGGCAACGGGCAAGATTCAGCGGTTTCGCCTGCGCCAGATGGAAGAGGCCAGCCTGTGACCATGCCGGCCACCTCGCGAGTCGCCATCTCGGCGCATGGGCAGCAATTCGACCTGGAATATGCCTGGATCGACACACACCGGCGCGACCGCCCGTTGCTGATCTTTCTGCACGAAGGACTGGGGTCGGTGGCGATGTGGCGCGACTTCCCGGCACGCCTGTGCGCTGAAAGCCGCTGCCGGGGTCTGGTCTATTCGCGCCGTGGCTACGGCCAATCGACCCCTCGACCGAAAGATGAGCCATGGCCGGCCGACTTCATGCATCGCGAGGCCGACGAGGCGCTGCCCGCTTTACTGCACGCATTGCAACTCGATGCGCAGCGGCCTGTGCTGTTTGGCCATAGCGACGGCGGCTCCATCGCGCTGCTCTATGCCGCCCTGAACCCGCAACGGGTAAGCGGCGTCGTGGTTGCCGCGCCGCACATTTTTGTCGAAGCCGTCACGCTACGGCATATCGCCGCGGCACGCCAAGCCTACCAAGATACCGATCTGCCCCAACGCCTGGCACGCTATCACGCCGACGCAGACGGGGTCTTCTGGGGGTGGAACCGGGCCTGGCTGGACCCCGGCTTCGGACAATGGAGTATCGAAGATCACCTCCCTGCCCTGCGCTGTCCCGCTCTGGCCATACAGGGCTTGGAAGACGAATACGGCAGCCTGGCGCAGATTGAAGGCATCCAGCGTCTTGCGCCGCAGACGCAGTTGCTGACGCTGCCGCAGTGCCGTCACTCCCCTCATAAAGATCAACCCCAGGCCGTCATCCGGGCCGTCGCCGACTTCGTCGGTGGCCTGGCCGGCCACTGATAACACGCCCAGGAGACTCGCGATGCCATCCACCCCCCTTCTCCGCGCCCGGCTGGCCGGCGCCGCTTTGCTCGCACTTGCCGCCTGCCAGGCGCAGGCGGCCGACCCCATCAAGGTCGGCTTCATGCTGCCATTTAGCGGCACGTATGCCGCATTGGGTACGGCCATCGAAAACGGCTTCAAGCTCTATGTGCAGGAGCAAGGCGGCAAGCTGGGCGGCCGCGAAGTCCAGTATTTCAAGGTCGACGACGAATCCAACCCGGCCAAGGGACCGGAGAACGCCAATCGCCTGATCAAACGCGACAAAGTCGACGTGGTCATCGGCACGGTGCACTCCGGCGTGGCCATGGCGCTGGCTAAAGCCGCCAAAGACAGCGACACGACGCTGATCGTTGCCAATGCCGGCGCCGACGCCATTACCGGCCCGATGTGTGGACCGGGGATTTTCCGCACGTCGTTCACCAATTGGCAGCCCGCCTACGCCATGGGCCCGGTCGCCGCGGCCAAGGGCCACAAAACGGCGATCACCGTCACCTGGAAGTACGCCGCTGGCGACGAAGCCGTGGCCGGCTTTCGCGAAGGATTCGAGAAAGCCGGCGGCAAGGTCGTCAAGGATCTGACGGTACCCTTTCCGAATGTGGAGTTCCAGTCCGTGCTGACCGAGATCGCGGCCAGCAAGCCCGATATGGTCTTCACCTTCTTTGCCGGCGGCGGCGCCGTCAAATTCGTGCAGGACTATGCCGCTGCAGGCCTGGGCAAAAACATCCCGCTGTACGGATCGGGATTTCTGACCGACGGGACGTTGCAGGCTCAGGGCGAGGCCGCACAGGGGCTGCTGACCACGCTGCACTATGCCGATGGCCTGAACACGCCGCGTGACCAGGCCTTCCGCGCCGACTACAGCAAAGCCTACAAGCAGACCCCCGATGTTTACGCCGTCCAGGGGTATGACGCGGCGCAGTTGCTGCAGGCAGGGCTGAAGTCCGTGCAGAGCGACACCACCAGGAAGGCGGACATGCGCAGCGCCATGCGCGCGGCCACCATTGACTCGCCACGAGGTCCCTTCACGCTCTCGGCTGCCGGCAACCCTGTTCAGGACATCTATCTGCGCAAGGTCGATGGCCTGGAGAACAAGGTCGTCGACGTTGCCGTCAAGAAACTGGCCGACCCGGCCCGCGGCTGCAAGCTCTGACCCGGACGCTGCCATGGATCCAGGCATTTTCCTCATCCACGCCCTGAACGCACTGCAGTACGGGCTGCTGCTCTTTCTGGTGGCCAGCGGACTGACGCTGATCTTCGGGATCATGGGCATCATCAACCTGGCGCATGGCAGCTTCTACATGATCGGCGCGTATATGGCGTTCGCGCTCGGGCCGCTGGTGCAGGCCCATCTGGGCGGCGGTTTCTTCGTCACGCTGGCCGTTTGCGTGGCCGCCGCGGTCCTGTACTGGGTCGTCACCCGGACCCGCATCGGCATGATGGTGCGCGCCGGAGCGAGCAATCGAGAAATGATCGGCAGTCTGGGCGTGAACATCAATCGCCTCTACCGCTGGGTGTTTGCCGTCGGCGTGGCCATGGCTGCGCTGGCTGGCGCGTTGGCGGCACCGGTCTCCTCGGTCTATCCAGGCATGGGTCAGGGCGTACTGATCATCTGTTTCGTCGTGGTGGTGATCGGCGGCATAGGCTCGATCCGCGGCACGTTTCTGGCCGCCATGCTGGTGGCTGCGATCGAGACCTTCGGCCAAGTACTGTTTCCGGCAGCAGCCGGCGTGCTGGTCTATCTGCTGATGGCAACCATCCTTCTGTTCCGGCCGGAAGGCCTGTTTCGCCAAGGCTGAAGGAGATTTCATGCCGCATCCATCAACCAGCCGTTTCGTGCACCAAGGTCTGCCGTTGCTCTGCCTGCTGGGCCTAGCTGTGAAGATTCAATAGGTTGTATGCATGGTTCATCCGAACCGGATTTGAGAAACTGGAAATCGCCAACCCCCCAGTTCACTCAAGGAGCCCGGCCGGATGAACACCCATAAGCATGCCCGATTGACCTTCCTACGTCGCCTCGAAATGGTCCAGCAATTGATCGCCCATCAAGTTTGTGTGCCTGAAGCGGCCCGCGCCTATGGGGTCACCGCGCCGACTGTGCGCAAATGGCTGGGCCGCTTCCTGGCTCAGGGCCAGGCGGGCTTGGCCGATGCGTCCTCGCGCCCGACGGTCTCGCCCCGAGCGATTGCGCCGGCCAAGGCGCTGGCTATCGTGGAGCTGCGCCGCAAGCGGCTGACCCAAGCGCGCATCGCCCAGGCGCTGGGCGTGTCAGCCAGCACCGTCAGCCGCGTCCTGGCCCGCGCCGGTCTGTCGCACCTGGCCGACCTGGAGCCGGCCGAGCCGGTGGTGCGCTACGAGCATCAGGCCCCCGGCGATCTGCTGCACATCGACATCAAGAAGCTGGGACGTATCCAGCGCCCTGGCCACCGGGTCACGGGCAACCGACGCGATACCGTTGAGGGGGCCGGCTGGGACTTCGTCTTCGTGGCCATCGATGACCACGCCCGCGTGGCCTTCACCGACATCCACCCCGACGAGCGCTTCCCCAGCGCCGTCCAGTTCCTCAAGGACGCAGTGGCCTACTACCAGCGCCTGGGCGTGACCATCCAGCGCTTGCTCACCGACAATGGCTCGGCCTTTCGCAGCCGCGCCTTCGCCGCGCTGTGCCATGAGCTGGGCATCAAGCACCGCTTTACCCGACCTTACCGCCCACAGACCAATGGCAAGGCCGAACGCTTCATCCAGTCGGCCTTGCGTGAGTGGGCTTACGCTCACACCTACCAGAACTCCCAACACCGAGCCGATGCCATGAAATCCTGGCTACACCACTACAACTGGCATCGACCCCACCAAGGCATCGGGCGCGCTGTACCCATCTCCAGACTCAACCTGGACGAATACAACCTATTGACAGTTCACACCTAGCCGCCTTCGCCTTTGTGGGCGGCGACTATTACACCGGCCTGGTGCTCAAGATCATGATCTACGGCATTTTCGCGCTGGGCCTGCAACTGCTGGTCGGCAGCGCGGGCCTGGTGAGTCTGGGGCAGGCGGTGTTCTTTGGTCTGGGCGCCTATGCCGCGGCCCTGCTCTCGCCTGCCGGGTCTGCGGCTTCGTTATGGTGGCTGCTGCCCGCAGCGCTTGCGGCCGCCGGCCTGTATGCGCTGATTACCGGCGCGCTGGTGCTACGCACCAAAGGCATCTACTTCATCATGGTGACACTGGCTTTCGCACAGATGGCCTACTACGTCATGCACGACACCAAACTGGGCGGTGGCAGCGACGGCATCTATCTCTACTTCCGGCCGCAGCCATCCATCGGTGGCTGGCTGCCGTTTGACCTTAGCGACGCACGGACGTTTTATTTCTTTGTGCTGGCCTGCCTGGCCATCAGCTGGGTTTTCCTGGCGCTGCTGCGCCGCTCGCCTTTCGGGGCCGCGCTCACCGGTATCGGCATCAACGAGCAGCGCATGCGCGCGGCCGGCTATTCCAGCTATCCCTACAAGCTGGCCGCCTATGTCATCGCCGCGATCCTGGCGGGACTGGCCGGCTTTCTCTATGCCCTCAAAGACGGATTCGTCACGCCGGAACTGCTGGCCTGGGAACAGTCGGCGCTGGTGCTGCTGATGGTCATCCTCGGCGGGCAGACCCGCCAGGCAGGCGCCGTACTGGGCGCGGCCGCCCTGCTGCTCATGCAGGAAGCGTTTCAATCGCAGGATATTTTCGGCGACTTCGCCGACCACTGGCATCTGCCGCTGGGCATTGCCATCATCGCCCTGGTGGCCTGGCTACCCCAGGGCCTCATCGGCCTGGTCAGCCCGACCCGGCCCAAGCCGATCCAGGCCGCCGACCCGCTGCCCATCTCGGGAGACTCTCATGCCTGACATCCTGCTGCGCGGCCGCGACATTACACGGCGCTTCGGCGGCCTGGTCGCCGTTAACGCCGTGTCCCTGGATCTGCCGCGCGGCACCGTGCACGCCGTCATCGGCACCAATGGCGCTGGCAAATCCACCCTCATCAACATCCTGTCCGGCGAGCTGGCCGCCAGTTCGGGCAGTGTCGCCCTGGGCTCGAACGATGTGAGCGCCTGGTCCCAACCTCGCCGCGCTCAAGCCGGGCTGGGGCGTACCTATCAACGGTCCACCATTTTCCCGTCGCTGTCCGTGTTTGAGAACTGCCGCCTGGCCGCCCAAACCCGCCGCCAACGCTTCTGGCACTGGACGGCCAAGGCGGCAGGCTGCGCCCACAGTGCCGCGCACGCCGATGCGGCCTTGGCGCGCACCGGCTTGCGCCAGGCCGCTGACCGCCCCGCCGGACTGCTGCCCCACGGCCACAAACGTCAACTGGAGATCGCCATGTGTCTGGCCGGGCTGCCAACCGTCCTGTTGCTGGATGAACCACTGGCCGGCATGGGCCCCGAAGAGACCGAACGCATCCTCGCTCTGCTGCAGGCCCTCAAGACCGATCACGCGATCCTCTTGGTCGAGCATGACATGGACGCCGTGTTTCGCGTCGCCGACCAAGTGACCGTCATGGTCAACGGCACCGTGCTGGCCAGCGGCGAGCCGGCCGCCGTGCGAGCCGATCCTCAGGTCCAGACGGCCTATCTAGGAGATCACGCATGACCGCGCCCCCCTTGGTGCAGGCGCATGACCTGCATGTGCATTACGGCGCCAGCCACGTATTGCGTGGCGTCGATATGGCGATCCAATCGGGTGAAGCGGTCGGGTTGCTGGGGCGCAACGGCATGGGTAAGACCACCTTGATCCGCAGCCTGGTCGGACTGCTGCGCCCCACGCGCGGGTCGGTCCGCGTGCAAGGCCAGCCCGCAGGCGCTGCCCATGCCATCGCGCGCCAGGGCCTTGCCTATGTGCCCGAAGGCCGAGGCGTGTATCCCAACCTCAGTGTGCGTGAGAACCTGCTGGTGGCAGCCCGTCCGGGCAAACGGCGGGCCTGGGACTACGAGCGCGTGCTCAAAACCTTCCCCCGGCTGGCCGAGCGGCTTGGCCATGGGGGCCATCAACTCTCGGCTGGCGAGCAGCAAATGCTGGCCATCGGACGCGCACTGATGACCAACCCGGACCTGCTCATCCTGGACGAAGCGACCGAAGGCCTGGCACCGCTCATCGTCGCCGAGATCTGGAGCATCATCGCGTTGATCCGCGCCTCGGGCATGTCTACCCTGGTGGTCGATCGCAATTTCCGCGCGGTGCTCGCCCACACGGACCGCTGTGTCGTGATGGAAAAAGGCCAGCTGGTCGAGGCTGGCAACAGCGCCGAACTCGCCGGCCAGCCCCACCTGCTCACCCGCCATCTGGGCGTTTAATCCGCTCCGTCTACGTCGCCCCCGGCCTCGGTATCCGGGTCCGGCCGCAGAAACAGCCAGACCCGCCTCATGGTCGGGTCCTCGGGGTCGACGTCATTGACAAACCCCAGCCGGGTCATCAGCGTCAGCATGGGTCGGTTGGTCGACAGCACCAGTCCGTCGATGTACTCCAGCCCCTGCGCGCGCGCTTCGGCAATGAGCGCACTCATCAGTTGCCCGCCCAGACGCATGCGCTGCCAGTCATCACCGATGACCAACGCGTACTCGGCCCCACGCCCATCCGGATTGCGCAGATAGTGCGCAAAGCCGATGATCACCTCGCGCGGGTGGCCGCGATTGGCCGGATTGGGCACTTGGGTGGCGGCCACCAACGCCAGCTCGCGGTGGTAATCCACCTGCGTGTACCGGGCGACCATGCGGGGCGTGAGCTCACGCATCATCGACACGAAGCGCATATAACGCGAGCGCTCCGACAGCCCACGGATGAACTCCTGCAAAGACTCCCCATCCTCGGGACGGATAGGCCGGATCATCCAAGGCGTGCCATCGTCGAAGCGACGCATCTGCACCAGGCGCGCCGGATAAGGATGGATGGCCATATGCGGGTAACCGGACGTCTGCGGCGATGCGCATGCCGGCGACTCGGTCAGCGTCACGCGCACACCCCCGGCGCGCAGGCTGCTTTCGCCGGCGTATAGCGGGTCGATGTCCAACGACTCGATGTCGGGCATTTCGCAGACCAGCTCCGAGACCTGCACCAGCGCATGCTGCAACGCCTCGGTGGCCGCACCGCTGACCTGTGGCGCCAGGACCCGGCGCCAGATCCGGCTGCGCTCGACCAACTGCCGGGCCAGGAAGTTGTTCAGAGGCGGCAGATCCATGCCCCGCTCGGCCACCGACAACACCGCGTCGGGCCCACCCGCGCCAAAGCGGATCACCGGGCCAAACGCGGGGTCCGTGCGCATTCGGATGGCCATGGGCCGCGACTCAGGCTCTACTGGCCGGATATCCATGGGGCCTTCGCGCAAGGGAACGTGGAAGGCATCGAGCAGTATCCTGCATTCGGCCGGGGTCAGATCCCGCCTGCCCGCGCTGCGCGCCGCCTCGATCACCGTTCGGGCGACGTGTACGTCGGGCAGCCGCCCGGGCGGCTCGGGCGGCTGAGTCTGCAGCAACAACTGCTGGTTGTAGTAGTGCGTGGCCAATACGCCAAATGCATCAGCGGCCGATTCCGGTGTACGAAACGCCGGCGTGCCCGCGTCATCGAGCATGCGCCGCAACGGCCGCATGCCCGCATCCCCCATGAAGCAACTCACCACGGGTTTGCGCGCCTTGGGTGCGATTTGCGCCAGCTGGCGTGCCACGGCTGGCATGTCTGCCAGCGCGTCGGGCGCCAGCAGCACCAGCACGCCGTCGACGCCGCCATCGTCGAGCAGGCAGTCCAGCAACTGCTGCAGCCGCTCGGGCGTGAGCGGAGGATAGGTGATGACCGGGTTGCCGGCGGCCGCGTCGGGCTCAAGCAGGCCGGCCAGCGTGCGCTGCGTCGCCGGCGACAGATCAGCCTTCAGTACGGCGGCCTCGGGGCCGATGAGATCGAGCGCCAATTGCGGCGGGCCGCTGCCATTGGACAGCAAGGCCACGCGGCGCCCCCGCGGGCGCCGTGCATAGCCGAGCACCTTGACCGCCGAGAACAACTGCACGAAGTAACGCACACGCACTGCCCCCGCGCGGCGCAGGGCGGCGTCGAACACCGCGTCGGCGCCACCCGGCTCGCTACGCCCAGCCTTGAGCACGATGACCGGCTTGACGCTGGCTGCCGCTCGCAACGCGCTCATGAACTCGCGCGCCGGCCCGATGTTCTCCAGGTAAAGCACGATACTGTCGCTGCGGGGATCGCTGGCAAGATAGTCCAGCACCTGCGTCGGGCCCACCACGGCCTCATCGCCCAGCGACACCGCCAGCGAAAAACCGATGTGCACGTCCTCGGCCCAATCCATGACGGACGCCATGATGGAGCGCGACTGCGCCACCAACGCTACGCGTCCGGCGCGCGCCAATGTCGGGTGCTGGCTGAGGTTCAGCCCGGCGTGCGGCCGCTGCGCGCCAAAGGAGCGCGGCCCCAGCAACGGGCAATCGTGCTCGCGTGCCCAGTCCTCGCACAAAGCCAGGGTGCCGCGCGGATACGGGTCGGGCAACTCATGGGGCAGCAGGATCAGCCCGCGTGGGGCCAGCGGCGTGAGGCGGCGCAGCGTCTCGGGCAGCACGGCGGGAGACACGCACACCAGGGCCAGGTCGACACGCTCGCCTTCGGCCAGCCCGGTACAGCGTTCGGGTAGCTGCGGAGCTTCGCCTGGCGGGCTGTCGACCAGCGTGGTGCGGGCACGCAAAGGACCCGGCAGCACAGCCGTGGCGGGAAGATTGCGATCGGCCACGATCAGCAGGGACCGGGGCTCGAAAAGCGGTGCAAGCACGTGTCTGAGCATCGGGTTTTGGCGCTATTCTAAAATGCTGTCATCGTAACAATACAACCAGCCCACCATCCACGGTGAACCGAGCGCGCCTAGCGCCATTTTTATGGAGGGCCGCCGCGGCCAACGCGGCGCCAACATCGGCTTATGACTTCCGCCAAACCCGTTCGTACCCGTTTCGCCCCATCGCCCACCGGCTTTCTGCATCTGGGCGGCGCGCGCACGGCGCTGTTCTCGTGGGCTTTCGCCCGCCATCACAAGGGCACCTTCGTGCTGCGCATCGAAGATACCGACGTGGAGCGCTCTTCCGATGCCGCCGTTCAGGCCATCATCGACAGCATGGATTGGCTGGGCATGCAGCCTGACGAAGGTCCCTTCTATCAGATGAAGCGCCTGGACCGCTACGCCGAAGTCCTCAAGGACATGCTGGCCGCCGGCACCGCTTACCACTGCTACTGCACCCCAGAAGAGGTGGAGGCCATGCGCGAAGCGGCGCGCGCCAAAGGGGCCAAACCCCGTTACGACGGCACCTGGCGTCCGGAACCGGGCAAAACGCTGCCGGCCATTCCGGCAGACCGCAAGCCAGTGATCCGCTTCAAGAATCCGCAAACCGGCGTCACGGCATGGGACGACATGGTCAAAGGGCCGGTCAGCTTCGACAACGAAGAGCTCGACGATCTGATCATCGCCCGTCCCGACGGCACGCCCACCTATAACTTCTGCGTGGTGGTCGACGACTGGGACATGGGCATGACGCACGTCATCCGCGGCGACGACCACGTCAACAATACCCCGCGCCAGATCAATATTCTCAAGGCGCTGGGCGCCGAAGTGCCGCAATACGGCCATGTGCCCATGATTCTCGGCCCCGACGGCCTGAAACTGTCCAAGCGCCACGGCGCGGTCAATGTGATGGAGTATGACGACGAAGGCTATCTGCCCGAAGCCATGGTCAATTACCTGGCGCGTCTGGGCTGGAGCCACGGCGACACCGAGCTGTTTAGCCGCGAATCGTTCGTCGAATGGTTCGACACCCGCCACCTGTCCAAGTCGCCCTCGCAATGGGATCCCAAGAAGCTGAACTGGGTCAACGCCCATTACATCAAGGGCATGGACAACGCCGAACTGGCTCGCCGCGTGGCCCCGCGCATTGCCAAGCGCGGCGGCGACACCACGCGCGCCGATCTACCCGAGATCATCGGCCTGTTCAAAGACCGCGCCGAAACCCTTGAGCAATTGGCCGATGACGCCATGCTGTTCTGCGGCGCCTTCAAGCCGGCAGAAGCTGACCTGGTCGCGCAGCACCTGACACCGGCCGCGCGTGAAGCCCTGGCGGGTTTTGCCGCGGCCGCCAGCAGCACGGAATGGACCCGCGACGCCGTCTCGGCCCTGATCAAGACGCAACTGGCTGAGCGCGGCCTGAAAATGCCGCAATTGGCCATCCCGCTGCGGGTAGCCGTCGCCGGCCGCGCGCAGACGCCGGCCGTCGATGCCGTCCTGGTGCTGCTGGGCAAGGACGTCGTGCTCGAACGCCTGGCCAAGCTGCCTGCCTGAGTCCGGACCTCGCTGCTCAGGCGGTCGGGCAAAAAAGAGCCCAAGCAACGGCAGGCCCGCGGCCGCCAGGGCGAACAGGGCGTGCGCGCCCACCGCGTCAACCAGGCTGCCCGCCAGGGCCACGCCGGCAGCCTGCCCCATGAACAGGCAGGACGCAAACCACGCCACTGCCGTGCCCCGGACATCGGGCACCATCTGCGTGGCATTGGTCTGCAAGGTCGCGTGCAGCAGGTAATAGCCAAAGCCGGCCAGCACGCTGGCCACGATCGCCCACCCCCAGGCCGGGGCCAGCAGATAAATCAGAAACGCCAGACTCAGCACGAATCCGCCGGCCATGGCCAACCCGCGCTCGCCCAGGCGGCGTAACACCCGGCCCGCCACCACGGTATAGATCAGGCCGCCCACCGCATACAACGCCACCAGGGCGCCGGCCATGGTCAGCGACACATCGAAACGGACATGCAGATAGGCCGGCGCGAAGGCCAGCGTGCCAAAGACCAGCATGCCTTCGAAAAATACCGTCACCAGCACCACGCGGGCCCAGCGCACGCTCAAGACGCGCCGCGCCTGAGCCAGAAAGCCCTGCCCGGCCGTGCCGCGCTGCACGAACAATCCTTGAGCCCGTTGCCGGCGCAACTCGACCAGCAGGCACACGCCGACCACGAGATAGCCCACCACCAGAACCAGAAAGGCGCGCCGCCAGCCGATGGTGTCTGCAAACAGCCCCCCCGCCAGGCTGCCCGCGGCCATGCCCAGAATGGTCCCGGTCAGAAAGCGCGCCAACGTGGCCTGGCGCCGCTCATAAGGCACGTTGTCACCGATCCAGGCCATGGACAGGGGCACGATGCCCGCGCCGGCCGCTCCCGACAGCATGCGGCAGATCACCAGCATGTCCAGACTGTCGGCCATGGCCGCGCCCGCACTGCCGATGGCACAGGCAAACGTCGCCACGCAGACCACGCGGTACTTGCCATAACAATCGCCCACCGGGCCGAAGAACATCTGCAACAGACCGTACGCCACGGCAAACGCCGTCACGGCGTGACCTGCCTGTCCTGTCGTGGTGGAGAACTCCTGCGCCAGTTGAGGCAGCATGGGATCGCAAATGCGGAAAGCGCTGGCGCTGACGAAAGCGGCCAGCGCCAGGAGAGCGATGGCTCGTCCCTCGGAATGGGCGGCGGACATAGCGACTAATAAAGGAGAAAGTCCGAAACCTTACTCCACGCCCGCCGCCTTGGCGACCTGGGCCTGCCAGGCGCGGATACGGCGCGAGCTCAGTTAGGCAAACGGTAACCGGCCGGCATGCGGCGCGCGGTGAGCTGCTGCCCGCCGTTTTTGAGCTCACGCAGCATCAAGCGTGTCTGATCCACACTTTGCACCTGATAGCGAGTCTGGTAGATGGGGTCATCGGCATCGACCGGCTCACCGTTGGATTTCGTGGTCTGCAGCGTATAGATCCCGTTGGCCACGGTCCAGCAGCCGCTTTCACGCAACGCGGGCCGGATACGCTTGCCGACCTTGAGCTGGGTTTCGTAGGTCATGCTGCCATCGGCGGCCAAGATCGTCAGCGTCTGCAGATCCCCACCAAAGCCGCGCGGCCGCGACACGGAATACCACGTTCCCACCATCTGGCTGCCCGCCTCGGCGGGGGTGCACGCCACTTGCTTGGGCGCGGGCGCCTGCGCCGGCGTCTCGGCGGAGGACGGTTTCTTGGCAGCGCAACCGGCCAGCGCCCCCCCCACGATCAAACCGCCGCAGATAGCGCGCGCGAACGACACATACGAATACATCATGACTTCCTCGAAATCTCCCCGGCACGATACGCCGCGCACGCCTGATGATGCGCATGCCGCGACTGCAGGCACTCTAAAGAGCGCCCCGGCACAATGCAATGCGCACCTGCGGCCTAGTGCATTTGCGCAACACTCATGGTCGCAAACCTGCGTGTAATCGCCGTGCGACCGCAGTTTCGCGATCTCTGCCACCCGCTTACATAGAGGCTGCAGGCCGCTCACAAGGGCAGTCGCACCTCGTGCTTGATCTCGCGCAACGCCACGATGCTGCGCGTCTGCCGGATCCCGGGCAGGTTGAACAGAAAGCGATGCAGAAAACGATCGTAGTCCTCGGGGCTTTCGACCAGTATCTTCAGCAGAAAATCCGAGTCACCGGTCACCGAATAACACTCCAGAATTTCCGGGGCGTCGCGCACCGAACGCTCGAAGTTGGCCACGGTCTCGGCCGAATGCCGCTCCAGGCTGATCTGCGCGAACACGCAGCCGCCCAGTCCCACCTTGCTGCGATCGACCTGGGCGCTGTAACCCTGAATGACGCCGGCTGACTCCAGCGCCTTGACCCGCCGCCACACCGGCGCGGGCGACAAGCCCACCTGGTCGGAGAGTTGCTGCGCCGAGGCCCGGCCATCTTGCTGCAGCGCACGCAGGATGGCAAAGTCGGTTTTATCCATCGTGATGTCTCCCCTTCTTCCCAAAACGAAATGTTTATTTCAAATTATAGGGAATGCACGATCCTATAACGCAAAAAAACCGCATGCCCGCGCTCCTATCATGGTCGAAATAAAGGAGCATTCATGGACGGCACCCCCGCGGTCGACCCTCACATCGATCTGGACTACCAACTCGCAGACAACCTCAGCCGCCGCCAGGGCCGCATTTTCCTGACCGGCACGCAGGCTTTGGTGCGCCTGATGCTCGCGCAGCGGCAGGCCGACCGCGAGCGCGGCCTCAATACCGCTGGCTTTGTCTCCGGCTACCGCGGCTCGCCCCTGGGCGGCGTCGACATGGCCATGTGGAAAGCCCCAAAAGCGCTCGACGCCAACCAGATCACCTTCATGCCGGGCATCAATGAAGATCTGGCCGCCACGGCCGTCATGGGCACGCAGCAGGTCGGCACACGCGACGATCGCAAGGTCGATGGGGTCTATGCCATGTGGCCATGTGGTATGGCAAGGGACCGGGCGTGGATCGTGCCGGCGACGCCCTGCATCATGGCCACGCGGCCGGCGCCTCGCGCCACGGCGGCGTGTTGATGGTCGTGGGCGATGATCACACCGCCGTGTCCTCGTCCATCCCCCATGCCAGCGAAACCTCGCTCATCGGCTGGCATGTGCCTATCGTGCATCCGGCATCGATCGACGAGTACGAGACCTTCGCCCTCTGGGGCTGGGCATTGTCGCGCTACAGCGGCGCCTGGGTGGCGTTCAAAGTCACCTCGGAGTCGGTGGAAACGGGCCAGTCCTTCGACGTCCGCCCTGCCGAGCACTACGACATGCCCGATGACGCCGAGGCAGCCGAGCGCCACTACAACGCCGGCGACTTTTTGTCTCCGGCCATCGAGACGCGAATGGCGCGGCGCCACCGCGCGGTGGCCGCCTTCGCCGCGCGCCACAGCATCGACAAACTCATCTCCGCCGCGCCCGAGGCGACAGTGGGCATCGTCACGGTGGGCAAGTGCCACCTCGACGCCATGGAGGCACTGGACCGCCTGGGCGTGGACCTTCGCGGGGTGCGCGTCTACAAGCCTGGCCTGGTGTGGCCGCTGGAGCGCGAACGCCTGCTGGCCTTCGCTCAGGGCCTGCAACACATCCTGGTCATCGAAGAAAAAGACGGCATCGTCGAAGCACAGATCAAGGATCTGCTCTACAACCAGCAGCAGCGCGCGTCTGTCTGCGGCAAACAGGGCTTCGACGGAGAGACCCTCATTCCCGCCGCCGGCCAGCTTCGCCCTTCCATCCTGGCCGCCCCGCTGGCCGGTTGGCTGCGACGCACCAGCGGCCTGGCTCTGGCAGCCGACCCCGCAGCGTTCGCCTGTACCGAGGCACTGTCCAACGCGGCCGACGGGATGCGCCGCCGCCCCTATTTCTGTTCGGGTTGCCCGCACAATAGTTCGACCAAGGTGCCCGAAGGCAGTCAGGCCCGCTCCGGCGTGGGGTGCCATTACATGGCGGCCTGGATGGACCGCGATACGGGCGGTCTGACCCAGATGGGCGGCGAGGGCGTGGACTGGATAGGCGTGGCGCCCTACATCGAAGCGCCCCATGTGTTTCAGAACATGGGCGAAGGCACTTACTACCATTCCGGTTATCTGGCCATCCGCCAGGCCGTGGCCGCGCGCGCCAATATCACCTACAAGATTCTGTTCAACGACGCAGTGGCCATGACCGGCGGCCAACCCGTCGACGGCCCGATCTCCGTGCCGCAGATTTGCCAGCAGTTGCGCGGCGAACACGTCGCCCGCATCGTCGTGACGACCGACGAACCGGAAAAGTACCGCGGCATCGACCTGGGCCCGGGCATCGCCGTGCATCACCGGCGCGAACTCGACGCCTTGCAGCGCGAACTGCGCGAGACCGCCGGCGTCACCGTGCTCATTCACGATCAGACCTGCGCGGCCGAAAAACGCCGCCGCCGCAAGAAAAAGACCTTCCCCGATCCGGCGCGCCGCATGTTCATCAACAGCGCCGTGTGCGAAGGTTGCGGCGACTGCGGCACCCAGTCCAACTGCCTGTCCATCGTGCCGCTGGAAACGCCCTATGGCCGCAAACGCGCCGTAGACCAGTCCAGCTGCAATAAAGACTACTCCTGCGCCGAAGGCTTCTGCCCGAGCTTCGTATCGGTCGAAGGCGGCCAACCGCGCAAACGCCGTGCCGCGGCCCAGGACGACTGGCAGGCGCAGCTTGCCAACGTACCGATGCCTCGCATCGACGAGGTGCATACGCCCTATCGCCTGCTGGTCGCCGGTATGGGCGGCACGGGCGTCATCACCATCGGCGCGTTGGTCTCCATGGCCGCTCACCTGCAGGGCCTGTCGGCCTCGGTGCTCGATCTGACCGGGCTGGCTCAGAAAGGCGGCACCGTGATCAGCCACATCCGCTTGGCGCCCCCACACACGCCCGCCGGCCCCGCGCGCCTGGATTGGCAGCAGGCCGATGCCGCCATCCTCTGCGACCCGGTGGCGGCCGTCTAGCTGTGAAGATTCAATAGGTTGTATGCATGGTTCATCCGAACCGGATTTGAGAAACTGGAAATCGCCAACCCCCCAGTTCACTCAAGGAGCCCGGCCGGATGAACACCCATAAGCATGCCCGATTGACCTTCCTACGTCGCCTCGAAATGGTCCAGCAATTGATCGCCCATCAAGTTTGTGTGCCTGAAGCGGCCCGCGCCTATGGGGTCACCGCGCCGACTGTGCGCAAATGGCTGGGCCGCTTTCTGGCTCAGGGCCAGGCGGGCTTGGCCGATGCGTCCTCGCGCCCGACGGTCTCGCCCCGAGCGATTGCGCCGGCCAAGGCGCTGGCTATCGTGGAGCTGCGCCGCAAGCGGCTGACCCAAGTGCGCATCGCCCAGGCGCTGGGCGTGTCAGCCAGCACCGTCAGCCGCGTCCTGGCCCGCGCCGGTCTGTCGCACCTGGCCGACCTGGAGCCGGCCGAGCCGGTGGTGCGCTACGAGCATCAGGCCCCCGGCGATCTGCTGCACATCGACATCAAGAAGCTGGGACGTATCCAGCGCCCTGGCCACCGGGTCACGGGCAACCGACGCGATACCGTTGAGGGGGCCGGCTGGGACTTCGTCTTCGTGGCCATCGATGACCACGCCCGCGTGGCCTTCACCGACATCCACCCCGACGAGCGCTTCCCCAGCGCCGTCCAGTTCCTCAAGGACGCAGTGGCCTACTACCAGCGCCTGGGCGTGACCATCCAGCGCTTGCTCACCGACAATGGCTCGGCCTTTCGCAGCCGCGCCTTCGCCGCGCTGTGCCATGAGCTGGGCATCAAGCACCGCTTTACCCGACCTTACCGCCCACAGACCAATGGCAAGGCCGAACGCTTCATCCAGTCGGCCTTGCGTGAGTGGGCTTACGCTCACACCTACCAGAACTCCCAACACCGAGCCGATGCCATGAAATCCTGGCTACACCACTACAACTGGCATCGACCCCACCAAGGCATCGGGCGCGCTGTACCCATCTCCAGACTCAACCTGGACGAATACAACCTATTGACAGTTCACATCTAGCCCGAAGCCCTGGGGACCTTGCGCCGCGGGTACAGCCGCGTGACGGCCAATACCTACGTCGCCCCGGTATCGGATTTCACACGCCAGCCCGACGTGCCCATGCGCGGCGACGCCCTGCTGGAAAAAATCCGTCATGCCGCTGGCAGCGAGCAGACCGCCGCGCTGGATGCGCATGGCGCCGCGCTCACCCTGTTTGGCGACAGCATCCTGTCCAACATTTTTCTGCGGGGCTATGCCTGGCAGCGTGGCGACGTACCGTTGACGCTCGCCGCGCTGACCCGCGCCATCGAACTCAACGGCGTGGCCGTGGCCAGCAACCGTGCCGCCTTCGACGCCGGCCGGCTGGCCGCGCACGCGCCGCAGACCCTGGCCTTCGCGCTCAAGCCGCCGGCTCAGGTCATCGCGCTGCATCGCCCCGAGCGGCTCGACGACGCCGTGGCGCGCCGCGTGGCCGATCTGACCGCCTACCAGAATGCGGCCTACGCGACGCGCTACCGCCGGCTGATCGAGGAGGTCGCGGCCCGCGAGCGGGAACTGGGTGCTACGCCCGGGCGCCTGGCATTGGCCGTCGCGCGCGGCCTGTTCAAGTTCATGGCCTACAAGGACGAGTATGAAGTCGCCCGTCTGTACACCGACGGCAGCTTCGCGGCGCAACTGAAGGAGCAGTTCGAAGGCGACTACCAATTGCGCTGTCACATGGCGCCGCCCCTGCTGGCGCGCAAAGACCCGCGCACCGGCGTGCCGCGCAAAATGGCGCTGGGCCCGCGCACCCTGTCGGCGCTGCGCTGGCTGGCGCGCTGCAAAAGCGTGCGCGGCACCTGGGCCGACCCCTTCGGCTACACCGCCGAGCGGCGCATGGAGCGCGACCTCATCGTCGAGTACGAAAGCCTGGTCAAACGTCTGCTTGCCGGCCTGACAGTGGACAATATCGGCGCGGCGGCTACAATCGCTGCCCTTGCGGAAAATGTGCGCGGCTACGGTCATATCAAGGCCGCGGCAGTTACGCGCTTTCGCCAGGACCGGGACCGTCTTCTGGAAAGCTATGAGCAGCCTGGCTTTGCGCCGAGCGAGGTCCGAAGAAGCGCGTAAATCCTCACGCTGAGCACTCACTTCGGCGGGCGCGCCTTGATCGGCGCGCCCTTCGCATTTCGTAACAACTAAATTTGAACATCACCCAACCCCCAGACTTGTCCAGCGTACCGAGCCTCACTAGAATTAGTGGCACGCGAGGGGGTGGTACACTATATCTTGTGGTCGATTTGATCAGCCGTTGAACCGCTGACCACTGTCTCAGGGCCGCGCGCCCGGACGATTCCCCCCCCGCAAGACCGAATTCTTTCTGATCCGACATGGCTCGGCCATGTCTCGTTTCCGCTATTCGCACAGGAGCTTCCATGCAGACTTCGATCGCCTCTGTGACTCGGCCCACGGCCGTGCCGCCCGAATCCAATGAACACCAGGCCAATACCGGCCAGGCTGGCCAATGGGCCAGTTACAACATCATCCGCCGCAATGGTTCGGTCGTCGGCTTTGAGCCGGGCAAGATCGCCATCGCCATGACCAAGGCCTTCCTGGCGGTCAACGGCGGCCAAGGCGCCGCCTCGGCGCGCGTGCGCGAACTGGTCGAACAATTGACCGTGCAGGTCGTCAGCGCCTTGGTGCGCAATCGTCCCAGCGGTGGCACCTTCCATATTGAAGATGTGCAGGACCAGGTCGAGCTGTCGCTGATGCGCTCGGGCCAGCATGACGTCGCCCGCTCCTACGTGCTGTACCGTGAGCGCCGCGCCCAGGAGCGCGCCGCCGCGGCCGATCTGCAGGAAAAATCCGCACCCGACGCCCAGGAAAGCACGCTCAGCGTCAATGACGGCGGCGTGCGCCGTCCGCTGGACATGGCGCAGTTGCGCGCCACCATCGAAGCCGCCGGCGTCGGCCTGACCGAGTTCATCGACACCGAAACCATCCTGAAGGAAACGGTCAAGAACCTGTACGACGGCGTGCCGGTCGACGAAGTCTTCAAATCCGCCATTCTGGCGGCCCGAGCGCTGGTCGAGAAAGATCCGGCCTACAGCCAGGTCACCGCCCGCCTTCTGCTGCACACGATCCGCAAGGAAGTGCTGGGCCAGGAAGTCTCGCAGGCCGACATGGGCCAGCGCTATGCCGACTATTTCCCGACTTTCATTCAGCGCGGCATTGAGGCCGGTCTGCTCGACGCCAAGCTCGCCGAGTTCGACCTTGCGCGCATCGCCCGCGCGCTGGACGCCAGTCGCGATCTGAAATTCGGCTACCTGGGTCTGCAAACGCTGTACGACCGCTACTTCCTGCACGTGCGCGGCACGCGCATCGAACTGCCGCAAGTCTTCTTCATGCGCGTGGCCATGGGGCTGGCGCTGCGCGAAGCCGATCGCGAAGCACGCGCCATCGAGTTCTACGAGATTCTGTCGTCCTTCGACTTCATGAGCTCGACGCCGACGCTGTTTAACTCCGGCACCCTGCACTCGCAGTTGTCGTCGTGCTATCTGACCACGGTCTCCGATGACCTCGAAGGCATCTACGACGCCATCAAGGAAAACGCGCTGCTGGCCAAGTACGCAGGCGGTCTGGGCAATGACTGGACGCCGGTGCGTGCGCTGCGCAGCCACATCAAGGGCACCAATGGCGAGAGCCAGGGTGTGGTTCCTTTCCTGAAGGTCGTCAACGACACCGCAGTGGCCGTCAACCAGGGAGGCAAGCGCAAGGGCGCAGTGTGCACCTACCTCGAAACGTGGCACCTGGATATCGAAGAATTCCTGGAACTGCGCAAGAACACCGGCGACGAGCGCCGCCGCACCCACGACATGAACACGGCGAACTGGATTCCCGATATGTTCATGAAACGCGTGATGGAAGGCGGAGACTGGACGCTGTTCTCGCCCTCGGACTGCCCCGACCTGCACGACAAGTACGGCCGTGAATTCGAGCGCGCCTACCTCGGCTATGAAGCCAAGGCAGCCAGCGGCGAACTGAAGCTGTTCAAGAAAATGCCGGCGCTGTCGCTGTGGCGCAAGATGCTGTCGATGCTGTTCGAAACCGGCCATCCGTGGATCACGTTCAAGGATCCGTGCAATATCCGCTCGCCGCAGCAGCACGTCGGCGTGGTGCACAGCTCCAATCTCTGCACCGAGATCACGCTGAACACCAACGAATCCGAGATCGCCGTGTGCAACCTCGGCTCCGTCAATCTGGTCGCTCACATGAAGCCCACCGCCAACGGTAGCTTCGAACTCGATCACGACAAGATCAAGCGTACGGTGAGCATCGCCATGCGCATGCTCGACAACGTCATCGACATCAACTATTACGCCGTGGAGAAGGCGCGCAACTCCAACATGCGCCATCGCCCTGTCGGCATGGGCATCATGGGCTTCCAGGATTGCCTGCACATGATGCGCGTGCCGTACGCGTCGCAAGCCGCCATTGAGTTCGCTGATCGCTCGATGGAAACCGTGTGCTATCAGGCGTATTGGGCATCGAGCACGCTCGCCGAAGAGCGCGGCCGCTATCAATCGTATGAAGGCTCGCTGTGGTCGCGTGGCATCCTGCCGCAAGACTCGATCGCGATGCTGCGTGAAGAGCGTGGTGGCAATGTCGATGTCGATGAATCGAGCGCACTCGATTGGAATACGTTGCGCGCGCGCATCAAAGAACACGGCATGCGCAACTCGAACTGCATCGCCATCGCCCCAACCGCGACGATTTCCAATATCATTGGTGTATCTGCGTGCATCGAACCCACTTTCCAGAACTTGTACGTCAAATCGAATCTCTCCGGCGAGTTCACGGTCGTAAACGATTATCTCGTTCGTGATCTGAAGAAACTCGGTCTGTGGGACGAAGTCATGGTCGCTGACCTCAAGTACTTCGACGGCAGTCTGTCCCGCATCGATCGCGTTCCAGCTGAACTGCGCGAACTCTATGCCACGGCGTTCGAAGTCGAACCGAGCTGGCTGGTTGAGTGCGCCGCGCGCCGCCAGAAATGGATCGATCAAGCCCAATCGCTGAACATCTACATGGCAGGCGCATCGGGCAAGAAGCTGGACGACACGTACAAGCTCGCATGGCAGCGTGGTCTCAAAACCACCTACTACCTGCGCACCATGGGCGCCACCAGTGCCGAGAAATCCACGGGCCGCGGCGGCGAACTGAACGCCGTCAGCGCTGGCAATCACAACGCCTCGGCCTCCGCATCCGCAGCACCTGTTTTGCCCGAACCCGAGATCGTCGGGGCGGTTTGCACGATGCGGCCGGGTGACCCCGGCTTCGAAGAGTGCGAAGCCTGCCAGTAACGACTATCGGAGAATTCGATCATGCTTAATTGGGAAGACGACAATCTAGCCGCGCAGGCCGCCAAGGCTCCCGCCACCCATGCGGGTGCCGGCGGCGCTGCCCCCGAGCCGCTGCGCCCCTCCACGGGTGTGTTCGGCGATTCGGCAATGCCCACCGCCGCCGCGCCGCAAAGCGCCGCGGACCTCAGTGGCACGACGGCACGTCGTGTAAAGGTTGCCGACAAACGCATCATCAACGGCGAAACGGACGTCAACCAGTTGGTGCCGTTCAAGTACAAGTGGGCGTGGGAAAAATACCTCGCCACGTGCGCCAACCACTGGATGCCGCAAGAAATCAACATGTCGCGCGACATCGCCCTCTGGAAGAACCCCAACGGGTTGACCGAGGACGAGCGCCGCATCGTCAAGCGCAACCTGGGTTTCTTCGTGACGGCCGACTCGCTGGCCGCCAACAACATCGTGCTGGGCACCTATCGCCACATCACGGCCCCCGAGTGCCGCCAGTTCCTGCTGCGCCAGGCCTTCGAAGAAGCCATCCACACCCACGCTTATCAGTACATCGTTGAAAGCCTGGATTTGGATGAGTCGGAAATCTTCAACGCGTACAACGAAGTCCCATCGATTCGCGCTAAAGATGAGTTTCTGATTCCGTTCATCGAGGCCATTGCCGATCCCAACTTCAAGACGGGCACGCCCGAAGCCGATCAAACGCTGTTGAAGTCGCTGATCGTGTTCGCGTGCCTGATGGAAGGCTTGTTCTTCTACGTCGGCTTCACCCAGATTCTGGCACTGGGCCGGCAGAACAAGATGACTGGCGCGGCCGAGCAGTACATGTACATCCTGCGCGATGAATCCATGCACTGCAATTTCGGTATCGACCTTATCAACACCGTGAAGCTCGAGAATCCTCACCTGTGGACGCCGGAATTCCGCGAAGAAATTCGCGAACTCTTCCGCAAAGCAGTCGAACTCGAATACGCTTACGCAGAAGACACCATGCCGCGAGGCGTGTTGGGGCTGAATGCGCCGATGTTCAAATCGTATTTGCGCTTCATCGCCAACCGTCGTTGCCAGCAGATCGGCATCGAGCCGCTGTACCCACAGGAAGAAAATCCCTTCCCGTGGATGGCGGAAATGATCGACCTGAAGAAGGAACGCAACTTTTTTGAGACTCGCGTGATCGAATACCAAACCGGCGGTACGCTGAGCTGGGAGTAAGTGGCAGGGCCTGGTGGCCCGCCATGGTTGTGCTCCCGGTTATGGTGTATTCGGACACGTAGGACGTAACGGTAGGCTGCCGGTTCGCTGGCGCCTACCGATGCCATTTGAAATGGCTCGCGCTCCGCTTATGGCGGGGGCCATATCAAATGGCTGTGCTGAATTCATTAGCGCAAGCCGTAAAGCACTGCCGCCCGCAAGGGGCAGTGGCATGCGCCGATGAATAGCCCGGGTGCAGTTCGCCGTTGGCGTTCTGTGACACGGGTTTAAGTTCTGGGACCCCTGAACCTAAGGAGCATAACCATGGCAACTGCCAAGAAAGCCGCCAAGAAAGCGGTGAAGAAACCCGCCGCCAAGAAGGTCGCCGCCAAGAAGCCCGCAGCCAAGAAGGTAGCCGCCAAGAAACCGGCTGCCAAGAAAGCTGTCGCCAAGAAGGCCGTGGCCAAAAAAGCCGTAGCCAAGAAGGCCGTCGCCAAAAAAGCGCCTGCCAAAAAGGCTGTCGCCAAGAAAGCCGTAGCCAAAAAGGCCGTCGCCAAAAAGGCCGTCGCCAAGAAGGCCGTCGCCAAGAAGGCGCCCGCCAAGAAGGCTGCAGCCAAGAAGCCGGCGGCTAAAAAGCCTGCTGCAAAGAAGGCTGCCCCCAAGAAGCCCGCCACGCCGCCGTCCACGACGGCGGCCCCGGGTGCCAAGACCGTGCTGAATCCAGCCGCGTCGTGGCCCTTCCCCACGGGTGGCCGTCCTTAAGGGACAGGCCAGCCTGAGGCAGGCATCAAGCCGCCCGACGAAAGTCGGGCGGCTTTTTCATGCGCCGACCCGTCGCCGGCATCATGCCGCCTCCATCACGACAAGCGCATTGTTTTCACATCATCATGCGACAATAGAACGCGTTACTTCTGGTAGATAGTTCATGATCGGCGATATCCTGCGTTTTCTTATCGACATTCTGTTCACGCTTTTCGGAGCGGCCCTGCTTCTGCGCGCCTGGATGCATGCGGTGCGGCTGCACCCCTTCAATCCCCTGGCGCGCGCGATCTACCAGGCCACCAACTGGCTCATTCTGCCATTGCGGCGCGTGATCCCGGCCACGGGCAGCGTCGACTGGACCAGTCTGTTTGCCGCCTGGCTGGCGGCGCTACTGTTCTTTGTGCTGGTCATTCTTGTCACCCTCGGCATGCTGCCGCCGGCCAGCGCGTTGCCGCGCATCCTGCTGACCGCGCTGTTTACCGAGATGCGCTGGGCGCTCAATCTCATTGTGTGGCTGACGCTGATTCAAGCCGTGCTGTCCTGGATCAACCCCATGTCGCCCCTGATGGCCCTGCTGCAAACGTTGACCGCACCGCTGCTCGATCCCATCCGCCGCATCCTGCCGCGCACGGCCATCGATTTCTCGCCGCTGGTGTTGCTCATCGTGGCGCAGATCGCGGCGATGATGCTCACTCGCCTGTCTTATGGCGGCATCTGACCGCTGAACGGACACGAAACAAGGGCGCCGTGGATTCGCACGGCGCCCTTTTTTATCGACAACAGTCCTCAAAGGCTGGCGTAAATTTCCAGCAGCTTCTTGCGGTCCGTCTTGTGATTGTTGGAAACAGGCAAAGACGGGCACAACACCCACTCGGTAGGCACCATATAGGGGGGCAGGCGTTCGGCCAGCAGACGTTTCCAGTCTGCCTGGACATCGGCGCCGGCATACGCAGGCGCACTGACGTCCACATCCAGAAAACCGATCAACCGCACCGCGGTGCCGTCAGGCCGGCGCAGCACCGCGCAGGCACCGCCGCGCACGCCGGTCAGGCCATGCAGGGCAGCGTCGATCTCCGAGAGCTCGATGCGATAACCATTGAGCTTGATCTGGTCGTCCATGCGGCCGCGGCAGAACAGCAAGCCGCCCTCACCCTGCTCGCCGAGATCGCCGGTGCGAAAACCGCGACGGCCGTCGGCGGCGCGAAAGCATTTCGTCTCGTTCAGGTCGGGACGGTTGAGGTAGCCACGCATGACGTGATCGCCCACGATGCACAGTTCGCCCTCTTCCACATAAACACGCGAATCCGGCTTGGCATAGCCGATGGGCAAGGGGTCGTGCGCGGCAATGACCGCATCGTCGACCACGATGGCCGTGGTGGCCACCGTCGCCTCGGTCGGCCCATAGGTGTTGATAATGCGAGCCAGCGGAAAACGCTGACGCAGTTTTTTGGCCAGCGCCACGGTCAGGGGCTCGCCGCAAAAAAGAAACGTATCCAGCGCCGGCAAGGTGGCCGGCGAAAAATCGCGATTGACCAGCTGTTGATGCGCAAAGGACGGCGTCGACACCCAGCACCGGATGCCATGCGCGGCCAGGCGCGTGTACCAGTCCGCGGGTGCGGCGATCTGCTCGCGGGCGCTGAGTACGCACGTGCCACCCAATGCCAACGTCCCGAAAACCTCATACATGGACAGATCGAAACTGAACGGCGCCTGGTTCATGAAGACCGGGGCATCCCCCAGACCGAAGGTGCTCATCCACTGCCCTAGCAAGGCTACGCTCTCGCGGCCGATCTGCACGCCCTTGGGGTCGCCCGTGCTGCCGGAAGTGAAGATCACATAAGCCAGGCTCTTCTCATCGAGCGCTCGTGGCTGCGCAGCACCCGGCTCGAACCGATCGGCGGCCGCATCATAGACCGTACCGGCACCGACAATCTCGACGATGCGGCGCAGGCGCTCGGCCGGATAGATGGTATCCACCGGCACGAAGGGTGCACCCAACATCAGTGCGCCGACCATGGCCACGAAAAACCCGGTCTGCTTATGGCCGTAGACCACGACCGGCACATCGGCGGTAATGTTGCGCGCACGTGCCCGTTCGACCCAGGCTGCGGCGGCCTGCTCCAACTCGGCCCAGCTCAACTGGCCATCCGCGCCGACGACTGCCAGCGCCTGCGGGTCACGCTCCGAGGCGACGAATTCGAAAGTACTCAGATCAAAACGCATGGCAAAGGGACTCAGATCGGGCTGCGGCCGCTGAAGACGTAGAGTGCCAGCGCGGCCAGGATAAGCGTGATGACGCGGCCGGCAAACTTGACCCAGGCATGCGCCAGCCAGGCAGCCAGAGGCGGACGACTGCGCGCAGCATTGATGAGCAAGTTATGGCCCACGGAATACGAGCCGAACATCAGCCCGCTGACCACATAATGCCAGGTCAGGCCATTCCAGATACCCATGGCCAGCAGCGTGGCGAAAATGCCGACATTCTGCGCCGCCAGACGGTGACGTCCGAAAAAAGCCGTTTTGGCCAGGGCTTTGTAGATGGGCATGAAGACCACATCGCGCAGCCACTCCGACAGGCTGATATGCCAGCGGCGCCAGAAATCCTGCGGATTGGCACTGGCCAGGGGATTGCGGAAGTTGGTCGGCAACACGAACCCGAACAGCATGCCGATGCCGATGGCCATATTGCTGTAGCCCTCAAAGTCAAAGAATAAATAAAAGCTGTAGAGCGTTGCGTTGGACACGACACCCGTGAACGAATAGTCGTGCGCGTCCAGCGTCGACAAGCCGTAGCGCCAGATGGCTTCGGCCAGGCCGAACTTCTGAATGATGCCCAGTAGCGTCAGCTCCAGACCACCGAGCCAGGTATCGAGCTTGACCCCATCGTAGCCGCGCCTCAGATCGGCCTGAAAACTGCGCCAGCGGTACATCGGGCCGGCCAGTAAGGTCAGCGGGAAGAACAGATAAATGAAGTAATCGAGCGGCGACAGAGGCTCGTCGCGATGCGCAAACAGCAGCACATCGATGGCGCGAAACGTTGCAAACGACAAGCCCAGCATGGCAGGCAGATGGGTCGTGCCCGTCTTGACCAGCAGTAGCGGCGTCATCGTGATGATCACCGCCATCCAGGTGCGCAACCAGCCGCGGCGGGTGGCCCACAGAGCCCCCCCGGCGATGAGGAACAAGGCCGCAGGCTGCCAAGGACGCACGCCAAACACCGCCAGCCAGATCAGCACGGACAAGCCCGCGATGACGTGGCGGTACCCCAGGCGCCAGGGCGCGGCCAGCGAGCGGTAAATCAACAGGCCCAGGCCACCGATGATGGCGCCGCCGAAGAAACTCAGGCTACCGAACAATTCCATGGCAGCCTCAGAACTGTTGGTATTGAAATTCGACTTTGATCGGCCAGCCGCTACCCGTCGTGGGCTGCGCTTGCAGGATGAACACCAGAATCAGGCCAAGATAGAGGCAAAGATGCCAAAAAAAACGCTTCATCGCGAGAAGAACTCCGCAATGCCCCGGTCTGCCAGGGCCCAGCCCACTTCGGCCAGATGCATGTCGTCACGCACCATTCCCGGCTGGAAAGGGATGCTGTAGAGATCCAGACAACCCATGTCATAGCGTTCGCACATGCCCATGATGGCCGTCACCACGGGATCGAAACGCTCGACGTCCAGAATCAACTTGGGATTGAAGGGCTGGATGACGAAATAAGCACGTACTTTTCGCTGCTGCAACAAGGCCATAACACGCGCCAGATCGCCCAGCTCGGGACGGGTCATGGGCGGCACATCCGGAAATTCATTGCGCGCCGGCGATGGCAGCATCGCCAGGTATTTCTCGTAATAGTCGTCGCGTACGTCGTAGGGGTTCTTGCTGCCCAACTCGCGCTCGACATCGGTCGCCTGATCGATCAGCTCGCTCCAGTGCTGCCCCGACAGGCGTGCCGACGACGGCCAACTGACGAACTTGTGCGCGGGTACCGCCAATGCGCTGCGCGGCATATCAAGCTGAGGCTGCGCGCGCGCGTGCCACCAGGCCGCGACCTTGTCCTTGAACTCCGAGACCTGCCCATTGGCCAGCAGCCACAGCAGCCCCCAATTGGCGTTGTCGCTGATCCAGGTCTGCATCTGCTCGCGGGTGGCCTGGCGATTCCAGAGCCTGTCCCAGACCGGGCCGGTGACATGCTCGGCAAACGCCGAGCGCGGCAACTGCCCGCCGGAGGCAAACCAGGCAGGCGATATCATCACCACCAGACGCGTATTGGGTGTGAGCGAGTCGGCCACCGACTCCAGCACACTCACTATCCCGTACGACTGAAACATGGCGTGCCCGTAGGCCAGCGTCGGTACTTTCAGTTCGCGCGGAAAGAAGTGATAGGGGACAAACCGGAGGTCGTGGCTGGACAACTCGGACGACCCCAGCACGACGAGCGTGCCGTCGCTCAGTGCACGCGACAGACGGTTCAGGTTGACGTGCTGCGTGCCCCAATCCGGGCCCAGATTGGGCAGGTAGTTGTCCGTGACCGAAGGCGCATTGGAGATCGGCTGGACGTTACTGTCCAGAAAACGATCTGCTATCCAGTAAAGCGCTGCGGCCAGCACACAGGCGGTGAAGGCCGCCGCGATATGCGACAGCAGCCGGCTGTTACGTATGAGCAGCGACATAGTCGGCGAGCGTGCGGACCGACTGCATGTGCTCAGCGATTTCGGGCGCCGGAATGCTACAGCCGTACTCGGACTCGACAGCCAGAGTGATATCCACCGCGGCCAACGAGTCGACCAGGCCAGATGCGATAAGGGGAGTATCGGCGGTAACTTTTTTCAGAACGATCGATTCGACGATCTCGGCGATACGGGTATGGAGTTCTTGCTCAGTATGCATAGTCTGTGTTGCTGTGCCGCCTCAGCGAGGCCGATTACCCCCGCCCCCGGAGTTAGCAGCGCGACTATACCAAGGGATGCTGACGGCGTTCTTAAAATCTTGAAACTTTTTTCCGAACCCCGCCCGCTTTGTCGGGCGGCCGCAACAGTAGGCCCGGCAGCCAGTCGTTACAGCAAAACACCCCCCGGGCGTTGCCGCCCGAGGGGTGTGGAAGGTCTACCTGCCGCCGAGAACGGCTTAGTAAGGCACGACGCGGGTCGGGCCGCTGCCGCTGATGACCTGCACGCGTTGACCAACGCTGACCGGCACATCGGCTTCCTGAGCGACGACGCGGGTTTCGCCGTTGTCCAGTCGCACCGTGATTTCATAGCCGGAATTCTTGCCGACCCGGTTTTCCACCGCGTTGCCCGCCAGGGCACCCAACAGGGCGCCGCCGACCGTGGCGATCGTGCGGCCCGTGCCGCCGCCGATGGCGTTACCCGCCACACCGCCCAGGGCACCGCCGGCCACCAGACCGACACCGCTGGATTTGTCATTCTGAATGGTGATCGGGCGCACGCCTGTCACCGTACCCGTGCGAACGATCTGCTCGCGCTGGGCCTGATCATAGCTATAGACACCGGCCGACGCACTGCGATTGGCGCAACCGGCCAACGTCACCATGCCAGCAGCCAGCGTCAACACGACGATTCCGCGAGCAATGCGGCCAGCCGAAACAGACGAAGAAATAGTTGTGCTCATTGAGACTCCTCGATCGGGATGTACCGACACATTCGATAATACTCCCCCGCAACACGTTTCGTTGCCGGGCGAGAAACAGGGTGCAACCAAAATCAGGGCCTGCGGGCCCTGTGCCCTGCTCACAGTATAAAAGGACGCCGCAGCCGCCGGGGCGGTCACGGCCGAAGACACTCAAACCGGCAAGGTCAGTCCATAGGCTTGCTGCAGGCGGCGGCTGATCTCGGCGCGGTCTGGCGCATGATTCTGCGGCCCCTTCGAGGCGATTTTGAAAGCGCCCATCAGATTGGCCAGGCGCGCGCTGTCGGCCCAGCTCCAACCGGAGATCAGGCCATAGAGCAAGCCGGCGCGGTGCGCATCGCCGCAGCCGGTCGGATCGACCACGTCTTCGGCCTGCACCGGCTCGATCTGGATTTCCTGGCCGTCGGTGTAGAGCGTGGCGCCGTGCGCACCACGCGTGACGATGACCGCGCGCAAATGGCGGGCAATGTCGGCCATCTTGCGGCCGGTGCGTTGCTCGACCACGCTGGCCTCGTAGTCATTGACCGTCAGGGCCTGGCACAACCCGAGCATGCGCTCGAGATCGGCGCCGTCGAACAAGGGCATGGCCTGCCCCAGATCGAAGATGAACGGAATACCGCGCGCAGCCAGCGCCTGGGCATGGGCGAACATCCCCTCTTTGGCGTCCGGCGCGACGATGGCCCAGGCCGCCTCGGCCTGGCTCAGGTCATTCTGGGCCGAGAAAGCCATCGCTCCCGGGTGAAAGGCGGTGATCTGGTTGTCATCCAGATCGGTGGTGATGAAGCACTGCGCCGTGAAGGTTCCCGGCACGGTCTTGACGCGGCTGGTGTCGATGCCCAGGCCCGACAAGCGCTCGAGGTAATCACCGGAGTCTTCGCCTACGGTGGCCACCGGCACCGGTTGGCCGCCCAGCAGTTTCATGTTGTAGGCGATGTTGCCGGCGCAGCCGCCATATTCCTTGCGCATACCCGGCACCAGAAACGACACGCTCAGCGATTGGATGCGATCAGGCAGGATGTGATCCTTGAAGTGGCCTTCAAAGACAGCGATGGTGTCAAACGCCATCGAACCGCATACCAGCACAGAAGAAGCCATGATCATCCTTCAGGGGAAAAATTTATCGAGTTGGTAACCGTTGACATTGATGCCCTGTATCTCGATGGGCACGGCCAACGTGACCTCGGCGCCCGCAGCAAACGGGCCTGCGGCCTGGGCGGAGTCGAGGTAATCCTGGGGCATGAGCACTTTGCGCGCCACCACGGTATCTGAAATATCGGTCAACTCCAGGACCAGCGCCGGCCACGGTTGGGGCTTGTCATAGCGATTGCGCATGACGACATTGAGCACCATGAGCGAGCGGCCTTCCGAGGCGCTGGAGGACGCACCCTGGGGTGTGCGCAGCGACGAAGAGGTAATGGCAATGCGCTCGAGCCGCCGGCCGTAACCCACCGTGCATCCCAGCGGTTTGCAAGCGACCTCCAGGACGGGCCGCAGCCAGGGCACGGCGCTAGCCACGCTGCTGCGTTGCACATAAAGCAGCTGCAAGCCCAGCGCCAGCGCGGCCAGCAGGCAGGCCAGCGCCCAGATACGGCGGCCCACACCGCGCGCACGCTGGCGGTCATCGTCAAGAAACTCGGGCGGCGTGCGGCCACTGCCCGTGGCACTCGAATAACGCGTGCGCCGCTCCCCCGGAATCGAGGGCTCCTGCTCGTTGTCCAGCGCCGGTTCATCGTGCAGCGACTCGGCCGCCTCCGCGCCCAACCCAGGCTCGCGCGGCACGCGCCGCCAGACTTGCGGCTCGGCGCTGAGCGCCCAACCCTGCGAAGTCGTCTCACGACGCTCACCGCGCAGCGCATGGCGCCAGCCATCCGCCTGCGGCGTCTGGCCCGGCTCATCTTCCGCGGCGTCATCGCCGGTGTCATCGGCCTGGCCTGGCTCGACGTCATCGTCATGCCATGGAACTTGAGCCGGTTCAGCCTCGCGCATGGCCTGACGGGTGCGCAAAACGGCCGGCGGCTCGACAACGGCAGCAGGCTCGACGGGTGCCGCGGCCAGGCGGCTCTCCACGGTCGTGGCTGCACGGGTAGCCGGTTCGGGTTCGGGTTCCACCGGCGCCGGCCAGACCGGCAGCGCCACGGCCTGCTCGACGACGGGTAAAGGTGGACGATGAGCCCCATCGGGCTCGCCGGGTGTCACCAGGCAGGCACGCCCGTCAAAAACCGTATTGCAGACGCCGCAACGCACCAAACCATTGCGAACTCGCAACTGGTCGGCGACCACTTTGAAGGCCGTGGCGCAGTGGGGGCAACGTGTCACCAAGGACATGATCTTGCCTCGGTCCGTGGATCAGGCCTTGCGTCCGTGCAGGCAGACCCACCCGTCGCGTTCTCGCCAGACCGACATCGACATCCAGGGGGCATAGGCTGCGGCGACTTCTTCGGCCTGCCGCTGCAACACGCCGGACAACACCAGATCGCCCCCCGGCGCGACGCGTCCGGCCAGCATGGGGGCCAGCACCTTGAGCGGATTGGACAGGATATTGGCGACCACGACCTGGAACTGACCGTCGATGAGACCCTCGGGCAATTGGGCCAAAAGGTCGACCTGATTGACCAGGGCGTTGTCACGTGTGGATTGCACGGCCTGCGGATCGATGTCGACCGCCGTGGTCTGGCCGGCGCCGAGCTTGCGGGCCGCGATGGCCAGAATGCCGGAGCCGCAACCGTAATCGAGGACGTCGGCGCCAGCAGGCAATTCGGCCTCCAGCCACGCCAGGCAAAGGTGGGTGGTCGGATGGCTGCCGGTACCGAAGGCCAAACCCGGATCGAGTTCGATGCGGATCCCCCCTTCGGGCGTCTGCACGCTATCGTCGTCGCGATGCCAGCTTGGCACGATCCACAACTGGTCGGAGATGCGGATAGGGCCGAACTGCGATTGCGTCAGGCGTACCCAATCGGCGTCCGGGACATCGCGCAGACTCCAATCGGCAAACTCGGCCACGTCCAGGCTGACCGACTGGGCCGCCTCTTCGAGCAGCTGCGCCGGATCCGCCCCATCGGGCAGAAGCGCCACGACACGATTGCGATCCCAGGCTTGCACGGTTGGCTCGGTGCCTGGCTCGCCAAACAGCGGGCGTTCGTCGTCCGTGCCCAGATCGGCGTCTTCAACGGAGACTGACAACACGCCAGCTTCCAGCAGTGCGTCGGACAGTGCCTCGGCCTGGGCCTCGCGGCAATAAAGGACCAATTCACGCATGTGTGCTTCTTCCTTGCAGCAAGGCCCGCGTCACGCGGGCCCTGTCGCCATCAATACAAAAAACGGGGCCACGTGGGCCCCGATTGCCGCTCAGGGACGCTGAGCCAGCTTGTTTTCCAGATAATGGATACTCGTGCCGCCCTCGATGAAGCGGGCGTCCTGCAAAAGCTCGCGATGCAGCGGGATGTTGGTCTGAATGCCTTCGACCACCATTTCCGACAGCGCAATGCGCATCCGGGCCAGGGCCTGCTCGCGGGTGTCACCATAGGTGATGACCTTGGCGATCATCGAATCGTAATTGGGCGGCACGAAATAGCCGTTGTAGGCGTGCGAATCGATACGCACGCCCGGGCCGCCCGGTGTATGCCAATTCGTGATCCGGCCAGGGCTGGGCACGAAGCGGAAAGGATCTTCCGCATTGATGCGGCACTCGAGCGCATGGCCCTTGAAGGCCACGTCACGCTGACGCAGGGTGAATTTCTCGCCCGCGGCGATCAGGATTTGCTGCTGGACCAGATCCACGCCAGTGATCAGTTCGGTCACCGGGTGCTCGACCTGGATCCGGGTGTTCATTTCAATGAAATAGAACTCGCCGTTTTCGAACAGAAACTCAAACGTGCCGGCGCCGCGATAACCCATTTTGCGGCAGGCATCCGCACACCGATCACCGATGCGCTCGATCAGACGACGGGGGATACCCGGCGCCGGCGCTTCTTCGATGACTTTCTGGTGGCGGCGCTGCATGGAGCAGTCGCGCTCGCCCAGCCAGACGGCATTGCGTCCGCCGTCGGCCAGCACCTGGATTTCCACGTGACGCGGATTCTCCAGAAACTTCTCCATATAGACTTCGGGGTTATTGAAGGCCGCGCCCGCTTCCGAACGCGTCATGTTGACCGCGTTGATCAGCGCCGCCTCGGTGTACACCACGCGCATGCCACGGCCACCGCCGCCGCCTGCAGCCTTGATGATGACCGGGTAGCCGACCTCGCGGGCAACGCGCATGATTTCCTGCGGATCGTCCGGCAATGCGCCTTCCGAACCAGGCACCACGGGCACGCCGGCTTCGATCATGGCGTGCTTGGCGCTGACCTTGTCGCCCATCAGGCGGATGGTTTCCGGGCGCGGGCCGATGAAGACGAAGCCGCTTTTCTCGACACGATCCGCGAAATCGGCGTTCTCGGACAGAAAACCGTAGCCAGGGTGTATGGCCTCAGCGTCGGTCACCTCGGCAGCCGAAATGATGGCCGGCATGTTGAGGTAGCTTTCGCGCGACGGGGCCGGCCCGATACACACGGATTCGTCCGCCAGCCGCACGTACTTGGCTTCACGGTCGGCTTCCGAGTGCACGACCACGGTCTTGATGCCCAGCTCACGGCAGGCACGCTGGATGCGCAGAGCGATCTCGCCGCGGTTGGCGATCAGGATTTTCTCAAACATTTTTCGCTATCAGCCAATAACGAACAGCGGTTGACCGTATTCGACCGGTTCGCCGTTCTCGACCAGGATTTCTTTGATCACGCCGGATTTGTCGGCTTCGATCTCGTTGAGCAGCTTCATGGCTTCGATGATGCACAGCGCATCGCCTTCCTTGACGGTCTGGCCGACATCCACGAAGGGCGCGGAACCCGGATTGGGCGAGCGGTAGAAGGTGCCAACCATCGGAGCCTTGACGACATGACCCTGTACAACAGGCGCGGCGGGCGCAGCGGGCGCGGCCGCAGGCGCGGCAGCGGCCACGACGGCAGCGGCCTCGGGGGCCTGATAGGCGACCGGCTGCAGCGTCTGGGAGAACTTGACGATGCGAACCTTGCCTTCGCCTTCGGTGATTTCAAGCTCGGCAATGCCCGATTCCGCCACGAGGTCGATCAGGGTCTTGAGTTTTCGGAGGTCCATGGAAGCTGCTTCCCGATAATGTTGGCGGCACCCGTGCTGGACGAGTGCTCGTGATGTTTTGCTAAGGAAAAACGTGGGTCCGAGTGAGTTTCAATGCCGTGCTGCGTAGCGCAAGGCTGCCTCGTAGCCGTTCGCTCCCAAACCGCTGATAAGGCCAATGGCGATATCGGAAAGGTAGGAATGATGCCGGAAGGATTCGCGCTTATACAGGTTGGACAAATGTACTTCAATAAATGGGATCGCCACCGCGGCCAGCGCATCGCGCACCGCCACGCTCGTATGCGTGTAGGCTGCCGCATTAATGATGATGAAATCCGTACCATCGCGAGCTGCCGCCTGGATACGATCCACCAAGGCCCCTTCATGATTGCTCTGCAACGCGGACAAGGTAACGCCGAGTTCCGTCGCCACGGATTCGAGGCCTTCATTGATCTGGGCAAGCGTAAGGCTGCCGTAGATCTCGGGCTCTCGTGATCCGAGGAGATTCAGGTTCGGGCCATGCAATACCAGTATGCGTCGCGCCATTTGGCCTGCCAGTTGCTGGCAAAACAATCGATAAACCGCCTTTTTACGCCAATTTGAACTATTTGTGCAACTAGCTCAGGCAGGAAGACTCAGAATTGACTTTTCCAGCGCGGCCGGGTCGATTTGATCGAGCATCTTCTGCCTAATGCTGCCATTTGCATTCAAAACCAGGGTAAACGGCAGGCCGCCCGCCGGATTACCCAGCCCGCGCAGCACATCAACAGCCCCTGCGCCCATCACCAGCAAAGGGTAGGAAACCGGTATTTTCTCGACAAATTTTCGCATGTTGTCGGCAGTATCGACGCCGATCCCGACAAAGCGCACGTTGGGCGTCTTTTTCTGGAGTTCGTCAAGTTCGGGCATCTCCTTGACGCAAGGCGCACACCACGTCGCCCAGAAATTGATCACCATGAGTTGCCCCCGCCATTGCGACAGCGCCTGGGCATTGCCGTCGAGGTCGGGCAGCGACATGGCCAGCAACGCGGCCAGCGGGTCGGGCGCCGCAGGCGCTGCGGCGGCAACGGCCGGGGGGGTGCTGCGCGAGCGCGTATAGAGATAGCTGCCCGCTGCCGCCGCGGCGGCAGCCACACCCGCACAAACGAAGATACATCGGTTCATGGCGTCCATCATATACCGCCCGCCTCCACGCCGGCCACGGCCATCCCCTCTACAATGCCTGCAGGAGAACCCCATGCATCTACATATACTTGGCATTTGCGGCACCTTCATGGGCGGCCTGGCGTTGATCGCGCGCGAGGCCGGCCATAAAGTGACGGGCTGCGATGCAGGCGTCTACCCGCCCATGAGCACCCAGTTGACCGAACAGGGCATCTCTCTGATAGAGGGGTTCGGGGCGGATCAACTGTCGCTCAAGCCGGATTTGTTCGTGATTGGCAACGTCGTCAGTCGGGGAACCCCCCTGATGGAAGCCATCCTCAATAGCGGAGCGCGCTACGTTTCTGGCCCGCAATGGCTGGGCGACACGATTCTGCCCCACGCGCACGTGCTGGCCGTGGCCGGCACGCACGGCAAGACGACGACCAGTTCGATGCTGGCATGGATCCTGGAAGACGTGGGCCTGACCCCCAACTTCCTGATCGGTGGCGTCGCCCCCGGACTGCAGGTCTCGGCGCGGTACCGCGCCGGCGTGCGCCCCTTTGTCATCGAGGCGGACGAATACGACACCGCGTTTTTCGACAAGCGCTCCAAATTCGTGCATTACCGGCCGCGCACGGCCATCCTGAACAACCTCGAGTACGATCACGCCGATATCTTCCCCGATTTGGCGGCCATCGAAACCCAGTTTCATCATTTGGTACGCACCATACCCTCTGAGGGCCAAATCGTTCTTCCCACTCGCTGCGAGGCGCTCGAGCGCGTGCTGGCGCGCGGGAACTGGTCCCGCACGGTGCGCTTTGGTGCGGGCGGCGCCTGGCAGGCAGGGCCGCCTGACGACGATGGCGCCTTTACCGTGCTGCGTGACGGCCACGGCGTCGGCACAGTGCACTGGACGCTGGGCGGAGAGCACAACCGGATGAACGCGCTGGCGGCATTGGCCGCGGCCGAAGACATCGGCGTGCGGGCTGCCGACGGCGTGGCGGCGTTGAGCCGCTTTGCCGGTGTCAAACGGCGCATGGAACTGCGTGGCACGGTCAACGGTGTGGCTGTCTACGACGATTTCGCGCACCATCCCACCGCGATCGCCACCACTGTCGAGGGCCTGCGCCGGCAGGTCGGATCGGGCCGCATCCTCGCTGTCCTCGAACCGCGCTCCAACACCATGAAGTTGGGCACCATGGCGGCCCGGCTGCCGCAGGCCCTGGCAGGAGCCGACCTGGTGTTCTGCTTCGGCGCGCACGAAGGCAAGTATGCCCTGGGCTGGAATCCCGCCGACGTGCTGGCGCCACTGGGCACACGGGCCAGCAGCTACGATGACCTCAACACCCTGGTGCGGGCCGTGAGCCAGGCCGCCCGCCCGGGCGACCATGTCCTGGTCATGAGCAACGGCGGCTTTGGCGGCGTGCACGACAAACTGCTCGCCGCCCTGGCGCATCCGCAATGAGCCCGGCCGCCGTATCCGAGGCCAAGATCCTGTATCTGCATGGATTTCGGTCGTCACCGCTATCCTTCAAGGCGCAACTGATGGGGCAGGCCATGGCCGATCTGGGCCGCCAGCAGGATTACGCCTGCCCGGCGCTGCCTGCCAGTCCGCGTGCGGCCGCCGAACTGGCGCAGCAAACCGCACGGCAGTTGGTCGGCGATGCCGCGCCGCAGCAGTTGACCGTGGTTGGCTCATCGCTGGGCGGTTATTACGCGATCTGGCTGGCCGAACGGCTGGACTGCAAGGCGGTACTGATCAATCCGGCCGTCAACGCGCCGCGGGACCTCGCCACCCAGGTAGGCGAACACACGATGTATCATTCGGCGGCCCCCTTCGTCTTTCTGCCCGAGTACGTGCAAGAGCTAAGCGAGCTGCATGTCCCGGGTTTGACCCGTCCGCAGAGATATTTCCTTCTGGCGGCCACCGGCGACGAAGTCCTCGACTGGCGCGAAATGCGCGACCGCTTCGAGGGTTGCCGGCAACGAATTATTCCGGGCAGCGACCATGGCCTGTCCGACTTCGCGCATTGGCTGCCCGAAGTGCTTGATTTTGCCCTGGTTCACCCCCACTGATTAAACTCCCGCTTTGCCCGGCAGCGCCTGGCCCGATGGACTGATATATGTACGTGTTTTACGAAGATGACGGCAGTTTCAAAGCCGGCAATATCCTGTCGGAAACCGACGCCAGCCTGCAGGTGGAGTCGGAGTCGGGCAAGCGCAGCAAAATAACGCGCGCCAATACGCTGTTCAACTTTGCCGCGCCCGAGCCGGCCGTGCTCATGCGCGAGGCCTCCGCTCTGGCCGAAGGCATCGATCTGGCGTTTCTATGGGAATGCGCGCCCCAGGAAGAATTCGACGCACCGGTGTTGGCTGCCGATTATTTTGGCCACGCCCCCAGCGCCGTCGAACAGGCGGCCCTGCTGATGCGGCTGCATGGCGCGCCGGTATATTTTCATCGACGCGGCAAAGGCCACTACCGTCCGGCGCCGCCCGACATCCTTCAGGCGGCGCTGGCTGCGCTGGATAAAAAGCAGCGCCAGGCCGAGCAGCAGCAAGCCTGGGTCGACGACATGGCCCAGGGCAAGCTGCCCGAAGAAATCGGCCAGATGGCCGAAGCCCTTCTGGTGCGCCCGGACAAGAACACCATGCAATGGAAGGCGCTGGATGCCGCTTGCGCCCGCTTGCAGAAAAGCCCCGACCGGCTGCTGCTGGAGCTGGGCGCCTGGCCCAATGCGCTGGCGCTGCACAAGCAACGCTTTCTGGCGGTCAATTTCCCGCGTGGTGTGGGTTTCCCGGAGATCAGCATCCCGCCGGTGCAGCAGGACCTGCCGCTGGCCGACGCCGAGATCTATTCGATCGATGACGTCACCACCACCGAGATCGACGATGCGCTGTCGGTGACGCGCCTGCCCGATGGCCGCGTGCGCGTGGGCATCCACGTCGCCGCGCCGGGTCTGGCGGTCACGCGCGGCAGCGACCTGGACAAGCTGGCGCGCCAGCGCCTGTCCACGGTCTACATGCCGGGCGACAAAATTCCGATGCAGCCCGACTCGGTCATTCAAACCTTTTCGCTGGACGCCGGACGCGAAGTTCCGGCGCTGTCGCTCTACGTCACGGCCGACCCGGTCACCGGCGAGATCATCGCGTCGGACACGCGTGTCGAACGTATCGTGGTGCGTGAGAACCTGCGCCACAACCAGCTCGACACCCAGGTCACCGAGGCCGCACTGGCCGATCCCGACGCCGCATTGCCCTACGGCGACTGGCTGCGCCCCTTGTGGCAACTGGCTCAGGCTCTGTCGGCGCAACGCGAGATCGTGCGCGGCAAGCCCGAGAACAACAGCCGCGTCGAGTACAGCTTCTACCTGGATGGCGACCCCGACAACCCGGATACCCCGGTGCGTCTGGTGCCGCGCCAGCGTAATGCGCCGCTCGACCGCATGGTGGCCGAGTACATGATCCTGGCCAATAACCTGTGGGGCGGTTTGTTGCACCAACACGGTGTACCGGGCATCTATCGGTCCCAGCAAGCCGGCCGAGTACGTATGAGCACCCAGGCGCTCCCGCACGAAGCCATCGGCGTGCCGCAGTACGCCTGGAGCACTTCGCCGTTGCGCCGCTATGTTGACCTGGTCAATCAATGGCAATTGATCGCTGCCGTGCAGAACGGCGTCTCGGCACGATTGGTCGCGCCCTTCAAGCCCAAGGACGCCGACCTGTTTGCCATCATCGGCGCCTTCGACGCGCAGTACGCCGCCTGGGCTGACTTCCAGAACGCCATGGAACGCTACTGGTGCCTGCGCTGGCTGCGTCAGCAAAACATCAGCCGAGGGGTCGCCCATGTGCTGCGCGACGATCTGGTGCGGTTGGGCAATGCGCCGCTGGTGACACGCGTGGGCGGCCTGCCCGAGCTCGAGCGCGGCGCCGCCGTGGAGATCGACATCATGGGTATGGACGAACTCTCGCTGGAGCTGGACTGCCGCTACCTCGGTCCGGCATGACGCCAGCCTGAGCGAGGAGTGGGCGGTTCACCTAAAATGCACCGGTGCACCGCCCCAACCTCCCCTCCTCCTGGGTGTCCGACCGGCGCTATCTGCTGGTGGCCATCGCCATTTCGCTACTAGTCCATGCCGGTCTGCTGGCCTGGCGCTTCACCGCGCCGCCTC
Source organism: Bordetella holmesii (assembly GCF_020735985.1). NCBI lineage: Bacteria > Pseudomonadati > Pseudomonadota > Betaproteobacteria > Burkholderiales > Alcaligenaceae > Bordetella > Bordetella holmesii. The sequence continues at coordinate 2,917,659 of NZ_CP085973.1, forward strand.
TGCGGCGATCGCCGGCTGCCAGTCTCGAAATCACCCTGGTCAATGCCCATACCGACACGGCACCGCTGCGAGCCCAGGTCCTGGCTCAGGCCGCCGTCGATGGCGGCGGAAATGCGTTGGCCGGCGTGGCCAGCACGCCCCTGCCCCGCACGGCCGACTCGCCCGACACCATCGTGCTGCAGGCCATGCGCAAGCGGCAAGCCCAGTTGGAAGCCGAGCAGGCCCGCCTGTTGACCCAATTAGCTGCGGCCGCCGCAGCCGGCGCGCCACGCGAGCCCGTCCATCCCTGGGACGAAACGCAAGACCCAGGCGATAGCGTCGAAGATCAGGCCGGCACGGTGCAGAATGCCCAGGTCGCCACCCTGGCCCATCGCGTGCAGGCGTACAGCGCCTTGCCGCGCAAGACCTTCGTCGCGCCCGCCGCACAAGCCTCGCCTCACGCCGCCTATCTGGATGCCTGGCGCACACGCATCGAAACCATCGGTACGCAGCATTTCCCGGCTCAGGCTCGCGGCCGCGTCTATGGCAGCCTGCGCATCACCGTGAGCATCCGCCCGGACGGCAGCCTGGCCGGCTTCGATATCGATCAGCCCTCGCCGCATGCCGTGCTCAATCAGGCTGCGCGACGCATCGTTCAGATGGCGGCCCCCTTTGCCCCGTTTCCGCCCGAGCTGGCCCGCGACACTGACGTGCTGGTCATCACGCGGACCTGGCATTTTGTAAACGACACCCTGGAAACCTCCGCACCATGAGCCTTCCGCAGGCCGGCGCACCGCTGCGCTATGCCGTCATCGGCAACCCCATCTCGCATAGCCGCTCGCCGCAAATCCACGCGATGTTTGCCGAACAGACTCGCATCGTCATCGACTATGCACGGCTGGCTGCGCCCCTGGATGGTTTTCGTGAAACCGTAAAAGACTTCTTCCTGCAAGGCGGGCGCGGGCTCAATGTCACCGTACCCTTCAAGCAGCAGGCCTACGCATTAGCGCAGGAAAATCTGTCGACCCGTGCTCGCCTGGCCGGCGCGGTCAACACCCTGACCTGGCGCGATGGTGTCGTGCAGGGCTGCAATACCGACGGCGTGGGGTTGGTCGATGATCTCAAGCGCCTGGGCGCCGCGCTGCAAGGTGCCCGGCTGCTGCTGGTCGGTGCGGGCGGCGCGGCCCGCGGCGTACTGCACCCTCTGGCCGAGGCCGGCTGCGCCGAGATCCGCATCGTCAACCGCAGCCCGGCGCGGGCCACGGAGCTGGCGGCAGCCTGGCAGGCCGCTGGCCTGAATCCCGCGACACGCGTGAGCGCCGGCGGCCTGCCCGAGGCAGCCCGGCCCGGCGGCTGGGACGTCGTGATCAATGCCACGGCCAGCAGCCTGCTCGATGAAGCTCCCGCGCTGCCCAAGGGGCTGTATGCCGGCGACGCGCTGGCCTACGATATGGTCTATGGGACCCGCCCGACGGCGTTCATGCACCAGGCCACGGCTGACGGTGCCGCGCGCACAGCCGACGGCCTCGGTATGCTGGTCGGCCAAGCTGCGGAAAGTTTCTTCATCTGGCACGGCCTGCGCCCCGACCCTTCGGCGGTGTTGACGGCGCTGCGCGCCGAACTGCTGGCCGAGGGCTAGGCCCGACAGGAGATTCGCATGGCTCGTCCCCGCTCCTGGTTTCGCATCGTCACCGGCGCCATCATGGCGCTACTGAGCCTGCTGCTCATCTATGAGCTGGCGATGTTTTCGATGGTGGTCTGGTATGCCTATCGCGACCCGGGCAGCAGCGCCATCATGCGCCAGGAGCTGTCCCGTCTGCGCGACGCCAACCCCAAGGCCGAGCTGAGCTATACCTGGGTCCCGTACGACCGCATCAACACGACGCTCAAGCGCGCCGTCGTCGCCTCGGAGGACGCAAACTTCACCGAGCACGACGGCGTAGAGTGGGACGCCATCCGCAAGGCCTGGGAGTACAACCACGAGCAGCAGGTCGAGGGACGCGGCAAACTGCGCGGCGGCTCGACGATTACTCAGCAATTGGCAAAAAATCTGTTTCTGTCCAGTTCGCGCAGCTATGTGCGCAAAGGACAGGAACTGGTACTTACCTATATGATCGAACACGTCATGTCCAAGGAACGCATTCTGGAGCTCTACCTGAATGTGGCCGAATGGGGCATCGGGGTGTTCGGCGCGGAAGCGGCGGCGCGCCACTACTATGGAACCAGCGCAGCCAATCTGGGCGCCTCCCAATCGGCCCGGCTGGCCGCCATGCTGCCCAATCCGCGCTACTACGACAAGCACAGAAACACCAGCTATCTGAACTCCCGTACGGCAACACTGTTGCGCCGGATGCGCATAGTGGACATTCCGTAACACCCAACGGGCGGCGCTGGCCTCATATTTGTTAAAGTTTTGTGTTTTACGCGCCGCAAGAAGCGCCCTGAAGGTTTTCAAGATTCATGCGTACAGCCCGCCGCTATCTGGCCCGCGAGATTTATCGCTCCTGTGCAGTGGTTCTTTTGGCCCTGCTGGGGCTGTTCACGTTCTTTGCCCTGGTCGATGACCTGGACAACGTGGGCGACAAATTCAGCATGCTCGCCCTGCTCTACATGCAGGCGCTGGCTCTGCCCACTCGCCTGTACGATCTGCTGCCGATCGGCCTGTTGATCGGCGCCATCCTCGCGCTGGCCGGCCTAGCGCAACGCAATGAGTTGGTCATCCTGCGCGTATCCGGTGTCAGCGGTATGCGCCTGATGCGGATGTTGTGGACGATCACCATCCCGTTGATGATCGGGGCGACGCTGCTTTCGGAGTACGTCACTCCCATTGCCGAAATCAAAAGCGGCGAGGCCGACCTCACCTTCCGGGGCAAGGCCGGCGGCGGACGCCTGAACAGCGGCTATTGGTTCAAAGAACCAACCCGCGACGGCGGCACGCGCATCATCAATATCAAAACGCTATTGGCCGATGGACAGGTGCGCGACGTCACGCTCTACGAACTCAAGCCCAATCTCGAACTCGAATCGCTGTCGACGGCAGCTACCGGCAAGTTCACCGGCGGCGATCTGGTCCTGACCGACGTCGTGCAGACGCGTATCGATGAGAAGGCCGCCGAAGCGCTGGCCAACGCCAAACCGCCCGCAACGCCGCCAGCACAGGTGAACAAGCAGGCCAGCCTGCGCCTTGACACCACGCTCAGCCCCGAACGGCTGCTGGCACGGGTGCTGACACCCGAGCGCATGTCGGCCGTGACCCTGCTGGACTACATCGACTATCTGCACCACAACCAGTTGCAAGCCGACCGGCAGATCGTCGCCCTGTGGCGCAAGTTCGTCTATCCCTTCACGCTGCTGGTGATGATTACTATCGCCGCGCCTATCGCCTTCATGCAGACCCGCCGTGGCGGCGTGGGCGTGAAGGTGTTCATCGGCATCCTGATGGGCGTGGCCTTTTTCATGATCAATCAGCTCTCTCTCAACGTCGGGATGCTCAGCCGCTGGCCGCCCTGGCTGACGGCGCTCGGGCCCAATGCCGCCGCCATGCTGCTGGCACTGGGTGCGCTGGTCATGATGGAATACCGGCACGCGTTTACGCGGTACAGACAACAACGCAAGGTTGCCTGAGAGCAGCCCTTTCACGAAGACTCCTCAACGCGGAGATGAGCGTCGGCATGACGACTGGCAGCATCTGGATGATCGGTGACGTGCAAGGGTGCTGCACGCCACTGCAACAACTCTTGGCGCACCCGGATATCGCAGGCGATCCGGACTCGCACTTCTGGTTCGCGGGAGACCTGGTCAACCGTGGCCCGGAGTCTCTCGCGACGCTGCACCGCATCATGGCCCTGGACGAGCGCGCCGTAGCCATTCTCGGCAACCACGACCTGCATCTGCTGGCCGCGGCGGCGGGGGTTCGCAAACCCTCGCGCTCGGACACGCTCAATGACATTCTCAATGCGCCCGACGCCGCCGATCTGATCGACTGGCTACGCCACCGTCCGCTGGCGCACTATGCACACGATCACCTGATGGTGCACGCCGGGGTATTGCCCAAGTGGGATGTCCAGAAAACGCTGGCTCTGGCCGCAGAGGTCGAGGCGGCGCTGCGCGGCCCGAACTGGCAGAAGGCCCTGCAGAAAATGTATGGCAATGAACCGGTCACCTGGAAAGACGATCACAAAGGCGGCAAGCGCTTGCGTGTGATCATCAATGCTCTGACCCGCATGCGGCTGTGCACGCCTGCCGGCCATATGGAGTTCGACACCAAGGTCGCGCCCGGAGCCTGGCCGCAGGGCCTGGTGCCGTGGTTCGATGTCCCGCGCCGTGCCACCCGCGATGTGACCATCGTCTTTGGCCACTGGTCCACCCTGGGACTGCTGATCCGACCGCATCTGATCTGCCTGGACACCGGCTGCGTCTGGGGTGGCGCGTTGACCGCGATGCGTCTGCAGGATCGCAAACTGGTGCAGATCAAATGCAGCCAGTTCCAGGACCCTCTGTCCGAATAACGCTTCAGAGCTGCGTGAGAATGGCCTCGCGCGTCAGGCGCGAGAGCTCCAGGCGCGTATAGGGCGTGCCGTCTTCGCGCACGGTGGCCACCGGCGGCAAAAACACCACGTCGACCGCAAGCCCCGTCGCGCCCAGGACGCGCCAGAGATTGGCCACCAGGCTCTCTTCGCCGACGAACGCGGCAAAACCGCTGCGTTTGCCGTGATGCAGATAGCGCAATGCCACCGGCTGGATATCCACGCCATCGGCGCGGGCCGGCTCGAACAGACTGGCATGAAAAGGCTTGAGATCCAGCCCTTCGGTCGTGGTGCCCTCCGGAAACAGGCCCACCGCGTCCCCACGAGCGAAACACTCATGTATGGACTGCCCCATTGCGTGCACGGCATGGCGCTGGGTGCGCTCGATGAACAGCGTGCCGGCACCGGCAGCCAGCGAACCGATCACCGGCCAGCGGCGTATTTCGCTCTTAGCCACGAACGAGGTGGCGCGCACCGCATTGACCACGAAGATATCGATCCACGATACATGGTTGGCCGCCCAGAGTACCGCCGCTTGCATGCGCGGCTCGCCACGGATGGTCAGCCGCACGCCGCACAGCCGCATCAGCCAGCGTGACCAGAACCGGTTGAGCGCAGCGCGCCTGGCAATCGACAGCGCCCGGTACACCACGCTCACGCAAAATAGCCCGAACAACAGCCAAGGCAGCACCAGCAAGGCGCGCAGTACAAAGCGCAAGAGCTTCAAGCCGGTATCTCCCAAAGTAGGTTCCCGCCAATCACGGTGGCACGGACATGGCCGGGCAGCATCATACCCGTGAACGGGGTCTGTTCGCTGCCGCTTTGCAGCCCCGCTACCGCCCGCTCCGCCTCCAGATCCACCAGGCACAAATCGGCAGCACCTCCCGGCTTGAGGCTGGGTGCGGGCAGGCCCAGCACCCGGGCAGGCCCCAGCGTCAGGCTTGCCAGCGCACGCGCCGGCGCCATCGCCCTGGACCGCGCCCACTTCAGCACCGCCGGCAAGAGCAGCTCCACGCCGCTGGCACCGGGCGTCGTGCCCGCAAACGGCCCGGCCTTCTGCTGCGCACTCACCGGCCGGTGATCCGAGCACACCGCATCCAGCGTACCGTCGGCCAGGCCTTGGGACAGCGCCTCGCGATCACGCTGCCCACGCAAGGGAGGCCTCAAATGGCAACGGCTGTCGTAGAAACCAATGTCCAGATCGGTCAGATGCAAATGGTGCATCGACACATCCGCAGTCACCGGCAACCCTTCTGCGCGGGCCGCCCGCAGCAGGGCCACGCCGGCGGCGCTCGTCAAACGGCACAGGTGCAGACGCACGCCACTGGCGCGCTGCAAGGTAAATAGGGTGTGCAGCGCAAGGACTTCGGCCTACTCGATAATGCCGGGCAGGCCCAGGCGCGTCGCGTAGGCACCCGCGGCCATGACACCGCCGCCGGCCAGGCCCGCATCCTCGGGGTTCAACCACAAGGTGGCATTCAGCCCGGCGGCATATTGCATGGCGCGCCACAGCAGGCCGCTGCCAGGCAGGGGCTCGTCGCCCTGAGCAATGCCCACACATCCCGAATCGAGCCAACCCGCCATATCGGACAGGCCACCCGTCGGGGCGAGCAAGGGCCCCAGACGCAGACAGTAAGGCATGCCGTCCTGCTGCGGCGTAGCGTGGGGCAACACCAACCGCACAACCCCTCCCGACAATGCCGCGCGGCCCTCCTGCTCGGGGTGCTGTCCCAATTGAGCCGCGATGTCGGTCAGCCCCGGCAGCACGGCCAGCCCGGTCGCTTCGATCGTCCGGTCGGCACGAAAATGCTCCGGCATCTGGCCACGAGCAAGAATCCGGCCGTCGGCCAGAAACAGATCAACGACCTCATCGCTGCCATCGGCAGGATCGATCACGCGGCCCGCACGGATATGTATCTTCATGCCATCCCGGCCATCAAGTGGCTCAATACGGCTCGCGACGCCATATCCAACGCGTGGCGATCGATCGCCCCGACGCGAAGCACGCCATCGGCCAACGGCCCGACCGCCCAGCGGCGCGCGTAATCCGCCGCCGATGGTAGTACAGACAACGCGGCTTCGGTCAGACCCAAATCGACCACGACGTCCGCCCCATCGAGGGCCTCGGCCAGGCTTGCGCAGGCGCGCAGGCCCAGTTGCGGCAGGCCGTCAGGCAACAGCGCGCGGGGCCCGGCCGCGCGCAGCTCGGGCGCGCCCAGCGTGGTCAGGGCGTGCGCTAGCGAACGCGCGCGCCCTGAATGGGCGAAATCGCCGACAAACGCGACGCGCAACTCGGTAAAGCCCCCTTTTGCCTGCCGGATCACCCGCAGATCGGCCAAGGCTGCCAGCGGCTCCGCTGGCGGGATGGCGCAACACATGGAAATCGGCCTGACTCGATGCCGGCGCCGCAGACAGCCGCTGCGTGCGAGCGCCCAAGGCCTGAGCGGACTGCTCCAGCCCCTGCAAAGCGGTGCCGTCCGGGCCGATCAGGCAGACCTGACAACCCGCCAGACGGGAAAGGGTGTCGTCGGCCAGCAGCGGCTCGAGCAGGCGCTTGGGCAGCCCTTCGGTCGACAACAAATGCAGCAGCTCGCCGCGTGGGCTCAGTTGAGGGTTGAACATACGCCTTAAAGCAGCCGGTCGAGAAAACGCTGCAAAATAATGGCGGCTGCCATGGCATCGTCGGGCGCGTGGCTGCCCAGCTCGGCCTGCGCCTCCATGCTGGAGCCGCGCTCGTCGACCAGTTCTACCGTCAGGCCAAAGCAGCCGTGCAACTGGTTGGCAAACCGGCGGCAACGCTGGGTGGCGGGCTGCTCGCCGCCGTCGCTGGCCAAGGCCAGACCCACGACCACGCGCTGCGGCTGCCACTCCTTCAGGAGCTGTTCGATCCGGCCGAAACGCTCGTCGCGACGCTCGGAAAAAATGATTTCCAAGGGCCTGGCCTGCCGCGTCAGGGTGTTACCGATGGCGACGCCGATTTTCTTCTCGCCAAAATCAAAGGCCAGCAGTGCTTCCTCAGGCATGACCTGCTTCGCCAGCCAGCATGATCGGGTCGATTCCCAGCAGTTTCATGGCAGCGGGGTAACGCTCCTGAGCGGGCACGTCGAAAATGACGGACGGATCGGCTGCGACGCTGAGCCAGGCATTCTGGCTCATTTCACTTTCGAGTTGGCCGGCGCCCCAGCCCGCATAGCCCAACGTAATCAGCATGCGCGCCGGCCCGTTGCCGTCGGCCACAGCCTGCAATACATCGCGCGAGGTGGTCAGGGCGAGCTCGCCCAGTTTGATGCTGGAGCTGTAATCGCCCACAGGCGCGTGCAGGACAAAGCCGCGATCGGTCTGCACCGGCCCGCCAAAAAATACCTTCTCGTCCCCCACGGGCCCGATTTCGAGTTCCAGCTCGATGCGCTCGAACAAGGAGGCCAGCGTCAGATCAGTAGGCCGGTTAATGACCAGGCCCAGTGCCCCGCGTGCGCTGTGCTCGCAGATGTAAATCACCGTGCCGGCCAGATTTTCGTCGACCATGCCAGGCATGGCCATCAGAAACTGATTGGCAAAACCCGGCGAGGATGTCTGGACGCCGTCGCCGTCCTCGGGAAGCGGAATTTCATTCATGGGCGGTCTCCAGAACCTGCATGTAGCGGCCTGCCAGGCCACCTGTTAGGCCAGGGACCGGGTCAGATTTCCATCAGTTCGAAGTCTTCCTTGCGCGCACCGCACTCCGGACAGACCCAATTTGGGGGTACATCTTCCCAACGGGTGCCCGGCGCGATTCCCTCGTCCGGCAGACCTGCCTCTTCATCATAGACCCAACCACAGATAAGACACATCCAAGTACGCATAGTTCTCTCTAGTTCACGGAGTGCTTGACCCCGATCGGGGTCAGGCACGAATGGCATCCATTAGAATGGGCATATCTTACCGAAACCCTGTCGGGATGCCGTCTGATGCAAAGCAAAGAAAGCATCTCTTCCTGCCCAGTCCAACCCTCCGTGACCGCTGTTACTCCCCCTCTCGTACTCATTCTGGGTCCCGTGGACCCCACCGGCGCCGATGGCCTGCCGGCCGACGCCGTGACCTGCGCGCAGCTGGGCTGTCATGGCCTGGCCACCGTCACGGCCGTTACGGTGCAGGACACCGCCGGCATCGAAGACATCCACCCCGTGTCGCCGGAGCTGCTGGACGACCAGGCCCGCTGTCTGCTCGAAGACATGCCCGTACAGGCGATCAAGGTCGGGGGCATGTTCTCGCCCGAAATCGCCAGTGTGGTCGCGCAACTGGCCGCCGACTACAGCCAGGTGCCCCTGGTGCTGCACCTGGGGCCGCGCGCGCTCACGCCGCAGGACGCCGTCGAGCAAGACAGCGCCGAGGAGCTTCTGGCTGCCACACTGGAGCTGGTACTGCCGCAGACGGACCTGGTCGTGGTCGAACACATGCGCCTGGCGCAATGGCAATCCGACGGCAGCATCGACACCTCCGGCTCACCGTCGCCCGCCCACGCCCTGCTGGCCGGCGGCGCACAGTGGGCACTGGTGCTTGCCAGCCCGGTACGTCCGGGCCACCTGGCCAATGTGCTCGTGGGCCAGGACGGCAGCAGCTACAGCTGGCCCTGGCAGGCGCCCCCGCCCCGTAGCGGCGACACAGGCGGCTTGCTGGCCGCTGCCGCGGCCGCTCTGCTGGCCAGCGGCAAAGACATCCCGGCCGCGGTCGAACAGGCGCTGCCCCATGCCGAGCGCGGCCTGGCCGCCAGTTTCACAGCGGGCATGGGCCGCCCGCTGCCCAACCGCCTGCCTCAGCCATGAGCCAGACCCGCTTTCCGGCCGGCTTGTACGGTGTCACCCCCGAGTGGGACGACACGGCGCGCCTGCTGAAGGCCGTCCAGGAGGCTGCCGCCGGCGGCATGCGGGCCCTGCAATTGCGCCGCAAGCATCTGCCGCAGGCCGAGCGACGGGCGCAGGCGCGCGAACTGGCAGCCCTGTGCCGCGAACTGGGCGTGGTCTTTCTGGTCAACGACGACTGGCAGACGGCGCTGCACGTCGGCGCCGACGGCGCCCATCTGGGCCACGATGACGCCACGCTGGCCGACGTGCGTGCGGCCGCCCCCGGCCTGATCCTGGGCGTGTCCTGCTATGCGGATCTGAACCGCGCTCGTGACCTGATGGACCAGGGCGCGGACTACGTTGCCTTTGGCGCAGTGTTCCCGTCATCCACCAAGCCCGAGGCCGTCCATGCCCCCCTCGCCCTGCTCGCTGAGGCAGCCGCCCTGACGCGCACGCATGGCCAGCCCCGGCCAGCCGTGGTCGCCATTGGCGGCATCACCCCGGCCAATGCCGGGCAGGTCGTCCGCGCCGGTGCCGACAGCATCGCGGTCATTACCGGCCTGTTCGAGGCCCCTGACATCCGTGCCGCGGCCCAGGCCTGCGCCGCGCCCTTCCCTTCTTCCCGAGGCTGAGCCATGTCCCAAAACGCTGAACTCTTCGAACGCGCCTGCCGCAGCATTCCCGGCGGCGTGAACTCGCCCGTTCGGGCCTTTCGGTCGGTAGGTGGCACCCCGCGCTTTATCAAACGCGCGCTCGGCCCGCACATCTGGGACGCCGAGGGCAAGCAATACATCGATTACATCGGCTCATGGGGGCCGGCCATTCTGGGTCATGCGCATCCTGAAGTCGTGCGCGCCGTGCAGGATGCCGCCACCGGCGGGTTGTCATTCGGCGCACCGACCGAGGCCGAAATCGAATTGGCCGAACTGCTGATCGAGCGGCTGCCATCCATGCAACAGGTGCGTCTGGTCAGCTCCGGCACCGAAGCCACCATGACGGCCATCCGTCTGGCCCGAGGCGCCACCGGACGCAACAAGATCATCAAGTTCGAAGGCTGCTATCACGGACATTCGGACAGCCTGCTGGTCAAAGCCGGCTCGGGCCTACTCACGCTGGGCAACCCGAGTTCCGCGGGCGTTCCGCCGGAGTTTGTCTCCCACACCATCACCCTGGACTACAACAACCTGCCCGCCGTGCAGACGGCCTTTGCCGAGCATGCCGCGGACATCGCCTGCATCATCGTCGAACCCGTCGCAGGCAACATGAATCTGATCAAGCCGGCGGCCGGGTTTCTGCAGGGCCTGCGCGATCTATGCACCCAGCACGGCAGCATCCTGATTTTCGACGAAGTCATGACCGGATTCCGCGTCGGCCCGCAGGGAGTGCAAGGCCTGACTGGCATCCAACCCGACCTGACGACGCTGGCCAAAGTCATCGGTGGGGGCATGCCGGTCGGCGCTTTCGGCGGCAGCGCCGAACTCATGCGCCATATCGCTCCGCTGGGAGGGGTCTATCAGGCGGGCACGCTGTCGGGCAACCCCGTCGCGGTGGCCGCCGGTCTGGCCACCATGCGCCTGCTCGGGCAGCCGGGCTTTTATGAGGACCTGTCGGCACGCACGCAACGCCTGGCCCTTGGCCTGACCGAACGCGCCCGCGCCGCGGGCGTGCCCTTCAGCGCCGATGCCATCGGCGGCATGTTCGGGCTGTATTTCATGCCCAGCGTGCCCAGCACCTTCGCCGAAGTGTCCACCGCCGATACCAACGCGTTCAAGCGTTTTTTCCACGCCATGCTGGATCGTGGCGTGCATTTCGCCCCCTCGGCCTTCGAGGCCGGTTTTGTCTCGGCCGCTCACGATGACACGGTCCTGCAAGCCACGCTGGACCACGCCGAAGAGGTGTTCAAGCTGCTCAAACAGCCGGCCTGAACGGCCCCGCCTCACCTCCCGCCCTCGGCTGCTGCCGGGGGCATTTTTTTGGTTCATCGAGGAATACCGGGGAATGCAGACCGGATCTTGAGGAAGAAGTACTCCTGATCGCGGTAGCCGTAGGCGCGGCGCTTGATGACTTTGATGGTGTTGTTGATGCCCTCGACGATGCTGGTGTTGAGCCGGTGGCGACAGCGAGACAGAATCCCGTGCAGATAGGCTTTTAGCTTGAGCGCGAAGTGAGCCAAGGCGGCGATGCCGCTGCCCTGAGCCTGTTGCAGCCAGTGATCCCATGCCTGGCGGGCGTAGCCGGGGTGTTGGTAGAACCACAGCTGTTTGAGCTCATCGCGCATCAGATAAGCGGTGAGCAAGGGCTGGTTGGCCTGGAGCAACTCGTCCAACTTTACCGATTGGCACGGATCGAGGTTTTTGCGATTGCGCAGCAGTAGCCAGCGACTGGACTTGATCACCCGGCGGGCCGGCTTGTCGTGCCGCAACTGGTTCGCTTGGTCTACACGCACCCGGTCTATCACTTCACGGCCGTACTTGGCCACGACGTGGAACAGGTCGTAGACGATCTCGGCGTTGGGGCAGTTGGCCTGGATCTCCAGCTCATAGGCCGTCGTCATGTCGATCGCTACGGCCCGGATCTGCTGGGCAACCCCAGTTGGCAGTTGTTCGAAGAAGGCTCTGGCCGTCTCGCGCGAGCGGCCATCACCGATCCATAGCACCTGACGGCGGATCGGATCGACAACGACCGTGGCATAACGATGGCCCTTGTGTAGAGCGAACTCGTCCATCGCTAGGTAGTGGATCTGGCTCCAGTCCGGCTCTTGGATCGCCCGTCGCAGCAGGGCCTTGTCCAGCGCCTTGACCGTGTGCCAACCCAGTTGGAAGAAGCGCGCCACGGCCAGAATGTTGCTGGACTCAAGCAACTGGCTGACCGCCTCGGCCAGCCGGTCGGTCACTCGCTGGTAACGGCCCAGCCAGCTCAGCCTCTCCAGATGCGGTCCACCGCACTGCTCGCACCAGACCCGCCGACGCGGCACTACCAGCGTCACTCGCAGCGCCATTAGCGGCAGATCCCGCACCCGGCGCGTGGTCGTCTCATGCACCTGCCGACATCGGTTGCCGCAGTGCTCGCAGTGCATCGTTCGCGCTGAAGGCTTCAGGTAAATCGTGACCGTCCGGCTCTCACCTTCAGGCCACACGACCCGCTCCACCCGATAACCTTCCCACCCACCCAACCTCTCGATCGTCTTGCGGTCCAGCATGATCCCGGCCTTGATCCTTGAAAAATCAAGGATCAAGCGTAACGGCAATCAAGCACGGCTCCACGCTATTCCGCGATGAACCATTTTTTTGGGCGCATTCGGCATCGGGGGTCTCGAAGACCCCTATGAAAAAGCGCTTAACTGGCAACATCACATAGCCTAATATGTCCTTATATTTCTAGTTATTGCTTATCGAGAGCGCCTATCCAATCGCGCAGCCGATTCGAAGCCCGCGCCACCTAGGGGAAAGACATGCCGCCCGTCGAACACGCTTTTCGTCTGGAACTGGACGAGAACACTCGCGCCCTGATCGCCAGCTACGTCCCCGCCGACCACGATGCGCAGCCGCCCTCCTGGGACACCCTGACCCGCGTGGCGCAGGCGCAGGGATGGGGCAGCGAGGCGTTGGATCACGCCAGTGCGGTGAACTTCATCGAAGCCTGCCGCGAGGCCAAGGAACCGGTGCTCGCCTCGGTGGACGAGGTGCGTGACGGCGGCTTTGAGCTGGACCTCTCGCCAGACCGGATGGCCGCGGTGCTTGCCGTCAGTCCGCCGCGCGGCGGCCGCCGTGTGACACTGGCTGATGTCCAGGCGCATTTGCTGGAAGTGGGCGTGGTTTACGGGGTGCGCGAAGACGCCATCCAGAACGCTGTCTCAGATCGACGGACCAATACCGTCATGATTGCCCAGGGCACCCCGCCCACCCGCGGCACGCCGGCTCGCTTCGAGAGCCTGCTCGACGCACTCAGGGTCCGCGAACAGGAAGACGACGACAATGCCATGGTGGACTACCGCGAGCTGGGAAATCTGGACCTCGTGGCTCCCGGCATACCGCTGATGCGCCGGATCCCGGCCGTTCAGGGCAAGCCGGGCCTGAACGTGCTGGGCGAATCGGTACCGCCGGCGCACGTGCCGGACACCCAGTTCGCCCGCAATCTCTCGGGCGTGACGGTCGATGAGCATGATCCCTGTCTGCTGCGTGCGGCCCAGTCAGGCTCACCCATGGTGGTACCGCAGGGGGTACTGGTCAATTCACTGGTCGAGGTCGACCGCGTGGACCTGTCTACCGGCAACATCATTTTTGACGGCACGCTCAAAGTGCGCGGCGACATCACCGCCGGCATGCAGGTGCGTGTCAGCGGCGACGTCGTGGTCAGTGGAACCATCGAGGCCGCCCAGGTGCAGGCCGGCGGCAACATCAGCGTCAACGGCGGGGTCATTGGTCTGGCAGCGCCCAGACAGCCCGCGTTGCGCGGCCAGATCAGCAGCGCTCATCCCGTACAGATGCGCACCGCCCAGCTTACCGCCGGCGGCACGGTCAAAGCCCGTTTCATCGAAAACGCGGTGGTCAACGCCGAACGCAATATCGCCGCCGAGCGCGAAGTCCGTCAAAGCCGACTCTATGCTGGCGAAAGCGTGACCGTCGGGCCACCCAAATCCAGCCTTGGCGTGATCACCGGAGGTGAAACCCATGCCACCAAATCGGTTCACGCCGGAACCATCGGATCGATGGCGGGCATACCCACCGCCGTCAGCGTAGGCCTGCACCCGCATGGGCAAGCCAAACGTGCCTCACTGCATCAACGTCGCGCCACGCTGCAGGAAGAACAGAGCAAGCTCGAAAAGCTCATCGTCTTCCTGCACTACAATCCGGCCAAAAACGTCAACGGCATGACCGACCGGGCTCGAAGCACGTACGCGCGCGTGACCGATGACCTCAATCTTCTCGAAAGCGAAGAGGAGCAACTGAACGACGCGCTGCAACCATTCGCCAGCGCCACTATCGTGGCCTACAAACGGTTTTGTTGCGGTGCCAGTCTGCGTATCAATGGCAAGCTGCTCGAGGTCATGGAAGACGTCCCGGGTGGCCACGCCGTGCTCGATCCCGAGCTCGGCCAGGTACGGCTGAGCGCCCGCGCCGGGCACTAGCCTTGCACCACCGCCGTCACCTCGATTTCGACCTTGGCGCGGTCTTCGACCAGATCGGCCACCTCCACGGCGGTCATGGCCGGGAAGTACCGGCCGATCACCTCGCGGTAATGCTTGCCGATCTCCGGATAGGCCGCCACGTACTCCGCTTTGTTCTTGACGTACCAGGTCATGCGCACGATGTGTTGCTGACCGGCGCCGCCTTCCTGCAGGATGGCGACGATATTCTCCAGCGTCTGGCGAACCTGTAGCGCGAAATCATCGGTCTCGAACTGCTGCTGGCCATTCCAGCCTATCTGGCCGCCGACAAACAGCAGGCGCGAGCCGACCGTCATTTCGGTCATCATGCCATTGGAATAGCCGCGGGGCGCCAGCCAGTCCGGCGGTTGGAGAATTTTCATGTCAGTATCTTCCTTTGGTAATTACGCTTGCGCGGGCGACAAAAATTCCTGCATGGCCGCGCGCAAATCGTCCGGCAATGCCGTGGCGCGCATACGCGCCAGATCGACGGTGACGATGGTCACCTGGGCGCTCAAGCGCATTTTTCCGTCCTGCCCTTCGAAGCGCACCTGCGCCAGAAAGGACGACCCACCGATATGCTGCAGCTCCAGCACCTGGCGCAGGCGCTCATGCCAGCGGCTAGGCAGCTTGAAGTCGCATTGCACCGCAGCCGTCGGCGTGCCGATGCCCCGCTCGGTGTGCAAGGTGTGAAAACTCACCCCCAGGCTCTTGTCGAACCACTCCTCGATGAAGTCATTGATCATCTCGAAGTAACGCGGGTAGAAGACGATGCCCGCCGGATCAAAATGCCGGAACAGGATCTCCACCTCGCTGACATAGGACCGGGACATCAGCGCCCTCCCGAGGCGAGTTGGCGCAGCACGAAGCGCTGCAGCTTACCGGTTTCGGTGCGCGGCAGCGCCACGACAAACCGGATCACGCGCGGGTACTTATACGGCGCAATACTTTCCTTGACATAGGCCTGCAAGGCGGCGGCCATCTGAGGCGAGTCGGCGCAGCCCGGTTTGAGCACAACATAAGCGGCCACCACCTGGCCCCGCTCATCGTCGGGCATACCGACCACACCACACTCGGCGACGGCCTCATGGCGCATCAATGCGTCCTCGACCTCAGGGCCGGCGATGTTGTAGCCCGCCGAAATGATCATGTCGTCGTTGCGTGCCTGGTAATACAGGTAGCCCTCGGCATCCTGCACAAAGGTGTCGCCAGGCAAGTTCCAGCCCTGCTGCACGAACTTCATCTGCCGCGGATCGGCCAGATAGCGGCAGCCCGTTGGCCCCTTGACGGCCAAGCGGCCCGGCGTGCCGTGCGGCACGGGCTGCATATCATCATCGACCACTTGCGCGATGTAGCCCGGCACCACCCGGCCGATGGCTCCCCGCCTGACGGACTCCGGCGGGCTGGAGACGAAAACATGGATCATCTCCGTGCCGCCGATGCCGTCTATCATCTCTATGCCTGTGGCGCGCTTCCAGAGCTGACGCGTCGCGTCCGGCAGCGCTTCGCCCGCCGAGACGCTTTTTTGCCGGCTGTCGAGCCGGAACCGGCTCGTCAGCGGCGCCATTTGCCGGTAGAAGGTCGGGGCCGTAAATACGATGGTGGCCCGGAAGTCCTGAATCAGCTGCAACAGCGACTCCGGCGTGAGTTTCTCGGCCAACACGGTGCTGGCACCGACGCGCAGGGGAAAGCACAGCAAACCTCCCAAGCCGAAGGTGAAAGCCAACGGCGGCGTGCCGCAAAAAACATCCTCCGGGCCGGGTCTGAGGACATGGCGGGGAAACAGATCACACATGGCCAGCACGTCGCGGTGAAAATGCATGCACCCTTTGGGTGCGCCAGTCGTTCCACTCGTAAAGGCAATCAGGCACACATCATCGGCCGCCGTATCGCAGGCAGCGAAATGCTCGGGCTTGCCGGCCGCCAGACGATCCAGCGCATCGGGCGCGTCGTCGTTAAACAGCACGATCTGCTTGAGCGTCGGGCAGAAGTAGTCGCTCGCGGCGTCCTGGCAGTCGAGCGCTTCGTCTTTCAACCTGACGTCGCAGAGCATCGCCTGCACCTGCGCCTTGTCGATGATCTGCTTGAGTTCTTTGGCGCGCAGCAGCGGCATCGTCGGCACGGTGACCAGGCCGGCTTTGATGGCACCTAGCCAGGCCGCCGCCATCATGGGATTGTTGGGGCCGCGCAGCAGGATCCGATTGCCTGCCGCCAGCTTCATGTCTTCCACCAGCACGCGCGCGATGCGGTTGGTCAGCGCCTGTAAACCGGCATAGCTCATACTGCCCTGGCCGCTCTTGTCCGGCCATCGTAGTGCGATGCGCTCGCCGTGGCCCTGGCGCACCATGGCATCGACCAACTCGACTGCGCAGTTGAGCCGCGCCGGATAGGCGGTGTCGGGTTGATCCAACAACAGTTGTGGCCACTGCTGCGCGGGCGGCAGATTATCGCGGGCGAATGTATCCGAATGTGCTGATGCTTCCATGGTGTTCCCCTGTCGCTATAGGTGTCGCGTCAACCGGAATCAGTTTTTCAACAATTCCCGGGCAATGATCAACTTCTGCACTTCGGTGGCGCCTTCGTAGATGCGCAACGCTCTGATGTCCCGATACAGCTTCTCGACCGTCTGGCCGCTGACCACTCCTGCGCCTCCAAACATCTGCAAGGCGCGGTCTAACACCTGCTGAGCCGACTCGGTAGCAGCCATCTTCGCCATCGCCGCTTCTCGCGTACTGCGCTCGCGGCGCACATCCCGCGTCCATGCTGCGCGATACGTCAGCAGGGCCGCGCTATCAATGTCGCAGGCCATATCGCCTAACGCAGCCTGTGTCAGTTGCAGATCAGCCAGTGTCTGGCCAAACATGCGGCGAGTCCGGGCGCGGTGCAGACCTTCATCCAGAGCGCGGCGCGCAAAACCCAGCGCGGCGGCCGCGACCGAGGCGCGAAAGATATCCAACGTCATCATGGCCAGCTTGAAGCCCTGGCCGGCGTCACCGAGCCGTTGCGCTGCCGGAATACGGCATTGCTCGAAAACCAGGGTGGCCAGAGGATGAGGGGCCATCAGATCGATGCGCTCAGCAATGCGTAGCCCAGGGGTATGGGCATCAACCACGAAGGCACTGATGCCACGTGCGCCAGGCGCCTCGCCGGTGCGCGCGAACACGCAATAGAAATCGGCGATCCCCCCATTGGATATCCAGGTCTTGGTGCCGTCGAGCACATAGCTGTCGCCATCGCGCCGGGCCGAGCACTGCAGAGCCGCCACGTCGGAGCCGGCGTCGGGCTCGGACAGCGCAAAGGCGGCAATGGCCTGCCCACTCGCCACACGAGGCAGATAGCGCTGGCGCAATTCAGCCGAGCCCATCAGCGAAATCGCCCCACTTCCCAAACCCTGCATGGCCAGCGCGAAATCGGCCAGACCTTCGTGACGCGCGAGGGTTTCACGCAAAATGCAGACTGCACGCGAATCCACGTCGGGCAACTTACCTCCCCAGGCCCCGCCGGGGCCGGCGGGCACGCAATAACGCAGCCAGCCCGCCTTGCCCAGCGCAGCCACCAACTGGCGGCAAGCCGCATCCGTGTCCTGGTGATCGATGCCGGGCAACTCG
Organism: Bordetella holmesii; assembly: GCF_020735985.1. Lineage (NCBI taxonomy): Bacteria > Pseudomonadati > Pseudomonadota > Betaproteobacteria > Burkholderiales > Alcaligenaceae > Bordetella > Bordetella holmesii. Next base: position 2,935,738 of record NZ_CP085973.1, read on the forward strand.
CGCGTGCACCAGTCATCCAGCTCACGGGCCATGTCTGCGTGCCATGACTCGAAAAACGGCCAGTTCATCCACGTGGTATCGGGCACGGCTCAATCTCCTTCGAACACAGGCTTGCGCTTATCCACGAATGCCTCATAGGCACGACGGAAGTCATGGGTCTGCATGCAGATAGCCTGTGCCTGAGCTTCGGCTTCGATCGCCTCATCCAGGCCCATATTCCACTCCTGGTGCAACAGCTTTTTGGTCATGCCATGCGCAAACGTGGGGCCTGCAGCCAACTGCCCGGCCAAACGGGCAGCCGCGTCATGCAGCTCTTCCGGTGCATGCAAGGCGTTGAAGAATCCCCAGGCCAAACCTTCGTCGGCACTCATGGCGCGGCCGGTATACAGCAGATCGGAGGCTCGGCCCTGACCGATCATGCGCGGCAACAACGTGCATGCGCCCATGTCTGCACCGGCCAGGCCCACCCGAGTAAACAAGAACGCCGTGCGCGTGACCGCCGTCGCCAGCCTCATGTCGGCAGCCAGGGCCATCATGGCTCCGGCACCGGCACACACGCCATCGACCGCCGCCACGATGGGTTGCGGGCAGGCGCGCATGGCTTTGACCAGGTCGCCGGTCATGCGCGTGAAAGCCAGCAGTTCGGGCATGCTCATGCGGGTGAGCGGCCCGATAATTTCATGCACATCGCCGCCGGAGCAAAAATTGCCGCCCGCCCCGGCCAACACTACGACTTTGATGTCCGTGGCGTAGACCAGCCCGCGGAACAGATCGCGCAACTCCGCGTAGGAATCGAAGGTCAATGGGTTTTTGCGTTCGGGGCGGTTCAAGGTGATGCTGCCCACCTTACCGTCAGCGCTGACCTCCCAGCGGAAGTTCCGCGCCTGGTAGCCGGCCCATGGCTGGGTATGATGTTTCATGCTGTGCACGTCGTTCGTCATGCTGTCTCCTTTGTGCTTAGGCGGCCGCTTCGCCGCCGTCGACCGCGATGGCCTGGCCGTTGACCGACGCGCTGGCAGGCAACGCCAGCCAGGCCACCGTGTCGGCGACCTCGGCCGCGGATACCAAACGCCCCTGCGGGTTGCGTTCGGCCAGCCGCGCACGCGCGGCGGTCTCGTCCATTCCGGTCTTCTTCATGATGTTGTCCACGGCTTGGCGCACGATGTCAGTCTCGGTGTAGCCCGGACATACAGCGTTGACAGTGATACCCTTGCGCGCGACTTCCTGGGCCAGTGCGCGCGTCAGGCCGACGACGCCGTGCTTGGCCGCACAATATGCCGTGACGTATCCATAACCGATCAGGCCCGCCGTACTGGCCACATTGATGACGCGCCCCCACCCCCCTTGCAGCATGTCCGGCAGCGCCGCCTGGGTGCAGTGAAACGTTCCGCTGAGGTTGACCTGCAGCATCTGCTCCCACAACTGAGCCGAGGTGCGCTCGAAGCGCTCGCTCACGGCCTGGCCGGCGTTATTGACCAGGATCTGGATGGGACCGTGCGCTGCACGCGCCTGCTCGAAAGCAACGGCGACTGCATCGGCTTGCGTGATATCGGCCGCGACCACTCCCGCCTCGATGCCTTCGCCAGCCAGGCTGGCGCGCGCGGCCTGTAGTGCCTGTTCATCACGCCCCAGCAAGGTGACCGCCGCTCCCCGAGCGGCAAGCGAGCGGGCGCATGCCAGGCCTATACCCCGTGCCCCACCGGTGATCAGCGCGTGCCGCCCCTGAAGTTCTGTCGAGTCGCTCATTACATATCCCGTTGCGCCAAGCTGGCGGCGCGTTCGAAATGGGTCTCAAGCTGGCGCTTGCCAGCCACATACTGACGCGGCCACGCCACGTCGCGATATCCCACTTTTGCGGCCTCATGCAGCGTCCAGGCAGCGTCGGCAAGATGCGGACGCCCCACCGCGCACAGATCGGCGCGGCCCGAGGCGATGATGCCGTTGGCATGGTCGGCCTCGGAGATCGCCCCCACAGCAATGGTCGGAATTCCCGCTTCATTGCGCACCCGGTCAGCGAAAGGCGTCTGATACATGCGCCCATAGACCGGTTTCTGTTCCGGACTGACCTGCCCGGACGAGCAGTCGATCATGTCGGCGCCAGCCAGCTTGAACAGGCGCGCGATCTGCACCGCCGCGTCAGCGTCGACACCGCCCTCGACCCAGTCGTGGGCCGAGATCCGGACCGACATCGGCCTGTCGGCGGGCCACCGCTGGCGCACGGCGCGAAACACCTCCAGCGGATAACGCAGGCGGTTATCCAGACTGCCGCCGTACTCGTCGGCGCGCGCATTGGTCAACGGCGAGATGAAGCTCGATAACAGATAGCCATGAGCGCAATGCAGCTCCAGCCAATCGAAGCCGGCCTCGGCAGCCCGTCCGACCGCGGCCACGAACTCGTCGCGCACCGCGTCCATGTCAGCGCGTGTCATCTCGCGCGGCACCTGGGACACGCCCGGCAGATAAGGCAGCGGCGAGGCCGACAGCAACGGCCAGTTACCCTCCGGCAACGGATGATCCATGCGTTGCCAACCCAGTTGCGTCGAACCTTTGCGCCCGGCGTGGCCGAGCTGGATACCGATGCGAGCCGGGCTGTTGGTGTGGACGAAATCCACGATCCGGGCGAAAGCGCGTGTCTGCGTGTCGTTCCACAGCCCCGGGCATCCCGGAGTGATACGCGCCTGCGGCGAGGGGCAAGTCATCTCCACCATGACCAACCCCGCCCCACCCATGGCGCGCGCGCCCAGATGCACCAGATGAAAGTCACCGGGCACACCGTCCTGGCAGGAGTACATGGCCATGGGGGAGACTACGATACGGTTGGGCAAGGTGACCGAGCGCGCCCTAAAGGGGGTCAACATGGGCAAGGGCGGGCGCGTGCCGTCATGCGGCGTCGCGGCGTCCTGCCCGGCCAGCCAACGCTCATATCCCTGCAACCAATCCGCGTCGCGCATGCGCAGATTCTCGTGCGAAATGCGCTGCGATCGGGTCAGCAGCGAGTACGCAAACTGCTCGGCAGGCAGATCCGCATAGCGCGCCACATTCTCGAACCATTCGGTGGAGTTGCGCGCTGCGTTCTGGATTTTCAATACTTCGACGCTGCGCACCGCCGCATACTGCTCCAGCACGGCAGGCAGGTCGCCAGGCGCGGCATCCATGCAGCGGGCCAGTTCGATGGCGTCTTCGAGGGCCAGCATGGTGCCTGAACCGATGGAAAAATGCGCCGTATGCGCGGCATCCCCCATCAACACGACGGGGATATCGCGTACGCCACGAGCCGTCTCAAGGGTATTCCAATGCACCCACGTGTTGCAGATGACTCGCGGAAAGCGTATCCAGATAGCTGATCCGCGCAGGTGCGAGGCATTGCTAATGAGCGGATTGCCGTCCAGCCAGGGCGCGAAAAGATTTTCACAATAGGCAATGCCCTCTTCCTGGCTCATCTTTTCGATACCGGCAGCCTGCCAGGTCTCTTCCGGGGTTTCGACGATAAAGGTCGACAGGCCGTCTTCGAAGCGATAGGCGTGCGCCTGGAACCAGCCGTGCTCGGTCTGCACGAAGGCAAACGTGAAAGCATCGAAAACCTTGCGCGTGCCAAGCCAGACAAACCGGTAGCGCCGCTGATCGATGTCCGGTTCGAAGGTACTGGCGTAGCAGCTGCGCACGACACTGTTGATACCGTCAGAAGCGATGATCAGGTCAGCGTCATACTGGCGCGCGATCTCCTGGTCATCCTGCACCAGCGTCTCGAACACCAGCTTCACGCCAATCTCCTCACAACGCGCCTGGATAATATTGAGCAGATGCTTGCGGCCTATGCCAATGAAACCATGGCCACCACTGCGTACCATCTGGCCCTTGAAGTGGATGTCGATGTCATCCCAGTGATTAAAGACATCGCTGATCGTGCGCGCCGAGACAGGATCGGCCTGGCGCAGATTCTCCATCGTGGCGTCGGAGAACACGACGCCCCAGCCAAAGGTGTCGTACGGTCGATTACGCTCGATCACGGTGACATCGTTGTCCGGGGCGCGCAGCTTCATCAGCAGACCGAAGTACAGCCCGACCGGACCACCACCAATGCATACGATCTTCATCGCCTCTACTCCTTTCGGCCCACCGCCATGACGGTAGTTTTTTTAGGCCTTGATAGTTTAGGCTTGAAATATATACCGCAAAGAACACCGGCGCCAGTGGGGAAAATCCCCCGGTAACATTCAGGGACGGGATTGCCAGGCCGCGAAGCAGATCAACGCGCGGCGCCGGTCAACGCGACGCGGTCGCGGCCATCGTGCTTGGCCAGATACAGCGCCTGGTCTGCCCGGCTCAGGGTCTCGGACAGACTTTCGCCCATTTGGTGATCAGCCATGCCAATGCTGACCGTCAGCCGCAGCACGTCGCCACTGACGCCGATGCTCAGCGCACGCACCGCGCCAACGACTCTGTCCATGGCCAGTTGGGCGGCAGCAAGATCCGTATCGGGCAACAGCAGGAGAAACTCCTCTCCGCCCCAGCGTCCGCAATGATCGCTGTCGCGCATGCTTTGCTGCAGAACCCCGGCCAGCTCCACCAGCACCCGGTCCCCGGTCTCATGCCCAAAACGATCATTGACCGATTTGAAATGATCGACATCCAGCATCGCGATCACGAACGTCCTGCCGCTGGCATCCGAACGCTCGACAGCTGTGCGGATGATGTCCATGAGCGCACGGCGGTTGAACAGACCGGTCAGGGGATCGCGCCGCGAGGTTTCCTCCAGCGTATGGTTCAGATCTCGCATCATGCTCTGGTAGTGATCAGAGATGCGTGCGATGCGGGCCAGCCGTTGCAACTGGCGGTCAAAACGCTCGTACAGCCCCTGCTCGCGCTGCAGGGCCATTGACTGATAGGCATCGGAGATCTGCGTAACCCGCTCGATACGGACCATATGCTCGTTGGCCTGTTTCCAGAGCGCCTCCAGCGCCACGCGCAGAGGATGGCCCTCATACGCCGGGTCCGCCAACAAATCGGCAATCTGCCGGTCGAGGTCGGACTTGGCGGCCATCATGACCGCCCGACGACCGAGAACGGAAAGGTGCAGTCTTCCTTGAATTCTTCGGCCAGCTCGCCCACCCGCTCATTGCGCGTGTCGTAGTACCAGGTGACAGCCACGCTGTGCCCTTTCTGGTGGAAGGATTCCAGGATGTCGAAAATATCCATGACCGACTTTATGCTGCTCGTATTCAGATACAGCAACTCCAATTCGAGGCGCAAGGGTTGGCTGGTGCCGGTCAGGAAGTTCTCCACCCATTCGATCACCGGCCCGAAAAGCTCAAACGAGTTTTCAGGATAGGAGTCGCCGGCCATGACCAGCAACCCGGCGCTGCTGTCCGTACGGATAGCAGGCGTGGACTGAGTCCCGGCGATGTTCAAGTCACTACTCATAGATCGCTCCATAATTGCTTGCGAGGGCGCTTGCATGGCCTCAGATCTCCACGCTGAGACTGAAGAAATCCCAGCCCTGCTGCGCACTGGGACTGAGGCTGGCCCGCAGCGGGGCGCCAGCGCGACGCGCAATATCTATCAGGCCAAGGCCTGCGCCGCTGGCCGCGCCTGGGTCGCGCGGCTTATGCAACTGCGCCTTGTAGGCGGCTTTCAAGGCGGCCTTGTCCAGGGTTGCCAACTCGGCAATACGGCGCACCAGCGCCTGCCCGTCTTCGGATCTCACCAGGTTGCCCGCCGAGACTTCATAGCGATTCTCTCCGCCTCGACCGATGACCACCGTGGCACGGGCCTCGGCCGCGTCATTGGCGGCCGCATACTGACGTATGTTCTGGACCATCTCGATATAGACCGAGAATACATCCATGGCCTCCGCCGGCCGCGCATGCTCGGCACTCAGGTAGTTCTTGAGCGCATTGCCGATCTCTTCGATCAAGCTGCGGGAGATCGGACCGTTGAAGCACAGGAGGACGCGGTTCTGATCGAACCGCTCACCCAGCGCATAGAGATCGGCAGCGTTCATGCATTACCCCAAGAAAAAATTCAATCGAAACGGAAAGACAACAAAGTGATGTCGTCTCGCTGCGGCAGCTCTCCCTGATACTCGGCAAGAACCTGGGAAAATGCCTGAGCCTGCTCGTCCATCGAGCGTCGCGCATGGCGCTTGAGCATGGCCGCGAAGCGGGTATTACCAAATCCGAAACCAAACTCGCCGCCGGCCTGGTCCAGAAAACCGTCGGTCACCAGGTAGTACGTCCAGCCCGATTGCAGTGGCAGCTCGAGGTTCTCGTACTCTCCGATGCGCTTGTCTCCCAGAGCCCGGCGCGCGCCGTGGACCTCACGCGCGTCCTCGCCATTACTGGCATACAGGGAGATCTTCGCGCCAGAATAAATAAGGCGGCGGTGTTCGCGGTCAATATAAACCAGTCCGGCGTCCGTATTGGTCGCCAGCGCCCGCGGCAGTTGCGCGTCGGTCAACATGGCGCGGATGGCCCCATCGGTGCGCTTGAGAATGGCAGCCGGGTCTCGCGGCCCGGCTTCGCTGACCGCAAGATCGATGGCTGCCCGCGCCAGCATCGTCATCAGGGCACCCGGCACGCCATGACCGGCGCAGTCCATGATGCCCAACAGGCAATTGGCGCCGTCGGAGCGAAAGACGTAGAAATCACCGCCGACGACATCGCGCGGCTTCCAGAGCACAAAATGGTGTGCCCCTAGCGATTGCGTCATCTGACGATCCGGCAAGATGGCCCGTTGTATCAGGCTGGCGTAATCGATCGACGCATCGATCTTCTTGCGCGCCGCAGCCATTTCCCGATTGGCCATCTCCAGCGCCGAGGTACGCTCGCGCACCTTGCTCTCCAGCTCGGCAGTGTGCTTGCGCACCTTCTCGGCCATCACGCCGAAGGCCCCGCTCAGGTCGCCGATTTCGTCCTGACCACCGGGCGGCAGGCTTACCTCATAGCTGCCGTCGGCGATGGCGCGCGCCGATTGCTGCAGACGCCGCAGCGGCCGCAGCATGAGGCGCTCGATGGCAAACCCGAAGCAAAGCACCAGCGCTATGAACAGCGCCGCCAGGCCGATGATACCGGGCCACAGCCATCCCGGATCCACCAGGCGGGCCGCGCCAAAATCGACCAGCGTGACGGCATGCCAGCGCAGCTCCGGCATATAGGCCACGGCCACCAGTTGGCGCACGCCGTCTATCGTGGCCCAGGTTATGGCCACGCCGTCGGGCTCCTCCTTGGCCTGCTGCATGGCCGCCTCGAGATTGCGGCGGCTATCGCCTGCATCGAGCAGGCTGAAGATCTGGCCGTGCTCCTTGGCCTGCCCCTGCGCGCCCGAGTTGTAGGCGATGCGCGTGGCGTCCTTGTAGGCTTGTATGGCGCCTTGTTCATCAATGATGACAGGTGTGACCCCGGCTCTGCCGCTGTCGACGAATTCGCGCAGAAAGCCCCCCACATCCAGCCCCGCTCCGCTCAGGCCCAGCACCTGATCACCGTCGCGGATCTGCACATTGATCCACACCTTGGTGGTCTTGATCTTGAGGTCGGGGTTGACGTTGATGTTGTAGCTGTCGGGCGACTTCAGCGAGGCGTAGAACCAGCCGTCATCCGTGGCATCCCGGCTCAGCGTGTAGCGGGGCAAGTCGGATTGTCCGGTGGCGTCGCTGTAGTAACAATTGCCGCTGTCGGCGCTGGCAATGAAATAGGCGTGGCCCATGAAATCACGCCGATAGCCCTCTGCTTCGCGAAAGAAAAGCTCACGGGCGGCCGGATCGTTTTCATTGTGCAGCCAGCGCCGGGTCACTTCGCTATTGGCCAGCCGCGTGGACAAAGCCATCTCGCGCGATACCGGCGCCAGAATGCGCTGCCGGCTCAGCTGCGTGAAATTCTCGGCGAAAGCGCGGCCAAAGTGATCTCGCACGCCATCGAAGACAAACCAGGTGATCAAAATCGCCGGCGCGAGCATCACGATGCATGCCAGCAGCAGCGCCATGAAGGACTTCTTACGCAAACCCCACTTCGCCATACATTCTCCGAGCGGCCACCAAAACCTGCCACGGCGGGGACCGTCGGCCGGGCCTGCCTATATCCCCACCTACGTTGTGCCTGCGCGATTTGACCGCTAGGTGTGAAGATTCAATAGGTTGTATGCATGGTTCATCCGAACCGGATTTGAGAAACTGGAAATCGCCAACCCCCCAGTTCACTCAAGGAGCCCGGCCGGATGAACACCCATAAGCATGCCCGATTGACCTTCCTACGTCGCCTCGAAATGGTCCAGCAATTGATCGCCCATCAAGTTTGTGTGCCTGAAGCGGCCCGCGCCTATGGGGTCACCGCGCCGACTGTGCGCAAATGGCTGGGCCGCTTTCTGGCTCAGGGCCAGGCGGGCTTGGCCGATGCGTCCTCGCGCCCGACGGTCTCGCCCCGAGCGATTGCGCCGGCCAAGGCGCTGGCTATCGTGGAGCTGCGCCGCAAGCGGCTGACCCAAGTGCGCATCGCCCAGGCGCTGGGCGTGTCAGCCAGCACCGTCAGCCGCGTCCTGGCCCGCGCCGGTCTGTCGCACCTGGCCGACCTGGAGCCGGCCGAGCCGGTGGTGCGCTACGAGCATCAGGCCCCCGGCGATCTGCTGCACATCGACATCAAGAAGCTGGGACGTATCCAGCGCCCTGGCCACCGGGTCACGGGCAACCGACGCGATACCGTTGAGGGGGCCGGCTGGGACTTCGTCTTCGTGGCCATCGATGACCACGCCCGCGTGGCCTTCACCGACATCCACCCCGACGAGCGCTTCCCCAGCGCCGTCCAGTTCCTCAAGGACGCAGTGGCCTACTACCAGCGCCTGGGCGTGACCATCCAGCGCTTGCTCACCGACAATGGCTCGGCCTTTCGCAGCCGCGCCTTCGCCGCGCTGTGCCATGAGCTGGGCATCAAGCACCGCTTTACCCGACCTTACCGCCCACAGACCAATGGCAAGGCCGAACGCTTCATCCAGTCGGCCTTGCGTGAGTGGGCTTACGCTCACACCTACCAGAACTCCCAACACCGAGCCGATGCCATGAAATCCTGGCTACACCACTACAACTGGCATCGACCCCACCAAGGCATCGGGCGCGCTGTACCCATCTCCAGACTCAACCTGGACGAATACAACCTATTGACAGTTCACAGCTAGGCAAAAGGCGCCGCTAGTGTAGATGGCTCAAACGGGTATGGAAACATGCGAACACAATAACTGTTGACTATATCAAGTTATTGCGCAAAAACTGGCTCAAAGCCGCAATTGTTTCGTTAAATATCAGATTTAAACGATTTTTTCGCCCACCGGGTCATCCGTTCTCAAACCCCCAGATAGCGTTCCCAGAGCGTACGATCCGCGTCCAGCGCGCGCGAGTCCCCACTCCAGACGACCTTGCCGCGCTCGAGGATGACATGGCGGTCGGCCAGCGCCAGCAAGCGCTCCACATATTTGTCGATGACCAGAATGGTTTGTCCGGCAGACCGCAATCGCGCCAGGCATTGCCAGATCTCTTCGCGGATTTTCGGCGCCAGACCTTCGGTGGCCTCATCGAGGATCAGCAGCCGGGGGTTGGTCACCAGGGCGCGACCAATGGCCAGCATCTGCTGCTCGCCACCCGACAATTGATTGCCCATGTTGCCTGCGCGTTCAGCCAGACGCGGAAAAAGCTCGAAGACGCGTTCCGGCGTCCAGGGCAGACCGATGTCCGGATTGCGGCGCGCCACGAATGCCGTCAGGTGCTCGCGCACAGTCAGATTCGGGAAGCACTGCCGCCCTTCGGGCACCAGCGCCAGCCCGCTGCGTGCGACACGGTCCGGACTCCAGCCGCTCACATCGCGGCCGGCGAACTCGATGCTGCCGGCCCGCAAGGGGAGCTGGCCAAAGAGTGTGCGCAACAATGTCGTCTTGCCCATCCCATTGCGGCCCAGCAACGTCACCACTTGGCCCGCGCCTATCTGCAAATCCACGCCAAACAACACCTGGCTGGCACCATAACCACTGGCTGCTGCGCGAATGTTCAGCATGTCCTCTCCTGCGCGTGCTCGCCGTCGTCACCCAAATAGGCCTGGCGCACCTCGGCGTTGGCGCGGATTTCGTCGGGAGTGCCTGTTGCGATGATGCGGCCATAGACCAGCACCGAGATCCGATCCGCCAGCCGGAACACCGCCTGCATGTCGTGCTCGACCAGCAGCATCGCCGCCTGGCCGCGCAAGGATTCGATCAGCTCCGTCAGGCGCAACGTCTCGTCCGGCCCCATGCCCGCCATGGGTTCGTCCAGCAACAACACACGCGGTTTCGCCGCCAACGCCAGCGCGAACTCCAGCTTGCGCTGTTCGCCATGGGGCAACGTGCCAGCCTGGCGATCCATCAGGCTGGCATCGATGGCGCATTGCAGGGCAAGGGCGTTTGCCGCCTCCTGAAGACCGGGCTCGGCCTGACGTGGACGCCAGAAACGGAAGCTACTGCCGGCGTGCGCCTGCACGGCAAGCAGCAGATTCTCTCTGACCGTAAACGCGCGGAAAATATTGGTGATCTGGTATGAGCGCGACAGACCGCTGGCTACGCGCTCATGCGCCGAGAAGGACGTCAGATCGGTGTCACCCACCATCAGGGTGCCGGCATCGGTGGCCAGGGTGCCCGACAGCAAATGGATGAGCGTGGACTTGCCCGCTCCGTTCGGGTCTATCAAGGCATGGATCTCGCCCGGCTCCAAGGTGAGGTTGACGTTATCGGTGGCCAGCAAGGCGCCGAAGCGTCGCACCAGCCCCGTAGCGCGCAACGCGGGGGTCGTCTGCAGGGTCATGATGGTGCCTTCGATTGGCGGCTGGCAAACCACGGTGCGGCCAGGCCGGCCAGACCGCGTGGCGCACCGAACACCACGGCCAGCAGCAACAGGCCCAAAGGCAGATGCCAGTACTCCGTCCATTGACGCAATACCTCTTCCAGCACCAGCATGACCGTTGCCCCTGCCACGCCGCCATAACGCAGGCCGATGCCGCCGACCAACACCATGATGAGCAGGTTGGCGGATTGGGTCCAGTGCATCAGAGTGGGGGAGATGAACAGGTTGTGATTGGCCAGCAACGCCCCGGCCAGACCGGCCGCCGCGCCGCTCAATACAAAGGCGGTGAGCTTGATGCGGTAAACGGGATAACCCAGTGCTTCCATGCGGCCTTCGTTTTCGCGTACGCCCTGCAACGCCATGCCGTAACGCGACGCCACCAGCCGGCTAAAGCCGGCCATCACCAGCATCAGAACGGCCAGCACCACGTAATAGAACACGACGTCATTGCTCAGGTCCAAGCCGGGCAAGGTCGAATAACCGCTCAAATTGAGGCCGTCCTCGCCACCATACTGCCGCAACGAGATGAAGATGTAGTACACCATCTGGGCAAAGGCCAGCGTGATCATGATGAAGTACACACCGCGCGTGCGCAGCGAGATCGCCCCTATCACCCAGGCCAGTAGCGCGGCCAGCAGCATCGCCGCTGGCCAGACGATCAGCGCGGACATGACACCGGCGGCACCCAGCATCCCCACGGCGTAGGCGCCAGCACCGAAAAAGGCCGCGAGCCCCAGCGCCACCATGCCGCCATAGCCCAGCACCAGATTCAGGCTGGTGGCCGCCAGGGCATAGATGAGCACGCGGCGTACGAAGGAAATGTAAAAATCCAGGCCCAGGGCCGGAGCGACCAGCGGGAAGACGGCCAAGGCGGCCAGAAGCAGCACACTGCAAATCAGGCTTCTGCTCATCATCAGCCCCGCGCCGGAAACAGACCCGATGGACGGAACACCAGAATCGCGGCCATCAGCACGTAGATCAATATTGCCGCCAGCGTCGGTCCGACACTGGAGGCGACCGCCGGCGAGAAAACCTGGCGCAGCAGCATGGGCAGAAAGGCCCGGCCAGCCGTATCCACCATACCTACCAGCAAGGCGCCGACAAAGGCGCCGCGTATGGATCCGATGCCGCCGATGACGATGCACACCAGCACGAGGATCAGAATTTCCTCGCCCATGCCGATCTGCACGGCGGTCACCGGCCCCAACAAGGCGCCAGCGACCGCGGCAAGCATGGCCCCCAGTGTGAAAACGCCCAGAAACAGTACCGGTACGCGCACGCCCATCAGCGTCGCCATCTGCCGGTTGGATGCCCCGGCGCGCACCAGTATGCCGGCGCGAGTGCGGGTGACGAACCAATAAAGCCCAGCGGCCGCGGCAAGCCCGAAAACGATGATCATCAGGCGATAGGCCGGATACAGCAGGTCGGGCAAGAGGCGCACCGGGCCGGACAAGGCAGCAGGCATGTTGAGCATCATGGGCGCCGGGCCCCAGATCATTTTGACCAAATCATTGGCGATCAGGATGACGGCATAACTGCCCAGCACCTGAGCCAGGTGGTCCCGCACGGCCAGCCGGCGGATGAGAACCAGCTCGAGCAAGGCGCCGACCACGCCGGTGGCAATGGCCGCCACCGCCACGGCAGCGGTAAAAGAACCGGTACGCTGCATGGTTTCAGCGGCGACATAAGCGCCCGCCATGTAGAGCGAACCATGCGCGAGATTCATGATATCCATGATCCCGAACACCAGCGTCAAGCCTGCCGCGATCAAAAACAACATCAACCCGAACTGGAGACCATTGAGCAGCTGCTCGACGACCAGCGTGAACGTCATGAACCCTTTCCCCGTGTGCCGCGAGCGGCGGTCACGCCGCCCGCTTTCCTCCCCTTATGGGATTACAGCTTGCACTCGCCGACGTAGACGTCCTGGTAGTTGTCGAACACCTTTCCGGCGAGTTTGTTGGTAATGCGGCCATTGCCATCCTTGTCGACCACGCGCACGTAGTAAGACAGGATGGGATAGTGGTTCTTGCCGTAAGTGAAGGGACCGCGCACGGAAGAGAAATCGGCTTTCTGCAGGGCGGCAACCACCGCATCACGATCGCTGGCCTTGCCGCCGGCCTGCTTGACTGCGGCGTCCATCGCCATGATGACGTCATAGGCCTGGGCGGCATACACCGAGGGATAACGCCCGTTGTATTCCTTGCGGAACGCCTCGACGAATTGCTTGTTCTGCGCATTGTCGAGGTCGTGAGCCCATTGCGCCGTGTTGTACATGCCGAGCATGGGTTCGCCCACGGCCTGGATCACGTCCTCGTCGGCAGAAAAGCCCGGGCCGATCAGGGCCGTGCCCTGGGCCAATCCTGACGAGACGAATTGCTTGACGAAGTTGATTCCCATCCCGCCGGGCAAGAAGATGTAGACCGCATCCGGCTTGGCCGCACGGATCTGCGCGATTTCGGCGGCATAGTCCAGCTGGCCCAACTTGGTGTAGAGCTCTTCGCCCACCGCGTTCTTGTAGCCGCGCTTGAAACCGGTCAGCGCATCCTTGCCGGCCGGATAGTCCGGCGCCATGATGAATACCTTCTTGAAGCCGCGGTCGGCGGCGACTTTTCCTGCCGTCTCATGGAAGGCATCGTTCTGGTAGGACTGTCCAAACCAGTAGCGATTGCATTGCGAGCCGGCAAACTGGCTGGGGCCGGGATTGTTCGACAGATACGGGACCTTGGCGGCAAACAGCGCCGGGCCAACGGCCAGCGCAACGTTCGAGCCGATCGGACCGGTAAAGAAATCGATTTTGTCGCGTTGCAGATAACGCGTGACGAGCTGCCGGGCCTGATCGGGATTTCCGCCCATGTCGGTCTGCAGAAACTCGGCCTGCTGTCAGCCCAGCTTGCCGCCGAGTTGCTTGATGGCCAGATTGAAGCCGTCACGGGCCTCGGCGCCCAGCGCCGCGAACGGGCCGGAAATATCATTGGCGATACCGACCTTGACACTCTCGGCCGAAGCCAGAGCGGGCACCAGCATGGCAGCGGCCAGAACGGAGGGGAGAAAACGCATGGTGGAGCTCCTTGCGCCTGAGCGCGGCAGAGATATTGTTCGCGGCGTTCGAATGGTTGGGCGAGTCTTGCGGCAATGCCCGCAGCGCCCGCGTTGCGATCCCCGGGGCGGCCCTCCGGGCGGCAATCCCGGAGAAAAACTGGCATCCGGCATAGTTTAGGTTTAAAGTATTCGACAAAACAAGTCTAGGGTTTGCCCGAAGACTCGGCAGATTTCCCTGCCCCGAGACCCGCCTTCAATGCCAGGTACACGCGCCGATGAACATGCTCTACCGTAACTACGACCGCAGTGCACTGGACGTGCAATACAACGCACGCGCGACAGTACCCGACATCCAGGCGATACTCAAGCAGTACACCGACGAAAGCCGCCAAGCCAGGCATGCCCTGCACTGCCTGGCAGACATTTCTTACGGACCTCATCCCGACGAGCGGCTCGACATCTTCCCAGCCGCGCAATCAGACGCTCCGGTGTTCTTCTTCATCCATGGTGGATACTGGCGCGCGCTATCCAAGGATGACTCCTGCAATATGGCGCCAACCTTCACCGCCGCAGGAGCCACCGTCGTGGTCCTGAACTATTCGTTGGCGCCCAGCGTCACGCTGGATCGCATCGTGGATCAGACGCGGCGCGCACTGACCTGGGTGTACACCCATATCGCGCAGTATGGCGGCGACCCGCGGCGCATACATATCTGCGGCAGTTCTGCCGGCGGCCATCTGGTCGGTATGCTGCTGGCGGCTGGCTGGCAGAACGCTCATGGGCTGCCCGACGACGCCATACACGGCGCCTGCGCCTTGTCCGGCCTGTACGATTTGCGGCCCCTGATCCACACCCATATCAATGCCTGGATGCACATGAGCCAGGCCGACGCCGAACGCAACAGTCCCGCGCTCTTGCCGCTGACCGTGCGTGGCTGCCCCCTGATCGTCGCTTACGGCGAATCCGAAACCGATGAATTCAAACGCCAGAGCCGCAACTATCTCTCACAATGGCAAGCTGCCGGCTATCCCGCGCACTACGTCGACGTGCCCGATAGCAATCACTTCGACCTGGTGCTCAAGCTCAACGACGCGCAAGCGCCTCACACCCGCGCCGTGCTTGAGCAGATGGGTCTGCGTGCATAGCCAGCAGAACTCTGACTTTCCGCCGAGACTCCTATGACAGATACGCCCGATCTGGAAAGCCGCGCCGCGCCGCAAGACCATCATGCCCTGCGGTTGTGGCTGCGCATGCTGACTTGCTGCAACCTGATCGAATCGGAGATCCGTAGCCGCCTGCGCAACGAGTTCGACACCACGCTGCCGCGCTTTGACCTGATGGCACAGTTGCAGCGCGCGCCCAAGGGCATGAAGATGGGCGAACTGTCACGCCACATGATGGTGACCAACGGCAACATCACCGGCATCACCGATCAGCTCGAAAAGGAAGGCTTGGTAGTGCGCACCAAGGTCGAGACGGACCGGCGCAGCTCCCTGCTCAAACTCACTCCGCAAGGCAAACGGGTGTTCGCCCGTATGGCCCGTGCGCACGAGAACTGGGTCAAGACCATGTTTGGCGACCTGCCCGAAGGCAGCCGCGATGCCCTGTACAAGGCACTGGGCGAACTCAAACTTCAGGTCGTGGCGCGGCAGGGGCAACAATAGGGCCGACTGCCGCTGCCCACACCGGCAGACGGCAAGCAAAAAAGCGCATAATGCCCCGCATGATTCCGGTATCCCTGCCTGGCGGTAATTTCTATGTGACCATGGGTTTGTCCCTGGTCTGTCTGGCGACCCTGCTCACCTGGGGGGCCACGCTGGTGCGCAGTCTCGACGCACGCCTCTGGCTGGCTGACCACCGCCGGATCGGCGCGCTGCTCATGGCACTGTTGGCCGGCGTCGGCGCCATCTTCCCGTATCAACAGCTCAGCAACTGGGTCGAGGGACAACGCGAGGCGCGGGCCGAGGCAGCACGCCGCACCGTCCTGGAGCAGGCGCGTGATCTGGCCGGCGTGCACATGCCGGCCGGCACTCAATTGCGCCTGCGTACGGCCGGCCAGCCAGACAGCTTCGATCAGGCCATTTTCCCGGCGCCGACTCCGGTAGCCGGAATCAAGGCAGCGCAACTCGTACGGCACTTCGATGCCGATGGCACGGCCACATCCTGGTCAATCGGGTTGGCCGGCGACGCGTCAGTTTCAGGCTGGACATGCAGCCGCGGCCACCGGGTTGAATTTCGCGTCGACCACAACACCCCGCAATTTGCCAGTTGCCATCTGGCCTCCGGCAATGAGCTCGACGCCCAGAAGCTGCCGACTGGCACCTGGCTGCAGTCCACCCCCGAAGGCTGGCTGTTGCGCACTGATGGCAGCGAAGCGTTCCGCGTGGACGGTTTGGATCTGCTCAAGACCGATGTCCGCCTGGCCCCGGATCGTCGCCGCATTGGATTCGAAGGCCTGCTGGCCCATGAATCCGCGCGGGGTGAGATGACCTACCCCGCGGGCACCCGCGTCACGCTGGCCGGCACCCACGTCCCCGGCGCCCAACCCGGCGACCTGCTGTTTTCGCCATCGCGCGGACGCAGTGCGCGCCGCAGCGGCGGCAGCGACGTGGCCGCGGGCCAGTCGGTGCTGCAAGCCCCGGATGGCCTGGTGCGGGCGGTGCTGGACAATCGCGCCGCAGGCGTGCTGGATGTCGCCAGCATGCGCGTAGGCCCCTGACGGCCCCCGTCTTCCAGCGATGGGATAATAATGACTTTGACCGCCGCCCCCTTCGGGCGGCCGCAACCGCCCAGCCCAGCGAGACGTACCCATGGCCGTTAATCTCCAGATTCCTCCCGAATCCGAAATCTTTCCCGTTGCCGGTGTCGAAATCGGCGTAACCGAAGCCGGCATCCGCAAAGCCAACCGCCGCGATTTGACCGTCATGCGTCTGGCGCCAGGTGCCACCGTGGCGGGCGTTTTCACGCGCAACCGCTTCTGTGCGGCCCCCGTTCAGGTCAGCAAGGCCCATCTGGCCAAGGCCAGCGCCATCCGGGCACTGGTCATCAATACGGGCAATGCCAATGCAGGCACGGGCGAGCCCGGCCTGAAGAACGCCGAGGACACCTGCGCCGAACTGGGCAAACTGCTGGGCGTGTCCCCCGATCAGGTACTGCCGTTTTCGACCGGTGTGATTCTCGAGCCCCTGCCGATGGACCGCCTGCTGGCCGGCCTGCCCAAGGCCGTGGCGGCGCTGGGCCCGAATGAGTGGTTCAACGCCGCCCACGGCATCATGACCACCGATACGCTGCCCAAGATCTTCTCGCGCCGCGTTCAGATCGGCGGCAAAACCATCACCATCACCGGCATCAGCAAGGGCGCCGGCATGATCCGCCCCAATATGGCGACCATGCTCAGCTTTCTGGCTACCGACGCAGGCATTGTCCAGCCGTTGCTGGACACGCTGGCGCTGGATCTGGCCAATCAATCGTTCAATCGCATCACCATCGACGGCGACACCTCCACCAACGACTCGTTCATCGTCGTGGCGACGGGTCAGTCCGGCCTGCAGATCGACTCGGCCAGCGATGCCGATTACGCCGCGCTGCGTCAGGCGCTGACCGAAGCAGCGGCCGATCTGGCCCAGAAAATCGTGCGTGACGCCGAAGGCGCCACCAAGTTCATGACCATCCGCGTCGAAACGGCGGGCAATACCGAAGAGGCCCTCAAGGTCGCCTATGCGGTCGCCCATTCGCCTCTGGTCAAGACGGCCTTCTATGCCTCCGACCCCAACCTGGGCCGGATTCTGGCGGCCATCGGCTACGCCGGCATCGAGGACCTCGACGCCAGCAAGATCCAGCTCTGGCTCGACGATGTGCTGGTCGCCAAGGACGGCGGCCGCAATCCCGAGTACCGGGAGGAAGACGGCCAGCGCATCATGAAGCAAGCCGAAATCCTGGTCCGCATCGCCCTGGGTCGCGGCCAGACCTGCGACACCGCATACACCTGCGATTTCTCGCACGAGTACGTCAGCATCAACGCCGACTATCGCTCCTGATCCGCTTGCGCAGAACGGGCTCCAAGCCTGTTCTGCGCGCGTCGCACGACCCGTGCAGCGCGCGCTCGCCGTCGCGTCCTTTGCAACCTCCTGGCCGGCGCCGGCGTCCTCATCAGACCCGCTGTGGACACCTCCCAGCGCTGCCCTCCTAGGAAACACCGTGACCGCAACTGACTTCACTCAATTGATCGCCCGCGCCGAGCGGGTGCTCGCGCAACTGGAGGCGTGGCTGCCGCCCGCTCCGCCCGACATCGACTGGAGCGCCCAGGCGTTTCGCTGGCGCAAGCGCGGCTCCCGTGGCTGGCTCGATGCGGTGCGCCATGTCGCACGCATCCAGAAAGACGACCTGCAGCACATCGAACGTCAAAAAGACATCATCGATCGCAACACACGCCAGTTTCTCGACGCCAAACCGGCCAACAATGTCCTGATGACCGGGGCAAGGGGCACCGGCAAGAGTTCGCTGGTCAAGGCCATGCTGGCCACTTATGGCGAACGCGGCCTGCGTCTGATCGAAGTCGACAAAAGCGACCTCGGCGACCTTCCCGAAATCGTCGAGCTGGTGGCCAACCGTCCCGAGCGCTTCATCGTATTCTGCGACGACTTGTCGTTCGAAGAAGGCGAAGCCGGCTACAAAGCGCTCAAGTCCGTGCTCGACGGATCCGTGGCCGCAGGCGGCGACAACGTGCTCATCTACGCCACCTCCAATCGCCGCCATCTCATGCCCGAGTACATGAGCGAAAACCTTCAGGCCAAGCACCAGGCCGATGGCGAAATCCATCCTGGCGAAACCGTCGAAGAAAAGATTTCGCTCTCCGAGCGATTTGGCCTGTGGCTGTCTTTCTACCCGTTCAAGCAGGACGACTATCTGGACATCGTGCATCATTGGCTGCGCGAACTGAACTGCCCGGCCGATCAGATCGAGCCGTCGCGCGCCGAGGCCCTGCAATGGGCGCTGGAGCGCGGCTCGCGCTCCGGACGCGTGGCCTATCAGTTCGCCCGCGACTGGGCCGCCCGCCATGTCTGACAACATCATCGACGTAGCCGCGGGCCTGATCCTGCGGCCAGACGGCCAACTGTTGCTGGGGCAACGTCCTGAGGGCAAGCCCTGGGCAGGCTGGTGGGAACTCCCCGGCGGCAAACTGGAGCCGGGCGAGACGGTGCTCCAGGCGCTGGCGCGCGAGCTGCAGGAAGAACTCGGCATCACCGTGACCGACTCGCGGCGCTGGGTCTGCTACATCCATGCCTACCCGCACACCACGGTGCGGCTGGCCTTCTGCTTCGTCACGGGCTGGACAGGCGAGCCGCGCGGACTGGAAAACCAGCGCCTGGCCTGGGTGGACCCGCGCCATGCCGCCCAGGTGGGAGAGCTCTTGCCGGCCACCCTGCCCCCCTTGCGCTGGCTGCGACTGCCCCAGACGTATGCCATCAGCGCCGTGGGCTCACCCGAAGCCATGCCGACCTTCACGCAGCGCCTCGAACGCGCGTTGGCAAACGGACTCAAGCTCCTGCAGTGGCGCGAACCTGCCTGGCCGGGCGGGCCGGCGGCGTCTCGTGCGGGCTTTGAAACGGCCCTCGATCTCTGCCGCCGGGCCGGCGCGCAACTGCTGGTCAACAGCGTGCATCCGCAGGACTGGTGGCAGCAGGCGCACGGCGTGCATCTGCGCGCCAGCGACGCGGCGGCTCTGCATAGCCGCCCGCTGCTGCCCGAGGGCAGTCTCGTCGGGGTCTCGGCGCACAACCACGCCGAGATCGTTCACGCCCGAGAGCTCGGCGCCGATTTTGCCGTGCTGGGCCCGGTGGCCGACACACTCAGCCATCCGGGCCAGACTCCACTGGGCTGGGCGGGCTTTGAGGCTGCCAACCGTGATGCCGGGCTACCCGTCTTCGCGTTAGGCGGCCAGTCGCTGGCGACGCTGGACCAGGCCCAGGCACATGGCGCTCACGGCGTGGCAGGCATACGCGGCTTGCTAGGCTGACGCGGCCGCGTCCGATTCGACACGGGGCGGCCTCCCTTGAGGTCGCGGATTCAGCGAGGCTTTTCCGCTGTTTCCGAACCCCGCTGCGGCCATACTGGATTGCCCAACGGTTAGACAGCAATGAAAAAACCATGCAATCCGCAATCCGCAATCCGCAATCCGCAATCCGCAATCCGCAATCCGCAATCCGCAATCCGCAATCCGCAATCCGCAATCCGCAATCCGCAATCCGCAATCCGCAATCCGCAATCCGCAATCCGCAATCCGCAATTGAATGCGTGAAGTACGTCGCCGCCACGTTGGCGATCATGGGCATGATGCCCACCCCCGCGCGCGCAGTCGACGGCACCATCACCATCAATGGTGAGATCACCGATCAGACCTGCAAGATCAACAACGCCGACCCGCCGCACAATCTGATCGTCAACCTGCCCAAGATTGGCACCAAAGCGCTCAAAAACACCCATGACACCGCGGGCGCCACGCCTTTTATCATCCAACTCACCGATTGCCCGCAAACCTTGAACAACCAGAAGGTCAAAGCCTTCTTTGAATCCGGCTCAACGACGGATTACGGCACAGGCAATCTCATCGCCTACACCGAAGCCAATGCGCAAACCAATGCCGCATCCAGCATCCCGGATCGCACAGGCGCGACCGTCTTCAACAATGTGCAGATCCAATTGGCCAACCCGACGGGCACGACCATCAAGGTGGGTCAACCCGAAGCCTCACAGGCGGCACAGGACACGACCATCACCAACAACAAGGCCACCCTGCAGTATCTGGCGCGCTATATCAAGACCGGCAGCAGCGCCATCAGCGCGGGAAAATTGGTGAGTTACGTCCAATACTCCATCGTATATCCCTGACCATGGCGGGGCTCCATGCCGATGATCTTATTCCGCCGGCAGCACACACCTCGTTGGGGCCGGAACTGACGCCATCCTCGGCCCCTTCCGAAGCCACGCTGCGGTGAAATCTGCATCTGGTCACTCGCGACATGAAGGAATCGCTTCTTGAACCTAGCCCCCGCAACTCGTCTACAAACACGCGGCGTCTGGCTGATGGCGGCCCTGTGCATCGCGCCCGCTGCGCAAGCCGTCGATGGCACCATCACCATCACGGGCGAGATCACCGACCAGACCTGCAAGATCGACAGCAAAGATCCGCCGCATGACCTTGTGGTGACCTTGCCTCGTATCGGCCCGCTGGCCCTCAAGGAGATCAACAGCACGGCCGGTGCAACGCCTTTTGCCATCCGGATTTCAGATTGCCCCGACTCGTTGAGCGGTACAGTAAACGCCTACTTCGAACCGGGTGCCACCACCGACTACGGCACGGGCAATCTGATGGCCTATAACGAGGTGCTGCCTACCGGTATCCCCAGCAGCATCCCCGATCGCAGCCAGGCCATCCTGTTCAACAACGTCCAGATACAGTTGACCAATCTGAATGGCAGCGTCATCAAACTGGGCCAACCGGTCCAAGAGCAGAACGCGCAAAGCGTTCCGCTGTCGGGCAACACGACCAAGACTGCCACCCTGCGCTACCTGGCGCGCTACATCCGGACCACGGCCAACCCACTGCACGCCGGCAAACTGCTCACCTTCGTGCAGTACAGCGTCGTCTATCCCTGACAGCGACTTCAGGGCCGGCCCGGCGGGCCGGATTCGGTCGGCGTCAGGCCATCCCAGCCGCCGCCCAGCGCGGCGACCAGTTGCACACTGGCGATCAAACGATTGCCCAGCAAGCTGATGGCATTGCGCTCGCTGGACAAGGCGGTGGCCTCGACCACGGCCACGCTCAGATAGTCCACGAGCCCGGCCTCGTACTGGTTGCGCGTCAGGCGCATGGACTCGCGCGCAGACTCCAGCGCGCGACGCTGCACTTGCTGTTCCTGCTCCATGACGCGCAACTGCACCAGATAGTCCTCAACCTCGCGCAGTGCGGTAAGCACCGACAGCCGGTAAGCCGCTGCCTGGGCGTCATAGCTGGCGCGCGCCGACGCAATCTGCGCCTCGCGGGCGCCGCCATCGAAAATCGTCAGCGCCAGCGCCGGACCTAGCGACCAGAAGCGAGCCGGTGCAGTCAACCAGTCAGCGAATTGCCCGCTGCGAAAACCACCCGATGCAGACAAGGTCAGATCAGGAAACCAGGCTGCCGTGGCTACGCCGATCTCGGCATTGGCGGCCGCGGCACGCCGCTCGGCCGCGGCGACATCCGGGCGGCGCTGCAACAACGCGGCGGGCAAACCTACCGGGATCTGCGGCAATTGCTGGGTAAAAGGTGCCACCGCCAATGAGAACTGCGAGGGCGCCGTACCAATCAATACGGCAATCGCGTTTTCATATTGGCCGCGTTGCCAATCCAGATCCAGCGATTGCGCGCGCGTGCTTTCCAGCTGCGTCTGCGCCACCGCCACATCGGCCTTGCCGGCCACGCCCGCCTCATAACGATTGCGGGTCAACGTGAGCGAGCGCTCATAGGCCTGCACCGTTGCCTGGAGCAAACGCTTCTGCTCATCCAGCACGCGGACCTGCAGGTAGTTTTGCGCCAGGGCGGCCTGGGCCGACAGCCGGGTCGAGGCCAGATCCGCCGCGCTGGCCGTTTCGCTGGCACGGCTGGACTCCAGCTCGCGCCGCACGCGCCCCCAAAGATCTGGCTCCCAGCTCACGCTACCACTGAGCGCGTATTGGTTGCCCACCGTGGTGGCACTCGAAGATGAACCACCTCCGGATCGGGTCAGCCCCGAGGACGCACCCACCGTCGGGAAAAAGCCGGCCCGCGCCGTTCCGACCAGAGCCTGAGCTTGACGGTAATTGGCCTCGGCCTGGGCGATGGTCTGGTTGGCCTGATTCAGCCGCTGCATCAGACCATCGAGCACCGGGTCGCCATAGATCGACCACCACTGGCCACGCACCACGCCATCGGCGGGCTGCGCCTGCCGCCAGCCTGGCACCGTCTGCTGGCCCTCTTTGAAGGAAACGCCCACGTCGATCTCGGGCCGCTTGTAGTCGGGACCCACGGCGCAGCCTGCCAGCAGGACAGCCAGCGCCAAAGGCAATACTCGCGCAGGAAGGAGCTTAGGCATCATGAATGTTCGGGTTCAGGACGGGCCGCACGCTGGCGATTGGCCCAGATACGAAAACGGTCGAGATAAAGGTAAACAACCGGCGTGGTGTAGAGCGTGAGCACCTGACTGAGCACCAGGCCGCCGACGATGGTAATACCCAGCGGCCGGCGCATTTCCACTCCGGCACCGGTGGCCAGCACCAGTGGCAATGCGCCAAAAATGGCCGCCAGCGTCGTCATCATGATCGGCCGAAACCGCGTCAGGCAAGCCTGATAGATGGCGTCGCGTGGCGTCATAGCCTGCTGGCGCTGCGCCGCCAACGCGAAATCGACCATCATGATGGCATTTTTCTTGACGATGCCGATCAGAAGAAATACGCCGATCAGTGCGATGAGGGTGAACTCAGTATTCAGCGCCATCAAGGCCAGCAGCGCACCGATCCCGGCCGAAGGCAGCGTCGACAGGATGGTGATCGGATGGATATAGCTCTCGTAGAGCACGCCCAGCACGATATACATGGCGACCAGCGCGGCCAGGATCAGCCAGGGTTGGCGCGCCAGGGTTTTCTGCAGCTCGGCCGCCGTCCCCTGAAAACCTGCCTGAATCTGATCTGACGGCAATCCGATCCGGGCCACCGCCGCATCGATGGCTCGTGTGGCCTGCTCCAGCGAAACACCTGGCGCGGTGCCAAAAGAGATCGTATCGGCCACGAACAGGCCCTGATGGCTGACGCTCAAGGGGGCATTACCCACCTCCAGCCGGGCAAACGCGGCCAGCGGCACACGGCTGCCGTCAGCGGCCACGACCGTCAGCTGCTTGAGCGACTCGGCATCCTCGGCAAACTTCTGATCCACACCCATGACGACGTGATACTGATTGAGGGGCCCGTACATCACGGACACCTGACGCTGGCTGTACGAGTTGTTCAGCACGGCGGCGATGGTCGCCATATTGATACCCAGACGGGTGGCACTCTCGCGGTCGATGACCAGGTTGATCTGCCGCCCCTTGTCCTCGACATCGGCATCGACATCGGTGAGCTCCGGCAACTCGGCCATGGCACGCTGCACCTTGGGCATCCAGGTGCGCAGCAGGGCCAGATCGCCCGACATGAGGGTGTAGTCGTATGAACCGGTGCTTTGCCGCCCGCCAATGCGAATATCCTGCTGCGATACCAGAAACACCTGTGCGCCGGGCTCGCGCTGCAGCCGGCCCCGCAGGCGATTGATCACCTCTTCGGAGCTGACGCCCCGCTCCGATTGCGGCTTGAGCTGAATCTGCATGAAACTGGTGTTGCTGCCGCCACGCCCGCCCGCATAGGCGGTCAGACTTTGCACGGCGGGGTCCGCCGTGATGATCTTGCGGAAATACTCCAGTTTGGGCACCGTGGCCTGAAACGATGTGCCCTGGTCCACCCGGAAAAAGCCCAGCAGTTGCCCCGTATCCTGTTGCGGCAGAAACCCTTTGGGGATGACGGTATAGAGGTAGACGTTCAAGGCGATCGTACCCAACAGGATCGCGATCATCAGCCTGCCGTGGTTGAGCGCCCACTGCAGGGAACGGGCATAACCGTCGTGCAGCCCATCAAAAAAGCGTCCGATGGCAGCACCCGCGCGCCCGACGGGCTTTTTCGCCTCGGGCGACTCGGCGCGCAGCAAACGCGCGCACATCATCGGCGTCAGGGTCAGCGACACCACCAGCGACACCAGAATCGCCGCCGACAGCGTGACGGCAAACTCTCGGAACAAGCGCCCCACCACGCCGCCCATCAGCAAGATGGGGATGAATACCGCCACCAGCGACAGGCTCATGGACAGCACCGTAAAGCCAACTTCCCGTGAGCCGCGCAGCGCCGCCCGCATGGGCGAGGCGCCCAACTCGACGTGTCGCATGATGTTTTCAAGCACGACGATGGCATCGTCAACCACGAAGCCGGTGGCCACGATGAGCGCCATCAACGAGATGGTATTCAGCGTATAGCCGCACAGATACATGATGCAGAACGTCCCGACCAGAGACACGGGCACGGCCACCGATGGGATGATGGCCGCGCGCCAGCGCCTCAGAAACAGCAGCACCACCAGCACCACCAGCCCCACGGCAATCACCAGGGTAGCCTCGGCCTCGTGCAATGAGGCCCGGATGCTGGGCGTACGGTCCTGAGCCACCAGGAGATCCACATCGCCAGGCAGCAACGCGGCCAGTTGCGGCAACTGCGCGCGCACGGCATCGACGGTCTCGATAATGTTGGCGTCGGCCTGCCACCGCAGAATCAGCAAGATGGCCTGACCGTCGTTGTAGAACCCGGTCTGGAACAGATCTTCGACCGAATCCTCGACCGTCGCCACATCCGACAGCCGCACCGCCGCGCCATTGACCCAGGCGACGATGAGCGGCCGATACTGCTCGGCGCGGTTGAGCTGGTCACTGGCCAGGATCTGCCAGTGATACTCGTCGTTCTCCAGAACACCCTTGGGCCGCAAGGCATTGGCGTTGGACAGCGTCTGCCGCACCTGGTCCAGCGATACGCCCCGATTGGCCAGCGCACCGGGATTCAGACTCACGCGCACGGCCGGTAACGAACTGCCGCCCACCGTGACCTCGCCCACCCCGTTGACCTGGGCCAGCTTCTGCGCCACGATGGTCGAGGCCAGGTCATACAGCTGGCCCTGGCTGAGCGTCTTGGACGTCATGGCCAGCGTCATGATGGGCGCGGCCGACGGGTTGGTTTTGTGATACGTGGGATTGCTGCGCAAGCTGGTGGGCAACAGCGAACGCGCGGCATTGATCGCGGCCTGCACATCCCGTGCGGCGCCGTCGATATTCCTGTCGAGATCGAACTGCAGCGTGATCCGGGTCGAACCCTGCGTGCTGCGCGAGGTCATCTCGGTCACGCCAGCGATACTGCCGAGCGACCGCTCCAGCGGCGTGGCCACACTCGAAGCCATGGTCTCGGGGCTGGCGCCCGGCAGACTGGCCGACACAGAAATCGTCGGGATATCCACCTGAGGCAGGGGCGCGACCGGCAACAGCCGGAACGCCAGCGTACCCGCCAGCACCACGGCCAGCGCCAGCAAGGTGGTGGCAACCGGCCGGACAATGAACGGCGCCGACAGAATCATGGCTGGGCCCGCGCCTGCGTGTGCGCGCCGCGCGGCCGTGACAGGCGGTCAAACATCAGATAGATCACCGGCGTCGTAAAGAGCGTCAGCACCTGGCTCACCAGCAACCCGCCCACCATCACCAGCCCCAGCGGCTGGCGCAGCTCAGCGCCGGTGCCGTTCGAGAGCATCAGAGGCAAGGCGCCGAACAGCGCGGCCAGCGTGGTCATCAAAATAGGCCGAAAGCGCAGCAAGGCAGCCTGATGGATGGCTTGGCGCGCTGGCAGGCCCTGCTTGCGCTCGGCCTCCAGCGCGAAGTCGATCATCATGATCGCGTTTTTCTTGACGATACCAATCAGCAAGATGATGCCGATGATGCCAATCATGTCCAGCTCGGTGCCGGAGATCATCAGCGCCAGCAAGGCGCCCACGCCCGCCGAAGGCAGGGTCGAGAGAATCGTGATCGGATGGATGTAGCTCTCGTAGAGCACGCCCAGGACGATGTACATCGTCACGATGGCCGCCAGAATCAACCACAGTGTGCTGGTCAACGAGTTCTGGAATGCCAGGGCCGCGCCCTGGAACCGCGTCTCAATCGCCGTCGGCATGCCGATATCGCGCTCGGCGGTCTTGATGGCTTCGACAGCCGATGACAACGAGGCCCCCGGCGCCAGGTTGAAGGACACCGTCACCATGGGAAACTGATCCAGCCGGTTGATGGCCAGCACCGTATGCCCTTCCGAGATACGCGCCACTGAAGACAGCGGCACCTGCCCCCCGCTGGAGGTCGGCACATGAATCTGATCCAACGCCGAGGCATCACGCCGGAATTGCGGCAGCACCTCCAGCACGACCAGGTACTGGTTGGACTGGGTGAATATGGTCGAAATCAACCGCTGCCCGAAGGCATCGTAGAGCACCTCATCGATGGCCGAGGCCGTAATGCCCAGCCGCGAAGCGGCATCGCGGTCGATGTCCACCCAGGTCATCAGCCCCTGGTCCTGCAGGTCATGCGAGACGTCGGCCAACTCGGGCAGTGTGCTGAGCCGGTCCACCAGCTTGGGCGCCCATTCGCTGAGCTGGGCCAGGTCCGGGTTCGACAGCGTCAACTGGTATTGCGTGCGGGCCACACGGTCCTCGATCGTCAGGTCCTGCACCGGCTGCAGATAGAGGGTCACGCCGTTGTTCATGCTGTTTACGGCATGCTGCAGCCGCTGCATGATGCTCTTTTGATCGGCGCCACGCTCGGCCTGGGTCTTGAGCGCGATCTGCATGCGCCCGGCGTTGACCGTGGCGTTGCTGCCGTCCACACCAATGAACGACGACACGGCGGCGACGTCAGGGTCCTGGGCGATGCGATCGGCGATCTGCTGTTGGCGTTGCGACATCGCCGCGAACGAAATCGACTGCGGCGCCTGCGTGATGCCCTGGATGAGCCCGGTGTCCTGCTGCGGGAAAAAACCCTTGGGGATCACGATGTACAACAGCACGGTCAGGGCAAAGGTCGCCAACGCGACCAGTAGCGTGGCCGTCTGATGGCGAAGCACCACCGTGAGCATGCGGTCATAGCTGGCGATGATGCGGTCGATGAGACGGCCGGTCCATTGATGAAACCGCCCGTAATGCTGCGCCGACTCGGGTTTGAGCAGGCGCGCGCACATCATGGGCGTGAGGCTCAGCGACACCACCAGCGAAATCAGAATGGCCACGGCCAGCGTCACCGCAAACTCGCGAAACAGCCGCCCCACCACCTCTTGCATGAACAGCAACGGGATCAGCACGGCAATCAGCGAGAACGTCAGCGAGATCAGCGTAAAGCCAATCTGCGAAGCGCCTTTGAGCGCCGCCTGCATGGGGGACTCCCCCTCTTCGATATGCCGCGCGATGTTCTCTATCATCACGATGGCGTCGTCGACCACGAAACCGGTGGCGATGGTCAGCGCCATGAGGGTCAGGTTGTTGATGCTGAACCCGGCCAGATACATGATGCCGAACGTGCCGACCAGCGACAGAGGCACCACCACGCTGGGGATGAAGGTCGCGGTGGCGCTGCGCAAAAACACGAACGTCACCATCACCACCAGGGCAATGGCCATGAGCATTTCGTGCTGGACATCCTTGACCGAGTCGCGGATGGTCTGGGTGCGGTCGGACACCACCTGCATGTCCAGGGTGGCAGGCAGGGCGGCCCGCAACTGCGGCAGCATTTCGCGAATGCGATCTACCACCTCGATGACGTTGGCGCCCGGCTGGCGTTGCACATTCAGCAGAATCGCCGGCCTGTCGCCCGCCCAGGCCGCCTGGCGCGTATCCTCGGCGGCCTGCACGGCTTGTGCCACGTCCGACAGGCGCATGGGTGCGCCGTTCTTATAGGCAATGATGAGGTCGTTGTAGTCCGTAGGCGACTTCAACTGATCATTGGCGTCTATGGTGGTCGAGCGCAGCGGGCCGTCCAGATTGCCTTTGGGCTGGTTGACGTTGGCTCCCACCACCGCCGTGCGCAGATCGGACAAGCTCATGCCCGCTGCGGCCAGGGCCTGGGGATTGACCTGTACCCGCACGGCAGGGCGCTGCCCGCCCGCCACACTGACCAATCCCACGCCTGGCACCTGCGACAGCTTCTGCGCCATACGGGTGTCGACCAGATCGCGCACCTGCGGCAACGGCATGGTTGGCGACGAAATCGCCAGCGTCAGCACGGCCGCATCGGCCGGATTGACCTTGTTGTAGACCGGCGGCACCGGCAGGTCGCTGGGCAGCAAATTGGACGCGGCATTGATGGCCGCTTGCACCTGCTGCTCGGCGACATCGAGCGGCAGACTCAGGCTGAACTGCAGCGTAATGACCGACGCGCCGCCTGAGCTGGTCGATGACATCTGGTTCAAGCCCGGCATCTGCCCGAACTGCCGCTCAAGCGGCGAGGTCACCAGCGACGTCATCACATCGGGGCTGGCCCCAGGGTAAAGCGTCACGACCTGGATGGTCGGATAATCGACCTCAGGCAGCGCCGAAACCGGCAACAGGCGATAGGCAATCAGGCCGGCAATCAGAATGGCCACCATGGACAGCGTGGTGGCGACGGGCCGCAGGATGAACAGGCGTGAAGGGCTCACGGCGCGTTACCTGGCGGCGTGAGGGCGGCCGGCCTGCGCCGCTTGGGGTTGGCCCGCGGCAGCAGGCGCACGATTGGGCGACGGCGTGTTGATCTGGACCTTGGAGCCGGCGCGCAGCCGGTCGGTGCCCTCGGTCACCACTCGATCCCCTGGCGCCAGCCCTTCATTGACGGCTACCCACCCGGCATTGATCGCGCCGAGCTTCAACGGCTTGACGGCCACCGTATCGTCGGCAAGCACCTGAAATACAAAAGAGCCCACCGACCCTTGCTGCACGGCGGCCGTGGGAAGGGCGGTCACGCCGCTGCGCGTCTCGACCAGCAGATGCACGTTGACGAACTGATTCGGAAACAGCGTCTGATCCGCGTTGTCGAAACGCGCCTTGAGTTTGACCGTACCCGTGGAAACATCGATCTGGTTGTCGATGGTTTCGAGCACCCCGGAGGCGATGCGGCGGGTATCCGCACGGTCATATGCCTGGACCGGCAGGGTCTTGCCTGCCCGGACCTGCTCGAGCACCTGCTGCAACTGCGTCTCGGGCAGGGTGAACACGACAGAAATCGGTTGCGTCTGCGTGATGACGACCAGGCCGTTGGTATCGCTGCTGGACACCAGATTGCCCTGATCCACCTGGCGCAGACCCAGCCTGCCGCTTATTGGAGCCGTGATACGCGAATAAGCCAGATTCAATTTGGCGCTGTCCACGGCAGCCTGATCGCTTTTGACCGAGCCTTCATATTGACGCACCAGCGCGGCCTGCGTATCGAGTTGCTGCCGTGCGATGGAGTCCTGCTTGAACAAGGTCTGGTAGCGTTGCAGATCGCGCTTGGCGTTTTCGAGTTGCGCCAGGTTCTGCTGCTGCTGGCCCTGTGCCTGAGCCAGCGCGACCTCGAAGGGACGCGGATCGACCTGGGCCAGCAGATCTCCGGCCTTGACCATCTGCCCTTCGGTGAAGGCGACCTTGACCAGCTCGCCGCTGACCTGCGGCTTGACCGTAACGGTGTTGTAGGCCGTCACCGTACCCAGCGCGCGCAACACGATATCGATGTCCTGCGAACGTGCCTCGGCCACCTTGACCGGAATGGCCATGTTCATCATTCCGGCTGCACCGCCGGGCCCCGGACCGCCGGGCCTGCCCATCCGATTGGCCTGCTTGGCCGGTTTGAGCACCACCCATGCCACCGCAGCCAATACGATGACGACCAGCGCAATGCCGATCCAGCGGCGACGGTGCGAGGCGGGGAGGGAAGATTCATGCATAGGACGGGCCCAGGATGCGAGAAATAAAGAAGAAGGGACGGGAGCGGCTATTCTCCCTCAGACCCGCGAGAAAAGGCAGTGTGGCAGCGGGCATCTGAAATCTCGCGCAACATCTTCGACCCGGGGAAAATAGGGAGCCCCTACTTATTGGGGACAAACCAATTGGCAGCGCCCGCTCAGGCTGAGCACAACGACATTTTGAAGTCGACGTCCCGACCCAGCTGCTGCGGTTTGAGATCGCCATCCTGGGTGGAAAAGCGTATCCAGACCATGTATTTATTGGCGCTGATTTCCGGGAAGCAGCCGGTCTGCGGATCGACCCAGACCCGCAGCAACTGGAAGGTCTTGCCCCCCAGCATCTGCTGATAGGCACCCTGCTCGGCCAGGGCATCGCTGCGCCGGCCGGCCTCGCGCAACAGACGCAAGGCCAGGCTCAGCCCCTCTTGCAAGGGCTGAAAAGGCTGCATCCAGCCTTGCAGATCCGCCAGGCGTACGGCTTCGGCTTTGTTCTGCCAGGCGTAGTAAGAAGGCATGTCGACCTGCGTAGCGCCACCGGGCACGGCCAGCCGGCCGCGCAGGCTGGCCAACCATTCGTTCTCGCGCAGCCCTTGCCCTGTCTTGCCAACCACGGACAACGCCCCGAACACACTGTCGATCTCCCGCAGCATGGCCTCCAGCGCATCCTGATCGACGCTGGGATGATCCCGCAGGCCATTGAGGGCCATGCGCTGGCGCTCAAGATCCTGCAGCACCGCGCCTTTCATGTCCGTACGCTCGCAAGCATCCAGAATGTCGAACAGCGAGGTGACCGCGACCTGGTGCTGACGCGCA
Source organism: Bordetella holmesii (assembly GCF_020735985.1). Classification (NCBI taxonomy): domain Bacteria; kingdom Pseudomonadati; phylum Pseudomonadota; class Betaproteobacteria; order Burkholderiales; family Alcaligenaceae; genus Bordetella; species Bordetella holmesii. Next base: position 2,967,023 of record NZ_CP085973.1, read on the forward strand.
TCGCCTTCACGCGCAAAGAAAGCCAGACGGTCGAAAAGGTACTCCAGCCGCAGATAGGCCCGGATGCGTTCGTTGAAGGGGTATTCGTACAGAATCACGCTGGCTACAGGCCCGTCTTGTATCGGCCGCAAGGCCGAGGTTGGTCAAGGATTGCCGGCGGCGGTCTGTCCGGGCCGGTCCTGCATGCGCGCCAAATCCAGATAACGCTCGTGCAGACGTCTTGTCCGCGCGAGCAAGGCTTCTGCCGTGGTGGAGCCATCGTTATTGATGACATCATCGGCGGCCTCCAGCCGTGTGGATCGCGCGGCCTGTGCTGCCATGATACGCCGGATGTCGGACTCCGTCAGCCCACTGCGCTGCTGAACCCGAGCAATCTGAGTGTCGGGATCGCAATCAACCACACATATACGATCAATCCGCTGGCGCCAGCGTCCGGACTCGACCAGCAGCGGCACCACGAACACCAGATAACTGCCCTGGGCGTCATCGGCCGCGGCCTGCGTCTGCGGGCCAATCAGGGGATGCAGAATGGCTTCGAGACGTGCCCGCGACGAGGGGTCGCGAAAGACCCGTGCGCGCATCCAATCGCGATCCATGGCGCCGTCGGGTCGGGCCGATGGCGGGCCGAACTCCTGCAAGATGGCTGGCATGGCCAGGCCGCCGGCCTGCGTCAGGGCGTGAGCGATGGCGTCGGTGTCGATCACACATGCCCCCCATTGACCCAGCATATCGGCCACTCGCGTCTTGCCTGATCCTATACCACCGGTCAAACCGATCTTGAGCATCCCGTTTCCGTTCAAAAGAACCCGTTCCAGTGGGGCGGCCACATCAAGGCCATGATGCCAGCCAAGGCCAGAAAAGGCGCGAACGGCTGGGGCCTGTCGGGCCCGCCGCGTAGCCTGCCGGCCACACCGACGACCAGGCCAGCGACGGCCGCCAGCAGCAACAGCGGCGCCAACTCGCCCACGCCCAGCCACGCTCCCAGCGCGGCGGTGAGTTTGAAGTCGCCAAACCCCATGCCCTCGCGGCCCGTGAACCACTTGAACACATGATAGAAAATCCACAGCACACCATAACCGACGACAGCGCCCAGCACCGCGTGCGGCAGCGGCGTCAACACCCCGTCAAGGTTGACCAGCAACCCCGCCCAAAGCAGGGGCAGTGTGAGGATATCGGGCAGGATATAGCTGCGGCTATCGACCCAGGCCATCAGCACCAGAGCCAGGCAATACCCCATCGCGCTTGCCGCCAGCCAACCCGGTCCGAAGCGCCAGATGCACGCCATGAACAGCGCCGCCAAGAGCAATTCGGGCCACGGGGTGCGCCAGGCCGCGGTCTGCCGCGTTGCCGCGCGCGACGCCAGGTACCAGCCTATCACCGGCCACAGACGACGGCGCGCCCGCAGGGGCAGGCTCAGCTGCTCAGACCGGCCTCGCCAGGCACGCCGCAGGTGCAAGGGCAGATAGTGGCTGACCACGGTCGCGCACCCGCCCAGCGCCAAGCCCGCCAAGGCAGCCAGGAGATAAACGGCGGGAAGTGACATGCGGGCAGCCTTATGGACGTATCAGAGACAGAAAGCGACAAACGTGATCCGCCAGTGTATCGAACCGAAATGTACTCTGACGTACACGCAGGCGTCGTAAAACGCCGTCAAAGCTCCATGCCGGGCAGTGCACCGTATCGAATCACGGCAATCCTGCGTAAAATCAGGACAGACCAACAAACTCCGGACACGCTGCCATGTCAGCCCTCACGCTTGCCTCCCGACTCCGCCCCCTTACCCTGGCCAGCACGCTGCTGGCTGCGGCACTCATGGCCGGTTGCGCGCAACAGCGCACCGAGGGCTACTACAACCCGCCGGCCGCCAGCACGGTCACGGACGCCCAGGCTCAGGCCCAGGCCGCCAACTATCGCACGGTCTTCAACGCCCCGTCTCAATTGCAGATCGAGCTCAAACCGCGCCAGCCGGGTCGCCAGCAGGCCGTGCAACAAGCCACGGCCAGCAACGAGCAAGGGGTAACGGCACCCAGCTACGACGGCGCAGAAAGTGCCGACGCGGCCGCGCCAGCCACGGCCTCGACCGCCGCGCGTGAGCTCATCCCTCAGGCTCAGACGTATCAAGGCACGCTGCCCTGCCTGCATGCCGACATGAACTGCACCGCGCAACTGGTGACGCTGACGCTGGCCCCCTCCGGCCAGTGGCGCGCTCGCATCTCCTACCTCAATGGCCACCCCAACGCTGGCAAACCGGCCTTCGAACAAGGTTGCTGGAGTGCCCTGCACGAGCGCCCGCCGCGTGTGCTGCTGATGGAAGCCAACGGCAACGTCCGTGCGGACTTCACAGTCCCGGCCAACAATACGCTGCGGGTGCGCGCCGTCAACGGCCATATGCCCAACCTCAACTACACCCTGACCCGTCAGCCGGATCTGAATCCGGTGTCCGAGCTGGACAAACAGCCGGCGCCGCACTGCGGACAATAAGCCCCAGCCTGAAGCACGCCGGCGCGGGCTCAGCCAGCGCCGGCCGGTAGGGGCAGAGGTGGCACACCAGCTCCAGCACATTACGCACCCCGAGCTTACGGAAGATACGCGCCCGGTGCGCATCGAGATGCCCAGTTCGATGGCGATGACCTTGTTTGCCTGGCCGCGCGCCAGATAGGCCAGAACCTCGCGCTCACGCGGAGTGAGTGCGGGCGTTGAAGAACACTCGGCAGAAAAATCAGCTCGCATGACAACCACCTGCAATCCAGCGTTGCAGGCAGTGTGTCAGCAGTGCCCGGCCCGGGCCATCTGATTGTTCCGAGGCCCGAGCGGTTTTGCGACAGCGCTAGATTTCGAGATTGTCGATCAACCGCGTCGCACCCAGCTTGGCGGCGGCCAGTACCACCAGGGGCTCGCGCAGGCGGAAATCCTCGGCGCCGGGCGCCTTCAGGTCGCGCTGCCGGCGCAAAGACACATAATCGACGTTCCAGCCATGCGCAGACAACTGCGTCACGGCCTCCTGCTCCAGTGTTGCGAGGTCGCTCGCGCCATCGAGCACACGTTGGCGCAGTGCACCCAGCACCGCATACAGGCGCGGTGCCTCGGCGCGCTCTTGGGCCGACAGATAACGATTGCGCGAGGACAGCGCCAGGCCATCGGCAGCGCGCACGGTTTCATGCGCCAGAATTTCCACCGGCAACTGAAACTGGCGGCACATGGCGCGCACGATCATGAGCTGCTGATAGTCTTTTTTGCCGAATACCGCCACACGCGGCTGCACGCAGGACAGCAGCTTGAGCACGACCGTGCATACGCCCTGGAAAAACCCCGGCCGAAACTCCCCTTCGAGGATGTCGCCCAGATCATCGGGCGGTTGGACCCGGTAGCTCTGCGGCTCGGGATACATTTCGCGCTCGTCTGGCGCGAACACCATATACACGTCGCGGTCGCGCTCCATCTTCTCGACATCGGCCTGCAGGGTGCGCGGATAACGATCGAAATCCTCGTTCGGGCCAAACTGCAGGCGGTTGACGAAAATACTGGCCACGACGGGATCGCCGTGCTGGCGAGCCAGCTTCATGAGCGCCAGATGGCCCTCATGCAGATTGCCCATGGTGGGCACGAACGCAATACGATTTTGACCGCGCAAATGATCGCGCATGTCCTCGATGGTATGGACGACTTTCAAGAAACTCTCCGGAGTCTAGGCTGCGGCGGTCGCGCTGGTATAAGCCAGGCGCACGTAGATAGGCGCGTAGGGTTCGGCCTGAGTGATATCCAGCAAGGACTCGCGCGCGAGTTCCAGCATGGCGATGAAATGCACCACCACCACCGCCACCGGAGCCCCTTCGGTGATGCGCTCCAGAAAGAGGTCCGTGAACTCGATGAAGCGCACATCGTTGAGGCGGCGCAGGATGTGCGTCATGTGATCGCGCACCGAGAGCTGCTCGCGGGTGATGTGGTGATGCTGGTTCAAGCGGGCGCGCTTGATGATGTCGGCCCAGGCGCTGCGCAGATCGTCGAGACTGACCTCCGGCAGGGCGCGCTCGACGCTGATGTCGGCCACGCCCTGGGCGCGCTGGAAATCGCGGCCCAGTTGCGGCAAGGCGTCCAGCCGCTGCGCGGCCAGCTTCATCTGCTCATACTCGAGCAGGCGGCGCACGAGTTCGGCGCGTGGATCCTCGGGCTCTTCACCGGTGTCGCTCTTTTTGACGGGCAGCAACATGCGCGACTTGATCTCGATCAGCATGGCCGCCATCAGCAGGTACTCGGCGGCCAATTCGAGATTGTGCGTGCGGATCTGGTCTACATAAGACAGATACTGCCGCGTGACATCCGCCATGGGGATGTCCAGCACATTGAAGTTTTGCTTGCGGATCAGGTAGAGCAGCAGATCCAGCGGTCCCTCGAACGCCTCGAGAAAAATCTCCAGCGCGTCGGGCGGAATGTACAGATCGGTCGGCAGCTGAAACAACGGCTCGCCGTAGAGGCGGGCAAAAGCCACGCTATCGACGGTATCGGGCGTGCTGTCGACAGGCGGCTGAACCAGAGCCTGCAGATCCTCGCCCGGGATCATCGTATTTTGCGCCATTCGGGCCCGCTGCCGGCCAGCCTCAGTCGGCCTGATACACGTACGGCTTCTGCGGCACACGGGCCGAGCGGAAGCCTTCGAGCAGTTCGGTGTCCTGCGGCTTATCCCAGAGCCGGGCACGGCCTTCACGCTGCCCCTCTTCGGTGCCGGGGTGGCTGGCCTTGTAGTCTTTCAGGAACTTGGTGATTTCGGATTCGTAATTCTTGGCCATGGCGGAGCAAGCAGATAGTTTACGGAATAGTACATAGTGTACTGTAGCCAGACCGGGCCGCCTGCGTCGCCGGCGGTACAATCGTCCGGCACATTGCCACCCGTCTCCCATGCCCGCCGAACCCGCCTCAGCCGCTTCGTCTTCCCTGACCGATCCCAAGGCCGCCCGCGCGGCACGCATGATCCCCTTTATCGTCGGCTGCGCGCTGTTCATGCAGATGCTGGACTCCACCGTCGTGGCCACTGCCCTTCCGGCCATGGCGGCGGCGCTGGGCTCGACCCCCGTACGGCTGAACGTGGCCATTACCTCCTATCTGCTGGCGGTGGCCGTCTTCGTGCCCATCAGCGGCTGGGCCGCCGACCGATTCGGCGCACGCCGGGTTTTTGTCAGTGCAATCGCGCTGTTCGCCCTCAGTTCGGTCGCCTGCGCACTCTCGCAAAACCTCGCTCAACTGGTTGTCGCCCGCGTGGTGCAAGGTCTGGCTGGGGCCATGATGGTGCCGGTGGGGCGGGTCATTCTGTTGCGTACCGTGCCCAAGCAGGACCTGCTCAAGGCCATGTCCTTTCTGTCCATTCCCGCGTTGCTGGGGCCGGTCATCGGGCCGCCGCTGGGCGGCTTCATGGTCACCTACATGTCCTGGCATTGGATTTTCCTGATCAATGTGCCCATCGGTATCATCGGCATCTACCTGGTGTTGCACTTTGTCGAAGAGATCCGCATGGATGACACGCCTCGGCTCGACGGCATCGGCTTTATCCTGAGCTCGGTCTGCCTGGCCGGTTTGGTCAGCGGCTTCGAAGCCCTCGGCCATGGCCTGCTCAGCCCGGCCATGCTGGCGCTGCTGCTGATCGGCGGCCTGGCTTGCGGCGTGCTCTACCTGTGGCACGCCAGGCGCGTGGCGTATCCCATCCTGGATCTGACGCTGTTGCGCATCCCGACCTTTGCCATTTCCACGCTGGGCGGAAACCTGTGCCGTTTCGCCGTGGGTGCGGTGCCGTTTCTACTGGCGATGCTGCTGCAGGTGGGTTTCGGCCTCTCGCCCTTTGAGGCGGGCATGATCACCTTCGCGAGCGCGGCTGGCGCATTGCTGATGAAGTTCGTCGCCACCCCCATCGTGCAGCACTTCGGTTTCCGCCGCGTGCTGACCATCAACGCCGTGCTGACCGGCCTGTTCATCATGTGCTGCGCGCTTTTCACGCCGCAAACGCCGGTCTGGCTGATGATCCTCATTTTGCTGATCGGCGGATTTTTCCGTTCGCTGCAATTCACCGGCGTCAACACCCTGTCCTATGCCGACATCCCGGCCGAAAAAATGAGCCGCGCCAGCAGTTTCTCAGCCATGGCGCAGCAACTCGGCATCAGCCTGGGAGTGGGCGTGGCCGCCATCACGTTGAATCTGAGCATGCGCGTGCGCGGCGACGACCACCTGGCCGTGCCGGACGTCATCGTGGCTTTCGTCACCATAGGCGTGCTGTGCGCGCTTTCCACATTGTCCTTCCGCCGCCTGGCACCTGACGCCGGCGCGCAACTCAACCGGAACAAGGTGCAACGTGACGACGAGTGATTATGTGCTTGCGCTGGACCAGGGCACCACCAGCTCGCGAGCGATCGTTTTCGACCGCAAAGGCGCCGTGCGCGGCGTCGGCCAGCGGGAGTTTCGCCAATACTATCCACGCCCGGGCTGGGTAGAGCACGATGCCCTGGAGATCTGGAGCAGCCAGCTCGAAGTCGCGCGTGAAGCCATCCGCAATGCCGGCGTGAGCGCCGCCGACCTGGCAGCCATCGGTATTACCAATCAGCGTGAAACCACGCTGCTTTGGGAGCGCAGCACCGGGCGCCCCCTGGCGCGCGCCATCGTCTGGCAGGACCGCCGTACCGCACCCCTGTGCGAGCACCTGCGCCGCGACGGCCACGCCGACTGGCTGCAATCGCGCACGGGACTTGTCGTGGATGCGTATTTTTCCGGTACCAAGCTGGCCTGGCTGCTCGACCATGTGCCGGGTGCGCGTCAGGCGGCCGAACGCGGCGAGCTGGCTTTCGGCACCGTGGACACCTGGTTGATCTGGCAACTGACCCACGGCGCGGTTCACAGCACCGATCCCAGCAATGCCTCGCGCACCATGCTCTTTGATCTGCACACGCAGGCCTGGAACGAAGACATCCTGGCCTTGTTGAACATCCCGCCGTCCGTATTGCCCCAGGTCGCGCCCAGCAGCGCCGTCATCGGCCAGGCGCACCCCCAGTGGCTGGGGGGCCCCATCCCGATTGCCGGCGTAGCGGGCGATCAACAGGCGGCCACCTTCGGCCAGGGATGCTTTGCGCCAGGCATGGCCAAAAACACCTACGGCACAGGGTGTTTCATGCTCATGAATGTGGGCGACAAACCCGTGGCTTCGCACAACCATCTGTTGTCCACCGTCGGTTGGGGCCTGCCCGATGGCGACCGCTAGCTGTGAACTGTCAATAGGTTGTATTCGTCCAGGTTGAGTCTGGAGATGGGTACAGCGCGCCCGATGCCTTGGTGGGGTCGATGCCAGTTGTAGTGGTGTAGCCAGGATTTCATGGCATCGGCTCGGTGTTGGGAGTTCTGGTAGGTGTGAGCGTAAGCCCACTCACGCAAGGCCGACTGGATGAAGCGTTCGGCCTTGCCATTGGTCTGTGGGCGGTAAGGTCGGGTAAAGCGGTGCTTGATGCCCAGCTCATGGCACAGCGCGGCGAAGGCGCGGCTGCGAAAGGCCGAGCCATTGTCGGTGAGCAAGCGCTGGATGGTCACGCCCAGGCGCTGGTAGTAGGCCACTGCGTCCTTGAGGAACTGGACGGCGCTGGGGAAGCGCTCGTCGGGGTGGATGTCGGTGAAGGCCACGCGGGCGTGGTCATCGATGGCCACGAAGACGAAGTCCCAGCCGGCCCCCTCAACGGTATCGCGTCGGTTGCCCGTGACCCGGTGGCCAGGGCGCTGGATACGTCCCAGCTTCTTGATGTCGATGTGCAGCAGATCGCCGGGGGCCTGATGCTCGTAGCGCACCACCGGCTCGGCCGGCTCCAGGTCGGCCAGGTGCGACAGACCGGCGCGGGCCAGGACGCGGCTGACGGTGCTGGCTGACACGCCCAGCGCCTGGGCGATGCGCGCTTGGGTCAGCCGCTTGCGGCGCAGCTCCACGATAGCCAGCGCCTTGGCCGGCGCAATCGCTCGGGGCGAGACCGTCGGGCGCGAGGACGCATCGGCCAAGCCCGCCTGGCCCTGAGCCAGGAAGCGGCCCAGCCATTTGCGCACAGTCGGCGCGGTGACCCCATAGGCGCGGGCCGCTTCAGGCACACAAACTTGATGGGCGATCAATTGCTGGACCATTTCGAGTCGACGTAGGAAGGTCAATCGGGCATGCTTATGGGTGTTCATCCGGCCGGGCTCCTTGAGTGAACTGGGGGGTTGGCGATTTCCAGTTTCTCAAATCCGGTTCGGATGAACCATGCATACAACCTATTGAATCTTCACAGCTAGCGCAGCACCTACATGCTCGAGGGAAGCGTCTTTGTCGCCGGCGCAGCGGTGCAATGGCTGCGCGACGGGCTGGGCATCATCCAGCATGCCGAAGACATCGAGCCTCTGGCCGCGAGTGTGGCCGATACGGATGACGTCTTCATGGTGCCAGCCTTTGCCGGACTGGGCGCCTCGGAATTGCGGGTCGATGGAGGCGCGGCGCGCAACGATCTGCTGATGCAGATGCAGGCCGATCTGCTGGGCGTGCCGGTGGTGCGCCCCCGTATTGCCGAATCCACCGCCCGAGGCGCAGCCGGCCTGGCCGGGCTGGCGGTCGGTTTCTGGAGCGATCAGCAAGAATTCGCCGCCCAGTGGCAGGCCGAACGCCGCTTCGAGCCGCGCTGGCCAGCCGATGTCCGCCTGGCGCGCATGCAGCGCTGGCGTCAGGCCGTCGAGTTGTCCAAGCATTGGACGCTGCCGGCCTGATGCACCTCAGAAAAATGGCTTGGCCACGGCCAGCGTGATCGCCAGCGCAGTCAGCAGAAAGACCGTGGCACCCGCCAGACTCATCCACTCCGGCGCGCGATACTCCTGCTTGTCGAGCATGCGGGTCAACACCCGGGTCTGCCACAGTTGCAGCAAGGTCAGCAGGACCACCAGAGCCACTTTCACGTCCAGCCACAACTGGCCAAACCAGCCCACCATGCCGCCCATGACCAGGCCACAGCACCAGGTCAGCGCCATGGCCGGCAGCACCAGCCGATGATTCCAGCGCGCCATCCGGCGCAGGCTGGCCGCCGAAGCGGCCGAAAAGCCCGTGACCGACGATAGCCAGAGCAAGCCCAGGACCCAGACGGTAATCGCCAGCACATGCACGATCTTGATGACGGAATACAACTCCATCGTCTGCTCCAAGCCTGATGGATCAGTTCAGGCTGGCACCCGAGATACTGACGATCTCGCCGTACTTGTCCTTTTCGGCCTTGACGAAAGCGGCAAAGTCTTCCGCACTCATCGGCGCCTGCTCCGAACCCATGGTCAGCAGACGCTGACGCACCTCGGGACGATTGAGCGCATCGGTGTAGGCCTTGTTGAGTTTGGCAACGACAGGAGCCGGCGTGGCGCCTGGCACGAACACGCCAAACCAGGTGCCCAGGTCAAACCCCTTCACGCCCGACTCTTCCACCGTCGGCACATCCGGCAGCAACGAGGAGCGCTTGGCCGTCGTCACTGCCAGCGCCTTGACTTTGCCATCCTTGATGAGCGGAGCCGAGGCGGCCAGATTGTCGAACATGAAGTCCGATTGACCGGATAGCAAGGCCAGTTGGGCCGGCGCGGCGCCCTGGTAAGGGATATGCTCGGCGGCGATACCGGCGCGCGCCTTGAGCAGCTCACCGGACAAATGGCCCGCACTGCCATTGCCGCCCGAGCCGTAGTTCAGACGACCAGGATTCTTCTTGGCGTAAGCGACCAGATCAGCCACGTTGTTGATGTTGTTCTTCTGCGCGAAGTCGACGTTCATGACCAGCACATTGGGCACCGACGCCACGATGGTGATGGGCGCGAAGTCCTTGACCGGATCGTAGGGCAGGTTGGCAAACAGGAAGGGATTGATGGCGTGCGTGGCTACGGCCCCCATCACCAGGGTATAGCCATCGGGCGCGGCCTTGGCCACCAGATCTGCGCCGATATTGCCCCCCGCGCTCGCCTTGTTCTCGACGATGACGGGCTGGCCCAGGGAGTCGCGCACCTTTTCGGCCAGCAGGCGAGCCATAGTGTCGAGCGGGCCGCCGGGCGGATAAGGAACGATGAAACGCAGGGGTTTATTCGGGAAATCGGTCTGTGCCGCAGCCGGTGCGAGCAGCGACAGGCCTGCAGTCAGGGCGAGGACGCCACCGAGCAGCGCTCGGCGCGAGGTGGACACGAGGGAACGGGTCATGAAAGTCTCCGGACAGGGATGTTTTATATGCGTACGTTGCGTTTGGCCCGTAGCATAACGCAGCCATCCCGTCCGGGAGAGCATGCGCACGGCCGACTCCGGCCGCGCGACGCGTCAATGAAGGATCTGGCTGAGGAAAAGCTGGGTGCGCTCGTTTTTGGGGTGGTCGAAGAACTCGTCGGGCGTGTTTTCTTCGATGATCTCGCCGCGGTCCATGAAGATGACCCGATTGGCCACCTTGCGCGCAAAGCCCATTTCATGGGTCACACACAGCATGGTCATGCCGCTTTCCTGGGCCAGGCTGACCATGACATCGAGCACCTCCTTGACCATTTCAGGGTCCAGCGCCGATGTCGGCTCATCGAACAACATGATCTTCGGGCTCATGCACAGCGAACGCGCAATCGCTACCCGTTGCTGCTGCCCGCCAGAAAGCTGGCCAGGAAATTTGTGCGCCTGGTCAGGGATTCGCACCCGTTCGAGATACTGCATGGCCGTGGCCTCGGCCTCGGCGCGTGATTTCTTAAGCACCCAGACCGGCCCCAGCGTCAGGTTCTCCAGCACCGTCAGATGCGGAAACAGGTTGAAGTGCTGAAACACCATTCCGACATCCTTGCGGATGGTTTCGATCTGCTTGAGGTCGTTGGTCAGCTCCGTACCGTCGACGATGATCTTGCCCTGCTGATGTTCTTCGAGGCGGTTGATGCAGCGGATCATGGTCGACTTGCCCGAACCCGAAGGGCCACAGATCACGATACGCTCGCCGGATGCCACGTCCAGATTGATGTTGCGCAGGACGTGGAACTGGCCGTACCACTTGTTGACGTCCTGCAGGCGGATGATGGCATTGGACATGCCTGTACTCCCGAAAAAGTGACCGGCCAGCGCGAGGTTGGCCGGCGCGTTTCTATCGTTGATGACCGGTCGCCAGGCGGCGCTCCAGCCGCTGGCTGTATTTGGACATCGAGAAGCAGAAGACGAAGTAGATCAGCGAAATAAAAATATAGGCTTCCACGCTGAAACCCCGCCAGGCCGCATCCGACAACGCCGCCTTGGCCGCCAGGGTCAGATCGAAGATACCGATGATCACCACCAGCGAAGTGTCCTTGAACAGCGCGATGAAGATGCTGACCAGGGGCGGAATGACGATCTTCAAGGCCTGCGGCAGGATGATCTTGCGCATCTTCTGCCAGTACGACAGGCCAAGCGAATTCGCTCCCTCGTATTGCCCTTTGGGAATGGCCTGCAGACCGCCCCGCACCGTCTCGGCGATATACGCCGCCGCAAACATGATGATGGCGATCTGCGCGCGCAGCAGCTTGTCTATCGAAAAGCCTTCGGGCAGAAACAGCGGCAGCATCACCGACGACATGAACAGCAGGCTGATGAGCGGCACGCCACGGATGAGCTCGATGTAGACCACGCAGAGGGTCTTGATGGCCGGCATATGGGAACGACGCCCCAACGCCAGCAGCACGCCGATCGGAAATGCGAAAGCGATACCGAAGGTCGACAGTATCAAGGTCAGCGGCAGGCCGCCCCAGCGGCTGTTCTCAACGTAAGTCAGGCCCAGGACACCGCCCCACATGAGCACGGCGACCAGGGTCAGGCCGACGATCCACACCAACGCCAGCGCCGGCCTCCAGAAGCGGCGCATGCCACTGATGATGATGACCGCGATCAGGATGAGGCTGGCGATCAGCGGCCGCCACTGTTCATCGTAGGGATACGTACCAAACAGGATGAGCCGGTGCTTCTCGACGATAAACGCCCAGCAGGCGCCGCCCGAGGCACGGCACTCCTGCGCCGAACTGGCCGTGAAGTCGGCTTTGATGAACGCCCACTCCACCAGCGCGGGCACCGCCATGATCAGCAGCCAGGCCAGCAGCACCGTGGCCAGAATGGATAGCGGCGAGGAGAAAAGACGCGTCTTCATCCAGGCCCAGGGGCCGACGTGGTGGGACGGCGGCGGCAAGTCGGAGCGCGGGGTTTGCGTAGTGCTGCTCATATCAACGCTCCACCAGCGCGATGCGCTTGTTGTACCAGTTCATGAAGATGGAGATCGACAGGCTGACCGTCAGATAGGCAGCCATGATGATGAGGATGCCCTCGATGGCCTGCCCGGTCTGGTTCAGCGTGGTGTTGACCACCGACACGATGTCCGGATAGCCGATCGCAACGGCCAGCGAACTGTTTTTGGTGAGATTGAGGTACTGGCTGGTCATGGGCGGGATGATCACGCGCAGCGCCTGCGGCAGCACGACCAAACGCAGTACCTGCGAGCGGCGCAAACCCAGCGAGCTGGCCGCCTCCCATTGACCGCTGCTGACGGCCTGGATACCGGAACGCACCACTTCGGCGATGAATGCCGAGGTGTAGATAACCAGACCGGCCAACAGTGCGGCAAACTCGGGAGTCAGAGTCAGGCCGCCCTGGAAATTGAATCCTTTGAGTTCCGGCAGCGACAGCGACAACTGCATGCCGCTGACGATCCACCCCACCAGCGGGCAAGCAATCAGCAGCGCCACCGCCACACGGCCCAGCGGAAACACCCGTCCGGTTTCATGTTGGCGCTTCTTGGCCCAATGTCCCAGCACCAACGTGGCGATGATGGCCAGGCCCAGCCCAAGCAGAATCCAGTCCAGCGAGGCGCCGACCGCTTCGGGCACTTTGACGCCACGGTTGGACACGAAAACCCCAGGCAACGGGTTGTGCGCCTGACGCGGCCCCGGCATGTTTTCGGTGATCAGTGCATACCAGAAGAAAAGCTGCAGCAGCAGCGGCACATTGCGCATGACCTCGACATACACCGACGTCAAGCGCGCGACCAGCCAGTTCTTGGATAACCGGCCGATCCCGATCAATGTACCCAGGATGGTGGCCAACACGATGCCAAGCACGGCCACGCGCAGCGTATTGAGCAGCCCCACCAGAATGGCGCGGCCGTAGGTATCCGAGGGGGAATAGGAGATGAGTGTTTCGCCTATCGCGAAACCTGCTTCACGATTGAGAAATCCAAAGCCGGTGGATATGTTGCGTACAGCCAGGTTATGCAAGGTGTTCGACACCAGGAACCAGACCGTCAGCGCCACCAGCCCCACTGCAACCACCTGGTAAATCACGGCACGAAAGCCGGGGTCATTCCAGCTGATCCGACGTCGCGGCGCCTGGGCCGGGGCGTTTTTCTGGGTTGTCGCCATAGATGCTTCTGCCAATAACGGATTCAAGGCGGCGTCATGCCGCCCGTAGCTACCCGCTCCGCACGGGCTCGGCCGGGTGCGCTGCACCCGGCCGTGATGCCTGCGCTTAGCGCACCGGCCAGCCGTACATCAGGCCGCCCTGCTTGTAGGAAGCATTGAGGCCACGATCCAGCTTCATGGGACCGTTCTTGCCCAAGGTGGACTCGAAGCTTTCGCCATAGTTGCCCACTTGCTTGATGACGTTGTAGGCCCATTTGTCATCCACACCCAGGTTCTTGCCCATGCCCGGGGTCACGCCCAGGATGCGCTGCACGTTGGGGTTGGAGCTCTTGAGCTGCTCGTCGACGTTCTTGGAGGTGATGCCGTATTCTTCGGCCTCCAGCATGGCGTTGAGCGCCCAGCGCACGACGTTGAACCACTGCTCATCGCCCTGGCGCACCATGGGGCCCAGCGGTTCCTTGGAGAAATCTTCCGGCAGGATGATGTACTTTTCCGGATTCTCGAGCGTCGTGCGGGTCGAGGCGAGTTGCGACTTGTCGGTCGTGAAGGCGTCGCAACGGCCGGCCGAGAAGGCGCGCACGATTTCATCGTACTTGTCGATGACCACGGGCTTGAATTCGATCTTGTTGGCGCGGAACCAGTCGGCCAGATTCAGTTCGGTGGTGGTTCCCGGCTGCACGCAGATAGTGGCGCCGCCCAGCTCCTTGGCGCTCTTGACGCCAAGATCCTTCGACACCATGACGCCCTGGCTGTCGTAGTAGTTCACGCCCACGCCAATCAGGCCCAGGGTGGTGTCGCGCGTCTGGGTGACGGTCGTATTGCGGGTCAGCGCATCGATTTCACCCGACTGCAGCGCGGTGAAGCGTTGCTGAGTGTTCAGGGGAGTGACCTTGAACTTCGTCGCATCGCCAAACATGGTCGCGGCGATGGCGCGACACAGATCGACGTCGATACCTTTCCATTCGCCCTTGCTGTCTGCGATCGAAAAACCAGGAATACCGGTAGACACGCCGCACTGGACATAACCCTTCTTTTTCACGTTGTCGAAGGTTGTGCCGGCGTGCGCGGCCGAACTCGCGGCCAGCAATGCAGCACCCAGTGCGGCAAATTTCAGTGCTTTCATGGTGATCTCCGTGTAAGGATGACATCGAAGCGCCAGCCTGGTGGGCCAACGTGCTTTGGCGGATGGTAAAGGTTGGTTAAATTTGGGGACATGGGGGAAATCCCTTTCCGTATTTTCCTTATTTAAGGGACACAAACCACGGATCCGCAACCCTTGCCGGAGCCCGCCTCTGGCCACTGACCGCAACGCGTCTTCCATCCTGGCATGGTAAGATAGGGCGGAGTTACTATTGCAGCTTCTTCTGCCTGCTCGCCATGATCGAATTCCAGCACGTATTCAAATCCTATGGTCGCGGCCGGAACATTCTGGCCGACATCAACTTCCGCGTGGACGCGGGGGAATTCGTCTTTGTTTCGGGCCCGTCGGGCGCCGGCAAATCCACCCTGCTCAAGCTGATCGCCGGCCTGGAACCGCCCAGCCGCGGCTCGATACAGGTCCATGGCCAACGCCTGGACAAACTCTCCAGCCGCGCGCGTCCCTACTTACGCCGGGCCGTCAGCGTCATCCTGCAGGATACGCATTTGCTCTATGACCGCAGCGCGCTGGCCAACGTCATGTTGCCCCTGTCGGTGATAGGCCAGGCGTCCGACGCCGCCGCGGGCCGGGCGCGGGCCGCCCTGGACAAAGTCGGTCTGGCCGGCAAGGAAGACCTCAACCCCATCGAGCTATCCGGCGGCGAGCAACAGCGTCTGGCCATCGCCCGCGCCATCGTCAACCGTCCGGCCATCCTGATTGCGGACGAGCCCACTGCCAATCTGGATGACGACAACGCCCAGCGCATCATGAATGTGTTCCGTGACTTCAACCGGGTAGGGGTCACCACGCTGATCGCTTCCCACGACCAACAGCTCATGGCACGTTACACGCGGCGCACACTGCGCATTGATCACGGCAAATTTCACGACTCCCAAGGAGAGGCCGCATGAAGGCCTGGTTGCGGCAGCACCGTTACGCTCTGGCCATCACCTTGAAACGCCTGGGGGCTCAACCTTTCTCCTGGCTGGCCAACCTGCTGGTCATGGCGCTGGTGCTGGCCCTGCCCCTGCTGGGCAGCGCCGTGCTGGTCTCCGTCCAGCCGCTGGCGCGCCAGATTTCCGTCACGCCCGAGCTCACCCTCTACGTGCAACCAACGGCCCCCGCCGGCACGGCCGCCGCCATTACCGAGCGTATCGGCCGGGAGTTCGGCGACCAGATTGCCGCGGTGCGGCTGATGCCGCGCGATCAGGCGTTGAAGACACTGCGCCAGAATCCTGCCTGGTCAGGCGCGCTGGCCGTTCTGCCTGAAAATCCCCTGCCGGACGCCGTGGTGGTCACACTGGCCGGCGGCGACGACCTGGCTCAGCGCGCGGGTGTGCTGGCCGACGGTTGGCGCAAATGGCAATACGTCGATCAGGTACAGCTCGACAGCGCCTGGGTCCAACGCCTGGAGGCCATTCTGCGGTTCGCCAGTCTGGGACTGGGGTTTCTGGCGATCTGCGTAGCCGTGGTCGTGCTGGCCACCGTCTTTAACACCGTGCGCATGCAGGCCCTGACCCAACGCGAGGAGATCGCCGTGGCGCGCTTGGTTGGCGCCACCGAATCCTTCGTCCGGCGGCCCTTTCTCTACCAGGGCGCCTTGTCCGGCGCACTGGCCGCCCTGTTGGCCATCGCCGCGGCTGCGGCCGCATTGGTGCCGCTGAACCAGGCCGTGCTGCGCCTGGCCCGTAGTTACAGCACCGAGTTTGCGCTGCATCTGCCAGAGGTGCCTGCTCTGGCGGCCGCCGTCATCGCCGCCGGCGTGCTGGGTGCGCTCTCGGCGCGCTGGTCAGTCACGCGCAGTACCCGCTTTTAAGCTTCTTGATCCCCGAAAAGCCCGCGCCCGTTCGGCACTACAGTGCCTGAACGGGCGCTTCGCTTTGTGGCCCGGACGCACCACGCCATCCAGTGCAAGACAAAGGTCATGCTTGTACGGCAGAATATTGCGAACGACGATAACAATTTGAAACCTGGCCCCGTTTTGCGGTCCGAACCCGC
Organism: Bordetella holmesii; assembly: GCF_020735985.1. Classification (NCBI taxonomy): domain Bacteria; kingdom Pseudomonadati; phylum Pseudomonadota; class Betaproteobacteria; order Burkholderiales; family Alcaligenaceae; genus Bordetella; species Bordetella holmesii. The sequence continues at coordinate 2,983,560 of NZ_CP085973.1, forward strand.
TGAGTCTGCCCTATGACAGCCCGCCTCGACGCCCGCGCCTCCCGCCACTACTACGACAGCACCTTCGGCAGCCATGCCGTCAAAGTTCTACCCAACGAGTACTTCGTCACAGCCGGCGAGGACATCATGCTGTCCACCGTGCTGGGCTCCTGCGTGGCGGCCTGCCTGCGCGATCCGGTCACCGGCGTGGGCGGCATGAATCACTTCATGTTGCCCGAAGGCGATGCCCAATCGCCCGCCTCGGCCACCATGCGCTACGGTGCGTTCGCCATGGAGGTGCTCATCAACGAACTGCTCAAGGCCGGCGCCGCCCGCGAACGATTGCAGGCCAAAGTCTTCGGCGGCGGCGCCGTCCTCAGCGCCATGCAGCAGATGAACATCGGTGAGCGCAATGGGCGTTTCGTTCTGCAATACCTCAAGACCGAGGCGATCCCGGTACTCGCCCAGGATCTGGGCGACATTCATGCGCGCCGCATCCACTACTTCCCGCGCGAAGGGCGGGTGCTGGTGCGCAAAATGCCCGCGCATCATGCGCGCGCCGAAGAAATCATTGCCCACCGCGAACACCTGGCCGCTCAGTCCGCCCGGGACAAGGCGCGCTCAGCCCCGCGTGTCGAACGCTTCGACCGGCCCAAAATGAAGGTCGAACTGTTCAATATGCCGCGGCGCCCGGTCGGGCAGGCGTAGCGGAATCGGGAGCCAGGGTGCTGGGTTAGTCGTCCAACGCGGTTTGCGCTCGACGACATGCCCGCGCGAATAGCGCACGCATATTCGTGCGGTAACAGGCCCAGTAAAAAGCTTGTTCGGGCAAGAAGAGCCCGGCACCTGACATGGCATCAGGGCCGGGCCCGGCTCAGGCCGCGCGCGCGCCTCCCAGAGGCAACACGGCCGCGCTGAACTCACGCAGCAACAGCTCGCGCTTGTGCGCGGCGCGGGCCATCGCGGCCTCCTTGACATGACCGTAACCGCGAATCTCCTGCGGCAGGCTGGCCAGCGCCACGGCCTGCTCCAGGTTACCGCGATTCAGTTTGCCCATTACCGCCGTCATGTGCTGGGCATACTCGCGGATCAGCTCGCGTTCGGCACGGCGCTCTGCACTATGGCCAAAGACATCCAGAGCCGTGCCCCGCAGGAAACGCAGGCGCGCCAGCAGCGCGAAAACCCGCAACATGCCGGGGCCGTAGGCCCGTTTCTGCAAATGCCCCTGCTCATCCCGCTTGGCCGTCAGTGGCGCAGCCAGGTAGAACTTTAGCTTCCAATCCCCTTCGAACTGCGCGGCAACTTTCTTGAGAAATTCGCCGTCGCTATACAGCCGGGCCACCTCATACTCATCCTTGTACGCCATGAGTTTGAAATAGTTGTGGGCCACTGCCTCGGCCAGGCGCGTGGTGCCCGTGGCCGTTCGTTCGGCTTGCGCGACCTGATCAACCAGGTCGGTATAACGCTTGGCGTAGGCAGCGTTCTGATACGCCGTCAGAAAATCGCGCCGGACTTGAACCCGCTGCGCCAGCTCGTTTGCCGGGCGCTTGAAGTCCACTACGGCGTTGTCGCCACGCCGCACCTCAACGATCTCGGCCTGCGGCTTGGCCGCAGCCAGGCCGATAAGCGCCTGCACCGCGGCCAGATCGGCTGCCGCGCGGCGGCCCCACGCAAATGCCGCCAGGTTGTTGGGTACCTGCTGCCCGTTGAGCTCGATGGCTCGCAACAACGCTTCTTCGCCCAGGGGCAGCCAGCCCTTTTGATAGGCATAGCCCATCATGAGCGGATTGGCATAGATGGCGTCGCCCAGCAATCCGACGGCCAATGCCGCGGCATCGATCTGGGAGACGGTGGCGCAAACCCGGGACAGGTCGCCCTGGAGATCGGAGCCCGGCAAGGTCCAGTCGGGATTGTGGACAAAGGCCGCAGTGGGAGCGACATCAGTATTGACAAGCGCGCGCGTGCGGTCCGGACGCATGCGCGCAACCGCTTCCTGGCTGGTTCCCACCACCAGGTCGCCGGCCAGCACCAGATCCGCCTCGCCCATGGCCACGCGGGTGTTCATCAACTCGCCCGGCGTGGGAGCCAGCACCACGTGGGAATAGACGGCGCCGCCCTTTTGGGCCAGGCCCGCCATGTCCAGCACCGAGCAGCCCTTGCCTTCCAGATGGGCCGCCATGCCGATCAACTGCCCAATGGTGACAACGCCAGTGCCGCCGACACCGGCAATGAACACGCCGTAATGGCCCTCGATGCTGGCCGGGCGCGGTTCGGGCACGCCCGCCGCGATATCCCCTTCGGAGGCCAGCGCGCGAGGCTTGCGCAGCTTGCCGCCCTCGACGGTCACGAAGCTCGGGCAGAACCCTTTGAGACAGGAGAAATCCTTGTTGCAGCTGGACTGGTTGATGGTCCGCTTGCGACCGAACTCGGTCTCCAGCGGCTCGACCGACAAGCAATGCGACTTCTCGGAACAATCTCCGCACCCTTCGCACACACGCTCGTTGATGACTACGCGACGCGCGGGATCGGGATAAGCATTGCGCTTGCGGCGGCGCCGCTTTTCGGTGGCGCAGGTCTGGTCGTAAATGAGAACGGAAACATCCGGGTACTCGCGCAGTTCGCGCATGACGCCATCGAGTTCATCACGATGCTTGACCGGCACGCCCGGCGCCAGTCCGGTGACGCCCTGATACTTTTCCGGCTCATCGGTGACGATGATGATTCTCTGAATGCCCTCGGCCGCCATCTGCTGCGTGATCATGGGCACACTGATGGGACCGTCGACAGGCTGCCCCCCGGTCATGGCCACCGCGTCGTTGAAGAGAATTTTGTAGGTGATGGGTGCCTTGGCGGCCACCGCCGCCCGTATGGCCAGCAAGCCTGAATGGAAATACGTGCCATCGCCCAGATTGGCGAAGACGTGTTTTTCTTCGGTAAACGGCGCCTGCCCCAACCATGGCACGCCCTCGCCGCCCATCTGCGTAAAGACCTGGGTATTGCGGCCCATCCAGGTCACCATGTAATGGCAACCGATACCCGCCAGCCCGCGCGATCCCTCCGGCAGGCGGGTCGACGTATTGTGGGGGCAGCCTGAGCAGAACCACGGTTTACGATCGACCACCAGACGCGGTTTGGACAGCGCCGTCTCGCGCTCCTCGATGAAGGCCAGTCGCGCCTGGATGCCAGCGCGTACGTCTTCGGGCAACTCCAGGCGCAGCAGGCGCGCGCCTATGGCCTTGGCCACCATGGCCGGTGAGAACTCATAGTGAGCCGGCAGGAGCCAATTCCCCTGCGGCACCGACCATTCGCCGCCGTCCTTGTCGTCGAACTTGCCGACCACGCGCGGGATTTTCTTGCCCGTGCCGATCCAGGAAAACAACTCTTCCTTCAACTGATACTCGATGACCTGGCGCTTTTCTTCCACCACCAGGATCTCATCCAGACCCTCGGCAAACTGCTGCACCCCGGTGGCCTCCAGTGGCCACACCATGCCTACCTTGAACAGCCGCAGGCCGATGCGCTGACAGGCTTGCTCTGACAGACCGAGATCCGACAAGGCCTGCCGTGTATCCAGATAAGCCTTGCCCGAGGTGATGATGCCAAAACGTGCGCGGTCCTGCGGCACGCTCCAGAGTTCGCGATTGAGTTTATTGGCGCGCGCATAGGCCAGCGCGGCGTAGAGCTTGTAGTCGAGCAGCCGCGCTTCCTGTTGCAACGGCGTGTCAGGCAGACGGATATTCAGGCCGTCTGGCGGGAGGATGAAGTCCTGCGGCAACACGATGCTCACCCGGTCGCTGTCGATATCCACCGAGGCGGAGACTTCGACAATGTCCGTGATGGTTTTCAAACCCACCCACACCCCGGCATAGCGGCTCATGGCCCAGCCATGCAACCCGAAATCCAGCACCTCCTGGACGCTGGACGGAAACAGCGCGGGGATCATGCACGCCTTGAGGATGTGATCGCTTTGATGCGGCAGGGTCGACGACTTGGCAGGATGGTCGTCACCGGCTACCACCAGTACCCCACCATGGCGCGAGGTGCCTGCAGCGTTGGCGTGCTTGAACACGTCGCCACAGCGGTCCACACCCGGCCCCTTGCCGTACCACATGCCGAATACGCCGTCGTACTTGGCGCCGGGAAACAGATTCACCTGTTGCGAGCCCCACACTGCGGTTGCGGCCAGATCCTCGTTGATACCCGGCTGGAATTCGATGTGATGCTCTTTCAGGTACTTGGCGGCCTTCCACATGTTCTGGTCCACACCACCCAGGGGCGAACCGCGATAGCCTGAAATGAAGCCCGCGGTGTTCAGGCCGGCGCGGACGTCTCGCTCGCGCTGCATCATGGGCAGGCGCACGAGGGCATGGATGCCGCTCATCCAGGCACGGCCGGTTTGCAGGGTGTATTTGTCGTCCAGATGCACGGACTGTAGCGCGGCGCGCTGCGCCGGCGTGAGAGGGGCATTCATGTCTACTCCGTTGGTGAGGATTGCCGACACTAGCGCTCGAAACAGCCCTTATGGGGCACACGGACCGCTGCGTCGGGCGCTTACGCCTTTTGTTTTCTCCCTTAGTACTCGTCCCCAACCGTCCCCGCAATAGGGCAATGCGATAATCCCCCCATGGAATTCGCCGCTCTCATCGCCGACTGGCAGGCCCGCCACGGCCGCCACCGCCTGCCTTGGCAGAACACCCGGGATCCCTACCGCATCTGGCTGTCAGAGATCATGCTGCAGCAAACCCAGGTCGCCACGGTCATCCCTTATTTCGAACGCTTTCTCGGCCGATTCCCCGACGTCGCGGCGCTGGCCGCCGCCAGCCAGGAAGACGTGATGCCGTATTGGGCTGGCCTGGGGTATTACGCCCGAGCACGAAATCTGCATCGTTGTGCGCAGGACATCGTGGCGCGCTGGGCGGGCCGCTTCCCGCCAGATGCGCAGACCATCGCCACGCTGCCCGGCATCGGGCGGTCCACTGCGGCGGCCATTGCCGCCTTTGCTTATGGCGAGCGCTCGCCCATCATGGACGGCAACGTCAAGCGCGTCTTCACGCGCCATTTCGGTATCGAGGGCGATCCGTCCAAACGCGAGCTTGAGCAGAGGCTATGGCGCCTGGCTGAAGACCTCGTCAGCGCTGTGCCCGGCCTGGACATGACGGCCTACACACAAGGATTGATGGACCTGGGCGCGACACTGTGCACACGCGGCAAGCCTGCCTGCGACCGCTGCCCGGTTGCTGCATCCTGTATCGCGCGCCGCGACGGGCGCCAGCAGGAGCTCCCCACCCCCAAGACACGCCGAGCCGTGCCCGAGCGGCAAACCGCCATGCTGGTGCTAGAGCATGACGGCGCAATATTTCTGCAGCAGCGGCCGTCGCCAGGAATATGGGGAGGGCTGTGGAGCCTGCCGGAGTTCGACGCCGGCGGCGACGCCAGGCTGGCCTGCCGCGCGCTCGGCCTGGAGCCGCAAACCCATTACGAACTGGCCGCCTTCGCGCATACGTTCTCGCATTACCGGCTGCACGTTCGTCCCTGGTACGTGACGGCCGCCCCGGCTGGCCTGCGTGCCGGGACGCTGCCCGAACGCTGGGTGCCGTCAAACGAGCTCAACGCCATCGCGCTGCCGGCTCCCATCAAAAAGCTGTTGCTCGGGCTGGCCGAAGCCGGGCTGCCCGGCACGCTGCCGCTGCAACCCTCGATCCTGGATCGCTAGGCCGGTGTGGCTGGGTCGTTCTCTGTGTCGCGCAGCAACATCACCAGTTTGAGTTCGGGATGGGTCGCCAGGCGGAAGGTGACTTGCTGATAGCGCAGCAAGCCGCGCGCCGGATGATTGAAGTCACGCAGCCCTCCCTCGCGATCCACCACGGCATGGCGCGTCCACCAGTGCGCAAACACTGCGCTGGAGCGTTCGAGCTCATCGATCAGGCCACGCACGTCCGGTTCATCGAGATGCGCGCCGGCGTCGGCGCGAAACTCGGCCACCACCCGTCTGGCGCGCTGCTCCCAATCCACGACCAGCGAACGCGCCGCCGGATCCAGAAAGATGTAGTGCAGCAGGTTGGGCTCGGGGTCACGCGCGGGCCAATGATCGAATAACTCGCGCATGGCAACGTTGCTGGCCAGGACACGCCATGCGCGGTCGAGCACGTAGGCTGGCGCCATGACGGCGTCCACACAGCCTTGCAACAGCAGACCCGCCGCCCCGGCAGGCTCATCGCGGGGATGCTGGGGATCGGCGCACTCGGCCAACTCGAACAGATAAGCCCGCTCGGCGCGCGCCAGCTGCAGCACGTTGGCGATGCGCGACCACACGGCCGGTGACACCGACACTTCCCGGCCCTGCTCGATCCACGTATACCAGGTCACGCTGATGTCGGAAAGCTGCGCCACCTCTTCGCGGCGCAAGCCTGGCGTGCGGCGGCGCGATCCGGCCGGCAGGCCGGCCATTTGCGGGGTGATGCGTGAGCGGGCACTACGCACGAATTCGCCCAGATTCTGTCGGCGCAGGGATGAGCCCGGGGTGGCACTATTCATACCAGGATGATCTATGGTCTTGTACGGGTACTGTCGATTGCCTATCTTAGCCCGCATCCTCCACCCCCGCAGCAAGGAAACACCATGACCGCACCCAGCCACGACGCTGCCGTCCAACGCCAATTCAGTCCGCAGGCTTCGGCCTACCTGACCAGCGCCGTCCACGCCCAGGGCGAAGATCTCAAGCAGATAGCCGGCATCGCCGCAGCTCACCCACAGGCCAGGGTGCTGGATCTGGGCTGTGGTGGCGGGCACGTCAGCTTCAACGTAGCGCCCCTGGTGGCCTCGGTGGTGGCCTATGACCTGTCACAGGCCATGCTCGATGTGGTGGCGGCCGAAGCGGCCAAACGCGGCCTGGCCAACCTGGGCACCTGTCAGGGAAAGGCCGAGCGCCTGCCTTTTGACGATGGCGAATTTGACCTGGTGATGAGCCGCTACTCGACGCATCATTGGGAAGATCCTGGCCTCGGCCTGCGCGAGGCGCGCCGGGTGCTCAAGCCGGGCGGCATCGCGGTCTTCACCGATGTGGTTTCCCCCGGCCAGGCGCTGCTCGACACCTGGCTGCAAACCATCGAAGTGCTGCGCGACACCTCGCATGTGCGCGACTACTCCCAGGCCGAATGGATCACGCTGCTGACCGATGCCGGCTTCGTGCTGCAAGGCATGACCTTGCGCCGCCTGCCGCTTGAGTTTGCGTCCTGGGTGGCGCGCATGCGCACTCCGGAGGTGCTGATGCGCGCACTGCGCGACCTGGGCGCCATAGCGCCCCAGCCGGTGAAGACACACTTCGAGATCCAGGACGATGGCTCCTTTACGAGCGACAACGCCGTCATCGTGGTCTACAAGCCCTGAGGCCACGCGCCGCACGGTATTGCTGCGGCCCGTCAGCCGCGGCAATACCGCCGTCTCAATTGCCCAGGTTGGGCGCCAGCGTGCGGCGCACGTCTTCCTCGCTGCGGCCACTGCGGGCCACATAATCGGCCAACTGGTCTTCGCCGATGGTGCCCACGTTGAAGTACTGCGAGTCCGGATGGCTGAAATACAAGCCCGACACACTTGAGGCCGGGAACATGGCATAGCTGTCAGTCAGTTCCATGCCTATTTCCTCGGCCTGCAGCACGCGGAACATATCCGTCTTGACCACGTGCTCCGGGCAGGCCGGATACCCCGGCGCCGGGCGTATGCCCACGTATTCTTCAGCGATGAGCGCAGCGTTATCGAGCTGCTCGTCAGCGGCGTAACCCCAAAGATCGCGCCGCACGCGCGCATGCAGGCATTCGGCAAACGCCTCGGCCAGGCGGTCGGCCAGCGACTTGAGCATGATGCTGGAGTAATCGTCCAGCGCGGCCTCGAACTCGGCCTCTTTTTTCTCGATGCCCAAGCCCGCGGTGACGGCAAACACGCCGATGTAATCCAGCTTGCCGCTGTCTTTCGGCGCGATGTAGTCGGCCAGGCACTTATTGCTCACGCCTTCACGCTTGACACCCTGTTGCCGCAGATTCCGGTAGGTGAACAGGACCTCGCTGCGCGACTCGTCACGATAGACCTCGATATCCTCGTCGTTGATGCGATTGGCCGGATAAAAGCCCACCACGCCATTGGCGGTCAGCCAGCGGCCTTCGACGATGCGCTTGAGCATGGCCTGCCCCTCGGCAAAGACCTTGCGCGCCTGCTCGCCCACGACCTTGTCGTCCAGGATGGCGGGGAAAGCGCCAAACAGGCTCCAGGTCATGAAGAACGGGCCCCAATCGATATAGCGGGCGATCTCGGCCAGGTCGTAGCTTTTAAACGTGCGCCGCCCGATGAACTTGGGGCGCGGCGGCGTGTAATGGGCCCAATCGATTTGCGGCCGTGCCGCGCGCGCTTCGGCCAGCGGCATGAGCGACGTAGCCTTGCGATTGGTGTGGCGGCGGCGCACGTCTTCGTACTCCTGCGCCAGCTCATCCAGATAGGTCTGCGCCTGATCAGACATGAGATTGGTGGCCACGCCCACCGATCGGCTGGCGTCGGGCACGTAGATCACCGGGCCTTCGTAATGGGGCGCAATCTTCACCGCGGTATGCACGCGGCTGGTCGTCGCGCCACCTATCATCAGCGGCGTCTTGCGTTCACGGAAGTACGCATCGCGCTGCATTTCGGAGGCGACATAGGCCATCTCTTCGAGGCTGGGCGTGATCAGGCCGGACAGCCCGATGATGTCGGCGTTTTCTTCCTTGGCCAGAATCTGGGCGCACGGAACCATCACGCCCATGTTGACGACTTCGAAGTTGTTGCACTGCAGAACCACCGACACGATGTTCTTGCCAATGTCGTGCACATCGCCCTTGACCGTGGCGATGACGATCTTTCCCTTGGCGCGAACGTCGCCGCCGGCCGCGGCGATCTGGCGCTTCTCTTCCTCGATGAACGGGATGAGGTGCGCGACGGCCTGCTTCATCACGCGGGCGGACTTGACCACCTGCGGCAGGAACATCTTGCCGGCGCCAAACAGATCGCCCACGACGTTCATGCCGTCCATGAGCGGCCCTTCGATGACCTCGATGGGTCGGCCGCCGCGGTCGGCAATCTTCTGGCGGACTTCTTCGGTGTCTTCGACGATGAAGGCGGTAATGCCATGCACGAGCGCATGCGACAGGCGATCTTCGACCGGCCGCGCACGCCAGGCGAGGTCCTCTTCCTTCTTGGCGCCAGAGCCACGCACCGTCTCGGCAAACTGCACCAGCCGCTCGGTGGGCGTCCGTTCGTCATCGGCGTCTTTTTTGCCCACCGGCTCGGCCCGATCCAGAATGACATCTTCGACCAGATCACGCAGCACCGGGTCCAGATCGGCATACACGCCCAACTGCCCCGCGTTGACGATGCCCATGGTCAGGCCTTCGCGGATCGCGTAGTACAGGAAGACCGTATGAATGGCCTCGCGCATCGGTTCGTTGCCGCGGAAGGAAAAACTCACGTTGGATATGCCACCGGAGATGCGCGCGTGCGGCAGGTTCTGGCGTATCCAACGCGTGCCTTCGATGAAATCGACCGCATAATGATTATGCTCGTCGATGCCAGTGGCCACGGCGAACACATTGGGATCGAAAATAATGTCTTCGGGCGGGAAACCCTCTTCCTCGACCAGGATGCGATAGGCGCGGCCGCATATTTCCTTGCGCCGCTGCAGCGAGTCGGCCTGACCCTGCTCGTCAAACGCCATCACCACTACGGCCGCGCCATACAGACGGCACAGGCGCGCGTGTTCACGAAAGGGCGCTTCGCCTTCCTTCATGGAAATCGAGTTGACCACCGGCTTGCTCTGCACGCACTTCAGGCCCGTCTCGATGACCTCCCACTTGGAGCTGCCGATCATGATGGGCACCCGCGCGATGTCGGGCTCGGAGGCGATCATGTTCAGGAACCGGTGCATGCAGGCCACCGAATCCAGCATGGCTTCATCCATGTTGATATCGATGATCTGCGCCCCGTTTTCGACCTGTTGACGCGCCACGGCCAGCGCCTCGTCGTACTTCTCTTCGCGGATCAGGCGCGCGAACATCTTCGAACCGGTGACGTTGGTGCGCTCGCCCACGTTGACGAAGAGCGTTTCTTCGTCGATGTTGAGGGGCTCGAGGCCAGAGAATCGGGTCTTGACCGCCACCTGCGGCACGACGCGCGGGGTCAGGCGCTCGATCTTGTCGGCGATGGCCCGGATGTGCTCGGGTGTGGTGCCGCAGCAGCCGCCCGCCATATTGACCAGACCGGATGCGGCAAACTCTTCCAGCAGCGCCGAGGTATCGGCCGGCGTCTCGTCAAACCCGGTTTCGGCCATGGGATTGGGCAGACCCGCGTTGGGATAGACGCAGACGTACGTATCGCAGATCTTGGACAGCTCGGCTACGTAAGGCCGCATCAGCGCCGCGCCCAAGGCGCAATTCAGGCCCACGGTCACCGGACGCACATGGCGCACCGAGTTCCAGAAGGCCTCCACCGTCTGGCCGGAGAGGATGCGGCCGGACGCATCGGTCACCGTGCCGGAAATCATCACCGGCAAACGCACACCGCGCTCGGCGAACACCTGCTCGACCGCAAAAATGGCCGCCTTGGCATTGAGGGTGTCGAAAATGGTTTCGATCAGGACGATATCGATGTCGCCGTCGAGCAGTCCGTTGAGCTGCTCGACGTACGCCAGACGCAACTCGTCGAAGGTCACGTTGCGCGCGCCCGGGTCATTCACATCCGGCGAGATCGACGCTGTCTTGGGTTGAGGGCCCAGGGCCCCGGCCACGAAACGCGGCCGCTCGGCAGTGCTGTACGCATCACAGGCTTGCCGCGCCAGTTGCGCCGACACCAGATTCAGCTCATAGGCCAGTTCGGGCAGGTCATAGTCGCCCTGCGCGATGGCGGTCGCCCCAAAGGTGTTGGTTTCGATGACGTCTGCGCCGGCCTCGAGATACTGGCGGTGGATCTCGGAGATCACATCCGGGCGCAACAAGGACAGCAGCTCGTTGTCGCCCTTGAGATCCTTGTGGTGCTCCGCGAAGCGTTCGCCACGGAAGTCCGCCTCGCTCAACTTGTAGCGCTGGATCATCGTTCCCATGGCGCCGTCCAGGATGAGGATGCGCTCGCTCAGAAGACGAACGAACTCAGCGCCGCGTGTATAAGCGTCCAGCGGATAAGGCATACGAGGATAAGACACTACAAGGTCCCAGTGTGGCAAAAAGGCAAAAAACGCCCGAAATAGACCCTAGATGGTAACAAAACGGGGCTATTTCCGGCAGGACGGTGATACAGTTCCGACCTCGAACCGGTACTTGCCGCGTCTTCCAGGCGCGCAGGATTAAACGGGAAACAGGAAGGCCGAGCCGCATGACGCCCGCCCAGCCTGTGCTGCCCCCGCAACGGTCCCCACGGCATATGTCCCGTGGCAGCCCGATACCGGCCGGTTCGCCAGCCGGGCCATGTCTCTTACGAGCGTGGCCCATATCCCGAGAACGACGTGCGGGGTCGCGCGTCAACCGAGAGCCTGTCCATGTATACCCGCTCCCTCCGGCGCTACGCCGGTGTCATTGCCGTGGCCGCCCCTGTTGCCGCCGGCGCCCAGCAAGTTGCCAACCCGACGCCCGAGCTCGCGCCTGTCGTCGTCACTGGCAGCCTTACCCAGCAAGATCAGAAGAACGTCCTCGGCGACGTCAGCGTCATCGATCGCGCCACCATCGAACGCGCCGGCCAAAGCAGCGTGGCAGATCTGCTGCAGCGCCAGCCCGGCGTGGAAATCAACAGCAACGGCGGCCCGCAAACGGCCACCAGTGTCTTTCTGCGCGGCGCCAACTCCAATCAGACACTGCTGCTGATCGACGGCTGCCGTATCAACACCGCCACCCTGGGCAGTGGCGACTTCCAGGGCATGCCGCTTGGCAATATCGAGCGCATCGAAATCCTGCGCGGCACGGCCAGCAGCCTTTACGGCGCCGACGCCATCGGTGGGGTGATCAACATCATCACGCGCAAAGGCGGTGGCGATCGCCCCCTGAGCGTCTACGGCAACGTGGGCTACGGCACGCATGACACCAGCCGCGTAAGCGTAGGTCTGGACGGCGCCGCCGATAGCTGGCGCTATGCCCTGAATGCCGGCTACGGTCACAGCCGCGGCTACAACGCCACCAGCAAGACCATCGGCGGGGCCGCCAACTGGAGCTACAACGCCGATCGCGACGGCTACGAGCAGAACGATGTGTCGGGCTCGGTGGGCTACACCTGGGCTGCCGGCCAGGAAATCGCCTTCGATTTCTACCACACCAAACTCAACGGGCAATTCGATGCCGGCGGCGGCATGCCGCCCATGAACGAATACGACGACCGCCTGCGTCAGATCATCAATCTGTACACGCTCAGCAGCACCAATCAACTGAACGACTGGTGGCGCAGTACGTTGCGCCTGAGCCAGAGCAATGACACCCAGCGCAACCTCGTGGCGCCGGGCAGCTATGGCTACCCGGACGACGGCCGCACACGCTTCCGGACCCGCCACCGCCGGCATCGAGTATCTGTGGTCCGGCTCGCGTTATAGCGATGCGGCCAATAACCAGGAACTCGGCGGCTATGGTCTGGTCAATCTCACCACCTCCTACGAGGTGAACAAGAACCTGACCGCCCAACTGCGCTGGAACAACGTGTTCAACAAGGACTACACCCTCGTGCGCGGCTACAACACCCCGGGCTCGACCGTGTTCCTCAACCTGGCCTGGCGCATGTAAACCGGGCCGAGTAGGATGGCAGCGCCTCTTCCCCCTGCGAGCCCGAGCTTGTTCAGTGCCATCCTTCTCGCCGCCCTGGCGCTGGCCGGTTCTCCGGCCGGCGCGCAGCCAATCAGTCTGACCGATGACGCCGGACGCCACGTCCGGCTGCCGGCCCCGGCTCGGCGGGCGGTCACGCTTACCCCTCATGCCACCGAATTGGCCTACGCCGCTGGCGCGGGCAGCTATCTGGTCGGCTCGACCCGGGGCAGTAACTACCCTCCCGCCGCACGCGCGCTGCCCAGTGTCGGCGATGCCTTCCAGCCTGATCTCGAACGGCTGCTGGGCCTGCGTCCGGACCTGTTGATCGCCTGGCAACCCTCGGCGGCCGGCTCCCTGGCCGGGCTGCCCGCCAAATGGGGCATACCGGTCTACTACAGCGATCCGCGCAAACTCGACGATATCCCGAGCGCCATCGAACACTTCGGCACGCTGTTCGGCACCGAGTCCATCGCCCGGGCCGAAGCCGGCCGGCTTCGCGACCGCCTGCAACAGTTGCGCCAGCGCTACGCGCACAAAACACCCGTGCGGGTATTCGTCCAGGCTGGCGTGCGGCCGCTCTACACCATCAACGACAACAGCATCATTGGCGATGCCCTGCGGTTGTGCGGGGCCGTCAATGTCTTTGGTGCCTCGCAATTGCTCGCGCCACAGGTCAGTATCGAAGGGGTGCTGGCCGCCGCCCCCGAGGCCGTGATCGCCGGCGTGGACTCCGCCCGGCAAGCTCAGGCCCTGCAACAGGACTGGCGGGCCACGGGGCTGCCCTCCGCGCGCGCCGGACATATCTACGCGCTGGATGCCGATACCCTGTACCGTCCGGGTCCGCGCCTGATCGAAAGCACAGCGACACTTTGCGAACAGATCGACCGGGCCAGGCGTTGACGCCGCCCTCTGTCTTGGGGGAGCACCGGGCGGTGCTTTATCATTGGGGCATCCTTTGCCAATTCAGGCGCTCCGGGCCATGCCCGACGCCTCGTCCCGCACAGCCATGAGCTCACAAGACCTTCTTACCATCGCCGGCCAACACTATCAGTCCCGCCTTCTGGTGGGCACCGGCAAGTACAAAGACTTCGAACAGACCCGCGCCGCGCTGGATGCCAGCGGCGCGCAGATCGTCACCGTGGCCATCCGCCGCACCAATATCGGCCAGAACCCCGGCGAGCCCAGCCTGCTGGACTATGTCCCGCCGTCACGCTTTACGCTTCTGCCCAACACCGCCGGCTGCTACACCGCCGAAGACGCCGTACGCACCCTGCGCCTGGCGCGCGAACTCCTCGACGGCCACGACCTGGTAAAGCTCGAGGTTCTGGGCGACCCGACCAATCTCTTTCCCAACATGCCCGAGACGCTCAAGGCCGCCAAGACCCTGATCGACGATGGCTTCAAGGTCATGGTGTACTGCACCGACGATCCCATCCAGTGCCGCATGCTCGAGGATCTGGGCGTATGCGCCATCATGCCGCTGGCCTCGCTGATCGGTTCGGGCATGGGCATCATCAACCCCTGGAACCTGCGCCTGATCATCGACCAGACCCAACTGCCGGTCATCGTCGATGCCGGTGTGGGCACCGCCTCGGATGCCACCATCGCCATGGAAATGGGCTGCGATGCGGTCCTGATGAACACCGCCATTGCCGGCGCCCAAGACCCGGTGCTGATGGCCAGCGCCATGAACAAGGGCGTTCAGGCCGGCCGAGAGGCATTCCTGGCCGGTCGCGTACCGCGCAAGCTCTACAGCGGTGCCCCCTCCTCCCCGACCGAAGGCATGATCGCCGCCGCCAAATGAGCCCGACCTCCGCATCGGCCCAGGAGCGCCGCATCCCCAATGCCCTGACCATCGCCGGCGTGGACCCCTCGGGGGGAGCCGGCATCCTGGCAGACGTCAAGGCCATGAGCGCACTAGGCGCGTACGGGTGCGCCGTCATCGCCGCGCTCACGGCCCAGAACACGCAAGGGGTAACGGGCATCCTGCCGGTCGACCCCGCTTTCGTCGGCCTGCAGATCGATACCCTGTTTACCGACGTGCGCATCGACGCCGTCAAGATCGGCATGGTGGGCCAGGAGCCCGTCATCCGCGTCGTGGCGGAAAAGCTCGCCCGCTGGACGCCGGCGCATGTCGTGCTCGACCCAGTCATGGTCGCCAAGAGCGGAGATCTGCTGCTCGAGCGCGGCGCAGTAGGTGCCATGCGCGAGTCCTTGCTGCCGCAGGCGACGATGCTCACGCCCAATCTTCCCGAAGCCGGCGTGCTGCTCGAAGAGCGCCCCGTCGAGACCATCAAGGAAATGCGCCGCGTCGCTGAAAAACTGCGCAACAAGCTGGCCTACTCCGGCCAGCGCTGGGTACTCCTGAAAGGAGGCCACTTGCCTGGCAACGAGACCGTCGATCTGCTGCACGACGGCGACCGCATGCTCGAGCTGCCCGGGCGCCGCATCGACACCGCCAATACGCACGGCACCGGCTGCACCCTGTCGGCCGCACTGGCCGCGCTTCTTCCCCAAATCGGGGACGTACCTGAGGCGGCCCGCCGCGCCAAAACCTATCTGACCGAAGCCATCCGGCACGCCGACAGGCTGTCGGTCGGCTCGGGACACGGCCCGGTCCATCACTTCCACGCCTGGTGGTAACACTGCCGGCCCCCGCCCCGGGGAGCCGGTACAATGAGCCATTAGTTCACTGTCCATTTTTTTCAGCCGTCATGAACGCTTCAACCCTGCCCGACGTAGAACAAGCCCGTTTCAACATGGTGGAGCAACAGATCCGCCCCTGGAATGTCCTGGATCCGCGCGTCCTGGATGCCCTGTTCACCGTGCGCCGGGAACAGTTCGTGCCGCCGGCACTGCGTGCGCTGGCCTTCTCCGATCTGGAGCTGCCGCTGGAAATCAACGCCGTGGACACCCGCCAGAACATGCTCGCTCCCAAGATGGAAGCCCGCCTGGCCCAGGAACTGCAACTGCAGCCCACGGACTGCGTACTCGAAATCGGCACCGGCTCGGGTTACCAGGCCGCGCTGCTGGCGCATCTGGCGCAACAGGTCACCACGGTCGAAATCGACAGCCGGCTGGTTGCCTTCGCGCAGCAGAACCTGCAGCTCAACAACGTCATCGACGTCAAGATTGAAACCGGCGACGGCCGTAATGGCTGGGGCTCGACCGAGTACGACGCCATCCTGCTGACCGGCTCCGTGCCTGTCGTGCCCGATGCGCTCAAGTACCAGTTGCGCGTGGGCGGCCGTCTGGTCGTGATCGTGGGCGAAGCCCCCGTCATGACCGCCTGTCGCATCACCCGCAGCACGGCAGCCAGCTTCGAGACCGAAGAGCTCTTCGAAACCGTCATCAAACCGCTGCGCGGCACTGCCGTTTCGCACTTCAAATTCTGACAGAATGCGCGTCCGGACCGTTGCGGCAGTACTGACCCTGTTCTGCGCCACGGCAACCGGCGCGTCGGCCCAGGACCTGATGCAGGTCTGGCGCGATGCTCTGGCGCGCGATCCCATCTATGCGGCCGCACGCGCCGCCTACCGGGCCAACAACGAAAAACTGCCTCAGGCCCGTGCCGGCCTGCTGCCGCAGCTCAACGCAGAGGCCGGCGGCCTCTACAACGAAATGCGCAGTACTCGCAGCCTGTCGTATGACAGCAGCGGCGGGCGCGGCACCTGGGATCTCGTCCTGACCCAGCCTCTATTCGACTGGAGCCGCTGGCAGCGTTTCGAGCAATCCAAACTGGTCGTGGCCGATGCCGAAGTCCAGTTGCAGCAATCGCTCCAGGGACTGCTCCTGCGCGTGGCCGATGCCTACTTCGGCATCCTCAGGGCGCAGGATGCCTTGAGCGCGACCGAAGCCGAAAAGGCGGCCATCGCCGAGCAACTGGCCGCGGCGCAGCGCAAGTTCGAACTGGGCACCGCCACCATCACCGATACCTATGAGGCCCAGGCACGTTACGACCTGGTGATGGCCGAAGAATTGCGCCTGCAAAACGCCGTGCAGAACCAACGCGACGTCCTGGCCAAAATCGTCGGCCAGGCCCCAGGTGCTCTGGCCGAGCTGCCGCCCACGGTTGCCCTGCCTGCGCCGGTGCCCGCGCGTCTGAGCGACTGGTCGCAACAAGCCCAGGATGCCTCGCTCGACGTGCTGCGCGCGCAACTGCAGACCCGTATTGCCGGCCACGATATCGAGATCGCCCGTTCGGGCCACTATCCCACGCTCAACCTGCGCGCCTCCAGTGGCAGTGCGTCGGATGGCGCACTCAGAGGTCCTGGCCCCGGCCGGCCCATCGACAACAGTGTAGGAGTGACCTTGTCCATTCCTCTATACGCTGGCGGTGGTGTGTCCTCTCAGGTAATAGAAAAAGTCCAACTTGAACAAAAAGCTCGCCAGGACTACGAGACCGCCCGGCGCGAATCCCTACGCGCCGCGCGCGAATACTTCAATGGCGTGATTACTGGTCTGGCGCGCGTGCGCGCACTGGAGGCCGGCGAAAAATCGAGCCGGGCTGCCGTGCAGGCCAACCAGACCGGTTATGAACTGGGCGTACGCATCAACCTCGATGTGCTCAACGCCCAGCAGCAGCTCTACGCCACGCAACGTGACCTGGCTCAGGCGCGCTACCAGACCCTGCTGGACGGGCTGCGGCTGAAAGCCACCAGCGGGATGCTGGTCGAAACCGATCTGGACGCCATCAACCGGCTGTTGCGCTCGCCGTCGCCTTGAGCGAGGCGCGGCTCACGTGCCGCGGATCTTGCGCACCAGGTTGGTGGTGGAGCGCTCGAACTGAAACGGTATTGCCACGGCTTCGCCACCCCAGCTGCGCACCAGCGCCGATTCGGGCAGCTTGTCCATATCGTAATCCCCGCCCTTGACGATGATGTCCGGACGCAGCTCGGCAATCAAGGCTTCGGGCGTGTCTTCGCCAAACGCTGTCACCGCATCGACGCATTGCAGCGCAGCCAGCAATGCCGCGCGGTCGGCCTCGGTATTGAGCGGACGCTCATCGCCCTTACCCAACCGCCGCACCGACGAGTCGGTGTTGACGGCCACGATCAGGCTGGCGCCCAGACGGGCCGCCGCGTCCAGATAGGTGGCGTGCCCGCGATGCAGCAGGTCAAACACGCCATTGGTAAACACCAGCGGACGCGGCAGCTTCCCGGCAGCCACTGCGGCCACCAGGTCTGCACGCGCATAGATCTTGGATTCGAATCGGGCTTGGGACATGGCGCCATTGTAGCGGGCGGGCCGTGCTGCGCTCTCAAACCCCGATCAGCACACCTTCGTCAGGCTCGCCACGCACCGAACGCACCAGCCGGGTCGACAGATCTTTGCGATAACGATTCAGATCCTTGACGCTCTCGAACGAACTGTCGAGCAGCTTGGACAGGATGTGCAGGATGCGGCTGCTCACCTTGTTTTCCCATTGCCCGTCAAAGCGGATCTGCGTGTCCAGCCAATGCTCCAGCCAACCGGGTTCGGGCAGCCGCGATTGCACCGTATCGTTCGGAAAGAGCGCCTTGTTGACGTGCAGATTGGTCGGATGCATGGCCTGGTTGCTGCGATGCGCCGACGCCATCAGCACGCCAATCTTGGCAAAGGCGTGACGGGCATCGCCGCTGACCGACTCGCCCCGATCATGCAAGGCGCGGCGCATATATTGCAGATAGGCGCCGGCGTGACGCGCCTCGTCCTGAGCAATGGTGCGGTAGACGGCCTGAATGACCGGCTCGGTGTGCCAGCTCGCAGCGCAGCGGTACCAGTGGTTCAGTCGGATCTCGCCACAAAAATGCAGCATCAGCGTCTCCAGCTCCGGGGCCGGGTCAAACTCGAAGCGAACTTTGTGCAGCTCTTCCTCGGTGGGCATCAGGTCCGGGCGGAATCGACGCAGATACTCCATCAGCACCAACGAATGCTTCTGCTCTTCAAAGAACCATACCGACATGAACGCGCAGAAATCGCTGTCGCCGCGATTGTCGCGCAGGAACATTTCAGTGGCAGGCAGGGCTGCCCACTCGGTGATGGCATTCATCTTGATAGTGAGTGCCTGTTCTTCGGACAACTTGCTGCGATCAAAGTCGTCCCAGGGAATGTCGGTCGCCATGTTCCAGCGCACGGCTTCCATGGTCTTGAAGAGTTCAGGATAAATGACCTGCCCCCAGATTTAGTACGGCACCGACATAGAGCCCAGGGGTAAAAGGCCTTCTTTCTGATGAGCCTGCACGAATTGCGCCGGCGTTAAATATCCGAGCGCGCTGTGAGGCCGATCGGTGTTGTACTCGACTCGCCAGTTTTCGATCAAGCTTTTAGCCTGTCGCAGGGACAAGAACCAGTGCTAGTTAAGGCATTCGTCGCGGAACTTGCCGTTGAAACTTTCGATATAAGCGTTCTCCACCGGCTTACCCGGCCGAATAAACGACAGCTTTACGCCTGCTTGGTAGGCCCCCAGGCGTCCAAGGCTCTTCCGGCGAACTCTGGCCCGTTGTCCACGGTAATAGATCGCGGCAGGCCACGCATCTCCGCCAGCCGTTGCAGCACCATGGCAACACGCAGTCCCGGCAACGACGTATCGACCTCGATGGCCAGGCATTCGCGAGTGTAGTCATCGACGATAGTCAAACAGCGGAATCGGCGGCCATAGGCTAGGCCGTCGGCCACAAAGTCCATTGACCAACTCTGATTCGGCGCGATTGCCGCTGGGCGAACCACGCGCTCGGTCGCCGCGATTCGCTTACGCTTTCGTTTTCGCACGCTTAACCCTGCCAGACTGTACAGCCGCCAGATTCGCTTGTGATTTGCTTGCCAGCCTTCGCGACGTAAGAGCACATGGATCCTCCGATAGCCGTAGCGTCGTTTCGCCACTGCCATCTCTTTCATGCGCTCGGTCAGCGCAGCATCGCCTGAGCGTGTGCTCTCGTAGGCAAACAGCGACCGCGAAATTCCTACCAGCCCACAGGCCCGGGTAACACCCATGCTGCGCTCGGTCATTAATGTCCTGACCGCCTCGCGTTTGGCCTGCGGGCTGACTACTTTCGGCTTAGCAGATCCTGAAGCGCCGCCTTGTCCAGCATCGACTCGGCCAACAGCTTCTTGAGCTTGTTGTTCTCCTGCTCCAGCTCCTTGAGCCTCTGAGCGTCCGACACCGTCATGCCACCGAACTTCGCCTTCCAGTTGTAGTACGTTGCCTCGGAGATTCCGTGCTTGCGGCACAACTCTGCGGGCTTGGCACCTGCATCGGCTTCCTTGAGCACGCCGATGATTTGCTCTTCCGTAAATCGTTTCTTCATTGCCATTCCTTTGGGAACGGACTCTACATCGATTTCGTACTAATCACGGGGAGCAGGTCATAAAGCATGAGTCGCCCTTTTTGGATTTCCCGCAGAAAGCTCAGGATGTGGGAGAGACGCTCAGGTCGAGGTCTGCCCTGTTCCACAGATTTATAAAAATGGTTCTAGTTATCGCTCGTCAACACGAAGCTGTCGTGACAACTCAATGACGAAGATATGACAGTGCAACAGCGACAACACGTGCACCGCCCTATCTCGTCAGCGCCCACAGCGCCACCGCGATCCCCACGGCGAGCACCGCGGTCAGTGCGGCTACGAGGCGATTGCCCTGCTCCTGCGCACGGCGCAGTCGCCGCGTCTCGGCCAGCATTTGCGGCGAGACATCGGGGCGATTCAGATAGTCGTGCATCAAGCGAGGCACGGCCGGCAATATCTGCGACCACTGCACCGCCTCCTTGGTCAGGCTGCGCTTGAGGCCGCCCCAACCCACCCGATCGCGCATCCAGCGCTCCAGATAAGGTTTGGCCGTCTTCCACAGATCGAGGTTGGGATCCAACTGACGTCCCAGGCCTTCGACATTGAGCAAGGTTTTCTGCAACAACACCAGCTGAGGCTGGATTTCGACATTGAAGCGTCGCGAGGTCTGGAACAGACGCAAGAGCACCTGCCCCAGAGAAATCTCGGCTAGCGGCCGATCGAAATAAGGTTCGCAGACGGCGCGCACGGCGCCTTCGAGTTCTTCTTCGCGTGTGTCAGCCGGCACCCAACCCGACTCGATGTGCAATTGCGCCACACGCCGGTAATCCCGGCGGAAGAAGGCCAGAAAATTCTGCGCCAGATAGTTTTTGTCGAACTCCGACAACGAACCCACGATGCCGAAATCCAGGGCAATATAGCGCCCCAGCGTGGCCGGATTGTCGGAAACATAAATGTTGCCCGGGTGCATATCGGCATGGAAAAACCCATCCGCGAACACCTGAGTAAAAAAGATCTCCACGCCGCTACGCGCCAGCGTCGGGATGTCGATGCCTGCAGCCCGCAGACGGTCGATCTGCCCCACGGGCACACCATACATGCGCTCCATGGTGAACACCGTACTGGCGGTGAACTCCCAGATGACTTCCGGCACGATCAAGACATCGCCGCGGCCGGACTCGGGGCCGAAATTACGCCGTAACTGGCTGCAATTGGAAGCCTCTCGCACCAGGTCCAGCTCATCGTGCAGGTAATTGTCGAACTCGGCCACCACTTCACGCGGCTTGAGCCGACGCCCGTCCGGCCCCAGCCGCTCGATGATGCGCGCCACGATGCGCAGCAACGCCATGTCTTTCTCGATGACGTCACGCATCCCTGGACGCAAGACCTTGACGGCCACTTCGCGCCCGTCATGCATCACGGCGAAGTGCACCTGGGCGATGGATGCCGACGCCACGGGATCGGTCTCAAACTGCGCAAACAATTGCGTCGGCGGCGCGCCCAGTGCCGCCTCGATGGAAGCGGCGGCCTGCGCCGACGGAAACGGTGGCACACGGTCCTGCAACAACGCCAACTCATTGGCGATGTCCGCCGGTATCAGGTCCCGCCGGGTCGACAGTACCTGACCAAACTTCACGAAAATCGGCCCCAGCGACTCGAGCGCCCGGCGCAGGCGCTCACCGCGTGGCGCGCTCGGCCGCGTCCCCAGGCGCATGACGCGCAGCAAACCGTTGGCCAAGGGGTGATTGAGACTGGAGAGCACCAGCTCATCCAGACCGTAGCGTAACGACACGCAGATAATGCGCAGCAGCCGCAGAAACGTCATCATGGGTGGGCACCTCGTGCCGCCATGCCCGCCAAGCGGCCCTGCAACGCGGCAATCGCGCGCGCCACCCGGTCCGTCTCGCGCTCCAGATCAGCCTGATCCAGACGCCACTGCTCCAGCGCTGGCCGGCCGGCCAGCACACCGCTTTCTTCAGCCAGATACTCGGCTGCGTTGCCGGCCAGCCGATCGGCGGCCTGCCGCGCCCCTTGCACCAAGGCTTTTGCACCCGAGATCAGGCGCAACGCAGGAATATCGCCCACCAGGCGAGCCAGATCGTCCTCGGCGTCCCAGCGCAGATCGCGCGCCAGATCCGCCACCACCTGCGCCAGGGCGGCATCGCCCGAAATATGCGTAAGTTCAGCCAGATCAGGTTTGTCCGAACCGGGCAAAAAGCGCAGCAGGTTGAACCGCTCCGGCACCGCCGACAGCGTTACGTCGGGCACGATGGCAGGATCGGCCTGCTGCAGATGCCCCTCGCTATCGATGGTCAAGGCAGCGCCGAAGCCGCCCAGCGCAAAGCGCAAGGTCTTGCCGCTGTGGCGAGCCAGGCGATCGCGGGCCCAAGCCTCGCGGTCAAGCAAGGTGTTCAAGGCACGCAACGCGAAACGCGTGGGAGTAGGCAGGACGGAAAATGGCAGCATCGACAACGACGGAACGGACAGGCTCGCTGGGCGAACATTCCAGCAGTTTACCGTTTTAAGGCGCCGACGGCCTGTCGCCGGTCTCCTAGCGGCTGGCGCGGGCCATCACACTGTCCAACACCTGCAGCCGATGCCCCGCCTCCGCCTCGGTCAGACCCGGATCCACAGGGAACGCCACGCTGCACAAACCCAGCTCCCGTGCCACCGGCAGCGGCGCGCGCGGCGCCAGGCCGGCGCGGCGAAATGCCACCTCACGATAGATCTCGGGGCAGGAGCCCTGAAAAACACGCACCCCGCCAGCCTGCAATGCCCGCAACAAACCGTCGCGCGACCAACCGGGCCGCAAGGCATGAGGCCGTACGAACACGTAGCAACGATAGTAGGCGTGGCCGATATGCTCAGGTGGCCGCGGCACCCGCAAGGCAGGATAGCGGGCTGCGGCATCCAGCAGGCGCTGCGCATGCTCGCGTCGGCGGGCCACCCAGGCCGCGCACTTGCGCAACTGGATGCGTCCGATGGCCGCCTGCATGGCCGTCATCCTGGCGTTGCTGCCAAACGCCTCATGCAACCATTTAAACCCGGGGCCGGCGCTGGCCGCCTGGATCGGCAGCTTGCCGTGATCCTTCAGGCTCCAGACACGCTGCCACACCGCCTGCGAGGCCGTGGTGACCATGCCGCCCTCGCCACCGGTCGATATGATCTTGTCCTGGCAAAAGGACCAGGCGGCTGCATCACCCAGGCTGCCGGCAGGCGCGCCACGGTAACTCGCGCCATGCGCCTGGGCGCAATCCTCCAGCGTGCGGATGCCGTGCCTGCCCGCCCAGGTCAGGATCTCATCCATCTCGCACATCCATCCCGCCAGATGAACCAGCACCGCCGCTCGTGTGCAGGGGGTACGCGCGGCCTCCAGGGTCTGGGCGGTGACATTCTGGCTGTCCGGATCGACATCGGCGAACACCGGCCGGGCGCCCACGGCGACGATGGCGCTGGCCGACGCCACGAAAGACCGGGCGGTCACCAACACGTCATCGCCCGGGCCGATCTCCAGGGCCCTTAACGCCAGCTCGAGCGCGACCGTGCCATTGGACAGCGCCACGGCATAGGGCCGGCCTACCTGCCGGGCGTAATCCTGCTCGAAGGCCGCCACATCCGCCCCCGACCAGGCGTTGCCCTGCCCGCGTCGCAGGACATCGGCCACCGCGGCGATCTCATCGGCGGCATACACCGGCCAACTCATGAGGACTCTCCGGTCTCCTGTTGGCCCCTGAACTCCTCGCCGGTGGCCTGACCGGGCGACCCTATCCCCACGCCGCCGAGCACCACCCAGATCGTGCGCCACAGGATGAGCAGATCCAGCCGCCAATTGTGATGATCGACATACCAGACATCCAGTTGCAACCGCGTGGGCCAATCCAGCGCATTTCTCCCGTGCACCTGCGCCCAGCCCGTCACGCCGGGCGGCACCAGATGCCGGCGCTGCTGCTCGGCGCTATAACGCGGCAAATAAGCCAGGGGCAAAGGCCGCGGGCCGACGAAATGCATCTCGCCACGCACGATATTCCACAAACCCGGCAACTCATCCAAGCTGCTGCGGCGCAGCCACCGACCCAGCCGCGTGAGGCGCGCCTCATCCGGCTCGCCGTCGAACCGAGGCTGTCGCATCGTGCGGAACTTGCACAACGCAAACGCCGCGCCGCCCCTGCCGGCCCGCCACTGGCGGAAAATGACCGGGCGGCCCAAGGTCAGCATCAAGGCCAGCGCCAGAGCCGCCATAAGGGGCGACAATGCCACCAGGCACAGCAGAGCCAGCGTCCGGCGCGCCAGATTGCTAACGCAACACACGGATGTCGTCCGCCACCAGCGAATCCCGCACGACCCCAGCCTCCAGGTCCTGCCGGATGGCCAGCGTGTCATAGACCACCACGCCACGCCCGAGCTTGACCGATGTCGACTCGCCGCGATAACCATGCACCCCGCCCACCACGCAGCCATCGGCCAGATAACTGCCGCTGCCGATTTCGCTGCCGCGCTTGACCACGCAATGCGCACCGATAAAGCAGTTGTTGCCGATCGTGACGCCGTCCTCGATGATGGTTCCCGGACCGATGATAGTGTTGAAGCCGATCACGGCCTTGGCATCCACCACGCAGTGCGGATACAGAATGGAGCCCGTGCCAATGCGTGCGTCCGGGCTGACCAGCGCCTCATCGAATACCGCCGTCCCCAACGCCAACCCCAAGGCCTTGAGGCGGGTGAAAATCGCCGTGCGGGCAGAGTTGGAGAACACCCCATCGCCAAAGAACAGACAGTCCTTCTCCGGGCACTCCAACGTCGCAATGGCTGCCGGGTCCGGCCCTAAATTTGGCAGGCACTCGATCTCATGCACCGAGGCCTCGGGATGACGAGCGGCGATAAAGCGTCGCACCATGCCGGGAAGATAGGCTTGAGCAAGAAAGATGTGCATGATGATCAGGCCTGACACGTTTGGTTTTCTTGGTAGACGGCACCTCCCATGTAGCGCATGAACTGCATGATGGGCGTTTCATAGTCGCCTTGCGTAAAGCGGAAGCGATGCTGAGCCATCGCCGTAAGATTCTTCTGTACACGGCGCAAAATAAGGCTGTCCTCTTCGATTACGTAGCGTTCTGAACGCGCGATCGACAACAACAACGAGCTAGCGTCAAAAGGTCGCAGCATCCGCGGCATAGCTAAAGAGAGGCGATAGTGAAAATCGGACGCTGATTTGGGCAAATACTGCTGCATGCCGTAGTAACGGCCAGCTACCGAGTAAAGATTTGTATTTGGAAAAAGCACGATCTGCAGAAAACTCTCTTTCGGCATCGAGCGCTCCACTAGATCGTCATACCAATAGCTCCCTTCATCGATATGGCTATTCGTGGTGAGGGAGAGTCTGTGCAAAGAAGGTACATCAGGAACAAACGATTCGTACAAGCAGGAAGGGGTTTCCTGCACGCGCTGCACGCGATCATCGTGGATCAAGCTCAAAGCATCAGGCATCACCTCCGAGAAGGACGATGGATGAACAAACAGAACATGTAGCGCATCCCGAATATTTTCGGCATTCAGCTTCCAATTGAAGCCACCAGGAAACTCAGCCTGTATCGCCGAAGATGTACTCCCCATGCGACGAACCCAGCCGAGAATCTCTTCGCTAAACTGCGCGTCGATAGGCAGAGGGTTTTCACTGAGGTTCACAAAGATGACTGGCCCGACAATCTGAACGGCCACCCGCTGTAGCGACCGCCCACATGATTTTCCGCGTAAATTCTCATCGGCATCAAAATCGCGGGCCATAGGAATACCAGTAAGCGCACCACCGCTTCTGAAAGCCCAACCGTGGTATTTGCAGACTGGTCGAGTATTCCCGTGACCCGAAGTGACCATCACCCCACCTCGGTGCGGGCATATATTCAGATAGGCAACGATATCGTTGCGCAAACGATGGACAACGATTTCTCGGCCGTAAACCGAAAATGTAAAGTAGTCGCCATCGTGCTTCAGGGTAGACACGAAACCCGCCGTGAGCCACAGCTTCTCGAATAGATTCTTGCGCTCCATCTCCGCATAACGCGGGTCGCAATACCACTGTGGCTCAAAGACAGCTTCTTTCATCCAACTCTCCTTGCGGGATTTCCTACCATGACCGCCTCGGCCGGCACGTCCCGCAGGACCACCGCGCCCAGACCGATCTCGGCCCCCTTTCCTATGACCACACCACGGCTGATACAGGCTCGGGGATGAATGACGACGTCCTCTTCGATGCGGCACTCTCCGCCGATGAAAACGCCTTCGCCGATGTGGCAATAGGCACCGATCTCGGAGTCGTGCCCCACCACCACACCTGCCGACAGGTGCACATAATCTGCCACCCGGCAGTCTGGCGACACACGCACGCCGTCAAAAGCACAGGACACGCCGAACTCGCTGCGCGCGCCCAGCATGCGCGGCGGCAGGGCCAGCATGTGGCCGCCACGCGCCAGAATGCCGGCCACCAGAAGACGCTTGATTCGTGGGCTGCCGACCGCGCACAGGAAACTCAAGCCGTCAGCGATGGGCACGTCTTCCGGCCGCCCCAGGATCGGCAGGCCGGCGACCTCCTTGCCCTGCATCTCGTCGCGCGTATCGACAAAGCCAACTACGTGCTCGTCCAGCCAGGCCTGAATCTCCCGGCCCAGCCCTCCGGCGCCCAACAGGCAAATGCGTTGTGTCATATCTCGACCACGCCCCCTGTCATCAAAGTGTCCCAGCCCGTAATCTGGGCGGCCTCGTCGGACAGCAGGAAAAGCACCAGCGCCGCCACATCGTCGGGCGACGCCACGCCCATGGGATAGCGCTCACGCGCCATGGCGTCCAGGTTGAATACGTCGCTGCCGGCGGTCATCTTGGTTCGCACCATCGCGGGCGAGACCGCATTGAGCCGGATCTGGCGGCGCTGCAACTCCAGCGCGAGGTTGCTGACCCCTGCCGACAATGCGGCCTTGGACATGGCGTAGGGGCTCACGCCTTCGGTTGCCGTATGCGCACTGATCGAGGACAACACCACGATGGACGCGCCGGCGTTGAGCTTGCGGCCCCGCAGCAGTGCGGCCAACAAGGCGACGAAACTGCCGACATTGATGTCCATGACACGGCGTACGGCGTCGCGGCTCAACATGTGGGCGGGCATGAGCAAGGCCTGCCCGATGCAGAACACCAGCCCGTCGAGCGGTTGCCCGAGCTCACCGACCCAGCGCTTGAGATCCTCGTCGTTGAGCAGATCGGCCACCGCCACGGCCGGGTCGTCCTGGGCCTGTCGGGACACCCCCTGCATCACGGCGCCCAGCGCCCGCGCGCCTTGGGCGGTGGCCTTGCCGATATCCGAACCGGCGCCCGCCACAAGCAGACGCTTGCCCTCCAGGGACATGAAAGGATGCGTGATCATGACATGGGCACCTTGCGTAAGCGCTGACCCCGGTCGGCCACAATGAGGCTGCCCGTCATCCAGCGCGAGGCGTCGCTCAGCAGAAACAGCACCGGACCGGCATCGATGTCCTGCCCACTGAGGAAGTTGACGCGTAAGCCGGCCTGCAGCAATTCGCGCCGGCCATGGAAAAGCGCGTGCTGCAGGCCGGCAGATGCCGCGGCGGCGGCCAGGTCGCCGCCTTGAGCATCAGGCATGCACAGCACCAAGGAGGCGCCTGCCGCGAGCCGGCCTGCCGCGGCGAGCCCCTGTATCAGCTGCAGTGGCAGCAGAGCATGACTGTCCAGCCGCTCGCGCCAGGCTGCGTCGTCAGGCCCCAGCAACGTGGCCGGACTGACGTGCCAAGGGGCGATTACGATGCCCTGGAGCACCCGGTCGGAAAGCTCTTCGACCAGCTTGGCGGCATCTCGCTCGGCAGGCGCGCCGAGACGACACGCCTCAAGGCGGGGCTCAAGGGCCTGCGCGCAGGCCACGTGCACGATCGCCTCCAGGTCGAGCAGACGACGCGCCGCCGCCATCGCCGGGCCGCAGGGGCTGCCGAGCACCAGGTAGCGACGGTCACGAAATCCGAGTCGGCTGGAAATCATAGCGATGCTCCAGAACAAAGGGTTCGGGTGCGTAGAAAGGCTCGGTCTGAAGATAGAGCGTGCCCCAGCTCAGCCCTATACCAAAGCCGCACAGGATCCAGTGCAGCGGGCGCTGTTGCGCCTCGGCGCTCAACTGACTGGATATGGTGACCGGAATGCTGGCCGAGCTCGTATTTCCGTACTGCTCCAGCGATGACGGCCACTGCGCGGGCGACCCGCCCACCTTCTGCCGTATCGTGTTGTTGATCATGCGATTGGCCTGATGCATGACGTAGTAATCAATGTCGGCGACGTCTTTGCCAACATGGCCCAGCATGCGGCGTATCGCCTCCGGCGCACGCAGCGTGGAGAAGGTGAGAATGGCCGGCCCGTCGAGCCAGACATCGTCGGCGCGGCGCATCACGCCGTCGGCGCACAGGCGTGGTTGGCGACTGCTGTCATTGGTGGGATAACGCTTGCCGCCATGGGGGATGATGATGGCCTCGTAGCCGGAGCCATCGGAAAACCCCTCAAAGTAGATGGGCTGCGCCGTGGGGTCATACTCCAGAGCCGTCGCCGTGCACGCGTCGCCAAACAGAATGTCGCGGCCGTTGTCCAGACCGTCATTGGACGCGGCCTGATCACCCACCAGCACCAGCACGCGGCGGAATCGCTGCTCGCCAACCATGGCCGCAGCGTTGAAAATGCCATAGGTATAGCCGGAACACCCGAGGTTGATGTCAAAGGCGCTCACCCCCAGCGGCAGCCCCAGCCTGTCTTGCAGGATGATGGAGGTCGCAGGGATGGAAAACTCCGGTGACTGGGTCACCAGGATGAGCGCATCGATGGAGGCCTTGTCCCAGCCCAGGCCATCTATCAGCTTCTGGGCAGCATGCTGCGCCAGATCGGAGAAGATCATGCCATCGGCACAACATGGCCGCCAGCGCACGCCGACGTTTCTGACCAGTCGCTCGCGCTGAGCGAGTTGGTCCGGCGCCACGGCCAGATTGTCGACGCGACCGGGCGGCACGGCGCTGGTGATGCCGCGCACCGCCACATGATCCAGACGCACCACACCCATCATTGCTCTCCCTGAGCGTAAGCGTGCAGCGCCGAGATGTTGCCCAGAGAGAAGACCTTGTCCGCCGTAATCGGCCGTCCGTACTCGCCTTCCATCATGATGATCACGCCCAGCATGGCCAGGGAATCAAAGTCGGGCATTTCGTCAAATCGGGTGTCGCCGGTCACCCTGACCTCCTGGACAAAGTCGCAGGCCGTCAGGAACGACTCGATAAATTCTTCCAGATTCGGTTTGTGCATTATTTCCCTCAAAAAGATGCGAACGATGACGTCGAGACTTCCTGCAGACGGCCCGAATCCAGAACGAAGATGCGATTGCAATACCGCCGCAGAAGGTGTTGATCGTGAGAGGCCAGCACCGTGATGTGCGTGCGGTCCATCATCTGCCGCAAGCGCCCCAGACTCTTTTCCTGGAATTCGGCGTCTCCCGTCGAGAACCACTCGTCGAGCAGCAGAATCTCGGGCGTGACCGCCGTGGCCACGGCAAACAGCAGCCGCATGCGCATGCCGCTGGAGTACACCCCAACGGGTACATCGCGCCAATCCTCCAGACCGCTGAAAGCCAGAACTTCGGGCGTCAGAGCACGGCATTGCGCCGCAGGCAGGCCCATGATGAGCCCCAGATTCAGGACGTTCTCTCGGCCACTCAACTCGGGATCCAGCCCCGCCTCGATATCGAAAAGCATGGCCGCCTGGCCGTGCACGATGACCTGGCCACGCTGTGGTTGATAGACACCGGCCATGGTGCGCAGCAAGGTGCTCTTGCCTGCGCCGTTATGGCCATAAAGCCCCACTCTGTCGCCCTCGACGATTTCCAGATCGATGTCGCGCAGCGCGTCGATGGCGCGCACCTGGCCGCCACGGTGCCTCAACAGGCCGAACGACAGCCACTTGGCGATCTGGTTACGCAGGAAAGAGGCCTGCAGGTCAAACAAGGGATAGGTCAGAGACACCCCTTCGAACCGGATCATCGCCATGTCAGATCCAGAACAGGATGCGGCGGGGATTGCGCCAGTAGATGGCCGCGCAGACCAGCAGCATGACCGCCAGGAAAATCAACCCTCCCTCGTAGACCCAGCCGGCCGGACGCACCGGCCCGCCCAATGTGGACAGCAAAGGCGTGCGCACCATTTCGATGAGGTAGGAGATGGGATTGAGCCAGATGTATTCGTCAACGAGGCTTTCTGGCCGAAACAACACCGGGCTGACAAAGAACAACAGCGGCAGGCTGACCTCGATGGCATAGCGCACGTCCCGGTAGCGCGCGCCCAGCGCGGCCAGCGCCAGGCTGAGCAATGCACAGATCGCGATCACCAGCAGCAGTCCCGGCAGGAACCACACGAGCCCGGCACTCGGTTGCGCACCGAAGTAGACGAGCACCGCCGCAACCAACAGAAGGTTGTGCGCGAGATTGATGAGGTTGTAGCCCTGAATGCGGACCACGAAAAACCACACCGGCACGCACAGATTGCGCATCACGGTGGCGTTCTGGGTGTAGGCGGTGACCGCCGAGACCAGACAGCCGGAAATGTATTGCCAAAGGACCAGGCCGACCGTCAGGGACGGCACGAACACGGCACGATCAACGCGCAGCAGTTGGGCCCAAACCGCACTGAAGCCAACGATGGCGATGGTATTGCCCAGCGTCAGCCACAAGGGGCCCAGGACGCTCTTGCGATAACGCGTGCGGACATCGACCCAGCTCAGATGCAAGGCGTTTCGAACGTAGCGAAGACACCCGACTCCATCCCGCTTCACGCGCTGACCTCCACGAATCACCCTTTTTCTGGCAGTGATAAACATGGATGCAGTCTAAAGAGCCATACCCCTGCGGTCTGTCAGCCGGCAGCGCTGTGCCTGGAGCCGATTTCCTGTAGACACGCCCCACGAAGCCCGGGCCGGATGCAGGAAATTTCCGTGCCGGGACTGCACCATGGGCAAATCCCTGCCCCTGCCTGCGCCTGTCGGGTGACGTGACTAGTCTGCCTCGCCGCCAGGCCTCTGCCTGTCAGGCTTTTCGCGCATAGGCCGTGCCGGTTTCGCTGCTGTCGGTAAAACGCGGGTGCCCCCCCCCCCCCCCCCCCCGGAAAGAAAAAAGGTTCATCGCGGAATAGCGTGGAGCCGTGCTTGATTGCCGTTACGCTTGATCCTTGATTTTTCAAGGATCAAGGCCGGGATCATGCTGGACCGCAAGACGATCGAGAGGTTGGGTGGGTGGGAAGGTTATCGGGTGGAGCGGGTCGTGTGGCCTGAAGGTGAGAGCCGGACGGTCACGATTTACCTGAAGCCTTCAGCGCGAACGATGCACTGCGAGCACTGCGGCAACCGATGTCGGCAGGTGCATGAGACGACCACGCGCCGGGTGCGGGATCTGCCGCTAATGGCGCTGCGAGTGACGCTGGTAGTGCCGCGTCGGCGGGTCTGGTGCGAGCAGTGCAGTGGACCGCATCTGGAGAGGCTGAGCTGGCTGGGCCGTTACCAGCGAGTGACCGACCGGCTGGCCGAGGCGGTCAGCCAGTTGCTTGAGTCCAGCAACATTCTGGCCGTGGCGCGCTTCTTCCAACTGGGTTGGCACACGGTCAAGGCGCTGGACAAGGCCCTGCTGCGACGGGCGATCCAAGAGCCGGACTGGAGTCAGATCCACTACCTAGCGATGGACGAGTTCGCTCTACACAAGGGCCATCGTTATGCCACGGTCGTTGTCGATCCGATCCGCCGTCAGGTGCTATGGATCGGTGATGGCCGCTCGCGCGAGACGGCCAGAGCCTTCTTCGAACAACTGCCAACTGGGGTTGCCCAGCAGATCCGGGCCGTAGCGATCGACATGACGACGGCCTATGAGCTGGAGATCCAGGCCAACTGCCCCAACGCCGAGATCGTCTACGACCTGTTCCACGTCGTGGCCAAGTACGGCCGTGAAGTGATAGACCGGGTGCGTGTAGACCAAGCGAACCAGTTGCGGCACGACAAGCCGGCCCGCCGGGTGATCAAGTCCAGTCGCTGGCTACTGCTGCGCAATCGCAAAAACCTCGATCCGTGCCAATCGGTAAAGTTGGACGAGTTGCTCCAGGCCAACCAGCCCTTGCTCACCGCTTATCTGATGCGCGATGAGCTCAAACAGCTGTGGTTCTACCAACACCCCGGCTACGCCCGCCAGGCATGGGATCACTGGCTGCAACAGGCTCAGGGCAGCGGCATCGCCGCCTTGGCTCACTTCGCGCTCAAGCTAAAAGCCTATCTGCACGGGATTCTGTCTCGCTGTCGCCACCGGCTCAACACCAGCATCGTCGAGGGCATCAACAACACCATCAAAGTCATCAAGCGCCGCGCCTACGGCTACCGCGATCAGGAGTACTTCTTCCTCAAGATCCGGTCTGCATTCCCCGGTATTCCTCGATGAACCAGAAAAAATGCCCGCGCAAAGCGCGGGCATTCAAAGTACTACGGAGCCTGGCGAATCAGTTGGCGTACTCGACCGGGATCTGTTGAATGCCGGCCAGCAACCATCCGCCACTGGTGGGTTTGAAGAGGTTCCAGACCTCTTCAAAACGGAAGGCTTCGGCGCCCGGGGTTTCGCGCAGCATGCCGGAGAAGCGCACGCTGGCCAGATGGCCGTCGGAGACGGTCTCGATACCCAGCAGCTCAGCGTTGAGCAGCACGACTTCGGTCTTGTTGACTTCGGTGCCGCGCGCTTCGAGTTGCGGCTTGAACTCGGCGATCAGGTCATCGGTGAGCAGATCGCGCAAGTTGTCGACGTTGCCGCTGTCCCAGATGCCCTGGATGCGGACGAATTGCTCTTTGGCCTGCTGCAGAAAACGCGGCGTGTCGAAGTCACCCGGGATGAACCAGTTACCGTCGTCGCCCGCCTTGGGCAGGGACGCGGCCACTGGCGCGGCAGCTACGGAGGCAGCAGGTGCTGCCGCCGGGGCCGCAGCCAGGCTCTCGCGCCAGGCGGGCTGCGAGTTCTGTTGTGCGGGCGGACTGCCTGCGGAGCTGTAAGCGCCCTGCATGGCCTGACGTGGCGCGGCGCCGCGCAGGCGGCGAACGAGGAACAGAACCGCAAAGATCACCAGGCCGATCAGCAACGCGCTGCCGAGGAACTCAGCCAACGCGCCACCCAGACCGAGGCTGGAGAACAGCGCGGCCAGACCCAGCCCGGCGGCGATGCCGGCGATGGGGCCCAGCCAGCGCGACGCGCCGCTCTTGGCGGCGGCGGCCGACGTGGCGCCAGCCGTGGTGCCCGCACCCGGAGTAGCCGGTGGCTTGGTGGCCTGCCGCTGGGTGGTGACGTTGGAGGATTGGCGGCCGGCGCTGGAGCCGCCGCCGGCGCGGCGCGCTTCCGCGTCAAAGGACGCCGTGATCAGCGCGGCGCCGGATACGGCGATCAACGCCGCAGCCAGCACTCGGGAAAGGCCAAACTTGATGGACATGACGATAATGCTCCTCGTGTATTCGCCCCCCCGCAGAGGCGAGTGGCGGCTAGGTGTGAACTGTCAATAGGTTGTATTCGTCCAGGTTGAGTCTGGAGATGGGTACAGCGCGCCCGATGCCTTGGTGGGGTCGATGCCAGTTGTAGTGGTGTAGCCAGGATTTCATGGCATCGGCTCGGTGTTGGGAGTTCTGGTAGGTGTGAGCGTAAGCCCACTCACGCAAGGCCGACTGGATGAAGCGTTCGGCCTTGCCATTGGTCTGTGGGCGGTAAGGTCGGGTAAAGCGGTGCTTGATGCCCAGCTCATGGCACAGCGCGGCGAAGGCGCGGCTGCGAAAGGCCGAGCCATTGTCGGTGAGCAAGCGCTGGATGGTCACGCCCAGGCGCTGGTAGTAGGCCACTGCGTCCTTGAGGAACTGGACGGCGCTGGGGAAGCGCTCGTCGGGGTGGATGTCGGTGAAGGCCACGCGGGCGTGGTCATCGATGGCCACGAAGACGAAGTCCCAGCCGGCCCCCTCAACGGTATCGCGTCGGTTGCCCGTGACCCGGTGGCCAGGGCGCTGGA
Organism: Bordetella holmesii; assembly: GCF_020735985.1. Classification (NCBI taxonomy): domain Bacteria; kingdom Pseudomonadati; phylum Pseudomonadota; class Betaproteobacteria; order Burkholderiales; family Alcaligenaceae; genus Bordetella; species Bordetella holmesii. The sequence continues at coordinate 3,017,679 of NZ_CP085973.1, forward strand.
TACGTCCCAGCTTCTTGATGTCGATGTGCAGCAGATCGCCGGGGGCCTGATGCTCGTAGCGCACCACCGGCTCGGCCGGCTCCAGGTCGGCCAGGTGCGACAGACCGGCGCGGGCCAGGACGCGGCTGACGGTGCTGGCTGACACGCCCAGCGCCTGGGCGATGCGCGCTTGGGTCAGCCGCTTGCGGCGCAGCTCCACGATAGCCAGCGCCTTGGCCGGCGCAATCGCTCGGGGCGAGACCGTCGGGCGCGAGGACGCATCGGCCAAACCCGCCTGGCCCTGAGCCAGGAAGCGGCCCAGCCATTTGCGCACAGTCGGCGCGGTGACCCCATAGGCGCGGGCCGCTTCAGGCACACAAACTTGATGGGCGATCAATTGCTGGACCATTTCGAGGCGACGTAGGAAGGTCAATCGGGCATGCTTATGGGTGTTCATCCGGCCGGGCTCCTTGAGTGAACTGGGGGGTTGGCGATTTCCAGTTTCTCAAATCCGGTTCGGATGAACCATGCATACAACCTATTGAATCTTCACAGCTAGGCGGTGCCTGCCGCCACTTTCTTACATTAAACTGAACAACCTTAAGAATAACGGACAAGGTCATCCACCACAAGTTCCCGCAGTAGCGACAAATACTCCCCCAGGCAGGACTTGCACCCCTAGCTCAGTCGCACCCCTTCGTGCAGGGCGGCCACGCCAGCGGTCAGGTTGAAGTACTGCACACGGTCCAGGCCGGCGGCGCGCATCATGTCGGCAAGCGTGTCCTGGTCGGGGTGCATGCGGATGGATTCGGCCAGGTACCGGTAGCTCGCTTCGTCATTGGCGACTTTCTTGCCCAACCAGGGGAGCACGTTGAAGGAATACCAGTCATAAGCCGGCGCCAGCGGTTTGGCGACCCGTGAGAACTCCAGCACCAGCAACTTGCCGCCCGGCTTGAGCACACGGGTCATTTCGGCCAGCGCCCGATCCTTGTGCGTCATGTTGCGCAAGCCGAAGGCCACGCTCACGCGATCGAAGTGGCCATCGGGAAACGGGAGTTTTTCCGCATCACAGACCGCGACCGGCAGGATGAGACCGCTGTCTGTCAGGCGATCGCGTCCGACGCGCAGCATCGAATCATTGATATCGGTCAGCCATACCTCGCCGGTGGGGCCGGCGCGCTTGGCAAAGGCGCGGGCCAGATCGCCCGTGCCGCCCGCGATATCCAGCACTTTCATGCCAGGCCGCACGGCGGCACGGCCGATCGTGAAGGCTTTCCAGATGCGGTGCAAACCGCCTGACATCAAGTCATTCATGACGTCATAGCGCGAGGCGACCGAATGAAAGACTTCGGCAACTTTGCGCGCCTTGTCGCCTTCGGCTACGGACTGAAAACCGAAGTGGGTGCTGCCGGAAGGGGACGTATCGGAAGGAGAGGAAGGCTTTTGCATGGTGAAATCCCGGGATATGGTCCAATGGTAGCCGATTGGCGCAGGCAATCCGGCCGCAAGCTTGGTCACATACCTGAAATATTGCGGCCATACTATGGCAACGTTCGCGCCATGTGGCGCACTGCTGCGTAACCATCCCTATGTCTAGCACTATTCTTGTCGTCGAAGACGAACCCGCCATCCAGGAACTGATCGCGGTCAACCTGTCTTTCGCCGGCCATAAAGTCCTGCGTGCTTTCGACGCCGAACAGGCCCAGACCCTGATCCGCGCCGAGCTCCCCGATCTGATCCTGCTGGACTGGATGCTTCCGGGCATGTCCGGCCTGTCGCTGGCGCGCAAACTGCGTGATGACGAGCGCACCCGCAACGTGCCGGTCATCATGCTCACGGCCAAGGGTGCCGAACAGGACAAAGTCGACGGCCTGGAAGCCGGCGCCGATGACTACATTACCAAGCCCTTCTCACCCAAGGAGCTGATGGCGCGCATCAAAGCGGTGTTGCGCCGCCGCGCGCCTCAACTCACCGACGACATCATCGATGTCAGCGGCCTGAAGCTGGATCCGGTCACTCACCGCCTGTCGGGCAATACTCAGCCCTTGCAGATCGGCCCGACCGAGTTCCGTCTGCTGCATTTCTTCATGACGCACCCCGAGCGCGTGTTCTCGCGTTCGCAATTGCTCGATCAGGTCTGGGGCGACCACGTCTTCGTCGAGGAGCGCACGGTCGATGTCCATATCCGCCGCCTGCGTAAGGCGCTGGAGCCCAGCGGCCATGATGCGCACGTCGAAACCGTGCGCGGCAGCGGCTATCGATTCACCTCTCAGGTGCCGGCACGGTAGAAACCCACCACGATGATCTGGCTGCGTACGCTTTTGCTGATCGTCCTTTGGGCGGTGATCAGCCTGCTGCTCCATGCGCTGGCGGGCTCGCCCGCCGGCTGGGTGTTGTTTTCCGCGGCCATGACGGCCATGGTGCTATGGCGCAGTTGGCGCTTGCAACGCGTCTCGGCCTGGGCCCATGACCCGGATACGGCGCCGCCTGCCGGCGTGGGCCCCTGGGAGGACATTCTGGCCCCGCTGTACCGCTACACCCGGGCCCGGCGGCGCGAACTGGCCGAGCTGCAGGACACCATGCAGGGCATGCTGGCCGCCGCCCAGGCCCTGCCCGATGGCGTCGTGACCCTGAACGAGGACTACCAGATCGAATGGGGCAACCGCATGGCCCGACGTCACCTGGGGCTGCGTCTGCCCGCGGATCGCGGACAGAATCTGATGAATCTGCTGCGTTCGCCCGAGTTCGTCGCCTATGCGCATCGCAGCAACTGGCCCGAACCCATTCTGGTGCGCGTGGGCCAGTCGGGCCAGGAGCGCGTCATGATGATTCAGCTGGCCACTTACGCCTCCAGCCGCCGTCTGCTGATCACGCGCGATGTGACCCAGATCGAAAAACTCGAGACCACACGGCGCGATTTCGTGGCCAACGTGTCGCATGAGCTGCGCACACCACTGACGGTGCTGGCAGGTTTTCTGGAAACGCTGCACGACATGCCGCCAGAGGCGCTGGGCGAAGAACAGCGCAGCCAGTATCTGGCCATGATGCTGGAGCAGGCGCAACGCATGCAGGCCATCGTCGAGGATCTTCTCACCCTCTCGACGCTGGAGTCCTCCCCCGGCACGGACCCGGTAGCCGTCAATATCCAGGCGTTGCTTCAGACCGCACGCCAGCAGGCCGAGGCGCTGTCAGGCGGCCGGCATCATTTCGAATGGCAGGTCGATGCCAACCTGGACGTTCTGGGCAGCGGCTCGGAGCTGGCCTCGGCGCTGTCGAATCTGCTGACCAACGCGGTGCGTTACACCCCCGAGGGCGGACATATCACCGTGAGTTGGCAAGGCACGCCCGACGGCGGCGCCCGCTACAGCGTCAGGGATACAGGTATCGGTATCCCCGCACGCCACATCCCCCGCCTGACCGAACGCTTCTACCGTGTCGACCGGGGCCGCTCGCGCGCCGTCGGTGGCACGGGCCTGGGCCTGGCCATCACCAAGCACATCGTGCTGCGCCACGATGCCGAGCTACTGATCGAAAGCGAACCCGGCAAGGGCAGTACCTTCTCGTTGTTGTTCCCGCCTGATCGCGTGGTCCCCGCCGAGCCAGCCTGAGGGAGCGGCCCGAGTCGGGAGAGAACGGGGCAGCCCGCGACGCGGCGTGAGGCCCCACTGCCGCCAAGGGTTTGTGCGCTTGCAGCATGAATCTGGTCCACAATTGGGGTGTCGGTGCCCACTGGCACCGCTCCGGGACACCCCGGGCCACTCTTTCCTTACGGCAAGCATCCATGGCTCAAATCGTTTTTTTCGAGAACGTTCACCCCAGCGCCCGCGCGGTCTTCGAAGCCGCCGGCTACTCCGATATCGCCACGCACAGCACCGCGTTGCCTGCGGCCGAGTTGCGCGCCGCACTGCGCGGCGCCGAAGTGGTGGGGATCCGTTCTCGTACCCATCTGGATGCCGAGCTGCTGGCAGAGTTTCCCGACATCCGCGTGGTGGGATGCTTTTGCATCGGCACCAATCAGGTCGATGTGGACGCCGCCATGAAGCGTGGCATTCCAGTCTTCAACGCACCGTTTTCGAATACCCGTTCCGTTGCCGAACTGGTCCTGGGCGAGGCCATCTTGCTGTTGCGCCGCATCCCCGAGAAGAATCTGCGGGTGCATCAGGGGCACTGGGACAAAAGCGCTGCTGGCGCCTTTGAGGCGCGCGGCAAGACGCTGGGCATCGTCGGCTACGGCAATATCGGTTCGCAGATCAGCACGCTGGCCGAAGCCATCGGCATGCGGGTGGTGTACTTCGACGTCGAAGCCAAGCTGCCGCTGGGCAATGCGCGAGCCGCTGCGTCACTCAACGAGCTGCTCAGCCAGTCTGATGTCGTGACACTGCACGTGCCCGGCGGCAAAGGCACCGAGAACATCATCAACGCCGAAGCGCTGTCCCAGATGCGCCGTGGCGCCATTCTGATCAACGCCTCGCGCGGCGCGGTCGTGGATATCGACGCCCTGAACACGGCGTTGCGCCAAGGCCATCTGGCCGGCGCGGCGCTGGACGTTTTCCCGTCTGAACCCAAGGGCCCGGACGAGCCCCTGGCCAGCCCGCTCATCGGCCTGCCCAATGTCATCCTGACCCCGCACATCGGCGGCAGCACCCAGGAGTCCCAGGAAAACATCGGCCGCGAAGTCGCCGAAAAGCTGGTGCGCTTTCTGCGGGCCGGCACGACCAAGACGGCGGTCAACTTCCCCGAACTGGCTTATGTAGAGCCGGCGGGCGCGGCGCGCATTCTTCACGTCCACCGCAATGCGCCAGGCGCCCTGGGCACGCTGGACAACCTGCTGGCCGAACATGGCTTGAACATCGTCAGCCAGACCCTGCAGACCCGTGGCCAGATCGGTTATGTGGTCACCGATGTCGACGGCACCGTCGACGACACCGTCATGAGTGCGCTGCGCAGCCACCCCATCACGGTACGTTGCGATCGCCTTTGACCGGTGTGGCGGCCGGACCTGCGGGTCCGGCCTGCTCCGCGCTGGCCTGCTGCAGGCAGACTCCCATTTTTTCGAGTATGGCCGAGCGTGACAGGCGCCCGATCAGGCCGATCTCCCGCACAAAATCGGGCTCTCCGAGTTCGATGAGACGCAGCCCGGTGCGGTTGAGCCAGCGCGTATGCGGCAGGATGGCAACGCCCAGGCCAGCACGCACCAGATTGGCCAGCGCATCGATTTCATCGAGTTCGACCGCCTCTTGAACCTCGATGCGGTGGCGGCGCAGGAACCGATCGACCAGCCGCCCGCCAAACGATGAGCGCTCATACCGTATGAACGGTTCGGTTTCGAGCAGGTCGCGCCAGGGCCGCAGCGGCATCGTATCCTTGACCGCCAGCACCATCGGCTCGCTGAGCAGCGCCTGCCAGGCCAGTTCGGGCGGCAAGGCGAAGGGCGGGCGAATCTGCACCACCAGATCCACCTCGCCGGCGTCGACCTGGCCCAGCAGTGACAGCGACACCCCTGGCACCACCCGCACACGGACATCGGGATAGGCTGCTCGAAAGGGCTTGAGTGCACGCACCAGCAGATCCTGCTGAACCGAGGCGATGGCGCCAATACGCAACACCCCGCTGACTCGCCCTCCCCCCTGCTTGACCATTCCGTCGGCCAGTTCCAGCAGCTCCTCGGCTTGGGGCAACAATGCCCGCCCCTGGGCATTGAGCGCCGCCGCCTTGGCGCTGCGGTCAAACAGCGTCACACCCAGATGATTCTCCAGACGCCGGATCTGGGCGCTGACGGCCGATTGCGTCAGGCCGAGCTGACGACCCGCCCCGGTGAAGGTACCGTCACGGGCCACGGCGACGAAGGTTCTGAACTCACGAAGCATGAATTAAATAGGGGCGAATTAGCACACCAGAACGAGCACAAAAATAATTGATCCTAAGTCCCAAAAATATCGTTTTTCGATCAAAAAAACAATCCGTAAACTATGTCGCTCGCAGCATGGTGCTGCCCTGTCTGGAAATTTTCATCATGACCGCTCAAACCGCCATCCCCCCTTTCCACCTTGCCTTCCCGGTACGTGACCTGGCCGAAGCCCGCGAGTTCTATGGCGAACTGCTGGGCTGTTCGGAAGGGCGCAGCTCGCCCGAGTGGATCGATTTCAATTTCTACGGCCACCAGATCGTCGCTCACCTTGCCCCCCAAGAATGCGGCGCAAACGCCACCAATGCCGTAGACTCTCACAACGTGCCGGTGCGTCACTTCGGCGTGGTGCTCTCGATGGAACAATGGGAAGCCATGGCCAAGAAACTGACGGATGCCGGCACCGATTTCGTCATCGAGCCCTACATCCGTTTCAAGGGTGAAGTCGGCGAGCAGGCCACCATGTTCTTCCTGGACCAATCGGGCAATGCCCTGGAGTTCAAGGCGTTCAAGAACATCGAGTCGCTGTTCGCCAAATAAGCCCTTGCCGCCCAGCAGGATTGCCGTTGTCCGAGACTCAAGAAGCCCCTACCGGTCATCCTGACTGGCGCATACAACCCCAGGGCGACCGCTGCCTGCTGGTCATCCTGGGCGACACCATTGCAGAGGCCACGGGCCGTCTATGCCTGGGACTGGCGCGCCAGATTCGCCTGGCTCGCTGGCCGGGCGTGGTCGACGTGGTGCCGTCCTTTACCACCGTGGCCGTGCACTACCGCCCGGTGCCACAAGGCGGCCTGCGATTCGCGGAACTGGCCGATCGCGTGCGCGAACTCCTGGCGCAGGACATCGTGGCCGACACCCGCGTCAGCCGCGAAGTCGACGTGCCCGTGTGCTATGGAGGCAAACACGGCCCGGACCTGGCCCAGGCAGCACAAAGCTGTGGACTGACCGAGCAGGAATTGATCGCGTTGCATGGGCAAGCCGGCAGCATGGTCTATATGCTGGGATTTGCCCCCGGTCACAGCTACATCGGCGTGCACGACGAGCGCTTGAATCTGCCGCGGCGCGACTCCCCACGCACGGAAGTGCCTGCCGGCTCGGTGGCCATCGCCAACCGCCAGACGGTCATCTATCCCAATCGCCTGCCCGGAGGCTGGAGCATCATCGGCGCCACGCCGCTGGTCATGTTTGACCCGGCACGCGAGCCCGCATCGCTGCTGCAACCAGGCGACCGTATTCGCTTCGTGCCCATCGATGAGGTTACTTTCGACCGCCTGCGCGCGGAGCAGCCATGAGCATCACCGTACTGAAACCGGGCATGCTGTCGACCTTTCAGGACGAAGGCCGCTACGGTTACCAGCATCAAGGCATCCCCGTGGCCGGCGCCATGGATGAACGGGCCCACCGGCTGGCGAACCTGCTGGCGGGCAACAGTGCGCAGCCGGCCACCCTGGAAATTACCCTTACCGGCCCCACCCTGCGTTTTGACAGCGCGGCCTGCTTTGCCTTGGCGGGCGCGGATCTGGATGCGACGCTCGACGGCAAGCCGCTGTGCATGCATCGGCCGCTGATCGCGCGGCCGGGATCCGTGCTTGCCTTCGGCGCGCCGGTTCAGGGCGCGCGCAGTTATCTGGCCGTCTATGGCGGATTTGCGCTGGACCCCGTCATGGACAGCAGCAGCACTTACCTGCGCAGCGGTTTTGGCGGCTGGCAGGGACGCGCGCTGCGCAAAGACGACCGCGTCGGCCTGGCACGGCCCTTGCGCGCGCAGTCAGATGTCCTCGATCCCCTGGCGCAGGCGCTCTGGGATACCCGGATTTACCTGCCTGCGACGTTGCGCAATACGCCGCGCGACGTCCTGCGCGTCTTACCCGGCCCGCATTGGGCCGAATTTTCCGAACGCACCCGCACGGATTTTCTGAGTCAGGCTTTCCGTATCAGCGCGCAGTCCGACCGCATGGGCTACCGCCTGCAGGGCCCGTCTCTGCTGATGGAGCAACCGCGCCAAATCCTGTCCGAAGCGACATGCTTTGGCACGATACAGGTGCCGGCCGGCGGCGAGGCCATCGTGCTGATGGCCGACCGCCAAACAACCGGCGGTTATCCGAAATTGGCGCAGATCGCCAGCGTGGATCTGCCTTCGCTGGCGCAGCGCATGCCCGGCGAGCAAGTCCGCTTTGCCCTGATCGAACTCGAACAGGCGCAAGAGCTGGATGCCGCGCGGGCGCGAGCCTTTGATGAGCTGCATGCCGGCCTGCAGAGCCTGCGCGATCCGCTGCTGCAGTCCATCGCCCTGAAGGAAGCCCGTACATGAGCAAGACCCTCGATCTGAATTGCGATATGGGCGAGAGCTATGGCGCCTGGCCCATGGGCAATGATGCCGCCGTGTTGCCCTTGGTGAGCTCCGCCAACATTGCCTGTGGTTTTCATGGCGGCGACCCCGGCACCATGCGCCAGACCGTGATGCTGGCTCGCGACAATAACGTGGCCGTGGGCGCGCACCCCGGCCTGCCGGATCTGCCCGGCTTTGGTCGCCGGGTCATGCAAATCAGTGCCCAGGAAGCCTATGACATGGTGGTGTACCAGGTAGGCGCCATGGCTGGCGTGGCTGCCTCGCAAGGTGTCCGGCTGCATCACGTCAAAGCGCACGGGGCGCTCTACAACATGGCGGCCAAGGACGCCGTGCTGGCCCGTGCCATCTGTACCGCCGTACGCGATGTCGATCACCGGCTCATCGTCTATGGCCTGGCCGGCAGCCACTGGGTCACCGAGGCAGAGACACTAGGCCTGCGTTGCGCGCAGGAAGTCTTTGCCGATCGCTCCTATCAGGATGATGGCAGCCTCACGCCACGCACCCAACCTGGCGCGATGATCACGCAAGCCGATCAGGCCGTGGCCCAGGTCTTGCAGATGGTGCAACGCGGCAGTGTGACCAGCGTCAGCGGCAAGACGGTCATGCTGGCTGCCGACACCCTGTGCATCCATGGCGACCAACCCAACGCTGTGCAGTTCGCAAGCGCCATCCGCCAGGCGCTACAGGCCGCCGGCATCGCGATCAGCGCGGCATAACCATCTGTCGATTCAGGCCGGGTCGGCAACGGCCTCGTAGCACTGCACCATCTCGGGCAGGTGGTCCATGATGTGGCGGCGTGCGGCCTCGGCTGCCTGATCAGGCGCCCCCCCTCCAGGGCCAGCAATACGTCGCGGTGGAAGGCGTCGTAGGCCAGCTTGGCCAACGCGTGGCGCAGCACGATGTACCGCATGGGTTCGACCTGCTCGTAGAGCCTCGCCAGCACATCTTCGAGCGGCTTGTTGCCGGTGTGTCGCACCGCAATCAAATAGAACTGCCGCAGCGCGTCGGCATAGCGGCGCAGATCCTGCGCGGCATGCATGCGGGCCATCTCGCCGTCACAGGCCCGCAATTGTTGCAACAATTCAGCCGAAATCAGGCCATCGAGCTGGCGGATGCTGTAGCCCGCCAATTCCGCCCGCAAGGCGCACAGCTGCTGGATTTCGATCTTGGTGTAGCGCCGCACCCGGACCCCCCGGCGTTGCACATGGGCGACCATGCCGGTGAGCTCCAACAGGCGCAAGGCCTCGCGTATAGGGCTGCGGCTAGTGCCGAAACGCTGCTCCAGGTCCTGTTCGCGCAAGGGCTCGCCCGGCGCGAACGTGCCGTCGATAATCAGCTCCCGGATCTGCTCCTGGAGAAAATAAGGAATCGTGGCAGGCGCCTTTACAGGCGTGCGGAAATCCGACGACATGAAAAAATGTTGCAATGAATGGGGCGCTCATTGAAACATAAAAAAACCCCGCTCATCCGGCAACATTCCGCGGTTCGGGATGCTGCCGGATGAGCGGGGCTTCGTCGCGTGGCGTTCTTAGACCAGGACGCGCTCGATACCGCCGGTATTGGCACGACGCACGTAGTCCTCCATCCAGCTCGCGCCCAGAATGTGGCGCGCCATCTCGACGACGATGTAGTCGGCTTGCATACTCGTATCGCCTTCGTAGCGCGACAACCCCTGCAGGCAGGACGGACACGACGTCAAGACCTTGACCTCGCCATCGAAGCCATCGGCGCTTACGGCCGAGCGGTTCTTGAGCAGCTCTTCCTGCTTGCGAAAGCGCACCTGGGTAGAGATGTCCGGACGGCTTACGGCCAACGTCCCCGATTCGCCGCAGCAGCGATCGCTCTTGATGGCCTGCTCGCCCACGAGCGAACGCACCGTCTTCATCGGATCCTGCAGCTTCATGGGGGTATGACAGGGGTCGTGGTACATGTAGCGCACACCCTGAACCCCGTCGAGCTTGATGCCTTTTTCGAGCAGATACTCATGGATGTCGATCAGACGGCACCCAGGGAATATCTTGTCGAATTCATACCCGGCCAACTGGTCATAACAGGTGCCGCAGCTCACCACCACGGTCTTGATGTCCAGGTAGTTCAGGGTATTGGCCATCCGGTGGAACAGCACACGGTTGTCCGTGATGATCTGCTCGGCCTTATCGGTCATGCCATTGCCGCGCTGCGGATACCCGCAACACAGATAACCCGGAGGCAGCACGGTCTGCACACCCGCATGCCAGAGCATGGCCTGGGTGGCCAGACCCACCTGAGAGAACAACCGTTCGGAGCCACAGCCCGGGAAATAGAACACCGCTTCGGTATCGGCTGTCGTGCTCTTGGGATCCCGGATGATGGGTACGTAATTGGCGTCTTCGATATCGAGCAATTTGCGCGCGGTCTGCTTAGGTAGCCCACCAGGCATCTTCTTGTTGATGAAGTGCACCACTTGCTCACGCAAAGCGGGCTTGCCCACGGTGGCCGGCGGATGATCGGTCTGTTTGCGCGCCACGCTCGCCAGCAGATCGTGCGCGGCGCGTTGCACCTTATACCCCACGCCCACCATGGCCTTGCGCGTGGCGTTGATGGTGGCCGGGTCCTTGGCGTTCAGGAAGAACATGGCTGCGGCCGTACCGGGATTGAAGGACTTGCGGCCCATGCGGCGCAGTAGCGCCCGCATGTTCATCGAGACATCGCCGAAATCAATATCGACCGGACAAGGCGTATAGCATTTGTGACAGACCGTGCAATGGTCGGCCACGTCCTCAAACTCTTCCCAATGCCGCAGGCTCACGCCACGGCGCGTCTGCTCTTCATACAGAAAGGCTTCCACCAGCAAAGAAGTAGCCAGGATCTTGTTGCGCGGGGAATACAACAGATTGGCACGTGGCACATGCGTGACACAGACCGGTTTGCACTTGCCGCACCGCAGGCAATCCTTGACCGACTCCGAAATCGCGCCAATATCGCTTTGCTGCATGATGAGCGACTCGTGCCCCATCAGGCTGAAGCTGGGCGTCCAGGCGTGACGCAGGTCCGCGCCAGGCATGAGTTTGCCGGCGTTGAAGTGACCGTTGGGATCGACGCGGCGCTTGTAGTCCTGGAAGGGAGCCAGCTCCTCGTGCGTCAGAAACTCGCACTTGGTCAGGCCGATGCCATGCTCGCCCGAGATCACCCCGTCGAGATCGCGCGCGATCTGCATGATCCGATCGACGGCCTCATGCGCTTCGCGCAGCATGCCGTAGTCATCGGAGTTGACCGGCAGATTGGTGTGGACGTTGCCGTCGCCGGCGTGCATGTGCAGCGCCACGAAGACACGACTCTTGAGCACTCGCGCATGGATGCTCTTGATTTCATCCAGGATGGGTTTGGCCGCTGCCCCGGAGAAAATGCCTTGCAGACCGGCCAACACCTCGGTCTTCCAGGACACCCGCACCGTGCGGTCCTGGACGATATCGAAGACTCGCGCCTGCGGCTGGGTTTGCAGACGCGTGGCGAACACGTCCGCCATGCTCGTCAGACCGATATCGGCCAGATGCGCTTGCGCCTGGGCCAGCGGCAAATCCAGGTTATCCAGCAGCCACTGCCAGCGACGCCGCGCGTCGGCCAGCAAGACCACGGCCTGCTGCGTGCGCTCGGCCAGCACCTCGGCGCGCGTGAGCGCGGCATCCTCGGCGTCTTCGGGCTTGCCCACCGGCAGCGGCTGCGCGAGATACTCGTCCAGCGCATCGATCAAACGCAGCTTGTTGCGCGTGGACAGCTCGATATTGATGCGCTCGATTTCATCGGTGTACTCACCCATGCGATTGAGCGGAATCACGACGTCTTCATTGATTTTGAAGGAGTTGGTGTGACGGGCAATGGCCGCTGTGCGCGAACGGTCGGCCCAGAATTTCTTGCGGGCTTCGGCGCTGACGGCAACGAAACCCTCGCCATGGCGGGTATTGGCCAGACGCACCACTTCACTGGCCGCTGCAGCCACGGCGGCGTCGTCGTCGCCGACGATGTCGCCAATCAGAACCATCTTCGGCAACACACCGCGCTTGCTCTTGGTGGCATAGCCCACCGCGCGCAGGTAGCGCTCGTCCAGATGCTCCAGCCCGGCCAGGATGGCGCCGCGTTCACGGCCCTCGCCGTCCAGATAGCCTTTGACCTCGACGATGGACGGAATCGCATCGCGCGCCTGGCCGAAAAACTCCATACAGACCGTGCGCGTATGGCGCGGCATGCGGTGCACCACCCAGCGGGCAGAGGTGATCAGGCCATCACAGCCCTCTTTCTGCACGCCCGGCAACCCTGCCAGGAACTTGTCGGTGACGTCCTTACCCAGGCCTTCCTTGCGGAAAACGCGCCCAGGGATCTCGAGGATCTCGGTACGCAGCAGCTTCTCGCCGGCCTTGGCAGCACCGTCGAACCACCTGACCTCAAAGCGCGCTACCTCCACGTCATGGATCTTGCCCATGTTGTGATCCAGACGTGTGACTTCAAGCCAGTTGCCGTCCGGATCCACCATGCGCCACCAGGCCAGGTTGTCCAGCGCAGTGCCCCACAGCACGGCCTTCTTGCCGCCGGCATTCATGGCGATGTTGCCGCCCACACACGAGGCTTCGGCAGAGGTGGGGTCCACGGCGAACACGAAGCCGCCACGCTCGGCGGCTTCGGCCACGCGTTTGGTGACCACGCCGGCGCCGGTGGCAATCACCCCGACCTCGTCGTCACGGCCCGGCAGGCGCGTGAGCGCAACCTCGGCAATCTGGTCGAATTTTTCGGTATTGATGACCGCGGACTTCCAGGTCAGCGGAATGGCCCCACCGGTATAACCCGTACCACCCCCGCGCGGCACGATGGTCAGCCCCAACTCGATACAGGCGCGCACCAGGGCGGCGATTTCTTCTTCGCCGTCAGGGGTGAGCACCACGAAGGGGTACTCGACGCGCCAATCGGTCGCATCGGTGACGTGGGCCACGCGCGACAGACCATCAAATTTGATGTTGCCCCGCGCGGTAATGCGCCCGAACACCTTCTGCGCCTGCTTGCGCAGTTGGTCGGTCAGGTCGAATTGCGCCTCGAACTCGGCCACCGCCGCATGGGCGCGCGTGAGTAACTCCCCGACTTTGGCGTCGCGCTGGGGGTCATGCCCCTGGGCGGCGGCCGATTCGGGTTCGCGGCGCTTGTCGATTTCTCCCAGGCGATGGTGCAGGGCTTCGATCAGCAGCTTGCGGCGCTTGGGGTTATCGAGCAGGTCATCCTGCAGATAGGGGTTGCGACGCACCACCCAGATGTCGCCCAGCACCTCATAGAGCATGCGCGCCGAACGCCCAGTGTGCCGCTCGCCGCGCAGGTCGGACAGCAACTGCCAGGCGTCCTCCCCCAGCAGTCGGCCAACGACCTCACGATCGGAGAAAGACGTGTAGTTGTAGGGGATTTCGCGCAAGCGCGCGCCGGGTGCAGGCGGCATCGCCGCAGTCAGGATTTGGCTGGCGAGGGGGGCATTCATGGAGGCAGCGGGAAGGGGCCCTAAAAAAACATTTTAAGACATTGCCGGCCCAAGGCCCGTAATCCCCCCAAATCCTCCTCGGATAGGCTTTCAGATTACGGTCAACTCACCGCTCAGATGGCCCAGAGCAAGCCGGCGGTCAGCAGGGCATAGCGCAGCAACTTGCCTGCCGCCATATAGGCCACGCAAGGCCAGAAGGACAGCCGCAACCAGCCTGCCACAGCACACAATGGATCGCCCACCCCGGGCAACCAGGACAAGAGCAGGGCGGCCGGCCCCAGGCGATGCAACCACTGGCGGGCATGGGTGTTCCAGCGCCCGGCCATCCGACGCGAAAAACCACCTTGCTCTTGGGGTGCATGCGGGTGCTTCTCGCGCCAGCGTTCGAATGCACGCTGTGCGCCGAAACCCATGGCATAGCTGATGACACCGCCGGCCGTATTGCCCAATGTGGCCACCACGACGGTGGGCCAGAACAAGTCTGGCTGTAATTTGATGAAGCCAAACACCACCGCTTCGGACCCCAGAGGCAGCAGCGTGGCCGAGAGCAGGCAGATCAAAAACACAGCGGGCAACCCGACCGATGGCAGCGCCAGCGCGGCCAACATCCAATGCACGGAGTCGAGCAACCATTGTTCCATCCGGCGCAGTGTACCTGCCCGCTACGCAGCATGCGCAAAGGGGGTTCTGCCCCTGTGTTAATCTGCCCGACGCTACTTTTTTACGCACTACCACTGGCTGTTCCATGTCCACTGACTATCTGAAACGCATCCTGACCTCCAAGGTCTACGACGTCGCTGTCGAATCTCCGCTCGAGCCTGCACCGCTGGTGTCGCAGCGAATTTCGAACACCGTCCTGCTCAAGCGTGAAGATACCCAGCCCGTGTTCAGCTTCAAGTTGCGCGGCGCCTACAACAAGATGGCAAATCTGCCGCAGGCATCTTTGAGCCGTGGCGTGATCGCCGCATCGGCCGGCAATCACGCCCAGGGCGTAGCGCTGGCGGCTCGCCGTCTGGGCTGCCGCGCCGTCATCGTCATGCCGACCACCAGCCCGCAAGTCAAGATCGACGCCGTGCGGCGCCTGGGCGGCGAAGTCGTCCTGGCGGGCGAGAGCTTTACCGACGCCTATCAGCACTCGCAAAAGCTCGAAAAAGACCAGAAGCTCACCTTCGTGCACCCCTTCGATGATCCGGACGTCATTGCCGGCCAGGGAACGGTGGGCATGGAGATCCTGCGCCAGCACCCCGGGCCCATCGAGGCGGTCTTCGTGGCCATCGGCGGCGGAGGTCTGATTGCCGGCGTCGCGGCCTATATCAAGCAGTTGCGCCCGGAGATCAAGATCATCGGCGTGCAGACGGAAGACTCCGACGCCATGGTGCGCAGCGTGCGCGCCGGCCGCCGCGTCACGTTGAGCGATGTGGGTCTGTTTTCCGATGGCACCGCCGTCAAGCTGGTCGGCGCCGAGACATTCAAGCTCACGCGGCAGTACGTCGACGACTTTGTCGTCGTCAATACAGATGCCATCAGCGCGGCGATCAAGGATGTCTTTCAGGACACGCGCAGCGTGCTTGAACCGGCAGGCGCCCTGGCGCTGGCCGGCGCCAAGCACTATGCCGCCCAGCACAAACTAAAAGGCAAGACGCTGATTGCCATCACCAGCGGCGCCAACATGAACTTCGACCGGTTGCGCTTCGTCTCCGAACGCGCCGAGGTGGGAGAGATGCGCGAGGCGGTCTTCGCCGTGAGCATGCCCGAGCAGCGCGGCAGCTTCCGCCGCTTCTGCGAGCTGGTGGGCGATCGCAGCGTCACGGAATTCAATTACCGCATAGCCGACACGGATCAAGCCCATGTCTTCGTAGGTCTGCAGGTCAGCTCACCGGCCGAGCCGGACAAGATCGCCGCGCATTTTCGCAAGCACGGCTTTCCGACGCTGGATCTGACGCATGATGAAATGGCCAAGACCCACCTGCGCCATATGGTCGGAGGACGCTCCTCGCAAACCAAGAACGAGCTGCTCTACCGGTTTGAGTTTCCGGAACGCCCCGGGGCGTTGATGCGCTTTCTCAATGCCATGAACCCCGACTGGAACATCAGCCTGTTCCACTATCGCAATCAGGGCGCGGATTACGGCCGCATCCTGATAGGCATCCAGGTGCCGCCCACCGACAAGAAACAATTCCGCAGTTTCATCGCCGAGCTGGGCTACCCTCACTGGAACGAAACGGAGAACCCGGCCTACAAGCTGTTTCTATAGCGTCGCCGGCTCGGCTTGCGCGACGGACATGAAAAAAGGCCTCCCTTTCAGGAGGCCTTGCTTCTTTGCGTTCGAGACGTCCGGCGGCAAACTTCGGGTTCGTGTCACTCACGGTCTACGGAGATAGGTACCGCAAATTCCTTCAACTTGGTGCCGGACGTCTAAAGCGCTTAGAACCGGTGACGAATACCGACCGCGAACGCCATATCCTTGGCGTCACGTTGGAAGGCGTAGTTGTCGCCGTACGAAGCGTAGGCGTACAGGTTCGTACGCTTGCTCAGGTCATAGGTGTAACCCAGGCTGTACACGTTGAACGTTGCGTCATCGCCCGTGAGCTTGTCGTTGTTCGGGGTGGCGCGCTGCCAGGAACCGAACACGGCGTGACGACCCAGGGGCACGGTGGCGCCGATCATGTACGAGTTGGCGCGGAAGCCGTCAGCACCACGGAAGGAGTCGAATTTTTCCATGCCGGTCGGGGTCGTGCCCATATCCTGGCCGACGAACCAGCCGTCGCGGGTCTGGCCGAAGGCAGCAGCCAGCTTGACCACTTCGAGATCGTACGAAGCGCCGATGGCGTAGGTCTGCACCGAATCAGCCGTCTTGCCGCCGGTGGTGTTGTTGCTCAGGTTCAGACGGTCGTAGACCACCGCCACATTCAACGGACCATTCAGGTACTGAAGGCCAGTCGTCAGAACGCGGTTGTTGTCGTTGGTCTGGAAGCCCTTACGGCCGTTGCTGTCTTGCGTATCATCGGCGTTGAAGGCGTAGCCGATACCGAACTTGAAGCCGCTCATGCTCGGGGTTTGATACAGGACCATGTTGTCCAGACGCATCGTGTTCGCGGAGCTGAACGTGGTACCCAGGTTAGCGGTGTTGTAGCTGATCGAGAACGGATCGATCGAACCGAGGAACTTGGATGCCATGTTGGTTGGCGGCCGAATTCCAGACGACCCCAGTAGTCGCTATCCAGGCCAACGGTAGCTTGACGACCGAACAGGCGGCCGTTTTGCTGCGAATTGCCGTTCAACGGGCCGAAGCCAGCTTCCAGGTTGAACACGGCGCGCAGGCCGTCACCCAGGTCTTCCACACCGCGCATACCAAAGCGCGAACCGCTGCTCACGCCCTGAACAGCGCCGAAACGGCTCTGCTTGTCGCCGTTGAATTTAACTTGCTCGTAACCGATACCGGCGTCGATCAAACCGTACAAAGTGACCGAGTCAGCCGCCTGCGCCGCGCCGGCGAAACCGGCCAGCAACGACACAGCCAATAGCGTCTTTTTCATGATGAGTTCCCATTGCGGAAGGACTTGAAAAGGCTTGCGCGCGCTACGCTTTTTGCGTCTTCCCCTCCGCTTTTTCAGGGCCTCAGGGCGGCGCGCACAATGAAAGTTTCAGCCGTGTAACGATACGGAGTAACCCTTGTTTCGGAGAACACCTTTCCATATATGGAAATATAAATAACGAAAACTCAACTTGAACCCATAGCTGGAATCGACGCGCCTGGACATTCCCCCAGGAGAACATCGACCGACACCAACATTTTCAGCCGCGGAATCACCGGCTGGCGGCATGAGCGCCGATGGATTCGGCCACATGGAAAGTTACTTTCCCTGGCGCCCAGGCTGTTGTAATTACGCAGCACTTCGAACCTCAGATCGCGGCCGGCGTCCGCACGCGCACACGCGTGTCACCAAAAATCCTCGCAAAAATGGCAGCTTTACGCTGATGGAAGGCCATGACATCAACCGCGGCATCCGATCCGGCATTCGGCCCATGCCGTGCGCAGACCCGAGCCATACGTCTCCCACGCCTGCCGATGCGCGATGCCGCGCCCGACCAGGATTACCCGCCGCAGCGGCAGGCTGGTGGAGTATCCTTGTGATAGTGATTAGTAGAAACCCTTAATTTGAGGATCTTTTTTTCCACCAGTGAGAGAGTGTCCACAAAACAGGTCAAAACACTGCCAATTACAGAACAAAAAATCTGCCCATTCAGTTCGCCGAAAGGGGAATATGAAAAGCAGATTTCCAAATGCGCAATAATCAGGCACGTATCATTGGTGCGCCCGCAGACTTACCCAGGAAGACATATGGACATCCAGCTCAACGACATCGCCTTGTTTGTCGAAGTCGCCAAGCGCAAAAACTTCAGCCACGCGGCCGAGGGCTTGGGTATCCCGACGTCCACCCTGTCGCGCCGCGTCAGTGAACTGGAGCGCAATATCGGTATGAAGCTGCTCAATCGCAGCACACGCCGCATCGACCTCACCGAAGCCGGAGCGGTGTACTTCGAGCGCTGCCGCCACATCGTCGAAGAGGCACGCGTGGCACACGAACAACTTCAGGACATGGCCGCCCAACCCAAGGGCCGCCTGCGCATCTCGATGCCGACCAGTCTTGCGCAGTTGTTCCTGCCCATCGTGATCCGCGATTTTCGCGAACAGTATCCGGACATCGAATGCGATTTTGATCTGAGCATGCGGCCCATCGATCCCATCAGCAATCCGTTCGATCTGGTGCTGCGCTTCGGGCCGCAACCGGACTCCAGTCTCATCGCCAAGCAGATCGTGCTCATGACGCAGCAACTCTATGCGTCGCCCCAATACCTGGAGCAGCATGGCGAGCCGCGCGTGCCCGCAGACCTGGGGCATCACGAATGCCTGCGCCCGGCCATGAATGAAGCGTTCTCATATTGGGTGCTGCATTCGGGCGACAAAGTCGAACGTGTGCAGGTCACAGGCAGGCTGGCCGCCAACAATGTAGGCATGCTGGGCCGCCTTGCCAGTCAGGGCATGGGCATCACACCGCTATTGGTGTTTGACGCCATGGAGCGGGCGATCGCGCAAAGCGGCCTGGTTCGGGTGTTGCCGCAATGGAGCCTGACACCCATGCCGCTGTTCGCTTTGCTGCCCTCGCGGCGCATACCCGCCAAGACGCGGGCATTCCTGGACTTTATCCAGCCGCGGCTCACCGACGCCTGAGCGGCTACTCCGTCTGCGAAAACTGGCAGACCGTATAGAGTGGCGTGCCGGTACCGGCGATATGTTGCGAGCCGTTGAGATATGGCAGATCGATCACCGCAGCGGCCTCTACCACATTGGCACCCAGTCGCTGCAGCAGCTTGATGGCCGCAACCATCGTCCCGCCCGTCGCGATCAAGTCGTCAATCAGGACCACGCGCTGGCCGGTGCGCACCGCATCGGTATGCATCTCGACTGTGGCGTTGCCGTACTCGAGCGTGTACTCCTCGGCGACGGTGCGGTAGGGAAGCTTGCCTTTCTTGCGCACCGGAACGAAACCCAGATTCAGCTCATAAGCCAGCACGCTGCCTAGAATGAAGCCGCGCGCGTCCACGCCCGCCACCAGATCCAGCCGTTGACGCATGTAGCGGTAGACGAACAGATCGATCAAGGCGCGGAAGGTGCGTGGATCCTGAAGCACCGGCGTGATGTCACGAAAGGTGACCCCGGGAGCAGGCCAATCAGAGACGCTGCGTATGGTGCGCCGTATGACCTCGGCATAATCGGTCTGCATAATGGAAACTCCCGGTTCAAAGCAAGGCGAACTATAACCGCGCCCGGCCCTCGAAGCCAGGACCGTCAGATCAAATGTCCATCCTGCAGCGCGAGAACACGATGGACTGCGCCTTCGGGCAGGCGTGCATGCGTGGCGAGCACCACGGCGCGGGATGCGCAGGCGTGAGCCAGATCCCCCAGAAAGGCCTCTTCATTGGGACGATCCAGCCCCGCAGTCGGCTCATCCAGCAAAATGATATCGGCCGCCGACAACAAGACCCGCGCCAGGCACAGGCGCCTGGCCTGACCGGCCGACAGCCCCGCCCCGCCTTCGCCCACCCAGGTATCCAAGCCCTGGGGCAGCCCTCGGGTGAAGTCTGCCAGACGCGCCGACGCCAGCGCCTGCCACAACGCGGCCTCGTCAGCCTCGGGCGCACCTATCAATAGGTTGCTGCGCAGACTGCCCAGAAAGACGGGGGAGTCTTGTGACAGAAGCGCAATGCGCCGGTGAATATCGGCCTGGGCGGCGTGCCGCAAGTCGCAGCCGCCGAGCGTTACCGCGCCGGCTTGTGGATCTTCGAGCCGTAACAGCAGATGCAGCAAGGTGGACTTGCCACTGCCGCTTGGCCCGACGATGCCGATACGCTCTCCGGGTGCGAGCATCAGGTCCACCCCATCGAGAACGGCTTGCTCGCGGCCAGGGTAGGCAAACCGCAATCCCTGAGCACGCAGTTCGCCATGCTCGGGTAAGGCCTGCGGCTCGGCCGGGTCGCGCAGGTCAGGTTCGGCGCGCGTGAGCTCGCCGATACGACGCGCGGCAGCACGCGCGGCGCCCAGGCGTGACACACCACGCATGATGGGTCCGGCCACCTCGAAAATCCCCAGCGTGGCCAACAACAACCCTGCCAGCAGCGGGCCGGAGACCTGACCGGCAGCCAAGGCCGGCAGGCCAAACCACAACACGGCGACCACCGCGGCTCCCGCCGCCGCCTGAACCAGCCACAGCCCATAGGCGGCCAGCCGGGCTTGTCCCCCTCGCGCCTGCTGCAACTGGCCACAGAAAACGGCAAAGTGTTCGCAGGCCTGCGACTGAACATGCAGGGCGGCAATATCCACATGGCCTTCGACGGTCTCGATCACGGCGTGACGCAGGGCGGCCGCACTGGCTTGAGCCTGTTCACCCGAGCGACGCGCCACCCGGCCGAGCCACCAAGGCACCAGCACACTGGCCACCAGCAACGCCCCCGCCACCGCCAGGCCGGCCCCCGGCAGGTGATAGCCCAGCACCAGACAGAAGATGGCTCCGCCCACCAGGGCCGTCGCCACCGGCATGATGACAAAGAGAAAGACGGCATCCAGCGCGTCAACGTCGCCCGTCAGGCGCGCCACCAGATCACCGGCGCGGTAGCGCGACAGCTGCCTGGGCGTCAGGCGCAGGAGCGAGCGGAACACCGAGCCGCGCAGATCGGACAACAAACGCAAGGTCGCCGCATGCCCGGCCAGGCGTTCGGCATAGCGTGACGCGATGCGAATGAATGACAGACCTCGCACCAGCGACGAAGGCACAAAGAGATTGAATATCGCACCGGCGCCTGCCAGGGCGGCACCGGTCAGAAACCACCCCGATACGCCGAGCAAGCCAACCCCGGCGGCCAAGGTCAGCAAGGCCAGAAAGAATGCCCCAGCCAGGCCACCGCGCCGGCGCACATAAAGCTTCTTCAGCAGGCCCCACATGATCAGCGAGCCTCCAGATGACCGTTGGCCAGATGCCAGCAGCGTGGCAAACGCCGGACCACCGCGCTGGCGTGAGTCGCCACGATCAGCGTGTGCCCCTGGGCAAAAGCCAGAATCTCATGCAGCACTCGCTCCTGCGTGGCCTCGTCCAGATGCGCGGTCGGTTCGTCCAGAAGGATGAGCGCAGGGTCACGCAGAAACAGACGCGCCAGTGCTACACGCTGCGCCTGCCCGCCCGACAGACCTTGCCCGCGACCGTCCAGCCAGGTCTGCAAACCTTCTGGCCAGGTCTGGGCAAACTCCAGCACGCAGGCGCGGCGCGCGGCTTCTTGCACCGCGGCGTCATCGGCGCCCGGCCGCGCCAGACGAATGTTGTCAGCCAGGGTCCCCGCATGCAGATAGGGCCGCTGACCGATAAAGGCCACGCGCTCACGCAGGGCCGCTTCGTCCCAGTGCGCCAGCGCGTGACCATCCAGCAGAATCTCGCCTTCGGGCACAAGGCCCAAGCGGCTGACGGCCTGCAGCAGGCTGGACTTCCCCGCGCCACTGGCACCCATGAGGGCGACATGCTCGCCGGGGTGCAGGTCCAGGCTCACGCCATCGAGCACGGCTTGCGGGCGGCCGGGCATCCGCAGCGTCAGCCGGCGCGCGCTGAGACTGGCCGCAACCGCCGAAGTCTGCGCAGGCTGTGGCGTAGCCGGGACGGCGGGCTCGCTGGCAAGGTCGCCGAACACGGCGTGCAACTGATGCACGGCCGCGCGCGCCGTGCCGCGGTCATGGTAATGGGCCGCGAACTGGCGCAATGGAGCATAGACCTCAGGCGCCATGAGCAGGCAGAAAAATCCGGCCTGCAACGTCAGGGGGGTAAAGCGGATGTCGATATAGCCCAGATAGGTCAGGCCAATGTAGACGGCAACGCCTGCCACGCCGAGCGCGGCGAAGAATTCAAGTACGGCGGAAGACAGAAAGGCGATGCGCAACACCGATAGCGTGCGCCGTCGAAGGGCTTCACTGGCTTCGACCACGGTCTGCGCTTCGGCCTGCGCGCGGCCAAACAGCTTGAGGGTGGACAGCCCACGCAGACGGTCGGCAAAGAATCCCGATAAACGTCCAAATGCCTGCAAATGCCGGCGGCTGGCCGATTCCGCCCCCCAACCCACCAGAGCCATGAACAGCGGAATCAGCGGCGCGGTGACCAGCAGCAGCAAACCCGAGACCATGTCAAAAGGCAGCACGGCCACCGAAAAGGCGACCGGCAACACGGCCGCCGCCCCCATGGCCGGCAGATACTTGGCGAAAAATCCGTCGAGGGCCTCGACCTGCTCGAGCATGGCACTGGCAAGTTCGCCCGAAGCGCGCTCGCGCGACCACTGCGGGCCGTTGGCCAGCAGCCGCGCGAAAAGCGCCTGACGCACCTGCCGCTTGATGGACTCGGCCGCGCTGGCCCCGGCGCGTTCGCCCACCCACCCCAGGCAGGCCCGCAACAGAATGAGCAGCGCGATAGAAAGGATAGGTGTGATCAGCTCGGCGCGCGGGGCCTGGACCACGATGGCTTCATGCAGCACATGCGCCAGCAACCACGCCTGCACCACCAGCAGCGCCCCCGCGAGAAGCGGCGCCGCGGCGGCCAGGCCGATGGCCCGGCCCGCCAGCCGCGTTCGGGACATCAACCAGCGCGACTGCTCGCGCGGCAGCTTCAGGAGCACGGCCGAAGGATCGTGCTCCACTCCGGACGGACCGCTCACTCGTCGGCCGGCCTTCTGAACGGATCGTGGGCATGGCCCTCGCGCAGTTCAAACCACATTGCATTGAGAATGGCAAAGGCGCAGGCCAGGCCCAGGCCGAGAATCCACGAGAAATACCACATGACCGGGCTCCTTGATCAGTAAGAGTTGGGCGTGCCGCCGACCGATTCCTGCGTGACCTTGCCGCGCATGACGCGATACACCCAGGCGGTGTAGAGCGTCACGATGGGCAGGAAGATGACCACGGCGATGACCATGATCCACAGGGTAAGGTGGCTGGACGACGCATCCCAGATGGTCAGACCGGCGGCGGAGTTCACCGAGGACGGCATGATGAAGGGAAAGAGCGCAAAGCCCACCGTCAGGATGATGCCGGCAATGGCAATCGAGGAGGCGATGAAGGACAGCACATTGGCACGCATGGCCAGCAGAGCAATCGTCAGCAGCGCGCCAGCCACGCCCAGCGCCGGCCCGATCCAGAACAGAGGCCACTTGGCAAAGTTGTTCAGCCAGGCGCCTTGTTCGACGGCTACCGTCTTGAGCATGGGGTTGGACGGACCGTTCGGATCGATGACGCTGGTGATGACCTGGCCGTCGAGCTTGGCCACCCAGAAACCGGCCGCCACGAACAACACCGCCGTCAGCAAGGCCGTAATCTGCCCCATGCGCCGTGCGCGGCCGGAGATCGGATCTTCGGTCCGCCACGCCAGGAGCACGGCGCCATGCATGACGAGCATCAGCACACTGATCACGCCCGCCAACAGAGCAAAGGGCGTAAAGAGCTGGAAGAAATGCCCCTCCCAACTCGGGCGCAAGGTGATGGGGTCGAAATTCTGCGGCACCCCGAGAATCACGTTGCCCATGGCCACGCCAAACACCAGCGCTGCCACGACACCGGAAAAGCACAGCACATAATCCCAGTTGTTGCGCCAGCGCGGGGTCTCCATCTTGCTGCGGTACTTGAACGCCACCGGCCGCAGGATCAGGGCCAGCAACAGCAGCAGCATGGCCAGATAAAAGCCCGAGAAGGACGCCGCGTACAGCACAGGCCAGGCCGCGAAAATCGCGCCACCGGCGGTGATGAGCCAGACCTGGTTGCCTTCCCAGACAGGGCCGACAACGTTGATCACGACGCGACGCTCCGCGTCGTTCTTGGCCACCACGGGCAGCAGAGCAGCCACACCGAGGTCAAAGCCATCCATCACGGCAAAACCGATCAACAAGGCGCCAAGCAGCACCCACCAGATCACGCGCAGCGTGGCCAGATCGAGGGGAATCAAGGTATCCATATGCGTTCTCCGGCTCAGGCGTCAATGGCCGCGCTTACAGGGTTGCCCGCCCGGCTCGTCGGAATAAGTGGCTTGTCGCGTTTGGGGCCGGCCTTGATGGCATGCGTCATAACCTTGATGCCGATGATGAGCAGCACCGTGTAGAGCACGATGAATACCGTCAGGCTGACTGCCAGATCCACCAGGGTCAGACCCGAGGCGGCGTAATAGGTCGGCAGCACACCTTCGATCACCCAGGGCTGGCGGCCATACTCGGCCACGAACCAGCCGCACTCGATCGCCAGCCAGGGCAATGGCAGGCTCCAGAACGCGATCTTGAGCAGGCGTGGGTAGGTGTCGAGACGGCCGCGCGTGGACAGCCAGAAGGACACGGCGAAAAAGAGGATGAAGTAAAAGCCCAGCGCCACCATGATGCGGAACGTCCAGAACAGCGGCGTCACCGACGGGATGGTATCCAGCGCAGCAGCGTGGATATCGGCGTCGGTCACCTTGCTCAGGTCAGGCTGATAACGTTTGACCAGCAACGCGTAGCCGAGATCCTGCCAGGTGCGGTCAAATGTCAGGCGGGCCTCCGTATCCTTGGGATTGGCGCGGATACGTTCGAGCGCCGCGTTAGCCACCATACCTTCACGGATGCGAGATTCGGCGCGGCGCACCAGATCGTCAATACCCAGCAGTGGCGTGGTGAGCGAACGCGTGCCGATCAGACCCATGACATAAGGCACGGAGATCGCGAAGTCATTCTTGCGCTCGGCCTGGTTGGGCCACGCGATCAGGTTGAAGCTGGCCGGAGCGGGCTCGGTGTGCCACATGGCTTCGATCGCGGCGATCTTCATCTTCTGATGTTCGGTGGTGAGGTAGCCGCTTTCGTCACCCAGCACCACAACCGAAAGCGCCGAGGCCAGACCAAAGCTGGCGGCGACGGCCATGGAGCGCTTGGCCAGATCGATGTGCCGGCCGCGCAACAGATACCAGGCGCTGATAGCCATCACGAACATGGCACCACAGACGTAACCGGCACTGACGGTGTGCACAAATTTGGCTTGACCCACCGGGTTGAACAGCACCGCGGCAAAGTCGGTCATTTCCATGCGCATGGTGTCGGGATTGAACACCGCACCAACGGGGTTCTGCATCCAGCCGTTAGCGATGAGAATCCACAACGCAGACAGATTGGTGCCCAGCGCCACCAGCCAGGTGACGATCAGGTGCGACACCTTGGACATGCGGTTCCAGCCGAAGAAGAACAGGCCGACGAACGTCGCTTCCAGGAAGAACGCCATGAGGCCTTCGAGCGCAAGCGGCGCGCCGAAAATGTCGCCCACGTAATGGCTGTAGTACGACCAGTTCATGCCGAACTGGAACTCCATCACCACACCGGTAGCGACGCCCAGCGCAAAGTTGATGCCGAACAGCGTGCCCCAGAACATGGTCATCCGCTTCCAGATCTGGCGACCGGTCATCACGTAGACGCTTTCCATGATGGCAATCAGGAAAGACAGACCCAGCGTGAGGGGAACGAAGATGAAGTGGTAGAGGGCGGTAGCCGCGAACTGAAAACGCGACAGGTTGACGACGTCGAGGTCAATCATGAGTACGCTCCCGAACGGGCGAGAGGCTGGTACAGCCGACATGGCCTCCCGGCACGCTCGCAAGCCATGATACGGCCCTTGTATGCAAGTTCATAGATTTATTCCCGAATGCTAGTGGGCAGGCTCTTATCCCGGCTCCGCAACTTACCGGCAAAATCCAACACCTTCTGTACCTTGGACCCCA
The DNA here is from genome assembly GCF_020735985.1 of Bordetella holmesii. Lineage (NCBI taxonomy): Bacteria > Pseudomonadati > Pseudomonadota > Betaproteobacteria > Burkholderiales > Alcaligenaceae > Bordetella > Bordetella holmesii. The sequence continues at coordinate 3,043,718 of NZ_CP085973.1, forward strand.
GCCGCATCAGGTTCTGCAGGGTCTCGGGCGGCAGGTGTTGCACCTCATCAAACCAGCCGGTCGACAGTTCGATGAGTTCCAGCATTTCGTGCATGCGATGTTGCGCATACTTTTCACCCCCGTCACCCGAACCCGCCAGCAGCGTGTCCCGCAACAGGGTCAGGGTGGGGTCGATTTCACGTTTGCGCTTCTCCTCCATCAGGATGCGGAAGATCTCCCAGACATCCTCAGGGGTTTCGAAGTACTCCCGCCGGTCGCCCACCTGATGAATCAACGTGACCAACCTCCAGGACTGCAACTCTTTCAGGCCCATGCTCACACTCGAGCGCGAAAACCCGAGCGCCTCGGCGATGTCATCGGCATTGAGCGGCTGCGGTGACAGAAACAGCAAGGCGTACATCTGCCCCACCGTACGGTTGACCCCCCAGCGGCTACCCATCTCGCCAAAATGGAGAACAAAGCGCTCGATCTGCGGAGACAATGCCACTGAAAACCTTTGTTACTTCAATTTCAATAATTGCCGAAATTATCGAATTGCGCCAAACAAAAGGCAAGCCCCTTGTTCCCGATGTTGCAGCCGTCACTACCCACGGGCGCAATTGTGGGGCCGCCGAATGACAAAAAAACACGCGGCCGATCCGCTCCTTTGATCTGGAGCAAACCGGCCGCGGATAGCGGTATTGAAAAGGGATTAGAAGCGCAGGGCCATCGTGGCCACGAGGCTGCGCGGCTCGCCAGGCTGGATCTGTCCGGCACTGGTGGCCGAGCGGAAATAACGCACATCGGCCAGGTTTCGTATGGCAAGCCGGGCCTCCCAACGCGCATGGCGATAGCCCAGAGAACCGTCCCAGCGGGCGTAGCCTGGCAACGTCACCTGGTTTGCGCTGTCGGCATAACGGGCCCCCACCAGCGTCAGCCCCGTCTCGGCGAACCATCCCGCCGCCGCGGTGTAACCGACAAACAGACTGCCGTTGTAGCGTGCAACATTGCTGACACGGCGGCCCGCCAAGCCGGAACCATCTCGCACGATCGTGGCTTGTTGCAGACCCAGGCCGCCACGCACATGCCAGTGCTCGGACAGGCGTCCCGACAGGGTGAGCTCCACCCCGCGCGAGCGCTGCAGACCGCGCAACACGATACGCGTGGGATCGTCGGCGTCGCGCGTGCGGCGGTTATAGAGCTCGAGCTGATACACCGCCAAAGTGGTGCCCAGCCGCCCGCCCAGCCAATCGCTCTTGATGCCCGCCTCGTATTGACGGCTGAACTCCGGCGCCAACGTGTTTTCCGCGGCGCCCGGCGTAATGCCGATCAAGGCGCCGCCGGCGGGCGCAAAACTCTTGCCGTACGAAAGGTAAAAAGCCTGTCCGTCCAAAGGAGTCCAGACCACGCCCAGGCGCGGGCTGAAACTATGGTTGCTGCGCGACTCGGCCCGCTGGCGGAGGCGATCGCGGGTGTGCACGCGGAATTGGTCGAGGCGACCTCCCAGCAGCACGCGCCAGCTCTCGCCCAGCGCAAGCTGATCCTGAACATAGAGCGCGGCGCTTCGCACCCGATGATGATTGTCGCTGCGCAACGCCAACCCGGCCCCATGCTGCTGCGACAGATCCGGATCGTAAAGATCCAGACTGGGCACATTGCCGATTGCCCGGCTGAGTCGAGGTTGCCGCTGCTGAGCTCCCGTCTCCAGACCCACCAACAGAGTATGGGCGATGCGGCCTGTGCCCAACCGGCCTTCGAGCTCCAGCGTGTTGTACACATTGCGCGTACGCAGTTGCTGGGCCCAGCGCTGGCGGCTTACCTGCCCCCCGCGCTGGCCGGTCAGGTAAGTGTTGTCGAAATCGCTGTGCAGGGCAAACCAGGACAGCGTGTGGCGCAGCTCCCAGCCCGGAGCCAGACGCCAGCCCAGCCGTGAACGCAGGCTGCGGGTCTGGTCGTCAATGTTGTCCCGCCCGGGATCGCCATAGACGGTGCGGTGCGGCACGTCCGCCGGCCGGCCGCCAACACTGGGGATCCCCCGGTCGGGCACGCGGTCGTAGCGGCTGTACTCATATTGGAGCAACCAATTCAGCGTGGGCGAAACGCGCCAGGCCAGTGCCGGTGCGAGCAGCTGCCGCTCGCCCCGGATACGGCGGCGAAAACTGCCCCAGGATTGCGCGCCGGCGTTGAGCCGCAGACTCAGGGACGTTCCTGCATCGAACGATCCGTCCAGATAGCCACTGCGCAGGTCATGGCTGCCCGCCTGCAGCGCCACGCTGCTGGCGCGGCCTGGCTCAGGCACTTTGCTGATGCGGTTGACGATCCCGCCGGGCGCGCCACGCCCATAGAGCGCGGCGGCCGGCCCCTTCAAAACCTCGACCCGCTCGACGTTGTGCAGATCGCGCACATACTGGCTGTCATCGCGCAGACCGTCGAGAAAGAAGTCGCTGCCCGAACTAAAGCCCCGGATGCGCAAGGCATCGAACCGGGTGTCCTGCGCGTCGCTGACATTGGGCAGCCCCTCCAGGGCCTGGCCCAGAGTGCGCACGCCATAGACCTCGGCCTGGGCGGGATCCACGAGGTCCAGGGTCTGGGGCACCTCGCGCAGCGGTGTATCGGTGCGGGTGCCTGAACGCGTCGCCACGCCGCTGCGCGACTCGGTGACCTGAATGGCAGGCAGGTCGGCCACCTGCGCTGCGACCGGCTCGGCTCCAACGGCCAGCGGCAGGCCATACAACAGTGCTCCGGCCAGCCCGCGCTGGCATGGCCGGGCCAAGAATGAGACAACCACCGGACTTCACCCCCCAAGAAGAGAAAAACGCATTCTCTTTTTGGGACGAGGTGCCCGATGCCCCCGGCGATCCGAATCGGATGTTTTCCTTCAGCCTGCCTTGACGGCCACTGCCGCCGACACCCGGAGCGCCTTTTCACGTGCCGCCTCGACCGTCTCCGCCACCGCCAGGCCCACGCCCATGCGGCGCTTGGTAAAGGCCTCGGGCTTCCCGAACAGACGCACATCCGTGCCCGGTTCGGCCAGGGCCTCGGCCACCCCATGGAACGTCACGCCACGATCATCCAGCCCGCCGTAAATGACGCTGCTGGCGCCAGGCTGACGCAGTGTGGTGTTCACCGGAAGCCCCAGCAAGGCACGCGCGTGCAGCTCGAATTCGTTCTGGGCCTGGGTCGCCAGAGTGACCATGCCCGTGTCATGCGGCCGCGGGCTGACTTCGGAAAACCATACCTCGTCGCCCGCCACGAAAAGCTCGACACCGAAAATGCCCAGACCGCCCAGCTCGCCCGTCACGCCCAGCGCGATCTCCTGCGCACGCTCAAGTGCCCGAGCCGACATGGGGTGAGGCTGCCAGCTCTCGACGTAATCACCATCGACCTGCTTGTGCCCGATGGGCTGGCAGAACTGGGTTTCGATTTGACCATCGGCACGCCGCGCGCGCACCGTCAGCAGCGTGATCTCGTACTCAAAATTGATAAAGCCCTCGACGATCGCGCGGCCACCGCCCACGCGCCCGCCTTCCTGGGCGTAGCGCCAGGCCGCGTCGACGCCGGCCTCGTCGCGGATAACCGATTGCCCCTTGCCCGACGATGACATGACCGGCTTGATCACGCAGGGGTAGCCAATGGCCGCGATGGCCTCGCGCAATTCGTCGAGCGTGTCGACAAACCGGTAGGGCGAAGTGGGCAGACCCAGGGTTTCGGCCGCCAGGCGGCGGATACCTTCGCGGTTCATGGTCAGGCGGGCAGCGCGCGCCGTCGGCGTGACACGGACCGCGCCCGCGGCCTCCAGCTCGACCAACAGGTCCGTGGCAATGGCCTCGATCTCGGGCACGATGATGTGCGGACGTTCGGCATCGATGACCGCACGCAGGGCAGCCGGATCCGTCATGGACACGACATGCGCCCGATGCGCGACCTGATGGCCGGGCGCGTCGGCGTAGCGGTCCACGGCGATGACTTCGACGCCCAGGCGTTGCAGGGCGATGATGACTTCCTTGCCCAGCTCGCCGGAGCCGAGCAGCATGACACGGGTGGCCGATGGGGACAAAGGGGTGCCGAGCACCGGAGCGGGGAAGGTGGACATGGAGAGAGCGACCTGGAGCAGAAAAAGACAGCGGGTGGCCAAGCGTCACCCGCCCGCCAGAATGCCATAGGGCGGCCCCCCCGGGCAAATGCGCCTGCCTGTCGTTTAAAATCCCCCCATGACGAACCGTGTCCCCACTTCCGCCGACGCCCAGGCCTCGGCACGCCGCAGTCTGCACATCGAGGCTCAAGCCATCCTGGATCTGGCCGCGCGCCTGGACGACAGCCTCACCCGCGCCGTGGACATGCTACTGGCCTGCCAGGGCCGGGTGGTCGTCAGTGGCTTGGGCAAAACGGGTCATATCGCACGCAAGATCGCCGCGACACTGGCTTCGACCGGCACGCCGGCCTTTTTCATGCATGCCGCCGAAGCCGCGCATGGCGACCTGGGCATGCTGACTGGCCAGGACGTGCTCGTAGCGCTTTCCTATTCCGGTTCGGGGCAGGAGTTGCTGACCATCCTGCCAGTGACCCGCCGCCTGGGCGCCGAGGTCATCGCCATCACGGGTAACCCGGCTTCCGAATTGGCCCAACTGGCCGACGTCCATCTCGATGCCAGCGTGGCGCACGAAGCCTGCCCGCTCAATCTTGCTCCCACCGCCAGCACGACGGCATCGCTGGCCCTGGGCGACGCCTTGGCCGTGGCCTGTCTGGAGGCTCGCGGATTCGGGCCGGACGACTTCGCCCGCTCGCACCCGGGCGGTGCGCTGGGCCGCCGCCTGCTCACTCACGTGCGCGATGTCATGCGCCAGGGTCAGGCGCTGCCCACGGTGACCGTCTCTGAACCCTTGTCCCGCGCGCTGGAAGAAATGTCCGCCAAGGGCATGGGCATGACGGCCGTGGTCGACGATAATTTTCATCCCGTCGGCATTTTTACCGATGGCGACCTGCGCCGCCTGATCGAACGCAAGGGCGATCTGCGCGGTCTGACGGTGGCCGAAGGCATGACGCGCAATCCCCGCAATGTCGACCCCGATGCCCTGGCCGTGGAAGCCGCACGCATCATGGACGAAAAACGCCTGAGCCAGATGCTGGTCATCAATGATGACGGCGTGCTCATAGGTGCCCTTCACATGCACGATTTGATGGCTGCGAAAGTGGTATGACGATGCCTTCCCGACTCCCCCACCCCGCCGAAGCTCTGGTGCTTGCCCGTATCCCGGCCCCGGTCCGAGAGCGCGCCACCGCCGTGCGCCTGATGGTCTTCGACGTCGACGGCGTACTGACCGACGGCAGCCTGTATTTCGGCGAGCATGGTGAAATGTTCAAGCGCTTCAACGCCCTGGACGGACATGGCCTGCGGCTGCTGATGGAAAGCGGCATCCGGGTCGCGCTGATCACGGGCCGCTCGGGCCCCGTGGTCGACCGGCGCGCCGCCGAACTCGGGATCTCCGAGGTGTTGCAGGGCATACGCGACAAGGGCGCGGCCCTGACTGAACTTGCCCAGCGCCAGGGCGTCCAACTGGATCAGACCGGTTATATGGGGGACGATATCATCGACCTGCCCGCCATGCACCGCGCCGGCTTTGCCGCCAGCGTACACAATGCCCCCGCCTACGTGACGCAGGCCGCTCACTGGGTTTCGGCCTTGCCGGGGGGCAGTGGTGCGGTGCGCGAATGCTGCGATCTGCTGTTGGCCGCCCAGGGCCGCCTGGCCGCTTTTCTGACTTCGCCCGTGGGCCTGACCGGCCCCGGCGCCATTCAATAGACCCATGAAAGACCGTTTCCCCGCGCTGATCGCTCTCTTTCTGCTGGCCTGCCTGGTGGTGGGCACCTGGTGGGCGGCCGATTATGCGCAGCGGGCCATCCCGATCGATCCGCCGCGCCGCATCACCCACGAAAAAGACGCCTGGTCGCATCATTTCGTCATGCTGCGCACAGACCCCGAAGGCAAGCCCATCAACCGCATGGAAGGCGTCTACGGCGAGCATTTCCCCGATGATGACTCCTACCATGTGACATCGCCTCGCGCCATCGGGCAGCGCCCCGGCAACCCCATTACGGTCGGCACGTCCAAGACGGCCATCATGGAGCAAGGCGGCAAACGCATCGTCATGAATGGCGACGCCCATGTGCTGCGCAATGCCGACGCCAACAACGACAGGCTGGACGTGCGCAGCCAGCAGCTCATCCTGCTGCCCGACGACGATATCGTGCTCACCGACCTGCCCGCCCAGGTCATCAAGGGCAATTCGCGCATGAACGGCACCGGAATGCGTTACAACAACAAGACGCGGCAGTTGGAGGTGCACTCCGCGACTGACGTCGAAATAGCCGGCGGCGCAGGCCGCAAGCAGGCCCCCGCGCCCGCCAACACAAACCAGAACAAACCATGACCGACACCTTCTTCGCGCATCGCCTGATCGGTTCGCTGCTGCTGGCCGCTGGCCTGTGTGCCCCCGCGCTGGCCCAGCAGGCCGCCCAGCCCGAGGATCCCAGCACGCTGATCCTGTCCGACTCGCTGCACTACGACGACATCAAGCGCCAGAGTGTGTTCACCGGCAACGTGGCCCTGACCCGTGGCCTGATGACGCTGAACTCCGACAAACTCGAAGTCCATGAGGACGCGCAAGGCAACCAGTACGGCACCGCCACGGCCAACAAGGGCAAGCTGGTGCGAATTCGCCAGGAGCGTCCGGAGAACTTCGAAGTGATCGAAGGCGAGGGCCTGCGTGCCGAGTACGACGGCACCAAAAGCCAGTTCGACTTGATCGGCCAGGCCGTCGTGACGCGTTTTATCTGTGGCAAACCCTTTGACACCATCCGCGGCGACCGTGTGCGTTACAACGAAAAGACCGGCACCTACCAAGCCGAGGGCGGACCCAACTCGTCGGCGCCCGGCGGGCGCGTGCGCTCCTTCTCGCCCCCGCGCGCCAAGGCCGATGCCGCCATCGCCGAGTGCCGCGCAAGCAAAAAGGCTCCGGCCCCCGCGAAGAAGTAAGGCCGCACCGGCCCTTGTTGCACACAGGACTCCGCTCTCGATCCATGACGCCCTCCATTCCCACCTCCAGCACGTTGTCCACTCTGCAACAGGGCAATTTGCGCTCCACCGGCCTGCGCAAGACCTATAACGGCCGCACTGTCGTCCAGGACGTTTCGCTTTCCGTCGAAAGTGGCGAAGTCGTGGGTTTGCTCGGCCCCAATGGCGCCGGCAAGACCACCAGCTTCTATATGATCGTGGGGCTGGTGCCGGCCGATGCCGGGCGCATCGAAATCGATGGCAACGAGATCACCTCCATGCCGATTCACAAGCGCGCCCGCATGGGGCTGTCCTATCTTCCCCAGGACGCCTCGGTGTTCCGCCGCCTGACGGTCGAGCAGAACATCCGTGCGGTGCTGGAACTCCAGGTCGACGCTCAGGGCAAGACGCTGACGGCGGCCAAGATCAACGAAAATCTCGAATCTCTGCTCGAAGAGCTTCAGATCGGCCATATCCGCAGCAACACGGCCATCTCGCTGTCCGGCGGCGAACGCCGTCGCGTGGAAATCGCCCGCGCCCTGGCTACCAACCCACGTTTCATTCTGCTGGACGAACCCTTTGCCGGCGTGGATCCCATCGCCGTGATCGAAATCCAGCGCATCGTGCGCTTTCTGAAAAGCCGGGGCATCGGCGTGTTGATCACCGACCACAACGTGCGCGAGACGCTGGGGATCTGCGATCGCGCCTACATCATCAGCGAAGGCAAAGTGCTCACGGATGGCCACCCCGACGAGATCGTGGGCGACCCGGCGGTGCGCCGGGTATATCTGGGCGAACATTTCCGCATGTAACCCCCCCCTGGCGCCGTGTCAGGGCTGCCAGGGGTTGCCGCCGGCAGCCGATATCAGACTGCAGCCACTCCAGCTCGGCGGCCCGGCACCGGCACGTCAGCCGGAATCGGGCACACATATGGCTGGCCGCCACGGCGCTCCAGCAATTCCTGCTGTGCCTGCACCATCAGTTCGGGTTCATCGAGCAGCGCGATCCCGGTCGCGGCAAGAATCCTGCTCGCATGGACCATCCCGGCATGCGCCAATCCCAACTGCCCCTGCGACACCATCTGCCAGGAGTGCAGCGGTGTGCCGAATGCATAGCATGCCACCCAGGCCTGCGCGGTGGGCGTGACCCAGCTCACATCGGCCACATCGGTCGAACCAAACAGGGTTTCGTCGGCCAGCGGGTCATAAGGCACCAGGCCGTCGAAGATCGACGGCACCTTGCCGCGCAAGACGCTGGCCAGCGGACGGCTGACCTGCTCGACATCCGAGGCATCGAGGGTAGCCTGGAACTCTCCCGCCAGCCGGCGCTGCTCCGCGTCGACGCTCAACTGCCCCAGCGCCTGCATCTGCGCATACATGACTTGATTCAGCGTGCGGTTCTGCATCAGGTTGGAGCAGGCCTTCTCAAACACGACCTCGAGCCGGCACTCGGTCATCAGTTCCGCGCCACGCGCGATGTTCCTGACCCGGCGATAAAGATCGGCCGCCTCGTTGTTATTGCGGGCCCGGATCAGGTACACCACCTCGGCTCGCGCCTGCACCACATTGGGTGACAGGCCTCCAGCGTCGGTGATGGCGTAATGCACCCTGGCATCGGTCGGCATATGCTCACGCAGATAATTCACGCCGACATTCATCAACTCGACCGCATCCAGCGCACTGCGCCCCAGATGCGGTGAATGCCCCGCGTGAGCGGCACGCCCGTGAAAGATAAAGCGCACTTGTATGTTGGCCAGAGTGGCCTGACTGAACAGGCCCGTAAAGCTGCCCGGATGCCAGGTCAGCGCCGTGTCCACATCATCGAACACCCCGGCGCGCGCCATGAAGGTCTTGCCCGCCCCCCCCTCTTCGGCGGGGCACCCGTAATAACGGATGCGCGCTTTTGCGCCGGATCGGCGCAAATGCTCCTGCACGGCCAGCGCGGCAAAGTGTGCCGACGTACCCAGCAAATGATGGCCGCAACCGTGGCCGGCCATCCCCGGGCTGTCCACCGAGGGCGTGCAGACCAGAGCGCCGCTTTGCTGATTCAGGCCCGACAGCGCGTCATACTCGCCCAGAAAGGCCAACACGGGCCCTTCGTCGCCCCATTCGGCCATGAAGGCGGTGGCGATGCCAGCCACCTCGGATGTGATGCGAAAACCGGCAGCCTGCAGCGCCTGCCGGTGCAGGTCTGCCGATGCCGTTTCTGCATAGCGCAACTCCGCCAGCGACCAGATCTTGTCGGCCAGCCCGGTCATGCGCGGCGTCTCGCGCGCGAAAAAGTCATCGAGCAGGGCCAGGGATTGAATTGCCTTGGTCATCAGGGCGTCCTCACTCCGGTTTGACGTTCAGTTTGTTCAGCAGCGCCTTGTTGCGCTGCAGTTCGGCGGCAATCTGCGCAGGAAACTGCGCCTGATCCATGGTGACGGCCACCGCGCCGAGCGACTTCAGGCGTTCCTGCACCGCCGGTGAGCGGACAGACTCCAGCGCCGCATCCTGCAGTCGCCGGACCACGGGCTGCGGCGTACCGGCTGGCACCACCAGCCCAAACCAGCTCATGCCAAGGTCATTGAGTTCGGGGTAGCCCAACTCTTTGAACGTGGGCACCGTCGGCAAATCCGCCGAGCGCTCTTCGGCAGCCAGTGCGAACGGCACCAGCTTGCCACCCTTGATGTGCGGCATGGCAGACGGCAGTTGATCGGCCATGACCTGCACGGTGCCTCCCAACACGTCATTGAGCGCCGGGCCGGAACCACGATAGGGCACGATCTCCAGGTCGATCTTCAGCGCGTCATTGAGCGCGGCCATCATCAAGTGGCCCAACGAACCCAGGCCGGGCACGGCAGCGCTGTACTGGCCAGGTTGCTCCTTGGTTTTGCCCAGGAAGGTCTGGAAGTCGGTAGCGCCCATTTGGGGGTTGGTCATATACACCGACGGCATGCTCACCAGCTTGGCGACCGGCTGCAGTTTCCCTTCGAGTTTGGCCGCACGCGTAAACAGACCGGGGTTGACCGTTGCGGTGCTGACCGTCGACATCCCGATGGTGTAGCCATCGGGCGCAGCCTGAGCAATGTTCTCGGTGCCTAACAGACTGCCCGCGCCGGCCTTGTTCTCCACGATGACCGATTGTCCCAACGGCCCTCTCATCCCCTCTGCGACCACACGCACGACGATATCGGTGGACCCACCCGGAGCAAACGGCACCACGAGCTTGATGGGTTTGACAGGATATGCCTGTTCGGCGTGGGCCTTCCCCCAACCGGCACTGGCGATAGCCGCCGCGGCCGTGCAGGCCAGAAGGGAGAGCGAACGGCGACGGACACGCGAAGACATCGAGACAAACATGGGGGCCCTTGAATCAGTGGAGTTGTCATGGCTTTGCAAGCGCAAACCTCGCAAGCAAAAGTCCATGACAAATGTAGAAAAAACCACGCACGCCGACATCGCGGAAATCTTGCCAAGGTATAAGCAATTCCGATAGCCAGAGCCCCATGCCGACCCCTGCCCGCCCACCCGACGACGAACTGCTCGAACCTGCCGCTCAAGCGCAAGGCACCGTGCTGTTTGCCCGGCTGCTGAAACACATGCGCCTGCGGCAATTGCAACTTTTAGTGGCGCTGCAGCAAAGCGGCTCGGTGGTCAAGGCCGCAGCGCTGCTGCATATGAGTCAATCGGCCGCCACCCAATCGCTGGCGGAAATGGAGCGCATCCTCGGCATCAGCCTCTTTGACCGCCACGCTCGGGGACTGCGGCCGACACTGGCCGGTCACACATTGGTCGATACGGCCCGCGGCATCCTCGCGGCGCTGGAGGAATCGGCGGAGTCGCTGGCCGCGATCCGCCGCGGGGCCAGGGCCGCGCTGCGCCTCGGCACGACGCCAGCGGCTTCGCTGTCGGTGCTGTCACCGCTGCTGTCCGAGTTCTACGAAAAGCATGCCGATTTGCACATCGACGTGCATGAAGACACTGGCGAGCGGCTGCTGCCTCAGTTGTTCAAAGGCGGGGTGGATGCGGTGTTTTGCCGCAAACCCGCTTTGCTGCCGGCGTCGTTCGTATTCAAGGCCCTGCAAGAGGACCGGCCCGTTGTCATCGCCAGCATCCATCATACACTGGCCGGACGGCCAGATCTTTCGCTGCAAGCGCTCAAAGACTCGCGCTGGGTGTTTCCCACGGCGCACCTTGCCGTGCGTGACATCTTCGAGCGCGAAGTGCTGACCGCCTTGCCCGATGCTCTGCGAGTGCCGATTTCAACGGTTTCACTGGCGATTTTCTCGCGGTTTCTGAACAAACCCGATGCAGTTGCTCTGATGCCGCAAAGCGTCACGCCCGGCATGCCTCTGGGCAGCTCGCTATCCCAACTGAGCGTGCAACTGAAAAGCCCTCTGGCGCCGCTTGGCGTGGTCTTTCACAAAGATCAGGCCCCAGCCCTGTTGGGGCAGATGCTGCGTCGCTGGCGCCGGTAAAAAGTTCCCCTGCCTGCACCCCGGGAATATCCCTAGTCCCACAGTCATAAAACCATACGGTTTTGTGGGCTAGACCATCTTGAAATCGGACGCAGAGTCTATACACTAATCAACAAGAGCTCGCGTTTTTCACAACGCTTTTTCGAGAAGGAGGATGCCTGACGTTACACAAAGCGCAATCGCGCAATTGTCTATCTCATCTCTTTTTCTGGAAGGAGAGCGCACTATGAACCTGAGCATTAGCGGTCGTCGCCTCGATGTCACCCCGGCCGTCCGGGAATACGTCATGAACAAACTGGCGCGAGTGTTGCGGCATTTCGATCATGTGATCGACACCCAGGTCATGCTCTCAGTGGAGCCCCTGCGGCATAAAGCCGAAATCACGATGCATCTGAGCGGCAAGGATATTCATTGCGAAGCCGTCGATGAAAACCTGTATGCGGCCATCGACATGCTTGTCGACAAGCTGGATCGTCAGGTCATCAAGCACAAGGATAAGGTCCAGAGCCACGCCAACGAGTCCGTGAAGCGACAAAGCGCCGCAATAAATGCGTCGCAACCCTAGTCCCGCGCTTCGCAAGCACTCAAACCCTGCTTGATCCAAGCCAGACCTGATATAGGTCACCTCGGATCCGATGTCCCTCAAGGCCCGCTTTGACGGGACATCGGCATCAAAGCCCGTCCCCTATACTGCCCCATGTCTGAATCAGGCTTCCCACGACCGCCTACACAGACTATGCTTGCCTGCCCGGTGCAAATTCTGGCTTTTTTTGCGCTGCGTCATAAAACTCTATAATGGTTCGCATGAATCACTTGTCGCGCATTCTGCCCGCCGGCAACGTCGTGCTCGATATGCTTGCCACCAGCAAGAAGCGGGCATTCGAACAGGCCGGTCTTCTCTTCGAGAATCACAATGGTTTGGCTCGATCCGTCGTGTTCGACAGTCTGTTCGCTCGCGAACGGCTCGGATCGACGGCATTGGGACAAGGTGTCGCGGTGCCACACGGTCGGGTCAAGGGCTTGGAGCAAGCCGTTGCCGCCTTCGTCCGCCTGGCGCAGCCCATCCCGTTTGATGCTCCCGATGGTCAACCCGTCTCCATGCTGCTCTGTCTGCTGGTGCCGGAAACCGCCACACAACAGCATCTGGACATTCTGGCCGAGCTGGCCCAACTGATGTCCAACAAGGCCCTGCGCGAAGCGCTGGCCACGGAAACCGACCCGTCGATCGTGCATCGCATGCTGACCACCGGGCAACTCTGACGCAGAACCCCATGCTCACCGTCCAGGAACTGGTCGACGACAACGCCGACAAAATCCCCTTCAACTGGATAGCCGGGCATGGCGCGGCCGATCGGGCCATACCCGATGACGGCATGGCTGCGGCCGATCTGGTCGGCCACCTCAATCTGATCCACCCGTCGCGCATCCAGGTTTTCGGCCAAGAAGAGCTCGCCTACTACACGCGCTTTGATCTGCGCCGTCGCATGCACCACATGGACGAGCTGCTCATCGGCGGTGTTCCGGCCATTCTGCTGGCCGACGGCCTGTCCGCGCCGCAGGATCTCATCGATCAATGCGATCAACATCAAGTGCCACTGCTGTCCACGCCGGTGGCGGCGGCCCAGTTGATCGATCTGCTGCGGATCTACCTCGGCAAAAAGCTCGCGCCCACCACGACGGTGCACGGGGTGTTCCTCGACGTGCTGGGGCTGGGCGTGCTCATTACCGGCGAATCCGGCCTAGGCAAAAGTGAACTGGCGCTGGAATTGATCTCGCGCGGCCATGGCCTGGTCGCCGACGACGCGGTGGAGTTTTCGCGTACCGCGCCCAATATGATCGAAGGGCACTGTCCGCAGTTGTTGCAAAACCTGCTCGAAGTCCGCGGCCTGGGTCTGCTGGATATCCGCAGCATCTTTGGCGAAACCTCGGTGCGCCGCAAAATGCGGCTCAAGCTCATCGTGCATCTGGTGCGTGCCACCGCCCAGGATAAATTCGAACGTCTGCCACTGCAGGACATCACGCAGGACATGCTGGGCCTGCCGGTGCGCAAAGTGATGCTGCAGGTTGCAGCCGGCCGCAACCTGGCCGTGCTGGTGGAAGCCGCCGTACGCAATACCATCCTCAAACTGCGCGGCATCGACACGCTGGGCGAATTCATGGAGCGCCAGGCGATGGCGATCCTGCAAAGCAGCAAATAGCCGCACGCCCCCATCAGGGGCGCGGATCCTGACGGGCGCGTTTGACCTCCAACGGGGTCACCGCGCCCGCGTTGTTTCCCCAACTGCTGCGGATATACGTCACCACAGCGGCGATATCGTTGTCATCCATGAACGGGCCGAAGGGAGGCATGCCATGAGGGCGCGGATTGGCTGAGGTGGCCGGTGCAAAACCGCCATCGAGCACCATGTGGATGACATTCAACGCCGATGCTGCCGTCACCGACGAATTCATGGCCAGCGCCGGCCAGGCCTGCCCATGGCCGCGGCCATTGTCCTGATGACAAGACGCGCACTGCTGCACATAAAGCCGCTCACCCTGGCGCAGCACGGCTGGCGCCGGCGCCAGCTTGCTGGCCGGCAGGGTCACGGCAGGCGGCAAGGATTTCAGATACAGGCCGATGGCCTGCGCATCGGATTCGGTCAGATGCTGCGTACTGCCTCTGACCACCTCGGCCATGGGGCCTGTGGCCACAGAGGGCGCGGCCGTCCCATGCCGCAACAGGGTGGCGATATCCTCGGCACTCCAGGTACCCAGACCCCGCAAGGCGTCGCTATTCAATGGCGGCGCATGGCAGGCCGCGCAATGCCCCGGGCCTTGCACCAGATACCGGCCTCGATTCCATTGAATCGATTGGGTCGGATCCGGCTGCAGTTCACCCGCACGAAAATTCAAGGCCCGCCAACCCGCCAACAGCGCGCGCTGATCGTAAGGCCAGTCCAGCTCCGGCGCACGACTGGCCTGCCGCACCGCGGGCAGGGTGCGAAAATAGGCAAACAGCGCGTCCACATCCTCGCGCGGCATGCGGGTGTACTCGGTGTATGGAAACGCCGGATACAGCAACCTGCCACCGGGCCCCTTGCCTTCGTGCAACGCACGCCAGAAATCCTCGGCGCTCCAGTTGCCGATACCGGTCTGCACGTCGGGCGTGATGTTCGGTCCGTAGAGCGTGCCAAAAGGCGTAGCGATCGGCCTGCCGCCTGCATAGGGTTGCCCGTCGCGCGCCGTGTGACAGCCGGCGCAATTGCCTACCTGCGCCAGATAGCGGCCGCGCTCGATAAGCGTGGCCGAATCCGCCCGCACGGCCGGCGGCATGGCCTGCTCGCGGGTGCCGAGCCAGTAGGCCAGGCTACCGGCCACGATCACCAGCGCCACCCCAACCAGGCTGCCATACGCCAACCATTTTTTCATGGTGCACCTTCCTGCTGGCTGCCACAGGTCATGGGCAAAGACGTCCCGCCCGGCTCGGGATGGTAGTCCTGCGGTACGGCTTGCGCGGACAACCAATACGACAGCGCACCGACCTCCTGCGGGCTCAGCTTACGCGCCACGGCCGCCATGCAGTCGGGCTCGGCGGCATGCCGCAGCCCATTTTGCCAACTGCCGATCTGCGCCACGATGTAGTCACGCGGCAGGCCGAGCAAGCCCGGAATCGCCGGCAACCTGCCTCCCAGGCTCTGGCCGTGACAGCTTGCACAGGCCGGCAAGCCGCGCAGCGCATCCCCCTCGAATACCAGTGCGCGACCCAATGCATCGTGTGAGGTGCCGTCTTGAGCGGGTGCCGGGTATGGCACGCTCTGCTGTGCAAAATAACTGGCTATCTCGCGCAGATAGTCATCGCCAAGGCCGGTGAGCAAATGCGTCATGGGAGGATATTGCCGCTGTCCGTCGCGAAAGTGCAGCAGTTGCTGGTACAGATAGCTGGCTGGCTTGCCTGCCAGGCGCGGGTAGTAACCATCGGGACCGGCGCGTCCCTGCGCACCATGACAGGCCGTACAGGCAGCCACCCGCGCCGCCATCGTGCCAGGCTCCAGGCGCCCCTACTGCGCCACGGCCACCAGAGGCATCGCCAAATGCACGATGAGCAAAAACCGTACTGCAATGTTGCTGAGAGAATTGGGAGCTAACATCTCGTTATCGTTATCAGCGGCAGTGACGCGGTTGACAGAGACAGACCCAGGTGACGCTCTCATCCAACCGCGCCACCATGACGGGTGATACCGACCATCGCCGGCAAAACCATGCCACAATCATAGCCATGTTAAGAGTCGTGCTCATCACTGGCATTTCCGGCTCTGGAAAGTCAGTTGCGCTACGCATGCTGGAAGACGCAGGTTTTACCTGCGTGGATAATCTCCCCTTGCGTTTCCTGACCGAGTTCGTCGCCGCCTCCCGCGATGACGGCATGGAGCGCGTGGCGGTGGCCATCGACGTGCGGTCGCCAGGCGAGCTGGCCGAACTGCCCAATGCCATTACGGCCTTGCGTGCCATGGGCACGGACCTATCGGTCGTGTTCCTGGACTCCAATACGGATACGCTGGCGCAACGCTATTCGGAGTCGCGCCGCCGCCATCCGCTGACCGATCGCGTCTCTCGCGGCGGCAAAGCGGCCTCCCTGACGGACTGCATCGCCATGGAGCGCGAGTTGCTGGCTCCCCTGCGCGACCAGGAACACGTCATCGACACCTCGGACCTTACACCCGGCCAGTTGCGCGCCTGGATACGCGACCTGATCAAGGCCGACCGCGCTCCCCTGGTGCTGACCTTCGAGTCCTTCGCCTACAAGCGGGGCGTCCCCAGCGACGCCGACCTGGTGTTCGACGTGCGTTGCCTGCCCAATCCCTACTACGACCGTAATCTGCGCCCGCTGACCGGGCGCGACCAGCCGGTTGCCGATTGGCTCTCCGGATTTGACATCGTCCAGCGCATGATTGATGACATCGATGCCTTCATCCGCCGCTGGCTGCCGCAATATACGCTGGATACGCGCAACTACCTGACCGTAGCCATTGGTTGCACCGGTGGGCAACACCGTTCGGTGTATGTTGTCGAAGAACTGGCCCGCCGCTTCAGCGATCATGACCCGTTACTCGTGCGTCACCGTACCCAACTGCCAGAAGAATCCGCATGAGGTCGCCGCGTGCCCTGATGATGCTGTTACTGCTGGCCGTCGTGCTGGCAGGTTGCAGCACCCCAGGCAAGCGCGGTGGCGGGTACTACAAGGATGACGGTCCGGATGCCAACCCGCCGGCCAACCTGGACAGCATCCCTGACGCCGTACCCCGCCTGGAGCCTCTGGCCAGCGGTGCCAACCGGCCCTATGTGGTGTTCGGCAAACGCTATGTGCCGGACCTGACTGAGCAAGCTTTTCGGCAGGAAGGCATCGCATCCTGGTACGGCAAAAAATTCCACGGCAACTCGACGTCCATCGGCGAGCCTTACGACATGTACAGCATGACGGCAGCGCACCCGACCATGCCGGTGCCCAGCTATGCTCGGGTGACCAGCAAGGTAAACGGCCGCAGCGTGATCGTGCGGGTCAACGACCGTGGCCCCTTTCACAGCGACCGCATCATGGATCTGTCCTATGTGGCCGCCCACAAGCTGGGCATCATCGGCCCAGGCAGCGGTGCGGTCGTGGTCGAACGCATTCTGCCCAGCGAAATCCGCACGATGATGGCCAATGGCGGCGCCGCGTCTGCGGTCAACGGCATGGAGCCCGTCGCTCTGGCCGATCTGCCGGCAGCCACACCCACGGCCCTGCCGTTGCCTGCCCCATCGCCCCAGGCTTCGCCTCCTGCGCGGCGCGCCGCCCCGGGCAGCATTTATTTGCAACTGGGCGCGTTCAGCCAGGCGGCCAACGCGCACAACGTAGTGAATAAAGTCAACGGCATGATGACGGGCGAACCGGCCGCCACGGTCGAGCCGGCCAACTCGCTGTATCGCGTACGGATGGGGCCGTATGCCTCGCGCGAGGCTGCGCTCGAGGCCGTCAGGCGTGTCTCCGATCGCACCGGAATTTTGCCCAGCCTGGCTGCGCAATAAGGCAAGCGGCTCGCCGTTACCAGGGCAAATCCATCTGTCCGTCACAGACGCGCCGCGCGCGCGGCGAATGCCCCGGGTAACGATGGCCTTCGAGCGATAGCAAGGCGCGCTTGCGCTTCAGCCCGCCCCCGAAACCTGTCAGCGCCGTGTCATAGCCGATGACGCGATGACAGGGAATGATGATGGAAATAGGATTGCGCCCCACCGCCTGCGACAACGGCCGGATGGCGCGCGGCCTGCCGATTCGCTGCGCCAGTTGGCCATAACTGACCGTGCCTCCAAAAGGCAGGGCGAGCAAACCGTCCCACACCGCACGCTGAAATACCGTGCCGCGCGGCGCCAAGGGTAGATCAAAATCTTGCCGTTGGCCCTCGAACCACTGCCTCAATTGCTCGTGGGTCAGGCGCAGGACCTCGGCCTCGGCCGCGGTAGCGTGCTCACGTGCGGGCAGCTCCAGATCATCCAGGTCGAGAAACCAGGCTCCACAGAGAAACGCACCACTGGCCAACAGGCGCATCCCGCCCAAGGGCGTGTCGATATCGAGCGCGGCACTGTCCTCCATGACACGGCTCATGCCTGTTCCTTGCGCGCCAGCGCACGCTGATACAGCGTATCGCGCGGCAGGCCGGTCGCCTTGGCGGCGATACGGGCCGCATCACGCACCGACACGCTTTCGAGCAAGGCGTCCAGAAGGCGGTCGGTGGCCGGGTCGCTGGCCACGTCGTCCTCGCGCCGAGCTGCCGCATGCAGAATCAAAACAAACTCACCCTGCTCGCGATGGCTGTCGCCGGCCAACCAGGCAGCGCCATCTGCCAGCGCAAAGGTCACGATCTCTTCGAAGCGCTTGGTGAGTTCGCGTGCGACGGTCAGTTGCCGCTGCGGCCCGCAGACCTGCAGCAGATCCGCCAGAGTGGCCGCCAGGCGATGGGGCGACTCAAACAGAAGCACAGGCGCGGGCAAGGCGCCCCATTCCGCCAGCCAGCGCTGACGCGCCGCCGCTTTCGGGGGAGCAAAGCCGGCGAAGGCAAACGCCGGATTCTCGTCAGTGGTCACCCCGCTACCCATGAGCGCCGTGATGACGGCGCTGGGGCCGGGAATGGGCACCACGGTGTGGCCGGCTTCGCGCACGGCACGCACCACGCGCGCGCCGGGGTCGCTGACGGCCGGTGCGCCCGCATCAGACACCAGCGCCACGCGCTGGCCCTGCGCCAGACGCTGGCAGATGGCGTCGGCAGCCTGAGCTTCGTTGTGCCGGTGGGCAGCCATCAAGGGCGTGGAGATGCCCCAGGCATCGAGCAACGTGCGGCTGGCGCGCGTATCCTCGGCCGCGATGACATCGGCGCGCGCCAGCGCCTGCCAGGCCCGAAGACCCAGGTCGCCGAGGTTCCCGATGGGCGTCGCCACAACGTAGAGCGCGCCCTCGGGCCAGTGTTGGGCGGCCACCCTTTCGGCAACCCGGCGCCAGGATTCGCCGACATGGGCACTTGTGACTTCTTGATTCATAAGGGGGAACGCGGCGGTGAAAACTCTGCCAGTGTAGCCCCATGCGATGCCTCTCTTTGCTGCTGCGCTTATGCCGGCGCCCGCCCCCCTCCGACACGCGCCATCGACAAGGCAAGCGCGCCGAAGACGACGCACTGCGTCTGCTGCGGGCCCACGGATTGCGGTTGGTCGCGCGCAATGTGCGCAACCGCCACGGCGAGCTGGACCTGGTCATGCGCGACGGTGCGCTGCTGGTGGTGGTTGAGGTGCGCTGGCGCGCCAGCCTGGCCTTCGGTGGCGCCGCCGGCAGCATCACCCCAGCAAAACAGTCGCGGCTGGCACGCACCGCCCTGTACTGGCAGACGCAGGCCCGCCTGCACGGGCAGGCACTGCGCTTTGACGTGGTGGCGTTTGAGCGCGGCCGGCCGCTGTGGCTGCGGGCGGCCTTCGAGCCGGACATTCCGTCACAGCCGTTACGCAGACGCCGTGGCCCCAGACGGCCATCCCAGGCAGCACCGTGAGATAATCCGCGCCATGGATATGACCTCTCGCATGACGTCGCACTTTCGCGATGCGATGGCGCTTTGCGAACAAAGCATGCATGCCCTGTCCGAGCCGCTGGCGGCCGCAGTGGAGCTGCTGTTCGCGGCCTTGGCCAACAATGGCCGGATTCTGGCTTGCGGCAACGGCGGCTCGGCCGCCGACGCCCAGCACTTCATTGCCGAACTGGTGGGCCGCTTCGAGCGCGACCGCCTGCCGCTGGCCGGCATAGCGCTCAATACCGACACGTCCATCCTGACGGCCGTAGCCAATGACTATGGCTTTGACGAAATCTATGAGCGCCAGGTCAATGCCCTGGGCCAGCCCGGAGATGTCCTGGTGGCAATTTCCACCAGCGGCAACTCTCCCAATGTCGTGCGCGCGATGGAAGCCGCGCGCGACCGCGAAATGCACGTCATTGCCCTGACAGGCAAAGGCGGCGGCGTCGTCGGCGAACTCATCACCCCGAATGACGTCCATTTATGTGTTCCGCACGACCGCACCATGCGCATCCAGGAAGTCCACATCCTGCTGCTGCATGCTCTGTGCGATGGTATCGATGCCCTACTGCTTGGAGACACCGAATGATGATGCCCAACGCGCAACGCGCTGCCCGCCCTCTCGTGCTGGCCTTGGCCCTGGCCACGGCCTGCGCCTCATTGACGGCCTGCATCCCTCTGGTCGTAGGTGGCGCGGCGGCAAGTACCGCTGTGGTCGCCACCGACCGGCGAACCTCTGGCACCCAGCTCGATGACCAGAACATCAATTTCCGGGTAGAGCGCCAGATCAGCCAGAAACTCGGCGAAGCCGCCCGAGTCAACGCCATGGTCTACAACGGCCAGGTGCTGCTGACCGGCGACGTGCCGACCGAGGCCGACAAGGCGCAGGCCACGACAATCGCGCAAGGCATCGAAAAGGTCAAAAGCGTCAGCAACCAACTGACGGTGGGGCCGGCCGCCGCCTTCTCGACCCGCTCCAACGACACCTGGCTGACCTCCAAGGTCCGCACCGCCCTGATCAACGCGCAGTATGTGCCCTCGCGCACCATCGCGGTCACCACTGACAAGGGCGTGGTCTATCTCATGGGTATGGTCACCCAGTCCGAGGGCGATTACGCGGCCAATGCCGTCGCCAGTGTTGGCGGCGTCACAAAAGTGGTAAAACTGTTCGACATCATCAGCCGCGAAGAGGCGGTTCGCCTCTCGAACAACAACAATGCCAAGGACGCCCCCATTGAAACGGGCGCATCCTCGTCGCAGGACGGTGCCGCATCGGGTGCAAGCACCTCAGGCAGCAGCGCAAATACCGAAGGCGGCATCGAACTCATGCCCATCAAATGAAGAAACTCATTCTTGCCCTGGCCCTGGCTGTCATCGCCGGCATCGGCGCGTGGTTCGTGTGGCGGCCGGCGCCAGACGCGCCGCAGGTCGTCTTTACGACGCTGCAAGGCAAGAAGGTCGCGATGCAGGACCTCAAGGGCAAGGTGGTGCTGGTCAAATTCTGGGCCACGAGCTGCGTGACCTGCGTCAAGCAGATGCCGGACACCATCGAGGCCTACAACACGTATGCGCCCAAGGGTTATGAGGCCATCGGCGTGGCCATGCAATATGACCCGCCCAATTACGTGCTCAATTTTGTTCAGAGCCGCAAGCTGCCCTTCCCCGTCGCGCTGGACACCAAGGGTGAGATCGCGCAGGCTTTCGGCAACGTGCGCCTGACGCCCACCGCCTTTCTCATCGACAAGCAAGGGCGCATCATCAAACGCTATCTGGGCGAGTATGACGTGGCCGAATTCCACGCCACGGTGGAAAAAGCCCTGGCCGCCGGATAAACTCGCAACCAGGGCCTGATCGGGGGGCCGTGCCTGCCTCAGAAGGCCGGCACCACCGCGCCCTTGTACTTCTCGACGATGAATGTGCGCACGGCGTCGCTGTGCAGCGCCTGCACCAGTTTCTTGACGGCGGGCGAGTCCTTGTTGTCCTCACGGGTGACGACGATGTTCGCGTAGGGTGAGTCCGAGCCCTCGATGACCAGGGCATCCTTGGTCGGCACCAGGCCAGCTTCCAGGGCGTAATTGGTATTGATCAAGGCCAGGTCAACGTCGTCCAGCGAGAGCGGCAGCATGGCGGCCTCCAGTTCGCGGAATTTCAGCTTCTTGGGATTTTCGACCACGTCGATGGGCGTAGCCACGATGTTGGACGGATCCTTCAGCTTGATCAGGCCTTGCTTTTGGAGCAACAGCAGCGCTCGGCCGCTGTTGGACGGATCGTTGGGGATCGCCACCGACGCGCCAGACTTCAACGCATCCAGCGTCTTGATTTTTTTGGAATACGCGCCAAACGGCTCGACATGCACCAGGGCCACCGGCACCAGATGGGTTTTGCGATCCTTATTGAATGTGTCCAGATAGGGCTTGTGCTGGAAAAAATTGGCATCGAGCTGCTTGTCGGCCACCTGCAGATTGGGCTGGACGTAGTCACTGAACACTTTGATATCGAGCTCGACGCCCTCCTTGGCCAACACCGGCTTGACCACCTCGAGAATCTCGGCGTGGGGGACCTGGGTGGCGGCGATCGTCAGTTTCTCGGCATGGGCCTGGGCTGCGCCCAGAGCCAGGGCGGAAAGCAGCATTGCCGAGCGCAGGAGCTTGAATGTCATCACATTGCCTCTGGTATCGTTGATCTTTAGGGGGCCAGGCCGCCTGAATCGGGCCAGGCCGTTGCAAAAACGCCCCCAATTTACTTGAAACCTGCCCGTTTGTCGGCCATATGAACATCGCGCCGAAGCATATGCCTACGGTCTTGACTACAATTCGGACTGTGCTTGCCGCCATGCCGTTTCCCGCCATGGGCGCAGGCACTTTTTCCATCTTTTTTTATTAGGTTCCTAACTTTTGCCATGACCGACGCCCCCGACCCTGCCGCCGTAATGTCTCCCGCCGTCAAAGCCGCCGTTCTCTCCGAAGCCTTGCCTTATATCCGACGATTTCACGGCAAGACCATCGTAGTGAAATACGGCGGCAATGCCATGACGGAAGAACGATTGCAGCGCAGCTTCGCCCACGACGTGGTGCTGTTGAAGCTGGTCGGCCTGAATCCGGTAGTGGTCCACGGTGGCGGCCCGCAAATCGACGACGCACTGCGCCGCATCGGCAAGCAGGGCACGTTCGTGCAGGGCATGCGCGTGACCGACGCCGAAACCATGGAAGTGGTCGAATGGGTGTTGGGCGGTCAGGTACAGCAGGACATCGTCATGATGATCAATGAGGTCGGCGGCAAGGCTGTCGGTCTGACGGGCAAGGATGGCATGCTGATCCAGGCCCGCAAGAAACTCATGAGCAACAAGGAAAATCCCACTCAACCGCTGGACATCGGGTTCGTGGGTGACATCACCCGCGTCGAGCCGGCGGTGGTCAAGGCGCTTCAGGACGACCAGTTCATCCCCGTTATTTCGCCCATTGGTTATGGCGAGGATGGCACGGCCTATAACATCAACGCCGACGTGGTCGCCGGCAAAATGGCCGAAGTGCTCGGCGCCGAGAAACTGCTGATGATGACCAACACGCCCGGCGTGCTGGACAAGAGCGGCAATCTGCTGCGCAGCCTGTCGGCTCAGACCATCGACGAACTGTTCGAAGACGGCACCATCTCGGGCGGCATGTTGCCCAAGATCTCGTCGGCCCTGGATGCCGCCAAGAACGGCGTGAACTCCGTTCACATCGTCGATGGCCGCGTGCCTCACTGCCTGCTGCTGGAAATCCTCACCGACCGCGGTGTGGGCACCATGATCAGTTCACACTGATGCTGGCGCGCCGGCAGTTGACGCGGCCGGCGGCGCGCATGCGCCGCTCGCGCCGCGAGCAGGCCGGTGACGGCCTGCTGTGGCTGTTCGACCTGGACAACACCCTGCACGACACGTCCCACGCCATCTTTCCCAAGATCGACGCGGGCATGACGCGCGCGGTCTCGGAGATGCTGGATGTCGACGTCGATGCTGCCAACGAGTACCGCACCCGTTACTGGAAACGCTATGGGGCCACGGTCATAGGCATGGTGCGCCATCATGGCGCGGATCCGCATCGCTTTTTGCACCGCAGCCATGATTTCGATGTCAAACCGCTGGTGCGCGCTGAAAAAGGCTTGGCCAACAAGCTCAAGCGGCTGCCTGGCCGCAAAGTGCTGCTGACCAACGCTCCGCTGCACTATGCGCGTGCCGTGCTGCGCCACCTGGGCATCCTGCAACAATTCGACGCGCTCTGGGGCATCGACCAAATGCGGCTGCACGGGGAATTCCGTCCCAAACCATCGGCTGCGCTGCTGCGTTATGTGCTGGCCCACGAAGGGGTACCGGCGCGGCGCGCCGTGCTGGTCGAAGATACGCTGGACAATCTGCGCGGCGCCCGGCGTGCCGGACTGCGCACCGTGCATGTCTACCATCCTGGCACACCTTTCGCCCGCGCTCACCGGCACCGGCCTGGCTACGTCGACTTGCGGGTAAACTGCGTCACTGACTTGCTGTTGCGCCGCCGCCCTCTGCGGGGCTGACAGTCAACCCGCCCTGACCACGGCCCTGTCATGTCGACCAAACCTGGCGAACGAAAAACCCAGATCCTGCAGATGCTGGCCGAAATGCTGGAGCAGCCGCACGCCGCACGTATCACCACGGCGGCGCTAGCTGCGCGCCTGCAGGTCTCGGAAGCCGCGCTCTATCGTCATTTCGCCAGCAAGGCGCAGATGTTCGAAGGCCTGATCGAATTCATCGAAACGACGCTGTTCACCCTCATCAACCAGATCGCCTCGGCCGAGCCGCAAGCCCTGCCGCAAACCCGCAAAACGGTTTCGATGCTGCTGGCTTTCGCCGAGCGCAACCGTGGCATCACCCGGGTGCTGACCGGCGATGCGCTGGTCACCGAAGACAACCGTCTGCAGGAGCGCATCAATCACATCAATGACCGTATTGAAGCCACACTCAAACAGTGCCTGCGCAATGCCGTCAGCGAGGGCAGCCTGCCTGCCCAGGCCAACGTGGCCGCGCACGCGAGCCTGCTGACCCATCTGGTGATGGGCCGCTGGCTGCGCTATGCACAAAGCGGCTGGCGTGTGGCGCCCACCATGCATCTTGAAGAACACCTGCGGCTTGCATTGCCCTGAATAGAGGGCTTGCCTGACGCCGGCGGCAGAAGCATAATCTGCGGCCCCCCTGCCCACAAGCGTAAAAGCGTGCTAGCTTGATAGCCATCAATACGGGTTTCCCTCTAGTCGTTACACTTGTTTCGTCGTGGTTTTGACTCAGAAACGGAGATGGATATGACCGCGCAAGCCGCTGTCCCTGCCCCGCAAGTCCCCAAGAAATCGAGTATTCCAATAGGTTTGGTTGCGGGCATCATTGCCCTCATCCTCGTCCTGCTCATCCCCACGCCAGCCGAATTACCCGTTGCGGGTCACCGCATGCTGGCGATCCTGGCGTTTGCCGTCGTGGTCTGGGTGACCGAAGCCGTTTCCTATGAAGCAAGCGCCATCATGGTCACGACCTTGATGGCGTTTTTGCTCGGTACGGCCCCCTCGATCAAGAACCCGGAAGTGCTCATCGGCACGTCGGCGGCCATCACCATGGCTTTGCAGGGCTTTGCCAACTCCGCGCTCGCCCTGGTGGCCGGCGCGCTGTTCATCGCCGCGGCCATGACCTTCACCGGCCTGGACCGGCGTATCGCATTGGTGACACTGTCGAAGATCGGCACCACCACGCGCCGCATCATGATCGGCGCCATCGCGGTGACGATCGTGCTCAGTCTGGTCGTGCCCAGCGCCACCGCGCGCAGTGCCGCCGTCGTACCCATCATGATGGGCGTGATTGCCGCGTTCGGCGTGAACAAGCGCTCCAACATCGCCGCCGGCATCATGATCATCGTGGCGCAGGCCACCAGCATCTGGAACGTCGGTATTCAGACTGCCGCCGCTCAGAATCTGCTGACGGTCGGCTTCATGGAAAAAATGCTCGGCCAGCGCGTGAGCTGGGCCGAATGGTTGATCGCCGGCACGCCGTGGTCCATCATCATGTCTGCGGTGCTCATCTTCGTCGTATTGAAGATGCTGCCGCCGGAAAGCGATGAAATCGCTGGCGGCAAGGAAGCCGTGGAACGCGAGCTCCAGGAGCTTGGCCCCATGACGGCGCCGCAGAAACGCCTGCTTGCAGTGTCCATCCTGCTGCTGGTGTGCTGGTCTACCGAAAAGATTCTGCACAACTTCGACACCACGTCGACGACCTACTTCGGTCTGGTTCTGCTCATGCTGCCGCGTTTCGGCGTGATGACGTGGAAAGACGTGCAATCGCGGATCCCATGGGGCACGGTCATTGTGTTCGGTGTGGGTATCAGCCTGGGTTCGGCGCTGCTGTCGACGCAGGCCGGCCAATGGCTGGGCAATCAAGTGGTCACGCACACGGGGCTCGATCACGTCAGCCCGCTGGCCATCTTCGCCATTCTTTCGGCTTTCCTCATCCTCATTCACCTCGGTTTTGCCAGCGCCACGGCCCTGACCTCGGCCATGTTGCCCATCCTGATTTCAGTGCTGCAAACGCTGCCGGGCGACTTCAACCGCCTGGGCATGACGATGTTGCTGGGCTTTGTCGTCAGCTACGGCTTCATTCTGCCCATCAACGCGCCGCAGAACATGGTCTGCCTGGGTACCGAAACCTTCACGGCCAAGCAGTTCGCCAAGGTCGGGATCATCGTCACCGTGGTGGGCTATGGCCTGATGCTGCTGATGGGTGCGACCTACTGGCGCTGGCTCGGCGTTCTCTAAGGAGTCAAGGATGAAAATCGCGATTTCCGATGCGATTGCCTACGGCGAGGCCCTGCTCAGCGCGCAAGGCGTGCCGCAAAACATCGCTCACGATGTGGCAGAACACCTGACGGAGTCTGATCGTGTCGGCTACACCAGCCACGGTCTGTCCATCCTGCCCAACTACGCCCGCGTGCTGAAAGAGGGTTTTGTGCGTGCCGACGGGCGGCTGCAATTGCTCACCGACAACGGCAGCTTTCTGGCGTTCGATGGCGACAACGGCTTCGGGCAGCACGTAGGCAAGATGGCGGTGCAAGCTGCCATCAAGCGCACCAACGAACTCGGCTCGTGCATTCTGACCTTGCGGCGCAGTCACCATCTGGGCCGCATGGGTCACTACGGCGAGATGGTGGCCAATTCGGGGCTGATCCTTCTGGCCTTCACCAATGTGATCAACCGCGCCCCGACGGTAGCGCCGTATGGCGGTGCGCGTGCCTGCCTGACCACCAACCCCCTGTGCTTTGCCGGGCCGCTGCCCGGCGGACGGCCGCCGCTGATCGTCGACATGGCCACCAGCTCCATCGCCGTCAACAAGGCTCGCGTGCTGGCCACCAAGGGCGAAGCCGCCCCGCCGGGATCCCTGATCGATGCCGAGGGCAACCCCACCACCGACCCGCATGCGCTGTTCACCGACCCGCCCGGCGCCCTGCTGCCCTTTGGCGGGCATAAAGGCTACGCCATGGGCTTGGTAGCCGAGCTGTTGGCCGGGGTGCTCTCCGGTGGAGGCACCATCCAGCCGGACAACCCGCGCCAAGGCGTGGCCACCAACAATCTGTTTGCGGTACTGCTCAATCCTCAGGTGGACTTCAACGCCAGCTGGCGCACGCATGAAGTCGATGCATTCATCGAGTATCTCCATGCCTGCCCGCCCCAACCTGGCGTGGATCGGGTGCAATATCCGGGCGAATACGAAGCTGCCAACCGCGAGACCAACCGCGACGCCATCGATTTTGCGCCCGCGATCTGGGATAGCCTGAGCAAGCTGGGGCAGACGCTCAACGTCGAGCCACCGGCGGCCTACAAAGGCTGAAGGCCTGTCCGACCTGAAGCCGCTGGCGCGGCTTCAGATCACGGCCTGAGCCGCCTCAGGCCTTGACCGGTTTGGACCGGCTGATGCTCATCATGATGCCGAAGGCCACGCCCATCGTGAGCAGAGCTGTCCCTCCATAGCTCATGAAGGGTAGCGGCACTCCCACCACGGGCAGGATGCCCGTGACCATCCCGACGTTCACAAACACATAGATGAACATCATCATCGTCATCGACCCCGCCAGCAAACGGCCGAACTGATTGCTGCACCGCGATGCGATGGCCAGACCGCGTGCGATGAGCAGTCCGTAGAGCACCAACAGGGCTACGCCGCCGTACAGACCGAACTCCTCCGCATAGACGGCGAAGATGAAATCGGTGGTCCGCTCAGGGATGAAGTCCAGATGAGTCTGAGTGCCCTTCATGTAGCCCTTGCCGTACAGGCCACCGGAGCCCACCGCAATCATGGACTGGATGGTATGAAAACCCTTGCCCAGCGGATCGGAGCTGGGGTTGAGAAGCGTGCACACTCGGTGCTTCTGGTAGTCGTGCAATACCACCCAATCGACGTCCGGCTCGCAAAGCTGATCTTCGTAGTAAACCAGCGTGCCGATGGCCACCACGCCAGCCAGCACCGCCGGCACCAGCAGCTTGAAAGACAGGCCGGCAAAGTAAATCACGAAGAAACCGGCGCCGAAGACCAGCAACGCCGTGCCCAGGTCAGGTTGCAACACAATGAGCCCGAAAGGCGCCACCAGCATCAGCGCGGCGACCAGAAAATCACGGATGCGCACTTGCCCTTCATGGCGTTGGAAATACCAGGCCAGCATCATCGGCACGGCGATCTTCATCATCTCCGAGGGTTGGATGCGCGTAAAGCCAAGATTCAACCATCGCGTCGCGCCTTTGCTTGTCTCGCCGGCGAACTCCACGCCCAACAGCAGCACGATACCGACGACATAAAACGGCAAGGCGAGCTTCATCAGCGTCTGTGGCGGCACCAGAGCCATGATCCACATCGCGAAGAACGCAATGATGAAGTTGCGCGATTGCTCGGCAAATCGCCAGTCGGTGCTACCGACTGCGGAATGCATGATCGTCAGACCAAGCGCGGCAAACAGCACCAGCACCAGCAGCAAAGGCCAGTCAAAGGCCGTGAACACCCGCAGCAGGATCAACCCGAGTCGCTTCATTTAGCGCTCTCCGGTTCGGACGCAGGCGCCGGCGCTCGCTCGATCTTGTCCTGCCGCTTCGGGCCCAGCCAATAGTCGAAGACTTCCCGCGCCACGGGCGCGGCGGCGCTGGCGCCCCAACCGGCGTTCTCGACAATGAGGGCAACGGCAATGCGCGGATGATCGGCGGGTGCAAACCCCATGAACAAGGCATGGTCGCGCAAGCGTTCATCCAGTGCCGCAGCGCGGTATTGCCCTCCGCGCAGGCTGAACACCTGGGCCGTGCCCGTCTTGCCCGCCGCCTGATACGGCGCGCCGGCGAAGGCGCGTCGCGCCGTGCCGGAACGGATCACATCGGTCATGGCGCCTTTGATGACATCCAGGTTGGTCTGCTTGAGCGGAATGCGGTAGTCAGGCGTCGACGGCGTGGCCGCGAGCTCGCCAGAACGAGCGTCGCGTACAGCATGGACCAGGTGCGGCCGGCGGTACAGGCCGTTGTTGGCCAGCGTCGAGGTTGCCTGAGCCAACTGCAACAACGTGAATGCGTTGTAGCCCTGGCCCACCGCCACCGAGATGGTTTCGCCTGCATACCAGCGCTGGCGCTCACGATCTTTGTAGGCACGCCGCTTCCAATCGGTCGACGGCAGTACGCCGGTGCGTTCGCCTTCGAGATCGATGCCCGTGATCTGGCCGAACCCGAACTGCTTGGAGAAATCGTGCAGCGCATTGACCCCGATCTCCGGGCCCAGCGAATAGAAATACGTATCGGAGGAAACGACAAGGGCCTTGTGCATGTCGGTCATGCCAAAGACCGCGCCCGCGGCATTGCGGAACTTCTGGCCGCCAAACTCGAAGTATCCGGGGTCTGGCATGCGATCGGTGGCTCGGCGCTTGCCCAGTTCGAGCGCCGCCAGGCCAACAAAGGGCTTGTAGGTCGAACCGATAGGATAGGTGCCCGACAGCGGCCGGTTGATCAACGGATGATCGGGCGACTCGTTCAGGCGGCGCCAGTTTTCGACGTCGATGCCATCGACGAACAGATTGGGATCGAAGGAGGGCTGCGACACGAACGCCAGCACCTCGCCCGTATCAGGATCGAGCGCCACGAGCGCTCCGCGTCGGCCTTCGAAGGCCTTCTCGGCGATGCGCTGCAGCTCCAGGTCAATGGACAACATGATGTCCGAGCCGGGTATGGGGTCGATGCGCCGCAAGGTGCGCACCGGACGTCCGCCCGCCGTGACCTCGACCTCCTCCAGCCCGGTGCGGCCATGCAAGGCCTGCTCCCAAGTTTTTTCGATGCCTTTCTTGCCGATCACATCCGTGCCGCGATAATTGCCCGTCTGGCCGCTTTTCTCGAGGGCATCCAGATCGTTCTCTGCGATACGCCCGATATAGCCCACAACGTGAGCGGCGACTTCGCCCTGCGGATACTCGCGCACCCAACGCGCGCGCAGCTCGACTCCCGGAAACTCGAAGGCATGCGCCGAAAACCAAGCCGCCTCGGTCTCGTTGAGGTTGTTGCGCAACACGAGGTTGGCATAGCGGCTGGATTCGGCCACCCGGCGCTTGAAACGCCGTTGATCGGTCAGGCTGACATAGACGACGGGAGTCAGCCGCGCAAACAGGTCATCGATGGACCCTGCGCGGGCCGGCACGACCTCCAGCGTATACGTGCGGTAGTTGCGCGCCAGCACGACGCCGTTGCGGTCCAGCACTTCGCCACGGCGTGGGGCGATGGGCTGCACGGCGATGCGGTTACGGTCGGCGCGCTCGGACAGGCCCTCGTAGCGATCGACCTGCAACAGCCAGAACCGGCCAGCCAGTGCACCAAAGCAGGCCAGCGCGAACAGACCGCCCACCCATGCGCGCAGGCGAAAACGCTGCTTCTGCTGCTGGCTGGTCTTCTTGAACTCAAACATAGGCGCGCCGCTCAGTTGGCGGAAGGTTCGCCGTCATCATAACGACGTTGCGGCAATTGCAGCCCCCAACCGAAGATGGGCCACAGCGCCGTGGTCAACAGCACACCGACAGCCCAATCCCAGCCGGCCCAACGGCCCGCCAGCCACGCCATGATGATCTGGGTCAGCAACTGCGGCACGAAGAATATCGGCAGCATATGCATGGCCTGGCTCCAGAGATCGAAGCGCTGCAGGCGACGGCTCAGGGCCAACGCGCCATAGGCAATGAGCGTGTAGGACAGGGCATGAGCGCCCAGCAGGCTGGCATCATGCACGTCGAGCAACAGTCCGAACGTGAAGGCGGTGAACATGCCCACGCGGCGCGGCTCGTAAGCGCTCCAGAAGGCGATGACCAGCGCCAGGATATCGGGCGAGGCCGGCCACTGGCGCCAGGGCAACAACGACAGCAGCCAGACCAGCAACAAGGTCCCCCAGACGAAGGCCGCGTTGGCGGGATGCGCCAGGCGTTCGGGCTGAACGTTGCTGGGCGTGCCCAGGGTACGCGGCGCACGGTGCGTGCCGTTATTGCGGGCCGCCAAGGTCAGCCTCCTCGCGATTGGCTTCGGCACGTGCCACGTCGACCTGCAGAACCAGGAAGTGGCGATAGCGCTCGGGATGCGCCAGCGGCTCGCACAACGCACGCGCGAAACCGGAGGCCGTGTCGCGCTCTACGGACGTGACCTTGGCCACGGGCAGGCCGGCCGGAAACAGGCCACCCACGCCAGAGGTCACGATGGTGTCGCCCAGCTTGATGTCGGCATTGGCCGCGAGATAACGCACTTCCATGACACCCGGCGAATTGCCACCAAACGCCACCAGCCGCAGGCCGTTGCGCAATACCTGCACCGGAATCGAGATGCGCTCATCGGTCACCATGGCCGCTTCGGCGGTCATGGGCGTGACGCGCACGATCTGGCCCACCACACCGCCTTCATCAATCACCGGCATGCCCGGCGCGATGCCGGCTTTGCTGCCCTTGTTGAACACCAGCCTCTGGTGAAAGGCATTGGGCGGCTCGTAGAGCACCTCGACCACACTGGCCGGTTGGCCCACCGTGTCGGTCACGCCCAGCAAGCGGCGCAACTGGGCGTTTTCCGCAGCCAATTGCACGGCATGCGTCGCCACCTGGGACAGCTCAATGCGCTGGCGCTGCAGGGCTTCGTTTTCGGAGCGGATCAGATTGGCGGCGTTGATCCATTCGTCGACCTGTTGCACCAGGTCGCGCGGTGCCATCACGGCACGCTGGAACGGATACAGCACCATGGACACCGTGCGGCGCACCGGTTCCAGCAGACGCAATTGGGAATCGACGACAATCAACGCCAATGCCAGCGCGACGAAGACGGCCAGACGCACTTCGGCCGGCGGGCCGCGTCTGAATAGCGGTGGGGTGCCTTGTCGTTGCATGAATCTCAGCCGGGGCCCATGGGCCCGTTGGCGTGAGGCCGTCCAGGGCCGCGCGAAGGCGGCCCGCAGACTGGCCGGTCCAGCTTAGTCGTTGATGAAAATCGCGCCGAGCGTTTCAAGGTGTTCCAGCGCCTCGCCGCAGCCACGCACCACGCACGTCAAGGGATCGTCGGCCACCACCACCGGAAGGCCGGTTTCTTCTTGCAGCAGGCGATCCAGGTCACGCAGCAGTGCGCCGCCACCGGTCAGAGCGATGCCCTTGTCGGTGATGTCGGCGCCCAGCTCAGGCGGGGTCTGTTCGAGGGCAATTTTGACCGCCGAGACGATCTGATTGAGCGGATCGGTCAGGGACTCGAGGATTTCGTTGGAAGAGACCGTGAAGCTGCGCGGCACGCCTTCGGCCAGATTGCGGCCCTTGACTTCGATCTCGCGGATCTCGGAGCCGGGGAAGGCCGAGCCGATCTGCTTTTTGATGAGTTCGGCCGTCGGTTCGCCAATCAGCATGCCGTAGTTGCGGCGGATGTAATTGACGATGGCTTCGTCGAACTTGTCGCCGCCGACACGTACCGAACCCTTGTACACCATGCCACCCAGCGAAATGACCGCCACTTCGGTCGTGCCGCCGCCGATATCGACGACCATGGAGCCGCTGGCATCGGAGACGGCCAGACCCGCACCGATCGCCGCGGCCATGGGTTCTTCGATCAGGTAGACATGCGAGGCCCCCGCGCCCAGGGCGGACTCACGGATGGCCCGGCGCTCGACCTGGGTGGATCCGCAAGGCACGCACACGATGATGCGGGGGCTGGGCGCCAGCATATTGCGCGGATGCACCATGCGGATGAACTGCTTGAGCATCTGCTCGGTGACAGTGAAGTCGGCGATGACGCCGTCTTTCATGGGGCGGATGGCCTCGATATTGCCTGGTACGCGGCCAAGCATCTGCTTGGCTTCCTGGCCGACGGCCTGGATGACTTTTTTGCCGTGAGGGCCGCCTTCGTGACGAATGGCGACCACAGAGGGTTCATCCAGCACGATGCCCTTGCCCCGGACATATATCAGCGTATTGGCCGTACCGAGGTCGATCGCCATGTCGCTGGAAAAATAACTGCGGAGGAATCCGAACATGGGAGCTCAGCTAGATTCAAGAATTAGGGTCGAGCCGCGATCTCAGGGGCGACGAGCTACACCATCGTGGCCTCTGACCGCAGCGATTAAACCGTGAATCATAACTTATAATTTCCTTGGAAATAGCGTACAAATCGCAGCTATTCAAGCTTTGTAACGGGTTCGGCCTGCGCATGCCGCCAGGTTTCCTTCACCCGCTACGCCCCCTGTTTTTGACCCTACCCCATGGCGCTGAACGAACAAGACGTGGCCCGCATTGCCCGCCTGGCCCGAATCGAACTGACCCCCGCGCAGCGCGCCCGGGCGCAGGACGAGCTCAATGGCATCCTGCACCTGATCGAGCGCCTGCAGTCGGTCGACACGCAGGGCGTGGAGCCGCTGGCCCACCCCCTCTCGGCGCACGAGGACATCGTCCTGCGTCTGCGCCAGGATGCCGTCACGGAAGTCCCTTCGGACCAACGCCGCGATGAGCTGCTGGCCAACGCCCCCGAGCAGGACGGCGGCCTATTCCTGGTCCCCAAGGTCATCGAGTAAGCCATGAGTCACTCCCACACTGAATTCGGCGATATCGCCGGCCTGCGCACCGCGCTGGCCGAACGGCGCGTAAGCGCGGTCGAGCTGGCCCAGGAGGGGCTGGCACGGGCTGCCGCCGCCGACCTGAATGCCTTTCTCCATATCGACACCGAGCTGACGCTGGCACAGGCCAAGGCCGCCGATGCCGCTCTGGCCGCCGGTACCGCCGGCCCCTTGGCCGGTATCCCCATCGCTCACAAGGACGCTTTCGTCACCCGTGGCTGGCGCAGCACGGCGGGCAGCAAGATGCTCGACGGCTACGTCAGCCCCTTCGACGCGACCGTGGTCGAGCGTCTGCAAGCCGCCGGCGCGGTATCGCTGGGCAAGCTCAATTGCGATGAATTCGCCATGGGCTCAGGCAATGAAAACTCCGCCTATGGCCCGGCCCGCAACCCCTGGGACCACCAGGCCGTGCCCGGCGGCTCCTCGGGCGGTTCGGCCGTCGCCGTGGCCGCGCGCCTGGTGGCCGCGGCCACGGGCACCGACACAGGCGGCTCGGTGCGCCAGCCCGCCGCCCTGTGCGGGGTCAGCGGCATCAAACCGACCTACGGCACCGTGTCGCGCTACGGCATCATCGCCTTCGGCTCCAGCCTGGATCAGGCCGGCCCACTGGCGGCCAGCAGCCGCGATCTGCTCGAGCTGCTCGACGTCATGAGCGGCTATGACGAGCGCGACGCCACCAGCCTGGAGCACTGCGACGGCGTGAAAAACGCCCCCGGCCGCGTGCGCGCGGCCTACGACTCGACCCAGCAAAGCTACCAGGCGGCTGGCAGCCTGCCGCTCAAAGGCCTGCGCATCGGCGTGCCGGCCGAATTCTTCGGCGCGGGTCTGGCACCCGAGGTGGCCGCAGCCATCGAGGCTGCCCTGCAGCGATTCGAGGCCCTTGGCGCCGAACGCGTGGCCATTTCCCTGCCACGCACCGAACTGTCCATCCCTGCCTACTACGTCATCGCCCCTGCCGAAGCGTCGAGCAACCTGGCGCGCTTTGACGGCGTGCGCTATGGCCATCGCGCCGCCCAGTACAGCGACCTGAACGACATGATCAGCCGATCCCGCGCCGAAGGTTTCGGCGACGAGGTCAAGCGCCGGATCCTGATCGGCACCTATGTGCTGTCGCACGGTTATTACGACGCCTACTACCTGCAGGCTCAGCGCCTGCGCAGATTGATCGCCCAGGATTTCCAGCGCGCCTTCGCCACGCAGTGCGACGTCATCATGGGCCCGGTGGCCCCAGGCGTGGCCAAGAACATCGGCGAGAACCGCGACGATCCGACCGCCGACTGGCTGGCCGATATCTACACCCTGGGCGTGAGCCTGGCGGGCTTGCCGGCCATGTCCGTGCCTTGCGGCTTTGGCAGCACTGGCCGCCCGGTGGGCCTGCAGATCATCGGCAACTACTTCGACGAAGGCCGTTTGCTGGCCATCGCCGACCGCTACCAACAAGTGACCGACTGGCATCAACGCACGCCGGCAACGCAGGACGCCTGACCATGGAATGGGAAATCGTCATCGGACTGGAAACCCATGTCCAACTCTCCACCGAATCCAAGATTTTCTCGGGTAGCAGCACCCGTTTCGGCGCCGCACCCAACACGCAGGCCAACGTAGTGGACCTGGCGCTGCCGGGCAGCCTGCCGGTCATGAACCGCGGCGCCGCCGAACGGGCCATCCTGTTCGGGCTGGCCATCGGTGCGCACGTGGCGCCGCGCTCGGTGTTTGCGCGCAAAAACTACTTCTACCCTGATCTGCCCAAGGGCTACCAGATCAGCCAGTACGAACTGCCCGTGGTGCAAGGCGGCACGCTATCGTTTTTCGTGGGCGAAGAAGAAAAAACCATCAATCTGACGCGTGCTCACCTGGAAGAAGACGCCGGCAAATCGCTGCACGACGACTTCCACCTGGCCAATGGCAACCCGGCCAGCGGTATCGATCTGAATCGCGCCGGCACGCCCCTGCTGGAGATCGTCACCGAGCCGGAGATGCGCTCGGCCGCCGAGGCCGTGGCCTATGCGCGTGCGCTGCACAGCCTCGTGGTGTGGTTGGGCATTTGCGACGGCAACATGCAGGAAGGCTCCTTCCGCTGCGATGCCAACGTGTCGGTACGCCCACGTGGCCAGGCCGAATTCGGCACCCGGGCGGAAATCAAGAACGTCAACTCGTTCCGCTTTCTTGATCGCGCCATCCAATACGAGGCCCGCCGCCAGATCGAGCTGATCGAAGACGGCGGCACCGTCGTGCAGGAGACCCGGCTGTATGACGCCGACCGCGACGAAACCCACAGCATGCGCAGCAAGGAAGACGCGCACGATTACCGCTACTTCCCCGATCCTGATCTGCCCACGCTGGTGATCAGTCCGGACTGGGTGGACGCGGTACGCGCCAACATGCCGGAGCTGCCCAGCGCCATGCGTGCCCGCTTCGTGGCCGATTACGGCCTGTCCGACTATGACGCGGCGCAATTGACCGTCAGCCGGGCCATGGCGGCCTATTTCGAGGAGGCTGCTCGGGCCTTGCCAGCAGGCCAGGCCAAGCTCGCGGCCAACTGGGTCATGGGCGAAGTCGCCGCCACGCTCAATCGCGACGAAAAAGAGCTGGCCCACGCGCCGGTGCAAGCCGCTCAGCTGGCTGCGCTCATCAACCGTATCGTCGACGGCACGATCTCCAACAAGATCGCCCGCGACGTGTTCGCGGCCATGTGGGCCGGCGAGCATGGCGCCGATCCCGATGCCATCATCGCCGCACGTGGCCTGAAGCAAATCAGCGACAGCGGTGCCATCGGTACGATGATCGACGAGGTGCTGGCCGCCAATCCGGCCATCGTCGCGGAATACCGCGCCGGCAAAGAAAAGGCCTTCAACTCGCTGGTGGGCCAGATCATGAAGGCCGCGCGCGGCAAGGCCAATCCGCAGCAGGTCAACGAGCTGCTAAAGGCCAAGCTGTCTGCCTGACCGGCCCGGCCCTTGCCTGCAGGCAAGGGCCGCGCTGCCGATGCCGCTCAGACGCCGTATTTCTGGCGGTAGGCCAGTACCGAAGCGCGATTGGCCGCAAACTGGTCATCGCCTTCAAGCAGTTTGAGGATGTCCGCCAGGGACGCGATGCTGACCACGGGTATGCCGTAGGTCTTGGCAACGTCTTGCACGGCAGAATGCGGCGACAACGCATCATCCGGACCGGCTCGTTCCATGCGGTCCATGGCGATGAGAACAGCCGCAGGCTCGGCGCCTGCGGCGCGGATGATGTCGACCGACTCGCGCACCGATGTGCCCGCGGTGATGACGTCATCGATGATGACGACTTTACCGGCCAGTGGCGCGCCAACCAGCGTGCCGCCCTCGCCGTGGTCCTTGGCTTCCTTGCGGTTGTAGGCAAAGGGGATGTCACGCCCGCCGGCTTGCGGATGCGCGGCCAGGGCCACCGACGTGGCGGTCGACAACGGAATGCCCTTGTAGGCCGGTCCAAACAGCATGTCGAACTCCACGCCGGACTCCAGCAATGCCTGGGCATAAAAGCCCGCCAACTTGCCCACCGAGCGGCCGCTGTTGAACAGGCCGGCGTTGAAAAAATAAGGGCTCATCCTGCCGGATTTGACCTTGAAGCTGCCAAAGCGCAGCACACCCTCGTCAAGGGCGAAACGGACAAAATCGGTGGCGGTGGTCGAGGACATGCGGCGGGTTCCAAATCAGGATGGCAAACCCCGCCATTATCCGCGATTTACAGCGTGAAATCGTAGTCGATGGTCAGGGGTGCGTGGTCGCTGAAACGGGCATCTTTGTAAATGGCTGCGTCACGAGCCGTCTCGGCCAGCCCATTGCTGGCGACGTGGTAATCGATGCGCCAGCCGACGTTCTTGGCCCACGCCTGACCACGATTGCTCCACCACGTATAACCCTCGCCCGTGGCAGCAGGCGCAAGACGGCGGTACACATCGACCCACTTCAGCTCATCGAACACCCGGGTGAGCCAGGCCCGCTCTTCAGGCAGAAAACCGCTGTTCTTGAGGTTGCCCTTCCAGTTTTTGAGGTCCGCTTCCTTGTGAGCGATGTTCCAGTCGCCGCAGATGACCACCTCGCGGCCGCGCGCGATCAGATCGCCCAGATGACGATAGAAATGCTCCATGAAATGGTATTTGGCCGCCTGCCGGTGCTCGCCACTGGATCCCGACGGCAGATAGACCGAGACCACCGACAGCTTGGGGTAGACCAATTCGATATACCGTCCCTCGGCATCGATCTCGGGCACCCCCAGGCCAATGACGACCGACTCGGGCTCGTGCGGGGTATAGATCCCGACGCCGCTATAGCCTTTCTTTTCGGCGTAATGAAAATAACCCCGGCAAGGACCGGGAGCCTTCATCGCCGGCGCGATGTCCGCCTCCTGTGCCTTGAGCTCCTGGACGCAAACGAAATCGGCGTTCTGCTGGCTCATCCAATCAAAGAAGCCTTTGGTATTGGCAGAGCGGATGCCGTTCAGGTTGGCGGAGATGACTCGCAGCATAGAAATTCCAGAAGCAGGTGGCGGCGCAAAATGCCAAGGGCATCAACTATAACGAGATCGCCCCGTTTCGAGGCCCAGGGACGACAAATAAAAAGGGGACAAAAAATTCGGTGAAATTTTTTTATACCCCGAGGCCGGTTTCGACAAAAACGGGGCGCGATTTTCAGAAACCCGCCAAGCCATGGGTATCAGTGAGCCGACAATATTGGGGCCGCATAATCAATCTCATTGATTTTGTTGAAAATAAAACATCGATCTCGCAAAAAACGCCGTACTGAAATTATCGATTTCGACTGCCAAACGTTTTGATGCGTCACCAATAAATAACGGGAATTGGCGACACGATGATGTCGCGCGCCCCCCTGCCGGAGCAGGCAAATCCTCCCTACAATCCGCGCACCAAATCAGTGCTTTTTGATGGCTTCGCACCGTTTCAGATCAGACGGCGCACCGAGTTGATTCATCAGGCACCGCTATGCAGCATTACCGGAGACTTTTTTTTCATGCAGTCATTGAACGACTTCCTGGGCCGCGTCGCCAGCCGCGATCCTCATCAGCCCGAATTCATGCAGGCCGTCCATGAAGTGATGGGCAGTTTGTGGCCTTTCATCGAAAAGAATCCGCACTATGGCCAGCAGGCCTTGCTGGAGCGCCTGGTCGAACCTGAGCGCGTGATCCAGTTCCGCGTGTGCTGGACCGATGACAAGGGCCGTGCCCAGGTCAATCGTGCCTTCCGCGTGCAGCATAGCTCGGCCATCGGCCCCTTCAAGGGCGGCATGCGCTTTCACCCCAGCGTGAATCTGTCGGTGCTGAAATTTCTGGCCTTTGAGCAGACGCTGAAGAACGCCCTGACCACCTTGCCCATGGGCGGCGGCAAGGGCGGCTCGGATTTCGACCCCAAGGGGAAATCCGATGGCGAAGTGATGCGCTTCTGCCAGGCGCTGATGATCGAACTCTATCGTCATCTGGGGCCGGACACCGATGTCCCGGCCGGTGATATCGGCGTGGGCGGCCGCGAGGTCGGCTTCATGGCGGGCATGATGAAGAAGCTGTCCAATTCGGCAGCGGCCGTCTTTACCGGCAAGGGCCTGACGTTCGGCGGCAGCCTGATCCGCCCGGAAGCCACCGGTTACGGCACGGTCTATTTCGCCGAACAGATGCTGCACCGGGTGAGCATGTCGTTTGACGGGCTGCGCGTGTCGGTCTCCGGCTCGGGCAACGTGGCGCAGTATGCCGTCGAAAAGGCCATGGCTCTGGGCGCGCGCGTGCTGACCGTTTCTGACTCGGGCGGCACAGTGCTGGACGAAGCGGGCTTCACGCCCGAGAAACTGCATGCGCTGATGCACATCAAGAACGTGCAGCGTGGCCGCGTCGAGGATTATGCTCAACAACTGGGCTTGCGCTTCCTGCCTGGCGTGCGCCCCTGGCAAATCCCGGTGGACGTCGCGCTGCCGTGCGCCACGCAAAATGAGCTGGATGAAAACGACGCCCGCACGCTGATCGACAATGGCGTGAAATGTGTGGCCGAAGGCGCCAATATGCCGGCGACCCTGGCAGCGGCCCAGGCATTCATCGATGCCCATGTTCTGTATGCACCAGGCAAGGCCAGCAACGCTGGCGGCGTGGCCGTCTCGGGCCTGGAAATGAGCCAGAACTCGGCCCGTCTGTCGTGGACCCGCGAGGACGTGGACCAGCGTCTGCGCGCCATCATGTGCGATATCCACGAAAACTGCGTTCGCCACGGCCATGCCGAATCCGGCTACGTCAATTATCTGGACGGCGCCAACATCGCCGGCTTCGTCAAAGTCGCCGACGCGATGCTGCAACAAGGCCTGTATTGACCCACCCGAGATCTAAAACAAAAGCTCCCGCAAGGGAGCTTTTGTTTTGGGCGCGGCAGAATGTGGCGGCCGCTGGCCGCGTGTCAGTGCCAGTCACCGCGATAGACGAACTTGGGCATCTGCCAATTAAAGCGCAACGCCAGCAAACGCAGGGCCAGCCCCCCGGCCAGCGCGGCCGGCACGGCCAGATTGCTCGTGCCCGTGAAGTCGTCCAGGGCCAGATATACGCTTGCGGTCACCACGGACACGCTGGCGTAGAGCTCACTACGAAACAACAGTGGAATGTCATTGCACAACACATCCCGCAGCACGCCGCCGGCGCAACCGGTAATGACGCCGGTGATCATGATCACCGGCAAAGACAGCTCCATTTGCTGAGCCACTTTGCAGCCGATGACGGTAAAAGCCACCAAGCCCAGCGCATCGAGCAACAGAAAGACCTTGCGCAAATGGCGCAACCTGTGCGCACAAAGCGCCGTGAGCAAGGCCGCCCCGGCCGTCATGGCCAAATACTCGGGATGCACGACCCACGTCAACGGGTAATGACCCAGCAGCACGTCGCGCATCGAGCCTCCGCCCAGCGCCGTCACGCAAGCAATGACGCACACACCGACCTAGTCCATATCGCGGCGCCCGGCCGCCAACGCCGCCGTCATGGCTTCGGCCACGATGGCAACGAGATAGAGCGAATGCAGCAGCAGTGTGGAGGTTTCTGGCGCCATGATTCGAAAGGGGATCGATACGGATGCATTATTGTAGGGCTCCCGCCCTGCCGTTGACGGCAGTCAAGCCCCT
Source organism: Bordetella holmesii (assembly GCF_020735985.1). Taxonomy (NCBI): domain Bacteria; kingdom Pseudomonadati; phylum Pseudomonadota; class Betaproteobacteria; order Burkholderiales; family Alcaligenaceae; genus Bordetella; species Bordetella holmesii. The sequence continues at coordinate 3,084,510 of NZ_CP085973.1, forward strand.
GGGGCACGATAGGCGGCAGAATCATTGCATCCCCCGCACAACCGTGCGCTGCCCGGTTGCCAACGGCAGTTCCACCAGGAGTAGACGCATGACCGACCCCACTGGCTCCATTCTGCTCGCCACGGACCTGAGCGCGCGCAGCGACCGCGCCCTGGACCGCGCCATCATGCTGGCCCGCCAGCAGCAATGCCGCCTGGTGGCCCTGCACGTGATGGAGGCCCCCAACGCCACCGCCTTGACCACGCCAGCCTGGCGCCGCCTGACGCCCGACCACAAAGCGTTGGCGCAAAGGCGCCTGGCCGATGACCTGGCCGAGGCCGGCGTCGCCAGCGAGGCGGTGGTCGTCAACGGCCATCCCCTGGATGTCATCCTGGATACGGTGGCGCATTTCGATTGCTCGCTCATTGTGACGGGCGTCGCTCGGGAAACCTCGCTGGGGCGGCTCATGCTGGGAAGCACTGTCGAGCGTCTGGCCCGCCAGGCCACCGAGCCGGTGCTAGTGGTCAAGGCGCGGCCGCGCCAGCCCTATCAGGACGTAGTGATCGCCACCGATTTTTCGGAAGGGTCCCGCCAGGCACTGGCCGCCGCGCTCAAGGTCGCTGGCCAGGCCCGCATCACGCTCTTTCATGCCTACGCAGTGCCGGTCCAACAGGACGGTGTGCCGCAAGATGCCGTCGTGCGCAGCTTCTACAACGACGCCCTGCAGAAGGCCCAGGCCTTTCTGGCAGACACTCCCGAACTGGCCGGGAAAACACCGCCGGACATCGTGCTCGAGCCCGGGCAACCCGAAAATCTGCTATCGGCATTCGTCTTCCAGCGCCGCTGCGATCTGGTGGTCACCGGCACCCATGGGCTGACCGGCATCCTGCGCACGGCCATCGGCAGCGTAGCCGAGAAACTGCTCGAAGCGCTGCCTTGCGACGTCCTCATCGTGCGACAGAACAAGGCAGCGGACTGATCGGGCGGCCAAGGCCGCCACCATCAGAAGATGTGGCGTATGCCCACGGCCGCACCAACCTGGGAGCTCTGTCCGGCGATATCCACCGACGAGGCGTCATAAACCTTGTTGTAGTCCACGGTGCCATAGAGCTGCGTACGCTTGGACAGGGAGTACTCCGCCACGCCCACCAGGGCGAGGCGTTTGCCCTTGTCGCCGTCGACCTGGATATTCTTGGCCACGTCGTAGTAGGCCGCGCCGGTCAGTGCCCAACTACCGGTGGCCTGCCAGGTCGCACCTAGGAAGTAGCCATTGTCCTTGCGATCCAGGCCCGTGGCGGGCACGGCATTGCCCACCACGGCGTTGACCCAGCCGGTCTCGTCACGGCCATTGAAGTAGCCGGCAAATAGTTTGACCGTATCCAGTTGGTAACTGGCGTTGAGGTTCCAGACCTGCTGCCGATAATCGGAATTGCTTTCCGAATAGGTCTTCTGATAGCCGCCGCCCAAGGAGAAAGGACCCGTGGTGTAGGTCAGCGCGGTGCCTACCTGCTTGCCCAGACGATGGTCGGCGAAATCATTGCCAAACGCGTAAGAGACGATGAAATCCAGACCGCCCAGCTTGGCGTTGCGGTAGCGCACGGAGTCCGAGCTGCGGGCTCGGGACATGGCCACTGGCAACCAGGAGTTTTCCGCGTAATTGCCCACGGTCAGCGGATCATACGAATCCGCCAGAATGGTAAAGAGCGGCGTGTCCTGCCGGCCCAGCGAGATGGCGCCCCATTGACCGCCGTCCAGGCCGACATAGGCGTGGCGATTGAACAGACGCCCGCTATCGGATTGCTGGCCATTTTGCAGATTGAAGCCGCTTTCCAGGCGGAAGAAGGCACTCATGCCATTGCCCAGATCCTCCACTCCCCGCAAGCCCCAACGGCTGTTGGAAATGGCGCCGTTCTCCATGGAAAAACGGCTGGAATTGACTTGGGTGGCGCCGTTGCTTGTGCTGAGGTAGCGCAGGCTGGCATCGGCGATGCCGTAGAGCGTAACATTGGTTTCGGCATGGATGGCCGGCGCAATGCACAGGCCTGCGAACGCGATGGCGTATCGCTTCATGGATGTCTCCTCGTGGTCGGGCGGGATCGGCCCTGTGTTGTTGGTCCGGCGTGTCAGGCAGGGCCGCGCGGATAGCGCAGAACAAACCTTATCACCGCCCTACTGCCCCCGCGCAAGGCTCAGGCTTTCGCACCGTCTCGTTCGAGCGCCTCGATGTCGCCTTTGCGCAACCAAAGCAGGACCAACCCCGGCAATGCGATGAAGACCGTCACCATGAAAAACCCCGGCCATCCCATGTAGGCAACCAGCACAGGGGTCAGCGGACCCGCCAGATAGGTTCTCCCCACGGCAGACAAGGCAGACAGCAGCGCGAACTGCGTGGCCGAAAACGCCTGGTTGCACATGGCCATGAGCAAGGCCACGAAGGCCGCCGTACCTAGACCGCCGCACAGATTCTCGATCCCCACTGCCGCAGCCATGAGGGTCAGACTCTTAGGCGCCACCGCAATGACCCAGTAGCCCAGATTGGAGACCGCCTGCAGCAACCCGAAGGCCATCAGCGAACGGTACAAGCCCCAGCGGCCCATGATCGCCCCGCCAGCCAGCGCGCCCACGATGGTGGCGGCCAGCCCGAGCACTTTGTTGACGGTGCCGACTTCGGTGGGCGTAAAGCCCACGCCCCGCAACAGGAAGGTCGTCGACAGCGCGCCTGCGAACGCATCTCCCAGCTTGTAGAGCACGATGAGCGCCAGCAGGGTCAATGCGCCTCGGCGGCTGAAAAACTCACGAAAAGGCTCGACCACCGCCCGTCCCAGGCTGCGCGGCGCGGCCGTGGGGCGCTCCGGTTCGGGAGCCCAGAAGGTGCCCGCGACGCCGGCCAGCATGAGAAATCCCATCAGCACATAGGTCGTGCCCCAGCCGAGCCAGTGATCGGCCAACACCAGAGCCAGCCCGCCCGAGCACAGCATGGCCAGCCGGTAACCCAACACCTTGACGGCCGCGCCGGCTCCCCGCTCATTTTTGTGCAGCACATCCGTGGAATAGGCGTCAAAAGCGATGTCCTGCGAGGCAGACAGAAACGCCACCAGCACCGCCAGGAGCGCCAGAGGCAACAGCGATTCGCCGGGAGACAGCAGGCCCATGCCCATGATCGTGACAGCCAGCAGCAATTGCGTGACCACCATCCAGCTGCGCCGCCGTCCCAGAAAGGGGGGGGCATAACGGTCGATCAGCGGCGCCCAGAGAAACTTCAGCGTGTAGGCACTGCCCACCAGGGTCAGAAAACCGATTTCCTGCAGGGAGACACCCTCGACGGTGGCCCAGGCCTGCAAGGTGCCGCTGGTCAGGGCCAGCGGCAAGCCACTGGCAAAGCCCAGCACCAGCAAGGGCGCCACGCGACGGCTCAAATAAATCCGGTAGCTATCGGAGGCGATGATCAATCTCCACGGCGGTGGCCCGCGGACGGGCCAGTTGCAAGGCAAGGTGAAATAGTAAAACCTATGCCTCGAATCGGTATACCGCAAGCGTGCTACGCCAGCCGGGCAACACCTTGACCTCGTGTTCGTCGTTGAAGGTGGCTCGCTCCAGAATGCGCACGCCTACATCACGCGCCAGATCCTCGAAGTCCTTGAGGGTGCACAGATGGATGTTGGGCGTGTTGTACCACTGGAAAGGCATCTGCCCGGTCACGGGCATACGGCCTCGCAGAATCGACCAGCCGTGGGGCCAATAGCCGAAGTTCGGAAACGACACGATGCCAAAACGGGACACGCGTGCCATCTCGCGCAGAATATGCTCGGTACGGTGCATCGATTGCAGCGTCTGCGACAGCACCACGGTGTCGAACTGCTTGTCATCGAACAGGGCCAGGCCGTCTTCGAGGTTCTGTTGAATGACCTCGACGCCTCGGCGCACGCAAGCAATGACGCGCTCGTCATCGATTTCCACGCCCGCACCGCGCACCTGGCGATGATCGTGCAGATAGGCCAGCAAAGCGCCATCGCCGCAACCCAGGTCCAGCACCCGCGAGGCGGGCGCGATCCAACTGGCAATGCGTTCAAGGTCGGGGCGCAACGCCACAGGTGCGGCGGTTTTCAGGGCAGGGCTCATGCCGGGCATTCCTCAGCGGATGACTGGCCTGCAACCCCAGGCTGCGGGCGATGCGCTCGTAATACCCCCTGACGACAGCGTGATAACGGGCATCCTCGAGCAGAAAGGCATCATGCCCGTGCGGCGCATCGATTTCGGCATAGGTCACCGGGCTGCCATTTTTCAGCAGACCGCGAACCAACTCGCGCGAGCGCTCGGGCGGAAACCGCCAGTCAGTGGTAAACGACACCAACAGGAAATCGGCGGTGGCAGGCGCTAACGCGCGCGCCAGGTCGCCCCCCGTGTCGCGCGCAGGATCGAAATAATCCAGCGCACGGGTGATCAACAAATAGGTATTGGCGTCGAAATAGCGCGAGAATTTTTCGCCTTGATAGCGCAGATATGACTCGACTTCGAACTCGACATCGTAGCCATAGTGGTAGGCGCCATTTTCAGCGGGCTCGCGCTGCGTGCGGCCAAATTTCTCGGCCATGTCGTCATCGGAAAGATACGTGATGTGGCCGAGCATGCGCGCCACGGCCAGGCCGCGGCGCGGAACCGTGTTGTGCGCGTAGTAGTCACCCCCGTGAAAATCCGGGTCGGTGATGATCGCGCGCCGGGCCACTTCGTTGAAACCGATGTTCTGCGCCGACAAGCGCGGTGTGCTGGCGATCACCACGCAGTGTGCCACCCGATGCGGCAGGGTCAGCGACCAGCTCAGGGCCTGCATGCCACCCAGCGAACCGCCCATGACGGCGGCAAAGCGCTCGATACCGAAATGATCGGCCACGCGGGCCTGCGCGCGGACCCAGTCCTCGACAGTCAACACCGGAAAGGCGGCACCCCAGGGCTGGCCCGTGGCCGGGTTCAGGCTGGCAGGGCCGGTCGAGCCAAAGCAGGAGCCGAGATTGTTGACGCCGATGACGAAAAAGACGTTGGTGTCCACCGGCTTGCCGGGTCCGACCATGTTGTCCCACCAACCGACATCCTTGGGGTTGTCCGCCGCCATGCCGGCGACATGATGGGAGGCGTTCAGGGCATGGCAAACGAGGACGGCATTGCTGCGATCCGCATTGAGCTTGCCATAGGTTTCGACGGTCAGGTCATAGGCGTGCAAGGACTGCCCGCTGGCCAGAGGCAAGGGCTCGTCAAAGCGCAAAAAAATGGGAGAAACGACCCCGACAGAACTCGGGGCTTGGGATGGAGCGGCGTTTGCCGCAGCAATAGCAGGGCTAGTCATGCAGACAGACCTCTTTAGCTGGATTTATAAGAGGCGCCCGCAAGCGGATCAGGCAAATCGGCGCCGACAATGTGCGACACATTCTAGCACCGCCCGGCAGCGCGCAAAATATGCAGCCCGTTAATGCGGACATTCCTGCATCGTGGCAGGATGCCGGATAGCGCAGCGCCACCAGGCCGCCGCTCTTTTGGAAATTGCATCATGGCCCATGTATATCTCGACGAATTGCACCTGTTGGCCGCCGCCTCCCTGGTCGCGGCAGGCGCCACGCCGGCCATGGCTCAGGCCACGGCCAGCGCCCTTGTCTATGCGGACAGCCAAGGCTTGAGTTCGCATGGCGTTTCGCGCGTGGCCGCCTACGCGGGACACCTGCGCGCAGGGCGGGCAGTGGGCAGCGCCGAACCCCGCCTGGTACACGAAAAAGGTGCCGCCGCGCTCATCGACGCCGGCTCGGGCCTGGCCTATCCGGCCTGCGCCATGGCCATCACCGAAGGTATCCGCCGCGCCGGCGAGCACGGGGTGGCCTTTATCGGGGTGGGCAACAGCCACCATTTCGGCGCGGCGGCCTACCATCTGGAGGCCGTCGCCGACGCCGGCATGGTCGGCCTGGCGCTGAGCAAGTCGCCTGCCGCCATGCCTGCCTGGGGGGGCAAACGGCCCCTGTTCGGCACCAATCCGATCGCAGCGGTCTTCCCCCGCCGACGCGGTGCCGCCTTGCTGATGGATCTGTCGCTGGCGCAAGCGGCGCGCGGCAAGCTCATGATCGCGGCACGAGACGGCAAGCCCATCCCGCAAGGCTGGGCCTTGGATGCCGACGGGCAGCCCACCACCGACCCGCAGGCCGGACTGGCGGGCAGCATGTTGCCCGCAGGCGGGGTCAAGGGCGCCATGCTGGCCATGATGGTCGAGTTGCTGGTCGTCGCGTTGACCGGTTCGCAGTTCGGTTTCGAGACCGAATCGTTTTTTGGCGATGCAGGCAGCCGCGCACGCCTTGGCCAGGCGTTCCTGCTGATCGATCCGCAGGCGCTTGCCGGGCGTGAGAGCTATCTCGAACGCGTTGAAACGCTCATCGCTGCCATGCTGGCCGACGAGGGCGTGCGCCTGCCAGGCCAGCGCCGCCGGGCGCTGCGCAACGAAGCACTGCACCATGGCGTCGAGATCCCGGATGCCCTGCTGGCCGAGCTTCGCGGGATGTGCGCAGCGGGCTAGATGTGAACTGTCAATAGGTTGTATTCGTCCAGGTTGAGTCTGGAGATGGGTACAGCGCGCCCGATGCCTTGGTGGGGTCGATGCCAGTTGTAGTGGTGTAGCCAGGATTTCATGGCATCGGCTCGGTGTTGGGAGTTCTGGTAGGTGTGAGCGTAAGCCCACTCACGCAAGGCCGACTGGATGAAGCGTTCGGCCTTGCCATTGGTCTGTGGGCGGTAAGGTCGGGTAAAGCGGTGCTTGATGCCCAGCTCATGGCACAGCGCGGCGAAGGCGCGGCTGCGAAAGGCCGAGCCATTGTCGGTGAGCAAGCGCTGGATGGTCACGCCCAGGCGCTGGTAGTAGGCCACTGCGTCCTTGAGGAACTGGACGGCGCTGGGGAAGCGCTCGTCGGGGTGGATGTCGGTGAAGGCCACGCGGGCGTGGTCATCGATGGCCACGAAGACGAAGTCCCAGCCGGCCCCCTCAACGGTATCGCGTCGGTTGCCCGTGACCCGGTGGCCAGGGCGCTGGATACGTCCCAGCTTCTTGATGTCGATGTGCAGCAGATCGCCGGGGGCCTGATGCTCGTAGCGCACCACCGGCTCGGCCGGCTCCAGGTCGGCCAGGTGCGACAGACCGGCGCGGGCCAGGACGCGGCTGACGGTGCTGGCTGACACGCCCAGCGCCTGGGCGATGCGCACTTGGGTCAGCCGCTTGCGGCGCAGCTCCACGATAGCCAGCGCCTTGGCCGGCGCAATCGCTCGGGGCGAGACCGTCGGGCGCGAGGACGCATCGGCCAAGCCCGCCTGGCCCTGAGCCAGAAAGCGGCCCAGCCATTTGCGCACAGTCGGCGCGGTGACCCCATAGGCGCGGGCCGCTTCAGGCACACAAACTTGATGGGCGATCAATTGCTGGACCATTTCGAGGCGACGTAGGAAGGTCAATCGGGCATGCTTATGGGTGTTCATCCGGCCGGGCTCCTTGAGTGAACTGGGGGGTTGGCGATTTCCAGTTTCTCAAATCCGGTTCGGATGAACCATGCATACAACCTATTGAATCTTCACAGCTATATGGCCCGCCGCGTCAATGGCGCGTAAACCACAATAGAGCGGGCGCGATCAATAAGAACAGCACGGTCGACACCAACACCGCGCCCGCGGCGGTATCACCCATATCGGTATAGCGGCGCGCGTACATGTAGCAGACCACGGCGCTGGGCATGGCCATCTGCAGCACCAATGAACCTGCCAGCGGGCTGTCCAGCCCCAACGCCCAGACGACAAGCAGCCCGGAAAGCAGGCCGACCACCAGGCGCATCACCCCCAGGCCCGCCCCAAGGCGCAGGCCACCCGAGGGAATCAAGGCCAGCGCGTGACCCAAGCTGATCAACATGAGAGGGACCGTCACGCCGCCCAGCATGCGCGCCGTTTCTATGAGCCACGACGGCACGGGAACGCCGCTGTAGCGCCAGGCAACCGCAATCAACGACGCGAGCAACACCGGGTTGCGCCAGCCGCCACGCGTAGCGACGCCGGGCAGAATACGCACACCGATGGTATGCATCACGAACGAGTTGATGGCAAAGAATGCCACTGCGGCGGACAAGCCCACATCCCCGAACGCCAACTGCGACACCGGCAAACCGAGGTTGCCCGCGTTAGGCATGAAAGCCGTGGGCAGCAGTTTGCGAACGGGCAAGCCGCTCAGGCGGAGCACTACCGCGCAAATCAGGGCGCAGATCAGCAGGGCCAGCAACGACGCGGCCGTGATGTCGCCCAGCGAACGGTCATCGAGCTGGGTGGTCACGAAGGTATGGAACACCAGCGCCGGCGTGGTGACCGATGTGACCAGCATGGTCACGAAGGTGCCGCCAAAGGGGTAGTCGCGCTTGCCCCAGAACACGCCTATGCCCACGCAGGCTAGCAAGGGCATCAACATGACAACAGCGGAAAAATAGAACTGCACAACGGCAAACATGGCAAACCTACTCTCTGGAGCTATCGGCGACGGCGGTTTCCGCCACCGCCGTCAGGGCAACAACACGGCCGAGCGAAGAAACTCCTGCGCGTGTTCGGGCGATAGTGAGCGACGGCTTCCAGTGGCCACGACCTCGAGCAACATGTCCGCCGTCACCCAGATCTTGCCCACCAGCCAGGCTTCGCGCGCTGGATCCGTCGCGTGGATTTCGAACAGGGTGCCGTCGGGCTGCCCGCCAGCCGGAGGCGGAACACCGAGGTTGGTGTACAAGGAGCGCCGCAGCGCCTCGCCCAGCTCGCCGGCAGCAGGGCGGCCACGCAACGCAGCGGGCAGCCGCGCATAGCCTACCGCGAACACCGCCCCATCGACTTGGGCCGACGCCAGGGAAAAACGCAGTGCATGCCCCGCCAGCACGAGGTCACGGCTGTCCGTCTGTACCTTGGCCGGAAAAGCCGCACGCACCCTTCCCTCGGCCACGTCCAGTTCGCGCCAGTCATAACGCGGCGAACACGCGGCCAGAAGGCTGAATGCAGCCATCAGAAAGAGTTTCTTGAGCATGCAATGAAAGCGCGCTGAAATGGCGAAACGCGAATGCCCACCGGCGGCCCGCTCTTGCGAGGAAGTTCGGAATTGTCGCCTATTTTGCTTGACCCCGTCTTGGCCGAGGACGGCACGCCGTTGGCGCGTTACCGCTGGCCCTCGGCGTGCCCACGTCCGGGTGCGACCGCCTACATCCTGCACGGGCTGGGTGAGTACGCCGGACGTCATGCCCGCCTGGCTCAATGGCTGAGTGCGCGCGGCTGGCGGGTCGGCGCTCATGATCATCGCGGGCACGGCCGCTCGGGAGGACCTCCCGCTGCCCTGCGTGAGCGCGATGACCTGGTCCGAGACGCTACCGCGCAGATTGCCGCCTTTGCGGCCGAGACGGGGCAGGCACCGTTGGTCATCGGCCACAGCCTCGGCGCGCTGGTGGCCTTGCGTCTGGGCCTGCAGCCCGATCCGCCAGTCAATGGCCTGGTACTGTCGAGTCCGCCTCTGGCGCTCCGCATGCCAGGGTGGCTGTTGCCGCCACTTCGGCAGATCGCCCGCCGCTGGCCAGACGCGGCACTGGCCTATCCGCTGGCTCCGGCTCGCATTTCTCATGATCCAGCGGTCGTGCAGGCGTTTCGCCGCGATCCGCTGGCTCGCCGCTGTATCAGCGGGCGACTGGCCAGCTTCATCGACAGCTCTCAAACCCTGGTCATGGCCGCCGCGCCGAGCCTGAGTCTGCCCACCCTGCTGCTGGTGGCCGGCGACGATCGGGTCGTGGCCGCTGGCGGCAGCCGCCAATTCGCGCAACGAGCGCCGGCCGGCCTGCTGACCCTGCGCTGGTACCCGCACGCCTGGCACGAGGTGTTCAACGAACGTGCCGACTACGCCGATCCGGTCTATGCTGATCTGGACGCGTGGCTCGCCGGCCACCTGAATTCCCTAGAAGACACGGGGCCAAATTCGGTGCCAAAGACGCTCTGACCGTAAAATCTACGCTCGATAACCCAAATTCATCGCCGTGACTGCACATTCCAACCCGCGCTTTGCCCCAGTTCAGGCTCATCTCGATTTGCTGGCGCAAACGCTGCGCGGCGTCGAGAAAGAAGGCCTGCGCGTGGACGCCCGAGGCGCATTGGCACGCACGCCCCATCCCAGCGGCCTGGGCTCGGCTCTGACCAACGAGCAGGTCACCACCGATTACTCCGAGTCCTTGCTCGAACTCATTACCGGCACGCATACCAGCGTCGAAGCCCTGATGGGCGAACTGCGCGACACGCATCGTTTTGTCTACAGCGTGCTCGAGGGTGAGTTCATCTGGAATCAGTCCATGCCGGCGCTGCTGCCGCCCGAGGCCGAGATCCCCATCGCCTGGTATGGCAAGTCCAATACTGCCCTGCTCAAGCATGTGTACCGTCGGGGCCTGGCCGAGCGTTACGGCAAAACCATGCAATGCATCGCCGGGGTGCACTACAACTTCTCGCTACCCGATGCCCTGTGGCCCGTGATCGAGCCGAGCGCGGCGACCTTGCAGGAGAGCCGCTCGCGCGGCTACATCGCCCTGATTCGCAATTTCACGCGGTATTCCTGGCTGCTGATGTATCTGTTCGGTGCGGCGCCGGCGCTGTCGAGCGCCTTTCTGAGCGGGCGCGATCACCCCCTGCAGCCGCTGGGCCCGGACACCTTGTATCTGCCGCACGCCACCAGCCTGCGCATGAGCGACCTTGGCTACCAGAACAAAGCGCAGGCGCAACTCAAGCTTTGCTACAACGACCTGAGCACCTTTCTGGGGCGGCTCTACGAGGCCGTGACGCAGCCCTGGCCGGCTTATCAAGCCATGGGCACGCATCGTGACGGCGAATGGATCCAGCTCAACACCAATGTGCTGCAGATCGAAAACGAGTACTACTCCAGCATCCGCCCCAAGCGCGCCACCGGGCGCGGCGAACGGCCGATCACCGCGCTGGCCGAACGCGGCGTGCAGTACGTCGAAGTCCGTTGTCTGGACATCGATCCGCACGAGCCGACCGGCCTGTCGGCCCAGACGGCGCGCTTCGTGGATGCTTTCCTGCTGTTCTGTGCGGTCTCGGAAAGCCCTTTCTTCTCCCAGCAGGGCTACTGTCAGCGCAGTGCCGACAACTTCGCCACGGTGGTCAAGGAAGGCCGCAAACCTGACCTGATGCTGGACCGCGATGGCCAGGCCATCGGCCTGGCGCAATGGGGTGACGAGTTGCTCGACCAGATCGCTCAGTATGCCGCGCTTTATGACCAGGCCCTCGGAGGCCAGGCTTACGCACAGGCCCTCGAGCAGCAGCGCGCCAAATTGCGCGATCCAGACCTGACACCGTCAGCCCGCGTGTTGGCCGAACTGCGCGCCAGCGGCTTGTCTTTCCAGGACTACACCCTGGCGCAAAGCCAGGCTCATGCGCGCACGCTGCGCGAGTCACCGCTGCCGCCGCAGCAGGCTCAGGCCTATGCCCAGGCCGCTCAGGCATCGCTCGAGCAGCAGCGACAGATCGAGCAATCCGATACGGTAGACTTTGACACCTATGTGGCGCGTTACCACGCCGCGTTGAAAAATCCGCTGCCGGCCCGCGACGCTACGTAAAGCGCCTCAGGCGGCCGCCATCGCAGGAGAATGTGCATGCGCCGCCTGATTTTTCTCACTCTGGCCGCCGACGCTTTTCTGGGCCGCGGGCGACCCACATTGCGATCTGGACTATATCGCTGAAGGCACACGCGAGCTTCCCGCGCTGCACACCGCCGTCAGCAACTCCTTTGGCATGGGCGGCAACAATGCCGTCCTGGCCTTCAGATCCGTCGCTGACGCGGCGCCACGCTAGCGGCCGGGCTTGGCGCGGTGGCCTGCCCCATCCGGCAGCCGGCCACACCGGGAGCACGTTGACGATGGCCCTGCGACGCGGCAGACGAGCCGATAACCGAGATGCACGAGACGCTGGGGGCAGGGCCTGATCGGACCGTGGGTCCGTGCCGGACTGAAGCGCCGGCGCCAGGCGAAGAGGGAAGGCCGCGTACTTACCGCGCACATCCAGAAACTGGGGGAGTGGCGCGCCCGACAGGAATCGAACCTGTATCAAGAGCTTCGGAAACTCTCATTCTATCCATTGAACTACGGGCACAGCGCGGCGCTATTGTACCCATTTTTTCATCCGCCGTTGGGGACTTACCCCAATTCGGATGTCGACTCCGCTTGCCGTTATATAATCGATCGTTCACTGCAGGCCGGAGGGTTTGTTCTTGCTCCGGCCCACCTCGTAGTTGCGTTCAGTTGTCGTGTCAGTCTGATTCCGCCACCAGGCGTTCCGATTAGCAGGATTAGGATATGAGCAACGAGCAGGATCACGTCGAAGAACACTCCTCCCCCATCAAGACACCCCGGCAGTTGATCGTCACGATCGTACTGTCATTCATCGTCCCCATCGTTGTCATCATCCTGCTGGTCAACCTGGTCGTATCAGGCACCCAGGTGGGCGCGGGCTCGGACACGCTATCCGAAGACGCCACTAATAAACGCATCGCTCCCGTGGCAGGCTTTGAGCTGGTCGACGCCAATGCGCCGCGCGTCTACAAGACCGGCGAACAGGTGTTTGCCGCCGTCTGTACGGCCTGTCATACCGCCGGCGTTGCCGGCGCGCCCAAGGTGGGCGATAAGGCCGCCTGGGGGCCTTTCATCCAAGGCGGTTTCGACGCCATGCTCGATGTCGCGTTGCACGGCAAAGGGGCCATGCCTGCCAAGGGCGGCAATCCGGCGCTGAGCGATTTCGAAGTCGCCCGCGCCGTGGTCTATATGGCCAACAAATCCGGTGGCGATCTGCCCGAGCCGGCCGAACCCAAACCAGAGACCGGACCCGAAACCGAGGCGGCAGCCGATGCTGCAGCCGTGCCAACGGCGCCGGCCGCTGCCATGCCGGCCAATCCGCCGGTTGCCCCAGCCCCCGAGCCGGCGCCCGATCAAGCTGCAGCCGTGAACCCGGCAGGCGAAGCGCTCTACAAGAGCACCTGTTTCGCCTGTCATGGCACGGGGGTGGCCAATGCGCCAAAGTTCGGCGACAAGGCCGCGTGGGCGCCTTATATCGCGACTGGCCTGGATGCCATGGTGAAGGTGGCCATCAACGGCAAGGGTGTCATGCCCCCCAAGGGTGGCGCGACGACTGCCTCGGAAGACGACATCCGCGCCGCCGTGCAGTACATGGTCAACGCGGCCAAGTAGACGGCACGCAGCGGCTGGCCGCAGGCATAAAGAAACGGCGCTCAGGCATGAACTGAGCGCCGTTTTTAACGGGTTTTATATATCAGGCTTGCGTCAAAGGCAGGCCCAACTGCACGCGACGTTGCAACCAGAGGCTGGGGCGATACCGCGGATCACCCGTGACGCGCTCCATACTGCGCAGGATTTCCAGTATGCGCGCCGCACCCAGGCTGTCGCCCAGGGCCAGCGGCCCCTTGGGATAGCCCAGGCCCAGGTGCACCGCCTGATCGATGTCCTCGGGCGTGGCAATGCGCTGCTGCGCGATGTCGCAGGCAATATTGACGATCGTCGCGACGATGCGTTGTGCGATAAAGCCGGGCGAATCGTCGATGACGCTGACAGCCACCGCGTCGTTGGCAAAGAGCGCATGCGCGGCATCGCGCCAGCGCGGCTCGGTGGCCGGCGAGGTCATGATGGTGCGACGGCGGCTGGCCGCGAAATCATTGAGCACATCCAACCCCACCACGCGGGCGCCATCGAGCCGCTGGCTGGCCACGCAGGTCGAGACGTCCTCGCCCAACGGGGTGACCACCAGCAGTGCATCGGCCGGCGCCGTGTCTGCCTGCACGGGTTCGACACCCAGCTGGCGCAACAGCGCCTGGGCGCGCGCCTGACCTTCGGCATGAGCCGGACTGACCCAGACGCGCAGGCCGGCAGGCAACGGCGGCACGGCGGGTTCTGCCGGCACCTGCTTCTGGCCATCTTTGTAGACGTAAAACCCTTCGCCCACTTTGCGGCCCAGAAGACCGCCTGCCAGGCGCACCGTGGTGATGGGCGAAGGACGGAAGCGCGGTTCGTCAAAGAACTGACGGTAGATGGACTCCATCACCGGATGCGAAACATCCAGCGCAGTCAGATCCAGCAACTCGAAAGGGCCCATGCGAAAGCCGGCCTGCTCGCGCATGATGGCGTCGATCTGATCGAAGGAGGCCACCGCCTCCTGGGCCGCGCGCAAACCTTCGGTGTTCATGCCACGACCGGCGTGATTGACGATGAACCCTGGCATATCCTTGGCGCGCACCGACGTGTGACCCATGCGGCGCGCCAGAGCCGCCAGCGCGTCACCGGTCGCCGGCGCACTGCGCAGCCCGTCGATCACCTCTACCACCTTCATCAGGGGCACAGGGTTGAAGAAGTGAAAACCCACCACACGCTCGGGATGCTGGCAGGCCGCCGCGATGGCAGTGATCGACAGCGACGAGGTGTTGGAAGCCAGAATGCAATCCGCACTGACGATGGACTCCAACTGTGCAAACAGATCACGCTTGACGTCCAGGCGCTCGACGATGGCTTCGACCACCAACTGGCAATCCGCCAGCTCGGCCAGCGCATGCGCGGGCAGCACATGCCCCAACGCCGCCTGAGCCGCATCGGCGCTCAATTTGCCTTTTTGGACCAGCTTGTCCCACGTTTGTGCCAGCGCATCCCGCGCTGCGGCCACGGCCTCGGCGTTGGTGTCGTACAGACGTACGTCAAGGCCTGCCTGGGCCGCGATCTGAACGATGCCTCGGCCCATTGCGCCGGCGCCCACCACCCCGAGGGTCTGAATATCTACCATCTCACTCTCCTTCTATTTTTCTGAGTCTCGTTGTCAGGCCGACGGGCCCACAGCCAGAGCCTGAATGTCCTCGTCCGACAGCCCCAGACGCTCGCTGAGAATCTGCCGGGTGTGCTCGCCAAGCATCGGAGCAGGGCGGCGATACTCGATCGGCGTGTCGGAGAACTTCAGCGGACTGGCAGCTATCGGCACCGTGCCTGCCAGCGCATGCGGCAACTCGCGCTTCATGCCGCGCGCCTGAACGTGCGGATCTTCGTAGACCTGGTCGAGCGTGTTGATCGGACCCGCCGGCACACCCGCTGCTTCAAGCTCCGCCAGCCAGGTGTCGCGCGCGCCCGTGGCCATGCGCTCGACCAGCAGTGGCACCAGGGTCTCGCGGTTGCGCACCCGCTGCGGATTGGTGGAAAAACGCGGATCGGCAGCCAGTTCCGGCAGTCCCAGCACACGGCAATAGTTGCGGAACTGCCCATCGTTGCCAACGGCGACAATCAGGTGCCCGTCGGCGGCCGCGAAAACCTGGTAGGGCACCAGATTCTGGTGTGCATTGCCGGCGCGTTGCGGAGCCTGGCCGGATGTCATGAAATTGAGGTTCTGGTTGGCCAGCATCGCCACCTGGCAGTCCAGCAAGGCCATGTCTATGTGCTGCCCCAGCCCGCTGCGTTCGCGCTCGATGACGGCAGCCAGAATGCCAACGGTGGAATACATGCCGGTCATCAGATCCGCCACGGCCACGCCGGCTTTCTGCGGGCCTCCGCCAGGCAGATCGTCACGCTCGCCAGTGATGCTCATCAGGCCCCCCATGCCCTGAATCATGAAATCATAACCCGGGCGGCTCGCGTAGGGGCCTGTCTGGCCGAAACCGGTGATGGAGCAGTAAATGATGCGCGGGTTGATGGCCTTGAGGCTTTCGTAGTCCAGCCCGTACTTGCGCAAGCCCCCGACCTTGAAGTTCTCCACGACGATGTCGCACTGCTTGGCCAGTTCGCGCACGAGTTCGGCGCCTCGGGCGCTGGCAATATCCAGCGCCACGGAAAATTTATTGCGATTGGCAGACAGGTAGTACGCAGCCTCGCTGGTGTTCTGGCCTGCGGCATCCTTCAGGTAAGGGGGCCCCCACGCGCGCGTATCGTCGCCCGCTCCTGGACGTTCTATCTTGATCACTTCAGCGCCGAGATCAGCCAGGTTCTGGGTGCACCAGGGACCGGCAAGCACGCGGGTGAGATCCAGCACACGAATGCCGGCCAGGGGAGCGGTACGTTGCGACATAGTTCTATCTGAGCAGGACTTGGGGAAGCTGGCATATTAGCCCCAGCCGCCCGGGATTGTTTTCCGTTTTGCGCACGAGTTTGTGCGGCCAGCGCACAAGCTCGTGCCATCAGGCATATGCCTTGAGTGCTTCGCGCGCGATCACCAATTGCTGAATCTGCGTGGTGCCCTCATAGATGCGGAACAGACGTACATCGCGGTAGAAGCGCTCGACGGCGTATTCCGCCATGTAGCCGGCGCCGCCGTGGATTTGCACCGCACGATCGGCCACACGGCCCACCATTTCGGTGGAGAACATCTTGGCGCAGGCCGCTTCCATGGTGGTGTTCTCGCCCCGGTCGCGCTTGGCCGCCGCATCCAGCACCATGCAGCGCGCCGCATACATCTCGGCCTGGCTGTCGGCCAGCATGGCTTGCACCAGTTGGAACTCGGCAATGGGTTTGCCAAACTGCTGACGCTCCAGCGCATAGCGGGCCGCATCGCGCACCAGACGCTCGGCGATGCCCACGCACAAGGCGGCGATATGCAGCCGCCCTTTGTCCAACACGCGCATCGCGGTGCGAAAACCTGTACCTTCTTTCTCACCCAGCAGGGCGCTGGCCGGGACCCGGCAGTTGTCGAACACCACGTCGCAGGTCAGCGCGCCGGCCTGTCCCATTTTCTTATCCGGCTTACCCAGCGTCAGGCCGGGCGTGCCCGCTTCGACCAGGAAGCAGGAAATGGAATCTGCGCGACGCTCGGTCGCCGTACGTGCCATGACCGAGAAAAGGCCGGCGATCGGCGCGTTGGTGATGAACCGCTTGGTGCCGTTGAGGATGTAATGATCGCCGTCACGGGTGGCCGTGGTGCGCAGCGCCATGGCGTCGGACCCCGCATCCGGCTCGGTCAGCGCAAACGAGCCGATCAGCTCGCCACTGGCCAGAAGCGGCAGATAATGGCGGCGTTGGGCATCCGAGCCGGCCAACACGATGGACTGCGAACCGATGCCGATGTTGGTGCCGGCCAGCGAACGGAAGGCCGGCGACGTTTGCCCCAGCTCGAACACCACCCTGACCTCTTCTTCCATGGTCAGACCCAGCCCGCCATACTCCGGCGAGATGGACAGGCCGAACAGGCCCAGCTCCTGCATCTCGCGCACGATGTCCTCGGGAATGGAGCCCGTATGCGCCAACTCGTCTTCGGCTGGCATCAGGCGTTCGGTCACGAAACGGCGTACCGCGTCGAGCAATAGGTTCAGGGTTTCTTGGTCCAGGGCCATGGTCTACCTCGGTTCGTTATCAGGGCGGCAAAGGCCGCCGGTGATCAGGTCAAAATAATCTTGTGCAATGGCGCGCGCCGTCTGGCCTTGTCCGGGCTTGTACCAGCGCACCATCCAATTGAGCAGCGACAGCACCGCACGGCCGGTGGCGGCCACATCGCGCTGCCGGAACACGCCCTGCGTTGCCCCTTGGGCAAGAATCTCGCGCAACAGCGCCTCGTAGCGGTCCCGCAGGCGGGCCGCGTCGGCCTGCTCGGGCATGGTCATGCCGGAATAACCGATCAGCATCGTCACGAATTGATCGTGGTGCGACTCGAAATAATCCGCGTGCGCCAGCATGAAGGCGTGCAACCGCGCATCGGCGGCGCCTTGCGCCTCGCAGGCCTGCGTCACCGCCCCCAACAGACCGCTGAGGACCTCCACGATGATGGCGTCGTAAATATCCTGCTTGGTGGGGTAATAGTGGTAGATCGCGGCTTTGGACACGCCGATGGCGCAGGCCAGATCCGCGATCGAGCTGCCCTCATAACCGCTGCGGGCAAACAGCGCCGCAGCAGCCTCGAGTATGCGTTCGCGCGGGGCGGGCAATGTCGGTGGGCGGCCGGCGCGACGCGCCGGAAAGGGGGCAGCAGACATGATGAAAGACCAGCGGATGCGCCGATTACTGGAGAATCAGCATTGACAGCGATTTACTGCATGCCGTTAAATGGATTTAATTAATTACCGGACGACCGGTCAATAATTATAGACCGGGCTTTTGCAACGCTCAATACCATCGGAAACCCTCATGCCCGCCCGAGACACCGCCGCGCCCCATCCCGTGGTCGCAGATCTGTATGGCCAGATGCATTTGCCCGTCATCTGCTCGCCTATGTTCATCGTGTCCAACCCGGCCTTGGTGCTGGCGCAGTGCACCAGCGGCGTCATGGGGGCTTTTCCGGCCCTGAATGCGCGCCCGCAAAGTCTGTTGGCCGACTGGCTGGCCGAGGTGCAGACCGGGCTGGCCGACTACCGGCGCGCGCATCCGCACGCCCGGGTGGCTCCATTTGCCGTCAATCAGATCATCCATCAGTCCAATGACCGCCTGGAGCAGGACCTGGCCGAATGCGCGCGCCATCGCGTGCCCTACATCATCACCAGTCTTCGTGCGCCTGGCGATCTGGTCGCTGGCGTCCATGCCTGGGGCGGAAGGGTGTTTCACGACGTCACCACCATCCGCCATGCCGAGAAAGCGCTGGAAGCCGGCGTGGACGGCCTCATCCTGGTAGCGGCGGGCGCCGGCGGCCACGCGGGAACGCTCAGCCCCTTCGCGCTGTTGGCCGAGGTTCGGCGCTTTTATGACGGCCCGGTCGCGCTGTCCGGCGCCATCGCCAATGGCGCGGGTGTGCTGGCCGCGCTGGCCATGGGCGCGGACTTCGCCTACATGGGCACCCGTTTCATTGCCAGCAACCAGGCCAACGCCAGCCCAGCCTACAAAACTGCTCTGGTGCAGGCCCAGGCCAGCGATATCCTCTACACGCCCTTTTTTACCGGCATACCCGGCAATTACTTGAAGTCCAGCATTGTCAACGCCGGCCTGGATCCGGCCAACCTGCCATCGCCCGAGCACGGCGCCTCCAATTTCGGCAGCTCGCGCGCCAAACCCTGGAAAGACATTTGGGGCGCGGGGCAGGGGGTGGGCAGCATCGCCAGCGTGCAGGATGCCGCGCATATCGTGGCGCAACTGCGCGCCGAGTACGAAGCGGCGCGCACGCGCCTGGACGGCAGGGTATTCGAATGAGCGAAACCGTGCTGAGCCAGCTGCGAGATGGGGTCCTCACCCTCACGCTGAATCGCCCCGACCGCCGCAACGCGCTGGACGCGGCCACCTACCATGCTCTGGCCGACAGCCTGCTGGCGGTGCAACACAACGCGCAGGCCGCCGCGGTGATCCTGACCGGCGCCGGCGGGCATTTCACGGCGGGCAATGATCTGCGCGACTTCCAGACGCAGCGCCCGGAAGGCGATAGCCCCGGCCTGCGCTTTTTGCGCGCGCTGATCGACTGCGATGCAACGGTTCTGGCCGCTGTAGAGGGCCATGCCGTGGGCGTCGGCGTGACGTTGCTGCAGCACTGCGATTTTGTCTATGCCAGCGAGCAGGCCAAGTTCAAGCTGCCTTTTCTGGCGCTGGGTCTGTGTCCCGAAGGCGGTTCCAGCCAATGTCTGGCGCAGATCGTCGGAGCCCGGCGCGCGGCCGAGTGGCTGCTGCTGGGAGACGGCTTCGGAGCCGCTGAGGGGATGGCGGGCGGCCTTATCAATGCGGTCACCGAGCCGGGGCAGGCCTTGAGCCAAGCCCAGGCCACCGCCGCCCGGCTGGCTGCCCAACCGAGGCAGGCGCTGCGGGTTTCCAAGGCCCTGATGCGCGGGCCGCAACGACCGGCCCTGCACGCCACCCTGGATCGAGAAGCCGATCAGTTCCGTCAACGACTGGCCAGCGCGGAGGCTCAGGCGGCCTTCGCGCGGTTCTTCGCGCCCGCAGCGACCGACCTCAAAAAGGCGAATCCGGCTTGAAGTCAGGCGCGCGCCGTTCCCGCAACGACTGTATGCCTTCGCGCACGTCCGGCCCGGAAAATCCCATGAACTCCAGCGCCAACGAGGTATCAAAGGTCGGGCCGGCCTGACGCAACCAGTTGTTCAGGGCGTACTTGGTCCAGCGAATCGCCGTCTGCGAGCCGCGGGCCAGGCGATAGGCCACCTCGAAAGCGCGTTCGACCAATTGCGGCTCATCGACGCACAGCGACACCAGACCAATTCGCTCGGCCTCCTCGCCGCTGACGGTCTCGCACAGCAACAGGTAGTACTTGGCCTTGGCCATGCCGCACAGCAGGGGCCACACGATGGCCGCGTGGTCGCCCGCGGCGACACCCAGTCGGGTATGGCCATCGATGATGCGCGCATCGCGCGCGGCGATCGACACATCGGCCAGCAACCCGGCCACCAGGCCGGCACCCACGGCCGCGCCGTGCATGGCCGAAACCACGGGTTTGTTGCAGTTGATGATGTTGTAGACCAGGTCGCGCGCTTCGCGCCAGACGCGCGCGCGAACCTCGAAGTCATCAGCCATCTGCTGCACGAGATCCAGATCCCCGCCGCCCGAAAAGCCCTTGCCTTCGCCACGGATGACCACCACACGGGTTTCAGGATCGGTATCGATATCACGCCAGATGTCGGCCAGCTCGCGATGCAGGCGATGATCTGCGGTCGAAAGCTTGCCGCTCGCATCCTTGGCCTCCATGATCAACTCCAGCACCCCCTCGGGGTGACGGCGCAGCTTGATCGCTTGGTAGCGCGCGTAATGGGCCAGCGTTGCCTCGGTGCTCATTCGTCAGTCTCCAGTGAGCGCGGCGGTGCGCGCGGTTTTTGGGCACTATAGAGGAAAGCCGCCTCTTTGGAATCACCATGCCCGCCTCCCTCCCTGAACGCATCGAACGCAGTCAATTTCCCGCCCTGTTCGCGCCGCGCGCGCCCGATAGCCACAAAGGCAGTTTCGGCAGTCTGGCCGTGGTGGGCGGCGGGCCGGGCATGACCGGCGCGGCCCTGCTGGTCGCCCGCGCCGCGCTCAAGCTCGGCGCAGGCAAGGTCCTGGTGGGACTGGCTCAACAAACCATCCCCCTGAGTTGTGACTTCCTGCAGCCCGAGCTGATGGTCCGTCAGGCCGCTGATCTGCTGGCCAGCGAACGACACCTGACGGCCTGGACGGCCGGCTGTGGCATCGGCACCACTGCATTGGCCGCGCATACCCTGGCCGAACTCTTTCAACGCCGCCGCAGTGCGCCCATGGTGCTCGATGCCGATGGCCTGAATCTGCTGGCAACAGGCCAGTTGCGGCCCAATTGGGGGCAGGGCCCGGTCGTGCTCACCCCGCACCCGGCCGAAGCCGCCCGGCTGCTGGGCCGCACGACAGCCCAAGTGCAGGCCGCAAGGCCCGCCGCAGCGCGCGAACTGGCACACCGCTACGGCGCCTGGATCGTGCTCAAAGGCGCCGGCAGTCTGGTTTGCGCGCCGGACGGCGCCTGTCTGCAAAATGCCACCGGCAATCCCGGCTTAGCCAGCGCCGGTACCGGCGACGTGCTGGCCGGTATGTTGGGTTCGCTGCTGGCTCAGGCGCTGCCGCCCGAACAGGCGGTCGCCGGCGCCGTGTGGCTGCATGGCGCCGCCGCCGATGCACTCGTCGCTCAGGGCCAGGGCCCCATCGGCCTGACCGCGGGCGAGCTAGCCGATGCCGCCCGAGCCATACGCAATGGCCGCTGGCTGGGCCCTTGACACGGGTGCCTGGCAGGCCCGTTAGGTTTGTTTACAACATACCTAGGGTTTGCCCTAGGTTTTTGTTGCGGCGCACATAGGGTTATCCCTATAATGGTTTCACCTAGTCGAGAAACGATGATTGGAGCAAACCATGAGCGACCTGACCCTGAATCAAAACGCCCGCATGACCGATTCGCTGGAGCGTGATATGCTGCGCGGCGCGATGGAAAGCCAACCCGTCCCCCACCCTGTGGCGGCGATCAAGCGTGTTGCCGCCAGTATCGGCCGCGGCATCTCCGCCCTCTTTGCCTTCATCGATGAAGTCAACGAATCCATGAACCGTGCGCGCGCCCAAAGCGCCAACTACACCGGTTCGCAGTGGTAAAGACTTAACGCGGCACGCGCGCGTTGCGGATCTTTCGCGTGTGTCGCCGGCACGGCGCCTGATTGGGCCGTGCCCCCCCTCTGACGGCGCCGGCCCTCCCCCCTCCCTCCCGCCGGCACTGTCCGCGTCGTACCCGGCCAGCAAGGCGGGCGCGGCGCACTTTTTGAGGACATCCCGCTCAGGGATTTCCCGGGTATGCATCCCATGCGCTCCCCACTGGCACGGTCGAAAAAACGTGCCTGTGGGGTATGGCCGCCGTAAGACCAAACGTTGACAATGCTGGTAGCGGCTATCAATAATCGCGGCCTTGTATACCGGAGTTGTCCAACATGAAGTCTCGCATCCTCGTGGCCGCCATGGCGGCGGGCCTGCTGGCCGCCCCCGGCGGCGCCGCATTGGCCCAGGCGCTGAAAATCGCCCTGTCTTCCGAACCGACTTCGGCCGACCCTCACTATCACAAGCAAACGCAGAACGACGCCTTCTCGGCGCATGTCTACGACTCGCTGGTGGGCCGCGACGCCAACATGCAGCTCAAGCCCTCGCTGGCGAAGTCCTGGAAGAACCTGGACGACCTGACCTGGGAATTCAAGCTGCGCGACGACGTCAAGTTCTCCAACGGCAAGCCCTTCACGGCCGACGACGTCAAGTTCTCCAACGGCAAGCCCTTCACGGCCGACGACGTCCGGTTCACCATCTGCCGTACGCTGAACAACGAGACCAACATCTCGCAGTCGTACATGGATATGACCAAGCGCATCGCCGACGTGCAAACGCCGGATGCACATACCGTCATCATCAAGACCTCCGAGCCGCTGCCCCTGCTGCCGGCCGAGCTGGCCCGCGGCCTGCCGATCATCTGGAACGGCATCGTCGAGCATGGCAAACTCAGCTTTGACCCCAAGGCCGGTTGCGGCGTGACCGGCAAGTGGCCCACCGTGGCCGATTTCAACAACGGCAAGGATGCCATTGGCACCGGCCCCTATATGTTGAAGTCCTATGTCAAGGGAACCGGCATCGAGCTGACCCGCAACGACAACTACTGGGGTGAAAAGCCGGCCTGGAAAGACGTCAAATTCGTGCCGGTGCCCAATGCCGGCCCGCGCCTGACCAGCCTGCTCTCGGGGGACTTCGACGTCATCGAGAACCCGGCGGCCCGCGACCTGCAGCGCATCAAGAGCAATCCGCAGTACGGCTATGTTGCAACCCCTTCCACGCGCCTGGTGTTCTTCCAGCCTGATGTGGGCCGCAAAGAAAGCCCCTTCGTCAAAGCAGCCGACGGCAAGAACCCGCTGCAGGATCTGCGTGTGCGCCGCGCCATCTCCATGGCCATCGACCGCAAGACCATCGTGGCGCGCATCATGGACGGTCTGGCGACGCCGGCCTACCAGTACATGCCCGACGGCATGTTCGGAGGGCTGCCCAACGCGCCTGAAATCAAGTACGACCCCGAAGGTGCCAAGAAGCTGCTGGCCGAAGCCGGTTACCCCAATGGTTTCGAGATGACAATCTCGACGACCAACGATCGTTATGTCAACGACGGCCAGATTGCCCAAGCCGTGGCTCAGTACCTGTCGCGCATCGGCATCAAGGCCAATGTCGACGCCATGACGGCCTCGATCTACTTCCCCAAGCGGGCAAAGCGTGAGTTCAGCTTCCCGATTGGCGGCTGACCTTCTGAAGTCGGTGAAGCCTCCGGCCTGTTCCAACTGTGGGTGGCCTCGCTGGACTCGCCCAAAAGTCTGGGCACCAGCAATTACGGCGGCTTTTCCAACGCTGACTTCGACAAGGTCTATCAACAGGCCATCGTGACGGTCGATCCGGTGGAGCGCAAAAAACTGCTGCAGCAAGCCACGCAAATCGCGCTGGACAACGTGCCGCTCGTCCCGCTGCACTTCGAAAGCAGCATCTGGGCCTTCCGCAAGGGCCTGACTTACGAAGGCCGCCGCGACCAGTACACCTTGGCCACGTCGGTCAAGCCGGCTGACAAGAAGTAAACTGTCGTGATCCGGGTGCGGTTTCCTCACAAGGGACACTGACCCGCCCGAGGGCGTCGCCATAGGCGGCGCCCTTGTTCCTTTCTGGACGGACAAATTTGTAACCCCTATACAATCTGCCTCGCGTTCCGGAGTTGCCATGTCCTTTCCTACTAGACCCTTTGAATTAGCGCGTCCGAACCTGGACGACGAGCGTGCCGGCAATACCGGTACACCAGGTGTCTGGCACTTCGATTCCGGGCTGCCGGGCAGGCAGGTCCTGCTCACCGCGCTGATCCACGGCAACGAGCTGTGCGGCGCCTGGGCCTTGAAGATATTGCTGGCCAGCGGGCTGATGCCGCGGCGCGGCGGCCTCACGTTGGCCTTCTGTAATCTGGCGGCCTTCGACCGCTTCGATCCGGCCGACTATGCCCGCTCGCGCTTTGTCGACGAAGACATGAACCGCGTCTGGAGCGCCGACAAACTGGCCGCCGGCGACAGCCAGGAGCGCCGCCGCGCAGGCGAATTGCTGCCCTGGGTGGAGCGGGCCGACTGGTTGCTGGATTTCCACTCCATGAGCAACGCCAACGAGCCGCTGCAGTTAAGCGGCCTGGCCGCCCGCAACGTCACGCTGGCCCGAGCGCTGGGCAACCCCGCCTATATCGTCTCCGATGCCGGCCACGCCGCTGGCGTGCGGCTGCGCGACTACGGCCGTTTTGCCGCCGATGGGGATCCGCAGACGCGCTCCCTGCTCATCGAGTGCGGCTTCCATGGAGATACGACAAGCGCAGCCGTGGCCTTGGACATCATGGCGCGCTTTCTGCTGGCCTCAGAAATCGTGAGTGCGACCGATGTGCCCGCCAAATGGCTGCGACCCGCCGCCAATGTGCCGCAGGCGCTGTGCGTCACCGATGCCGTGACCGCCCGCAGCAACGACTTCCGCTTCGCGCATCCGTGGAAAGGAATGGAAAAGCTGCCTCAGGCAGGCACCGTGATCGGCTGGTCGGATGGCGAACCCGTGACCACTCCCTACGACAACTGTGTGCTCATCATGCCTTCGCTGGCCAATTTGCGGCCGGGCGTGACGGTGTTGCGGCTGGCTCGGCCGCTGGCGTAAGAGCCGGCTTTTCTGCGATCGCGCTCCCGGGCGCATCTTTCATTGAGACCACCAAGGAAATCGAAACGTGGCCTTGTTTATTCTGCGCAGGCTGATACAAAGCCTGTTTGTCCTGCTGGCGGTATCGCTCGTCGTCTTCCTGGCGGTGTACGCCGTGGGCGACCCGATCGAACTGCTGGTCAGCCCCGAAGCCAGCATGGAAGCACGCCAGGCAATGATCACACGCCTGGGCCTGGATCTGCCGGTATGGCAGCAGTACCTGAATTTCCTGTGGCGTGCCCTGCATGGCGATTTGGGTACGTCTTTCGTGCACGGTATTCCCGCCATCGAACTCATCGTGCAGCGCATGCCGGCCACGTTCGAGCTGGTGCTCGTGGCCATCACGCTGACCTGTATTGTCGGCATCCCTATGGGTCTGGTCGCCGGACTGTACCGCGACGAGCCTCTGGGCCGCGGCATCATGGCCACCTCCGTGCTGGGATTTTCCTTGCCCAACTTCTGGCAAGGCATGATGCTTATTCTGCTGTTCTCGGTGTGGCTGGGTTGGCTGCCGGCCTCCGGACGCGGCACAACGGTCACCATTCTCGGCATCCCGTTCTCGTTGCTCACGGCCAATGGCTGGGCCCACGTGATCATGCCTGCCATCAATCTGGGCCTTGCCAATATCGCCCTGGTTCTACGCATGACAGCCAGCGGCGTGGCCGAGGCCCAGTCGCAGGAGTACGTTAAATTCGCACGGGCCAAAGGCATCAAGCCCGGACGCATCGTACGCCGTCACATCCTGCGCAACATCCTCATCCCGGTGGTGACCGTCATCGGCATGGAGTTCGGGCAGCTGATCGCCTACTCGACCATCACCGAAACCGTGTTCGCATGACCGGGCATGGGCAAGCTGCTGATCGACAGCGTCTACCAGCTCGACCGCCCGGTGGTGGTCGCCTATGTGATGCTGGTCACGCTGATCTTCGTCATCATCAATCTCATCGTCGACATCATGTACGCCGCGCTCGACCCGCGCGTGCAACTGGTCGCTCCCGCTCAATAAGGTCCGCCATGGCAACTCCCTCCAGCAGTGGCCGCACGCGCACGGTCGCACCTCTGGCCGAAACCCCGCGTCACGCCCAGATCCTGAAGAAGCTGCGCAGCCGCCCGACGCTGCGCGGCTCGGCATTCGCGCTGTTCATCCTGATCGCCGTCGTTCTTTTGGCGCCTTTTTTCGCGCCACAGAATCCCTACGATTTGGCCAACCTCAACCTGCTCGATGGCCGGTTACCGCCACGCTCGCCCATGATGGAAGGCGGCATCTACTGGTTGGGCACCGACGATCAGGGCCGAGATATGCTCAGCGCCATTCTTTACGGCCTGCGCATCAGTCTTTTCGTGGGTTTGAGCGCCGTGGCGCTTGCCACGGCCATCGGCAGCTTAGTCGGCCTGGTGGCCGCCTACACCGGCGGCATCATCGACGCGATATTGATGCGCATAGTCGATTTCATCCTGGGTTTTCCGACCATTCTCGTCGCGCTGGTCCTGCTGGCGATGATGGGCCGCGGCGTCGACAAGGTGATCCTTGCCCTGGTGATCGTGCAATGGGCCCACTATGCCCGCATCATGCGGGGCCGGGCCTTGCAGGAAAGGCGCAAGGAATATGTGGAAGCCGCCGCCAACCTGGGTTTTCCGGCCTGGCGCATCATGCTTTTCCACCTGCTGCCCAACTGCCTGGGGCCGGTGATGGTATTTGCCACCATCCAGATTGCCAATGCCATCGTGCTGGAAGCCACGCTGTCTTTCCTCGGCGTCGGGGTGCCGGTGACCGAGCCCTCGTTGGGCCTGCTCATCGCCAATGGTTTCCAGTACCTGCTGTCGGGCGACTACTGGATCAGCCTTTTTCCGGGCCTGGCCCTGCTGATCCTCATCCTGACCATCAACATCGTGGGCGATCGCCTGCGTGAAAGCCTGGACCCGCGACGAGCATGAGCGACTCTATTCTCGAGGTGCGCGGATTGCGCACCGCATTTCATACCGAGGCCGGCGCCTGGCCGGCCGTCGACGGCGTAGACCTGACGGTCAAACGCGGCGAGATCGTGGGGCTGGTGGGTGAGTCCGGCTTCGGCAAATCGGTCACCGGATTCTCCCTGCTCGGCCTGATCGACCCACCTGGCGAAGTCGTGGCAGGCGAGATCCGGTTCAAGGGCAAAGACCTGCGCAAACTGAGCGAAGAGCAGATGCGCCAGTTGCGTGGCAACCGGATTGCCATGATCTTCCAGGATCCGCTCATGACGCTCAACCCGGTGCTCAAGGTTGGCGAACAGATGCTCGAAGCCATCCTCACGCACGAGAACGTGCCGCGCCACCAGGCGCTGGAGCGCTGCCGCGAGGCGCTGGCCATGGTTGGCATCCCGGCGCCGGAAAAACGCCTCAACGCCTATCCGCACGAATTCTCCGGCGGCATGCGCCAGCGCGTGGCCATCGCCATCGCCATGCTCAACCGCCCCGACCTCATCATCTGTGACGAGCCGACCACGGCTCTGGACGTCACAATCCAGGGCCAGATCCTCTATCGCATGCAGGAGATCTGCCGCGAACACCACACCGCCCTGATCTGGATCACTCACGATCTGGGCGTGGTCGCCGAACTGGCGGACAAAGTGGCCGTCATGTATGCCGGGCGCATCGTCGAAGCCGGGCCGGTCAACGACGTGCTGGATTCGCCGCGCCACCCCTACACCCGCGGCCTGCTGGACTCCATGCCCGCGCAGTCCATGCCGGGTAGCCGGCTGCACCAGATCAACGGCATGGCGCCCAGCCTGTCGGCCCGTCCATCGGGCTGTGCGTTCCGCCCCCGCTGTCCCAATGTTATTCCGCGCTGTACCGAGCAGCCGCCAGCGCCCACCCAGGAAGGGCCGCGCAGCTTCCGCTGCTATGTACCGATTGCCCGCGAGGCCGCATGACCCAGAACGACACTCCCGTTATCGAATTGCGCGACGTCCACAAGCGCTTTGAAAATCGCCCCGACATCGCTCAGCGCATTCTCTCGCTGGCCGGCAGACCGGTAGACCGGCGCACCGTACACGCCGTCAACGGCGTCTCGCTGTCGGTCGTGCGTGGCGAGGTCGTCGGCCTGGTGGGCGAGTCCGGTTGCGGCAAGTCCACCCTGGGCCGAGTCGTGGCCGGGCTGCATCATCAAAGCTCGGGCCAGCTGTACTACCAGGGCCGTGAGGTCGACAGCCTGCAAGGCGCCGATAAACTTGCCTACACGCTCGGCGTGCAGATGATCTTCCAGGACCCGCAGGCCTCGCTCAATCCGCGCCAACGCCTGCGCCAGATCCTGGGCGAGGCCCTGCGGGTGCACAATCTGGCGCCCAAGGCGGAGATTGCCGGCCGCGTGGACCGCGCACTGGAGGAAGTCGGCCTGGATCGCGAGTACCGCGACCGCTGTCCTCATCAGATATCGGGCGGCCAACGCCAGCGTATCGGCATCGCGCGTGCGCTGCTGGTCGCGCCCAAGTTTCTGGTCTGCGACGAACCGGTCGCGGCGCTGGACGTCTCCATCCAGGCGCAGGTCATCAACCTGTTCATGGATCTGCGCGAACAGCACGGTTTTACCTATCTGTTCATCAGCCATGACCTGGGCGTGGTGCGGCACATCTCCGATCGGGTGGCCATCATGTATCTAGGCAAGATCGTCGAGCTGGCCAAGGCCTCCGAAATCTTTGCGCGCCCCAATCATCCCTACACCCAGGCCCTCATGGCCGAAGTGCCCGACGTCGATCGGCGTGCACGCAAGTTCACACCGATCCGCGGCGAAATTCCGTCGCCGTTGAACCCGCCCTCGGGCTGTACCTTTCATCCTCGCTGCCCGCATGCCATGCCGCGCTGCAAGGAAGAAATTCCCGAACTCAAGACCATCGCTGCGGGCCATGTTTCCGCCTGCCATCTCAACGACAACGCCGCCTGATCATGAAACCCGCCGAACTGAGCAACGCCGACCGCATGGCCATCGAACTGGGCCATGCGGGCCGCAACAGCTTTGCCTACATTGACGACGACCGCAACGCCGACCGTCCTTTTACGCTCAACACCTACCGTCCCTATGGCTACACGCCGGAAGACCCGGTGGTCATCGTCCAGCACGGCGTGCTGCGCAATGGCGACGACTACCGCGACTTCTGGATTCCGGCTGCCGACAAACACCGCCTGCTCATCATCGCCCCGACCTTTTCCAATGACATTTGGCCCGGCGTCGAAAGCTACAACAACGGCCGCGTGTTCACGCCTTCGGGCAACCCGCGTCATGTCGACGGCTGGACCTATGCCTTGGTAGGCCGCGTGCTGAAGGACCTGGCCGCTTCCGAGATTTCGGTATGCAAGCCGGTCTACCTCTTTGGTCACTCCGCCGGCGGTCAGTTCGTGCACCGGCTGATGAGCAGTCAACCTTCCGAGGCCTTTGCAGGCGTGATCGCCGGCAATCCCGGCTGGTACACGCTGCCTACGCTGGATCTGCCTTACCCCGAAGGCATGGGTGGCGTAGGCCTGACCGAGCAACATCTGGCGCGCCTGCTGGCTTACCCCATGATCATCCTGGCTGGCGATCAGGACATCGTCACCGACGACCCCAATCTGCCCAGCCAGCCCGAGGCCCTGCGCCAGGGCCCGCATCGCTATGCCCGGGCCCATCATTACTACGAAGCGGGCCGCAAAGAGGCCGAGCGCCGTGGCCTGCCCTTTGCCTGGCACTTGCAGACCGTGCCCGGAATCGGCCATGATGGCCGAGCCATGTCCGCCGTTGCCGCCAACATCTGGTTTGACGGCAGCATGCCCGACGCCGAAACGCTGGCCACGCTGGCCGGCCATCACACCGCCTGAGCCCCATCCACGCCATGACCACGCTTCCGACTACGCAAGAACTCATCGCCGAAATCCAGACCTGGGTGCAGTGCGAATCGCCTTCGCATTACGTCGAGGGCATCACCGCGATGGCGCATCTGGCCGCAGAGCGGCCCGGCATTCTTATCATCGGCCATATCGATACCGTCCACCCGGTGGGCACGCTGACCGAAAACCCCTGCCGTATCGAGGATGACCGCCTCTACGGACCGGGCAGCTACGACATGAAGGCAGGCATCGTGCTGGCGCTGGCTGGCCTGCGTGGCTTGACCGAACCGGGCGCGGCCCGCCTGCCCATCGACTTTCTGATGGTGCCCGACGAAGAAACCGGCAGCCATGCCTCGCGCGAGCACATCGAGCATCTGGCCAAACAGGCCAAGTACGGTCTGATGTGCGAACCTGCTCGCCCCAACGGCGGCAAATGCGTTACCGCGCGCAAAGGCACCGGCATGCTGCGTCTGGGCGTCACGGGCCGGCCGGCGCACGCCGGCATGTCGCACGAAAAAGGCGGCAGCGCCATTCGCGAAATGGCCCACCAGATTCTCGCGCTGGAAAACATGACCGACTACGCCCGCGGCGTGACGATCAGCGTCGGGACCATCGCCGGCGGCACCGTCACCAACACCGTGCCGGCACAGTGCCGTTGCGTGGTGGACTTCCGGGTGCCCGACATGGGGGCGGCCAAGGATGTGCTGAGCCGCATGCGCCAGCTTTGCGCAGTCGGCCCCGACGTCGAGTTGGACATCGATGTCGAGCTTAACCGCCCGCCGATGGTCAAGACGGCCGAGTCGGCCGCTCTGCTGGCACAGGCACAAGGTTACGCCAACCAGGCCGGCTTCCCGCTCGAAGACGCGCCCATGACCGGTGGCGGCAGTGATGCCAACTTCACCTCCGCGCTGGGCGTGCCCACGCTCGATGGCCTGGGCGCCGACGGCGATGGCGCGCACACGCTGCACGAATATATCCAGATTTCCACGCTGGATATGCGTGCCAAGTTCTGGCATTTGCTGCTGCGCGATCTGGATTGACCCCCGCGCGACCGATGCAGCGTTATTTCTGCAATAAGGCCTTGAGCATGCCCAGGCGCTCCTTGGGGCTCAAGGCGGCGGTCGCCGCGTCCTCTTTGATACCGGGCTGAGACAGGCCCATCTCCTCGATGAAGAGTGAGGGCTCGCAGACGCGGTCCTCGCGCGCGCGGCGCCGTTTGCGGCACCAGCTCAGATGCAGACTGCGCTGCGCACGCGTGATTCCGACATACATCAGGCGGCGCTCTTCCTGGATGCGTGTGGCCAGATTGTTGGCTGCATTGTCCGGGTCGGTGTCCTCTTCATCCCGCCCGCCATGAGGCAAGAGCCCTTCCTCCACGCCCACGAGATACACGTGGGGATACTCCAGACCTTTGGAGGCATGCAGGGTGGACAGTTTGACCGCGTCGGGCTCTTCATCGTCGCCGCGTTCGAGCATCGTGACCAGCGCAACATGCTGGACCAGTTCGAACAGGGTCATGCCGTCTTCATCGGCTTTGCGCTTGAGCCAGGCGACAAGCTCCATCACGTTCTGCCAGCGTGTCTGCGCCGGGCGCTCCTCCAAGGTGTCAAAGAGGTAGCGCTCATATTGAATGGCGGCAAACAGGTCTTCCAGCAGGGCGCCTGCCGGCTCGGCCGCGCGCGTGGTCGCGCCGTGCGCACCGCGCCCGGCACGCCACTGGATACGCCGGATGAACTCGCCAAAGGTGCGCAGGGGTTCGAGCTGCCGGGGCTGCAACAGCGCCTCCAGCCCCTCTTCGGCAGAGGCCTCCAGCAGGGAGATGGCACGCTGCGCCGCGTACTGCCCCAGGGTCTGCAAGGTCGCCTGGCCGATTCCGCGCTTGGGCGTTGTGGCAGCACGAATGAAGGCCGGATCATCCTCATCGTTGGCCACCAGACGCCGATAGGCCAGAATGTCACGCACCTCGGCCTTGTCGAAAAAGCTCTGCCCGCCCGAGATGGTGTAAGGGATCTTCAGATTGCGCAGCGCCTGCTCGAGAATGCGCGACTGATGATTACTGCGATAGAGGATGGCGAAATCCTTCCATTGCGCCTGTCGTTCGAATCGCGAGGCCGAGACCTTCATCGCCACCGACTCGGCCTCATGCTGGTCGCCGTCCATGGGGCTGACCGTGATCGGCTCGCCGGCGCCGAGATCCGACCAGAGCTTCTTCTCGAACAACTTGGGATTGCGTTCGATCACATTATTGGCCGCGGCCAGAATGCGCTGCACCGAACGGTAGTTCTGCTCCAGCTTGATGAGCTTGAGGTTGGGATAGTCGGTCGTGAGCTTGGCCAGGTTCTCGATGGTTGCACCCCGCCACGCATAAATGGCCTGATCGTCATCGCCGACGGCGGTGAACAACGAGCGCATACCGGTGAGCAACTGCACCAGGCGGTATTGGCAAACATTGGTGTCCTGATACTCATCGACCAGCAGATAGCGCACACGATTCTGCCAGCGGGTACGCACCTCCTCGTTGTGCTCCAGCAGCTTGGCGGGAATACGGATCAGATCATCGAAATCCACCGCCTGGTAGGCAGCCAGCGTCGCCGCGTAGCTGCGGTATACGGCCACCGCCTCGACCTCGCTCGGCGTGACGGCTACGTTGGCCGCTTCATCGGGCTCGATCAGCCCATTTTTCCACAACGAAATGATGGACTGGACTTCGCACAAACGGCCCCGGTCCGTCGTGGCCAGCAGGTCCTGGATGATGGCCATGGCGTCATCCGCATCCAGAATCGAGAACTGCTGCTTGAGACCCGCATGCGCGGCCTCTTCACGCAGCAGGCGCACGCCCAAGGCATGGAACGTGCTGATGGTCAGCCCTTTGGCCAATTTTCGGTCCACCAGCGGCTTGACCCGTTCGGCCATTTCGCGCGCGGCCTTGTTGGTGAAGGTCAGCGCCACGATGTTGCGCCCCATGTACCCACATTCGCGCAGCAGATAGGCGATCTTCTGCGTAATCACGCGCGTCTTGCCACTGCCTGCCCCAGCCAGCACCAGGCAAGGCCCGTCCAGATAAAGCACGGCCTCTTTCTGGGCAGGATTCAGGCCGTGGCCGATCGGGGTATCAGTGGACATGGATATCAACGTGGGAGGTCAGGACAAGCGCGCGCGAATGGGTCAAATCTCCAGAGGGTCAACCTCCAGTTGCCAGCGCGCGCGCAGGCGCGCGGCCAACGGTGCGATCGCGTCGAGCCAGTACGGCAGAAAAGCCTGCAGCACGGGGCGGCTGGCACTTTCCACCAGCAACTGGGCACGTTCCACATTGGCAACGCGCACAATGCGTAACGGCACCGGATCGTAGAGTGTAATCGCCGTACTCAAGCTCTCGCCGGCCTGCCGGGCCGCCTGCAGAAACTCCAGCGCCTGAGCGACTTCGCGCGCTTCCGAGGTCAGCAGCGCCTGGTAGGCAAAAGGCGGCAGCCCCGTGACCTCCCGCTCTTCGAGGGAATGGCGGGCAAAACCCGCGTAATCATGCCGGATCAATGCTTGATAGACCGTCTGTTCGGGGTAGCCCGTCTGGATGAGCACCTCACCGCCGCCCACATGCCGCCCGGCACGACCGGCCACCTGCATCAATTGTGCGAAAAGACGCTCCGGGGCCCGAAAATCCTGAGCAAAGAGCATCGAGTCCGCGTTCAGCACCCCGACCAGACCGAGTCGGGAAAAATCGTGCCCCTTGGCGACCATCTGAGTGCCCACGAGGATGTCGACCTCGCCCGCATGGACCGAGGCAAACAACGCCTGCGCGCTACCCTTGCGGCGCGTACTGTCAGCGTCGATGCGGGCTATGCGCGCCTGCGGAAAGAGTTCGGCCAGATGCTCTTCAATACGTTGTGTGCCCCGCCCCATGGGTTGCAGATCCTGGTCGCCGCAATCCGGGCAGGCACGTGGCACCGGGCCCTGATAGCCACAATGGTGGCAATGCAGGCGATAACCGCCCTTGGCCCCCCCTCGATGCAGCACCGTGAAGGCCGAGCAACGCGGGCAATGTGTCACCCAGCCGCAGGACGCGCAGTGCAATACGGGTGCATAACCACGCCGGTTGAGAAACACCAGCGCCTGCTCGCCGCGCGCCAGGCGCTCGGTGATTCCGTCGATCAGTTGCGGCGACAGCCCGTGCTTCATGGGCAAACGCCGTGTATCGATCAGACGCATACGCGGCAGCTCGGCAGCGCGCGCGCGATGCGCCAACGTCAACAGTTGATACTGGCCGCGTTGGGCGTGATGCCAGCTCTCCAGCGACGGCGTGGCTGAGCCCAACACGACGGGAATACGGCGTTCGTGCCCGCGCCAGACCGCCAGATCGCGCGCCGAATACCGCAATCCCTCTTGCTGTTTGTAAGAGGCGTCATGCTCCTCATCGACCACGATCAGTCCCAAATCCGGCATGGGCGCAAAAATCGCCATGCGCGTGCCCAGCAGCATTCGTGCTTGACCGCGCTGCACCCGCGCCCATGCCTGCAGTCGTTCGCCGTCGGAAAGCCCGCTGTGCAGCACCGCCAGTCCGTCCTGGCCGATCAACGCCTCCAATCGGGCACGCAAGGCCGTCTCCAGTTGGGGCGTGAGGTTGATTTCGGGCACCAGCAGCAGCACCTGTCTGCCGGCGGCCAACGCCGCTTGAGCGGCGTGCAGATAGACCTCCGTCTTGCCGCTGCCGGTCACACCGTGCAGCAGCACGGTCTTGAAACCGCTGATGCTGCCGATCGTGGTGACGGCCGCAGCTTGCGCGTCGTTCAGGGCGGGCGCGGTATCTGGCGCAACCGGCAAGGCGGCCGCGCGCGGTTTACGCGCATCCAGGCGCGCCACTGGCCCGGCGCCCGAACGCTTGCCCTGGTAGGCAGAGGGCTTGCGCAACGGAGGCGGCAGCACCGGCAACATGACCTCACCCAGCGGCCGCTGGTAATACTCGGCGGCAAATTGCGCCAGGCGTATCCAGTCGGCGGGCAAGGGGGGAAGGTCCTGCAGGACCTGTTCAATTTCGCGCACTTGCGCCGCGTCGATGGCGGGCTGCTCGGGCAGCTCCAGGACGACGCCAATCAGTTTGCGGCGGCCGAAAGGCACGATGACGCGGCTGCCCGGCTCGAGCACCGCCTCGCCGCTCAGGGAGGCCGGCACCCGATAGTCGAATGGTCCGGGCAGCGGCACGTCCAGGGCAACCCGGACCCATCTGGGCTCAAGCATGGTGTGCGCTGACCGGGCGCGTCCGACCACTGTCAGAGACCGGACAGCGCCGGACGAAACACTGGCTCAAGCGGGACCCCAACTTAAAGTGGATTCTGGAAGATGAAGCTAAGCAGCACACCGGCCCAGGGGATTGATGAGAAATTTTCCAGACTGTGGATAACTTTGGGGAAAAAGGCACAACAATTCGATCAGACCGATCTGCCACAGGCCTGGCCTGCTTGGCAAGCCCGTGGGACGCAATGAAATTATCATTTAAATTCATTGGCTTATATGATTTTTACACAGCCGTGACGAGAAATTTCGGGTCTTCCCCATCGCTGTCATTGCTGTGCACAACTCAAACCGAAGACAGGCCGAGAATGCTGTTTTTGACGCAAGCGGTCACTCACTTAGCATGCAAGGCCCGGCTGTATTGGTGCACTTCGTCGACCAGTTCCGCGACGGCTTCGGGCGGGGTGAACTGCGAGATGCCATGTCCCAGATTGAAGACGTGGCCACCCCGGCCAACCGGCCCAAAAGCATCCAGCGTGCGACGCGCCTGCGCGCGTATGGTCTCGGTGGTGCCGAAGAGCGTCATGGGGTCCAGATTGCCCTGCAACGCCACCCTGTCATCCACCCGCCGGCGGGCCTGCCCCAGATTGACCGTCCAATCCAGCCCCACCGCATCGCACCCACTGGAAGCGATCTCTTCCAGCCACATGCCACCACCCTTGGTAAAGGCAATCACCGGAACACGGTGTCCGTCATGCTCACGATGCAATCCGGCGATGACTTTGCGTGTGTAGGCAAGCGAAAACGTCTGATACAGCCCGTCGGCAAGCACGCCACCCCAACTGTCGAAAATCATCACGGCCTGCGCACCTGCTTCAATCTGCTGATTGAGGTAGCGGGTCGTGGCCTCGGCGTTGACCTCCAGGATGCGATGCAGCAGATCAGGACGCGAATACAGCAGCGTCTTGATCTGACGGTAGTCATCGCTACCCTTGCCCTCGACCATATAGCAGGCGATCGTCCACGGACTGCCGGCAAAGCCGATCAACGGCACGCGGCCGTCGAGTTCGCGCCGTATGCTGCCGACCGCATCAAAGACATAGCGCAGCTTCTCCATGTCCGGCACGGCCAGGCGGACAACATCCGCCTCGTCACGGATGGGATGCGCAAAGCGGGGCCCTTCACCGATGGCGAAATCCAGGCCCAGGCCCATGGCGTCCGGTACGGTCAGAATATCCGAGAACAGAATCGCCGCATCCAGCTCGAACCGGGCCAGAGGCTGCAATGTCACCTCAGTGGCATAGGCCGTATTACGGGCCAAAGCCATGAAGGATCCCGCCTTGGCCCGGGTGGCGCGATACTCGGGCAAGTAGCGGCCCGCCTGACGCATCAGCCAGATCGGCGTGTAGGGCACAGGCTCGCGCAGCAGGGCGCGCAGGAACACATCGTTCTTCAGGGCAGGGGACACGGCTTTCCTAGGATGATGGGCGGCGCATGATTTTAACGCCCCCTCGACGGCATGCCTTGCGCGGCCGCAAGTCTGGCGTTCGCTAGCTGGCGCGCGGGCGCTGCTCGCGCGCCTGTTCGCGATAGGGCGCGGCCTGAATACGGTGCTTGCGCATCAGAGCCCAGAATGCACGGCGGTGCTTGGCTGCCGCCCGCGCCGCCTGAGTGACGTTGCCCTCATAGCGTGCCAGACTGCAGTACAGATAGGTCCGTTCGAAATGGCCGACGACCCGGGCCTTGGCCGCACCAAACGGAGTGTCGAGCAACGAGGCCTCGACGCCGCCCAGGGGCTCGGCGGGCTCGCTCAGCGTCGAGGCATCCTGAAACTGGCCCCGCCGCACATCGTAGACCCAGGCCTCTTCGGGTTCCAGCGCGGGCGTGGCGGCACGGGTGCGCCGACGGCAGGCCAACGCAATACGCAGGCGCAGCTCTTCGGCCGAATCGGGCCGGAGAAAATCATCCAGCCCCAGTGGCAGCAGATCGCGCAAGGCGATGCTGCCGACCTCGCTAGCTGTGAACTGTCAATAGGTTGTATTCGTCCAGGTTGAGTCTGGAGATGGGTACAGCGCGCCCGATGCCTTGGTGGGGTCGATGCCAGTTGTAGTGGTGTAGCCAGGATTTCATGGCATCGGCTCGGTGTTGGGAGTTCTGGTAGGTGTGAGCGTAAGCCCACTCACGCAAGGCCGACTGGATGAAGCGTTCGGCCTTGCCATTGGTCTGTGGGCGGTAAGGTCGGGTAAAGCGGCGCTTGATGCCCAGCTCATGGCACAGCGCGGCGAAGGCGCGGCTGCGAAAGGCCGAGCCATTGTCGGTGAGCAAGCGCTGGATGGTCACGCCCAGGCGCTGGTAGTAGGCCACTGCGTCCTTGAGGAACTGGACGGCGCTGGGGAAGCGCTCGTCGGGGTGGATGTCGGTGAAGGCCACGCGGGCGTGGTCATCGATGGCCACGAAGACGAAGTCCCAGCCGGCCCCCTCAACGGTATCGCGTCGGTTGCCCGTGACCCGGTGGCCAGGGCGCTGGATACGTCCCAGCTTCTTGATGTCGATGTGCAGCAGATCGCCGGGGGCCTGATGCTCGTAGCGCACCACCGGCTCGGCCGGCTCCAGGTCGGCCAGGTGCGACAGACCGGCGCGGGCCAGGACGCGGCTGACGGTGCTGGCTGACACGCCCAGCGCCTGGGCGATGCGCGCTTGGGTCAGCCGCTTGCGGCGCAGCTCCACGATAGCCAGCGCCTTGGCCGGCGCAATCGCTCGGGGCGAGACCGTCGGGCGCGAGGACGCATCGGCCAAGCCCGCCTGGCCCTGAGCCAGAAAGCGGCCCAGCCATTTGCGCACAGTCGGCGCGGTGACCCCATAGGCGCGGGCCGCTTCAGGCACACAAACTTGATGGGCGATCAATTGCTGGACCATTTCGAGGCGACGTAGGAAGGTCAATCGGGCATGCTTATGGGTGTTCATCCGGCCGGGCTCCTTGAGTGAACTGGGGGGTTGGCGATTTCCAGTTTCTCAAATCCGGTTCGGATGAACCATGCATACAACCTATTGAATCTTCACAGCTAGCTGTGAACTGTCAATAGGTTGTATTCGTCCAGGTTGAGTCTGGAGATGGGTACAGCGCGCCCGATGCCTTGGTGGGGTCGATGCCAGTTGTAGTGGTGTAGCCAGGATTTCATGGCATCGGCTCGGTGTTGGGAGTTCTGGTAGGTGTGAGCGTAAGCCCACTCACGCAAGGCCGACTGGATGAAGCGTTCGGCCTTGCCATTGGTCTGTGGGCGGTAAGGTCGGGTAAAGCGGTGCTTGATGCCCAGCTCATGGCACAGCGCGGCGAAGGCGCGGCTGCGAAAGGCCGAGCCATTGTCGGTGAGCAAGCGCTGGATGGTCACGCCCAGGCGCTGGTAGTAGGCCACTGCGTCCTTGAGGAACTGGACGGCGCTGGGGAAGCGCTCGTCGGGGTGGATGTCGGTGAAGGCCACGCGGGCGTGGTCATCGATGGCCACGAAGACGAAGTCCCAGCCGGCCCCCTCAACGGTATCGCGTCGGTTGCCCGTGACCCGGTGGCCAGGGCGCTGGATACGTCCCAGCTTCTTGATGTCGATGTGCAGCAGATCGCCGGGGGCCTGATGCTCGTAGCGCACCACCGGCTCGGCCGGCTCCAGGTCGGCCAGGTGCGACAGACCGGCGCGGGCCAGGACGCGGCTGACGGTGCTGGCTGACACGCCCAGCGCCTGGGCGATGCGCGCTTGGGTCAGCCGCTTGCGGCGCAGCTCCACGATAGCCAGCGCCTTGGCCGGCGCAATCGCTCGGGGCGAGACCGTCGGGCGCGAGGACGCATCGGCCAAGCCCGCCTGGCCCTGAGCCAGGAAGCGGCCCAGCCATTTGCGCACAGTCGGCGCGGTGACCCCATAGGCGCGGGCCGCTTCAGGCACACAAACTTGATGGGCGATCAATTGCTGGACCATTTCGAGGCGACGTAGGAAGGTCAATCGGGCATGCTTATGGGTGTTCATCCGGCCGGGCTCCTTGAGTGAACTGGGGGGTTGGCGATTTCCAGTTTCTCAAATCCGGTTCGGATGAACCATGCATACAACCTATTGAATCTTCACAGCTAGCCAGCGCCAGCACCGGGGTCTGAAGCTGCTGGCTGGCAGTTGCCAGCGCCGTGCGCACCCAGGGCAGGGTGGCAGACTCCACGGGCAGCAGGCAGGCATCGAAACGGCGCAAGCTCAACGCCGCCGATGCCAGCCAGGAAGGATCGCATACGCCAGGCGAGACGGCGGGCTCCTGCGGGAACAGGCGCGGATAGCCGCCGCGCAGACCATGCCGCTGCACATTCTGCATCCAGTCGTGCAGCCACGCGCCATGCCCAGGCACCAATACCAAGGCGCAATCGTAAGTTTCACGCATCGCAACTCCTCTCTCGTACGGGAACAAAGAGGCTACGCGACTTCTTCGGCCAAGCGATAGGCGATAACGCCGCATTGCGGCAACTGCGCGAGACAAGTTCGAAGCACCACAATCTGCGTCAAAACAAAACAGCGACCCGAAGGTCGCTGTTTTGCTTGCCGTTCGCGCAGTGCTTAGTGCGAATTGCGGCCGTTGCGCAGGCGGCGGGCCGCTGCGGCCTGAGCTGCCAGCATGGCCAGCTCCGCCTCGACGACGGCGATGTCCTCGCGGTCCTTGGCATTGCGCAAGGCCTCCTCGGCCTTCTCGCGCGCAGCCAGGGCACGGGCTTCGTCCAGGTCAGCCGCCCGGATGGCCGTATCGGCCAACACGGTCACGCTGCCGGGCTGCACTTCCAGAATGCCCCCGGCGACGAAGATGTTTTCCTCGCCTTCGTCGGCACGGACGATCTTGACCGTCCCGGGGCGGATGCGCGAAATGAGCGGGGTGTGCCCGGGCAGAATGCCCAGTTCACCCGACTCGCCAGGCAGCACCACGAACTTCGCCTCATCGGCAAAGATCGCTTCCTCTGCGCTGACCACATC
The DNA here is from genome assembly GCF_020735985.1 of Bordetella holmesii. Lineage (NCBI taxonomy): Bacteria > Pseudomonadati > Pseudomonadota > Betaproteobacteria > Burkholderiales > Alcaligenaceae > Bordetella > Bordetella holmesii. The sequence goes on from NZ_CP085973.1 coordinate 3,124,717, forward strand.
AACATGCAGGGTTGCCATAATGGTTCCTTATTGCAGTTTCTTGGCCTTCTCGAAGGCTTCGTCAATCGTGCCGACCATGTAGAAAGCCTGCTCGGGCAGCGTATCGCACTCGCCCTCGACGATCATCTTGAAGCCACGGATGGTTTCGGCCAGCGGCACGTACTTGCCCGGCGAGCCAGTAAACACTTCTGCCACATGGAAAGGCTGCGACAGGAAGCGCTGGATCTTACGCGCGCGGGCCACGGCCTGCTTGTCTTCCGGGGACAGTTCGTCCATACCCAGAATCGCGATGATGTCACGTAGTTCCTTGTAGCGCTGCAGCGTTTGCTGCACGCCACGGGCGACCTGGTAGTGTTCTTCGCCCACGACTTGCGGGTCGAGCTGGCGGCTGGAGGAGTCCAGCGGATCCACGGCCGGGTAGATACCCAGGGCGGCGATGTCACGCGACAGCACCACGGTCGAGTCCAAATGCTGGAAGGTCGTCGCCGGCGACGGATCGGTCAAGTCATCGGCAGGCACGTACACGGCCTGAATGGAGGTGATCGAGCCGGTTTTGGTCGAGGTGATGCGCTCTTGCAGAACGCCCATCTCCTCGGCCAGCGTGGGCTGATAGCCCACGGCCGACGGCATACGGCCCAGCAGTGCGGACACTTCCGTACCGGCCAGGGTGTAGCGGTAGATGTTGTCAACGAAGAACAGGATGTCACGGCCTTCGTCGCGGAACTTCTCGGCCATCGTCAGGCCGGTCAACGCCACGCGCAGGCGGTTACCCGGGGGTTCGTTCATCTGACCGAACACCATGGCGACCTTGTCCAGAACGTTGGACTCTTCCATTTCATGGTAGAAGTCGTTGCCTTCGCGGGTACGCTCACCCACACCGGCGAACACCGACAAGCCGCTGTGCTGCTTGGCGATGTTGTTGATCAGTTCCATCATGTTGACGGTCTTACCCACGCCGGCGCCGCCGAACAGGCCAACCTTGCCGCCCTTGGCGAACGGGCACACCAGGTCGATAACCTTGATGCCGGTCTCGAGCAGTTCAACCGAAGGCGACAGCTCATCGAACTTCGGGGCGTGCTGGTGAATGGCGCGCTTTTCGTCAGCCTGGATCGGGCCGGCTTCGTCGATGGGACGACCCAGTACGTCCATGATGCGGCCCAGCGTGCCGTGACCCACGGGCACCGAGATCGGAGCGCCGGTGCGGTTGACGGGCATGCCACGGCGCAGGCCGTCGCTGGAGCCCAGGGCAATCGTGCGGACCACGCCGTCGCCGAGCTGCTGTTGCACTTCGAAGGTCAGGCCCTTCTCGGCGAACGAGGAACCCTCGTCGGCCAGGGTGAGCGCTTCGTAGATCTTGGGCATTGCGTCGCGGGGGAACTGAATGTCCACCACGGCGCCGATGCACTGAACGATGGTTCCGTTGCTCATGTCGATTCCTTGATATTTTGACGGGATACTGCCCGGCTTACACCGCGGCAGCGCCCCCTACGATTTCCGAAATTTCCTTGGTGATCGCGGCTTGGCGGGTCTTGTTGTAGACCAGCTGGAGCTCACCGATGACCTTCTTCGCGTTGTCCGACGCCGCCTTCATGGCGACCATACGAGCGGACTGTTCCGAGGCCATGTTCTCGGCCACGGCCTGATACAGAAGGCCTTCGACGTAGCGTTGCAGCAAATCGTCGATCACGCTCTTGGCGTCCGGTTCGTAGATATAGTCCCAGCTATAGTCAGATTTGACCTCAGCGGTACCATCCAGAAGCTCCACGCCCGACTGGAAGGGATCGTCCAAACCAGAAGCCAGCGGCAAGAGGCGCAAGAACACCGGCTCCTGCTTCATCGTATTGACGAAGCGGGTGGTCGCCACGTAAAGCGCATCAATGCGGCCTTCGAGGTAGTCGTCCAACTGCACCTTGATGGCACCCAGCAGACGATCCAGATCGGGCTTGTCGCCCAATTGGGTCTCCTGCGACACCAGCTTGGCGCCAATACGGGTCAACAGGCCGAGGCCCTTGTTGCCGAAGGCGGTCGACTGAACCTTGATGTTCTGCGCTTCGAAGTCCTTCAGGCGCGACAGAGCAAGACGGCTGATGTTGGTGTTCAGGCCACCGCACAAACCCTTGTCCGTGGTTACCAGCACCACGCCCACCGCCTTGATCTCGCGCTCCTGGAGATAGGGATGGTTGTACTCGGGGTTGGCCTGCATCAGATGCGCGGCGATCTCGCGCACCTTGTTGGCGTACGGACGACCCGCGCGCATCCGATCCTGCGCCTTGCGCATCTTGGATGCGGCGACCATTTCCATCGCCTTGGTGATCTTGCGCGTGTTCTGCACGCTCTTGATCTTGGTTCGGATTTCCTTGATTCCGGGCATTGCGCTTTCCTGTTGAGACGGCTGGCGGGTCCGGCCACTGGCCTCGCCCGCCCTACCGTAGGATGGGTGTTAACCCATCTCTACGCCAGAACTTGCCTTAAAAAGCACCGTGCTTCTTGAAATCCTGGACAGCTGCGGCCAATTCGGCCTCGTCGTCCTTGGACAGTTCCTTGGTGTCCTCGATGCGCTGGATCATGGCAGCATGCTTGGCCTTGAGCAGGTCCTTGAAGGACTTCTCGAAGGACAGCACTTGGGCCACGTCCACATCATCCAGGTAACCGTTGTTCACGGTGAACAGCGAAACGGCCAGTTCCCACACTTGCAGCGGCTGATACTGCGGCTGCTTGAGCAGTTCGACCACACGCTTGCCGCGCTCGAGCTGGCGACGCGTAGCGTCGTCCAGATCGGAGGCGAACTGCGCGAAGGCGGCCAGTTCACGGTACTGCGCCAGGTCGGTACGGATACCGCCCGACAGCTTCTTGACGACCTTGGTCTGAGCGGCACCGCCCACACGGGACACCGAGATACCGGCGTTGATAGCGGGACGGACACCGGCGTTGAACAGGTCGGTTTCCAGGAAGATCTGGCCATCGGTGATCGAGATCACGTTGGTCGGAACGAAGGCGGAAACGTCGCCGGCCTGGGTTTCGATGATCGGCAGCGCGGTCAGCGAGCCGGTCTTGCCCTTGACGGCACCGTTGGTGAACTTCTCGACGTACTCTTCGTTGACACGAGCGGCACGTTCGAGCAGACGCGAGTGCAGGTAGAACACGTCGCCCGGATAGGCTTCGCGGCCCGGCGGACGGCGCAGCAGCAGCGAGACCTGGCGATAGGCCCAGGCTTGCTTGGTCAGATCGTCATAAATGATCAGGGCGTCTTCGCCACGATCACGGAAGTACTCGCCCATCGTGCAACCGGCGTAGGCGGCCAGGTACTGCATGGCTGCCGAGTCGGAGGCCGAAGCGGCCACGACGATGGTGTATTCCATCGCGCCGTGCTCTTCGAGCTTGCGCACGACGTTGTTGATGGTCGATGCCTTCTGGCCGATGGCGACGTACACGCAGGTGACGCCCTTGCCCTTCTGGCTGATGATGGTGTCGACGGCAACGGCCGTCTTGCCGGTCTGGCGGTCGCCAATGATCAGCTCGCGCTGGCCACGACCGATCGGAACCATCGAATCGATAGCCTTGATACCGGTTTGCAGCGGCTGCGACACCGAGCGACGGGCGATAACGCCAGGCGCCACTTTTTCGATGATGTCGGTTTCCGTCGTGTTGATCGGACCCTTGCCATCGATAGGCAGACCGAGCGTGTTGACCACGCGGCCCTTGAGCGCGGGGCCGACCGGCACTTCGAGAATGCGGCCGGTGGTCTTGACCTGGTCACCTTCGGACACGCCGGTGTAGTCGCCCAGAATCACGGCGCCGACCGAGTCGCGCTCGAGGTTCAGAGCCAGACCGAAAACATTGTTGGGAAATTCGAGCATTTCGCCCTGCATCACGTCGGACAGACCGTGAATGCGGGTAATACCGTCGGTCACAGAGACGACGGTACCTTGGGTACGAACATCAGTCGAAGCGCCCAGGCCCTCGATGCGGCTCTTGAGCAGTTCGCTGATCTCGGAGGGATTGAGTTGCATATTGACTCCTGGAATCCTGTTAGTCTCGCGTGCCTTGTCAGGCGGCCAGCGTATCGCGCAAGCGGGCCAGTTGGGCTTTCACGGAAGTATCGAGCACCTGGTCTCCGACGGCCACGCGCACGCCGCCGATCAGGGACTGATCGACGGTGACATGCGGCTTGAGCTTGAGACCGAATTTGACTTCGAGCGCGGCGATCAGCTCGTTGACCTGAGCATCACTCATTTCGAACGCGCTGGTAATTTCCGCCTGCGCCGTGCCCTCATGACGATTTTTCAGATCGACAAATTGCGTGGCGATGATGGGCAGCAGCAGCAGCCGGTCGTTCTGTACCAGCAGGTCGATGAAATTGCGCACGGCCTGCGGCAGCGGCGATTTGATCAAGCTGGTAAACACCTGGCCACGCTGTGCGTCGTCCAGGCGCGGATCGGTCATCGCCTCGCGCACATCGGGGTTGGCGGCAAGCTGGGCCAGTTCGCCGAGAAGCTCGGCCCAAGCGGCCAGGCCAGCCTTGTCGTCGCGCGCAGCGCCGAACAACGCTTCGGCGTAGGGGCGGGCAACAGTGGAAAGTTCAGCCATGACGTTCCCGGATTAAAGCTGTGCCTTGAGCTGGGTGAGCAGCTCGGCATGGGCGCGGGCGTCCACCTCGCGTTTGAGGATCTGTTCGGCACCCTTGACGGCCAGCGCGGCGACTTCGTCGCGCAGGGCATCACGGGCACGCTGAACTTCCTGAGCGGCGTCCTGGGCGGCCTGGGCCACGATACGGGCACGCTCGGCTTCGGCTTCGCGGCAGGCTTGATCAATCAGGCCGGCAGCTTGCTTCTCAGCGTCGACAATGCGCGCGTGGGTTTCAGATTTGGCAGAAGCCTCGATCAGACTGACGCGCGCTTGGGCCTGGGCCAGGTCGGCTTTCCCTTTCTCGGCGGCGGCAAGGCCGTCGGCGATTTTTTGGCGGCGCTCATCGATCGCCTTCGTCAGGGGCGGCCACACGAATTTCATCGTGAACCAGCCCAGAACGAAGAACACGAGCATCTGGAAGAAGATCGTCGCGTTCAGATTCACGGTCGTTCCTTTAACACCTTTCGGCTCCGGCTACCCGACGCGGGGCGGCACGGAGCTCTCGATACTTGCCAGGCGCGTAACACGCCCAGCTGCGGGCCCGCCTCGCGCCGGCGGGCATGGCCTTTAGCCGACGAACGGATTGGCGAAGGCGAACAGCATGGCGATACCCACACCGATCAGGAACGCCGCGTCGATCAGGCCAGCCAACAGGAACATCTTGGTTTGCAGCGCGTTCATCAGTTCGGGCTGACGAGCCGAAGCTTCCAGGTACTTGCCGCCCATCAGTGCGATACCGATGCAAGCGCCGATAGCGCCCAGACCGATGATGAGACCGCAAGCGAGAGCAACGAAAGCGACGTTGGTCATGACAACTCCTTGGTTAAAAATCTGAATTCAGAAATGTTGGAAAACGGGTACTACTTGAATGCAAGAAACTCTTGCCATCGGTGCTCGCCACCATGGCGCACACCGAAAATTGGGATCAATGACCTTCGTGAGCCTGACCGATGTACACCAGGGTCAGCATCATGAAGATGAATGCCTGCAGCAGCACGATCAGGATGTGGAAGATTGCCCACACCGAACCGGCCAACACATGCCCAATGCCCAAACCGATGCTGGAGGCATTGAAGCCCGTCCAGGCGCCACCCAGCAGGGCGATCAGCATAAAGATCAGCTCACCGGCAAACATGTTGCCGAACAACCGCATGCCGAGCGAAACCGCTTTGGCGGCGTACTCGATGAGGTTGAGCAACAGGTTAAAGGGCGCCAGCACGACAGCGGCCAGGCCATGCGCGTGAAACGGCGCGGTGAACAATTCTTTGACGAAACCAGCGGGGTGCTTGATCTTGATGCCGTAATAGAACATCAACAACAGCACGCCCAGCGACATGCCCATGGGCACGTTCAGGTCGGCAGTGGGCAGAATGCGGTGGTAGTAAAGCGGATCGCCGTGGTGGGCACCCAGACCGGTGAGGCGCCACAGGGAAGGCAGCAGGTCGACCGGCAGCAGGTCAAGCGCGTTCATCAGGATGATCCAGACGAACACGGTCAGCGCCAGCGGAGCGACGAACAGGCGGCTCTGGGCGTTATGCACGATGCCCTTTGCCTGATCGTCGACCATGTCGACGATCATTTCGACGAAACCCTGGAAGCGGCCCGGCACACCCGAGGTGGCACGGCGCGCGGCCAGCCACAGGAAAAAGACGACGACCAGGCCCATGAGCCCTGACCAGAACAACGAGTCATAGTTGATGACATTGAACTGGGCGATAACGGACTGTTTCTCACCCAGGTTGTTCAGGTGCACCAAGTGATGCTGGATGTACTCGGACTGAGGCGACGCGCCACCGGCTGCAGCCATGTGAAATCCTACCCTGTTTGCTGTGCGCCGCCACTTGCGTGACGGCATGCACGATTGTTAATTGCGCTATGACAACTTGCGGAACATCAGCAGCACGAGGTAGCCCTTGAGCGTCAGTATCAAGCCCAACAGCACCGCCGGCCAGACCAACCAGGCCTGTGTGTAGTGCCATATCAGCCACAACAGCAATGCCGTTATGAGCAGCTTGAACATCTCGCCCAGGAAGAATGTCAACGGATTGGGAGGCACCGACTTGACGACGTTTATCAGCAAGCGCAATGCAAACAATGCATTGGGCAAGAAATACGCCCCCGCTCCCAATAACGCCGACGTCGCCGCCGCCGTTCCCGCAACAACCCCCGCGATTGCTGCCGCTACGAGTCCCATCAGCCCCTGTGCCAAGACAGCCATGAAGAGTTCCCGGCACGCACGCGCATTAATGGCCGCACGATCCGCATCGGTAAGAACCAAACTCTTCTGCATTAAGCTTTCCCCGCCCATAACCGCCCACGATATCGCCACGACATCGCAGCACGGTTTCAGGCCTGCCTCGAAAGCGACACCGCGACCCGACCGCCCCGTCATCCGCCGCCCCCGCCATCGCTCACCGACAACGATCGGTAAGGACTGGCATGTGCATCGGATAAGCCCCCAGGATATGGGGTAGGAATCGAGCCACCGAACGTGGCTTCTCTAGCGTATTTCGCCCAATTTGCTATTGGCCGCCCAGGCGCAGCTTTTAAGCTACGTGTTACCCCGCAAGCGTCAAACCGCGAAAGTATAGCTTGAAAGCAATTCGGCAGACAAATCTAAAACGGGCAAACAGATGGGGATGCCCTGTCCCTTTTCAAGCCCGCAAAAAAAATCCCCCCGGAAAACGGGGGGAAAACACGGAAACCACTGACCGCAAAGGGGTTTTCAATCACGCACTATGGGCGGCGGGGCCCACTGGCCGTCCAGTGCAATGTTGTTTGGCGCATACAACCGCATGTTCACGAGGAAATTCCCCTCGCGCGGCGCCGGCAGCCAGTTGGCCATGCGCGATTCGCCCGGATGATCGCGGCGGATGTAAATGTCCAGCGAGCCATCGCTGTTGTACTTGAGCGGGTCGGAGCTGCGCAGGGTGTAACGGTTGGCCGAGTTTTCGGCAAAACCCTGACGCGCGTCGTAAAGATTGATGGACCAGAAACCGTCGACGGGCGGCAGTTGTCCCTTGTCGAAGTGCAGCACGTAATCGCGGCCGCTTTCCAGCGCGCGGCCCTTGTTGTCCGCACCCGTCACCGGATAGATGACCTCTTCAGGAGGACTGGCGCCCAATCCGGCGTAGGCCACCGACGCCCGGCGCAGATAATCGGTGCCGTATGTCCCGATGCCGGAGAGCACGGTGTTCCAATTGTTGGCCTGGGTGCTGAGACGGCCGACCCCATCGGCGATACGCCGGCCCGCCAGCGGCTGCGCCTCGTTCAGTGCCTGCTGCACCACCGGTTCGAGCTGACCGAACACCAGCGGGCGGTCACCTATGCCGATGCGACGCAGACGGTCCAACATGGGGTAGTCATTGGCGTGAGGCGGATTGTTTCGCACCAGCTCCGAAAACAGGGTAAAGAAGGTAGCCGCATCCATGTTGGCGACTTGCTCGGCCGGTGTGCCCTGCGTGTTCCAGGTCGTATTGACCGGTCCGTTGGCCACGAAACCATGGCTGCGGCCATATTGGTTAAGGGGGGTGGCCGACAGCCCAGCCTGAAACTGGCTCATGGCCTGGGCGTCGTTGGCACCGCCGGCCTGTACACGGCCGATCAACCAGCCGGTTGCAGTCGGGCTGCGCACGAGATCCACACCGGCCGGCAACGTGCCTTGCCAGCTCGGGCCGACAATGGCGAACGTCTGCGGACCGCGTCCATTGGCACGCGTGCCGCGCGTGGCAAAACTATCGGTCCACATATCCAGCAAGTTGAGCATCACGAAGCGCTCGCCGGCATCGGGCACCTGCACGATGAGCGGGTCGGTCGAGACGTCGTACCAGAGGCTGGAATACAGCGTGTCGGTGCTGGGCCAGGCAACGTCGGCCGTGCGTGCATCAGGCATCGACGTGCGGTGTCCGAACTGATTCATCGGCGCGCGGCCCGCTACGGGAGATTGCACGTTGGTGGTCTGACGGCGCGTGACTTCCATCAATACCATCGGATAAGCATAGACATAGGCGTCCACGGCCAAATCGCGCAGTTCCTGGGCCGACAGCGGCGCCAGATGCACGCCACGGTTGGCGGCCGGATAAGGCGTCTCTGACACCAGGCGAAGCGTCGACGTCGGCGAGCGATCCTGCGCGTGCGCGCTGCCCAGAGCGGCAATACCCAGCACGCTGGCCACCAAGGCCGCTTGCCCACGCAACTTGCGGTTAACCGGTGTTTGCATATGAGGCTCCTTGTTTCTCGTTGGACGACGGCCGCCAGCGCAAAGCGAGAGGCGAGACGGCACGATGTTGTCCACTCAGCATAGGCCTCTGACCTGCAACAGAGTGCAATGCAAAGGTTTCAACGGGCAACATCCCCGGGCCGGCCGCCACCCCGGGCCACCGCGGCTCCTCGCCTGGCCTCCATAGACAAACCGCCTGCGGACCGAGGCCGGCAGGCGGTTCAGGGGCGTGGCAACCAAATGCCACAGCACGTAACGGATAAGCGTATCAGCGGTGCTTGAAATCGGGTTTCCGCTTCTCCGTGAAGGCCGCCATGCCCTCTTTTTGGTCATCGCTGGCAAACAGGGAATGAAAGACGCGGCGCTCAAAGAGCAGGCCTTCGTTGAGCGACACCTCGAAGGCGCGATTGACGCACTCCTTGGCCATCATGACCGACGGCAGGGACATCGACGCGATGATGGTCGCGGCGTCCAACGCTTCTTCGAGCAGTTTGTCGGCCGCCACCACGCGAGAGACCAGACCGCTGCGCTCGGCTTCATCGGCATGCATCATGCGGGCGGTGAGTACCAGATCCATGGCTTTGGACTTGCCCACCGCGCGCGTGAGCCGCTGCGTGCCGCCCGCGCCCGGAATTACCCCCAGCTTGATCTCCGGTTGCCCGAAACGCGCCGAGTCTGCGGCAATCACGATGTCGCACATCATGGCCAGTTCGCAGCCTCCGCCCAGGGCATAGCCGGCCACCGCGGCAATCACGGGTTTGCGGATGCGCTTGAGCGTCTCCCAGTTGCGCGTGATGTACTCGCTGCCATAGACATCCATGTACGACCAATCTTTCATGGCACCAATGTCCGCGCCGGCGGCAAAGGCTTTTTCACTGCCAGTGATGACGATGGCGCCGATGTCGGCATCCGCGTCGAACGCCAGCAAGGCCGCGCCAAGCTCGTCCATGAGCTGGTCGTTCAGGGCATTGAGGGCCTTGGGGCGGTTCAGGGTCAGCAGACCCACTCGGCCGCGGGTTTCGACCAGTACAAACGACTCGCTCATGGAATGTCTCCTGCGAAGAATATGAGAAGTAAGATATGCGAATGAACGCCGCACCCGTAATTTACCGCCTCGAACCCCATGATCCGGTCGGCCATCGCTACCGGATAACCCTAACGGTGCAACAGCCCGACCCGCAAGGCCAGCGGCTGTCGCTTCCGGCCTGGATTCCGGGCAGCTACCTCATCCGCGATTTTTCCCGCCAGATCGAGACTCTGTCGGCCCGCGCCGGCACGAGCCCGGTCGCCGTCGTGAAGACGGACAACCACAGTTGGCAACTGGCGCCTTGCACTGGGCCGGTGGTCATCGACTACACGGTGTATGCCTGGGATTTGTCGGTGCGCGGCGCACACCTGGACGAAAGCCACGGTTTTTTCAACGGCATCAGCGTATTTCTGCGTGTCCACGGCCAGGATGATCAGCCCTGTCTGCTGGACCTGGCCCCGCCGCCGGGCATCGCCGACTGGAAGGTCTACACCAGCCTGCCGCAGGCCGGTGCGCGCCGGCACGGCTTTGGCCGCTACCAAGCTCCTGACTATGATGCCCTGATCGACCACCCCGTCGAAATGGGTACGCCGCAGGTGGCGCGTTTCACTGCCCATGGCGCCGAGCACGAACTGGTTTTCACGGGCGTGGCCCCGCGCCTGGATCTGGCGCGCATCGCCGGCGACGTACAGAAAATCTGCGAAACCCAGATTGCCTTTTTCGAGCCGCGCACGCGGCGCGCGCCCTTTCTGGACAGCGCCAGCCGTTATGTGTTTATGACCATGATCACCGGAGACGGGTATGGCGGCCTTGAGCATCGGGCCAGCACGGCCCTGATGGCCGCCCGAAAGGATCTGCCGGTGCTTGGGCAACAAGGCCAGGGCGAGGGTTATCGCAGCTTCCTCGGGCTGGTCAGCCACGAATACTTCCATACCTGGAACGTCAAGCGCATCAAACCGGCAGCCTTCGCTCCTTACCACCTGCAGCAGCCCGACCTGACGCGCCTGCTGTGGATCTTCGAGGGCTTTACGTCGTACTACGACGATTTACTGTTGCTGCGCTGCGGCCTGATCGGGCGCACCGACTACCTGGGCCTGCTGAGCAAAGCCATCACCGGCGTGATGCGCAGCCCCGGCCGTCACAAGCAGTCGGTCGCCGAAAGCTCTTTCGATGCCTGGACGCGCTATTACAAGCAGGACGAAAATTCTCCCAATGCGCTGGTGAGCTACTACACCAAGGGCTCGCTGGTGGCGCTGGGTCTGGATCTGCTTATCCGTCGTCAGACGCAAGGCCAGCGCAGCCTGGATGACGTCATGCGTACGCTATGGCAGCGCTACGGCCGCGATTTTTATCGCGGCCGGCCTCAGGGGCTGGGCGAGGAGGAGTTCCCGGCGTTGGTGCGCGACGCCACCGGCGTGGACGCACGGCGCTTCATCCAGCGCTATGCCTATGGGCGCGCCGACGTACCCCTGGCCGAGTTGCTGGCGCCGCAAGGCATCGCGGTGCGCTGGAAGACCGCCAGCCCCATCCCGAGCATGGATGTGCGCACGCGCAAGCAAGGCGATTCGCTGGTCCTGGCCACGGTGTTCGAAGGAGGGGCGGCGCACCGTGCCGGGCTGTCGGCAGGCGACGTCCTGGTGGCCATCGATGGCCTGAAGGTTGAGGCTGCGTCCGGACTGGATGTCCTGCTGTCGCAATACCGCCCCGGCGAACGCGTTCTGGTGCATGTATTCCGACGCGACGAGTTGCGCGTCTATCGCCTGCGCCTGTCCGCGCCACAAGCCCTGGACTGCGTGCTGAGCGACGCGGCCTGAGGCGCGCGCCTCAGGCGCGCTCCCAGCGCCGCTGGATATCCTTGGCCGCCACCACGCCATCGGCCATGGCAGTGACCACACAGGGGTGCGCACGATTGGCGACTTCGCCAATCGCATAGACATCCGGCAGACTGGTGCGCGCGGTGGCACCGTCGGTCTGGATGTAGCCGTGCGCATCGCGGGCCAACTCAAGCCCGTCAGCGAAATCGGCTTGAGGCTCCCACCCATAGAACACCAAGATCAGGTCGTAGTGCTGCCCATTGACGCAGCGTGCCAGCGGATCAACCTCGTAGGCGCCGACCGTCACACCCTGGCCGCCGGCACGCTGGACCCATTGTTGCTGCGCTCGCACGCTACGCGCATACAAGTGGACCTGGCGCGCCCCCCGATTGCGTACATAGACGAAATTCTCGAAAGCATTGTCGCCGCCGCCCAGCACCGCCACTGACAAGCCTGAGTAATCCTGGGCCACGATGGGCGAACCTGGCCCGATCAGGACACCAGGCCATCGGGTCTGCGGCGGCTGGCCCGGCAGTCCGCGAGCACGAACGCCGCTGGCAATGACCAGGCACCGCCCACGCACGGGCGGCGCCGCGCCTGCCACGCTCAGCTCGATACCCCCTTTGCACGGCCGCACTTCGCGCGCGGCGGCGTTGAGCTGCAGCGGCACGCGGGCCCGAGCCAGGCTCTCGGCAATCTGGCCGGCGATCTGCTGCCCGGTGCGCCCGGGAGCCGCCACGATCCAGTCATCGGCAAAGGGATTGTCCGCTGTCAGTCCGCCCACCCGAGCGCTCGCTTCCACCAGCATCGGCGACAGCCCCAGCCGGGCGAGCCAGACCGCACAGGACGCACCGGCCGGACCCGCTCCTACTATGACCGCATCGTAAAACTGCTGCATATATCCCTTTTTCGCGCTGCCAACGGGCGCGATGCCCGAATTGTAGTCAGACCGCGAAAACCCGCCGTGCGACTTACAATTCAGCTTCTCCCCGCCTTGAGTTCATTATGCCTACTCGCCGTATCTTCATTTCGGGCCTTGCCCTGGACGCCCGCATTGGCATCCTCGAACACGAACGCCGCGCCACACAGCCGTTGCACATCGACGCCGAGTTCGACATCGACATCACGCGCAGTGTGGACGATCACGACATCCAGAGCGTGCTGGACTACCGCAGTCTGCGCGAGGCCATTGTGCACGAATGCACCCAGGCCCACGTCAATCTCATCGAAACGCTGTCGGAACAGGTCGCCGCTCGCCTGCTGGCCGAGTTTCCGGAAGTCCGTACGCTGCGCCTGCGCATCAGCAAGCCCATGGCCTTTTCAGACTGCAATGCGGTAGGCGTGGAAATCCAGATCAGCCGTTAAACCATGAGCACCACCGACATCGAATTCCGCAGCCCGGCCGAGGAAAAGGCCCGCCACGAAGGCAACAAACTGAGCAAGCGGCTGGCGCGTGAAACGACACGCGCGCTGTCTGACTACAACATGATCGAGGAGGGCGACCGCGTCATGGTCTGTCTGTCCGGCGGCAAGGATTCCTATGCCATGTTGGACATCCTCTTGGCGCTACAGAAGCGCGCGCCGTTTCGCTTCGAGCTGATTGCCGTCAATCTGGATCAGAAGCAGCCGGGTTTCCCTCCTGAAATCCTGCCCAACTATCTGAGTGCGCTGGGCGTGCCCTTCCATATCGAGACACAGGATACGTACTCCATCGTCACCCGGGTGGTGCCGGAGGGCAAAACCATGTGCTCGCTGTGTTCGCGGCTGCGCCGCGGAATTCTGTACCGCGTGGCCGACGAACTGGGCGCGACCAAGATCGCCCTGGGCCATCACCGGGATGACATCCTGGGTACGCTGTTTCTGAATCTGTTCTACGGCGGCAAGCTCAAGGGCATGCCGCCCAAGCTGGTGTCCGACGATGGTCGGCATACGGTCATCTGGCCGCTCGCCTATGTCCCCGAGACCGACCTCATCGCCTACGCTCAGCTCAAGCAGTTTCCCATCATTCCCTGCAATCTGTGCGGCTCGCAGGAAAACCTCAAGCGCAAGGAGGTCACGCGCATGGTGCAGGAATGGGACAAGAAATTTCCTGGCCGCTCCTGGAATGTCTTCAATGCTCTTTCCCGCGTGGTGCCGTCGCACCTGATGGATCGCGAGCTGTTCGATTTCGTCGGGCTGCGGCCCACCGGCGTGCCCGATGCAGGAGGCGATATCGCCTTTGACGAACCCGAAGATGACGATGATCAGGCCTGTGGAACCCCCGCCGACGATCCGGCGAGCCTGGCCGAGCAGAAAATCGTTTTTAATCGTCCGGTTTGAACCCTCCGGCCGCCACAGGCGGCCGGGCAGTTACCCGATCAGCCGTTGAGCACCTGCACGGGATTGCCGTCCATCCAGGCCCGCACGGCCTTGACCGCATTGCGATAGAAGGCTTCGAAGTTGGACTGGCTGACATAACCCAGATGCGGGGTCAGGATGACGTTGTCCAGATCGCGCACGGCATCGGTAGGAGAGAGCGGCTCGACCGGATAAACGTCCAAGCCGGCGCCGCCGATGCGCCGCTTTTGCAAAGCGTCATACAGCGCATCCTGGTCAACCAGGCCCGCACGCGACGTATTGACCAGATAGGCCGACGGTTTCATGGCCGCCAGGGCCGCATCGTCGACCACGTTGCGCGTGCGCTCGCTCAGAATGAGATGGATGCTGATGGCGTCGCAGCTCGAGAAAAACTCGTTTTTGTCCAACCGCTTCACGCCGACCTGGGCGGCGCGTTCGTCGGTCAGATTGGGGCTCCAGGCCACCACATCCATGCCGAACGCTTGACCGACCCGGGCCACGGCCTGTCCCAGTTTTCCCAATCCCAAAACGCCCAGGCGCTTGCCGCTCAGGGGCTGCGGCATGCCGGTCTGCCACATGCCGCGACGCATGGACGCGTCTTCCTGTGACAGATGCTTGAACAAGGCCAGCAGGTGCGCCCAAGCCAGCTCCGCGGTGGCCGTATTGGCGTCGGCACTGCCTGGCGCTCCACACACAGAAATGCCGCGCGCCGCGCACGCCTGCATGTCGATGGCGTTGTTGCGCAACCCGGTGGTCACCAGCAAGCGCAGATTGGGTAACGCGGCGATCAGTTCCGCTGGGAACGCCGTACGCTCGCGCATCGCCACGATGACATCGAAAGGTTGGAGCACCTGGGCACGACCCGGCCCTTCGGGCAAGGCATCGCGAAATGCCGTGACGTCCGCCGCCAGGCCGCTCCAGTCGGCATAGCTCAAGGCCACTTCGTGATAGTCATCCAATATGGCGATTTTCATGGGTTGTTTCCTGGCAGTCTTTGTCAGTGGCTGGTGGCCAGTCTTTGCTGCAATTGGGCCAGAGGCAGCGCACCGCTGGCGCGCGCGCCATTCTCGAAGAATATCGTCGGCGTGCCACGCACCATCAGCCGGCGGCCCAGCGCCAGCATGTCTTCGATGGGCGCATCGCACTGAGCCGTGGCTGGCCGCTTGCCGTCTATCATCCAGTCGTCCCAGACTTTGCCTTTGTCTTTGGCGCACCACACATCCCGCACCTTGACCGACGAGTCGGGCGACAAAATGGGGTAGAGGAAGGTATAGATCGTCACGTCATCGACGTCCTTCAGGGTATGCCGCAGTTGCTTGCAGTAGCCGCAATTGGGATCTTCGAAAATGGCAATCTTGCGCGTGCCTTTGCCCTTGACCTGCTTGATGGCCAGCTCGAGCGGCAGATCCGAAAACTGGATGGCGCTGAGCTTTTCCTGGTTTTCGCGCGTGACATCGCGCCGCGTGGCCGCATCGATCAACGGCCCCTCCATGACCCACGTCACGCCTTCGTCGGTGTAGATCATGTCCGGTCCGACCTGGACCTCAAACAACCCATAAGGCGTGCGCCGCACTGCCGTGATTGCCATGTCGTTGAAACGCAATTCAAAACGCTTTTTGACGGCGTCGGCCACCGGATCGGCCGGTTGCACTGACTTGGTGGAGTAGACCTTGTCCTTGCCGCCGGCCGGCTGCGTAGTGGACACCGATTTGCCATCCTGGGCATGCGCGGTGCCGCACAACAGGCCGACCAACAGGAAAACGATGCGTACATTCATAGACCACTCCTGAAACCAGTATCGGATCCCATCGCGCTGATCAGTTGCGCGAGGCATCCTCGATGAGACGGCGTTTGAGAAAAGGCAGGGCATCGACCAGCCGCATGCCGGCATTGCGTACAAAAGCCGCAGGCGCGTTGTGCGCGGCAAACAGGCGGTGCAACCCATCGGTTGCCAGCCGCATGGCCAATACCGGCTCGGCGCGGGCGCGCTGATAGCGCCGCAACACACGAATGTCGCCCGCCTCGCGATAGGGTTCGCGCGTGGCCACGGCATGCGCCAGTGCCTCCACATCGCCCAAGCCGAGGTTCAACCCCTGGCCGGCCAGCGGATGCAGGCGATGCGCGGCGTCGCCGGCCAGCGCGATACCGGGTGCGACCATCTGTGACCGCTCCAGCGTCAACGGAAAACCATGCAGCCGACTGCGCGCGTCCAGCCGGCCCAGACGTCCTTCGCTGGCCAGGAACAAACGCTTTTCGAGTTCGGCCGCCTGCTCGGTGGCGGGCATATCCAGCAATTGCCGGGCCCGTTCCTCGCGCATGGACCAGACCATGGACACCTGCGCGCCCTCGCGCGTATCCGGCAGCGGCAGCAAGGCCAGCACCCCGTCATCACGGAACCACTGAAAGGCGGTCCCCAGATGCGGCTGCTCGGCGTTCAGGTGCATGACCAGCCCGATGTCACCGTATGACTTGCTTTCATGCTTGAGGCCAGCGGCGGCGCGCAGAGGCGATGCCGCGCCGTCAGCGCCGACGAAGAGTTCGGCCGCCAGACGCTGCCCGCTTTCCGTTTCGATTTCACCGTCATGCCAGGCAAGCGCGCGCTCTTCGATCCAGGGAATCCCGAACATGCGCGCGGCCTGCACGAGGACGCGCTCGATTTCGCCGGACTCGACGATCCAGGCAAGCTGATTCTGCGCGGCCTGCCAGGCGTTAAGTTCTACCCGGCCATCGGCGTCGCCATGGATCTCCATGGCCATCACCGGCGTCAAACGCGATGCCGGCATCGCATCCCAGATGCCAAGACCGGCCAGAAACCGCTGGCTGGCCGGCGATATGGCGTAGACGCGCGGATGGTAGAAGTCCGGTTCGGCCGGTGCGACCTGCGTACGCGGGGCCAGCACCGCGACGCGCTGCTGCCGCCGGGCCAGCGCCAACGCGGTCGACAGGCCGACGATACCTGCGCCACAGACCACTATCTGATGTTTCATCGTGCAGAGGGCTCCCCGGCCTGTTTTGGCCACAACAACCACATCTGGCCGCGTTGTTTCATGCGCCCAGCCTGTTGTCCGGCCTCGTCACCAAAGCCCCAGTAAAAGTCGGCCCGCGCCGCGCCGCGTATGGCAGTGCCCGTATCCTGAGCGAACACCAGACGCTGCAGTGGCCGCTCGGACGCGGGATATGACGTGGACAGATAGACCGGTGTACCAAGCGGCACGAAGGCGGCATCGACGGCGACGGAGCGGCCCGGCGCCAGCGGTATGGCATAGGCGCCCTTGGGCCCCTGCTCGGGATCGACCACGGGCTCTTCACGGAAAAACACCACCGCCGGATTGGCGTTGAGCATCTCCTGCACACGTGCAGGATTGCGCTGAGCCCAGGCACGGATGTTCTGCATCGATGCCTGATCGGCCCGAATTTCGCCCCGGTCGATCAGCCAGCGGCCGATGGACACATAGGGCTGACCATTATGGTCGGCGTAGGCCACACGTATGGTCTTGCCGGCGTCAGGGCCTTCGGTGAGCTGCACCCGACCCGACCCCTGTACCTGAAGAAAGAAGTTGTCCACCGGGTCGTCCACCCAGACCACCACCGGTGGCTTGCGGCTGGAAGCCTCGATGCCGGCGCGCGTGTCATACGGCACGACGCGGCGCCCGTCCAGCTTGCCGCGCACCCGCTTGCCCGCCAGCTCGGGGTAGACGGCTCCCAGATCGATGGTCAGCAAGTCTTCCGGCACGCCGTACAAGGGCCATTGGTGCCGCCCGCCGCGCTCGCGCGAGCCCCGCACCAGCGGTTCGTAATAGCCCGTCACGGTATTGACGGCCGCACGGCCGTCGGTGCCATTGAGGCGCCACGGCTGCAGATACGTCTGGAGGAAGCGGCGCACGGCCGCCGCATCGCCAGGCGCTGGGGCGCGCGCCGGATCCGCCACGGCCGCGCACACCGGCTGCCAGGCGCGCGGCGTGGCCCGTGCCGGGGCGGCCAGATTACCCGAGGTCGGGCGCATCAGGCCCTTGCAATTGCGCACGACCAGAGGCCACACACGCGACAGGTCGTCGGTTTCCCAACCAGGCAGCTCGCTCCAGGCGGCCCGCTGGTAATGCCCGGCCAGCGCACGCGCCGGTGTATCGGGCAGCGCCGAGACCGCGGGCACGGTCAACCCGGTTTCGGCGGCAGGTGAGCTGCCGCGCCCGCCATCCTCAGGCGGAATTTCCGTTGTGGTGGAGCATGCCGCCAGCAGCGCCGACAGCAAGGACACGCAAAGTAGACGTTTCATGTAGACGGATGGGGTCCGGTCAGTGCAGCGTACGGGGCATGGCGAGCAGAAACTCCGCAATCGGCACCTCGAAAGGAATGCCGTTTTCGCCAACGCAGTGATAAGTGCCCCGCATCGTGCCGACCGGAGTCGGCAGCGGACAGCCACTGGTGTATTCGAAAGTCTCGCCCGGCGCCAACAAAGGCTGCTGACCCACGACGCCCAGTCCACGAACCTCCTGCACGCGCTGATTGCCGTCAGTGATGATCCAATGTCGGCTGATGACCTGGGCGGGATGCGCGCCGGTGTTGGTGATGCGCACCGTATAGGCGAAGACGAACTGTTGCTGACTTGGATCGGACTGCTCCGGTACAAAACGCGGAGTCACGGATACGGTCAGATCGTAGGGTTTCACAGGCCTTTCCCGGTTTGGCTCTCGACAATGCAATACAGGCGGGCCAGGGCGTCTTCACAAACCAGTAACGCAAGCCTGGGCGCCAAACTGCAATAATTGCACATTATGCCTTTGGAAACTTCGAACACCATGTCCGTCCCGGCCTCCACCCGCATCGCTCCCAGCATTCTATCCGCCGACTTCGCCCGCCTGGGAGAGGAAGTCCGGAATGTCGTCGCCGCCGGTGCCGACTGGATTCACTTCGACGTGATGGACAACCATTACGTTCCCAACCTGACCATCGGGCCCATGGTCTGCGCCGCCATCCGTCCCCATGTACAGGTCCCCATCGATGTGCACCTGATGGTCGAACCGGTCGACGAGATCGTGCCACTGTTTGCCAAGGCCGGCGCCGACATCATCACCTTCCATCCCGAAGCCAGCCGTCATGTGGACCGCACGCTGGGCCTGATCCGCGACAACGGCTGTAAGGCCGGGCTCGTCTTCAATCCGGCCACGCCCCTGTCCTACATGGACTACGTGATGGACAAGATCGACGTGGTGCTGCTGATGTCGGTCAACCCGGGCTTTGGCGGCCAGGCCTTCATCCCGGCCACGCTGGCAAAGCTGCGCCAAGCGCGGGCTCGCATCGACGCCTGGACCCAGGCCGGCGGCCAACCCATTCTGCTGGAAGTCGACGGCGGCGTTAAAACCGATAATATCGCCGAGATCCGCCGCGCTGGCGCCGACACGTTCGTGGCCGGCTCGGCCATTTTCGGCAAACCTGACTACACCGCCGTCATCAAGGCCCTGCGCGAAGAAATCGCCCGTGGCGAAACCCTGTCTGCCTGAACCGAGAAAAAGCCCATGAGCCACTATCGCGCTGCCTTGCTGGATCTGGACGGCACCTTGCTCGACTCGATCCCTGACCTGGCCATGGCCGCCAACGCCATGCGTGTCGAACTGGATCTGCCGCCGCTGCGCGACGACGTCCTCGCGACGTTCGTAGGCAAGGGGGTGGACAACCTGGTGCGCCGCACGCTGGCGGCCAGCCGCGACGGCGGCGAAGTCGAGGACGCGCTGTTCGCCAAGGGCCGCGAATCCTTTCATCGGCACTACCATCTGGTCAACGGTGACCGCGCCCGCGTGTTCGACGGCGTCATCGACGGTCTGAAACTCATGCGTGACATGGGCCTGAAACTTGCCGTAGTGACCAACAAACCCACCGAGTTCACTGTGCCATTGCTGCAGCGCACGGGGCTGGCGGGCTTTTTCGAACAGGTGGTTTGCGGCGACACCTGCGCGCGCCGCAAACCGGACCCGGATCAGGTGCTGCATGCCTGCGAGCAACTCGGGGTGAGCCCACGCGAGGCGGTCACCATCGGCGATTCGGTCAACGACGCCCAGGCTGGCCGCAGCGCGGGCACGGCAGTGCTGGCGGTGCCTTATGGGTACAACGAAGGCATGGACGTGCGTTCGCTCGATGTCGATGGTATAGTTGACTCGCTAGTCGAGGCCGTAGCCTGGATCAAGCGCCAGTCCGAATCCGGCCGGCCGCTCTGATGCTGCGGCAACCGTAAGCCTTTAACCGGTACCACCCAATTCAATGAACACTCGCCTCCTGACCCAAATGCGCAACGCCTCGTGGCGTTGGTGGCGTTTGTCTTCCGGGTGGCGATGATCTCTCCCCGGCCCTAACCGCGCGTGTCGCGGTAGTGCCCAAAGCCAAGCCCGGAACCGCCAAGGACCGGGCTTTTTTTTTTGCGTGCCTGGTCCCTCAAACATCGAGACCTGACATGACCGAACTGGAATTCAAGGCGCTTGCCGCCCAAGGCTACAACCGCATCCCGCTGGTGGCCGAAACCTACGCTGACCTGGACACCCCACTGGCCATCTATCTAAAGCTGGCGCATGCCGGCCCTCAGAACGGCCGCATGAGCTGCCTGATGGAATCTGTCGTCGGCGGCGAACGCTTCGGGCGCTATTCTTTCATCGGCCTGCCGGCGCACACTGTCATCCGCGCCAGCGGCCGCAAGACCGAGGTGCTGCGCGACGGCGTCGTCGTCGAGACCCACGACGGTGACCCGCTGGCCTTCATCGAGCAATATCAGGCCCGCTTCAAGGTGGCGCTGCGTCCGGGCATGCCACGCTTTTGCGGCGGCCTGGCAGGCTACTTCGGCTACGACACCGTGCGCCACATCGAGCCGCGCCTGGGTCCGGCGGTTAAGCCTTTCCCCAACGGCATGGAAGAGGGCACCCCGGACATCATGCTGCTGCATGTCGATGAACTCGTCATCGTCGACAATCTCGCGGGCCGCACCTATCTCATGGTCTACGCCGATCCGGCTCAGCCAGAAGCCTACAACCGCGCCCAGGAGCGCCTGCTGGAGTTGCGCGCCCGTCTGCGCAAGCCGGTGGACATTCCCTACAGCCATGCCAGCATGCAGACGGAAGAGCGCCGGGACTTCGCCAAGCAAGACTACCTGGCTGCCGTGCGCCGCGCCAAGGAGTACATCGCCGCGGGCGACTTGATGCAGGTGCAGGTCGGACAAGTCATCGCCAAGCCTTTTCGCGATGCGCCCCTGTCGCTGTATCGCGCGCTGCGCTCCCTGAACCCCTCGCCCTACATGTATTTCTGGAACTTCGGCGATTTCCAGGTCGTAGGCTCTTCGCCTGAAATTCTCGTGCGCCAGGAGCAGATCCGGGAGGACGGGCAGCTCAAGTCGCAGATCACCATCCGACCGCTGGCAGGCACGCGCAAACGTGGCGGCACGCCCGAAGAAGACATGGCCCTGGCCGCCGAACTGCGCGCCGACCCGAAGGAAATCGCCGAACACGTCATGCTGATCGATCTGGCGCGCAACGACGTCGGCCGCGTCGCCGAGGTAGGTTCGGTCAAGGTGAGCGATACCATGGCCATCGAGCGCTACTCTCATGTCATGCACCTGGTCTCCAATGTGACGGGCACGCTCAACCCCGGCATGAGCAGCATGGACGTGTTGCGCGCCGCCTTCCCGGCAGGGACGCTGACCGGCGCGCCCAAAGTGCGCGCCATGGAGATCATCGATGAGCTCGAGCCGGTACGCCGCGGCATCTACGGCGGGGCGGCTGGCTACCTGAGCTACGGCGGAGAAATGGATGTGGCCATCGCCATTCGCACGGGCGTCATCAAGAACGGAACATTGTTCGTGCAGGCCGCCGCCGGTGTGGTTGCAGACTCGGTGCCCGAACTCGAGTGGGCCGAAACCGAGGCCAAGGCGCGGGCCGTTCTGCGCGCCGCCGAACAAGTGCAACACGGCTTGGATGACCCCATCTGAGGTCCAAGGCAAGCCGGCCCACCGGCCGGCGCCCGCATCCATGCTCTGTTTTGCCCATCATTTCTTTGAGGTTGCCCAGCCATGCTGCTGATGATCGACAATTACGATTCCTTTACCTATAACCTGGTGCAGTACTTCGGCGAGCTCGGCGAAGACGTGCGGGTCGCCCGCAATGACCAGATCACGCTCGAAGAAATTACGGCGATGGCCCCGGATCGGATCTGCGTTTCGCCCGGTCCCTGCTCGCCCGCCGAAGCCGGCATCTCGGTGCCCGTGATCCGCGCATTCGCCGGCAAATTGCCCATCCTCGGTGTGTGCCTGGGCCATCAGGCCATCGGGGCAGCCTATGGTGGTGACATCGTTCGAGCCCAGACCATCATGCACGGCAAGACCGTGCAGATCCGCCATACCGGCACGGACATTTTTCAAGGCCTGCCCACACCGTACACCGTCATCCGCTACAACTCGCTGACGATCGACCCGGCCACACTGCCGGACGTCCTGGAAGTCACGGCCACCGCCCCCGACGGCGACATCATGGGCGTGAGACATAAAACGCTGCCGCTGTACGGCGTACAGTTCCACCCCGAATCCGTGCTCAGCGAGCATGGCCACGCCATGCTGCGCAATTTTCTGAATATCTAAAAACGGCGAATCCACCATGACGATCACTCCGAACGAAGCCTTGACGCGCTGCATCGAACATCGCGAGATCTTCCACGACGAAATGCTGCATCTGATGCGCATGCTGATGCGCGGCGAAATGTCGCCGCAGATCGCCAGTGCGCTGTTGATGGGCCTTCGGGTCAAGAAGGAAACCGTAGGAGAGATCACCGCCGCAGCCCAGGTCATGCGCGAATTCGCCACCCCGGTCGTGACACCCAATCCGGCCGATCTGCTGGATATGTGTGGCACGGGCGGCGACGGCAGCCACACCTTCAATATTTCCACCACGGCCATGTTCGTGGCCGCCGCCGCCGGTGTGCCGATTGCCAAACACGGCAACCGCAGCGCCTCCTCGTCGTCCGGCAGCGCCGATGTGCTCGAAGCCTTGGGCGCCAATCTGCAGCTCTCACCCGAAGAGGTGGCCGAATGCATACAGGCTACCGGCATCGGCTTCATGTTCGCGCCGGCCCACCATGGCGCCATGAAGAACGTCGCTGCCGTGCGCAAAGAGCTCGCCGTACGCACCATCTTCAATATTCTGGGCCCCCTGACGAATCCGGCCGGCGCCGCCAATCAACTGATGGGGGTATTCCATCCTGATCTGGTGGGCATTCAGGTCCGCGTACTCGAGCGCCTGGGGTCGCGCCACGTGCTGGTGGTGCATGGCAAAGACGGCATGGATGAAGCCTCGTTGGGCGCGGCGACGCTGGTCGGCGAACTCAAGGACGGCGTCGTACGCGAATACGAGATACATCCGGAAGACTACGGACTATCCATGATGTCCAATCGCAGCATCAAGGTGTCCAATCGCGAACAATCGCGTGAACTTGTCATGGAAGCATTGGATAATGTCGAAGGGGCAGCGCGTGATATCGTCGCGCTTAACGCTGGCCTGGCGATCTACGCTGGCAACAAGGCCGACAGCATCGAGTCAGCGTTGGCGCTGGCTTTTGAAACGATCACCAACGGGGCGGCACGCGCCAAGTTGGAAGAATTCTGCGCATATACCCGGAAATTTTCAAAATGAACGACATACTTGCGAAGATCCTCGCCATCAAGGTCGAGGAAGTCGCTACCGCTCGCCAATTACGTAGCGAAGCAGAATTGCTGCGTGAAGCCCAGGCGCGCCAGGACGTGCGCGGCTTTGCACAGGCCATCGAAGACAAGATCTCGCAGGGTAAGGCAGGCGTGATCGCCGAAATCAAGAAAGCATCGCCGTCCAAGGGCGTGCTGCGCGAGAATTTCAACCCCGCCGAAATCGCCGCCTCATATGCCGTACACGGCGCGGCCTGCCTGTCAGTGCTGACCGATGTGCAGTTCTTTCAAGGCTCGCACGATAACTTGCGCCGCGCACGCGCGGCCTGCTCGCTGCCGGTACTGCGCAAAGACTTTATTGTCGACCCCTACCAGATCATCTCGGCCCGGGCCATGGGCGCGGACTGCGTGCTGCTCATCGTCGCCGCGCTCACGCCGGCGCAACTGCGCGACTACGAAGCCCTGGCCCTGGACCTGGGTCTGGACGTACTGGTCGAGGTGCACGATGAACGCGAACTCGAAATCGCGCTGTCGATGAAGACCCCGCTGTTGGGTATCAACAACCGCAATCTGCGCACCTTCGAAACCCGGCTGGACACCACGCTGAATCTGTTGCCGCGTGTGCCAGCCGGAAAACGTGTCGTCACCGAAAGCGGCATCCTCAACCCCGAGGATGTCCAGCTCATGCGTCAACACGACGTCCATGCTTTCCTGGTCGGCGAAACCTTCATGCGCGCCGACGATCCCGGTGTGGAGCTGGCCCGGCTACTGGGCTGATCCGCTCGCAGAGCGGGGGATGCCGCCAAACGGACGCTGCAGCGCGGGCGCCGGCGTCAACGCCGTCCATCGGATCACCAAGGCCCGCCGGGCCATGTCCCTGAACGGCTCCGGGCTGTGCCGGCCACGACACGCAAAGGTCAGATTGAACGCTCCGCCGTGCTCGTGGCGGCGGCCTTAACCCGGGGCTTTGCTGCCTTCGTCTGTCGGCGGCACGGCCGCTTCGTCCTGCCGCCGGCGCCAGTGAAACGCCACGCGCCGGATGCGCACGCTGCGGAATTGGGTCAAGGAGCGGCTGCCCGGCATGGGCAACGCGCGATGGGGATTGTTTTTCATCATCCGCCTGAAACGTCAATCGATGAGGCAATGGAGCAAAACGCCGGCGGAGAGCGCCGGCACATGATGCCCGCGGCGACCTCTTCGGCCGAGCCGCCGCGCGGCATGGGCAAGGCGTGCCTGTGCCCGCCCACACGACCGGGCTCACCGCCCGGCGCCTGCATGTCGCTGTGAACGTGCGCGCCCTCGGTGATCACCATGACGGGCTGGCTCATGCCTGCCTGCCGTCACGCGCCCATTGCAGCGCGTCTTCGAGTCTGTCATTGCCCCAGAACATTTCATCACCCACCAGAAACGTCGGGGCACCAAAAATGCCATGCTGCCGAGCCCGATCAACCTGTTGGCGCAAGGCTTCCTTGGTGGCCTCGGTTTTGGCGCGTGCTATCCAGTCCGTCGCGTCCAGGCCGAGATTCTGCAGAATTTCCCGCATGACGTCCTCGTCCTGAATATCGCGGTCTTGCGCAAAATTCGCACCGAAGACGGCTTGGCAGAAGTCCAAGCCCCACGGCTGGCTTTTGCCCAGTAATGCCAGGCGGGCAATGTCGCGCATCATATATGCGCCCTTGCCCGGGTAGAGCCGAAAGGGGCTGTCGTTCCAGCCCTGCGCCTGAAAGATGGGACCAAGCAAAAATGGCTGCAACTCGTACAACACGGCTGCCTGACTGGCCAGCACGTGAACGCGGGCCATCGCCAGATAGCTGTAGGGACTGGCGAAATCGAACCAGATCTGAACCACGGGTGCGGCAGGCGTCATCAAGGAGCGCTCCGGCAAGAGAAACGGGCACGGCCGAATGGCCGCAATCGGCGGGTGTACCAGCGGGCCGCAAGCACAGCCTGCGCACACGACAGCATGCGATCTGCACGTCAGAACCCCGCTGCTTTTTTCGCCGCTCGTCGGCTATTGGACGCGCACGAGTACTATTGCTCAAGCGACTTTCACGGCCTCATGACATGAGTTTTTCGAATGCCACTCACCCTCGCTAAATTGCCACCTCTCGATCTTGTGCGCGGTTTTGTGGCCGTCGCGCGCCGCATGAGCATCACGCAGGCGGCGCAAGACCTGCATGTCACCCAATCGGCGGTCAGCCGTCAGATCCGAAGCCTGGAAACCCATCTCGGCGTGGCGCTGCTCAAGCGCGGCTTTCGCAGCGTGTCTCTCACTCCCGAAGGCATGCAGTTATTTCGACTGGCCGCCCCCTGGATGATCGAGCTGGCCGAGCTGTGCGCACAGTGGCGCACCCCTGGCAGGCGTCTGCCCATCACGGTCACAACCACCATAGGTGTGGCTTCGCTGTGGCTGCTGCCGCGTTTGGGAGCTTTCCAGGCTGTCCACCCGGACATCGATGTCCGGGTGGCGGCCGACAACCGTCTCATGGACCTGGATCGCGAGGGCGTGGATATCGCTATCCGCTACTGCACGGCCGAACAGGCCAGTGAGGACGCCTTGTGGCTGTTCGGCGAGTCTGTCTTGCCGGTGGCCCATCCGGCATTGCACCTGGACCGGCTGGATCAGCACAACCTTCACGAACAGGTTCTGCTCGAATTCGACGACCCTGCGCGCCCCTGGCTGCAATGGGACAGTTGGCTGCAGGCACGCGGCCTGGACCGTCTGCGCCCCCGCAGCATGCTGCGCTTTAACCAATACGACCAGGTCGTGCATGCCGCCCTGGCGGGCCATGGCGTAGCCCTGGGGCGCCAGGCCCTGATCGCTCCGATGCTGGCGGCCGGCAGGCTGCGCGCCCTGAGCAGCGAGGCCGCTGGCGTATTGGCTGGTGCGCAATCCGCGCCGGCCGTCGCGGGAAGCCGGCATCGTGGCCGAATGGTTGCGCGCCCAGGCCCTGTCGGCAACGGACTCGTAGATAGGCGGTCCTGTCTACGAACCCGGTTAGACCACCTCGACCCGGCCCTCGCCGGCGGCCATCTCACCGATGATCGCAGCCTGGGCAAATCCGCCGGCCGCGAAGACCTCCAGCACCCGAGCGGCCGCAGACGGCGCGCACGACACCAACAGACCGCCCGATGTCTGTGGATCCGTCAACAACGCCCGATCGCTGTCAGTGATACTGGAACCAAGATGCACCGAGCCGCCGTAGGAGGCCCAGTTGCGCCCGGAGGCGCCCGTCACCACGCCATTGGCGGCCAGGGCGCGTACGCCCGGCATCCAGGGCAGATCCGCGAGTCGCAGTCTGGCGGTCAGCCCAGCGCCGCGAACCATCTCCAGTGCATGACCCAACAAACCAAAGCCGGTGACATCGGTAATGGCATGCACGCCGGGCAGTGCGCCCAGATCGGGACCCGGACGATTGAGCTGGGTGGTCGCCGCGATCATGGCGGCATAACCGACTTCGTCCAGAAGGTTTTTCTTCAGCGCGGCAGACAGCACACCGACGCCCAGGGGTTTGCCCAGGATGAGTACGTCGCCAGCGCGTGCATCGGCATTGCGCTTGATGCGGTCCGGATGCACCAGGCCCATGGCGGCCAGGCCATAGATGGGTTCGACCGAGTCGATGCTGTGCCCGCCTGCGATCATGATGCCGGCCTCCTGGCAGACGGATTCGCCGCCGCGCAGGATGTCGGCGATCACCCCATGCGGCAAGACATTGATGGGCATGCCCACAATGGCCAGCGCCATGATGGGTGTGCCGCCCATGGCATAGATGTCCGACAGCGCATTGGTCGCGGCGATTCGCCCGAAGTCGAAGGGATTGTCGACGATGGGCATGAAGAAATCGGTGGTGGCGATCAAGGCCTGCTGATCGTTGAGGCGATAGACCGCAGCGTCGTCGGAAGTCTCGGTGCCCACCAACAGATTCGGGTCGTTGCGCTGCGGGACGAAACGCGCCAACAGCTCTGACAACACACCTGGCGCGATTTTGCAGCCGCAGCCGCCGCCATGAGACAGCGACGTCAGGCGCGGGACGGTATCGGTGGACATACGCAACCTCCATCAAATCAGGGACGCAGAAAGCATAGCATCGCGGCCGTGCAAGAGATGGCGGAAGGCAGCAGGAGTCGAACCTACCTGGGAGTGTCTGACACCCCCAACTGGGTTTGAAGCCCAGCCGTGCCACCGGGCACGCATGCCTTCCCTTGGCATAGCGCCCTATGATAGCGACTCGGCCCCCGTTTGTGGATAAAGATAAAGCGCACTGTCGGCGCGCAACACATGTCCGTCCCGCAGACGCCGCGTATACCCCACGCGGTCGAAGAACTCGAGGATTTGGATGGCGCGCTTGCGGCCAAGGCCCGTCATATCCCGAAACGCTGCGGCCTCGGCGCTGCCATGTTCCTGGCACAGCCTGGCCACCATGGCCGCCAGGGCCTGCACCGAATCGCGGTGATAAAAGAGATCACGCACCACCTGCACGACATCGCCACGACGCATCAGCTTGCGCAGCAGGCGGCGCATGTCCTCCTCGGAAACATGCAAGCTGCGGCCCAGATCGCGTACCCAGGGCGGGTCGTAACGTCCTTGCCGCAACTGCGCAAGGACGTGTTCAGCCAATAGGACTTCGGCCTGGCTCAACGCCACGCCATGATCCGGCAACTGCCACCAGACACCATTGCGCCGCACCAACTCCTGTTGCGCGGCACTCTCAAGCAACGCCTGCCAAAGCACGGGCGTGGCCTGCGGCCGGGCCATACGACGCAACCTGCCGGCGTCGGCGCCGGGCTCATCGGGGAATTGCGCATGAAACGCGGCCAGCGTCGCGCGCAGGTCCTCGTGCAGAGCCTGCCAGCACGCCTGGTCGATCAACACGCGCCCCCCGCCTTGGCGCGGTGCCACCCAGTGCGCTTCAGGCGGGATGCGTTCGACTGCCCCCAAGCGCAATACCATCCGCTCTGAAATGCCCAAGGGAGCCTGGGCCAGCACGGGCCGCAGATCACCATTGGACAGATACGCGGCCAGCGCATCCAACCAGGCCAGGCGTTCGGGTGAGCGACGTTTGCGGTCCGGCGCATTGGCGTCGAGCACCTGCCCACCCCCGACGGTGCGGCTGGCCTGCGCGTTACGCACGATGTAGCGGTCACCCGGCATGGCGCACATGGCCGCGCCAAATACCAGTTGCACGCGCCCGCTCTGCCCGGGTGCCAGCACTGACGGCGCCAACGGCACGGCGTGGGCCAATGCCCGCGCCGACCCCAGATGCACGTGCAACGGCGTCCAGGCAGTCAGCGCCGTGTCCCCCTGCCAGCGCAATTCGACGTCGAGATGCTGCGAGGGCGTGAAGCAGCGCGCATCGGCCACCCAATCGCCGCGCGTGATCTCGTCTTTATCCACGCCAGGCAAGTTCAGCGCGCAGCGCTGCCCGGCAGCGCCGGTTTCGCTGCTGCGATTCTGTGCATGGATACTGCGCACCCGGACGGGTCGAGCGGCGGGCATGAGGCGCAGATCCGCCTTCTCATCGCCGACGCGGACTGTACCCCCATGCACCGTCCCGGTGACCACTGTGCCGTGTCCGGCCAGCGTGAAGGCTCGATCAATGGCCAGGCGGAACAGGCCGCTAGCGGGCCGCGGGGCCAATGCCTGCGCCTGGGTATCCAGCCAGGCCTTGAGTTCGCTCACTCCGGGATCGTCAGGCTGGCTTGCCGCCACCACGAACACCGGCGCATCGCGCAGGAAGCCATCGGCGACCAGCGCGCGGACCTCATCCTTGACGACCTCGACTCTGGCGGCATTCACCCTGTCGGACTTGGTGATGACAATCGCGCCGAGGTCAACGCCCAGCAAGGCCAAAATGGCCAGATGCTCGCGCGTCTGGGGCATGACGCCGTCATCTACCGCCACCACCAATAACCCGAAATCGATACCGCTGGCCCCGGCGGCCATGGTGTGCACCAGCTTTTCATGGCCAGGGACATCGATAAAGCCCAGGACATCGCCATTGGCAAGCGGCGTGTAGGCGTAGCCCAGTTCAATGGAAATCCCGCGGGCTTTCTCTTCCTTCAACCGGTCGGTATCGACGCCGGTAAGCGCTCGCACCAAGGTGGTTTTGCCGTGATCGATGTGCCCGGCGGTTCCGACAATCATGCCAGCGGCTCCGATAGCTGAGAGGCGAACTCGGCCTCGTCGCATTCTTCGAGGCAACGCAGATCGAGCCAGAATACGTCGTCATCGACACGGCCTACCACCGGCCGGGCCAGGCCGCGCAGGCTGGACTGCAAGCGCTCCAGGTGCCTGCCCGGTCGGCCTCGGCCAAGGTAGCGAATGGCCAGCCCGAAACTGGGCAATTGATCGATGGGCAACGCGCCACTGCCGATCTGGCTGAACATCGGCGCGCCCTCGACGCCAAACTCAGGACCGACGGCATGCTGCATGGCGGGGCGCAAGCGCTCGGCCTGCAGCTGCATCTGGCGTTGCGGGCGCGTGAGCAAGCGCAGCGTGGTCAGCCGCTCGGCCAGCATTTCCGGCGCACGATACAAGGCCAGCACGGGCTCGAGCGCGGCCAGCGTCAGCTTGCCCACGCGCAACGCGCGTTTGAGTGGGTTCTTCTTGATCTTGCGGATCAGGTCGGCCCGCCCGACCAGCAAACCGGCCTGTGGCCCGCCAAGCAACTTATCGCCACTGAAAGTGACCAGATCGGCGCCGGCCTCGATCGTATCGCGCACGGTGTCCTCCCGTGGCAGGCCCCACTGCGTCAGATCCAGCAGCGTACCGCTGCCCAGATCGACCGTGGCCGGCAACCCCTGCGCATGCGCCAGGGCCGCGACTTGCGCCACGCTGACGCTCTTGGTGAACCCACTGACCGCATAGTTGCTGCAATGCACTTTCATGAGCATGGCGGTGCGCGGGCCGATCGCATTGCTGTAGTCGGCAGGATGTGTCCGGTTGGTGGTACCCACTTCGACCAGACGCGCGCCGGCCCGCTTCATGATGTCGGGGATGCGGAACGCTCCCCCGATCTCGACCAATTCGCCACGCGAGACGATGACCTCCTTACGGTCGGCCAGGGCATTGAGCATGAGCAGCACGGCAGCGGCGTTGTTATTGACCACGGTGGCCGCTTCCGCACCGGTCAGCTCGCACAGCAGATTCTCGATGAGGTCGTCGCGATCGCCGCGCGCGCCCGTCTCCAGATCGAACTCCAGATTGGCCGGCTGCGTGAGCGCGCGCACCACGGCCTGTACCGCCGCATCCGGCAGCAAAGCCCGTCCCAGATTCGTGTGCAATACCGTACCGGTAAGGTTGAACACCGCCCGCAAGCGCGGCGCATTGCGCGCGGCCAACGTCTGCTCGGTGACCGTGGCCAGCGCTGCCGGCTCGAGCTCGGCGTGATCCAGACCGCCGGCCTGCGCCCGCTCGCGCAACTGCTGCAACTGCTCACGCAGGGTGGCCACTACCTGGCTGCGGCCGTAGCGCTGTTGCAGCGGCGCATAGACAGACTGGCCAAGAAGACGGTCCAGCGCAGGCAGATCGCCCGGGGTAGCCGGCCGCGCGCTCATTCTGCCGCCTCCTCGTGCCAGAGCAAAGGATTGCCGTTGGCACGGTGATAGCCGGCTTCTCCCATCAATACGTCCAACGCCAGACTGGCCAGATCATCGGCCACCGGATCGACATGCAGGTCTTTCTCCTGATAAAAAATCTTGCGGTAACTATGGCAGCTATCGCAAGACTCGGCCTTGATGGCCTCGGAGCGGCCTTCGATGTTGTGATACGCGATGTCTTTGGTGCCCTGGCACTGACTGCAGGTCACGCGCACCAGATGCCACTCGCACGAGCACAGGCTGCATGACAGATACCGCAACCCATCGGATTTGCCGCCCACGCGCACCACGCTGGCCACGGGCAGGCTGCCGCACATGGGGCACACACCGAAGGGGCTTGCCACCGGCATGGCCTTGGGATCGAAACGGCAGGCCATATCGGTCCAATAGACTTGCAGCGCGGCCATCACCAGGGGCGCGGCGGCGCTGTCCACACCGACGGCGCGCTCGGCCAGCACGGCGTCGGCCAGCGCCTCGACGGTCTGTGGATCGCGGGCCAGCACATCGCGCCAACGCTCGCACACCTCGCGCGCCGCTGCTGCAGTGGTCGGCAACGCCGCCACGCGAGCGAGCAACTGATCAAGCAAGCCGCGCCACGCCGGATCGCGCTCCCAGGCAACGGCCTGCAGGGGAGGCATGCCATGGGCCTGGGCCAGCTCGATGCGATCGACCGGGGGGCCTTCGAAATGGCTGCCGGCCAACAGGCTCTGCTGGGTATCGGCCACATCGGCCATCAAACGCAGGTAATCGGCAATCGGGCTGTCTTCAGCCAGGGCGCGCAAGCGCGCGGCGCGGGCGCTGAAAACCGTCGTGCGCTCAGGCTGACGCAGGCGGGCGATAGCGGTGTGGTCCAGGGATTCGATCTCACCACGCGGCAAAATTCGCTGCAAAGCACTCTCCAGAGAAACAAACACGGCTGCCAATGCGCCAAGTGGCACATCGCAGCCGTGCGACGGACCCGCAGGTCCGATGGGTGCAGCCGACGGGGATTACTCGCCGCCTGGCGACTCCTTGCGAACCGTACGGAACCAGGCGCGATGATGCTTCCAGGCCCAGCCCCAGCTCACGGTGCCCCGCACCATGGCCTGGATCGAGCCCTTGACCCAGATCGCCGCATAGATATGCACAATGATCGCGCAAATCAGCACAAAAGCAAAAGCAGCATGCAGCAACGAGGCAGCCCGCACCGCCCAGATCGGGAAGTACATCGAGAAGTAGGCGCGCCACATCACGATCCCGGTCAGGATCAGACCCAGCATGCACAGGATCAACACATAGAACAACAACTTCTGGCCACCGTTGTACTTGCCGACCTCGGGCAACCTGTCCTCGCGGTTGTTGACCACGTCGCCCAACTGACGCAACCACTGGACGTCATTCTTCGTCATCAAGTTGTTGCGCCACATGTGGCAGGCAAAGACAAAGAAGCAGACAAACATGACGACCCCGATGAAGGGGTGCAGAATCCGCGTCCAGGGTCCTCCGCCCAGCAAGGCATAGAGCCAGGAGAAGGCTGGATGAAAGAGCGCCAGCCCCGAGAGGGCCAGCAGGATGAAGGTCAGGGCGATCAGCCAGTGATTGGTACGCTCACCGGCCGTGTACCGCTGGATCAGCTTGGGATGACGGGGTTCAGCCATGACGCGCCTCCTCTTCTGCCTTGCGTTCATCTTCTTCGTCGGTTTCGTTGGGCCCGACACGGATGTAGTGCATGAAGCCGGCCAACGCCGTCAAGGCCATCGCGGCCACGCCCAACGGCTTGGCGATACCCTTCCAGAGCGACACCATGGGGCTGATCTTGGGATCCTTGGGCAGGCCGTGGTAGAGCTGCGGCTGGTCGGCATGATGCAGCACGTACATGACGTGCGTGCCACCCACCCCCTGCGGATCGTAGAGACCGGCGTTCTCGAAGCCGCGCGACTTCAAATCCTCGATCCGCTCCGCGGCCTGCTGCTTCATGTCCTCTTTGGTGCCGAACTCGATGGCACCGGTAGGACAGGTTTTGACACAGGCAGGCTCTTGTCCGACGGCCACGCGATCCGAACACAAGGTGCACTTATAGGCCTTGTGGTCTTTCTCCGAAATGCGCGGCACGTTGAACGGACAGCCGGTGATGCAGTAGCCGCAGCCAATACAGTTTTCTTCGTGAAAATCCACGATGCCATTGTTGTATTGGACGATGGCGCCCGGCGAGGGACAGGCTTTCAGGCAGCCCGGATCCTCGCAGTGCATGCAGCCGTCCTTGCGGATCAACCACTCCAGATCGCCTTTGTCGTTTTCGTACTCCGAAAAACGCATGACGGTCCAGGAATGCTCGGTGAGGTCGGCCGGGTTGTCATAGACCCCCACATTCACGCCGATCTCGTCGCGCAGATCGTTCCATTCCATGCACGCCACCTGACAGGCTTTGCAGCCTATGCACTTGGAGACGTCGATCAGCTTGGCGACGCTGCCCGTCGAGGGCTCGCGTACGCCAGGCGCAGGAGTGGTGGTGGCCGAGCGCCGTTTGATGTCCAGTGATTGCATCGACATAACTTGACTCCTATGCCTTCTCGACCTTGACCAGGAAGGACTTGAACTCGGGCGTCTGACTATTGCCGTCGCCCACGAAAGGCGTCAGCGTATTGGCCAGAAAGCCGGGTTTTGCGATCCCCACGAAGCCCCAGTGAATGGGAATGCCCACCTGGTGCACGGTGCGGCCTTCGACGGTCAGCGCCTTGATCCGCTTGGTCACCAGCGCCACGGCCGTGATATGGCCGCGTTTGGACGAGACTCTCACTCGTGAACCGTTGGCGATGCCCAGTTCCTTGGCCAGCGCCTCGCCGATCTCGACGAATTGCTCGGGCTGCAGGATGGCATTGAGCCTGACGTTCTTGGTCCAGTAATGGAAATGCTCGGTCAGGCGGTAGGTGGTGGCCACATACGGAAAGTCCTCCACTCGGCCCATGGCTTCGAGGTCCGACTTGAACACGCGCGCGGCCGGATTGCTGATGGCCAACGGCTGCTTGGGATGCAGCGGGTTGTAACCCAGCGGATTCTCGAAGGGCTCGTAGTGCTCGGGGAAGGGGCCTTCGGCCATGCCGCCGCGGGCGAAAAAGCGAGCCACACCCTCGGGGTTCATGATGAAAGGACCCATGCCACCGGCAGGATTCTCGTCGCCCTTGAAGTCCGGAATATCGGCACCCGTCCAGGCCTTGCCGTTCCAGGAGATCAGGCTGCGGCGCGGATTGAAGGGCTTGCCTTCGACGTCGCAGGACGCACGGTTATAGAGCACCCGGCGATTGGCCGGCCACGCCCAGGCCCAGTTCAGGGTCTGCCCGATGCCGGTGGGATCGCTATTGTCGCGGCGAGCCATGAGGTTGCCGGCCTCGGTCCAGGCACCCGCGAAAATCCAGCAGCCGCTGGCGGTCGTACCGTCGTCGCGCAATTCGGCAAACCCGGCCAACTGCTCGCCGCCCTTGCGCGTCACGCGGGTGGGATCCTTGGGGTCGGTCAGGTCAACGAGCGCACGGCCGTTGTACTCCTTGGCCAACTCCACCGCAGTGGGGCTTTCCGGATTGGAATACGGCCAGGACAGGTTGACGATGGGATCGGGATAAACGCCGCCATCCTTGCGATACATCTCGCGCATGCGGGTATAGAGATCGGACATGATCTCGATATCGCTGCGCGCCTCGCCCGGAGGCTCGGCCCCCTTCCAATGCCACTGCAACCAGCGGCCGGAATTGACCAATGCGCCTTCTTCCTCGGCAAAACAGGTGGTGGGCAACCGGAAGACTTCAGTCTGGATCTTGCTCGAATCGACGTCGTTGTGCTCGCCCACGTTGCGCCAGAATTCCGACGTTTCGGTGGCCAGCGGATCCATGATGACCAGGAACTTGAGCTTGGAGAAGCCCGCGGTCATCTTGGCTTTATTGGGCGCGGCGGCAAGCGGATTGAAGCCCTGGCAGATATAGCCATTGACCTTGCCCTGATTCATCAGCTCGTACGTCTGCAGCATGTCGTAGAGCTTGTCCAGCTTGGGCAGATAGTCGTAGCCCCAGTTGTTTTCCGCCGTGGCGGCTGCGCCCCACCAGGCCTTCATGAGGCTGACGTGGAACTTCTTGTAATTCTGCCAATAGCTCAACTGGTTGGGGCGCAGCGGCTTTTGCGCACGTACGTCGATGTACTTGCCGAAATCCTGCTCGCCCTCATTGGGCAGCGTCATGTAGCCCGGCAGCAGATTGGATATCAACCCCAGATCGGTCAGCCCCTGGATGTTGGAGTGGCCGCGCAGCGCATTCATGCCACCGCCAGCCACGCCGATATTGCCCAGCAGCAGTTGCAGCATGGCGCCGGTGCGAATGATCTGCGAGCCGATGGAGTGTTGCGTCCAGCCCAGTGCATACAGGATGGTGGCTGCCCGATCGGTCGTGGCCGTCGACGCGAGTGTCTCGCAGACGTGATGGAACTTGTCCACCGGCGTGCCACAGACGCGCTCGACCATCTCGGGCGTATAGCGCGCATAGTGCTGCTTGAGCAACTGGTAGACCGAGCGCGGGTGCTGCAGTGTCGGGTCGGTCTTGACGAAGCCGTCCTCACCGCGCTCGTAATCCCACGAGGCTTTGTCATAACTGCGCTTCTCGGGGTTGTAGCCCGAGTAGATGCCATCTTCGAACGCGAAGTCCTCGCGAACGATGAACGAGAAGTCGGTGTAGTTGCGTACGTACTCGTGCTGGACCTTGTCGTTTTCGAGCAGGTAATGGATCACCCCACCCAGAAAGACGATATCCGTTCCGGTACGTATGGGCGCGTAGAAATCCGCCACGGACGCCGAGCGCGTAAAGCGCGGGTCCACGACCAGCAATTTGGCTTTGTTATGGGCTTTGGCTTCCGTGACCCATTTGAACCCGCAAGGGTGGGCCTCGGCGGCATTGCCACCCATGATCAGCACTACATCCGCATTCTTGATGTCGACCCAATGGTTCGTCATCGCTCCACGGCCAAACGTCGGGGCAAGACCTGCCACCGTCGGACCATGTCAGACACGAGCTTGGTTGTCGAATGCAAGCATTCCCATGCTGCGCACAACTTTGTGCGTGATGTAGCCGACCTCGTTGCTGCTGGCCGACGCCGCAAGCATGCCGGTGGTCAGCCAGCGATTGACGGTCTTGCCGTCAGCCGTCTTCTGCACGAAGTTGGCGTCGCGGTCGTCCTTCATGAGCTTGGCGATGCGCGTCATCGCCTCGTCCCAGGACACACGCTGCCATTTATCCGAGCCCGGCGCGCGGTACTCCGGATAGGTAAGGCGATTGGGGCTGTGAATGAAATCGATCAGGCCAGCCCCCTTGGGACAGAGGGTCCCGCGGTTGACCGGATGATCGGCATCGCCTTCGATGTGAACGATACTGGCCTTGGCGTTCTTGGCGCCGTGGCCAAGCCCGTACATCAAGATGCCACAGGCGACCGAACAGTAGGGACAGGTGTTGCGCGTTTCTTTCATGCGCGCAAGCTTGTACTGGCGCACTTCGGCCATGGCGTTGCCGGGCGCGACGCCCAACATTGCCAGGCTCGAACCGGCCAGCGTCGACCCTGTCACCTTGAAGAACTGGCGGCGATTCATGTTGAGCATGAAGCACTCCCTTCTGGGTGGAGGAAACTGACGCCCGCTTCTGCCTCTTGTAAAGACACGACAGACGTCGGTGATACAGGCAGTATAGGATGCTTGCAACGCCTATATCAATTGCGCACCGCACAAACAACGATATAGATCAAGAAGGCGGTGTATTCGGCGATTTTAGCGCTGCGCGGCACTGATACGATGCCGGCCATGCCTCCCTCTTTTTCGATGCGAATGGGAAGAAAATTCATTATTGATTCTGCCGCTCGGATGCGCGGGCTGTGCGCGGCGGCTCTGACGCTGGCCGTCATGCTTGCGCCCGCGCCAGGCCAGGCTCACGCCGCGCCCGCATCCGCGCTCTCGCCCGCCGCCGCCGAGATGCAGCGCCTGGCGCTGGACGCCTACGTGTATCTCTATCCTCTGGTGTCGATGGACTTGATGCGACGCCAGGCCATCTCGCCCAAGACAGCCCAGCTGCCCGGGCACGCGGCGGCCAACCGCTTCTGGATGCAGCGCGGCCAGGCCGCGGGCTCGGCCTGGCCCCATGCCGACATGCTGCGCCTGAGCGCCTGGCTGGACTTGAGTGCCGGCCCAGTGGTGATTTCTGTGCCGCCCACTCAAGGCAGGCTCTATACCCTGACGCTGCATGACCTCTGGAGCGATGCCTTCGCCACGGTGGGCAAGCGCAGCACCGGCACGGGGCGCGGCAATTACGCGGTGGTGCCACCCGGCTGGATGACACCATTGCCGGCGGGCATGCAACGCATCGGCGCGCCGACCCCGCAGGTCTGGCTACGAGGTCTGTTGCAGGCAGGCGAGGCCGGCGAGACGCAGCAATTGCAGGACGCCTTCATTCTGACGCCGCTGCAGGACTGGAATCGAGGCGCGCAATCCATGCAGTTGACTTCCGATCCAAAGCTGGATGCGACCACACCGGTCGCTCAGTTGCTGGCTACGATGCCGGCCGACGCGTTTTTCAGCTATGCCGCGGAACTGCTGCGCAAAACACCGCCCCACGCCATCGATCAACCCATGCTGGCACGCTTGCGCCGTGTCGGTGTCATCCCCGGTCAGCAGTTTGATTTCGCGCGCGCCAGGACAATGGCGTGCAGCAAGCCCTGCGCCATGCCGCTAGCGTAGGGCCGGCATACATCGCAGCCCTGGCGCCGCAACCGGCCGCGCACGGATGGGTGGCCGAACGGCAGGCGATAGGTGCCTACGGCAGCGCCTACCTCAAGCGGGCAAACATGGCTTGGCGCCAACCCGGCGTGGAACTGGCCGAGGATGTGCTGGTGCTGCGCTTGGCAAGCGATGCCGATGGGCTGCCCATCGATGCCGGCAAGCGCTATGTCCTGCGCTTCGAACCCGACGAGCTGCCGCCGGGAGACGGGTTCTGGAGGCTGGCCGCCTTCGATGCTCGGGGCCAGCCGCTCGCCGATGCGCCCCGGCGCCAGAGCGTGGGCGACCGGGATCCGTTGCGCTTTAATCCCGACGGATCGCTGGAGCTTTATCTGCAGGAGGCGCCCCCACCCGAGGCCGACCGCGACAATTGGCTGCCCCTGTCCGGACCAGACGTCAACATCTTGCTGAGGGTATACCTGCCCGCGGCGGCGGCACTGGATGGCCGCTGGAATCCGCCGGCGCTGCGCGCCGCGCAGCCGATAAGCACGCCGGACGGCACCGCCACGCAGCAATAGCCGGGTACGATAGCCGCTTTCCCACTTGCAAGATCATCATGGAAGACGCTTTCAGCCACCAGCTTTCGATGACCATCCTGATGACGCCGGACATGGCGAATTTCTCAGGCAATGTGCACGGCGGCACCATTCTCAAATATCTGGATCAGGTGGCCTACGCCTGTGCGAGCCGGTACGCCGGCCACTACGTCGTCACGCTCTCGGTCGATCAGGTGGTGTTTCGCGAGCCCATCCATGTGGGCGAGCTGGTCACGTTCCTGGCCGCGGTCAATTACACCGGGCGCACCTCCATGGAGGTGGGCATCAAAGTCGTGACCGAGGACATCCGGCGCAAGCTGGTGCGCCACACCAACAGCTGTTATTTCACCATGGTGGCCGTCGACGAACAGGGCCAGCCCACCGCCGTACCGGCGCTGGAGCTACGCACGCTCGAGGAACGGCAACGATTCGAAGCCGCCAAACAGCGCCGCGCCCTGCGTCAGGAAATGGAAAACCGCCACGGCGCCATCAAGAAGCAGGCGCACGATCCGAGCGCCGCGACCTAGACCGCGCACATAGCCGTTTCATGCCCAGCCATTGCTGGGCCCAGAAACCTCGTCCGTAGTCCCGGCTGCCGCCTTGCGGCAACTGGTCATGTATGCCGGTTGGCCCATAGTCGCCATCGAAGCGTGCGGTGCGAAACAGCATGTCCCAGACCGGGAACAGGGCGGCAAAGTTGTAGCCGCCCGCCGGCCCCGGCGCCGGCGCCGAAGCGTCATACGCGATCGAATGATGCTGACGATGAAAGCGCGGCCCGACGATCAGGCGCGCACCCAGCCACCCAAAGCTGGCGCGCAGATTGGCATGCGACAGGCTTTCGGTGAGCTGCGTGATGGCGACTACCGCCACGAACTGCGCCGGTGGCACGCCGATCAACTGCGAAACCAGCACGATGACTACATCGCGCAACATGTCATCGAGAAGATGGTTGCGGTTGTCGCTCCAGAGTGTCATCTGCTGCTGGCTGTGATGCAACGCGTGCAGCGCCCAGAGCCAGGCGAAACGATGCTGCGCGCGATGGTAGAAGTAATCCACCAGGTCGAAGATCAACAGGTAAAGCAGCAGGCTGGTCCAGGGCCCGTCGGTGACCCCGGGCCATATCTGATCAAGCTGGAAGGTTGCCAGGCCCCAGGTATGCAGCGTACCGAAAACGCCATCCCAGAGCGGCTCGATCGTGAAGAACAACAGAATCCGGAACAGCCCCAGACGATGCACCAGGGTGTACAGCACGTCCACGAAAACCTGCTGGCGATCACGTACCGCCTCGACGGGCCTCCAACGCTCCAGCGCCCCGAACACCGTCACCATGATGACGATCTGAATCAGGCCGACCAACAGCCACATCGTGCCGTCATAGGCGTCTTCGATGATGCTGGCCAGGCCAAGATGAAAGAGCAGCGGCTGCACAACGGCTTCGAACAGCCATTCCTGGCATTGTGAAAACAGCTGGCTGAGTGTTTCCATGGGGGATCAATGATGCGTGGCAAGCCACGAGACATACGCCGGATGCGTATCGAGCGTGGCAAAACAAAAGCCCTTGGCCTTCAAGCCGGTGATCAAGGGCTCGAGCACTGCCGGCGCCCACGGATCCTTGCGCGACCAGATGCCCAGGTGCGCAAGCAGAATATCCCCTGGCCGGATGCGTCGCAAGGCTTGCTCGAGCAACGCGGTGTTGGGGTACTTGTCGCTGGGCAGCTCGTCTCCCAGGAATCCGGCATCGGCCCAGCCAACGTGGGCGAAACCGCATTGGCGAGCGGCCGCCAGCAGGGCGGGCGATGCTTTGCCGCCCGGCGCGCGGTATAGCGGCAACAGGGTCTTGCCCGTCATCTCAGTGAACCGTTTCGCAGACCGTTTGATCTCGTCGCAGTACTGCGCCGCGGTCCAGGTCGCGGTCTTGCCATTGTCGGGTCCGGCGCTGGGACGCACACGGAACCTGCCGTCCGGCAGATCGCCACGCCAATAGACATGATCGTAGGTATGAGACCCGAACACATGCCCCTGGGCCGCCATCGTCTTCCACCAGGGCGCCCATTGGGCATCCAGGCTGCTGCCGTCGGTGAGCGTGCGCTCATTGGCCAAAAAGAAAGTGGCGCGCACGCCCTGGCGCTTGAGCACCTCGGCAATATGCCTGGCCACCCCCATGTGTCCGGTATCGAAAGTCAGATAAACCGGCTTCTCACAGACGGCCGCCGCAGGCGCGGCCAGGGTTTGCGAGAACGCGGCGGCCAGCAGGCCGGCCGCCAGACTCCGGTGTCTGTCAGCGCGCCGGCGCATGATTCAGCGTCCATACCCCGTGCGGGGACTTGCCCACGCGGACCTGTTTGCTGACGGTTTTCTTCTCGAGATCGATGATCGTCAGCTTGCCCGCCCAGCGCGACGTGACAAACAGCAGTTTGCCGTCCTTGGACACATCCATGCAATCCGGGCCGCCGGGCGCAGCGAAGGTATCCGTCACCTCCAGCGCACGCGTGTCGATGCGGCTGATCGTGTTGGCGCTGCGGTTGCTCACGAACAGATGGCGGCCATCTCCCTGGGCACGGAAGGCATGCGCGCCAGCGCCGGCCTTGATGCGCTTGATGAGTTTGGCCGGTCTGGCCGTCAGGTCGTACGCCTCGACATAATTGTCGCCGGTCAGCGCCACCAACAGTGTCTTGTCATCGGCGGTG
This sequence comes from Bordetella holmesii, assembly GCF_020735985.1. NCBI lineage: Bacteria > Pseudomonadati > Pseudomonadota > Betaproteobacteria > Burkholderiales > Alcaligenaceae > Bordetella > Bordetella holmesii. The sequence continues at coordinate 3,166,001 of NZ_CP085973.1, forward strand.
ATGAAGACATCGGCCGGCGTCTTGCCCACCGGTATCGTCCACAGCGGCTTCTGCGTGGCCAGGTCTATCGCCATTACCTGATCGCTGTCTTGCAGTGACACATAAGTGACCTTGCTCTTGCTGTCGATGGCGATATGACTCGGCGTCTTGCCTGCCGACACGCGCTTGACCAGTTTGAGGTCGAATCCCTTGCCCTGACCTAGCGGCTTGTACTCATAGATGTCGATGTGGTCCAGACGGTTGGCTGCCGTGACGAACCACTTCATGTCGGGCGAAAAGCGCAACTGATAGGGATCGACAATGCCGGTGAGCGTGCGCTGGATTTCGCCAGTGCGCGGATCCATCAACGTGATGGTATCGCTCAGGGCGTTGGCCACCATGAGCGATTTCTCGTCGGGAGTCAGATAGAGGTGATGCGGCTCCTTGCCAGTCGGCACACGCCGCAACTCGGTATAGGTGGCAGGGTCAATGATGCTGACGTTGGCGTTCAGCGAGTTGAGCACGAAGATCGGGGCCGCGGCCGCGGACAGGCTCAACAGCATCCCCGCGCTCGCCAGAGCGCAGCGGATCAAATGCAGGGGCTTCAAGGTGGGGTAATACCTAAAAAGGTCAGCGGCAACAGGGCCGGTGTGGCGCCATTTTCGCATAGCCGCCTGGGGAAAAGAACAACGTCCGACGCGGCGGAAGCTTTACGCGTCGTCTGTTGCGACTTGGCAACAGCGGCTGAAACAGCCCCCGGCCAAGAGCCGGTTTTCCCTCTCAGGCATCCGCCGCAGAAGCCCCGCACCACTTGGGACGAGGACGGATGCCCGGCAGGGAGGGACAAATTCCGATTGCAGTTTCGCCATCATTTAATAGAATGAGAGTTATTTTCATTTACAATGGGCGCTTACGTGTTTTCCGCCTCCCAAGACGACGTCCATCGTCTCTACGCCGAGCACCACGGCTGGCTCAATGGCTGGTTGCGCAAGAAACTCGGCAATAGTTTCGATGCTGCCGACCTCGCTCAGGACACTTTCCTGCGCGTGCTGCGCCATCGCCGCGAGCTGTCCGCCGTGCGCGAACCCCGGGCATATCTGGTCACGATCGCCGGGCGCCTGCTGCTGAACCACTACCGGCGCCGCTCGCTGGAGCGCGCCTATGAAGAGGCGCTGGCGGTGCTGCCGCTCGAATGCGCCCCCTCGCCTGAGCAGCGCCTGCTCGTCCTCGAAACCCTGGATCAGATCGACGCCCTGCTCGCCGCCCTGCCGGCCAAAACGCGTACGGCCTTCCTGCTGGCTCAGATCGAGCACCTGTCCCATGCCCAGATCGCCGAGCAACTGCAGATTTCGGTGCGCACCGTGCAGCGCCATATCCTGCGCGCCTACGAGCAGTGCATTCTGGCGCTGAACGACGCATGAATCCCGAAGGCACGATAGACCGCCGCGTCGCCCGCGAAGCCGCCCGCTGGCTCATGCAACTGGCCTCGGGGCAGGCCAGTGTCGAAGACATGGCCGCCTGCGAACGCTGGCGCGCGCGCAATGCGCTGCACGAACAGGCCTGGCAACGCGCCCAGCGCGTCAGTGATCTGCTGGGCGGCCTGCCGCCCGAACTGGCCCGCGCTACCCTGGGCCGGCCGGCCTTCAAGGCCCGCCGCGCCGCCCTCAAATCCCTGGCCGGCCTCATCCTGGCCACGCCGGCGGCCTGGGCCGCCTGGCGCGGCGGCGAGCAGGCCGGCCTGTTCGCCGAATACCGCAGCGCGCCCGGCGAGCGGCGCGACATCACGCTGCCCGACGGCGCCCAGATCACGCTCAACAGCGCCACGGCCCTGGATCTCACCCCCGATGGCCTGCGCCTGCGCGTGGGCGAAATCTATGTCCGTGCCGGCGCCCGCGCCTGCGTGGCCCAGACGCCGCAAGGCCAGGTCATGGCGCAGCAGGCGCGTTTTGCCCTGCGCCTGCAGGACGATGGCTGCCGCGTGGAAGTCTACGAAGGCCATGTGCGCGTCCAGCCCGCGTTCGGCTCACCCGCCACCATGCCCGCTCCGCGCACCGCCTGGTTCGACAGCACGGCTCTGCACGCGCTGCCCACGGTCCCCGACAGCCAGCCTGCCTGGCTGCGCGGCGTGCTCCAGGCGCGCGACATGTCGCTGGCCGAGTTCGCGGCCGAAATCGCCCGGCACCGCCGCGGCATCGTGCGTTGCGATCCCGCCGTGGCGCAACTGCGCGTCTCGGGCACCTTCCAACTCGACAACACGGCCGGCGTGCTGCGCGCCTTGCCCGCTTTGCTGCCGGTCACCGTCCACACCCGTACCCCTTACTGGGTCACGATCGGGCCCCTGGAAACCTGAATGATTCCTGTTACAAAAAAGCGGGGCATAAGCTGTCCGGTTTGAACTGCTCAACGGTCATGGGAAGCAACGGCTACCTCTGATCGGAACGACCTCATGGCACCTGTAACTCCTCCCGCAGCTTCTTTCTCCTCCGTCCGCTCGCTCAGACTGGCGCGCGCCACGGCCCTGACAGCTCTGGCCCTGGCGCTGGGCTTGTCCGTGCCCGCGCTGGCCCAGCAGACGGTCCCGCGCAGCTATCAGATCGAGGCCGCGCCGCTGGCTGACGCGCTGGCCCGCTATGCCGATCAGGCCGGCCTGACGCTGCTGTACGAGCCCTCGGCCGTGGCGGGGCTCAAGAGCCCCGGCCTGCACGGCAACTACACCCCCGAGCAGGCGCTGGCCCGACTGCTGGCCGGCACCCCGCTGGTGGCCACCCGGCAGGGCAATGGCACTTACGTCGTCCGCCCGGCCGGCAACGTGCCCCAATTGCCCCCGTCTCCGTCGAAGGCGAGAGCACGCGCGCCGATCCCGCCTGGAACACGGTCACCACGCGGCCCGAACTGGACGCCGCCATGGCCTACAGCTGGAGCGACGTCAGCAAACGGCTGGACCCGGGCGTGACGTTCAACCGCCAGAACAACAGCATCAACATCCGCGGGCTGGACCAGGACCGCGTGCTGACCCGCATCGACGGCATCCGCCTGCCTTTCCTGGACGACGGCGCGCGCGGCGTCAAAGGCGGACTGGAGGCGGTGGACTTCAACACCCTGTCGCGGCTGGATATCGTGCGCGGCGCCGATTCGACCAAAGCCGGCTCGGGCGCCCTGGGCGGCATGGCCGACCTGCACACCCTGGATCCCTCCGATCTGCTGCGGGACGACCGCAACTTCGGCGCACTGGCCAAAATCGACTATGACTCGGCCGATACCAGCCGCGGCGCCAATGCCGCGCTGGCCGGACGCCTGCAGGAAAACACCTCGTGGCTGATTCAGGCTGGCGCGCGCGCCGGCCACGCGCTGGACAACCGCGGCGATGTCGGCGGCTACGGCCCCAAACGCGACGAACCCACGCCCGAGAACTACACCCAGCAGAACTTCCTGGCCAAGCTGCAGCAAAAAATCGACGGAGGCCATCGCTTCGGCCTGACCGGCGAGTACTTCAAGCGCAAAGGCACGCTGGACAATATGTACGAACAGGGGCCCGGCACCAGCTACCTGATCGGAGGCAACTCCACCGTCAAGACCACCAAGCGCGAGCGCGTCTCCCTCGACTATCAATACACCGCGCCAACGGCTGGCGGCCTGATCGACAGCGCCACGGCGGACATCTATTGGCAACGGGTCACGCTGGACAACGCGCTCGACGGCCAGCGCAGCGTCGACAGCCGCGCCTCCATCATCCCGCGCGATCCCTACCTCTATGGCTACCCGTCGGGCGCATACGGCCGCAGCAATTCCATCCGCGAAGCGCTGTTCGGAGTCAGCGGCGAAGCCAGCCACCGTTTCGAGGGCACGGTCGCCCAACGCGTGACACTCGGTGGCGAGTGGATGGGCAACCGCACGCAGCAGTATTCCGACGGCTACGACAACTGCCCGGCCATTCCGAGCGGCATGCGCGCGCCCTTCGGCCCGCGCCTTTGCGATCTGCTGCACACCAATCAGGCCGACATGCCGCACGTCAAGGGCAGCCAGTTCGCCTTCTGGGCGCAAGATGAGTTCAGCTTCGCCGATGGCCGCTACACGCTGACGCCTTCGCTGCGCTACGACCACTACGAGCAAAAGCCCCAGTCCAGCGATGGCTACGACAGCAACGCCAACTCGCAAGGCACGCTGCCGCCGTCGTCCTCGGGCGGACGCTTCTCGCCCAAGCTGCTTGGCACCTGGAAAGCCCAGGAGCAGGTCACTTTCTATGCGCAGTACGGCTTTGGCTACCGTGCGCCCAACGCCAGCGAGCTCTACACCAACTATGGCGGGGCCGGCACCTATCTGCGGGTGGGCAACCCCTATCTCAAACCCGAAACCAGCAAGGGCTGGGAGCTGGGCACCAAACTGGGCGACGAGGCCCTGGGCGGCGCGCTGTCCTTCTTCGACAACCGCTACCAGAACTTCATCGACAAGAACGTGCCCATCGACGCCAGCTCGCTGCAATGGCAGCCGGGCTGGGCCGGTCAGTATCCGCTGGGCGTGACCGGTATCGTCAATCGTGACCGCGTGCGCATCTACGGCGCCGAAGCCTCGGCCCACTGGAAGTTCGCCCCCAACTGGCGCACCTGGGGCTCGCTGGCATGGGCCGTGGGCAAGGACCAGGGCACGGGACAATACCTGAACTCCATCCCGGCGCTCAAGGCCGTGCTGGGCCTGGGCTATGCCCGCGATCAGTGGGGGGTGGACGCCACGCTCACCGCCGCGCGCAAGCACAACAAGGTCGAGTATCCGGATGCCTCCAGCGCCACGCCTTATCCAGACTTTCAGGCGCCCGGCTATGGCGTTGTGGATCTGATGGCCTACTGGCGCCCGGCCACTGTCAAGGGCATGCAGGTACAGTTGGGCGTATTCAACCTGTTCGATAAAAAATACTGGGAAGCGATCAATGTACCGACGGCCGGCGCCACAGCCATCGCGCGCCCGGTAGACTGGTACACCGAACCCGGACGCAGCGTCCGCCTGTCCCTGACCTATCAATACTGACCCCCCCTTGCGCGGGCGGGGCCAGGCTCCGCCCGCCGGATCTAGGAGAAAACGCATGAACCATGTTTCTTTTGACCAGCGCGCCCATGATCTGCGTGCGCGCCACGACGCTTACGCGGCCAGCCAACCGGCGCAACGTGCCCGCAACGCTGCCCAGGCGCTGGGCGTGAGCGAAGCAGAATGGGTTGCCGCCGGCTGTGGCGGGGCCCGCGTGACCGCCCTGAACGGCGAGGCCCAAGCTATTTTCCGCGAACTGGGCACCCTCGGCGAAGTGATGGCCCTCACGCGCAACGAGTGGTGCGTGCACGAGCGCCACGGCCGCTACGAAGACATCCAGGCGCAAGGCGCGGTGGGGCTGGTGCTCGGCCCGGACATCGATCTGCGCGTCTTCTTCAATTGCTGGCGTTCGGCCTGGGCCGTCGAGCAGGATGGGCGCCACAGCTTGCAATTCTTCGACGCCGAAGGCGTGGCCGTTCATAAAGTCTATCGCACTGAAAGCACCGACCTGGCCGCTTGGCAGGCTCTGGTCGACACGTTCGCCGCAGCGCCTGTCTGGCCCGTCCCGCAACCGATTGCCGCCACCGCCGCAGAAGACCGCGTGGCCGACCCGCAGGCACTGCGCCAGGCCTGGCTGGCCATGAAGGACACGCATGAGTTTTTCCCGCTCTTGCGCAAGTTCAACGTTGTGCGCCAGGCCGCGCTGCTCGCTGCCGGCACCGATCTGGCCCAGCAGGTGCCGGCCGATGCCGCCGAACGCATGCTCACACAGGCGGCCGCCAGTGGACTGTCCATCATGTGCTTTGTCGGCAACCGCGGCATGATCCAGATCCACACCGGCGCGGTGCATAATCTGCGACGCACCGGCCCCTGGTTCAATGTGCTCGACCCGCGCTTTAATCTGCACTTGAATACCGACGCCATTGCGCAGGCCTGGGTGGTCAACAAGCCGACTTCCGATGGCTGGGTGACGTCGCTGGAAATCTATGCGTCCAACGGCGATCTGATCGTGCAGTTTTTTGGCGAACGCAAACCCGGAAAGCCTGAGCTGCCCGCCTGGCGAGAACTTATGACAGGCCTTTGCGCTGAGCCGCTGGCCGCTTGAGCTGTATATGAAAAGACTGTTCGGCGCCGTACTCGGAGCTTGCCTGAGTCTGTCGGCACAGGCGGCTGACCGCGTCGTCACTCTGGGCGGAAGCGTGACGGAAATCGTCTACGCGCTGGGCAAGGGAGACAGGCTGGTCGGCGATGACCTCTCCAGCCTCTACCCCGAGGCTGCCACCCGGCTGCCGCGCGTGGGCTACTACCGCAGCGTGCCGATCGAGGGGGTGCTGGCGCTCAAGCCAGATCTGGTGCTGGCTTCCGAGCAGTCCGGACCACCCGAGGCACTCAAGCGCCTGAGCGAAGTTGGCGTCAAGGTCGTCCATGTCTCCGACGAGCCGTCGGTACAGTCGCTCGAAAAGCGCATCGACCAGGTTGCCCAGGCGCTGCATGCTGGCCCCGAGGGCGAAAGACTGCTCGCCCAGGTACGCCAGAACCTCGCCGCGGCGCAGGCGCTGCCTGCCTCCGGCAAACGCGTGGTACTGCTGCTCAATCGCACCGGCACCCCTCAGGCTGCCGGCGGTGGCACGGCGGCCGATATGGTGTTGCGCATGGCAGGCCTGGAAAATGTCATGGCCACCCAGCAAGGCTACAAACCCCTGTCGGCCGAAGGCATCGGCGCTCTGGCCCCGCAAGTCATCATCGTGACCGAAGCCTCTGCCGCGGCGTCGGGAGGCTTGTCCAAGCTGGCGCAGCAGCCCGGCCTGTCCGGCACGCCGGCCGCCCGCAATCAATGCATCATCGCCATGGACGATCTGCTTGCCTTGAGCACCGGCCCGCGGCTGGGCCAAGCCATCAGCTTCCTCAAACAGCAACCTTGCATCCAGCATGGCACAGGCCACTGAGGCGGCCCGAGCGCGCTGGATATTCGCTGGCCTCGCTAGCGCATTGGTCGTGGTGGCACTATTGGCCACGGCCAGCGGCGCGGTCTCGATTCCCCTGTCGGCGCTGCCGCGACTGCTTACCGGTCGAGGCGGGGCCGACGATGCCCTGTGGCAGAACATTATCTGGGATATCCGGCTGCCCCGCGTGGCGTTTGCCCTGGTGGCCGGAGCCGCACTGGCCATCTGTGGTGCGACCATGCAGGCCTTGTTTCGCAACCCCCTGGCCGAGCCTGGCCTGGTGGGCATTTCGCTCGGCGGTGCCCTGGGTGCCGTGGCCGCCATCGTGCTGGGCGCGGGCGGTTTTTTCCTGACCGCTTCGGCCGCCTTCGCAGGCAGCCTGGCGGCAACGGCCTGTGCGTATGTGCTGGGCCAGCGCGTTCAGGGCGTCTCTGGCCTGCTGTTAGCTGGCATTGCCATCAACGCCATCTGCGGCGCCGTCCTCGGGCTGCTCACGTTCATTGCCAGCGATGCGCAATTGCGCGACCTCACCTTCTGGAACATGGGCAGCCTGGCCGGCGCACGATGGTCCATCCTGGCGTTCCTGGCACCCTGGACCTTGTTCTGGTGCGTCTGGCTCATGCGGCAATGGCGGGCCTTGAACGCGCTGCTGCTTGGCGAGCGGGAAGCCCAGCATCTGGGTTTCGCTTTGTCACGGCTGCGCCGCAAGCTCATCCTCGTGACCGCGCTGGTCGTCGGCCCCCTGGTTGCCGCGACCGGCGGCATTGGTTTTGTCGGATTGGTTGTGCCGCATCTGGTGCGCATGGGTTTGGGGGCCAACCATCGGCTGCTGCTGCCTGCCTGCATACTGGCTGGCGCCGTGGCGCTGGCTCTGGCCGATTGGTTGGCTCGTATCGTGGTCGTCCCCGCCGAGCTACCCATCGGCCTGGTGACCGCGTTGGTTGGTGGCCCGTTCTTCCTTTGGCTGTTGGCGCGAGGACGGCGCTTCTGATGACACTACACGCCCATCAAGTCACTCTGGAGCGCGGCGGCGAGCGTGTCCTGACCGACGTCTGCCTGACGTTGATGCCCGGCCAGATGCTCGGTTTGCTCGGCGCCAACGGCGCGGGCAAATCTACCCTGCTGGCCTGCCTGTCCGGCGAACTGACGCCCATCGCCGGCAGCGTCGATCTCAACGGGCGGCCTTTAGCGCAGATCAGGGCCGGCCAACAGGCCCGCCAGCGTGCGGTACTACCGCAGAAACCCTCCTTGTCTTTCGATCTCGGCGTACACGAAGTGGTGGCCATGGGCGCCTACCCCTTTATTGAACTGAGCACGCAGCAGGTCAACGAGCTGTGCGACAGCTGCCTGCAGCAGGCTGGCGTGAGCCATCTGGCACAGCGTCGCTATCTGGAACTGTCCGGCGGCGAACAGCAGCGGGTGCAGTTTGCCCGCGTCCTCACGCAATGCCAGGCCGCACCGGACGGCACACCGCGCTATCTGATGCTCGATGAACCCATCTCCAACCTCGACCCGCGGCATCAGATCGATCTGCTGCGCACCGCCCGCAATCTGGCGCGGGAGCAGGGCGTGGGCGTGCTGGTCATCGTGCACGATGTCAACCTGGCGGCGCAATGGTGCGACCGCATCATGCTATTGACTGACGGCACCCGGGTGGCCGAGGGAAGTCCCGCCGAGGTGCTGACCCCGGCCAATCTGTACGATGTCTATGGTGTCCAGGCCGACGTGCTCCCGCACCCGAAGCAGCCGGGCGCGTTGCTGGTGCTGATGCACTGACCCCGCTCAGGCGTCTTCAGGACGCAAGTGCGAAATGATCTTGTCCAGCATGCGGCTGAACTCTGACTGCTCGCGAGCAGTCAGGCAGCCAAAGATTTCTTCGTTGCGCGCGGCGATCAGCTCGATGAGCTGGCGGTAGCGCCGCTGCCCCTTCGCCGTGGGGCTCAGCACCACGCCGCGCCCATCGCTGCTGCTGACCGACTTGCGAACAAGACCGGCGTCGCTCAGCGCCTGTGCGCATCGGCTGGCCTGACCCTTGTTGAGGTTGGCGGCCCGCGCCAGATCATTGACAGACAGCGGTGCAAAGCGGCCTATGGCCGCCAGGCACCGTCCCTCGCCGATGGGCAACTGATAGTGATCCGCATAGGCCTGGGCACTGTCCCGATCGCTGATCTTGTTGATGACGTGCAGGCGATAGGTCAGAAAGCGATCCAACGCGGGCAGATCATCGTGGTCGACGTCATCGTGGGTCATGGCGTACCTCTATGGGAAGCTGCGAGTGTGCCACAAGCCGGCCAGGATCAATCCACCCGGATGTCGGCCTCCTTGATCACCTTGGCCCATTTGCGTTGCTCGTCCGCCGCATAGGCGGACATGGCGTGAGGCGTACCTGGCAGCGTCTCCAGGCCCATGGCGGAGAAACGCTCCTGCACGGAGGGCTGGGCCAGTGCCTTTTGCAGGGCTTGGTTCAATGCCGTGACGACCTCGGGCGGCGTGCCTTTGGGCACGACCAGCCCCTGCCAGGCATAAGCCTCGAAATTATCGAGGCCGGACTCGATCAGCGTAGGCACTTGGGGGAAACCGGCGGGCCGCTTGTCGCTGGCCACCGCGATCGGACGCAACTTGCCCGACGCGATGTACTGCATGCCCGTGGCTGAGTCGACAAACATCATGGGCACCTGTCCGCCCACGACATCCTGCACGGCGGGCGCCGCCCCCCGATACGGTACGTGTACCAGATTCAGGCCCGTGCGTGCGCGCAACGACTCGGTAGCCAGATGGTGCGGGCTGCCCGAGCCTGGCGTCGCGTACGGCACGCCGTCTTTCTGCGTCTTGGCCCAGGCGAGAAACTCATCATAGGTTTTGACGGGCACCGACGGATTGACGACCAGGATCATGGAAAAACGCGTCATCAAGCCCACGGCATCGAAATCGCGCTGCGGCTGATAGGCCAGCTTGGGATAGAGCGAAGGATTGGCCGCCAGGGTTGCCGTGTCGCCTGTCAGCATGACATAGCCGTCGGGCTTGGCGCGCGCCGCATAATCGGCGCCGATGGCCGTTGCCGCGCCGGGCTTGTTGGAGATGATAAGTGTCTGCTTGAGCTCGCGGGACATGGGCTCGGACAAGGTCCGGGCCACGATGTCGGACCCGCCACCCGCCGGATAGGGGACGACCCATTCGATGGGACGTTCGGGGTACCCGGCCGCCTGGGCGGCAGCGGCAAAGACAGACAGGGTAAGGCTGGCGGCAAGGGCCGCCGTGTATCGCAATGTCATGATGTCTCCTCGGAGTTTTTGTTTTCTTGCTTTATGGACTGCGCCTAGAGCGCTGTCTCGGCCTGTCGGATGATCTCCAGGGCCGCCTGGCTTTCACCCTGCCTGCCCAGCAATGCCAGGCAGACCATGGACAGCAAGAGGGGTGCGCGATCCTGCCCCACGCGTGCCAACGTATGAGCCAGTTCGGTGTAGACCTGATCGAGTTCTTGGTGGGTCATGGCGTTTCGCCTCGGATCCCAAACGACGCCAAGGCCTGGCGCAGGGCTTGCAGGTCGGGCTTCTTCCAGCGACCCATTACATAACCATCGGGCCGGATCAGATAAAGCTGTGCCTGTCCGTAACGCTGACGCAGTTGGCCGGTGTCGCGCACTGCCGTGTGTTGCCCAAGGCACAGAACCTGCACATTCTGCCCGGCATCGAATTCCGGTACATCATCGCCCAGCACCAGAACCGTGAACCGCTGCCCAAACCATTCGGTGAGATGACGCGTTCGGCCGTCTTCGCTCAGTTCGCATTCGGGCGCAGGCATGCCCGGGGCCGCCTGGTCGCCGGCATCCGCAGCGCCATCGGGCAGATTCAGCGCGCTTCCCTGGTAGCAGACCGGCTCCGACTGCCGCGGATTGATGAGCGAGCGCACGCTCTCTTCGTGCAAGGCAAGCCGCAACGTCGCCTCGCGCAGAAGGTCAAAACCATAGTTCGGCGGCGCCATGAACTCGGTACTCTTTGCGCCGTAGGCGATATTCATGCGCGCTGCCGCCACACGCTCCTGGCTGTAGGTATCGAGCAGGGTGTCCGGCGCGCTGCCGGCAATCACACCGGCCAGCTTCCATGCCAGATTGGCCGCGTCATCCAAACCCGAATTCAAACCACGCACGCCAAAGATAGGCACCAGATGCGCCGCATCTCCGGCGAACAGAATTCGGCCTTGACGGTAGTTGTCCAGCGTCAGGCACTTGGCGTTGTAGATGGATATCCACAACGGCTCCCAGGGCTCATCTTCGCCGATCATCTCGAGATGGCTGCGCACACGCGGCAGCACATTCTCTGGCTTGACCGCCTCGACAGGATCTTCATCGTCGCGGACCTGATAGTCGATGCGCCAGACGTCATCGGGCTGCCGGTGCATCAGCAGGGTCGACCCCGGGTTGGATGGCGGGTCGAACCAGGCCAGGCGTTCGGTTGCGCGCTGACTCTTCTGACGGACGTCCACGATGACATAGCGCCCCTCGTACTGCATACCCTGCAAGGGCAGGCCGCAGAGCTCACGCACCGTACTGCGGCCGCCGTCACAGGCCAGCACCCAATCGGCGTGCAGCTCGCGGGTCTGTCCGCCCGTCTGGACCGTGACAACGACACCGTCGGCGTTCTGCTGCACGCCGGTCACCCGGCTGCTCCACATAACCTGGGCGAGGTCGCCGTGCTCGCGCAATGCCTGATCGATGTATTCCTCGATGTAGAACTGCTGAATATTGATCATGGGCGCAAAACGCTGGCTGGGCTCGTGCGGCATCTCGAAATGCAGCACTTCGCGATCGCCGTAATAACTGCGGCCACCGCTCCAGGCCAGCCCCTTTTTCAGTACCAGCTTATCCACGCCTGCCCAGGCCAGTATCTCCATCGAACGACGCGACATGCATATCGCACGGCTGCCTTCGCAATAGAAAGGATCGGCCTCTATGGTCACCGAGGCGATTCCATGGCGCGCCAGAAGCAGCGACATCATCAGACCTACTGGTCCGCCGCCGGCTATTACAACGGGAACATGATCGCCTTTCGGCATGCTTGTCTCCATCCGTCAATTTGGTTGTTTGCGCAACTATATGCGCCTTTAGTTGCGTTCGCAACCAAATAGGGAATACCCTGACCGGCAAACCATGGCTTCAAGCAAGTGGGGGAATACTCAATCGTGCGCGCGCATCACCGCGTCGGCGGCTTCGAGCCCCAGCTCACTGAATACCGGCACGCCCGCCTGCGCAAGACAGGCCGCTGTCACGCCACTGCCGGGCACTCGTCTGCCCTGAAAACGGCCGTCGTAAATGTGGGCCGTGCCGCAGGAAGGACTCCCCTCTTTGAGAACGGCCGCAACGATGTCGTGGCGTTGGATCAACGCCAGTGCCTGCCGCGCTCCACAGACGAACGCCTGGCTGACATCCAGGCCCTGCCGCGTGAGCACGCGCGCTGCCCCCTTCCAGACGGCCAGGCCACCGCCCCCCGGCTCAATCTCGGCCGCTGCCCGCGGAATCGGCAGGCCGCCCGCCACTTCGGGACACAGTGCGACGATGCGGCCCTCGTCGGCCCAGCGCTGCAAGAGGGGGGAATGACGGGCGGCATCGCGCCCGTCATAACGCACGGGCTGGCCAAGTAGGCAGGCACTGATCAGTATTCGCTTCAAGATTCAACCTTGGGGCCGATTCCGTATCGGCGGCGTTGGCACTAAAAAGGCAACAAGCACATCGTGACTTTTGCAACGCAAGGAGGTTCCATTGTCCTCCAGAACCCGCTCCGACCCATTGCGGGCCCGCAATGCCGTCAGCCACGCGCTCACCCGTCCCCCGCCCAGGAATTCGAGCGCAAGAAACAGGATGTCCATCTGCCGCATCTGCGGGACACTGCCTGACCCGTACTATTCAGCCTGCCGTGACCACCGATCTCGCCCACCGAATCGATCGACGCCTTGACGCTCATGATTGGAACGCGGTGCGCCTTAGCCTGGACGGCGCAGGCCGCGCGGTGCTGCCTGGCCTGCTGCGACCGGGCGAGTGCAGACAATTGGCGCAGGCGTATGACGCGGGCGGCGACCGTTACCGTAGCCGCATCGTGATGGCCCGCCATGGTTTTGGCCGAGGGGAATATCAATACTTTGCCTACCCTCTGCCAGAAGGGCTGGCCGTCTGGCGGGTAGCGCTTTATGCTCGACTCGCGCCCATCGCTTGCGAGTGGGGTGCCCGGCTGGGCCTGTCTGCGGACTATCCTGCTCACCATGCTGACTATCTCGCCCGCTGCCATGCCGCCGGGCAGAATCGACCCACGCCGCTCATCCTGCGCTACCGTGAAGGGGACTACAACTGCCTGCATCAGGATCTCTATGGCGCGGAAGTCTTTCCTCTGCAATGCGCGGTGCTGCTCTCGGCACCGGGCCAGGACTTTGAAGGTGGCGAGTTCGTCATGACCGAACAACGTGCAGGCCACCCCGCACAGGCCGATGTGCTGCCCTTGCAACAGGGCGACGCGCTGGTCTTTGCCGTCCATCACCGGCCCGCCGCCGGGCCTCGCGGCTGGCATCGACGCGCCATGCGCCATGGAGTGGCTCCGGTGCGCGCAGGCGAGCGTCATACGCTAGGCATCATTTTCCACGATGCGACCTGACATGCAGACTGACCTTTTCGCCGACGACCACCGCATCGCCCTGGGCCCGCAGGCCTGTCTGCTGCGCGGCTGGGCGCTGCCCCAGGCCGAAGCCATCCTGGCTGCGCTGACCGCTATCGAAGCCAATGCACCGCCCCGTCAAATGGTCACGCCGGGCGGTTTGAGTATGTCGGTGTCCATGACCAATTGCGGGGCGCTCGGATGGACGAGCGACAGGCAGGGTTACCACTATCGTCGGCTCGACCCTCAAAGCGGCAAGCCCTGGCCCCCGATGCCGGCGCTCTTGGCGCAGCTGGCCAGCGAAGCCGCCGCGCAGGCAGGGTTTGCCGCTTTCCGTGCCGATGCCTGCCTGATCAATCATTACACGCCCGGCGCACGCATGAGCCTGCACCAAGACCGCAATGAGCAGGACTTCGCCGCGCCCATCGTGTCGGTGTCGCTGGGTCTGCCTGCAATATTTCTGTTTGGAGGCCTGCGCCGCGACGACCGCAGCGCCCGCATCGTGCTGCAGCACGGCGACGTCGCCGTCTGGGGTGGCGTAGACCGGCTGCGCTTTCACGGGGTGTTACCGTTGGCCGATGGCCGGCATCCCATGGTGGGGCGGCAACGCATCAACCTCACCTTGCGCCATGCCGGCCGTCCGGTAAAGTGAATCATGAGAAGGCGAATTCGACCGCAAGCGGCGGAGTGCGGCCGCCGCCGTGCCGGCCTACAGTGGTTGCACCATGATTTTCCACGAGCCCACCATGACACCGCACCAGACTGACCTCGATCCCCGCTGGGCTGCCGTGCTTGCCCGCGACCCGCACGCCGACTTCGTCTACGGCGTCAAGACTACCGGCGTGTACAACCACCCCGCCAATCCGGCGCGCCTGCCCCGCCGCGAGAATGTCGAGTTCTTTGCCTCGGCCAGCCTGGCTGAGGCAGCCGGTTACCGGCCCAGCCATATCCAGAGCCGGGTCAGCCTGGCCCATGCCAGCTGGGTGGCGCAAGCTTGCCACCGCCTGGAGACCGCCGACCCCCTGCCATCATTGCGTGAATTGGCGGCAGAGCCGGGGGTCAGCAGCTATCACTTCCATCGGGTGTTCAAAGCCGCCACCGGTCTGACGCCGCGCGCTTACGCCCAAGCGCATCGCGCCAGACGCGTGCGCGGCCAACTGGACAGGGGAGAACGCGTCACGACTGCCCTGTATGCGGCCGGTTTCCAGTCCAACAGCCGCTTTTACGCCAGCGCCGACAGCATGCTGGGTATGAAGCCCAGCGCCTACCGGGAAGGCGGCGCCAATGCGCGGCTGTACTTTGCGCTCGGCCAGTGCTCGCTGGGAGCCATTCTGGTGGCACAAAGCGAACGCGGGGTCTGCGCCATCCTGCTGGGCGACGACCCCGAGGCCTTGTTGCAGTCCTTGCAAGACCGCTTTCCCAACGCCGAACTGATAGGCGGGGATCCTGGTTATGAAACCCTGATGGCCACCGTGGTCGGCATGGTGGAAGCCCCCGCGGCGGCCGTGGACCTGCCGTTGGATGTGCGCGGCACGGCGTTCCAGGAGCGCGTCTGGCACGCACTGACCCAGATTGGCCCGGGCCAGACGGTCTCCTACAGCGACATCGCACAACGCATCGGCCAGCCCAAAGCCGTGCGTGCCGTAGCCCAGGCTTGCGCGGCCAACATGCTGGCAGTGGCCATTCCCTGCCACCGCGTGGTACGCAACGACGGCTCACTTTCGGGCTACCGGTGGGGGGTGGCACGCAAGCGCGAACTGCTGCGCCGCGAACAGAGCCAGGCGACATAGCCATGAAGGTGCCGCAGGAGCTGCTCGACGCGCAAGGCTGGGCGCTACTGGAGCGAAAACTGGACGCCCTGGCCTGTGAGGCCTTGCGTAATGGCCAGATTCCCCCTTGGGTCGCCGCGCTGCGCGAGCCGCTCGAACCCCTGGCCCGGCGCTGGCTGGCCCACAGCGGCGCTGCCAGCGGCCAGGCCCGGGCCAACCAACCCTGCCTGCAGGTCCAGACCCTCACGGCGGGGCAGGGCCAGCCCCTGGCCGCCAGCCACGCGCCCGATTGCTTTCCGCTGCAGGTGCTCATCCTGCTGAGTGCGCCGGGGCGCGACTTCACCGCCGGGCATGCCATTGCCGTGGAGCAACGCCCCCGCATGCAGTCACGCCCCACCGTACTGCCGCTCGAGCAAGGCAGCATCGCCCTCTGCGCGACCGGCCCCCGGCCGTTGCAGGGCCACCGGGGCCCCTACAACACTTTGCTGCGCCTGGGCATCGGTTCGGTGCGCAGCGGAGAACGACTGTCTTGCGTGTTGCGCTGGCGGATCTGAACCACAGATTTTCCTTCGACGATCACAGATACCCCATATTGGTCTTGCGACGGTCATCGCGGCAGGCTATACCACTAGCTCGCCAGTCACGAACACCAAGCATGCTTCCTACCCGCAGCATCTATTCCGCGCCGACCTGGCGCCTGACCAAGTGGCTCGCCGACCCCGGGCGCAACGTTCCGCCTGAGATTCGGGGCGCCATGATCGGGGGGCTGTTTGGAACCCTGCCCATTTTCATTGGCGGCGTACTCAATAGCTTGCTGATAGCTGCCGTCCTGGCCTGGCGTCTCGGGACGCCCATTTTTTGGTTCATCGAGGAATACCGGGGAATGCAGACCGGATCTTGAGGAAGAAGTACTCCTGATCGCGGTAGCCGTAGGCGCGGCGCTTGATGACTTTGATGGTGTTGTTGATGCCCTCGACGATGCTGGTGTTGAGCCGGTGGCGACAGCGAGACAGAATCCCGTGCAGATAGGCTTTTAGCTTGAGCGCGAAGTGAGCCAAGGCGGCGATGCCGCTGCCCTGAGCCTGTTGCAGCCAGTGATCCCATGCCTGGCGGGCGTAGCCGGGGTGTTGGTAGAACCACAGCTGTTTGAGCTCATCGCGCATCAGATAAGCGGTGAGCAAGGGCTGGTTGGCCTGGAGCAACTCGTCCAACTTTACCGATTGGCACGGATCGAGGTTTTTGCGATTGCGCAGCAGTAGCCAGCGACTGGACTTGATCACCCGGCGGGCCGGCTTGTCGTGCCGCAACTGGTTCGCTTGGTCTACACGCACCCGGTCTATCACTTCACGGCCGTACTTGGCCACGACGTGGAACAGGTCGTAGACGATCTCGGCGTTGGGGCAGTTGGCCTGGATCTCCAGCTCATAGGCCGTCGTCATGTCGATCGCTACGGCCCGGATCTGCTGGGCAACCCCAGTTGGCAGTTGTTCGAAGAAGGCTCTGGCCGTCTCGCGCGAGCGGCCATCACCGATCCATAGCACCTGACGGCGGATCGGATCGACAACGACCGTGGCATAACGATGGCCCTTGTGTAGAGCGAACTCGTCCATCGCTAGGTAGTGGATCTGACTCCAGTCCGGCTCTTGGATCGCCCGTCGCAGCAGGGCCTTGTCCAGCGCCTTGACCGTGTGCCAACCCAGTTGGAAGAAGCGCGCCACGGCCAGAATGTTGCTGGACTCAAGCAACTGGCTGACCGCCTCGGCCAGCCGGTCGGTCACTCGCTGGTAACGGCCCAGCCAGCTCAGCCTCTCCAGATGCGGTCCACCGCACTGCTCGCACCAGACCCGCCGACGCGGCACTACCAGCGTCACTCGCAGCGCCATTAGCGGCAGATCCCGCACCCGGCGCGTGGTCGTCTCATGCACCTGCCGACATCGGTTGCCGCAGTGCTCGCAGTGCATCGTTCGCGCTGAAGGCTTCAGGTAAATCGTGACCGTCCGGCTCTCACCTTCAGGCCACACGACCCGCTCCACCCGATAACCTTCCCACCCACCCAACCTCTCGATCGTCTTGCGGTCCAGCATGATCCCGGCCTTGATCCTTGAAAAATCAAGGATCAAGCGTAACGGCAATCAAGCACGGCTCCACGCTATTCCGCGATGAACCCATTTTTTACGGCTGGATCGCACTGGAAGTCTTCATCTGCCTGTCGCGCGGGCTCATTCTGATGTCGGCGCGCCGGAATGTGCGCCGGGGCGGCCCCACGCATACCGATGTCTATTTGTTGCTCGCCGTGGCCTGGGCCGCCAGCGTCGGCTACGGCGTGACCATCAGCGCACTTAGTGGCGATTGGATCGCCATCACCATGACCTGCCTGTCGGCAGCGGCCATGGTGGGAGGCATCTGCTTTCGCAATTTTGGCGCCCCGCGACTGACTGCCGTGATGGTCGTGCTGGCGCTGGGGCCTTGCATCACCGTGCCGATCTTCAATTCGGCCTGGCAGCTCTGGATGATCGCCTGGCAACTGCCGATGTACATCGCCAGCATGACCGTTGCCGCCTACAAGCTCAACGCCATGCTGGTGACGACCATGCGGGCCGAGCGTGAAAACGAGGAGCGGGCCCGGCGCGACTTCCTGACGGGCGTGCTCAATCGGCTCGGCCTGAGTCTGGCACTTGAGGAAGCCACGCTCCTGGTCCGCGAGCGGAACCAGCAATACGCCTTGCTCTATCTCGATCTGGATGGATTCAAGGCGGTCAACGACACCCTGGGCCACGCCAGCGGCGACCGGCTGCTGCGTGAAGTCGCGCAGCGGCTGTGCCAGCTCGCCCCCGGAGGCACGGCCATTGCACGCATCGGTGGCGACGAGTTCGTGCTGCTGCTGCGCACCGAACGCACCTTCGATCCCGGAGCCCTCGGCCAGCGCCTCATTGCCGAAGTCAGCCAGCCTTACGACTTGGGCGAGTCCACCCCGGTGACCATCTCCAGCAGCCTGGGCATCGCTCTCATCCCCCAGCACGGACACGACATGCCCGACATCCTCAAGGCCGCAGACCGTGCGCTGTACCAGGCCAAAAGCAGTGGCAAAGGCCGCTGGGCCATCGCCAGCTAAGCGCCAGCACCGGCGGCAACCGAGAGTCTCAGCGCATGCGCGTGACCTGCACGCCGCATGCGCGAGAATCACGCAAGAAGGCCACACGGCGTCCAGGCTCCATTCCTGCATACCCTAGGCAGGCGCGGCGTGGGCTACACTAGGCCGCTTTTTTCCTGGTTTGCCATGACTGCCTGCGGAATCGACTTCGGCACCTCCAACTCCACCGTCGGCTGGATGCGCCCCGGACAGCACGCCTTGCTCGCGCTGGAAGACGGCAAAGCCACCTTGCCCTCGGCCATCTTCTTCCATGACGAAGATGATGAGGTCAGCTACGGTCGCGCAGCGATCGCCGACTACGTGGCCGGCTATGACGGCCGCCTGATGCGATCCATGAAGAGCCTGCTGGGCAGCTCTCTGATGGAAGGCCACACCGAAGTGGGTGGCCGCGCCGTGCCATTCAAGGTGCTGCTCACGCGCTTTATCGCAGAACTCAAGGCCCGCGCCGAACGCACCGCAGGCCGGCGTTTCGAGGCGGCCGTGCTTGGTCGCCCGGTGTTTTTCGTCGATGACGACCCCAAGGCCGATCAACTCGCCCAGGACACCTTGGGCGAGATCGCCCGCTCGGTTGGCCTGCGCGATATCGACTTTCAGTATGAGCCCCTGGCTGCCGCCTTTGACTACGAGTCGCAAATCTCGCGCGAAGAGCTGGTGCTGGTCATCGATATCGGCGGAGGCACCTCCGATTTTTCGCTTATCCGCCTGGGTCCGGATCGCGCCGGGCGGGCCGACCGCCGCCAGGATATCCTCGCCCATGGTGGCGTGCATATCGGCGGCACCGACTTCGACAAACAGTTGAGCCTGGCACATGTCATGCCTTTGTTCGGTCTGGGCGGGCAATTGAAGACCGGCAAGGATGTGCCCTCCACCCAATATGCCAACCTGGCGTGCTGGCACACCATCAACCAGGCCTACACCCGCAAGGCCGCCGAAACCTTCGCCTTCATCCAGGCTCAGGCGCTCGAGCGCGACAAGATCGAACACCTCATGACCCTCATCAAGAACCGCGAGGGACACTGGGTCGCCATCCAGGTGGAAGAAGCCAAGATCGCCCTGTCGGAAGCGCCAGCCACGCGCATCGAGCTGGCGCGCATCGCCTCCGGGCTGGCCGCCGACATCGACCGGCCTGCCTTCGACGTTTCCATGAACGGCCTGATCGACCGCGTCGAAACCACGGTGGCGCGGCTGCTGGCCGACGCCGGTGTCAGTACGGTGGACACTCTGTTTTTCACCGGCGGCTCCAGCCGCGTGCCCTGCCTGCGCGAACGCGTCTCAGCGCTGGTGCCCCAGGCACGCAGCGTCGAGGGCGATCTGTTTGGCAGCATCGGCGCCGGCCTGGCACTGGATGCGCAACGCAAATTCGGCTGATCGACTACCAGGCGTGCACGCTGTCCTCGGGAAAACGGCCTGCGCGCACGGCTTGCGCATAGGCTTCAAATGCCTCGCGCACGCCGGCATTGCCGGCCAGAAAGTTTTTCACAAAGCGCGGAGTCTTGCCCAAGCTTGCGCCCAGCATGTCGTGCATCACCAGCACCTGACCCGCCGTGCCTGAGCCTGCGCCTATCCCGATCGTGTGGCAGGCCGGCAGGGCCGCGGTAATGCGTGCTGACAACGCAGCCGGCACCATTTCCAGCACCAGCATGGTCGCGCCTGCATCGGCCAACTCGCGCGAATGGCGCTCCAGCAAGGCGGCCCCCTGCTCATCACGCCCCTGCACCCGGTAGCCGCTCAGGGCATGCACCGTCTGAGGAGTCAGCCCCAGGTGCGCGCACACCGGCACGCCACGCTCGACCAGAAAACGCACCAGCGGCGCCGTCCAGCCACCGCCTTCCAGCTTGACCATGTGCGCGCCAGCCTGCATCAGACGCACCGCATGGCGCAAAGCGTCGTCCGGCCCGCCGTGATAACTGCCAAACGGCATATCCGACAGCAAAAGCGATGCGGCTCCAACCGCAGACAGCCCACGAGCGACAGCCTGCGTGTGATAGACCATGTCATCCATCGTGACCGGCACCGTGCTGTCGCGTCCCTGGCACACCATACCCAGCGAATCACCCACCAGCACCACATCCACCCCTGCCTGCCCCGCCAATCCGGCAAAGACCGCGTCGTACGCAGTCAACATGACTATTTTCTCGCCGGTGTCGCGCATTTCCTGTAGACGCCGGGGAGTGATCTTACGGGGAGCTACCACAGCGCCGTAGGGTGCGGTGGACTGTTGCGGGGTGCTGCTGACCATATCCTCTCCTTGTTGGAGCGCCAAGGCTACACCAGCCGGCCATGTAACAACGAGCGACGCCAAAAGGAGCAGGCCTGCGCCCGGGCAGCCGGCGGTCAGCGCAGACCGCGCTCGCCCTCAGAAAGTCAGAAAGACCGTGACGCAGAATCCTTAATTTAGGTTCATCGCGGAATAGCGTGGAGCCGTGCTTGATTGCCGTTACGCTTGATCCTTGATTTTTCAAGGATCAAGGCCGGGATCATGCTGGACCGCAAGACGATCGAGAGGTTGGGTGGGTGGGAAGGTTATCGGGTGGAGCGGGTCGTGTGGCCTGAAGGTGAGAGCCGGACGGTCACGATTTACCTGAAGCCTTCAGCGCGAACGATGCACTGCGAGCACTGCGGCAACCGATGTCGGCAGGTGCATGAGACGACCACGCGCCGGGTGCGGGATCTGCCGCTAATGGCGCTGCGAGTGACGCTGGTAGTGCCGCGTCGGCGGGTCTGGTGCGAGCAGTGCGGTGGACCGCATCTGGAGAGGCTGAGCTGGCTGGGCCGTTACCAGCGAGTGACCGACCGGCTGGCCGAGGCGGTCAGCCAGTTGCTTGAGTCCAGCAACATTCTGGCCGTGGCGCGCTTCTTCCAACTGGGTTGGCACACGGTCAAGGCGCTGGACAAGGCCCTGCTGCGACGGGCGATCCAAGAGCCGGACTGGAGTCAGATCCACTACCTAGCGATGGACGAGTTCGCTCTACACAAGGGCCATCGTTATGCCACGGTCGTTGTCGATCCGATCCGCCGTCAGGTGCTATGGATCGGTGATGGCCGCTCGCGCGAGACGGCCAGAGCCTTCTTCGAACAACTGCCAACTGGGGTTGCCCAGCAGATCCGGGCCGTAGCGATCGACATGACGACGGCCTATGAGCTGGAGATCCAGGCCAACTGCCCCAACGCCGAGATCGTCTACGACCTGTTCCACGTCGTGGCCAAGTACGGCCGTGAAGTGATAGACCGGGTGCGTGTAGACCAAGCGAACCAGTTGCGGCACGACAAGCCGGCCCGCCGGGTGATCAAGTCCAGTCGCTGGCTACTGCTGCGCAATCGCAAAAACCTCGATCCGTGCCAATCGGTAAAGTTGGACGAGTTGCTCCAGGCCAACCAGCCCTTGCTCACCGCTTATCTGATGCGCGATGAGCTCAAACAGCTGTGGTTCTACCAACACCCCGGCTACGCCCGCCAGGCATGGGATCACTGGCTGCAACAGGCTCAGGGCAGCGGCATCGCCGCCTTGGCTCACTTCGCGCTCAAGCTAAAAGCCTATCTGCACGGGATTCTGTCTCGCTGTCGCCACCGGCTCAACACCAGCATCGTCGAGGGCATCAACAACACCATCAAAGTCATCAAGCGCCGCGCCTACGGCTACCGCGATCAGGAGTACTTCTTCCTCAAGATCCGGTCTGCATTCCCCGGTATTCCTCGATGAACCTTAATTTAGCAACGCAATGTTTCACAATGAGCGCATATTACACACAATTGCCAGAAATAACCCATTTTTGACCTACACTTGCCCGAAGGGAACCGCGTCATCCGCTGTTCCCTTCTTTTTTGCGCCGGCTGGAGCGGCGCAACACCTCAACCCCTGCACGGAGATTTCTCGGATGGAAAAGACGTTGCTCGCAACGGCGCTGGGCCTGTCACTGGCCGGCATTGCACAGGCAGACACGTCAGTCACTCTCTACGGTGTCATCGACACCGGCATTGGCTACAACAAGATCAAGGGTCCGGGCTTTGACGGCAGCCGCGCCGGCATGATCAACGGCATCCAGGAAGGTTCGCGCTGGGGTTTGCGCGGAACCGAAGATCTGGGAGACGGACTGCGCGCGACCTTCAAACTCGAAAGCGGCTTTGACTCCGGCAACGGCAGCCGCGCACAGGGCGATCGGATGTTTGGCCGCCAGGCCACCATCGGGCTGGCCAATAATGCGTGGGGCTCGCTGGAATTCGGCCGTCAGGCCACCGTGGGCTCGAACTACCTGGCCGACATCGATCCTTTCTACACCAGCTACACCCAGGCCAATATTGGCGCCGGTTTCAGCGCCGCCAATACGATGCGTTGGGACAACATGGTCATGTACAAGACCCCGTCGTTCAATGGTTTTGAACTGGGCGTGGGGTATTCCTTCAACGTGGACAGCAACGACGCCAGCCAGTCGGGTTTCCGCACGGCTGACAACACCCGCGGTATCACTGCCGGTCTGCGCTACCTGCAAGGCCCATTGAACGTCACGCTGACCTATGATCAGCTCAATGGCGCCAACCGTTCTTCCACCATCAACAACGACGCCACGCCGCGCCAGTACGCCGTGGGTGTCAGCTACGATCTGGAAGTCGTCAAGCTGGCGGCAGCCTACGGACGCACCACCGACGGTTGGTTCGTGGGCCAGGATCTGCCCAGCGGCACGCCCTACAGCAACGAGTTTGGCAACTATCGCTTCGAAGATGGTTTCAAGGCCAATTCGTACATGGTCGGCGCGACGATGCCGGTTGGCGGCGCAGGCAGCCTGTTCGGCTCCTGGCAGATGGTTGACCCTTCCAACGATCGCCTGACCGGCGGCGACGAGAAGATGAACGTCTTCAGCCTGGGTTACACCTACGATCTGTCCAAGCGCACCGATCTGTATGCCTATGCGTCCTATGCCAAGAACTACGCCTTCATCGACGATCTGAAGAGCACGGCCGTGGGCGTGGGCCTGCGCCACAGCTTCTGATCCTGCAGCAGGCAACACGAGCGCATGCCGCAAGGCCTGCGCTCAGCACAAACCCTCCAGTCACACGGAGGGTTTGTTATTTGCGCTGCCGGTGCGCGCGTGCCGCGCCAACAGCGCGTCCAGTTGATTGGCGAAAGCCTTGCGGTCGGCCTGGCTGAACGCGGCCGGCCCTCCGGTTTCCACGCCCGCCGAGCGCAGCTCTTCCATCATGTCGCGCATGGTCAGGCGCTCGCGGATGGTTTCCGGCGAGTAGCGCTCCCCCCGCGGATTGATCGCCATGACCCCTTTGGCCAGCACATCGGCAGCCAGCGGGATATCGGCGGTGATGACCAGGTCGCCGGCCACGGCATGCTGCGTGATATGCGCATCGGCCACATCGAACCCGCGCGGCACCTGCACGGCGCGAATCCAGGGCGACGGCGGCGTGCGCAGCATCTGGTTGGCCACCAGCGTCATCGGCAGCTGCCAGCGCGTGGCGGCCCGATAAAGAATGTCTTTGATGACCACCGGGCAGGCGTCGGCATCGACCCAGATCTGCATGCGGATCAGGCGTCCAGCGCTTTTTGCAGCAGTTCGGCGACGACGTCGTTGGTCGACACGCCGCGCTCCTGGGCCAGGGCGCGCACGCGCTCGGCCTGCGCCTGCGGCAGCTTGAGCGCGAAGGGCACCAGGCCGGCGGCCTGATCCAGCTTGCGCTGCTCACGCCGATCGGGCGGCAGCTCGGAGCCAAAGCGGCCGGGCGTGCCGGCCTGGCGCAATTGGCCAGCCAGTTTCAAGGCTTTGTTCTTTTCGAGGCCGTATTTTTTCATGAGAATTCCAGGCAGGGTGCGCCATCATAGCCTTGTGCGACGCCCCCGTCCCTGTCATCGCGAGAAACGGCTCGCCGCCCGATCGATCACCTCCAGCTTGTGCTGGGCAATCGCGGCCGAGCAGCTCGCTGGCCAGGTCCTTCTGGTTGACGACCCCGATGCCGCGGCGCGCGACACCGCTTCAGCAATGCGTCTTCAATGCCACAGCCGGATCGAGCAACACTTCAGCAGGCGGGTGGTCAGCCAGTTCGAGCAGCTTGCGCGCCGCCATATGATCGAGTGGCGCATTGATGGACTCCACGCACATCAGACGTCCATTGAGAAAGTGCAGCACGGACAGCCTGCCCGGCTTCAGACCCGACCGGATGCGGCGCTCGCAGCCGGCTGGCGCTATCCCGGCGATCTGCAGGCGCAAAGCGCCTTGTTCTGACCAGAACCAGGGCAGAGCGGCGTACTGCGCCGGTTGGCCGCAAAGCACGGCCGCCAGCACGCGGGCCTGATCGTTGGCGTTCTGCACCGACTCCAGGCGCATGGCCCGTCCTTGGCGCAGATACGGAAATGCCGTGCAGTCCCCGATGGCATAAATATGCGGATCGGACGTTCTCATCTGGCTGTCGACCACGACACCATTGTCTACCGCCAGCCCCGCCGATTCAGCCAAACGGGTTTCGGGAACGGCGCCGATGCCTGCAACCAGCAGCTCGACGGGATGCGACTGCCCGCCTGCACGCAACGCGCGCACCTGCCCCCCGGCCACCTCGACCTCTTCGACTGACACGCCCAGATGCAGGCTGATCCCGGCCTCGCGCAGATTGGCACTGACCAGATCCGAGATTTCCGGCGAGACCGAGCGCGCCAACAAGCGGCTCTGGCTCTCGAACACGGCGACCTGTTTGCCCAGTGCTGCGGCCGTGGCGGCAACCTCCAGGCCGATGAACCCGCCTCCCAGGACCGTCACGCTGGCCGCAGCAGCCAGGGCGTCGCGCAAACGTTGAGCGTCCGCCACCGTGCGCACGTAATGCAGATTGGCCGGGGCGGGTTCGAGGTCCGGCAAGCGACGGGCCCGCATGCCCGTGGCCAGCACCAGCTCGTCATAAGCGAGCACCGTGCCGCTGGCCAGCGTCACCGTTTGACGGTCACGGTCGATCGAGACCGTCGTCTCTCCCAGCAACAACTGCACACCGGCATCCGCATAGGCATTGGCCGGGCGCAGCAACGCAGGCTCGGCAGCGGAATCTTTGATGAACGCCTTGGACAAAGGCGGACGGTGATAGGGAAGATGCGCCTCTTCGCTGATCAGCGTGATGGCCAGTTCCTGAGCGCTCTCGGCCAGACTGCCGCAGAGTTGTGCGGCGGCGTGACCGCCGCCGATGATGACGATTTGGCGCATGAATGCCCTCCAGAAATGCGAGCCAGTCTTACGCTGCCGCCCCGCGCACGGGCCGGATCCATTGCCGCGCGTATGACTGAGCGTATGAAGTCAGCCGCGAACTCTACCCGATATCCACCCCAAACAGCGAACGTGCCCTCTGCAAGCAGCAACCATACCGGCCTCTGATTCGAGAGCCGTGGACTCCCCTGCGCATCGCGCCCGACCGGGCACTCGCTCGCCAGGAAGCCGCAAGCCCCGCCTCCCAACCGCTGCGGCGCGACCCAGGACAGCCTGTGTCGAATCAGCCGGCGGGCTGACTGGCCTGCGCGCTTTCCTCCGCACAGATCCGGAATACCTGCGACAAATCCTCATCGCCCCAGCCGCGCGCCATGGCCGTCTGAAGCAGCCCCCGCACGGCGGGCAGCACCCGCAGCACCGTGCGGCTATCCGCGGCCAGCTCCGCAATTGCATCCAGGTCCTTGAGCAGGACGCGGATCGTCCCCGTGGCCTGTTCAGGCGGCTCGACCATACGCGGCCAAAGCGTTTGCAGCAGCACCGAATCGGCCCAGCCACCTTGCAAGGCGGCCGGCATCGCCGCGCTGTCTATCCCGTTGCGTGAGGCAAGGACAAAGCCTTCGGCCAAGGCCGACAGGGTGGTGGCCACAATCATCTGGTTGGACAGCTTGCTCGTCTGCCCGGCCCCGACCTCGCCCATGCGGGTGACTCGCGCGGAAAACGCCATGAGCGCCGGCGTCACCGTGGCGATGGCCTGGGCCGGCCCGCCGGCGATGACCGCCAACGTGCCCCGCTGGGCGCCAGCCATGCCGCCCGATACCGGCGCGTCGATCCACTGACCGCCCGTTGCCTCGGCCCAGCGGTGTGCCAACGATTGGGTCAATGCGGGCGACAGCGTCGAATGGTCCACCACGAACCGTGGCGGCGTCGCTGCCTGCGCCAGGCCCGCCTGGCCGAACACCACGTCCTGCACCGCCTGTCCATCGCCCAGGCAGAGCAACACCGCATCGACGCCGCTGGCCAATTCGGCCGGCGTCTCGCACTTGCGAGCGCCCAGGCCAACCAGCGGCGCGACCTTGCCAGCGGAGCGATTCCACACCGCCACCTCGTAACCAGCCGCCAACAGGCGGCGCACCATGGGGTCGCCCATGCGGCCGATGCCGCAAAACCCGATACGCGGCCCGGTCATCGCGCACCGTCCCCGGCCGGCGAACCCGGCTCCTGCGGCGTGTCGTACGGCCAGTCGACCGCGCCCGAGTGCGTCACAGCGCCCAGCGCCGCCGGGCGGACCAGTGCCTCGTATTTTTCCAGCACCCCGCCGAGCCGGCCTCGCACAAAGGGATGCACCTGAGCGGCGCGCGCGGCCAGCTCATCGTCGGACAGTTGTACGTCCAAACGTCCTTTGAGCGCATCGATGTGAATACGGTCGCCATCGCGCAGCAAACGAATCGGGCCGCCCGCCGCCGCTTCGGGGCCGACATAGCCGATGCACATCCCGCGCGTGGCGCCGGAGAACCGTCCGTCGGTCAGCAGGGCTACTTTTTCGCCCATGCCCTGACCGTAGATGGCAGCCGTTACGCTGAGCATTTCGCGCATGCCGGGTCCCCCCTTGGGGCCCTCATTACGGATCACCAGCACGTCGCCTTCCTGGTAGCCCTGCGCGGCCACCACGGCCATGCAATCCTCTTCGGTCTCGAAAACCCGCGCCGTCCCGGAGAACACCAATTGCTTGAGCCCCGCGGTCTTCAGGGCCGCGCCATCGGGCGCGAGATTGCCGCGTAAGACAACCAGCCCGGCATTGGGCGACAGGGGTTCGTCATGCGGCTTGACCACACGCCCGTCCGGGCCGGGGAAAGCCTGCAGAGCCTCCTGCAGCGTCTGGCCGCTTTGCGTCAAGGTATCGCCATGAATATGTCCGCCGGCCAGCAAAGCATTGAGCACCGCCGGCACGCCGCCGACGTTGTGCAGATCAACCGCCAGATAACGCCCGCCGGGCTGCATATCGCCGATCAACGGCGTGCGCGCCAACACTTCGGACACATCGTCGAGCGTAAAGCGTATGCCGGCCTCGTGCGCGATGGCAGGGATATGCAGCATGGCATTGGTGGACCCTCCCGTGGCCGCCACGGCCGCACAGGCGTTCTCCAGGCTTTTGCGCGTGACCAGATCACGCGGCAGCGGACCGCCGCCGCGCAAGGTGCGCATTACATTCTCGCCTGCACGCCGGGCGATGGCGATGCGCTCGCTATAGACCGCGGGCACCATGGCCGATCCCAGCGGAGCCAGGCCCAGCACCTCGGCCACCATGGCCATGGTGTTGGCGGTGAACTGCCCGGGACAGGATCCCGCCGTCGGGGTGCAGCGCTTCTCGATGCCGGCCAGCGTTTCGGCAGACATCTTGCCTTGCTGCGCCGTACCGACGGCTTCGATGGCCGTCAGGATGGTTGCTTGCGTGCCGTCGGGCAGGGTGCCGGGCAGCATGGCGCCGCCAAACAGAAAAACGCCCGGCACATTGACCCGCACCATGCCCATCAGAATGCCTGGCAGCGTTTTATCGCAGCCGGCCACGCCAACCAGCGCGTCGTAGCAATGCGCCCGCACGAACAGTTCGACGCTGTCGGCGATGGTTTCGCGCGATACCAGGGAAAAACGCATACCGGCGTGATTCACGGACGTGCCGTCCGACACCGAAATCGCCGAGCCACGGATGGGCACGCCCCCGCCTGCGGCCACACCCAGCCGCACATTATCCGAGATCTGATTCAAGGACATGGAACAGGGCGTGTTCTCACCGAAGGTATCGACGATGGCCACGAAAGGCTTCGCGATCGCCTCATCATCCAGACCCGTGGCGCGCAGAAAGGCACGATGCGGCGTGCGGGTCACACCCTCGGTCACGATGCGCGAGCGGTGTTTATGCAAGTCTTTCATGGTCAGCATCCTTAAGTGTCGCCACGGCGATCATGTGTTCAACAACAGGCCGTTCTCAATCGCCAGCACCTGGCCCGTCATGGCCGGCGCCTGCGCAGCCAGAAACCAGCACAGGTCCGCGATTTCACCCGGCGATGCCACCCGCTTGAGCGGCGCGTTCTCCCGCATGCTGGTCAGTACGCGGGCATATGCCTCGTCGCCGAGGGTGCGCCGCAGCAGGCCGTCATCCACCATCCCTGGCGCAATCGCATTGACCCGCACCTGCGGAGCCAGTGTGCGCGCCAGCGACAACGTCAGCGCATTCACCGCACCCTTGGAGGCGGCATACGCGATGGAGGAGCCCGTCCCATTCAAGGCGGCAAGCGACGAGATATTGATCACCGCTGCCGAGCATTCATGCGCCGCACGCGTGCGCAACAGATCCGCTGCGGCGCGCGTCATCTGAAACATCCCGATCAGGTTGACGCGATAGACGCGCTCGAACTCCTCGGCGTCGACGCCGTCGAGGTCTGCGTGCGCAATGACTCGGGTCGTACCCGCGCTATTGACCAGACAATCCAGCCGGCCCCAGCGCTGCGCCACCGTCTGCACCAACGAGCGGCAATCCTGATCCTGGCCAACATCGGCATCGAGGATCACCGCGTCAGCGCCCCGGGCATGGCATTCGGCGGCCGTGGCTTGGGCCGCCGGCCGGGTACTGTCATCAAAATTCGTGATCGCCACGGCCCAGCCTTCACGCGCAAAGCGCAGGGCCGTGGCCGCGCCGATGCCTGTCGCCCCGCCGGTGACCAGGCAAACGGGCGCGCTCACGAGGCGCTCCGCACGGGCTTCATCGACACCGAAATCACCGCGCCGCAGACAAGAGCCAACGCGAGCACGATCATGCCCGGCAGCAATTGACCCGTGCTGTCCTTCAGAAAGCCGATCAGGTAGGGGCTGGCGAAACCGGCCAGATTGCCGATGGAATTGATCAGCGCAATGGCCGCGGCCGCAGCGGCGCCGCCGACCATGGCGGTCGGAATTCCCCAGAACACCGGCGCGATGGAATTGATACCGATCGCAGCCACGATCAGCGCCACAATGGACCAGACCATATGATCGACCAGCAGTACCGATGCCAGCATGCCTCCGGCGCCCAACAGACAGCAGATCGCCACATGCCAGCGGCGCTCATTGTGGCGGTCGGCGTGGCGGGCGATCAGAATCATGGCCACCGCGCTGATCAGCGACGGCACGGCCGACAGCAAACCAATATTGCCCAGATCGGCCACTCCTGTGGATCGGATCATGGTCGGCAGCCAGAACACCAGACCATAATTGCCCATGGCAATGCAGAAGTACAACACACTGAGCAACCACACCTTGGGATTGCGAAACACCTCGCGCACACTGTGATTGGCTCGCGTGCCCGCATCGGCGGCCAGGCCGTCGGCCAGCAGACGTTTCTCATCGTCGCTCAACCACTTTACGGTTTCGATGCGATCCTGCAACACGAAAAACGCGGCAATACCCACCAGCAGTGAGGCAATGCCCTCGATCAGAAACATTCACTGCCAGCCCGCGAGGTCATGCACCCCGCCAAAGCTCTGCATGATCCAGCCGGACAGGGGGCCGCCGATAGCCCCGAACACCGGGATTGCGACCATGAACAGTGCAATGATCTGCGACCGGCGGCTGGAGGGAAACCAGGTCGCCAGATACAACACGATGCCTGGGAAGAAACCCGCCTCGGCCACGCCCAGCAAGAAGCGCAGCACATAAAAGGACGTCGCGCCCTGCGTGAACATCGTCAAACAGGAGATGATCGACCAGGTCACCATGATGCGCGCAATCCACATCCGCGCACCCACCCGATGCAGGATCAGATTGCTTGGCACCTCAAAGATGAAATAGCCAAGAAAGAACATGCCGGCGCCGGCCCCATAAACCGTCTCAGACAACGACAGATCGGAGAGCATTTGCAGCTTGGCAAAGCTGATGTTCACCCGGTCGATATAGGCCACGATAAAGGCCAGAAACAGAAAGGGGATCAAGTGCAGCGTGAGTTTGCGATACAGGGCATCGCGCGCGCCGGCGTCGGCGGTTGCGCTCACGCCAGCGCGCACGGGTGCGCCGCCGGTAAGGGACGAGCTCATGAATACTGTCTCCGTAGATGCGTGCCTCATGGCACGTCGTTTCGTCGCAGCACCCCGCGTTGGTTATATGTGGCCTCGCAGCCCGAGCCCGCCGGCCGGCCCTCGAGGCCGCCTGCAGCTGCCCGATCGTCCCGCGCAGTTGTGCTTTCCGCCGCAAGATTACGATTGCCGCTCTCGGAGAACAAATCACCGTTCCCGCCAAAAACATAACCATTTGGTTATGATTGCCGCTGCTCAACCTGCCCGAAAGGCACGCCATGCCAGCTCCTGACGCTTCCCTGGAACGTTTCTTTCGCAGCGGACTGAAGCTCGGGCATTTGCGCATGTTGGTCAGCCTGGCCGAACTGCATCAGGTCACGCGCGTGGCAGCGGCCTTCCACGTGACGCAGCCTGCCATCTCCAAACAGATTGCCGAGATCGAAGAGGCACTGGGTGCGGCTGTAACCCGCCGCGCCGGTAACGCGGTGGAACTGACCAGCATCGGGCAGGTACTCGTCGAGCGTGGCCGCGAAATTCTGCGGCAACTCGAATTAGCGCAACGTGATGTCAGCGCCCTGAGTGCGGGCACCGCCGGCCACGTCCGCCTGGGAGCTGTCGTCACCATTCCCCAGCCGGTCATCGAGCATGCCGTGGAGCTTTTCACTCGGCGCGCCCCCACGGCCACGTTGTCCTTTGTCGAGTCCACGCTGGACCGGCTGCTCAAGATGATGGACGAGGGCAATCTGGACCTCGCGCTGGGCCGCAATCGCGTCGCGGGCACCATCCCGGAAATGCGGCAAGAATCTCTGCACCACGAACCGTTCGTCTTCGTCGTCGGATCCCACCATCCCCTCGGAGGCAGTGACACCGTAGTCCGGACACAGGATCTGCAAGACGCGCGCTGGATCACCCCGATGCGAGCCTCGCCGGCCTACGCCACCATGATGCAGGCGCTGGCCGAGCATGGCGTGACACTCGGCCAGCCCGCCATTGAGTCCAGCTCGCTGGCACTGAACCTGTCGTTGCTGCGGCGGGGGGACTATATCTCCATCCTGCCCCTGTCCTTGGCCAAGCGCTATGTGCAGCGCGGCTCCATGCGAGTGCTGCCGCTCGAACCGCTCGCCCCCCTGGGCGAAGCCATCCTCTACTGGCGCGCGGACACCATCACCCCCGCGGTGGCGTTGTTCGCCGCCTGCCTGCGGGAGTCGT
The DNA here is from genome assembly GCF_020735985.1 of Bordetella holmesii. Classification (NCBI taxonomy): domain Bacteria; kingdom Pseudomonadati; phylum Pseudomonadota; class Betaproteobacteria; order Burkholderiales; family Alcaligenaceae; genus Bordetella; species Bordetella holmesii. The sequence goes on from NZ_CP085973.1 coordinate 3,197,932, forward strand.
CCAACGAACGGATTACGCCATCGTAGTGCTGCGAACACCTCCAGCTTTCGCGCCGGCCGCCCCCCTGCCACGCCAGCGCAGCGCTACGAAGTGCAACGCGCGACAAGACAGGGGGTTACCGGCCGAGGCGTAAAAAAAGCCTCAGACCGGAAGTAGGCCGATCCCAGGCTCTTGGGCTTGACGTCGCTCACCGGTGCGTCACCACCGACTCACCGCACCGCACACCGTACGCCATCAGTTCGACAGATCGATGCCCGACGTCTCGACCACCTTCTTCCATTTTTCGCTCTCCTTGTTCAGGAATGCCGAGAACTCGGCTGGGGTATTCGGATCCACATAAGCGCCCAAGGTTTTGAACTGCGCCTGAAATGCGGGGCTCGCCACAGCTTTCATGACGGCGGCGTTCAACTTCTCCACAACAGCCGGCGGCGTACCTGCCGGCGCTGCCAGGCCAAAATACGAGGAGATCTCGTACTGCGGATAACCTGACTCGGCGACGGTCGGCAGTTCGGGGAATGCATCGGATCGCTTGGCCCCGGTGACGGCCAGCGCTTTCAGGTCGCCATTGCGGATCATGGGCGCGGCCGTCGACAAGTTATCGAATGCCGAGGTGACGTCGCCGGCTCGTACCGCCATCAACGACGGACCACTTCCATTGAAGGGGACATGGAGTATCTCCGCGCCGGTGGCCTGCCGAAACAGTTCTCCGCCAAGATGAAGCGAAGATCCAACGCCGGGCGATCCATAGGACACGGCTTTGGGATTCGCCTTGGAGTACTCGACATATCCCTTGACGTCACTCACAGGCAGGTTCTTGTTGACCACAAGAACGTTAGGAACCTGCGCGACAAGCGCGATGGGCGCGAAGCTGTCGAGCGTGTACTTCTGGCCCTTGTACAAATACTGATTGACGGCCAATCCGAAGGGAACCATCAGCAGCGTGTAGCCGTCTGCTGCAGCCCGAGCCACATAGGTATGCGCCACGTTGCTATTGGCTCCGGGCTTGTTCTCCACGATAAAAGACTGCTTGAGCTGATCGGAAAGCTCTTTGGCCAACGTTCGTGCCAGCAAGTCCGTGCTGCCTCCCGCGGCAAAGCCAACCACGATGGAAACGGGTCTCGTCGGATAAGTGTCCTGAGCCCAGGTGCTGGTTGAAGCAGCGAACAGAGCCGCTGCAACCAGGGTTTTCTTCATGCCGTTCATTTGTGTCTCCTCAGGGCCTGTGGCGGTCTTATGCCGACTTGCCCGACAGATATTGGTAGATGATGCCGTTATCACGTTCACCGAGACCGGCATTGGCGCACAGCTGATAAAGGTGGGTGGCCGCCCCTCCGAGAACGGTCGCAGCCCCACTGGCCATGGCTGCTTCTTGCGCCAAAACCATGTCCTTGAGCATCAGATTGGTGGCGAAGCCGTTGGTGTAGTCGCGGCTGCTGGGAGAATTCTCCACCAGTCCTGGCACGGGGCAGGTGCGCGTCAGCGCAAACGACTGTGCGCTGCCTGCGGCGGCGACTTCGAAGAAAATCTTTTCGTCGACGCCTAGCTGTCGTGCCAGAACGAAGGCTTCACTGATAGCAATCTTGATAATTCCGGCGGCCATGTTGTTGCAGATTTTCACGGCCTGACCGTTTCCCGCGGCACCGGCATACACCAGCTTCGAGCCCATGCTTAACAAGACGTCACGCATGCCAGCGAAGACTGTCTCGTCGCCCCCAACCATGATGGTGAGGGTTCCTGCCTGGGCACCGGCCACGCCGCCGGTAACAGGTGCATCGAGCACCGCGACGCCCCGATCGGCCGCCATCGCATGCAACTTCCGTGCGCTCGGTACACCGATGGTCGAGCAATCGATGAGCACTTGTCCGCGCCGAGCGTGAGCCAGCACCTGACTTTCGGCCACCTCAAGGACTGCCGGGCCATTGGGCAACATGGTGATGATGATGTTCGCCTCGGCCACCAGGTCTTTAACTGTACCCGTCACCCGCCCGCCTGCCTGTACGAAGGCGGGACGATCCTGTGTATCGAAACCGATGACGGGATAGCCCTTGGCCAGCAGGTTAACAGCCATGGGCAACCCCATGGCGCCCAATCCAATGAACCCGATACGCTGCATATCAGGCCTTCTTTTCGATCAGATTTTCAGCCGCAAGCACCTCTTCCGTCGCCCGGAACGCTTCGACGCCGGCAGGCACTCCACAATAAACCATGGCCTGCAGCAAAACCTCTTTGATTTCCTCCACGGTGCATCCGTTGTTGAGCGCGCCTACGACGTGCATCTTCAACTCAGCCCCCTTGCCCAGCGCGGTCAACATGCCGAGCAATATCAAACTCCGGGTGCGATCGGGTAACCCCGGACGGCCCCATATGGCACCAAAGCAATAGGTCTCGACGAGTTCTCGTGCGTCGTTATTAAAGGCATTTCGGCCAGCTTCGCGCTTCTCGAAGTACTGCTCACCCAGCACGCGGCGCAATACATCACGGCCCGATTTTTGAAGGTCACTCATGTTGTCTCCTGGTCGCGGCCTGCGTATCCGGCCGCCTCGCGGCTATTCTATGAACGATGGCACGTTCGCAGATATGCAATTAACGCGGCGGGTATAGCTGCAAGACATAGACGAAAGAGGACAAAAATGAAATTCAAGCTGCGCCACATGGAAGTTTTTCGGGCAGTCATGCTGACCGGTTCGACCAGTGCAGCCGCGCGCATGCTGTTCGTTTCCCAGCCAGTTGTCAGCCGCACTCTGGCCAACATCGAGACCAGCCTCGGCCTACCATTATTCGAGCGCAAAGTCGGAGCGCTGTTACCCACCGAAAATGCGCGCGTCATCTTCCGGGAGGTCGATGATCTGTACAGCGCTGCGGCGCGGATCGACGGTCTGGTGGAAAATCTCAAAGGTCACCGGCAAGAGCGCATCAGCTTCTCGAGCAGTCCGGCACTTGGACTGCGAGTCGTGCCAAAGGCGATCAAGCACTATCTCGCCACTCAGCCACCGGCAGCCTTCTCATACAAGACCAGCTTGATCAAGGAAATGCCCGCTGATCTGCTAGGCAAGGTGGTCGACTTTGCGCTGTCGATCTGGCCTATTGACCACCCCAATCTACGCTGCATACCCTTGTTCGATGGCAAGATCTGCCTCGCGGTCCCGAAGGGCCACCCATTGTCGCAGCGCCGATTGATCAAGCTCGAAGACCTGACGGGCTTGCCCCTCATTCTCTATCAGCAAGAAATGCCCATAGGAGCATTGATCCGCGAACGGCTGCGTGCGGCTGGCGTCGAAGATGCGCCTCTTGTCGAAATCAACCGCTCTGAGCAGGCCTGCGCACTCGTGCACGAAGGCGTGGGTGTGGCGCTCATCAACGAGCTCTGCGTCGACGAGGAGTTGTGGAGTGGGCTGGTCGCCAGGCCGGTGGATCTGGATTTTCCGGTTGCGGTCTACCTCATCACCTCGGCGTTCGAGACCTTGCAGTCCGGATGCGAGACCTTCCTGCAGATGCTGGTACGTCAGCAAGTAGAGGCACTCAATACCCGGTGAGCGGACGCACGCTCGCGGTGCGCTGACCGGTGGGCCCGCCCATTTGAATTACATCGCGTTCGCCCCGAACTGACGGACCGCATTGCAGGACGACTGCGTCAGCATTCTGCCGACTGCCGGGTCCCGGCCGCTGCGGTACCACAGCAGCATATTGCCGTCATGGCGGGCCATATTGGCCAGCACCGTGGTTTCGATGTCCAAGGTTCTGGACAGCTCACCCTTGTGCACGCCGGCAGTGAAGATTTCGGTCAACACCTCGGTCATGATGGCGTAGTAGGCCCGCACGGCCTGCCTGGCTGGGGTATCCGTCTCACGAAACTGCAGGCTGGTCAGGATCAGGATCACCAGATCATCCGGATACTTGGCGGCCCAGCCCGCCTGTTTCTGCACAAAGGCGACCAGTTTCTCCACGGCGCTGCATGTGAGCTCGCGGATATGCTGTTGCGTCAGCACAATGGAGCGCTCGCGGATCCGATCCAGCAAATACACCAGCAGGGCTTCCTTGGTCTTGAAATAGTAATAGACCGCCCCTTTGGTGAAACCGGCCTCATCCGCGACCTGCTCCAGGCTGGTTTCGGTGTAACCCTTGCGCGCAAAAAGCATCAGAGCTGCCCGCTCGATTTTCTCTACGCTCGCTTCGCTGTCTTGTTTTTTCTTTGCCATCGCTGAATCAGCCAGAAAGTCCCGCCATCACACGGCAGGCCGAGCATCCTCGGCCGCGTTTGGCCGGTCCATCAGGTCGCGTAAGTTGACCCCCTCACGCTTGCGGTCCCACAACTCCAGGCTCAAGGCGGTGTTTTTGACCGACACACGCTGCAGTTTCCCGGTAACGGTTCGCGGCAAGGCCGTCATCTGACAGAGGAACCGCGGCATCATGAAGTGCGGCAGTTGGGCCATCAGAAAGCGCAGCAACGCCAGGTAATCCATGCTGACGCCCGGCCTGGGGACGACGCAAAGCAATATATCATCGTCGCCCTCGAAGCCAGAATCCACACCGACCGCAGCCGATTCGACGATGTCCGGATGCAGCAGGGCGGCGGCCTCGATATCACTGGCCGAAATATTCTCGGCGCGCCGACGGATGCGTTCCTTGGCCCGGTCCACAAAATACACCGCGCCCGACTGATCCACATAGCCGCAGTCGCCGGTGTGAAACCACAAGTTGCGCCAGGCCTGCACGGTCTGCTCCGGCATACCCAGATAACCTTGCATCGTCGTCCAGGGATGGCGCGGGCGAACCGCAAACTCACCGACCTGGCCGGCAGGAACCGGACGGTCGCAGACATCGAGCACGGCGAGTTCGAAGTTTTCCTCGTCGACCCGGCCGCAGGAGCCCACCTGTAATGCTTCGCGATGATCCGTCCAACAGGGAATCCCGATTTCCGTCATACCCCAGACCTCCATGCCCCGCACGCTAAAGCGCTGTTCGAAAGCGGCGGCAATACGTTTGGGAAAGGGTGCGGTGCGTATCAACCTGAGCTGGTGCTGGCTGTCGGCAGGCGAGGGGGGGTTGGGCGTAGACCATCTCGAGCATCGGTCCATGCGCGGCGGTCACGGTGGCGCCGTAGTCACGAATGCGGCCCAGCCATTGGCTGGCATCGAAGCCCGAGTCCAGCACGACCTTGCCGCCAGCCACCATGGTGGCGAGCACCGACATGAATTTCCCCGCCATGTGATACATGGGATAGAAGGAGAAAAAAACGTCGTGCTCGGTGAGATCCATTTTCTCGGCCGAACGCCTGGCCAGCAGAGCGATCTGCGCATGCGGCAGCAGCACACCTTTGGCAGGACCGCTGGTGCCTGACGTGTATATGATCGACGCAATATCGGACGGCTCGGCGTGATGAGCCAATGTGTCATGGATGGGTGCTGCCCTGAGGTCCGCACAGCGAACGACCCGCAGAGTGTCGGGGACGCTCCCTTCGTAAACAGCGTCATCGAGCAGCACGATGGTGCGCAAGTGCGTCAACCGCGGTGCGCAAGGCAGAATCACCTGGAGAAACGCTGCGGTCGTCAGCATCACCTGGGCTTGGCTCAGATTCGCCGCATGTTCCAGGCTTGCGCCCTTGTATCCGGTGTTGATTCCGACATCGACGGCATTGAGCTGATTGGCCGCCAGCCAGGCGTGCACGGCGCCATGGGAGTTGGACAGCATGCTCAAGACCCGATGCCCGGCGCGCACACCCAGACCATGCAATCGCGCGGCCAACTCCGTGACGTGCCGGCCGGTCTGTGCATAGCTCTCGCATGCGCCGCCGGCCACCTCCAGAAACGGTCTTTCCGCAAAAAGCGCCACGGCATGCGCCACAATGGCCGGCACGGTCTGGCCGGTCCCCACTACGTCGTTGGCGAGCGCGTCGCTCACCTGATTATGTCGATCAGCGGCCATCATATCCGGGCGTGAATTCAGGGAGAGCGCCAGTATACGTGCATCATTTGCGGCCGCTGCCTGGCTGCGCCGGGCCTGAGCGCTCATGCGTTTTCTTCCTCGGCGAAGACGTCGGCCCGGTCGGCATCCAGGGTAGGCGGACCGCGCCGGATGGTAGCCGGTGTACGGGACAAGCGGATCGGGCTGCCTACGAAACGCATGTCCTGCTGGCCGGCCACGGGTACCGTGGCGATGAGCTCATTGGCTTCGGTCTGAGGGTGGGCCAATGCCTGATCAAAATCCAGAATAGGCGCGGCCAGCACGCCCGCGCCCTGCAGTTTTTCCACACTTTGCTGCACAGTGAGCGGGAGAAAATGCGGCTGCAACATGCGCGCAATCTCTTCTTTGCCTGCGGCTTGGCCGTACTTGTCTTCCCAGCCCGGCGTTACGGACAAATCTTCTATCCCCAGCCCCTGGCAGATCAGTTGAAGGGGGTTATCCCGGAAGAAGCCGATGACCGTCAGCCAGCCGTCGCTAGCCTGAGCCGTGAAGTTCAACGCCCGCTCAAACCAGCGTGTCTCATAGCGGTAGTTGAGCGCCGTCGCCGCTTCAAGGCTTTGCATTGCCATCAAGGCGCCAAACAGAGAGACATTCACCTGCTTCCCCCGGCCTGACGTATGGCGCTCCATCAGCGCCAGCAGAATGCCTTGCGCCAGAAGCAGTCCGGAAGTGAAATCCGCGATGGGAACATTGATGAAGGTCGGCGCGCCCGCCGACGCAGTGGTCTTCCAGGCGATGCCGCTAATAGACTGGATCAGGAAATCCTGCCCGGCCATGCCGGCCAGCGGTCCCGTCTGCCCGAAGCCGCTGGCCTCGGCGTAGACGAGACGCGGATTGATGCGCTGCACTTCCTGATAACCAAACCCCAGGCGTTCGAGCACGCCCGGCCGGTAGTTGTGCATCAGCACATCCGCCTCTTGCAGAAGTCGCCTGAAGATCTGTTGATCGGTGGGGCTCTTCAGATCTAGGCAGACTGATCGCTTATTGCGATTAACTGCCCCGAAGTAACTTCCCATCGTGCCCTGGGCATTGGCGACGGTGTCGCTGTGCCTGAGCGAATCGCCACGACCAGGACGCTCGATCTTGAGCACGTCCGCGCCATAGTCGCCCAGGATCTGGCCGGCCAGCGGGCCCTGGAATACCTCGCACAACTCCAGCACTTTGATGCCATCCAGAACTGTGGACATCGTTGTCTCCCACTAGCTTTTGTAGACTTCTTTGGCAATCATCAAACGCTGAATCTGATTGGTCCCTTCCCAGATCTGCGTCACCTTCGCGTCGCGCAGCATGCGTTCGACCGGGTAGTCCTTCAGATAGCCGTAGCCGCCATGCAACTGAACCGCATCGGTAGCCACGGACATCGCGGCATCGGTGCACAGCACCTTGGCCATGGATGCGTACTTCCTCGCGTCGGGCAGATTGTTGGCGGTCAGCGTGGCCGCGTGCATCAGCATGGCGCGGCCAGCCTCCACCCTCATGGCCATGTCGGCCACCATGCCCTTGATCATCTGGAAGTCCGCGATGGGCCGGCCGAACTGTTCGCGCTGCTGCGTGTAGGCCACGGCTTCATCCAGCGCGCCCTGCGCGATACCCAGTCCGTGCGCGGCATACTTCAGGCGCGAGGCCAGCAAACCTGCACGGATGTATTCGCCGCCGCGACCCGGTTCGCCAATCACGCGATCCAGCGGAATCTCGCAGTTATCCAGGATCACGTCGGAGGTCGGGCTGCCACGCAGGCCCATTTTTCGTTCCGGCGCCCCGAACGAGACGCCCGCATCCTGCTTGCTGACCAGGAATATCCCGAACTGTTCGTCTTGCGTGCGCGCGAAGATCAGATACCAATCGGCCCAGCCGCCATTGGTGATGAATCGCTTGGTCCCATTCAACACCCAGCCGTTGGCGCTGCGCTTGGCCGTGGTCACCACCCCCATCAGATCCGAGCCGCCCTTGGGCTCGGTCAGCCCCCAGGCCGATCGGTGTTCGCCGCGAACTACGGGCTCGATGATCATCTGTTGCTGGGCCGCGCTGCCGAATCGTTGCACCAGCATCATGATCCAGCAGGTCGACACCGTGGTGGCCGTGGCCGCGCACACGCGCGCCAGCTCCTCGACCGTGATGATCTGCGTGAAAACGTCGCCGTCCTGCCCGCCCAAGGCCTCGCTAAAAGGCAGGCCGGGCAGCCCGAGCTCCAGACTGGCTTGCAGCGCCTCTGTCGGCGGACGCGCCTCGTCGTCCACAAGCGCGGCATATGGCTTGACCTTTTCTCGGGCAAAACGCCGTACCTGCTCACGAAACGTCGTGTATGTATCGTCATACTGAGATATCAGCATGCTTGTCTCCTGTATCCGTGTCTGGGCGTCAAGGTGTGTGGGTCATCTTCGGAGGCCAGGTGCGCGAAGGTATCCGCTGGCGTTCACTCTGCGGGCTGGCCTGCGCGATCTCCTCAGGAAACAGCCCGGCCTGCGCAAGGATCTGATCTGATCGGTCCGTCGTATCAGTGGGCGGCGCGGGGAAAGCCCGCGTGCCAAACCGGGGGATGACCGGAACGCTGTCCGCGTTGGCCGTCCCATGCCGAGCCACGATATGCGGTTGCCGCCAGACTTCCTCGGGGCTGAGCACCGGCATCAGGCAGGCCTCTTTGCCCGCGAAAAGCCCGGCCCACTGATCCCGAGTCTTTTCCCGGAAGCGGGCATCGAAACGCTCACGAATAGCCGGCCACAGGCGCATATCCATGTGGTCGGGCGGCTCGCTCTCGAACAAGGTGCGCCACAGGTTGATGAAAAACTGCGGCTCCAGCGCGCCTACGGACACGTATTTGCCGTCAGCGCACTCGTAGCACCGATAATAGGGCGCGCCGCCAGCCAACAAACCCTGGCCGCGGGCCGGAAGAATGGGCGTCTGCCACACGGGCCAATGCATAGCCAGCAGCGACAGACACCCATCGATCATGGCCGCATCTACATATTGTCCTTTGCCCGTGCGCGTGCGGTCGAAAAGGGCCGCCACGATGCCCAACGCCGCAATAAAACTTCCCGCCGCAAAATCGGCCAACAGGTTCAGCGGCACCGAAGGTGGGCCGTCTGCAGGGCCGATGGCGCCCAGCACGCCGGTCAGCGCCAGATAAGAGATGTCATGTCCGGCTTCCTGCGCCAGTGGGCCGTCCTGACCGTAGCCCGTCACCGAGCAATAGACCAGACCGGGATTCTGCTGACTCAAGGTCTCGTAACCCGCGCCCAGCCTGTCACACACCCCAGGCCGGAAGCTTTCGACGAACACGTCCGCGGTCTGGCATAAGCGCTGCAGGGCAGCTTGTCCGGCCTCGGTCTTGAGATCCAGTTTGATGAAATGCTTGCCTCGCGAAAACGTCGCGATCGGATTGCCGGCGCGCCCGCCGCCCACCACGATCACTTCCGCGCCGAGGTCAGCCAGCAGCATCGTGCAGTAGGGGCCGGGTGCCAACCTCGACATGTCGATGATCCGCACACCCTCGAGCGGTTTGCGGGGCGGCTGATCGGCAGAAGATGGGGGGATCGCTGCGGTCATCTTCAAACCTCCAGACCGTGCAGATGATCACGCAGCGCATGGGCGGCGAGCAGAAAGAACCCCTGGCCGAACAAGGTCCAGCCAAAGGGCACCCCAGGCCCGCCTGGCACCATGGCCACACCGGGCACACGACCGCAACTCTCGACACTGCCGGCCACCACCGTAAACGCCTTTATCGCCCGAGCGCGCAATTGCTCAGCCGGGCAGGCGGCCACGGGCACATCCAGTTCGATGGCGCGCTCAGCCGCATAGGCAAACATCAAGGTCGCCGAAGCTTCCAGATTGGATAGGGGGTCATCGAGAACGTGGAAGAAGTATCCCGAGGCGTCCTGCATGCCGGCCATGGCCCCCAACACCCTGGCGTAGGTGTCGCGAACAAACGGTGCCTGCGCGTGATCCGGGGCAATCGTCAGCAACTCGGCACAGCACGCCAGCAACCAGCCATTGCCGCGCGCCCAAAAGGTCGACTGCGGGAAATGATTGGGCTTTTCGCACCAGGCATGGCGCGCGAGATGAAATTCGCTGTCCACCAGGCGCACGACATGAACGCGAAACTGCGCGAACGCCTCGTCCACCGCCGCCGGCTCGCCTGCCAGTTTGCCGTAGTCCGCCATGAAGGGGCACATCAAGTAGGTGAAGTCGATCCATAACTCCGGGCCTTCGCCGCGCGACCAGATCCCGCCCTCAGTCGTGCGGGGGGCATCACGCAGCGCCTGATACTGCCTGGCGGCACTTTCCAGATAGCGGGGATCGGGATGGCGGCGGTGTAACTGCATCATCGGCGCGCCCACGGCGGCGGTCTCGCTGGCCAGGGGGGTGAACGAGCGTATATGGCCGCCGCTGGAGGTATGCCAGTCACCGTAACTGAGGTTGCCGTCCGACTTCTGCGTGGCGACCGCGCGGTCGATCCACCGTTTGGCCAGCGGCTGAAATTCCGCCATCTCCCACACCAGCAGCCCTGAAATCTCCGCCGCCTTCTGCCAGCAATCGCGCTCGTTGGGGTTGTCCCGAATAAACCCGCTGACGCGCTGAACCAACTCCTCCAGGCCCATATTGACTTCTCCATTTTCGATACATACTATGTGGCTAGTATGTCATGTACGACGTTTCCGGGTGTCAAGCAACTGGATCACCCGTCCGGCATCCTGCATGTCCAGACGCCCGGTCAAGACCACGGAGGAGTTCCGCATGAATGGCTCGGAAGCAATGGTTCACACCCTGCTGAACCATGGCGTTTCAGTATGTTTTGCCAACCCCGGCACCTCGGAGATGCACTTCGTCTCCGCGCTGGACCGCCTGCCTCAGATGCGGTGCATACTCGGCCTGTTCGAAGGTGTGGTCACCGGTGCGGCTGACGGGTACTACCGCATGACGCGTCAACCAGCCGCCACCTTGCTGCATTTGGGATCAGGCCTGGGCAATGGGCTGGCAAATCTGCACAATGCCAAACGCGCGCGCTCGGGCATCCTCAATATCATTGGCGAACATGCGCAGGACCACATCGCCAATGACGCTCCTCTTACCTCCGATATCCAGGCTATCGCACGGCCGGTTTCGCACTGGGTGCGCACCTGCGCATCGGCGGCGACCGCCGCGGCCGACACCGCCGCGGCCGTGCATGCGGCCAGTGGCGCGCCCGGCAAGGTGGCATCTCTGATCCTGCCCGCCAACGCCGCGTGGGAGCCCTCTGCGGGCGGAGCCGTGCGGCCACAGCGGGCGCGGCCAGCGCCCTCGCCGGCAGCCAGCGTAGTCGACGCCATCGCGCAGGCCCTGCGAACGCCTGACGTGCGCCCGGAAGAAATCGCCCTCTTGCTGGGCGGGCGGGCCATGCTGGGTGAGGGCCCTCGCCTGGCGTCCCAGATCGCCGCGCGTGTCGGATGCCAATTGCTGGCCGAAACCAAAAACGCGCGCTCGCAGCGCGGCGCCGGGCACGTCAACATCCCGCAGATACCTTACCCCTTGAACGGCGCGCTGCAAGCCCTGTCTGGCGTGCGACTGCTCATTCTCGTCGATGCGGTGGCGCCGGTCGCTTTCTTCGGCTATCCGGACAAACCGCGCTTTCTCACGCACCCGGACTGTCGCATCGAGACCCTGGCCACCGCCGAAGAGGATGCGATGACGGCGTTGGCCGCGCTCAACGACGCCGTGGGCGGACGAGCCGATCAAATGGTGCTCGTCGGTTCGGGGGCCCGCGACCAGCCATGGGATGAGCAAGCCCGGCCCAACTCCCAGGACATGGGCCGGGTCATGGCGGCTCTGCTGCCCGATCACGCCATCGTCGTCGATGAGGCGATCACCACCGGACGCCAACTGCAGACCGGCGCGGCGGCCGGTCTGGCCCACGACTGGCTGGAAATCACTGGCGGCGCCATCGGCTACGGACTGCCATGCGCGGTCGGCGCCGCCGTCGCTTGTCCCGACCGAAAAGTGGTCGCAGTCATCGGCGATGGCAGCGCCATGTACACCTTGCAATCCCTCTGGACCATGGCCCGCGAGGGGCTGGATATCACGGTCATCATCTGCGCCAATCGCAAGTACCAAATCCTGCAGGGCGAGCTCTCCGCCATGGGCGGCCCGCCGCCAGCGGCCAACGCCACACGCATGCTCACGCTAGACGCACCCTGCCTGGACTGGGTCAAGCTGGCCGAAGGCCAGGGGCTTAGTGCCACGCGCGTGGCCACCATGGCGGGCTTCGCCACATCTTTAGCTGCGGGCCTGGCCAGCGGCGCACCGAATCTGATCGAGGTCCTGATCTGAGACACCCCGGGCGTGATTGCCCGCTCGTTTTCACCACGTAGAACAAAACAAAGCCACCAAGGAGACAACCCATGCAACCGAACAAGCCGCACAGCGGCGTCAAACACCTCGTGGCCGCGGCGCTGGCTACCGCCGCGACCTGGGCACCCCTGTCAGCCAGTCTGGCCGCCTACCCCGAGAAGCCCATTGTGATTGTCGTGCCCTTCTCGCCGGGCGGCTCGACCGACCAGATCGGCCGTTTCGTCGCCGAGCATCTGCAAAAGCAATTGAAAACGCCGGTCGTGGTCGAGAACAAACCCGGCGCCAACGGGACCGTCGGCAATGGCTACGTCGCGCGCGCCAAACCGGATGGCTACACACTGCTCATCGGCGGCACCGATATCGCGGCAAGCCCTTTTCTGTACAAGAATCTGCCCTACGATCCCAAAGACTTCATCCCTCTCGGCTTGGCCGCAGAGTTTCCCTTCGTGATGCTGACCAGCAAGAAGAAGGGCATCACCACGGTGCAACAGTTCGTCGACTATGCCAAGAAAAATCCAGACAAGGTCAGCTTCTCCTCGGCCGGCATGGGCAACTCCACCCACCTGGCTGGCGAAACATTCAAGAAGTCCGCGGGCCTGGACGGCATGCTGCATGTCCCCTTCAACGGCAGCCCCCAAGCCTTGACCGCCGTCATCAGCGGGCAGGTCGACACCGTATTTGATACCGCCATCACGGCCGTGCCCATGGTCACGGGCGGCCAGGCCAATGCCCTGGCCGTGATCGCACAGCAACGGCTTGCGCTGTTGCCCGACGTACCCACCATGACCGAACTCAACTACACCGAGTTCTCCAAACTCGTCCCCTGGTCATGGAAAGGCGTCTTCGCGCCCGCGGGCATGCCGCCCGAAGTGGTCAAACAGCTGCGCGCCTCGCTCGCAGCACTGGTGACCGACCCGACGTACAAGCAGCGTATCGAGAATGCGGCGTCGTTGACGGTGCCGCCTAAATCCCCCGAAGAACTGGAGAAGTTCCTGGCGGATCAGCGCGTGGGATGGGAGCGCGTCATCAAAGAAGCTCAGGTGCAGCCCCAATAAACGGCCCCAGGCCACAGTCCCGACTCAGCTATTGTGGACCGAGCGCCCCATGCTCGGCCCTGACCTGCCCCCAGATTTAGTACGGCACCGACATAGAGCCCAGGGGTAAAAGACCTTCTTTCTGATGAGCCTGCACGAATTGCGCCGGCGTTAAATATCCGAGCGCGCTGTGAGGCCGATCGGTGTTGTACTCGACTCGCCAGTTTTCGATCAAGCTTTTAGCCTGTCGCAGGGACAAGAACCAGTGCTCGTTAAGGCATTCGTCGCGGAACTTGCCGTTGAAACTTTCGATATAAGCGTTCTCCACCGGCTTACCCGGCCGAATAAACGACAGCTTTACGCCTGCTTGGTAGGCCCAGGCGTCCAAGGCTCTTCCGGCGAACTCTGGCCCGTTGTCCACGGTAATAGATCGCGGCAGGCCACGCATCTCCGCCAGCCGTTGCAGCACCATGGCAACACGCAGTCCCGGCAACGACGTATCGACCTCGATGGCCAGGCATTCGCGAGTGTAGTCATCGACGATAGTCAAACAGCGGAATCGGCGGCCATAGGCTAGGTGTGAACTGTCAATAGGTTGTATTCGTCCAGGTTGAGTCTGGAGATGGGTACAGCGCGCCCGATGCCTTGGTGGGGTCGATGCCAGTTGTAGTGGTGTAGCCAGGATTTCATGGCATCGGCTCGGTGTTGGGAGTTCTGGTAGGTGTGAGCGTAAGCCCACTCACGCAAGGCCGACTGGATGAAGCGTTCGGCCTTGCCATTGGTCTGTGGGCGGTAAGGTCGGGTAAAGCGGTGCTTGATGCCCAGCTCATGGCACAGCGCGGCGAAGGCGCGGCTGCGAAAGGCCGAGCCATTGTCGGTGAGCAAGCGCTGGATGGTCACGCCCAGGCGCTGGTAGTAGGCCACTGCGTCCTTGAGGAACTGGACGGCGCTGGGGAAGCGCTCGTCGGGGTGGATGTCGGTGAAGGCCACGCGGGCGTGGTCATCGATGGCCACGAAGACGAAGTCCCAGCCGGCCCCCTCAACGGTATCGCGTCGGTTGCCCGTGACCCGGTGGCCAGGGCGCTGGATACGTCCCAGCTTCTTGATGTCGATGTGCAGCAGATCGCCGGGGGCCTGATGCTCGTAGCGCACCACCGGCTCGGCCGGCTCCAGGTCGGCCAGGTGCGACAGACCGGCGCGGGCCAGGACGCGGCTGACGGTGCTGGCTGACACGCCCAGCGCCTGGGCGATGCGCGCTTGGGTCAGCCGCTTGCGGCGCAGCTCCACGATAGCCAGCGCCTTGGCCGGCGCAATCGCTCGGGGCGAGACCGTCGGGCGCGAGGACGCATCGGCCAAGCCCGCCTGGCCCTGAGCCAGGAAGCGGCCCAGCCATTTGCGCACAGTCGGCGCGGTGACCCCATAGGCGCGGGCCGCTTCAGGCACACAAACTTGATGGGCGATCAATTGCTGGACCATTTCGAGTCGACGTAGGAAGGTCAATCGGGCATGCTTATGGGTGTTCATCCGGCCGGGCTCCTTGAGTGAACTGGGGGGTTGGCGATTTCCAGTTTCTCAAATCCGGTTCGGATGAACCATGCATACAACCTATTGAATCTTCACAGCTAGGCGTAGCTACCTACGCGACTCTCGTCGCACTGCATCAGGCCGGCCCGTGCCTCCGATGCGGACCAAGCCCCTAGCGCCAGCCACGCGGTTGGCTGGGCATGCGGCAGTGTCAGAGGGTGCTGCTGATAGCGTAGGCGGTTTGCAGCAGCAAAGGGACGATCTCTTGCGTCAGGCGCGCCAAGGGGTAGTCGGTGGCCGAGGCCGTGACGTTGATGGCCGCGCGAGCCTGACCGGGCACCTGACGCAACAGCACGGCCGCCCCGACCTGGTTGAGCAATACCTGATCCTGTGTCAGCGCGTGCCCATCGCGACGCGCCTGGGCGATGGTTTGTCCGAGCGCGAGAAGGTCGGTGGTCGTGCGCGGCGTGTAGGGTTGGATGTCGGACTGCGCCAGAAAACGGGCAACGGTGTCGTCGTCAAACGGCGTGAGCAACATGCGCCCTGCGCTGTTGCACCAGGCGGGCATGCGGCGCCCGGGCAGCATCTCTGCCAGCGTCAATTGGCGGCTGGGAAGGCGCAGCAGGTAGATCATGTCCTGGCCATCGAGCACGCTCATATTGACCGCCAGGCCGCAGCGCTCGCGCAGGGCGACCAGGTGCGGCGCGGCCTGGGAGATGAGACGGTCGCTGCGCAGAAAGTAATAACCGAGTTCGACCACGCGCGGGCCCAGGACGTAGCGGCGTGATTGCGGGCTTTTGTCCAAGTAACCCAGGCGCTCCCAGGAGTGGACGATGCGCTGCACGCTGCTTTTGCCCAGTCCGGTAAGCCTGACCAGATCAGTCAGGCCGAGCGAATCGTGGGCGTGGCGAAAAGCCTCGAGCACCTGCATGGATTTGCCCAAGGAAGCGATGTAGAGCGGATCGTCGTCGGTGGCTGGCATGGGCGCGTGTTTACCCGCATTGTCCGGGAGGCGGCAGCGGTTTATAAATATCAAATACGTGTACTTTGTATTGTATAGCGATGCTTTCAGTGTCGCAATGTTGTGAGGATGTTTTATGAGCTGGCAATCCCTGTGCGAGATGACCGCAGTGCAGATGCGTGCGCAGATCGCCGCCGGACAGTTAAGCGCGCGCGAGGTGACCGACGCGCATTTAGCAGCCATTGGCCAACGCAACCCGGCTGTCAACGCCATTGTGACCCTGGATGAGCAGGCCGCGCGCGAGCAGGCGCAGGCCGCCGACGATGCGCAGGCCAGGGGGGCGGAGCTTGGCTTGCTGCATGGGTTGCCTGTGGCGCATAAAGACTGTTTTTTGACGGAAGGCATGCGCACGACATGGGGTTCGCCCGTGCACCGCGACTTCGTGCCTGCGCAGTCCAGCCTGATTGTCCGCCGTCAGCGTGCCGCCGGAGCCATCACCCTGGGCAAGACGAATATGCCGGAGTTTGGTGCAGGCTCGCAGACCTTCAATCCTGTCTTCGGCGCCACGCGCAATCCTTATGACTCGGCGTTGACGGCAGGCGGCAGTAGCGGGGGCGCGGCCGCGGCGCTGGCCTGCCGCATGCTGCCGCTGGCCGACGGCACGGATATGGGAGGGTCGTTGCGCAATCCGGCCAGTTTCTGCAATGTGGTGGGTTTGCGCCCGTCACCCGGGCGGGTGCCGCAGTGACCAAATGCCGCTGCCTTCAACAGCCTGACCGTGGCCGGGCCCATGGCCCGCACCGTGGGCGATGTGGCCTTGTACCTGGCGGCGATGGCGGGCCCTGACGCACGAGACCCTTGGTCGTTGGACCAGGATCCGCTGCGTTTTGCGCGCAGCCTCGATAGCGATGTGCGTGGCACGCGAGTGGCCTACGCGCCGAATTGGGGCGGGCTGCCCGTCGAGCCCCGGGTGCGTGACGTGTTGCAGGCGAGTCTGCCGGTGTTCGAGTCCCTGGGCTGCGAGGTGCGTGAAGCCTGCCCGGATTTCAGCGGCGCAGACGCGGCTTTTCACGCGTTGCGGGCCCTGGCCTTTGCCGTGACGCAGGGCCCGACGCTGGCTCGCGAACGCGCCCGCATGAAGGACACAGTGGTCTGGAACACGGAGCTGGGCCTGAACCAGGCGGGTGCGGTGTTGGCGCAGGCCGAGCGAGATCGTGCGTCCTTGTTCACGCGCATGCATGCCTTTATGCAGCAGCACGACTTTCTCGTCGGTCCGGTCAGCCAGGTGGTGCCTTTTCCGGTCGAGGAGCCTTATGTGCGCGAGATCGATGGCACGCCGATGGAGAACTACATCGACTGGATGCGCTCGGGCTACTACCTTTCTTTGACCGGGCATCCGGCCATCTCCCTGCCCTGCGGCTTTACGGTAGAGGGGCTGCCCGTGGGCATACAGATCGTTGGCCGTTATCGCGATGAACTCGGACTACTGCGTCTGGCCCATGCCTACGAGCAGGCCACGGGTCTGTGGCGGCGTGCGCCGGCGTACTAGGTATTCATAACCGCGGAGCCAAGCTTCGCTTCAGAATGGGGAAAGCAGTTATGTTGTATCGAGTGTTGCAGCGGCTGGCCGTGGTGGGCCTGATCAGTGTGGCCGCCCTGTCTGGGACGGTGGCGGCGACTGCGTCGTGGCCGCAAAAGCCGGTCACGCTGGTCGTGCCCTTCCCGCCCGGCGGGTCGACAGACGTGCTGGCGCGACTGTTTGCCGCCACGTTGGGTGAACGCCTGGGCCAGAGCGTGGTGGTCGAGAACCGGCCCGGCGCCAATACGGGGATAGGCGCGGCCGCCGTGGCTCGGGCAGCGCCGGATGGTTATACGCTGATGATCACGGGCGCCCCGACGTTTACGACCAATTGGCTGCTCTATCCCAATATCGGCTACGACCCGGTCAAGAGCTATGAGTACGTGGCCATTGCCGGCAGCGCCCCTTTTGTGATTCTGACCAACCCGCAAACGGGATTGACGTCGGTGGCCGATGTCATCAAGGCCAAGGACGCACAAAGTTTCGGCTCCTTCGGGACGGCATCGACGCCGCATCTGGCTGGAGAGTTTCTGGCCCAGCGCACCGGCGCGAAGCTTCTGCACGTGCCTTACCGCGGTAGCGCACCAGCCATGACGGACCTGATCGGCAATCAGATCCCGCTGTCGATCGAAACGCTGGTGGCAGCGCTGCCGCAGATCCGTGCCGGCAAGGTGCGGGCGCTGGCCCTGACAGGCGCGCAGCGCTCCTCCCTCGTGCCGGAAGTCCCCGCGGTGATCGAGTCCGGCGTGCCGGATTATGACTTCATGACCTGGTTTGGTCTGGTGGCGCCTCGCGGCACGCCGGCGCCCGTCGTGCAGCATCTGGCCCAGGAGGTGCAGGCCATGTTGGCGGAGGAAGGCACGCTGGCCAAGATGCGTGAGTTGGGTTTTGAACCCTTCTATGCTGATGCCGCAGCCTTTCACACGCGTGTCGAGCGGGAGCTCAAACGTAACGCCGAGGTGATCAAGAGCGCAGGTATCAAGGTCGAGTAAGCCACGGTCTGTGGATAAATCATGGCCCGAGGAGCGATACACTGGCCATGATTCTTTTGCGCGACGGCCCGCCGGGGCTTGGCTACACTGGCGAATCCCCCGCCCTCTGGAGATCTGCCGCATGACCACGCCTACGCCGACAGCCGCGCGCGACGACGGTATGGGGAACATCGCGCTGCTCACGGCTGCGGCCGAATGCTTCATGGAGCAGGGGTTCTACGCGACCAGCATCGACGACGTGGCGCAGCGGCTGGGCGCGACCAAGGGGCGTGTCTACCACTACTACCGCTCCAAGACCGACCTGTTCTTCGATGTGCACCGCGAAGGGATGCGACGCAACGTCGAGGCTGTGCGTCCTGCCATGCAAGCGGGCAGCAACGGCGCAGAGCGACTGGCGGCGATGTTTCACCGGCATGCCTTGACCATGATGGAGAATCTGGCGTTCGAGACGGTCGTGGTGCATGGCGTGCACATGCATCGACAGGCCGCGATCACGCTGGCTCAACGCCGCACGCTCGATGAGCTGATGGTCATACGCGATGACTTCGAGGCGTTGTTCAAGACGGTGGCCAACGAGGGCGCGGCGGACGGGTCGCTGCGGACGGATGATGCGTCGGTGGCGGTCAAGGCCGCGCTTGGCGCGATCAACTGGATGGCCATCTGGTACCGGCCCAGGCAGGGAGAAACGCGGCAGGACCGCGAGGCGCTGGCGGGCAAAATCGTCAGCGGTCTGATGTCCGGACTGGCGGCGCGGCGCTGATCGCGCCGCACGACGCAAGGGGCTCAGTGTTGGGCGAAATGCTTGAAGCGGCGCTCGCCGTCGTCGCGCCGTGACTCGAGGTCGGTGACCACGGCCGCAGGCGGGCCGCGCCGCATCCACTCCAGCATCTGGTCGATCTGATCCGGCGTGCCCTGCACCATGGCTTCGACGGTGCCGTCTTCCATGTTCTGCACCCAACCGGTCGCGCCGATCAGGTGTGCGCGGCGTACGGTGGCATGGCGATAGCCCACGCCTTGGACTTTGCCGCGTACGACGACGAACACGGTTTCGATATGGGGGTCTTGCATAACGGATTCCTGTAGGAGCTATGTTGCAGGGCAGCATGGCCGCGCATTGGCCCGAATTATCGGGCCGTGCGGCCTGCAGCGCCAAGCTGCCATCGTATACTTCCCATCGATTCCGGGATGTCCCGGAGACGTCAGGCGGTGCGCCCAGCCGCATTATCCCGAGCATCCATGAGCCAGAATCTCTCCACGGTGACCTGCATCGAAGATCTGCGAGTTGTCGCGAAACGGCGTGTGCCGCGCATGTTCTATGACTACGCGGACTCTGGCGCCTGGACCGAAGGAACTTACCGTGCCAATGAGAGCGAGTTCCATAAGATCAAGTTGCGTCAGCGTGTGGCGGTCAACATGGATGGCCGCTCGCTGGCAACCACGATGGCGGGTATCGACGTCAAAATGCCCGTGGCGCTTGCGCCTACGGGCCTGACGGGCATGCAGCACGCCGACGGTGAAATTCTCGCCGCGCAGGCGGCTGCCGAATTCGGCGTGCCGTTTACCTTGTCGACCATGAGCATCTGCTCTATCGAAGATGTCGCGCAGGCCACACAAAAGCCGTTCTGGTTTCAGCTGTATGTGATGCGCGACCGCGAATTCATCGGCAATCTGATCGATCGTGCCAAGGCCGCCGGCTGCTCGGCGCTGGTGCTGACGCTGGATCTGCAGATCATGGGCCAACGGCACAAGGACATCAAAAACGGTCTGTCGGCGCCGCCTAAGCCCACGTTGCGCAATATGCTCAACCTGGCGCTCAAGCCGCGCTGGTGCCTGGGCATGGCAGGCACCAAGCGTCGCACCTTTGGCAATATCGTCGGCCATGCCAAAGGCGTGACCGATCTGGCGGCGCTGTCGTCGTGGACGGCAGAACAGTTCGACCCCCGGCTCAGTTGGGACGACGTGGCCTGGATCAAGGAACGTTGGGGCGGCAAGCTGATCCTCAAAGGAATCCTGGACGCTGAAGATGCGCGCCGCGCGGCCGCTACCGGTGCCGACGCCCTCATCGTCAGCAATCATGGGGGTCGCCAGCTCGACGGCGCGTTATCGACCATCGAGGTGCTCCCGTCCATCGTCAGCGAGGTGGGTTCGCAGATCGAGGTCTGGCTCGACAGTGGTATCCGCTCCGGACAGGACGTGTTGAAGGCCATGGCGTTGGGCGCGCGCGGCACCATGATCGGCCGCGCGTTTCTGTATGGGTTGGGGGCGTACGGCAAGGCGGGCGTGACGCGTGCGCTGGAAATCCTCTACAAGGAAGCGGATGTCACCATGGCGCTATGCGGCCGACGTAATCTCTCCGAGGTTGACACGAGCATTCTCGTCCCAGGCACCTACCCGCGATAACACGCAGGCGGCCGGAAGCGGCGCTATCGCGTGGATCTGTGGTCCGCCGGGGGCGGATGCGAATGAGCAACCCCAAGGAGACGACATGGACAGCATGCCTGCGAAATACCTGGACTTCTCGCGGCGTTTTACCGCGCTGATCGACGCGGCGGCGAGCGACGAGCAACGCATACTCGATCGTGGCGCAGCCATGTTGGCCGAGTTGATCGCCGTTGATGACTGGTTGCCCGAGGCGTTCGCGCAGCCGCATCCTCGGTACTACCAGCAGTATTTGCTGCACGCCGACCCGCAGGATCGGTTTTCAGTGGTGAGTTTTGTCTGGGGTCCCGGGCAGACGACGCCCATCTATGATCACACCGTATGGGCCATCATCGGCGTGCTGCGGGGCGCCGAGTGTTCGGAGATGTTCAGCCCTGGGAAGGTGGGTCAGCCCATGGTGGCCGGGCCGACCCAGACGTTGCGCGCGCGCTCGATAGAGACGCTGTCGCCAGCGGTTGGCGACATCCATCGGGTCTCCAATGCTTTCGTCGACCAGGTCTCCATCAGCATTCATGTCTACGGCGGCAACATCGGCAAGATATCGCGCCATGTGTTCAACCCGCAGACCAGCGAGCCCAAGGCCTTTGTGTCTGGCTACTGTAACGCGCCATAAGCCGGTAATGGCCGGCACGGGTGCGTAGCTGCTGCCACGCGCCCGGGTTGTGCGTTAGCGTTGCAACTGAAAATCCACGCTGGCCGGGCGACCCGGCAGATCGAGGCTGGCGCGGGCCGGTGGCGTCGTGGCGATGATGCGTCCGGCGCGCAGCACGGCCAGGCGCGTGGCGCGCAGGTGCAGGGCTTCGACGGGGTCGCGCGCCTGCAGCAGCACCAGGTCGGCGCGCTTGCCGACTTCCAGGCCGATGTCTTTCAGGCCCATAATCGCCGCCGGCGTGGTCGTTACGGCCTCAAAGCAGGCACGCATGGCTTCGCGCCCGGTCATCTGCGCAACATGCAGGCCCATATGGGCGACTTCCAGCATGTCACCGCTGCCCAGGCTGTACCAAGGATCCATTACGCAATCGTGGCCGAAGGCCACCGGTATGCCCGCTGCGAGCAGTTCGGGGACGCGCGTCATGCCACGCCGTTTGGGATAGCTGTCGTGGCGGCCCTGCAGGGTGAT
Source organism: Bordetella holmesii (assembly GCF_020735985.1). Lineage (NCBI taxonomy): Bacteria > Pseudomonadati > Pseudomonadota > Betaproteobacteria > Burkholderiales > Alcaligenaceae > Bordetella > Bordetella holmesii. The sequence goes on from NZ_CP085973.1 coordinate 3,219,863, forward strand.
GTTGATCAGCGGGTTGGCGATGGCCGCCACACCGGCTTCGCGCATCAGCGGTAGCAGCTTGGACACGTAATAGTTGTCCATCGAGTGCATGGACGACAAATGCGAGCCGGTCACACGGCCTTGCAAGCCAAGACGCTGGCTGTGATAGGCCAGACTCTCGATATGGCGCGACAGAGGATCGTCACTTTCGTCGCAGTGCATGTCGACCAGCAGGCCGCGTTCGGCGGCTATCTCGCAGAGGATGCGCACGGACTCGGCGCCGTCGGCCATGGTGCGTTCAAAGTGCGGAATGCCGCCCACCACATCGACGCCCATGTCCAGGGCGCGTTGCAGGTTCTGTAAGGCGTTGGGAGAACGAAGCAGACCGTCTTGCGGGAAGGCGACCAGTTGCAGATCCAGATACGGTTTGACCTGTTCGCGCACGTGCAGCAGGGCCTCGACGGCCAGCAGACGCGGGTCGCAGATGTCGACGTGGCTGCGAATGGCCAGCAGGCCGCGCGCGACCGCCCAGTCGCAATATGCCAGGGCACGGTCGACCAGCGCTTGCTGAGTCAGCAGCGGTTTGAGTTCGCCCCACAGCGCGATGCCTTCGAGCAGCGTGCCGGATTGGTTCACGCGCGGCAGCCCATAGGACAGCGTCGAGTCCATATGGAAGTGGGCGTCGATGAAGGGCGTGGTGACGAGTTGGCCGTCGGCCTGCAGGGTCTGCCCGGCCTCGGCGGCCAGTTGCGTGGCGATGACGGCAATGCGGCCGTCTTGCACACCGATGTCCAGCGGACCACGTCCGTCGGGCAGCATGGCGTTGCGGATGATGAGATCAAGCATGGATAGTCCTTGGAATCAGCGCTCGCCCTTGCGATAGGGCTTCATCAGGGCCTGGGGATAAGCGGCGCGGCGCGCCACGATGACCAGAGCCAATATCGAAAGAAGGTAGGGCAGCATCAGGTAGACCTGATAGGGCAGCGCCGGCAGACCCGGCAAGGCGCCCTGCTGCAGGCGCAGTTGCAGCGCATCGAAAAAGGCGAACACCAAGGCGCCTAGCAAGGCCTTGCCCGGGCGCCAGGAAGCGAAAACGACCAAGGCAACGCAGATCCATCCGCGGCCGTTGATCATGTTGAAGAAGAAGGCGTTGAAAGCAGCCAGCGTCAGGAAGCTGCCCGCGACGCCCATGAGCGCCGAGCCGGCCACGATGGCTCCCATGCGCAGCTTGATGACCGACAGCCCCTGCCCTTCTGCCGCAGCGGGGTTCTCCCCCACCATGCGTAGCGCAAGCCCCAGGGGCGTGCGATTGAGCAACCAGGCGATCAGCGGCACGGCAATCAGCGCGCCCAGCGTCATCGGCGTCAGGCCGGCCAGCACCGGGCCAATAACCGGTATGCCGGCCAGGGCTTTCATTTGGTTCATCGCGGAATAGCGTGGAGCCGTGCTTGATTGCCGTTACGCTTGATCCTTGATTTTTCAAGGATCAAGGCCGGGATCATGCTGGACCGCAAGACGATCGAGAGGTTGGGTGGGTGGGAAGGTTATCGGGTGGAGCGGGTCGTGTGGCCTGAAGGTGAGAGCCGGACGGTCACGATTTACCTGAAGCCTTCAGCGCGAACGATGCACTGCGAGCACTGCGGCAACCGATGTCGGCAGGTGCATGAGACGACCACGCGCCGGGTGCGGGATCTGCCGCTAATGGCGCTGCGAGTGACGCTGGTAGTGCCGCGTCGGCGGGTCTGGTGCGAGCAGTGCGGTGGACCGCATCTGGAGAGGCTGAGCTGGCTGGGCCGTTACCAGCGAGTGACCGACCGGCTGGCCGAGGCGGTCAGCCAGTTGCTTGAGTCCAGCAACATTCTGGCCGTGGCGCGCTTCTTCCAACTGGGTTGGCACACGGTCAAGGCGCTGGACAAGGCCCTGCTGCGACGGGCGATCCAAGAGCCGGACTGGAGTCAGATCCACTACCTAGCGATGGACGAGTTCGCTCTACACAAGGGCCATCGTTATGCCACGGTCGTTGTCGATCCGATCCGCCGTCAGGTGCTATGGATCGGTGATGGCCGCTCGCGCGAGACGGCCAGAGCCTTCTTCGAACAACTGCCAACTGGGGTTGCCCAGCAGATCCGGGCCGTAGCGATCGACATGACGACGGCCTATGAGCTGGAGATCCAGGCCAACTGCCCCAACGCCGAGATCGTCTACGACCTGTTCCACGTCGTGGCCAAGTACGGCCGTGAAGTGATAGACCGGGTGCGTGTAGACCAAGCGAACCAGTTGCGGCACGACAAGCCGGCCCGCCGGGTGATCAAGTCCAGTCGCTGGCTACTGCTGCGCAATCGCAAAAACCTCGATCCGTGCCAATCGGTAAAGTTGGACGAGTTGCTCCAGGCCAACCAGCCCTTGCTCACCGCTTATCTGATGCGCGATGAGCTCAAACAGCTGTGGTTCTACCAACACCCCGGCTACGCCCGCCAGGCATGGGATCACTGGCTGCAACAGGCTCAGGGCAGCGGCATCGCCGCCTTGGCTCACTTCGCGCTCAAGCTAAAAGCCTATCTGCACGGGATTCTGTCTCGCTGTCGCCACCGGCTCAACACCAGCATCGTCGAGGGCATCAACAACACCATCAAAGTCATCAAGCGCCGCGCCTACGGCTACCGCGATCAGGAGTACTTCTTCCTCAAGATCCGGTCTGCATTCCCCGGTATTCCTCGATGAACCTTTCATTTCGGCATAGGGAACGATCGTGGGGGGCGTTTCGACTTTGGGGAAGGTCACGCGATAGGCGAAGTACGACAAACTGGTCGCCAGCATGGTCACACCCAGGCCGGAGACGTGTTGCGACAGTCCTAATGGGACGGTGAGCACGGCATGCAGCAGACCGAAGATTGCACCGGCCAGCGCGGCGGCGAGCACTCCAATGTATAGCGGTGCGCCCAGATAGACCGCCAGCCAGCCGGTGAAGGCACCGACCACCATGATGCCTTCGATGCCCAGGTTCAGTACGCCGGCACGCTCGCATATCAATACCCCGAGGGTGCCGAGTATGAGCGGGGTCGCCAGCCTGAGCGTAGCTGACCTGCCCCCAGATTTAGTACGGCACCGACATAGAGCCCAGGGGTAAAAGACCTTCTTTCTGATGAGCCTGCACGAATTGCGCCGGCGTTAAATATCCGAGCGCGCTGTGAGGCCGATCGGTGTTGTACTCGACTCGCCAGTTTTCGATCAAGCTTTTAGCCTGTCGCAGGGACAAGAACCAGTGCTCGTTAAGGCATTCGTCGCGGAACTTGCCGTTGAAACTTTCGATATAAGCGTTCTCCACCGGCTTACCCGGCCGAATAAACGACAGCTTTACGCCTGCTTGGTAGGCCCAGGCGTCCAAGGCTCTTCCGGCGAACTCTGGCCCGTTGTCCACGGTAATAGATCGCGGCAGGCCACGCATCTCCGCCAGCCGTTGCAGCACCATGGCAACACGCAGTCCCGGCAACGACGTATCGACCTCGATGGCCAGGCATTCGCGAGTGTAGTCATCGACGATAGTCAAACAGCGGAATCGGCGGCCATAGGCTAGGCCGTCGGCCACAAAGTCCATTGACCAACTCTGATTCGGCGCGATTGCCGCTGGGCGAACCACGCGCTCGGTCATTAATGTCCTGACCGCCTCGCGTTTGGCCTGCGGGCTGACTACTTTCGGCTTAGCAGATCCTGAAGCGCCGCCTTGTCCAGCATCGACTCGGCCAACAGCTTCTTGAGCTTGTTGTTCTCCTGCTCCAGCTCCTTGAGCCTCTGAGCGTCCGACACCGTCATGCCACCGAACTTCGCCTTCCAGTTGTAGTACGTTGCCTCGGAGATTCCGTGCTTGCGGCACAACTCTGCGGGCTTGGCACCTGCATCGGCTTCCTTGAGCACGCCGATGATTTGCTCTTCCGTAAATCGTTTCTTCATTGCCATTCCTTTGGGAACGGACTCTACATCGATTTCGTACTAATCACGGGGAGCAGGTCAGGATCACTGAACCAGATTCTTCCGACGGCATCGACCACCACATCGTTGGGGGAATTCAGGCGCCTTCCCATGTACCGATCGACAACGATCTGGTCAGCGGTGTCCGCCAATACCCCGGCCGTTGAAAGAGGCGTGCGCACGATGGCCCGTCGGCCGTGGGAGCAATGCAGCAGATCACCGTTGCGATCACGTGTATGACCGTTCGTGAACTCGACATTGCTGCGCCAGACCGTCATTCCGTCGAGCGATGACCATCTGAGCATGCGGTTATTGGGGATATCGCTCCAGAGCAGGCTGTCGTCTTCCTCCATCCATACCGGTCCCTCGCTCCATTGGGCCCCCGTACAGAGGCGCTCGAGCGCGTGGCTTGCGACCATCCGTCGCAGTCTGGGATCGAAGGTATCCAAGTCCGGCTGAGGAAGATCGCCGATGGGCCTGGTCATAGTTTCAAGAAGCTCATGGCTTTTCCTGTGTGATTTCACTGGCATGGCAAGGTGGGAACCGCTGAATACCCACCCCAACGACCGGCAATGCGTTGCCCGGATGCGTCAACTCCGGCCCCCAGATGGCTTGGTAGGTGTCCAGACAGCGGCCGTGACGCTGCAACCAGACGAATGTGTAAACAAACGCGGACCACCAGATGGAAAGGCCCAGCCACATCCAGCGCGGAGCATCGGCGACCCACATGCCAAGCAAGACCGTGATCGCCGACAGGGTCAGTGCGGTGTATCCGGCCGCCTTGTGCACACGCTCGAACCAGACCCGGCGCGCAGTCATATCGTAGTGGTCACCGCGCAGATCAATGGAATTGTCCTGCGCATCACGTCTTGGGTCAGTGGGGCCCCCTTTGGATCCCCGCAGTTGCCCGCCGAGCGCTTGTGCAACGCCCAGGTCGACGATGCTCCATCCCAGCCAGCCGTGCAGTGCCCGAACGCTGCCCGCGTAAGCCTCTGCCCCCCAAACCAGATACGCGCCCACGCAGGCAAGCGCAACCGCGCTGTAGTTCAACCCCCTGTGCACGTGCCACCAGAACTTGTTATCGAGCTCTTGCGGCCAACGTTGGCGGCGCGTGACTTTAAAAAAACGCGCGACCAGGATAGCGATCGGGACCAGGCCGCCCCATGCGACCGACATGGTGCGGCCATGCCACGACACCGAAGCGGAAACCGCGTGATCAGCAGCGCCGCTGATGGGCATCACAAGCCACTGCAAGGCATCGGCGAACATCGGCATTCTGACGTCAAGCATTGCCGATCAGTTGCACGGCTTCACCCGGAATAGGCGTGTAGCTGCTGCCGCCGCGAGCCAGTATCTTCTCCACGCCACCATGCGCGGCGATCAACCTGGCCTGATCCTTCTTGGCGTCGAGATCTGTCGCGTCCGGATCGCAGATCGCACGCAACTGCCGATCGAAGTCGTGCAGCACGTCCTGGACCTGCGGCTGCGTGGCGATGTCATGGACCTCTTCGGGGTCATGCGCCAAGTTGAACAGCTCCGGTGCGAAACCGGTGTAATGGATGTACTTGTAGTCCCCTTGGCGCAGCATGTATGCCGCGCTGACGCCGCCGGCGGCATGGTACTCACTGAACACCGTACGCGCAGGATCGTAGGGCTCGGCCGCGATGTCGAACAGAGAGCGTCCAGGCAGGTCAGGCGGGATGAGGCTCGAGGCGCCGACGGTCTGCAGGATTGATGGATAGCAATCCACATGCGAGACGGGGGTATTGACCCGACGGCCTGGCGCGACTCCCGGCCCGCCGAGGATCATCGGCACACCCGCTGACTCTTCATACATCGTCGACTTGCCCCACAGCGCGCGGGCACCAAGATTGTCGCCATGGTCGGACAGAAAGATCACCCGCGTCGTATGAGCAAGACCTGTTTCTTCGAGTGCATAAAGAATTTTTCCAACATTCGAATCCAGAAACGAACACAGGCCGAAATACGATGCGATGGCAATGCGCCGCTGATCATCACTGCCAAAATGCGAATCGAACCCATAGCATTTGTTCCACGCTTGGATCCAGGGGTGATACTTGACGTCCTTGCGCGGCAACTCGATGCTGCGGGCGTCGTACATTGCGTAGAACTCGGGCGGCGCGATCAGCGGCGAGTGCGGCGAAATGAAAGATGAATACAGCACCCAAGGTTTGTCGTGCGACTTGCGTCCCTGCGTGTTGAGCCAGTTGACCGTTTTTTCGGTGATATCCCGGTCGTAGCGGATGTAGCTGCTTTCGCCCGGACCGATGCTGCGTGCCAGGTCAGCCGATTGGTGCCGTGTGGGCAGTGGATCGCGGATCAGCCCATAGAGATCACCGACACCCGCCTCGATGTGCATGGGAATGATCTGCTCCGAAAATCCCCCGTCTATCTCGTCGCTGCTGTAGTGCAGCTTTCCAATGGACGTGACGCAGTGACCTGCATCGCGCAGCACGTGGGCCCAGCTTGGCATCGTCCCATCATAGGCAATTGCGTTGTCCCAACATCGGTTGTCGTGGACGTACCTGCCGGTCGCAAACGCTGCGCGCGCAGGCACGCAGATAGGAGAACTGGAATAGGCATTCGCCATGACCGTGCCGCGTGCGGCGAGCCTGTCCAGGTTCGGCGTCTTGACCACGGGATGGCCGTTGTAGCCGAGCACCTTTTTGTTGTGCTCGTCATCCATGATGATGAGAATGTTCTGGGCGGAATCAGTCGAAGTCATTGGTCGGCCTTCAGCTTGTTGTCGGTGATAACTTTCTTCCAGCGAGCCGTTTCGGCCGCGACCGTGGCCCCAAGCGCCTTGCCTGTACCGGGTGCGGCTTCCGCTCCTGCGCCAAGAAAACTGGTCTTCAACGCGGGGGCTTCGAGGGTTTCGATCAATGCCGCTTCAAGCTTTGCCTGCACCTCGGCGGGTAGGGCTGCAGGGGCAAAGAGGGCATGCCAGTTATCGATTTCCATGCCCGGAAGACCCGCCTCGGATGCCGACGCGACATCCGGCATCGCCTTCATTCGTGCATTCGATGTAACGAACAGAGGCACGACCTTCTTGGCTTGGGCCAGGCTTGCGGCGGCCGGAATGCCCGCGAACGCCAACTGAGTCTCGCCGGAGGCGACGGCGGTAATCGCGGCACCGCCGCTCTTATAGGGAACATGCAAGAGGGGGGTATCGATCTGCTTTTGCAGAAGCACTCCTGCCAGGTGCTGCGGACCGCCGAAGCCGGGCGAGGAGTAGGCGTAACCCCCTCCTTTGGCGCCCTTGCCGCTTTTCATCGCGGCGATGAGCTGCGCGTAGTTTGACGCGCCCAGACTCGGGGATGCCACGAGCACCAACGGAACGTTCGCAACCATGCCAATGGGCGTGAAGCTGGTGACAGGGTCGTACTTGACCGGGTAGAACGATGGCGCCAGGGCGATGTTCGACACGGTCCCCATCAAGAGCGTATACCCGTCGGCGGCGGCGGTGGCGACGTTAGCCGCGCCGATTGTGCCCGTAGCGCCCGGACGGTTCTCGACGATCATGGACTGCCCGAGTACCGGGCCCATCTTTTCGGCGACCATCCGTGCAAGCTAATCGGGTGCGCTGCCCGCCTCGGAACCGACAATGATCCTCACGGGACGTGAAGGGAAAGCGTCAGCCGCAAAAGCCTGGCCTGCAGCCATCGACAGGCCGAGGCCGGCAAGCCACAGGGTGCGTGTGCATACGCCGATGTATGTATTCATGGGGGTCTCCGGTCGTTGTGATTATGGGTTCTTGAATCTTCAGAGGACGGGGTGCATCCCGATCACTTTGCCCATCGCAGAACGAGCGGATCGAGTCGCCGTGCTGTCTCCAGCAAACCGGATCTGACTGCTGGAAGCATCTCCGGCCAGGGATGTCGCGGCGCGTCGCAAGCAATGACACCGCCCTCTTTCATCAGCGCTTTTGCGGTAAGGATGCCCGACTGCCGATTCTCGTAATTGATCAGGGGCAGCCATCGTTGATACAGATCGAAGGCCAGGTCTCGATCCCCCTGGCGATGGGCTTCGATGATGGGGCGGATCCCATCCGCGAAGGCGCCGCCGGTCATTGCGCCGGTGGCGCCAGCGTCCAGGTCCGGCAACAGCGTGATGGCTTCTTCTCCGTCCCACGGCCCTTCTATGGACTCCCCACCCAGCCGGATCAGTTCGCGCAGCTTGCTAGCCGCGCCTGCGGTCTCGATCTTGAAGTAAGAGACCTGTTCGATCTGCTGTGCCATCGTTGCCAGAAATCCCGGCGAAAGCGTGGTCCCGCTCGCAGGAGCGTCCTGGATCATGATCGGAACTGAGATCGCATCCGATACGCCTCTGAAAAACTGGTGAATGTGCAGTTCCGGAACACGAAAGGTCGCGCCGTGATAAGGAGGCATGATCATGACCATTGCGGCACCCATATCCTGGGCGCGGCGGCTGCGCTCGGCGCAGACCCGAGTACTGAAGTGCGTGGTTGTCACGATCACGGGCACGCGGCCACTCACGTGTTCCAGCACGGTTCGCGTCAGCACTTCACGTTCGTCATCCGCGATCAGGAACTGCTCTGAGTAGTTGGCCAGTATGCAGATGCCGTCAACACCGGAGTCGATCATGAAGTCGATGCAGCGCTTCTGGCTCTCCAGGTCCAGGCGCCCATCGGCATGGAAGGTTGTCGGAGCGACAGGGAAGATGCCGCGGTATCGAGGGTGCGAGAGGCTTGCCATGTCTGTCATCCGATGATGTTGAATTGGTCGAGATATTTCTCGTTAAGCGTCAGGCAAAGCCCCGGGACATCGTCGCGCAACTGAACAAACCCTCCTTCAGCGACCGGCTCACCTTCGAAGATGTAGTAGAAGAGTTCGTTTCCGACCTCCACGTCATGCATCGGGAAGTACTCGCTCATGGGCGAGGCGAGCGTGCTCATGGTCAGGTGGTAGTTGTGCATCTGCCCTGCGTGGGGGATGACCGGTACCGAGTAGGCTTCGCACAGCGCGTTGATCTTATGCGCGGCAGTGATCCCTCCCACGCGATTGGTGTCGTACTGCACGACGCTTACCGCGCGGCGATCCAGCAACTGCTTGAATCCGTAGAGGCTGAATTCGTGCTCACCGCCTGAAATCGGGATACTGCCCAGTTGGTTGAGCTCGGCATAACCGTCAATGTCATCGGCAATGACGGGCTCTTCAAGCCAACGGGGTTCGTATTTTTCGAGCTTGGGCAACATGCGTTTGGCGTACTCGAGATTCCAACCCATGTAGCATTCGAGCATCAGATCGTTGTCGTAACCGATCACTTCCCGTATGGCTTGTACGGACTTCAGGTTCTCGCTCACGCCATGCTGAAGGTGCGCAGAACCGTAACCGAATCGCATCTTGAAGGCAGTGAAGCCTTGGTCAAGGAACCGCTGAGCCTCGTCCTGCATCTCCTTGAGGTCTGTCCGATACAGCTTGGAGTAATAGCAAGGGATCTTCTCTTTCGTTCGTCCGCCTAGCAGTTTAAAGACCGGTTTTCCAACGCTCTTGCCCAGGATGTCCCAGATCGCCAGATCGACGGCCGAGATGGCGGCCATCGTGACGCCCTTGCGTCCCCATGCGTGCGTGGCGCGGTACATGCGTTGCCACAAGTATTCGTAATCCCAAGGATCATGGCCGATGACAAGCGGGGCGAGGTACTGGTCGATGATGGCTTTGGCGATGGCCGGGGCAAGCGCCACATTTCCCAGACCAACGATGCCATCGTCGGTTTCGATTTCGACGACCGTCCAGGAATGGAACCGGAACGTGCTCATTGACTCCTGCGGAGCGTAGAGCAGGTCCATCGCGTTGGAGCAAAAGTTGCCTTGCGGCGGAACCGTTTTTCCCTTCCACTGAAAAACGCGCGCACGAACGGATTTGATCTTCATGTTGTCTCTTCGGTTTGAAGGTGATTGCTTCAGGCGGCAAGAAGAGCATCGGCGCGGGCCGACCCACCCATGCGGCAGGCGAGCTGAAAGGCTTGCCACGTTGCCTCGACGTTGGCCGTTCCCTTGCCTGCTATGTCGAAAGCGGTCCCATGCGCGGGTGTCGTGATCGGTATAGGCAAACCGCCCTGAACGGTGACGCCTCGCGAGAAGCCCAACAGCTTGATCGCGATCTGCCCTTGGTCGTGGTACATCGTCACGACCGCCTGATACTCGCCCGCGACAGCCTTGAGAAAGATGGTGTCGGCCGGAAACGGGCCATGAAAGGGCGAGGCGGTTGGCCACTGCCGCGCCTGGAGAGCCTTGACCGCGGGTTCGATGATCTCGACTTCCTCGCGGCCGCACAGGCCGCCATCGCCCCCATGGGGATTGAAGGCGGCGATCGCAATCTTCGGTGCCGGCACGCCGCTACGCAACAACGATCGATAGATAAGCTCTGCTGCCTGCTCGATGCGCTCCACACCGAGGTATCCGGCGACGTCCTTGAGCGGAACATGCGAAGAGATACGGGAAGTCCAGAGGTCGCCCAAGGTGTTGAATTCACAGAAGTAGCCCGATACACCGAGGTACGCCGCAAAATCGTGCAGCTCGTCTTCATGCTGCATGCCGCCAAGCTTCATAGCTTGCTTGTTCAACGGAGCAAAACAGATGGCATCGATACTTCCGGCAAGCGCTGCGTCCATACATCGGTCAAGAATGCGCAGGACCGACTGTCCACATGCTGGCTGAGCCTTGCTGCGGACAACGGTTTCTTGCTCCAGCGTGTCCATGGCGAGAAAAGCCGCACGGCTCGTATCTGATCTCGCTCGGACGTTGTCCAGGCTTGAGATCAACTCGGTTTCAGGAAGGGGCGTCCCGGCGATGCGGTTGCCTTCCTCCCAAAGCCAGTAATCCCCGATCAAAACGACGTTAGCGAGTTGCGTGGTCTCAGGCTTGGCAAGCAGCTTGACGACCAATTCGGCGCCGATCCCGGCCGCGTCCCCTAACGTTACCGCCACGACCGGCATGTCCGAACGGCTGCGATTTGAAGTTGTGGTGCTATTCATGTCGTCTCCTATGCGGTGCATGGTAGGTGGACGATTGATCGCCGTATACTGAAAATGTTTGATGCTTTTATATCTAGAAGTTATCAATTCGAAGCTGGAGCCCCATGAACAACTCACCCGTGCCACAGTTGTTGAACCGCCTGCGGATGCGCCAGGTGGCTTTGCTGCTTGCCATCGACGAAAAGCTCACACTGCGCGCGGCCGCTCTCGCGTTGGGGCTGTCGCAGCCCGCAGCGACAAAGATGCTCCACGAGCTCGAGGACACGCTCGGCCAGCCACTTTTCGAACGCATTGGAAGAGGGTTGCGAGCCACACCGGCCGGCACGCGCGCGACGGCGTACTTCCGCGGTGTCCAGGGAACAATGGAGTCGTTGAGCCGCGAACTCTACGAAATCAAGCGCGGAGGCTCGGGCCGCTTGCGCTTGGGCAGCATCATGGCAGCGTCACCCGCTCACCTGACCGACACCTTGGTGCGGACCAAAGAGCGGTTTCCGATGCTCGAGATCACGATTGATATTGGAACCAGCGATCGCCTAATGGAGATGCTGGATGAAGGACGGCTCGACCTGGCGATCGGTCGCGTACCCACTAACGCAGGAAGGCATTACGTCTTCCGAGCCATTGCTGAAGAGGAGCTATCGCTCATCGTATCGACACGGCACCCCCTGGCGGGTCGCCGCAAGGTGGAGTTTGCCGAGCTGCAAGCCTATCCCTGGGTGCTTCAGCCCCTTGGCAGCCCGATGCGCGACGTGATCGAACAAGAATTCCGGGCCTACCACATGCCTTTGCCGCCGGGCCTGGTGGAAACCGCTTCGGTACTCACCACCACCGACCTCATTGCGAAGTCGCAGATGATTGCCGTCATCTCCTCGGTGGTCGCGGCACGACACGAAGAGCATGGCCTGCTTCATGTACTGCCTTGCCCGCTTCGGCACAAGCTTGCCTCTTATGGCTCGGTTGTGCGGGCAGACCGCCCAACCAGCGGCGCCGTCGCGCATTTTCTCGAACTATTGCATTCGTAGCGCGGCACCGAAAGCCTATCGCAACGGCGCGGGCTCCTCGCTGCCGACATGTGCAAGCAAAGAAAAGGAGCCGCCTCGGCGGCCCCAGTGAATTACGCGCTACGTGAAAACGGGTGATACGAAAATAACACCGAGAACAGGATGCATCGCCCCGGGTTTCTTAGACAGTCCCGTTCATCAAAACGTAGCGCCGTTCGAACTCTGCCGGAGAAACCTGACCGATATAGCTGTGGCGCCGTCATAGGTTATGGAACAAAGCAAGTCATCCGCGTCTGGAGATTACCGCTGTACCTCCTCCGATCGAGAAGGCGAACTTTCTTCCCGATGCTCTGCCCAGGACCATCCGTCGCTAGAACGCTCGCCAGCGCGAGCTCCTGGTGGAAAGCGGCTTCCTATTTGACGGCGGCTTTCAGGTCCTGCCAGCAGTAGCGCGGGACGTTCAGAATGCGGCGCAGGCCGCCGGAGCTTTTATAGGGCGGGGGATGTGGGCCACTCCCGGGGGAAGAGGGCGCTGTCTGTCGGCTGCAACAGTGGCCTCCGGCGAATTTGAGCATGATTCTCATTTGCGTATATACTCGCCGCCGTCCGGTGACGCACACCGGCTTCGATGCCAAGGCCGCTGTGGTTGTCCGCTATTACCGTGAACTGCTCAAGTTTTTGCACCGGTCCGTCAACGACAGCGATGTCGCGGCAGATCTGGCGCAGGAGAGCTATGCGCGCGTGCTGGCGGTGCAGCAATCCGGCCAGGCGGTGGCCGAGCCACGCGCCTTGCTCTACCGCACCGCACGCAATCTGGTGATAGACCAGCACCGGCGCGACAGCGTGCGCGGGCAAACCGTGGCGCTGGACGACGATGAAGCCTTGCAGCCGTCCTTGCAACCCTTTCTGACCGCGCCTGAAGCTCTTGAACCCGAGACGGCCGCCATCTCGGCGCAGAATACCGAGGCGCTGCTCAATGTCATCGGCAGCCTGCCGCTGCGTTGCCGCGAGGCCTTCATTCTGCATAAATTCGATGCTCTGCCACAGGCCGAGGTAGCCCGGCAGATGGGTATCTCGCTGACCATGGTCGAACGCCATATCAAGACCGCCATGCTGGTCTGCCGCCGTTGCCATGAAGGCGATGCGGCCAAGGGTGCGCGATGATGTCTCTGCACCGCCGGCAGAAATCCACGATACTGCGGCCTGTTTTCTCCGCTGTTGCCAAGCGAGCTGCCGCATGACGCCACTTTCCAACCCTGACCGCCGCGATCTCGATGCCGAGGCGCTGGATTGGTTCGTGCGTTGCGGCGAGCAGCCCACGGCCGAGCTGCGTGCATGGTTGGATGCGGATCCCGCGCACCGTCAGGCCTATGAGCGCTGGACCCGGGAGTGGTCGCAACTGGACGCCCTGCCCAGCGCCGGCGTAGACGGGCTGCGGCGGCAATTGGCGGCCGACAAGCGCCAGGCCGATAAACCACGAGCTCGCGGCCGGGCTTTCTGGCTGGCGGCACTGAGCCGCTGGACGCCCGCCATCAGCGCGCTGATGGTGGGCGGCATGGCGTATCTGGCCTGGTCACAATGGCATACGCCGCCCGCGCTGTATGCCGAGACCTTTGTCACCGCGCGCGGCGAACAGCGCGATGTGACGCTGCCTGATGGCAGCTTGCTGCGTCTGGATACGGCGACCCGGGTCGAGGTCAAACTGTATGAGAAACGGCGCGTTGTCAGCATTCCGGACGGCCAGGCCGTGTTTCAGGTGCAGGGCGACGCCACGCGGCCCTTCGATGTGCTGGCCGGCCCTTTGAAGATCACCGTCGTCGGCACCCGCTTCTCGGTGCGCCACACCGTGGGCGTGCCCGGCGACGATGGCGTGCGTGTGGCGGTAGACGAAGGCAAGGTCAAGGTGGCGCGTGCCGAAGGCTGGGGTGCCTATTTTGCCGCAGCAGAAGTGCTGACACCGGGCCAGCAATTGAGCGCCTCCGCCGATGGCGACATGGCGCCGGTGACGCCCGTGGCATCAGCCGGTATCGCCCCGTGGCGCGACGGCATGGTCTCATTCAATAACACGCCACTTTCGCAGGCGCTGGCCGAGTTTGAGCGCTACGGCGCGACCGGTTTGCACGTGCGCAATGCAGCGGTTGGCGCCCTGCGGCTGACCGGCACCTTTGACCCGCGCAACCTCGGCAATTTCAAACGCAATCTGCCCAAGGTTCTGCCGGTGCAGTTGCTGCCGCAGGGTGACGTCATGGAGATCGCCCCGCTTTCCTGAACCAGGGTTGGGATTTTCCGGCCTCGTGCGTCTACTCAGTAGGCCATGAGTTTTCCGGAGTTTCTTTGTCACATTCAGCGCTGCCCGCGCCCGTCCTCGCGCCATGAAGCCAGCACTGCGCCCCGCCATGTCATGGCTGCACACCTGGACAGGCCTGTTCTGCGGCTGGCTGCTGTGCGCCATTTTCTTCACCGGTACTCTGAGTGTGTTCCGCGAACCGATTACGCGCTGGATGACGGCCGAACCCACGCTGCCGGCCGTGGCGTCCGTCCACCTGACGCCACTGGAGCTGGCGCTGCGCTATCTCGAATCCGCGGGCAGCGGCGCGCGCTTCTGGCGAATCGAATTACCGGCGCACGAAGGCGGAGCCATGACGGTGGCCTGGGCGGGTCGCGGTGGTGTAGAAGAGCTCAAGCTGCATCCGGGCAATGGCGAGGTGCTGCCGCAGCCATGGGGGCGCGATACGCAGGGTGGCCGTCACTTTATGTCTTTTCACTACACGCTGCATCTGCCGGTGCTGGGCTATTGGCTGGTCGGCCTGGTGTCCATAGGCATGCTGGTGGCGCTGCTGACCGGCGTCATCATTCACCGGCGGATCTTTCAGGATTTCTTTCTGTTCCGGCCAGGCAAAGGCCTGCGTACCTGGATGGATGCGCACAACGTCAGCGCCGTGCTGACCCTGCCGTTTCTCTTCATGATCGTCTACACCGGGCTGGCCGTGTTTTACCTGAGCTATATGCCGTGGCCGCTGCAAACCCTGTTTGGCGATTACGGGTACTCGCGCTATCAGGCGGCGCTGCATGGCGATGCGCCGGCCAGCGGCCCGCGTTTTGACGGCCTGCCTGCCATGGTGGCAGGCACTGAGTCGCTGACACGACAACGTGCAAGCATGGTGCTGATCGAGTTTCCGGACCGGGTCAGAGTCTTTGGCACGGTGGACCCCGGCAAGCCCGCACTGACGCTGGGCAACCCCATGGCCATCGCCAGTTTTGCCGGTGGCCAGTTGGTCAAACTGAACACCCCACATGACCCCATGCATGCCGAGGCCGTCCATGGCGTGATGGAGTCTTTGCATCTGACGCGCTTTGCCGGCTGGGGCTTGAAGTGGCTGTACTTTCTGTCGGACCTGCTGGGTACCCTGATGCTGGCTTGCGGCAATGTAATGTTTCTCAGCAAGCGAGCCCGCAAAAGCCAGCATGAGTTTGGTCCAGCCACGCCGCGTTTTTATCGCCTGACGGCAGCCCTAAATGCCGCCACCATGGCGGGCATCTGCTTGGCCAGCATCGCTTACTTTTATGCCAATCGCTTGATTCCGGCCTCGCTGCCCGGGCGCGCCGATTGGGAGATTAGAGTCTTTCTGCTGGTATGGCTGGCGGCCTTGCTGCACGCCCTCTGCAGGCCTGCAGAACGTGTCTGGCACGAACAGTTGTCGCTGACGGCCGTGCTTTGTCTGGGCTTGCCGCTCTTGAACTACGTCAGCACCGGTCAGCATCTGGGTCTGTATCTGGCGGGGGGCGACGGCCAGCGGGCTGCTGTTGAGTTGATCTCGCTGGCCTTCGCCGTGGTTCTGGGCGGCCTTGCTTTGCGACTGCGGCGCAGCACCTCATGAAGACCGACACCTCTTATCGGCTGGGCGTCCTGAGCCGCACGCTGGCGGCCATTGTGGGCGGATATAGCGCCACTGCCTTGATCACCTCGGCGCTGGCCTTGCTGTTGTCGCGCTCGATCGCTCCCGCCACCAGTGTACTGGCGAGCAGTCTGCTGGCCTTTGCTATTTATGCCCTGCTGGTGCTGCCGGTGTTCCGCGTGGCGACGGCGTTGCGGGCCTGGATATGGGTAATGGCGTGGGCCGCCGGCGCCGCGCTGTTGCTGCTTCTTTTACGTGTTTTGTCGTGACGCTGAAATTTTTTTCGAAACAGGGTTGGGTTACGCAGACCTGCTGCGTCTACTTGAGAAGGATTCTTAATCTACTTTCAGGAGACCCACGCATGTCCCGCTTCCGCATCCGGCCAGCTCCCTTGGCCGTCAGCATCGCCTTGCTGTTTGGCGCTGCCACGGTTCAAGCCCAATCCGCGGACACCGTCGAGATCAGTATTCCGGCGCAACCGCTGGCGCTGGCGCTGGACGCGCTGGCCCGCCAGGCCAAGCTGGAGCTGATGGTGCAGCCGACCTTGATCGCCGCCAAATCGGCGCCGGCGCTGCAAGGCCGCTACACCGCACGCGAAGCCTTTGAGCGCCTTCTGGCCGGTTCGGGCTTGCGTGCCGAGATCGAAGATGGCCTGGTCACCATCTATCCGGTAGGGCGTGGCGATGTGACGCTGGAACCGGTACTGGTCACCGGCCTGACGTCGCTGAGCGCCACCACCGAAGGCACGGAGTCGTATACCTCGCTGGTAACCACCATAGGCAAGGGCACGCAATCGCTGAAAGACATTCCGCAGGCCATCAGCGTGGTCACGCGTGAGCGGATGGACGAGCAGGGCATGACGTCGATCTATGACGCCCTGGCCAACACCACCGGCATTACACTGCAGCAAAGCCCGCAGCTCGGCAAATATGTTTTTTCGCGCGGCTTTCGCAACACCTGGTACCAGTATGACGGTGTTCCGCTAGAACGTGGCGCCTACGGCCGCGCCAGCAATTACACCGGCGGTACAGCCATCTATGACCGGGTAGAAGTGCTGCGCGGCGCCTCCGGTTTGCTGCAAGGCGGCGGCGAGCCCAGCGGCGCCGTCAACTTCGTGCGCAAGCGTGTGCTGGCCGAGCCGGGCTTCAGTGTCACCACCACGGCCGGCATGTGGAATCGCTTTGGCACCCAGCTCGATGGCGGCGGTACGCTCAATGAAGAGGACACGCTGCGCGGACGTGCGGTGGTGGATGTCGAGAAGGCCGGCTCCTTCATTGACCACGTCAACAGCACCAACCAGACCTATTACGGCACGCTGGAGTACGACATCACGCCGCTGACCCAGGTCAGCCTGGGTCTGGCCTATGAGGTCACTGACGGCACGCCCAATGTGCGCGGTCTTCCGTCGTACAGCAATGGAAAAACACTCGACGTGGTGCGTTCGTTCTCCATGGAGCCCAGCTGGAACAAGCGCCACTCCACCACGCAGACCACCTACTTTGATCTGACGCACCGCTTCAATGACAACTGGCAGGGCAAGATCACGGCGGTCAATATGCGTGAACGCCTGAACATGAAGTTCGCCAGTTCGGTCGCCGAAGTGGACCCCAGTAATAACTTCGGCGCTATGTACGCTGAAACCACGCGCAATGACATCAAAATCGGCGGTATCGACGCCAACCTGATCGGCAAGATCGACGCCTTTGGTCTGCAGCATGAGCTGCTCGTGGGCGCCAACTACGCTCGCAACACCATCGCCACCGATTACGGCGGCCTGTCGAATTACTACGTGGGCGATATTTTCAATATCCCCAATCTGCGCGAGCCCAGCCAGAAGAGATGGACGACAGCTCTCTCGAACACCGCGACGGCAAGAGCGAGCAATACGGTGTTTACACGGCCGCCCACCTGCAACTGGCCCAGCCGTTGAGGCTGATTCTGGGTGGCCGCATGAGCTGGTATGACATCGTCTGGGACACCAAAACCACCGGCCGCTATACCGAAGATTCGGTTTACAAACAGCGCGTTTCCGCCGAATTCACGCCTTATGCCGGTTTGATTTTCGAACTGACGCCGCAATGGTCGCTGTATGCCAGCTACGCCGATATATTCAAGCCGCAAAGCGAACGCGACAAAGGCGGTGCACAGTTGAAGCCCATCCTGGGTTCCAACTACGAAATCGGTTTGAAGGGTGAGTTGCTCGACGGCAAGGTCAACACCACGATCGCCCTGTTCCGCATTGACCAGAAAAACCGCGCCCAGACCGACTACAGCAGCGATCCCGAATGCGATATGGGATGGTACTGCTCTGTGGCCTCGGGCAAGGTGCGCAGCCAGGGCGTGGATGCCGAAATCAGTGGTGAAATCATGGCCGGCTGGAACCTCTTTGCCGGCTACACCTTCAACACCACCAAGTATCTGCAGGACCAGAACAACGAGGGCAAGACGCTCAACGGCTTCACGCCCAAGCATATGCTGCGCCTGTGGAGCACCTACCGTCTCCCGGGTGAATGGAACCGCTTCACGCTGGGTGGTGGCGTCAATGCCGAAAGCGGCAGCTATGACACCGGCTCGGTGCGTTTTGACAACCCGGGCCGGGCCGTCTGGAGCGCGTTTGCGCGCTACCGCATCAACAAAAATTGGGCTGCGTCGGTCAACGTCAACAACATTTTCGACAAGCGCTACTTCACCAACGTCGGCACCAATAACGGTGGCTTCTATGGTGACCCGCGCAACGTCATGCTGACCCTGCGCGGCACTTTCTAAAACTAGCACCTTGCCCAGGTTCAGAAACCAACAAGGCCCGCTCGCGCCCGGTTTCTGAACCAAAGATGAGGTTTTCTCTCAGGCAGAGGCCGCCGCAGCAGCCTCGCCCTCAACCCGCCGGGCCCGCAGCGCGCGCTGCCGCGTCACCACCGCGCCGAAGAAGAAAATCTGCGCCGAGTAATAAATCCACAGCAGCAAAGCCATCAGCGAGCCGACCGCGCCATATGCCGGCGCCGCCCTCACAATCGCGCCCGGCACCACATGCCGCCAAGGCACCGTGGTTCACCTGATGCCCGACGTAAATAAGGCCGCGCGAGCGGCCTTATCTACTTTTACGAGTGAGATTGCGACAAGAAAAGAGCAAATGGCGGGAGAACGGCGCTATTGACCTCGCGACCGACTTTATTTCTCGTTGTCAAAATCCGTCCAGCCACCCAAAACTTCACTCCACCGTCACGCTCTTGGCCAGGTTGCGCGGTTTGTCGACGTCGGTGCCGCGTACGCAGGCCGTGTGATAGGCGAGCAACTGCAGCGGGATGGTGTGCAGGATCGGCGACAGCACGCCGTAGTATTCGGGCATGCGGATGACGTGCATGCCTTCTTCGTTGACGATCTTGCTGTCGGCATCGGCAAAGACGTAGAGCTCGCCGCCGCGTGCGCGGACTTCCTGCATGTTGGATTTCAGCTTCTCGAGCAACGCGTCCTTGGGCGCGATGGTGACCACGGGCATGTGCTCGGTCACCAGGGCCAGGGGGCCATGCTTGAGTTCACCCGCCGGGTAGGCTTCGGCGTGGATGTAGCTGATCTCCTTGAGCTTGAGCGCGCCTTCCAGCGCGATGGGGTAATGCATTCCCCGGCCGAGGAACAAGGCGTTTTCCTTGGTGGCAAAGCGATCGGCCCAGGCCATGATCTGGGGCTCAAACGCCAGTACCGAACTGATGGCCGACGGCAAGTGGCGCAGGGCCTTGAGGTAGTCCGCTTGCTGCTGTTCAGTCAGCAGGCTGCGGGTCTGCGCCAATGCCAGGGTAAGCAGAAAGAGGGCGGTGAGCTGGGTGGTGAAGGCCTTGGTCGAGGCCACGCCGATTTCGACACCCGCCCGGGTGATATAGGCCAACTCGCATTCGCGCACCATGGCGCTGGTGGCCACGTTGCAGATGGTCAGGGTGTGGGGCATGCCCAGCGAGCGCGCGTGCTTGAGTGCGGCCAGGATGTCTGCTGTTTCGCCCGACTGCGAAATGGTCACCACCAGAGTCTTGGGGTTGGGCACGCTGTCGCGATAGCGGTATTCGCTGGCGATCTCGACGGCGACCGGGATCTTGGCGATGGATTCGATCCAGTACTTGGCTGTCAGGCCGGCATAGTAGCTCGTGCCGCAAGCCAGGATGAGCAGACGATCGATGTCCTTGAAGACGTTGTAGGCCTCGTCACCAAAGAGCTCGGGGGTGATGCTTTCGATGTCCTGCAAGGTGTCGCCCACGGCGCGCGGCTGCTCGAAGATTTCTTTTTGCATGAAGTGCCGATAGGGGCCGAGTTCGGCCGCGCCGGTATGCACTTGCACGGTGTTGACCTTGCGCTCGACCTGTTTGCCGTCATGATCGGTGATCCAGACACGGGCCAATTGCAGATCGACGACGTCGCCGTCTTCCAGATAGATGATCTGGTCAGTGGTGCCGGCCAGCGCCAGCGCATCGGAAGCCAGGAAGTTCTCGCCCTTGCCCACGCCGACGACCAAGGGGGAGCCCTGGCGCGCGCCCACCACGCGGTGCGGTTCATCGCGGCAGAACACGGCGATGGCGTAGGCGCCATGCAAGCGCTTGACGGCCTGCTGCACCGCGTCGAAGAGGTCGCCGTTGTACAGGTGATTGACCAGATGCGCGATGACTTCGGTGTCCGTCTGGCTTTCAAAGACAAACCCGGCCTGTTGCAGCTCGGTGCGCAGTTCGGCGTAGTTCTCGATGATGCCGTTGTGCACCAGCGCGATGCGCGGCTCATCCTTGCCCAGTGCCGAGAAGTGCGGGTGAGCGTTATAGGTCGCGGGCACGCCATGGGTAGCCCAGCGGGTGTGCGCGATGCCCGTAAAGCCGGCTAAACCTTCCTGGGCCACTTGCTCGGCCAGCTCGGAAACACGCTGAGTGCTGCGCGTGCGGCGCAGATGCCCGTCCATGTAGACGGCAACACCGCAGGAGTCGTAACCGCGATATTCCAGACGGCGCAGGCCTTCGACCAGCACCGGAGTGATGTCGCGCTGGGCGACGGCGCCAACAATACCGCACATGAGCGTAGCTCCTTAAAAGATAGTGTGCGCATTGTGCGCGCAGCATCAAGAAATTAGATTTCTATATTCTCACTGTTATGAAAGTTTATTTTTTTACAAATATGTGATTAACTATTCTTTCGTTATTGGCAAGTTTATGAAAAATAAATGCAGAAAACCCAGGAAATGACACCCTCGACGACCGCATTGCCGGTTCTGGATGATCTGGACCGACGCATCCTGGAACAACTGCAACGCGATAGCGCACTTACCAATCAGGAGTTGGCGCTGCGCGTGCACGCGTCGCCACCCACCTGCCTGCGTCGCGTACGGCGGCTGACCGACACCGGCATCATCGCGCGCCAGGTGGCGCTCTTAGATGCAACCCGTTTGGGCAGCTCGCTGACGGCAATAGTGGAGATTACGCTGGATGTCCAGGCAGCGGAACGCCTGGATGAGTTCGAGCACTTGATGCTGGCCGAGCCTGCCGTGCTGCAGTGCTACCGGGTCTCGCCCGGCCCGGACTTCGTGGTCATCGTGCTGGTGCGAGACATGCCGGCCTATCACGCCCTGGCCCATCGTGCTTTCACGGCGCATGCCAATGTGCGCAATGTGCGGACGTTTTTCTCTGTACACCGGGCCAAGTTCGAAACCCGGGTGGAGCTGCCGCCGGCCACGCCGGCGGCCTGATCAGCGGCGCAGGCGTTCGAACTCCGCCAAGTAGCGGCGGCCCATTTCCGTGACATCGTGCTCGGTGCGCACGTAATCGTAGGCACGTTGCGTGACCTCGGCCCGAAAGGCCAAATCGTCCAGGCAGCGCGCCATGCCGGCCGCCATGGCCTGGTGGTCGCCCACGGCCACCAAGACTCCGCGGCCATCAGCCAGGCTTTCTTTCAGGCCCCCAGCATCGGTGGAGACCACCGGCACTTTCTGCAAAAAGGCATCCAGCACACTGCTGCCTAACGCCTCTTCGCTCGACGCCATGACAAAGACGTCCATGATGCTGTAGAAGTCTTCGACGCCCTTGCGAAAGCCCGTAAACAGATAGACATCGCCGATGCCCAGCTTCTGGACTTCGGCACGCGCCTCGGCTTCGCGATCCCCGCCCGCACCAAAATGCAGAAACACGACATCACGCCGCTGGCGCGCCAGTTCGCCCACGGCCCGCACCAGCGTCACGGGATCCTTGTCGCGGATGAGGGCAGCGGAGGTGGCCAGTACCTTGCGGCCGCTCAGGCGGTACTCCTGCACGAGGCTGGCCACATTGGCCTCATCGATGACATGTGGCTCGACGGCGCTGCGGATGATGACCGGCTCGATGCCGAGGCGGCGCGGCTCGCTGGCGGCCATTTCGCTGATGGCGACCAGCAGATCCACATGCCGCCATTTGAAGCCGGTTTTCCATTCTTCGCCGGGCTCGACCACGAACGAAGTGCGGCGGGAGAACACGACCGGACGGCCGTGCAAAGGCTTGGTCAGCACGGCCCAGGTATTGGTATTGGCCGTCTGGGAATGCAGCAGGTCGAAGCTGCGCCCGTGGCGAGCCAGAAAGACCAGTTGCCCGGGGACATTACGCACGCCGTGGGCCGTGAACCCTTCGGCGCGAGCACGGGCTTGCAGAGGCCCACCTTCACGGCAGAGAATCTCGACCTCATGCCCGGCCTTGCGAAACGCACGCATGCAATAAAGCGTCTGCCGTTCGCCGCCGCGCCAGCCTTTCTCGAAGTTCAGCTGCAGAATCCTCATGCCCGGCCTATGCCCTGGTACTCAAACCCTTGGTCACGCATCTCCGCGGGTACCCAAAGGTTGCGTCCATCGATGATGAGGGCACGCGTGAGCAGGCGTTTGACCCGCTCGAAGTCGGGCGCGCGGAATACCTTCCATTCGGTGGCGATGAGCAGACCATCGGCGCCATCGAGGGCCTCGTACATATCGGCCGTCAGGGTCACGTTCGGGTTGTCGGCCAGCAGCGGCCGCGCCTGCTCCATGGCCACCGGATCGAAAGCACGCACCTGGGCGCCACGCTGCGTCAGATCGGCAATGATGCTCAGGCTGGGCGCCTCCCGCATGTCGTCCGTGTTGGGCTTGAACGCCAACCCCCACAGTGCAAAACGCCGGCCAGCCAGATCATCGCCATAGATGGCCCGCACTTTCTCGGCCAGGCGCAGTTTCTGCCGCTCATTGGCCGCTTCGACCGCCCGGATGACCTGCATGGACTCGCCATGCTCGGCGCCCGTGCGCACCAGGGCCTGCACATCCTTCGGAAAGCACGAGCCACCATAGCCCACACCCGGATAGAGAAACTGATAACCGATACGCGGATCCGCGCCGATGCCGCGGCGCACCTGCTCGATGTCGGCACCGAGCTTCTCGGCCAGGTTGGCCATTTCGTTCATAAAGGAAATCCGCGTGGCCAACATGGCGTTGGCCGCATACTTGGCCAGCTCGGCCGAACGGATGTCCATGACCATCAGGCGCTCATGGGTGCGCTGAAAGGGGGCGTAGATGCGGCGCATGACATCGATGGCGTGCGCGTCATCGGCGCCGACGATGATGCGGTCCGGGCTCATGAAATCGGCGATGGCCGCGCCTTCCTTGAGAAACTCAGGGTTGGACGCCACGGAGAAAGACAGGTCCACGCCACGGTTGGCCAGCTCTTGCGCCATGGTGGCGCGCACTTTGTCCGCTGTGCCCACTGGCACGGTGGATTTGTCGACCACAACCTTGGGTGCGGTCATGTGCCGCGCCACGTTGCGCGCCGCGGCCAACACGTACTGCAGATCGGCCGAGCCGTCCTCCCCCGGCGGGGTGCCCACGGCGATGAATTGCACGCTGCCAAAGGCCACGCTCTGGGCGACGTCGTCGGTAAAGTGCAGGCGCCCACCGGCCACATTGCGCCGGACCAATTCTTCCAGGCCGGGC
This sequence comes from Bordetella holmesii, assembly GCF_020735985.1. Lineage (NCBI taxonomy): Bacteria > Pseudomonadati > Pseudomonadota > Betaproteobacteria > Burkholderiales > Alcaligenaceae > Bordetella > Bordetella holmesii. The sequence goes on from NZ_CP085973.1 coordinate 3,243,664, forward strand.
TCGTAGATGGGAATATGGCCCAGGCGCAACTGGGCGATCTTGTCGGCGTTGGTGTCCAGGCACATGACTTCATTGCCCATGTCCGCCAGGCAGGCGCCCGACACCAAGCCCACATAGCCGGTTCCTATGACCGTGATTTTCATGCGCGCAGCCTCGTAAATCTCCGCGCCTCCCAAGGAGGCACTTCCGGCGGCCATTATAGAAGCCGGCCGACCGGAAGCTGGGCGCGGCGTCTTAGCGCTCGGGCTGGCCGATGCGCTTGGCGATACGCACCGAATTCACGCCGATGGCCAGACTGGCGCAAACGGCCGCAGCGATCAGCCCCAGGGTCGGGCCGTGCGCAGCGCTCAGGCCAAAGGCAATGGCCACCAGGGCCGTGCCGAAACTCTGGCCGAATACCCGTGTGGTGGCCTGCAGACCGCCGGCCGCGCCGCTGCGATGGCGGGGCGCGCCTGCGAGCATGGCCCGATTGTTCGGCGTCTGGAAAAACCCGAAACCCACGCCGGCGATGAACATACCCACCATCAGGCGTGGATTGGAAGCGTCCAGCGGCGAACACACCAACCACAACAGGCCCACCACCATGGCGCCCGCCCCGGCGCATGACAGCACGGCGGCCGAATACCGATCCGACAGAAAGCCGGCCACAGGCGCAATCAGCCCCGTGCCCAGCGGCCAGGCCGCCATCAGCAAACCGACCTCCAGGTGCGGCCGCCCCAGGACATGCTGGAAGTAAAACGGCAATGCGACATAGGAGGACATCTGGGCCGCGAAAGTGCTGGCCGATGCCATGACGGCGAAACCCACCGTACGAATACGCAGCAGATCAATGGGCACCAACGGCGATGTCTGCCCCCAACTGCGGCGGATGAGCAGCAGCCCCGACACCACGGACACGGCGATCAGCCCCAGACTGCGCAATACGTCCTGCGCCAGAGAGTCCACCCCGGAGATGAAACAGCCCAGCGTGACCATGGACAACACGGCCGACACATAATCCATGCGCGCGGTATTGCGCTGCACCTCAGGCAGAAAACGCAGCCCCATCATCAGCACAATGCCGATGGACAGGTTGACGGCGAAAATCCACCGCCAGTCCGCCACACTCAGAATGAAAGAACCTATGGTCGGCCCCAACACCGACATCAGGGCCACCGTCGTGGCGTTGATGCTGATACCCCGGCCCAGCAAGCTCGTGGGGTAGATGTTGCGCACCAGGCCGCCAAACATGCACATCAGCGTGGCCGCGCCTATACCCTGCACCATGCGCGCCAGACTCAACTGCAACAAGGTACTGGACACGGCGCAGGCCAACGACGCCAACGTGAACAGCGTCAGCCCGATGGTGAACATGCGACGAAAGCCGATGCGCTCGGCCACCGCCGACATCGGCAGCAGCATGGTGACCACCGCCAGGTTGTAGGCGTTGAGCACCCATACCGCCGCCGATGGCGGTGCGTTCAGATCAGCGGCGATGGTGGGCAGCGCCACATTGGCGATGGTGGCATCGAGCACCGAAAGGCTCATGCCCACTACCACGGTGGCGGCTGCGTAGTAGCGCCGCGGAACGGGCAGGCCGTCCGGCGCGCTCTTGCCCGGCGCGCCGTTTGCGGAGGTGCCCGCGGTCACGATTTCTTGACTGGGCGCTTCCAGCCTGCCACGGTCGTCTGGCGCGTGCGCGACAGCGTCAGTGTATCGGCCGGCGCGTCACGCGTGAGCGTGGTGCCCGCCCCCAACGTGGCGCCGCGGCCAACGCGTACGGGCGCCACGAGCTGAGTGTCCGAGCCGATGAAAACATCGTCTTCGATGACAGTGCGGTGTTTGTTCACGCCATCGTAATTGCAGGTGATGGTGCCGGCGCCGACGTTGACGCGCGCGCCGATATCGGCGTCACCGATATAGGCCAAATGATTGGCCTTGCTACCTTCGCCCAACACCGCATTCTTGATCTCGACAAAATTGCCGACGTGCACCCCGGCCGCCAGATCGGCCCCCGGCCGCAGCCGGGCATAGGGTCCGAGACGGCCGTCCGCGCCTACCTTGGCCTGTTGCAGATGGCTGAAGGCGTCGATCTGTGTGCCTGCGGCGATCTGCACGTCACGCAAGACGCAATGCGGGCCCACACGCACGCCATCGCCCAAGGTCACCTTGCCTTCGAAGACGCAACCGACGTCGATGTAGACATCACGGCCGCACTCCAGCGCGCCGCGTTGATCGAAGCGGGCAGGGTCGGCCAGCGTCACGCCGGCGTCGAGCTGGCGGCGCGCCAACTCCTGCTGCCAACGGCGCTCCAGCTCGGCCTGCTGCACGCGGCTGTTCACGCCCAGGGTCTCCCAGTTGGCGCCCGGATGCGCGGCGTGCACCGGCACCCCCTCGGCGACGGCCAGACCGATGATGTCCGTCAGGTAATACTCGCCTTGAGCGTTTTTGTTGTCGATGCGGGCAAGCCAGTCTTTCAGTTTGGCCGTGGGCGCGATCAGGATGCCGGTGTTGACCTCCTGGATGGCACGCTCTTGCTCGCTGGCATCCTTATGCTCGACGATGCGCGCGATCTGGCCTTGCGCGTCTCGCACGATACGGCCATAGCCGGTGGCATCGGCCAGCACTTCGGTCAGCACGGCAACACCCTGGCCACGCGCCTGCATCAAACGGCGCAGCGTCTCGGGTTGCACCAGCGGCACATCGCCATACAACACCAGCGTCGCATCGTCGGCGCCATCGCCATCGACCAGTTGCGGCACGGCCTGCTGCACGGCGTGTCCGGTGCCCTGCTGAGGCCGTTGCAGGGCAAAACTCAGGCCCGCTTCGGCGGCATAGGCGGCCTCGACACGCTCGGCCCTGTGGCCGACGACGACGATGATGCGGGCCGGATCGAGCTGCCGGGCACTGTCGAGCACGTGACTGAGCATGGGGCGGCCAGCCAGGGTGTGCAATACCTTGGGCAGATCGGACTGCATGCGTTTGCCCAGTCCGGCAGCGAGAATCACGACATTAAGCATAGAAGACATACTCTTAAAAATGACACGGGCGCCAGGGCGCCCGTGATGAGGCTGACAGGGTGCGCCTAGCTGGCGCGCGGAGTTTTGCGGACGGCCTTGCTGGCCGTTCGAGCGCGGCGTGGGGTGGCCGTTGACGGAGCCGAATCGGCGGTTTTTGCCGTTTTGCGAGGCGCAGCCTTCTTGGGCGCGGCGCCCGCGGCGGGTGCCGCAGGCTTACCCTGGGTGCCAGCGGCACCCGCCTGGGCCATGGCATCCATGCCCGGCATCATGGAGGGCAGACTGGCCGCCGTGGCCGCCGTGGCCGCGGCGATCTGGCTGAACTGTTGGTTCAGCAACTCCCACCAGGCGCGCGAGGCCGATTGGGCCGCCTCGTTGATGGGCTCGGACGCGGCGGCGTCGGCACTGTCGGCGGGCGCCTCGGGCTTGACGGTCTGGGCCGGCTTGTCGGTCTTGGCTGACCGAAGACCCAACGCGACTTCGAGCGGCGAAGGCTCACCCTCGCTGTTCGATGCCGTGGCCGCTGCCGAACCGACGAAGGAACGCAAGGTCGCAATGGTGGCGCGCTGCACCTCCATCCCCTGGATGGAACTGGACAGCATTTGCAGGTTCAGCCGCAGCCACCCTTCGACGGTGCGCAGCTCGGCGATGCGGCGCTCCAGATCTTCGAGATTCATGGGCGGGGTCATCGGCAGGCTCTGGCCCAGCCCGCCCGGACCCGCCAGGCCAGCCCAAGCCTGACGCATCATTTCCATGCTGGCCAGCAAGGGATTGCCAGAGAGCTCGGAATCCTGGCCCATGCCAGGCAGGACGAAGGGGTTGGAATCAGTCATTCGGTCTCCCGTCAACGCGGCAGCAATTGATTGTTTTCGACTCGGACCGCATCGCCCTGGCCATAGGTGAACGGCTGCGCGCTGTGGAACAGGCGCTTGCTGCCGTCGGCCATGCGCACGGTCAACTCATATTGAGTCACGGTGTCTTGCTGCCTAATATTACGCTCGACTTCACGCCCTGCCAAAGCGCCCCCCCACCGCACCCAGCACGGTCAGCGCATCCTTGCCATGGCCACCGCCGAACTGATTGCCCACCACGCCGCCCACCACACCTCCGGCCACCGTGCCGATGATGTGGTTGCTGTTGTCGCGTTTGGGTACCTGAACCTGCCGCAGTGCCGCGACGACACCGCAACTGGGGCAGGCGGCCGCGGGAGCCAGGTTGGCGGCTTCGGGGCCGCTGACAGCGGCCTGCTCGGCACGCATGGCCGCGGAGGGTTGCGGCACGCCGTCTTGCGCCGGGCTGCCTGGCAACCACCCCAGGATGGCCGCCACACCCACCGAGCAAAGCACGATGATGGCTATTGCCGCGGCGGCAAGCAAGGGATGGATCCGGCGCGAGCCGATCGGAATCTTGGCGCTCATGATGTTCTCTTGGAGGACTCGACGGCCGTTGTATAGCAACCGTCTGTCATTTCGGCTTATTGCGATGGTGACGCTTTGCAAAGCCTTCCTGATGGACAGAAAACGGCATTCTGGGACAATGAGGCCATGGATACCGTCATCCCGCTCAACGACCTCGAACAAGCCATCAACTATTGGCGCAACCTGCGGCCCGCCCAAGGGGAAGAGGCCCGGTTGTGCGCCGAAGCCGCCGCTCTGGCCACGCCTTACGCGATGATGATCATGGCGCGGCGCCAGACGCTGGGGCTGGACGAACTGGGTCCGGCAGCCCGCCAGGCCTATGATGCCTGGCGCGCGGCCATGCAGACGCCTTGAGACAGCACGGGCTCAACGCCCGTCGAGCAGCAGCTTGATGTCGTTGGCCAGGGCCTGGGCACCCAGCGTATTGTTGGCCAACACCCGTGACTCGCCCTTGCCATCGATGAGGTAAAACGCCGCGGTGTGGTCCATGGTGTAGCCACCGTCTTTGGTGGGCACCTTGGCGTAATAGGCCTTGAACGCGGCGGCGGCCTGACGCAACTCGTCGGGGCTGCCGGTCAAAGCCAGGAAACGTTTATCGAAGCTGGTTACATATTCCCGCAGAATTTCCGGGGTATCGCGCTGCGGATCCACGGTCACCAACAGCACCTGCACCCGATCGGCATCCGGACCCAGCAACTGCATGACCTGCGCCATTTCCGCCAGCGACGTGGGGCAAACATCCGGGCACTGCGTAAACCCGAAGAACACCACCGTCACCTTGCCCGCGAAATCCTTCAGCGTGCGCGGCTGACCATTCATGTCCGTCAACGCAATGCTCTTGCCTAACTGGGTGCCCGTGATGTCGCTGCCCTTGAAGGGCGGCGGTGCTTCGCCACATGCGGCCAGAGCGCCCGCAACGGTGATAGCGGCTATAGCCTGCAGCGCCTGGCGGCGGGTGAACGAAAACACAGACATCAGGCAAATCCCCGTCAGATAGATCAAACCAGAAGCGCACTGACCCAGTGATCCACCAGCAGCGCGCCGAACAGCAGCGCCAGATAGAGGATGGAATAGCGGAACAGGCGCCGCGAGCGCTCATCGCTGTAATGGCGGTACAAACCCACCGCATGGGCCACGAAAATGGCGCCTAGACAGACGGCGGCCAACAGATAAAGCACACCACTCATGCGCATGGCATAGGGCAGCAGCGTCACGGCAAACAGCGTGAAGCTGTAGAGCATGATCTGCAAACGGGTGTATTTGCTGCCATGGGTGACCGGCAACATGGGCAGCCCGGCTTTCACGTAATCCTGGGTGCGGTAAAGCGCCAGGGCCCAGAAATGCGGCGGCGTCCAGATAAAGATGATGAGCACCAGCACCCAGGCTTGGGCCGGCACGGCATTGGCCACCGTGGCCCAGCCCAGCGCCGGCGGCATCGCACCGGACAGCCCGCCGATGACGATGTTCTGCGGGGTGCGCGGCTTGAGGATGACGGTGTAGATGACCGCATAGCCGACAAAGGTAGCAAAGGTCAGCCACATGGTCAGCGGATTGACCAGGTGATAGAGCACCAGCATGCCCGCGCCACCCAGCAAACCGGACAGACTCAGAACCTGCGTGTGCGAAATCGTGCCACGCGCCGTCGCGCGGCGGGCCGTGCGCGCCATGCGGGCGTCGATTTCCTGCTCGATCAGGCAGTTGATAGCGAAAGCAGCGGCAGCCAGCAGCCAGATCCCGATGGTGCCAAACAGCACGCGTTTGAGATCGGGCAGGCCGGGCACCGCCAGGAACATCCCGATTACGGCACAGAACACAGCAAGCTGTGTGACTCTCGGCTTGGTCAGCACGAAATACTGGCGCAGCAATCCGGGTTGGGAAGCAGCGATGGACGTCATGATTTGCCTATTTTAGCGCCCCCGCGCTCAAAGCCTGCGCAGGGGTGGGCCGCCGGCCGTCGCCAGCCGCACCATAACCAGAACCGAGGCCAGTACCAGGCCGGCCGCTCCCCCGTTATGCAGCACCGCGATCAGCAGCGGCCACTGGAAGAAAATCGTGGTCAGACCCGTCACCAATTGTGCAGCCAGCAGCAACAGAATAAGTCTGGCCGGTCCCGACAGACCGGACAGACTGCGCATACGCCAGGCCAAGATCCCCATATAGACGAAGACAACAAGGGCGAAATTGCGGTGCACCCAATGAATGGCCGTCAACGCGCTCTGGGAGATCATGGCGCCGGAAGGCAGTTCGCCCAGGGCGCGGATCACCGAAAACCCGCCGTGAACATCCATCTCGGGCAGCCATTGGCCGTGGCAGGTGGGAAAATCCATGCAGGCCAGCGCCGCGTAATTGGTACTGACCCAGCCGCCCAACGTGACCTGAACGCCCAACAGGATCAGGCCCAGCGCCATCCACGGCCGCAGACCTGCGGCGAGGGCCGGCACCGGCAGATGAGGCCGCTCACGAGCGGCCAGCCACGTCATCAGGGCCAGCAGCGACAGGCCCAGCACCAGGTGAGCCGTCACCACAGCCGGCATCAGCTTGTGCGTCACCGTCCAGGCGCCGAAAGCGCCCTGGACACAGACCGCCACCAATGCGGCCGTTGCCAAGGCCGGCGAACGACCCAACTGGCGCCGGTAGCGCCAAGCCATGTAGACGATGGCGATAATGAGCAGGCCCAGCAGCGCGCCCACATAACGGTGGATCATCTCGATCCAGGCCTTCGACAGCGTCATCGGACCGAAGGGCATGTCGCTGGCGGCTCGATGGATGTCGGACAGGGCGCCCAACGGCGTGACCTTGCCGTAGCAGCCCGGCCAGTCGGGACAGCCCAGCCCGGAATCGGTCAGGCGCACGAAGGCGCCGAACATGATCAGGTCCAGCGTGAGAAACCAGGTAAAGAAAACCAGTCGGCGATAACGCTCAATGATGCGGTCCATGAACTCAGCCAATACGCGAGTTATACAAAAGCCTGCTGAGATCCTTGCGCACCTTGACACCATCGGCGTCGGCGGGGAACTGCAACATCAGGTTGCCCAGCGGGTCAACCACCCAGATAGGGCCCAGGATGCCGCCGGCCGTATCGGGCGGCAGAAAGCGGGCCAATTGATCGGCGCGCGCACGCAGCATAAGGGTGCCTTGATAGGCATCGAGCACCTTCTGGGGAATGTCCGCCTCGTCCGTGACGAACCACACCCGCGTGACGCGATCGACATTCTTGCCCTGGCTGGCATGCGCATTGCGCGCGACGAATAGTTTACGCGCACACGCCTGAAGACACTCGCCATGATCGGCCGAGATCAGCAGCCACTGCCCTTTCAGAGAAGCGGGATCGAAGGCTTTGCCGTCCAGCGTGGTCAGTTGCAGCTCGCGCCCGGAGGGCAGGGGACGCTGCGGCTGGACCAGGCTGCCGTAGTTGCTGGCATCCTGCGGCCACCACTGCGGGTTGTGGTAGACCAGCACGGCTCCCAAAATAGGGGCCAGGGCATAGAGAAAAATCAATACCAGAGGTAGCAAAGAGGCTTTACGTCGCATGGCGGGCTTCACGTTGATGGCCGGGCCCGGCGGCGCCAGGCACGCCAGGCCACCGCCACCCAGGCCAATGCGGCAATGGTCGCAAAGGAAAACCATTGCAGGGCATAGCCCTGATTCTGGTGGAAGTCGACCGAAGGCTCAGGCCACGCGCGCAGCAGTCCGTCTTCGGCATCGGAGGTTTGCATCAGCACCATGGGCAGCAATTTCAACCCGGTCGCCTGCGCATACGCTTGCAGATCGAGATTTTGCACCGTGGGCAACTGTCCGGGCGCCAGACGCACGGGCAACGTGGCGCCGCCGCCCATGTTCCAGAGCTCGAACAGGCGCGGCACATGGCTGGCCAGCTCGCCCTGCACCGTCACCTCGGCCGCAGGCGTGGCAGGCGCCAGCGGCGTAGCACCGGGCTGACGCGGCACCCAGCCGCGCAACACCAGCACGGCGGTGGCCTGCGGTGCCAGCACCAGAGGCGTGGCCAACCAAAACCCTGGGCGCCCGTCCTGGTTGCGGTTATCCAGCCAGACACTGTATTGCGCCAGCCATCGGCCCTGAGCACGCGCCGGGCGCCAGGCCGAAAAATCGCCGGATCCGCCTGCCGCGTTCAAGGTCACGGGCGGCTGGCTGCGGCCGCGTTCGATGGCCGACGACACCGCCTTGCGCGCTTCGGCGCGGCGCAATTGCCAGGCGCCCAGCGACAAACAGGCTGCGACAACGGCCGCCAGCAGAAACAGGGAAATCAGGGTAAACCGGGGCGAATGCGGGCGTGCCATCTCTGCAATAATTTTGTTTTCAGCGGAGGCCGGAATGCGCGTCATTGTCATCGTGGCCTTCATCGGTATCCTGGTCAGCCTGGGGTCGGCCTTGTTCTATCTGATGAAGGATAAAGGCAGTACCAACCGCACAGTCAATGCGCTCACCGTGCGCATCGGACTGTCCGTGGCGCTTTTTCTGTTCGTGCTCCTGGCCAATCATTTTGGCTGGATACAAAGCACGGGCTTGCGCTGATGCCAAACGCGCATGCCCCCGCCGTCGGAGGGCATGGCGCTGCGGCCGGCGGTCAAAACCAGTAAACAAACAGGTACAGGCCCAGCCAGACCACATCCACGAAATGCCAGTACCAAGCCGCGCCTTCAAAACCAAAATGATGGTTGGCGGTGAAATGCCCACGACACAAGCGCACCAGGATCACGGTCAACATGGTTGCACCCAGGATCACATGAAAGCCGTGAAATCCGGTGAGCATGTAAAACAGCGAACCATAAGCCCCTGAATTGAACTTCAGGTTCAGTTCGGTATAGGCATGGTGATATTCGTAAGCCTGACAGATCACAAAGACAAAGCCCAGCAGCACCGTGGCCGCCAACCAGCATACGGCCGTACGGCGGTGATCCGCGCGCAGCGCATGGTGCGAGATGGTCAGCGTCACGCCCGAGGTCAACAGGAGCGCGGTATTGATGGTGGGCAACCAGAACGGACCGACCGTCTGGAAATGCTCGACCACGCCTGCCGGCCCGAAGTTGGGCCACACTGCCTGGAAATCGGGCCACAGCATCAGCCGGTGGTCCATATCGCCCAGCCAGGGCGTGGTGATGGTGCGTACATACCAGAGCGCGCCGAAAAAGCCCGCGAAGAACATCACCTCCGAGAAGATGAACCAGCCCATTCCCCAACGGTAGGAAAGATCCACGCGCTTGCTAAACAGCCCGCTCTCGGACTCGGCGATCGCATCGCCAAACCAGAAATACAGCACCGTAACCACACCCAGGAAGCCGGCCAGAACGGCCCACTTGCCCCAGCCCACCCCGTTGACCCAGGCCGCCGCGCCCATGCCGACGACCAGCAGGGCCAGTGCGGTGCGCACGGGATGGCCGGAGTCGGCCGGCACGTAGTAGTACGGCGCATCTTTGCCTTGAGCGGAGTGACTTGCACCCATGGTTGTCTCCCTGCAACGAAAGTATTGAGTTGCTTATGTCAGGCTGCTGACCGCCCAACGCACGACCATCACCAGCACGATAACGAACAGCCCTGCACCCAACAGGCCGGCCAGAATCACATGAACGGGATTCAACCGGGCGATGTCTTCGCGGTAACCCGCGCCCTTGCGCACACCGAAAAACGCCCAGGCCACCGCTTTGAGCGTCTGAAAAAAACTCAGCTTGCGTTGTGCGGCCTGATGCAGATCCTCGCTCATGGTTCTACTGCCCTGCCATCCGGCGATCCGATTGCGGCGACGCTGCTGCGCAGTCATGACCGGCTTCATTTGACTTGCGGCGGCGTTTCAAAGGTGTGGAAGGGAGCGGGCGACGGCACCGTCCATTCCAGCCCTTCGGCGCCGTCCCAGGGTTTGGCCGGTGCGATTTCGCCCTTGCCACGGTAGCAGCGGATCACCGCCCACAGGAATATCAATTGCGACAACCCGAACCAGAACGCACCGATCGTGGCGATCTGATGGAAGGTCGTGAACTGCGCGGCGTAGTCGGCGTAGCGACGCGGCATGCCGGCCAGACCGAGAAAATGCATCGGAAAGAAGGTCACGTTGAATGAAATCAGCGACAACCAGAAATGCAGTTTGCCGAGCTTCTCGCTATACATATGCCCGGTCCACTTGGGCAACCAATAATAGGTGCCCGCAAAAAGGGCAAAGAGCGATCCGGCCACCAGCACGTAATGGAAGTGCGCCACCACGTAATAGGTGTCATGCACCTGGATATCGATGGGCGCTACCGACAGGATCAGCCCCGTGAACCCGCCCATGGTGAACACAAAGATAAAACCCACCGCAAACAGAATCGGTGTCTCGAACGTCATGGATCCGCGCCACATGGTCGCGACCCAGTTGAAGACTTTCACCCCGGTCGGTATCGAGATCAGCATGGTGGCATACATGAAGTAGAGCTGACCCGTCACCGGCATGCCGGTGGTAAACATATGATGCGCCCACACGATGAACGACAGCACGGCGATGGAGGCCGTGGCATAGACCATCGAGGCATAGCCGAACAGCGGTTTGCGCGCCAAAGCCGGCACGATGGCCGAGACGATGCCAAACGCCGGCAGGATCATGATGTAGACCTCGGGATGCCCGAAGAACCAGAACACATGCTGGTAGAGCACCGGGTCGCCGCCTGCTGCGGCATTGAAAAACCCCGTACCAAAATGCCTGTCGGTCAGCACCATGGTGATGGCCGCGGCCAGCACCGGCAACACGGAGATCAGAAGAAACGCCGTGATCAGCCAGGTCCAGCAAAACAGCGGCATCTTCATCAGCGTCAAGCCAGGCGCGCGCATGTTCAAGATGGTCACGATGATGTTGATGGCCCCCATGATGGACGAAGCGCCCATGATGTGCATCGCGAAAATCGCCAGGTCCATCCCCGGGCCCATCTGCGCCGACAGCGGCGCGTACAGCGTCCACCCCGCGGCCGTGGCCCCTCCCGGCACGAAGAACGACACCGTCAGCATGAGGCCGGCCACCGGCAACAACCAGAAGCTGAAGTTGTTCATGCGTGCAAAGGCCATGTCCGACGCACCTATCTGCAGCGGAATCATCCAGTTCGCAAAGCCCACAAAGGCCGGCATGATGGCGCCAAACACCATGATCAGACCGTGCATGGTCGTGAATTGGTTAAACAGTTCGGGCCGGAAGAATTGCAGGCCGGGCTCGAACAGTTCGGTGCGCAACAGCAACGCCAGCGTGCCACCTTCGAGCAACATGACGAACGAGAAGATGAGATACATCGTCCCGATATCTTTGTGATTGGTGGCGAACAGCCAGCGGCGCCACCCGGTTGGGACGGCGTGGTGGTGGTCATCGTGCTGATGGTCGTCGTGGCCTGCACCGGGCGAGACGTGATCGACTATGACGCTGCTCATGGTGGACTCCTTCCTGCTGATCCACCGATCCCTGTCCAGGGGGACCGGCGTTATATCTGTATCGATGGAAACAGCTTCTTAAAACAGCGGGGAGGCCGCGCCTAGCTGTGAACTGTCAATAGGTTGTATTCGTCCAGGTTGAGTCTGGAGATGGGTACAGCGCGCCCGATGCCTTGGTGGGGTCGATGCCAGTTGTAGTGGTGTAGCCAGGATTTCATGGCATCGGCTCGGTGTTGGGAGTTCTGGTAGGTGTGAGCGTAAGCCCACTCACGCAAGGCCGACTGGATGAAGCGTTCGGCCTTGCCATTGGTCTGTGGGCGGTAAGGTCGGGTAAAGCGGTGCTTGATGCCCAGCTCATGGCACAGCGCGGCGAAGGCGCGGCTGCGAAAGGCCGAGCCATTGTCGGTGAGCAAGCGCTGGATGGTCACGCCCAGGCGCTGGTAGTAGGCCACTGCGTCCTTGAGGAACTGGACGGCGCTGGGGAAGCGCTCGTCGGGGTGGATGTCGGTGAAGGCCACGCGGGCGTGGTCATCGATGGCCACGAAGACGAAGTCCCAGCCGGCCCCCTCAACGGTATCGCGTCGGTTGCCCGTGACCCGGTGGCCAGGGCGCTGGATACGTCCCAGCTTCTTGATGTCGATGTGCAGCAGATCGCCGGGGGCCTGATGCTCGTAGCGCACCACCGGCTCGGCCGGCTCCAGGTCGGCCAGGTGCGACAGACCGGCGCGGGCCAGGACGCGGCTGACGGTGCTGGCTGACACGCCCAGCGCCTGGGCGATGCGCGCTTGGGTCAGCCGCTTGCGGCGCAGCTCCACGATAGCCAGCGCCTTGGTCGGCGCAATCGCTCGGGGCGAGACCGTCGGGCGCGAGGACGCATCGGCCAAGCCCGCCTGGCCCTGAGCCAGGAAGCGGCCCAGCCATTTGCGCACAGTCGGCGCGGTGACCCCATAGGTGCGGGCCGCTTCAGGCACACAAACTTGATGGGCGATCAATTGCTGGACCATTTCGAGGCGACGTAGGAAGGTCAATCGGGCATGCTTATGGGTGTTCATCCGGCCGGGCTCCTTGAGTGAACTGGGGGGTTGGCGATTTCCAGTTTCTCAAATCCGGTTCGGATGAACCATGCATACAACCTATTGAATCTTCACACCTAGCGCGCGGCCGCGACGTCCTTGGGCTGGACCGCGGGGTCCTCTCCCTTGCCTGCATTGCTCCAGGCATTGCGCGTATAGGTAATGGCCGCCGCGATGTCGACGTCGTTCAACTGGCCACCAAAAGCAGCCATGGCCGTGCCAGGCCGGCCTTTGAGCACGGTAGCGATCTGAGCGGCCTTGGGGCCGAGCACGACGGGGTCGCCGTCCAGGGCAAGGAACGAGCCCGGGATGCCCTTTCCGTTGGCCTGATGACAGGCCACACAGGAGCCGGTGTAGGCTTTCTCGCCGCGCGCCATCAGCTCTTCTTTCGTCCACGTTTTATTGGGATCGTCGGCTTGCGCGGCCATGAGCTTTTTCTGCTCGGCCCCCCCAGGCGTCATAATCCTCCTGCGACTTGACCTCCACCACTATGGGCATGAAGGCATGATCCTTGCCACAGAGCTCGGCGCACTGGCCACGATAAGCGCCCACTTTGTCGGCACGAAACCAGGTGTCGCGCAGAAAGCCCGGAATGGCATCCTGCTTGACGCCGAAGTCCGGCACCATCCACGAGTGGATCACATCGCCCGAGGTCAGCACCACCCGCACCTTCTTGTTGACCGGAACTGACCTGCCCCCAGATTTAGTACGGCACCGACATAGAGCCCAGGGGTAAAAGACCTTCTTTCTGATGAGCCTGCACGAATTGCGCCGGCGTTAAATATCCGAGCGCGCTGTGAGGCCGATCGGTGTTGTACTCGACTCGCCAGTTTTCGATCAAGCTTTTAGCCTGTCGCAGGGACAAGAACCAGTGCTCGTTAAGGCATTCGTCGCGGAACTTGCCGTTGAAACTTTCGATATAAGCGTTCTCCACCGGCTTACCCGGCCGAATAAACGACAGCTTTACGCCTGCTTGGTAGGCCCAGGCGTCCAAGGCTCTTCCGGCGAACTCTGGCCCGTTGTCCACGGTAATAGATCGCGGCAGGCCACGCATCTCCGCCAGCCGTTGCAGCACCATGGCAACACGCAGTCCCGGCAACGACGTATCGACCTCGATGGCCAGGCATTCGCGAGTGTAGTCATCGACGATAGTCAAACAGCGGAATCGGCGGCCATAGGCTAGGCCGTCGGCCACAAAGTCCATTGACCAACTCTGATTCGGCGCGATTGCCGCTGGGCGAACCACGCGCTCGGTCGCCGCGATTCGCTTACGCTTTCGTTTTCGCACGCTTAACCCTGCCAGACTGTACAGCCGCCAGATTCGCTTGTGATTTGCTTGCCAGCCTTCGCGACGTAAGAGCACATGGATCCTCCGATAGCCGTAGCGTCGTTTCGCCACTGCCATCTCTTTCATGCGCTCGGTCAGCGCAGCATCGCCTGAGCGTGTGCTCTCGTAGGCAAACAGCGACCGCGAAATTCCTACCAGCCCACAGGCCCGGGTAACACCCATGCTGCGCTCGGTCATTAATGTCCTGACCGCCTCGCGTTTGGCCTGCGGGCTGACTACTTTCGGCTTAGCAGATCCTGAAGCGCCGCCTTGTCCAGCATCGACTCGGCCAACAGCTTCTTGAGCTTGTTGTTCTCCTGCTCCAGCTCCTTGAGCCTCTGAGCGTCCGACACCGTCATGCCACCGAACTTCGCCTTCCAGTTGTAGTACGTTGCCTCGGAGATTCCGTGCTTGCGGCACAACTCTGCGGGCTTGGCACCTGCATCGGCTTCCTTGAGCACGCCGATGATTTGCTCTTCCGTAAATCGTTTCTTCATTGCCATTCCTTTGGGAACGGACTCTACATCGATTTCGTACTAATCACGGGGAGCAGGTCACTACAAGTAGTGCACCAGCTCCCAGCAACCCTCTCCACATCTTCATGCTTACCTCGAAACATGGCGCGGATGGCCCAATACCGCCGCACGCCGTACGGGCCGCCGGAAGGCAGGGAACGCGCAATTATTAGACGGTAGTCACGAACCAGGCGAAAGACAACAGACCCTGTCGCTCCCACACATAACACATCTAAAACCGCGGAATTATAGCTACAGGTTAAATCTTGTGTAAGTTCTAGATAGCGAGACTTGCCTGCCGGCTATTTAAATGCCATGCCTGGATAATGCCTCTGAATAAACATGGCTTGCTGCGCCTGTTTGCGCCGTTGGCCATCGCGGCCCGGCCCAACCGGGCCCTAGACTATACCGTGAACTAAACTCCGCTTCATGCTTCGACTGCCTTCTCTTCCTGCCCCCGATCGACTGGATCGTTTGTCGGCCACGTTGCGCGACAAGGCGATTCAGCCGCCGCCCGAGCAAGCCAGGCCGGTATACATCGCCGGCCAGCGCTGCGGCTGGGCCACGCTGGCCGCCTGCGATGCCTTGCGCGATAGTGGTCTGGTCAACATCGACGACGATGCGCTGCACCTGCTGCCCGAACTGGCTCCGGGCCCGGCCTTGGATGCCGCGCTGGCCAAGGTGGCCCAGACCCTGCGCCAGGCGCGCTGCCTGCGCGGCTGGCGCGATGAGTTGCTCGACATCACGGCCGAATCCCTGCATTTGGGCGCCATCGAGCGCGCCGCCATGCGGCCGCTGGGGCTGCCCACCTTTGCCGTGCACCTGAATGCCTGGACGGCGGATGGCCGTCTGTGGGTGGCGCGACGGGCACTCTCCAAATCCACCGACCCCGGCATGTGGGACACCCTGGTGGGCGGGCTGGTGGGCAGCCAGGAGTCGCTGGACCAGGCCCTGGTGCGCGAATGCGCCGAGGAGGCCGGCCTGGAGCCCGAGCAGATCCGCCAGCGCAGCCCCTTGCGTACCGTATTGCGCATGCAGCGGCGCTTGCCGGAGGGCTATCAGGTCGAAGCCCTGCTCAACAGCACGTGTGTGCTCGACGACGCCACGCGTCCCGCCAACCGGGATGGCGAAGTCATGGAGATCGCCACACTGGAGGTGGGGCAGGTCGTTGACCGCATCGAGGCGGGTGAGTTCACGCTGGAAGCAGCGCTGGTCATCCTGGATGACATCCGGTATCGCAGCGCAACATGAATACGGCCGCCCTGAGGCGGCCGGGTCGTCAATCCGACTCCGCACGCGGGCCGTCTGGGGCCGTGTCCGCTGATGCTTCCTTGACCGGCGGCTTGACCCCGGGAGGATAGACTTGGCCGGTTTCCGAAAACTGGCGCCAGACCTCGATTGCCCGCAGCCGCTGCTTGACCACCTTATCGATACGCTCGCGCAGATCCGGGTCACGCGCCAGCACGGCATGCAGGTCGCGCGCCGAAAGCATCAACAGCTTGCTGTAGCCCAACGACCGCACATCGGCATTGATGTGCTCATCGCCCAGCAGCGCCAGTTCACCGAAAAACTCGCCACTGCCCAACTCCACCGTCGTATGGTCGGGCAATTGCACCACCACCGCGCCCGAGGCCACAAAGCACATCTCCTGCCCGTGATGCCCATGGGCAAGAATGCGCTGGTCGGGCAGAGCGAGCCGCGGCTTGAGCAGTTTGCAGATCGCGCGCAAGGAGTCCGGACTCAGCCCCTCGAAAATAGGCACCCGCTTGATGAGCTCGGCCGAACTCAGCTCGATATCCAGGGGCGGGTGATGGTCGATATGCTCCCAGCGCGTTTTCAGTTGCGCCATCAAATCCGCATACACCTAACCGCTGATCAGGAACTGTTCGAGCATGTCGCGATAACGTATGCGCTCGAGCTCACGCGCCACGCGGTCGAGGTAGCTTTCCTGCAGCCACAGCGCATAGCTCGGGTACTGCAAATTGAGCGCCTGCAGCGCGTTGTCAACCAAATCCAGGCGCCGCTGATGCGCCGCGACAATCTGCTGCGCGGCATCATCGCCAAGCAACGGCCCGATCTGCTCGCGCGAGAACTGCATCAGGCGCTGCGCCACCGAACGCTTGGTCTGCAGATTGGCAAACCGTTGACTGAGCTCGCGGGCCAGCCATCCCTGAAAGCCGAAGATGTAATGCACCCGCAACGCCAGCCGAAAGCCATGTGAATAACGCACATCGGCCACGATGGCCTGCTCGAAACCGTTGACGCCGCCCGTGCGCACGGCGTCCTCCAGACGCTCGGCGCGCGCCAGCAAGCTTTCTGCCATGCGCCAGTCGACGATCTGGGCCTTGAGGATGTCGAAGAACATTTCTTCTTCGTGCCGCGCCACGATGGCCAGGCCCACCGCCGTGCGCTGCTCCACGCTCATGCGCGCCACCTGAGTGTCATGCACGGCCGTCAGGCTGGCATCGAACACGGCGTGGATGCGATCGCGCGCCTCAGGCGCGATATGGTCATCCTTGGCAATCTCATCCGTCTTGCCTTGCAGGGTTTCCAGCGCGACCGACAGCGCCTGATTGCGTATGGCTCGCTCGACGGGCGAGAGCTGGTTCAAACCCAGCATGCGGATCAAGGGCCGCAGGCTGATGCCGTTGATGAACAAGGTCGCCAACACAAAGCCGGTCGTGGCCACGGCCACGAACTGGCGGGCCTCCTCCGGCACCGTGGTCTGTTCGGTGACGGCCAAAGCCAGCGCCAGAGAAACGGCGCCCCGCAGCCCTCCCCAGAGCATGACGCTCTTATAGGGGTTGCTCACCTCGGCGCCAATCTTGAATATCTGCAACAGCGGCAACAAGCCGAAGACCACGATGGCACGCGCCACGAGGGTCGCCACAAACACCACCACCACGAGCAGCAGTTCCTGCCAATCGGCTGCCGCCATCAGCTTGGGAATGAGCATGGCGGCAAACACGAAAATCAGCGAGTTGGCCCAGAAGCCGAATTGGCCCCAGAAGTTGGACAGGTATTCGAAGGTCGTAGGCGACATACGCGTGCGGCCCGTCGACCCGACCACCAGCCCCGCCACGACGGTGGCCACCACGCCGGAAACATTCAAATAATGCTCGGAGATGAAAAAAGACAGGTAGGCCAGCGTGAGCGTGAGCGTGATCTCGGCGGTGGGATACCCGCGCAGCCAGGCAAACAGCGAGCAGACCAGGCGTCCCATCAGCCAGCCGGCCAGTCCGCCTCCCAGAAAGTGGACGATGAAATCATTGAAAACGGCGCTCGCCGAAATTTCTCCCGAGCCCCCCAGGGCAGCCAGCAGCACCGAGTACAGCGCGATGGATGCCGCGTCGTTGAACAGGCTCTCGCCCTCGACCAACGTGGTCAGCCGTTTGGGCGCGCCCACTTCACGGAAAATCCCCACCACCGCAGCAGGGTCCGTGGTCGCTACGATCGCGCCCAGCAACAGGCAGACCAGCAGCCCATAGGAAGACACGGCGTTGACCGCCACTCCCACCACCAGCGTGCACACGACCACGGCCACGATGGCCATCATCAGGATGGGGCCGATATCGTTCATCAAGCGGCGCACGTTCATCGACAGCGCCGTCTCGAACAACAGCACCGGCAGAAAAACCATGAGAAAGGTTTCGGAAGAAATCTCGAAGCGTTCAATCGTGTCGAGCAGGTCGCCCAGTACCGGCGGCGCCCAGCCGTGCAGGTGGATGCCGATACCCAGCAAACAACCCACGATGGCCAGCAGCACGGAGAAGGGCAGCCCCAGACGGCCAGCCAACGGTGGCATGAAGCAGATCAGGGTCAGCAAGCCGGCGAGGCCGAAAACGAGAAATCCAATATCCATGGGAAGGCGCGGTGGCGCAAGAGGTCAAGGCCCAAGGATAGCGTCTTTTTCCCATGAACCCGCCGCGTGTGCGTTGCGCGCTGACCGGCAGACGCCCACACTTGGTTACGCCTGTCGCCGTGGCAAACCACGCCTATCGACCGTTTTTTCGCTAACGTTGGCGCTTTCCAATACTGGGAGAGGCCTTTGCTCTCTGCTCCGCTCGACGCACGCCCCCAGGATGCACCGGCCTTGCTACTGCAATTGACCGACTCGCATCTGCTGCAGGATCCGCAAGCGCGCATGTTCGGCGTCAATACGGATGCCAGCCTGCGCGCCGTGCTCGACCTCGCCCGGCGGCAAGAGGGCAGCCCCGATCTCATGCTGCTGACCGGCGACCTCGCCCAGGATGGCAGCGCGGCGGCCTACCAGCGGCTGCGCGCGCATCTGCGGGACGTGGCACACCCCGTGCGCTGCGTGATGGGCAATCACGACGCCGCCGGCCAGATGCGCCAGCAGTTGAGCGATTGGTCACAACCCGTACAC
This sequence comes from Bordetella holmesii, assembly GCF_020735985.1. Taxonomy (NCBI): domain Bacteria; kingdom Pseudomonadati; phylum Pseudomonadota; class Betaproteobacteria; order Burkholderiales; family Alcaligenaceae; genus Bordetella; species Bordetella holmesii. The sequence goes on from NZ_CP085973.1 coordinate 3,262,781, forward strand.
GATCTGCCGGGCTGGCGGATCATCATGTTGGACTCCACGGTCCCCGGGCAAGATTTTGGCCACATCGACGCGGGGCAGTTCGCGCTGCTCGACCAAGCCCTGCGGGAAGCGGGCGAGCGCCATGTTCTCGTTGCGCTGCACCATAACCTTGCCCGCGTCGAAGGCGCCGAACACGACACCCTCATGGTCGACAATGCCGCGGCGGTCTTCGCGCGCCTGTCGGATCATCCGCAAGCGCGGGTCGCGCTATGGGGCCATATCCACCAGGAGTTCGACTGCCGGCATCATCACCTGCGCATGCTCGGCACGCCATCGACCAGCTTTCAGTTCCGTTTGGATAACGGCCACTACGCCGTCGACCCGCAAGCGCCGGGCTACCGTTGGCTCAAGCTCTACGCCGACGGCTCGATTGCCACCGGGGTTCGACGCCTGGATGCCGCGACCTGGGCCGCCCTGCGCGACGAACCCCTGCCGCTCGAAAGCGCGGCGTGAGCGGCAGGCGCGTGGATCCCAGACAATAAAAAACGGGGCACCGATATGCGTAGGTGCCCCGTAAACCGTCCGTCTCATAGGGGAGGGGAAAGAGGAGAAGCCGAGACGGACGACAAAACGGCAAGACAAACCCAGCTTGCTGTCTATGCTTATTAGTCCTGGCCGCGGGCCATAAGTTTCTGGCCGAGGTCCCTGATCGGCGCCGATTTTGTATCAATCAGTGTCGGACCCCCAAGGCCTGCTGCCGTATTCATGCGCCGCAAATGAAAAATGCCTGCCCGAAGGGGCAGGCATTTCGCTTGGCAAGGCAGCGATCAGGCAGCCGCCAGCGTGCCACGCATTTTTTTCAGCGCCGCCGCCTCGATCTGGCGGATGCGCTCGGCCGACACCCCGAACTCCGCGGCGAGTTCATGCAGCGTGGCACCGCCGTCGTCCTGCAGCCAACGGGCTTCGACGATGCGGCGCGAGCGCGCATCCAGCGCCTTGATGGCATCGGCCAGGCCCTGGCCCTGCAAATCATCGCGCGCCTTGCGCTCAAGCACACGGGTGGGCTCTTCGCGGCATTCGTCCGACAGATACGCGATGGGCGCATAGCTGTCATCGTCATCGTCCTGATTCTCGAGCGAAAGATCGCGGCCCGACAGGCGAACCTCCATCTCACTGACATCCTCGCGGCGGACGTTGAGTTCGCGGGCGATACGGTCGACCTGCTCGGTATCGAGCGTCTGACCATCCGGGCGCATGCTGCGCAGATTGAAGAACAGCTTGCGCTGGGCCTTGGTGGTGGCCACTTTGACCAGGCGCCAATTGCGGATGATGTATTCGTGGATTTCGGCCTTGATCCAATGCACGGCAAAGGAAACCAGACGCACCCCGCGCTCGGGGTCGAAACGTTTGACGGCCTTCATCAGGCCGACATTGCCTTCCTGGATGAGGTCGGCATGCGGCAATCCGTACCCCAGGTACTGACGAGCGACCGACACCACCAGGCGCAGGTGCGACAGCACCAGTTCGCGGGCGGCTTCGAGGTCGTCACCATCGCGCAGACGGCGCGCCAGCGAGGACTCTTGCTCGAGCGTGAGAACTGGCAGGCGATTGACCGTCGAAATATAGGCATCGATCGTGCCCAACGCACCGGGATTGGCAACCGCCAAGGCCAAGGCGTTGCCCGAGGTGGCCAACGAGGGACTGGCTGAATTCATATTGCGGCCTCCATGGAACGAGGGGTAAACGGGCATCAGCTTGATGTTAGCACTCCAAATCTTTGAGTGCTAATTCGACCCCTGCACTGCAACAAAGTTCCGGTTCCAACGGGTTGCAGCAGCCGCGTCCCTATTATTTTTGGTTCATCGCGGAATAGCGTGGAGCCGTGCTTGATTGCCGTTACGCTTGATCCTTGATTTTTCAAGGATCAAGGCCGGGATCATGCTGGACCGCAAGACGATCGAGAGGTTGGGTGGGTGGGAAGGTTATCGGGTGGAGCGGGTCGTGTGGCCTGAAGGTGAGAGCCGGACGGTCACGATTTACCTGAAGCCTTCAGCGCGAACGATGCACTGCGAGCACTGCGGCAACCGATGTCGGCAGGTGCATGAGACGACCACGCGCCGGGTGCGGGATCTGCCGCTAATGGCGCTGCGAGTGACGCTGGTAGTGCCGCGTCGGCGGGTCTGGTGCGAGCAGTGCGGTGGACCGCATCTGGAGAGGCTGAGCTGGCTGGGCCGTTACCAGCGAGTGACCGACCGGCTGGCCGAGGCGGTCAGCCAGTTGCTTGAGTCCAGCAACATTCTGGCCGTGGCGCGCTTCTTCCAACTGGGTTGGCACACGGTCAAGGCGCTGGACAAGGCCCTGCTGCGACGGGCGATCCAAGAGCCGGACTGGAGCCAGATCCACTACCTAGCGATGGACGAGTTCGCTCTACACAAGGGCCATCGTTATGCCACGGTCGTTGTCGATCCGATCCGCCGTCAGGTGCTATGGATCGGTGATGGCCGCTCGCGCGAGACGGCCAGAGCCTTCTTCGAACAACTGCCAACAGGAGTTGCCCAGCAGATCCGGGCCGTAGCGATCGACATGACGACGGCCTATGAGCTGGAGATCCAGGCCAACTGCCCCAACGCCGAGATCGTCTACGACCTGTTCCACGTCGTGGCCAAGTACGGCCGTGAAGTGATAGACCGGGTGCGTGTAGACCAAGCGAACCAGTTGCGGCACGACAAGCCGGCCCGCCGGGTGATCAAGTCCAGTCGCTGGCTACTGCTGCGCAATCGCAAAAACCTCGATCCGTGCCAATCGGTAAAGTTGGACGAGTTGCTCCAGGCCAACCAGCCCTTGCTCACCGCTTATCTGATGCGCGATGAGCTCAAACAGCTGTGGTTCTACCAACACCCCGGCTACGCCCGCCAGGCATGGGATCACTGGCTGCAACAGGCTCAGGGCAGCGGCATCGCCGCCTTGGCTCACTTCGCGCTCAAGCTAAAAGCCTATCTGCACGGGATTCTGTCTCGCTGTCGCCACCGGCTCAACACCAGCATCGTCGAGGGCATCAACAACACCATCAAAGTCATCAAGCGCCGCGCCTACGGCTACCGCGATCAGGAGTACTTCTTCCTCAAGATCCGGTCTGCATTCCCCGGTATTCCTCGATGAACCTTATTTTTGGCCCATGCTCCTGGCCACCAGATCGGCGGCCGCGGCCAGTCCGCCTTGCCGGTCGGCCGGCAACCCCGGACTGGGCAACCTGTGCATCAACACCTCAACCCGGCCCGCACGCTCCCGCACCAACACGCGCAGCGGCAAATCCAGCGCCAAGTCGGGTTCGGCCAGCATCAATGGCGTGCCCGCCTTGGGGTTGCCAAAGATGAGCACCCGCGTCGGGGGCATGTCCAGACCGGCAGCCTGGGCGGCAGCGGCATGGTCGATCTCGGCAAAGACCGTCATGCCATGCGCTGCCAGGCCGGTGCGCAATTGCGCGACCGTCTGGCCAACGTCACGCGTGCTGGTGAAGGTAATCAGGGCATCCTGCGCCTGCGCGCCCGCCCCCAGGGTGAGCGCGGCCGACACCGCAGTCAACCATCGCCGAGCGGCGTGAACACCGTGTTGCATGGGCACTCCTGTGCGGATGAGGAACTGCCCCAGTGTAGAAAGCCACGGGTACGCATGGGCGCGCCGCGGGGCCACAATTGGACCAAGCGCCAGCGGCTACCAGCCGCGCTGCCTCAAGCCCGCTTCCGTGGCCGCGTCGGCAGGACGGATGAACAACGCGCCGCGCGCATCGAACAACACCTGGTAGCGGGCCCCCTCGAAAAGAGGCATGTATGCCGCACTGCCATAGGTGACGTCCACAAAGGGCAGCCATCCCGGCAACCAGCCTTTGACAGCGCTGATATCCGGCACAGGCCAATCATCCAGGGCGTACACCGAGCGGGTGCCACTTTGCTCGCGCTGCACGTCGCGATAACGGCCCGACAGCCGCTCCAGGCGGTATAGCGGCGGAGCGCCCGCCATCAGCGCCGGCAACCGCCAGCGAACCACCTTGGCATCGATCTGCCATTCGTCGCCATAAAGGGTGTAGTCGCGCTGCCCCAGCCCCTCGGCCCGCGCCGACACCAGGTATTGATTGTCGTTCTGGCGGCTGACCTGGATCTCGGCAACCGGTTGATCGGTCGTCAAACGGAAGAACTGCAGCAGCGACAACGCCAGCAGAACCGAGACACAAGCCAGCGCGGCCAGCAGCAAGCCGACAACGCGCCGCACGGGCCGCAGACGGAAGGTCTTGCGGCCCATGTCGTCACGCCCGCCACCGCTGCCCAGCAGCATGCCCAGGCCAAGCAGAAGCACGATGACCGCCACCAGGGCGGTCCACACGAAAGGCGTCAGCAGATCAGTCAAGGACAGGCGCTCCAGTCAGGGGTCGCGAAAGTATAAAAGCGGCCCGCCGGCCAGGCCTTAACGCAAGCGCTCGACGTGAAACCGGATGTGATCCGCCATGAAGGTCGAGATGAAGTAGTAGCCGTGGTCATAGCCTTCGTGGCGGCGCAAGGTCAGCGCCTGGCCGGCATGCTGGCAAGCCGCTTCGAACACCTCGGGATACAGTTGCTCGGCCAGGAATTGATCCGACAGCCCTTGATCAATCAATATGCCCTGCGGATAGGGATTTTTCAGGCCAAGCATCAGCTCGCTGGCGTCGTGCTGCGCCCACCCCGCACGGTCCTGCCCCAGATAGCCCGAGAAGGCCTTCTGGCCCCATGGGCAGCGCATCGGCGCGGCGATCGGCGCGAAAGCCGAAACGCTTGCCCAGCGCCCGGGATGACGCAGGGCCAGGGTCAGCGCACCATGCCCGCCCATGGAATGGCCAAAGATGCCGGCGCGCGCGGCATCGCCGGGCAGTTCACGGGTCGCCAGATCGAACAGCTCCTGAGCCACGTAGCTTTCCATGCGGTAGTGCGCCGCGTACGGCTCACTGCTCGCATCCAGATAAAAGCCCGCACCGACGCCAAAATCCCAGTGCTCGGCCTCACCCGGCGCTGCCGCACCACGCGGGCTGGTGTCGCAACTGACCAGCATGAGGCCGTGCTCGGCGGCCAGACGCTGGGCGCCAGCCTTGATCATGAACGTTTCTTCGGTGCAGGTCAGCCCGGCCAGATAAAACAGCACTGGCACGCGGCCGTTTTCGGCCTGCCGGGGCAGAAAGACCGAAAACCGCATGGGCAGGCCGATCGCGGTGGAATCATGGCGGTAAAAGCGCTGGCGTCCGCCGAAAGCCCGGTGTTCAGAGAGCAGTTCCATAGCCTGTCCGTCAGTAAAGCACGACCGAACGGATGGACTCGCCACGCTTCATCAGGTCAAACCCCTCATTGATGCGATCCAGCGGCAGCGTATGGGTGATCAGATCATCGATGTTGATCTTGCCTTCCATATACCAGTCCACGATCTTGGGGACATCGGTACGGCCACGTGCGCCGCCGAAGGCCGAGCCCTTCCATTCCCGCCCGGTCACCAGTTGGAAGGGGCGGGTGCTGATTTCGGCGCCCGCCTCGGCCACACCGATGATGATGGACTGGCCCCAGCCCTTGTGGCAGCACTCCAGCGCCTGGCGCATCACCTTGGTGTTGCCGATGCACTCGAAGGAATAATCGGCGCCGCCATCGGTCAACTGCACGATGTGATCGACCACGTTTTCAACGTCGCTGGGATTGACGAAGTGGGTCATGCCGAACTTGCGTGCCATGGCTTCCCGCTCGGGGTTCAGATCGACACCGATGATCTTGTCGGCGCCCACCATTTTGGCGCCCTGGATGACGTTCAGCCCGATGCCGCCCAGGCCGAACACGACGACGTTGGCGCCGGCCTCGACCTTGGCCGTATAGACGACGGCGCCGATACCGGTGGTCACGCCGCAACCGATGTAGCAGATCTTGTCAAAGGGTGCATCCTCCCGCACCTTGGCCACAGCGATCTCCGGCACCACGATGTGGTTGGCGAAGGTGGAGGTGCCCATATAGTGAAAGATGGGCTTGCCGTCGATGGAAAAACGCGAGCTGCCGTCGGGCATCAGGCCCTTGCCCTGCGTGCTGCGAATGGCCTGGCACAGATTGGTCTTGCGCGACAGGCAGAATTTGCACTGGCGGCATTCGGGGGTGTAGAGCGGGATGACGTGATCGCCCTTGCGCAGCGAAGTCATACCCGGCCCGACATCGACGACCACACCGGCGCCTTCATGACCCAGGATGGCGGGAAAAATACCCTCCGGGTCTGCACCTGACAGCGTGTAATAGTCGGTGTGACAGATGCCGGTGGCCTTGACTTCGATCAGCACCTCGCCGGCACGCGGGCCGTCCAGGTCGACTTCTTCGACGGTCAACGGGGCACCGGCCTTCCAGGCGATGGCGGCTTTGGTCTTCATGCGAGGCTCCTAGGTGTATCTGCGAGTACTGAAAAACAGTTCCAGATGTTAACCTGACCAGTCGCGTGCCTCCGGAACCGAAATCGCGGGCTTGACCGCAGGCGATGGTGGCACTATTTATATAGGGTATATAGCTCCCTAACGCGCTTGCGCCACCGCGAGACTTCCTATGGCCCGTCTGCCCCGTCTGTATGCTCCAGGGCTGCCCCAATTGGTGCAGGCCAACTTTGTCCAGTCGCTGGCATCGCCTTCGCAGCCCGCACCCTCGGACATCCTCAATCAGCTGGCCGGTTGGTTAGGCGAGTCTGCGCAGCGCCACAAAGTCGCCGTGCACGGCTGGGTCCTGGCCAATGACCGCATCTTGTTGCTGGCCACGCCTGCCGACGAAGAAGGTCTGCCGCGCCTGATGCAGACGCTGGGCCGCAATCTGGCCGCCCGGCTGCGAGGCGGGCGTGTGTTCGCTGGACGCTACCGCTCGGCCCTGCTCGAGCCAGGCGTCTGGGTGATGCCCTCACTGGTCTGGCTTGAAACTTATCCCGTACGCAGCGGTTCGTCCGTCGAGGCCGACACCTGGCCCTGGTCTTCCGCGGCCAGCCATACCGGCGGCTCCAGTGTGGCGGCCGCGCAGTGGCAATCCGATCATGCGGACTACTGGTCTTGCGGCAATACGCCATTTGACCGCCAGGCCAATTACCGCAAGTTGCTGCATGACGGCCTGTCGCGCGACCAGACGCAACGCATCGAGCAGGCCGTCTCTGGGCAATGGGCGCTGGGTGGGCCGGACTTCATCGCCAGCCTCACGCACACCGCCAGCCGCCGGGTCGCACCTGGGCAACGTGGGCGTCCGCGCAAAAAACCCGCTTCGCTCTCGCCAGAGGGCTCCGACGACCTGCCGCCTGGCACGCCCAACTGACCATTACCCGGCCCCCTGGCCGGGTAATGTTTTTTGGTTGGCACGCCATCGCCATGGCATGTCACGGCCCCCGAATTTGTGCGCCTGCCACGTCAGCACAGCGCCTTTTTTTGGTTCATCGAGGAATACCGGGGAATGCAGACCGGATCTTGAGGAAGAAGTACTCCTGATCGCGGTAGCCGTAGGCGCGGCGCTTGATGACTTTGATGGTGTTGTTGATGCCCTCGACGATGCTGGTGTTGAGCCGGTGGCGACAGCGAGACAGAATCCCGTGCAGATAGGCTTTTAGCTTGAGCGCGAAGTGAGCCAAGGCGGCGATGCCGCTGCCCTGAGCCTGTTGCAGCCAGTGATCCCATGCCTGGCGGGCGTAGCCGGGGTGTTGGTAGAACCACAGCTGTTTGAGCTCATCGCGCATCAGATAAGCGGTGAGCAAGGGCTGGTTGGCCTGGAGCAACTCGTCCAACTTTACCGATTGGCACGGATCGAGGTTTTTGCGATTGCGCAGCAGTAGCCAGCGACTGGACTTGATCACCCGGCGGGCCGGCTTGTCGTGCCGCAACTGGTTCGCTTGGTCTACACGCACCCGGTCTATCACTTCACGGCCGTACTTGGCCACGACGTGGAACAGGTCGTAGACGATCTCGGCGTTGGGGCAGTTGGCCTGAATCTCCAGCTCATAGGCCGTCGTCATGTCGATCGCTACGGCCCGGATCTGCTGGGCAACCCCAGTTGGCAGTTGTTCGAAGAAGGCTCTGGCCGTCTCGCGCGAGCGGCCATCACCGATCCATAGCACCTGACGGCGGATCGGATCGACAACGACCGTGGCATAACGATGGCCCTTGTGTAGAGCGAACTCGTCCATCGCTAGGTAGTGGATCTGGCTCCAGTCCGGCTCTTGGATCGCCCGTCGCAGCAGGGCCTTGTCCAGCGCCTTGACCGTGTGCCAACCCAGTTGGAAGAAGCGCGCCACGGCCAGAATGTTGCTGGACTCAAGCAACTGGCTGACCGCCTCGGCCAGCCGGTCGGTCACTCGCTGGTAACGGCCCAGCCAGCTCAGCCTCTCCAGATGCGGTCCACCGCACTGCTCGCACCAGACCCGCCGACGCGGCACTACCAGCGTCACTCGCAGCGCCATTAGCGGCAGATCCCGCACCCGGCGCGTGGTCGTCTCATGCACCTGCCGACATCGGTTGCCGCAGTGCTCGCAGTGCATCGTTCGCGCTGAAGGCTTCAGGTAAATCGTGACCGTCCGGCTCTCACCTTCAGGCCACACGACCCGCTCCACCCGATAACCTTCCCACCCACCCAACCTCTCGATCGTCTTGCGGTCCAGCATGATCCCGGCCTTGATCCTTGAAAAATCAAGGATCAAGCGTAACGGCAATCAAGCACGGCTCCACGCTATTCCGCGATGAACCTTTTTTTGGCCGTTTTGTGGCTATTTAATCAGGGACGAATCAACGGGATTTTCCGCTTGCTACCAAATTAAACTAGGGACGCATTAAAGGGAGAAATTCCAACCCATTGATATAACGTCAAATTAATGTCGTCCCCAATTAATTCCAAACTAAATTAGCAGGAATATATTTAGGGACAAAACATCAAAATACAACTTGCACTCGCTCCTTGCAGGGGGTAACTTCACCGTGCACTGCACCATTTACGACGCAGGCCACTGCGGAGCGCGTTATGTCCCATACCCCCCAAAAAGAATCCTGTCGCCCGGTTGCGGCGGTTGCCATCGATGCCTCGCGCATCGGCCTGCCTGCCGCACAAGGTCTGTACAGCCCCCTGAACGAACATGACGCCTGCGGCGTCGGCTTTGTCGCCCATATCAAAGGCCGCAAAAGTCACGCCATCATCCTGCAGGGTCTGAAGATCCTTGAGAACCTCGACCATCGTGGCGCCGTCGGTGCCGACAAACTGATGGGCGACGGCGCGGGCATTCTGATTCAGATTCCGGACACGCTGTACCGCGATGAAATGACGCAACAAGGCGTCACCCTGCCGCCTCCGGGCGAGTACGGGGTGGCCATGGTGTTCCTGCCCAAGGAAACCGCCTCGCGTCTGGCCTGTGAGCAAGAGCTGGAGCGGTCGGTGCGCGCCGAGGGCCAGATCGTGCTGGGCTGGCGCGACGTGCCCGTGGACCGCGACATGCCCATGTCGCCGACCGTGCGCGATTGCGAACCCGTCATCCGCCAACTGTTCATCGGCCGTGGCGCCGACGTGATGGTGCCCGATGCTCTGGAGCGCAAGCTCTATGTCATCCGCAAAACGGCCAGCCATGCCATCCAGAACATGCGTCTGGCGCATGGCAAAGAGTACTTTGTCCCGTCGGCCTCAGTGCGTACCGTGGTCTACAAGGGTCTGCTGCTGGCCGACCAGGTCGGCCGCTACTACCGCGACCTGGCGGATCCGCGCACCGTGTCGGCCCTTGCCCTGGTGCATCAACGCTTCTCGACCAACACCTTCCCGGCCTGGCCCCTGGCTCACCCCTACCGCATGATCGCCCACAACGGCGAAATCAACACGGTCAAGGGCAACTTCAACTGGTTGCGCGCCCGTGAAGGGATGATGCAATCGGCCGTGCTGGGCGACGATCTGAAAAAGCTCTATCCCATCGTCTACGAAGGCCAGTCGGATACCGCCACATTCGACAACTGCCTCGAATTGCTGGTCAACTCCGGCTACTCGCTGGCCCACGCGATGATGATGATGATCCCGGAAGCCTGGGAGCAGCATACGCAGATGGACCAGAGCCGTCGCGCCTTCTACGAGTATCACGCGGCCATGATGGAACCGTGGGACGGCCCGGCGGCGGTGGCCTTCACCGATGGCCGCCAGATCGGCGCCACCCTGGATCGCAATGGCCTGCGTCCGGCACGTTACTTGGTCACCGATGACGACATGGTCATCATGGCTTCCGAAGCCGGCACGCTGTCCATCCCCGAAAACCGCATCGTCAAGAAGTGGCGCCTGCAGCCAGGCAAGATGTTCCTGATCGACCTGGAGCAGGGCCGCATCATCGACGACAGCGAGATCAAATCCCAGCTGGCCAACAGCCGTCCCTATCGCCAGTGGATCGAGCGGCTGCAGATCAAACTGGAGTCGCTGCCCGCGCCGCGTTCCAACTCGCCTGCCACGCAGACCCCGGTGTCTCTGCTGGATCGCCAGCAAGCCTTCGGCTGGACTCAGGAAGATTACAAGTTCATCCTCGAACCCATGGCGAACACCGGTGAAGAAGTCATCGGCTCCATGGGCAACGATGCGCCGCTGGCCGTGCTGTCGAACCGCGCCAAGCCGTTCTTCAACTACTTCCGTCAGCTGTTTGCTCAGGTAACCAACCCGCCGATCGATCCGATCCGCGAGCAGATGGTCATGTCGCTGGTGTCCTTCATCGGCCCCAAGCCCAACCTGCTGGACATCAACAACGTCAACCCGCCGCTGCGCCTGGAAGTCTCGCAGCCGGTGCTGGATTTCGCCGCCATGGCGCAGATCCGTGACATCGATCAAGTCACCGGCCAGAAGTTCCGCAGCTACGAACTGGATATCACCTATCCGGCGGCCTGGGGTTCGGAAGGCATCGAAGCCCGCGTGGCAGCCTTGTGCGCCCGCGCCGTCGATGCCGTGCAAAGCGGCTACAACATACTCATCGTCTCCGACCGCCTGGTCGACAGCGAACGCGTTGCCATTCCGGCGCTGCTGGCCACCTCGGCGGTGCACCAGCACCTGATCCGCGCCGGCCTGCGCACCAACACCGGCCTGGTCGTGGAAACCGGCTCGGCCCGCGAAGTGCATCATTTCGCGCTGCTGGGCGGCTACGGCGCCGAAGCCGTCCACCCCTACCTGGCGCTGGAGTCGCTGGGCCGCATGAGCAGCCCTGAAAAAGCCGTCAAGAACTACATCAAAGCGGTAGGCAAGGGCCTGAACAAAGTCATGTCCAAGATGGGCATTTCCACCTTCATGTCCTATTGCGGCGCGCAGATTTTCGAAGCGGTCGGCCTGCAACGCGAGCTGGTCGAAAAGTACTTCACCGGCACGGCCTCCAACATCGAAGGCATCGGCATTTTCCAGGTCGCCGAGGAAGCGTTGCGCATGCACCGCGCAGCGTTCAGTGCCGACCCCGTGCTCGAGAACGCGCTGGACGCAGGCGGCGAGTATGCCTTCCGCGTCCGCGGCGAAGAGCATATGTGGACACCGGACTCGATTGCCAAGCTGCAACACGCGTCGCGCTCGAACAACTACCGCACGTACAAAGAGTACGCGCAGATCATCAATGACCAGAGCCGGCGCCACATGACGCTGCGTGGTCTGTTCGAGTTCCGTGTCGACCCGGCGCGTGCGATCTCGCTCGACGAAGTCGAACCGGCCAAAGACATCGTGCGCCGCTTTGCCACGGGCGCCATGTCGCTGGGGTCCATCTCCACCGAAGCCCACTCGGTGCTGGCCGTGGCCATGAACCGTATCGGCGGCAAATCCAACACCGGCGAAGGCGGCGAGGACGAACTGCGCTATCGCGCCGAAATGCGCAAAGGCAAGAGCACGATCAAGGACGGCGACACGCTTGCTTCGCTGCTGGGCAGCGACCGCATCGAAGCCGATGTGCCGCTCAAGAAGGGCGACTCGCTGCGCTCGCGCATCAAACAGGTGGCATCGGGCCGTTTCGGCGTGTCCGCTGAGTACCTGTCGAGCGCCGACCAGATTCAGATCAAGATGGCGCAGGGCGCCAAGCCCGGCGAGGGCGGCCAGCTGCCTGGTCACAAGGTGTCCGAGTACATCGCCAAGCTGCGCTATTCCGTGCCTGGCGTGGGCCTGATTTCGCCGCCGCCGCACCACGACAGCTACTCGATCGAAGATCTGGCTCAGCTGATTCACGATCTGAAGAACGTCAACTCGCGCGCCTCGATCTCCGTCAAGCTCGTCTCCGAGGTGGGTGTGGGCACCGTGGCTGCCGGCGTGGCAAAGGCCAAGGCCGATCACGTCGTGATCGCGGGTCACGACGGCGGCACGGGCGCCTCGCCCGTCTCGTCCATCAAGCACGTCGGCACACCCTGGGAACTCGGCCTGGCCGAGACCCAGCAGACGCTGGTGCTCAACCGCCTGCGCAGCCGCATCCGTGTGCAGGCCGACGGCCAGATGAAGACCGGCCGCGACGTCATCATCGGTGCGCTGTTGGGCGCCGATGAGTTCGGCTTCGCGACGGCCCCCCTGGTCGTCGAAGGCTGCATCATGATGCGCAAGTGCCACCTGAACACCTGCCCGGTGGGCGTGGCCACGCAAGATCCGGAACTGCGCAAGAAATTCCAGGGCAAACCCGAGCACGTCGTGAACTACTTCTTCTTCGTCGCCGAGGAAGTGCGCGAGATCATGGCTCAACTGGGCATTCGCAAGTTTGAAGACCTGATCGGCCGCACCGATTTGCTCGATATGCGCACCGGCGTCGAGCACTGGAAAGCGCGCGGCCTGGATTTCCAGCGCGTCTTCCATCGGGTGAACTCCGACAGCGCCGTGCGCCACGTCGAAGAGCAGGATCACGGCCTGGCAGGTGCGCTGGACCACCAGTTGATCGAACGCGCCCGCCCTGCCATCGAGCGCGGCGAGAAAGTGTCCTTCATCGTGCCGGTGCGCAACCGCAACCGCACGATCGGCGCCATGCTCTCGGGCGCCGTAGCGGCACGCTATGGTCACGATGGCCTGCCTGACGACACTATCCACATCCAGTGCAACGGCACGGCGGGCCAGAGCTTTGGGGCCTTCCTGGCGCATGGCATCACCATGGACCTGGTGGGCGAAGGCAACGATTACGTCGGCAAGGGCCTCTCGGGTGGCCGGATCATCGTGCGCTCGCCCAATGATTTCCGCGGCTTCGGCCCGGATCACATCATTGCCGGCAATACGGTCATGTATGGCGCGCTGGCTGGCGAAGCTTTCTTCAACGGCGTGGCTGGCGAACGCTTCGCGGTGCGCAACTCGGGGGCGGCGACAGTCGTCGAAGGCACGGGTGACCACGGCTGCGAGTACATGACAGGCGGTACGGTCATCGTGCTGGGCGAGACCGGACGCAACTTCGCCGCCGGCATGTCGGGTGGCGTGGCCTATGTCTGGGATCCGGACGGCACGTTCAAGCACCGCTGCAACCTGTCCATGGTCGAACTCGAGGCGGTCGTTCCGCACACCGAGCAACAGGCCTTGGGCAATATCGAAATCTGGCACAGCGCTCAACGCGGCGGCGAGCGCGAGACAGACGAAACCATACTGCGCCGACTGGTGGAAGACCACTTCCGCTACACCGGCAGTTACCGCGCCCGTGAAGTACTGGGTGACTGGGAAGCCTCGCGCGGCAAGTTCGTCAAAGTCATGCCGACGGAATACCGCCGCGCCCTGGGTGAAATGTGGCGTGCAGCCAACCCGCAACAAATGGCTGCTTGAGGACCGACATGGGAAAGATCACTGGTTTCATGGAGTATCAACGCCTGCAAGAGGCGTCGGAAGCTCCGCAAAAGCGTCTGAAGAACTGGCGCGAGTTCGTTCTGCACTTGAACGATGATCAGGCCAAGCAGCAGGCGGCACGCTGCATGGACTGCGGCATTCCGTTCTGCAACAACGGCTGCCCGGTCAACAACATCATTCCGGACTGGAACGACCTCGTCTACCACCAGGACTGGCGGGCAGCGCTCGACGTGCTGCACTCGACCAACAACTTTCCGGAGTTCACCGGCCGCATTTGCCCGGCGCCCTGCGAAGCTGCCTGTACCTTGAATATCAACAGCGACGCTGTCGGCATCAAGTCCATTGAGCACGCCATCATCGACAAGGGTTGGGCCGAAGGCTGGGTGATCCCCAAGCTGCCCACGCGCAAGACCGGCAAGCGGGTCGCCGTCGTGGGCTCAGGCCCGGCCGGCCTGGCCTGCGCTCAACAGTTGGCCCGCGCAGGCCACGCCGTGACCGTGTTCGAGAAAAGCGATCGTATCGGTGGCCTGCTGCGCTATGGCATCCCTGACTTCAAACTCGAGAAGTCGCAGATCGACCGCCGGGTCGTGCAAATGGAAGCCGAAGGCGTGGAATTCGCGCCCTCGACCTTTATCGGCAATGCCACGGATCCCGCCGCCGACGGCCTGAGCGTGCGCAGCCCGCAGTCGCTGCTGGACGATTTCGATGCCGTGGTCATGAGCGGCGGCTCGGAGTTTCCCCGCGATCTGCCGGCTCCCGGACGCGAACTCGAAGGCGTCTACTACGCCATGGACTTCCTGCGCCAGCAGAACAAGGCCGTGGCCGGCGACCGCCTGAGCAATCAGACGCTGGCTCGCGGCAAGCATGTGGTCGTCATCGGCGGAGGCGACACCGGCTCCGATTGCGTGGGCACGAGCAACCGTCATGGCGCCTTGTCCGTGACTCAGTTCGAACTGATGCCGCAGCCGCCCGAGCAGGAAAACCGCGCCATGGTCTGGCCCTACTGGCCGCTTAAGCTGCGCACGTCGTCCTCGCACGAAGAGGGCTGCCAGCGAGATTGGTCGGTCACGACCAAGGCGTTCAAAGGCGCCAATGGCAAGATCGAGAAGCTCGTCGGCGCCCGTGTGGAATGGGTCAAGGACGAAGCCACGGGTCAGATGAAGATGCACGAGGTCGAGGGCTCGGAGTTCGAGGTCAAGGCTGACCTGGTGCTGCTGGCCATGGGCTTTGTATCCCCGGTGCAAAGCGTGCTCGACGCCTTTGGCGTGGACCGCGATGCGCGCGGCAACGTGCGCGCGAACACCGATGACTATCAGACCAATGTTTCCAAGGTCTTTGCCGCCGGCGATATGCGCCGCGGGCAGTCCCTGGTGGTCTGGGCCATCCGCGAGGGCCGCCAGTGCGCCCGATCGGTCGATGCCTTCCTGATGGGAAGCTCCGAGCTGCCGCGCTAAGCCGCCGGGACACGCACGCACGAGCCGGCCTGCGCCCTGCGCAGGCCGGCTTTTTGCTTTCCGGCGGTGCAAACCGGCTCCGTTGTGGCGGGATAAACACGCTTGCCGCATCAACGTCTAAGGGTTTGACCCAGGTCAAGGCCGGCCGGCGTTGGCTCTGCCAACCTGTACTCCTGCACCAAGATATCTGGAGAGAGGAAATGGATTCGGTTTTCAGGCACGCCCGCGCTATTGCCCTGGCCACACTCTGTGGCGTGGCCCTGTCCGCCCCCGCGTTGGCCCACGAGGAGGGCGACTGGCTCTTCAAACTGGGCGTGTCGCAAGTCCGCCCGAAGTCCAACAACGGCAGTGTGCTCAACGGCACGGTGGGGCTGGACGTCAACAACAATGTGCGCCCGTCGTTCACCGTCACTTACATGGCCACCCGTAACGTGGGTATCGAATTGTTGGGCGCCTGGCCGTTCCAGCACGATATCAACGGTAGCGGCCTGGGCAAAATCGGCAGCACCAAGCAACTGCCTCCCACGTTGAGCCTGCAATGGCATTTCCTGCCCGACAGCACGGTACAACCCTATGTCGGTGTGGGTCTTAACTACACCCATTTCTTTGACACCAAGGCGCGTGGCGCATTGGCCGGTTCAGATCTCAAGCTCAAGGACTCCTGGGGCGTAGCCGGCCAGCTCGGCGTAGACATCAAGTTGAACGAACGCTGGTTCGTCAATGCCGACCTGCGCTATATCGACATCTCGTCGAAGGTCAAACTCAATGGCGATCGCGTCGGCACGGCGCGCATCGATCCCTGGGTCGCCTCGGTTGGTGTGGGCTACCGTTTCTGACGCTGGCTTGCCGGCAGCGCATAATGCGCGGATCTAACTCAAATAACAGAGAGGAGTTCCGCGCATGCGTTTCTTTCGCCCCCTGCTTGCCGCTGGCCTAATCGCCGCCGCAGCCGGCGCCGCCCACGGTCAGGACACGGGCAACTGGCCCCGCGCCAAACCCATCACCCTGATCGTGCCCTATGCGCCTGGCGGCTTTGCCGATACGCGCGTGCGTATCCTGGCGCGCAAACTCGGCGAGGCGCTCCAGCAAACCGTCGTGGTCGAGAACAAGGCGGGCGCCGGAGGGGTCATCGGCACCAACCTCATTGCCAAGGCTGCACCCGACGGCTATACCATCGGCACGGGTAACCTGGCGCCGCTGACGGTCAACCCTTCGCTCATGCCCGATGTGCCTTATCAGGTCGACAAAGATCTGGCCCCGGTTATCCTGATCGAAAACAGCCCGCTGGTGCTCAGCGTCAACAACGAGGTCCCGGTCAAGAATCTGGCCGAACTCATCGCCCTGGCCAAGACCTCGCCAGGCAAGCTGACCTTCGGTTCGTCCGGAGTGGGCGGCGCTCACCACCTGTCGGGAGAGATGTTCCGCGAGCAGGCCAATATCGATATCGTGCATGTGCCCTACAAAGGCGGCAGCCTGGCGGCCACCGATCTGATGGGCGGCCACATCACCATGATGTTTGAAATGGGCTATTCGGCCCTGCCGGCCATCCGGGGCAAGAAAATCCACCCGATCGCCGTGACCTCGGCCAAACGTCTGGACGTCCTGCCCGAGGTGCCCACCATGGCCGAGTCAGGCGTGCCAGGGTTCGAGTCTTACAACTGGCAAGGGATTGTGGCGCCTGCCGGGACCCCCGCGCCCATCATCGCGCGGCTCAATACGGAGTTCAATCGCATTCTCAAGGATCCCGAGGTGCAAAAAGCCATCTCCGATACGGGCAGCCAGGCAGGCGGAGGCTCACCCGAGGCGTTCGGCACCTTCATCCGCGACGAAACCGCCAAGTGGGCCCGCGTCATCAAGGCCGGTAACATCACGCTGCAATAGCGATTTCCGCCCAGGGGCTGCCTTGATACCGGCCATGGCGGCCCCGTCCGGCGGAAAACACTGTTCCACCGGTGAGTCACCCTCGCGATGCACGAGGGGCTCGGGCTACAATGCCCCCTTTGCCAACCCCGCACGTGCCTTGGAGTCGTCTCAGGGCCGTCCAGTCACCCACCCGCTGCCCATGCCCGTTTCCACAAGCAACAGCTCGGATCTCGTACTGTCCTGCAAGGACGTGGCGCTGGGGTATGGCGACTTCACCGTGCTCTATGGCATCACGCTCGAGGTCAGCGCCGGCGAAGTCGTCGCCATCATGGGCGGCTCCGGGTCTGGCAAAACCACACTGCTGCGCGCAGCAACCGGTCAGATCGTGGCGCAGCGCGGCCAGGTACTGGCCTTTGGCCAGGATGTCGCGGCGGCCTCCGCCCAGACGCTGCAGGGCCTGCGCAAGCGCATGGGCGTGCTGTTTCAGCAGGGTGCGCTCTTTACCGACCTGAACGTCTACGAAAATGTTGCCTTTCCCCTGCGTGAGCACACCTCATGCAGCGAGGCCGAGATTCTCGATAAAGTGCTCGACAAACTCGACGCCGTTGGCCTGCGGGCCGCCGCGCATCTGCGCGTGGCCGAGATCTCCGGCGGCATGGCGCGCCGGGTAGCCCTGGCGCGGGCGGTCGTCCTGGAACCCGAACTCATTCTCTATGATGAGCCTTTCGCCGGGCTGGACCCCATCTCGATGGGCATCACCGCGCGCCTTATCCGGCATCTTTCCGACCGGCTGCACTGTGCCTCGGTGCTGATCACCCACGACATCCAGGAATCTTTCGCCATTGCCGACCGGGTCTACCTGGTGGGTCAGGGCCAGATGAAGGCGTGGGGCACCCCCGAGACGCTGAGCGGCTCCGAAGACCCCTATGTCCGCCAGTTCCTGGATGGCGCCCCCGACGGACCGGTCGCCTTCCGTTACCCGGAAACGCCCGCCTTCGAGGCCTGGCTGGGGCAACAGCAAGGACGCAAATCATGAGCGCCCGTTTCATTTCCGCCATCGGGGCCGGTGTCGGCAACGCCATCCGCAGCGTGGGCTATTTCACCCGGTTTTTTGGGGCTGTGCTCGCCCGATCGGGCATCGCCTTGCAGCGCCCGCGACTGGTCTCCCAACAGATCCACTTCATCGGCAACTATTCGTTGCTCATCATTGCCGTGTCCGGCATGTTCGTCGGGTTCGTGCTGGGCCTGCAGGGCTACTACACTCTGAATCGCTATGGTTCCGAGGAGGCGCTCGGCCTGCTGGTGGCCTTGTCACTGGTACGCGAGCTCGGCCCGGTCGTGACCGCGCTGCTGTTTGCCGGGCGTGCCGGTACCTCACTGACCGCCGAGATCGGCCTCATGAAGGCCGGCGAGCAGCTGGCTGCCATGGAGGTCATGGCGGTAGACCCCATGCGCCGTGTACTGGTGCCGCGCTTCTGGGGCGGCGTCATCGCCATGCCCATTCTGGCCGCCGTCTTCTCCATGGTGGGAATTCTGGGCGGCTGGGTGGTCGGCGTCGTAATGATAGGTGTGGATACCGGTGCATTCTGGTCGCAGATGCAAGACGGCGTCGACGTCTGGAATGATGTCGCCAATGGCGTCATAAAAAGCCTCGTTTTTGGTGTCACCGTGACCCTGGTGGCGCTGTATGAAGGCTGGCAGGCCCGCCCCACGCCGGAAGGCGTGGCGCGCGCCACCACCCGCACCGTGGTGGTGGGCTCGCTGGCCGTGCTGGGCCTGGACTTTCTCCTGACTGCCCTGATGTTTGGCAATTGATACGGATTCATCATGTCACGTGAAAAAACCGATTTCTGGGTGGGCCTGTTCGTGCTGCTGGGCGCTGCGGCGCTGGTATTCCTGGCGCTGCGCGCCGGCAATCTGAGCAGCTTCTCTTTCGCGCCCACCTACACACTCACCGCCAGTTTCGACAATATCGGTGGCTTGAAAGTACGCGCGCCGGTCAAAAGCGCCGGGGTAGTTGTCGGCCGCGTCTCGCAGATCAGCTTCGATGACAAGAGTTTCCAGGCCGTAGTCACCATGAACCTGGAAGTGCCCTACCAGTTTCCGTCCGACTCTTCAGCCAGCATCCTGACCTCCGGCCTGCTGGGTGAGCAATACATCGGCGTGACCCCGGGCAGCGAGGAAGAAAATTTTGCCGATGGCGGCAAAATCCGCTATACACAAAGCGCTGTCGTGCTGGAGCAACTGATCAGCAAGTTCCTCTACGGCACGGCTGAAAAGCAGGGCACGGCTGCAGGCGAGTCCGGCGCTCAGTAACTCCGCGCTGCTCAGCGGCCCGATATCACCACCCTACGAATACCTCTCGAAGGTGCGCTACACCATGAAGATGCAAGCCCTCACCCGCCTGACCACCATCGCAGCCGCCGGCGCCGTGCTGGCCGGGTGCGCCGCGTCGCAGCACCCGGACCCCAAGGACCCCTGGGAGGGCTTTAACCGTGGCGTGTACAAGTTCAACGACACGGTAGACCGGGCGCTGTTCAAGCCCGTCGCCCAGGGCTACACCTACGTCGTGCCGTCCCCCGTACGCACCTGCGTGCACAATGTGTTCAGCAACCTGGGCGATATCTGGGCCGGCGCCAACAGCATGCTGCAAGGCCGCGGTCACGACTTCATCAATACCCTGGGCCGCTTCCTGTTCAACTCCACCATGGGCATCGGCGGTTGTATCGACGTCGCCTCCATGAACGGCGCGCGCAAGATTCCCAATGACTTCGGCACCACGCTGGGCGTCTGGGGCTTCGGCCAGGGCCCATACCTCGTGCTGCCGTTCTGGGGCGCGAGTTCCGTGCGCGACGGCGTAGGCCTGATTGGCGACTGGAACGGCAACCAGTTAGCCACGGTCGGCCGTATCACCAACATCCCGCTGCGCAACTCGCTCTGGGGCCTGGAAGTCGTCGATGCACGCGCCAATCTGCTGGACGTGACCAACACCGTGGACCGCGTTGCGCTGGATTCGTACAGCTTCGTGCGCGACGCCTATCTGCAACGCCGCGCTTCCCTGGTGCGTGGCGACCGCGTCGGCGATGACGCCGATCTGCCCAACTACGATGACGACGACGAGGACGATACGCCTGCCCAGGTGACCCCCGCCGCTACCCAACCGGCCAAGTAACGCCGGGCAAGAAGAAGGAGTTTTCATGCAGTTTTCTGTCTTTACCTTTGTGCAACGCGTATTTCTGGCCTGCGCCCTGATCGTCAGCGGCGCTGCCGCAGCCCAGACGCCTGACCCCAAGGGTGCGCCCGACCAGTTCGTCCTGAATGCCGCCGACCACGCCATCAACGTGCTCAAGGCCGATCGCGGCGTCAAGTCTGGCGACCTGAACCACATCAACCAGGTGGTCAACCAGAACATCCTGCCTTACGTCAATTTCGAAAAAACGACCCGCCTGGCCGCCGGCCGCTTCTGGCGCCAGGCCAGCGATGACCAGAAAAAACGCCTGGCCGAAGCCTTCCGGGGCACGCTGGTGCGCACCTACAGCGGCGCGCTCAAGAACGTCGACAACGGCACCACGATCAAGCTGCTGCCCATGCGCGGCGACCCCAACGCCGATGACGTGGTCGTGCGCTCGCTCATCAGCCAGAGCAACTCGCAACCCGTGCAGGTCAATTACCGCCTCGAGAAAACCCCGCAAGGCTGGCGCATCTATGACCTGAACGTCGAAGGCATCTGGCTCATCGAAAACTACCGCAATCAGTTTGCGCAGCAAATCAATCAGACCGGCATCGACGGCCTGATCAATGCACTGAACCAGCGCAACCAATAGTGTTGCCGCCAGGCCGGCAGGCCTGGCGCCTGAGCCGGGGCCGTGCGCAGGCCGCTCGCCCCGGCCCCTCTATAATGACGGTTTCGCTCTTTCCGGGCGCCAACCGGGCCATGCCCCGGGAATCTCCGCCGCATTTATGCCAGCCGTCAGCCTCGAACACATCTCCAAAATCTACCCGCCGCGCCGGCAAGGGTGGAAAAGCCTCCTGGGCGCGACGGCCGGACCGGGCTTTCAAGCCTTGAACGACGTGAGCCTGCGTATCGAGCATGGTGAGTTCTTCGGCCTGCTCGGACCCAACGGCGCCGGCAAAACCACCCTGATCTCCGTACTGGCCGGCTTGGCGCGCGCTACCGCGGGCCGGGCCAGCGTCTGCGGTTATGACGTCGTCGACAACTACAAGGAAGCCCGCCGCGCGCTGGGCGTCGTGCCTCAAGAATTGGTGTACGACCCTTTTTTTACCGTGCGGGAAACCTTGCGTTTACAGTCCGGGTACTTCGGCCTGCGCAACAACGACGCCTGGATAGACGAGATCCTCTTTAACCTTGGCCTGGCCGATAAGGCCGACGCCAATATGCGCGCGCTGTCAGGCGGCATGAAGCGGCGCGTGCTGGTCGCGCAGGCGCTGGTGCACCGGCCACCGGTCATCGTGCTGGACGAACCCACCGCCGGCGTGGATGTGGATCTGCGCCGCACGCTCTGGGAATTCATCTCGCGCCTGAACCGCGCCGGGCACACCATCATGCTTACCACCCACTACCTCGAAGAAGCCGAGGCGTTGTGTGGCCGCATCGCCATGCTCAAGGCCGGCCGCATCGTCGCGCTGGACACCACCCAGGCACTGCTGGCGCGCGTCGGCGGCGTCGATCTCGAGGATGCCTTCGTGCGCATCATGCATCAGGATGATCCCCTGCCTGCCGTATTGAACGACGAGGAGACCCTGCCATGAGCTCGTCCGAACCGCTGGTGCAGCCGCGCCTGGATGCCGGCTCCGGTTTTCCGACCCTGTTGCGCAAGGAACTGCTGCGCTTCTGGAAGGTGGGTTTCCAGACCATTGCCGCGCCCGTCATCACCGCGGTGTTGTATCTGCTGGTTTTTGCCCACGTGCTCGAAGGACGGATGATGGTCTACGGCTCAGTGCCGTACACCGCATTCCTGATTCCGGGGCTGATGATGATGAGCATGCTGCAGAATGCCTTCGCCAACCCCTCGTCTTCGCTCATCCAGAGCAGGATCACGGGAAATCTGGTATTTGTGCTGCTGCCGCCGCTGTCACACCGCGAGATCTTCGCCGCGTACGTCATCGCCGCCATTGCCCGCGGCATGGCCGTAGGCGTGTGCGTATGGTTGGTTGCGATGTTTTTCGTGCCGCTTGTCCCGGTCCAGCCGCTGTGGGTGCTGGTCTTTGCCGTTCTGGCCTGCGGCATCATGGCCGTGCTGGGCGTAGTGGCCGGACTCTGTTCGGAGAAATTCGATCAGCTGGCTGCATTTCAGAACTTTCTCGTCATGCCAGCCACCTTTCTGTCGGGCGTGTTCTACTCTATCCACACGCTGCCGCCGTTCTGGCAGGCAGTGTCTCACTGGAATCCGCTTTTCTACACCATCGACGGTTTCCGCCACGGTTTTTTTGGCATCTCGGATGTCTCGCCCTGGCAAAGCCTGGCCGTCGTGGCCGGCGTCTTCGTCGTATTGTCTCTATTCGCGCTGCGCCTTCTGGCACGCGGCTACAAGCTTCGGAACTAATTCATGCTTCCCACCCCTGAGCAAGTCCGCCAATACATCGTGGACGGACTGCCCTGTGAACACATCGACGTGCAAGGCGATGGCTCGCATTTCGATGCCGTCATCGTCAGCCCTGCCTTCGAGGGTAAGCGCCTGATCGCCCGCCATCAGCTGGTATACGCCGCACTGGGCGACCGCATGAAGGCCGAAATCCATGCGCTGTCCATGCGCACCCTCACGCCTGAAGAGTTCAAAAAGGCGGGCAGTTGATGGACAAGCTGCGCATCACCGGCGGGGCCCGACTGGAAGGCGAAATCGCCATCTCCGGCGCCAAGAACTCGGCGTTGCCCATTCTGTGCGCCAGCCTGTTGACGGCCGAGCCGCTGCACCTGGCCAATGTGCCCGAACTGAACGACACCCGGACCATGCTGCGCCTGCTGGGCCAGATGGGCGTGAAGACTGCCAGCTCAGGCACCGAGGTCACGCTGCAGGCCGATCAGGTCGACAGCCTTGAAGCGCCCTATGAACTGGTCAAGACCATGCGCGCCTCCATCCTGGTGCTTGGCCCGCTGCTGGCACGTTTTGGCCAAGCGCGCGTCAGCCTGCCTGGCGGCTGCACCATTGGCCAGCGTCCGGTTGATCAGCACATCAAGGGTCTCGAGGCGCTGGGCGCTGACATCACTATGGAGCATGGCTTTGTGGTCGCGCGCGCCAAACGCCTCAAGGGCGCCTCGGTGCGCACCGACATGGTGACGGTCACCGGCACCGAGAACCTGCTGATGGCCGCCGTGCTGGCAGACGGCCAGACCATCCTGGAGAACGCCGCGCGTGAGCCCGAGGTCGTCGACCTGGCTGAACTGCTCATCAAGATGGGCGCGCGCATCCAGGGGCATGGCACCGACCGCATCGTCATCGACGGGGTGCAGCGTCTGCACGGAGCGACCCACACGGTGATTTCCGACCGCATCGAGGCCGGCACTTTCCTGTGCGCGGTCGGCGCGACCGGCGGCGACATCATGCTGCGCAACACCGATGCCGCCATCATGGGCGCCACGCTGGACAAGCTGGGCGAGGCCGGGCTGAACATCACGACCGGCCCGGACTGGATTCGCGCCAGCATGGACAGCCGCCCGCGCGCCGTTGGCGTACGCACCCACGAGTATCCCGGCCTGGCCACCGACATGCAGGCCCAGATCATGGCCCTGAATGCCGTGGCTGAAGGCACGGCCATCGTGGTGGAGAACATTTTCGAGAACCGCTTCATGCATGTCCAGGAGCTCTGCCGGCTCGGCGCAGACATCGACATCGACGGCCATACGGCTGTGGTGCGCGGCGTCAGCCAATTGTCCGGCGCCAAGGTGATGGCCACAGATCTGCGCGCCTCGGCCAGTCTGGTCATCGCCGGCCTGGCTGCCGACGGCGTCACTCAGATCGACCGCATCTATCATCTGGATCGCGGCTACGATCGCATGGAAGTCAAACTGCGCAATCTCGGCGCGCGTATCGAGCGCGTCTCAGGCAAGGAAGAGGAATGAGCATCGCCCCCGCGCCCCTTACACTGGCCCTGTCGAAGGGGCGCATTTTCGAAGAGACCATGCCCTTGCTGGCCGAGGCCGGCATCGAAGTGGGCGAGAGCCCCGAGAGCTCGCGCAAACTGATCCTGCCCACCAGCGACCCTGGATTGCGCCTGATCATCGTGCGCGCATCGGATGTGCCCACCTACGTGCAATATGGTGCGGCCGATTTCGGCATTGCCGGCAAAGACGTGCTGATCGAGCATGCCGCAGGGCAGGCGGGCCGTCTGTACCAGCCCATCGACCTGGATATCGCCAAATGCCGTCTGAGCGTGGCGGTGCGTCAGGACTTCGATTACAGCGCCGCCGTGCACCAGGGCGCGCGGCTGCGTGTGGCCACCAAGTATGTCCAATCGGCCCGCGAGCACTTCGCCAAAAAGGGCGTCTACGTCGACATCATCAAGCTGTATGGCTCGATGGAGCTGGCGCCGCTGGTCGGGCTGGCCGACGCCATCGTCGATCTGATCTCGACCGGTGGCACGCTGCGCGCCAACGGTCTGCGCGAAGTCGAAGCCATCATGCCGATCTCGTCGCGCCTGATTGTCAATCAGGCCTCGCTCAAGACCCGCCGCGACCGCCTGCAACCGCTGCTGGACGCCTTTGAGCGCGCCTCAACCCGACAGGATTGACCTGCCTTTCCCGAAGACCGATGCCATGGCTCTGATCAACCGACTCGACTCCCGCGCTGCGGACTTCCAAGCCGCACTATCCCGCCTGCTGGCTTTCGAAGCCTCCGAGGACGAATCCATAGACCGCGCCGCGGCCGGCATACTGGCTGATGTACGGGCCCGAGGCGATGCGGCGCTGCTCGAATACACCCAGCGTTTTGACCGGGTCGCCGTCAGCGACGCGGCTGCACTGGAGATCCCCAAATCGGCGCTGCACGCAGCGCTGGCCAGCCTGCCGGCCGCGCAACGCAATGCTCTGGAGGCGGCCGCCGATCGGGTGCGCGTCTATCACGAGCATCAGCGCGCCGAAACCTGGACCTACACCGACGCCGAAGGCACCCTGCTCGGCCAGCAGGTGACCGCCCTGGACCGTGTAGGTCTTTACGTACCCGGCGGCAAGGCTGCCTACCCGTCCTCCGTGCTGATGAACGCCATTCCGGCCAAGGTGGCCGGCGTCCCCGAGCTCATCATGGTCACGCCCACGCCCGACGGCCTGCGCAATCCCATCGTGCTGGCGGCTGCGGCCATCGGCGGCGTGGATCGGGTCTTCACCATCGGCGGCGCCCAGGCCATCGCCGCACTGGCCCACGGCACGGCCACCGTGCCTGCCGTCGACAAGATCGTCGGCCCCGGCAATGCCTATGTGGCCGCGGCCAAGCGACGTGTCTTTGGCGTGGTGGGCATCGACATGATCGCCGGGCCAAGCGAGATTCTGGTCATCTGTGATGGCACGACGCCGGCCGACTGGATCGCCATGGACCTGTTCTCTCAGGCCGAACATGACGAATTGGCCCAATCCATTCTGCTGTGTCCCGATGCGGCTTATATCGACGAGGTCGAAGCGGCCATCGAACGCCTGCTGCCCACCATGCCACGCGCCGATATCCTGCGCGTGAGCCTGGCGAATCGCGGCGCGCTGATTCTGGTGCGCGATCTCGAAGAAGCCTGCGCCATCGCCAACACCATCGCCCCGGAACACCTGGAGATCTCCACCGAGCAGCCCGAAGTCTGGACCGCCCGCATCCGCCATGCCGGGGCCATTTTCATGGGCCGCTACAGCTCCGAGTCGCTGGGCGACTACTGCGCCGGTCCCAATCATGTCCTGCCCACCGCGCGCACGGCACGCTTCTCGTCGCCGCTGGGTGTCTATGACTTCCAGAAGCGCTCCAGCCTCATCCAGGTATCGCGGCAGGGCGCCCAGACACTGGGACGCATCGCCGCCGAACTGGCGCTGGGCGAGGGCCTGCAAGCACACGCTGCCAGTGCCCAGTACCGTCTCGACGAGCAACCATGACCACCGCTGCCAGCCGGGCTGCCCGCACGGTACGCGCCGATATCCTGGCGCAGACGGCCTATCCGGTAGCCCCCAGCGCTGCGGGCGTCATCAAGCTCGACGCCATGGAATGCCCCTATCCCTTGCCGGAAGGGGTGCGTCAGGCTATCGCGCACGCCGCGCAGGACACCGCACTGCACCGCTACCCGCAAGCAGATCTCACCGCACTGAAGGCCGAGGTGGCCAACGCGTTTGGCGTGCCGCCCGGGGCCGACCTGCTGTTTGGCAATGGCTCGGATGAACTGATCCATTTGCTGATCCAGGCCTGTTGCGAACCCGGCGATACCGTGCTGTCACCCTGGCCGTCGTTCGTCTATTTCGAGATGGCGGCGCGTTTTGATCATGCGCATTTCGAAGGCGTGCCGCTGACCGCCGACCTGGAGCTGGACCTGCCAGCCATGCTGGCGGCCATCGAACGCCATCAGCCCAAGATCGTCTTTCTGGCCCTGCCCAACAACCCCACGGGAGGGCTGTGGCCTGACGAGGCTGTCGACGCCATCCTCGAGGCCGCCCCCGGGCTGGTCGTCATCGACGAGGCCTACCAGCCGTTTGCCGGCCACAGCTGGATGCCGCGCGTCGCCGGACTGCCCAATGCGGTGGTCATGCGCACCGTCTCCAAAATCGGACTGGCTGGACTGCGGTTTGGGTATCTGGCCGGGCATCCGGACTGGATCGCCCAGATCGACAAAGTGCGCCCGCCCTATAACGTCGACGTACTGACCCAGGCGGTGCTGCACGTGGTCCTGCGTGACAAGGCCGTGCTGGATGAGCAGGCTGCGCGATTGCGCGCCGATCGCCAGCCGCTGGCCCAGGCGCTGGCCGCCCTGCCAGACGTCAGGGTCTACCCGAGTGCCGGTAATTTCGTTCTCGCCCGCTTTAGCGGCAAGCTTGACGGCAACGCCGTGCATCGCGCCCTGAAAGCGCGCAAAATACTGGTCAGAAACTTCTCCGACGCGCATCCGCTGCTGGCCAACTGCCTGCGCATCTCGGTTGGCACCCCCGACGAAAACGCGGCCCTGCTGGCCGCCCTGCAAGACATACTGAGTCCCTGACATGCGTACCGCAGAAATCATCCGCAACACCAACGAGACGCGCATCCGCGTGGCCGTCAATCTGGACGGCACCGGCAAGCAGAGCATAGACACCGGCGTACCCTTTCTGGACCACATGCTGGATCAGATCGCGCGCCATGGCCTGGTCGACCTGGACATCAAGGCCGAGGGTGACTTGCACATCGATGCTCATCACACCGTGGAAGACGTCGGCATCACGCTGGGCATGGCCATCGCCCAGGCCATCGGCAACAAGGCCGGCCTGCGTCGGTATGGCCATGCCTACGTGCCGCTGGACGAAGCGCTCTCGCGCGTGGTGATCGACTTCTCCGGCCGTCCCGGCCTGGAATACCACATCGACTTCACGCGCGCGTGCATTGGCAATTTCGACGTCGATCTGACGCGCGAGTTTTTCCAGGGCCTGGTCAATCACGCCCTGATGACGCTGCATATCGACAATTTGCGCGGCTTTAACGCCCACCATCAGGCCGAAACCGTCTTCAAGGCCTTCGGTCGTGCGTTGCGCATGGCCATGGAGGTCGACCCTCGCATGGGCGACGTCATCCCGTCGACCAAGGGCGTGCTGTAACACCGAGGCCTACACGAATTGAGCACCATCGCCATCGTCGACTACGGAATGGGTAACTTCCACTCCGTCGCCCGCGCGCTGCAATATGCCGCGCCCCAAGCCAATATCCGCATCTGCAACCGCAACGAGGATATCGATGCGGCCGACCGCGTCGTCTTCCCCGGCCAGGGCGCCATGCCCGACTGCATGCGTACCTTGAACGAATCGGGCCTGGCCGAATCCGTGCTGCGCGCGGCTCGCAACAAGCCTTTGTTGGGCGTCTGCGTGGGCGAACAAATGCTGTTCGCCTCCAGTCAAGAGGGCGACACGCCCTGCCTGAACATCTTTCCCGGTCAGGTGCGCCGATTCGCCGGGCCGCGCTTTGCCGACGTCGTGACCGCAGATGAGCAGGGCGATACCGGTCCGGTCAGTTCCGACACGCGCGAAGAACGCCTCAAAGTGCCGCATATGGGGTGGAACAAAGTTCGTCAAACACGCTCCCATGCGCTATGGGACGGTATTCCTGATGGAGCCCACTTTTATTTCGTCCACAGTTTTTACGCCGTTCCCGAAGACCCGGCTTTGACAGTCGGGGAAAGCGATTACGGACTTGCCTTTACCTGCGCGGTGGCCGCCAGTAACATTTTCGCGGTGCAATTCCACCCCGAAAAGAGTGCCGAGCATGGTTTGCGCCTATATCGCAATTTTGTAGACTGGCAGCCATAGCCGTCTGCGGACGAGCCCCGGCCGGCCCTTTTTCTCAACCGAACTTTTCTACGCTCGCTATCCACCATGCTGCTGATCCCCGCCATCGACCTCAAAGACGGGCGCTGTGTGCGCCTGCGCCAGGGTGACCTGGACGATGCTACGGTGTTCTCCGAAGACCCCGCCGCCATGGCCTCGCATTGGCTTGCCCAGGGAGCCCGCCGGCTGCATCTGGTCGACCTGAACGGCGCCGTCGCCGGCAAGCCCAAGAACGAAGCCCCCATCAACGCGATTCTGGATGCCGTGGGCGATGACATCCCGGTGCAGATCGGCGGGGGCATCCGCGATCTGGACACCATCGAGCGCTATCTCGATGCCGGCATTTCCTACGTGATCATCGGCACTGCTGCAGTCAAGAACCCTGGTTTTCTGCATGATGCCTGCGGCGCCTTTCCGGGCCAGATCATCGTGGGCCTGGATGCACGCGACGGCAAGATCGCCACGGATGGCTGGAGCAAGCTCACGCGCCATGACGTCCTCGATCTGGCCAAAAAATTCGAAGACTATGGTTGCGAAGCCATCATCTACACCGACATCGGCCGCGACGGCATGCTCTCGGGCGTGAACGTCGAGTCCACGGTGCGCCTGGCTCAGCACGTACGCATTCCGGTGTATGCCTCGGGTGGCATTGCCGGCCTGCCCGATATCGAGGCGCTGTGCGCAGTGGAGCCTGACGGTGTCGAAGGTGCCATTCTGGGCCGCAGCATCTATGAAGGCACGCTGGACTTCCAAACGGCGCAGACCCGCGCCGACGAACTGACAAAATGACGCAAACCCAGGGCGCTGCCGGCGCCGGCCTTTCTTCGGCGCTCACGCGCCGCATCATTCCCTGCCTGGACGTCACGGCTGGCCGTGTCGTCAAGGGGGTGAACTTCGTCAACCTGACCGACGCCGGTGATCCGGTCGAGATCGCTCGCCGCTACAACGAGCAGGGCGCCGACGAACTCACGTTTCTGGACATCACCGCCACCAGCGATGGCCGCGATCTCATCCTGCCCATCATCGAGCAGGTCGCCTCTCAGGTCTTCATCCCGTTGACCGTCGGTGGCGGCGTGCGCCAGGTCGCAGATGTGCAGCGTCTGCTCAACGCCGGCGCGGACAAAATCAGCATCAACAGCGCCGCAGTCGCCAATCCGGAGTTGGTGCGCGCGGCCGCAGCCTATCACGGCTCGCAATGCATCGTCGTGGCCATCGATGCCCGTCGTGTCAGCCCTCCGGACCAAGCCGCCCGCTGGGAAGTCTTCACTCATGGCGGCCGCAAAGCCACCGGCTTGGATGCGGTAGCCTGGGCGCGCCGCATGGCCGCCTATGGCGCCGGCGAAATTCTGCTCACCAGCATGGATCGCGACGGCACGAAATCAGGGTTTGATCTTGAACTGACCCGCGCCGTCTCCGATGCCGTGCCCGTGCCGGTCATCGCCTCGGGCGGCGTCGGCAACCTGGAGCATCTGGCCGAAGGGGTGACCACCGGCCGTGCCAGCGCCGTGCTGGCCGCCAGCATCTTCCATTTCGGCCAACATACCGTGCGCGAGTGCAAAGCCTTCATGGCCGAACGCGGCATCGACGTCAGACTGGATTGATATGAGCACAGAACCGGATTGGATGGCCGACGTCGTCTTCGACACTGATGGCCTGATTCCCGCCATTGCCCAGGACGCCGAGAATGGCCAGATCCTGATGGTGGCCTGGATGAACCGCGAAGCCCTGGCTGAAACTGCCGCCACCGGCCGCGCCGTTTATTGGTCGCGGTCGCGCAAGAAACTCTGGCGCAAGGGCGAAGAATCGGGACACGCGCAGCAAGTGCACGAACTGCGGCTGGACTGCGATGGCGACGTCATCCTGCTCAAAGTCCATCAGAACGACGGCATTGCCTGCCATACCGGGCGGGCCAGTTGCTTTTACCGCCGCTTGGACGGCCCCTCGGCGCGCGCGACCTGGGTGAGCGTCGACCCTGTCCTGAAAGACCCCGAGCTGATCTACAAATGAGCCTCTCACCTGCTTTGAGCGCCGACGTGCTTGTGCGCGTGGCCGACACCCTGGAGTCCCGCCGCCCGGAAAATGGCGGTGATCCGCAAACGTCCTATGTGGCTAAGCTCTTTGCCAAGGGTCCGGACGCCTTCTTGAAGAAAATCGGCGAAGAAGCCACCGAACTCGTCATGGCCGCCAAGGATGGGCAGCCCGAACGCATCGTCAGCGAAACCGCCGACCTCTGGTTTCATTGCCTCGTCACGCTGGCTCACTACAATCTGCGCCCCGAGGACGTGCTGGCTGAACTGGCACGCCGCGAAGGGCTGTCGGGACTGGAAGAAAAAGCCCGCCGGCCCGCCGACTGAGAACCATATGAGCGAAAACTGTATCTTCTGCAAAATCGCGCAAGGCACCATCCCGGCCAGCAAAGTCTATGAAGACGACGAGTTCGTCGTTTTCCGTGACATCAACCCGGCCGCGCCCGTGCACCTGCTGCTCATCCCGCGCCGGCATATCACCTCGATGCAGGACGTAACTGCCGAGGATGCCGGCTGGTTGGGTAGAATGATGACACTCGTGCCTCGCCTGGCCCAGGAAAACGGCTGCAATCCCGGGCCCGAAGGCGGCTTCCGGCTGCTGGCCAATGCTGGCGCCGAAGGTGGCCAGGAAGTTCCGCATCTGCATTTCCACATTATTGGCGGTTCGCGTCCCTGGAACGGCCGCGCAGCCCCCGAAGCCTAAACACGGAGAGTTGTCATGGGTAGCTTCAGTATCTGGCATTGGCTGATCGTTCTGGTCATCGTTGCCCTCATTTTCGGTACCAAGAAACTGCGCAATATGGGCTCGGACCTGGGCGGCGCGGTCAAAGGCTTCAAGGAAGGCATGAAAGACGCCAATGGCGACAAGCCCGAGCAGGTCACCCAGCAGCGCGCCGATGACACCATCGACGTGCAAGCGAAAGAAAAACACAATTCCTGAGCTCCAGGCGGGCGCTCAGCCCGCCTGATCTAACCAAGCGGCAGACGCATGTTTGATGTCAGCTTTACGGAACTGGTCGTAATTGGCGTCGTGGCGCTGATCGTGCTGGGACCCGAACGCCTTCCCAAAGTCGCCCGCACCGTCGGCCATCTGCTGGGCCGTGCGCAGCGTTACGTCAATGACGTTAAATCCGATATCCAGCGCGAAATCGAACTGGATGAGCTGCGCAAGTTCAAACAAGAAATGGATAGCACCGCGCAGGACGTCAATCAGTCCCTGAGACAGGCCACCGACTCGATACGCTCGGCAGGCGACACCCTGCGCGTCGAGCTCGATGAGACGACCCGTGCCGTCAATGAGGCCGCAGCCGATGCCGAACGCAGCATCGCGCCCCCGGCCACCACGGCGGTCGCCCATCCGGACGCATCACCTGCCGCCACGCCCCCCAGCTCGCCCAT
Organism: Bordetella holmesii; assembly: GCF_020735985.1. NCBI lineage: Bacteria > Pseudomonadati > Pseudomonadota > Betaproteobacteria > Burkholderiales > Alcaligenaceae > Bordetella > Bordetella holmesii. The sequence goes on from NZ_CP085973.1 coordinate 3,294,762, forward strand.
CCTCCACAGCGAACCCGCGGTTGCCACCGACGCGCCGGTCGTGGACCCGGCAGCTCCCAAGACCCCGCCCACCGGTAACGCAACGTGAGTCAGGACAAGCAACCTCTGGACGAAGAGATGCAACAGGAAAGCTTCATGTCGCATCTGGTGGAGTTGCGCTCGCGCCTGTTGAAGGCCGTGGGTGCGGTAGTGGTGGTCTTTTTGATCCTCTTTGCCTACCCGGGCGCCTCGACGATCTACGACATCCTGGCGCAACCCATGCTGGCGTCGCTGCCGGAAGGCACGCGCATGATCGCCACGGGAGTCATCACGCCTTTCATGGTGCCCGTCAAGGTCACCATGATGGCCGCCTTCATCGTCTCCTTGCCCATCGTGCTCTACCAGGCGTGGGCCTTTGTCGCTCCCGGCCTGTACCGGCACGAAAAGCGCCTGGCGCTGCCGCTCATCGCCTCGAGCACCATGCTCTTTCTGTTGGGCATGGCGTTTTGCTATTTCTTTGTCTTTCGCACGGTCTTTCACTTCATCGCCACCTTCGCGCCGCAGTCCATCACGCCCGCGCCGGATATCGAGGCCTATCTGAGCTTTGTCATGACGATGTTCCTGGCCTTCGGCATCACCTTCGAGGTGCCCGTGGCCGTGGTGCTGCTGGTCAAGACCGGCATCGTCGACGTGGCCAAGCTGCGCCAGGCGCGCGGCTATGTCGTGGTCGGCGCGTTCGTGATTGCCGCCGTGGTCACCCCGCCTGACGTGGTGAGCCAGTTCATGCTGGCCGTGCCGCTGTGCCTGCTTTACGAAGTCGGTCTGATCTGCGCGCGCATGATCCGGCCTCGCGCACAGCCCGGGGGCTCTGAATTGGCCGAACGCGACTGACGCCGGCGCACACGTGAAAAAAACCAGGCATGCCTGGTTTTTTTCATAAGGCAGCCATTCGCGCCTATTTGGGCCGGGTAGGGCGGGTGCCCATGACGACCTTGATCTCCATTGTCTTGCCGCCGCGCAGCACCTGCAAGGTGGCATTCTGACCTGGCGTGACCGCCGCAATCTGTGCCAGCAGGCTGGTGGTGCCGTTTACGGCCTGACCATCCAGGGAATGCACGATATCGCCCACGCGCAGGCCGGCCTTGTCGGCCGGGCCGCCGCGCAGGATGCTGGCGATGATCACGCCCGTGGCGGAACTGTCCAGGTGGAAAGAGCGTGTCAGCTCGGGCGTCAGGTCCTGGAGCTCGATACCCAGCCAGCCACGGCGCACCTTGCCCGTCTTGATGATCTCGTCCATGACGCGGCGCGCGGCATCGATGGGGATCGCAAAGCCGATACCCATGGATCCGCCTGTCTCGGAGTAGATGGCCGTATTGATGCCCACCAGATTGCCTTGGGTGTCGATGAGCGCGCCGCCGGAGTTCCCGGGATTGATGGCAGCGTCGGTCTGGATGAAGTTCTCGTAAATATTGATGCCCAGGCCATTGCGACCCAATGCCGACACAATGCCTTGTGTCGTGGTCTGTCCGACCCCATAGGAGTTGCCAATGGCCAGCACTACGTCGCCCACCCGCAAGCGGCGGCCTTCGGCATAGCTGGCAACAGGCAATTTATCCAGTTTGCCTTCCAGTTTGAGCACGGCCAGATCCGTCTCGGTATCCGCGCCCACGACCTTGGCCGACACCTGCCGGCCGTCGGCCAAGGCGACTTCGATCGCGTCGGCGGCATCGACGACGTGAAAATTCGTCAGCACATAGCCTTGCTCACTGACGATGACACCCGAGCCCAGGCTGTTGGTCGACTCACGCCGCGACAGGCCCGGGATACTCCCGACGAGTTGTTGCAAGGCAGGATCATCCGGCAAGGGCACCACGGGCACGTTGACATGTTTGGTCGTGTAGATATTGACCACGGCCGGCGCGGCGTGCGCCACAGCCGGCGCATAGCTGTCTACCGTCACCATTGGGGCGGTCTGCGGGCCAGGCCCGCCCAAACGCAACCATTGCGGCCGCAGGGTGCTCACGGCGAATAGAATGGCCAGACAAACCGTGACAGTCTGGGCGAAGATCAGCCAGAGGCGGCGCATATTTTCCACAGGACGGACAATGAATAAGGTCGACATCCGCACACTGACAGCGTGGCTGGATGCCACGCTGCACACCGCGCGATTCAAGGATTACGCTCCGAACGGCCTGCAGGTCGAGGGCAAATCCGACATAGCGCACATTATCACCGGGGTCACCGCATCCGAAGCCCTTTTGCGTGCTGCCATCGAGCGCGGCGCCGATGCCGTGCTGGTGCATCACGGCTGGTTCTGGCGCAACGAAGACCCGCGCATGATGGGCCAGAAGCGCCGGCGCCTGGCGCTGACTCTGGCTCACGATCTCAATCTCATCGGCTATCACCTGCCGCTCGACGCCCATCCCACGCTGGGCAACAACGTCCAACTGGCCCGGGTATTGGGCTTCGAACCCGCGCGCGATGAAGACGGGGTACCGCTGACCTGCGGCAAAGACCAGTTGATCTGGCTGGGCGAAGCCCCCGGTGTGGCCACCTTGGGCGAGCTCGGTGCGCGCATAGGCCAACGCCTGGGCCGTCAGCCCCTGATCGTGGGCGAGGCCACGCAGCAGGTCGGCCGCATCGCCTGGTGCACGGGGGGTGCCCAGAGCATGATGGCCGAAGCCGTCGACGCCGGCGCTACGGTGTACATCACCGGCGAGGCCTCCGAACCCAACGCGCATCTGGCGCGTGAAACAGGCGTAGGCTTTGTCAGTGCGGGGCACCACGCCACCGAACGCTACGGCATCCAGGCACTGGGCCAGGCGGTGGCAGCTCAGTTCGGCATCAAGGTCGAGTTCGTCGATATCGACAACCCGATCTGATGCCGCAAGGCGGTGCGCCGCTGGCGCCGCGCAAGGCCCGCGGCGGCGACGGCCTCCTTACTTCTTGAGCGAATCGCGGATTTCGCGCAGCAGAACCACCTGCTCGGGCGTTGCGGGTGCGGCCTCTTCCTTGGGTCGGCGTGCGCGGTTGATCGCCTTGACCATCCAGAAGATGACAAAGGCCAGCAACACGAAATTGATCAGAATGGTGAGGAAATTGCCCCAGGCCAGGACATTGGCGCCGGCCTTGCTCAGCTCCGCATACGTCATCGGACCCGTGTAGTTATCGGGCATGGACAACACCAGAAACTTATTGGTGAAATCCACCGATCCGCCCAAAATGAAATTGATCACGGGCATGACCAAGTCTTTGACGATGGAGTCGACGATCTTGCTGAACGCCGCACCGATGATGACACCAACGGCGAGGTCGATGGCATTGCCCTTGACGGCAAAATCGCGGAACTCTTTGAGAAACCCTGTCGCTTTACTCATGCGCTTTCCCTTCCCTAATAACAACACACCACGATGGTGGGCTAGGACTATAATACGCGGTTGCTATGCTGTCTGTTACACCTTCCCGCTAAACGGATGACGCGAGACTGATCCTAAAGCAGTCCTTGCGCACCAACAAGGATAGGAAATGAGTGAAGATACGCTGATGCACGATGAAGAAGGGGCGGTCGATCCCAAACTGCCACCCGATCCTTCGCGACGTTTCTGGGTAACCACCGCCTGTGCGGTGGGCGGCGTAGCCGGAGTTGCTACCGCTGTCCCCTTCGTAAGCACCTTTGCTCCATCTGCCAAGGCCCGCGCTGCGGGCGCGCCCGTCGAGGTCGACATCGCGGACCTGGCCCCCGGCCAGATGCGCACGGTCGAATGGCGCGGCAAGCCGGTGTGGGTCATGCGCCGCACCGACGAACAGCTCAAAGCCATCAAAGCGCAAGACCCGCTGGTGGCCGACCCTGAGTCCAACCGGCCCGGCTTCACTCCGGCCTACGCCAAGAACGAGTACCGCTCCCGCAAGCCCGATCTGCTGGTCTGTGTCGGCATCTGCACGCATCTTGGGTGTTCTCCTACCCCTCACTTCGAAACTGGATCGGCCGCGGGCATGCCCGCCAGCTGGCAAGGCGGCTTTCTCTGCCCCTGCCACGGCTCGACCTTCGATCTGGCCGGCAGGGTCTACAAGAACAAACCCGCGCCTGACAATCTCGAAGTTCCACCGTATCAGTATTTGTCCGAAGGCCGCATCATTGTCGGCGTCGACGAAGACAACAAAGCCTGACCGTCTGCCCCTGCGCAGAACGACCAGGCGTTGTGCTGCACAAATACGCCACGTATAAGAGACAAGAGAAGGAGCCGTTAGATGGCTGGCGATAAAACCGTCGAAACGACAGGCCTGCTGGGCTGGCTGGACCGACGCTTTCCGGTGACGTCCACCTGGAAGGCGCATCTGTCAGAGTACTATGCACCCAAGAATTTCAACTTCTGGTATTTCTTCGGATCGCTGGCGCTACTGGTGCTGGTCATCCAGATCGTGACCGGTATTTTCCTGGTCATGCATTACAAACCGGATGCCGAGAAGGCCTTCCAGTCCGTCGAATACATCATGCGCGAGGTCCCCTGGGGCTGGCTGGTGCGCTACATGCACTCGACCGGCGCCTCGATGTTCTTCGTGGTGGTCTACCTGCACATGCTGCGCGGGCTGTTCTATGGCTCGTACCGCAAGCCCCGCGAGCTGGTCTGGATCTTCGGCGTCGCCATCTTTCTGTGCCTGATGGGCGAGGCATTCTTCGGCTATCTGCTGCCCTGGGGCCAGATGTCGTATTGGGGTGCACAGGTCATCGTCAATCTGTTCTCGGCCATCCCGTTCATCGGGCCGGAACTCTCGATCTGGATACGTGGCGACTACGTCGTGTCCGACGCCACACTCAACCGCTTCTTCGCTTTCCACGTGATCGCCATTCCGCTGGTGCTCATCGGGCTGGTCGCCGCGCACCTGATAGCCCTGCACGAAGTCGGCTCCAACAACCCCGATGGGGTGGAAATCAAAGACGGCCCCAAAGACAAGTACGGCCGGCCCCTCGATGGCGTGCCCTTCCATCCTTTCGACACCGTGCATGACATCATGGGCGTGGCCGGCTTTCTGCTGGTGTTCGCCGCCATTGTGTTCTTTGCCCCCGAGATGGGCGGCTACTTCCTGGAATACAACAATTTCCTGCCGGCCGACTCGCTCAAGACCCCGCCACACATCGCGCCGGTCTGGTACTTCACGCCGTTCTATTCCATGTTGCGGGCCACCACCGATGAGTTCACCTGGGTGCTGGCCGGCGCGGCCGTCCTGGGCGCGATCGCCCTGCTGCTCAAGAGCCAATTCAAAGGCCTCGCGCGGCTGGCGCTGCCGGTGCTGCTCATCGTCATCGCAGTGCTTCTGCGCACCATAGACGCCAAGTTCTGGGGCGTGGTGGCCATGGGAGGCGCCGTAGTCATCCTGTTCTTTCTGCCCTGGCTGGATCACTCCCCGGTCAAATCCATCCGCTACCGACCCACCTGGCACAAGTGGTTCTACGGCATCTTCATCGTCAATTTCCTGGTGTTGGGATATCTGGGCACACAGCCGCCCAGCGATGCGTTCAACCTCACGTCGCAGATCGGCACGCTGATCTACCTGGGCTTCTTCTTCCTGATGCCCATCTGGAGCCGTCTGGGCACCTTCAAGCCGGTGCCCGATCGCGTGACCTTCCATCGCCACTGAGTCCCACCAGGAACCGGAACGACCATGATCAAAAAACTGATGGGTGCCCTGGCTTTGCTGCTCTCGTGCACCGCGACCCATGCCGCCGAAGGCGGCTTCCCTCTGGACCGGGCGCCCAATCTGGTCAATGACCTGGCCTCGCTGCAAAACGGCGCCAAGCTGTTCGTCAACTACTGTTTGAACTGTCATGGCGCCAACGCCATGCGCTACAACAAGCTGCAGGAGATCGGCCTGACCGACAAGCAGATCCAGGACAGCCTGTTGTTCAGTGGCGAAAAAGTCGGCGACCTGATGAAAATCGCCATGACACCGCAAGAAGGCAAGAAGTGGTTCGGCACCGCGCCGCCGGACCTGTCGGTCATCGCCCGGGCCAAGTCCATCAACGCCGGCCCCAGCGGTTCAGACTACATCTATACCTATCTGCGCACGTTCTACCGCGACACCGAACGCGCGACGGGCTGGAATAATCTGGTTTTTCCCAATGCCGCCATGCCGCATGCCCTCTGGCAGCGGCAGGGGCCGCGCGAGTTGACCCTGGTGGCGATGCGGCCGACCGAAGCCTCGGATGGCACGAAAAGCTGGGAAAGGGTGACAACGTTGTATGATGCGCAAGGTTATTCCACGACAAAGGTGGAACCCGTTGCCCATTTCAGTGGCCATGCGGGACCGCCCGAGGCAAAGTTCAAGGCCCTGGATCCCGCGCGCGTGGCCGCTTATGACCGCGATGTCGCCGATCTGACCGCCTTTATGACCTGGATGGCCGAGCCCGTTCAACGCTTCCGTGTCCGTCTGGGCGTGGGGGTGATGATCTTTCTGGGCTTGTTCCTGGTGGTTGCCTGGCGCCTGAACGCCGCCTACTGGAAACACGTACGCTAACTGATAACGCCCCGCCGAACCGATCCGGCCCCAACAGGCCGGATCGTCTGCACAGATAGGACCACTCCCTGTCGTTGCCTGGCATTCGGGGCCAGCACCTGCTATGTTAGAGGACGCTGGCCTTTCGCTTTTCAATACAAGGACTTACCGCCATGATGGTGCTCTACTCCGGAACCACTTGCCCGTTTTCGCAACGCTGCCGCTTCGTGCTGTTCGAAAAAGGGATGGATTTCGAGATCCGCGACATCGACCTCTATAACAAGCCGGAAGACATCTCCGTCATGAATCCCTACGGCCAGGTTCCCATCCTGATCGAACGCGATCTCATCCTGTACGAATCGAACATCATCAACGAGTACATCGACGAGCGTTTTCCCCACCCGCAGCTCATGCCGGCCGATCCGGTCATGCGCGCGCGCACCCGCCTGTTTCTCTTCAACTTCGAAAAAGAGCTGTTCATCCACGTCTCGACGCTGGAAGACCGCAGCGCCAAGCCCGATGACAAGAAGATGGTGCTGGCCCGTCAGGCCATCCGCGACCGCCTGGCTCAGCTCGCGCCGCTGCTGTTGAAGAACAAGTACATGCTGGGCGAAGAATTCTCCATGCTGGACGTGGCCGTGGCTCCGCTGTTGTGGCGCCTGGATCACTATGGCATCGAGCTGCCCAAGAATGCCGCCCCGCTGCAAAAGTACGCCGAACGCATCTTCTCGCGTCCGGCCTACATCGAAGCGCTGACGCCGTCCGAAAAAGTCATGCGTCGCTAAGGCAAGTCATGGGCGAAACGTCGACCAAACCCTATCTGATCCGCGCCCTGCACGAATGGTGCACCGATAACGGCTATACGCCCTATCTCACCGTGCAGGTCGACGAGCACACCCGGGTGCCCATGGCCCATGTGCGCGACGGACAGATCACCCTGAACGTCGGCACGCTGGCGACCAATAAATTGCTCCTGGGCAACGAGTACATCGAGTTCCAGGCGCGCTTTAGCGGCGTGACCGAGACTGTCATGGTGCCGGTTGCCGCCGTCAGCGCGATCTATGCGCGCGAAACGGGCGCCGGCATGGGCTTTGAAGTCCAACCTTATGAACCGCCGGTGCGAGAAGACGCGCCAGAAGAGGGCGAGGCCGTTGACAGCGGCGACGCCCCCGAGGCCGACGAAGAGGCGGGCGCCGACACCAAGCGCCCCCATTTGACCATCGTAAAGTAAACCGGCGGCCAAACTTTGTTTACAATGCCGCTCCCGTGTCAAAAAACACGGCAGCGTGCATGGCCGGTGTAGCTCAGTTGGTAGAGCAGCTCACTTGTAATGAGAAGGTCGAGGGTTCGATTCCTTTCACCGGCACCAGATGCATCCCGCAACGCCCCGCCTGACGGCCGGGCTTCGCTATCGGCGCGCGCCGCTCACCCCCGAGCCGCTGCCAGTGCGGCCTCGATGGCCAAGCCGATGAACAGCACACGGCGGTCATTGCCGTTCGAGCTGGCGATCATCAGCCCTACGGGCGCCTCGCCCGGCGCCTGGCAGGGCAGCGACAGCGCGCAGCCATCAAGAAAATTAATCAAAGTGCAGTTACGCAACATGGTCAGATTCATGCGCGTGAACGCCTCGTTGGAGGCTTCCAGCGGTGCGATGGCGGGAGCCACCTGCGGCACCGTAGGCAAAACCAGCGCGTCGTAATGCGCAATGCGCGCATCCACGCCAGCCACCCAGATCTGGCGCGCGCTCAGCAAGTCGATGTAGTCGGCAGCCGTCATATCCTTGCCACGCAGAATGCGCGCAATCACGCGAGGGTCGTAGCGGTCGCCCTTGCGCGCAAGCAAGCTCCGATGCCAGGCATACGCCTCGGACGCCGTAAAGCCGCCCTTCGCATTGATCTGCGCCAGCTGGGCGAACTCAGGCACGTCAATGCGTTCGATCAGGGCGCCAGCCGCCGACAGGGTGGACAACGCGGCATCGAAAGCCTGGGCCACCGTGTCGTCCACGTCGTCCAGGACGATCGCGGTAGGCAGGGCCAGCCGCAAGCCGCGCAAAGGCAGGGCATCGGCCGGCAGGGCCGTGTCGTCGGCCAGAACGGCATCCAGCGTCGCGCAACAGGCCACGCTGGATGCCAGGGGGCCGATGGAATCAAGACTCGTTGATAGGGGCAGGGCGCCTGCCATCGACACGCGCCAGGCGCTGGGCTTGAAACCGGCGAGCCCGCACAAGGCAGCGGGTATCCGCACGGACCCGCCCGTGTCAGAACCAATGGCCGCCAGCGCCATGCCGTCGGTCACCGACACCGCCGCCCCCGAGGACGAACCGCCCGGGATGCGGCCCGTGGCGCGATCCCAGGGATTGCGCGGCGTGCCGTAGTGCGGATTCAAGCCCAGGCCGGAATAGGCGAACTCGGACATATTGGTCTTGCCCACGATCACCGCACCGGCAGCAACCAGGCGGCACACCACGTCGGAGTCTGCCGTGGCGGGGGGTTCGCCTTCACGCGCGATCGACCCGGCCATGGTGGTCTGGCCCCGCACGTCGAACAAATCCTTAATGCTGATGGGCAGGCCGTCGATCGGCGAGCGCTCGATGCCGGCAGCGCGCAACGCATCAGCGGCGCGCGCCTGCGCCCGGGCGGCCTGCGGATAGAGCCGGGTGAACACCCGCCCACCCTCGCCAGCCGGGTCCTGCGCCCGCTCCAGCGCGGCCTCGGTCAAATCCAGCGCCGTGACGCGGCCCGTGCGCAGCGCCTGCATGTGTTCGTGCAAAGTGGGCAACATGGGTGAATCCTAGGTTGAGCATGCCGCAAGGCGCTTAGGCGCGCCGTGCGTGTCCACATGATAGCGCCGGCCCTGGCTGCGGCCGCGCAAGGGGCGCGCTGCCTGCCATCGTTTGCGAGGGCTATTTTTTTGGTGCATAATTGCGCCCCTCTACCTCTTCCCCGATAGCTCAGTCGGTAGAGCGACGGACTGTTAATCCGCAGGTCGCTGGTTCGAGCCCAGCTCGGGGAGCCAAATTCCAAAGGCCCACATATTCCCTATGCGGGCCTTTTGCTTTGCGCCGGGCGGCTTTGCCGCGGAACCGTCTACAATGAAACCGGGTCTATATCCACATCGCCCACCGCCGCGCCTGCGTGCGGCCCTCTTCACGGGAAACGATATGGCTTCGGCATCTACCTCCTACGAAAACGCCTATTCCGAGCGCCGCTTCTGGCACAAGCTGGCCGGCCACGCCAAGGCTTCCGGCCGCCAAGTGCTCGAAAAAGCCCTCTGGCTGTACTTCGCACTGCAGGATCCAGCCACCCCCAAATGGGCGCGCCGCGTCATCTATGGCGCACTGGGTTACTTCATCCTCCCACTGGACGCCATCCCCGATTTTGCGCCGCTGGTCGGCTACACCGACGATCTCACTGTGATGACGACCGCTCTGGCGACGGTGGCCTTCACCATCAATGACCAGGTCAAGGCGCAGGCGCGCCAACGCCTGGACGGCTGGTTCGGTCCTGCCGGATGAGCCGCCAGGCTTCGGGTGGCCTGACGGCCCAATGGCTGGCTGAATCCCTGCGGCTGCGCGAAGAACACTGGGGCCCGCTTGAAGACCACGACGAAGCCCGCCGCGCCCGGCTGACAGAGGGCGATTTTTCCGCACGTGTGCTCGAGCGCGCCAGGTTGTTGGCCAGCCGCGAACACCTCGACGATGTGCTCCTGCGCTGGCGCCAAGGTGCGGTCTTCGCCCTCTTGATACTGCTGGTCATCGTCCTGGCCTCGGGCGCAGGCGTGGCCTACGGCGCGCTGGGCGACGGATCCCGTCCGGTCAACGTGCTGTGGGCATTGGGCGCGCTGCTGGGCCTGCACGGCTTGATGTTCCTGCTGTGGCTGGCAAGTTTTCTTCTGCCTGCCGGGCGCGCAACCGGGCTAGGGCGGTTGTGGCTGTGGATCACCCGAAAACTGGCGCGCGGCCCCGACAGCGCACTCATTCCCCAGGCGCTGCTCAACCTGCTGGCGCGCTCCGGCGCGCTGCGATGGCTGCTGGGCACGGTCAGTCATCTGCTGTGGCTGGCGGCATTGTGCTCGGCGCTGGGCGCGCTCATCGTCATTCTCTCCACCGCCAGTTATCGCTTCATATGGGCCACCACCTTGCTCGGGCCCGAGGCCTTCGTTCGCCTGACGGCCTGGGCAGGTTGGCTGCCGGCGCAACTGGGCTTTAGCCTGCCCCATCCGGACATCGTGCGTGCGAGCGACGGTCAGCAGGTTCTGCCCGCAGCGGCCCAGGTGCAGTGGTCGGTCTGGCTGATCGGCATGGTGGTGTGCTGGGGTATCGTGCCGCGTCTGCTCGCGGCCTTGCTCTGCCTGACCATGAGCGCGCGCGCCCTGGCAAAACTGCGCATCGATCCTGAGCTTGCGGGCTATGCAGCCCTGCGCGACCGGCTCACGCCGGCAGCACAGGCCAGCGGTATGGATCGCCCCGCAGACCCGTTGCGTACACCACGCATCACCCATACCGCTGCCATCGGCGGCAGGCCGGTGTATGCCAGCCTGGAGCTGCCCGCGGAGCAGAACCGGCCCGTGCCGGCGACCGAGACCGTCTTCGATGCGGGCAATCTGGATACCCGCGAGCAGCGCAATGCCCTGCTTGACGCATTGGCGGCCAGCCCGGCATCGCGCCTGCTGCTGGCATGCGATGCCCACCAGACGCCGGACCGCGGCTCCCTGGCGCTGATCGCCTCGCTCTCGGCCCATGCGGGTCAGACCCGCATCTGGTTGCTGGGCGCAGGCGAGCGTCTGGCCCAATGGCGCACCCGCCTGCAAGACGCCGGCCTGCCCGCTGCCGCCATTCTCGATGCCCAGGAGCCGGCCCTGCAGTGGCTGGAGCGAGGGTCGAATGACTGAATCCCTGCGCATTGCCGTCGTCGGCCACAGCAACACCGGCAAGACATCGCTGCTGCGCACGCTCACGCGCGACGCGGACTTCGGCGAGGTCAACGATGCCGCTGGCACCACGCGTCACGTCCAGAGCGCACGGCTGCGCGGCCATGCCGGCATCGAGTGGTTCGACACCCCGGGGATGGAAGACAGCGTGGCGCTGCTGGAGTATCTGGATCACATTGCTCCGCTGGCCCAGCGTATGGACGGGCCCACGCGCATACGGCGCTTTCTGGACTCGCCCGAGGCGCATGGCCGCTACGAACAGGAAGCGCGCGTACTGAACAAACTGCTGGATTGCGATGCCGGTCTATACGTCATCGATGCACGCGACCCGGTGCTGGGCAAACATCGCGACGAATTGGCCCTATTGGCCGCGTGTGCGCGCCCACTTCTGCCCGTACTGAACTTCGTGCATGCGCCCGGCCACCGCGCCGACCAATGGCGGCAAGCCATGTCACGACTGGGTCTGCACGCCGTGCTCGAGTACGACACCGTGGCGCCGCCGCTGGACGGCGAACAACAACTCTATGCGCGTCTGGCCGTGTTGCTGGACAGGCAGGCGAGCATGCTGGCCGATCTGTCCAGCGCGCTGGGCCGCGAGCGCACCGCGCGCCGCCAGGCGGCTTACCGGTTGGCCGCCGAGCTGCTCATCGACGCCGCCGCGCTGCATCTGCCAAGCCCGCCCCAAGCCTTGGTGCAGACGCTTGAGCGGCTGCGCGACACGATTCGCGACCGGGAGCAAGCCTGCGTCAACGCCTTGCTCAAGCTGTACAACTTCCATCGCCAGGATTACCGCTCCGATGCGCTGCCGCTGGAGAACGGGCGGTTCGGCATGGACCTCTTTCATCCGCAGGCGCTCAAAGACATGGGCGTGCAGTTAGGCGTGGGTGCGGCCGCCGGCGCCATGGCCGGAGCCGCCGTGGACCTGCTCTCGGCAGGCCTGAGCCTGGGCACGGGCATGCTTATCGGTGCGGCGGCAGGCGGCCTCTGGCAGGGCGTGGGCCGGCTGGGCAAACGCGTATCAGGCAAGCTGCGCGGCTATAGCGAAGTGAGCGTGGACGACGGCGTGCTGCGCCTGCTGGCCCTGCGCCAACAGCAATTGATCGAGGCGCTCGAACGCCGCGACCATGCAGCGCGAGAACCCATTGTGCTGTCGCAGGCAGCCCAATGGCAAAGCGGCCCCTTGCCGGCGCCGCTCAAAGAGGCCCGTAGCCGGCCTGAGTGGTCGGCCCTGGCCAATGGCTATGTCGATGACGACAGACGCAAGCAGCAGATAGCCGCCCTGGCGGACATGCTGGCGCACACGCTGCCCTGACGCTTGCGCGCCCGCTGCCCGGCAGACCTGCTGCTACCAACGACCCGACGCACCACCGCCACCACTGCGACCGCCCCCGCCCCCAAAACCGCCGCCGCCGCGTCCCCCGCGACCGCCACGGCTGACCAGCGCTTTTTTCAGACCGGTCACGCCAAGCAGAAAACTCAGTCCGCCTACGATGACCGCGGCGATCCCGCCCATTAGCAGGCTGCCGCTCATGATCCCGGCGGCCACGCCGGCGACCAGCGCGCCCAAAATAGGCGGGGCGGCAATCAGCAACACCAACAAAAACAGCCCCACGTCGAGCAGGTCCCCCCACTCGAAACCACTCGAACCCGAGTCCCGTCCCGCGCTGGCCACCGCAGCAGGCAGGGGTTCGCCATCAATCAGTTTGGTCAAGGAGTCCACTCCGGCCTCAATGCCCGCGGCGTAGTCGTCCCGCTTGAAATGCGGCACCACCTGCTCGCGAATGATGCGCGCGGCCATCGCGTCGGGCACCGCCCCCTCCAGGCCATAGCCCACCTCGAAACGCAAGGTGTGATCATTCTTGGCCACGACAAAAAGGATGCCGTCATCGACCTTCTGGCGTCCTAGCTTCCACGTATCGAAGACCCGGGTGGCAAACTGCTCGATCGTATCCGGCCCGGTCGTGGGCACGATGAGCACCGCGACCTGCGCCCCCTTGCGTTGCTCGAGTGCGGCCAGCTTGGTTTCCAGCGCGGCCTGCTGCGACGCATCCAGCGTGGAGGTCAGATCGGTCACCCGCTTGGACAACGTGGGCACCGCAACCTCCTTGGCCTGCTGGGCCTGCACGGGCGTGACCAGCCACAGCAGGCAGGCCAATGCCCAGCCCAACACCGCCCACCAGGGCTTACGGCTTGCGCGATTCATTGCTGAACTTCACTTCCGGCGGCTTGGCGATGGCGGCCTCATTGTCCACGCCAAAATTGGCCTTGGGTGCATATCCGAAAATCTTGGCCGTAATCACGCCCGGGAACTGGCGCACCAGCACGTTGTACGCCTGAACGGACTGCACATAGCGGCCACGCGCGACGGCGATACGGTTCTCGGTCCCTTCGAGCTGCGCCTGCAGATCGCGGAATATCCCATCGGCCTTGAGCTGCGGATAATTCTCCGACACCGCGATCAGGCGCGACAGCGACGAGGTCAGCGCGGACTGCGCCTGCTGAAAGCGCTGCACTGCGGCCGGATCTTCGAGCTGATCCGCCGTGATCTGCACGCTGCCCACCTTGCTGCGTGCCTCGGTGACCTGGGTCAACACCTCGCGCTCATGCGTCATATACGCATCGGCCACTTTGACCAGCTGGGGTACGAGATCGGCGCGGCGCTGATATTGGTTGAGCACCTCCGACCAAGCGGCCTTGACCTGCTCGTCGGCAGCCTGCATGTTGTTATAGCCACAACCCGAAAGCAGAACCGTCATCGACATCAACCAGGTCCATGCCAGCAATCGCATCTTTCTCATAGTGTTCCCTCGCGGTGATTTCCCTCGGATTACAGCACCAATAGCGCATACAAATGTATCGGCGTTTGTTACAACTTAGTCCATAGGCAACGGGCGCATCGGGTACACTCCCGTCCTGTGTGCATTGCCAATCAGCACACGTCCCACGGCGGTCTGCCGCCGGCCGGGCATCCGCCCTGCCTATTCTGTTTCTCCTCGTTCGTCCGCCTCGATTGGAGTCTCTCAACTTGAGCGACAGGCTGCCGCTGGAGTTGTTTTTGACTACCTCTTCTTCTTTCGCCGACCTCGGGCTGGCTGATACCCTTTTGCGTGCCATCGCCGAGACCGGCTATACCGCGCCCACCCCCATTCAGGCTCAGGCCATCCCGCAGGTACTGCGCGGTGGCGATCTGTTGGCCGCTGCTCAGACCGGAACCGGCAAGACCGCCGGCTTCACGCTGCCCATTCTGCACCTGCTGTCGCAGACCAAACCCGCCAAGCGCCAGCCTGGGCGCCCGCGCTGCCTGATCCTGACGCCGACGCGCGAGCTCACCGCTCAGGTAGCCGAGTCCGTGCAGGTCTATGGCAAACATACCAGCCTGACATCGATGGTGATGTTCGGCAGCGTCAACATCAACCCCCAGATCTCGGCGCTACGCAAGCCGGTCGATATTCTGGTGGCCACCCCGGGTCGCCTGCTGGACCATGCGGGTCAGCGGACCGTCGACCTGTCCGGCGTCGAAATCCTGGTGCTCGACGAAGCCGACCGCATGCTTGACATGGGCTTTATCCGCGACATCCGCAAGGTGCTGGCGTTGCTGCCAAAATCGCGTCAGAACCTGCTTTTTTCGGCTACCTTCTCCGAGGAAATCCGCGAACTGGCTCGCGGCGTGCTCAATAATCCGGGCGAGGTGTCCGTCACGCCGCGCAATACCGCCACCGAGCTCGTCACCCAGACAGTGCACATCGTTGACCAGGCCCATAAGCGCGATCTGGTCAGCCACCTGATCCGCGAAAGCGGCTGGCATCAGGTGCTGGTGTTCACGCGCACCAAGCACGGCGCCAATCGCCTGGCCGAAAAACTCGTCAAGGACGGCCTGTCGGCGGCGGCCATTCATGGCAACAAGAGCCAATCGGCCCGTACGCGCGCTCTGGCCGGCTTCAAGGATGGCAGCGTCGCCGTTCTGGTGGCCACCGACATCGCCGCACGTGGCCTGGACATCGACCAACTGCCCCAGGTGGTCAATTTCGAGTTGCCCAACGTGCCCGAAGACTACGTGCACCGCATCGGCCGTACCGGCCGCGCGGGTGCCACGGGTGCGGCGGTCTCGCTGGTCGACAACAGCGAGATCAAACTGCTCAAGGCTATCGAACGCCTGATCAAGAAAACCATCGACCGCAAAACGGTCGAAGACTGGACGCCCCCGGTAGGCGTGGCTGCCGAAGCCGAACCGCACGATGACGAGGAGCGCGGATTTGGCCGTCGCAACGGCCGCGGCGGCTCGAGCGGCCGCAGCAATGGCAACGGCAACCGCGGCAACGGTCCGACCCGCGGCGTTCTGCTCGGCAAGTAAGCGCAGCACGCCACCCGCAGGATCTCCGCCATGACGCTGTCGACCTGGTTGACCTTTTTCCTCGCCTCTTGGGCGATTTCCTTCTCGCCCGGCGCGGGCGCCATTTCGGCCATGTCGTCGGGGCTGAAGTATGGCTTTGCACGCGGATACTGGAACACGGCCGGCCTGATCATGGGGATTCTGTTCCAGTTTCTCGTCGTGGCGGTCGGCCTGGGCGCCGTGCTGGCGACCTCGGAGCTGGCCTTCACGATCGTCAAGTATCTGGGTGTGGGCTATTTGATTTTTCTGGGGCTGCGCCAGATTCGCACCGATGCGGCCCCCGTGGCCGTGGATACCGGCGATCCTGGCAAGGCCTCGATCCGCGAACTCGTCATGCGCGGCTTTCTGATCAATACGATGAACCCCAAGGGCACGGTGTTTTTGCTGGCCGTCGTGCCGCAATTCGTTGATCCTGCCCGGCCACTGGCAGGGCAGTACGTCGCGCTGGCCGGCACCCTGGCTTTCACCGATCTGGTGGCCATGGGTTTCTATACTCTGTTGGCCGCCAAGGTACTGCGCCTGTTGCGCAGCGCCCGGCACATCCGCTGGATGAACCGCGTCTTTGGTTCGCTCTTCATCATCGCAGGGGTCTTCCTGGCGACTTTCCGCCGTCACGGCTGATCGCGAGCGCCTCCTTCTCATCGCTATGAACATTCCTCAAGAAGTCGCACGGCGACGCACCTTCGCCATCGTTTCCCACCCTGACGCGGGTAAAACCACGCTGACCGAAAAGCTCCTGCTGTTCGCCGGTGCCATCCAGATCGCCGGCAGCGTCAAGGCTCGCAAAGCCTCACGGCATGCGTCCTCCGACTGGATGGAGATCGAAAAGCAGCGCGGTATTTCCGTGGCCTCTTCGGTCATGCAGATGGAGTACCGCGATTGCGTCATCAACCTGCTGGACACCCCGGGCCACCAGGACTTCTCCGAAGACACCTATCGGGTTCTGACGGCCGTCGACGCCGCGCTCATGGTGATCGATGCGGCCAATGGCGTCGAACCCCAGACCATACGGCTGCTGCAGGTCTGCCGCGCACGCAATACGCCCATCATCACCTTCATCAACAAGATGGACCGTGAAGTCCGCGAGCCGCTTGAGCTGCTCTCGGAGATCGAAGGCCACCTGGGCATGGATGCCGTGCCGTTTTCCTGGCCCGTCGGCATGGGCAAGGCCTTTGGAGGCGTGTTCGACATTCGCCGTGACCGCATGCGCCTGTTCCGCGCCGGCCAGGAGCGCCGCAATGACGACGATGAATTCATCGAAGGCCTGAACAACCCGGAGATCTCGCAACGCTTCGGCCAGGCATTCGAGCAGGCCAGCGGCGAGATCGAACTGATCAACGAAGCCGCCCCGGCGTTCGACCACGCTGCCTTTCTGGCCGGAAAGCAGACCCCGGTGTTCTTCGGTTCGGCCATCAATAACTTCGGCGTTCAGGAAGTGCTCGATGCCCTGGTCGAACTGGCGCCCAAGCCAGGCGCCCGGCAGGCGCTCGAGCGCGAGGTCAAACCCGAAGAGCCCAAGTTCACCGGCGTCGTGTTCAAAGTACAGGCCAATATGGACCCTGCTCACCGCGACCGTGTGGCCTTCGTGCGCGTGAGCTCGGGGCGCTTTGAGCGCGGCATGCGTCTGAAGGTGGTGCGTACCAACAAGGAAATGCGGCCCAACAACGTTGTGTCCTTCCTGTCGCAACGGCGCGAGCTGCTGGATGAGGCCTATGCGGGTGATGTCATCGGCATCCCCAACCACGGCGTCCTGCAACTTGGCGACGTGCTCACCGAAGGCGAAGCGCTGCATTTCACCGGCCTGCCTTTCTTCGCGCCGGAACTGTTCCAGGCCGTCGAAGTCAAGGACCCGCTGCGCACCAAGCAACTGCGTATCGGCCTGACCCAGTTGGGCGAAGAGGGCGCCATCCAGGTGTTCCGTCCCGAAGTCGCCGGCGGGGCCTTGCTGCTGGGGGCGGTCGGTCAATTGCAGTTTGAAGTCGTGGCCCACCGCCTGAAAACCGAGTATGGCGTCGATGCCCGGATGTTGCCTTCACGCTATACGATGGCGCGCTGGATCACGTCGGACAATCCCAAAGCGCTGCGCAAGTTCATGGATGCCAATGCCGCTCATATCGCCTATGATGTGGTCGATGCGGCGGCTTTCTTGATCGGCTCGTCGGCGCAATTGCGCGTCGCCGAAGAACTGTATCCGGATGTGAAGTTCCATGCCATGCGCGAGCATGGTGGCAAGGTTTTTGGAGACAAAGCCTAAGCCCGGTCAAACACCGCAGAGCAAACGAGGTTAGCAATGTCTTGGCGTTTATTGTTCGCAACGCTTCTGGTCGCCCTGGCTGCAGCCGCCTGGGGCGGCGTGCAGCTCGGAGATTGGCTGGTGGCTCATGCCCCGGCGGCCAGCGAGTCCCCGGACCAGGAAAAGGGCGACGCGGATCAGGCCGTCCTGGATGCCAATGGGCGTCCGTATGTGGCGCAGCCCCCCCAACCCCGCACTGACGGCACGCTGGGCGTGCCCGAGCAACCGGCCACCCGTGAGTGGGCCGTCAACACCGTATCGCTGTTTGACACCAACAGCGACCCGTCGGTGCAGATCTCGCGCGACAGCATCTCCATGGACCGCGCGCGCGAGCTGGCCGCAGATTCGGAGGTGCCGCTGCCTAATGGCCCTTCCGACGTCTCGACGCTGGACCTGCAACAGACGGCGCTGCCCGGCATTGCGCCGCCGGCCGCGCCGCCCGTCCAACAGGCCGGCGTCACACGCGTCAATCCCCCGGTGGCGCTGAACACTCCCCAGACCCAGGCCCCGCGCGCGCCCGCCAACTGGCAGCAGCAACTGCGCAGCGAACTCGATCACTGCGCGACGCTCGGATTCTTCGAGCGTCCCAGCTGCTCCTGGGCCGCTCGTAATAAATACTGTGCCCCCAATCGCGCCTGGGGCTCCTCGGCCGACTGCCCGAGACGGCCCGAGTAAGCTCTGCCAATCTTGAAAACCTCCTTTCGCGCGAAAGGGGGGGTTTCCGCTGGCGCGTCCAGTCCAGGGCCATTGAGCCCGCGGCCGAACATCCACGCACGGGCGCAGGTAGCGCTGGCCACGCGCGCGCGTGGCCAGAGCGGTCTAGCTGTGAAGATTCAATAGGTTGTATGCATGGTTCATCCGAACCGGATTTGAGAAACTGAAAATCGCCAACCCCCCAGTTCACTCAAGGAGCCCGGCCGGATGAACACCCATAAGCATGCCCGATTGACCTTCCTACGTCGACTCGAAATGGTCCAGCAATTGATCGCCCATCAAGTTTGTGTGCCTGAAGCGGCCCGCGCCCATGGGGTCACCGCGCCGACTGTGCGCAAATGGCTGGGCCGCTTCCTGGCTCAGGGCCAGGCGGGCTTGGCCGATGCGTCCTCGCGCCCGACGGTCTCGCCCCGAGCGATTGCGCCGGCCAAGGCGCTGGCTATCGTGGAGCTGCGCCGCAAGCGGCTGACCCAAGCGCGCATCGCCCAGGCGCTGGGCGTGTCAGCCAGCACCGTCAGCCGCGTCCTGGCCCGCGCCGGTCTGTCGCACCTGGCCGACCTGGAGCCGGCCGAGCCGGTGGTGCGCTACGAGCATCAGGCCCCCGGCGATCTGCTGCACATCGACATCAAGAAGCTGGGACGTATCCAGCGCCCTGGCCACCGGGTCACGGGCAACCGACGCGATACCGTTGAGGGGGCCCGGCTGGGACTTCGTCTTCGTGGCCATCGATGACCACGCCCGCGTGGCCTTCACCGACATCCACCCCGACGAGCGCTTCCCCAGCGCCGTCCAGTTCCTCAAGGACGCAGTGGCCTACTACCAGCGCCTGGGCGTGACCATCCAGCGCTTGCTCACCGACAATGGCTCGGCCTTTCGCAGCCGCGCCTTCGCCGCGCTGTGCCATGAGCTGGGCATCAAGCACCGCTTTACCCGACCTTACCGCCCACAGACCAATGGCAAGGCCGAACGCTTCATCCAGTCGGCCTTGCGTGAGTGGGCTTACGCTCACACCTACCAGAACTCCCAACACCGAGCCGATGCCATGAAATCCTGGCTACACCACTACAACTGGCATCGACCCCACCACGGCATCGGGCGCGCTGTACCCATCTCCAGACTCAACCTGGACGAATACAACCTATTGACAGTTCACAGCTAGCGTGCCAGTGCGAGCGCCTCGTTACTGCCGGGCGCCCCTGATGGCTCATCCTGACTGACTGCCTCACGCAAGAGCGTCACAGAGGGCAGCTCACCAAACAGCGCACGGTAATGGCTGGAAAACCGTCCCATATGATCGAAGCCCCAACGAGTGGCGACCTGTGATACGTTGCCCTGCTGGGGGGTGGCGAGCAACAGCTCACGGCGGACACGGTTGAGCCGTACGTTACGGGCGTAGGTCACGGGGTTGGCTCCGAGCGCGTGCTGAAACGTTTGATTCAACGTGCGCCGACTGATGCGCAGCATCAGACACAACTCGCCAATGGAAGGAGGATTGTCTGGCCGCTCCAGAATACAGTCACGAACGCGGTCGACGATATACCGCTGCACCTTGCTCTGGCGGGCGACGCGATGATCGCGGGTGCCCATCATTGCATCCACGCACAGGGCCAGCACATCCAACTCGAACTGGCTGTACCCGCTGGGCCCGCACTCAAACAAGGGTTCGTCCCGCCCGCTGATGCTGCTCAACGCATTGGCGAATCGCAGGCGCATGCGTTCGGCCTGCGACGCAGGAATCGGCTCAACGGACGCGCGGGCGCGCAACAAGGCACGCCAATCGACCTCCTCGACCGTCTCAGCATAGGCTTCGATAATGTTTGACCGCACGGCTGCTGCCGTGATTTCAGAGACCTCGGCCGTCCTGAAACTCAATGTCGTTCCCACATCCAGCGTTATCACGGCATCGAGTGGCATATGCAGGTTGTTCCACAACGATGCGCCCTGAACCACGGACGGAACACCGATTACCTACGTTCCCTGGGGCGCGTAAGCCTGCTCATCCACCGCCCGATTCATGCTTTCGCGAAAGACCTGGAGATTAGGCATCGATACGCTGTCGACGCTCCCCCTGAAACTCCCGGCACTAAGTTGGGTGTAGTCCTGCTGCCAGAACGGCAAGGCGTCCGCCTGTTCGACGACGTCGCTGCAGTTGGCTCGGGCAATGAGGTTCTTCGCAGGCAATGCCGACTCTTGCTTGGGGCGAGTCAAGGGTTGGTTCATCGCTGTCTCCGTTCGTGTTCTTATGAAATGAGCGTAGAGCTCAGTTCTTACGTTTTTCGGTCAATGACGGTGCGAAACGCTCGGGCTGGGCGATACAACAGCCAGCCTGGCAGGGCGCGGTGATGAACGTGAGCGCATCACCGCCGCTGCGACTTACGCCTTGGCGCTTGCGCCTGCCAATTGCTTGAGCAGCAACGCCGCCGTTGCGTGCGAGGAGGCAGGATTTTGCCCCGTGATCAGCAGACCGTCGGCCACCGCATGAGGAGTCCAGTCTGCGGCGCGCGAGAACTTGCCCCCCTTGGCCTTGAGTTCATCCTCCACCGAGAAAGGCACGATGTCCGTTGCTCCTGCGGTGACCTCTTCGCTGTTGGTAAAACCCGTCACCTCGCGCCCTTGCACCAGGGGCTGCCCGTTCGCAGCCTTGGCGTTTCGCAACACACCGGGGCCGTGGCAGACCAGAGCAACGGGTTTGTTCGCCGCGAGAAAAGACTCGATCAGCGCGATGGATGTCGGGTCCTGCGCCAGGTCCCACAAGGGGCCGTGGCCACCCGGATAGAACACGCCATCAAACTGGTCCGAAGACACCGAATCCAGACGCTCTGTATTGGCCAGTTGAGCCTGAGCCAGGGCATCGTTCTCGAAACGGCGGCTATCGTCAGTCTGATAGGTCTCGTCCTGACTCAAAGGATCGACCGGCGCCTTGCCTGCCTTGGGGGAAGCCAGCACGACCTGCGCACCTGCCTCTTTGAAGGCGTAATAGGGCGCGGCCAGCTCTTCGAGCCACAGACCGGTCTTGCGACCTGTGTTGCCGAGTTCATCGTGCGAGGTCAGGACCATCAGGATTTTCATGGGGTTACTCCAGATTGAAATTAAATTAGACCGGTCGTATATAAAACACTGACAAAAAAGGCGCTTCACTAGAAGCGCATCCCGCCTCTGGTCAGGCGGGCAGATGCAAAGCTAGGCGAGTCGCGGCCAGTGCGCTCTCGAAGGGTTGTGTACTGCGCACGATTTTGGCCATCACGCTGGCGCCGACCCACAACTGATACAGCGTTTGAGCGACCTCTGCCGGTTTGCCGTCAATGGCTACCGACCCCTCCAAGACACCTTCTTCAATGGCTTGCGCCAGACGGGCAATCACACTGGTCGACCCCCGCTTGAGCGATAAACGCATCGCCTCGGACAGGTCGGCCACTTCCGCGCCGAGCTTGACCGTCAGGCATTTTCCCTGGCACCCGGAGAAAGACTGAACCTCCTGCCATTCCTGCCAATAATTCATCAGCCGCTCGGCCACGCTCTGCCCAGGCGCAGTCAGCGTGGCTTCCAACCCTGCGAGATACTCCTCGAAATAATTTTCGAGAAGTGCCTCTCCGTAGGCATCCTTGGAATCAAAGTAGTGATAGAACGACCCTTTGGGAACCCCTGCGGCAACCAAAATCTCATTGATGCCGACGGCGGCAAAACCTTTGCCGGACATGATGCGTTGCCCGTTGGCGAGAATTTTCGCGCGGGCGTCGGTACTCCTGGAGGTTGCGGTGTTCATGCAAGCAGTGTAACGATGACTAGACCAGTCGTCTAGAAAAAATTCACGCCCAGCGATGGCACCCGAACAAGATGCCTCGCCACTCACACCGATTCATTCCCGTGTATGGCGCTTTCTCGCAGCGTCGTGCCCACGTCGCGCAGCGACGGCATACCCCAACGCCACCACTGGCTCGGCCTGAATCGGATCATCCAAACGGACTGACCACCGACCTGCAGCAGCGTCACGCACGCTCTCTGGCCGATCAGGACGCATGACTGGCAGCGCACGGCTTGGCGAACCCGCCATGCGCATGCTGTGTGGGAAAGGTTTGTCATGGAACGACAAAAAACGCCACCACCGCAAGCCTTGCACGCTCGAGCGCGAGCCTCGGATGGGAAAACCCTAGGCAGCCTGATGCCGATTCTGGCTAACGACGAAAGCGCTGCGGAATCAATACTTCGCAGCCATAGGCCTATCAACACGATCAACTACGCGAGACTCATCCATGAAGCTTTACTACAGCCCCGGCTCCTGCTCGTTGGCTCCACATATCGCCCTACAGGAAGCGGGGATCGATTTCGAACTGGCCGAGGTGTCACTCGATGCCCATCAGCTCGATGACGGCGGCGACTACTTCGCCATCAATGCATTGGGATATGTCCCGGTGCTCGAACTACCCGATGGCACGCGACTGCACGAAACCCTGGCGATTCTTCAGTTTCTGGCCGAACACACCGCTTCGGGCAACATCGATGCCGTGCGCCGTGCACAGTTGGCGCAATGGCTGGCCTTCATCGGAACCGAACTTCACTCGGTTTACTACATCCTCTTTTCACCCGACGCCGACGAAGCCTTCCAACAGGCCACCCGCGCCAAGCTGCGCGCACGCTACGAATGGGTGGAAAGCCAACTGCAACATCACGACCACCTCACCGGCGCGAGCTTCAGCGTGGCCGACGCTTACCTTTTTGCCGTCACGAACTGGGCCGATGCCGTCGGCGTGGATCTGAAGGGTCTGCCGCGACTGCAGGCTTGGCTCAAGCGTGTCGCTGAGCGCCCGGCGGTTCAGGACGTTTTGCGCCGAGAAGAGGGCTGAGCGCTGCCGACGGCGCCAGCAAGCCAAGATCCTTAAATTCGAAGGAACACCACATGCCCCGCATCGCATTTCTCGTGACGAGTGCCAACGCCATCGACCTGAAGGAAAGTTCGGCGCATCCGACTGGCTATTGGGCCGAAGAAGCGCTCAAGTCGTACGAGCGATTTGTCGCAGCCGGCTTTGACGTCGTCGTACTGACGCCGGACGGCAACAAACCGGTACCTGACCCCTACGGTCTGGAACATTTTTTCCACTATCCAGACGTCGACCGCGACTACTTCGCCTCGGTATACCGCACGTTCCACCATGATCCCGATGACATCCGGATCACCCTGCATCACACGACCGAACAAGAGCTCGTGGCCTCACGCCGCCTCGCCGAGCGTCTCGTTGCAACGGGCAGCACGCCACAGCAGGCTCACGAACTGCTAAGCAAGGCCGCCAAGATCGCATGGCGCCAAAAGCGCCTGCTCAGCGAAGTCATGCTCCAGGAAGGAATGTCCGGGGGGCTGCCAGAATCAACGATACGTGCAGCGATCGACGAGCTGAAGGCAGCCTCGCAAGCGGTGGCCGATGAGCGCGCGGCCAAGTTGGCGGCACTGACCAGCTTCAACAACCCCGTCGCCCTCTCGTCGCTGACGGACGCCGCCATGGCAGAGTTTGACGCGCTATTCGTACCTGGCGGTCATGGCCCTATGGTGGACCTGCCCGACAACCCGGATCTGAGTCGACTGCTGCGCATTCTCCATGCCGACGGAAAGATCATCGCTTCGCTGTGTCATGGCCCGGCGATGCTGCTTTCGGCCCCGGACCGCGCCGACGGCCAATGGCTGTTCGAGGGGTATCGCATGACCTCTTACACGAATGATGAAGAAGATCAGAACCGCATCGGCCAACTTGGCATGACCTGGTACCTCGCGGACGCCTTGCAAAACGCAGGCGCTATTTTTGACGACGCGCCCTACGCCTGGGCATCGCACGTCGTCGTCGATCGGAATCTGATCACCGGCCAAAACCCTAATTCGACCGAAGCCACCTCAGAAGCTGTCGTCAAAGCGCTGTCCAGTGCCTCTGCCTGAAGACAGCAGCCAAGCTCATAAGGAGACATCAATGTCCGATACATCAGGCCAGACGGTCAACCGCTTCTTGAACGCGTTGCATGCCAAGGACGTCCCGGCTGCTCTCGAACAGGTTTCTGAAAATGCCCAGATCACCGTATTTCCCATGCAGATTCGCAAAGGTCCGAAGCTCGTCATTGACACGTTGCTTACCGACATCGTGCGCGCGTTTCCCGATGTGCTGATTACGGTCCGCAATGTCATCAGCGTGGGCAACGTGGCCGTGGCCGAATTCAAACTCGAAGGCACCCAGTCAGCCGACTTCCTGGGCGCCATCAACCAGGAAAAGCATCTCGACCTGGACACCGCCTGGCGCTTTACGGTGGAGGCCGGCGCAATCACCGGTATCGACGCGTACTGGTGTCAGAACCAACTCTACCGACGTCTGGCCATCAAACGCCAGGATCACGTCACGATAGTTTGACTGGAGCCTCTTCATGAACACCACCGTCACTCAAACCCCCGTCGAGATTGCCACCGAGTTCTTCGATCGTTATCGCGACCACGATGTACCCGGCATGTCTGATCTCTGTACCGACAACGCCAACTTCGAGTACATCCCGTTCGAAGTCTGGGCCAAACAACGCGTCGTACGCGGCGACGGAAAGGTCCGTACCGTCGGCCGGGTGATCTGGAGCGGCCTGATCAACGCATTTCCTGATCTGGGCAACACGATCTTCCATATCGACGGCAACGAAGACGGCGACGTCGTCGTTGCTTGCGACATTACCGGCACACAAGACTCAGCCTGGGGCTTCATCAGCGCCAAAGGCCAGTACTTCGCCGAACCTCATCTTTTCATTCTGCACGTCAATGAAGAGGGCCTGATCGACAACATAAGAGCTTATTGGGACAACGCCGGCGTGAATCGTCAGCTTGGCCACTTTGAAGTTGACTGAGCTGCCGTAGAAGGAGACAAGAAATGACATTACTCAAGCGTGAAGAATGGCAGGGATTCGTCCGTGATGTGGACTGAACGCTTTCCTATGTAGACGACGAAGCCGTGTACCCGGACTGGCTAACAGGCACAGGTAAAGTCCCGCGCGAAGCCTGGTTGAAGTGGGAAGAGGGCTACAAGGTCAGCTACCCGGAGTACGTTTACACGCAGCGTGAAAAAGAAGCGGCAACCTATGGCGTGAAGGCAGCGTTGCAGCGAACCAAGACCTTTGACCACCTCGACGAAGGCTGGAAGTCCGGAACGAAGCAGCACTTCGGTGGCGTGGCGCAAGTCGAGTATGCCGCGACGCTGGCCGAGCTGAAGATGGCACGCTTTGGCCTGAATGGCGCCTGGCGCAACATGGCCATATACGGTCATCTCGATGAGCTGCGCCACAATGCGCTGAACACGTTCTTTGGTCACGAACTCGTAGCCAAGGATCCGCAGTTCGACTGGACGCAGAAGACCTACAGTACGAACGATTGGGTGCCGGTTGCACTGCGTACGCTTTTCGATGGTTTCATGACCACATCGAACGCCGTGGATTGCGCACTGATGCTGCCACTCACCTTCGAGACGGGATTCACCAACCTGCAGTTCGTCGCCCTTGCGGCGGACGCGCTCGAAGCCGGCGATGTCAACTTCGCCAACATGATCTCCACTATCCAGACCGACGAGGCACGACACTCTCAGCAAGGAGTGGCCACACTGGAGATTCTGATCGAGCACGATCCGCAGCGCGCTCAGTGGGTGATCGACAAAGGCTTCTGGGCCAACGCGCGAGCATTTGCCGCGCTGACGGGTCCAGTGATGGACTACTACACGCCGCTGGAGCACCGCAAGCAGTCGTTCCGCGAATTCATGGAAGAGTGGATTGTCGACCAGTTCATCCGCACGATCGAAGACTACGGCCTGAAAAAACCGTGGTTCTGGGATGAATTCATGCGCGGCCTGGACACCTGGCATCACAGCCTGCACATGGGCCTTTGGTGGTGGCGGCCAACGCTGTGGTGGAACCCACGCGCGGGTGTATCAAAGGACGAGCGCGAATGGTTGCGTGAAAAATACCCCAACTGGGAGAAGGTCTACGGCGACAAGTGGGACGTCATCATCGACAACGTCAACGCCGGAAACATCAACCCGACCTTGTTACCCGAGACGCTGCCCTGGTTGTGCGAGACCTGCCATCTTCCGATGTGCAACCCGACGCAATCGCGCGATGGCAAATGGCGCGTCCGCGATCATTCACTGAACTACAACGGCAAGATGATGCACTTCTGCACCAACGGCTGCCGGCAGATCTGGTGGAAGGACAGGGACAACGTCAATCATAAAACCCTGGTGACACGTTTTCTGTCGGGTGACATTCAACCGCCGACGGTGCAAGGCATTCTCGACGACATGGGGATCACACCCGATGTCATGGGCGAAGAGGTCGACTATCACGCCTGGGCCAAAGACTACGTGGGCCGGGAAGCAAAAGGCATCATCCAGACAGGAGCGTGACGACCATGACAGATCAGCAAGCCACCCCCGAGGTCGTTCCTCTGAACGCCATTTTTTCTACCGATTTCGTAGCCATTCTCGTACCTGTGACCACGGCCAACACCATGGATGAGGTCGCCGTCGCAGTGGCCTATCACTCGGAAGGCCGCCGCGTACGGGCACGTCCCTATCCCAAGGTCGTCATACACCACGGAAAGAAGCTGCCGGGACACCTCACGGTAGCCGAGGCCAACATCAAACCACTCGATCACATCGCCGTGGAATACGAACTGCCTGCAGGAGTTGCAGAATGAAGAATCCCGTAGGTCCGGTGCTTCGCGTCAGCGATGAGACCGACAAAATCGTCGCCGCGATCGAAGATGACAACCCCGATCGCGAGATCGAGATCATCGACCGTGGCGCTTATCTGCGGGTTCAAGCCGAGGACCGGCTGGTTCTGACCGAGTCGTCCTTACAGAACTACCTCGGCTCCGACTACCGCATCCGCTCGCTGGAGGCTGTGCTGTCATCGTTCTTCGGTCGTGTGGCAACTGAAAGCGATTCTATTACCTGGTACAGCGGAGCGGCCGCCCGCACGAACGGCGACGCCCGGCAAGGAGACAAACAATGAGTGCACAGCCCAACGACAACGCGGCAGCCAAACAGCGAAAAATGCGCACTTTCAGTGCCTTTGGCAATGTGCGGCGCATGCCGAGCGAATACGAAATCGTCACGCATGCGCAGAACTGGAATGCTCGCGGCCGCGTTCCCGGACGTAAGAACGTATTCGAGCAGAATCCGTCCTCGCCCGGCAATCTGTGGTTCATGACCTACCGTGAACACTCCCCCTTGCAGACAGATGACTGGGATGGTTTTCGCGACCCGGACCAGATTCATTACCGTGCCTACGTCAACCTGCAGGCTAACGAGCAGACCAAGCTCGACGGCGTCCTGGACCAATATGGCGACTCCGGTTCCGATGCCGGGTTATCTAGCGCTCAAGTAAGAATACTGGCGCAAGCACTCGCGCCTCAGCGTTATCTCGTACACGGGTTTCAACAGGCGCAGGCGTATCTCGGCTATATCGCGCCAAGTTCGTATATCACCAATGCCGCGTGCTATGCGAGCGGTGACTTTCTGCGTCGGGTGACGACCATCGCCTATCGAACCCGTGCGCTGCAGATCGCTCATCCCGACTCGGGCATCGGGGTCAATGAACGCGAACTATGGGAGAAAAACCCCGCCTGGCAGCCGACTCGCGAAGCGATCGAACGCGCGCTCATTACCTACGATTGGGGCGAGGTACTCACTGCGCTCAATCTCGTTCTCGGCCCCACCTTGGACAACGTCCTGCTGCATCAGCTCGGAGAGGTCAGCCGAAACAACGGCGACGAACAAAACTGGTTGGTGTCCAAACTGCTGGCAAAGGACAGCGCACGGCGAAACCGCTGGAGCAGTGCATTGGCACGCTACGCCATTACCAAACGCGAAACGAACGTCAAGCCATTACAGAAGTGGATCGGCAAGTGGTCCGCGATCGCCGATCGCGCTGCGGCGGGTTTGGCTCCTCTTCTTGATCGATCTTCCGACGAAGTGGTGGCAACGGCGCGTGCAGCCCGCGAAAAGCTGCATACCGAGTTTTTCGGCAGCCAAACGGAGTAGAAAACCATGAGCGAAGCATCCACCAAATTGCAATGGCATGAGGTCTCCCACATCGACGACATCTGGGAAGGCGAGATGACCGGGGTCGAAGTCAACGGCAAGAAGGTTCTGTTAATCAATACCGACGGCGACATACATGCCTATCACGACCGCTGCCCGCACCAGCAATGGCCGCTGCACGATGGAGATCTCAGCGACGGCGTGTTGACGTGCGCCCAACATCTTTGGCAGTTCGATGTCACCACGGCCAAAGGCATCAATCCGTCTACCTGCCAGCTGCACAAATACCCCTGCCAGGTAGACGACTCCGGAAACATCCAAGTGAGCGTCGAATGAAGCGATTCATCTTCATTGGCGGTGGCGTGGCCGCGGTGACGGCCGTCAAGGAACTTCGCGATGCAGGCTTCGATGGAGAGATCGTGATCGTCACCGACGAGCCCGACCTACCTTACGAACGTCCGCCCTTGTCCAAAGACTGGCTTACCGGCCAGTTCGACCGTGGCCAGTTCCGCATCAATCCGCAGCAGTGGTACGCCGATAATCAGGTCGACGTGCTCTTGTCGACCAGAGCCGTTCGTATCGACACTGAAAAGCGGGAGGTCGAGCTGTCGGATGCGCGCTCATTGACCTACGATGCCCTGATTCTGGCCACAGGCGTGCGCGCCAAGACTCTGCCAGGTTTCGCCGGCGACCGGGTGCATGTGATGCGGTCGCTGTCGGACGCCGAGCGCCTACGTGAGCGGCTGGTACCTGGCCACCACCTGGCCGTTCTCGGAGCGGGGTTCCTCGGTTGCGAGGTCGCGGCCTTCGCCGTGGCCAAAGGCCTGCGCGTAACCGTTTTCGATCCAGGTGCGCTCCCCCTGGGCCGTGCCGTCTGTCAGGAAATAGGGCGTGCGATGATCGATATCCACCGAGAGCACGGTGTGCAAATGCGCACCGGCGAGATCGTGGCCGCCATTAACGAAACTCCGACCCACGTAGAGTTGACCACCGGACGCGGCGAAGTGGTGATCTGCGACGACGTACTGGTCGCCATCGGGTCGGTGCCCAACATCGAGCTGGCGGAGCAGGCGGGCATCGAGGTCGACGGCGGCATCCTGACCGACGAATACGGGCGTACCAGCGCCCCTGATGTTTACGCCATCGGCGATGTGGCCGCGCGCTTTCATCCGGTCTACGGCCGTATGTTCCGGGTCGAGCATCACGACACGGCCATGCGCCATGGCGTAAACGTCGCGCGCAACCTGCTCGGGCAACCCGTCCCGTTTACCGAAGAGCATTTTTTCTGGTCACAGCAGTATGAACACAGCCTGCAGGCTTATGGGCAGGCGGTCGGCGACTGCGTGGAAGTGATCCGAGGCTCCGCCAAGGAAAAATCGCTGTCCGTGTTCTCGCTGGATGGCAAACGCATCAAGGCCATCACGTGCCTGAATCGGCCTCAGGACTTGATGCAGGCGCGCAAGATCATGGCAATCCCCCATGAGGTCACCAAGGAGCAGCTCGCCGATCCCGCCTTTGAGCTCAAGAGTCTGCTGCCCAAACCCGCACGTCCGCAGCGACGGGAGGTAAACGCATGAGCACGGTAGCCGAGGCGATAGACGTCATCATGGTACGTGAGCCCCAACTCAGGCTCGCACAGTCAGAGGCCGCCGTCGCGCTGAAATGGGTGATCAATACCCAGGCGGGCAAGGCTCGCCATCGCCTGCGCTTTGGTCCGGGCCCCACTTGCGAACAGCTCGCCCGCCTGCTGGACAAAGCGCTGGTGCAAGCCGAACAGGCTGGCATCGACCCGGATGCGTTGGTATTGAGCCGCGCGCGCGTCAAACAGGCCGAACACATCATCCGTATCCGGCGCAAGGCCCATGGTCTGGCCGATTGGATAAGCAGTCCAACCAGCGACGTAACCTTGACGCTTACGCCCCCCCGGACAGGAGCCCGGTATCGAGGTCGACGCCACCGAGGTGGGCCAGGGCGTGCTCGATGGCGCGCCATCATGGACACCTGCTCCGGAAACGGAGGCGGAAACCACCATCCGTCAAGCGCTGCAGGCCGTCCTCGATCCGGATCTCGGCGTCAATATCGTCGACATGGGTTTCGTGCGTCAGGTAAGGCTTCGAGACGACGGTGTGGCAAAGATCACGATGACACTGACCTCTCCGGCCTGCCCCTTGGCCAAGGTAATGACCGACCAGATGCGGACCACACTGGCGGCACAGGACACGGATTTCGAGGTCGAGTGGGTCTGGCAACCCAGTTGGCGGCCCGCCGACATCACCGCTTCCGGCCGCGAGCAACTCGCCGCCATCGGCTTTAACAAGTTCTAGACAGGCAGAATCATGAGCCAACCCGAGCACGTTTCCATCGACACATTGGACGCCATCATGGCGGCATTCAACTCTCACGATCTCGACGCCATCATGGAGTTTTTCGCTGACGACAGCATATGGGAGGCGTCAGCCGGCCCAGAGCCCTGGGGCAAGCGCCTCGTTGGCAAAGCCGCCATCCGCGCAGGATTTGCCGCCGGGTACGCGCTGTTGCCCGATGCCCATTACAAGCCCGAGGGCCATTGGGTGTCAGGCGACAAGGCAGTTTCCGAATGGGCGCTCACCGGAACGCTGGCCGATGGCGCAAAACTGTGTGTACGTGGTTGCGACCTGTGGGAGTTTTCCGGACAGAAAATCGTCCGCAAAAACTCCTACCGCAAGGGCGTCACTCCACGCGATTGATTCTCGAATGAAGCACCGGCGCAGCGGCCAGCACTCGCCGCCGCTCGACGGGGCCTACTGACTGCTTAGCTCACGGAGTTATCCATGGCACTTCATGTCATTGCCTCTTTTGCCGCCCGGCCCGAATCATTCAAGCAGGTGCGCGAGCTGCTCATCAGCCTGATCGAGCCGATTCGACAGGATCCGGGCTGTATCCAGTGCGACCTGGTCACATCCGCCGACAGACCGCTGGAGCTGCTGTTTGTCGAACAATGGCGCGGAGCCCCTGAACTCGAAAGACATCTTGCGGACCCAGGCATCGCCTCTGTCGTCCAGCAGGCCGCGCCGATGCTGGCACGCCCCTTTTCTCTGGAACGATTCACACCGGTAGGCTGACCTACCCAGGCCACATGCTCCGCTGCGTCAAACGCCTCGCCGTTGCGCAGTGGAGCATCCGTTAAGCGCCTGACACGTATCTGTTGTATCGACGCAAGACCACGGCCAAACGGGCCGGGCTTTGTTGCGCCCTGCCACTTCGTGGGCGCCTCGGCCCAGACCGGCCCAAGCGGCAACAGCGGCCCAAGATGGCCATGAAGGATGCAAGGACTGAATCACCATGAACGCCCTCACGCTACTCAGAGAACAAGCCTATATCGACGGGCAATGGTTGCATGCCAAAGACCACGCACAGCAGGAGGTCAGAAACCCTGCCACCGGCGACAGGCTCGGAACAGTCCCCCTTATGGGCACGACGGAAACCCGTCATGCCATACAGGCCGCTAACCGGGCCCTGCCTGCCTGGCGAACGCTGCCTGCGAAGACCCGTGCCATCAAGCTGCGCAAATGGTTCGAACTGATGCTCCAGCATCAGGACGAGCTGGCCTATCTAATGACGATCGAGCAGGGCAAACCCCTTGCCGAAGCACGTGCCGAAATCGAGTACGCCGCGGCCTATGTGGAGTGGTTCGCCGAGGAAGGGAAACGTCTTTACGGCGACGTGATTCCCGCGCCTCAGGCAGACAAAAAAATGCTCGTACTCAAGCAGCCCATCGGTGTTGCGGCTGCGATCACGCCCTGGAACTTTCCCAGTGCCATGATCACCCGCAAGGTCGCCCCGGCACTTGCCGCCGGTTGCACGATCGTACTCAAACCCGCACCGCAGACGCCGTTCTCGGCATTGGCGCTGGCCGCGTTGGCAGAGCAGGCGGGCATCCCGGCGGGGGTCTTCAATATCGTCACCGGTCACGCGATCGAGATTGGCGCTGAGTTGACCAGCAACCCTATCGTGAGAAAGCTGAGCTTCACGGGTTCGACACAGGTCGGCCGGCGCTTGATGGCGCAGTGCGCCCACGACATCAAGAAGCTCTCTCTGGAGTTAGGTGGCAATGCCCCGTTCATCGTTTTCGAGGATGCCGATCTGGATGCCGCCGTGGCCGGCGCCATGATTTCAAAGTATCGCAACAACGGGCAGACCTGTATCTGCGCCAATCGACTGTATGTCCACGACAGTGTCTACGGCGACTTCGCGCAACGACTCACACAGGCCGTCGAAGCCCTGCGTGTCGGCAATGGCCTGGACCGCGGAGTCACGCTAGGCCCGTTGATTGACCAGGCCGCCGTAACGAAAATCCAGTCGCACATCGATGACGCGGTCGACAAGGGCGCCAAGGTGCTGCTTGGCGGCAAGCCTCATGCCTTGGGTGGCACCTTCTTTGAGCCCACCATCCTGACCGACGTGCCGGCCGACGCGGCCGTCGCCACGGCAGAGACATTCGGTCCGCTGGCGCCCTTGTTCCGTTTTCATGACGAAGCAGAGGTGCTCGCCCGCGCCAACGACACGGAGTACGGCCTGGCCGCTTATTTCTACACACAGGACGTCAAACGAATGTTTCGTCTGGCCGAATCGCTGGAGTACGGCATGGTCGGCATAAATTCCGCCGCCATCTCATCGGAAGTCGCGCCCTTCGGTGGCGTGAAAGCCTCGGGCCTGGGACGCGAAGGCTCGAAGTATGGCATCGAGGAATACATCGAAATCAAGTACGTAAACCTCGGGCTGTAGCCCCCTCCTGCCGCTCGGCGCCTACCGCTGGCACGTAGGTCCGCCGGGTCACCAACAGATTTCAAAACAGCGACACATCGGGCGCTGGGGGGTCGCTTTGACTCTTGAATCCCGACGTTTATCCGTTTCGGATAGCTCCAACAGATCACAAGGAAGGAGACAACCTCATGCACGCGAAAAACCGTATCACGGCCAGCCTCCTGGCCCTCTCGAGCGCCTTGGCAATGACAGGCGCACACGCCGACGGCCACTATGTGCCAGGCGTAGAAGGCATACAGGCGGCCAGCGCCCCCCCGCCTGGCGTCTACTACGTAGGCTATCTTTTGAACTACGACATCGATCACTTCCGCGCGCCCGGCAGCAGCGACAATCTGCCTGGCCACAACACGGGAACCGTAACGGCGCTGGCCAACCGCTTCGTCTGGATGACTAACCAGAAATTTCTCGGCGCGGACTACGGCATGGAGGCGATCGTACCCATCATACGTACCTCGTTGACCGTGAACGCAGCAGGCATTTCCGACTCACGTTCGGGCGTAGGCGATATTTATCTGGGCCCGCTTCTGCTGGGCTGGCACGGCACACAGTGGGACGCGGTGGCTGCTGCCGGCCTCTGGTTGGATAACGGCAGCACCAGCCACCCGGCTTCGCCCGGCAAAGGCTATAAAAGCACCATGCTCACCGGTGGCATGACCTATTACTTCGACAGCGCCAAAACCTACTCCGCTTCCGCCTTGATGCGCTATGAACTCAACCGCAGCAACAGCGACGGCTATCGTTCCGGTGACCAAATGACTGTCGAATGGGGGTTAGGCAAATCCTTCGGAGCCTTCTCCGCCGGCCTCGTCGGCTACAGCCAGTGGCAGACACGTGATGATCGTGGCAGTGGCGCCACGTCAGACAAGGCCTCGCGCCATGCGATTGGCGCAGAGTTGGTGTATCCGATCGCCAGCGCCGGGCTGGTTCTCAAGGGCGCGTTCTACAAGGAAGTCAGCGCAACCGCCGGCAGTGGTGCGCTTCCCAAAGGCTCTTTGGCACGCCTGACGTTGGTCAAGGCCTTCTGATGGACCGAGGCCCGCAGCACGTGCTGCGGGCCTCGGGAATGCCAAAGCGTGACCATCGCCCCCGACACGGCCGCCGCGTACGGGACACCGTACAGCGAGGGCGGCGGCAATGCCGCGGCGTCTCAGCCGGCGACTTCCATCTGGCTTTGCAGATAGTTTTGCAGGCCAACCTGATCGATCAGGCCGATCTGGGTTTCGAGGTAGTCGATGTGATCCTCGGTATCGTCCAGAATGCCTTGCAGCAGGTCGCGCGAGACGTAGTCACGCACGGACTCGCAGTAGGCGATGCCGTCTTTCAACGTGGCCTGGGCGGTCTGTTCGACCTTGAGATCACAGGCCAGCAATTCGGGCACGTCTTCACCGATCAGCAGCTTGTGCAGATCCTGCAGATTGGGCAGGCCGTCGAGCATGAAGATGCGTTCGATCAGGCGATCGGCATGCTTCATTTCTTCGATGGACTCTTCGTATTCGTGTTTGCCGAGTTTATTCAGGCCCCAGTGATTCAGCATGCGTGCGTGCAGAAAATACTGGTTGATAGCCGTCAGTTCGTTGGTCAGTTGCTTGTTCAGAAACTGAATAACCGTTTTATCGCCTTTCATATTTATGGACTCCTTGATCTGGCGGGGCCGCTAGCTTGAGCGTGGAACCCCGGCAGACTAACATCCCGGCAATGCCTCGCATAGTGTTTGCCCGCATTTGGTAAATCGCTTTGCGAGTGCAATAAGAAAGCGATAAAAGAATGAGAATGAATCTCTGTTTTTAATGCAATGTCCGCGCGATGACGCATTGACGTGCGCTGCGGCGCCATGGCGGACGAAAACACGTGCGTATTTGCAGGCGGAACGGCCGGCAAAATCCCCCGGCAATGCCCCATTTACACCGCGAATTCGCCACCGACAATAAACAACAAACTCAGACGTTGCGTCGTGTCGCCAGCCAGATCCCGAAGGCAATGGGCACAATGCCCAGCATGTCGAGCCACGAAACGGGTTCTCGCAACACCAGCCAGCCGAAGAACAGGCCCAACGGCGGCATGAGGAAATGCAACGCGCTGGCCGAGGTGGCGCTGCTGCGGCCCAGGATCAGAAACCACAGGTAGTAGCTGCCCATGGAGACCGCCACAATGGTGTAGCTCATGCTCAGCACGAGGCTTAACGTCAACCGCGCCTGCTCAAGCGTCTCGTAATGCAGGGCAAAAGGCCAAAGCGCCACGCCAGCGGCCAGCGCCTGCACTCCCGTGGCCATCCAGAGATTGGCGGCAGGCTTGAGTTTCTTGTAGGCCAGCGTACCGGCGACCAACGCGATCAGGCCGCCGAGCACGAGCAAGGTGCCATGGACGTCCTCATGCGCGCCGGCACCGGCCAAGCGAGAACGCAGCATGACCACGACGCCAGCCAGCCCGAGCAGTAGCCCGACCAATTTTCGCCAACCCAGCCGCTCGCCCAACACGGGCCCGGCCAAGATGCCGATGAGCAACGGGTTGGTGCTGATCAGCACCGACGTAAAGGCCGAGGACAACGTGGCCATGCCGCTCCAACTCAAACCCAGATAAAGCGCGTTGTTCAATAACCCCAAGCCAATCAGCGCGGCCAGGTCGCGGCGTGATGGCAGACGCAAGCCGCCCGTCAATGCCGCCATACCCATCATCAACACTCCTGCGATGCAGAATCGTACGGCCAGCAAGGTCAGAGGAGGGCAGTCGCGAACGGCGATCTTGGCCGCTGCGAAGGCAGAGCTCCATAGCACACAGAAAAGCGCGATGGAGCCCCAGGCCGTGCGTTCGGGCGCGGCGGCGGCGGATGAATCGACGCTGGTTTTCATGGCTGAGGCAGGTAGGGAGAATGCAAGGCATTCTCCACCGGCCGAGCCACTATGACAAACCCAAGGTGGGAAGTGGCCGCCTGCAACAGACGAAAAAAACGCCCCGCAGGGCGTCTTGACGGGCGCGCACCGCCTTCAGGCGGCGGCCACCAGGGGAATGGGAAACGTATTGGCTGCAGGCCGGTCGGCTTCGAGCATGGCCGCGGGGGGATTGGCCGGCACGGCAATGGAGCGCACGTCGCACACGCTGGAGGCGCGTCCGCCGGGAAGATATTCGCTGGCCGTGGCGGCGCAGCAACCGCAGCAGGAGGCAACTCCCAGCTCGAATTGCAGATCGCCCAACGAATTAGCGCCCGCATCCACGCAGGCGCGGACTTGGCGTTCGGTAACGGCATTGCATATGCAAACGTACATGCGAATGATTATCGACAAAAATTAAAGCGCAAGCAAGCCAGCCAGCCAGCCAGCCGGAAAATATTTTTCAGCCTGGCGCCCCGCACGCAACTCCTTGAAAAAAGTGACGAATCACCCCCCGTGCGACTCGACCCGCTGCCACCACGGGTTCAGCGCGCGGCGGCCTGGGCCTTGCGCACGGCGGCCGGGGCAATGCGCAAGGCCTCGCGGTATTTGGCCACGGTGCGGCGGGCAATGACGATGCCCTGACCGGCCAGGCGCTCCATGATTTGGCTATCCGAAAGCGGCTTGGCACGGTTTTCGTCGGCCACCATCTGCCGGATGTGCTCCTGAACGGCCGTCGCCGAGGCCGAATCACCGCTGTCCATGGCCACGCCCGTGCCGAAAAATCGTTTGAGCTCCATGGTCCCAAACGGAGTGAGCATGTACTTCTGCGTGGTGGCCCGCGAGATCGTCGACTCGTGCAGCCCGAGCTCGCCCGCGATGTCTTTGAGAATGAGCGGCCGCATCGCCGCCGGGCCACGGGTGAAGAACTCGGCCCGGTGCGCGACGATGGCCTGCGCGACGCGCAAAATGGTGTCGAAGCGCTGTTCGACATTGCGGATCATCCAGCGCGCCTGCTGAAGCTGGGCATTCAGCCCGGCATAGGCAGCCTCGCGCTGATTGGACAGCATTTGCGCGTACAGGCCGTTGACCTGCAGGCGCGGCATCACCGCGCTATTGAGCACCGCCTGCCAGCCTTGCCGCGTTTTGCGCACCAGCACATCGGGCACGGCGTACTCCGCCGCAGGCACCGTCCAGGCCCGGCCCGGCCGGGGCTCGAGCCGAACGATCAGCGCCCGCGCGGCGCGCAGCGTGGCCTCATCGACGCGCAGCATCTCCCGCAGGCGCGCCGGATTACCGGTGGCCAGCAGCGCCAGATGCTGGCCACAGAGTTCGCGCGCGCACCCCAGCACGGCGGGCGATGCGGCTTCGGGCAGCCGCGCGACGTCAGGATGGCGCAATTGCAACAGCAAGCACTCGGCCATGTCGCGCGCACCGATGCCGGTTGGGTCGAAGGACTGCACCAAGCTCAGCGCCGCACGCAGCTCATCCTCATCGACCTCGAGCTCGGCGGGCAGCCATTGCAGGATTTCACTCAGCGGCGAACCGAGATAGCCGTTATCGTCCAGCTCGTCGATGAGCAATGCGGCCAGCGCGGCGTCGCGCACACCGGCGCGGGTCAGCGCCAGTTGCTGCAACAGATGCTCGCGCAAAGTGTCGCTGCGGGCCGGCGAGTCGCTGTCCTCATCGGGGTATACGCCGCCCGAACCCGGCATGTCGTCAAACCGGATTTCCGTGTCCGTCACCGAATCGGCAGTGTCGAGACTGGCTTCGCGCTGCGGATCGCTGTCGATCTGCTCGGCCGGCGTTTCGTCGCGTTCGAGCAACGGATTCTCTGCCAGGGCTTGAGAGATTTCGGCCTCAAGATCCAGCGAAGACAGCTGCAGCAGCCGGATGGACTGTTGCAGTTGCGGGGTCAGGGTCAAATGCTGACCAGGCCGAAGTTCTAAGGCGGGACGACTCATAGGTACAATATTTTGCATGATGAATCCCACTTCGCCCGAACGCATTCGCCAGGATGGCCGACTGATAGGTCAAACGTTGCTCAAACTGGCGCTTGCGCGACTGGTGTTCAGGGCAATCGTGCTGGCTGTCATTGCCATCGTCTGGTTGCTCGCCAGCTCCTGGCTCCTCGGCTTCGGGAAAACCCTTGCCTTCGACGGCCTGCACAGCATGGGCCAGCAAACCGTCGATATGCTCGCCCGGGTCAATCCGTATTTCTGGTGGGGTGTGGTCCTCATCTGGACGCTGATCGTGTTCTTCAGCACACGCAGCTGGCTGTATGGCAGTCTAGCCGCCGGCAGGGCGCAGGTCGTCCCGCGCGACGTCCTGGCGCAACTGCGGTCGCGGCTCAGTGAAGAGGCCGTGGATGTGCTGCGCTGGGTCTGGGGAGATCGCGAAGAACCTTTCACGGTAGGCGACTTGCAACGCAGCCGCCGTGAGTTGCGCCACAACCGGATCGGCAAGATCGCCCTGGTCCGCGAACAGGCCGCCATTCTGGATCTGCCCGGCAGCACGCCGCGTGAACCGATGCCGGAATCTGCGCGCGCAGGCGTGCATCAGGCCAGTCGCCCGGCCGAACGCGAGCGCTCGCCGCAACCCATCATCGAGGCGCCACGCGCCAGCGCGCCGCGTGAGCCAGGCCGCTCGCCCTGGCGCCAGGAAGACGGCCCGCGCGAACCCAGCCTGGGGCCGGATCGCTGACCTGGTTGCGCGTTCGATTTGCGCGCCGCGCCGAAATATGTTTGACTTACGGCTATGGCTGACAAACACCACACCCCATTGACCGCTTCCGGATGCGCATGCGCACCGGCATCGGCCGTGGCTGCGTGTTCGTTTGCATCCTCCCTCCAGGGCGGCGTCGCCACCCTAGCGCTATCGCTATACCTACCGATCGGTTGCCGGGCCTAGTGCCCTGTGGTAGCTCGGCACCCACACGTTCGCCACTCGTCTTTCCCCCGTTTTAATCCGTGAATTCGGTCCCACTGCGACCGACGCAGGCACAAAACCGCCATCCTGGTTTGCCGCGCCCGAGATAGCCGGGATTCCGTCGAAACCGATTGAGGTGTTACCGATGCTCGCCAACCCCGCCACCAAATACGTGCCGTTCCAGCCCTTTGCTCGTGACTACTCCGAGCGTACCTGGCCCAGCCGCCGCATCACCAAAGCGCCGATCTGGATGAGCACCGATCTGCGTGACGGCAACCAATCGCTGATCGAGCCCATGAGCGTGGAGCGCAAGATGCGCTTCTTCGAGCAACTGGTGAAAATCGGTTTCAAGGAAATCGAAGTCGGCTTCCCGTCAGCGTCGCAGACCGACTTTGACTTCGTGCGCAAACTCATCGACGAAAAGCGCATTCCCGATGACGTCACCATCATTGTCTTGACGCAGGCCCGTGAAGACCTGATCACACGCACTGCCGAAGCCGCCGCCGGCGCCAAGCAGGCCATGATCCATCTCTACAACGCCTGCGCGCCGGCTTTCCGCAAGATCGTCTTCAACATGAGCAAAGACGAGATCAAGAACATTGCGCTGACTGGCACGCGCCAGATCAAGGCCGCCATGCAGCGCTATCCGCAAACGCAGTGGCGCTACGAATACTCGCCCGAGGTGTTCAGCACGACCGAACCGGAATTCGCGCTCGAGGTGGCCGACGCCGTGGCCGAAGCCTGGGACGCCACGCCCGAACGCAAGCTGGTGCTCAATCTGCCGGCCACCATCGAAGCGACCACGCCGAATCTCTACGCGGACCAGATCGAGTGGATGCACAAGAACCTCGCACGGCGCGACAGCATCATCCTGAGCGTGCACCCGCATAATGATCGCGGCACAGCCGTGGCCGCCGCCGAGTTCGCCGTCATGGCGGGCGCCGATCGCATCGAAGGCTGCCTGTTTGGCAGCGGCGAGCGTACCGGCAATGTCGACCTGGTCACGCTGGCCCTGAACCTCTACACGCAGGGCGTACACTCGGGCCTGGACTTCTCCGATATCGATGAAGTGCGCCGCTGTGCGGAGTACTGCAATCAGTTGCCCGTGCACCCGCGCCACCCCTATGCCGGGGACCTGGTATTCACTGCCTTTTCCGGTTCGCACCAGGATGCAATCAAGAAGGGCTTGTCCCAGCAGCGGCCCGACGGTGTCTGGGAGGTTCCCTACCTGCCCATCGACCCGGCCGACCTGGGCCGCAGTTACGACGCCGTCATTCGCGTCAACAGCCAATCCGGCAAGGGTGGCGTGTCCTATCTGCTCGAACAGGAACATGGCCTGGTCTTGCCGCGTCGCCTGCAGATCGAGTTCAGCCGCGCCATTCAGCGCGTGACCGATGAAACCGGCAGCGAAGTCACCAGCGAAGACGTCTATTCCATTTTTGCCTCCGAGTACCTCGAGCAACGCGGTCCCTGGAAACTGGTGCGTCACCGCATCGACGGCAACCCCAGCGCAGGTGAGGGCAAGCAGTTCGCCATCGAAGCCGAACTGGAATACGACGGCGAGCGCCGCATCGTGCGCGGCAACGGCGATGGCGCGATCTCCGCTTTCGTGGCGGCGCTGGATGTGCCTGTGCGCATCATGGACTATCACGAGCATGCCATCGGCACCGGCACCGACACCCGTGCCGCCAGCTACGTCGAGGTTCGTGTCGGCGAATCGCCCACTGGCTTTGGCGTTGGCATCGACCGCGACATCGTGACGGCATCCTTCCGCGCGGTGCTCACGGCAGTCAACCGCCACATCCAAGCTCAAGGCGACGCCGCGGCAGCGGAACCCGAGGCCGCGACGGCCTGACATCCTGCCGCAGAAATGAAATGCCCGGCTCAGCGCGAGCCGGGCATTTTTTCGACCACACCCTCAATCAGTTGACTGCAAGATGCCGTGCATCCAGCGTGCTGCCGCAAGCAGCCTGTGATCGGTGTGCGGCGCACCCACGGCCTGCAAGCCCACAGGCAGGCCTTGCGGGCCGACGGCGAAGGGAAGATGCACGGCCGGAAAGCCAAACAGCGACCAGACACGGCAAAAAAGCGGGTCCCCCATGCCTTGGTCAAAGAAGGGCGCCTCGCCCGCCGTGCTGGGGGCCAGGATCACGTCATAACGCTCGAACCACTGCAAGGCCCGAGAGCGCGACTGCCGCGCCCGCAAGAGGCGCTCCTCGTGATCGTCGGCCCGGATGGCCGCCCCGGCATCCAGCATGGCAAGCAGGCGGCTACACAGCTGCGCGCGGCAACGGGTGCGTTCGTACGTCAAGGCCTGTGCCGCCTCGAAGGCCATCACATCGGCGTGCAGTTGAACCAGGCTGCAATCCTGTGCCGGCAGGACGACCTCTTCGACCTCGGCGCCCGCGCGCGAAAGAAGGCGCGCGGCCTCTTCATAGGCATTGCGGGTTTCAGGCAGAGCCTGCCTCCACTGAAACGTGCGCAACATCCCCACGCGTGGCCGCTCGAATTCCTGCAGATCGCGCAGACGTGTATCGCCCATGATGACCGACGCCAACAAGGCGACATCGTCGACGCTGCGCGCCAGGCCACCGATCGTGTCCAGATTTTCGGCCAGGGTCTTCATGCCGGCGCGAGGCACCCGACCGAATGTCGGCTTGTAGCCCACGATGCCGCAATAGGCCGCGGGCCGGATGAGAGAGCCGGCCGTCTGCGTACCCAGCGCCAAAGGCACCATGTCATCGGCGATCGCCGCGGCAGATCCGCTTGAGGATCCACCCGGCGTGTAGGCCGTATTGCGCGGGTTGCGCGTGGGACCGGGCTGGTCGGTGGCGAACTCCGTCGTGACAGTCTTACCCAACACCAGGGCGCCTGCCTCGCGGCATAGCGCCACGGCAGCGGCATCTGCTGGCGGCTGATGAGTGCTGTAAATGCCAGAACCGTAACGGGTGGGCAGATCATGCGTATCCAGCACATCTTTGACACCCATGGGCAGACCATGCAGGATGCCTTGCACACTGCCACTGTCCAACGCCTGGGCATGCGCCAGGACGTGGGCCGGATCCAGCGCCGCCCAGGCCTTCACCGTGGACTCACGTTGCTCGATGCGCGCCATGCAGGCGCGGGCCATTTGCACGGCCGTCAGTTCGCGGCGCTGCAAGCGCCTGACGGCCTCCAGCGCACCCAGTTGATTCAAGGCTTTCGCCATCCCCAATTCCCTATATCGCCGTGCGCTTTGTTTGTCGCATGCAGCTAGCGCATCAATAGCCGCAGTTTAGAAGCAAGCGACGGGCATATGCAAAGACGTAAACGCTCTGGAACCTAGGACTTTCCCGCTGATCGTGCCGACGTCCTGACCGCCAACGTGAATATCCCGCGTTCGGCACAGACGCCGGGGCTGACCGCATCATCAGACCTCTACGAGCCCATTTGCATCTGCCACGACACACGTCCGCGCGGAACAAACCGTCTCCGCGCCTGCCGCCTCACGGCCAGGAAATCATCGTCGTATCGATGCCAGGGATAGCGAAAATCTAGCCGCAGGTGCTGCGAGAGGCGAGCGGTCGCAGGATGGTGCATGCGGGGCGGTGTGCGCGGCGATTCGCCCCCCCCCGATCAAGGCATGCCGGCGGCCACGCAAAGCCGGCTCAATAGCCGATGGACAACCCCGGCAGGTCCACGATGACGCGCGCCCGCTCCAGCGCCAGCGCAGCGTTGCGGGCGAATTCTTCGGCCTCTTTGGCATCACTGGACAACGTGTCGTAGCCAAGCGCGTCGGCCACACCCATGATCTTGTCCAGTAACAGCACTTTGCCACTGGGGCGCAAGGGCTCGCAACCCATCAGTTCCCAGGCACTGTCGAACCAGTCGCGCGCGGCCAGCGCAGCTGGCCCGGAAGGCTCGACCTGGACGCTTAGGTCCACCGAGCGCCGGGCGTCAAAGATCACGGTGACGTCGCTACGCATGAGAATCTCCTGGAATCGAAAGAAACGTGGCCCGCGCAGTATGCAGAAAAAACCGGTCTGGCATTGTCAGACCGGCGACATTGCCTCACCAGCCCCGGCTGACTTCCCAGGTCAGATCGGCATGGGCGGCCAGCGACTGGCGCATCAT
Source organism: Bordetella holmesii (assembly GCF_020735985.1). NCBI lineage: Bacteria > Pseudomonadati > Pseudomonadota > Betaproteobacteria > Burkholderiales > Alcaligenaceae > Bordetella > Bordetella holmesii. The sequence continues at coordinate 3,338,310 of NZ_CP085973.1, forward strand.
GTCCAACAGCGGATAAGCGCGCTGCTGCATGCCGACCTCGCGGTCAACCGGATGCTTGGGCTCCTGGTCGGGGTTCTCGTCTTCCTCGGGCGTGGGCTGGCCAGCCACGGCGGCTTCCAGCGCGGCGATCGCCGCAGGCAACTGATCCGGTGTAAAGACGCCCCGCTCGGGAATGTTGCCACCCGTCAGCTTGCCCGTAGCCTGAAGAAGCGGGGCCGCATCACCAGTGCGCATCAGAACTTCGGCCGTGGCCTTCGAGTGAAAGGTAATCAGCATCTTATGTCTCCCAACAGGATAATTTCATACACTACCTGATCGGTCCCCCTCTGCCAACCATACTGCCCCCGGCCCGCCAGGCATGGATAAACCGGGATCGCGCTATCATTTAGGCACTTTAGCGCGAGCGTCCCGCCTGGCGCGGGGCCAGCGTCCGCCTCCTGACATTTTCTGCCGACCGCCCATGCTCCCTGAGCAACACCACCAACTCATCTCCCTGCTCGCCCGTGCCGTTGCCAGCCTCCTGCCTGAGGCCCAGCCCGACATCCAGCTCGAGCGCCCCAAAGTGGCTGCCCACGGCGATGTTGCCACCAACGTCGCCATGCAACTGGCCAAGCCGGCCAAGCGCAACCCGCGCGAGTTGGCGCAGGGAATTGTCGAGGCGCTGCTGGCTGACCCCGAAGCCCGCGCCATCGTCGACAGCGCCGAGATCGCCGGCCCGGGTTTCATCAATCTGCGTCTGACCTCCGCTGCCCGCCAGGCGGTGATCGCGGCCGTGGCCGATCAGGGTGCCGACTTCGGCCGCGCCGCGCGGCTGGGTGAAAAGGTGCTGGTCGAGTTCGTGTCGGCCAACCCCACCGGCCCGCTACACGTCGGTCATGCGCGCCAGGCCGCCCTGGGCGATGCGTTGTGCCGGCTGTTCGATGCCACCGGCTGGGATGTGACGCGCGAGTTCTATTACAACGACGCCGGCAATCAGATCGAAAACCTGGCCATCAGCGTCCAGGCACGTGCCCGCGGTATTGCCACGGATGCCCCCGAATGGCCAGCCGACGGTTACAAGGGCGATTACATCGTGGATATTGCCCGCGACTACGCCGCCCGCGCCTCGGTGCATGCTGCCGACGGCCATGCCGTGCAGGCCAGCGGCGATATCGACAACCTGGACGACATCCGCGCGTTTGCGGTGGCCTATCTGCGCCACGAGCAGGACCTGGACCTTCAGGCTTTCGGCCTAACGTTCGACAACTTCTACCTGGAAAGCTCGCTCTACACCTCGGGCCGCGTCGAACGCGCCGTGCAGACGCTGGTCTCCAACGGCCACACCTATGAGCAGGACGGGGCGCTATGGCTGCGCACCACCGAGCTTGGCACTGGTGACGATAAAGACCGCGTCATGCGTAAAAGCGAGGGCGGGTACACCTATTTCGTACCTGATGTCGCCTACCATCAGGCCAAGTGGGAGCGCGGCTTTCGCCAGGCCATCAATATCCAAGGCAGCGACCATCACGGCACGGTGGCGCGGGTGCGCGCCGGCTTGCAAGGGCTGGACGAGGGCATTCCCAAAGATTTCCCCGCCTATGTCCTGCACAAGATGGTCAAGGTCATGCGCGGCGGCGAAGAGGTCAAGATCTCCAAGCGGGCCGGCAGCTATGTGACGATGCGCGATCTGATCGAGTGGGTGGGACGCGATGCGGTGCGCTACTTCCTGATCCAGCGTCGCGCCGACACCGAGTTTGTGTTCGACATCGATCTGGCCCTGTCCAAGAGCGACGAGAACCCGGTCTATTACATCCAGTACGCCCACGCCCGCATCTGCAGCATGATTGCCAGCTCCGGGCTGGATGAGGCTGCCATCATTGCGGCTGACCCCGCACCGCTGACCGCGCCGACCGAGTTCGCGTTGATGCAGCGGCTCGCGGAGTTCCCCGGCGTGGTCAAGCTGGCAGCGCAGGAGCTGGCACCGCACCATATCGCCTTCTGGCTGCGGGACTGCGCGGCGGACTTCCATGGCTGGTACAACGCCGAACGCGTCCTGGTCGACGACCCGGCCGTGAAGCTGGCGCGACTGCGCCTGGCGGCCACCACGCGTCAGGTACTGGCCAACGGCCTGGCCCTGCTGGGCGTGACCACGCCCCAACGCATGTAAGCGCCCATGGCCAGCAAGCGGAAATCCAGCTCCCAGGGCGGCAGCACGTTGTACGGCGTGTTGGCCGGTCTGCTCATCGGTCTGATCCTGGCTGCCGGGGTGGCTTTCTATGTCACCAAGGCACCCGTACCCTTCGTGGATCGGGCCACGCGCCAAACCAGCGGTACCGAACGCGCCGTCGATCCTCGTGACGCTCCCGACCCCAATCAGGGGCTCTACGGGCGCGATGGCGCGGCGGGCACGGCTCCGACCGGACCCACTGCCTCCGCGCCCACACCCTTGGCCGACGGCAAGACCGACGACCTGGGCGCATTGATCGCCAGCTTGCCCAGCGCCGGTCAGGCAACCGCGCCGGCCTCGCTGCCCGTGCCCGCGGCCCCGCCTGCGGCAATCAAACCGGCAACAACGGCCAAAGCCCCCGAGAAGACCGCAAACGCGGCACCCTCGTCGGCTTCGCAACACGCCAACGGCAATTACTATCTGCAGGCTGGCGCCTACCGGGGGCAGGCCGATGCCGAATCGCTGCGAGCGCGCATTCTGTTGCTGGGGCTGCCGGTCAATGTGACGCGCGCCGAAGTCAATGGCGTGCAAATCAATCGGGTGCGCGTCGGACCTTTCGCGCGGCTGGACGACATGAACCGGGCACGCAGTCGTCTGGGAGAAGACAAGATCGAATCCACCGTGGTCAAGCAGCAATAAACTCTTGAACTTCCGGGCCTGGCCCGGGTCTGTAACGCTTTTCACTCCAGGAATACGTATGCCGTCTCCGTCGATTTCCCGCTTGCTGGCCGCCGCCGCCCTGGCCGCGACAACCTTCTTCGCGCCCGCCAGCCACGCACAGGGCAACAACAATGGCTATGTCGCCATCTCGCCCGCGCTGCCCACCGACACCCCGGGCAAGATCGAAGTCCTGGAATTCTTCGCCTACACATGCCCGCACTGCGCGGCCATCGAGCCCATGGTCGATGATTGGGTCAAGACCAAGCCGCAGGATGTCGTCTTCAATCAAGTGCCCATCGCCTTCAACGCGAGCATGAAGCCGCTGCAGCAGCTGTATTACACGCTGCTGGCACTGGATCGCCCTGATCTGCACGTCAAGGTCTTCAATGCCATCCACGGCGAACGCAAGCGTCTGTTCGACAAGAAGACCATGGGCGAGTGGGTCGCCGCGCAAGGCGTGGATCGCGCCAAGTTCGACGCCGTTTTCGACTCCTTCAGCGTCCAGACCCAGGTGCAACGCGCCAACCAACTGGCCGAGGCCTATCGCATTGACGGCACGCCCTCGTTTGCCGTCGGCGGCAAATACATGACCTCGCCGGTCATGGCAGGCAACAGCTACGAGGGCGCCATCAAGGAAGTCAACAAGCTGATTCCCATGGCGCGCGGCCAGTAATCCCGCCGTCAATCTGTCTTCAGCCCCCCAAGGCCCATGCCGGCCTTGGGGGGGTTTTCATGGCGGCATACAATGGCCCGGCAAGTGCCCGTCACTCATAACCCGGAAGCGTCGGTCGCCCAATGCCGGCCACCAAGCATCGCCACCGCTGGAGCCTCTTCGTCGCCCTGCTGGCGATGGCGCTGCCACCGTTACTGATGGCTCCCTTGATCTGGTGGATGGCCGAAGACCGCGCCAGTGGCGAATCGGCGGTCACGGCCGCGACCATACAGCGGCAGATGGACACCACCCTGGACATCGTGTTTGAACATGTCCACCAGGCGCTGGGGCTTTTGGCACAACCCTGTCCGGACGCAGCACCCGAGCTCGCCCGCCAGGCCAACACCACGGTCTATTACCGTTCGCTGACGCTGATGCAGCGCGGAAAGATGTATTGCTCTTCGCTGATCGGCGAGATCAACTTCACCCCGCGCGATATCTTCGATGGCCTGCAGGCGCTGCCCGCCGGCCACGCCATCACCCCCATCATGGGCACGCTCCTGGTGCCGGACCGCATGGCCATCGTGGTATCCGAGTCGACCGCGCCAGGCACCGGGGCGCTGGCCATCATCGAAGGCCAGTATCTGGTGGCCATACAGAAAGCGGCCTCCAACCGGGGTGCCTTCCGTGTGGAGATCGCATTGAGCGATACCGGGCAACCGCTCTCACCCAGCGTACCGGAACACGACGTCACCGCCTTCAGTGACCGCGCTCGCGCACAAGCGCAGTCCTCGCGCTACCCCGTGCTCGTGACCGTGGCACCGGCGCTGGAGATCATCGCCGAGCACCGGGCCTATCTGTGGCACCACCATGCGCCCTTTGTCGTCATCGTCTCGCTGCTGGTTGGCTTGCTGGCCTATCACTACAACCGCCGCCTGTCTCTGATCAGCGAAATCGTTCGCGGTATGCGCCGCGGCGAGTTCTCCATGGTCTATCAACCTGTCATGCACCTGCCCAGCGGCAAAATGAGCGGGGTGGAAGCCTTGATCCGCTGGCACCGCCCGGACCTGGATCTGGTCAGGCCCGACCTGTTCATTCCTTTGGCGGAACAACACGGCCTCATGCCCGCCTTGACGTGCCATATTTTTGAATTGCTAGCCGCGGACCTGCCCTTTCTGCATCTGGGCCCGCAGGACCACCTGGCCATCAACATCAGCGGCTCTCACCTGGCCACGCCTGGCTTTGCGCAGGACGTCGGCCGGCTGATGGCCGCGCTAGGGCCGGGCAGGCCCCGGGTCGTACTGGAGTTGACCGAACGCGAAGCCGTGCTGCGCGACCAGCAGACACTCTCGAATATCCAGCAGGCCCGCAACCTGGGTGTGCTGTGGGCGCTGGATGATTTCGGCACCGGGCAAAGCGCCTTGGCCTACCTGCGCGAATTCGACGCCGATTTCATCAAGATCGATCGCAGCTTCGTCATGGGCATAGGGACGGACTCGGTCAATGCCGTCGTACTGGAAGCCATCATCTCGCTGGGTCGACGCCTGGAATTGGAGCTTACTGCCGAGGGCATCAAAACCCGCGAGCAGGCCGACCACCTGACCGGCCAGGGCGTGCAATGGGGCCAGGGGTATCTGTACTCAAAACCCTTGCCTGCGGAGATACTCGCGCAATGGCGCCGTGACCGCGAGGCAGGGGCATGACGTGGTCTCTAGCGGCCTGCAGCGCGTTGCAGCGCCTGCGTAAGGTCGGCGATCAGATCGGCGGGTGATTCCAGGCCGATATGCAGACGCACGAGCGCGTCCTGCCCTCCCTTCCAATAATGATGAGGCGCCAACTCGCCTGGCGTGACCAGCTGCACCAGCGACTCGAAACCGCCCCAGGAGTAACCGATACTAAAGAGGTTGAGCGCGTCGACGAAGGTCCGCGCAGCGTGCACCGACAGGCGCAATTGCACCGCCAGCATGCCGTTCGAACCGGAGCAGTCACGTTTCCAGAGCGCGTGCCCTGCGTCGCCGGGCCAGGCCGGGTGGTAGATGGCCGCCACTTCGGGGCGGCTTTGCAAAAACTCGCAGACCTCCAGAGCATGGCGGGCATGCTGCGCCATGCGCACCGGCATGGTGCGAACCCCGCGCAAGGCCAGCCAGGCATCGTCGGCACTGACCGAATACCCCATGGCGTACTGTGTGCGGTTAAGACGTTTGGCGATGGCCTCATCATTGGTGATGACCGCGCCGAGCATCAAGTCGGAATGGCCCCCCACGTATTTCGTGCCGGCGATCACCGACACCTGCGCGCCCAACGCCAGGGGTCGATAGATGTAGCCGGAGCCCCAGGTGTTGTCGGCGGCCAGCACCAGGTTGTGCCTGCGCGCAAAGCTGGCCAAGGCAGGCATGTCCAGCATCTCGAACAGCAAGGAACCCGGCGCCTCGACATACAGCAGGCGCGTATTGGGCTTGACCAGCGCCTCCAGATCATCGCCTGCGTGGTAGAACGTCACGTCGATGCCCAGGCGTGACAATACCGCGGCATTGAGCTCATGCACCGGGCCATAAACGCAATCGGCTACCAGCGCATGATCGCCTGCCGACAGCAGCGCCATGAAGGCCAGGGTAATGCCGCCCAGCCCCGAGGAGGCCAGGTAGCAATGTGTGCCTTGCTCGAGCTGGCAGAACACCTGCTCCAGCGCGGCATGCGTCTCCATACCCATGCGACCGTAGGCGACAGCGCGCTCACCGGCGGCTTTGCGTTGCTGGGCGTTTTCCAGCGCCTCCAGACTGGCAAACCGCACCGTGCTGGCACGCATGGAAGGCAGATTGACCGGCGCGGCTCCGGTCTGGGGATCGAAAGGCGCGGTACCCAGGCGCTGAAGCAGGGTGTCGATATGCTCGGAGGAGGACATGGCAGCGGGTAGACAGGGGAAAGAATGACAGAGTAGCAGGCACTGATCGGTCTGCAGGTTGGATCGATATTACCCAACCGTCGACGCTGGGCTGGCCTATGATGCGGAAAGCGCGCCTGGACGCGACACTTCATTTCCCGTGTGTAGGCTCATGCTGCCCCTCGACACTCTGATTGCATTTTTCGGCATCGCCGTACTCTTGGCCCTCACACCCGGGCCAGACAATCTGTTCGTGCTGATGCAATCGGCCCTCTGGGGCCGCAAGGCCGGTTTTCTGGTCGTACTGGGCCTGTGCACGGGGCTGCTGGGGCACACGGCCGCCGTGGCCCTTGGGCTGGCGGCGGTATTCGCCACCTCGCCCATGGCCTTTGTGGTCCTCAAGCTGGCCGGCGCGATCTATCTGCTCTATCTGGCCTGGCAGACTCTTCGCGCGCCCACGGGCGCAAACCGCAGCCAGGCGCCCGCGCCGCTGGGAGCGGGCGCACTGTATCGGCGCGGCATCATCATGAACCTCACCAACCCAAAGGTTCTGCTGTTTTTCTTCGTTTTTCTGCCGCAATTCACGCAGATCGGAGCCGGCCCCCTGGCCTGGCAGATCATCGAACTCGGCGCCGTCTTCATGGCGGCTACGCTGCTGATTTTTGGCGCCATCGCCGTGTTTTCAGGCGGGTTCGGACAGTTGCTGCAACGCTCGACCACCGCTGAGCGCTGGCTCAACCGGCTGGCGGGCGTAGTGTTCATCGGGCTGGCACTGCGGCTGGCCACCGCCAGCCGCTGACGCGAGATCAGGCCGCGCGGAATCGCACGATGCCGTCTGCATCGGTTGCCCGGGTCAGGCGCCCTTCGAAATAGAGCGCGTGCAGATGGGCCAGCGCCTCGCCCATGGCAAAGGTCAGTTGGTGCAGATCGAGCTTGCGCCGAAAGAGTACCGGCAGAATGTCGGTGGTCGATTGCGGGGCAAGCCCGCAAGCCTGCACAACCTCCTCCAGACGCTCGGCATGGTGTTGCTGCTGCTGTGCGACACGTTCATGCAAGCCACGGAAAGGGCGGCCGTGCGAAGGCAGCACCAGCGTGTCCTGGGGCAGGTCCGCGTAGGCATTGAGCGAACGCAAGTACAGCGGCAGGGGATTGGCGTGCGGCTCGTAATCGAACACACTGATATTGGTCGAGATACGCGGCAACACCATGTCGCCCGAAATCAGCACATTCAGGGCTGCACAGAAAAACGACATATGTTCCGGCGCATGGCCATAGCCTACGATGGCGCGCCAATCGTGACCGCCGATGCGGATCAGGTCGCCGTCCATGATCCGGGTATAGCGGGCCGGCATGGCCGGGACCAGACTCGGGTAGTAGCCTGCCCGCTGGCGAATTTGCTCCTGCGCCGCGGGGTCGGTCAGACCGTGGCGTGCAAAATGGGCGACCGCGCCTTCGCCGCCTGCGCCGCTGCCCCCACTGCGGCTGGACCACAGCGAAGCCACCATGAAGTCCGTCATGCTCATCCACAGCGGTGCCTGCCAGCGCTGACAGAGCCAATCGGCAAGACCGACGTGGTCCGGATGCATATGCGTGACCAGCACGCGCAACACCGGCAACCCTTCCAACTCGTGCTCGAACACCTGCTCCCACAGCGCCTTGACTTCGTCGCGCGAGATGCCGCAATCCACGATGGTCCAACCTTGACGCCCCTCGATCTCATCGCGCAAAAACCAAAGATTGATGTGATCCAGGGCAAAGGGCAGCGGCATGCGCAGCCATTTGACGCCCGGCGCCACCTCCTGAGCCCGGGCAGGCTCGGGTTGTGTATCGCCCCAGGGGTACTGCAGTTTCTGCTCATTCGGGTTCATGTCTTGTCTCGCAGGCTTGACGTCCGGGTCAAGGCGTCATAATTTACGTTTACGTAAACTGCCACATACCGCATGTCCTCGTCAACCTGGACCATCTCCGAGCTCGCCCGTGAGTTTGACATCACGCCTCGCACGATCCGTTTCTATGAGGATCAGGGCATCGTCAGCCCGCAGCGAGAAGGCCGCAACCGCATTTACGGCGCGCGCGATCGCACGCGGCTGAAACTGGCGCTGCGCGGCAAGCGGTTAGGCCTGCAATTGTCGGAGATCCGCAGCCTGATCGATATGTACGACGGCCCGAGCGACAACGCCGCACAGTTGCGTCAGTACTTGTCGGTGCTGGCCCAGCACCGCGCCACGCTCGAACAGCAGCAGCGCGATATCGAAGATACGCTTGCCGAAATCAGCGCGCAGGAGCAGCAGTGCCATAGCCTGCTGGCCAGCAAACGCTGAGCACGCCACTGACTGAAGCCACATGCCACGGGGCCGGCGCAGGCCCCTGACCGGTTGGCACCGCTTTGCCTGTGGCCTGTCGTGCCCGGCGCGCCTGCACCCATTCATCCGCCTAGGGGAAAACCCGACTGAACTTTACGTTTACGTAAACGTAATATTTGCACTGCGTCATTCATCCGAACCGACCGCATCGTCCCTCGCGCCTGCAAGCACTCACTATCACGGAGACTTCGATGAACCTTCCCGGCCTGAACTTCGATCTGGGTGAAGATCTGGAGATGCTGCGCGACGCGGTGCGTAGTTTCGCCTTGAGCGAAATCGCCCCGCGGGCTGCGGAAATCGACCGCAACGATCAGTTCCCCATGGATTTATGGCGCAAGTTTGGCGAGCTCGGGGTGCTGGGCATGACCGTGAGCGAAGAGTATGGCGGCACCAGCCTGGGCTATCTCGCGCACATGATCGTGATGGAAGAAATCACCCGTGCGAGTGCCTGGGTAGGGCTGTCATATGGCGCCCACTCCAACCTGTGCGTCAATCAGATCTACCGCAATGGCACCAACGATCAGAAAGCGCGCTATCTGCCCAAATTGATCTCGGGCGAGCACGTCGGCGCCCTGGCCATGAGCGAACCGGGTGCCGGTTCGGATGTCGTGAGCATGCGCCTGCGCGCCGAGAAAAAAGGCGATCGCTATGTCTTGAACGGCAACAAGATGTGGATTACCAATGGACCGGATGCCGACACACTGGTGGTCTACGCCAAAACCGACCCCCAGGCGCACCAGCGCGGCATTACGGCCTTTCTGGTCGAGAAAAGCTTCAAAGGCTTCTCGGTAGCCCAGAAACTGGACAAACTGGGCATGCGCGGCAGCCATACCGGCGAACTGGTTTTCCAGGACTGCGAAGTGCCGCAGGAGAACATCCTGGGTCAGCTCAACGGTGGCGTGAAAGTCCTGATGAGCGGCCTCGATTACGAACGTGCCGTTCTGTCCGGTGGTCCCCTGGGCATCATGCAGGCCGTCATGGATGTGGCCGTGCCCTATGTTCACGATCGCAAGCAGTTCGGCCAGGCCATTGGCGAGTTTCAGCTCATCCAGGGAAAAATGGCCGACATGTACACCATGCTGCAGGCCAGCCGCGCCTTCTGCTACACCGTGGGCAAGAATCTCGACCGCCTGGGCCGCGAACATGTCCGCCAAGTCCGCAAGGACTGCGCCGCGCTCATTCTCTATACGGCCGAACGCGCCACATGGATGGCGGGCGAAGGCATCCAATTGCTCGGCGGCAATGGGTACATCAACGAGTACCCCGTCGGGCGCCTGTGGCGCGACGCCAAACTGTATGAAATCGGCGCGGGCACCAGCGAGATCCGCCGCATGCTGATTGGCCGCGAATTGTTCAACGAAACCACCTGATTCAGAAAAGCGCGCCACTCAGCGTCCCGCAACCCGGTTTACCGCAAGCGCGTCAAGCGCGCGGCCGGGTTGGCGCTGGACGTGGGCCACTTTTCTTTTACGATACCGGCAGGGCCCGGCTCGACCGGGCTACGTAGTCCTGTCCCGATTTAAAGGAGCAAGTGATGTCCGACCCTATCGTCATCGTTTCCGTTGCCCGTACGCCCATGGGCGGCATGATGGGCAGCCTGTCCGGTCTGTCCGCCCACGAGCTGGGTGCCATCGCCATCAAGGCTGCTGTCGAGCGCGCCGGCATCAAGCCGGATCACGTCAATGAAGTCATCATGGGCAACGTGCTGCAGGCCGGCCAGGGCCAGGCGCCCGCCCGCCAGGCCGCGCTGGGCGCCGGACTGCCGCTGGGCGTCAGCTGCACCACCATCCACAAAGTCTGCGGTTCGGGCCTGAAGGCGGCCATGTTCGGCCACGACCTGCTGCTGGCCGGCACCGCGGACGTGGTGGTCGCCGGTGGCCAGGAAAGCATGAGCAACGCCCCCTATCTGCTGCTCAAGGGCCGCCAGGGTTACCGCTACGGTCACAGCACCGTCTACGACCACATGGCCCTCGACGGCCTGGAAGACGCCTACGACCGCGGCAAGGCCATGGGTGTATTCGCCGAAGACTGCGCCACCAAGTACAGCTTCAGCCGCCAGGAACAGGATGAATTCGCGCTGGAGTCGCTGCGTCGCGCCCGCGCGGCCACCGAAGACGGCAGCTTCAAATGGGAAATCACTCCCGTGACCGTGGCCGGCCGCAAGGGCGACACGGAGATCGACACCGACGAAGCGCCAACCAAGGCCATGCCGGAGAAGATCCCGACCCTCAAGCCGGCCTTCAAGAAAGACGGCACGGTGACAGCCGCCAACTCGTCGTCGATTTCCGATGGCGCCGCCGCCATGGTTCTGATGCGCGCCTCGACCGCGCAAAAGCTTGACGTCAAGCCGCTGGCGCGCATCGTGGCCCACACCCAGCACTCGCAAGAGCCGCAATGGTTCACCACGGCTCCGGTGGGCGCACTGAAAAACCTGTTCGCCAAGACCGGCTGGAAAGCCAGCGATGTAGATCTGTACGAGATCAACGAAGCATTTGCCGTGGTCACCATGGCCGCCATGAAGGATTTCGATCTGCCGCATGACAAGGTCAACGTCCACGGCGGCGCCACGGCGCTGGGCCACCCCATCGGCGCATCTGGCGCCCGTCTGATGGCCACCCTTATCGGCGCGTTGCGTCAGAAGGGCGGCAAAAAAGGCGTGGCCACGCTGTGCATCGGCGGCGGTGAAGCCGTCGCCATGGCCATAGAAATGCTCTGATGGACCTGCGGCCTGCCCTGGCGGGCGGGCCGCGTCGATAACAGGCTGGCAAACGGCCGCCGAGACAAACCGCGCCCCTGCCGGGTGCGCCTCTATTCCCAACCCAAGCCAGGACGGCCATGCCCATCATCGAATCCCGCATCGATACGCGCGGCGCCGATTTCGCAGCCAATGCGAGCGCCATGCAAACGGTGCTTGACGACCTCGAACGCCAACTGAGCGCCACCGCGCTGGGCGGCAGCGAAAGCGCGCGTGCCAAACATGTGGCTCGCGGCAAACTGCTGCCACGCGATCGCGTCGAGCAGCTCATCGACCCCGGCAGCCCGTTTCTGGAGTTCTCGCCGCTGGCCGCGCACGGCATGTACGACGGCGAGGCGCCGGGCGCGGGCCTGATCACCGGCATCGGCCGTATTGCGGGGACCGAATGCGTCATTGTGTGCAATGACGCGACGGTCAAGGGTGGCACCTACTATCCGATGACCGTCAAAAAACATCTGCGAGCGCAGGAAATCGCGCAGCAGAACAACCTGCCATGCGTCTATTTGGTCGACTCCGGCGGCGCCAACCTGCCGCGTCAGGATGAAGTCTTCCCGGACCGGGACCACTTCGGCCGCATTTTCTACAACCAGGCGGTGATGTCCTCTCAGGGCATCGCGCAGATCGCCGTGGTGATGGGCTCGTGTACCGCCGGCGGCGCGTATGTCCCGGCCATGAGCGATGAGTCCATCATCGTCAAGAATCAAGGCACCATCTTTCTGGGTGGCCCGCCCCTGGTCAAGGCGGCAACCGGCGAAGAAGTCAGCGCCGAAGACCTGGGCGGAGGCGACGTGCATACCCGGCTGTCGGGCGTGGTGGACCATCTGGCCGCCAACGACCGCCACGCATTGGAGCTGGCACGCAACGCCGTCGCCCGGCTCAACCGCCGCAAACCGCAGCCGCTGGCGCCGGCCGAGCCGCGCGAGCCGCGCTACGACCCCGCCGAGCTCAATGGCATCATCCCCGCGGACACGCGCAAACCCTTCGATGTACGCGAGGTCATCGCACGCATCGTCGACGGCTCGGAGTTCGACGAGTTCAAGGCGCGATACGGCACCACACTGGTCACCGGGTTTGCGCATATCCACGGCATGCCGGTGGGTATCGTGGCCAACAACGGCATCCTGTTTTCCGAATCCGCCCAAAAGGGGGCCCACTTCATCGAGCTGTGCGCACAGCGCAAGATCCCGCTGGTTTTTCTGCAAAACATCACCGGGTTCATGGTGGGGCGCAAGTACGAAAATGAAGGGATCGCGCGTCACGGCGCCAAGATGGTCACCGCGGTGGCCACCGCCAATGTGCCCAAGTTCACCGTCCTGATCGGCGGCTCCTTCGGCGCGGGCAACTACGGCATGTGCGGGCGGGCCTATTCGCCTCGCATGCTGTTCATGTGGCCCAATGCGCGGATATCCGTCATGGGCGGAGAGCAGGCGGCCAGCGTGCTTGCCACGGTCAAGCGCGATGGGCTGCAGAGCCGCGGCACCACGTGGAGCGCCGAGGAAGAAGAGGCCTTCAAAGCACCGATTCGCGCGCAATACGAACGCGAAGGCCATCCGTACTACGCCACCGCACGCTTGTGGGATGACGGCATCATCGCGCCGGCTGACACCCGCCGTGTGCTGGGACTGGCGCTATCAGCGGCGCTGAACGCCCCTATCGAAGAAACGCGCTTCGGCGTGTTCCGCATGTAAGCCACGCCGCACCAAGGAGTCGCTCGTGTTTACCACGCTCTTGATTGCCAACCGCGGCGAGATCGCCTGCCGCGTCGCCGCCACTGCCCGCCGCCTGGGGATGCGCACCGTGGCGGTTTATTCGGATGCTGACGCCAACGCGCGCCATGTCGCCGCCTGCGATACGGCCGTGTACATTGGTGGGGCCGAACCCCGCGCCAGCTATCTGCGCGCCGACGCCATTTTGCAGGCGGCACTAGCCACGGGCGCGCAAGCCATTCATCCGGGCTATGGCTTTCTCTCCGAGAACGAAGCGTTCGCGCAAGCCGCCAGCGACGCGGGCATTGCCTTTGTCGGTCCGCCGGCGGCGGCGGCAAAGGCATGCGCGTGGTGGAGTCAAGCGGCACCTTCCTCGATGCGCTGGCTTCCTGCCAGCGCGAGGCGCGTGCCAGTTTCGGTGACGATCGCGTACTCATCGAGCGTTACCTGCAAAAGCCGCGCCATATCGAAATCCAGGTGTTTGCCGACAGCCAGGGGCAATGCGTCTATCTGTTTGAACGCGACTGCTCCGTGCAACGCCGCCACCAGAAAGTCATCGAGGAAGCGCCTGCGCCTGGCATGACGGAGCAGCGGCGGCAGGCCATGGGCGAGGCGGCGGTGGCTGCCGCCAAGGCCGTGGGCTATGTCGGCGCAGGCACGGTGGAATTCATCGTCGAACCCGACGGACGCTTCTATTTCATGGAGATGAATACGCGGCTGCAGGTCGAGCATCCTGTCACCGAGATGATCACCGGCCTGGATCTGGTCGAATGGCAGTTGCGCGTGGCCGCGGGCGAGCCGCTGCCGCTGACCCAGCAAGCGCTGCAGATCGACGGCCATGCCATCGAAGCACGCATTTATGCCGAGAATCCGGAGAAAGGATTCCTGCCCTCCATCGGTACGTTGAGCTATCTCGCACTGCCGCCACACACGGCGTTTGCCAATGGCGACATCCGTGTGGATGGTGGCGTGCGCATGGGCGACACCATCACACCGTTCTACGACCCCATGATCGCCAAACTGATCGTGCGTGGCGCAGACCGCGATCAGGCACGCGCGCGCATTGTGCAGGCGCTGGCACGGACGCAGGCTGTCGGTGTGCAGACCAACGTGGCGTTTCTCACCCGGCTTATGCAGGATGATGCCTTCGCCCAGGCAGACTTGGACACGGGCCTGATCGAACGCCGTCGCTGCTCGCTGCTGCCGGATGCCCAGCCGGCGAGCCTGGAATCCCTGGCCCTGGCCAGCGTGGCCATACTGGTCAAGGAGGGCCTGGCCAACGACGCGCAGCGCAGCACGGCCGCCTCCGACCCCTGGAACGCGCGCGACGGTTGGCGTCTGAGCGGACACTACCGTCGTCTGTTGTCCTGGGATGATCAGGGTCAGATCCGCGAGGTCATCCTGCAGCGCAACGCAGCGGGTTGGTCTCTGAGCGCCGGCGACACTCCGGTGACATTGCAATGGCGCGCGCATCCCAGCGCCAATCCCGAACTCGCCTACGATCTGCGCCTATCGCTCGATGGCCGGGACGTCAGCGGCAATGTCGTGCTGCATGGCGAACGTGCGCATATCTTTCGCCAGGGCACCACCGTCGTTCTGGAGCGTCGCGACAAATATGTCAGCGACGACCAGGAAGGGCACGGCGGTGGCCTGACCGCTCCCATGCCAGGCAAGATCATCGCCATTGCCGTCCAGGCCGGCGACAGCGTTCAGAAGGGGCAGGCCTTGCTGGTCATGGAGGCCATGAAGATGGAGCACACCATTACCGCGCCGGCCGCGGGCGTGGTGAGCAAGATCTTCTATGCCCTGGGGGATCAGGTCACCGACGGCGTGGCGTTGATCGCGCTAAGCGAGACTGAGCAGTAAGGTGACGTGGGGCGTCAGGCCGCTGGACTGGCCGGCCCCACATAGCTGAAGCGCGGCACGTCGCCCGCCTCGGAGCCGACCGTCTCGTTCCAGATGCGCAACAGGCGCGTGTTCATGGGCAGGCCGTCGCGGGGATAAAGCCTGACGTAGACGACGACGATGTCGTCGGTCTCATCGGCCCGGGCCAGGCCCAGCGCCAGATAATGCTGACCCTTGTAGTGGCGATAAACGCCGGGCCGAAAGTCGTCGATGGCTGACATGGCATCTCCAAAGCAAGACAGCCGCATGACGCGGCTGTCGGAGGATACGAAAACGTTTACTTGCGAACGGTGGCGATCAGATGATCGAGCTGCTCCAGCATGGTGGCCGTTTCCGCCTCGGTCACGTTCAGCGCGGGCATGAAGCGCAGCAGATTGCCGCGCGGAGCATTGAGCAGCAGCCCTTGCGGTTCTAGTTGACGTGCTGCCTCGACGATGGCCGGACCGTAGTCGCCATCGAGCTTGAGTGCACGCAACAGGCCCATGCCACGCTCGCCGCACAGGCCGAACTTCTGCGACAGAGCCAGAAGACCTTCGGACAATTGACGGCCGCGATCCTGCACGCTTTCCAGGAAGCCCGGTGCGGCCAGCACGTCGTACACCGCTACCCCCACTGCCGTGCACAACGGGTTGCCGTTATAGGTCCCGCCCTGTTCACCGTGCGAGAACACGCTGACCGATTCGCGCGCCAGCAACGCCGCCAGCGGCACGCCGCCGCCGATCCCCTTGCCCAGCGTCATGATGTCGGGCACCACATCAAACTGCTGATAGGCGAACATGGTGCCGCTGCGGCCCATGCCCGTCTGCACTTCGTCGACGATCAGCAAAAGGCCATGCTCGTCGGCCAGCTTGCGCAGGCCCTGCATGAACTCGCGCGACGCCGGGATGACGCCAGCCTCGCCCTGGATGGGTTCGAGCATGATGGCGACCGTCTGCGCATCGATGAGTGCACGAACCGAATCCAGGTCGTTCAGATCGGCCTTGGGAAACCCATCGACCTGCGGGGCGAACATCGTGTCCCAGCCCGGTTTGCCCGAGGCCGACATCGTCGCCAGCGTGCGGCCATGGAAGCCGTGGTCCATGGTGATGATTTTGTAGGCGCCGTTGCGATGCACACGGCCCCATTTGCGGGCCAGCTTGATGGCCCCTTCGTTGGCTTCGGCGCCGCTGTTGGCGAAGAAGACACGATCGAACACCGAACCGGCCGTCAGGCGTTGAGCCAGTTCCAGCGAGGGCAGGTTGTAGAACGCGGGCGAGGGATTCATCAGCAGGCCGGCCTGCGTGTGCAGCGCCTGCTGCATCTCGGCCGCGCAATGTCCCAGCGCGTTGACGGCCCAGCCCTGCACGAAATCCAGGTATCGCTTGCCCGCCTGATCCTCCAGCCAGGAGCCCTGACCGCGCACGAACACCAGGTCCGGACGGGAGGTGATCTCCATGAGGTTATTGACATTCAACTGGCTGAATTCCATGGCAGTTCCGCAAAAAGAAACAGAAAGGGTGGGGGAGAAAAACAGAAATTTAGCACCTTGGCGAGGCGCCCCCGTTTTCGGGCCGCAGAAACGGGGGCAACACCGGCCAGGATCACGGTCCCGTTGCGGCGCTATCGACTCAGGCCGCGCGCGGCGATCGGCCAGACATCCACGACCACGCCCTCGCGCAACACCACCACATTGTCATGCAGGTTGAAGGCTGGATCGACGTGCGGCAGCACCAGCAGCAAGGTCTCGCCCAGCGCCGGCGCCGCGGTGCCTTCGTCGACGCGCACGATGCCGTGCTCGTCATTGGCCGCCGCGTATAACAGGCCGGGCCGGCCCTCGATGCGCGGCAGGCCGGACTCGATGGTGGCGGACTTCAGGCCGGCGTCCAGGATGATGCGCCCGGCAGCCGGCGTGCTCATAACCGAGGACAACAGGTGAAGACTCGTGCCGAAAGTCAGCGGGCCGACCCACTCATTGGCGCCGTAATCGCCGTCCATAAAGGCGTATGACCCGGCCTGCAATTCGGTATAGACGCCGCTGGCGGCGTCGAACTCCACGCTGCCAGTGCCACCTCCGGTAATGCGCTCGCAGGTGATGACATGGGCCCGCAACAGGGAGGCATAGCCTGCCGCACGGGCGGCGGCCTGCGCGCACCGCGCGGCGCGCTCGGCGTGGCCGCGCACATGCTGCACCGAGCCGTGGTAGGCCTGCAGTCCGCCAAACCGCAGGCCCTGCATGGCCTCGGCGGCGCGTGCCAGCGCCAGCACGTCGTGGTCATCGACCACGCCGCAACGCCCTTGGCCGACATCGACCTCGACCAACACGGTGATGCGGGCGCCGGCTTGCGCCATGGCCGCGGCCAGCGCCTGCAGGTTGTGCATGTAGTCCACGCAGACGCTGACATCGGCCTGCACGGCGATCTGCGCCAGAAGGGCCAGTTTGGCCGCGCCGACGACCTCGTTGCTGATGTGAATATCGCGTATGCCCGCCTGCAAAAAGGGCAGTGCCTCGCTCACCTTCTGGCAGCAGATGCCGCGCGCGCCCAACGCCATCTGGCGACGCGCCACCTCCGGGCATTTATGCGCTTTGGCATGCGGTCGCAAGGCCACACCGTGACGGTCGGCCCACTGCTGCATGACGCTCAGATTGGTCTCGAACACATCGAGATCCAGCACCAGACTGGGCGTATCGACCTGCGCCAGGAGCTGGCCGGGCAGGGCAGGTTCAGGCAAGTAAAGATCGTTGGAAAGACGTGTGGACACCAGCGTTTGCTCCGCGCATGACCCCGCATCCATAACAAAACCCGGGGCAATCATAACCATAGGGCCCAGTGGCCCCCAGGTAAACCATACCCTTCGGGTCATTGGCTAAGCAATCCCCGCGTGACACACTGGCGTTGTTAAACACACAACAATCACAGAGCCAGTTTTCACGGAGAAACTTTACATGTCGCTCAAAACATGGATCAAAACCCTGACGCTTGCCGTTGCCATCGCGGGCACGGCCACTTCGGCTCAGGCACAGCAGTTCTTCCGCATCGGCACGGGCGGCACGGCTGGCACCTACTACCCCATCGGCGGCATGATCGCCAACGCCGTTTCGCAGCCGGGCAAACTGATCGCCACGGCCGCAGCCTCCAACGGCTCGGTAGCCAACATCAATGGCATTCTGGGCGGCTCTTTCGAGTCCGGTTTCACGCAATCCGACGTGGCGTACTGGGCCTACAACGGCAGCGGCACGTTCGAGGGCAAGCCCAAGGCCCAGGACCTGCGCCTGGTGGCCACCCTCTATCCGGAAAGCATCCATCTGGTCACTCGCAAGGGCTCCGGCATCAAATCGGTGGCCGACCTGCGCGGCAAGCGCGTCTCCATGGATGAGCCGGGCTCGGGCACCCTGGTCGATGTGCGTCTCATCCTGGGCGCCTACGGCATGACCGACAAGGACGTCAAGGCCGAGTACCTCAAGCCCAATCAGGCTGGCGACAAGATCAAGGACGGCGGACTGGACGCCTTCTTCTTCGTCGGCGGCGCCCCGGCAGGCGCCATCGCCGAGCTGGCCTCGAGCGCGGGCATCGAAATCGTGCCCCTGGTCGGGCCGGAGATCGACAAACTGCGCGCTGACCAGCAGTTCTTCACGCCTGACATCATCCCGGCCAATACCTATCAAGGTGTGGGCGAGACCAAGACCATTTCGGTCAACGCCCAGATGGTGACCTCGGCCAAGCAGCCCGAAGAAACCGTCTACGAAATCGTCAAAGCCATGTATAGCGATCCCACCCAGAAAACCCTGGCCGCCGGCCACACCAAGGGCAAGCTGATCAACAAGGAAAACGCCGTCAAGGGTGCCGACATTCCCTTCCATTCGGGCGATGAAAAGTACTACAAGGAAGCCGGACTGCTGAAGTAAGCCGAACTCCCAGCTCGACCCCAACAGGCCACGGCATGCCCAGCAGCCGTGGCCCTGTCTTTATCCGGTGGGCCTTGCCCACCTGCGAGATGCATTGGCCATGGAAATAGACCACGACAAAACCCAGAAGCTGGCCGAACACTATGATTCGGAGATCCGCTTCCGGCCGCTGGACAAGACCGCTACCTGGATCGTCTCACTGCTACTGGTGACGCTATCCGTGTTCCACTACTACACGGCAGGCTTTGGCCTGTTGCGCGAAGCCACCCACCGAGGTGTGCATCTGGCCTTCGTGTTGAGCCTGATCTTTCTGGTCTTCGGGTTCAGCAAGGCGCACTACCAGCGCGAACCGAAGTCGACCTGGTACAGCCCCGGCGGCGTGCCGCTGTATGACTGGATCATCGCCATCGTGCTGGCGCTAAGCGTCCTGTACATTCCCTACATCTTCGAAGACCTGGCGTTCCGCGTGGGCAACCCGCTGACCATGGACGTGGTCATGGGCAGCATCCTCATTCTGGGCCTGCTCGAAGGCACGCGCCGCGCCATGGGCTGGCCGCTGCCCATCATCGCGTTGGTCTTTCTGGCCTATGCTGCGTTCGGCCCTTACTTCCCCGGCCTGCTCAAGCATGCAGGCAACAGCTGGTCTCAGATCGTCAACCACATGTACCTCACCAGCCAGGGCATTTATGGCGTGGCCGTTGGCGTGGTGGCGACCTACGTGTTTCACTTCGTGCTGTTTGGGGTGCTGGCCACACGCATTGGCCTAGGGCAGCTGTTTCTTGACATCGCCTCCACCATCGCCGGCCGCTACGCGGGCGGCCCGGCCAAAGTGTCGGTGTTCGGTTCCGCCATGTTCGGCATGCTGTCGGGCTCGTCAGTGGCCAATGCCGTGACCGTGGGGTCGCTGACCATCCCGGCCATGATTCGCATCGGCTACCCGCGCCACTTCGCCGGCGCAGTCGAGGCAGCATCGAGCACCGGCGGACAGATCACGCCGCCCATCATGGGCGCGGCGGCCTTTCTGATGATCGAGTTCCTGGGCATCCCTTATCAGGACATCGCCATCGCGGGTATTTTCCCGGCGTTTCTGTATTTCTTTGGCATGTTCATGCAGGTGCACTTCGAAGCCAAGCGCGAAGGCCTGCGTGGACTGACCGCCGAAGAAATGCCCAAGCTGCGCGCCTCGTTCAAGATGCGCTGGCCCACGCTCATCCCGCTGATTCTGCTCATCGGTGTTCTGGCCAGCGGCCGCACCCCGTATCTGGCCGCTTTTGCGGGCATCACGGGCTGCATCGTGGTCGGGCTGCTCAATCCGTTCCAACGCCTGCGTTGGCGCGACCTGTACGAAGCCTTTGAAACCGGAGCCAAGTATGCCCTGGCCGTGGGCGCGGCCGCCGGCACCGTGGGACTGGTCATCGGCGTGGTCACGCTGACCGGCGTAGGCTTCAAGATCTCCTATATCGTGATTATGGCCTCACAGGTCATCGCATCCGGAGTGGGAAGCGTCATCCCGGAGGTGGTCGCCAACGCCCAAAGCCTGACGCAGATCGCTGCGTTGGTGATGACAGGCATCGTCTGCGTGATCATGGGTTGCGGGGTGCCGACCACGGCCAACTACCTCATCATGGTCGCGGTTGCCGCCCCCACGTTGGTGCAGTTGGGTGTACAACCGATCGCGGCACATTTCTTTGTGTTCTATTTCGGCATCCTGGCCGACATCACGCCCCCGGTGGCGCTGGCCGCCTACGCGGCGGCCGGCATGGCGGGCAGCGATCCCTTGAAAACCAGCGTCACCGCCTTCAGGCTGGGGATCACCAAACTCATCGTGCCCTTCGTGTTCGTGTTTTCGCCGTCGCTGCTGATATCGGTCAAGGGCTTCACCTGGCACGATTTCGGCGTGACGTTGGTGGGCTGCATGATCGGTCTGGTGCTGCTGTCGGCGGCGTTCTCGCGCTACTTCCTGGTGCCGATGAAGTCCTGGGAACGCTGGCTGTTCACGATCGGCGCGCTGCTGACCATCGTGCCTGGCGCTCTGAGCGGCATCATTGGGCTGGTGCTGTGCGTGCCAGCTTTCTTGAGTCAATGGCGCGGCTGGAACCATCAACGCAGCGCTGCGGCGCCGGCCTGACACACGGTTTTACAGGCAAGGCCAACGAAAACCCCCATGCGGGGTTTTCGTTTTTTAAGGCCGGCGACTTCTCCCACAGTACAAAACGAAACGCGCTGCAGTAATCGGTCCGCCCAAAAATTAGTATGGCGTCTCACGCGTTCTTAGTGTGCAGCGCGCTCGCGCCTGACGTTGTACCCGCGCATGTTTGAGCCCAAACCCCTGGCCCTGGCTGCCCTGTTTCTTCCCTCCCTGGCCATCAGTTCTCCCAACGACGACGCGTCCGACTCGCGGCTGATCTTCACATTGCCTGCGCAGCAGGTCGTAGCCGACAGCGTCGAACTCAGCCGCTCCGAGCTCAACCAGACCGATATCGACCGTGCCCAGGCCGACAACTTCGCCAGCCTGGTCGACCGGTTACCCGGCATCGCGATGGCCGGCTCTGCGCGGCCGGGTGGGCAAAGCCTGAACATCTGGGGCTTGGGCGACACCGAAGACGTCAAGCTGGTACTCGATGGCGCCCCCAAGGGGTTTGAAAAATACCGCCAGGGTTCCGTCTTCATCGAGCCCGAACTCATCCGGCGCATCACCGTGGACAAGGGGCCGCACAACCTGTTGGACGGCACGGCGGGCTTTGGCGGCACGGTTCGCATAGACACCAAGGATGCCGGCGAACTCCTCGCACCTGAGCAACGCTTCGGCGGCCTGGTCAAATACGGACGCCACAGCAATGACGGGCAAGACATCTACAGTGGCGCGCTGTTTGGGCGCACCGATCACGCCGATGGCCTGATCTACGTCAATCGCCGCGATGGCGGCAACCTCAGGCGCCCGGATGGCAGCCGCTTCCCCTTTTCCGGCAACAATGCTCAGTCCTATCTGGCCAAGACCAACCTTTATCTGGGCACCAGTCATAGCCTGAGCGTGTCGGCGATGCAATCGACCGCGCATGGCTGGCAGCCCTTTGCCGCCAAACGCGACGATCTGCCTGCTCCCTCGTTGGCGGACATCCGCCGCTGGGGCCTGACCGGAGCCTGGCGGCGGCGGCTGGTGTATCGCGACCAGAGCGACCGCACCCTGAGCGCGCGCTACACCTATGCCCCGGCCGACCAACCCTGGCTCAACCTGACGCTGTCGTATGCCCATTCGCGTACGGCCCAGCATGACCGCCGGCCCGACAACGCCTCGCGCAGTGCCTTTCTCGGCACGCTGGGTAATCGCAGCTGGGTTGACTACCGCGATCGCGTGCTCGAACTGCGCAACCTCGCCAGCATTGCTGCAGGCAGCGTCGAGCATGGCCTGCTGCTTGCCGCACGCTGGCACCAGCATGATCGCGACACCTTGATGTACTACCCCGCGGGCTCCCGTGACCGGGACTACAACTACGGCTATTTTCAGCCCTACTACATGCCGGCAGGCCGCCAGACCGTACGCAGCCTGGTGGTGCAGGATGCCATCCGCGTCGCCGCAGTCACCATCACGCCCGGCGTACGTTACGACCACGTCGTCAACCTGGGCCATCCGAACGATGCTCCGCGCTACAACAGCCCCCTGCCTTCCGTGGGCCATGACTATCGCCGCGTGACCTACACCGGCTGGACGCCCCACCTGGGCGCGCTCTGGAAGGCACAGCCCTGGCTCGATCTGCTGGCCGACGTCACGCGCGGCTGGCGTGCGCCGGTCATCGACGAGCAATACGAGGTCCAGTACGCCCGCGCGTCGGTAACTGGCACCAGCCGTTCACTGCGGCCCGAACGCATCCTGGGTTGGCGTGCCGGAGCCATCGTCACGCTGAAGGACGTGCTGGCCCCGCGCGACAACCTCGTGCTGCGCGCCACCGTGTTCGGCAATCGCGGCAAGGACGAAATCTTCGTGCGGCGTGGCGTGCTTTGCGCCAATAGCCCCTGCGAGCGCCCCCTGTCCAACTACCGGAATCTGCCGGGTTACCACATCGAAGGCCTGGAGCTGGAGTCCGCCTACGACAGCGCCCGGTGGTTCGGCAAACTCTCCCTATCCGCCATTCGGGGACGGCGCGACACTTCGCCCAGAGACCCGGCCGGCCAGCGCAGCTGGATTGCCGAGATTCCGCCCTTGGCCGCGCACGCGATGTTAGGCCTGAAGCTGGCGCGCTACGGCATGGCTGTGGGCTGGACGGCCGACTTCGTGCGCCGCCAGGATCGATCTCCCACGCAAAGTGATCCGCTAGCCGTTTTCTGGGCGCTGCCGGCCTCCAGCGGGTACGCGCTGCATGGCCTGTTCGCGCATTGGCAACCGCCCCAATGGAAAGGTCTGCACGTCCGCGTGACCGTCGACAACCTTTTCAATCGCGACTACCGGCCCTATCTGGGAGAGTCCGTCGCCGGCCTGGGCCGAAACGTCAAACTCAGCCTCTCTCAACGCTTCTGAGCGGCCGCAACGGGGGTACGTCCCCCGCGCGGCGTCCCCTGGGTGCAACGCCCTGGATATCCTTGATGGAATCGCGGTTGATCCGAGTGACCGTTCCGCGTAAAGTAAAATCATGTTTGCTGGTCTGCCGATTTGCGGGCCGACTGTGCAAACCGGCAACTTACTCGCCATATGTTCGATATCCTGGTTTATCTGTTCGAAAACTACTACACGCCGCAAGCCTGTCCTGCGGCAGATGTGCTGGCAAAACGGCTTGCAGCCGCCGGCTTCGAGCACGAAGACATCGACGATGCGTTGGGATGGCTCTACGGCTTGGCCGAAACCACGGAACGCTGCGTCGATCTTGCCCACACGTCTGCCACGGGTTTCCGGGTCTACACCGACGCCGAGTATCAACAACTGGGCACCGCCTCCATTGGTTTCATCACCTTCCTGGAGTCGGCCGGCGTGCTGCCTGCCCCCTTGCGCGAAATCGTGATCGATCGCGCCCTGGCCTCGCCCGAGGCGCCAGTCTCCCTGTCCAAGATCAAGATCATCGCCCTCATGGTTCTCTGGAGCCAGGAGGCCGAGATAGACAATCTGGTGCTCGAAGAACTGCTCGACGACGAAGAAAATCATCGCCTGCATTGATGCCGGCGGCCACTTCCTCGAACCATCAGGGGGCGACAACGCCCCCTGATGCATTCAATGTCCTATCGTGAGCTATATCGGTCGATTCGCCCCGAGCCCGAGCGGGCCTTTGCATGCCGGCTCGCTGGTCGCCGCGCTGGCAAGCTGGCTGGATGCCCGCGCCCATCAGGGCCGGTGGCTGCTGCGCATCGAAGACGTCGACAAGCCGCGTGCCATCCCCGGGGCCGACGCGATCATCATGCAACAGCTGCGCGACCTGGGCCTGCACTGGCAAGGTGAGGTGCTATGGCAATCCCGTCGCGATACGGTCTATCAAGCCGCCTTTGACTGCCTGCGGCGGGCCGGGCAGGTCTACGGCTGCGGCTGCACCCGCCGCGAAATTGCCGATTCGGCGCTGCGCGGCGCCGCCGGCGTCGATGGTGAACGCCCCTATCCCGGCACCTGCCGTCATGGCCTGGCGCCGGGCAGACAAGCCAGGGCATGGCGTTTGCGCGTGCCCGCCGGTGTCGAACACTTCGAGGACCGCTGGCTGGGGCCACAATCTCAGGATGTCGCCCTGGCTGTGGGCGACTTCGTCCTCAAGCGCGCCGACGGCCTGTGGGCCTATCAACTCGCTGTCGTCGTCGACGACGGCCAGCAGGGGGTAACCGACATCGTGCGTGGCGCAGACCTGCTGGGTTCGACAGCGCGCCAAAGACTGCTGGCGCGGCTTCTGGGACTGCCTGCGCCCCGAGTCATGCATCTGCCCTTGGTCATCGATCCGCAAAGCGGCCTGAAACTGTCGAAACAGAACCACGCTCCCGCACTGGACACCCGCGACGCCCTGGGCTGCCTGACGCGCGCCTGGCGGGAGCTGGGATTTGATCCCCTGCCTGCGCGCGATCGCGATGACTTTCTGGCGCGCGCCACCGGGGCCTGGGGCGCGCGCTTTGGCCGCACCTAGAGCGGCTGCAGGTCTTCATCCAGCATGCGCACCAGCAGCCCGGTGCCACGGCCATCGAGCCTGACCTCGCCATAGCGCGCCTGCTCATAGCGCGCGGCCTCGCCCTCGGGGAAGAAATACGCATTGGTCACGATGCGCACACCATTGGGCCGCACACGATACTGCAGTGCCATTTCCGGTGCCGCGTGCGGATCCACCTTGGGCTGAATGCGCAGCGGCTGAGCCACGCCGCGGGCATCGGGCGACAGGATCACATAACCGTCGTCCGTCGCCCCCTCATCGGCCTGATGCAGCTTGGAAACCGCCGTGGCGGCAGCAAAGCGCAGGGCCATGTAATCGCCCTGCATCAACGAGCGCGGATCCACGGGCGCCAGTTCCAGAATGGCCACCTCGCCGTGGGCGAGCAATTGCTCGCGCTGATAGATGGTGACATTGCACACCCCCAGCACCAGCACCAGCCCGGCAACCACCACGGCCGCCCGGCGGCGCGTGGACGGCGGAGCCTGTCTGACCGACACACGCCGGCCGCCGTCCGTGCGCATGAAGCGCGGCACCAGCCAGACCAGGATGCGCAGCAAAAACAGCAAGACGGCAGCGCCGGTCAGCCACACCGCCTTTTGCAGCAGCGGCACTTCCATCTGGTAGTAGTACAGCATCAGGTAGGCCAGCAGGCTGAGCACCCCAAAACCGGTCAGGCGCGGCTTGTTCAGACCGAAGCCCAACAGAATCCAGGTCAGTGCGAAGGCAATACCGGGGCTGGGCAGCCAGAACAGCGCCAGCAGCAGCAGGGCCACGGGCGTAATGAGCACCAGTGACAGCGTCAGCACATGGCGGCGGGGCCAAAGCAGCCAGAGCGCCACGATGGCCGGCAACAGCGCGCCGGCGATGTTCAGAAGAGCCGTCAGGCGGTGCAGTTTCCAGAGTGCGGGCAACTAGTCTACCCCCACACCACCGGCCATCCACACCATCGCCTGCACCGCCACGACGAAAGCCCAGGCCAGCGGCTCGAGAAAATGCGGCTGAGCGCGCGTCAGATGCCGGTCGGCGCAAAACGCCAGCGTGGCCAACCAGGCACCCAGCACGGCGACCGGCAGCCAGAGAAAGGTGGCGCGCATCGCATCGAGTGCCAGCCACAGGTGCAGCACGTCATTGCTGCCCATATCCGGCTGCAAGGCCTGCCACACCAGGCCCGTCATGCCAACGGCAATCAACCCGCCGCTCAGAAAGCGCAACAGAACATCGGGAGCAAGAACATAGATGGCCGCAGCCAGCAGCACGATGAAGAGGCTGGCGCTGGCAATCGAGTCATTGCCCACGAAACTGAAGACCACCAGCAACTGCCCGGCAAAAGCCATGGCAATGGCACATTGCCGCCAAAAGGGCCCGGAAGAGGCGCGCA
The DNA here is from genome assembly GCF_020735985.1 of Bordetella holmesii. Lineage (NCBI taxonomy): Bacteria > Pseudomonadati > Pseudomonadota > Betaproteobacteria > Burkholderiales > Alcaligenaceae > Bordetella > Bordetella holmesii. The sequence goes on from NZ_CP085973.1 coordinate 3,364,806, forward strand.
GTACCGCCACGCCGGCCGCACACAACGCCAGACCGCATAGCACTGCGCCCTGATCGCTGTTGACCACACGGGAAAAAACAGGAAGACCAGCAGCAGCAGCGTGGCCAGCCACGCGCTCAGACCCAGCAGACCCTGGACATACCAAGGGGCGGTGGCGGCGTGATGCGCGGCCGTATCGTCGGCCAGTTCGATGACCGGCGCATCCGCATCGGCCGGGTCGACGCTCAGGCCGGCAGACATGCCCGCCGGCTCGGCATCGGCGGCCACAGTCGCCGCGCGCGCTCCTTGCGAGGACACGCGCTGCTCACCCAGCCGGCGCAACCAGCGTGCCGCCCACACCGCCTCGGCCATGAGCAGCGCGGCCAGGGGCAGGGCGGCCCAGACCCCAGGCTCGAGCTGCATCAGCCATTCACCGGCCAGGCGCAGCGACACACAAATCACGCCGGCAGACAGCATGGCCAAAATGACGAGATCGCGCCTGGCTCGCTGATAGAAGTAGCCCAGCCCCAGCGTGACGGCCACCCAGGCTAGTTGTGAACTGTCAATAGGTTGTATTCGTCCAGGTTGAGTCTGGAGATGGGTACAGCGCGCCCGATGCCTTGGTGGGGTCGATGCCAGTTGTAGTGGTGTAGCCAGGATTTCATGGCATCGGCTCGGTGTTGGGAGTTCTGGTAGGTGTGAGCGTAAGCCCACTCACGCAAGGCCGACTGGATGAAGCGTTCGGCCTTGCCATTGGTCTGTGGGCGGTAAGGTCGGGTAAAGCGGTGCTTGATGCCCAGCTCATGGCACAGCGCGGCGAAGGCGCGGCTGCGAAAGGCCGAGCCATTGTCGGTGAGCAAGCGCTGGATGGTCACGCCCAGGCGCTGGTAGTAGGCCACTGCGTCCTTGAGGAACTGGACGGCGCTGGGGAAGCGCTCGTCGGGGTGGATGTCGGTGAAGGCCACGCGGGCGTGGTCATCGATGGCCACGAAGACGAAGTCCCAGCCGGGCCCCCTCAACGGTATCGCGTCGGTTGCCCGTGACCCGGTGGCCAGGGCGCTGGATACGTCCCAGCTTCTTGATGTCGATGTGCAGCAGATCGCCGGGGGCCTGATGCTCGTAGCGCACCACCGGCTCGGCCGGCTCCAGGTCGGCCAGGTGCGACAGACCGGCGCGGGCCAGGACGCGGCTGACGGTGCTGGCTGACACGCCCAGCGCCTGGGCGATGCGCGCTTGGGTCAGCCGCTTGCGGCGCAGCTCCACGATAGCCAGCGCCTTGGCCGGCGCAATCGCTCGGGGCGAGACCGTCGGGCGCGAGGACGCATCGGCCAAACCCGCCTGGCCCTGAGCCAGGAAGCGGCCCAGCCATTTGCGCACAGTCGGCGCGGTGACCCCATAGGCGCGGGCCGCTTCAGGCACACAAACTTGATGGGCGATCAATTGCTGGACCATTTCGAGGCGACGTAGGAAGGTCAATCGGGCATGCTTATGGGTGTTCATCCGGCCGGGCTCCTTGAGTGAACTGGGGGGTTGGCGATTTCCAGTTTCTCAAATCCGGTTCGGATGAACCATGCATACAACCTATTGAATCTTCACACCTAGCCCACCACCATGCGCCAGCATTTCCGGCACCCCGCCGACGGCAGTAGCGATCACCGGAATGCCGAAAGCCATCGCCTCCATGATGGACACGGGCTGGCCCTCCGATAGGCTCATATTCAGAAAAAAACTTATCGGTGTCTGCGCATACTGGCAGCGAATGTCCTCATTATTCGTCTCGCCCGCAAACACCATGGTCAAATTGTCCGGCGCAGAAAACGCCGCCGGCAGTAATGCCTGCTCGCGCGTCGCGCCATAATGGGTCCAACGCACCCGAGCTTGCGACAGGCGGCGCGCCAGGGCTGCGGCCACTCCAGCGACGAGATCCAGACGCTTGACTACCGCCGGATAGGAACAGGACACCAGATGGATCTCGCCGGCCGGCGGCGCCGGATTCCTGCAGCTACCGATCTCGACGCCCAGGGGCAGCACGACCGTCATTGAGCAGACCCCTGGATACCGCCTCTCGAGATAGGCGCGCGCATCTTCCGACAACAAGACCACCACGTCCATCAGCGGCAAGGTCGAGCCTCGGTAGGGAATGTAGCCCTGGTTGTTCGCGCGCTCTTCATAAAGATCGTAGCCATGGGCACGTGTGACGCGCAGTAGCCCAGTTTGCCCCAGCAAGCTGCCGCCCGTCGCCTCGCCCTTGAACCAGTAGGTGTAGATGAGATCGAACTGCTGCAAGCGGCCAGCCATGCGCAGCATCGCGGCGGCCCGCAGGCTTTCCTTGAGGAAATGCCGCCAATGGGCCACGCGCCCATGCCGCATGCAACGGCGGGCCTCGGCCCAGAACAGCCGCGTCCTCAGCGCGCGGGCAAAGGTCAAGGGCAACTGCCACGGCCGGTGCAAGCGCGCCAACCCTTGCTCGACACGCACCTGGGCCGGTAGCGATGGATCCGCCTGCCGCAAGGGCCGCAGCGGCATCAGTGTCACCTCGTGACCATAGGCTATCAAAGCCTTGAGCTCCGGCAGAATAAAACCGCGCTCACGCGCGCCTGCGTGCGGATAACCATTGGTGATCAGGGCGATACGCTTTCTAGCGGACATGCCGGCGCACCTGTTCAAAAAACGCCAGCCTCTCGACCTCTTTGACAGCGTAATCCAGACGGCGCCGGGCATCCGCGCGATCCAGGATTCGACCCTGCCAGTGCAGCACGAAATCCCTCATGGCCTGCACCGCGTCTTCCACTTTGCTTTCCGTGTTGCCTATGTCCAACCAATAAGGCGCTCCCCGCAGATCGGCGTCTTCATAGCCGGCGATGACGGGCAGGCCATACGCCAGATATTCCCGCGTCTTCAAAGGCGCGGCTTGCCGCATCCCCTTACGGAGCAAGGCCAGCGTACCTAAGGCCACGTCGGTCTGCGCATAACGCTGCGCCAGCGCCTCCCCGTACAATCCGCCATGGAAATGCACATTAGCCGGGCCTGACTGCGCCAGGCCCGGAACCACCAGATGGAAATCGAACTCCGGCAGCAGGACCGCCATGCGAATCACCTTGTCGACGCCGTGCCAATCCTGCCCGGGCGAGCCGACCAGCAGCAACTGCGGTCGCTGATTGGACGGTGGCGTACGCGGCACCACCCGGCCGAAGTCATAACCATTGCTGATCACCGTGCGCAGCGCGTGACCGACGGCCGGCACATCATCGACAAGCTCCTGGGTCACAGCGACGAGACCCGACGCTGCGCGCGGAAACCGCTTGCGGCTCATGCATTCAATCAGATACTTGGTCGGCGCGCTGCGCCGGTACTCGTTGCGCGCGATCGAGTTGTACTCAATGACTAGCGGCGCGACACTGATGGCCCTTATCGCCCCCGGCCACCACAGCATCTGACGCAAATAGACGATATCGGGCTGCCATTGAGACAAGGCCTTCCCTATCGAACGGCCCGATAGCGCCGCAGCCAATATCGGCGGACGCACCCCACTGCTCAAAATACGGCTGACATTCGGTGAGTCGACGCTTTCGGCAGGGGCCAGCACAAAATGCTGGACATGGTGGCCAAGCCGCCGCCACGCATCGGCCTGCGCGGCGATTTTCTTGGCCACGCCGGACCGGTCGCCCGGAATCTCAAACGTCAAATAGGCAATTCTCATCGCGGCGTGAGGGGGGACGACGGCATTCGACGCCATGATACCATCGGGCGCCGTGGGCCCGTGCCCCCCTGAACCGCCTGGCAACCCCGATCAAAAATGTGTGGAATCCTTGGCAGCTGGCAATTCGATGCCCAAGCCCGCGGCGATGCCGAAGACGCGCTGGCACGCGCGCTGCCGCTCATCCGGCACCGGGGTCCGGACGATATCGGCACCGCGACCATACCCACCGCGGCCGGCCGCCTGCTGTTCGGCCACACCCGGCTTGCCATCATCGACCTGAGCGCCGCCGGCCATCAGCCCATGATCCGCGGACCGCTCAGCGTGATCCTCAATGGCGAAATCTATAACTATCGCGAGCTGCGCCAGGAGCTGCGCGGGCTGGGCCACAGCTTCAGCACCGACACGGACACCGAAGTCCTGCTGGCCGCCTGGAAGCAATGGCAGCAGGCCGCTCTGCGCCGCTTCACGGGCATGTTCGCCTTCGCGCTGCACGACGCGCGCGACGACAGCCTGACACTGGCCCGCGACGCCTTCGGCATCAAGCCGCTCTACTACAGCCTGGATGGGCGTCGGCTGCTATTCGGCTCCGAAATCGCCCCCTTGCGTGCCCTCGATCCCGGCCTGCTCCGCCTGGACTGGCAGCGCGCCTGCGACTATCTGTCATACGGCCGCTACGACTGCGATGAGCGCACCTTCATCCAGGGCATCTCGCAGATCGAACCGGGCTGCCTGATCCGCTATCACACACAGGACGGCGTCCAGCCCGCGCGCTGGTGGACGCCGGGCACGACCGCCACATGGCGCGGCAGCTTCGCCGACGCCGCGGCCGAATTTCGCGAGCGCTTTCTCGACAGCGTCCGCCTGCATCTGCGCAGCGACGTCCCGGTTGGCGCGGCGCTGTCCGGCGGCCTGGACTCGGCGTCGATCACCTGCGCGATGCGCCACCTCGAACCCGACATACCGCTGCATACCTTCAGCTATATCGCCGGGGGCCCGCAGTCCGAAGCGAAATGGGCGCAGCTGGTCAACCAGCACTGCGCCGCCCAGGCCCATGAGGTGCGCGTCGACACGGCCGACCTCGAACGCGACCTGGACGCGCTCATCGCGGCTCAGGGCGAACCCTTCGGCAGCACCAGCATCTACGCGCAGTACCGCGTCTTCCAGTTGGCGCGCGAACACGGCATCGTGGTCACCCTGGAAGGCCAGGGCGCCGACGAACTGCTGGCGGGCTACAGCGGCTATCCCGTCGAAAGACTCAGCAGCCTGCTCGAAAGCGGCCATCCCCTGCAGGCGCTGGCCTATGCGGGCCGGCAGGCCCGCCTGGGACGCCAGCCCCTGCGCTTACTGATGCAAAGCCTGGCGACCGTCTCAGGCAAATGGGGGCACGAAGCGCTGCGGCGGCGCGCCGCGCGCTGGCCCGCCTGGATTCGCGGGAGGTTGCTGGCCGAAGCCGGCATCCAGGCTCGCCCCCTGCTGCCGAGCCAACGTCAGGGCCCACGCGGCCGGCGCCTAATGCAGGCCCAGGCGCGCGCCCTGGCCGGCGACGGGCTGGGAGCCCTACTGCGGCATGGCGACCGCAATGCCATGCACTTCAGCATCGAAAGTCGCGTGCCCTTTCTGACACCCGACCTAGCAGATTTCCTCCTGTCCCTACCGGAGCACTATCTGGTATCTGCCCGGGGACAAACCAAGACGCTGCTACGCGAAGCAATGCGCGGCATTGTTCCCCAGGCCATTCTGGAGCGACATTGACCTGCCCCCAGATTTAGTACGGCACCGACATAGAGCCCAGGGGTAAAAGACCTTCTTTCTGATGAGCCTGCACGAATTGCGCCGGCGTTAAATATCCGAGCGCGCTGTGAGGCCGATCGGTGTTGTACTCGACTCGCCAGTTTTCGATCAAGCTTTTAGCCTGTCGCAGGGACAAGAACCAGTGCTCGTTAAGGCATTCGTCGCGGAACTTGCCGTTGAAACTTTCGATATAAGCGTTCTCCACCGGCTTACCCGGCCGAATAAACGACAGCTTTACGCCTGCTTGGTAGGCCCAGGCGTCCAAGGCTCTTCCGGCGAACTCTGGCCCGTTGTCCACGGTAATAGATCGCGGCAGGCCACGCATCTCCGCCAGCCGTTGCAGCACCATGGCAACACGCAGTCCCGGCAACGACGTATCGACCTCGATGGCCAGGCATTCGTGAGTGTAGTCATCGACGATAGTCAAACAGCGGAATCGGCGGCCATAGGCTAGGCCGTCGGCCACAAAGTCCATTGACCAACTCTGATTCGGCGCGATTGCCGCTGGGCGAACCACGCGCTCGGTCATTAATGTCCTGACCGCCTCGCGTTTGGCCTGCGGGCTGACTACTTTCGGCTTAGCAGATCCTGAAGCGCCGCCTTGTCCAGCATCGACTCGGCCAACAGCTTCTTGAGCTTGTTGTTCTCCTGCTCCAGCTCCTTGAGCCTCTGAGCGTCCGACACCGTCATGCCACCGAACTTCGCCTTCCAGTTGTAGTACGTTGCCTCGGAGATTCCGTGCTTGCGGCACAACTCTGCGGGCTTGGCACCTGCATCGGCTTCCTTGAGCACGCCGATGATTTGCTCTTCCGTAAATCGTTTCTTCATTGCCATTCCTTTGGGAACGGACTCTACATCGATTTCGTACTAATCACGGGGAGCAGGTCAAAACGATGAAATCCACTGCGGTGGCGTATCGCACTGCGGCCCAAGCTGGACCGACAATGGACCTATCCGCCTGCGGCTGCTTTGGGGCCCGGCATTCGTCCGCCAGCGCCACCAGCTCCTCGATGGAAAGGAATGTCTGCGACGCTGTCCGAGCCGCCACGTCGATGCTACGAGAAGACAGGAAGTGCAGAACAAGTCCTAGTGCATCTAGGCGCTTTCTGACGCTGTTTCGCCTAAGGCCTCGAGCACGCAATCTTGTTAGCGTGTATTGGAGAACATCCTGCACAGGTAGGCCAAGGGGCCCACCGTCGACCAAGAGGGGAAGACGTTCGCCGCTTTCCAGGCGAACCTCGCGAATTGAGAATGAATTCACTTCATGCTCCATCGAGTAACGATGAGCATTCTTTACTGCCGGGGAAGTTCCGGCTAGTAATAGCGACGCAGCAAAAAAGAGGGCCCTGTAAATTCTTATCTAACCTATTGATTAGAAATGAATTTCAGGACCCCTTTTTACATTTCGGGGAAAAATTCCGGTTAAAAAGGAATATCGTCGTCCATATCGGCCAGATTGGCCGCGCCGCCGCCCATGGGCGCGGCTGCGGCCGGCGCCTGGCGCTGAGCCGGTGCCGGGCGTTGCGCAGGCGCACGTTGCTGGCGCGGCGCCTCGTCGTAACCACCACCGCCGCCGAAACCGCCGCCTTCGGCACCATCACGCCCGCCCAGCATCTGCATCTGGTCAGCGACGATTTCGGTGCTGTAGCGGTCAGCGCCGGTGTCCTTGTCCTGCCACTTGCGGGTCTTCAGGCGGCCTTCGATATAAACCGAACGGCCTTTCTTCAGGTACTCGCCAGCGATTTCCGCCAGGCGGTTGTACATGACGACGCGATGCCATTCGGTTTCTTCGCGGCGCTCGCCGGAGGCCTTGTCTTTCCACTGCGACGTGGTAGCCAGAGAAAGATTGCAGATTGCCGCGCCGTCCGGGCTATAGCGGACCTCGGGGTCGCGCCCCAGGTTGCCGACGAGAATGACTTTGTTGACCGATGCCATGGCGATGCCCCTCTGTTGTGGTCTGCCGGGCGGACCCCGAAGGGCAAACGCCAGCAGCACCCAACGTAAAACCTGTTCAAAATGAAGGCCTTAATGAACACGCCGGTCTTATGCGAAGACCGGCGTGTTCGGCGGACCAAGCGGTCCGGTTAAGGCCTGGAATAAGCGCCATTATCGACGATATCGTCAGGCTGCGCCATGCCGGACTGTGACCAAGGGTGGCGCACCTGGCTAGCGCAGCGGTTTCATCGCCCATGCCGCGGCCAACCAAAGCAGGGACAGAGCGGCTGCCGCCAGGAACACCCCATCAGGCCCGGTCCGCGACGCCAGCCACCCGCCCAGCGCGCCGCCCGTGAAAAGGCCAGCGGCCTGGGCGGTGTTGTAAAAGCCCAGGGCCAGACCCTTGTACTCCTGGGGCGCCACCCGCGACACCAGCGACGGCTGCAGCGCCTCCAGAACATTGAAGGCAATGAAGAATCCAGTCAGGGCAATGGCCAGCGGCAAGAAGGCCTGCGCGGCCAGGGGCAACAACGCACAGACAACGGCCAGCCCTGCCACGCTGGCGCGCAATGCCGCTCGGTGCGCCCGGTGCTTCTCGGCCACGAAGATGACAGGCACCATGCACACGAAAGACACCAGGATGACCGGCAGATACACATGCCAGAGCGATCGCAGGTCCAGGCCTCCGGTGCGGGCCAGCAAAGCCGGCACCACCACGAACAAGGCCACCTGGATCAGATGCAGGACGAAAACGCCAAAGTTCAGCCGCAACAGCTCGCCGTGCAGCAGCACCTCTTTGGCGCGTACCCGCCGCATGCTGCGCGCCTGGGTCAACGGCACGACGGGCACCACCCAGCGTGCTACGGCCAGGCTGGCCAGCCCCAGACAGGCGATGGTCCAGAACAGACCATGCAACCCCCACCAGCCGACCAGCACCGGCGCCAACACCAGCGACAGGGCAAAGGACAGCCCGATGGAGGCACCGACCATGGCCATGGCCCGCGTACGGACCTCATCGCGTGTCGCGTCGGCCAGCCAGGCGGTCACCGCGGCCGAAATGGCGCCCGCGCCCTGAATGGCACGGCCCATGGTGACCCAGAAGACGTCGTCGGCGCGCGCACAGACCACGCTGCCGGCGATAAAGAGAATCAGGCCGACCACGACTACCGGCCGACGCCCCCAGCGGTCCGATGCCAGGCCGAAGGGGATCTGCATGATGGCCTGAGTCAGGCCGTACATGCCCAACGCCAGGCCGACGCGGGCGGGATCTTCGCCGCCGGGCAAGCCGCGCGCAGCAACGGCGAACACCGGCAAGAGCAGGAACAGACCCAGCATGCGACAGGCGAACAACCCGGCCAGCGCCACGCTGGCGCGGCGCTCGGACGAGGTCAGTCTCAGCTTCTGGTGTTGCGCCATGTATCTCTTTCTTGTCTGTATATGCGCCTGCCGCGCCGGTGGAAAGGTCGCCGGCCGCCTGACAGCACTCTGAGGGCGCCATCACTGCGAAGGGCTCGGCGCGCTATAGTACCAAGTTGGCCTTTGAAACTGCTTAAACCCAGCCCGCCTGCGGGCAGGCAAGGAAGGACACGGAATGGACGAAATACGCATTCGCGGTGCCCGCACGCACAATCTCAAGAATGTTTCACTGGATCTGCCGCGCCACCGTCTGGTGGTGATCACCGGCCTGTCCGGGTCGGGCAAGTCGTCGTTGGCCTTCGATACGCTTTATGCCGAAGGCCAGCGGCGCTATGTCGAAAGCCTGTCGGCCTATGCCCGGCAGTTCCTGCAGTTGATGGACAAACCGGACGTGGACCTGATCGAGGGTCTGTCCCCAGCCATCTCCATCGAGCAGAAGGCCGCGGGCCACAACCCGCGCTCCACGGTCGGCACCATCACCGAGATCCATGACTATCTGTGCCTGCTCTACGCCCGGGTAGGCACCCCCTATTGCCCGGATCATGGCCTGCCCCTGCAAGCGCAAAGTGTCAGCCAGATGGTCGACGCGGTGCTCGCCTGGCCTGCCGATACCCGGCTGGCCATTCTTGCCCCCATCGCCCGGGCCCGCAAAGGCAGTTTCGAGGACGAGTGCGCTAGCCTCCAGGCTCAGGGCCTTGTGCGCCTGCGCGTTGACGGCAAACTCGTCGAAATCGACCAGATGGCGCCGCTGAAGAAAACCGAGAAGCACGATATCGATGTCGTGATCGATCGGCTGCGAGCCCGGCCAGAAAGCAAGCAGAGGCTTGCCGAAAGCTTCGAGACCGCCTTGCAGCTGGCCGATGGGCGCGCCATTGCGCTGGACATGGACAGCACGCGTGAGCACGTATTCTCCAGCCGCTACGCCTGCCCTGTCTGTAGCCACAGCCTGCCGGAACTCAGCCTGGCGGCCGGAGCCATCCGCGGTTGGGACAAACGCAATGCCTTCACGCACTCGCTGCTGACCAGCTTGGCCACGCATTACGAGTTCGATATCGAAACACCTTTCGAAGAGCTCAGCGACGAGATACGCGACAAAGTGCTCTATGGCTCGGGCGACGAAGAAATCGCCTTCTTCTACCTTAATGAAAAAGGCCGCAGCAGCGTCAAGCGGCATCCCTTCGAAGGGGTGATCCCCAACCTCGAACGGCGCTGGCGCGAGACCGATTCGGCCACCGTGCGCGAAGAGCTGGGCAAGTACCGCAACATCAAGACCTGCCCGGATTGCGGCGGATCGCGATTGCGGCCCGAGGCTCGCCACGTGCTGATCGGCGACGAACCCGGCCAGGGCCAGGAGCGCGGCCGGGCCATCTACGAAGTGGAGGCCATGCCGCTGTCGGCCTGCCTGGCCTGGTTTCAAATGCTCAAACTGACCGGTGCCAAACAGGAGATCGCGCAACGTATCGTGCGCGAGATCGAAGCGCGGCTGAGCTTTCTGAACAACGTCGGCCTGACCTACCTGTCGCTGGACCGCAGCGCCGACACGATTTCGGGCGGCGAGGCACAACGCATCCGCCTGGCCAGCCAAATCGGTTCCGGCCTGACTGGCGTCATGTACGTGCTGGACGAACCCTCCATCGGCCTGCATCAACGCGATAACGATCGCCTGATCTCCACCCTGCAGCACCTGCGCGACCTGGGCAACAGCGTCATCGTGGTCGAGCACGATGAAGACATGATCCGCCTGGCCGATTGGGTGGTGGACATGGGGCCGGGTGCCGGCGAGCACGGCGGCCAGGTCGTCGCGCAGGGACGCCCCGAAACCGTCGAGGCCGATCCAGCCTCGCTGACAGGCCAGTACCTCAGCGGTGCGCGCGAAATTGCCATCCCGCAAAGACGGCCCGTCACCGACGATCTGCCCTGGCTGGAACTGACTGGCGCCACGGGCAACAACCTCAAGTCGGTCGACCTGCGCCTGCCTGCCGGCCGCCTGGTCTGCGTGACCGGCGTCTCCGGCTCGGGCAAGTCGACCCTGATCAATGACACGCTGGCCGTGGCGGTGGCGCGCGCGCTTAATCACGCGCAAGGCGATGCCGCGCCCTACGCGACGCTGACCGGCCTGGAGCATTTCGATAAAACCATCAGCGTCGATCAAAGTCCGATCGGCCGCACGCCACGCAGCAACCCGGCCACCTATACCGGGCTGTTCACACCGATTCGCGAGTTGTTCGCCGGCGTGCCGGAAGCACGCACGCGCGGCTACGACCCCGGCCGCTTCAGCTTCAACGTCAAGGGCGGACGCTGCGAAGCCTGCCAGGGCGATGGCGTGGTCAAGGTGGAAATGCATTTTCTGCCCGATATATACGTGCCTTGCGACGTCTGCCACGGCAAGCGTTACAACCGCGAAACACTGGAGATCCGCTACCGCGGTCGCAATATCAGCCAAGTGCTGGACCTGACCGTCGAGCAGGCGCTGGAGTATTTCGATTCCGTCCCCGCGATCGCGCGCAAGCTGCAGACCTTGATTGATGTCGGCCTGTCGTACATCCGGCTAGGGCAATCGGCAACCACGCTGTCGGGTGGCGAAGCGCAACGGGTCAAACTGTCGCTGGAACTGTCGCGGCGCAGTACGGGCCGCACGCTCTACATCCTGGATGAACCCACCACCGGCCTGCATTTCCGCGATATCGAAATGCTGCTCGAAGTCCTCAATCAACTGGTCGACAGCGGCAACACGGTGCTGATCATCGAGCACAACCTCGATGTCATCAAAACTGCCGACTGGCTTATCGACATGGGTCCGGAAGGCGGCGACGGTGGCGGCAGGGTGATGGCGCAGGGCACGCCCGAAACGGTTGCCGAGGCTGCGCAAAGCCATACCGGCCACTATCTGGCCCGGGTTTTGCAGCGCAACAAAAACCGCTAGACTGCCTGCAGCGCCTGACGGCAAGCCGAGACCGACATCCCCATGTACACCTTGCTGATAGGCAATAAAAACTACTCATCGTGGTCGCTGCGCGCCTGGCTGGCGTTGCGCGCGGCCGGCGTGCCTTTCCGCGAACAGAAACTGGGGCTTTTCACGGAAGCCTTCGATCAACGCCTGGGGGGCGTCACGCCTGCCGGCCTGGTTCCGGTGCTGCTCGATGGTGACTTCGCCATCTGGGATTCTCTGGCCATCTGCGAGTACGCCGCCGAGCGCCATCCGGAGCTGCATCTGTGGCCTGCTCCGGTACGCGCCCGCGCCAGAGCGCGAGCCCTGGCCGCTCAGATGCACAGCGGCTTTGGCGAACTGCGCCGGCTGCTGCCCATGAACATCGAAGCCCGCCTGCCGGGCATCGACATCGGCCCGGCCCAGCAAGATATCTCGCGCGTGCAGGCCATCTGGCAGGACACCCTGGCCGAGTATGGCCATGGCGGCCCCTTCCTGTTTGGCCGCTTCAGCATCGCCGATGCGTTCTACGCCCCCGTGGTCTCCCGTTTCACGACCTACGGGGTGCCAGCCGCCGGTCCGGTGCGCGCCTACATGGATGCCGTGCAGGCCCTGCCCGCCATGCGCGAATGGACGCGCGATGCGCTGGCCGAAGCGACGTTCGTGCCCGAAGACGAACCCTATCGCCAACAGCGTTGAGCGCGGTCATGCCCTAAGCACAAACCCAGTTACATCTGGAACTGAAATCGGGTATGGTGAGCAGGAATAAAGAGGTTGCCAAAACGGCCTCTAGGCTCATTACCCAAGCAGCATCATGGACGCGGACCACGAATTACGCATCGCCAGCGCCCTGTACGCTGGGATTACCGATACGGACCAATGGCGTCAGGCTCTGATCCTGGCCGCCCGTGCCGTGGGCACCGACCGTTGCACCGTGCTGGCACGCAACGTCGACACCGAATCCATCCTGGTGATCGACAACGCCGGGCTGTCGGCCGCCGCGCTTGACGAATACGAACGCCATTACTACCAGATGGACAGCTTCATGGAGGCGGCGCGCAACGTACCCACCGGCGGCTGCCTGCGCGACGACGAGGCGTTCGGCCCCGGCGGAATACGCCGCTCGGAGTTCTACAACGATTTCCTGTATCGCCACGACATCGGGTCACTGATGCTCACCCAGGCGGTACGCACCCCTGATATCGAATGGACGGTGGCGTTTCAGCGCAGCCCGGGCCACACGCATTTCGAGCACCAGCATGCAAACGCCCTGGGACGTCTGGTGCCGCATCTGCAAAAAGCCTTGCAGCTGCGTTTGCGCCTGCGCGAGCTGGAGCGTCGTGCCAGCCTGGGCGAGGCGGCGCTGGACACCTTTGGCACGCCCCTGCTCTTCATCGCTCCGTCTGGCCGCCTCTTGATGGCCAATCTGGCTGGCGAAGCTTGGTATTCGCGCCACGGCAAGCAACTCGAACACACCGCGCAATGGTCGCGCGTCCTGGCTGCGGCAACCGGCAGCATCGGACCGGCGGTGGCCGAAGGCATGCGCCTGCCCGGCGGCGGCCATATCGTCGCCTTGCCAGCTCCACAGGCGTATCGCAACAGTGACGTTCAAGGTCCCGGCCTGGCATTGGTGATGGTCCACACGCACCTCAATCCTTCGCCACCAGCCCGCAGCATGCTCAAGTCCCTCTTTGGCCTGAGTGCGGCCGAATCCCGTCTGCTCGAAGTCCTGATGGCCGGCGCCACCTTGTCACAGGCCGCGCAGCAACTGGGCCTTTCCGTCGAAACCGTCCGCACCCAAAGCAAGGCCGTGTTGCAAAAAACAGGTACACAACGTCAGGCAGGCCTGATGCGCCTGGTCAGCGCACTGCAAAGCCCCATGCCGGCGCACTAGGCAGCCATTGCAGCCGCGCAAGAAAAAACCCGCCAACTCTGATGCGACGGTTGCCCCGAATCGCATCACAATGGGCGGGAAAAGCACGGCGAATGTGCACCGCCATACTAGAGGGGCTGCCACCCTGGCCGCATCCCCCAATTGGGGGAAAAAACCCTTAACTCATATCGAATATCCGCCTATGTTCGCTGATGGCGTAACGATCCGTCATGCCAGCGATATAGTCGGCAATAGTTCGTGCCTGTTCGCGCTCGTTCTCGCGCCGATAATCCGGCGGCAGTAGCCGCGGGTCGCCCAGAAACGCCTCGAACAGCTCCCGCACGATGCGGCGGGCCTTGGACGTCATGCGCACCACTTTATAGTGACGGTACAGGTTGTCGAACAAGAACTTCTTCAGTGCATCGGCCTCGCGGCGCAGAGGATCTGAAAATCCTGCCAGCGGGGCCGCAGCGCGCACGTCGTCAGCGGTGGCTGGTGCGACATCCCGAATGCGCGCCAGCGACGTGGCGGTCAGGTCCATGATGAGGGTGTTGATCATGCGGCGGATCGTCTCGGCCGTGGCGCGCCGCGGTGCCAGACCGGGGTAGCGGTCGCGCACCTGGGCATAGTGGCGGGCAAAGAAATCCACTTCACCCATCTGCTCCAGCGTCAGCAGACCGGAACGCAGCCCGTCATCGATGTCATGATTGTTGTAGGCGATCTCATCGGCCAGATTGGCCAGTTGTGCTTCCAGCGAAGGCTGCGTGCGCGTCAGAAAGCGCTGGCCCACCGCCCCCAATTGGCGCGCATGCGCTACCGAACAATGTTTCAGAATGCCTTCACGCGTCTCGAAGCACAGATTCAGCCCATTGAAGTCGGCGTAGCGCTCCTCGAGTTCATCGACGACGCGCAGACTTTGCAGGTTGTGCTCAAAGCCGCCGGCCTGCGGCGCCAGTTCGCGCATGCAGGCATTGAGTTCATCCTGCCCGGCGTGACCAAACGGAGTATGGCCCAGATCATGGGCCAGAGAAATCGCCTCGGTGAGATCTTCCGACACCCGCAGGCTGCGCGCCAGGGTGCGAGCGATCTGCGCGACCTCCAGGCTGTGCGTGAGCCGGGTGCGAAACAGATCGCCCTCATGATTGACGAAGACCTGCGTCTTGTACTCCAGGCGGCGGAAGGCATTGCAATGGATGATGCGGTCGCGGTCGCGCTGGAATTCGCTGCGGTTCTGTGCGGCCGGCTCATGGTGCTGCCTGCCGCGCGTCAGGGCCGGATCAGATGCGTAAGAAGCCAATTCACTCATTTGCACTGCCGTCCTGTCCCTGACGTTACGTTTAGGCGGTCTGAACCGTTCTATCCAGCGCCGTGCGGATAGCCGCTTCAGGCGCGGTCCGCATACCCGCCTGACCAATATGGGGCATCAGCACAAAGCGTATTTCGCCGGCCTCGGATTTTTTGTCCACCATCATGAGCGAAATCCAGCGCTCGAAACCCAGATCGGGAGCAGCCACCGGACAGCCAATGGCCTGCACCAGCGCCCGCACGCGCCGCACATCATCGGCCGCAAACCCCTCGACCTGCGCGGACAGTTCCGCGGCCTGCACCATGCCGCAACCCACGGCCTCGCCATGCAGCCATTGCCCATAGCCCAGCCCGGACTCGATCGCATGGCCAAAGGTGTGGCCCAGATTAAGAATCGCGCGCAAGCCCGACTCTCTTTCGTCCTTACCCACGACCTGCGCCTTGAGCTCGCAGGAACGGCGAATGGCATAGGCCAGCGCTTCGGGCTGCAAGGCGCGCAAGTCTTCGACATGCGTCTCGCACCACCGCCAGAACTCCGCGTCCAGTATCAGTCCGTACTTGATCACTTCGGCCAGCCCGGCGGAGACCTCGCGCGCCGGCAACGTGGCCAGGACATCAGTATCGATTTCGACGGCCACGGGCTGGTAGAAGGCACCGATCATGTTCTTGCCCAGGGGGTGGTTGACCGCCGTCTTGCCACCCACGGACGAGTCGACCTGCGCCAGGAGCGTGGTGGGCACTTGCACGAAACGCACCCCCCGCATGTAGACCGCCGCGGCAAAACCGGTCATGTCGCCGATCACCCCACCGCCCAGCGCCACCAGGACAGCACGCCTGTCCAAGCGGTGCTCGAGCATGGCGTCAAAAATCAGATTCAGCGTCTGCCAGTCTTTGTGGACCTCGCCGTCGGGCAGTTCAATGCGCAACACCTTGCAGCCGCTACGCGCCAGCGCGGCTTCGGCCCGTTCTCCGTACAGCGCGGCCACGGTCGGATTAGTGACGATGGCAATCGCCGTGGCGTCGGCGGGAATGCTTTCATCCAGACGGTCCAGACGGCCCGCAGCAATGCGGATAGGGTAGCGCCCGCCCGGGGTATCGACCTCGACAACATTCATAGTTTTTTCTCGTACGCTTGCAGCTTGGGCAGGATGGCCTTGACCAGGGAAGCGATAGGCGTGGAGCCCGTCTCTATCACCAGATCGGCCACTTCGGTATACAGGGGCTCGCGCCTGATCATCAGATCGCGCAACGTGCCACGCGGATCCGCAGTCGCCAGCAACGGGCGGTTGCGATCACGGCAGGTCCGGCGATAGAGCTCGTCGACACTGGCGCGCAGATACATGACAATGCCGCGTTGGCGCAGAAGACGACGATTATCCTCGGCCAGCACGGCGCCGCCGCCCGTAGCGAGAATTATCGCGCGGCGTTGAGTACACTCTTGCAGTGCGGAGGATTCACGCTTGCGAAAACCGGCCTCGCCCTCTATCTCGAAAATAACGGGCACGCGCACACCGCAACGCGCTTCCAGCTCATGATCCAGATCGATAAACTCGCGCCCAAGCGCCCGGGCAAGGCCGCGCCCGATGGTAGTCTTGCCTGCACCCATCATGCCGACCAGAAAAATCGGCAGATCGTGCGGCAATTGCGCCAGGGGTTCAATGCATTCGCCGGCAGCTGCCTCCGGGGCAGCCGATGGATCAGGCGGCTCCTCGTCGGGGCCGGCGCACAGGTCAGCGGAAAGATTCATGGCGGCATTATCCCATTGCTGCAAGTTGCCCGCTTACCACAAAGATTTATTTTGTTACACCGCCTCCGGACTCACCTCGGAAGGCATACAGAGATCACCGTAAAATCGCCGCGATGAGCAAGCGTCCGAATTCTTCCAAGCAGGATCAGCCCGCCCCCGGCGGCTCGATGTTTTTGCGATTTCTGATCAAGACCGGCATATTTTTTGGCGGTCTGGCCCTGTGTGGCCTGGTATTGGGCGGCATGGCGCTAGCGCTGGCCTGGCCCAATCTGCCCGATCTGCACGCGATGACCGACTACCGTCCTCGCGTACCTTTACGCGTCTACACGGCCGACAAGGTGATGATCGGAGAGTTCGGCGAAGAACGCCGCAATGTGCTGCGTTTCAACGAGATCCCGGATGTCATGAAGTCGGCCGTGCTGGCCGCCGAAGACGACCGTTTCTATCAGCATGGCGGGATCGACTGGACCGGCGTGGTGCGCGCCGGGCTGACCAATCTCATCAATATGTCCAAGACGCAGGGCGCCAGCACCATCACCATGCAGGTCGCGCGCAATTTTTATCTGTCGTCCGAAAAGACCTATTCACGCAAGTTCTATGAGCTGCTGCTCACCTTCAAGATCGAGTCCGAACTCACCAAGGACCAGATTCTCGAGCTCTACATGAACCAGATTTATCTGGGTCATCGTGCCTACGGTTTTGCCGCCGCCTCGCGCACCTATTTTGGTAAACCGCTGTCGCAGGTCACGCCCGCCGAAGCCGCCATGCTGGCGGGCATTCCCAAGGCACCGTCACGCTTCAACCCGATTTCCAATCGCCCGCGCGCCGAGCTGCGTCAGCGCTATGTCCTGGGCCGCATGTATTCGCTGGGTTATCTCACCGAGCCCGAATACAAGGCCGCGCTGGCGCAACCCATCATCATGAAATCGGCCGAAGGCACCCCGGCCGGCGGCTATGCCGTGCATGGCGAATACGTGGCCGAGCTGGCGCGCCAATTGGTCTACGGCGTCTACCAGGACGACGCGTATTCGCGCGGCATCAACGTCTATACAACCGTCTCGTCCAAGGACCAGGAAGCGGCCTACCGCGCCGTGCGCGAAGGTGTGCTGGAATACACCCGGCGCGCGCCTTATCCCGGCCCGGAGGATCAGCTCGAGCTGCCGGCGGGAGTCGAGAAAGACGCGCAAGCGCTGGACGACTTCCTCGATGGCGTATTCGACAAATACTCCGACAGCGGCGACCTGATGACGGCGGTGGTGCTTTCCGCCTCGCCCAACGAAATCAAGCTGGCGCGCAGTTCGCGCGAGATCATCTCCATTACCGACAAGAAAGCCCTCGGCGTGGTCGCTCGCGCATTGAACGACAAGGCCAAACCCGAGCAGCGCTTGCAACGCGGCTCCGTGGTCTACATCCACAAGTATGGCGATGACGGCAATTGGGAAGTCATCAACATGCCCGCCGTGCAGGCGGCCTTCGTCGCGCTGTCCCCTCAGGATGGTGCGATCCGCGCCATGGTTGGCGGCTTTGATTTCTATCGCGGCAACTTCAACCGCGTCACCCAGGCCTGGCGCCAACCCGGCTCAAATATCAAGCCCTTCATCTACGCCGCCTCGCTGGAGCGCGGCCTGACCCCGGGCACGCAGATTTCCGATCAGCCTTTTGAACTCTCGGCAGCCCAGACCGGCTCGAAAGCCTGGCATCCCAAGAACTACGGCAATCAGTACGAGCCCATGCTGACCATGCGTCAGGGCCTCTACAAGTCCAAAAACATGGTGTCCATTCGCATACTGCAGGCCATCGGGCCTCAGTACGCCCAGGACTATCTGACACGTTTTGGCTTTGACAAAGCGCGTCAACCCGCCGTCTTGCCCCTGGCACTGGGCGCTGGGTCGGTCACACCGCTGCAACTGGCCGGGGCCTATTCCGTCTTCGCCAATGGCGGCTATCGCGTAACACCCTATCTGATCAATCAGGTCACCGACAGCAGCGGCAAAGTGCTCATGCAAGCCCGTCCTGTCATCGCCGGCGACGAAGCCGCACGCGCCATCGATCCTCGCACGGCCTGGGTGATGGACGACATGCTGCGCGGCGTGGCGACCAGTGGCACTGCCGCGCGTGCTCGTGCCACCCTCAAGCGCAACGATCTGGCGGGCAAGACCGGCACCACCAACGAATCCGTCGACGCCTGGTTCTCCGGCTATACGCCCAATCTGGTGGCCACGGCCTGGCTGGGCTTTGACCAACCCAAGTCCCTGGGTTCGCGCGAAACCGGCGGCGGGGTAGCCATGCCGATCTGGCTCGATTACATGCAGGAAGCCCTCAAAGGCACACCTGAAGGCAAGCAACGGCCCAAGCCCGATGGCCTGCTGGCTGAAAACGGCGATTTCTACTTTGCGGAATTCCCGCCCGGGCAGGCGGTGGCCCGCCTGGGACTGACGCAACCGGGTGAGGATGCGCTGGGCGACTTCCTCAATGGGCTGGGCGACAACCAGAATGTGCGGACCGCTCCGGGCTTTGGCACCAACTCGCAAAAGCCCTGGTCGCAAAACATCCAGTTCTGAAGCATGTGGCCGGGGCTCCTGCGGGAGCGACCCGGCCTCGCGTGCATTTACACGCGCACGCTCAGCGGCACACCAGCCGCAGCGGTACAGATCTGCGACAACGCGTCGGCCAGATGGGGCCCGCCCCGCGTGTCGTTCCATTGCTGCCCGTCAAAGCGATAATGGAATCCGCCGCTGCGGGCCGCGACCCACAACTCCTGCATGGCGGCCTGGCTGTTGATGACGACGTGGATATCATCCTCGAAAATCAGGGTCAGGACATTGCCGCTGCGATTGGCCTCGATGTCCACATCGTGCATGGACATCCAGTCATCGGCCTGGCTCTCGAGGCGGTCCAGTACCTGCTCAGTCAACGCAAGAAATTCGGTTTCGGTCATAATCCAACCTGCAACGATTACGGAGTTACCAGTGTCCCACATGGCCTTCAGCCACAGGGTTTTACGCATTGTAGCCACGCTTTCGGCCACCGGCCTGATTGCAGCATGCGGCTACAAGGGCCCCCTGTACCTGCCGGCACCCTCGGATCAAAAGGGTAGCTCCGGCTCGCAACAACAACCTGCTGACGCCGATAACCGGCCTCGCATACCCCCCTCCCCGACGCTGCCATGACCGCGCCTTCTTCCCAGCCCCAACTGGCTGGACACCCGCATTTCCATTACAAACACGGCGTGCTGCACGCCGAAGGCGTCGCGCTGGACATTCTGGCTGCCAAGCTGGGCACGCCGCTTTATGTGTACTCGCGTGCGGCTTTGCACGCGGCCTACGACAACTATCGTCAGGCCATCGGCGAGCGCCCTGTGCTGGTGTGCTATGGCATGAAAGCCAACTCCAACCTGGCCGTCCTCAAAGAGTTCGCCCGCCTGGGCGCGGGCTTTGACATCGTCTCTGGCGGCGAACTCAAACGTGTGCTGGCCGTCGGCGCCGATCCTGCCAAGGTGGTTTTCTCCGGCGTGGGCAAGCAAGAGTGGGAAATGCGCGACGCGCTGGCCGCTGGTGTCAAATGCTTCAACGTCGAGTCCACTGCCGAGCTGCAACGCCTGTCCAAGGTGGCTCAGGCCGAAGGCCGTATCGCCCGCGTGTCGCTGCGCGTGAATCCGGATGTGGATGCGCAAACCCATCCTTATATTTCCACCGGCCTGAAAGAAAACAAATTCGGCATCGCCATCGAAGAAGCGTTGCAGGCCTATCAAACGGCAGCCAGCCTGCCCGGGCTGCAGATCGTCGGCGTGGACTGCCATATCGGCTCGCAATTAACCGATGTCAGTCCTTACTTCGATGCACTGGACAAACTGCTAGATCTGATCGACCGCATCGGAGGTCACGGCATCACCATCGAGCACCTGGATCTGGGTGGTGGGCTGGGTATTCGCTATACGGATGAAATTCCGCCCTCGCCCAAGACCTTGCTCGACGAGGTATTCAAGCGCTTGCAGGCCCGCGGCCACGGCCACCTGCATGTGGTGCTCGAGCCGGGCCGCTCGCTAGTGGGCAACGCCGGCGTCCTGCTGACCACCGTGCAATTCCTCAAGCACAACGAGGCCCGCAATTTCGCCATCGTGGACGCCGCCATGAATGACCTGCTGCGCCCGACGCTGTATCAGGCCTACCATGGCATCCAGGCGGTCGTGCCGCGCCAGGCCGAGCCGCAGTGCTATGACGTGGTTGGCCCCGTGTGCGAAAGCGGCGACTGGCTGGGCAAGGAACGTAACCTGGCCATTGAGCAGGACGATGTGTTGGCGGTCGAATCCGCTGGCGCCTATGGCATGGTCATGGCCAGCAACTACAACACGCGCCCCCGCGCTGCCGAAGTCATGGTCGACGGCGAGCACTATCACATCGTGCGCCAGCGCGAGACGGTCGAAGACCTGCTCAAGGGCGAATCCACCCTGCCCTGACTCCCGCGCCGCGGCCCCGTGACGCCAGGGGCCGCGCAGCAGCGGGACAGTGCGCCCCGCTGCCAAGGCCTATAACTCGCCGTATGAGTGCAGGCCCGACAGGAACATATTCACGCCCAGGAAGGCAAAGCCGGTGATCAGCAGGCCCACCAGCGCCCAATAGGCCGCCACCGTTCCCCTCAAGCCCTTGATCAGCCGCATGTGCAGCCAGGCGGCATAGTTGAGCCAGACGATGAGGGCCCACGTCTCTTTCGGGTCCCATTGCCAATAGGCGCCCCAGGCATCGGCCGCCCACAACGCGCCCAATACGGTGGCCACCGTGAAAAAGGCAAAGCCGATCGCGATGGCCCGATACATGATGTCATCGAGGACCTCGAGCGCGGGCAGCGCCTGCGCGATGCGGCGCCGAGCCAACAAAATCGCCCCGACGATCACTACCCCTATTCCGCCATAGACCATCCAGGTCGCCGACAGGCCGGTCGTGCGAAACACCATGGGCTCGCCGCATAACAACACCCCAAGCACGAACAAAGGCGCCAGCTTGATCCAGGATGTGGTCTGGCCGTGTTGTTTGACCAGGTAGGCAAAGCCCACCATGGCCACCAGCGAAAACGTCCCATAGCCGATGAAATTCGCGGGAACGTGCAGCTTCATCCACCAGTTTTTCAGGGCTGGCACCAGCGGCTGGATCTGGGCGGCGTCGCGCGTAAACGCGTACCAGAGCAGAAACACCATGGCCGAAGAGATCACCAGCAGCACAAAGCCGCCCAAGGCCCGCGTGGCGTACTTACGTTCGTAATAGAGATAAAAAAGGGCCGTGATGAGCGCAAAAAGCACGAAGACCTCGTACAAATTGCTCACCGGGATATGGCCCAGATCCGGACCCATGAGGTGGCCTTCGCGCCAGCGCACCAACAAACCGGTGATTCCGGCAAATACAGCGCCCCATGTCAGGGCCGTACCCAGCCATGCTGCCGTGGGGCTGACGATACCTATCCAATAACAGGCTGTCGCCAGCAGGAATAAGGCGCTCATCCACAGGATGGCAGACTGCGAAGAAAAAAGGTATTTGAGGAAGAAAACCTGTTCTGCCCGGGCCAGGTCGTTCTGGTAGAGCAATAAGGCCAGGCCGGCGGCCAACGCACAGGCCACCATCAACAACCGCAATGGCCGCCACAACCACCCTAGCCAGGCCAGGGCCGGCACCGTGCCGCAGAGGATGATCTTCTCGTAGTAGTCCATGGACTGGCCCAGCCGGGTCAGCGCATAGCCTGCCCCCACCGCCAGCAACAGGAAGAAGAATCCGTCGGTCCAATCGGGGCGGCCGCGTACGGCGCGCTGATCACCGGTCTGGGAGAAACTGCCATGCCAGGGCTGGCTGCGGGTGGAGGTATTCATCGGTCACCTCGGGGCGGGTCGGTCAGCGCGGCCCGGAAACGCTCGAACTCCTGGAGATAGTCCAGTGTACGCTTCTGCGAGGTCATCGCCGCGTGGATTTGGCTGCCCGCAGCCTGCGGCGTAATCCAGATCCAGATGCGTCGGTCGCGGATATAGAACATAGAAAAAATACCGACAATGAGCAACAGGCAGCCGAGATATACGGCATTCTTGCCAGGAGTGCGGCTTACCTGAAAACCGCTTGCCTGTACCTGCTGGAAGTCGCTCAGCGTCAACAGGATCGGAGCAGGATAGATAGACAAATCAGACAGCGCCCCGAGCGCGGCTTGCTGCCACTGAGCGGCGAGTTCCGCCTGGGGGCCGACGTCGGGCAATACCGGCAAGTGTTCGCGTTCGCGCATGATGGCACGCACATCGTAGAGCGTACTGTTGAGCAAACGCAGCACCACATTGGCGGCGCGCTCGACATCCGCCGCATCGGTGCGGGTCTGAAGCAACTCGGACAAGGCGCGCAAACCGCCTGCGGCGAACGTATCCAGGCCTCGCGCCGCCGCCTCGGTCAAGGCTTGGCGGTCGGCGCCAGGCGGCAGATTACGCTCAACGAAACGCCTGACCGCCTCGGCGCGCACAGCAGGCTCGGCCAATGCGGCGCGCATCTTCATGAACTCGGCCGGCGACCCGTTGGCATCGGCCGGAATGCGTAGATAAGCATAGCTCTGCCCGGCGTTCTGACGGACACCGGCCAGAATGACCGGCAATCCGTCGAGATCCACCGGCAGCATGTAGACGCGGTACTCATTCGCCTGACCTGCCGCGTCAACAAGCTGATACTCGATCGTCGGTCCGAGATTGCGCAGATGGTCATTCTTGCGGCCAGCAGCGCTGCCCGTCACGGCGGCCACGTGCTCGCCAAAGCTCTGCTTGCCGCCCTGTGGATCACCGCCCGTGATGTCCTCGACATTGATGGGCCGCAAGGCGGTGATATTGAGTATCAAGCTCTCGGTATGCTGCCCCGCGACACTGGCGCTCAGGTCGTTGCCCTCGCCTACGGTTCCGCGCACGGTAAACGGTTGCGCCGCCGCGCCACGCAGCGGATACCCGGTCAGCGTCACCTTGCTGCCCCCGTCATCCAGATTGGACTGATATACCGTGACGCCCTTGTATCGCAGCGGCTCATTGACCTCGATGACACGCTCGAACGTATGGCCATCCTGCGGGTCGATGACTTCGACATGGCTGGCAAATCGGCTGGGCATCCCGGTGGAGTAATACTCCACATCGAACTTCTTCAGCTTCAAGGTAAAGGGCAAGGGCTGCACCAGCACTCCGTCGCCCACCATCACCAGCGCCGTATTGCGTTCGGCACCCTCGGGCACCAGGACGTTGGCTCGAAAACTCGGGTTGCCCAACGGCAGCCGGCCACTGGCGGGCACGTCGGCAATCAACATATTTTCCGTGATCGGCTGCTTGCCGCCGAACATGACCTGCAGGCGCACGGGCAGCTCACTATCGAGCAGACCGCCCACACAGATAATGATGAGCGCCGCATGCGCACAGAGATAGCCCAGACGATTGCTGCTGCCCTTTTTTGCTGCCAGCAGGGTCCCCCCCGCATCCTGGCGCTGGCGCACGGCATAGCCCTGCCGCCGCAGCAACGCCAGCAACCATTGCTGCGCGACTGGCGGGCTTTCCGCCACGCTCACCTGCACCCTCTCCGGGAAAGCGCGCAGGCTGCTTTGACGCACATGGTCGCGAAACGACAAGGCATCGCGCACCATCCGAGGCCCATTCCGGATCAGGCATATCGAGGTGGAAACCACCAGAAAGCCCATGATGAGCAGAAACCACCAGCTGTTGTAGACATGCCAGATCGAAAACTTGTCGAACACCTCATACCAGAAGGGGCCGAACTGATCGACGTAACTGCTGGCCGGTCGGTTCTGCGGCAATACGGTGCCCACCAGGCTGACCACGCAAATGAACATCAGCAAGCTGATGGCAAAGCGCATCGAGCCCAGCAGTTCAAACAACGCGCGCGGCAGGCTACTGACGGCGGGACGGGAAGCAATAGAGGTCATCAATGGCAGGGGAAAGTGGGCCGCCGGCCCCCTTTCCTGGACAGCTGCGCCCGGTACGCCGGGCAGACGGGCCTCAGAGGGCCGGCGGTCGGCTCAGTCAGCGCAAACCTGCCGCATAGTCTGCCACAGCCTTGATATCGTCATCGGTCATCCGCGCGGCGATATCGTGCATGGGCGCGCTATTGGCCCGGTCGCCGCTGCGAAACAGCTTGAGCTGCTCTTCAATATACGCAGGAAATTGCCCCGACAGCCGCGGATATTGCGCCGGCAACCCGGCCCCGTTGGGGCTGTGACAGGCCGCACAGGCAGGCAGGCCGCGCTCGGCCGCACCGGCACGCCAGAGCCGTTGACCGTGTTCGACGAGATTCTTGTAGCCTGCGGTGGCGGGCTCCTTGAGCGGCTGCTGGGCCAGATAAAGGGCGAGATTCTGGATGTCCGCTGGCGTCAACGCCTGGCTCATGGCCGTCATCGGCGTAGGAGCGCCCTGTGGACCCTTGCGCAGAGGAAGTTTGGCGCCTTGCTGCACCTGGAAATCATGCAGCTGCTTGGCCAGATACTCATGGGGCTGAGCGGCCAGATTGGGATTCGCGGGAATCGTGCTGTTGCCAGCGGCGCCATGACAGGTCGCACAGGCGATGATGCCGCGCGTCGCGTCGCCCTGATCGAACAACTGCGCGCCTTTGGCGGCATCGGGTTTGGCCGGGCCTGCGGGCCCGTCGGCAGCGAAACTTATCGTAGTGATGGACAGACCGAGCATCAGCCCGCTTGCAACCACCATCCGGGACAGCACACGCTTCATGTGGACCTCGACGATCTGATGTCGAATCAGGCAGCGTGCTGATGCACACTACGCCCGACGCCTGCCCGCGCGGCCAGATGCGGCTTTTTTTGCCAGCCCCTCAACCCTCCTCGAGTCTTCGGGAGCCGTCCCCTCGCGCGGGGACTACTGTTGCCACTGTTGCAAACGGGCGATTATACAATAGGGTTTGCATTCACCCACCAAGTCGACACGTGTCCCTTCTACACCGCGCCTCCTTTTTCATCTCGGCAGCCCGCCTCGACCAGCTGCCCCCCGCTGGTGCGCCCGAAGTCGCCTTCGTGGGCCGCTCCAACGCCGGCAAGTCGTCCGCCATCAATGTGCTGTGCAACCAGCGTCGACTGGCGTTCTCCAGTAAGACGCCGGGACGAACCCGCCTGATCAATATGTTCGGCCTGCCCGATCCGCTCAATCCAGAGCAACCCCTGGGTTTTCTGGTGGACCTGCCTGGTTATGGCTATGCCTCGGTGGCGCATCGCGAGAAAGAACAATGGGCAGACATCCTGGGAGGCTATCTGCGCGATCGCCGTTCCCTAACTGGGATCGTCCTGCTCATCGACATCCGCCGTGGCGTCACGGATCTGGATCGCCGTCTCGCCGATTTCATTGCTCCAACAGGCCGTCCGGTGCTGGCCTTGCTGACCAAGGCGGACAAGCTTCCTTATGGCCAGCGCATCCGCGCCGTGTTCGATGTGCGCAAGCAACTGGCCGACATCGGCGCGCTCAACACCGTGCCCTTCTCGGTACCGGATCGCATCGGCCTGGAAGATGCCACCGCGCAGATCGAGAATTGGATTTCTCCAAAGGTCGCTCCATGAAACCTCAACTGATTGCTCCCGCGTTCCCGGTCTCGCGCCCTCGGCGCCTGCGCCGTGACGACTTCACCCGCCGGCTGGTCCGTGAAAACACGCTCACCGTCGATGATCTGATCTACCCGGTCTTCGTGGCCGAGGGTCAGGGGCTCGCGCAACCCGTGGCCTCGCTGCCGGGCGTTGTGCGGTATTCGCCGGATACCGTGCTCGCCGTGGCAGAGCGATGTATGCAGTTGGGCATTCCGGTGCTGGCATTGTTTCCGGTGATCGACCCCGCGCTCAAGACACCCGATGGCATCGAAGCCACCAACCCCGACGGCTTGATCCCGCGCGTGGTCGCCGCGCTGAAGGCCCGCTTCCCCGACCTGGGCATCCTCACCGACGTGGCGTTGGACCCCTACACCAGCCATGGCCAGGACGGCATCATCGATGCGGACGGTTATGTGCTCAACGATCCGACCATCGAGATTCTCGTACGCCAGGCCTTGACGCAGGCACAGGCCGGCGTGGATATCGTCGCGCCCAGCGACATGATGGATGGACGTATCGGTGCCGTCCGCCAGGCGCTCGATGGCGCCGGGCACATCCACACGCGCATCATGGCCTACTCGGCCAAATATGCCAGCGCCTTCTATGGGCCGTTTCGGGACGCCGTCGGCTCGGCCGGCACGCTGGGCAAGTCCAATAAAATGGCCTATCAGATGGATCCGGCCAATATCGACGAGGCCTTGCGCGAGGTCGCCGGCGACCTCGCCGAAGGCGCCGACATGGTCATGGTCAAACCAGGGATGCCCTATCTGGACGTGCTGCGGCGCGTCAAGGATGCTTTCCGCGTGCCGGCGTTTGCCTACCAGGTCAGCGGCGAGTACGCGATGATCAAAGCTGCGGCAGCCAATGGCTGGCTGGATCACGACAAGGTCATGATGGAAGCCCTATTGGCCTTCAAGCGGGCAGGTGCCGATGGCATCCTGACCTATTTCGCCATCGATGCCGCCGAAAAGCTGCGTCACGCACGCTGAAGAAATCCCGATTCAGACGGCACCTGGCTGGGCGGGCCGCAAGCCCAGCCAGGTGCCCAGCAGCACACAGACCAGGCCGGCCAGGTGTGCCAGGGTGATGTGCTCATCCAGAAAGACGGCTGCGGCCATCAGACCAAAAATGGGTAGCCAGTTCACAAACATGGCGGCCCGGCTCATGCCCAGACGGGCGATGCCGCGATTCCACATCAGATTGCACGCGCCCGACGCGATCACTGCCGAAAAAAACACAACACCCCAGGCCCAGGGGTCCGTGGTCCACGATGAAGCCTGATACGTGGCGGGCGACAGCGCCGCATGGGTGGTGAGCGCCACCGCTCCGGCCAGATAGGTGTACCAAAGGATGGTCAACGGATCGAGCGCGCGTGAGACGCGCTGTATGACCAAGCCACCGATGACGAAGACCACGACCGCCACCAGCGCCAGGAGATCTCCCAGGCCAGCCTGAGCAAGCTGGGCGCCGCTGCCGGCCACCGCGAGCGACACGCCTCCCAGCGCGAGCACACCGGCCACGATACGTGCGGGGGTCAGACGTTCGCGATAAAAGAGCGCTCCCAGGACCACCGAAAACAAGGGACTGGTGGCCATGATCAGCGTGGCGTTGGCCGCTGAGGTCATCCGCAGCCCCATCACCAGGGACACCTGATGCGCATAGACCACCAGCAGGCCCGCGGCAAACACCCAGCCCAACTGGGCGCGCGTCAACCGCGGCACTTGCCCGAAACGCAGCAGGATGAAGAGCGTCACCGCGGTAAAAGCCACCAGGATCCGCACAGCCGCCACGACATAAACGTCCATCTGCCCCAACAGATACTTCACGGCGACAAGGTTGACTCCCCAGGCCGCCATCACGAAAAACAGCTGGAAATACACCGGCCCGGGCGACAGCGGCATGGCTTGAGAACTTGAGGTGTTCACGACGATGGAGGATTGGCGGACAGAACCGCCATACTACCCCGCACGACGCGGGCCCGCGCAGGCCGGCGCTGCGATTGGCCGCCTAGTGTTGTGCCTCCGCGGCCGCTTGGTCCAGCGATGCGGAAAAGCGCGCGGCATCTTGAAAACCCACCACGCGTGGCTGCTCCAGCAGCCGCCCACCCGGGGCAAAAAACAGGATGCCCGGCGGCCCGAACAGCTTGAAGCGCTTGAGCAGGGCGCGATCCTCGGCGTTGTTTTGCGTCACATCGGCCTGCAGCAACAACATGCCGGCCATGCGTTGTGCCACGCCCGGATCGCTGAACGTAAAACGCTCCATCTCGCGGCAGGACACGCACCAGTCCGCATAGAAATCCAGCATGACGGGCCGCGTGCTGGCCGCCAGGGCGGCATCGAGTTCGGCCACCGTGCGGATCCGCGTGAACGAGGGATGCTCGTCACGCGGCGCGCCGATCTGCGTCCGCGCGGCGAGTTGGCCAAGCGGCACCAGGGCATCCCGTGCGCCACTTGCCGCACCGACCACCCAAACCAGTGCACCCAGGGCGAACAACAGCCCTATGCCCTTGGCAAACATGCGCGCCGCTCCGGCGTCGGCAGGCAAGGGCTCGAAGGCACGCAGCATGACGGCCCCCACACTGGCCAGCACGGCCCAGCCCAGCATCAGCAACCAGGCCGGCAGTATCGGTATCAGCATCCACCAGGCGGTGGCCAACAACACCATGCCGAAGAAACGTTTGACGCCGTCCATCCAGGCGCCTGCGCGCGGCAAAAGCGCGCCGGAAGAGGCCCCCACGACGAGCAAGGGCACACCCATGCCCCAGGCCATGGCGAACAAAGCCGCGCCGCCCAGCCAGACATCGCCTGTCTGCGAGATGTAGAGCAATGCGCCGGCCAGTGGCGCGGCCACGCACGGCCCGACGATCAGGGCGGAAATGGCGCCCATGAACCAGGCGCCGGTATACCTGCCACCCGGCACACGATTGGAGCGCTCGGACAGCCGGGCCTGCCATGCCGCGGGCAACTGCAATATGTACGCGTCAAACATGGCCAGAGCCAGCAACGCCAACAGCAGGGCGAATAGAACCAGCACCCACGGCGTCTGCAGCCACGCAGCCAGACCCGCGCCGCTGAGCCCTGCAGCCACACCCAGAACCGTATAAACCACCGACATGCCCAATACATAGGCCGCGGCCAGTCCCAGGCCGCGACGCTTGGAGGTAACCACCTGCGCGTCCCGACCCACGATGATGGATGACAGAATCGGAATCATGGGCAGCACGCAAGGCGTGAACGCCAGCAGCAGGCCCAGTACGAAGAACACGCCAGCGGCCCCCAAGACGCCCAACCCTCCCAGCGCGCCCGCCAGGCCGACATCGCCCGCCTCCAGCAAGGCGCCCAGCCCGCTGCCAGAGGCGGTGGGCTGGCCGGTCGCGGGCGCAGCCGTGGGAGCGGCAGCCGTGGTCGCCTCCGGCCGCTCTGCCATCTGCCCAGGATCGATGGCGCTGACGTTGACCGCATAGGAAGCACCCTCAGGCGTGAGCGCCACCTGTTGCGACATCGGCGGATAACACAAGCCCGCGTCGGCGCAACCCTGGCTGGTGACCCGTAAGCGAGCCGGCTGGCCCGTAAGGGCCAGTGGCACTCGGATCACCACGTCGTGATGATAGACCTCCATGTCCTTGTCGAAGGTGGGGTCATACTTGACCTCACCCGTCGGAAACACCGCTGCGGCACTGTTGATCGCCTCAACCGGCTGCCCCGATAACTCGAAGCGCTCGCGATACAGGTAATAACCTGGCGCCACCTTGAAATGCAGTTCGAGCAGATCCGCTGCCGGCTGGCTGGCCGTGAGCTGAAAGGCGCGCTCGGGCGCCAGAAACTCTGCCTCGTCGGCGGCCTGTGCCAACCGCGCGCCCGCCAGCAGCATCACCAGCATCAGTAAGCCAAGGCACCGCGCCAACGCCCACATTTCTGTCAGACCGGTTCGTTGCTGTTGAGTCGTCGCCACTGCCTGCATAAGGTCCTCTGTTTAGCCTGCGCCCGGATTTCGAGTCTGCTCGCGTACCCAATCGAGATAGGAGGCAAGTCCGCCTATGACTGGGACCACGATGATCTCCGGCACCTCATAGGGGTGAAGCCCCGCCAAGGTCTGTACCACGGCCTGCTGCATGCCGTAGGTCGTCTTGATCGTAAGAGGGACCTCCTCGGCGCCCTCGATCTCATCCTTCCATCGGTAGACAGACAACCCGGGCTGGCCTAGGTTCACGCAGGCCGCCAAACCGTCTTCGACCAGGACATGCGCAATACGCTTGGCCACCAAGGTATCTGGAGCATTGCTGATGATCAGCACAACGTCGTCATCGCGCAACATGGGAACTCCTGATATGGGACCTGTGCCAGGCAAGTCAGAGTATTTTATGGGATTGGCCGCGAATCCGGTTTTTGCGCGTGTTGCAGGCCCTCAGGAGACACCCATGTCGGACAACTGCCTGTTCTGCCGCATCGCCCGGCACGAACTCCCCGCACACACCGTCTACGAAGACCGCCGCATTTTCGCCTTTCTGGATCTCCATCCGGTCCGGCGTGGCCACGTCCTGATCATTCCCAAGCAGCACTATCCCTACTTCGAAGACATGCCTGCTGAGCTGGCTGGCCATATCGTCAACCAGGGCCAGCGACTTGCGCGTCACA
The DNA here is from genome assembly GCF_020735985.1 of Bordetella holmesii. Classification (NCBI taxonomy): domain Bacteria; kingdom Pseudomonadati; phylum Pseudomonadota; class Betaproteobacteria; order Burkholderiales; family Alcaligenaceae; genus Bordetella; species Bordetella holmesii. The sequence continues at coordinate 3,395,703 of NZ_CP085973.1, forward strand.
TGAAGCGCCTCTATACGGTAGACCGTATAGCACTGGCCTTTACGGGCATCCATGTCGCGCATGCGCATGCGCACATCGTGCCCATGCACCACCCCCAGGACATCACCTCCACGCAGTACATTGCGCAGCAGGATCTGACCTTCGTGATGCCGCCTCAGGCCAGCAACGAGGAGCTAGGCGCGACGGCGGAAGAATTGCGTCAGGCACTGCGTTGACGCCAAAAAGCAAAAGCGGACCCGAAAGTCCGCTTTTGCCGCTTATGGCGTTGCCTTACTCGGCAGCGCTATCCGCTTCGGAAGCATCCACTTCCGGACGGTCAACCAGCTCCATGAAAGCCATGGGAGCGTTGTCGCCCTGACGGAAGCCCATCTTCAGGACACGGGTGTAGCCGCCGTTGCGGTTCGCGTAGCGCGGACCGATTTCAGCGAACAACTTAACCACGGCGTCGCGATCGCGCAGACGGGCAAAAGCCAGACGCTTGTTCGCGAGAGTGGGTTCCTTGCCCAGGGTGATGAGGGGTTCGATGACGCGGCGCAGTTCTTTCGCCTTGGGCAGCGTGGTCTTGATCGCTTCGTGAGTGATCAGCGAAACGGCCATGTTGCGAAACATGGCGAGACGATGGCTGCTGGTGCGATTGAGCTTGCGAAGGCCGTTACCGTGACGCATGGTGATTTCCTTTGAATCTAAAGACAGCGTTTCCGCCGCCGGGTTAGCCGGCTCTTCTATCGGTGCGTATCAATGACACACCGCGGTCCGGTGGATAAATGGCATCCGAAGATGCCTCTTGGGCGGCCATGAGCGTCATTGCCCATGGCTCACCGTATGGCTTAGGGACGCTCGAGGCCCAGCGGGGGCCAGTTTTCGAGCTTCATGCCCAGAGTCAGGCCACGTGCAGCCAGGACTTCCTTGATCTCGTTGAGCGACTTGCGACCCAGGTTCGGGGTCTTGAGCAGTTCGTTCTCGGTACGTTGGATCAGGTCGCCGATGTAGTAGATGTTTTCGGCCTTCAGGCAGTTGGCCGAACGCACGGTCAGCTCCAGGTCGTCGACCGGGCGCAGCAGCACCGGATCGATCTGCGGCGTACCGCGAACCGGAACTTCGTACGAGTCACCAGCGCCTTCGAGGGCGGCAAACACCGAGATCTGATCCATCAGGATGCGGGCGGACTGGCGCACAGCTTCCTCGGGCGAGATCACGCCGTTGGTTTCGATATCCAGCACCAGCTTGTCCAGGTCAGTACGCTGTTCGACGCGGGCGCTCTCGACGGCGTAGCTCACGCGACGCACAGGGCTGTAGGACGCGTCCAGAACGATGCGGCCGATCGTGTGGGTGCGGTCTTCCGACAGCGCGCGCACGTTGCCCGGCACATAGCCACGGCCCTTCTCGACCTTGATCTGCATTTCCAGCTTGCCGGCATCGGTCAAGTTGCAAATGGGGTGGTCCGGATTGACGATTTCGACATCGTGCGGCAGTTCAATGTCGCTGGCCAACACCTGGCCGGCGCCGTTCTTGCGCAGGATCAGCGTGACTTCGTCGCGATTGTGCAGCTTGAACACCACGCCCTTCAGGTTCAGCAGGATGTCGACGACATCTTCACGCACGCCCGGAATGGTCGAGTATTCATGCACGACACCGGTCATCTGGACTTCGGTCGGCGCATAGCCGGTCATCGAAGACAACAGGATGCGGCGCAGCGCGTTGCCCAGCGTGTGGCCGTAGCCGCGTTCGAAAGGCTCCATCACGATCTTGGCGTGGTTGGGGCCGACCGGCTCGACTTCAATGGAGCGCGGCTTCAGAAAACCTTGAGTGGACATGTACTGTGTTCCTTTTCAATACCCTCGGCTCGTTACACCGATAAGGCTGATGGAAGTAAACGCTGCGGACAGCAGGAAAACGGTGGTCTAGAACACCGCAAAGCCCGCCAGGGCCAAACTGGCCTGGGCGGGCTGGGACGCAGTATAACCGCTCGCGGGCACTAGGCCCGCGAAGACGATTAACGCGAGTACAGTTCGACGACCATGGATTCGTTGACATCGCGAGCGACGTCAGCGCGATCCGGAGCCGACTTGAACGTACCGGCCATCTTGCTGGTATCGACTTCCACCCATTGCGGGATGCCGATGCTCGAAGCCAGATCCAGCGATTCGCGGATACGAGCTTGCTTCTTGGCCGCTTCACGCACGGTGATGACGTCGCCAGCCTTGACCAGAATCGAAGCGATGTCGGCGGTGTGGCCGTTCAGTTCGATGGCACGGTGGCTCACCAATTGACGAGCTTCAGCACGGGTCGAACCGAAACCCATACGGTAGACGACGTTGTCCAGACGCGATTCGAGCAGCTGGATCAGCGTTTCGCCGGTGTTGCCACGACGACGCTCAGCTTCAACGAAGTACTTGCGGAATTGCTTCTCGAGCACACCGTACATACGCTTGAGCTTTTGCTTTTCGCGCAGCTGCAGACCGTAGTCGGAGGTACGAGCACCCGAAGTGCGGCCGTGTTGGCCAGGCTTGGAGTCCAGCTTGCACTTGGAATCCAGCGAGCGACGGGCGCTCTTCAGGAACAGATCGGTGCCCTCGCGGCGCGAGAGTTTGCACTTGGGACCAGTATAACGAGCCATGAAGGTTCCCCTTAGATACGACGACGCTTCGGCGGACGGCAGCCGTTATGCGGGATGGGCGTGATATCGGCAATGCTCGAGATCTTGATACCCAGCGCATTGAGGGCGCGTACGGACGATTCGCGGCCAGGACCAGGACCCTTGATGCGAACTTCGAGGGTCTTGATGCCGTATTCCATCGCCACGCGGCCGGCCGTTTCAGCGGCGACCTGAGCGGCGAACGGGGTCGATTTGCGCGAACCCTTAAAGCCGGCACCACCCGAAGTTGCCCAGGACAGGGCATTGCCTTGGCGATCGGTGATGGTGATGATGGTGTTGTTAAACGACGCGTGAACGTGCGCGATGCCGTCCGAGACGTTCTTCTTAACCTTTTTGCGTACGCGCGAAGCGCCGCTGGTGGAAGCTTTCGCCATAATCTAAATCCTCGATTATTTCTTCAGGGACGCAGCAGCACGACGCGGGCCCTTACGGGTGCGAGCGTTGGTGCGAGTGCGCTGGCCGCGCACGGGCAAACCGCGCTTATGACGCATACCGCGGTAGGTTCCCAGGTCGATCAAACGCTTGATCGAGAGCTGTACTTCACGACGCAGGTCGCCTTCGACAGTGAACACCCCGAGGTGTTCACGGATGCGTTCCAGCTCAGCGTCGGTCAGATCTTTGACCTTTTTGGTAACGGGCACACCAGCAGCTTCGCAAATTTTGCGGGCGCGCGTACGACCGATGCCAAAAATGGCGGTCAGGCCGATCTCGGCGTGCTGTTGCGGCGGAATGTTAATGCCAGCAATACGGGCCATGACTGTTCCTTGATTTAATCCGTTGCGTACCGCTAACCGGGGTTAGCCTTGACGCTGCTTGTGACGCGGGTCGGTGCAGATGACACGCACGACGCCGTGACGTTTGATAACTTTGCAATTGCGGCAGATCCGTTTAACCGATGCCATTACTTTCATGGTTGACTCCTAATTTTCCGTAATCCGTTTCCGCATCACTTGGAGCGGAAGACAATCCTTGCTCGTGTCAGGTCATAGGGCGTGAGCTCCACTGTGACCTTGTCGCCGGGCAGAATCCGGATGTAATGCATGCGCATCTTGCCGGAAATATGGCCCAACACCACGTGGCCGTTTTCGAGCTTGACGCGAAATGTTGCGTTGGGGAGGTTCTCAAGAACCTCACCTTGCATCTGGATAACGTCGTCCTTTGACATACTCTTTGCTTACCGCATGGGCAAACCCGTACCCTTGAAGTTAGCCTTCTTGAGCAGCGAGTCGTACTGGTGAGACATCATGTAGGCCTGAACCTGCGCCATGAAATCCATCGTCACCACCACAATGATCAACAGAGACGTTCCACCGAAGTAAAACGGTACGTTCCAACGCATCACCAAAAATTCCGGCAGCAAGCACACTAACGTGATGTAGAGGGCACCAGCCAGCGTGAGACGCATCAGAATCTTGTCGATATACCGCGCCGTTTGCTCACCAGGACGAATCCCCGGAACGAACGCACCGCTCTTCTTCAGGTTGTCTGCCGTTTCGCGGCTGTTAAACACCAGAGCCGTGTAGAAAAAGCAGAAGAAGATGATCGCGACCGAATACAACGTGATGTAAAGCGGTTGACGAGGCTCAAGCGCAGCAGCCAGATCGCGCAGCCAGACCATACGGTCGCCTGTGGAGAACCAGCTGGTAATCGTGGCCGGGAACAGAATGATCGACGATGCAAAGATCGGCGGAATCACCCCGGCCATGTTCAGCTTGAGCGGCAAATGCGAGCTCTGACCACCGTAGACCTTGTTGCCCACCTGGCGCTTGGCATAATTGACCGTGATTTTGCGCTGACCGCGTTCAACGAACACGACAAACGCCGTCACCAGTACCACCAGAGCAATGATGAACAGGGCAGACACCACCGACATTGAGTTGGTGCGCACCAGGTCCAGCAGCCCTGCCAGCGCCGTGGGCAAGCCCGCGACGATACCAGTGAAGATCAGGATCGAAATACCATTGCCCAGACCACGTTCGGTAATCTGCTCACCCAGCCACATGACGAACATGGTGCCAGTGACCAGCGTCACGATGGTCGTGAAGCGGAACAACATGCCCGGATCGACAACGAGCCCGGGTTGCGATTCCAGCGCCACCGATATGCCCACAGCCTGCACCAGCGCCAGCACGACCGTGCCGTAGCGGGTGTATTGGGTGATCTTGCGCCGGCCGGCTTCGCCCTCTTTCTTGAGCGCTTCCAGCGACGGCACCACCACCGACATCAACTGCATGATGATGGATGCCGAAATGTACGGCATGATCCCCAGGGCAAAAATCGAAAAGCGCGAAAGCGCACCGCCCGAGAACATGTTGAACAGGCCCAGGATCCCGCCCTGGTTCTGGCGGAACAAGTCCGCCAGCGCGTCCGGATTGATGCCCGGAACAGGGATGTGAGTACCGAGACGGTAAACCACGAGGGCGAGGACCAGGAACACGATACGGCGCTTCAGATCGCCGTATCGGGTACCGGTCTTGCCCAGTGCCTGCGCTTTAGCCACGCGTCACCTCGCGATCAAGCAAGCGAGCCGCCCGCGGCCTCGACAGCGGCGCGAGCGCCGGCCGTCGCAGTGATGCCACGCAGCACCACTTTGCGCGAGAGTTCACCCGACTTGATGACCTTGGCATAACGCACGCCTTGGCCAACCACGCCTGCGGCCTTCAGGGCCTGGACGTCGACTTCCTCGACATCCAGACGCTGCAGATCCGACAAACGGACTTCGGCGTACAGATGCTGACCGAGCGGGGTGAAACCACGCTTGGGCAGGCGACGCTGCAGCGGCATTTGACCGCCTTCGAAGCCAACCTTGTGGAAACCGCCCGAACGCGACTTCTGACCCTTGTGACCACGGCCGGCAGTCTTACCCAGACCGGAACCGATGCCACGGCCGACGCGGCGCTTGGCGTGCTTGGAGCCCTCAGCGGGCTTCAGCGAATTAAGTTGAATATCCGACATCGTGATTCCTTAGGCTTCCGACACGGAGACGAGATAATCCACCTTGCGGATCATCCCGCGCACTTCCGGCGTGTCGAGCAGCACACGGCTGCTGTTGAGACCACGCAGACCCAGGCCGCGAACGGTATCGCGGTGGGATTGCTTGGTACCGATCACCGAGCGTACGAGCGTAATTTTGATCTGCTTCTGAGCCATGATTTACCCCAGGATCTCTTCGACGGTTTTGCCGCGCTTGGCAGCAACTTCCGACGGGGTCAGGGAATTGCGCAGACCATTCAACGTGGCGCGAACCATGTTGTAGGGGTTGCTCGAGCCAAGACTCTTGGCCACGACGTTGCGCACGCCCATCACTTCAAAAATAGCGCGCATCGGGCCGCCGGCGATCACGCCAGTACCTTCAGCGGCCGGCGAGATCAGCACCGTCGAGGCGCCATGCTTGCCTACCACGGTGTGATACAGCGTGCCGTTCTTCAGGGCAACCTTGAACAAACCGCGGCGGGCCTGTTCCATTGCCTTCTGGACCGACACCGGCACTTCACGCGCCTTGCCCTTGCCCATGCCGATACGACCATCACCATCGCCCACCACGGTCAGCGCGGCAAAGCTCATGGTGCGACCACCCTTGACCACTTTGCTCACGCGGTTGACCGCGATCATCTTCTCGCGCAGACCGTCGTCGTTCTCTTTTTCCGCGGCGTTCTTGCCTTGTACTTTAGCCATTTGACTGATCCTCGCTTAGAACTTCAGGCCGGCTTCACGCGCGGCATCGGCCAGCGCCTTAACGCGGCCATGGTAACGAAAGCCCGAGCGATCGAAGGCAACCAGTTCAATACCGGCAGCCTTGGCCTTTTCGGCCACACGCTTGCCGATCAGAGCGGCGGCGGCGGCATTGCCACCGGTGCCAGACTGACCTGCCAGCTGCGAGCGCACTTCTGCCTCGAGCGTCGAGGCGCTGACGACCACACGATCGCCTTCCGGCGAAATGATGTTGGCGTAGATGTGCAGATTCGAGCGGAAGACCGACAGGCGATGAACGCCCAGCTGCGTAATCTTCCGGCGGGTCGGAACCGCACGACGCAAACGGGTAACTTTTTTGTCCATGATTCGTCCTTGTCGCCGTTACTTCTTCTTGGTCTCTTTAATGACGACGCGTTCATCGGCGTAACGTACACCCTTGCCCTTGTAGGGTTCGGGTTGACGGTAAGCACGGATTTCCGCGGCCACTTGACCGACGACTTGCTTGTTGGAGCCCTTGATGACGATTTCCGTCTGGGTCGGGCACTCCGCCTTAACACCGGCGGGCAGCTTGTGCAAAACGTCGTGCGAAAAGCCCAACTGCAGCTTGACGGCGTCACCTTGCACGGATGCACGGTAACCCACGCCAACCAGCGTCAGCTTGCGCTCGAAGCCCTTGCTCACACCGGTCACCATATTGGCAACCAGCGCGCGCACGGTACCCGACATGGCATTGGCGTGACGCGTGTCGTTGGCGACGGCGAAGGTCAGCTTGCCGTCGTCTTGAACCACGTTGACGTCGCCCGTCAGCGATTGCACCAAGGTGCCCAGCGGGCCCTTGACGGTGATCTGATCCTGCTGGATGCTGGCTTCAACACCCTTGGGCAGTTCGACCGGATACTTAGCGATACGTGACATTCGACTCTCCTTAGGCCACGTAGCAAAGCACTTCGCCGCCCACGCCATTGGCGCGAGCCTTGCGGTCGGTCATCACACCGCGCGAGGTCGAAACGATAGCCACACCCAGGCCGTTCATGACCTGAGGAATGTTGCTGCGGCCCTTGTAGATACGCAGACCGGGGCGCGAGACGCGCTCGATGCGCTCGATAACCGGACGGCCGGCGTAGTACTTAAGGGAGATTTCCAGCTCAGGCTTGGCCTGGCTGCCCTTGATTTCAAAACCGTCGATATAGCCTTCGTCCTTGAGCACGGTGGCAATAGCCACTTTCAGTTTCGAGGAGGGCATGTTCACCGTAGTCTTGTCAACTTGCTGCGCATTGCGAATGCGGGTCAGCATATCGGCGATGGGATCGCTCATGCTCATATTCGTTCTCCTACCAGCTGGCCTTGGTCATGCCGGGCACTTCGCCCTTCATGGCCATTTCACGCAGTTTGTGACGGGTCAGGCCGAACTTGCGGAACACGCCGCGAGGACGACCGGTCACCACGCAGCGATTGCGTTGGCGCGTCGGGTTGGCATTGCGCGGCAATTGTTGCAGCTTCAGCCGAGCCTGGTAACGTTCTTCGTCGGTCTTCGACTGGTCGTCGATGATCGCTTTCAATTCGGCGCGGCGAGCGGCGAACTTGTCAGCCAGCTTGGCGCGCTTGATGTCGCGATTGATGAGGGAAAGTTTAGCCACGTCATCAGCCCCTTAGTTGCGGAACGGAAAGCTGAAGGCGGTCAAGAGCGCCTTGGCTTCTTCGTCGGTCTTGGCGGAGGTGGTGATGCTGATATTCAGCCCACGCAGCGCGTCGATCTTGTCGTACTCGATTTCGGGGAAAATGATCTGCTCTTTCACCCCGATATTGTAGTTGCCGCGGCCGTCAAACGCACGACCCGAGATACCACGGAAGTCACGTACACGCGGCAGCGCGACAGCAACCAGGCGATCCAGGAATTCGTACATGCGTTGACCACGCAGCGTGACCATGCAACCGATCGGGTAGTTTTCACGGATCTTGAAACCCGCGATAGCTTTGCGCGTCTTGGTAATGACGGGCTTTTGACCGGCGATCTTGGTCAGGTCCGAGACAGCATGCTCGATGACCTTCTTGTCCGCCACAGCTTCCGAGACACCCATGTTCAGGGTGATCTTGGTGATGCGGGGGACTTCCATCACGCTTTTGTAGCCAAACTTGGCTTGCAGGTCGACAGCGACCTTGCTCTTGTAGAAATCTTGCAAACGAGACATGTCTTTCGCCCCTTACGCCTTGGCGCCGACAACGGCACCATTGGAACGGAACACACGAACTTTGCGGCCGTCCTCTTCTTTGACGCCCACGCGATCGGCCTTGCCGGTAGCGGGGTTAAAGAGTGCCACGTTCGAGATATGGATCGGAAGCGTCTTTTCGACGATGCCGCCGGGGTTGTTGGCCATGGGGTTGGCCTTCATGTGCTTCTTCACGACGTTCACGCCTTCGACCAGCACGTGGTCGGCGTCAACGCGGGCCAGCACAACGCCACGACGCTTCTTGTCGCGGCCGGTCAGAACGATGACTTCGTCGCCTTTACGGATGTTGTTCATCGCGGGCTCCTTACAGCACTTCCGGGGCCAACGACACGATCTTCATGAACTTCTCGGTACGCAGTTCACGCGTAACGGGTCCGAAGATGCGGGTGCCGATGGGCTCCAGCTTGGCATTGAGCAACACGGCGGCATTGCCACCGAAACGAATCAGCGAACCGTCTTTGCGGCGCACGCCCTTGGCGGTACGAACCACCACAGCGTTGTAAATTTCGCCTTTTTTGACGCGCCCGCGCGGAGCCGCATCTTTGACGCTCACCTTGATGATGTCGCCGATACCGGCATAGCGGCGCTTGGAGCCACCGAGCACCTTGATGCACATGACAGCACGCGCACCAGTGTTATCGGCCACGTCCAGCGTGGTCTGCATTTGGATCATGATTTTTCCTGTTCCAACTTAACTGAAAACACGTCCTTCCCGGTTGGATAGGCCCGCATTTCCTGCCAGTTTTGGTCCCGTCAGGTCCGCGCCGCCTGCTGGCAGCAACGACCCTGGGTTGAAATCCTGCTGGGGTTTTCCCACAAGTCAGTCAAACCGGCGCCAAGCCCATCTTTCCCCCAAAGGACGAATCCCTGGGTTCCGTTCTGCGCAAAAGCAACTCGTGCTGCTTCGCGGCTAGGCCTGGGCCAACCCAACCAACAATTTGGGAAAGCTGTTTATTCTATCCCGCCTCACTTGGGAACGCAAGCGGCTTCGGGATTAAAAATCAAGATGGCTGTCTGCGTTATGCAACGCCTGATGCGACCCGATTTTTACAGGCGAGTCAGCGGCCGTTTCTCTGGTCATAGTAGGTTTTCTCCCAGGCATCGTGGTTAGCCTTGCCGCGGCGGATCTCGTCGCTCATGGGAGCGACGGCCAGCACCAGCCGGTTGAGCCAGCTGACCGGTGCGTGGCACGGCCGCTCGAAATCCACGAACAGCACCGCACGCAGCCCATCGGTGTCGTTATGCACCTGATGTGGATAGAGGTCGTCGAAAATCACCGCCTCGCCCTCCCGCCAGGAGTAACGTTGCCCATCGACCTCGATCCAGCAGCGCTCGCGCGGCTGCGGCACGCGCAACCCGAGATGCAAGCGCAGCACACCGTTGTAGGGGCCTTTGTGCAAGGGGATGCGCTTGCCCGGCTCCAGTATGGAGAAAAAAGCCGTCCGTATGCCCGGAATTCCCTGCAAGGCGCGCGCGGTGCCCGGGCAACGAGCCAGATTACGTTCAGACCGCATCCCATAGCCCATGAAGACGAACGTCTTCCACTGATCGTCGCGGGTGATCATGCCCACATCTGGCGAAATCTCATGGAAGGCCGGCAATTTTTCCCGATCGGCGAGCAATTGCTCTAGCTCGGCGCGGATGACCGGCGTTTGCGCTTCGAACGCAGGGACCCAGGCAAAGAGCCGGTTGTCGAAAATGGGTGGATCTCCGACCTTGGAGGCCCGCGCGATCCGTCCATGCAGCCAGTCGATGAAACGAAATAACACTCTCGAGAACAGGCTCTGGCGGGTTGCGGTGTCTGGCTGCACGGTCAGTTGTCGGCTGGCAAAAGGGCTGGAGCGGGCGTCAAGGACCCGTGCTTCCATGTGGTAGCCCGCGATCATACCCAATCGATACAGCGCCCGCGCCTCGCGCCCGTGAACCTGGGATGTATTGGTTCCCCCGTTTAGGCCGTTAGTGGCCCCTACACAGGGAACCAAGCTGGTTTAGACTGGCGCCACACGGGGTGCCTGCCGCGCCCCCACCCCACCAATTCCCCCGAGGAAAGACTGGCATGTACGAACAGTTGGCTTTGTATATCGATGGTGAATTTCTGAGCGGCGACGGTCGCAAGACCGAAGACGTGGTCAATCCTGCGACGCGCGAAGTACTAGGCCAGCTTCCTCACGCCTCGCAAGCGGATCTGGATCGCGCTCTGGAGGCAGCGGCCCGCGCCTTCGAAACGTGGAAGCGCACCTCGCCGATGGAGCGTTCGGCCATCCTGCGCAAGGTAGGCGCTCTTTCACGGGAGCACGCCCAGGAGATCGGTCGCAACATGACCCTTGACCAAGGCAAGCCTCTGGCCGAGGCCATCGGCGAAGTCACCAGTTGCTCCGAACATGCCGATTGGCACGCCGAAGAATGCCGCCGGATCTATGGCCGCATCGTGCCGCCGCGCAATCCCGATGCCCGCCAGTTGGTGCTCCACGAACCCATCGGAGTGTGCGCGGCCTTCACCCCCTGGAATTTCCCCTACAACCAGGCCATCCGCAAAATCTGCGCGGCCTTGGGCGCCGGCTGCACCATGGTTCTCAAGGGGCCGGAAGATTCTCCCAGCGCCGTCATGGCCATTGCCCGCCTGTTCCATGAGGCCGGCTTACCCAAAGGCTGCCTGAACATCGTTTGGGGCGAACCGGCCAAGATATCCGACTACTTGATTCGGTCCCCCATCGTGCGCAAGGTCTCGTTCACCGGCTCGGTGCCCGTCGGCAAGCAGCTTGCCGCGCTGGCCGGCGCGCACATGAAGCGCGTGACCATGGAATTGGGCGGCCACTCTCCCGTGCTGGTTTTCGATGACGCCGATGTCACGCGCGCCGCTGAAATGCTGGCCCGGTTCAAAATCCGCAACGCGGGACAGGTATACGTCTCGCCCACCCGGTTCTATGTCCAGGAAGGCGCGTATGACGCTTTCGTGGCGCGCTTTACGGAAGTGCTGTCCGGCATCAAGGTTGGCAACGGCATGGATGCCGGCGTTGAAATGGGCCCGCTTGCCCACGAGCGCCGGGTGCCTGCCATGAAGCAGTTCATCGACGACGCGCGCAAGCACGGTGCCAAGATCGTACTCGGCGGCGATGCTCCGTCAGACAAGGGGTATTTCTTCAGCCCCACGGTGGTGACCGACATTCCTGACCACGCCATGCTGATGACCGAAGAACCCTTCGGCCCGCTGGCGCCGGTGGTGCGCTTCAAGGACACCGACGAAGTCCTCAAACGCGCCAATAGCCTTCCCTTTGGCCTGTCTTCGTATGTGTTCACCGAATCGCTGAAAACCGCCACCAAAGTCTCCAATGGGCTGGAGGCCGGCATGGTCAACATCAATCATTTCGGCAGCGCACTGGCCGAGACGCCTTTCGGCGGCATCAAGGACAGCGGCATCGGCAGCGAAGGCGGGCTGGAGACCTTCGACGGTTATCTGGTGACCAAGTACATCACGCAAATCTGAATCCGGCCAGCCATCGCCCGGGGCAGGATATCCACCTCAGCCCTGGTGCCATTGCCGGGCCGACTGCGCGCGAAATTCGCGCGCAGTCATGCCGCAATGCTGGCGAAACACACGGCTGAAATGCGCCGCGTGCGCAAACCCGCTTTGATACGCCAGCTCGGCAATCGTTCGATGGGCGTGGGCCGGATCCCGCAGCAAACGCTGGCAATGGGCAAGACGCAGTTCATAGAGCTGAGACTCCACGCTTAGATTCGCAAGCTGAAACACGCGATGCAAGTAGCTTACCGACAACCCACAGGCCTGTCCGATCCGCGCCGGAGTCAAGGCCGTATCCGCAAGATGCCGCCGCATGAACGCCAGTGCACGCTCGCGATGCGCCAGACTCACGCTGCTGTCATGTTCTGAGGCGTGCCCCGCCTGGGACTGCACGAGAAACAGCACAATGAGATCGATCAGATGCTCGCCCAGCGTCCCCACCTCGCTATCGGTCCAGGAGGCCATCCCGCCCAGAAGGTGGTCCAGATAGCTTTTCAAGAGCTGCCCGCCCGGGGCGCCATCGTCGATGCACAACTTATAGAACGACTCCAGCCGAGTGGCACGCTGAGCGAGCGCCGCACGCGGGAAGGAAATGCTCAGACTGCGATAGCCGCACTGGCCCTGCGCGACGGCCTGATACGGTGCGCTCTGATTCATGAGATACACACAGCCGGGCTCGACCTCGAAGCGCCTGCCCGACTGCGTCACGGACAACGGGCCTGCCAGCGGCATGCCAAAGGTGAAGAACTCTTCATCGAGCTGAGAGATGTTGCCGCGCGTGCGTTCGAGCTTTTGCCCTTGATAGTGCAGGTCATTGAATTGCAGGTGCGCTCGGCGCGCATAACGCAAGCTGCCGCCGAATGCTCCGCCGCCCTGCCCGGCATGGACCTCAAACGGACCGAAAGCGTGCGCCAGCGCATCGCGCCAACTGTCCAACTGCTGTTGCGGGTCCACCTGAGTCGTGGCGAATCGTGTGTCAACCATGCTGTATGTCTCCGCGCACGCCCTCGAATTGACTGAGCGTACCCATTCTTTTGATCGTGCCTCTTGCCGGGCATGGGCGCCTTGTCTGCGCCCTAAGAACAAGTCTATATTCGGCCCCAACAGAGAACAACCTGGGAAATCCGGGAGGAGACATGAAGGCGACCCACCCCGCCTCGCGCTATGCGCGTGCCCAAGGCCGAGAATTGCATTACGTCGAATGGGGACAGGCCGATGCGCCTGCCGTCCTCCTATGGCACGGCTTGGCCCGCACGGGACGCGATTTCGACGATCTGGCGCACGTATTGAGTGCCGAGTGGCGCGTCATTTGCCCGGACACGCTGGGGCGCGGCCTGTCCCAATGGAGTCCCAAACCACGCCAGGAATATCAACTGTCGTTCTACGTCCGACTGGCCGAAGATCTGCTTGACGGTCTTGGAATACGCCAGGCTGCCTGGGTCGGCACGTCCATGGGCGGAGCCATCGGCATGGTGGCGGCGGCAACCTGTCTGCGGCAACGCCTGACCCACTTGGTAATCAACGACATCGGCCCCACCCTGCCCCGCCCGGCCATGAAGCGCATCCAGGCCTATACCGGCAGCCCGCCCGCGTTCACTACGGTAACGGAGCTGGAGCAATGGGTGCGTAACGCCTACAAACCCTACGGTAAGCAAACCGACGAGCAGTGGCGCCGCATGACAGAGACCTCGGCACGGCGTCTACCCGATGGGCGTATCACCTTGCACTACGATCCAGCCATCGTCGGTCAGTTCGAGCTCTACCCTGACGATTATGAGCGCTGGCCCGAGTACGACAGCATCCGGCAGCCCGTGTTGCTGTTGCGCGGCGAGCAATCGGATCTGCTGCTCGAAGACACCGCCCGTGCCATGACCGAACGTGGCCCACGAGCGCGCCTGCTCAGTATTGCCGATTGCGGCCACGCCCCCAGCCTGAACGCTCCCGCACAGATCGAACCCGTACGTCAATTTCTCGCCCAGCATCGTGCCCGAGGAGAGTCCGCATGAAACGCATCCTGACCGCCGTTCTGACAAGCGTCGCGCTTGCAGCCCCCGCCGTCGCCGCCGACCTGGTGGTCGCGCATGTGTATGACAAGACCGGTCCCCTGGAGGCCTACGCCAAACAAACCCACAATGGCCTGATGATGGGCCTGGAGTACGCTACCCAGGGCACGATGGCCGTGGCCGGCCGCAAAATACGGGTGATCGAAAAGGACAACCAAGGCAAGCCGGATGTTGCGCGCGCGCAGCTGGCTTCGGCCTACGCCGATGACAATGCCGACCTTGCCGTGGGCCCGACCTCTTCGGGCGTGGCACTAGCCATGCTGCCCATTGCGGAGGAGTACGAGAAAATCCTGCTCGTCGAGCCCGCCGTCGCCGACTCGATTACCGGCGAGAAATGGAACCGCTATATCTTTCGCACCGGCCGTAATTCCTCGCAGGATGCCGTGGCCAATGCCGCCGCCTTCGATCAGGACGGCACATCCATTGGAATGCTGGCACAGGACTACGCCTTCGGCAGAGATGGTGTGCGCGCGTTCAAGGGCGCGCTCAAGCATGCCAAGATCGTGCATGAGGAGTATCTGCCCGCCAACGCCACCGACTTCAGTGGCGGCGCGCAACGCTTGTTCGACGCGCTCAAGGACAAGCCGGGCCGCAAGATCATCTTTGTCCTTTGGGCAGGAGCGGGCAATCCGTTCAAGATCGCGGACCTCGACCCCAAACGCTATGGCATAGAGATCGCCACTGGCGGCAACACACTGGCCGCCATGACGCCGCTCAAGAGTCTGGCCGGAATGGAAGGCGCCACCTACTACTACTACGGTATTCCGAAGAACCCCATTAACGACTGGCTGGTGGCCGAGCATCAAAAACGCTATGGACAGCCACCGGACTTCTTCACCGCCGGCGGAATGTCAGCGGGGATCGCCATCGTCGAGGCTCTGAAGAAGACCGCGGGCAAGTCAGATACGGACACGCTCATCAAGGCCATGGAAGGAATGAGCTTTGAAACGCCCAAAGGCAAAATGACATTCCGCCCGCAGGATCATCAGGCCATGCAGTCCATGTACCACTTCCGCATCAAGAACGATCCCTCCGTACCCTGGGCGGAGCAGGAGCTGGTGCGCGAGATCACGCCTGAGCAAATGGATGTTCCCATCCAGAACAAGCGCTGAGCCCATGCTCGAGACACGATCGCTGGGAATCCGTTTTGGCGGTCACACCGCCGTCGATGGCGTCAGCGCGCGCTATGCCCCCGGCACGCTGACTGCCATCGTGGGTCCGAACGGAGCAGGAAAAACCACCTACTTCAACCTGATATCCGGCCAACTGCGGGCCAGCACAGGGGCGGTGCTGCTCGGCGGACGTGACCTTACACGTCTGGGCGTAGCGGCCCGCATGCATGCCGGCCTGGGCCGCGCGTTTCAGCTCACGCAATTGTTCCCCCGGTTGACCGTCCATGAGAATGTGCGGCTGGCGCTGCAGTCGCGCGCTCAAGGACCAGGTTGGCGGCACATCAAGCTGTGGAATCGCTGGCGAGACGATCATGCCTTGATCGAACACGCTGATGCGCTGCTGGTGCGCGCACGCTTGCAACAGCGGCGGGATCAGGCTGCGGCCGACCTGCCACACGGCGACCAGCGCAAGCTCGAGATCGCCATGTTGATGGCCCTGGACCCCGTGGTGTTCATGCTCGATGAGCCTACCGCGGGCATGAGCGTGGACGATGTGCCAGTAATCCTCGACCTCATTCGCGAACTCAAACAGGATCCCGCCAAGATCATCATGTTGGTAGAACACAAAATGGATGTTGTGCGCGAGCTGGCCGATCGCATCGTCGTGCTGCACAACGGCCGCCTCATGGCCGATGGATTACCCGCCGACGTCATTGCTTCACCGCTGGTCCAACAGGCCTACCTGGGCATGGGAAACGCCGCATGATGCCCTTATTGCGACTACATGATGTGCATACGCACATCGGCGCGTATCACATCCTTCATGGTGTGAATCTGGATGTGCCGCGAGGGCGCGTAACCATGCTGTTGGGGCGTAACGGCGCAGGCAAGACGACGACTCTGCGCACCATCATGGGCCTGTGGCAGGCCACTCGCGGCACGCTGCAATTCGATGCGCAAGCCGTCAGGCCCAGGCCACCTGAGATGGCACGCCGGGGCATCGCCTACGTGCCCGAGAACATGGGTATCTTCGGCGGGCTCACGGTCAAGGAGAATATTCTGCTGGCTGCGCGCGGCGTGCGGCGTGCGGCGCGCCAAGGATCTGGACACTGCCAGGCTGGAATGGATCTTCGGTTTCCTCCCCGCACTGCGAAAGTTCTGGCTTTATCCTGCCGGAAACCTTTCCGGCGGCCAGAAGCAAATGTTGGCCGTAGCGCGCGCCATTATCGAGCTGCGACGGCTGCTCATTGTCGATGAGCCCAGCAAAGGCCTGGCGCCATCCATTGTTCAAAACATGATCGCCGCGTTTGAGGAGCTCAAGCGTGGTGGCACGACGATCCTGCTCGTCGAGCAGAACTTCGGCTTTGCCAGCCAGTTGGGCGACCACGTTGCCGTGATGGACAACGGGTGCGTCGTCCACGCAGGCAGCATGACTGCGCTGGCGCAGGACGACACTCTGCAACAACGACTGCTGGGCCTGTCCCTGGGGAGTCATCAATGAGCACCGGACTTTCCACGACCGAGACAAGTCTGCCGGCCGCCCGCCGCGATTACATCCCTGCCGCACTCGTGCTGGGTCTTGCCGTCGCCGCCCTGCCATTGATCGGTTCCTGGTCGACATGGCTCACGCTGACCGTGGCCGGGCTGGCCATGGGAATGATCATTTTCATCGTCGCCTCCGGCATGACGCTCGTCTTCGGCCTGATGGACGTACTGAATTTCGGCCACGGTCTGTTCATTGCCATCGGCGCCTACATGGCCACCACGGTACTCGCGCTCATGGGAGGGTGGACGGACAGCCCCAGCCTGTGGGTCAACCTGGGAGCCATTGTTCCGGCATTGCTTGTCGGCATGGCGGTCGCCGGTGCGATAGGCGCGGTGTTCGAACGGCTGATTGTCCGCCCCGTCTACGGCCACCACCTGAAGCAGATCCTGATCACTATGGGAGGGCTGATCATCGGCGAGGAACTCATCAAGATGATCTGGGGCCCGCAAACCATCACCCTGGTACTGCCGACGGCTCTGCGCGGCGCGGTCTTGTTCGGAGACGCTGCCATCGAGAAGTTTCGGCTACTGGCGTTGGCAATCGGATTGGGCGTGCTCGGCCTGCTGCTCGTCGTTCTTAATCGCAGCAAGTTGGGACTGTTGATCCGTGCTGACGTAGAGGATCGCGAAATGGTCGAGAGCCTGGGATACCGCATACGGCATCTGTTCATCGCCGTTTTCGTCGCAGGCTCGATGCTCGCCGGACTCGGTGGCGTGCTCTGGGGCCTGTATCAACAGTCCGTGGTTCCGCAGCTCGGCGCACAAGTCAACGTACTCATCTTCATCGTCATCATGATAGGCGGCCTCGGCTCGACCGCCGGATGTCTCATCGGCGCGCTGCTCGTGGGCTTGATGGCCAACTACACTGGCTTCTTACTGCCCAAGGCTGCGCTGTTCTCCAATATCGCACTGCTGGTTGCCGTCTTGTTGTGGCGCCCGCAGGGCGTCTATCCAGTCACCCAACCGCGCTAACACCATGCACTTGCTCTCCGGCGATCCGCCTCGTAGTCGCGTGCTGGCCGCGCTGCTCATACTCATCGTGGTCCTTCTGGCCATCGCCCCGTTTGTCTTCCCGGGCCCGCGCGCGCTCGCGGTGGCAGCCAAGATACTGGTGTTCGTCGTACTGGTCGCCAGCTACGATCTCTTGCTTGGCTACACTGGCGTGGTGAGCTTTGCACACACGATGTTCTTCGGTATCGGCGCCTACGGCGTTGCGATTGCCAGCACGCGCATGGAGCCCGGATGGGCTGCCGTTGGAGCCGGCCTGCTCATTGCTTTGGCGGTGTCGCTGCTATTGGCATTGCTCATCGGCCTGGCCAGTCTGCGAGTTCGGGCCATTTTCTACGCCATGATCACGCTTGCCGTGGCCGCGGCATTTCAGACGCTCAGTTCGCAACTATCCTGGTTGACCGGTGGCGAAGACGGCCTGAACTTCAAAGTCCCGCACTTGCTCCGGCCCGCCTACAAGGTCTTTCGTGAACCGGTGCTGGGTTTGAATATCGACGGCCGCATCATTACCTACTATCTGATCTTCTCCGCGGCCGTCGTGCTCTTTCTTCTGCTGCTGCGCATCGTCAACTCGCCCTTTGGCCGCGTACTGCAGGCCATTCGCGAAAATGCGTTTCGCGCCGAAGCACTGGGTTATCGAAGCGTGATCTACCGCAGTGCCTCCAATGTGCTGGCGGCCTTGTTTGCCACCATAGCTGGCGCGCTCTACGCCCTCTGGCTGCGCTACAACGGGCCCGACACCACGCTGTCTTTTGAGATCATGCTCAACGTCTTGCTGATGCTGGTCATAGGCGGCATGGGGACAATGTATGGGGCCGTACTCGGAGCAACACTGTTTGTGTTCGCACAGAGCTATCTGCAAGACGGACTCCAAATCCTTCACGCGGCCACCGCCAGCCTGACACTCGTGGCGCCATGGTTTGAACCCGATCGCTGGCTGCTGTGGTTGGGTGTTCTGTTCGTCTTGTCGGTGTATTATTTCCCCGGCGGCATAGCAGGCAAGCTGCGCGGCTAAACACCGCCAACGCCGAAGATAAAAAAACGGCCGGGATGCAATCCCGGCCGTTTTTTCTCGTGGCATCCGAGGCGAACCCTGGTATGCCGCGATGCTACAACTTAGATGATGCGCGCTGCTTCGACCAGACGCACCACACGCCACGCCTTGGAGCGCGAGATGGGGCGGCCTTCTGCGATTTCAACGGTATCGCCTTCGTTGTACTGGTTCGTTTCGTCGTGGGCCTTGTACTTGGCCGAACGCATGACGATCTTACCGTAGATGGGGTGCTTGACGCGGCGCTCAACGAGCACGACGACAGTCTTGTCCATCTTGTTGCTGACGACCTTGCCAACCAGCGTACGCTGGCGCTTGGTAACCTGGGTGTTTTGCGTTTCGCTCATGTTTATTTCCCTGCCTTCTCGGTCAGCAAGGTACGCACACGCGCGATATCGCGACGCACGTTGCGCAGCTGGCTGGTGTTGGCAAGCTGCTGCGTAGCCTTCTGCATGCGCAGACCAAATTGCGCCTTCAGCAGGCTCTCGAGCTCTTTGCCCAGCTCGGCGGCGTCTTTCGAACGGAGTTCGCTAGCTTTCATATTTGTACTCCTTAAGCACCGATATGACGCGCAACGAACGTGGTCGAGATCGGCAGCTTAGCGGCGGCCAAGCGGAACGCTTCGCGCGCCAGCTCTTCGCTGACCCCTTCCATTTCGTAGAGCACCTTGCCGGGCTGGATTTCCGCGACCCAGTACTCGGGGTTGCCTTTACCGTTACCCATCCGGACTTCAGCCGGTTTTTGCGAGATCGGCTTATCCGGGAAAATACGAATCCAGATACGGCCACCGCGCTTGATGTGACGGTTGATGGCACGACGAGCAGCTTCGATCTGACGGGCGGTCAGACGGCCACGGCCGGTGGCCTTCAGGCCGAATTCGCCGAAGGACACGTTGGCGCCGCGAGTCGCCAGGCCGGTATTGCGGCCCTTTTGCTCTTTGCGATACTTTCTGCGAGACGGTTGCAGCATGGTTATTCTCCTTCAGGCGCCGGAGCCGCGTCCGCCTTACGGGGAGCACGACCACCCGGACGGCCGTTGCGGGCACCATCCGGACGATCGCCACGGGGGGCGCGACGCGGACGACGCTCTTCTTCACGCGGGGCGGCGGTTTCAGGGGGCAGCTCGCCATTGGCCAGCATGTCGCCCTTGTAGACCCACACCTTGATGCCGATCACACCGTACGTGGTGTGGGCTTCGGAGGTGCCGTAGTCGATGTTCGCCTTCAACGTGTGAAGCGGCACGCGGCCTTCGCGATACCACTCGGTACGAGCGATTTCGATACCGTTCAGACGGCCCGAGCTCATGATCTTGATGCCCTGAGCACCCAAGCGCATGGCGTTCTGCATCGCACGCTTCATGGCGCGACGGAACATAATGCGCTTTTCGAGCTGCTGGGAGATCGAGTCGGCGATCAGTTGAGCGTCGGTTTCCGGCTTGCGGATTTCCTCGATGTTCACGTGCACGGGCACGCCCATCAGACGCTGCAGATCAGCCTTCAGGTTTTCGATGTCTTCGCCACGCTTGCCGATCACCACGCCCGGACGAGCCGAGTAAACGGTGATGCGGGCGTTCTTGGCGGGACGCTCGATAACCACGCGACCAACCGAAGCGCTCTTGAGCTTCTTCTTCAGGTACTCGCGCACGCGGATGTCTTCGGCCAGCATGCCGCCGAAAGCCTTGTCGTCGGCGTACCAACGCGAGGACCAGTTACGGGTGACCGCGAGACGGAACCCAGTGGGGTGAATTTTCTGACCCATCTTGACTCCTTAAGCTCCGACCTTGACCGTGATGTGGCAGGTCTGCTTCTCGATACGGTTACCACGGCCCTTGGCGCGAGCCGAGAAACGCTTCATCGATTGAGCCTTGTCCACATAAATCGTGGTGACCTTCAGCTCGTCGATGTCCGCGCCTTCGTTGTGCTCGGCATTGGCGATGGCGGACTCGACAGCTTTTTTCAGGATGCCGGCGGCCTTCTTGGGCGAGAAGTTGAGGATGTTCAGCGCCTGAGCGACCGACTTGCCGCGGATCAGATCCGCGACCAGACGGGTCTTCTGGGCCGAGATGTGAACCCCACGGATAATGGCAGTAGTTTCCATCGCTTACCTCTTCGCCTTCTTGTCCGCGGCGTGACCCTTGAACGTACGGGTCAAGGCGAACTCGCCAAGCTTGTGACCGACCATGTTCTCGTTGATATAGACGGGAACATGCTGGCGGCCGTTGTGCACAGCGATCGTCAGACCGATGAACTCGGGCAGGATCGTGGAACGGCGCGACCAGGTTTTGATCGGCTTCTTGTCTTTGCCCGTCACGGCCGCTTCCACCTTCTTGATCAGGTGCGCGTCGACAAACGGGCCTTTCTTGATCGAACGTGACATAGTGTTCGCCTCTTATTTGCGCTTGCGCCGTTGGACGATCATATTGTTCGTCCTCTTGTTGCGACGGGTCTTGAAACCCTTCGACGGAGTGCCCCATGGGCTGACCGGTTCGCGAGCTTCGCCAGTACGACCTTCACCACCACCGTGCGGGTGATCGATCGGGTTCATGGCGACACCGCGGACGGTCGGGCGGATACCACGCCAACGCATGGCACCGGCCTTACCGATTTGGCGCAGGCTGTGTTCTTCGTTACCGACTTCACCGATGGTGGCACGGCACTCAATGTGCACGCGACGCACTTCACCGGAGCGCAGACGGACCTGAGCGTAGGTGCCTTCACGGGCCATCAGCACGGCGGAAGCGCCGGCCGAACGAACCATCTGGGCGCCCTTGCCGGGGATCATCTCGACGCAATGAATCGTCGTACCCACCGGGATGTTACGGATGGGCAGCGTATTGCCGGCGCGGATCGGCGCTTCAACGCCCGAGATCAGGGTCGCACCCACTTCCACACCGCGCGGGGCGATGATGTAGCGGCGCTCGCCGTCGGCGTAGCACAACAACGCGATGTGAGCCGTACGGTTGGGGTCATATTCCAGACGCTCAACCTTCGCAGGAATACCGTCCTTGTTGCGACGGAAGTCGACAACACGGTAGTGCTGCTTATGGCCACCGCCACGATGGCGGATCGTGATGTGACCGTTGTTGTTACGGCCCGAACCACGAGTTTTCTTTTCCAGCAGGGCAGCGTGAGGCGCACCCTTGTGCAGCTTGGGGCTGACAACCTTCACCATGCCGCGACGGCCGGGCGAGGTCGGCTTTACTTTAACGAGGGCCATTTACTTCACCTCCGCAAAGTCGATTTCCTGGCCGTCCTTGAGCGAGACGTAGGCCTTGCGCTCATTGCGACGACGACCAACGAAACGGCCAAAGCGCTTGACTTTGCCCTTACGGTTGAGGACCTGCACGGCTTCGACCTGCACCTTGAAGAGCAGTTCGACGGCAGCCTTGATCTCCGGCTTGGTAGCGTCTGCCACCACACGGAAAGCGATTTGCTGGTTCTTCTCGGCGACGAACGTGGCTTTTTCAGTCACGACCGGCGCGAGAATGACTTGCATCAAGCGTTCGGCGTTCATCCGAGCATCTCCTCGAATTGCGCGATGGCCGGCTTGGTGATCAGCACTTTCTTGTAGTGGATCAGCGAGAGCGGATCGGCATAGCGGGGCTCGACCACGGCAACGTGCGGCAGGTTGCGGGTGGCGAGGTAAACATTTTCATCGACCGTATCGGTGATGATCAGCACGGAGTCCAGACCCAGCGTCTTGAGCTTTTCAGCGGCCAGCTTGGTCTTGGGCGAATCGAGCGAGAAGGTGTCAACCACAGTGATGCGGTCTTCACGAGCCAACTGCGACAGAATCGCACGGATCCCAGCGCGGTACATCTTCTTGTTGACCTTCTGGCTGAAGTTCTCTTCAGGCGAATTCGGGAACGTGCGACCACCCCCACGCCACAGCGGCGACGAGGTCATACCGGCACGAGCGCGGCCGGTACCCTTCTGGCGCCAGGGCTTCTTGGTCGAGTGCTTGACTTCAGCGCGGTCTTTCTGGGCGCGGTTGCCACTACGAGCGTTGGCCTGGAAGGCCACAACGATCTGGTGCACCAGCGCTTCGTTGAAGTCGCGGCCGAAGACGGTGTCGGGCGCGCTAAACGTCGCGGCCTGACCTTGGTCGTTCAGGAGCTTGAGATCCATTTACTTACGCCCCCTTCTTGGCCGGCGCCTTGATAGCCGGACGCACGATGACATCGCCACCAGCGTGGCCAGAGACAGCGCCCTTGACCAGCAGCAGGCCGCGCTCAGCGTCGACACGAACGACGTCGAGGTTCTGAACCGTACGGGTGGCATCGCCCAAATGGCCAGCCATGCGCTTGCCAGGGAAAATGCGGCCCGGATCTTGTGCTTGGCCGATGGAGCCAGGCACGCGGTGCGAACGCGAGTTACCGTGCGAAGCACGTTGCGAGCCGAAATGATGGCGCTTGATGGTACCGGCAAAGCCTTTACCAATCGTGGTGCCCGTCACGTCGACTTGTTGACCGGCTTCGAAGACGGATTCCACAGCGATGACCGAACCGGCCGCGAATTCAGCGGCGCGAGCGGGATCAAGACGGAATTCCTTCAGGTTGCTGCCGGCTTCAGCGCCAGCCTTGGCGAAGTGACCGGCCTCAGCCTTGGTCACGCGCGAGGCGCGACGATTGCCATAAGTCACTTGGATGGCGGCGTAGCCGTCGGTTTCCAGGGACTTGACTTGGGTCACGCGGTTGTTGGACACGTCCAGCACAGTGACCGGGATGGACTCGCCTTCCTC
This sequence comes from Bordetella holmesii, assembly GCF_020735985.1. Lineage (NCBI taxonomy): Bacteria > Pseudomonadati > Pseudomonadota > Betaproteobacteria > Burkholderiales > Alcaligenaceae > Bordetella > Bordetella holmesii. The sequence continues at coordinate 3,419,318 of NZ_CP085973.1, forward strand.
GGTAAAAATGCGGGTCATGCCGACCTTGCGACCCACCAGACCCAGCCGATGCGCGGCGGGCGTGGGTGTCGTATTCGACATCGTTTTCTCCATTCCCGACTGCGATTGGTCGGGGCTAATCAGGCAAAGGGTAACGGCCCTCACCCTACAGTACAAAGAACTTGCTTCAAGCACCCAAGACGTAAATCATGTCCGCGCGCAAAAAGCGATAGTTACTCTTGCCACAAAATGGCAAGCTTGGCATATTAGCATGTTTTTTGCAGCTGGCACAAGCACTTAGCGCCAGGCCTGCGTACTGTGTGACGACAGCAACAACGGCAACGTAGCGCCATAAGCCGGCCTGGCCGCCAAACAAAATGGTCGCACCCCGAATGGAGATGCGGCCATTTCTCGGATCGCGTGCAAGGCACGCAACCCTTTAGCCTTGCTTACTGCAGAGCGATCTCGACGTCGACACCAGCCGGCAGATCGAGGCGCATCAGAGCGTCAACGGTCTTGTCGGTGGGATCCACGATGTCCATCAGACGCTGATGGGTGCGGATTTCGAACTGATCGCGCGACGTCTTGTTGACGTGCGGCGAACGCAGAACGTCGTAACGACGGATGCGCGTGGGCAGGGGAACCGGACCGCGGACGACAGCGCCGGTACGCTTGGCAGTGTCAACGATTTCCGCTGCGGACTGATCGATCAGTTTGTAATCGAAAGCCTTCAGGCGGATGCGGATCTTTTGGTTTTTCATGGCGTTTCCTAAAGAACGAAAAACGAAGGCGGTCGGTAGCCTGACCGCCTTCGTGAAGGGTATTACTTGAGGATCTTGGCGACGACGCCGGCGCCGACGGTGCGACCGCCTTCACGGATGGCGAAACGCAGACCTTCTTCCATGGCGATCGGAGCCAACAGCCTGACCGTCATCGACACGTTGTCGCCCGGCAAAACCATTTCCTTGTCCTGCGGCAGATCGATCGTGCCCGTCACGTCCGTCGTACGGAAGTAGAACTGCGGACGATAGCCGTTGAAGAACGGGGTGTGGCGGCCGCCTTCTTCCTTGGACAGAATGTACACCTCGGCCGTGAAGTCCGTGTGCGGGTTGATCGAACCCGGCTTGGCCAGCACTTGGCCACGCTCGACGTCTTCACGCTTGGTGCCGCGCAGCAAAATGCCCACGTTGTCGCCCGCTTGACCTTGGTCGAGCAGCTTGCGGAACATTTCAACGCCCGTGCACGTCGTCTTCACCGTCGGCTTGATGCCCACGATTTCGATTTCTTCACCGACCTTGACCACGCCGCGCTCGATACGACCCGTCACCACCGTGCCGCGACCCGAGATCGAGAACACGTCTTCGACCGGCATCAGGAACGCGCCGTCAATCGCACGCTCAGGCGTCGGGATGTACGAATCCAGCGCTGCGGCCAGAGCCAAAATCGCCTGCTCGCCCAGTTCGCCCTTGTCGCCTTCCAGCGCCAGCTTGGCCGAACCCTTCACGATCGGCGTGTCGTCGCCCGGGAAGTCGTACTTCGACAGAAGTTCGCGAACTTCCATCTCCACCAGCTCGAGCAGCTCGGCGTCGTCAACCATGTCCGCCTTGTTCAGGAAGACAATGATGTACGGCACGCCAACCTGGCGGCTCAGCAGAATGTGCTCACGCGTCTGCGGCATCGGGCCGTCAGCGGCCGACACCACCAGAATCGCGCCGTCCATCTGCGCCGCGCCCGTGATCATGTTCTTCACATAGTCAGCGTGGCCCGGGCAGTCAACGTGCGCGTAGTGACGCGCTTCCGTCTCGTACTCGACGTGTGCCGTGTTGATCGTGATACCACGCGCCTTCTCTTCCGGAGCCGCGTCAATCTGGTCGTAGCCCTTGGCTTCGCCACCGAACTTCGTCGACAGCACCGTCGTAATCGCCGCCGTCAACGTCGTTTTGCCGTGGTCAACGTGACCAATCGTACCCACGTTCACGTGCGGCTTGGTACGTTCAAACTTGCCTTTTGCCATGATCTATATCCTTTAACTTTCAAGGAAACTTGGATATTTGCCGCGCCCCGGATCACGGGGTCGCGGCGACGGTTATTTACTTGGCCCGAGCGGCGATGACTTCGTCAGCGACGTTCTTGGGAGCCTCGGAGTAATGCTTGAATTCCATCGTGTACGTGGCACGACCTTGCGTGAGCGAACGCAGGTTGGTGGCGTAACCGAACATCTCGGCCAGAGGAACCTCTGCCTTGATGATCTTGCCGCCGCCGACCATATCGTCCATGCCCTGAACCATGCCGCGACGCGAGGACAAATCGCCCATCACGCTGCCAGCGTAGTCTTCCGGCGTCTCGACTTCAACAGCCATCATCGGTTCGAGCAGAACCGGGCTGGCTCTGCGCATACCTTCTTTGAAGGCCATCGAGCCGGCCATCTTGAACGCGTTTTCGTTCGAGTCCACATCGTGGTACGAGCCGAAGAACAGCGTGGCCTTCACGTCCACGACGGGGTAGCCAGCCAGAATACCTGCAGGCAGGGTTTCCTGGATGCCCTTTTCCACCGCGGGGATGAATTCACGAGGAACCACACCGCCCTTGATGGCGTCGACGAACTCGAAACCGCCGCCAGGAGGCAACGGCTCGACCTTCAGGACCACGTGGCCGTACTGACCACGACCGCCGGACTGCTTGACGAACTTGCCTTCGATTTCGTCGCAGACCTTACGGATGGTTTCGCGATAGGCCACCTGGGGCTTGCCGACGTTGGCTTCCACGCCGAATTCGCGCTTCATGCGGTCAACAAGAATTTCCAGGTGCAGCTCGCCCATGCCCGAAATGATGGTCTGGCCGGATTCTTCGTCGCTGCGCACGCGGAACGACGGATCTTCCTGAGCCAAACGCGACAGGGCCAGGCCCATCTTTTCCTGGTCAGCCTTCGACTTGGGTTCAACGGCCTGCGAAATCACGGGCTCGGGGAACTCCATGCGTTCCAGCGTCACATGGGAATCGATGTCGCACAGCGTTTCGCCAGTGGTCACGTCCTTCAGACCCACCACGGCGGCGATGTCGCCAGCGAGAACTTCCTTGATTTCTTCGCGGTTGTTCGCGTGCATCTGCAGAATACGACCGATACGCTCTTTCTTGCCCTTGATGGGGTTGAAGACCGTGTCGCCCGACTTCAGCACGCCCGAGTAGACGCGCACGAAGGTCAGCTGACCAACGAAAGGATCGCTCATCAGCTTGAAAACCAGAGCCGCGAACTTTTCGTCGTCGTTGGCGCTACGCTTGACTTCGTTGCCGTTGTCATCGGTGCCTTCGACCGGCGGAATGTCAACCGGCGAGGGCAGGTAGTCGATCACCGCATCCAGCATGCGCTGCACGCCCTTGTTCTTGAAAGCGGTGCCGCACAGCATCGGATGGATTTCGCCAGCGATGGTGCGTTGACGGACGGCCGTGTTGATCTCGGCTTCTTCCAGCGAACCGGTTTCGAGGTACTTGTTCATAAGTTCCTCGGACGATTCGGCGGCAGCTTCGACCAGCTTTTCACGCCATTCTTCGGCCGTAGCTTGCAGTTCAGCCGGGACGTCAGCGTACTCGAACTTCGTACCTTGGCTGGCTTCGTCCCAAATGATGGCCTTCATCTTGACCAGATCGATCACGCCGGTGAACGTATCTTCGGCGCCGATCGGAATCACGATGGGCACGGGATTGGCACGCAGGCGGGTACGCAGCTGCTCGTAGACCTTGAAGAAGTTGGCACCGGTACGGTCCATCTTGTTCACGAAGGCCAGACGGGGCACACCGTACTTGTTGGCCTGGCGCCAAACGGTTTCCGATTGGGGCTGAACGCCACCCACGGCGCAGTACACCATGCAGGCACCGTCCAGAACGCGCATGGAACGCTCCACCTCGATGGTGAAGTCCACGTGCCCCGGGGTGTCGATGATGTTGATGCGGTGCTCGGGATAGTTGCCGGCCATGCCGCGCCAAAACGCCGTCGTAGCCGCCGACGTAATGGTGATGCCACGCTCTTGCTCTTGTTCCATCCAGTCCATGGTGGCTGCGCCATCATGCACTTCACCAATCTTGTGATTGACGCCGGTATAGAACAGGATGCGTTCGGTCGTGGTGGTCTTCCCTGCATCGATGTGCGCAGAGATACCAATGTTGCGATAGCGCTCGATCGGGGTTTTGCGGGCCATGGTAGGTTAATCCTTAAATTACCAGCGGAAATGGCTGAAAGTCTTGTTGGCTTCGGCCATCTTGTGCGTGTCTTCGCGCTTCTTCATTGCGGCGCCACGACCTTCAGAGGCATCAATCAGTTCGCCAGCCAGACGCAGATCCATCGACTTTTCGCCACGCTTCTTGGCGGCTTCACGGAGCCAACGCATAGCCAGGGCCAGGCGGCGCACGGGGCGCACTTCAACCGGCACTTGGTAGTTGGCACCGCCAACGCGGCGGCTCTTGACTTCGACGATCGGCTTGATGTTGTTGATGGCCAGCGTGAAGACTTCAATCGGCTCTTTGCCGGTCTTGGTCTGGACTTGAGCCAGAGCACCGTAGACGATGCGCTCGGCGACGGCCTTCTTGCCGTCCAGCATCACAACGTTCATGAACTTGGCGAGCTCGACGCTGCCGAACTTCGGATCGGGCAGAATCTCGCGCTTGGGTACTTCGCGACGACGGGGCATTTTTGCTTCCTTGTGTCTGTTCAGTTGAACCGCGCTTTCGCACGGCCATGGTCATCCATACAGAATGACGCCTTACGTGCTGCACACTATTCCAGCGTTCACTGGCGCAGCTGCACACTCTCCGGGCCACGGGCCATCCCGCAACCTGGGTACTGCAGCGAAGGCTTAGGCCTTCTTCGGGCGCTTGGCACCGTACTTCGAACGAGCTTGCTTGCGGTCCTTGACGCCTTGCAGGTCAAGGGAGCCGCGCACGATGTGATAACGCACACCGGGCAAGTCCTTCACACGACCGCCACGCACGAGAACGACCGAGTGCTCTTGCAGGTTGTGGCCTTCGCCGCCGATGTACGAAATGACTTCGTAACCGTTGGTCAGACGCACCTTGGCAACCTTACGCAAAGCGGAGTTCGGCTTCTTGGGGGTGGTGGTGTAGACACGGGTGCAAACGCCGCGACGCTGGGGGCAATTCTCCAGCGCGGGGCTCTTGCTCTTGATGATGCTGACTTCGCGCGGCTTGCGCACGAGTTGGCTAATGGTAGGCATGACCTTTGAAATCCCTTTTACGTACCACTGGTAAGTACTTACGTACTATGTCCTCCGGGCGCCTGATGCTAAGACGCCTGGCGGGGGCAGTTTGCGCAAAACCGCCTCTGACGTGGGTGACGTAAAAGAGCGGGTCTTGCAGACAAGCGCGCAAAGTGTGAGAGATGCCTATTTCACTGCTATTACCCACACAGACGTGGCCTGGCCAAAATCTTGTGATCCTGACCGGGCCGGCAGCCCTGGTGTGGGTGGGTGCGGACAAAACTACCCGAACTCGTGACGCATCCGGCAGTCTTGCTCAATCCGCAGCACCTGTACTTTGCACGCGCATAAAGCAATAAGCCCTTTAGCTTAGCTTAGTTATCCAGTGCTGTCAAAGGCTGTGCGCAAAAAATGCGCGAAGCGACGGCGCTGCCCGTCTATGCGAGGGTCCTCGGTCAGTGACGCGCAAACAAGTAACCGCTGCCGTAGACCGTCCGGATAGGCAGGATAAGGCCCGCCAGTTCCGCTTTGCGCCGCAGCCGGCTTATTACGACGTCGATGCTGCGAGCGCCCGACATCCGATTGACGCCCCCCCCCCGTCCGCACCCAGATCTGCAGACAGCGTGCCGCGACTGACGGCCTTGCCTTCGGCCTTGAGCAAGGTGCGTACCAAGAGCCTTTCGTTGGCCGAAAGCGACAGTGTGGCGCCTGAGGGTGCCGCCAGCGTCCAGTCCTGGTCCCGCAACTCCCATTTGCCGGACGCCGGCAACGCTGTTGGCGCCTCGACGTCCAGGTGGTCCTGCCAGGCAGGGAGTCGGCGCGCCAAAGCCAGCAGGACACAGGCCAGCTCACGATCGTCCAGCGGCGCGCAGAGCGCGGCATCCGCTCCGCTTTGCAGGCAGCGCAGACGCACCTCGACCGGCATGGCATCGCCTTTGACGACAATACCGAGATCGGCCGCGCCGCGCAGACGCGCGATGAGGGCGAAACCCAGTTCGCCGAGTTCGCCCACATCAAGCACGACAAGGTCGTAGTGCTCCTCGTTGAGCAGACCAAACAGCTCCAACGGCGTGGAGCAGCCCTTTGTCGAAATTCCGGCTTGCAGCAGCACCGTGATACTACGAGCGCGGCTGGCCGAATCCGGCACCATGATTAAAGCGCTCAGTTGCTTCATGACCAGGCCCTCTATCAGCTAGAAACGGGTCGCATCCCGGCGTTGCAGGCCCTGATGCGATTGGTGATAGTGTGACGCTCTGTTGCGCGGGCAAGCCAGTCAAGATTCGTCAACTTTGCAATGATTAACACTGTTGTTTCACGCACTTATCACAAAAAACGGGCCTTTTGTGACAACGAGTATGATGGCAATCGCAGGAGGTCGTTACGTGACGTTTTCTGCAATCAGCGGCACCGCATCCACCCTTTCTGAAGCACGGCCCATGAGAATCGCCTCGTTAGAAGATGACCTGGACCAAGCCCGTCAAATACAGCAATTGCTGGAGCAGGCCGGCTACGAATGCACCAGTTTCCAACAGAGCCAAGATTTACTGGCGGCGTTGCGCAACGAGACGTTCGATTTGATCCTGGTGGACTGGCAAGTGCCAGACATGAACGGCGATGAAGTCGTGTGATATCTACGTTCGCGCTATGGGATGCGGCTGCCCATCATTTTTCTGACCAGCCGCAATCAGGAAGAGGATCTCGTGCAAGGTCTGCAAGCGGGCGCCGATGACTACATCGTCAAGCTTCTGCGCCCGGCCGAGCTGCTGGCGCGCATCGGCGCCCTCTGGCGTCGCATGCAACCTGCCGCGGGTGACAACCCACCTTTCGACGTGGGCCCTTACCATATCGATCCGGCACGGCACGCCATCGAGTTGCGTGGTCAACCCATTCCTCTGGCCCCGAAAGAGTACGAACTGGCCTTGCTGTTTTTGCGCAACATCGGTCGTCTGCTGTCACGCGATCTTCTGGCCGAAACCGTGTGGAACCGGGAGATCCCGCCAACCTCCCGCACGCTCGACACCCATCTCTCCAATGTGCGACAAAAGCTGCAACTGCGCCCGCAGAACGGCCTGCGTCTGAGCTCCTCATACGCGCTGGGCTACCGCCTCGAAACCATCTCCGACCTCGCCCATTGATTACCGCGCGGCCTGACCGCGCGCCCCCCCCCAAAAAATCTCCCCAGGAGAGACGCTATGAACCGGAGCATCCGGTGTGCGCTCCTGCCGCTGAGTATTGCTCTGGCCGCCAGCGCGGTTCAGGCTCAGCCGGCAGGCTCGTTGAATGAAGATTTTCTCTATCGGATCAGGCCCGCCGACACCCTCGGCGGATTAGCCAGAACGTATACCGGTACGGCGGACAACTGGCCTGCATTGCAGCGGATCAACAAGATCGTCGACCCCCTGGCGCTGCCGGTGGGACTGGAGCTGCGCATCCCACTGTCCATGATCCCCGAAGTCACCGGTAGCGCTCAAGTCGTCAGCCTGGCGGGCAAGGCGATGCTCAATGGTCAAGCCGTCCGTCCGGGCAGCCTCTTGCCGGAAGGCGGCGTGCTGTCGACCGGTGAACACAGCTTTGTCACCGTCCGATTATCCGATGGCAGCGAAATCACGCTACCTTCCAACAGCGCCGTGCGGCTGCACCATCTGCGCCGTTTCGAGCACGTACCGCTGACCGACACCGTGATTTCGGTCGAGCAGGGCTCGATGGAGTCGCAGGTCGCGCCCGAAGGCAAAGGTGTCGGGCGGTTCGAGATACGAGCACCCGTGGCCGTGACGGGCGTACGCGGCACGCGCTTTCGTGTGCAAGCTGACGCGGCGGGAGCGGCTCAGGCAATACTCGAAGGCAATGTCCGCGTCCAGGCCCACGCCCGTGACCTGGCGCCCACCGAAGCCATCGTCGTGCGTGAGGGCCAGGGAGCCCGCATCGGCGCCGATGGCAGCGTACTTGGTATCCAGCCGTTGCTGCCTGCCCCCAATTGAGCGCGCCACAACGTGCCGGCGCAGGCTGGACGAGCACCCTGTCGCCCGTGTCTGCGGCCGTCGCTTACGACGTACGCGTATCGCGCGATGCACAGGGCATGCGCGTGATTTCGGCACAACGCTTCGCCGCCCCCCAGATTCGCTTTACCACGCCAGAGCCCGGCACCTATTATGTCAATGTCAGCGCGGTAGATCAGACCGGGCTGGCTGGCTACGAATCGAGGCAACCCTTCGAGGGCAGCCTCGCCTTGTTAAGTAGCGACGGGCTACCCGTAACCAGCGGGACCGGTGAGCTGATCGCCTTGCAATACTACTGACAGGGAGCGAAATGCCTGTAGAGGGACGCGCGCTCACGCGCCGCTCGGGCTTTATCCTGACAGCGCTGCTGACGTTGTTGGCTGCGCTGCTGGGCAGCTTCACCGGTCTGGGCCGGACTGACCAGATGCTATACGACCGTGCACAGTCGTTGATCGGCCAACCCGCTCAGGACGATATCGTCCTGGTTGCCATCGACGACGACAGCATCGCCACGCTGGGCCGCTGGCCCTGGAAGCGCGACGTTCATGCCGCACTTTTAGACAAACTGCGTGACGCTCGCGCCGTTGGGCTGGACCTGATTTTTTCGGAGCCCGATCGCGACAATCCCGCGGCCGATCTCGCGCTTGCGCAGGCTATCCGCGCGCATGGCAAAGTGGTGCTTCCCGTCATCCTGGACCATCTCGAGTCGGCAGGCAGTTACCAAGCTCCCATCCCTATTCTTGCGCAGGCTGCAGCGGATATGGGATTCATCAATATCCCGGTCGATAAGGACGGCGTGGTGCGCCGAATAGCCTGGCAACGCACGATCGTGCGAGCACCCGTGGAGCCACTTCTCGCTTGCCATGCTGCGCGCGGGCGGCCAGCACGAACACGCCGAGCACGTCCGTTCCGTTCTCACGAAAAACGGCACTGACCTCATCCCCTTCTCCGGGCCTCCCGGCCACTACACCACCGTCGCGTACCGGGATGTAATCGAAGGCCGCATCCCCGCGAGCCAGTTTCGCGATCGGTACGTCATCGTCGGCTCATGGGCGACGGGTTTGACTGACACATTCCCCACCCCGGTCTCGCATCACGCCAACGGGATGGCTGGCATGGAGATCCTGGCCAATCTCCTGCAAGCCGCGTCCCAGCAGCGGTCGCTACGCATTGCCTCGCCCCTGCAGGGTGCGCTGGCTTGCGCACTGCCTGTCCTATTGCTGTGCGTGGTGATGCGGCATGGATCACCCAAGCTATCACTGGCACTCAACGGCGCACTGCTCATTCTCATCCTGCCACTGACGGCGCTCGTGCTGCGGTACGGCCAGATATGGTTTCCACCTTCGGCCGCCCTGTTCAGCCTGGCGCTGTGTTATCCCATCTGGAGTTGGCGCAGCCAGGAGGCTGTGCTGCACTACCTGGATGATGAGCTCAAACGGCTACGCCGCGAATACACTCCGGTGCTGGATCAGCGTCACCCCGCCCTGCTGCTTGGACACCGGTCAATGGAAGACCGACTCGGGCAGTTCCGCCGCGCGCTTGCGTTGGTCCGCAATCTGCGTCAGGTACTGACCGATGGGCTCAACGGCCTGCCTGATGCCACCCTGGTCTTCGATCAGGACGCTCGCCTGCAGTTTCGCAACCGTGCGGCGGCGAAATTTTTTCGTGCGCTCACCCAGCGTGCGCCTCATTCGAACCAGCCTCTAGGTGAGATTCTCGCTTCGCTGCACGTCTCCGAGGCTATGCAGTAACGCATCGAGGGTTTCATTCTTGAGGCTGCGACCAAGCCGGCGCGCTCGGGCTGGAGCGCGGACGTCGAGACCCGAATACGTAACGCTCGAGACGTGATAGTTAAATGCGCCCCGATTCATTCTGGCGAAGGCCTGTACGTGGGCACCATAGTGACGCTGAGCGACATCAGCGAGATTCGGCAGGCCGAACGTCAGCGCGAAGAGACGCTGCGATTCATTTCGCACGACATGCGGGCCCCGCAAAACTCCATCCTGGCCCTGGTGGCCATGCACGAGAACGACACAGGCAACCCTGATCAGGCTGCGACGCTGCAACGCATCGCCCAACTGTCACGCCGAACACTGGACCTGGTCGACGGGTTTGTGCAACTGACACGCGCCGAGTCCATGAAGATTCATCTCTGCAGCCTGGATATGGCTGATCTGCTGCGAGAGGTGTGCGATGACTTCTGGGCGCCCTCTCGTGAGCGTGGGATCACCATCGAATTGCGCGAGCCGCTGGCCCCGGCATTCGTCATGGCGGATCAAGCGCTATTGCGTCGGGCCATGGCGAATCTGCTGGACAACGCCATCAAGTACAGTCCCCGAGACAGCCACATCGTTTGCGACATCCAGCATCATGCGACGGATTGGGTAATGAGCGTTGCCGATCAGGGCCCGGGCATCGCTGCCGATCAACAGGCGCTGGTTTTTCAGCCGTTTGTGCGCGTAGCCCAGGCGGCACACGCCGATGCCGGCGGCGCAGGGCTGGGCCTGGCCTTTGTGCGCACGGTGGCCGAGCGCCATCATGGCCAGGCCGTCGTGCGCAGCGCGCCGGGGCAGGGATCGATCTTCATCCTGCGTCTCCCGCGACAGGAGGTCTGAAGCCGGTCAAGGAAAGATATGGCGGATCGACGCGCTGCTGCCTGGCTTGACCTCGAGCGTGGCCCGGTAAGGCGATAGATCGGCGTTGCGCACCACCACGTTGTACTTGCCTGGAGCCAGTTTCAGCTCGCGCAACGGCGGAGACACGCCACGATGCACGCCATCGATCCACACCTCGCCCCAAGGCTCGATATGGACGGCGACCGCAACACGGGCGGCGGACGTACTGGGTTTTTGAAGCAACTCTCCGGGCGATGAGATGACCGCAGCCGGTGGTGTGGCTGCGCGCGCCGCGTCAGCAGCCGGATCCGGCGCAGGAGTAGTGGCACTGGCAACCGGGGCCGGCTTCGCGCCCGGCGATACCGGTTCAGGGGGGGGCGGCATTCAGCGCCAGTTGCGAATGGGCGATCACCGGGGAAGGCGTGGCGGATCGCTGGTCCCACCAGTACCACCCGACGGCGGCCGCCACCAGCACCAGCACTGTCCAGAACACCAACCGACGCGGATGAGAGATGGCTGGCTGCACCGCAACGTATTCGGTTCGGGGCGAAGAGGCGCGCAGTGTCAGCGGCGGGATCAATGCCAGATCTGCGGCATCGACGGCCGGGGAAAAAGCCAGGCTGTCGGCAAAGGCAGCAACGGACTGCGGCCTGTCCGGCGGCCTGAGCGCCAGCCCCGCATCGATCGCCTGCAGAAATTCGAGGTCGTAATGCCTGAGCCCTTGGTGGGCCAAGGGCGCATAGCTGTCATGCTCGATGCGCTCCATCGCCGGGGCAGGCAGGCTACCCGTGATCAACGAGTGCGACACCGCGCAAAGGCTGTATATATCACTCCACGGGCCGCGCGGCCACTGCGACGACTGCAGGTAGAATTCGTAGGGAGCGAAGCCGGCTGCTGTGGTCGGCGCCACGCCATCGAGTTGGCGTGGCTGTGTATCGACCGCCATGAGATGGGCCCGGCCATTTTCGTCCAGGCCTACGGAAGATGTCGTGATGTCTCCGCAAATGCGGCCGCGATCGTGCAAGGCCTGCAGCGGTGCGAAAAGGTCGCCCAACAGCCGCTTGATACGTGCCTGTGGAACGCCCCCACCTGCCGTGGCGGCGATGGCGTTCAATGGCCTGTGGGCCAACGGGGCAGCGCCGGCAAACGGACTGCGCGACATTGATGGACCTGCGGGTCGAGACATTTCAATCAACTCTGCGCGGCGTAAAATATCCGCGGCCACTACAAGCCCTGAAGGATTTCCGCACGGCACTGACTCAAAGCGGTGCCACCGTGCGCTTATTATGCCACCCGCCCTGCCCACCTTTGCGTGCGGCGCAAGCCAAGCATAAACTAGCTTTTCCACTGATCGGGATTCCAGTTGAAACGTCTAAACATCCAACGGTATCCGCTCGGCATTGCCTTGCTGTGCGGGCTTGCCGCCTGTTCAGGGCTGCGCACAGCCGACCGTCCCCCTTCCGCCGCCGCCCTCCAGGCCCTGGAAGACGTCCAGACCGAGTACCGGGCAGGTCACTACGGGCAAGTCATTCGCTCTGTCGCCAGATCCGATGAACTGGATACCGCACCATCAACCGTGAAAGTACCGGCCCTCAAGCTGCTGGCGTTTAGCTATTGCGTCAGCGGCTACATCCCGTTGTGCGAGGATGCCTTCCGGCGCATTTTGGCCATCGACCCGGATTTCGAGCTAAAGCCTGCGGAAATCGGGCACCCTGTCTGGGGGCCAGCCTATCAGCGAGCCAAACAGGCGGCCTAGAAAGCGGGCCTTATCCCGCCAAGCAAAAAGCCAGTCTTCGGACTGGCTTTTTGCTTGCTGTACGACGGGGATCCAGCCGTCCGCCTCTGCCCCCCTCCAAAAGAAAACTGCCGGCACAAGGCCGGCAGTTTTCTTCCTCGCAGCCGAAGCTGGTCAGGTGGCTTACTCAGCCGGCGTCTCGTCATCCGAGGTCAGCGGACCATCCGCCTCGATGACTGCCGTCACCGGCGCATCCTCGAAGGGGTTGGCCTGCTGGCGAGCGGCTTCGCGTTCCGCGGCTTCCAGAGCCTCCTTGTCCTTGCGGGCAAGGTGGTAAGCCAGACCGGTACCCGCCGGAATCAGGCGACCGACAATGACGTTTTCCTTCAGGCCACGCAGATCGTCGCGCTTGCCCATGATGGCTGCTTCGGTCAGCACGCGGGTCGTTTCCTGAAACGAGGCCGCGGAGATGAAGGAGTCTGTGGACAGCGAGGCCTTCGTGATACCCAACAGAACGTTGTTGTAATGCGCCGGACGCTTCTCGTCGGCCACCACGCGATCGTTCTCGTTGAGCAGCTCGGAGCGCTCGACCTGTTCGCCCGGGATGAAATCAGCATCGCCCGGATCGGTGATATTCACACGGCGCAGCATCTGACGAACAATCACTTCGATGTGCTTGTCGTTGATCTTCACGCCTTGCAAGCGGTAGACGTCCTGGACTTCGTCGACGATGTAGGTCGCCAGCTTTTCGATACCCTGCAGACGCAGGATGTCGTGCGGGTCGGCCGGACCATCAACGATCATTTCGCCCTTGTTGACCACCTGGCCGTCGTGCACCAGAACCTGCTTTTCCTTGGGAATCAGGAACTCATGGCTCACTCCTTCCAAATCGGTGATCACCAGGCGCTGCTTGCCCTTGGTGTCCTTGCCGAAGGAGACCGTACCCGTGACTTCGGCAAGCATGCCGGCATCCTTGGGCGAGCGGGCCTCGAACAGCTCTGCCACACGCGGCAGACCGCCGGTAATGTCGCGAGTCTTCTGCGATTCTTGCGGAATACGCGCAAGCACTTCACCGACAGCAACCTGCTGACCGTCACGCACCGTGATCAGCGCGCCAACCGGGAAGGAGATGTTCACCGCATGGTCGGTACCCGCGATGCGCACGTCTTCGCCGTTGTCGTTGACCAGCTTGATCTGCGGACGCATGACGATCTTGCCGCCACGCGTTTTGGGCGTGATGACGACCAACGTGGACAGGCCGGTGACTTCGTCGACCTGCTTGGCCACGGTTACGCCTTCTTCGATATTCTCGAAGCGCACCGCGCCACCGTATTCCGACACGATGGGACGCGTCAGCGGATCCCAGGTTGCCAGACGCGTGCCCGCCTTGACGGCTTCGCCATCGCCGACCAGTACAGTTGCACCGTACGGGATCTTGTGGCGCTCGCGTTCACGACCATTGTCGTCGTAAATCGCGAGTTCGCCCGAGCGCGAAATCGCAACGCGTTCGCCCTTGGCGTTGGTCACGTAACGCATGGTGCTGGCAAAGCCGACCGTACCATTGGACTTGGTTTCCACCGCGCTGGCCAGCGCCGAGCGCGATGCCGCACCGCCGATGTGGAAGGTACGCATCGTCAACTGCGTACCCGGCTCACCGATGGACTGCGCCGCGATCACGCCAACCGCCTCGCCCACGTTGACCGGCGAACCACGGCCCAGGTCGCGGCCATAGCAGCTCGCGCACAAGCCATGACGGGTTTCGCAGGTCAGCGGAGTACGGACCTTGACCTCGTCCACGCCGATACGATCGATCAGATCGACCAGGTCTTCGTCCAGGAGGGTGCCGGCAGTGATCGCCGTTTCCTGGCTGTCCGGATTGACGATGTCGATCGCCGCCACACGACCGAGGATACGATCGCGCAGAGGTTCGATGACTTCACCACCTTCGACCAGCGCCTTCATCGAGTAGCCGTGCGAGGTGCCGCAGTCCACTTCGGTGATGACCAGATCCTGCGTCACGTCGACCAGACGACGGGTCAGGTAGCCCGAGTTGGCGGTCTTCAGTGCCGTGTCGGCCAGACCCTTACGCGCGCCGTGAGTGGAGATGAAGTACTGCAGTACGTTCAGACCTTCACGGAAGTTGGCGGTAATGGGCGTTTCAATGATGGAGCCGTCCGGCTTGGCCATCAGGCCGCGCATGCCAGCGAGCTGACGGATCTGAGCGGCAGAACCGCGCGCACCCGAGTCAGCCATCATGTAGATGGAGTTGAAGGATTCCTGGCGCACTTCTTCGCCATGACGGTTGACGACCGGCTCGGTGGCCAGTTGCTCCATCATCGCTTTGCCGACCTTGTCGCCAGCCTTGCCCCAGATGTCCACAACGTTGTTGTAGCGCTCTTGCGACGTGACCAGACCCGACGAGTACTGCTTGTCGATTTCCTTAACTTCGCGGCTGGCTTCGGCCAGAATGACTTCCTTGGCCTTGGGGATCAGCATGTCTTCCATGGCGATGGAGATACCACCACGGGTTGCCAGGCGGAAACCGGACTGCATCAGCTTGTCGGCGAAGATAACCGTGTCGCGCAGGCCGCAGCGGCGGAACGACTGGTTGATCAGGCGCGAGATTTCTTTCTTCTTCAGGGCCTTGTTCAGAACCGTGAACGGCAGGCCGCGAGGCAGAATCTCGGACAGCAGGGCACGACCGACCGTCGTTTCATGACGGCGGATGACCGGCTGCCATTCACCTTGCTCATCACGCTCGTGCTCTTTCAGGCGCACGGTGATGCGGGTCTGCAGTTCGACTTCGCCATTGTCATAGGCGCGCTGCACTTCAGCGACGTCGGCAAAGAAGATACCCTCACCACGGCCGTTGACGCGCTCGCGGGTCGTGTAATACAGACCCAGCACGATATCCTGCGACGGCACGATGGACGGTTCACCGTTGGCCGGGAACAGCACGTTGTTCGAAGCCAGCATCAGCGTGCGCGCTTCGAGCTGAGCTTCCAGCGACAGCGGCACGTGAACGGCCATCTGGTCACCGTCGAAGTCGGCGTTAAACGCCGCGCAAACGAGCGGATGCAACTGAATGGCCTTGCCTTCGATCAGCACCGGCTCGAACGCCTGGATGCCCAGACGGTGCAGCGTGGGTGCGCGGTTGAGCATGACCGGATGTTCGCGAATCACCTCTTCGAGGATGTCCCACACCACCGGTTCCTGGTTCTCGACCAGCTTCTTGGCTGCCTTGATGGTCGTGGCCAGACCCATCATCTCCAAACGATTGAAGATGAAAGGCTTGAACAGTTCCAGTGCCATCAGTTTGGGCAGACCGCACTGATGCAGCTTGAGCTGCGGACCCACCACGATGACCGAACGGCCCGAGTAGTCCACGCGCTTGCCCAGCAGATTCTGGCGGAAACGACCGCTCTTGCCCTTGATCATGTCGGCCAGGGACTTGAGCTGGCGCTTGTTGGCGCCGGTCATGGCCTTGCCGCGACGACCGTTGTCCAGCAGCGAATCGACCGCTTCCTGCAACATGCGCTTTTCGTTGCGCAGGATGATCTCGGGCGCCTTCAATTCGAGCAGGCGCTTGAGACGGTTGTTGCGGTTGATGACGCGGCGATAGAGATCGTTCAGGTCAGAGGTCGCGAAGCGGCCGCCATCCAGCGGCACCAGCGGCCGCAAGTCCGGCGGCAGCACGGGCAGCACTTCCATGACCATCCAGTCCGGCTTGATGCCCGACTTCTGGAAGCCTTCAAGCACCTTCAGACGCTTGGAGATCTTCTTGATCTTGGCTTCGGAACTGGTGGCCTTAAGCTCGCCGTGCAGCGTTTCGACTTCACGGTCGATGTCGATGGTGCGCAGCAGTTCGCGCACGGCTTCGGCGCCCATCAGGGCACGGAAGTCGTCGCCGTATTCCTCGGTCTTGGCCAGGAAATCGTCGTCCGACATGATCTGACCGCGCTTGAGCGGCGTCATGCCGGGTTCGATCACGCACCAGGCTTCGAAGTACAGCACGCGTTCGATGTCGCGCAGGGTCATGTCCAGAACCATGCCCAGACGCGACGGCAGGCTCTTGAGGAACCAGATGTGCGCGACAGGGCTGGCCAGCTCGATGTGGCCCATACGTTCGCGGCGAACCTTGGCAACGGTGACTTCCACGCCGCACTTTTCGCAGATCACGCCGCGGTGCTTCAATCGCTTGTACTTGCCGCACAAGCACTCGTAGTCCTTGATCGGGCCAAAGATCTTGGCGCAGAACAGACCATCGCGCTCGGGCTTGAAGGTACGGTAGTTGATCGTCTCGGGCTTACGGACTTCGCCGTACGACCACGAACGGATCTTCTCCGGCGAAGCGATGCCAATCTTGATGGCATCAAATTGCTCGTCTTGCGAGACTTGCTTGAAGAGATCGAGTAGCGCTTTCATTAGTTACGCTCCAAATCCATGTCCAGGGCCAGCGAGCGGATTTCCTTGACCAACACGTTAAACGATTCCGGCATGCCGGCGTCGATGACGTGATCGCCCTTGACGATGTTTTCGTAAACCTTGGTGCGGCCGGTGATGTCATCGGACTTCACGGTCAGCATTTCCTGCAGGGTGTAAGAGGCGCCATAGGCTTCCAGAGCCCAGACTTCCATTTCCCCGAAGCGCTGACCACCGAACTGCGCCTTACCACCCAGCGGCTGCTGGGTAACCAGCGAGTACGGGCCGGTCGAACGGGCATGCATCTTGTCGTCGACCAAGTGGTGCAGTTTCAGGTAGTGCATGTAGCCGATGGTGACCGGGCGTTCGAATTTCTCGCCGGTACGTCCGTCGAACAGCCAGGCTTGAGCTCGCGACGGGGTCAGTTGCATACGCTTGGCAACCTCGTCCGGATACGCCAGCTCGAGCATCATGGCGATTTCTTCTTCGGTCGCACCGTCGAACACCGGCGTCGCGAACGGCACACCCTTTTTCAGGTTGTGGGCCAGTTCGATGACATCGTCGTCGGACAGCTCGTTGAAGCGCGCGCCAGTACCGGTCGTGTTGTAGACCTTTTCAAGATAAGAACGGATGTTCTTGATCTGGGCGGTACGTTCGTCCCGCAGCAGGTCGGCAATACGCTGACCCACCCCCTTGGCAGCCCAGCCCAAGTGAACTTCCAGCACCTGACCGACGTTCATCCGCGACGGCACACCCAGCGGGTTGAGCACGATGTCCGCCGTCGTACCATCTGCCATGTGCGGCATGTCTTCGACCGGAGTGATCCGCGAGACCACGCCCTTGTTACCGTGGCGGCCGGCCATCTTGTCACCAGGCTGCAGACGACGCTTGACGGCCAGATAGACCTTGATCATCTTCAGCACGCCCGGAGGCAGCTCGTCGCCCTGCGTCAGCTTCTTGCGCTTCTCTTCGAAGGCGAGATCAAACTGATGACGCTTCTGCTCGAGCGATTCCTTGGCCTGCTCCAGAACGACAGCGTGCGGCTCATCGGCCAGACGGATGTCAAACCACTGCCAGCGGTCCAGATCGGCCAGATAGGCCTTGGTGACGGTGGCGCCCTTGGCCAGCTTGCGTGGGCCGCCGTTGACGGCCTTGCCCACCAACAGCTTCTCGATACGATCGAATTGATCGTTCTCGACGATGCGCAACTGGTCGTTCAAGTCCTGGCGATAGCGACGCAATTCATCGTCGATGATGGACTGCGCGCGCTTGTCGCGCACAATGCCTTCACGGGTGAAGACTTGCACGTCAATGACCGTACCGGTCATGCCCGAAGGCACGCGCAGCGACGTATCCTTAACGTCGGAAGCCTTCTCGCCGAAAATGGCGCGCAGCAGCTTTTCTTCCGGCGTGAGCTGGGTCTCGCCCTTGGGCGTGACCTTGCCCACCAGCACGTCATCGGCGCTGACTTCCGCGCCAATGTAGACGATACCCGAATCATCCAGACGGTTGAGCTGGGTTTCGGCCAGGTTGCTGATGTCGCGCGTGATTTCCTCAGGCCCGAGCTTGGTATCGCGAGCGACCACGGTCAGCTCTTCGATGTGAACCGAGGTGTAGCGGTCATCGGCCACAACGCGCTCGGAGATCAAGATCGAATCTTCGAAGTTATAGCCGTTCCAGGGCATGAACGCGATCAGCATGTTCTGGCCCAGGGCGAGCTCGCCCAGATCCGTCGACGCACCGTCGGCCAGCACGTCGCCCTTGGAGACACGATCGCCTCGCTTGACGATAGGACGCTGGTTGATGTTCGTGTTCTGGTTGGAACGCGTGTACTTGATGAGGTTGTAGATATCCACACCCACCTCGCCCGCGACGTTTTCTTCGTCGTTGACGCGGATCACCACACGCTCGGCATCGACGTGGTCGACCAGACCGCCGCGCAACGCCTGCACGGTCGTGCCCGAGTCCACGGCAACGGTACGCTCGACACCGGTGCCGACCAACGGTTTCTCAGGCCGCAGGCAAGGCACGGCCTGGCGCTGCATGTTGGCACCCATCAGTGCACGGTTGGCGTCATCGTGCTCCAGGAACGGAATCAGCGATGCGGCGACCGAGACGATCTGCGACGGCGCCACGTCCATGTAGTGCACATTGACCGGCGAGGTCAGCATGGTTTCGCCTGCTTCACGGCAAGCAACCAGATCATCGACGAAGTGGCCTTCGGCATCCAGCGCGGCGTTAGCCTGCGCGATGACGTAGTGGCTTTCTTCGATGGCCGACAGGTAATCGATCTGGTCGCTGACCTTGCCGTCGATGATCTTGCGATACGGCGTTTCCAGAAAGCCGTACTCGTTCAGGCGCGCATAAAGCGCCATCGAGTTGATCAGACCGATGTTCGGGCCTTCCGGCGTTTCGATTGGGCAGACACGGCCATAGTGCGTCGGATGCACGTCGCGGACTTCGAAGCCTGCGCGCTCGCGGGTCAGACCACCAGGTCCCAGAGCGGAAACACGGCGCTTGTGCGTGATTTCCGACAGCGGGTTGGTTTGGTCCATGAACTGCGACAGCTGGCTCGAACCGAAGAACTCCTTGATCGCGGCGGAGATCGGCTTGGAGTTGATCAGGTCGTGCGGCATCAGGTTTTCGGTCTCGGCCTGGCCCAGACGTTCCTTGACCGCACGCTCGACGCGCACCAAACCGGCACGGAACTGGTTTTCTGCCAATTCGCCCACGCAACGCACGCGACGATTGCCCAAGTGATCGATATCATCGATCTGGCCACGCCCGTTACGCAACTCAACCAACACCTTGATGGTTTCAAGGATGTCTTCGTTGGTCAGCGTCATCGGGCCATTGGCGTCGTCACCACGACCCAGACGGCTGTTGACCTTCATGCGTCCGACACGCGACAGATCGTAGGACTCTTCGCTGTAGAACAGGCGCTGGAACACGGCCTCGACCGCTTCTTCGGTCGGCGGCTCGCCAGGGCGCATCATGCGGTAGATCGCCACACGGGCAGCGGTCTGGTCGGCGGTTTCATCGGTCCGCAGGGTCTGCGAGATGTACGGGCCGCGGTCCAGATCGTTGGTGTAGAGTGCCTGCAGATCCAGCACCTTGGCATCGCGCATGGCAGCCAGCACGCTTTCGGTGATCTCGTCATTGGCATGCGCGATCACTTCGCCGGTGTCGGCATCGACGACGTTCTTGGCCAGCACGCGACCAAAGAGGAAGTCTTCGGGCACGGAAATGCGCTGGATACCGGCGTTGGCCAGATCGCGCAGGTGCTTGGCGTTGATACGCTTGTCTTTCTCGACGATCACCTTACCGGAACGGTCGCTGATGTCGAAACGGGCCATCTCGCCCTTCCAACGCTCAGGAACGAACTCCATCATGGCGCCTTCACTCTTCAATTCGAAATTGTCGAAATCGAAGAAATGCGCCAGGATGGATTCCGGGCTCATGCCGATGGCCTTGAGCAGAATCGTCACAGGCATTTTGCGGCGGCGATCCACACGGAAGAACAGCACGTCCTTGGGATCGAACTCGAAGTCCAGCCAGGATCCACGGTAGGGGATCACGCGGGCCGAGAACAGCAGTTTGCCCGAGCTGTGGGTCTTGCCGCGGTCGTGTTCGAAGAACACACCAGGCGAACGGTGCAGCTGCGACACAATGACACGTTCCGTGCCATTGATCACGAAGGAACCCGTGCTGGTCATGAGCGGAATTTCGCCCATGTAGACTTCCTGTTCCTTCACTTCCTTGATGGTCGGCTTGCTGACTTCGCGGTCCAGCAGCACCAGGCGAACCTTGGCGCGCAGGGGCGAAGCGAAGGTCAGGCCACGCTGCTGACATTCCTTGACATCGAACACCGGCTCGCCAAGCACGTAGCTGACGAACTCCAAGCGCGCCATACCGTTGTGGCTAACAATCGGGAAAATCGACGAAAACGCCGCCTGCAGGCCTTCATTGACCCGATCCGCGGTGGCGGTCTCTGCTTGCAGGAAAGTTAGGTAGGATTGAAGTTGCGTTGCGAGCAGAAAAGGAACGTTTTGAACGTCTTCCCGCTTGGCGAAACTTTTGCGGATGCGCTTTTTTTCGGTGTACGAGTAAGGCATGAGCACTCCGACTCGAGGTTGCATGGGCCGTCAACCACGGCCCCAGGTGATACGACTCCAGGAAACACCCCTAAAAACTGCAATATCAGGAGGGGTTTCCTGGAAACGCAAAAGCCCGGGGACGGCATACTGCGCTGTCCCCGGGCAGATGACGCGAAGGTTTACTTGACTTCGACCTTGGCGCCAGCTTCTTCCAGCTTCTTCTTGGCAGCCTCGGCGTCAGCCTTCGGCAGGGCTTCCTTGACGGGCTTGGGAGCGCCGTCAACCAGATCCTTGGCTTCCTTCAGACCCAGACCGGTCAGTTCGCGCACGGCCTTGATGACGGACACCTTGTTGGCGCCGGCTTCGAGCAGCACAACGGTGAACTCGGTCTGTTCTTCAGCAGCGGCGGCAGCGCCACCAGCAGCCGGAGCAGCCACGGCAACAGCGGCGGCAGCAGCCGACACGCCGAACTTCTCTTCCATTTCCTTGATCAGCTCGGACAACTCGAGCACGGTCATGCCAGCGATGGCGTCAAGGATTTCAGCTTTGCTAAGTGCCATTTTCTTTAGAACTCCAAAATTGGGTAATGCCAGGGTTGGGTGTCGCTTTGTCGTTCAGCGAAGATCCGCAAACCGCGCCTGAAATCAGGCGGCGGCTTTCTGATCGCGCACGGCCGCGAGGCCACGGGCGAACTTGGTCGGAACTTCGTTGAGCGTACGCACGAATTGCGCGATCGGGGCTTGCATGGTGCCCAGCAGTTTCGAGAGCAGCTCTTCGCGCGAAGGCATCGTGGCCAAAGCCTTGACGCCTTCTTGGGTCAGCAAGTTGTTGGGCAAAGCGCCCGCCTTGATAACCAGCTTGTCGTTGCTCTTTGCGAAACCGGCGAGGACCATTGCCGCCGCGACCGGATCGTCGCTGATACCATAGATCAGCGGACCGGTCAGTTGCTCGGCCAACGGCTCGAAAGCCGTGCCAGCAACCGCACGACGGGCCAGCGAGTTCTTCAGAACACGCAGGTAAACGCCCGATTCACGCGCAGTTTTGCGCAGTACGGTGACAGAGGCGACGTCCAGACCACGGTACTCGGCGATAACAATCGATTGAGCCTTAGCGACTTGCGCCGAGACTTCCTCGATTACCACCGCTTTCTCTTGGCGATTGAGACTCACGGTTTGAACACTCCATCAAAAGACGCCTGGGGCTTGAAGCCTTGCGCGTCAACCGAATGCGGCGCCTGGTTGAGTTCTTCGGGTAAAGAATTCTTCCTGGGGACGCCGTCTACGCTGGATCCGGCCTATGTGAGCACCGGTATTAAGCTGCCCGTTCGATACTTGCAACGGGCGACTCCAGCGGTCTTTGACAGCAGCATCCGAAAATCCCGGATGCGGCCCAAAGTACTTTTTGCCAGCAGCCTTAGTTGGCCGACAGCGAAGCGATTTCCACACGCGCACCGCCGCCCATCGTCGACGAGACGGCAAGCTTGCGCAGGTAGATACCCTTGGCAGCAGCCGGACGAGCCTTTTGCAGGGCATCGACCAGGGCGGCCAAGTTGGATTGCAGTTGTTCGACGCCGAACGAAGCACGACCAATGGTGGCGTGAATAATACCGGCCTTGTCGGTACGGTATTGCACTTGGCCAGCCTTGGCGTTCTTGACGGCAGTGGAGACGTCCGGGGTCACGGTGCCGACCTTCGGGTTCGGCATCAGGCCACGCGGGCCCAGGATTTGACCCAGGGCACCGACCACGCGCATGGTGTCGGGCGAGGCGATGACGATGTCGAAATCCATCTGGCCAGCCTTGATCTGCTCGGCCAGGTCATCCAGACCGACGATGTCGGCGCCAGCAGCACGGGCAGCCTCCGCCTTGTCGCCTTGAGCGAACACGGCGACACGCACGGTCTTGCCGGTACCGGCGGGCAAAACCACCGAGCCACGGACCAGTTGGTCGGACTTCTTGGGGTCGATGCCGAGTTGCACTGCCACGTCGATGGACTCATCGAACTTGGCCGTTGCGGTTTCCTTGACCAGATTCAGGGCTTCGGCGACCGGGTAGAGCTTGGTGCGATCGATCTTCTGAGCGATGCCAGCGGCGCGCTTGGACAGTTTAGCCATGATTAGATCCCCTCAACGGTAATGCCCATGCTGCGGGCGCTACCAGCGATGGTGCGAACCGCGGCATCCAGATCGGCAGCGGTCAGGTCAAGCTGCTTGGTCTTGGCGATTTCTTCGGCTTGAGCACGGGTGAGCGTGCCAACCTTGTCGGTATGCGGCTTGGGCGAACCCTTCTGCACGCCAGCGACCTTCTTGATGAGGACCGTCGCGGGCGGGGTCTTCATGATGAAGGTGAAGCTCTTGTCCGCGAAGGCGGTGATCACCACGGGGATCGGCAGACCAGGCTCCATGCCTTGGGTCTTGGCGTTGAACGCCTTGCAGAATTCCATGATGTTCAGGCCACGCTGACCCAGAGCCGGGCCAATCGGGGGGGAGGGGTTAGCCTTACCAGCCGGGACTTGCAGCTTGATAAAGCCGACGATCTTCTTCGCCATGCTTTGCTCCTAACGGGTGATAACGCTCACGTTTTCAGTGAGCTCCCCGGGGTTGAAATCAGGTTTTTTCGACCTGACTGAAATCGAGCTCGACGGGGGTGGCACGACCAAAGATCGTGACCGACACGCGCACCTTGCTCTTCTCGTAATTGACTTCTTCGACGTTGCCATTGAAGTCCGCAAACGGGCCTTCTTTGACGCGGACCATTTCGCCCACTTCGAAGAGAATCTTGGGCCGAGGCTTCTCGACACCCTCTTCCATCTGCGACAGGATCTTTTCGACCTCGCGCTCAGAAATCGGCGTCGGGCGATTGCCCGAGCCACCCAAAAAGCCGGTGACCCGATTCGTGTTCTTGACCAAGTGCCAGGTTTCGTCGGTCAGGTCCATTTCGACAAGGACGTAACCAGGGAAAATCCGACGCTCGGATATCGATTTCTGTCCACCCTTGACCTCGACGACTTCCTCGGAGGGCACAAGAATGCGACCAAAAGACATTTGCAGCTCGGCCCGTTCGATACGCTCGTTCAGGGCCTTCTGTACGCTTTTTTCCATGCCGGAATACACATGGACGACATACCAACGTTTACTCATGCCTGTCCTTATTTCCAGCCCAGCAGCAGGCCGTAAAGTATCCACTCGATGCCCTTATCGAGCACCCACATGAAAATGCCCATCACCGCGACGAACGCAAAAACAATCCCAGTCATCTGGATGGTTTCTTTGCGCGTGGGCCAGGAGACACGCTTGACTTCGTTGTACGACTCTTGGGCAAAGCTGATGGTGCGCCGGCCGGGTTCGCTGAACCAGACAATGACGGCAGAGATCACCAGACCGCCAACAAATACGCCGATGCGGGCTACCATGGGCTGTGCACTCAGCACGGAAAACCCAACGATGCCAGCAATAACGACAAGAACCGCCAACCCGAGCTTGATCCGGTCAGCGGTACTAGTAACGGTTTCTACGCTGGTATTAGACATTTTGCGACACGAGCCCGCCGTGATGGTGCGCAACTCGCGGTACTCTCCGGCGGGTGGTGGCAGGGGCAGTAGGAATCGAACCTACAACCTTCGGTTTTGGAGACCGACGCTCTGCCAATTGAGCTATACCCCTATGGCTTTCACTTGATTTGCAGCTATGATTTATGCAAAGCACCACTGCAACTCGTATGGCACCTCGCGGAACCATACATAATACTACTTTTATTTGCCCGTGTGCAAGTTATTTGTACACAAGGAAATGGGGCCGCTTGGCCCCTTTCCCTTGGCGATACAAATTACTTGAGGATCTTGGCGACGACGCCGGCGCCGACGGTGCGACCGCCTTCACGGATGGCGAAACGCAGACCTTCTTCCATGGCGATCGGAGCCAACAGCTTGACCGTCATCGACACGTTGTCGCCCGGCAAAACCATTTCCTTGTCCTGCGGCAGATCGATCGTGCCCGTCACGTCCGTCGTACGGAAGTAGAACTGCGGACGATAGCCGTTGAAGAACGGGGTGTGGCGGCCGCCTTCTTCCTTGGACAGAATGTACACCTCGGCCGTGAAGTCCGTGTGCGGGTTGATCGAACCCGGCTTGGCCAGCACTTGGCCACGCTCGACGTCTTCACGCTTGGTGCCGCGCAGCAAAATGCCCACGTTGTCGCCCGCTTGACCTTGGTCGAGCAGCTTGCGGAACATTTCAACGCCCGTGCACGTCGTCTTCACCGTCGGCTTGATGCCCACGATTTCGATTTCTTCACCGACCTTGACCACGCCGCGCTCGATACGACCCGTCACCACCGTGCCGCGACCCGAGATCGAGAACACGTCTTCGACCGGCATCAGGAACGCGCCGTCAATCGCACGCTCAGGCGTCGGGATGTACGAATCCAGCGCTGCGGCCAGAGCCAAAATCGCCTGCTCGCCCAGTTCGCCCTTGTCGCCTTCCAGCGCCAGCTTGGCCGAACCCTTCACGATCGGCGTGTCGTCGCCCGGGAAGTCGTACTTCGACAGAAGTTCGCGAACTTCCATCTCCACCAGCTCGAGCAGCTCGGCGTCGTCAACCATGTCCGCCTTGTTCAGGAAGACAATGATGTACGGCACGCCAACCTGGCGGCTCAGCAGAATGTGCTCACGCGTCTGCGGCATCGGGCCGTCAGCGGCCGACACCACCAGAATCGCGCCGTCCATCTGCGCCGCGCCCGTGATCATGTTCTTCACATAGTCAGCGTGGCCCGGGCAGTCAACGTGCGCGTAGTGACGCGCTTCCGTCTCGTACTCGACGTGTGCCGTGTTGATCGTGATACCACGCGCCTTCTCTTCCGGAGCCGCGTCAATCTGGTCGTAGCCCTTGGCTTCGCCACCGAACTTCGTCGACAGCACCGTCGTAATCGCCGCCGTCAACGTCGTTTTGCCGTGGTCAACGTGACCAATCGTACCCACGTTCACGTGCGGCTTGGTACGTTCAAACTTGCCTTTTGCCATGGCTGACTCCTGACCTGGATTGAAGCTTCTGACTGAAGAGAGAAGATATTAGAGAATTCTGGTGCCCATGACGCGGATCGAACGCGTGACCTCTCCCTTACCAAGGGAGTGCTCTACCACTGAGCCACATGGGCATTTTGGAGCGGGTGAAGGGAATCGAACCCTCGTCGTAAGCTTGGAAGGCTTCTGCTCTACCATTGAGCTACACCCGCGGCTACCCTTTCACCTTGCCTCGCTACCATTTTGCGTGTGGTTCGCAACACCCTGGCATGACTGCCTCAGATGCAAATCCAGGCCAATACTGCGCCTGGATTTGAAATGGGTTCTCTTGGTGGAGGAGGTTGGATTCGAACCAACGTAGGCGCAAGGCCAACAGATTTACAGTCTGCCCCCTTTAACCACTCGGGCACCCCTCCTGAGAGAAACGAGATTATGAACACATTTATTATCGGTGTCAAACCAAAGGTACCGCTTTTGCGTAAATATGTTCGCGTGCCTGTCCGTAGTGGTTAAAAAGCTGCTGCAGCGCGACGGGATCCTGGGACTGCATCAGACCCAGGGTCAGCAGAATACGGGCTTTTTGCGGGCTGAGTTCACCGGCCGCGAGGGTGCCGTGGCCGTCGTCATCGACTTCGATATTGCGCGCTACCCGGCCTGAGCCGGTACGAGTGGCGCGAACCACCACCAGCCCTGCGGCCACCGCGCGATCCAGCGCCAGAATGGCATCGGCCGTTGCATTGCCGTCCCCTACCCCTGCCAGTACGATGCCCTGCGCGTAAGTAGCCATGAAATCGATCAGCCTCCCATCCATATCCACGCAGGCATAGGCGATCTCGACCCGCGGCCAGCTGCGCTCAGGCATCAATCACCCCTGCCAGACCCTGCCGCTCGAGCAGCGCATTGAGGTGATCCCAGCCGTGGAAATCAATCATGAGCTGGCCTCTGTCGCGCGCGCCGATTTTCAGTGTCACGCGCGTGCCCAGATGATCGGACAGTGCATCTTCCAGGCGGGTGACATCGCGAGACGCCCCGGCGCTCTTTTTCCTGGGATTGGCCTCGGCGTCCTTGACGGTTTTGGCCACGAGCTTTTCGGTCTCGCGGACCGACAGCCGGCGCGCGATGATCAGATTGGCCAGCTGAATCTGCATGGCGGCATCCACCGCGAGCAAGGCTCTTGCATGCCCCATGTCGATATCGCCGGCCAGCAGCATGGTCTGGACGGGTGCGGCCAGGTTAAGCAGACGCAGCAGATTGCTCGTCGCCGAACGTGATCGGCCTATGGCCTGAGCGGCGTGTTCATGGGTCAGCCCAAATTCGTCGAGCAGACGGCGCACGCCCTGCGCTTCTTCAAGCGGATTGAGATCTTCGCGCTGGATGTTTTCGATCAGCGCCATGATGGCCGCGTTCTCGTCAGCCACTTCACGCACCAGCACCGGCACTTCCTTCAAGCCGGCGATCTGAGCAGCGCGGAAACGCCGCTCGCCGGCGATGATCTCGTACACGCCACCGCTGGCGCCAGCGAGCTGCCGCACCAGAATAGGCTGCATGATGCCCTGGGTGCGAATTGACTCGGCCAGCTCGTTCAGGGCGCCTTCATCCATACGCGTGCGCGGCTGATATTTGCCTGCGCGCAGCTTGTCGATGCCAAGCACAGTGGGCGGGCCTTCCAAGCTCGGCGCTGCTGCCTTGCCGATGTTATCGATTGCTGGAGCATCCGCCCCGAGCAAGGCGTCCAGCCCCCGGCCCAGGCCTTTGGGTTTCTTGGTAGCCATCTTATGTGTCCTCTTTCTTCAACGCAGCAAGATGCATTGTCTTGAATCATTTACGGAACGGGCCCCCCGGGCCCGGGCCGCTCACTACATTGCCTTTACACGCTCTATCATTTCGGCGCCAAAGGCGATGTAGGCTTGGGCGCCCCGCGATGCCCGGTCGTACACGACGCCGGGCATGCCATAGCTGGGCGCTTCGGCCAGCCGCACATTGCGCGGCACGATCGTCTTGAAGACCTTGTCGGCGAAGTGCGCCTCAAGCTGGGCCGACACCTGCTGCTGCAGGGTCATGCGTGGGTCGAACATCACGCGCAACAGACCAATGACCCGCAGATCATTGTTGATATTGCGATGCACGCGTTTGATGGTGTTGACCAGGTCCGACAGGCCTTCCAATGCAAAGTACTCGCACTGCATGGGTATGATCACGCCGTGCGCCGCAGCAAGCCCGTTAAGGGTCAAAAGCGACAGCGTGGGCGGGCAATCGATGAGAACGAAATCATACTGGCTGGAAATGTTCTCGATCGCAAACTTCAGCTGCCGTTCACGCTCCTCCATTTGCACCAGGTCGATCTCGGCACCGGAGAGTTCACGATTGGCCGGCAGGACATCGTAGCCGCCGGACTCGGAGCGCACCCGCGCATCCTCGATGCTAGCCTCTCCGATCAAGACCTGATAGAGATTGGACTGCAGGGAATTCTTGTCAATACCGCTGCCCATGGTGGCATTACCCTGGGGGTCGAGATCGACGAGCAGGACTCGCTGTTGGTGGGTAGCCAGGCCCGCCGCAAGATTGATCGCCGTCGTGGTCTTGCCCACGCCGCCCTTCTGGTTGGCGATACAAAAGACACGAGCGGATTTGGTGGGCGGAATAGTATTCATAGAGTTCCTTGACTACGGCGCATCCAGATGAG
The DNA here is from genome assembly GCF_020735985.1 of Bordetella holmesii. NCBI lineage: Bacteria > Pseudomonadati > Pseudomonadota > Betaproteobacteria > Burkholderiales > Alcaligenaceae > Bordetella > Bordetella holmesii. The sequence goes on from NZ_CP085973.1 coordinate 3,448,066, forward strand.
GCAACGCTCGGCATCGAGTTCGGGCACTTGCAGTGGTTCAATGCGATCGACCTGCCAGCTGGTCGGCAACGCTTCGATCTCCTCGCTGGGGACCTTGCCCTTCATCGCGACGAGGGTACCATCGGGGCGCACATGCCGGCCGGCCCAATTGGCGAAATCCTGCAAAGAGGCAAAGGCGCGCGAAATCACGATATCGCAATCTGCGGGCGCCACGCGCTCGATACGGGCATGCATAGCATGCAGATTGGGCAACATCAGTGCACCCGCCATTTGCTGAACGAAGGCCGTCTTTTTCTCGACAGCATCCACACAGGTAACCTCCCAGTCAGGCTGCATGATGGCCAGGACGACGCCAGGCAGCCCGCCGCCCGATCCGACATCGTAGATCTTGGCTGGGCGCCCATGCAGGGTGCGAGCCAGAGGTTCCACAACGGACAAACTATCGAACAGATGCTGAATCAGCATCTGTTCCGGATCTCGAATGGCGGTGAGGTTGTAGGTGCGATTCCAGCGTTGCATCTGCGCCATGTAGCGCAGCAGCTTTTCCTGCTGCTCTGGAGCAGCAGGAAGATTCAAGATCTGGCAAGCCTGTTCCAACCGCTGTGAAGCGGCGATGTCCATGGGTATGGTGCTCATGCTGCCTGCTTACGCGAGCCGTAGTGCAGGCGCTTCAGATGGATAAGCAACAGTGAGATCGCCGCAGGCGTCACGCCGGAAACACGCGCGGCCTGACCTACGGTCTGCGGGCGATGCGTTTTTAGCTTCTGCCGGACTTCAAATGACAGGCTGGTAACGGCATCGTAGTCAAGATCAGCGGGTATGGGCTGTTGCTCCTGAGAGGAGTGCTTTTGTACCTCATCACGCTGGCGAGCAATGTAGCCGGCATACTTGATTTGAATCTCGACCTGTTCTGCCAAGACATCGTCGCCGAGCACGCCTGGACCGGCAAGCAACTCGCCTTGACCGTCGAGGGCTTGCATCAATGCCTCATAGTTGATGTTGGGCCGCTTGAGCAAGTCTGCCAACGAATACTCGCGCTCGATGGCTTTACCCAACAAGGCTTCGGCGGGCCCTTCGGGCAGCAGGCGCGGATTGACCCACGTCGACTGCAGGCGCTGAACTTCAGCCTCGACAGCATCGCGCTTGCGGTTGAAGGCATCCCAGCGGGCATCATCGACTAAGCCAAGTTCGCGGCCGATTTCCGTCAGACGTAAATCGGCATTATCTTCGCGTAAGCTCAAGCGATATTCCGCCCGCGACGTGAACATGCGATACGGTTCCGTAACCCCGCGCGTCACGAGATCATCAACCAATACCCCAAGATAGGCTTCGTCGCGACGCGGCACCCAGAGTTCGCGCTCCAGCGCATGTCGGGCCGCATTCACGCCAGCCAACAGCCCCTGGGCTGCTGCCTCTTCATATCCCGTGGTCCCATTGATCTGGCCGGCGAAAAAAAGACCGCTGATGGCCTTGGTCTCGAGACTGCTGTTTAGTCCACGTGGATCAAAGTAGTCGTACTCGATGGCATAACCGGGTCGCAGAATGTGCGCGTGCTCCAGACCAGGTAACGAATGGATCAGCTCGTACTGCACATCGAAGGGCAGGCTGGTCGACACCCCATTGGGATACACCTCGTGGGTATCGAGCCCCTCCGGCTCCAGGAATACCTGATGCGAAGATTTGTCGGCGAAACGAAGGATCTTGTCTTCGATGGAAGGGCAATACCGCGGCCCCACCCCCTCGATCACTCCGCTGTACATCGGTGACCGGTTCAGGCCGCCGCGGATGATGTCGTGCGTGCGCTCATTGGTATGAGTAATCCAGCAGGACAACTGTCGCGGATGCAGGGACGCCGACCCCATGAACGAAAACACTGGGACGGGATCGAGATCGCCGGATTGCTTTTCCAATACGTCGTAATTGATCGTCCGGCCATCGATACGAGGAGGCGTGCCTGTCTTTAGCCGGCCTTGCGGCAGCTTCAGTTCCTTGAGACGTTGACCCAGCGAGATGGAGGGAGGATCCCCTGCCCTGCCCCCCGAGTAATGTTCAAGCCCCACGTGAATCAGCCCATTGAGGAAGGTACCGGCCGTCAGCACTACAGAACGGGCACGAAACTTTAGCCCGATCTGCGTTATGGCACCGACGACCTTATCCCCTTCGACGATTAGATCCTCGACCGCCTGCTGGAACAGAGACAGATTGGGTTGATTCTCCAGGCGATGACGAATGGCCTTACGGTACAGAACACGATCGGCCTGCGCACGAGTCGCGCAAACCGCGGGTCCCTTTGAACCGTTGAGAATGCGGAATTGAATACCCGCTTCATCGGTCGCGATAGCCATCGCGCCACCCAGGGCATCGACTTCCTTGACCAGATGACCCTTGCCGATGCCCCCAATAGAGGGGTTGCAAGACATTTGGCCTAAGGTTTCGATATTGTGCGTCAGCAACAAGGTTTGCGCGCCAGTACGGGCAGCCGCCAAGGCCGCCTCGGTACCGGCGTGGCCGCCACCTACGACGATCACGTCAAATTCGCGGGGGTAATCCATGGTGTGGGAGGGAGAGCAAGAATGGACTTCTTGGGGCATTATAGAGTCAGCTCCGCTGATGTTTCACGTGAAACATCGTAAGCCCGCCAAATCCGTGAGTTTATCGGCACGAAAACTTTCGATTTGAACAACTACTGGATGGATACTCAGGATTCCGCCTACGGCGCAGAAATTGGCCCTTATGCCACTGTTTCACGTGAAACACGGTGGCCACACAAGCTGAGAAATGTTCCACGTGGAACACAACCGACGCGTCTCCGAACAGCCGAGTGTTCCACGTGAAACACCTCCAACTATAAAACGCCGATGTCTAGCGAGGAATCTCTCTTTGTGAGAAAGGCCATCGTGTCGTAGCGCCCGTTTGATGTCGACAGTTCGAAAAAGTTCAACCTTGCATGAGTAACCATAACCTCCCTGTTCGGAGGTTTCCTATGCCGCATCCCGGTACGCGCTAAGTCGTGATTCGGAGCTCCGACAATGAGTTATTCACAGTTTCTGGCCGATCGGGAGTTTACGTTCGCCTTCCGCCTCTCATCCAGGTCAAGCGGCATCACCAGAGTCAATGCCCGCCATTACCTGCACAGCGGAGCCTACCCCCGGGAGTCCCGATAGCACCGAAGCAGGATTGTGGCAAAACTATCGCGACAATAGGTCCAATACGTTGTCCACAACATTGCTAACCGCACGTTCCGGTGAGCAACTCTGTTGATAAGTCCTAGCGTGCAGGATTACTGACTTATTGACCACCCAGCTCGCCGCCTGGACACTAATCCCCAAAACTATCCACAAGCCAAGGCTATCAACAGCAACTGCTTCGGATAACGAGGAAGCCAAGAAGATGGGGATATCTTTGTGAAGAATTGGGTGTCGTCGGCGGTGGAAAACTCAGGCTCGGCGATGCATCTGGCAGAGAAGTTATCCCCGCTGCGCAGAAACACTTTCGTGGCGGAGAACGCTAATTGCGTGATAAATCACAGTTTTTTCTCGCCCGAGAATATGGAGCGCAAGCATTGCTCAGCAAAAAACCTGTTCCCAGGCTGGGTAAAACTATGTGGAAATCGGCCTTCAACGTTTGTGAAGAAGTCGGCATGCACGCGGCCGGACCACCGTTATCAGCTCCGGCAAAATGCCGTGCCCGGAATTTTTATCCACAAAGTTATCCAGAGGTTCGGACCCCTGCTGCCCGCGAGGAATTCATTGGGTAGGCGGCGCGCGAGGAAGGCTGTTTGTTAGTGAACACTAACAAACTATCCACAAATGACAACGCCCCAGACACTACGGTGCTGGGGCGTTGCGCCAGGAGGTGAGCCTGGTAACGGGAAAGAGATTTCCCGATTTAGAGCGGACGAATTTAGGCCGCTTGAGGCCCCTTCGGGCCATCCTTGACGTCGAATTCGACTTCCTGGCCCTCGTTAAGGCTGCGGTAGCCTCGGCCTTGAATCGCGGAGAAGTGCGCGAACACTTCAGTACCACCGGCGTCTGGGGTAATGAAGCCATAACCCTTGTCGGCGTTGAACCACTTAACTTTGCCCTTTTGAGCCATTTTTATAGCGTCCTGAAAAAAAACACGAATTGCAAATGAATCAAGGACGCTGACACCAACTTGTCGTACAACGGTCACCGCTGAACGCTTTGTTTGCCGCTTGCCGCCAATGGCTTTAACCGGGCTTGCGCACTGCTTGAATCAACTGCAGGGCCAGCATACTCATCCCGTATTGCGCACACATATTATTGTTTACCCGTATGTGGCTTTTTTCACTCGTTTCGCAAGCGAAGCAGTATCAGACCATAGGCATGTTTCAGCATTTCGCGGGGCTCTCCAGCGGCATATGGTCATGCCCACATGATGGTTACCGTTTTTGGGATACTTATGCCCAATTGCAGCCGTTTACCCAGCTCCCTACCCTACACGCCATGATCCGTTCAAAACTGCCCGACGTCGGCACCACCATTTTCACCATCATGAGCCGCTTGGCCATCGATCACCAGGCCATCAATCTAGGGCAGGGTTTCCCGGACTTTGATCCCGACCCACGGCTGCTCGATCTGGTCACCAGGGCCATGGCCCAGGGACATAATCAGTACCCGTATATGCCTGGCGTAGCACCGCTGCGCGCCGCCATTGCGGACAAGGTTGCCGCGCTCTACGAACACCGATACGACCCGGAAACTGAGATCACTGTCACCAGCGGGGCCACCGAAGCCCTGATGGCCACGGTTCTGGCCGCGGTGGGCAGCGGCGACGAGGTCATCGTCATCGAGCCGTGTTACGACTCCTATCTGCCCGCGATACGCCTGGCCGGCGGGACGGCTGTACCGGTGCCCATGCGCGCCCCGACCTTGAATGATCCGCATTACCGCATCGACTGGCAGCGTGTACGTGATGCCATCACCCCGCGCAGCCGCTTGCTCATGCTCAACTTCCCGCATAACCCAACGGGAGCCATTCTCGATGACAGTGATCTGGATGCCTTGGAAGCCATCGTGCGCGACACAGGCATCCTGCTGTTGGCCGACGAGGTCTATGAACACATTGTGTTCGACGGCAAACCACATGCCAGCATCGCACGCCGGCCACTGCTGGCCGAACATGCTTTCGTGATTTCGTCCTTCGGAAAAACCTATCACGCGACAGGCTGGAAAATCGGGTATTGCTGCGCGCCGAGGCAGCTAAGCGCAGAGCTGCGCAAAGTGCATCAATTCATGGTGTTTACCGTGTCCTCACCCATGCAATTTGCTCTGGCCGAGTTCATGGCGGATCCCAAGCCGTATCTTGAGTTGCCCGCGTTCTACGAATCCAAGCGCAAGCGCCTGGCCGAAGGACTGGCAGGCACACGCTTCAAGGCGCTCCCCAGCCCGGGCACCTTCTTCATGCTGGCCGACTACAGCGAAATATCGCGCCAGAACGAAGCTGATTTCGCCCGTAGCTTGACAGTGGACTATGGCGTGACCGTCATCCCTGTCTCAGCGTTTTATCGTAACCCCGATGCGCCAGAATCCAACCACGGGCTGGTGCGCTTTTGCTTTGCCAAGAAAGACACCACCCTGGATGCAGCCATCGAGCGTCTGTCTCAGGTCTGATCAGAAAAAAAAACGGCGTATCACTTGATACGCCGTTGATCAACGTGCCTGATCAGGCCGCTGGACGCCGTTTGCGGCGTAGATAGCGCATGCCTTGCGGTACAACAACGACGGCCACGGCAGCGATCCACAGGCCCACCGACACCGAACTATCGAACAGCACGCGCACGTCACCGTTAGTGATAGACAGCGCGCGGCGCAGGTTCTGCTCCATCATGTCGCCGAGCACGACCCCAAGCACCAGCGGCGCCATGGGGACCTCGAACTTGCGCAGGAAATAGCCAATGGCTCCGATCGCCACGACCATCAGCAAGTCGAAGCTGCCGGCATTGATCGCATAAACACCGATATAGCTGATGCACAGAATACCGGGCACCATCATCCATGCAGGTACGGAAAGCACTTTGGAGAAGATGCGCACCAGCGGCACGTTCATCACAAACAACAACACGTTCGCGATGAACAGCGATGCAATCAAACCCCATACCAGCTCAGGCTTGGTTTCGAACAAGGCCGGACCCGGTGTGATGTTGTAGAGCGTCAGCGCCCCCATCATCACCGCCGTCGTGCCAGACCCTGGCACACCCAGGGTGAGCATCGGCACAAATGAGCCGACTGCCGACGCAGTCGCCGCAGCTTCCGGCGCCACCAGACCTCGCATATCGCCCTTGCCAAATTTGGCATTGGGGTCCTTGTTTTCAATGATGCGTTTTTCCTGGGAGTACGCCACCGCTGCGGCCACGCTGGCGCCAGCGCCGGGCAACACGCCAACGCCAAAGCCTACCAGTGCACTGCGCACCACACTCCACCAAGTAAAAGCGAGTTCTTGAAGGTTGAACAGCTTTCGTCCGCTCGGCTTGACTTCAACGCTGTGACCGCCGACGACTTTCTCAAGCATCTCGAGCATCTCGGCCACTGCAAACAGCGCGATGACCACTACAACGAAATCGATACCGTCGGCCAGATGCACAGAATCGAACGTATAGCGATAGACGCCCGAATTGGAGTCCACGCCAATCGCAGAAATACCCAGGCCAATCATGGCGGCCAAGACACCCTTGACCGGCTGCTTACCCAGAAGACTGGTCAGACAGCAAAAGGCAAACACCATGAGGACAAAGTATTCAGCCGGCCCGAACGCCAAGGCCCATTTGGCCAATGTCGGTGCCAGGAGAATGATCCCGGTGACCGAAACAATAGACCCGAAGAAAGCCGACCAGGCCGACAAAGACAACGCCACGTTGGCAAGACCTTGGCGAGCCAGCGGATAGCCATCCAACGTCGTCATGATGGCGCTGGCTTCGCCCGGAACATTCAACAGAATGGACGTGATGCGACCGCCGTACTCAGCGCCGACATAGACCGCGGCCAGCAGAATCAACGCAGTTTCCGGCGGCAGATTCATGGCAAAGGCGATGGGGATAAGCATCGCCACACCGTTGATCGGCCCCAGCCCTGGCAGCACACCCACCATGGTGCCAAAAAAAGAACCCACGGCCGCAACAAGCACATTGGTCAGCGAGAAAGCAACGCCAAATCCCAAAGACAAATGATCGAGAACGCCGTTCATATCAGGCCCTCCAGCACACCGCCCGGCAACACCACGTCCAGGACCTTGTCAAACAACAGAAAGAAGAGCAGACCCATCACAACGCCATCGATGGCCGTCTTAACCCAAGAGCCGCCAAACAGACGGCCTACGGCCACCGTCATGATGGCCGTGGCAATAACGAAACCCAACCACTCAAACAGAAAGGCATAGGCCGCAGCAAACAACAGCATCAGCACGATGCGTCCGTTGGCTCCCGGAGGATTGGGATGAATGGGGTTACCCCCTTTGATTGCCAGCCTCAGTCCGCACAAGCCGATGATCAGGGCGATCAGCAGCGGGAAGGCTCGCGGGCCGACAGGTTCATAGGCGAAAGGCGCCTCGATGTCCCAGCCCGCCCAGGTCATAAAGGCGGCCAGAACCAGGGCAATAATGCCCAGCAAACGATCATTCATGATCCGGGATCCAAGCGAAGAAAAATAGCTGCGGCGCGCCTGAGGTCTTTCTGACAGGCGCGCCGGGGGATTACTTCTTGATCAAACCGAAGGAGTTGGCCAGTTCAGCGTATTGCTTGACCTGTTCCTTGACGTAAGCGTCGAGCTCCGGCCCCGTCTTGGAAAAGGGAAAGAGACCTTGCTGCTCACGCAATTTGGCGAACTCGGGCGAAGCCATCGTCTTGTTGAAGGCGTTTACCCAGAACTGATAGTCTTCATCGGAGACCTTCGGGCCCACATAGAAGCCACGAATAATGGGCCAGACGATGTCATAACCCTGTTCTTTGGCCGTTGGAATATCGGCCAGCTTTCCAGGCAAACGCTCGTTGTTGAATACGGCCAACACGCGGATCGGCGCGCCGCCTTCAAGCATCGTGAAAGCCTCTGCGGCATCGCCCATATACGCCTGGATGTGCCCGCCACGCAGCGCGGTCACGGCCTCGCCACCGCCTTCGAACGCGACAAAGCGCATCTTGCGGAAATCTACATCAGCCGCCTTGGCGGTCAACGCGGCCTTCATCCAATCCTGACTTCCCACCGTGCCGCCAGCACCCAGAACGATTTTGGTGGGATCCTGCTTAAAGGCCTCCATCAGGCTCTTCAAGTCCTTGTAGGGGGAATAATTGCGTACCACGGCCACACCGTAGTCCGTGCCGATCCCCGCCAGCCAGCGTACGTCGTTGACGTTGTACTTGCCGAACTTCCCTTGCGCCAGATTCAGTAGTGAGCCGCCTGAGAAGGCCACGATGGTGCCCGGCTCCTTGGGATGCTGGGCCACGATGTTGTTATAGGCCACCGCGCCGATGCCGCCAGGCATGTAGACGATGCGCATCGGCGCCTTGAGCGCGCCACTCTGTTTGAGGCCTTCGGTGGCCAGGCGGCAGGTCAGATCGAAACCGCCTCCGGGCTGAGCGGGGGCGATGCATTCGGGACGGCGCGGCTCGCCTTCGGCCTGAGCGCTCAGGCTGGCGCCCACGCTCAATATTCCCAGCGCGGCAATAGTGCCAATACGGATTTTTTGCAGAATCTGCATGAGATGCGGTCTCCGTTGTTGTTTGGATTTCTGGCCGGCGCACAGGATTGCGCCGGCTGGTAGCGCACCGTACAAAATCTACCCTTTCCGTTTCCTTTCAAATCGGCCAGTTTTTCTGACGCAACGCAGCATTCCGCTCAAAACCTAGGGAAAACACCAGTGTGGCGCGCAAGCCCGGAGCAGGCTCGCGGTTATCCAACCGTAACGTCCCCCCATGAATGCCGACGATAGTGCCGACAATGGCCAGACCCAGTCCCGCGCCTGGTTTGTTCTTGCCTGCCGCTCCCCGGCGAAAACGCACACTGGCATGCGCGATATCCTCAGCGGACATCCCTGGCCCGGCGTCTTCCACACATATCCATGCGTTCTCCTGATCGCTGCCAACGCGAATGGTGACCTCAGCGCCAGCCGGGCTGTAACGCAACGCGTTATCCAACAGGTTGGACAGGGCTTCGCGCAACAAACCCTCGACGCCGCGGATGCATACCGACTCGGCAGGCCGCTCAAGCCCGAAATCGATGTGTTTCATGCGGATGGCCGGCAGCAGGGAACGGCCCACACTATCTGCCAAGGCTGCCAGATCCACGTTCTCGAGGGGCAGTCCACCTTCGGTCCAGGGCGCATCCTTGGCCCGGGCAAGGGTCAACATTTGATTGGTCGTGCGTACTGCCCGATCCAAACCTTCCCGCATGGCCAGCAACGCCGTATGGATCTCTTGCGGGTCAGATTCGCGCAGGGCGTAGGAGGTTTGGGTCCGCAAAACGGACAGCGGGGTACGCAATTGGTGCGAAGCGTCGTCCAGAAACTGCCGTTGCACCCTCGCCTGAGCCTCAAAACGGCCCGTGTGGAGATTTATAGCCTCGAGCAGGGGTAGGACCTCACCCGGAACATCGGAAGCGCTGATGGGGCTTAAATCGTCCGCAGAACGGCTGGCAACTTCGTCCCTGAGCCGCTCAAGGGGTCGCAGAGCCATCAGAACGCTCCATATGACCGCCAAAACGCTGATCAGCAGCATGACGACGTCCCGCTCGACCGAACGCAACAGCGCCCGATTCAAGAAGTCCTCGCGGGTGTCCAGGCCCTCGGCGACCTGAACAATCACGCGCCCTCCTTTGTTGGCATACAGGGGGGGATCCATGGGCCGCGCCAACGCCGCTACGCGCAAGGGCTGACCATCGTAACTGGCGTAGAAAAATTCGGGCTTGCCGGATTTCAGTGGATGGCCAGGAAGAGGCAGGTCCGGATTGCCGATTTCGGCCAGCCCGTCCTCGGTGGCGACCCTGTAATACACGTTGCCGTTGGCCGTGAGTTCGAAAAATTCCAGCAACAGGTATGGCAGTTCCAGACTTAATCCACCACTGGCTGTGGATATGTTGTGATCGATGGAACGCAACGCGCCAGCCAGTGCGCGATCGTAGGCGATATCGACCTGTTCGCGCAGTTGCTGGTTCGACAGCCATAGGCCGGCCACCAGAATGGTGACCAGTGCCGGGATCAGCCACAGCAACAATGTGGCGCGCAAAGTGCGCGCCACCGGTGTATCACGAGTTTTCAACAGCTATCTCCAGGCTGTAGCCAATTCCGCGCATCGTAACGATGTGCACGCCCGTGCCCGTCAATTTTTTTCGCAGCCGGTGCACCAGCACCTCTATGGCTTCGAGGTTCACGTCGCTGTCTTCTCTCTGGATGCGATCCAGGATTTGCTGTTTGTTGATGGGTTCCCCGCTGCGCTGGATGAGCACACGCAATACGGCGTATTCCTTTGGGGATAAGTGCAGGTTCTGCCCACTGACCGTAAACCGCTGCGCCGAAGTATCCAAAACGAGGCTGCCTAGCGATAAGCGGGGATGTTCACGACCGCGGCTGCGCCGGATGAGGGCCGTCAATCGAGCTTCGAGTTCTTCAAGCACAAAGGGTTTGGGCAAAAAATCATCCGCGCCTTCATGCAGGGTGCCGACTCTTTCGGCCAGTGAGTCTCTAGCGGTCAGAACCAAAACCGGGGTGCGGTCATCGCGAGACCGCATTTTGGTGAGCAATGTATGCCCATCCATTCCTGGTAGACCCAGATCCAGGATCACAGCGTCGAACTCTTCCAGCGTCAGCCGACGTTCCGCAAGTAGGCCATTGTCAGCCCAGTCAACGACGAAGCCGGCGTGCCGGGCAAGGCTGCGGGACAACCAGTGAGCCAGGTCAGCTTCATCTTCTATCAAAAGAATGCGCATAGCGGGGACCCCGTGGGGCGATGGCGGTGGGAAAGCATGTTTTGGCTTTTCCTTTTTTTTTCTTTATAAAAAGACTAATGATTAATAAGGGCTGTGGATAACTACCTTAACGTTGGAAACTCCATATTTTTCAAGATCTTGGACAATTTTTTTGCTGTGCAAGAACTCTGTTTGGCAAGAAAGCCCAAGTTGAACAAGTTTTTGGGTACTGACCAAAACCCCTGCTTGTTCAACTTTGGCACACACAATGTGCACAACCCGCCCACCTAGTAGTTATCCACAGGGTCGTTTCGGATTCCTTCCCCTCTTTTTAGCCCAAAAGGGCCGGAAAGCCGCCGCTACAGGAGCACGAAAATCGTCCTCCACAGGGGGTGAAATCAGGCCCCTGGGCTTCTAAAAAACGTGGGGGCGGCCCCCGCGTCGCGCGTTGGCGATACGGGATGCTGTGGAGGGCATGATGCGCAGAAAATGCGCGAGAAAAGAATCACGCGAACTTTTGGTTTGGGTGTTGCTTCGCGTGCGCGCTAAAAAAAACCGCCGTCTGATGACGGCGGTTTGCCAGAAGACTCTGTAAAGGTGTCAGGTCGGCCGGTTCGCATCGATGACAGTCAGCGCTGCCATGTTGACAATGCGACGCACAGTGGCGCTGGAGGTCAGGATAGTGACCGGCGCATTGGCGCCCAGCAGGAAGGGGCCGACTGCCACATTGCCGCCGGCAGCCGTCTTGAGCAGGTTGTAGGCGATATTGCCCGAATCCACGTTGGGGCAGACCAGGAGGTTGGCCGAACCCTTGAGTGTGGAGGACGACAGAATCCGCAGGCGCAGGGCCTCGTCCAAGGCGCAATCGCCATGCATCTCGCCATCGATCTCGAGGTCTGGGGCTTGCTGACGAACTCGATCCAAAGCTTCGCGCATCTTGGCGCCGGACGCCGAGCTGCCGGAGCCGAAGTTAGAGCGCGACAGCAGGGCTACTTTGGGCGCCAGATTCAGGCGGCGCATCTCTTCGGCTGCGGCGATGGTGAACTCGGCGATTTGTTCAGCACTCGGGTCATCGTTGACATGAGTGTCGACCAAGGCCACTGTGCGTTGATCGAGCAGCAGAATATTCATGGCCGCATAGGTCTTGGCCCCCGGGCGCATGCCGAGCACTTCGTCGACGAAGCGCAGGTGGTCGTGATAGGCGCCTACTGCCCCGCAAACCATGCCGTCGGCGTCGCCCAGACGTACCATCATGGCGCCGATCAAGGTCATGCGGCGGCGCATTTCCACGCGAGCCATTTCCTTGCTGATACCCCGGCGGTTCATCAGCTCCCAGTAGGTCGTCCAGTACTGATGAAAGCGCTCGTCGTATTCAGGATTGGTCACTTCGACATCTTCGCCCAGGCGCAGGCGCAGGCCGAATTTTTCGATGCGTGACAACAGCACCGAAGGCCGCCCCACCAGAATGGGTTTGGCGAGTTTTTCGTCAACGATGACCTGTACGGCACGCAAGACACGTTCGTCTTCGCCTTCGGTAAACACGATGCGTGCGCGGCCTTGATCGCGCACGACTTGCTTGGCGATGGCAAACAGGGGCTTCATGAACGCGCCCGAGTGATAGACGAATTGCTGCAGCTGCTCGACATAGGCGTCGAGGTCGGCGATGGGGCGCGTGGCCACGCCATCTTCCATGGCCGCACGTGCCACGGCCGGTGCGATGCGTACGATCAGGCGCGGGTCGAACGGCTTGGGGATGAGGTAATCCGGGCCGAAGGACAAGTCATAAGTGCCATAGGCAGCAGCCACGACGTCATTGGCTTCTTCCTGAGCCAGGCCGGCGATGGCATAGACGGCCGCCCGCTCCATGGCGGGCGTGATGGTGGTGGCGCCGACGTCCAACGCGCCGCGAAAAATATACGGAAAGCACAGGACGTTGTTGACCTGGTTGGGGTAGTCCGAGCGGCCGGTGGCCATGACGATGTCATCGCGTACGGCGTGTGCCTCTTCAGGCAGGATTTCGGGCGTCGGATTGGCCAGCGCCAGAATCAGCGGGCGCGCCGCCATGGTGGCCACCATCTCGGGCTTGAGCACGCCCCCGGCCGACAGGCCCAGAAACACGTCGGCGTCGGCGATGACCTCGGCCAGCTTGCGGGTATCGGTCTTTTGCGCAAAACGCGCTTTGTCCGAATCCATCAGCGCGGTGCGGCCTTCGTAGACCACGCCTTCGATATCGGTAACCCAGACGTTTTCGATAGGCAGGCCCAGATCGACCATGAGACTCAGGCAAGCCAGGGCCGCCGCGCCCGCGCCCGAACTGACGACCTTGACCTTGGCGATGTCCTTGCCCACGACCCTCAAGCCGTTGATGAAGGCCGCGCTCACGGTGATCGCCGTGCCATGCTGGTCGTCATGGAAGACGGGGATCTTCATGCGCTCGCGCAGCTTGCGCTCGACGGTGAAACACTCCGGCGCCTTGATGTCCTCGAGATTGATCCCACCAAAGGTGGGCTCCAGGCCCGCAATGATGTCGACCAGTTTGTCCGGGTCGGTCTCGTTGATTTCGATGTCAAACACATCCAGGCCGGCAAACTTCTTAAAGAGCACGGCCTTGCCTTCCATCACGGGCTTGGAGGCCAGCGCACCGATGTTGCCCAGACCCAGCACTGCCGTGCCGTTGGATATCACGCCCACCAGATTGCCGCGCGCGGTATAGCGAAAGGCGTTGACCGGGTCGTCGACGATTTCTTCACAGGCCGCGGCCACGCCAGGTGTGTAGGTCAGACCCAGATCGCGTTGCGTGACCAGCGGCTTGGAAGCGGTGATGGCGATTTTTCCCGGAACGGGAAACTCGTGGTAATCCAGCGCTGCCTGGCGGTCGTTGGGATGTTGGGGCATGAATATCTCGCTTGTAACGTGCCGGCATCGGGGCGATGCGGGTTGGCAATGATGCGAGTCTAAAGTCAACCCATAAGCTAGTGATTTGAGGTTTTTATAAGTACATAAGTATTGATTTATAGTGCTGGGAATCAAATCGAACGTTAACCGGGGTCATATCGTGTCGTTGCATGCGGCGGAAATTCTGCACCGCCTGGCCTCGCGGCTTAAAATGCGCCATCTGCGCCTATTGCTGCTCATCCGCCAGCATGGATCGTTGACTCGGGTCGCACAACACATGGCGACCAGTCAGCCCGCAGTGACCAGTGCGCTGGCCGAGATCGAGTCCATGTTCGGCGCGCCGCTGTTTACCCGTTCGGCGCGGGGAATGGTGCCAACGGCGTTGGGGGATATTGCACTGGCCCGGGCTCAGACGATGTTGCAGGACCTGGATCATCTGGCCCGCGACATGGAGGCTGCTGCCAGTGGCCACGCCGCCCACATAAACGTGGGGGTCATTCCCTTTGTTTCGGGACAATTGATTTCGTCCGCCATTGCGCGCGCGCTGCCGGGTGGCAGGCGTTTGACGGTGACGGTGCACGAGGCGACCAGCGATGTCCTGCTCGGACTGCTGCAGGAACATGCCCTGGACGCGGTGCTGGCCCGGGCCGCGGCGCGGCCTATGCGGGATATGCTGCAGTTCGAAGTGCTGTACCGGCAACGGCCGCGATTGGTGGCGAGCCGCCGTCTGGCGGCCCGGTTGGCGCGTGGTCGGGTTGATTGGGAGGATCTGGCCGGACTGGATTGGATATTGGGCACCGCGCAGACGCCTATGCGCGATCAGGTGGCGGCGCTTTTTCTTGGCCAAGGGTTGGCTCCACCCAAGCCGGTGGTGGAAACCAACTCTTCCAAACTCATCGGGGAGATGGTGGCCGCTAGCGAGCGCGCGGTTTCTGCCCTGCCGGCAGATATCGCCGACGAGCTCGTGCGCATCGCCGGCGTGGCCATCGTGCCTTTCAGCTTTGAATGGGCACTGCCGCCGATCGCACTTTTCACGCGTAAAGACAGTCAGGCCCGAGAGGTGGATGGCCTGTTTGCCCAGGCCTTGCGCGATGTATGCCGTCAGATATATGGCAGCGCGACCTGAGACAAGCGCGTCGCCTCAGGCCGGGGGCCACGCGTTGCTCATTGTGTGACGGATCTCCACAGAAAGCAGGTTTCCAGCGCTTCGGCGTGCGCAATGCTGCGCGCCTCGACACCGGCGCCGTGGCCGCCATCGCGGCGTTCCAGGTACCAAACCCGGTCATGGCCTTGCGCCTGCATTCTGGCGGCCATCTTGCGGGCATGAGCCGGGTGCACTCGGTCATCAGAGGTTGACGTCGTAAAAAGCACGGCGGGGTATTTCACGCCCGCTTTGACTTGATGATAAGGCGAATACGCCAGCAACCAGCCGCGCGCCTTGGCATCATCCGGGTCGCCATACTCATCGATCCAGGTGGCGCCTTGCAGAAGTCGATGAAAGCGCAGCATGTCCAGTACCGGTACTGCGCACAGCACCGCTGCGAAGAGTTCGGGACGTTGCACCATGCATGCGGCCACCAGCAGACCGCCATTGCTTGCACCACTGATGGCAAGCTGCTGCGCGGTGGTGGCTCCGGTATCCGTCAGAGCCTGCGCCACGGCGATGAAGTCGTCGAAGGCAACCTGACGTTTTTCGCGCAGGGCGGCCTGATGCCAGGCTGGCCCGAACTCACCGCCGCCGCGGATGCAGGCAATGGCATAAAGGCCGCCCGCCTCCAGCCAACTGGCGCCGGCTGTGGCCAGATAGGCGGGCTCGTCCAGCGCCTCTTCGAAACCGCCGTAACCGTAGAGCAGGCAAGGCTGTGGCTGCGCAGACAGGCGGCCGATCAACCAATAGGGAATCTGCGTGCCGTCGGCGGCGTCGGCGTAGCGCAATTCGGCGCGCATGCCCGTGGTATCAAACTGTGGCGGCAGGCGTGCCAATAAGTGCCAGTCATTGGGACTGACATCACTGGCCTGGGCATGATAGAGGGCAGTGGGTTGCAGAAAATGGTCGACATGCACCAGCACGGAGTCATCACGCAGGCTGTCTATCGCTGTCATGGTCACCGCGCTGTCCGCGGGCGTGACGATGGGTTCGGATTGCCAGCCTGTCGCGCCGGGTTTCAGGCGGCGCAAGTGCGTGACGCAATCGTGGCGCTCGGTGAGGATGAGGTAATTGAGCGTGAAGTCCAAGTCGGCCAGTACGGGGCGTGGGCCTGCATGAAACAACACGTCCGCGCGCATATCGGCCGCCAGAAAGCGTTCACGTTCGATGGCCAGCAAACTGCCGCTGGCATAGTTGCCGCCGGCAGTTTTCCATTCGGATCGCAGATGGATGAACATCCACTCATGCCACTCGCTTATCTCCGCGTCGGCCGGAACGTCATACCGACGCCATTGGCCGGCAGCTTCATCCAGCCATAGCCAGTCGGTACTCCACATGCTGAGATAACGCACGGCGAGATGGCGTTTCAGCTCATAGTCATACCAAGCATGAACCGAAATGTCGGTGCTGGCACACTCTAACGCGATGGGCGCCTGATCCAGCGGCGTGCCGCGCCGCCAGCGGCGTACAAAACGCGGATGACCGGCATCGGTGAGCTGCGCCTTGTCGTTATCGGCACTATCGTCCCATCCCACATAGACGGTGTCGCGATCGATCCAGTCCATGCTGTTTTGACCGGGCTGCAATAGCTGGAAACCATCGGGCACGAAGCTGCGCGTTGCCACATCGAATTCACGAATGATGCAAGCATCCGAGCCGTCCGGAGCAAGTGCGACCAACGCGCGTTCGCCATCAGGGTAGCGCAGATCAAAATCCGCCAGCGTCCAGCGTGTTCCGTCAGAATGGGTGCTATTGATGGCTAACGCATCCACATCGAGCACGGTTTCCCACACGGCCGTACCGGCAAGCCAGTCCTGCCATGGCGCGCGTCGCACAAGGCCGAGTGGATGTTCAGCATCCGTCCAGGTGTTATAGGCCCAATCGCCGTGCCGCGAGCACGTCACGATGCGATCCGGAGAATCATAGATGTCCACCAGGCGCTCGGTCAGCGCGGCGATGGAGGGATCCTGGTCAAGGTGTTCAAGGGTACGCGCGTTCTGCGTGCTGACCCACTGTTCTGCCTTACGACTGTCCAGCGACTCCAGGAAAAGAAAAGGATCTTGGGGCGTATCCGGTGCGTTCAAGCTGCGCGGTCCTGTGGTGGTTGCGAATTCGCCATCATAAGCGTTGAACAAAGGTGCTCGCTCGACGTTGGGAGCACCTTGCCAGCCTGCCGGCAAGGTGCCGGGTGGCGCAAGGTTTACTTCCCGATGCAGAAACTGGAGAAAATCTCGCCCAGCAGATCGTCGCTGGTAAACCGGCCCGTAATGCTCGACAGGCTGTCATGCGCTAAACGCAGCTCTTCGGCAAACAGATCCAGTACACGGTCGTCGTGGCTGGCGTGCAGGGCGGCAATGTCCAGATGCTCGTGCGCGGCCTGCAAAGCATGCAGGTGACGTTCGCGAGCCAGCCAGGGGGATTCTGCGCCGGGGTTCCAGCCGGCCAGCCGCAGCAGTCGCGCGCGCAGTGCATCCAGACCCAATCCTTGCTTGGCGGAGATGCCGATCTGGTCGGCACGCAGTTCCGCAGGCAAGGTCAACAGGTCTATCTTGTTCAAGACCGTAAGCACTGGCGTGCGCGCAGGCAGGCGCGCGGTGATCTCGGCATCGAGGATGTCGCCGGGGGCGCTGGCGTCCTGCAGATGCAGAATGACGTCGGCGCGTTCGATTTCTTTCCAGCTGCGCGCAATGCCTATGCTCTCGACCGTGTCCTCGGTGTCGCGCAAACCCGCCGTATCGACAATATGCAGCGGTACGCCGTCAATGTGGATTTCCTGCACGACCTTGTCACGTGTAGTCCCGGCGATGGGAGTGACGATGGCGACGTCGTCGCCGGCCAGCGCATTGAGCAGACTGCTTTTGCCCACGTTGGGTTGGCCGGCCAGCACGACATGCAGACCCTCACGCAGGATGACGCCCTGACGGGCCTGAACAATGAGCGTGTCGAGGTCGGTGCGCAGGCCGTCCAGGGTCGGGCGGGCCTGATACTTTTCGAGGAAGTCGATTTCTTCTTCGGGAAAATCCAGAGTGGCTTCGACCAGCATGCGCAGATGAACGATACGGTCGGCCAGGGCCGTGACACGTTGGGAAAACTCGCCTGACAGCGAAGCCATCGCGCCGCGCGCCGCGGCTTCGGAAGAGGCGTCGATGAGGTCGGCAACGGCTTCGGCCTGGGCCAGGTCGATGCGGTCATTCAGAAAGGCACGGCGTGTGAACTCGCCCGGTTCGGCCAGACGCAGACCGATGTCGCGACCGGCTTCCAGACAGCGTGCCAACAGGCGTTTGAGCACGGCCGGGCCGCCATGGCCCTGCAACTCGAGCACGTCTTCGCCGGTGTAGGAGCTCGGGCCTCGGAAATAGATGGCTATGCCTTCGTCGATGGCTTGTCCATGCGCGTCGGTAAATGGCAGGTAGTGCGCATGGCGTGGTGCGAGTTCGCGGCCCAGCAGCGCGCGGACATAGGTGTGCAGGCTGGGGCCGGAGACACGCACCACGCCGATGCCACCGCGGCCAGGAGCGGTGGCGATGGCGGCGATGGGAAAAGCATTGCTCATGGCAGTTGGAATCAGAACAGCGGTAAGGGGCAATAGGGGAATATAACTGTTGCGCAGCACAAAGGTTGCTGGTTATGTTGACTGCGCGGCACTCGGATTCGAAACTCTCTTGGAGATCCAGATGGCATGTCGATTTTCGCGTAGTTTGAGCTGTGGCGCGGCGGCAGTTTTGCTCGCATTCTGTACGCAGGCTTCAGCGCGTGACCTCGTCATCGCGTTGAAGACCGAACCCAGTTCGATGGATCCGCAGTACCACGCACTCACGCCCAACACCCAGATTTCCGGGACGTTGTTCAATGCCCTGGTCGAAACGGACGAGAAGTTGCAGCCGCAGCCGGGATTGGCCGAATCGTGGACGGTCGATGGCAAGGTGTGGACGTTCAAGCTGCGGCCCGGTGTGAAGTTCTCCGACGGGTCGCCTTTTACGGCCGAGGATGTGGTCTTCAGTTTCGACCGTATTCCCAAGGTTCCCAACAGCCCTTCGCCGTTTACCCTCTATCTTGGCGCGGTGGCCAAGACCGAGGCCCTGGACCCGATGACGGTGCGCATCACCACCAAGGAGCTTGCGCCGAACCTGCTGGTCAATTTGGCGCAATTGCCCATCATGTCCAAGAAGGCCGCTTCGGGGCCTGCTCCCGAAGGAAAGACGACGACCGAACTCAACGGTGGTGATGGCCTGGTGGGAACGGGGCCGTATAAATTCGAGTCCTGGAAGCGTGGCGCCGAATTGGTGTTTTCGCGCAACGACAACTATTGGGGACCCAAGCCTGCCTGGGACAAGGTGGTTTATCGCCCCATGACCAATG
Organism: Bordetella holmesii; assembly: GCF_020735985.1. Lineage (NCBI taxonomy): Bacteria > Pseudomonadati > Pseudomonadota > Betaproteobacteria > Burkholderiales > Alcaligenaceae > Bordetella > Bordetella holmesii. The sequence goes on from NZ_CP085973.1 coordinate 3,467,377, forward strand.
CAGCGGCACGGGTTGCGGCGCTTCTGGCCGGCGACGTGGATCTGATCGAGGATCCTCCGACCGATGATCTGCCCAAGCTCAAGAGCAATAAGAAGCTCCATGTTGAAGAAACGCCTTCGGTACGAGTGGTCTACGTGGCGTTGGACCAATTTGCCGAACCCAGCCCAGGGGTCAAGGGCACGGACAAGAACCCCATGAAGGACAAACGGGTGCGCGAGGCATTGTCGCTGGCGTTGAACCGCGATGCCATTGTCGAGCGTGTCATGGGTGGAGTGGCCAAGCCTGCGGGTAATCTGCTGCCCTACCCTATGTTCGGCGCATCCAAAGAACATGCCCAGGCTCCTAAAGCGGATGTGGAGAAGGCCAAGGCATTGCTCAAGGAGGCGGGCTATCCGAATGGGTTTGAGATCACACTGGGTGCGCCCTCGGGCCGCTATGTCAACGACGCCAAGGTCGCTCAGGCCATTGCCTCGATGTGGACACGTATCGGGGTAAAGACCAATGTGGATGCACTGGCGCCCCCGGTGTTCTTCAAGGCCCGCGACAGCTACGCGTTAAGCGCCTACCTGGCAGGCTGGTCGGTGACCAGTGGTGAGATGTCCAATGCGCTGGCCTCGTTGCTGGTGACACGTAACCCGGAGGCCGGTCTGGGCACGACCAATCGCAGCCGTTACTCGAACCCGGACATGGACAAGCTCGTGATCGAGGCCTCCGGCACGATGGACGATGGCAAGCGCGCCGAGCTGCTGCAAAAGGCCAGCAATCTGGCCATGGACGATTACGCCATGCTGCCGGTGCATTTCGAATTGTCGGTCTGGGCCATGAAGGACGATGTGCGCTACAAGGGGCGGCCGGATCAGACGACATTGGCGCAGAACGCGACGCCTAAGCCGTAATCGGGCGGCCGCATGCTTGCAACCATCATACGCAGGCTGCTGCAGACTGTAGTCGTGATGCTGGTCATGTCGGCAGTGGTCTTTGCCGGCATCTACATGGTGGGCGACCCGGTCTCGATGCTGGCCAGCCCTGAAGCCACGGAGGCGCAACGCGGCGCCATCCGCGCTGCTTTGGGTCTGGACCAGCCGCTGTGGCGACAGTATCTGATTTTTATCGGCCAGGCCGTGCAAGGCAACTTCGGCAACAGTTTCCTGACCGGCGAGCCTGCCATGCGGCTGATTCTGCAGCGCATGCCCGCCACGATGGAGTTGGCGGTGGTGGCCATGACGCTGTCGGTAGTGATCGGCGTACCCTTGGGCATCCTGGCGGGCTTGCGGCCGAGATCGCTGGGCGCGCGGGCCATCATGACCGGATCCGTGTTGGGATTTTCGCTGCCCAATTTCTGGGTAGGGTTGATGCTCATCATGGTGTTCGCCGTCAGCCTGGGTTGGTTGCCAGCCAGCGGCCGCGGCGCCACCGTGAGCGTGGCGGGCATTCCGCTGAGCGTGTTGACGCTCAATGGATGGATGGCCATCATTTTGCCGGCCAGCACTATCGCACTGGCCAAATGTGCGCTCATCGTACGGGTCACGCGCGCGGCCACACGTGAGAGCTTGCCGCAGGACTACATCAAGTTCGCTCGCGCCAAAGGCCTGTCGGAAAAGCGAGTGCTGGGCGTGCATTTGCTCAAGAACATTCTTATCCCCATTGTGACCATCGCGGGGCTGGAACTGGGGCAGGTGGTGGCGTTCGCCGTCGTGACCGAAACCGTTTTCTCGTGGCCCGGCATGGGCAAGTTGTTGATTGACTCGATCATCACGCTGGATCGACCGGTGGTGGTGGCCTATCTGATGTTGATCGTGTTCTTTCTGGTCATGCTCAACCTGGTGGTGGACATCATCTACACCGTGCTTGATCCTCGCGTGCGTCTGGAGGCCCGCCGATGAGCAGCTCCTCTTCCGCGCTGGCACGGCCGCTGACGCCGTCACGCCGTTTCATAAGCGACTTTTTTGCCAGCAAGCTGGCGGTGCTGGGCCTGGTGATGTTGATCATCATGATCGGAGCGGCCATCTTCGCCCCCTGGATCGCGCCCCAAGATCCTTTCGATATTGGCGGCCTCGATATCCTGGACTCGAAACTGCCGCCAGGCAGTGCCAGCGGAGATGGCGGCATGATCTATTGGTTGGGCACCGATGGGCAGGCGCGAGATATGTTCTCGGCCATCGTGTATGGCATGCGGACCAGCCTGCTGGTCGGTGCGGTGTCGGTGGCCGCGGCGTTTGTGATTGGCGCGGCAGTCGGTTTGGTCGCCGCGTATTTTGGCGGACGCATCGATGCCTTGCTCATGCGCCTTGTGGATATCCAGTTGTCTTTTCCGGCCATTCTCGTGGCGTTGATTCTGCTGGCGATCCTGGGAAAAGGTGTGGATAAGGTCATCATCGCACTGGTCGTCGTGCAATGGGCGTACTTCGCACGTGCGGCGCGCGGCGCGGCACTGGTCGAGCGTGGCAAAGAATATGTAGAAGCGGCGCGCTGCATGTCGCTGAGCTGGACACGAGTGCTGTTTCGCCATGTGCTGCCCAACTGCATGCCGCCCCTGATTGTCATCGCGACCATCGATCTGGCGCATGCCATTGCCTTGGAGGCCACGTTGTCTTTTCTCGGGGTGGGCGTGCCGGTCACAGAGCCTTCGCTGGGCATGTTGATCGCCAACGGATTCGAATACCTGTTGTCGGGGACTTATTGGATTTCGTTTTTCCCCGGTATTGCTCTGGCGTTGCTGATCATCGCGATCAACTTGGTCGGCGATCATCTGCGCGATGTGCTCAACCCGCGCAATCAGACTTAGAGACGAGCCTCATGCATACCGCGCCTGTACTGGAAGTAGAGAATCTGAAGACGCAATTTTTCACGCGTGCCGGAGTGGTCAAGGCTGTCGACGGCGTGGATCTGCATCTGCAACAAGGCGAGATACTGGGGCTGGTTGGAGAGTCGGGTTCGGGCAAGAGCATCACGGGCTTTTCGTTGATGGGCTTGCTCGACGAGCCGGGTCGAGTGGTCGAGGGCGCCATACGGCTGGAGGGTGAGGATTTGCGCCAGGCCGACGCCAGGCGTTGGCGTGCCCTTCGAGGTTCTGAGATGGCCATGATTTTCCAGGACCCGATGATGACGCTCAACCCCGTGTTGCGGGTGGATACCCAGATGGTCGAGGCTGTGCAGGCGCACCACGATGTCAGCCGTTCGAAGGCCATGGCGCGGGCGCTGGAGGTCCTGACCATGGTGGGAATTCCTTCTCCTCGCGAACGGTTGCGGACCTATCCACATGAGCTCTCCGGTGGCATGCGTCAACGCGTTGCCATTGCCATCGCGCTGTTGAATTCGCCGCGAGTGATCATTGCCGATGAGCCCACCACGGCGCTGGATGTGACTATTCAGGCGCAGATCCTGTACGAGGTCAGACGCTTGTGCCGCGAGACTGGTACGGCACTGATCTGGATCACCCATGATCTGGCCGTCGTGGCGGGCCTGGCAGACCGCATCGCGGTCATGTATGCGGGGCGCATCGTCGAGACAGGTTCCACCGAAGACGTCATCGAGCATGCGCTGCACCCTTATACCCAGGGTTTGATGGCCAGTATTCCGAGCGCGCGCTTGCGCGGCCAGCCTTTGGCACAGATACCGGGCATGACGCCGTCTTTACTCAATCTGCCCGAAGGGTGTGCGTTTCGCCAGCGCTGTCCCCGGGCCACCGAGGCCTGTCTGCGCGAACCGCAATTACAGTCGTTGCAGCCTGGGCATGAGGTGCGGTGCTGGCATGCGGGGCCGGCATGATGGACAAGTCTGTGGATAGTCCCTTGTTGTCGTTGCAGGGTCTGGAGATGCGTTTTGAACGCAAGGTGGATCTTGCCGGCCGTATCGCCAATTGTTTTGGCGCCGGCTTGAAGAATCAGGTCGTGCAGGCGGTCGCCGGCGTGGATCTCGATGTGGGCGCGGGAGAGGTCATCGGCATCGTCGGAGAGTCTGGCTGTGGAAAATCCACGCTGGGCCGCATGGTGGCGGGTATTTTGCCGCCGACGGCGGGAAGCATCCGATACCGGGGAGAAGACGTCGCGCGGCTGAACGCGCCTTCACGTCGCCGTTATGAGCTGGCCGTACAGATGATCTTCCAGGATCCCTACGCTTCGCTTAATCCGCGTATGCGCGTGACCGATATCATCGGCGAAGCGCCGGTGGCCCATGGCCTTGTCCGGCGCGCCGAGCGCGATGCGTATGTGGCCGGGTTGATGCGCCAGGTTGGGCTGGATCCGACTTATGCACAGCGTTATCCGCATCAGTTCTCCGGTGGGCAGCGTCAGCGGATCGGGATCGCGCGTGCACTCGCCTTGCAGCCGACGATCATTGTCTGCGACGAGGCCGTCGCGGCACTGGATGTCTCCATTCAGGCTCAAGTGATCAATCTGTTCGAACAGTTGCGCCGCGAACTGGGGCTCACCTATCTGTTCATCAGCCACAATCTGGGCGTGGTGGCTTATATCTCGGATCGCGTGGCCATCATGTATCTGGGGTGCATCGTCGAGCTGGCCAGCACGGAACGTATTTTCGGCCAGGCCAATCATCCCTATACACAGGCATTGCTGCGCGAGTTACCAACCTTGGACACCGCGCGGCGCGAGTACCGGCCCATACAGGGTGAGCTGCCTTCACCATTGGCGCCTCCTCAGGGATGCGCCTTTCATCCTCGGTGCCCGAACGCTCTGCCGCTGTGCCGCCAGCAACGGCCCGTGTTGCGCGAGATATCCCCAGGGCATTGGAGCGCCTGTCATTTGAACGGCGTTCCCTGAAATGCGTGTGCTACAAGCAAACCTGTTCTCTCCTTTCCGGTAATCACTATGAAAACCATTGATGAAATCCAACGCGCTCACGGCGACCTGACGGCTTTGCGGCGTGATATCCACGCTCACCCGGAACTGGCGTTCCAGGAAACGCGCACGTCCACGCTGGTGGCCGAGCGCCTGCGCGCGCTGGGATTGGAAGTCCACACCGGGCTGGGGAAAACGGGTGTGGTGGGCGTGTTGCGTGCCGGCAGCAGCAAGAGATCGGTGGGCTTGCGCGCGGATATGGATGCCCTGCCAATGCCAGAGCACAACCGGTTCGAGCATAAGTCTACCATCGCCGGTCGCATGCATGGCTGCGGCCATGACGGGCATACAGCGATACTGCTGGGCGCAGCCCAGTATCTGGCAGCGCATCCCGATTTCGATGGCACGGTGAACTTCATTTTTCAGCCTGCTGAAGAAGGAGGCAATGCTGGCGCGCGTGCCATGATGGAAGACGGTCTGTTCGAACGCTTTCCCTGTGACGCGGTGTTTGGCTTGCACAATATGCCGGGCATGCCAGTCAATCAGTTCGGTTTTCGAACCGGCCCCACGATGGCGTCGAGCAACCGCTGGGACATCGTGATCAAAGGCTTGGGCGGCCACGCGGCTCAGCCCCATGTGGCGGTCGATCCCATCGTGATCGCCTCGGAGATGGTGCAGGCCTTGCAGACGGTGATTTCCCGCGGCCGCAACCCGCTGGATCCGGCAGTGCTGTCGATTACCCAGATTCACGCCGGTGACGCCTACAACGTCATTCCTGGCGAAGCCGTATTGCGTGGCACCGTGCGCACCTACACCCTGGAGGCGCTGGATAAGATCGAGGCCGACATGCGCCGCATCGCCACCACCCTGCCCCAGGTCTATGGCGGCAGCGGCGAGCTGGATTTCGTGCGCGCCTACCCGCCGCTGGTCAACTGGGAGAACGAGACGGCTTTCGCCACCCGCGTGGCTCAGGACGTGTTTGGTGCCGAAAACGTCAATCCCCAGGTGCCGCAGTTCATGGGGGCGGAGGACTTCTCCTTTTTCCTGGAGAAAGTCCCAGGGTGTTATCTCTTTCTGGGCAATGGGGATGGCGATCACCGTCTAGAGAGCTACCACGGCATGGGACCCTGCCAGTTGCATAACCCCAATTACGACTTCAACGATGCCTTGTTGCCGGTAGGAGCGACCTATTGGGTCAAATTGGTGCAAGCCTTCCTGCCTATCGCCTGAAGTTGCGCACAGGCTGTACATAGCTTATCCACCGGCTGCGCACATTTTGCTCACATGCTTGTTCCCAAGGTTATCAACAGCCTGTGCCCAGTGAAACCACCTCCGATTGGCCCAGGATAATCACAAGCTCATCGTCAGCAGATGAGCACGGAACAAGCGCTGTGTCATATGACTGCAGGGATTTAACAAAGGCAGATTTATTCGTTTGCGCACGGGTGCGGCGTTTCCATAATCTGGTCATGGCCTCCATACCACGAGGCCGGTCTCAGGAAACTACATGCGCACCCGTCTGGCCGATTATGTCGCTGGCGCCACCCTGGCGCTGTTCATTGCCTTGTTGGCCTTGGCCTCTCCGACGCCTGCTCAGGCGGCCATCTCTTTGACCCAGACCCGCTGACAGGGTTCGGATGCGCGGCGTGGTGATTTTGAAATTTATTAATCCGGCTTATTTTTCATAGCTGCACGCTATTGCGTGTATTGCAGCAATCAACCCAGGTTGCACATCCCTTCGTATATAGTCAGCCGCATGCGAGATGTCCGATCGTAAATTCAGGTCGGACCTGGCACATCGCGGTCGTCCTTGCTCGCACGGCATGATCTGCATGCCTGGCGTCCAGCAGGATGCGCGTAGTTTCCAGCGGCAGATGCTATTTTTCTGAAGGAGTGAGCATGTCAAACGAGGCAAAGTGTCCTTTCAAACATACCGCCGGGGGCGGTACGACGAATCAGGACTGGTGGCCGAAACGACTTCGCCTGGAGTTGCTCAGCCAACATTCCGAGAAATCCAATCCCATGGACCCGGGCTTTGATTATGCCCAGGCGTTCAAGAGCCTTGACCTAGCGGCAGTGAAGAAGGATCTTGCCGACCTGATGAAGGATTCACAGGATTGGTGGCCGGCCGACTTTGGGCATTACGGGCCCCTCTTTATTCGCATGGCCTGGCACAGCGCCGGCACTTACCGGATTGGCGATGGCCGGGGAGGCGCCGGACGCGGGCAGCAGCGTTTTGCTCCGCTAAACAGCTGGCCGGACAACGTCAGCCTGGACAAGGCGCGCCGCCTGCTGTGGCCCATCAAGCAGAAGTACGGCAACAAGATCTCCTGGGCCGATTTACTGATACTGACCGGCAACGTCGCGTTGGAGACCATGGGATTCAAGACTTTCGGCTATGCCGGTGGTCGTGAAGACACCTGGGAGCCGGATCAGGACGTCTACTGGGGCAATGAGCGCACCTGGCTGGGCGGTGATCTGCGTTACGGCAAACAGGCCGGCGGCAAGGAAGAAGGCACGGTGGTGGCCGATGAAGATCTGCATGGCAAGGAAAGCAGCCGTACGGATGGCGAACGTAATCTGGAAAACCCGCTGGCCGCCGTGCAGATGGGCCTGATTTACGTCAATCCTGAAGGCCCGGACGGCAACCCCGATCCCATGGCCTCGGCTCGCGATATCCGCGACACCTTCGCCCGCATGGCGATGAACGACGAAGAAACGGTCGCCCTGATTGCGGGCGGTCATACCTTTGGCAAGACGCATGGCGCAGGTCCTGCCGACCACGTCGGCGCCGAGCCTGAAGCCGCCGACCTGGAAAACCAGGGTCTGGGGTGGAAGAGCAGCTTCCGTAGCGGCAAGGGCGGCGATACCATCACCAGCGGTCTGGAGGTCACCTGGACGTCGACGCCGACTCGCTGGAGTAATAATTTCTTCTGGAATCTGTTCGGCTACGACTGGGAGCTGACCAAGAGCCCGGCCGGCGCGCATCAGTGGATTCCCAAGCACGGTGCCGGTGCGGGCTCCATACCCGATGCGCATGACCCGACCAAGCGCCACGCACCGTCCATGCTGACGTCGGACATCGCGCTGCGGGTAGACCCCGCCTACGAGAAAATCGCCCGGCGCTTTTTCGAGCATCCCGACGAATTCGAAGAAGCCTTTTCCCGCGCCTGGTTCAAACTGACCCATCGCGACATGGGGCCGCGCGCGCGCTATCTCGGCCCGGAAGTCCCGACTGAAGAACTGATCTGGCAAGATCCCATCCCCGTGGCCGATCATCCGCTGGTCGATGACAAGGACGTCGCTGAACTCAAGCAGAAGGTGCTGGCGTCGGGTCTGTCGGTGTCAGAGCTGGTGGCCACGGCATGGGCGTCGGCCTCGACCTTCCGCGGGTCGGACAAACGCGGCGGCGCCAACGGGGCTCGCATCCGGTTGGCGCCCCAGAAAGATTGGGCGGTCAACCAGCCGGAACAACTGGCCAAGGTCATCAAGGCGTTGGAGGACATCCAGGCGGATTTCAATGGCAAGGGCGGCAAGAAGATTTCGCTGGCCGACCTCATCGTCCTGGCCGGCTGTGCGGGTGTGGAACAGGCGGCCGAGAAAGCCGGTCACAAGGTCACGGTGCCGTTTGCTCCCGGCCGCATGGACGCCTCGCAAGAGCAGACCGACGTCGAGTCTTTCGCTGCGATGGAGCCGCTGCACGATGGCTTCCGTAATTACCTGAAAGGCCGCTATGACATTCCGGCTGAACATTTGCTCATCGATCGCGCGCAACTGTTGACGCTGACCGCGCCAGAAATGACGGTGCTCATCGGTGGTTTGCGTGTCCTCGATGTGCGCAGCGGCAAAGACAAGCATGGCGTCTTTACGGATCGACCTGGCGTGCTGAGCAATGATTTCTTCCGCAATCTGCTCGACATGGGCACGGAGTGGAAGCCGCAGACGCCAGCGCGTGAGGCTTTCGATGGCCACGACCGCAAGACGGGCAAGGCCAAGTGGACCGCCAGCCGCGTGGATCTGGTTTTCGGTGCGAATTCGCAATTGCGCGCGCTGGCCGAGGTCTATGCCAGCGATGACGCGAACAAGAAGTTCGTGCACGACTTCGTGGCCGCGTGGAACAAGGTGATGAACCTGGACCGCTTCGACCTGAAGTAAACCGTATGTGTGATCAGACCCCCGGGGTTAGTCTTTGGACTGACCCGGGGGTTTTTTTGTGCGTATGGCGGCAAGCCGGAAGCCGCAACGCAAACGGCCGCGCATAAAGCGCGGCCGTTTGCGGGGAGCGTAGCGGAATCAGCTGCGCTTGGCGGGCGCCGTTGCGCGGCGCGCGATGCTGCGCGTGATGCTCCATTGCTGCAGAATGGACAAGGTGTTGTTCACGCACCAGTACAGCACCAAGCCTGCCGGGAAGAAGAACATCATCCCGCCAAAGACCAGAGGCATGACCATCATCACCTTGGCCTGGACGGGGTCCGGAGGCGTGGGGTTGAGCCTGATCTGCAGGAACATGGTGCCCATCATCACCGCCGGCAGGATGAAGTAGGGGTCGCGCACGGACAAGTCGTGGATCCAGAGAATCCAGGGGGCGCCGCGCATTTCTACGCTGGCCAGCAGCACCCAGTAAAGCGCGATGAACACCGGAATCTGAACCACCATGGGCAGGCAGCCGCCCAGCGGGTTGATCTTTTCCGTGCGGTACATCTCCATCATGGCCTGGTTGAGCTTCTGGCGGTCATCGCCGAACTTCTCTTTCAGGGCTTGCAGGCGCGGGGCGACCTGCTTCATGCGGGCCATCGAACGATAGCTAGCTGAGGCCAGGGGATAGAACACCGCCTTGATGATCACCGTCAGGGCCACGATGGTCCAGCCCCAGTTGCCCAGCAGGCTGTGCAGCCAGGTCATCAGGGTGAACAGCGGCTTGGCGATGATGGTCAGCCAGCCGTAGTCGACCACCAGTTCGAGGCCGGGAGCGACGGCAGACATCGCCTTCTGATCTTGCGGGCCGACCCACAACTGGGCTTCGGACGATGCGCTGGCGCCCGGCGCCACCTGGCCGAGGGCTTCGATGGAGCGCGCGGCGAACAGATTGGGCTGGACCTGCAGCAGCTCGTTGGTCCGGGGCTTGCCTTGCTGCGGCACCCAGGCCGTGGCGAAGTAGTGCTGAACGATACCGATCCAGCCGTTGTCCGCCTGCTTGATGTAGCTGGCCTTGTTCTTGGCAATATCACCGAAGGTGATCTTCTGGAACTTGTCCTGCTCGGAGTACACCGCCACGCCGGTGAAGGTGTGATAGAAACTCGAGGTGCCGGCGGGGTCGTTGCCGTCGCGCTCGAGTTGCATGTAGACCGAGGGGCTTTGCGGCGTGTCGCTGACGTTGGTCACGTCGTGGCGCACGTGGATGTCGTAGCTGCCGCGATCCAGCGTGTAGGTCTTGCTTACGCGCAGGCCGCCGGACTCCGCTTCGAAGCGGATCACCAGCTTGTCGCCGGAGAGTTCGCGATCGGGCGTGGTGATGGCAAAGGGCGTCAGGTGCGTGGGGAAGCTTTGCCCCGAGCCAATCAGCCCGGTCTGTGCTGTATACGTCAGATCGGCGGAACGATCCAACAGCACCATGGGCTTATCGTTGTCGGCGCTGGCGGGATACTTGAGCAGTTCGGCTCGCACCAATTGGGCGCCCGTCGTGCTGAAGGTCAGGCGAAGGACGTCGGTCGTGACGACCACTTCCTTGGCTTGAGCAGGCACGACGGCCACGCTGCCGGGCACCGAGCCAGGAGCGGCCGCCGCCGTTGGCGCACTGGGCACCGAGGGCGTGGAGGCGTCATTGACCACAGGGGTCGCGGGATTGGCGGGCGCCTTTTGTTCGGCGCTGGCCGGGGCGGGGCCAAAAAGCGACGGCTTACCGTTATGGATCTGCCAGTTGTTCCAGAGGAGCAACAGCGAGAAGGAAAAAATCATCCAGAGGACAGTTCGTCGAATATCCATGGTGCCTGAGGAAGAGTGGCGGGACAGCAAAGCCCGCCAGTTTAACTGCAATCGTGTCCGGTACGGGGATGGGTGTCGCAGCAGCCACCGCTCCGGGTTTTTTTTGCCTGGCCAGGTTCTGGAACGGGATCCAGCCCGCCGGGCGACCAAGGATGGCAACGGCCGATGCGGCGTGCCGCCAGCCACAGACCGCGGCGCGCGCCGTGGCGTTCAATCGCCTCGATCGCGTAGGCCGAGCAAGTGGGCGTGAAACGGCATTGGCGACCGATCCAGGGGCTCAGGAAAAATCGGTAAAACCGGATGGGTGCGATCAGCAACGCTCGGATCATCGCGCAATACGTCCGAAATGTGCGTCGGCCTCGCTGCGTGCCGCGCGCTTCAGAGCCGTCAGGGACACAGGGCCCACCTTGCTGTGCAGGCGTACGACATAGTCTTGTGCAGGTAAGGCCAGGCGCTGGTGCCGGAAGGCTTCGCGCAAGACGCGTTTGATCGCGTTACGGGTACTGGCCAGTGCCGCATGCCGCTTGGCGATGACCAATCCCAGACGCGCACAGGAACTCTGCCCGCCAGTTGGCGAGGCAGGAGCGGCGCTCACAATGAACATCGCCCCTCGGGCCAGACGCCGACCTTTCAAGGCGGCGGCAAACTCGGAGGGGCGATGCAAGCGCGCCTCCGCGGGAAGCGTGGCGCACGACATGACGGACTGTATCGAAGAGTCGTCCGATTGCCGGAGGGAAACAGGCTTCAGGCTGGGCGTAACGCCGTCGCCAGGGGCTTGTCGTGATCCGGGCAAAAGGTCGAGCAGCGATGCGCCGGGCTTAGACGGCCAGACGCTTGCGGCCCTTGGCGCGACGAGCGTTCAGGATGGCGCGGCCGGCGCGGGTCTTCATGCGCAAGCGAAAGCCGTGGGTGCGCTTGCGACGGGTGACGGAAGGTTGGTAGGTGCGTTTCATGGACGATCCACAAAAAGAACAAAGTCAGTAGGAAGCTGCCTGGAGGTTCCTGGTTGCAATGACCCGGGCGGGTATCCCGACGCCGGCACGAGGGCTGGCCATGGGACGGGGCTCGAGGCTGGGAACATTACATGGCGCTCGCCGAGCCGGTCAAACAAGGTGTTGGTGCAAAAGGGGCCGGAGTGAGGTCCGGTGTTGATTCCTGGCGGAACCCCTCGCTGCGTACAAAACTATGGGTGACAGCTCTGCGGCACCCCCGAAGTGAAAAATCAATCGGGCAGGCATAAGTTCTGCTTGCCCGACCCATTCACCACATTGGGGCGTAACGCTTGCGGCTAAGCCCCTGAGATACTGAGGTTTTCGCCGCTTCCCGTGCAGTTCCAACGGAACCTTCTGACAGGCAGAATTCGGAAAAGCCCACCATTTCAGCAAGTTTTCCCAGTCTTGTCAATCAGTTAGGCGCTGGCCTAGCGGCAGAGGGGCGCCGGGGGCTGTGGATAACTCATGCCCAAAAGCGGTAGAATCGAGGTTTGAACAAGAGCGACATGAAAGAATTCTGGCAGACCTGCGTCAGTCGTCTTGAGCAGGAACTCCCCCCCCAACAAATCAGCGCGTGGATACGACCGCTGGTGCCGCTTGCCTATGACGAAGAGCAGGCGGTGTTGCGCGTGGCTGCCCCCAATCGCTTCAAGCTGGATTGGGTGCGCAAGAACTTTTCGCATCAGATCGAGGCGCTGGCTACCGAGTGGTATCAGCGTCCGGTGCAGGTGCAGTTCGAATTGCCCAGCCATAGCGCAACGCCACGCATGTCCATGACGCCACGTGCGTCAGCCCCTTCTACTGCGGTGCCTGCTCAGGCGGCCGCGCCTCAGGTCGCGCCTGCCATGCCGCCAACTGCGGCGCGCGTCGAGGTGGCGCCGCCGCCCGCGCCGCCGGTGCAGGTTTCGGCGGCTGCCGATGCAGCCAATATCGTGTATGAGCGTTCGCGCTTGAATACCGATCTGACATTCGAGAATTTCGTCACGGGTAAGGCCAACCAGTTGGCGCGCGCGGCCGCCCTGCAGGTAGCCGAGAATCCCGGGACCTCGTACAACCCGTTGTTCCTGTATGGCGGCGTGGGGCTGGGCAAGACCCACCTCATCCATGCCATTGGCAATGCCATGGTGGCTGCCGGGACCGGGGTGCGCGTGCGCTATGTGCACGCGGATCAATACGTCTCCGATGTGGTCAAGGCGTATCAACGCAAGGCCTTCGACGATTTCAAGCGCTACTACCATTCGCTGGATTTGCTGCTGATCGACGATATTCAGTTCTTCTCCGGCAAGAACCGCACCCAGGAAGAGTTTTTCTACGCCTTTGAGGCGATGGTGGCGCAGCGCAAGCAGATCATCATCACCAGCGATACCTATCCCAAGGAACTCTCCGGCATCGACAGCCGGTTGATCTCGCGCTTTGACTCGGGACTGACGGTGGCCATCGAGCCGCCGGAGCTGGAGATGCGCGTGGCCATCCTGCTGCGCAAGGCAGAATCCGAAGGCGTACCCATGCCCGAGGAAGTGGCGTTTTTCATCGCCAAGCATTTGCGCAGCAATGTGCGCGAACTCGAAGGCGCCTTGCGCAAGGTGCTGGCGTACGCACGCTTTCACGGACGCGATATCCTCAACGTCGATGTCTGCAAAGAGGCGCTCAAGGATCTGCTGTCCGTGTCCAACGGACAGATTACAGTCGAGAACATCCAAAAGACCGTCGCGGATTTCTACAAGATAAAAGTGGCCGACATGTATTCGAAACGCCGGCCCGCGAATATTGCTCTGCCGCGTCAGGTCGCCATGTATCTGGCCAAAGAGTTGACGCAGAAAAGCCTGCCCGAAATCGGTGATCTGTTCGGTGGCCGGGATCACACCACGGTGCTGCACGCGGTGCGCAAGATTTCCGACGTCCGCGCCAAGCAGGCCGAGCTCAACCATACCCTGCACGTGTTGGAACAAACTCTAAAAGGATGACCATGCAACTCGTACAAACCACACGCGATGCATTGCTGAAACCGCTGTCGACTGTGGCGGGCATCGTTGAACGACGCCATACCCTGCCCATCCTGGCGAACATCCTGATGCGCAAGGAAGGCAACAAGGTCGCCTTCATTGCGACCGACCTGGAAGTGCAGATCACCACGCATGCCGATTTCGGCGTCGGTGCGGATAACGAGTCCACCACGGTGGCCGCGCGCAAGTTGCTCGACATCCTGAAGGCCCTGCCGGACACGGGCGATGTCAGGCTGGCGCTGGCGTCGAACAAGCTTTCGGTGCAGTCGGCCAAGAGCCGCTTTGCCTTGCAGACGCTGGCCGCCAGCGAGTTCCCGACCGTGGCTCAGCCTGAAAACTGGGATGTCTCGCTGAGCATGCCGCAGCGCACGTTGCGTCACCTTTTCAACATGGTGCATTTCGCCATGGCTCAGCAGGACATCCGGTATTACCTCAACGGGATGTTGCTGGTCTTCGAACCGGGCCGCGTGCGTGCCGTTGCCACCGACGGGCACCGTCTGGCCCATTGCGCCACCGAGGCCGATGGTATTGCCGAGCGCCATGAAGTCATCGTCCCGCGCAAGACCGTGCTGGAGATGCAGCGTCTGCTGGAAGACTCCGACGAGGCGGTGTCGATCGATGTGGCTCCGGGTCAGATCCGTTTCCGCTTTGGTGACGTCGAGCTGGTCTCCAAGTTGGTCGAGGGCAAGTTCCCGGACTTCTCGCGCGTGATTCCGACCAACTACACGCGTCACTTCTCCGTCAGCCGCGAGGCCCTGCAAGGCAGCCTTCAGCGCGCAGCCATTCTGACCACCGACAAGTTCAAGGGCGTGCGCCTGCAACTCGGTGAGAATGTCATGAAGATCTCCTCTTCCAACGCCGAGCAGGAAGAGGCGCAGGAAGAAATCGATATCGACTATGGTTACGAGGCCCTGGACGTCGGTTTCAACGTCAGCTATTTGCTGGACGTGCTGGCCAATGTCAAAGTGGAAAACGTTCAGTGGTCGGTGATGCCGGATGCCAACGCGTCGGCCTTGATCACCCTCGCAGGCGACGATCAGTTCAAGTACGTCGTCATGCCCATGCGGATCTGATCCGCATCGCGTGGGTGTCGCCCGCTGGGGCTTGCGCCAGCGGACCGGCCGTGAGGCCGCCTTTTTTTTGAACACAGATATGTCAGATCAACAGAACACCACTCCTGAGAACAGCGGCTACGGCGCCGATTCGATCAAGATGCTCAAGGGGCTGGAGGCCGTGCGTAAGCGTCCCGGCATGTACATCGGCGACACCTCCGATGGCACCGGCTTGCATCACATGGTGTTCGAAGTGGTTGACAACGCCATCGACGAAGCCCTGGCCGGTTACTGCGACGACATCGTCGTCACCATCCACACCGACAACTCGATCTCGGTGACGGACAATGGCCGCGGCATTCCGACGGATATCCACAAGGACGATGAGTTCGGCCGCAGCGCCGCGGAAATCGTCATGACCGAGCTGCATGCCGGCGGCAAGTTCGACCAGAACTCGTACAAGGTCTCCGGTGGCCTGCACGGGGTGGGCGTGTCCTGCGTCAATGCGCTGTCCGAGTGGCTGCGCTTGACCATCCGCCGCAACGGTCAGGTGCACGAGATGGAGTTCCGCCAGGGAGAGCGTGTCGCTGCGCTGGCGGTGACCGGCACGACCGACAAGCGCGGCACGGAAGTGCGCTTTCTGGCCGATCCCGTCATTTTCAACAACATCGAGTACCACTACGAGATCCTGGCCAAGCGTTTGCGCGAGCTGTCCTTCCTGAATAACGGCGTGAAGATCCGCTTGGTCGATCAGCGCCAGGGCAAGGAAGAGAATTTTGCATTCTCGGGCGGCGTCAAAGGGTTTGTCGAGTACATCAATCGTGCCAAGACGGTGCTGCATGCGAATGTTTTCGCCGTGAGCACCGAGTCGTCGGCCGGCGGTGTGCCGGTGGGTGTCGAAGTGGCGATGCAATGGAACGACAGCTACAGCGAAAGCGTGCTGTGCTTTACCAACAATATTCCGCAGCGTGATGGCGGCACCCATCTGACGGGTCTGCGCGCGGCCATGACGCGCGTGATCAACAAATACATCACCGACAACGAACTGGCCAAAAAGGCCAAGGTGGAGACCACTGGCGACGATATGCGCGAAGGTCTGGCCTGCGTGCTGTCGGTGAAGGTGCCTGAACCCAAGTTCAGCAGCCAGACCAAGGACAAGCTGGTTTCCAGCGAGGTGCGGCCGGCTGTCGAAGACGCAGTGGCTCGTTCGCTGGAGACCTGGTTGCTCGAGCACCCCAACGATGCCAAATCGTTGTGCGGCAAGATCGTCGAGGCTGCCCGCGCGCGCGAAGCTGCCCGCAAAGCACGCGAAATGACCCGCCGCAAGAGTGTGCTCGAAGGTGCCGGCCTGCCCGGAAAACTGGCGGATTGCCAAGAAAAAGATCCTGCCCTGTGCGAGCTGTATATCGTCGAGGGTGATTCGGCAGGCGGCTCGGCCAAGCAGGGCCGGGATCGCAAGTTCCAGGCCATTTTGCCGCTGCGTGGCAAGGTGCTCAACGTCGAGAAGGCCCGCTTCGACCGCCTGATCGCCAGCGAGCAGATCGCCACGTTGATCACCGCGCTGGGCACGGGCATCGGGCCGGACTTCAATATCGAGAAGCTGCGCTATCACCGCTTGATCATCATGACCGACGCGGACGTCGACGGCGCGCACATCCGTACCCTGCTGCTGACCCTGCTGTATCGCCAAATGCCTGAATTGGTGACCCGTGGCCACATCTATATCGCGCAACCGCCGCTGTACAAGGTCAAGGTCGGGCGCGAAGAGCGCTACCTGAAGGACGAGGTCGAAGAGGCCAAGTTCATGCTTCAGTTGGCGCTCAAGGATGCCGAACTGCTGCCGCGCCAGGGGGCTACCCCTATCGCCGGCGAAGCCTTGGGTGAATTGGCGCGTCAGTATGTGCTGGCCGATGCCGTGATTTCGCGTCTGGCGCGCGTGTTCGATGTCCCCGCGCTGTCGGCGCTGGCCGAGGGCGTGGAGATCAATCTGGACGACCAGGCGAACGCCGAGGTTTCGGCTAAGCGCCTGCACGATGCGCTGCACGACGCCACCGATCTGAACGGCGTGGAAGTGGTGGCAGAATTTCTGGAAGAGCACGACAAGTACCGTCTGGTCATCCGCCGCATGCATCACGGCAACGTGCGCATCAGCATCATTGATGCAGACTTCGTGCGCGGCGCGGACTACGGCATTCTGACCAAGTCGGCGCAGACCTTCCTGGGCCTGATCGGTCCAGGCGCCATCGTGGCGCGCGGTGAAGGCGATAAGCGCAAGGAACAGTTCGTTTCGGACTTCCGCGAGGCCATGCAGTGGTTGCGCAACGAAGCCGAACGCGGCCTGTCGAAGCAGCGCTATAAGGGCCTCGGTGAAATGAACCCCGAGCAGCTGTGGGAAACCACCATGGATCCCACCGTGCGGCGTTTGTTGCGCGTGCAGATCGAGGACGCCATTGCGGCCGACGAGGTCTTCACCACGCTGATGGGCGACGACGTCGAACCGCGCCGCGCCTTCATCGAAACCCATGCGCTTTCCGCGGGCAACATCGACGCGTGATGCGTGTGGGGGTTGGGGAATAGTTGCCCAACCGGCATAAGATAAGCTGGCCAGTGTTCTGCAAGTAAAAAGCGGTCTACTTTTTAGTAGCCGCTTTTTATATGGTCGCGATATTGTGCCTATTCTGTTTGAGCCAAATGCTGAGATAGATTCGAGTTCAGTTCGTCTCGGGCCGTCCGGGGCGTTGCCGCAGATACGGCGAGTAGTTGCGGGGAGTCCAGCGTTGGCGAAAAGGGCTGCCGTTGCTGCTCTTTTCTGTTGGTGGCTCAGGTGGCCGACGGGTCCCTGCTCGGCTGGCGAGCGCGTCGGATACAGAACTTCTGCGTCGGAAAACACTCCAAACATAGAGGCGCCGTGATGGATGACATCTCACTGCGCGCCTGTGCTTCGGCGTGTGCCGATCGCTGCGGGCCGGCGAGTTCGCAGGCTCGTGGCCCCCCCCCGCTCATTGCCGAGCCGCAACAGCCAGGCGCATGCCGCACCACTTGGCCGCTTCGGTGTTCTGACCCGAAGGTTTTGAATTGAGAGCGGCGTTGCAGGAGTGCGCAGCATGTTATCTACATTGATTTATCGCAGCCGTGCCATTGGGGCCATCGGCCCGCAAGCTTTGCAAGAACTTTTGGCCCTGGCCAAGCAGCGCAATGCGTCGCTGAGCGTTACCGGTATTTTGTTGTTCGACGGCATCCACTTCGTCCAGTTACTGGAGGGAAGTGACTACGCCGTGGCCGAGCTTTTGATGCCATACAGCGCGATCCTCGGCATGACAATGTCGTGCTTCTGATGCGAGACCAGGGGCCGTCGCGCCGCTTCGAAGGCGACTCGATGGCCCTGCTCGATCTGCGCAAGCTGAGGTCGCCCCAGGTCTCGTCCCTCATCCGCCAGAAGATGAACTCGCGGGCAAGGCTTGCCAGTAGCGATGATCGTGTGGTGAAGATCCTGGAGTGGTACGCCCTCTCGGCCGGAACCGGGCACATCATCGAGGGAGATGCCGCACACAACTGGCGATTTGTGGAGCATGAGTTGGCGTCGGCCCCGCCGGACGCGGATTTGCCCAGCTTGGAGTATCCATTCGCACTGCAACCCATCGTTGACCCGATGCGGCGTGAGATCACCTCCTTCGAGTTTTTGATTCGTAGTCAATCCGGAGGCTCGCCGGAACAGTTGTTCACCGGCTTGGCGCCGGCACAGCGCTATCTTGCGGATCTGGAGTCCAAGGCTTCGGCGTTTCAATTGGCGCGGCGCCTGAGCCTGGACGGGGTGAAGCTGTCGGTCAATCTGTTTCCGATGTCGTTGATCGGTGCCGTTTCAGCGGTGGACTGACCTGCTCCCCGTGATTAGTACGAAATCGATGTAGAGTCCGTTCCCAAAGGAATGGCAATGAAGAAACGATTTACGGAAGAGCAAATCATCGGCGTGCTCAAGGAAGCCGATGCAGGTGCCAAGCCCGCAGAGTTGTGCCGCAAGCACGGAATCTCCGAGGCAACGTACTACAACTGGAAGGCGAAGTTCGGTGGCATGACGGTGTCGGACGCTCAGAGGCTCAAGGAGCTGGAGCAGGAGAACAACAAGCTCAAGAAGCTGTTGGCCGAGTCGATGCTGGACAAGGCGGCGCTTCAGGATCTGCTAAGCCGAAAGTAGTCAGCCCGCAGGCCAAACGCGAGGCGGTCAGGACATTAATGACCGAGCGCAGCATGGGTGTTACCCGGGTCTGTGGGCTGGTAGGAATTTCGCGGTCGCTGTTTGCCTACGAGAGCACACGCTCAGGCGATGCTGCGCTGACCGAGCGCATGAAAGAGATGGCAGTGGCGAAACGACGCTACGGCTATCGGAGGATCCATGTGCTCTTACGTCGCGAAGGCTGGCAAGCAAATCACAAGCGAATCTGGCGGCTGTACAGTCTGGCAGGGTTAAGCGTGCGAAAACGAAAGCGTAAGCGAATCGCGGCGACCGAGCGCGTGGTTCGCCCAGCGGCAATCGCGCCGAATCAGAGTTGGTCAATGGACTTTGTGGCCGACGGCCTAGCCTATGGCCGCCGATTCCGCTGTTTGACTATCGTCGATGACTACACTCGCGAATGCCTGGCCATCGAGGTCGATACGTCGTTGCCGGGACTGCGTGTTGCCATGGTGCTGCAACGGCTGGCGGAGATGCGTGGCCTGCCGCGATCTATTACCGTGGACAACGGGCCAGAGTTCGCCGGAAGAGCCTTGGACGCCTGGGGGCCTACCAAGCAGGCGTAAAGCTGTCGTTTATTCGGCCGGGTAAGCCGGTGGAGAACGCTTATATCGAAAGTTTCAACGGCAAGTTCCGCGACGAATGCCTTAACGAGCACTGGTTCTTGTCCCTGCGACAGGCTAAAAGCTTGATCGAAAACTGGCGAGTCGAGTACAACACCGATCGGCCTCACAGCGCGCTCGGATATTTAACGCCGGCGCAATTCGTGCAGGCTCATCAGAAAGAAGGTCTTTTACCCCTGGGCTCTATGTCGGTGCCGTACTAAATCTGGGGGCAGGTCAAAGACATCCGCCCCCTGATCGAGCAGCAGCCTACCCGCTGCGAGGCCGATGGCCGGCACGTCGATACCGAGGGCTATACGGTCGAGGACTTCGGTTTGCCCTTGAATCTCATGCTGGCTTGCGGTGCGCGCTGGGTGCAGGGGGATGCCCGCGCCTGTCTGCGCCGGCTCGCGGCCGGCGCCTGACGGCTGCCTTCTCAGGCGGCCAGAACCGCCTCGGGCTGTGTGGCGCGTAGATGATCGGCCAGCTCCGCAATGGTCAGCGCCACCAGGCCGTGGGCGGCGGCATAGCGCTCCAGCGCGGCGCCGCGCATCATCGTGCCATCGGCATTCATGAGTTCGCACAGTACGCCAGCAGGCGGCAGGCCGGCCAGTCGGGCGAGGTCGACCGACCCTTCGGTGTGGCCGCGTCGCGCGAGCACGCCGCCGGCCTGGGCCCGCAAGGGAAACACATGGCCTGGGCTGACGACGTCGCCGGCCTGAGCACCGGGCGCGATGGCCGCGCGTATCGTGGTGACGCGGTCCACGGCCGATACGCCGGTGGACACGCCGCTGGCCGCTTCGATGGACACCGTGAACGCGGTGGCGTAGCGGCTCTGGTTACGTTGCACCATGGGGGCCAGCTCCAGTTTATCCAGCGTCTGGCCGGGCAGGCACAGGCAGACGATGCCACTGCCATCGCGGATCAGTTGGGCCATGACGGGCACGGTCAGCTTGTCGGCGGCGACGATGAGATCCGCTTCGTTCTCGCGATCGAAATCATCCATGAGAATGATGGAACGGCCCAGGCGCAATTGATGCAGGGCGCGCTCGAAGCGCATAGCAAAGGGTTGGGCAAACAGCGGGGAAACGGTTTGATTGGACATTGAAACGCTCTCGCTAGAGTAAAGGGGCGAAAAACGTTTCAGGGCTACGACAGCCAAACGCAATACCGCCAGGACGCAGTCCCGAGCGGGTTGGGCCGGCACATCTTCTTGCATCCGGACTATGACCGTCGGCCCTGGCATCTCACCAGATCTGCTGACCCCGGCTCATGCCGGGCGCTCGCGGGCTCGCCGCATTGCGCGGCATACCGCCGGTGGGGAGTTTCACCCCGCCCTGAAGACGTACTGCAATGCCGTGTTTTCAGGACACGGCTGCGCAGATTGTACGCCGCTGGGCGCGCGAGGAAAGCATAACCATATGACCGGCTGCCGCGTGCTGCGGCGGCACCCGGATCAGGCCGGATCGGCCGCCTTTTTCTTGCCCGTTTTCTTTTGGTTCATCGAGGAATACCGGGGAATGCAGACCGGATCTTGAGGAAGAAGTACTCCTGATCGCGGTAGCCGTAGGCGCGGCGCTTGATGACTTTGATGGTGTTGTTGATGCCCTCGACGATGCTGGTGTTGAGCCGGTGGCGACAGCGAGACAGAATCCCGTGCAGATAGGCTTTTAGCTTGAGCGCGAAGTGAGCCAAGGCGGCGATGCCGCTGCCCTGAGCCTGTTGCAGCCAGTGATCCCATGCCTGGCGGGCGTAGCCGGGGTGTTGGTAGAACCACAGCTGTTTGAGCTCATCGCGCATCAGATAAGCGGTGAGCAAGGGCTGGTTGGCCTGGAGCAACTCGTCCAACTTTACCGATTGGCACGGATCGAGGTTTTTGCGATTGCGCAGCAGTAGCCAGCGACTGGACTTGATCACCCGGCGGGCCGGCTTGTCGTGCCGCAACTGGTTCGCTTGGTCTACACGCACCCGGTCTATCACTTCACGGCCGTACTTGGCCACGACGTGGAACAGGTCGTAGACGATCTCGGCGTTGGGGCAGTTGGCCTGGATCTCCAGCTCATAGGCCGTCGTCATGTCGATCGCTACGGCCCGGATCTGCTGGGCAACTCCTGTTGGCAGTTGTTCGAAGAAGGCTCTGGCCGTCTCGCGCGAGCGGCCATCACCGATCCATAGCACCTGACGGCGGATCGGATCGACAACGACCGTGGCATAACGATGGCCCTTGTGTAGAGCGAACTCGTCCATCGCTAGGTAGTGGATCTGGCTCCAGTCCGGCTCTTGGATCGCCCGTCGCAGCAGGGCCTTGTCCAGCGCCTTGACCGTGTGCCAACCCAGTTGGAAGAAGCGCGCCACGGCCAGAATGTTGCTGGACTCAAGCAACTGGCTGACCGCCTCGGCCAGCCGGTCGGTCACTCGCTGGTAACGGCCCAGCCAGCTCAGCCTCTCCAGATGCGGTCCACCGCACTGCTCGCACCAGACCCGCCGACGCGGCACTACCAGCGTCACTCGCAGCGCCATTAGCGGCAGATCCCGCACCCGGCGCGTGGTCGTCTCATGCACCTGCCGACATCGGTTGCCGCAGTGCTCGCAGTGCATCGTTCGCGCTGAAGGCTTCAGGTAAATCGTGACCGTCCGGCTCTCACCTTCAGGCCACACGACCCGCTCCACCCGATAACCTTCCCACCCACCCAACCTCTCGATCGTCTTGCGGTCCAGCATGATCCCGGCCTTGATCCTTGAAAAATCAAGGATCAAGCGTAACGGCAATCAAGCACGGCTCCACGCTATTCCGCGATGAACCTTTCTTTTTGGGCAGCGCGAGCATGGTGCCGCGACAGTTTTCCGTGCCGCACCGGCACCCATAGCCCTGCTTGAGCGCTTTGGTGATCCTGCCGTCGAGCACTAGCCCATAGTCATAGGACAGTTCTTCGCCGCGGGAGATGTCGCGCAACGCCACGATGTAGACGCGCTTGCCGTGGCGGCCCTCCTGCGCTTCGCAGTTGGGTGTGCAGGAGTGATTGATCCAGCGCGCATCGTTGCCCTGATCTCCACCATCGATGACTTTGCCCGAGCTCAAGGCAAAGAAAAAGGTATGAAAAGGATCGTCGGGATTGGTCGGGTGGCGCCGATCGGCCTCGGCAGCGCTGATGCGTTGGCCGCCATACTCGATGATGCGCGTGCCAGCCGGGATCTTGCGCGCGGCGAACACGCCATTGCCATGCAGCTTGGAGCGGCGCACGGCGTACCAGGGTTTTACGGTCTCGATGGTCATGGAGTCGGGGCTTGTTTTGCAGGAGGCAGCGAAAGTGCGACAAAGCGCAGGGCATTATATCGACCGCATCAAGACAGGCGTATAGTGGGCGCCCGTCCTGTCTGCTCCGTTGTTTCATGATTGTCCGCCCGCGTCCTTCAGCACTGGCCCTGCTCTTCATTCTGCGCGGCTCCGTGCTGCCACGCATCGCAGGCAAACTGCTTTTCATGATCGTGGCAGGTTGCATCATTGCGGCGATCCATGCGGCCGGCTACTTCAACCCCGGGCATCTGAGCGCGGTTCCATTTTCGCTGTTCGGCCTGGCGCTGTCGGTGTTTCTGGGCTTTCGCAACAACGTCTGTTATGACCGTTGGTGGGAAGCCCGCAAGCAATGGGGCGAACTCATCGTGCAGTTGCGCGCATTGTCGCGCGAAACCCGCGTCGCCTGGGATACGCCGTTGCCGGTGGAAGACGCCGACGTGCAGCGCCAGATCCGACGCCTCATCGCTTTCCCGCATGCGCTGGCTGCCCGCCTGCGTCAGCAAAGTGAGATCGATGCCGTCAGGCCTTGGCTGGATACCGGTGATCTCGCCAGGCTCGAGGGCCGCCGCAATGTGCCGGACGCCCTGCTCGGTCTGGTCAGTCAGACCTATCGCGAGGCGCTGAGAGCAGGACGTTTCGGCGAGGTGATCTATCAGGGCCTGATGCTTCGTCTGGCAGCCTGCGGTGCCGTGCAGGCAGCCTGCGAACGTATCCGTTTTACGCCCACCCCCTTTGCCTACTCATTGCTGCTGCATCGCACCGCCTGGATTTTCTGTCTGCTGCTGCCGTTTGGGCTGGTCGGCACATTGGGCAGCATCATGCCGCTGGCCGTGGCCATCATCGCCTACACGTTTTTTGGCTTGGATGCCCTGGGTGACGAGCTGGAGGAGCCTTTCGGGCTCGATGACAACGACCTGCCCCTCAATGCCATGGCACGCCTTACGGCCATCGACCTTCTCGAGAGCATGGGCCAGACCGAGCTGCCCGAGCCGCTGGTCCCGCAGCGCTATCAGCTGGACTGAGCCGGCGGCAGGTTCAATGGCAGGCGGGCCTCCTTGAGACTGCGCAGCACGAAGCCGGATTTGCTGTGGCGAATGCCCGGAATCCGGTAGAGACGCTCGCGCAGCAGGCGTTCGTAGTCGCGCGTGTCGCGCACCGCGATGCGAATGTAATAGTCATAGTCGCCCGAGACCAGAAAGGCTTCCAGCACTTCCGGGATTTCGGCCAGTGCCCGTCCGAATTCGTAGAGCGTCTCTTCGCTGTGGTTCTCGAGCGTGACGTGGACGATGACCGTGTCGGTGTAGCCCAGCTTGGCCGGATCCAGGTCGACGGTATAGCCGCGGATGACGCCGGCGGTTTCCATGCGCTTGATGCGGTTCCAGCAGGGGGTCGAGGACAGTCCGACGGCTTGTCCGATATCGGTCAGATTGGCGCGCGCATTGTCCTGCAAGGCCTTGAGAATGGCCAGATCGAATTTGTCCAGATTCATTTTCTTTGAATCGACATTTAAAAGGATAAGTTTACTTCTAATTGCCGAAGTCTGTGGAAAAGAAGATAAAAATTCTGCCGAAAGTCCCATAAGATGGTGGCATGAATGATCGCCTCCACGCCCAGGCCCTCGCCGCTCTCGACACCGCTGACGCTGTCGTGCCCCCTGCTCCTTCCAGCGCCGTCAACGGCGCCCAGATTCTGTTGCAGACGTTGATCGATCTGGGGGTGGATACGGTCTTTGGTTACCCCGGGGGGGCGGTGTTGCCGCTCTACGATGCGCTGCACGCCGAGCCGCGGCTGCGGCATGTCCTGGTGCGTCATGAGCAGGCGGCGGTCCATGCTGCGGAAGGCTATGCGCGTAGTACCGGTCGCACGGGGGTTGTCTTCGTCACGTCCGGCCCGGGCATGGCGAACACCACTTCCGGCTTGCTCGACGCCATGTGCGACTCCATCCCGGTGCTGTGCGTCAGCGGCCAGGTGGCTACCGGCGCCATTGGCACGGATGCCTTTCAGGAGTGCGATGCCATTGGCATTTCGCGGTCGGTCACCAAGTGGAACACGCAGATCCGGCGCTGCGAGGATGTAGCTGATGTGGTGGGCCGCGCTTTCACGCTCACGCGCCAAGGACGTCCTGGGCCCGTGCTGGTGGATTTTCCCAAAGATGTACAGTTGGCACGTCCCTGCGGCGAGCATATCGAGCCCAGCTCGGCTCAGGTCGCGGCGTTACGGGCCCGGCGCCAGGCGGGCAAAACGGCATTGCGTCTGCCTGCTGGCGCGTTGCGCCGCGCCGCGGCCATGATCGCCCAGGCGCGTCGGCCCGTTTTCTATGGCGGTGGCGGTCTGATCAATTCCGGCAGCCAGGCCTGCGAGGTTTTTACCGAGTTGGTGCGCAAGACGGGATCGCCCTGCACGTTGACGCTCATGGGGTTGGGGGCTTTTCCGGCGTCGGACCCGCAATTTGTCGGCATGCTGGGTATGCACGGCACGCTCGAGGCCAACCTCGCCATGCATCATGCCGATCTGGTGGTGTGTATCGGTGCGCGTTTCGATGATCGCATCACGGGCAAGCTGTCGGAATTCTGCCCCCATGCACGCAAGATCCATGTGGATATCGATCCTGCGTCGATCAACAAGGTGGTGCGGGTGGATGCCGCGCTGGTAGGAGACTGCCTGCCCATGCTGCAGGCGCTGAGCGCCGAACTGGATGCGCTGTCGATGCCAGCGCAACGCCTGACAGACTGGTGGCAGCGCATCGAGGGCTGGCGCAAGCGCGATTGCCTGGCCTGGCCTGGCCTGGCAGCCCCAGCCCGACGCCATTTTGCCTCAGCAACTGATGGCCCGGCTCAACGCCGCGCTGAGTGCCCGCGATGCCATCGTATCGACCGACGTGGGCCAGCATCAGATGTGGGCTGCGCAATACCTGCGTTTTGACCGGCCGGGCCATTGGCTGACGTCGGGCGGAGCCGGCACCATGGGATATGGCCTGCCGGCAGCCATCGGCGCGCAGATCGCACACCCGGACAAGACGGTGGTGTGCGTCAGCGGCGACGCCTCGGTGCTCATGAACATCCAGGAGTTGTCCACCGCGATGCAGCACTGCGCGCCAGTCAAGGTGGTGCTGTGCAACAACGGTTATATGGGAATGGTGCGGCAGTGGCAGGAGCTGATCCATGGGGGGCGCTACAGCCACAGCTACAACGCCTCCTTGCCGGATTTCGTCGCCCTGGCGCGTGCCTTCGGCTGGGGGGCGGCCCGGGTGGAGCATCCGGATGAGTTGGATGCCGCACTGGCTCAATGACTGGCCCACGATGGGCCGTTCTTTCTGGACGTCACCGTCGCGGCTCAGGAGAACTGCTTTCCGATGATGCCCGCGGGCGAAGGCCATCATCGCATGATGCTGGCCAGCGGCAAGTGGTTCGAGGAGTGAGCAGCCCGGCCGGGCGCGATGCCCGGCTCCGGACTTACACGCAACGCCCGCCGTCGACCTCCAGGCATGTGCCCGTGATGAAGGCCGCTTCGTCAGAGGCCAGATAAAGGCAGGCGTTGGCGATGTCCTGCGGGGTCGAGAAGCGACCCAGCGGGATGGTGCCCAGGAATCGCTTGCGGTTCTCCGGCGTGTCGGGCACGCCCATGAAATCCGCCAGCAGACCCGTCGCACCAATGACGGGGTTGACGCAATTCACACGGATGTTGTCCGGGCCTAGTTCGGCCGCCATGGACTTGCTGGTCGTGACGACGGCGCCCTTGCTGCCGTTGTACCAGGTCAGACCCGGACGCGGCCGGATGGCGGCCGTCGATGCAATGTTGATGAAGGAGCCGCCGCCATGGGCGCGAAAGTGCGGCACCATGTGTTTGGCCGTCAGGAAGATGCTCTTGACGTTGATGGCATAAATGCGGTCGAACTCTTCTTCTTCGACCTCCAGCATGGGGCGGTTGCGATGCGTGGTGCCGGCGTTGTTGACCACCGTATCCAATCCGCCGAACGCCTTGATCGTGGCCGCCAGCAGCGCGGCGACGTCGTCGCTGCGCGAGACGTCGGCGCGTACGAAGACCGCACGTCCGCCGGCGTTGTTGATTGCTTCTGCCACACGCTTGCCACCGGCTTCATTGATATCGGCGACCACGACGTTGGCGCCCTCACGCGCGAACGTCGTGGCGATGCCTTTGACCTGCTCCCCGTGATTAGTACGAAATCGATGTAGAGTCCGTTCCCAAAGGAATGGCAATGAAGAAACGATTTACGGAAGAGCAAATCATCGGCGTGCTCAAGGAAGCCGATGCAGGTGCCAAGCCCGCAGAGTTGTGCCGCAAGCACGGAATCTCCGAGGCAACGTACTACAACTGGAAGGCGAAGTTCGGTGGCATGACGGTGTCGGACGCTCAGAGGCTCAAGGAGCTGGAGCAGGAGAACAACAAGCTCAAGAAGCTGTTGGCCGAGTCGATGCTGGACAAGGCGGCGCTTCAGGATCTGCTAAGCCGAAAGTAGTCAGCCCGCAGGCCAAACGCGAGGCGGTCAGGACATTAATGACCGAGCGCGTGGTTCGCCCAGCGGCAATCGCGCCGAATCAGAGTTGGTCAATGGACTTTGTGGCCGACGGCCTAGCCTATGGCCGCCGATTCCGCTGTTTGACTATCGTCGATGACTACACTCGCGAATGCCTGGCCATCGAGGTCGATACGTCGTTGCCGGGACTGCGTGTTGCCATGGTGCTGCAACGGCTGGCGGAGATGCGTGGCCTGCCGCGATCTATTACCGTGGACAACGGGCCAGAGTTCGCCGGAAGAGCCTTGGACGCCTGGGCCTACCAAGCAGGCGTAAAGCTGTCGTTTATTCGGCCGGGTAAGCCGGTGGAGAACGCTTATATCGAAAGTTTCAACGGCAAGTTCCGCGACGAATGCCTTAACGAGCACTGGTTCTTGTCCCTGCGACAGGCTAAAAGCTTGATCGAAAACTGGCGAGTCGAGTACAACACCGATCGGCCTCACAGCGCGCTCGGATATTTAACGCCGGCGCAATTCGTGCAGGCTCATCAGAAAGAAGGTCTTTTACCCCTGGGCTCTATGTCGGTGCCGTACTAAATCTGGGGGCAGGTCACCTTCGCCAAACCCCGAACCGGCGCCGGTTACGATGGCGGTTTTTCCTTGCAGATGCATGTCGTCTCCTCGTTGTGAGTCAGTCGTGCTTGATGGCGATGGTCTTGAGTACGGTAAAACTGTAGAGCGCCTCGAACCCTTTCTCGCGCCCATGGCCGCTGGCCTTGACGCCGCCAAATGGCAGCTCCACGCCGCCGCCGGCGCCGTAATTGTTGATGAAGACCTGGCCGCTGCGGATCTTGCGTGCCAGCCGAAGCTGACGGGCTCCGTCGCGAGTCCAGATGCTGGCAGCCAGGCCGTATTGCGTGGCGTTTGCAATGCGTATGGCGTCGGCGTCGTCATCGAAAGGAATGGCCACCAGTACAGGTCCGAATATCTCTTCCTGAGCCAGCAGGTGATCAACCGGCACATTCGACAGCAGCGTGGGCGCCTGGAAGTAGCCGTCGGCACCATCGATTACGGTGCCTTGTGCGGCCGTGGCGATGCCGTCGGCTTCGGCCTGACGCAGAAAGCTTTGCACGCGTTCGAGCTGGCTCTTGCGAATCAGGGGGCCGCAATCCAGATCCAGGCCGGCAGGCCCGGCGCGCAAGGCCGAGAAGGCCTTCGACAGCCGCTGCATGACCTCGTCGTAGATGCTGCGCTGGATCAGGATCCGGCTGCCTGCCGAGCATGTCTGGCCGGCGTTTTGCACGATGGCGTTGACGGCGACCGGAATCAGGGCATCGAGGTCGGCGTCGGCGAAGACGATTTGCGGCGACTTGCCTCCCAATTCCAGCGTGGCCGGAACGTGGTTCTCGGCAGCGGTCTGCGTCACGAGGATGCCCACGCGCGGCGAGCCCGTAAAGGAAATGTGATCGATGCCCGCGTGGCGCGCCAGTGCATCGCCGGCTTCGTGGCCATACCCGGTAATGATGTTCAGTGCGCCAGGCGGCAGGCCGACATCGGCGGCCAGTTCGGCCACGCGCAGCAGCGACAGGCAGGCGTCTTCGGCGGGCTTGACCACGCAGGCATTGCCCGCGGCCAGCGCGCCGCCGACGCTGCGGCCGAAGATCTGCAGCGGGTAGTTCCTGGGGACGATGTGGCCGGTCACGCCGTGCGGTTCGCGCAGCGTCAGCACGGTATAGCCGTTCTGGTAGGGAATGGATTCGCCCATCAGTTTGTCTGCCGCACCGCCGTAGAACTCGAAGTAGCGTGCGATGGCGGTGACGTCGGCGCGTGCCTGCTTGATTGGCTTGCCGCAGTCGCGTGACTCGATCTGGGTGAGCTCGTCGTGATGTTCGAGAATCTTCAGCGACAAGGCCAGCAGGATGCGGCCACGCTCGGCGGCAGACATGCTGCCCCAGGCGCCTTCGTAGGCCCGCCGCGAAGACTGCACTGCACGGTCGATATCGGCGGCGTTGCCGCGTGCGATCTGCTCGAAAACCACGCCGGTGGAGGGATCGACGACGTCGATGGAGTCTTGCGTCGAACCGGCGACAAACCGGTTGTCGATGAAATGCTGCTTCATGCCTGTCCACCCTTTTTAGAAGAATATTGAGAAAAAGCCACAGCAGGATCAAAGCATCGCTGCCGCCAGAAGCTGGCGGCCAACCGCCTCAGAACTGGATCGAAAGCCCCCCGTCGACGGCCAGCACCTGGCCGTTGATGTAAGCGGCCGCGGGCGATGCCAGAAAGACGGCCGCACCGGCGATTTCATGCGGTTGGCCCCAGCGCCCCATGGGATTGCGCGCGGCCATGCGGGGCCCCGCGATGGGGTCGTTGACCATGGCCGCATTCGTTTCGGTGGCAAAGGTTCCTGGGGCGACCGCGTTGCTCGTGATGCCAGCGGCGCCGAACTCGGCTGCCAGCGCACGCATCATGCCCGTCAAACCCTGTTTGGCCGCGGGGTAGACCGCGTCGCCGGTGCGGGCGAGTTCGCCGGCGACCGATGTGATGGCGATCAGGCGGCCATTGCCCTGGCGCACCATGCGCTCGGCGGCGAGCTTGGCCAGCATGATGCCGGCGACCAGATCGGTGTCGATGAGCTCGCGGATCTGCACCAGGTCCAGCTCGCGCAGAGTTTTGCGGTTGCGCGCACCGACGTTGTTGACAAGGATGTCCAGTCGTCCGTGGCACGCATCGATCTGCGAGAAGGCTTGCTGCATGGCCTCTGCGTCGGCCACGTCAAAGGGCAGTGCCGAGGCGGCCATGCCGCGCTCGCGCAATTGGCGTGCGGCGGCCTCGGCGGCCGGTGCCGTGCGGCCATTGATGAGCACGTGTGCGCCGCTGCCGGCCATCGCGCAAGCGATCTCCCAGCCCAAGCCCCTGGCCGAACCGGTAATCAAGGCCACTTGGCCAGACAGCGAGAACTGCTGCAGATAGGACTGCGAGGGTGATGGTGTTGAGGCGGACATCATTCGCGGAATTCAGGGGCCCAATGCAGCAGTCTACGCTCTAACCACGTGACGCAATAGACCAGCAAAATGCCAACCACCGATAGCAGGGTCACCGCGGCGAACATGTCCGTGGCATTGCGTGTAGCCAGCGCGGTAATCATCAGATAACCCATACCGGTAGTCGAGCCGACGAACTCGGCCAGTACCACACCGATCAACGCGAAGCTGATCGCGTTGGGCAGCGAAGCGAATGTCCAGGCCGCTGCTCACACCGACGGCCAGTCCGACGAGCGTAGCCTGCAGGGTGAGCCATAGATGCGGCCAGACCGATTGCGGCCCGGGCTGCAGCCACTGCCAAAGGCGCACGGCCACACGTGAAGGCTGACTGATGAAGAACGGATCGAAAAGCGTGTTCTGTACAAACCACGGAATGCGGGTCAAGCCCTCCCAGGCCCCCAGGATGATGGCGAGGATCAGGACCTGCCAGGCGGTAATACGCAGACGGCGCGAGACAGCGTGGCGGCGCTCCTGCCGCAGGTATTGCGTTGCCGCGGGAGAGGCTGTGGCGGGATGTGTCATCAGGCAGCTTTATGCGGCAGCGCGGAATTGCTGGCCCAGTACGGCCCACAGGCTTTGTACGTGGGCGGTGAATTGAGGCGTCTCGCGCAAGGTGAAAACATCGCGGGGATGTTCGATGATGATGCGTTCGTCGAGGAGCACGCGGCTCGGTGGGCCCGAGAGCACGATGACGCGATCCGACAGCGTGATGGCCTCATCAAGATCGTGGGTCACCATGACGATGGTTTGGCCAAGGCTGCGCCAGATCTCGCCCAGCTCGCGGTGCAGATGGGTCTTGGTATGGGTGTCCAGCGCGCCAAAAGGCTCATCGAGCAGGAGAATGCGCGGTTCCACGGCCAAGCTCATCAGCAAGGCCACGCGGCGGCGCATGCCGTCGGAGAGTTGGTGCGGATAGGCGTGCGCGAAGTCTTCCAGGTGGCCCAGTTCCAGCAGGCGCTTGACGCGTGCGGCGATTTCGTCGGCGCGCACACCCATGAAATCCAGCCCCAGTGCGACGTTCTTGCTGACGGTATACCAAGGCAGCAGTGTGTCTTTCTGGAAGATGTATCCCAGCCGCGGCGGCACTTTACCCTGCACAAGCTGGCCGTCGACATGGATCCGCCCGCTCGACGGCGGCAGAAAGCCGGCCATCATGTTCAACAGCGTGCTTTTGCCGCAGTCGGACGGACCAACGATGGAGACGAACTCGCCCTGCTCGATGTCGAGGCTGACATCGCCGACGGCATGCGTGCTGCCCTGCCGGCCGTGATAGACCTTGCCGACATGCTCGAGCCGTATCATCAGAGGCCCCTGGCCTTGCGCACGAAGCTCATGTCCACGCACAGCGAGTACGGCGCGCGCTTGAGTTCTTCGTTGGAGAATTGCCGGCCGTCGCCCATGATGCCCAGCAGGCGTGCATAGGCGTCTTCGGTGATGAGGTTGTCCTTCAGGAACACGCTGTTCTGATAGACACCGATCGTTTTTTCGATGGCCGCGCGCGGAAAGGCGTTGAGGTAGTCGGCGTAGATGGCGTCGGTCACTTCCGCGGCGCTGTGCGTGCTGATGAAGTCCTGGGCCTTGACCAGCGCGCTGACGAAGGCCTGTACCACTTCGGGACGGCGCTCGACGGTATCGCGCAGCGTCAGCGCGGCAATGCCGGGCACGTCACCACCCATGAAGGCCTGCCAGGAGGCATCGGTGGTCGCATCGAAAATCGGCACGCCCCAGCCTTCCGCCTTGGCCTGCTCCATCATGGACATGGTGGCCATGCTGGCCGAGACCGATCCGGTCTTCAAGGCGCCCAGCATCGTGGCCAGATCTCCTAGCGGACGGATATCCACTTTGTCGCCCACGCCGGCCTTCTGCATCAGATAGACCGCCATGAGCCAGGTGCTCGATTGCGGCTGCGTCGCGCCCATGCGCTTGCCGGCCAAATCTTTCAGTTCACGTACCTTGCCGCTGTCGTAGTCTTCTTTGCGTACGATCACATTGGCATAGGTGAGTTTGCGGTCGAAGCCGAAGATCAACGTCGCCGGCTTACCCGCCAGCGTCAGCGCGGGTGCGGCAGTGGCGGCGGTGGCGGCGGTGGCACCGAACAGGATCTGGCCGGCGGCCAGCAATTGGTTGGTGCGCGGGCCGCTCTGGGAATTGAGGTACTCCACGTCCAGGCCGTTGGCGCCGAAATAGCCTTTTTTCAAGGCGACATAGCCCGCGGTGAAGAAAGGATCGATGCTGCCCTGGCCGTAGACGGCTTTGCCGAGCCGGGGCTGCGCCAGCGCGGGTAGCCCGATGAGCGATGTGGCGGCCGCGCCGGCCAGCAACTGTCGGCGGGTCAGCCCATGAGACGGAGAAGTCATGTCGTCCTCGTTATTTTGTGATGGCGTAGCGGGTGCCGCCAACGATACATCAGTCATCGGCAGACGGAAAAAAAAGGTTCATCGAGGAATACCGGGGAATGCAGACCGGATCTTGAGGAAGAAGTACTCCTGATCGCGGTAGCCGTAGGCGCGGCGCTTGATGACTTTGATGGTGTTGTTGATGCCCTCGACGATGCTGGTGTTGAGCCGGTGGCGACAGCGAGACAGAATCCCGTGCAGATAGGCTTTTAGCTTGAGCGCGAAGTGAGCCAAGGCGGCGATGCCGCTGCCCTGAGCCTGTTGCAGCCAGTGATCCCATGCCTGGCGGGCGTAGCCGGGGTGTTGGTAGAACCACAGCTGTTTGAGCTCATCGCGCATCAGATAAGCGGTGAGCAAGGGCTGGTTGGCCTGGAGCAACTCGTCCAACTTTACCGATTGGCACGGATCGAGGTTTTTGCGATTGCGCAGCAGTAGCCAGCGACTGGACTTGATCACCCGGCGGGCCGGCTTGTCGTGCCGCAACTGGTTCGCTTGGTCTACACGCACCCGGTCTATCACTTCACGGCCGTACTTGGCCACGACGTGGAACAGGTCGTAGACGATCTCGGCGTTGGGGCAGTTGGCCTGGATCTCCAGCTCATAGGCCGTCGTCATGTCGATCGCTACGGCCCGGATCTGCTGGGCAACCCCAGTTGGCAGTTGTTCGAAGAAGGCTCTGGCCGTCTCGCGCGAGCGGCCATCACCGATCCATAGCACCTGACGGCGGATCGGATCGACAACGACCGTGGCATAACGATGGCCCTTGTGTAGAGCGAACTCGTCCATCGCTAGGTAGTGGATCTGGCTCCAGTCCGGCTCTTGGATCGCCCGTCGCAGCAGGGCCTTGTCCAGCGCCTTGACCGTGTGCCAACCCAGTTGGAAGAAGCGCGCCACGGCCAGAATGTTGCTGGACTCAAGCAACTGGCTGACCGCCTCGGCCAGCCGGTCGGTCACTCGCTGGTAACGGCCCAGCCAGCTCAGCCTCTCCAGATGCGGTCCACCGCACTGCTCGCACCAGACCCGCCGACGCGGCACTACCAGCGTCACTCGCAGCGCCATTAGCGGCAGATCCCGCACCCGGCGCGTGGTCGTCTCATGCACCTGCCGACATCGGTTGCCGCAGTGCTCGCAGTGCATCGTTCGCGCTGAAGGCTTCAGGTAAATCGTGACCGTCCGGCTCTCACCTTCAGGCCACACGACCCGCTCCACCCGATAACCTTCCCGCCCACCCAACCTCTCGATCGTCTTGCGGTCCAGCATGATCCCGGCCTTGATCCTTGAAAAATCAAGGATCAAGCGTAACGGCAATCAAGCACGGCTCCACGCTATTCCGCGATGAACCAAAAAAATGCCCGGCGAACCAGGCATTTCGGGTTAATACTGAGCCGATCAGCCGGCTGTTTTCTTGGCGGCCGCCTTTTTGACAGCGGTCTTGGTGGCTGTTTTCTTGACGGCTGTTTTCTTGGCGGGCGCTTTCTTGGCTGCCGTTTTGGCTGCCGTTTTGGTTGCTGTTTTGGTAGCCGTCTTAGCAGCTGTCTTGCCCGCCGTTTTGGCTGCGCCACGCGCCGGCTTGTCGCCGCGTGGCTCGAACTCGAATCCGATCTTGCCGTCAGGCTGGCGCACGAGGAAGGCCTTGAACTTACGATTCGTGCGGCTGGAGACGAAGCCGTCGAGCAGATCGCTGCGGCCGTCAGCCAGAAGCTTGCTCATTTGCTCGCGCGAGATCTCCTGTTGCAGGATGACCTTGCCGGAGCGGAAGTCGCAGGTCTTCTGCGGGCCGACGGACTTTTCGCAGACATAGCTCATGCCATGCTCGAAGACGCGGGCGGAGCACTTCGGGCACGCGCCGACAGGCGTATGGCCGCTGAAATCCACCGGCTCGTTGTCGTCTTCGTCGTTCTGGCCAAAGTCGAACTCGAGTTTGTATTCATCGCTGATGCGCAGGATGGCCGCAAACGGCCGGCCCATTTTGCTGATGAAGCCTTGCAGAGGACCGATTTCGCGTTTGGCCAGCAACTCTTCGACCTCGGGCAATTCGAAGGTGCGTCCGCCCGGATGCTTGCTGATCGAAAAATCGCATTGCGTGCAGGCAAAGCGACGATAGTTCTCCTTGACCACGCCGCCGCATTTCGGACATGGCGTTTGCAAAGTAGCGTAATCGCCGGGCACGGTATCGCGCTCGTATTCCTTGGCGCGCTTGACGATGACCTGCGTCATTTGCGCGATTTCGCGCATGAAAGCTTCGCGGTTCAGGCCGCCCTGCTCGATCTGCTTGAGCTTGTGCTCCCATTCGCCGGTCAGTTCGGGCGAGGTCAGTTCGGTGACGTCCAGACCCGAGAGCAGTGTCATGAGCTGGCGTGCTTTGGCCGTGGGCACCAGCTCACGGCCTTCGCGTCGCAGATAGCTTTCGTTGAGCAGGCCTTCGATGATGGCCGCGCGGGTCGCTGGCGTACCCAGACCGCGCTCGGACATGGCTTCGCGCAACTCTTCGTCGTCGACCAGCTTGCCCGCGCCTTCCATGGCCGATAGCAGCGTGGCTTCGTTGTAGCGTGCCGGCGGCTTGGTGGCCAGCGCCTCGGCGCGCACCTCTTCGGTACGTACGGTTTCCCCGTCGGCTACCGGCACCAGATTGGCGTCTTCGCCCTGAGCTTCCTTGCCATAGACGGCCAGCCAGCCGGGCGACACGAGGACCTTGCCGTCGGTTTTGAAGCGGTGGCCCTGCACTTGCGTCAGGCGGGTGGTGACCCGGTATTCGGCAGCCGGGAAGAACACGGCCAGAAAGCGCTTGAGGACCAGGTCGTAAATCTTGCCTTCGGCCTCGCTCAGATCATGCGGGATCTGCAGCGTCGGAATGATGGCAAAGTGATCCGACACCTTCTTGTTGTCGAAGATGCGGCGATTGGGCTTGACCCAGTCGTTGCTGACCACCGTGCCGGCATGGCGCGACAAGCCGCCGACGGCGTGCGAGCCGCCTTCGGCCAGGGCACGCATGGTTTGCCGCACGGTGTTGAGGTAATCCTCGGGCAGATAGCGGGAATCGGTACGCGGATACGTCAGGGCTTTGTGCCGCTCGTAAAGCGTCTGAGCCAGGGCCAGCGTGGTCTTGGCCGAGAAGCCGAAACGGCCGTTGGCCTCGCGCTGCAAGGAGGTCAGATCGTAGAGCGCCGGCGACATCTGGGTCGAAGGCTTGGACTCCTCGGTTACCTGGCCGGATTGCGCGCGGCAAGCGGCCACGACACTTTGTGCGGCGGCCTGCGACCACAGGCGGGATTCACGCTTTTCGGGGTCGCGCTCGTCCTTCTTGAAGTCCGGATCGATCCAGCGCCCTTCGTACAGCCCGGCGGCGGCCACGAAGGTGGCGTGCACCTCCCAGTAGTCACGCGAGACGAAGCTGCGGATGCGATTTTCGCGCTCGGCAACGATGGCCAGTGTCGGCGTTTGCACGCGGCCGACCGGGGTCTTGAAAAAGCCGCCGTCCTTGCTGTTGAAGGCCGTCATGGCGCGCGTGCCGTTGATGCCCACCAGCCAGTCGGCCTCGGCGCGCGAGCGGGCAGCGGCCTCCAGCGGCTTGAGTTGCACGTCGTCGCGCAGATTCTCGAACGCCTCACGGATGGCCGCCTGGGTCATGGATTGCAACCACAGACGCTGGATGGGTTTTTTTACACCGGCGTACTGGATGATGTAGCGAAAGATCAATTCGCCCTCGCGGCCCGCGTCACACGCATTGATGATGGCATCCACATCTTTGCGTTTGGCCAGCCGCACGAGCAGCTTGAGGCGCTCGGCGGATTTCTTGTCCGTCGGCCCCAGTTCGAAGGCCGGGGGGATCACCGGCAGGTGGGTGAAACTCCATTTACCCTTGACCGGGTCGTTGGGTGCCACCAGACTGAGCAAATGCCCGATACTGGAAGCCAGTACGTAACGTTCGCTTTCAAAATAGTCACCTTCGCGCGCAAAGCCTCCCAGGGCGCGTGATATATCCAGTGCTACCGAGGGTTTCTCGGCAATGATCAGCGTTTTGTTCATGAGTATCCAGTGGCGGCAGTCCCGCCTTAATTAGCGCGGATGATAAGAGGGGAGATTCGCGAGATGCAAGTCGGCACCACTCAACAAGCGGGATCGGAACTTCATGCATGGCGTCAATTTCTCGGTCGGACTACGCTTTGGCTGGCAGTTTTGCTGCTGGGCAGCGGGGTGATCTGCTGGGTAGCTGCCAACTGGCCCGGCATGACCGTCATTCGTCGTTTTACTCTGGCGCAAGGCCTTTTAACCATCTCGGTGCTGCTGAGTGTCTGGCTGGCTCTGCGCCTTCGGGGGACGGAACGCATGCGGCAACGCGCCGCGGGCGCCGTGCTCACGCTGTCCGGCCTGTTGCTGGGCGCCCTGCTGGCGCTACTTGGGCAAACCTACCAGACGGGCGCCGATACGTGGGAGCTTTTTGCCTGGTGGGCGGTGTTGATGCTGCCCTGGGCGCTGGCGGCCGGCACCCAGATACTTTGGTTGCTTTGGTGCCTGGTCGTCAATGCCGCACTGGCTCTGTGGATCGGTGAGCATCTGCTCGTGTGGTGGGAACAGCTATCCGACCCCGCTTTTATTGCGTTGGTCATGGCCCTGGCCAATCTCATCATGCTGGGCATTTGGGAGGCGGTGGTGCGCTGGCGCCACATCCAGACACGCGTGGGGCCGCGGGTATTGGCGTTTCTCGCCTTGACCGCCCTGGTGCTGCCCTTGCTGCTCGGCGATGTCTTCATTGGCGGACAGGGTAAGGTAACCGGACTAGCTGTGAAGATTCAATAGGTTGTATGCATGGTTCATCCGAACCGGATTTGAGAAACTGGAAATCGCCAACCCCCCAGTTCACTCAAGGAGCCCGGCCGGATGAACACCCATAAGCATGCCCGATTGACCTTCCTACGTCGCCTCGAAATGGTCCAGCAATTGATCGCCCATCAAGTTTGTGTGCCTGAAGCGGCCCGCGCCTATGGGGTCACCGCGCCGACTGTGCGCAAATGGCTGGGCCGCTTCCTGGCTCAGGGCCAGGCGGGCTTGGCCGATGCGTCCTCGCGCCCGACGGTCTCGCCCCGAGCGATTGCGCCGGCCAAGGCGCTGGCTATCGTGGAGCTGCGCCGCAAGCGGCTGACCCAAGTGCGCATCGCCCAGGCGCTGGGCGTGTCAGCCAGCACCGTCAGCCGCGTCCTGGCCCGCGCCGGTCTGTCGCACCTGGCCGACCTGGAGCCGGCCGAGCCGGTGGTGCGCTACGAGCATCAGGCCCCCGGCGATCTGCTGCACATCGACATCAAGAAGCTGGGACGTATCCAGCGCCCTGGCCACCGGGTCACGGGCAACCGACGCGATACCGTTGAGGGGGCCGGCTGGGACTTCGTCTTCGTGGCCATCGATGACCACGCCCGCGTGGCCTTCACCGACATCCACCCCGACGAGCGCTTCCCCAGCGCCGTCCAGTTCCTCAAGGACGCAGTGGCCTACTACCAGCGCCTGGGCGTGACCATCCAGCGCTTGCTCACCGACAATGGCTCGGCCTTTCGCAGCCGCGCCTTCGCCGCGCTGTGCCATGAGCTGGGCATCAAGCACCGCTTTACCCGACCTTACCGCCCACAGACCAATGGCAAGGCCGAACGCTTCATCCAGTCGGCCTTGCGTGAGTGGGCTTACGCTCACACCTACCAGAACTCCCAACACCGAGCCGATGCCATGAAATCCTGGCTACACCACTACAACTGGCATCGACCCCACCAAGGCATCGGGCGCGCTGTACCCATCTCCAGACTCAACCTGGACGAATACAACCTATTGACAGTTCACAGCTAGGCGTGCCGCCACAGCCAGATACGGACGAGGTGGCGCGGTGCATGGCCCGACTTCTGGACGACGGCCACGCCTATGCCGGCATGCGCCAGGCCGCCCACGATACGCAGCGGCGCTTCTTCAATACGGCACTTAATCACCGTCGGCTGGCCGAGCTGCTTGCCTCGCTGTAGCCTTGCGGGCTGCTTCGGGGGTGAACACCGACGCAGCCGTTTTCAACCGGCGTGTACTCTCGCACGATTTGGCGCAGGAGGGTTACGATACTGTGCACGTCGCCGGCCTGCAGAGTGCTGTCTAGCAGGCTTAACTGGCTCATGAGTGTCTCGTAGGGGATGTTGTATTCTGTTGCGCGCATGATGCGCGGGTGCAGGGTCGGTTGCGAGTTGTCGCCGATGAGTAGTTCTTCGTACAATTTTTCGCCGGGACGCAGACCAGTGATGCGGATTTCGATATCGCCATCGGGTTGGTCGGTATTTTTGACGGTCAGGCCGTAGATGCGGATCATGCGCTCAGCCAAGTCCCGAATGCGCACCGGCTCGCTCATGTCGAGCACGAAAACCGAGCCGGATTCGCCCATAGCGCCGGCTTGTAGGACCAATTGGGCGGCTTCCGGAATGGTCATGAAATAGCGTGTGATTTCGGGGTGGGTCAGCGTGATGGGACCGCCATCGAGGATCTGGCGCCGGAAGAGCGGCACCACGCTGCCCGAGCTTCCGAGTACGTTGCCGAAGCGGACCATGGAGAAGCGGGTCTGGTCTTGCACTTGGGCATGGGCCTGAAGCACCAGTTCGGCTAGGCGCTTGGAGGCCCCCATGACGTTAGTGGGGCGGACGGCCTTGTCTGTGGAAATGAGCACGAAGTCCTGTACGCCCGCCTGGATGGCGGTTTGGGCGATGCTCAATGTGCCGTAGGCATTGGTGCGTATACCCTCTTCAACATTCTGCTCGACAATGGGGACATGCTTATAGGCGGCCGCATGGTAGATGGTCTGCACGTTATGCCGGCGCAACTGGGCCAGGCAGTGGTTAGGGTCACGTACCGAACCCAGCACGCCAATAATGTCGATGCTGGGGTAGCGCAGA
Organism: Bordetella holmesii; assembly: GCF_020735985.1. NCBI lineage: Bacteria > Pseudomonadati > Pseudomonadota > Betaproteobacteria > Burkholderiales > Alcaligenaceae > Bordetella > Bordetella holmesii. Next base: position 3,507,148 of record NZ_CP085973.1, read on the forward strand.
CGCAGATCCTGTTCAATGGTGTAGAGCGCCGGTTCAGAGATCTCGAGCAGGACCAGTTTGCTAGGTCTGAGAGCCAGGATCTGTCGGCAAAGTTCGGCGCCTATCGAGCCGCCAGCACCGGTGACCATAACGCTGCGATCCGTGACGCACTGACCCAGCAGGGATGTGATTGGAGCTACGGGATCTCGGCCCAGGAGATCTTCGACCTGCACGTCGCGCAATCGTACGCCGTTGGCCGGATCGATGAGCTCTCGCATGCTGGGCACCAGACGAATGCGCAGCCGATAGGGTTCGGCGGCTTCGACGATGGCGCGGATCTGGGGGGGCGTGGCCGAAGGAATGGCGATGAGCAATTGCCGCACGTTGTGACGGTCGATCAGGCGCGAGAGCTGCTCCGGGGGATAGACGCGCAGGCCAGACACCACCAGACGATGTTTGCGGCGATCGTCGTCCAGCATGGCGACCGGGCGATAGTAGGGCCCGGCTCGCAACGCGGCTGCCAGTTGCGAACCCGCGCCGCCGGCGCCATAGATAAGCACTGGGATGCGGGGATCGGCCATGTGGTGGTCGGCCGGAAACAGCAGCTTGCGGGCGAACAGCCGGATACCGATCAGGCCGACCAATGCCAGCGCGGCGTAAATGACCAGCACGCCGCGTGACAGCGTGGACAGTTGCAAAAAGGTGTTGCCTGCCGTGACCACCATGACGGAGACCAGGATGCCGCCCAGGATGGCGGCGACCACCCGCTCGCTCATGTAGCGCAGGATGTAGAAATAGACGCCGAAGGCGCCCAGGGCAGCGAGCCCCCCGGCACAGGCAAGCAGCGACAGAAAGAAGTATTGCTGGGTGACGAAAAAGAGTTCGAACCGTAGCCAAAGAGCGCAATGAAAGGCGAACAGCAGGATGACTGCGTCGAGCACGATGGCCAGCAATTGCTTGACGGCTCGTGGCAGATCGACAAACAGGCGCCTGACGGGATACGGAAGAATCATCAATAGGTCGTGCGATTAAGGGTGGTGAGGCAGCAATTTTAGCGATAGCTCGGGTTGCAGGTGCTTTGGGCGCCAACGCTCCAGCCTACATGAAAACGCGTCGAGCACAGCGCCCAGGGTTGCGAGCGGCGCGAGTCAAACCCGCTTGGGTGCTGCAACCGGGCGAGGGGGGTAGTTGAGTGCAACGGTCCTAAGTTGGAGGATATATGGATGTTGCCCGATACGTCGGGGTGGGCACGCCACCGATCATGCCTGAAAGTTGGCTGAAGGTGCGACGGTATCGATGAAAGGCCGTCTCTACGTCGCAGGAAAGCAGCCCAGCCGAGACCCGCGCTCGCCCGGTCGCCTCCCGTCCCTGAATACGATAGCCCGGTGGTCGCCCTGCATCAGCGGCCTAGGCTGATAACGGTCCGCACGATAATGGCCAAATCGCCGAGAAAGGATTGTTCTCGGACATAGGCTACTTGCAGCTTCAGTTTTTCGGGGAGAATGACGTCCCGATAGGTTGCTTCCGGATCCGCCGAGCCGCCAAGCAGTTCATTCTCATTGCGAAAGTGAATCGAGGCCGGATCAGTGATGCCGGGCCGCACGGAAAGCACGATCGCGGCGACCTCGTCCGGATAGAGGGCGACATAGCGCGCGACTTCCGGCCGCGGCCCAACAAGGCTCATCGTGCCCTGCATGACGTCTATCAACTGGACCAGTTCGTCGAGTTTCCAGCGCCGTATCAGCGCCCCGACCCGGGTGATGCGTGCGTCGGCTCCGATGGTGATCTGGCTGACCTGCGCCGGCTGCCGGTCGGTCATGCTGCGCAGTTTGTGGATGCGAAAGGGCCGCCCCTCGCGGCCTATGCGTTCCTGCCGAAAGAATACCGGTCCGGGGCTGTCGAGCTTGATGGCCATGGCCACCAGCAACAGCAGCGGCGACAGCAGCAGCAGCCCGATCAGTGAACACAGCAGATCGAAGGCGCGCTTGATCATTGCCCGAGCAGTTCACGCACCGTTCGGGTCACTTTCTCGACTTGGGTCTGACTCATGCGCGAGTACAGAGGCAGGCTCACCATGGTCTCGAAGGCGTTTTGCGAATGAGGGAACATCTCTGGCGTGAGCTGGTAGCGGTCACGCCAATACGGCTGAAGATGCAGGGGCACATAGTGCACGCTGCAGCCTATGCCGCGTTCCGTCATGCGCACGATAAAGCTGTCCCGATCGATTCCCGCCTGCGGCAGCAGGCGGATGACATATAAATGCCAGGCGTGCTCGTCGTCGGCGCGGTGGGCTTGGCCCTGCACGTCAGGCGTGCGGCCCGGGCAGGCCGGCAGAATGGCAGGCAGATCGCAGAACGCCTGGTCATAGGCTGCGGCAATGCCCGCTCTGCGATCGCGCATGGTCTGGACACGGCGCAACTGCACGCGGCCCATGGCCGCGGCCATGTCGGTCAGGTTGTACTTGAAGCCGGGCGCCACGATTTCGTAGTACCAGGCAGGTTTCTCGGAGGTGAAGCGGTCGAACGCATCGCGGTCTATGCCATGCAGGCGCATGACGCGGCAGCGTTTGGCCAGCGCGGGGTCCCGCGTGACGACCATGCCACCTTCGCCGGTGGCCAGCGTCTTGGTGGCATAAAAGCTGTATACCGTCAGGTCGCTTTGCAGCGTGCCGATACGCTGGCCCTGCCAACTGGCGGGCAAGGAATGGGCGGCATCTTCGATGACGCGCAAGCCATGCCGACGCGCGATGTCCAGAATACTGTCCATGTCGCAGGACAAGCCACCGTAATGCACCGGGATGATCGCGCGGGTGCGCGGCGTGATGGCGCGCTCGATGGCTGCCGGCGAAATACACAGCGTGGCCGGGTCGATATCCACCAAAACGGGTTCGGCGCCCAGGTAACGAGCCACTTCCGCGCTGGCGGTGAAGGTGTGGGTCGTGGTGATGACTTCATCGCCAGGGCCCACGCCTATGGCCTCCAGCGCCAGATGCAGGCCGGCCGTTGCGGAGTTCACGGCGATGGCCTCTACGCCGTGGCCCAGGTAGGCGGCGAACTCCTGCTCGAAGGCTTTGGCGTTGGGACCGGTTGTGAGCCAACCGGAGCGCATGGCGTCGGCGACGACCTGGATCTCTTCCTCGCCGATGTCCGGCAGCGCAAAGGGTATGAAGTCGCTCATGGGTTCACTGTTTGGTGGGAGCGGGTCGCGCGAGCGCCGCATCGAGGAATTGCTGCGCGAGCACCGGGTAGTCGTGGTGATCCAGAACATACTGGCGGCCTCGCTCGCCCATCTGGCGGCGTTCGGCCAACGGGGTGTCGCGCAGGCGCAGGATGGCTTGAGCCAGCGCCTGAGGGTCCTCGGCAGGCACCGATACGCCGCATGCCGCGTCCCCGACGATATCATTGCCGCTGGCTATGGCCTGGATGACGGGGCTGCCCGCCAGCATGTAGTCAAACAGCTTATTGGGGCTGACGCCGAACTGGAACAAGGGGCTGCGCCGCAGGCCAATGTAGGCGGCATCGACATGGGTCATCACGGCCTGCACGGCCGGGCGCGGCACGGGGTCGGCGAAGGCGATATGCTGCAGCCCCAGCTCCCGAGCCTGGGCTTGCAGCCGGGCCTTGTCAGGTCCGCTGCCCAGCAGGACCAGGCCAACTGGCGTCTGGCGCAATTGCGCCATGGCCAACAGCAACATGTCCAGCGCATTTGCATGACCATGTGTGCCGGCATAGAGGACGATGAAATCGCACTGCTCCCGCAGCTGCATGATCTGGGCGCGTACGCGCAGATAGTCCGCATTGCTGAAATCGGGCGCGCTGTACTCGGCCACCGGCACGCCGTTGGGCACATGCGCGTAGCGCGCCGGATCGAGCCCTCGGCTGTGCATGTGGGGTAAGGCACAGGGGAGCATGGAGACGGTCAGGTCGGCATGCCGGTAGGCATAGTCTTCGGCGAACTGCATGCTAGCGATCATGGGGTGCCAGGCGCCGAACCCTCCCAGCAGTTTCGGCGTCAAGGGCCACAGATCATGGACCTCGAAGATCAGGCGGGCGGCGGTCAGGCGTGCCAGGCGTGCGGCCGGCAGAATGTCGTACGGGTGGGTGGACGAGGCAACGACGACGTCGGGCCGCCAGCCGTGCAGATCAGAGGGAAGGCGATACAGCCGCGCACTGAACTGCAGCATATTGAGCAGGCGCCGGACCCCATTGCCCTGATAGGGCAGCGTGGCATACCAAAGGTATTCGATGCCTTCGATCCATTCGCGTGTCAGCCGGCCCCGGGTCTGGGGCGCATGCGCGCGCACGTGCGATACATTGGCCGCGGCAACCTTGACCTCATGCCCTTGAGCCAGCCATTCGCGCCCGAAGTAATACGGGCGGAACTCCATGCCGTAGCGCGGCGAGCCTGCATAATGATTGATCAGGAGAATGCGCATGGTGGACGGCCCGCAAGCGCTGGCTTATGCCAGCGCGTCGGCGATCTTGCGCGCGGCTTGTCCGTCGCCGTAGGGTTGAACGTCCTGGGGCGTTTCGTGCAGCGCACGCTCAGCCGCATCGACGATGTCCTGCTCGCGGGTGGGCGGCGCCAGCCGGTTCCAGCCGGCATCGACCAGTTCGGTCCATTCGGTTTCGTCACGCAGCGTCACGCAAGGCACGCGGTGGAAGAAGGCTTCCTTTTGCACGCCGCCTGAGTCCGTGGCGATGAGCGCGGCGTACTTTTCCAGTTGCACCATGTCCAGGTAGCCCACTGGATCGATCAGCTGTACCCGCTGCGCCAGGGCGTCGAGCAGGTTCAAGCGTTGCAGGATGCCGCGCGTGCGGGGATGTAGCGGCCACACCACGGCACGCTCGACAGCCAGGGCCAGCAAGGCATTGACGATGACGTTCAGGCGCTCCGGGTGGTCGGTATTCTCGGCGCGATGGATGGTCGCCAGGATATACCCGCCGGCCGTCAGGCCCAGTCGGGCCAGCAGGCCACCATCCTGTGTCACACGGCGGCCGTGATGCAGCGCCACATCGAACATGACGTCTCCGACCTGAACCACGCTGTCGCCGCGGATCCCTTCGGACTGCAGATGCCGGCTTGCGCTATCGGTGGGCGTGAACAGCCATGTCGAGACGCGGTCAGTCAGGATGCGGTTGATTTCTTCGGGCATGCGCATATTGAAAGAGCGCAGGCCCGCTTCTACGTGAGCGACCGGAATATGCAGCTTGGCTGCCGCCAGCGCTCCTGCCAGCGTCGAGTTCGTGTCGCCGTAGACCAGGACGATGTCGGGCTGCTCTTGCTGCATGACACGTTCGAGCTCGATGAGCATGCGTCCGGTCATGTCGCCATGGCCGCCGCCGTGGATGTCGAGGTGATGCGCTGGCGGTTGCATACCCAGCTCCTCGAAGAAAACATCCGACATATTGGCGTCGAAATGTTGTCCGGTATGAACCACGACTTCTTGCAGGCCAGGGTGGGCGGCGATGGCCGCCGAGACCACGCTGGCCTTGATGAATTGGGGCCGAGCCCCGAGAACGGTAAGTACCTTTTTGCTCATTGCAGCGCTTGTTTGAGAGCGGACACGATCTGGTCCTGCGTGGCCTGGTCCAGGTCGGGATGCATGGGCAGGCTCATGACCGTGGCGGCCAGCGTGTCGGAGACGGGCGTGTCGCCGGCGGCAAATTGGGCGTACGCGGGCTGAGCGTGGATGGGGCGTGGATAGTGCACGGCCGTCGGAATGCCCGCGTCCTTGAGCTTGGCGATGACGTTGTCGCGATCGGGCACCATGACCGTGAATTGCGCCCAGACGCTGTCACGGTCGGGACGCACGGTTACGGTGCGGGCGCCGGCCGGCAGATCGGCCAGCAGCGCCTGGTAGCGCGCGCCGATGCGCAGGCGTTCCTGCACTTCCCAGTCGAATCGTTCCAGCTTGCCGAGCACGACGGCGCATTGCAGGGTGTCCATACGGCCGCCCACGCCGATGCGCGTGTGATAGTAGCGGCCGGACTGGCCGTGTACCCGGATCTCGCGCATGGCCTGGGCCAGCGCGTCGTCGTTGGTAAACAGGGCGCCGCCATCGCCATAGCAGCCCAGCGGCTTGCTCGGGAAAAAGCTGGTGCAGCCGATGGTCGACAGATTGCAGCTCTTTTTGCCCTTATAGGTTGCACCAAAGCTTTGCGCGGCGTCCTCGATGACCGGGATGCCGTGCTTGTCGGCGATGGCATTGACCTCATCATGTCGCCGCACTGGCCGTAGAGCGATACCGGAATGATGGCCTTGGTTCGCGGCGTGATGCGCGACTCGATATCCGCGACCTTGATGTTGCACGTGTCCGGTTCGACATCGACGAAGACCGGTACCGCGCCCAGCAAGGCGATCACCTCGGCGGTTGCCACGAAGGTAAAGGACGTGGTGATGACTTCGTCGCCGGCCTTCACGCCCAGGGCCATAAGCGCGATGAGCAGGGCTTCGGTACCGGAGGCGACCGTGACGCAATGCTTGGCGCCGGTGTAGGCGGACAAGGCGGATTCCAGCTCTTTGACTTCGGGGCCCATGATGTACTGCCCGTGGTCCAGCACTTGCTGTATCCGCGTATTGATCGGGTCGCGCAGGGCCTGGTACTGCTTCTTCAGGTCGATGAATTGCATGGTGGACTCAAGCCAGTTGGCAGACGCCGTTTGTGAGGATGTAGTGCTCGCCGGTATGCGCGCAGGTGGCCTGGCCATCGCCGCTCAGGGGCAGATCAAGCTGTTCGCCGTGACGGCTCATCCAACCAATCTGCCGGGCGGGAACGCCCACCATGAGCGCGAAGTCGGGGACATCTTTGTTGACCACCGCGCCGGCGCCGATGAAGGCATAGCGGCCGATGGTCGCGCCGCAGACGATGGTGCAGTTCGCACCCAACGTAGCGCCCTGTTTGACCAGGGTGTCGCGGTATTCGCTCTTGCGTTCAATGGCCGCGCGCGGGTTGTAGACGTTGGTGAAGACCATGCTGGGGCCGCAGAACACATCGTCTTCGAGGAAGACGTTGTCATAGACCGAGACATTGTTCTGGATCTTGACGCGGTTGCCGATGCGCACGCGATTGCCCACGAATACATTCTGGCCGAGCGAACAGTTCTCGCCGATCTCGGCGCCGCCGCAGACATGAACCCAATGCCAGACGCGGGTCCCCGCACCGATGCGGGCGCCTTCGTCGACGATTGCACTTGGATGGATACTCATGATGGATGTCAATCCAGGGGCAGGGGTACGCGCACGCCATCGCGTGCCGAACGGTACATGGCGGTGAGCAGCGCAAGCGACTGCAGCCCTTCGCGGCCATCGGTTTCCGGTTCGCACTCGCCTCGCAGGGTGCGGATGACGTTGTCGTAATAGAGCGGATGACCGAAGCCATAGACCGAGGTGGTCTCATAGCTGGCTTCCCGCACGTTGTCGTCGTCCGGATGCGGTTCGGCGAATTTCCATTCGTCGATGCGGTTAACGGCCACGCCGCCCACCTTGGCCGTTCCCTTTTCACCCAGGATGGTGATGGAACCTTCGAGGTTCTGCGGGTAGGTCAGCATGGTGACGTTGATGGAACCCATGGCGCCATGGCGCCAGCGCAGGGCGGTCACGCCGGTGTCCTCGGCTTCGATGCGACGCGCCAGGGTGCCCGTGTACGAGTAGACGCTTTCGACGGGTCCGATGATCCAATCCAGCAAATCCACATAGTGGCTGGCCTGGTTCATGAAGGCGCCGCCGTCCCATTCCCATTTGCCGCGCCAGCGGGCAGCGTCGTAGTACTCCTGGGGGCGGGTCCAGAACACGTTGACCGTCACCATGTAGATGCGGCCGAAGCGGTTTTCCTCGACTGCGCGCTTGAGTAGTTGCAGCGTGGCGTTGCGGCGGTTCTGCTTGACCACGAAGAGGCGCACACCGGCCTCGTCGCAGGCCTTGACCATGCGTTTGCCATCTTCCCAGCGGGTTGCCATGGGTTTTTCGCTCACCACATGACGGCCGGACTGCGCCACTTCGATCGCCTGCCAAGGATGCAGGCCCGAAGGTGTGGCGAGGATGACGGCGTCGGCGGTGCTGTTGGCCAGCATGTCCGTCAGCGAGGCGTAGGGCGTCGCACCGGTGGCTTGCGCAGCGGCTTTCAGGGCCGCCGGGTCGGTGTCGCACACCTCGACCAGTTCGGCGCGATCATTGTGTTGGGCAATAGCGGCGATGTGGTTCTTGGAAATTCGCCCACAGCCAACTAAGGCAAAACGGATTTTGCGGTCTGATATAGGGGTCATTTTTGTGAGAATTTGCGCGCGTTGATTGTTATAGATGTTGTAGGTTTAATCCGGCGCATCAACAGCTGATATTGCACGGAATAGCAATGAATATTACCATGAATCCAGAAATTCTCCCAAGACTAGTGGGCTTTTCCCTATTGACTGAATCTTCGAAGAAATATTCTTCTTATTGGGTCTGCCGCGTGAGGCGATGAATTCGCAAACTGAAAAATTACCGGATTATTAAATGTCAATGAGATTTGTTTATGTTTTATGTTTCAAATTTTGAAGCTGACTAGGGTTTTCCCTTGCTGGTTTGCGCGATTGACATAATCCGTAGCAAGTCCGCTGCCCATGGCCGCGTCGTATTCTGGAAATGAGAGTGCCGGTCATCCATGACTGGACGTCGCGCTGGAGTCGCCGCGCAGCCCGTATACCTGTGCGTCTTTCGTGCGTGCCGTGTGCGACGGTTGAGCGGCTGGCACGTGAGGCCGCACGGCTACACTCGCGATCGTGCGAACAAAAACAAAAGCGAGGAGATATGCGCATTCTGCTGGTCGAGGACAATCCCGACCTGGGCGACGCTGTGGAAAGCAAGCTGCGCAATGCGGGACATAGCGTGCGCTGGGTGCGCGATGGCTTGGCGGCCGTGCAATGGGGTGGCGCGCAAGCCTGGGACGCCGTGGTGCTGTACATCACCTTGCCAGGCAAGGACGGCTATGCGGTACTCCGGGAGTGGCGCGCAGCGGGGCTGGAGGCACCCGTATTGGTCATGACCGCGCGGGCGGAGATCGAAGACAAGGTCGACATGCTGGATCTGGGCGCTGACGACTATCTGGTCAAGCCCTTCGACCTGCGTGAACTGGAGGCACGCCTGCGCGCTCTGATGCGCCGCCCGACGGGCCAGACTTCGAGCGTGGTCGTGCTGGGTGATCTGAGCCTGGACATGTCGGGTCGAACCGTGACGATCAATGGCCAGTTGCTGGAGCTTGGACGGCGCGAGTTTCGCCTGCTGGAGATTCTCCTGACCCGGCAGGGGCAGACGGTGGCCAAGGAACGGTTGATGGCACAGTTGTTCGATGCCGAGGATATCTCGCTCAATGCTCTGGAGTTGCTGATTTCCCGGCTGCGCAAGAAACTCTCGACGGCCTGCATAGAGATCGTGACGGTACGAGGCGTCGGCTACCAGGCGCGCACAGATGCGTCGACATGATGGTTTTTCCATCCGCCGGCGGGTGTTCATGTTGGCGCTGCTGTTGCTGGCCTGCGCCTCGATCGCGTTGTTTTTCTTTTTGCGTGCCTACGCCGGTCGCGCGGCAGAACAGGCTTTCGATCGTCTGCTCGCGGCCTCGGCGCTGACCATCGCCGGTTCGGTGCAGATCGATGACAACGGCGTCACGGTGGAGCCACCGTTTTCTTCCCTGGCCATGCTACCCGTGAGCGAAAGAGTGTTCTATCAGGTGCTCAACGGCAGCGGGCACGCCATTACGGGCTATGCAGATCTGGCGCTGGCTTTGCCGCTGGCCGACTCCGCCGTGCCGCGCTTTGCCTACGAGCGCTACCATGACGACGCCATACGGGTGGCTACGGTCGGCAGGTTGGTGTCGGCCAGCCAGCACGCGGGGTGGGTTACGGTACGAGTGGCAGAGACGCTCGGTTCGCGCCAGGCGCTGGCCGCGGAAATACTCAATCGCAGCCTCTGGCCGTTGCTGGCGGTGGTGGTCGTGGCGCTGGCTCTGCTCTGGTTCGGTATTCAGCGGGCGTTTGCGCCGCTGGCCGTCGTTGAGCGGGAGTTGCGCTTGCGTGCCCCGGATGATCTGGCGCCTTTGCGTGCTCCGGTTCCCAGCGAAGTCCGGCGTCTTTCCGAGGCGTTGAATGCCTTCATGCACCGGTTGTCGACGATGATGGATAACCTGAACACCTTGGTGGCGGACGCCGCGCACCAGGTGCGTACTCCGTTGGCGTCTTTACGTGCGCAGGCAGAGGTCGCGCTCGAGGAGCAGGATGCGGCGCGCTTGCGCGAACGCGTTGCCCGTATTCACCAGAATGCGACCCAGGCCAGTCAGCTGATCAATCAGCTTTTGATGGATGCCACGATTGCCCATCGTCTTGGCAGCGGGGAACGAGCCGCCGTCGGCGTGGTGGAAACCGTCAACGAAACCCGACGCCGTATCGGGCCACTGGAGGCGCAACGCGTGCGTATCGCCATCGCGCCGCAAGTCCGGCGCGCGCGCGTCATGGGTGATCGCGTTGCGCTGCGCGAGATGCTGCGCAATTTGGTGGATAACGCCTTGCGCCATGCGCCGGCATCGCTGGTCGAGATTCAAGTCACCCCCGTGTCGGCGTATCGTGTGGCGTTGACGGTGTTGGATCGTGGGCCCGGCATTGCCGAATCCGACAAGGAGCGGGTGCAACAGCGGTTTGAGCGGGGTAGCAGCGATCAGCCAGGTTCGGGGCTGGGCCTGGCCATCGTGCGCTCGGTGGCCCAGGCTCATGGCGGCTCGCTCTGGCTGCAGGACAGGCCGGGCGGTGGTCTGCAGGCGCGCGTGGTCTTGCCCATGGCACGCGGCCGCGGCGCGGGCAAATTGGCCGCCGCGCTGCTGGCCTGCCTGTGCCTATGGTCTGCATCGCCGCCGTCGCCAGCGCAGGCGGCTGGCGTGGTGCAGGAGACCCGGTATCCCGCACCACGTCCCGGCGGGCGCGTCTTGACCGTGGCAGGCCCGACCGACACGCCGGTCATCGCACCATTGATCAGCGGCTTTCAGGCACAGCGTCCGGATGTCACCGTGGTGTACCGCGAGATGAACAGCCGGGAGCTTTACGACGAGGCGGTGGCCGGGCAGCTCAAGGACGTGGACGTGCTCATCAGCTCGGCGCCTGACCTGCAGATACGGTTGGCCAATGACGGATTTGCGCTCAGTTACGCATCCCCCTATGCCCGTGATCTGCCATCCTGGGCGGTCTGGCGGGATGAGGTCTATGGATTTACGTTCGAGCCGGCCGTCATCGTCTATAACCCGCGTCGATTCACCGAGGCGACCGTGCCCCGCACGCGCCGTGCGTTGCTGCGTCTGTTGGAAACGGAAGGCGCCAGCCTGCGTGGCCGGGTTGCCACGTACGATATCGCCATTAGTAATGTGGGTTATGTCCTGGCCGAGCAGGACGAGATGGTGTCCTCCGCGTTTTGGGGGCTGGCCAATGCCTTGGGCAGGGTGGGAGTACGCCTGGCGCCCACCAGCGGTGAACTGCTTGACGCCTTCGAGCGCGATGAGTTGGACCTGGGATACAACCTGCTGGGCTCTTATGCCTTGGCGCGTCAGGCCGCCGGTGGCGCCATTTGGGTCGTGCTGCCCCAGGATTATGTGCTGGTGTTGGCGCGTTCGGCGCTGATCGCGCGCTCGGCCCCCAACCCCGATCTCGGACGGACCCTGGTGGATTGGTTGCTGTCACCGGCTGGCCAGCAGGTCGCGGCCAACCATGCGGCATTGGGCGCGCTGGTGCCTGGCACACCGGGTCCGTGGACGGCGCAAGCCTTGCAGCCGCAGGCGCGCGGCATCGTGCAGCCCATCGCGCTGAGCCCGGCCTTGCTGGTGGGGCTGGATCAGCAGCGGCAGGCCCGCTTTGTGCAAACCTGGATGAGGCTGGTGACGGATACGCCCGAAAGAGTGGACGGGGCGGCCAAACCCTAGGGATTTCCTGAGGCCGATCCGAGTGTGATGACAGGACGCGGACAGATTGCGTCTCCTAAGATGCAATCAGGCTGGTCCAAGAGCCAGTTTCATCATTCCAACGGAGAAGACAGCCATGTTTGCCAAGTCATGCTTGGCCGCCACGATGGCGGCCGCCTTCACGCTCGCCGCCGGCGCGGCTGGCGCACAGGTGCCAGAAGGTTATCCGGCCGACTATCAGAAGATCATCGACGGTGCCAAGAAAGAGGGTAAGGTCGTGATCTATTCCACGACCGACACCAAAGCCGCCGCGCCTATCATCGCCGGCTTCGAGGCAGCCTTCCCGGGTGTGAAGGTCGAGTACAACGACATGAACAGCACCGAGCTGTACAACCGGTATATCAGCGAGCAGGCCTCGGGCAGCGGCAGTGGTGACGTCGTGTGGAGTTCGTCCATGGATTCGGCGTTGAAGCTGGCCGTGGACTACGCGTTGAAGTACCGCTCGGCGGAAGCCGGAAAACTGCCGGACTGGGCGGTCTGGAAAGACTCGGCCTATGGCACGACGTACGAGCCCGCGGTGTTCATCTACAACAAGCGACTGATCCCGCAAGGCGAGGTGCCGAGCACGCATGCCGAGCTGGCCAAGCTGATCGCCAGCCAACCGGAGAAATTCAAGAATAAAGTCACCACTTACGACATCGAGAAGTCGGCGGTGGGATTCATGCTTGGCGTGCAGGACAAGGCCAATGATCCGCATTACTTCGACACGCTGCGCGATACCGCCAAGGGGGGGCTGGTTGTACAGTCTTCGACCGGCACCATGATGGAACGGGTCTCTTCAGGCGAGAACTTAGTCGGCTACAACATACTTGGGTCATATGCCGAGGCGCGCGCCAAGAATGACGCCTCCCTGGGCATCGTTTACCCCACGGATTACGCCCTGGTGCTCTCGCGTGTGGCCTTCATCAGCAAAAAAGCCAAGAACAAGAACGCCGCCAAGCTCTGGATGGACTATCTGCTGTCCAAGAAGGGTCAGGAAATCGTGGCCAATCGCGCGGAGATGGCCTCCATCCGTGATGACATCGATGGCGATAACGATGTGGATGGCATGACCAAAAAGCTGGGGTCGGCGCTCAAGCCCATTCCGGTCAATGACAGCCTGCTCGAGTACCTCGAGCAGAACAAGCGCCTGGACTTCATCAAGCAGTGGCGCGCACCGAAAGGTGGCGAGCCTCCCTATCTTTGAAGACAGGATCTTCCATGCAGTCATTGCGCAGAAAATGGCAATCCCTGCCGCGCGGCGTTGTCGTGCTGCTCACGACACTGGCCATCTATGTGCCGTTGTCGTTCATCATCGTCCAGAGTTTTCTGTCGGCGCCTTTCTTTTCTCCCGGCAAGCATTTCAGCCTGGGCGCATTCCACTTCATTTTTGACGACCCGGCTTTTTACAAAGCCCTCAAGAGCGGCTTCATCCTGGCCTTCGGTCTGGCCGCCATCGCAATTCCGCTAGGCGGCATGCTGGCCTTTCTCATGGTGCGCACGGACTTGCCCGGCCGCCGCTGGATAGAGCCGCTGATCCTGGTGCCGGTGTTCGTCTCACCCATGGTGTTGGGATTCGGGTATGTCGTCGCCGCCGGCCCGGTCGGGTTCTTCTCGCTGTGGGTGCAACAGATACTGGGCGTGGTGCCCTGGAATATTTATTCGCTCACCAGCATCGTCATCATTGCCGGTCTGACGCATGTGCCGCACGCCTATCTTTATATTTCTTCGGCGCTGCGCAGCATGGGGTCCGACGTCGAGGAGGCGGCGCGGGTCTGTGGCGCCTCGCCCTTGCGGGTGATGACGTCGGTGAGTCTGCCCATGGTCCGCCCGGCGATGCTGTACGCCACGGTGCTGCTCTTCTTCCTCGGCCTGGAGGTGTTCGGGCTGGTGCTGGTGTTGGGCGACCCCGAAGGTAATCTGGTGCTGGCGACGTATCTGTACAAGCTCACCAACAAGTTGGGCATTCCTTCCTACCATCTGATGGCGGCCGTGGCGGTGGTTCTGATTGCCATGACGATCCCGCTGGTCATGCTGCAGCGTCGTCTGATGCGGACGGCCAATCGCTTTGTCACCATGAAAGGCAAAGCCTCTCGCGCGCGTGCCTTGCCTCTTGGGCGTTGGCGGTGGTTGGCCGGTGGCGTGGTGGCGGTCTGGCTGTTGGTGACCATCATCGTGCCGTTGATCGGGGTGCTGCTGCGAGCCTTCGTGTCGAACTGGGGCATGGGCGTGTCGTTGCTGGACGTCTTGTCGCTGGACGCGTTTCGTACGGTGTTCTCCCAAAGCAACCTGATCCGGGCCATCATCAATTCGGTGGCCGTTGGTGTGCTCGGTGGTGCGCTGGCCGTCTTTTGCTACTTGTTTATCGGCCTGGCGATGCACCGCAAGCCGGATAACGTGACCCGATTTCTGGACTACAGCGTGCTGGTGCCGCGAGCGGTGCCGGGGTTGTTGGCCGGCCTGGCGTTTCTGTGGGTGTTTCTGTTCGTGCCCATGTGGCTGGACAACGCATTGGAGGATGGCTGGCTGTCCGCGCTGCCTTTCGCTGAATGGTTGCGGGATAACTTCATCGAATGGCTGCGCGCCATGCGCAGCACCATTTTCAGTGTGTGGTTGGCCTATACCGTGGTCTGGATGGCCTATGGCCTGCGCCTGATTTCGTCGACCTTGCTGCAAGTCGGCCCCGAGCTGGAAGAGGCCGCGCGCAGCACTGGTGCGTCGCGTGCCCAGGTCACCCGCCATGTGACCGTGCCCCTGGCCAAGTACGGCCTGATCGGATCCTGGCCGTTGATGTTTCTGGTCTTCGAGCGCGAGTACTCCACGGGCGTTTATCTGCTCTCGCCAGGCACCGAGACCATAGGCTCCATGCTGGTGTCCTTGTGGGCTTCCGGCGCCATCGATATCGTCGCCGCGCTTTCCTTTATCAATATCGTCCTGGTCGTGTTCGGGCTGGGCGTCGCTCTGCGTTTCGGAGTCAAACTTCATGATTGAGCTTTCCGTCGAAGATCTGCATCTGGACTACGGCGACAACCCTGTTTTGAAAGGGGTGTCGATGGATTTACGCCAGGGCGAGGTGGTCTCCCTGCTGGGACCATCGGGCAGCGGTAAGACGACGTTGCTGCGCGCGGTTGCGGGCCTGGAAGGGCCCAAGGCTGGCCGCATCCGTATCGGCGAGCGTGTGGTGTACGACGGCGGCTCGCGCCAGGAGGTCCCGGCCGAAGACCGTAATCTGGGGCTTGTATTTCAGTCCTATGCACTCTGGCCGCACAAGACGGTGTACGACAACGTCGCCTATCCTCTGAAGCTGCGCGGTGTCCCGGGCAGCGAAGTGCGCCAACGTGTGGCGGATGTGCTTGAGCAGCTCGGACTGGGCAAATTAGGGCAACGCCATCCGCATCAGCTCTCAGGAGGCCAGCAACAGCGTGTGGCCATAGGGCGAGCACTCGTCTACAGTCCGCCCGTCATTCTGCTGGACGAGCCGCTTTCCAATCTGGATGCCAAGCTGCGTGAGGAAGCGCGAACCTTCTTGCGTGAACTCATCGTCAGGCTGGGATTGTCGGCCCTGATGGTCACGCACGACCAAAGTGAAGCGATGGCGATCTCGGATCGCATCCTGCTGTTGAACAACGGCAAGATAGAACAGCAGGGTACGCCGCAGGAGATGTACAGCACGCCGGCGACACTGTTTACGGCCGAGTTCATGGGCAGCAACAATCGCCTCGAGGGTCGTGTGGTCGAGTTGCGGGACGGTCGCGCCCGCATCGAAGGCGCGGGGTGGACGCTGTGGGGCCGGGCCGCCGAGGGTGTGTCCGCCGGGCAAGACGCCACGGCGGTGATCCGCGTCGAACAGTTGCGCCTGCAGGACGACGCGGATGGCAACCATCTGGATTTGCCGCTGACGACCAGCATGTATCTGGGCGATCGTTGGGAGTATTTGTTTCGCGCCGGCGGCTCTGATGGCTTGTCTCTGCGAGCCTATGGACCGCAAGGGCGCGAGGCAGGGAAGTATCGGCTGGCTTTGCCGGCCGACAGCCTGTGGATCTTTCCGCGCAGTTAGGTAGGAGCCAGGCATCAGGCCGGCTGTGCCGGCCTGATGCTTTCGAGGGCTGAACGTTCAGCTCTCATGAGCGGCCTTGAAGGCCTGGCGGAACTGGTGCAACAAGGGTTCGGTGTAGCCGTTGGGTTGCTCCAGCCCCTCGAAGACCAGCGCGGTGGCGGCCTGATAGGCGAGCGAGCTGTCGAAGTGGCCTGCCATGGGGAGGTAGTCGGGATCGGCGGCGTTTTGCTGGTCCACCACCGCTGCCATGCGCTGGAAGGTCTGTTCGACCTGCTCATGGCTGACCACACCATGCAGCAGCCAGTTGGCGATATGCTGGCTCGAGATACGCAGAGTGGCCCGGTCTTCCATGAGGCCGACATCGTTGATGTCGGGCACCTTGGAGCAGCCCACCCCTTGGTCCACCCAGCGCACGACATAGCCCAGAATGCCCTGCGCATTGTTGTCGAGTTCGCGCTGGATGTCGGTGGCGCTCCAGGTGCTGGGGTCGCCCAGCGGGATGGTCAGCAGGCCAGCGAGCAGCTCATCGGCCACGTCGGCCAGGCGAGTCTTCTCCAGCGCTTGCTGCACCGCCTGGATGTCCACTTGGTGATAGTGAAGGGCGTGCAGCGTCGCCGCGGTCGGCGAGGGCACCCATGCCGTATTTGCACCTGCCTTGGGATGGGCGATTTTTTGTTCCAGCATGGCGGCCATCAGGTCCGGCATGGCCCACATGCCTTTGCCGATCTGAGCACGCCCGCGCAGCCCGCAATCCAGGCCTACCAGCACGTTGCTGCGTTCGTAGGCGGCGATCCAGGCGCTTGACTTCATGTCGCCCTTGCGCATCATCGGGCCGGCGTGCATGACGGAGTGCATTTCGTCCCCGGTGCGGTCCAGAAAGCCCGTATTGATGAAGGCGACCCGATCGGCGGCCGCGCCGATGCAGGCCTTCAGGTTGACGCTGGTGCGGCGCTCTTCGTCCATGATGCCCATCTTCAGCGTATGGCGTGGCATCTGCAGCAGATCTTCGACGCGGGCAAACAGCGTGTCGGCGAAAGCGACTTCCGCCGGACCATGCATCTTCGGCTTGACGATGTAAATGGAACCCTTGCGGGAGTTGCGTTTCTGTTCGAGGTCGATTTTGGCGGCCAGAGACGTGATGACGGCATCGAGGATCCCTTCAGGAATCTCTTGGCCATCACGATCCAGGATGGCCGGATTGGTCATCAAATGGCCTACGTTGCGTACAAAGAGCAGCGACCGGCCGGGCAGGGTGAATTCCGTGCCGTCAGCCGCGAGATACTCGCGGTCCGGATTCATGCGGCGTGTGAAAGTATGCCCATTCTTGCTGACGGTTTCGGTCAGATCGCCGCGCATCAGGCCCAGCCAATTGCGATAGATGTGCGTTTTGTCCTGCGCATCGACGGCGGCGACGGAGTCTTCGCAATCCATGATCGTGGTCAGGGCGGCTTCCATGAGCACGTCCTTGATGCCGGCCGCGTCGGTCGCGCCGATGGTGTGCTGGCGATCGATCTGGATCTCGAAGTGCAGGCCGTTGTTCTTCAGGAGGATGGCCGATGGCGCGCTCGGCTCGCCCCGATAGCCCTGGAGCTGGCTCGGGTTCCTGAGCGCGGTATCGCCCTGGGCCGTGGTGACGATCAACTGACCGCCGCGCAACAGATAGCCCGTGGCCGCACGGTGCGAACCGCGGGCCAGGGGCGCTGCGCTGTCGAGGAAGTCGCGGGCGCGTTCGATGACGGCCTGGCCGCGTTGGGGGTTGTAGGTCGAGCCTGCCGGGCCGACGCTGTTGGCAATGGCATCGGTGCCATAGAGGGCGTCGTACAGGCTGCCCCAGCGGGCGTTGGCCGCGTTCAGGGCATAGCGCGCATTGGACATGGGCACCACCAGCTGCGGGCCGGCCTGGCGGGCGATTTCGTCATCGACGTTTTCGGTACGCACTCGTACGGCAGCGGGGGTGTCCTGCAGATAGCCGGTTTGCTTCAGAAAGCTGCGGTAGGCGGCCGGGTCGCGCACCGGGCCGGCGTGACGGCGGTGCCATGTATCGAGTTCCGTTTGAAGACGGTCACGCTCGGCCAGCAGCTTGCGATTCTGGGGTGCGAGATCATGGATGAGAGCGGCAAAGCCCTCCCAGAAAGCCTTGCTGTCGACGCCGCTGCCCGGCAGGGCTTCGTTTTCGATGAACTGATAGAGGGAGGCCGCCACCTGCAGGCCAGCGATGCGTTCGGTCATGATGTCGCTCTGCATAGTCAAAAAGGGATAGCCAGATCATCGGCCCTGCAGCGTGCGCTGTCCATACGCGGCGCAGCTGGTCATACCAGTTTGTGCACTGCCGTATTGGTATAAAAAACGTTTTTATGGTTTTATTTCAGTTAGTTGAATGTTTATGGAGTCCGGGTGCGACAGTGGTCCGGAACTGGTCATACCAGTGATCAATCTACAGATGGACGAGGTCGGCAAACGGCAGCCCGTGGGCGAGGGCGTGGCGCATCGTATCGAGCAACTGATCGTCGACGGTGTGCTCAAGGCGGGTCAGCCGCTACCTTCGGAGCGGCGGCTGACCGCAAAACTCGGTGTATCCCGAAGCGCCTTGCGCGAAGGGCTGCAACTGCTGCGTGCCCGGAACATCATTCACACCGAGCAAGGACGCGGGTCTTTCGTGGCGCAGATTGCCAAGGTCGATGCCGGGCCGCTGGTGCATTTGTTTCATTCGCAGCCGCGCACGCTCTACGATCTTTTGGAGGTCCGAGCCTTGCTCGAGGGCGAGTCGGCGCGTCTGGCGGCCATTCGTGGCACCGAAGCGGATTTCATTCTGATCCGGCGGCGCTACGAGGCGATGGTGGCGGCGCACCTGACACCGACGGACAGCGCCACGCATGCGCATCTGGACCATGCCTTTCATCTGGCGATCTGCGAGGCGTCGCACAATGCGGTGCTGGTCCACACGTTGCAATCGTTGACCGACCTGATGCTGGGCTCGGTTTTTGCTTGTGTGAACAATCTCTATCACCGCGAGCCGCACAAGCAGCAGATCGATCGCCAGCACACGCGGCTGTTCGATGCAGTGATGGGACGTCAACCCGATCAGGCGCATAACGCTGCCACCGAACATGTCGACAGCGTGCGGCAAAGCCTCCACGAGATCGAGCAGGAGGGCGAGCGCCTGGTTCGGGCGACCTTGCGGCTGGAAGGCTGGGCCTGAAAGGCGCCCGACCATGGCCGGGATGAAATGCCGGCTCTAGATGGCCTACGCCCGCCAGGCGGGCTGCGTTAAGCAACTCACGAGGCGGGCGTCGACCTTGGGAAATCTGGGCGCCGGGGCGGGGGCTGAGCCGGCGCGGCTGATTAACCGTTCAGGGGCGGGTAGTCCAGGTTGCCGTAGGTCACCAGACCTTCAGCCTTGGCCTGAGCCAGATCCGAGCGCACTTGAGCGCGGCTGACGTGGCTGTCTACCGTGGCGGCAACCGGCGGATAGTCCAGGTTGGCCGTGGTCACCAGACCTTCACTCTGGGCTTGAGCCAGTTGGTCCTGAACCTGAGCCGAGGACAGCGAGCCATGTTGGACGATGGCAGCCGGATAGGCTTCTTCACCGAAGGTGTACTGACCATCAGTCTTGGCTTGAGCCAGTTCGGCCTGCACTTGAGCGCGGCTGGGTTCGACATCAGCAGCTTGGGCACCGGCCATCACAGCCATGGAAAGCATTACAGCAGTAGCGAGCGACTTCATGGTAATTCCTCCGTGTTAGTCAAGGATCGAAACCGGGGCGGGTGTTGCTGCCTCTGTTTGTTTCCCGATGACTTCATTGTCTGCCTGTTCGAACCTGGGATAAACCCTAGATATCAGAAAACATTATTCCATTTTCACTAGTAATCAATGTTTTGAAACACAAATGATCCCATCAATGGGGATATTACCGGCGCGTGACTGTGCTGCCTGTCAAGGCGGCAAGGGACAGACGCGAGAGGAGAGGTCGCCGGCGCGCGGCGGTGCAGGCTAGACGCGGCAGCCCGTGCGAGTGCCGTGTTTGCGTCGGCCGCCTGGCGGGCGGCCCGGGCCGCCGTTAGAGCAGGGTGCCGGCCAGCGCCGAGGCGATCAACAGTGCGCCCGTCCAGAGGTTGGCGCGAAACAGCATGAAATTGCGGTCCGGGCGCTGAAGGTCGAAGGTGACCAACTGCCAGGCCAGATGCAGGGCGACCGCAGCCATCCCTACAAAATATCCCCATCCCAGAGCCATGGCGTAACCGCCCCAGGTCCATAGCAGGGCACTGGCCACGTAAAAACCGCTGATCCAGACTTTGCCCTGCGCACCAAAGCGCATGGCGGTGGAATGCAGACCCAGCTTGAGGTCATCGCGTACGTCGACATAGGCATAGATGCTGTCATAGCCGATCTGCCAGAGCGCCGCACCCAGCCACATCGCCACTGCGGCCAGTGGCAGGTCGTTCTGAGTGTCCGTCCAGGCCATGAGCATGCCCCAGTTGAAACACACCCCCAGCACTGCCTGCGGCCAATATGTCACTCGCTTGCAGAAGGGATAAATGAAGACGAAGGGCAAGACACCCAGCGCCCACCAGCGGCTCAGGTCGTTGATGAAAAACAGCAGCGAGGCGCAGACCAGCAGTTGGCCCAGAAGAAACCATATGGCCTGTCGCATGGTGAGCTGGCCGCTGGTCAATGGCCGGAACCGCGTGCGCTCGACATGTTTGTCGATGTCACGGTCCCACATATCGTTGACCGTGCAACCGATGCCACGCATGAGCAGGGCGCCCAGCGAGAAGACAATGAGCCTTTTGAGGTCCGGCAGACCTCCGGCGGCTTGCACCAGCGTGGCGATGCAGGGCAGCAACGTCAACCAGGTGCCGATCGGGCGGTCAAGCCGGCAAAGCCGTGCATACGGCCGCCAGGAGCGGGGCAGCCAGCGCTCGACCCAGTCGTCAAAGACGATGTCGCTGAGGTCGGTCGGGCGGGTAGCTTGGGCGTTCACGGAGTGTACTGTCGATAAAAAAGAAGGGCGCGGCGGGATGTCCGCCGCGCCCGACTATACCGCATGCCTGAAGGCTCAGACGTATTTGTGCAGCAGCTTGCCAAGGATGGCAATGCCAGTGTTGATCTTGTCTTCGGGCACGGTGGCAAAGCTCAGACGCAGTGTATTGGCTTGTGGTTTGCCGGCGTAGAAGGGGGCGCCGGGCACGAAAGCCACGTTCTGTTCGACCGCTTCGGCCAGCAGGCGCGCGCTGTCGATATGCGCCGGCAGCGTCACCCACAGGAACATGCCGCCTTCCGGCACGGTCCAGCTCACGCCGTCTGGAAATTCGCGTTTGATGGCTTCCATCATGCAGCGGCCCTGCGTGCGGTAGATTTCGCGCACTTTGGGCAGATGCTCTTGCAGGAAGCCGTCCTTGACGATCTCGTAGATGGCCATCTGCGTCAGAGTCGGGGTATGCAGATCAGTGGCCTGTTTGGCCTGCACCAGTTTGTCGATGATGGCGCGCGGCGCCGCGATATATCCCAGGCGCAGGCCCGGCGCCAGTACCTTGGAGAAGGTGCCCAGCCGGATCACGGTGGCTCCTACGGCCGTCCCCAGGGCCAGCAGGCCGGGCTGAGGCTGACCGGCATAGCGCAGATCGCCGTACGGATCGTCTTCGATGATGGGCAGGCCCATGTCGGCGGCGCGCGCGACCAGTGCTTCGCGACGTGCGCGATCCAGCGTGCGGCCAGTGGGGTTCTGGAAATTGGGCAAGGCATACAGAAAGCGTGCGCCGGCAGCCAGTTCGGGTGTGATCGCCTCAGGGATCAGACCACCTTCGTCGGTCGGCACCGGGACATAACAGGGCTGATACAGGCTGAAGGATTGCAGCGCACCCAGGTAGCTGGGGTCTTCGACCAACACCTTGCTGTCTTTGTCGATGAGGACTTTGCCCAGCAGGTCCAGCGCCTGCTGCGAACCGGAGACGATCAGAATCTGGTCGGCGGTAACGTGGGCGCCGGCGCTGTTCAGATCCTGCGCCACCCATTGGCGCAAGGGGGCGTAGCCTTCGGTCGGACCATACTGCAGGGCCGCGCGACCGTTGGTGGCCAGCACCTTGTCGAACGCCGCACGGACCACTTCGACCGGAAAGCCGCCGGGAGCCGGCAGGCCGCCCGCAAACGAAATCACCTCGGGACGTTCAGTGACTTTGAGGATTTCGCGGATGGCGGAACTGGTCAGTTGCTGGGCGCGTTCCGAGAAGGAATACGCGGGTTCGAAGGGCTTGTCCATGGGGGGGCGGGCTTGTAGAAAGAATGGAGACGTGCTTGCACATTTATTGTTGCACAAGCCGGCGTGGCGCCCGGGCGGCAGCCTAAAATCACCGGGCACGATTTCTTCCGGTACAGTTAATTTTAATTACATATACGCGTCATGTTCCAGGCCGCCCCCCTCTCGACTGCTTCCAAACCCCAGTTCTACCGCGAGTTGGTCGCGCAGGCGCAGGCGCTGCTCGCCGGCGAATGCGACCGCATTGCCAACGCCGCCAACCTGGCCGCGCTGGCTTGGCAGGCCTTGCCGCAGATCAACTGGTGCGGGTTTTACTTTTTTGACGGTCAGGAGCTCGTACTCGGGCCTTTTCAGGGCAAACCCGCCTGCGTGCGCATTGCCTTGTCGCGCGGCGTCTGCGGCGCGGCGGCCAGCCAGCGCCAGACCCAGGTCGTACCCGATGTGCATGCCTTCCCCGGCCATATCGCGTGTGATGCCGCCTCGCGTTCAGAAATCGTCGTGCCCCTGGTGCTCGACGGGCAACTGTTAGGCGTCTGGGATGTGGACAGCCCCGTGCCGGGTCGCTTTGATGACGACGACAGGCAAGGCATGCAGGCGTTGTGTCAGGTCTATCTCGACAGCCTGGCGCGTTGACAGCCGGCGGGGCGCAGCGTAGATTTAGCCCCGCGAATTTCTTTTCTATTTTGTCCATGAACCAGGCCATTTCCCTCGTTTGCCCGCAGCGCGCGTCTTGCGTGTTGGCAGCGTTCGGCCTGAAATCCAAAAAACAGCCGCTCATCTGACCGGAGCATGCTGTTCCGTCAGATGGGCGACGGAACAGCGGCAGATCTGGCTGCGCATCCCCTGCGCAATCCCCCTTCCCCTCGACATCGCACTTCTGTACGGGCTCAAACCGAAGGAGTGATTTATGTCGTCCGTTGTTCAAACCGAAACCGCCACCGCCGTGGCTACCCCCGTTTCCTTCCATGGCGTCTGGCTGCCCTTGGTGACACCGTTTCACGAGGACGGCCCCGATTTGTTCGCGCTGCGGCGGTTGATGCGGCACTATCTCCAGACCGGCATCGACGGTGTGGTGGTCTGCGGCAGTACTGGCGAGGCCGCAGCCATGGACGAGTACGAGCAGTTGGCGGTGCTGGATACCGTGCTGGACGAGGCAGGGCCATTGCCCGTGGTCATGGGATTGGCGGGAAACCATCAGCGTGAGGTGCTGCGCCGGCAGGCGGTATTTACCTCGCGGCCGCTGGCCGGGCTGTTGACCCCGGCGCCGTATTACGTGCGTCCCGGCCAGGTGGGGCTGGCGGACTACTTTCGAGCGCTGGCCGATGCCAGCGCCGTGCCGCTCATTCTCTACGACATCCCGTACCGGACGGGCGCGCAGATCGAGACGAGCACGTTGCTGGCGCTGGCCGAGCACCCCAATATTCGCGCCATCAAGGATTGCGGCGGCTCATGTGCGCGCCGATCTCTTCGTGGCCATGTACCAGGCCATGCAGGCGCAGCAGGTGGGCGTGGCGCGTCAAATTTTCCATGCCCTGGCGCCGATGATCCGCATGGTCTTCGCGGAACCGAACCCGGCGCCACTGAAGGGGTTGCTGGCACGCCAGGGCTTGATGCATGAGACGCTGCGCGCGCCGATGGCGCCGGCCAGTCTGGCCCTGATCGTGCAATTGGAGGCAGCGGTGGACGAATTACAGCGGCGCTACCCCGGCAATTGAATGCGCATCATCCGACAGGCCCGGGCACGTGCCTGTCGGGAAGACGACACGGACAATGGCCCGTCCTATGCCAGTGGGGACGATACGGGTTGGCAGCGGCAGCCGGGTGTTCTACAACTGCCGCATAAAGACGCTTGCGTCGCATACCAATTCCCGGAGACAGACTGCTCATGAGTGCGCCCGCCGGTACCAATGACATGGTTTTTGATTACATCATCGTGGGTGCGGGCTCAGCCGGTTGCCTGCTGGCCAACCGGCTCTCGGCAGATCCCCGCGTCAACGTCCTTCTGCTCGAGGCGGGGGGGAAGGACAATTGGCACTGGATCCATATCCCGGTGGGCTATCTGTATTGCATCGGTAATCCGCGCACGGACTGGTGCTACCGCACGCAGGCCGATCCGGGTCTGGCCGGCCGCAGCCTGGGCTATCCTCGCGGCCGGGTGCTGGGCGGCAGCTCCGCCATCAACGGCATGATTTACATGCGTGGTCAGCGCGCTGACTACGACGGCTGGGCAGCCCTGGGGAATCCGGGCTGGAGCTGGGATGACGTGTTGCCTTACTTCAAATCTTGCGAAGATCATCATGCGGGCAGTAGCGAGTTCCATGGCGCGGGAGGGGAGTGGCGGGTCGAGCGCCAGCGCTTGTCCTGGGAATTGCTGGATGCGTTCCGGGACGCGGCTGCCCAGGCCGGCATCGCGCCCGTGCAGGATTTCAATCAGGGCGATAACGAGGGCTGCGATTATTTCGAGGTCAATCAGCGCCGCGGCGTGCGCTGGACGTCGGCCAAGGCGTTCTTGCGGCCTGCCCGCAAGCGCCCCAATCTGCGTGTCATGACGGGTGCGCGTGTCGAGCGTGTCGTGTTCGCACAAAAGCGCGCCGCGGGTGTGCAATTCGTGGATGAGGGTGGCCAGCGCCGTGTGGCGCAGGCGCGCGGCGAGGTGTTGCTGTCGGCCGGAGCCATCGGCTCGGCGCAACTGCTGCAGGTCTCGGGGGTAGGGCCCGCCGCGCTATTGCAACGCCTGGGCGTGCCGGTCGTGCACGATGCGCCCGAGGTCGGGGCTAATTTACAGGATCACCTGCAATTGCGCCTGATCTATCGGGTGTCCAACGCCAAGACACTCAATGCCATCGCCGGCAAGTGGTGGGGCAAAGCCATGATGGCCGCGCAATATGCATGGTCTCGCAGCGGCCCGCTGAGCATGGCGCCATCCCAGCTTGGCGCGTTCGCACGGTCAAGCGTCGCGCAAGCTCGCGCCAATGTGCAATACCATGTGCAACCCTTGTCGCTGGAGCGGTTTGGCGAGCCGCTGCATGCGTTTGCGGCGTTCACGGCCTCGGTCTGCAACCTGCGGCCCACCAGCCGTGGCAGTGTGCGTGTCGTGTCGGCCGACGCGCAGATCGCCCCGCAGATCCAGTGCAACTATCTCTCCACACCAGAAGACCGGCAGGTTGCGATCGACAGCATCCGACTGACCCGCCGCATCGTCGCACAGCCCGCGCTGGCAGGGTATCGTCCCGAGGAATACAAACCTGGCTTTCAGGCGCAAAGCGCCGCGGATCTGGCGCGCGCAGCCAGCGAAATCGGGACCACGATCTTCCATCCGGTAGGCACTTGCCGTATGGGCAGCGAGGCGGCGGCCGTCGTCGATGCACAACTGCGCGTCAGGGGGGTGACGGGCCTTCGGGTGATCGATGCCTCCATCATGCCGACCATCACCTCGGGCAACACCAACTCGCCGACCGTGATGATCGCGGAAAAGGGCGCGGACATGGTGCGTCGCGCCCGTGTCTGAGGCGCTGCTTGCAGGGCCCTGCGTTATATTGCGCAGCTTATTCAACAAGCGCCGGCTGCGGTTTGTGGTCGCCGGCCTGTTCGCAGAGTACGCATGATTCAGCCTATCGAAATCGTCGCCACCGTGCTGTTTGCCGTGGCTGTGCTGCATACTTTTTCCGTGCCGGTTTTTGCCCGGCTCGCGCATCGCGACGGCGCGCACGCCGGGCTGTGGCATCTGCTGTCGGAGGTCGAGGCGGTCTTCGGCGTCTGGGCGTTTGCGCTCATCGTGATCATGGCGGCCATGTAAGGCAGCCAGGCTGCCGTCCATTACATGGATACGCGCAACTTCACCGAGCCCTTGTTCGTCTTTGTGATCATGGTGGTCGCTTCCAGCCGGCCCATCCTGGATCTGGTCGGAATGGCGGTGCGTATGGTGGCGCGCTTGTTGCCGGTACGCCGCGAACTCGCGACGTTTTTCGTGCTCATGTCGATCGTGCCATTGGGCGGGTCCTTCATCACCGAGCCGGCGGCGATGACGCTTGCCGCGCTGCTTCTGCGGGACGGGTACTTCCGGGTCCATGGGCATGATGGCTTCAAGTACCTGGCCCTGGGTGTGTTGTTCGTCAATGTCTCCATCGGAGGCGTGTTGACCTCCTATGCCGCCCCACCGGTGCTGATGGTCGCCTCGACATTTGGCTGGGATACGGTTTTCATGGCCACGCATTTCGGCTGGCGCGCCGCGCTTGCCGTCTGCCTCAACGCGGCTGTGTTGACGGTCATCTGCCGCCAGGCCTTGCTGGCCAGCAGCCAAGGTTCCAGCGCCAGCTCCGTCAGTGGTGTCGACGGCATGCGCGCCCGCGTGCCGGCGCTGGTGATCGCCGTGCATCTGCTGTTTCTTATCGGTGTCGTGCTCACGGCGCATCATCCCGCCGTTTTCCTCGGGCTATTGATGATGTTCATCGGTTTTTCGGAAGCCTACAAACGGCACCAGAATCGTTTGCTCATCAAGGAGGGGCTGATGGTCGGTTTTTTTCTGGCCGGGCTGGTGGTTCTGGGCGGACTGCAGAAATGGTGGTTGCAGGATTTGCTGGGTGGGTTGTCGCCCACCGTCCTTTTCTGGGGTGCTACGGCGCTGACGGCCATCACGGACAACGCCCCGCTGACCTATCTGGGTTCCCTGGTCGAGGGTAGCAGTGCCGACTGGCGCTACATGCTGGTGGCCGGCGCAGTCACCGGCGGCGGACTGACGGTTATCGCGAATGCGCCCAACCCGGCCGGCTTTGCCCTGCTGAAGAATCACTTCCCCGACGGCAGCATCTCATCGGGAAAGCTGTTCCTCGCCGCCTTGGTTCCTACGCTGGTGGCCGCCGGAATGTTCCTGTTGCCGGTATAAAAAAGGGCCCGCATCACACGGGTTGGCATGAACCCGCACCGGGTCCGCTTTTAAAAACCGCTAAAATTCAACACGTTCCCGTATTTTTTGCGGCTGAGCCCGGATGGTTTCGCATCGTCGACGCGAAGCAGTCCGGGCCGGATTCATTCGCCAGTGAGGCTGGGAGTCCTCATTTCATGCCTATTTACGCTTATAAATGCAGCAGCTGTGGTTTCGCGAAAGACGTTCTGCAGAAGATATCCGACGCACCGCTGACCGATTGTCCTGAGTGCGGCAAGAGCAGCTTTACCAAGCAGGTAACCGCTGCAGGGTTTCAACTCAAGGGTTCGGGCTGGTATGTGACCGACTTCCGCAATAACAGCTCGGGCAACGCCCCTGCCGCGAAGGCCGCCCCCGCAGAAAGCGGCGCTGCGGCTGCCGATACGTCGAGCGCCAGCGCGCCGGCGAGCACGCCGGCGGCGGCGCCCACGACGCCTGGCGCGACGACCTGATCGTGTTCAAGAAGTACTTCATTGCCGGTCTGCTGATCTGGGTGCCCCTGGCCATTACGATCTGGGTCCTGGGCCTGCTGGTGACCACCCTCGAAGGCTTTGTCCCGGGATTTTTGTCCTCCGAATCGTTGTTCGGGCTCGATATCCCGGGTTTCCGCTTCGTGCTGGTGATCGCGGTGGTGCTGCTGACCGGCGTGCTGGCCGCCAATCTGTTGGGGCGCAGCCTGTTTGATCAGTGGGAGCGTATCCTTGGCAGGATTCCGCTGGTACGCTCGATCTACAACTCGGTCAAGCAAGTCAGCGACACCGTCCTGGCACCCAATGGCAGAGCTTTCCGCCAGGCGGTATTGATCCAGTATCCGCGCGCCGGCTCCTGGACCATCGCGTTTCTGACGGGCGCGCCCAGTGGCGAAGTCGCTTCTTATCTGCCGGGAGAGCATCTGAGCGTCTACGTGCCGACGACGCCCAACCCGACCTCGGGCTTTTTTCTCATGATGCCGCGCGACCAGGTCATCGATCTGGATCTGACCGTCGATGCAGCACTGAAGTACATCGTTTCCATGGGTGTCGTGGCGCCGCCGGACATCACCGGCATGCACCCCCACCCACCGGCAGAGGCGCCTCGCGCCGAGCCTTAACCTTTTTTGCGCTCACAAGCCTATCAACGGAGTTATCCCGCATGCGTACCTGCTATACCGGCCAGGTTTGCCGTGACCATCTCGGCCAGACTGTCACCCTGTACGGCTGGGTGAACCGCCGCCGCGACCACGGTGGGGTGATTTTTATCGATTTGCGCGATCGCGCCGGCCTGGCTCAGATCGTGTTCGATCCGGACAATGCCGACGCGTTTGGCACCGCTGAGCGTCTGCGCAACGAGTTCTGCGTGCGCGTGACCGGCCTGGTGCGTGAGCGTCCCGCAGGCACCACCAACGCCGAACTGGCCTCGGGCGAGATCGAGGTATTGTGCCGCGAGGTCGAGATCCTGAACGCGTCGGTGACGCCGCCCTTCCAACTCGATGACGACAACCTGTCGGAAACGACTCGTCTGACGCACCGTGTGCTGGACCTGCGCCGCCCGCAGATGCAGCGCAACCTGATGCTGCGCTATCGGGTCTCCATCGAAGTGCGCAAATTCCTGGATCAACTGGGCTTCATCGACATCGAAACGCCGATGCTGACCAAGAGCACGCCCGAAGGTGCCCGCGACTATCTCGTGCCTTCACGTGTGAACGCCGGTCATTTCTTTGCTCTGCCTCAGTCGCCGCAGCTGTTCAAGCAGATGCTGATGGTCTCGGGCTTTGACCGCTACTACCAGATCACCAAGTGCTTCCGCGACGAGGATCTGCGCGCTGACCGCCAGCCGGAGTTCACGCAGATCGATTGCGAAACCTCCTTCCTGACCGAGACCGAGATCCGTGCCATCTTCGAGAGCATGATCCGCCACGTCTTCAAGGTGGTGCAGGACGTCGATCTTCCCGAGTCCTTCCCCATGATGACCTGGACCGAGGCCATGGCGCGCTACGGTTCGGATAAGCCCGATCTGCGCGTGAACCTCGAGTTCACCGATGTGACCGACGTCATGCGTGACGTGGACTTCAAGGTCTTTGCCTCGGCGGCCACCACCGCAGGCAGCCGGGTGGTTGCTCTGCGCGTGCCGGGCGGCGCCGAGCTCTCGCGCAGCGAGATCGATGCCTACACCCAGTTCGTCGGCATTTACGGAGCCAAGGGCCTGGCCTATATCAAGGTCAACGAAGCGGGCAAGGGCCGAGAAGGATTGCAGTCGCCGATCGTCAAGAACCTGCACGACGCCGCGCTGGCCGAACTGGTCAAGCGCAGTGGCGCCCAGGATGGCGACATCATCTTCTTTGGTGCCGATCGTGCCAAGGTCGTCAACGATGCCATCGGCGCGCTGCGCGTGAAGATCGGCCACAGCGAGTTCGGCAAGAGGACAGGCTTGTTCACCGGGGGCTGGCGCCCGCTGTGGGTGGTGGATTTTCCGATGTTCGAGTACGACGAAGAAGAGGGCCGCTACACCGCAGCCCACCATCCGTTCACCAGCCCCAAGGACGGCCACGAGAACTTCCTCGAAACCGATCCGGGCAAGGCGTTCGCCAAGGCCTACGACATGGTGCTCAACGGTTGGGAAATCGGCGGCGGCTCCGTGCGTATCCACCGCGAAGAAGTGCAGAGCAAGGTCTTCCGCGCACTGAAGATCGGCGCCGAGGAGGCCCGGGAGAAGTTCGGCTTCCTGCTCGATGCGCTGCGGTACGGTGCGCCTCCGCACGGCGGTATCGCATTTGGCCTGGATCGTATCGTCACCATGATGACGGGCGCCGAGTCCATCCGCGACGTGATCGCCTTCCCGAAGACGCAACGCGCTCAGTGCTTGCTGACGCAAGCGCCTTCGTCGGTTGATGACAAGCAATTACGCGAGCTGCATATCCGCCTGCGCAATACCGAAGTGAAATGAAGTAAGCTCAGGGTGCGGCGCCGCGTGATGTGGCGCCGCGTCGGCCCGAGGCCTCAGGAGGGTCCGGGTCGTGCTTGCCGATACTCCTTTCAGATGATGAGGCGCCATACGGTTTATGTCGCTTATTCGCGTCGTCAGCTACAACATTCACAAGGGGCGTTCGTCCCTTGGGCGCCATGAGTCGTTAAACGACCTGCGCCTGGGCCTGTACGGCCTGCGTCCCGACCTGGTGTTTCTCCAGGAAGTTCAGGGTCGCAACGAAACATCCTCCATGCTTCACGCCCAGCATGAGTCACTGGGCGCTGCGCTGCATCTGAACGTCGCCTATGGGCGCAATGCCGTGCGCGATGCCACGGATCACGGCAATGCGTTGCTGTCGCGCTATCACATACTCGACCATTTCAACCAGGACATCTCCGATCACAAGCTGGAGCAGCGCGGGTTGTTGCATGCCCGTATCGACGTCGGCGGCACCGAGGTGCATTGCCTGGTCGTGCATTTGGGCTTGTTTGCCAGCAGCCGCCAGCGGCAGATCCAGGCGCTGATCGAACGCATACGTGCCGAAGTGCCCGATGGCGCCCCCCTGCTCATTGCCGGCGACTTCAACGATTGGGGCGACAAGCTGGCGCCGCAGTTCGTGCAGCAGCTGGGTTTGTACGAGGTGTTCTCGCATGCGCCGCGCAGCTCGGGCGGTGAACTGCCGCGCCTGAGGGATTCCATGCGCCGGCTCAGCGACGTCCTGCGCGGGGTGCCGGGAAACAGTGCGGTCATAGAGCGCAGCAATCAACTGGGTATGGGGGGCGCGTATTGCCCCTTGCCGCCGCCGCGCACATTTCCGGCGCTGTTCCCGTGGTTCCGCCTCGATCGCATTTATCAGCGCGGTTTTGCCGTGCGCAGTGCACGCGTTCTGCGCGGCCGTCAATGGGCGCGCCTTTCCGATCATGCGCCGCTGCTCACGGAGCTCGAGTTGCCGTGAGGACCGACACGGCCCGTCTGTCCTGGACGGACGGCAATGCCATAGACTTGCTGCAAAATGGCGCGGATTTTTTCCCGGCACTGTGTGCGGCCATCGACCAGGCCAGCGTGAGCGTGCACCTGGAGACCTATATCTTCATTCTGGACCGCACCGGCCGCCAGATACTGGATTGCCTGGAGCGGGCCGCACAGCGTGGGGTGAAGGTGCGGGTCGTGCTCGATGGCTTTGGCAGCGCCACCTCGGCACCCGAGGTGATGCAGCGCATCCACGACGCCGGTGGGCATTGCCGCGTGTTTCGACCCGAGCCGCGCTGGCTGGGCCGCTTGAAATTCTCGCGCAACCGCTTGCGCCGCCTGCACCGCAAGGTGACCGTCATCGACGCGGCCATCGCATTCGTGGGCGGCATCAACATCGTCGACGACTACGATGACCTCGACCCGGACGATGATATTCCCGGCCCGCGCTTTGACTTTGCGGTGCGAATCGAGGGGCCGCTGGTGCCGCAGATCATTTACGCTCAGGATCTGCTGTGGGTGAGATTGAGTTGGGCTCGACTGCGGCGTCATCCGTCGGATTGGCGCCGCCTGCGGTTACGACGGCCGCATCCGCAGCATGGCCGTGCCTGCGGCAGCCTGCGCGCTGCGCTGGTGTTGCGCGATAATTTGCGCTTTCGGCAGACCTTCGAGCGTGCCTATCTCAACGGCATCGAGCATGCCCGGCACGAGGTCCTGATCGCCAATGCGTACTTTTTCCCGGGTCGGCAATTCCGGCGTACGCTGGCCCAGGCTGCTGGCCGTGGCGTGCGGGTGCGGTTGCTGCTGCAGGGCAGGCCGGAGTACTACCTGCAGTATTTCGCCAGCCGTTCTCTTTATGATCAGTTGCTGCGCGACGGCATCGAGATCTATGAGTACATGCCAGCCTATCTGCACGCCAAGGTGGCGGTGATAGATGACATTGCCACGGTAGGTTCCTCCAATCTGGATCCGTTCAGCCTGCTATTGGCGCGCGAGGCCAACGTTGTGGTGGACGACCCGGCGTTTGCGCACGACCTGCAGCAACGGTTGGAGCGGGCCATTGCCGATGGCGGCCAGCTCATACGGCCCTTGGACTACCGGCGTCGCAGTTGGATGTGGCGGGTGGTCGATGTCCTGGCCTACACCGCACTGCGCGTAGGCGTGGCCCTGACGGGCCGAGCCGACAAGTTCTGAGCGCCTCAGCGCTTGCGCGGCGCAACCAATCCCAACGCAAGTGCGGTGCCAGCCAGAATGATCGCCGCGCCGGTCAGCATGCTTGGCGTGAGCGCTTCGCCCAATAGCGTGACCCCCCAGAACACACCAAACACCGGCACGAGGAACGTGACGCTGACCGCGGCCGTCGGGCCCAGTACCAGGATCAGGCGAAAGAAGACGACATACGCCGCCCCGGTGCACAGGACAGCGAGCAAGACCGTGGCGATCCAGGCTTGCGAGGAGACGGCTTGTTCGGGCCAATGGGCGATGGCCAGGGGCAACAGTACCAGCGATGCACTGAGCATGCTGCCGGTGGCGTTGGCCAACGCGTCCACGCCGCTCAGAAAGCGTTTGGTCCAGTTGGCAGCGACGCCGTAGAAAAGCGGTGCGGCAAGGGCGGCGAGAACCGCGGGGCCGCTGCCGCCCTCCTGGAACTGCAGCTTGTCCCATACCAGCACGAGATTGCCCACAAAGCCTATTGCCAGCCCCAGGATGCGCATGGCGGGAAGCCGGTCGCGCAGCCAGAGCCAACCGATCACCGCGCCCCAGACTGGCGTGACGGCGTTGGCAACCGACAGAAAGCCTGCGCCTAGCGAGATCGAGGCATAGGCATAGAGCAGAAAGGGCAGGGCGGCGTTGAACAGCCCAACCCCAAAGATGGCTTTCCAGTGCCGCGCCATAATGCCCAGGCGGCCGCGCAGGATGGCCAGAGGCAGCAGCACCAGCGCGCCCAACCCCACGCGCAGTTCGATGAGCGGCGCGGGCCCGAATTCCGGCACCGCAACGCGCATGAACAGGAAAGATCCGCCCCAAACGGCGGCCAGTGCAATCAGTTCTAAGAGTTCTCGGCGTTGCATGGCGGGGGAATCAGGACCGGCGGGTGATGACGTTCTTCATCTTGATGCGATGAGCGATGACGGCGGTAACCAAGGACAGGGCCAGGCACAGCGTCAGGCCGATGCGCACACCGATGAGGACCGAGGTATGAGAGATCGCGATGCCGACCAGCGCGGTGCCGGCGGCGCTGCCCACGGCCCGCGTGGTTTGCACCAGGGCCGAAGCCACACCCACATCGCGGCGGTCGCTCAACATTTGCATGAATAGGGTTAGATTGGGCAGCAGAAACCCGAGCGCGGTTCCGTTGACGGCAAAGGCCGCGACTATCCACCAGGTGGCGGTGCCTTCGCCCGTAGCCAATACCATGGCCGATCCGGCTGCAAGCAACAGGCCGCCGAAGACCATCAGCCGTTGCGGCTCGGCCTGCTTGGGAAAGAGGCGGCCGTTGATGATGCTTCCCAGCGAAATGGCGGCCACCAGCGGCGTGAGCAGCAGGCCGGCCTCACTGGGGCTGTAATGCAGCACCTGCTGCAGCAGCAGCGGGCTGTAGAACACCAGGATGAACATGGTTGCGCCCACCGCGACGGCGGCCATGTTGAGCAGGCGCGGCTCGGCGCCAGCCAGAATGCGCAAAGGAAAGATAGGTGAGACCACGCGCCTTTCGTGAGGAATGAGGCAGCAACCGGCCGCCAGCGCGGCCAGTGCCAGGCCCGCGGCCAGCTTGGGCCGGGCACTGTCGCCGGGGGCGAATGCCAATTCCATGGCTGCCAGGGGTGCGGCCACCAACACGATGAGCAAAAATGCGCCGAGCCAATCGATGCGGCC
Organism: Bordetella holmesii; assembly: GCF_020735985.1. Lineage (NCBI taxonomy): Bacteria > Pseudomonadati > Pseudomonadota > Betaproteobacteria > Burkholderiales > Alcaligenaceae > Bordetella > Bordetella holmesii. The sequence continues at coordinate 3,541,100 of NZ_CP085973.1, forward strand.
GGCCTTGGCGTGCGCGGGGGCGATACGTGGGAAGTAGCGTGCCAGCAAAAACAGCGCCGCGACGGCCGCAATAGGGGCGATGAAAAAGGCCGCGCGCCAGCCCAGCGCCTGAGTGGCCGCGCCGCCCAGCACCGGCCCGATGCCGCTGGCCATGGCGAACGCCGCCGATACCAGCGCCATCCAGCGGACCCGTTCGCGAGCATCGGGAAAGAGGTCGGCAGGCGCCGCAAAGGCCGTGGCAATCATCATTCCGCCGCCAACCCCCTGTAAGGTTCGAAAGGCGATCAACTGCCCCATACTCTGGGACAGGCCGCAGGCAATCGAGCCCAGTGCCACCAACGACACGGAGACCAGCATCAGGGGTTTGCGCCCGAACATATCACCGAGGCGACCAAAGATGAGGATGGAGGCCGCGGTGGCCAGCAGGTAGCCCGTGCCCACCCAGGCGTACAACGCCATGCCGTTGAGTGCTTCGGCGACCCGCGGCAGGGTGGTGCTGACGATGGTTGAGTCGAACGCCACCAGCACGACTGTGGCGGACACGCCGGCCATGGCCATCAGGAGGTCGCGCCGGGAATGCGGGGAAGTTTCTGAGTCAGAGGAAGGAGCAGTCATGCCGGCAAGAATATCACCGGCAAGCGTCTGCTATTTGAACAGCGTGTGATACCCCACCAGCATCACGACTACCGCCAGCGCCATGACCCAGGACCAGCGTGAGGAGGACAGGCCGCGGGGTTCTGCAGCGGGCGGCGGCGGGGGCGGGGCCTGGCGAGGCACGCTGGCCAGGTGATCGCCGAACGCCGTGAAGAACCGATCGATGATCTTGCCTGCGGCCTTCAGGATTGCAGGCTCACCCAAGGCGGCCAGCTTGCCGCCGGCTGTGGCCGTCACGACATAGGAAATACGGGTGCCATTGTCCTTGGGGCTCAAGCGCACGTCTGCCGTGCCGATGGCAAGTCCGGCCGCCGCGCCCTTGCCATCGAAGGCCAGCGAGCAACATTGCGCGGCCTCGGCATCCGACACCAGGACCTCACCCGCGTACTCGGCATCCAGGCCGCCGACCTTGGCACGCACGGTAATGGCGTACTCGGTGTCAGTAACGCGGCGGACATGGATGCATCCCGGCAGGCAACGCTGCAGCACGCCCGGGTCAAAGAGGGCAGCCCAGGTTTGGTGCGGCGTTGAAGGAACCCATTGTGCATCGGTGATGCGCATGGCTGTCTCCTTGCTGTGTGGCGATCCCAGCATCCGGGCCCGGCTTCTACGGCCAGGTCGTTTGACCTATTGTGCTACCAATCACCGCCAAACGCCATGCCCCGGTTTTACTCGGTGCCCTTGTGGTGGAGCCGCGGATCGGACAGTACGGCGAACAGCGCCACAAGAACCGCGTAGAAGCCGATGGTGCGCATACCTCGGAACATGAGTTCGGTCAGGCCAAAGAGCGCAAAGCCCAGGCAGACAGCCACCCCCATGGCCGCTGCCGCGCGCACGGCCTGAGGCAGAGTCCGCTGCAGGCGACGCACAAACAGCAGGGCAGGCATGCCGTAGAGCAGGACGAGCGCGATACCGCCCGGAATGCCATAGAGCGCCAGGGATTCCAGCAAGTCGTTGTGGGGCTCGCCGAAATGCTCGGCGACGTGCGGCGAGATGGTGTTCCGCGCGGCCAGCTCTTGCAGGCGGGGAGCAAAGCCCGTCGGCCCACTTCCCTTGATGGGATCGTCGAGCATCATGGCCCAGGCGGCGCGCCAGAGCTGCAAACGAATGCAGACCGATGTGTTGCTGTTGGGCGCGGTCTGGCATTCGCGATACTGAGCCACACCCTGATCGACCCGGCCACGCAGAGCGGGGCTTGTCGAGCCCAGCGCCACCAGCGCGGCCAGGATGCCGATGGCTGTCGCCACCAGGCGCGCCGGATGGCGAATGCGTGCGTAGACGGCCAGCGCCAGAAGGATGAACACCGGCAACGCCACCCAGCCGCTGCGCGTCTGCGTGAGGATAAAACTGAGAAAAGTCACCACCAGCGTCAGTAGTTTGACGGTGTTCTCCCATCGGGCATGGCGTGTCAGGCGCCAGCTCAGTGAGAACAAGGACAGCACCGCGAGCAGCAGCAAGAGGTTGCCATACCCGACCGCGTTGTACTGGTCGGTCAACGGACGTTTGGTCAGATCGCTTCCTACCAGGCTGAGCAGCGTGATGGTGCCGGCCCATCCGGCTGCCAGTACGCCCCAAAGCGTCTGCTTCAGGCGTTCGGGACCGATAGCCTGCATGGCAGCGAGCAGCAAAGGCACGCCGACGGCCAGGCGCAGACCACGTTCAACAGCGGAGCTGCTCCAGCCCGCATGCAGGGCACTGTTTAGCAGCGCCACGGCCAGTGGAGCGCAGGCCGCGAGCATGAGGCTGCGATAGCCGCGCAGCGCGATGGGCTGCGCGGCGGTGGCACATATCGGTAGACAGAGAAGAAGGGAAAGATAGAACGCCGCACTGCCGCCACCGGAGGTGGTCAGCAACAGCGTGGGGATAGCGGTGATGGTTGCGATCAGCAGCCAGCAAGAAAAACGGTTAAACATCGATGTGGTGCGTGCCCGCGCATTGGGCCAGCCGGAAAAAAGGTCAGCTGCATTTGCAGCGGGGCCGGATTATAGGGAATCGTGCCTGCAATGCTCATTAACCGGTTAGCGCGTCCGTCCGAATGCGAATCGGAGGCCCCAGCAGGGGGCGCACGAGGCTCTGGCTACAATGATCGTCTGCGGCCGGTCCGGTCGCGGTCTTGCCGTACACGCCTTTATGAAAATCCTGATTACCGGCGGCGCCGGTTTCATCGGTTCGGCGCTGATTCGCCACATCGTCCGTGACACGCAGGACAGCGTGGTCAATGTCGACAAGCTCAGCTATGCCGGCAACCTTGCCTCCTTGCAGGAATGCGCCTCGCACCCCCGCCACAGCTTCGAGCGTGTGGATATCTGCGACGGGGCGGCCCTGCAGGCGGTCTTCGAGCGTCATCGTCCCGATGCCGTCATGCATCTGGCGGCGGAGTCGCACGTGGATCGATCCATCGATGGTCCGGGGCAGTTCATACAGACCAATCTGGTGGGCAGTTATGTCCTGCTGGAAGCCGCCCGGACGTATTGGGCGGGCCTGCCGCAACCTGCCAGGGAGAATTTCCGTTTTCTGCAGGTATCGACCGATGAGGTCTACGGCGATCTGGGCCTGCGGGCGGGGCGTTTTATCGAAACCAGTCCGTACGCGCCGAGCTCTCCGTACGCGGCCAGCAAGGCCGGCGCCGACCACTTGGCCCGCGCCTGGCATCGCACGTATGGTCTTCCGGTCGTGGTGACCAACGCGTCGAACAATTACGGCCCGTGCCAGTTTCCCGAAAAGCTGATTCCGCTGATGCTGGTGTCGGCGTTGCGAGGGTGGCCGCTGACCATCTACGGGGCAGGGGATCAAGTGCGCGACTGGATCTACGTGGAAGACCATGCCCGGGCGCTATGCGCGGCGCTGCGTCTTGGTCGGCCCGGGCAAACCTATAACATCGGTGGCTCCTGTGAGTTGCGCAATCTGGAGGTCGTGCAGCAGTTGTGCGATCTGCTGCAGGTGCTGCGACCGCCGAAGATGGGGCATTACCGGGATCTCATCGCGCACGTGGCTGACCGGCCCGGACATGACCGGCGTTACGCGCTCGACAGTGGCAAGGCCGCCGCTGAGCTGGGCTGGACGCCGCGTGAAGACTTCGGCAGTGGCCTGGCCAAGACGGTGGCCTGGTATCTCGACAATCCCGAGTGGATCGCGGATGTGGAAAGCGGCGCTTATCCGGCGCGCTGGACAGGCGCGAACGCTTCATGAAACTCCTTCTTCTGGGTAAGGATGGTCAATTGGGCCGGGCGCTGCGGCGCGCGCTGGCACCGCTGGGCGAGGTGTTGGCGGTGGGGCGCGATTCGGGACTGGATCTCGCGGATCTCGATGGCTTGCGGCGGCTTGTGCGCGCAGCCGGACCTGATGTCGTCGTCAATGCGGCGGCGTTCACCGACGTGGATCGGGTCCAGGCCGAGCCCGAACTGGCGCTGCGCATCAATGCCGAGGCTCCCGACCTGCTGGCGCGCCATATGCGCGCCAGCAGGGGCTGGCTGGTGCATTACTCCAGCGAGTACGTGTATGACGGCTCGGGACAGCACTGGCGAGATGAAACGAGCCCGGCTGCACCGCTGAATTGCTATGGCCAGAGCAAACTGGCCGGTGACGAGGCCGTGCGCCAAAGCGGCGTGCATCATCTGTTGCTGCGCACCTCCTGGGTATATGGCCTGCACGGCGCAAATTTCCCGCGTAGCGTGTTGCAGATGGCGGCCCGTCAACCGCAGATGCGTATCGTTGATGATCAGATCGGTGCGCCCACCAGTGCGGACCTGATCGCCGACGTCACGGCGCAGGCCTTGCGTCAGGCGCGCTTGCAACCCGCCGTCAGCGGTCTGTATCACCTGGCCGCTGCCGGTGCAGTGTCCCGGCATGCCTATGCGCAATACCTGGTTGAACAGGCACGTCGTCTCGGCTGGTCGCTGGGGGTGCAGACCCTGCACGCCATCTCCAGCGCCGATTATCCTCAGCCGGCTCTGCGGCCCTTGAACTCACGTCTGGATTGTGCGCGGCTGCAAGCCGTGTTTGGGCTGCGCCTGCCAGACTGGCGCGAAGGCGTGGACAGGCTGTTGGCGGATTGGTGGGCCTGCCCCTGGAGGCGCGACGCATGATCAAAAAAGGTATCGTCCTGGCCGGCGGCACCGGCAGCCGCCTGTACCCGGCCACCTTGGGCCTGTCCAAGCAGTTGCTGCCGGTGTATGACAAACCCATGATTTATTACCCGCTGTCGGTGTTGATGCTGGCGGGCATACGCGAGATTCTGCTCATCACGACCGAGTCCGACCTGCCCGCCTTCCAACGGCTGCTGGGCGACGGTGCGGCGTTCGGGTTGAATCTGAGCTATGCCACCCAGGCCGCGCCGCAGGGGCTGGCTCAGGCCTTTCTGATTGGTCAGCACTTCATCGGCCAGGACCCGGTTTGCCTCATTCTGGGCGACAATATTTTCTACGGGCACCATTTCATCCCGGTGTTGCAGGCTGCCGCCGCGCGCACACACGGCGCCACGGTATTCGGCTATCAGGTCCGCGATCCTCAACGCTATGGCGTGGTGGCTTTCGATGCGCAGCAACGCGCCATCAGCATCGAAGAAAAGCCGCTGCGGCCGCGCTCGAACCATACCGTCACAGGCTTGTATTTCTATGACAACGACGTCATCGACCTGGCACGCGGTCTGAAACCTTCGGCGCGCGGCGAACTGGAGATTACCGATATCAATCGGCTTTATCTGGTTCGCGGGGACCTGAGGGTAGAGCTTCTAGGCCGCGGGTTCGCGTGGCTGGACACCGGCACGCATGAGGCCTTGATGGAGGCTGGCCATTTCGTCAACACCATCGAGCAACGCCAGGGTCTGAAGATCGCCTGCCTGGAAGAGATCGCCTATCACGCCGGCTGGATCGACGCCGAACAACTGACGCGTCAGGCGCGTCGCATGGGCGATAACGGTTATGGGCAGTATCTGCTGCGCGTGTTGCAGGAGTCACGTTCATGAATATTCGTCCCACCGCCTTGGCAGGCGTGTTATTGATCGAGCCGCACATGCTGGCCGATGACCGCGGCTGGTTTGCCGAGCGGTTCCGGCAGGACAGGTTCGAGGCGGCGCTCAACGCCACCGGCCAGGCTCTGCCTGGTGCCTTCGTGCAGGAGAATCATTCCCGTTCGGGGCGCGGTGTCTTGCGTGGCTTGCACTACCAGTTGGCGCCGCAAGCGCAGGGCAAGTTGGTCAGCGTAGTGGCTGGAGAAGTGTTCGACGTGGCCGTCGATGTGCGTCCCGGTTCGGCCAGTTTCGGTCAATGGATCGGAGTGACGCTGTCAGCGGCTGATGGCCGCAGCCTGTGGATCCCAGCCGGTTTCGCGCATGGCTTTCTGTCATTGGCCGAAGGCAGCGAAGTGCTCTATAAGGTCACGGCCTACTACTCGGCCAGCCACGAGCGCGCCTTGCGCTGGGACGACCCCGCCATTGGTATACGCTGGCCCGCCGCGCCCGCCTTGATGTCGGCGCGCGACGCGCAGGCCCCTGGGCTGCACGAGGCCGGCAGGGATGGCCAACTGCCTGTCTGAGCAGCGCCTTCGCTAATTGATGTAAATTCCGAGGGTTTACAAGATCCAGCGCCCGCCTCCCGGGTGCGCCCAGCGTTGATGCCTACCCGCATATTGATCGTTCGCACGTCGTCTTTGGGCGATCTGGTGCACATGCTGCCCGCAATTTCTGATATTGCCCGCCATGTGCCCGATGCCCAGATAGATTGGATCGCGGAAGAAGCATTTGCCGAAATCCCTGGCTGGCATCCGGCCGTCCGCCATGTCATCAAGGTGGCTCACAGGCGCTGGCGCAAGGCCTGGTGGTCAGAGCAGGTGCGTGCCGAGCGCAAGGCTCTGGCCGAGCGTCTGCGCAGCGAACCCTATGACATCGTGCTCGACATGCAGGCCTTGCTGAAATCGGCCTGGCTGGTGCGCCAGACCCGCGGGGTGCGTCATGGCCTGGATTGGCGCTCGGCACGCGAGCCGCTGGCCTCGCTGTTTTATAACGTGCGGCATCGGGTTGAGTTCTGGCAACCGGCCGTGATCCGGCAACGCAAGCTGGCGGCGCAGACCTTTGGCTACACCTATGGCGGCGCGCCGGATTTTGGCCTGCAGGGGTTTTTCTCGCAGCCGGCCAGCCCGCCTGCACCCGAAGCGGGCCGCCGCCTGCACCATGTGGACAATGATCGCGGTTATGCGGTGATCATGCCTTCGGCAAGCCGTGAGGACAAGCTCTGGCCCGAGGACGATTGGCGCGCGGTTTTCCGCCGTCTGCAGGAGGCGGGGTGCACGTTGCGCCTTCTGGCCGGCAACGACCAGGAAGCCCAACGTGCCCGCCTTCTGGTGGCCGGCATGGAAGGGGTGGAAGTGCTGCCGCGCATGGATCTGACGTCGGTGGCCCGGGTGTTGGCCGGCTCACGTCTGATGGTGGGGCTGGACAGCGGCCTGACCCATTTGTCCGCGGCGCTGGGCCGTCCGACCATTGGTATTTATCGTGCCTCCACCCCGGTTCGCACGCCGCTGGTGGGGTCCAACTACACCGCCAGTCTTGGTGATCGCGGCGCCGCTCCCTCTCGTGAGGCCGTCATGGCCGCGGTCGAGCAGGCGTTGGCGGCGCGCTGAGAAGGGGCGGGCGTGCGTCGCGGTCTCTACACAGCACTGTTTTGCCTGGCCGCTCCAGTCTTATGGCTGGGCATGTGGCGGCGCTCCAGGCGCGTACCGGGCCAATGGGAAGTCCTGGCGCGCACGCGGTTTGGCCATGCCGAAGGCGAGGTGATGCGCGGCGCGGTATGGGTGCATGCGGTCAGCTTGGGCGAGACCCGTGCCGCCCAGCCTCTGGTAGCGGGGCTGCTGGCGCAAGGCTTGCCTGTCTTGCTGACCCACATGACCGCTACCGGGCGGGCCGAAGGGGCGCGCCTTTTCGGCGAGGCCATTAGCCAGGGACAGTTGCGCCAGGCCTGGTTACCCTATGATTTCCCGCGGGCCTGTCGGCGTTTCTTCGACCTTTATGCGCCGCGCTGCGGCCTGATCATCGAGCGTGAAATCTGGCCCAATCTGCTGGCTGCTGCCCGCGCGGCCAACGTGCCCATGGCACTGGTGAGCGCACGGTTCTCGGCGCGTTCATTGCGCGCGTCGTTGCGCATGGGCCGGGTGATGCGTGAGGCGATGGCGGGTCTGCAGCAGGTACTGGCGCAGACCCCCGCCGATGCCCAGCGTCTGGCCGCCGCGGGTGCTCGGGCGGTGACGGTGACAGGAAACCTGAAATTCGATGTCGATCTGCCGCCGGCGCAATGTCGTGCCGGCCATGCATGGCGCGAAGCAGTGGGGCGTCCGGTGGTGGCGATTGCCAGCACCCGCGAGGGTGAGGATGCCCTTTTTCTGCAGGCCATGCGCACGCTGGCTGCCCCCCGTCCCCTTTATCTTTTGATCCCGCGCCACCCGCAGCGTTTTGACCAGGCCTGGGAGCAAGCGCAGACTGCCGGGTTCAAAACCGTGCGCCGCTCGGCCTTGCAGGCCGTGCCCGGCTCGGACATCGACGTGGTGGTGGGCGACACGCTCGGCGAGATGCCGCTTTATTACGCGGCTGCGGATGTGGCCATCATCGGTGGCAGTTTCGTGCCGCTGGGCGGGCAGAACCTCATTGAGGCCTGTGCGGTCGGCACGCCGGTGGTCACCGGCCAGCATACGTTCAATTTTGAGCAAGCCACCCGCGATGCCATCGAGGCAGGCGCGGCTGAGCGCGTCCACGACGCCCGCCAGGCCTTGCAGTTGGCCGACCAATGGGTGGGCGACCCGGCTTTGCTGCAGCGCCGTGCCTGCGCGGCGCGTACATGGACGCAGGATCACAAAGGCGCCGTCGCGCGCAGCCTCGCCGCCCTGCAAGACATGCTGGCGGCGCAGACCTAGTGCGGCCGTCAATCCTGGCGCTTGGGTGCCAGGCTGACTTGGCCGGCGTTGAGTTGCTGGGTCAGGCGGCGCGGATCACGTCCTTCGTCATCGGGACGCGGCCCCAGCCAGCCCTGTCCCAGGCCATAAGCCCAGACGTTGGCCAACAACAGTACGAGAAACAGGATGCGCATCGGGATCCTTGGCTAGTGGGCGGCTGTCGCAGCGGCCAGCGCGGCCAGACCGTCGAGCACGGGAGCTTTTAGGAAGGTCGGCGTCGAGACGGCCCCCAGACTTGCCCCCACCAGACGCAACAAACGCTCTATCTCGGGCTGGACCTCGGTCCAGCCGCCGCCGGCGACATAGACCTCGGGTGCCTTGCCATACCGTGCATGGCCCGCCAGCCACTGCCTGACGAGTGCTCCGGCCTGTGCGGCGGCGATGCCGGTGGCGATCGCTTCATGGGTTTCGGTCGGGTAAGGGGTGACAGGCCCTTCGGCCAGCGGCAGATTGGCCGTGCCGTGGACCAGCGAGCCACGCATCATGGCCGGGCCGGGCAGGATGAGGCCGCCGGCGAATTCGTTATCCGGGCCCAGCGTATCCAGCGTGGTTGCGGTGCCGAAGGAGGCCAGCAACGCGGGCGGATGCCCGGCGGGCAAGCGCATGTGCAGGCCCAGCATGGCTGCCCAGCGATCCGCGCCCAACTGGTCCTGATGGCGATAGGCATTGGTCATGCCTAACACGTCGCGTTGCGGGCGTTTCCACTCGATGGCACAGCCCTTCATCGCCGCGGCGATCGCCGCACCGCGCTGCGCACCGGCGACATTGACGCCGATGGCACGCACGGGTTTGTGACGCAGCGTCTGCAGCCAGGCCCCCAAGGCCTGCAGATCCAGATTATCGAAGGCCACGGGCTCGGGTTCGCGCGCACCGCTGTCGAGATGGAGCCAGCCAAGCTTCAGGCGGCTGTTGCCGGAGTCGATCAACAGGATCATGGCTGAGGGCGCACCGAAATTTCGCCGGCAGTCACCGCCATCAGACCGTGATCGCACTGGACCTGCAGCCGGCCCAGTACGTCAACGCCGGCGGCTTGGCCGCCGTACAGCACCTCGCCGCGATCGATCACGTTGACGCTGCGGCCGTGCAGCGCATCGGCCTGGGCATAGCGCTGGACGAAGGCGGCAAAGCCGTGCTGTTCGAGATCCGCGACGGCTTGCTGCCAGGCTAGCGCCGTGGCTTGCACGATGTCGGCCGCGTCTCGGACCCGGTCCTGGGCGTCGACCTGGGACCAGTCGGCAATGGCGCGCTGCAGATTGGCCGAGAGCATGTCGGCGTCGCGCAGGTTCAGACCCATGCCGATGACAACGGTATGGCCGTTGCCGTCGGGGTTGCGCGTGGTCTCGGCCAGTACGCCGGCCAGTTTGGCTTCATGCCACTGGACGTCGTTTGGCCATTTCACGCAGACACCGGTTTGCGCGCTCAAATGCCGCAAGGCTTCGCACGCCGCCAGCCCTGCCATGGGCGAAAGCGCCGGCAATTGCGGTGCTGGCAAATGCACGTCGAACGCGCACGAGAACATCAGCGTGGCGCCGCTGCGGTTTTTCCAGGCGCGTCCGGCGCGGCCTCGGCCGGCCTCCTGCAGATGCGCACCCAGCAGCCAGGGCTTGGGTGTCTGACTCTGGCGCGCGCGCGCCAGAAGATCGGCATTGGTCGATCCGGTGCTGGCCACCCATTGCACATGGGTGAATCCGGGCAGACGCGCGTGAACGGCGCGTTGCAGCGTATCGGGCGCGGGCAGGTCTAGGGCGTGGACGGGCATGATGGGCGGAATTGTAGGGCAACGAGCGCTGTCATCTGGGCGCTATATGATGTGTAACGGCTAGAATCACTATTTTTCATCCCGCCATGCACCAGCAACGACAGCCCGACCGCGATTGCCAGGCGCCTCCCATGCGCAGGGAGGGTGCCGTGGTGTACCTGGCAGGAGACTGGAGCCTGCAGGCGCTCGGCGCTCGTGGGCAGGTTCAGGCCCGCCGCGACGCCCTGGCGCAAACCGACGGCAATACGCGGTGGGATTTGCGAGGCATCGAACGCCTGGACACCATCGGCGCCAACGTGCTTTGGCGCGCCTGGGGCGAGCGCTTGCCCGACCGCCTGCGCCTGACAGAAGGCCAACGCGAGGTTTTCGACACCCTGGCCTCCAATCCGGGTGGCGCGGCGCCGCCCGAGCCGTCCGCCGATGCCCTGGGCTGGTTGGCCGCGCTCGGCCAGGCCATGTTCGACGCCGGCAACAACGGCATGCGGCTGGTCCGCATGCTGGGCCAACTGATGCTGGATTTCGTCGGACTCGTACTGCGCCCCTCGCGGGGCCCCTGGCGTGAGATCTCCGCCCAGGTCTACCGCACGGGGGCACAAGCCCTGGGCATCACCGCGCTGGTCGGTTTTCTCATTGGTGTGGTGCTCTCTTACCTGTCCGCGCAACAACTGCAAATCTTCGGTGCCGATCGCTTCATTGTGCGCCTGTTGGGCGTGTCCATCGTGCGCGAGCTGGGCCCCGTTCTTGCCGCCATTCTGGTGGCCGGTCGTTCCGGCTCGGCCATCACGGCTCAGATCGGCGTGATGCGTGTCACGCAAGAGCTCGATGCGATGAGCGTGATGGGTATTTCGCATAGCCAGCGGCTCATCCTGCCGCGCGTGGTCGCCCTGGCGCTGACCATGCCCCTGCTGGTGCTGTGGACCGACGCCATGGCGTTGATGGGCGGGATGCTGGCCGCGCAGATGCAGTTGGGCATTTCAGCGCAATGGTTCATCGAGTCGCTGCCTGGCGCCATCACCATCACCAATTACTGGATAGGGATTTTCAAAGGGGTGTCGTTCGGCGTCCTGATCGCGCTGGTCGCCTGCCATTTCGGGCTGCGCATCAAGCCGAATACCGAAAGTCTTGGACGCGGCACGACCACTTCCGTGGTCACCTCCATTACCGGGGTCATCCTGGTCGACGCCCTGTACGCCGTGATTTTCAGCCAGATGGGGATCTGATGGATACTCCCCTGATCCCTGAGGATTGCCTCACCCTCACGCCCGTGATCTCGGTCTCGGGTCTGCGCACGGCCTTTGGCGACCATGTCGTGCACGACAACCTCAATCTGACCGTCTACCCCGGCGAGATACTCGTGCTGGTGGGAGGTTCGGGTTCAGGCAAAACGGTGCTGTTGCGGGAGATCATCGGATTGAGCCAGCCAGCCCGCGGCGAGATCCGCATCCTGGGACGAGATATCACCACGCTGAGCATGCGGGAGCGCCGGCGGCTGTCCGAGCGCTGGGGCATGCTGTTTCAGGCCGGTGCGTTGTTTTCTGCCTTGTCCGTGTTCGACAACGTCGCTTTGCCCCTGCGCGAGCTGCGCACGCTGCCCGAGGATCTGATCCAGGATGTCGTAATGTACCGCCTGGCCATGGTTGGCCTGAATGCGGGCGACGCCCTCAAGAGTCCCTCGGACCTGTCTGGCGGCATGATCAAGCGCGTGGCGCTGGCACGTGCGCTGGCGCTGGACCCGGAGCTGCTCTTTCTCGATGAGCCGACGGCGGGTCTCGATCCGCTGCGCTCTGACGAATTCGTCGATCTGGTGCGCAGCCTGCACCGGCAACTCGGCTTCACGGTGGTCATGGTGACCCACGATCTCGATACGCTGCTGGCGCTTGCCACGCGCGTGGCGGTGCTGGCCGACAAGCGTGTCATCGCTTGCGCCTCCGTTGCCGAGATCCTGAAGATCGACCACCCTTTCATCCAAAGTTTTTTCCTGGGCGAGCGCGGCCGTCGCGCGCTTGGGGATCTTGCACCAAAGGAAGCAGGCAATGGAAAACCGTAGTCATGCCTTGCTGGCGGGAGTCTTCACTCTGGTATTGCTCGTGGCCGCCGCGCTGGTGGCGATCTGGGTTGGCCGCGACCGTTCGACGGTCAAGGTCTACGACATCGTCTCTTCGGCGTCGGTCAGCGGCCTGACGGCGCAGTCGACCGTGCGCTATCAGGGTGTGCCGGTGGGCAAGGTCCAGTCGCTGATGCTCGATGCGCATCGGCCCGGGCAGGTGCGTATTCGCATTGGCGTTTCACCGAATACGCCGATCACCGCCTCGACCTGGGCGGAAGTGGGCGTGCAGGGGGTGACCGGCCAGGCCACTATCGAGCTGCGTGACAACGGCGGGTCGACCGAGCTGTTGGTGGCCCGTGGCGATCAGCCGCCCGACATTCCCCTGAGGCCGGGACTCTTCGACCGCCTTGAGCAGCGGGGGTCTGCCTTGCTGGCCAAGGTCGAAACCACGGCCGAAGAATTGCGGCATCTCATGAGTCCAGCCAATATCGAGGCGTTGAGCCTGACGCTTAAAAATGCCGCCGACATCAGCAGTCAGCTCAAGGACGCCAGCCGTGACCTCGCCCCGGCCATGCGCAAACTTGGGCCTTTGGTCGACTCGATGAATAAGACATCGAGCGAGGCAGCCGCGCTGATGCAATCCGCCAACCAGTCGCTGGCGCGTCTGAATGCGCCCGACGGTCCTCTGTCGACCGCAGGCCGTAGCCTGCAGGAAATCGCGCGAGCAGCGGCGCGGCTGGATCGTGAAACCTTACCGGCCATGACGGATATGGCCCAGTCGGTCACCGGCGCGGCGCGCAGCGCTCAGTCCGCTTTACGGCGGGTGGGTGATACGCCCCAATCTATTCTGTTCGGCCCCGCGCCTGTCGAGCCCGGTCCGGGCGAGCCCGGTTTTGCCGGATTTAGGAGATAAATCCATGAAGAGAATCTGCCTCATGGCGGTGCTGGCCTTGGTCCTGGGCGGTTGCAGTGTGGGGCGCGTGGCACCCCAGGCTGCGTTGTTTGACCTTGGGCCGGAGCCGACCGCCAGCGTGCAACTGCCAGCGCGCGCGCCTATCGTCCTGGCCTTTTCGGCCGCGCCTTCGCTCAGCGATACGGGAGTGATCTGGCGAGTCGCCGACAGCACGGCGCCCAAGGCCTATGCGGGCTTTCGCTGGAGCGAGCCGCCAGCCAGCCTGGTTCGCCAGCGTCTGCAGGAAAGACTCTCGCACGAAGGTGCCGTGCTCAGCGATGGCGGTGGCACCGGGGCACCACAACTGCGCGTCACCCTCACGCGCTTTGAGCAGGTCTTCGCTGCCGATGGATCATCCAGCCAGGGACAGGTCGTGTTGCAGGCCGTCGTGTTGCAGGATGGCAAGATTCTGGGGCAACGGCGCTTCGCTGCCGAGGCGGCCGCGCCATCGCAGGACGCCAGCGGCGGTGTCGCGGCTTTGCGTCTGGCCACGGATTCCGCGGCCGAGAGTCTGGCGGCCTGGCTGCCCACGGTACTGCGTCCCATCGCCCGTTAACATCGCGTTTTGCTTCTGTCCGGATCGCCCCATGCTTGCACACACCGACATCCTCGCGTTTACCGGCGAGGCCGGGCGCATTGAATGCGCCGTCGATTACCCCGATGGCGACCCCAAGGGCTGGGCGCTGGTGTTGCACCCGCATCCGCTGCACGGCGGCGCGCGTGACAACAAGGTGGTCACCACGATAGGCCGGGCATGCACGAGTGCCGGGCTTGTGGTGGTGCGCCCCAATTTCCGGGGTGTCGGTGCATCCCAAGGCGAGTTCGACAGCGCGGTCGGCGAAACGGCCGACATGCTGGGCCTGATTCCGCAGATCCGTGAAGCCCTGCCCGGGTTGGCGAACGCACCCTGGGTGCTGGGCGGCTTTTCCTTTGGCACGGCCGTGGCCGCGCAAGTCTACGCCACGCTGGCCGAGCAGCAGGCGTCGCCCGCGGCGCTCATGTTGATGGGCCCTGCGGTGGGGCGGTTTCAATTCCGCGAGGTCGAGCTGCCTGAAGAGACGCTGCTCGTACATGGCGAGATCGACGAAGTCGTGCCGCTTGCCGAAGCCATGGACTGGGCGCGGCCGCGCAACTTGCCCATCGTCGTGATTCCCGGTGCCTCGCATTTTTTTCACGGCAAGCTCATCACCTTGCGCAACTTGGTCGCACAACGGCTGAAGCTGGCATTGCGCTGAAATTTTCCGCACGTTGCATCAGGTTGCATGTTCGCGGCGCGTGAGGAACGTTTCGCGTTCGAGACAGTCGGATAGGCTGCCTATAATTGTTGTGGCCGCCGTGCGCGCGGCCGGCCCTCTCTGAACTTCATAGCCGATAAAGACCTTGTCCCAATCTGCCCTTGCTCCTACCGTATTTTCCCGTCGTGTGATTTCGAGTGCCGTGCTGGCTGTCATGTTGGCCGGCTCGATGCCTGTCATGGCGCAGCAACAGACGCCGGCGGCCGTCTCGCCTGCGGCCTCCATGTCCGCGCCGGCCACGGCAGCGGTGGCAGATTCCGTGGTCGCCGTCGGCGACTTGGCTTCGGTGCCCGCACCGACGGTTGCGGCGCGCGCCTGGATCACGGTCGATGTCAACAGCGGCCAAGTGCTTGCTGCTTCCAACCCCGATCAGAAAGTCGAGCCTGCCTCGCTGACCAAGATCATGACGGCGTATGTCGTGTTCAACGCCCTCGACGAAAAACGTCTGACGCTGGAGCGGCAGGTGCCGGTGTCCGAGCACGCCTGGCGCACGGGTGGCTCGCGCATGTTCATCGAGCCGCGCAAGCCGGTCACCGCCGACGAGCTCATCCAGGGCATGATCGTGCAGTCGGGCAATGACGCGTCCGTGGCGCTGGCCGAAGCCGTGGGTGGCAGCGAGACGGCATTTGCCGCTCTCATGAACGAACAGGCCGAGCGCCTGGGAATGAAGGGCACGCACTTCATGAATGCGACCGGGCTGCCGGATCCGCAGCACATCACCACGGTGCGGGATCTGGCCACGCTGGCGACCCATCTGGTGGCCGATCATCCCGAGTACTTCCACTACTACAAGCAAAAGAGCTACACCTACAACAAGATCACTCAGCCCAATCGCAATCGTCTGCTTTGGGCCGATCCCTCGGTGGACGGCATGAAAACCGGCCATACCGATTCAGCGGGTTTTTGCCTGGTGTCGACCGCCCTGCGCGGCGATCGCCGTGTGCTGACCGTGCTGGTGGGTGCCGACAGTGAGTCCACCCGGGCCGAAGAAAGCCTCAAACTGCTGAACTGGAGCTTCCAGAACTTCGATACGGTCAAACTCTACGACAAGAGCCAGCCTGGTCTGGATGCGCGTGTCTGGGAGGGCAAGGCCGAGAACGTCAAGCTCGGGCCGCCCAACCCCATCTGGCTGGCCGTGCCGCGTGGCAAGGGCAGTGAGATCAAGCCCGTTGCCCAGCGGACCGATCCGCTGGTCGCGCCCTTGGTCAAGGGCCAGCAAGTCGGCATGCTGCAATTGACCCTCGATGGCAAGGTTCTGCGTTCCGAGCCGTTGGTCGTTCAAGAGGATGTCGAGCGCGCCGGTTTCTTCGGCCGCATGACCGATACCGTCAAGCGCTGGTTCCAGTAAAAAGTCCGCCCGCGCGGGTGTAAGCTATGTCCGACATGTGAGTGGCGAACGGAAATCTCCGTTCGCCAGGGTCATCTTCCTTCTAGGAGCTTTTCATGATTCCGGGCATGCCGGGCGAGAGCCTGGTGTATCTCAATGGCGAGTTCACCCGCGCCGACCAGGCCAAAATTTCGGTCCTGGATCGCGGTTTTATTTTTGGCGATGGTATCTACGAAGTCGTGCCTGCCTACCAGGGCAAGCCCTTCCGCATGGCCGAGCACTTCCAGCGTCTGGAGCGCAGCCTGGCTGCCATCCGCATCCCCATGCCAATGGATCGCGCGGCGCTGACCGCCGTGATCGAGCGGCTCATTGCTGCCGCTCCCAGCCCGGATTGCCTCGTCTATCTGCAGATCACGCGTGGCGTGTACAAACGCGACCATGCTTTTCCCGCGCAGGCCATCACGCCCACCGTCTTCGCCATGGTCACGCCGCTGGTGCCGCCTTCGGCCAAGCAACGCGACCAGGGCGTGGCCGTGATTTCGATCGAAGACGAACGCTGGCTGCATTGCGAGATCAAGTCGGTTTCGCTGCTGGGCAATGTGCTGGCCCGCCAGCAGGCGGTCGAAGCGGGCGTGGATGAGGTGATTCAGTATCGTGACGGCTTTCTCACCGAAGGCTCGGCCAGCAATATCTGGATTGTGCGCGATGGCAAGCTTCTGGCCCCGCCGAAGAACAACCTCATTCTTGAAGGCATCCGCTACGGCCTGATGGCGGAGCTGGCCGAAGCGGCCGGTGTGAGCTTCGAGGCGCGTCGCATAGCGCGGGCCGAAGTCGAAAGCGCCGAAGAAGTCCTGGTGACATCGGCCACCAAGGAAGTCCTGGCCGTGACACGCATTGATGGCAAGCCCGTGGGAGACGGCAAGCCCGGACCCATTTATCGTCAATTGCGCGCGGGTTATGATGCCCGTATCGCCGCGCTCTGATCGCGGCCTCAGGCCGGATGGCCGGCGTGCCATCCGGCGGTAAGGCGAACGCTGATGATGAACATCCCTCCCGAAGATTCTCTTATCGAATATCCGTCTGACTTCCCCATCAAGGTGATGGGCAAGCAGCATCCGGATTTCGCCCAGACCTTGACCGGCGTCGTGCTGCAGTTCGACCCCGACTTCGATCCGGCTTCCGTCGAGAT
Source organism: Bordetella holmesii (assembly GCF_020735985.1). Taxonomy (NCBI): domain Bacteria; kingdom Pseudomonadati; phylum Pseudomonadota; class Betaproteobacteria; order Burkholderiales; family Alcaligenaceae; genus Bordetella; species Bordetella holmesii. Next base: position 3,558,261 of record NZ_CP085973.1, read on the forward strand.
GCGGCCCAGCAAGGGCGGCAACTATATGGGGTTGACGTTCACGGTGCGCGCCGTCTCGCGCGAGCAGCTCGATGCGCTGTACCGGGCGCTGCATGGCCACCCTATGGTGTCCATCGTCCTGTAAGCCGTGGGTATGCCCGTCGACATTGCTTGGCTGGACCCGGGCGCGGCCTACGCGCCGGTCTGGCAGGCCATGCAGGCCTTTACCGCGAGTCGATCGCCCGTCACGCGGGATGCGATCTGGATGTGCGAGCATGCCCCGGTGTACACCTTGGGTCAGGCCGGGCGTGAAGAACATATCCTGAATCCCGCGGGTATCGAGGTGGTGCGCTGTGATCGCGGTGGCCAGGTGACGTATCACGGCCCCGGACAGATCGTGGCGTACAGCCTGTTCGATCTGCGCCGGGCCGGCATGTATGTGCGCGACTATGTGTTCTTGCTTGAAGAGGCGGCCATTGCCGTGCTGCGGCAAGCGGGGATCACGGCCGTGCGCCGCACGGGAGCGCCGGGCGTCTACGTCGAGCAGTCGGATGGCCGCGCCGCCAAGATCGCCGCGCTTGGTATAAAAGTACGCAATGGATGCGCCTACCATGGCATGGCCTTGAACGTGGCCATGGATCTGGCGCCATTTTCCGGTATCAACCCCTGTGGCTATGAAGGGCTGCGCACCACGGACATGGCGTCCTGTGGCGTATCCTGTAGCCCACGCGAAGTGGGGCAGGCGCTGGCCGATGAGCTGGTCGCACGCCTGAGCCGTTTTTGCGCGCAGACACCTGCGGCGGGCGCGCCGGTGACGGGGGAGTAGAATGCCTTTTTTGTTCCTGGCCGTCACGCCCGCGGCGGCCCAGAGGGTGCCCCATGTCCACGCCGCTTGATGCCAGTCAGTCCTCGAACGACACCAGCACCTCCGCTGTGTCTGCCTACGATCCTACGCAAAAGCAGAAATCGCAGGCCAAGACGGCTCGCATCCCCATCAAGATCGTCCCTGCCGAACGTCTGAAGAAGCCCGAATGGATCCGCGTGCGCGCCGCCGCGCCGGGCTCCCGGTTCTACGACATCAAGCGCATCCTGCGTGAGCACAATCTGCACACCGTCTGCGAAGAAGCTTCCTGCCCCAACATAGGCGAGTGCTTCGGCAAGGGTACGGCCACCTTCATGATCATGGGTGACAAGTGCACGCGGCGCTGCCCCTTCTGTGATGTGGGCCATGGCCGCCCCGACCCCCTCGATGCGCAAGAGCCTGAAAATCTCGCTCGGACCATCGCGGCGCTCAAGCTTTCGTATGTGGTCATCACCTCGGTGGATCGCGATGATCTACGTGACGGCGGTGCGGCGCATTTTGTCGAATGCATCACTAGAATTCGTGATCTCTCGCCCTCCACCCGCATCGAGGTGCTGGTGCCGGACTTCCGCGGCCGCTTGGATCGCGCGCTGGGCATCCTGAATGCCGGTCCTCCGGACGTGATGAATCACAACCTCGAGACCGTGCCGCGTCTGTACAAGCAGGCCCGGCCGGGTTCGGATTATATGCACTCGCTCAAGCTGCTCGCTGATTTCAAGCTCCTGCATCCGGATGTGCCCACCAAATCCGGCCTGATGCTGGGTCTGGGCGAAACCGACGAAGAAATTCTTGATGTCATGCGTGACATGCGGGCGCATAACGTGGACATGATCACCATCGGACAGTATTTGCAGCCGTCCGAGCATCATCTCCCGGTGCTGCGTTATGTGCATCCCGATACGTTCGCCATGTTCGAGCGCGAGGCCTACGCCATGGGCTTTAGCCACGCGGCTGTGGGCGCGATGGTGCGATCGTCCTATCACGCCGATGAACAGGCTCACGCCGCTGGCGTCAACTGACCTGCGCCAGCCCCATGCGACATCGCCCCACGGGGCGATGTCGCATTTCAGTCCGGACTGACACGTGAGTGTCGGCTGCTCCAGTAGACGTCGGTCTGGCCGGCTGCCTGGTTGAGATAGCGCGCCAGGACGAACATAAGATCAGAGCTGCGATTCAGGTATTGCCGCAAGGGCGCGTTGACGGCGGCCTGGGCTGACAAGGTGATGACCGAGCGCTCTGCGCGCCGCGCGGCCGTGCGGGCGAGATGGGCCAGCGCCGAGGCCCGTGATCCACCGGGCAGGATGAACTCGCGCAACGCCGGCAACGCCGCGTTGTAGAAGGCCAGCCGAACATCCAGAAAGGCCACCTGCGCTTCGGACAGCGCAGTATGACCCGGGATGCAGAGTTCCGCGCCCATGTCGAACAGATCGTGCTGCATGGTCAGCAAATCGGCGGACACCTCCTCAGGCAGTGGTTCGCAACGCAGCAGCCCCAGTGCACTGTTGAACTCATCGACATCGCCCAACGCGACGATACGGGCATCATCCTTGGCGACGCGGCTGCCGTCGCCAAGCCCGGTGGTGCCATCGTCGCCGGTGCGGGTGGCGATGACGGAGAGGCGGTTTGCCATGGGTAAGTCCTTGCGGGGTTAAGGCGGGGGAATCCCCCCGGAAGTCCGCTATTCTAGGGTGTGCAGTGGATTGACATGACTGTTGCGAATCGCATTGCTTGGCAGCGTTTCGTGCGGATTGCGGGAGCCGCGTTCGCGGTATCCTGGCGTTGAGGGTCCACACAGGGCCCGGCAGGAGGTAACACTATGGCGTTTTCACGCAAATACACCATGTCCATGGCCATGACGACGGCCATGGCCTTTGTCAGTCTGGCCAGCCCGCAGGTGTTGGCGCAAACCGCTCAGGCCAGCGGTGAAGTCCGACGCGTAGACGCGTCGGCCGGCACGGTCACGCTCAAGCACGATGCGATCAGTGCCCTTGATTTGCCAGCCATGACGCTGGTCTACCAGGCTGCCCCTGCGCTGCTGAACCATCTCAAGCCGGGCGACAAAGTCAGATTCACGGCCAGCCGCAAGGATGGCAAGTACGTGGTGACCGAAATCACGAAGTAGTTCCGGGCAAAAGAAAAACCCTGGCTCGTTGCGAAGCCAGGGTTTGGAGGCAACGATGCGCGTCAGAGTACGTAGCGGGCCAGATCCTGGCTTGCTGCGGCTTCCGAGAGTTGAGTCTCGACGTAGGCCGCATCGATCCTGATGGCCTGACCGCCGTTGGCGGCCGCATCGAAAGACAATTCTTCCAGCAGTTTTTCCATCACGGTGTAAAGCCTGCGGGCGCCAATGTTTTCCGTGCGCTCGTTGACCGAGAAGGCCAGCTCGGCCAGACGTTTGATGCCGTCCTCGGTGAACTCCAGCTGCACATCTTCGGTGGCCAGCAGCGCGGTGTATTGCTTGACCAGCGAAGCGTCGGTTTCCGAGAGAATGCGCACGAAGTCCTCGGCCGAGAGCGAATCGAGCTCGACCCGGATGGGGAAGCGGCCTTGCAGCTCGGGGATAAGGTCCGAGGGGCGAGACAGATGAAACGCCCCCGATGCGATGAACAGGACGTGATCGGTGCGCACCATGCCGTAGCGGGTGTTGACCGTCGTGCCCTCGACCAGCGGCAACAGATCACGCTGCACCCCCTGGCGCGAAACGTCGGCGCCACCGCTTTCCTGGCGTGCTGCGATTTTGTCGATTTCGTCCAGAAAGACGATGCCGTTTTGCTCAACATTGGCGATGGCTGCGGCGCGCAGGTCGTCTTCGTTGACACGCTTGCCCGCCTCTTCGTCGATGATCAGCTTGAAGGCTTCCTTGACCTTGATCTTCTTGGGCTTGGTCTTGTCGCGTGACAGGCCGGCGAACATGCCGCGCAGCTGCTCGGCCATTTCTTCCATGCCAGGCGGCGTCATGACGTCCATTTGCGGCATGGGCTGCGCGATGTCGATCTCGATTTCGAGATCATCGAGCGATCCCTCGCGCAGCCGCTTGCGGAATGTCTGCCGCGTAGCGTTGCTCTCGTCGCGTTGTGGCTCGCCCATGGCATTGCGCGCCGGAGGCACCAACGCATCGAGGATGCGATCTTCGGCGGCGTCCTGAGCGTGGCTGCGCACACGGCGCATTTCGATTTCGCGAGTCTGCTTGATCGAATATTCGGTCAGATCGCGGATGATGGTGTCGACGTCACGGCCCACATAGCCCACTTCGGTGAACTTGGTGGCTTCAATCTTGATGAAGGGAGCGTTGGCCAGCTTGGCCAGGCGGCGGGCGATTTCTGTCTTGCCCACGCCGGTCGGGCCGATCATCAGGATGTTCTTGGGATGAATCTCATGGCGCAGCGGTTCGGCGACCTGCTGGCGGCGCCAGCGGTTACGCAAGGCCACGGCAACCGCACGTTTGGCGCGATTCTGGCCGATGATGAATTTATCGAGTTCGGAGACGATCTCTCCGGGTGTCATGTTCGATGCGGACATGGCTTGGGTCCTCAGGCGGGGCGGGTCTGGCCGCCAAGCGTCTCAATCACGTGATTTTGATTGGTGTAAATGCACAGGTCGCCGGCAATCTCCAGCGACTGCTTGACGATGACCTCGGGCGGCAGCTCCGTGTTGCGCAGCAACGCCAGCGCGGCCGATTGCGCGTAGGCGCCGCCGGAGCCGATGGCCGCCAGACCATGCTCGGGTTCGAGTACGTCGCCATTGCCGGTAAGCACCAGCGTGTGGTCGGTATCTGCCACGATCAGCATGGCCTCGAGGCGTCGCAGAACGCGGTCGGTGCGCCAGTCGCGCGTGAGCTCGACTGCGGCACGCATCAGATGGCCTTGGTGTTTTTCCAGCTTGGCTTCAAAGCGCTCTTGCAGCGTGAAGGCATCGGCAGTGGCGCCGGCAAAGCCTGCCAGGACCTTGTCATGGTAGAGGCGGCGTATCTTGCGAGCCGTGCCTTTGATGACGATATTGCCCAGGGTCACCTGGCCGTCTCCGCCCAGTGCGACATGGTTGCCGCGGCGGACGCACACAATGGTGGTGGCGTGAAATTGTTCCATGCTTTCCTTCCTTTGAAGGATCTATCTGGGGGCACCCGTCCTGCTTTTCAAGGCGGGGATTGATGAAGCCCGTTTTTCTCCGGCGACGAGCAAAGAAAAAGGGCCATGCCGGTTTGCACCCGCATAGCCCTTCGGGCAGCCTGGCAGAAGGCTCAGTCGCCGTATAGCTTCTGACGCATTTCGCGGCGCTCTTGCGCCTCCAGCGACAGCGTGGCGGTCGGGCGAGCCAACAGGCGTGGCACACCGATGGGTTCGCCGGTTTCTTCGCACCAGCCATACTCGCCGCTGTCGATGCGGGCGATCGCCTGTTGCACCTTCTTGAGCAGCTTGCGCTCGCGGTCACGAGTGCGCAATTCCAGAGCGTGTTCTTCTTCGATGGTCGCGCGGTCGGCCGGGTCGGGGACGAACTGGGTTTCGCGCAAGTGCTCGGTGGTTTCCCCGGCGTTGGCCAGGATGTCCTGTTCGAGTTGTTTGAGCCGCTCTTTGAAGAACGCCAACTGACGCTCGTTCATATAGTCGGACTCCGGCATGGCCAGCAATTCTTCTTCGCTGGGCAGATCAATCGCCGTATCGCTCGTCGACTTGCTTGATTTCTTGGTTGCTGCCTTCGTAGCCATGAAAACACTCCACTATGAATCGATCCGTAGCGGCACCCTGGGTGCCGCCCGGCAGGCCGGTTGTGTACTGGCGCTAAGGTTTTCCTTGCAGTACGGTTCGGGGTCGGTCCGGGATGGGCTTTCAGCCCACCAGGCACTGTTCGAGGCCGCGGGTGAAAATCTCCTGCGGCAGTTTGCGGCCGATGAAGACCATCTTGGTCGACGGCTTTTCGGCCGCCGTCCAGGGTTTGCCGGGTTCGGCGCCCATCATCATGTGCACACCCTGGAACAGCATGCGGCGATTGATGCCCTTCATGTACAAGATGCCCTTGTAACGCATCAGGTCAGGGCCGTATACCTGCACCACTCCCCCCAGGAATTCTTCCAGACGAGCCGGATCGAAGGGTTTGTTGGAGCGGAACACGAAAGCGCCGATCTTGTCGTCGTGCTGGTGATGATGATGGTGGTGGGCGTGGTTGCAATGCGCGCCGCAGTCACCGTCGTGATCATGATCGTGATCGTGGCCATGGCCGTGATCATGATGATCGTGGTCATGCTTGGCATCCGGGTGCTCATCGGCCAGAAAGTCCGGGTCGATGTCCAGGATGGAGTTCAGGTTAAAGCCGCTGATGTCGATGATGGACTTCAGTTCGACCTCGCCGAAATGCACCGGCGTGATCGGCGCGCGCGGATTGATGCGCAGCAGCCGGGCACGCAGGGCTTCGTAGTCGGCGTCGTTGACCAGATCGCGCTTGGACACCAGGATCCGGTCGGCGAAACCGACCTGCTTCTGGGCTTCGGGCTGGGCGTCCAGCGTCGCCATGCCGTGCTTGGCATCGACCACCGTGACCACCGCATCCAGGCGGTAATACTCGGCGATATCGTCGTCCATGAAGAAGGTCTGGCAGACGGGGCCGGGGTTGGCCATGCCCGTGGTCTCGATGATTACGCGCTCGAACGTGAGCTGGCCCGCTTCGCGCTTGACGCGCAACTCGTTGAGCGTGCGCATCAGATCGCCGCGCACGGTGCAGCATACGCAGCCGTTGGACAGCTCGATGATTTCCTCATCGCTGTCTTGCACCAGCAGATCGTTGTCGATGCTCTCGGGCCCGAATTCGTTTTCGATGACCGCAACGCGGCGACCGTGAAACTCGGTAAGAATGCGTTTGAGCAGGGTGGTCTTGCCTGCACCGAGAAAGCCGGTGAGGATGGTGACGGGAACCATTTTGTCCAAACTGCGCGAGGTGTTCATGGCGATGCTGGATGCTTAAATCGGCTGCGAAGTGGGCAAAGTGCTTGCCCGACGGGCGTTTGCCTGTCGGTAGAGCCGCCGCCTGCGGCTGGCTGGGCGAAGGGATCTCCCTGCGCGATTCCAGCCCTCGCCTGCGACGTAATATGCGGCAACTCGCGGCTTGAGTTGGGGCTGCCGAGATGGTCTGCTCAGAGCAGCCAATCGCGACCGGACGCAGGATTACAGCACAGTCGGCTGCCAGGGGCAAACCCCGTAACAGCCCTAGCGTCCTTTTTGGCGCAGATCGCGGCCCTTAGGCAGCCAATCTCGGGTAGTTCCCGCAAATGGGGGCAAAGCCCGCCATTGCAAGAGGGGACGGACTAGTGGTGGTGATGGTGCCCATGCGCAGGGGGAGCATTTTTCTGGCATTGGGGGCACAGCGCGCGGATTTCGGTCTCGTGCGTAGCCAGGGCGAACCCGGTCTGGGCCACGCGCTCGGCCAATTGCCGGCTCATGGCCGGGTCGCTCACCTCGGCGACGGCACCGCAACCCGTACAGACGACTAGCAAGTCGTGCGGAGCGCCGGCCGCATCGTGGCAGGCCGTCCAGGCATTGACCGCGTCAAGACGGTGAATGAGCCCTTCGTCCATGAGGAAGTCCAGCGCGCGGTAGACCGTGGGGGGCGCGGCGCCCGGATGCACGGCGCGCATGGCGTCGAGCAGCTCATAGGCTTTGAGACTGCGCCCGTGGGTGAGCAGCAACTCCAGGACTTTGCGCCGGATGGGAGTCAGCCGGCGGCCACGTTCGGCGCAGAGCGATTCGGCCAGGCGGAGTTGCTCGCCGACGTCGTCGGCGCGGCTGTTGCGGGCAGGGGCTGACATATCAGAGGGACCGGGGCGGTTCAGGAATGAGGCGAAGGTATCAGAAAACTTCGCGCAGCGGGGCCGGTCACCATATTTGGTATGATATAACATATTAGAACTAGCATCGCACTTGCTTTATGTCCCTGTTTTCTTCCTCCTCTCTTCTACGCCATGGCGTGCTCTGGCGCATGGCGTGGGCGGTGGCGGCCAGCCTTTTGATCTGGAGCCTGCTCGCATGGGCCATGTTCTGAGACCGGCGGCCATCGAGCTCGAGGGCGCCTCCTTCGGCTGGCGCGGCCAGCCGGCAGTGCGAGAGGTCAGCGGCCGCTTTGCGGCGGGCTGCATGACGGCCATCGTCGGGCCCAATGGCGCGGGCAAGTCCACGCTGGTCAAGGGATTGGCCGGCGTCCTGGCACCCATGACTGGACAGGTGCGGCGCGATCCGGCGTCCGTCGCCTGGCTGCCTCAGGCGGCCGAACTGGACCGGGATTTCCCGATTTCCGTGCTCGATGCCGTCGTGCTGGGGGGCTGGCGCCGCACCGGCGCCTGGCGGGCCGTGTCTGGCGACGAGACAGCCCGCGCCCATCTGGCGTTGCGCCGGGTCGGGCTGGAGCAGTTGGCTGCACGGCCCTTGCAGGCCTTGTCGGGCGGGCAACTGCAGCGGGTTTTGTTTGCGCGTTTGCTGATGCAGGATGCACCGATTCTGGTGCTCGACGAGCCTTTCGCGGCGGTCGACGGGCAGACCACGCGCGTGATCATGGCGCTGTTGTGCGCCCTGAATGCCGAAGGCCGCAGCGTCATCGCGGTGTTGCATGACATGGCGCTGGTTAAAGAGTATTTCACCCAAACGCTGCTGTTGTCGGGACGGGTGCTGGATTGGGGCCCCACGGCCACGGTGCTGGCGCCCGAGCGCCTTGCGCACGGTCAACTGCATCTGGGGTATACATGAGTCTGTGGCAAGCGCTGGCCGCGCCGTTCTTTGACTTTGGTTTCATGCGGCGAGCGCTGGCCGGCGCCGTGGCGCTGGCGTTTGGTGCCGCGCCCCTGGGCGTGTTTCTTGTCTTGCGGCGCATGAGCCTGATGGGTGACGCCATGTCGCACGCCATTTTGCCTGGCGTGGCCGCGGGCTATCTGCTGGCAGGGCTGTCGCTCGGCGCCATGATGGCCGGAGGCATCGCCACCGGCTTGGCCGTGGCGCTTTTGTCCGGACTCGTGACACGCTTGACGCCCCTGCGTGAGGACGCCAGTTTCGCGGCGTTCTATCTGATCTCGCTGGCGCTGGGCGTGCTGCTGGTGTCGCTGCGCGGCTCCAATGTCGATCTCCTGCACGTGCTGTTCGGCACCGTGCTGGGTCTGGGCGATGACGCACTTTGGCTGGCTGGCATCGTCAGCACGCTGACCTTGTTCGGTCTTGCGTTGCTGTACCGATTATTGGTGGCCGAGTGTTTCGACCCAGGGTTTCTGCGGGCCGCCGGCGGCCGTGGCTGGCTGGCGCATTTTGGTTTCCTGGCGCTGGTCGTCGTGAATCTGGTCGCAGGCTTTCAGATACTGGGCACCCTGATGGTGGTGGGCATGATGATGCTGCCTGCGCTGGCGGCCCGTTTCTGGGCGCCGCGGGTGGCCACGCAGATGCCGCTGGCCATCGGCCTGGCTGCTCTGGCCTCGTGGGTCGGTCTGGTGGCGTCCTTCCATCTCGATCTGGCAGCCTCGCCGGCCATCATCCTGTCGGCCGGACTGATCTATCTCCTTTCCTTGATGCTCGGCCCGCAAGGCGGCTTGTTGCGCCGCAAGCCTGGGCGGGTCTTTTCCAAAGAGGTGTGACTATGAAGCCTGTCTGGGCACGTTGTGCATTGATTGCCGCTCTGTCGATTCTGCCTGCGGCGGCAGTCTTGGCTGCGCCACTGAAGGTAGTGACGAGTTTTTCGATTCTGCAGGACATGACCCGCGAGATTGGCGGCCCGGACGTCGAGGTCCAGACTCTGGTCGGCGCCGACGGTGATGCGCATGGTTTCGAGCCCAGCGCGGCCGATTCGCGCAAGCTTGCTGGGGCCGGGCTGTTGGTCGTTAACGGTCTGGGTTTCGAGCCTTGGCTGGACCGCTTGGTGCAGGCGTCGGGTTTCAAAGGGCAGCAGGTCATCGCCTCCGAAGGCGTCAAGCCGCGCGCGTTTGCCCAGGCCGCAGGCGGCGATCATGATGACGACCACGACCACGACCACGACCACGACCACGACCACGACCACGACCACGACCACGACCACGACCACGACCACGGCCACGCACACTCTCATGGTCATGACCATGGGACGCAGGACCCGCACGCCTGGCAGGATCTGCGCAATGGCATGATTTACGCCCGCAACATCGGCCGCGCCCTTGCTCAGACCGATCCCTCCCACGCCGAGCGCTATCGCCAGCGCACGGATGCCTACGTCGCAAAACTGCAGGCATTGCAGAGCAAGGCCGTGCAGACCTTCGCTGCCATCCCCGAGGCGCGACGCAAGGTGGTCAGCACGCACGATGCTTTCGGGTATTTTGGCGACGCCTATGGAGTGCGCTTCGTCCCCGTGTTCGGTTTGTCGACGATGTCGGAACCCTCGGCTGCGGGTTTTGCCGCAGTCATCGAACGGGTCAAACAGGAGCAGGTGCCGGCCATATTTATCGAGAATATCGGCAACTCCCGCCTGGCCGAGCAGATCGCACGCGAGTCGGGCGCCAGGCTGGGTGGTACGCTTTATTCCGATGCGTTGGCCAAGCCGGGCCAGCCCGGGGCGACCTATCTGGGAATGTTTGAATGGAATGTGCAGCAATTGGCCGCAGCCTTGCGGCCCTGATCTTGGCGGCAGTGCCGTTGACGGGCTGGGCGCATCCGCATATGTGGATAGACGCGCAGGCAGAAGTCATCTTTGACGCACAGGGCAGAGTGTCTGCCCTGCGGCAGACCTGGCAGTTCGACGAAATGTTTGGCGCTTATGCGACCCAAGGGTTGCCTCGCGAAGGCGATGGCGGCCTGGCGGCCAGCACGCGCAAAAGCATGGCGCAAGATTGGATGAAGGCGTTGGGCGAGCCCATCTCGCACTACTTCACTCGCGTCACGCATGGCGGGGCGCCGTTGGCGTTTGGCGCACCGGTGGACAGCGATGTGCGCTGGGACGGCCAGCGTCTGTCGCTGTCTTTTACGTTGCCACTCAAACACCCGGTCGCGCCGGGCGCGGACGGACTGAGCATCGATATCTTCGACCCCACGTATTTCGTGGCTTACGCCTTCGACGCGCCGCAAGCCTGGCGGCTGACTGATGCGCCCGCCAACTGCCGGCAGACCTACCGGCCGCCACAGGCGTTGGATTGGAAGACCATGCAACAGTTGGCGTCGATCCCTTCCGATGTAGACACCTTGCCTGATGAGCTGTTTGCCATCACCAAGGGGTTGACGCACCGCAATGAGTTGCGCTGCTCATGAAGGGTAGGGCGTGGCTGGCCGTTGTGTTGACAGCGGCGTTGCTGCTGACGGGCGCGTCTGCCTGGGCGCAGTCCCATCCCTTTGCCGTGCCCGAGAGCGCGCCGCCGTCAACGGGCTGGCTGGCGCAATGGTTTGCCCAGATCTCCGTCTGGCAGTCTCATTTCTATCGCCAGTTGACGGCGGCCGTGCGTGCCTGGCAGCACGAGGGTTCGTGGGTACTGGTTGGCCTTTCTTTTGCCTACGGCGTATTTCATGCGCTGGGGCCGGGCCATGGCAAGGCCGTCATCTCGGCGTTCGTTCTGGCCAATCATCAAAGCGCGCGCAATGGCGCCATCCTGGCCTTGATGTCCGCGCTGCTGCAGGCGGTGGTGGCGATTCTGATGGTAGCCATACTGGCAGGTCTGTTCAACGTGACGGCCCACGTCATGAACGCGGGCACGCAATGGCTGGAGCTCGCTTCGCACGGACTGATCGTGGTGCTGGGTGCGTGGTTGGTGTGGGCCAAAGCCCTGCGCCCTTGGTTCCTGGCCGAGCAAGGTGGCAGCCGGCATTTGCATCACGCTACGTGCGGATGTGGGCACGTGCCGCCTCTGGCGCTGATGGCCGGCCGCTTGGATTGGCGGCGAGCGTGGACGGCGATTGCGGCGGTGGGCCTGCGTCCGTGCAGTGGCGCGCTGATCGTCCTGGTTTTCGCGCTGTCGCAGGGAATATTCAGCGCGGGCGTGGTCGCGGCCATGGCCATGGGCCTGGGCACCGGGCTGACCGTGGCTGTGTTGGCCATGATAGCGGTGTGGTCGCGCGACGCGCTGACGGCTTCGTCACGGTTGTCGCCGCCGTTGGTGGCGCGCTTGCGTTACGCCGTTGAAGCGCTGGCTGCGCTGGCGGTGCTGCTGCTGGGCATACTACTGCTGGGCGGGCAGATCGCCAGCGGCGGCTGAATTTACCGCACCCCTCTTGCCTAGTTTTTGATATGTTATATCATTCTGACCCTTAACTGAAATGATATAACATTAGGAAAAGAGGAATGAAGTTCTCCCCGCGCCCATGTCATGTCGCGCTCGTCATGGCGTTTGCCTCCCCCGCCGGTCTGGCTCAGACCGGCGAAACGGCCGCCACGACGTTGAATCCCATTGCCGTCTCGGCCGATCTGCTTGGACAGGATCCGAGCAACACGGCGCTGCCGGTCACCGTTGTTGATGGGCAGGAGCTTGCGCAGCGCCGGCAGGGCACGCTGGGCGATACGCTCAATGGTCTTCCTGGTGTGCACGCCGACACCTTTGGTGGTGGGGCCAGCCGACCCGTCATTCGTGGTCAGACGGCCCCGCGCGTGAGCGTGCTGTCCGATGGCTCGCAGTTGATGGATGCATCGGCGATTTCACCGGATCACGCCACCACCATAGAACCTTTGCTGGCTGATCGCATCGAGGTCCTGCGCGGTCCGGCTACGCTGCGGTATGGCGGGGGGGCCATCGGTGGCGTGGTCAATGTGTTGGACAAGCGCATCCCTACTGAAAAACCAGAGTCCGGCCTGTCGGCCGAGGCAGAGTTGCGTGCAGCCACGGGCACCAAAGAGCGCGCCGGCGTCATCGGTATCACCGGTGGCACGGACGCGTTCGTGGTTCGTGTAGAGGGCCTGAAGCGGCGCAGCAGCGATTACGACGTGCCCGATTGGCCGGGCGGCAAACTAGCCGGCTCGTATAGCGAGTCTACGCAGGGGTCGGTCGGGATGTCGTGGATAGGCCCGCGCGGCTACATTGGCGTGGCGTTCACGCACATAGATAGCAAGTATGGGCTGCCAGGGCACAACCACGAGTACGAGAGTTGCCACCCTCATGGTGACCATCTGCACTGCGGCGGACACGATCATGACGACGATGATCACGGGCACGATCACGATCATGCCGCCGGCGGAGATATTCCCTACGTCAAGTTGCGCAGCAATCGGGTCGATCTGCGCGCCGAGTATCTCGATCCCTTGCCTGGGTTCAGCAAGCTGCGTTTTCGCAGCGGCCTGACCGACTATCAGCATGACGAGATCGAGGGCGGCGCGGTGGGGACGCGCTTCAGAAATGAAGGCATCGACGCCCGGCTGGAGCTGGAGCATAAGCCGTGGATGGGACTGCGTGGCGTCATCGGCGTGCAGACGGCCTTCAGCGATTTTCGCGCCGACGGCGAGGAGGCATTCCTGCCGCGCAGCAAGACGCGCGCCAATGGAATTTTTCTGCTCGAAGAATATCGTCTGGCCGACTGGCGTTTTGAGGCCGGTGCACGTCAGGACTGGCAAAGCGTTTCACCGGCAGGCCACCTCGAGAAGTCCCGGCTGTCCGGCACGTCGTTGTCGGCTGCGGCGATCTGGGATTTCGCCCCTCGCTATTCGTTGGCATTGTCGGTGTCGCGCTCGCAACGTCTGCCGTCGGCGCAGGAGCTCTACGCCGACGGCGTGCATCTGGCCACCAACACCTACGAAATTGGCAATGCCAGGTTCGATCGCGAGACGTCGCGCAATATTGATCTGACCTTGCGCAAGCACGAGGGCGACACGACGTTGAGCCTGAGCGCATTCCACAACCGGGTCAAAAACTATATATACGCCGATACGCTGGATCGTTTCGAAGACTTCCGCCTCATTGAGTACTCGCAGCAGGACGCAGAGTTCACCGGCGTGGAAGGCCAGATCAATCATCAGTTCTCGCCGTTGTTCTCTGCCGGCGTGTTTGGCGATTATGTGCGCGGCAAACTGACGGGCGGCCAGGGCAATCTGCCGCGTATCCCCGCGGCACGGCTGGGTGCGCGCGCCAACGTCAAATGGCAGCAGTGGTCCGCAGGGGTGGAGTATACTTATGTATTCCGCCAGAAAGACATCGCCAGCTATGAGAGCGAAACGCCGGGTTATTCACTGGTCAACGCCGTGGTCAGCTATCGCTTCAAGGCCGCTGGCGCGCAGTATGACGTTTATCTGCGCGGCAACAACCTGTTGGACAAGCTGGCCTATAACCACGCTTCGTTCTTGGCCACCTCGGCGCCGCTGCCCGGGCGCTCGGTATTGCTGGGCGTGCGGATGACGTACTGAGACGCTCAGTCTTTGCCGCCAGGCTTGCGGTTGGCGCGTGGGTGGGCCTGGTCATAGACTTTGGCCAGGTGCTGGAAATCCAGCCGTGTGTAGATCTGGGTGGTGGCGATGTTGGCATGCCCCAGCAACTCTTGCACGGCGCGCAGATCCTGCGCGGATTGCAGTACATGGCTGGCAAAGCTGTGGCGCAGCACATGGGGGTGGACATGCGCCGGCATGCCTGCGGCTTGGGCCAGCCGGCCCAATTGCTGTTGCACCACGCGCGGCGAGATGCGGGCGCCGCGCGCGCCCAGAAAAAGCGCGTGCTGATCGGCCGCCGGTGTGGTGGCTGCCAACAACGTGCCGCGCGCCGCAAGCCATTGATCCAGCGCATCCAGCGCGGCCTTGCCCACCGGCACGGTGCGCCGTTTACCGCCCTTGCCCAGCACAATGACTTCTGCCTCGGCCCGATCAAGCCAGCCGCGCGGATCCTCACCCGCATCACGCTGATAATGCGTATCGAGTCCCACCAATTCTGACAGGCGCAGGCCGCTGGAATAGAGCAGTTCGAACATGGCGTGATCACGCAGGCCAGCCGGGTCGCGGGCCAACGTTGCCGGCGCGTGGTCTAGCAATGCTTGAGCCTGATCCACAGACAAGGCTTTGGGTAACGCCCGGGGCGCTTTGGGGGCCCGGACGCCGGCTACCGGGTTGCTCGGCAGCCCCGCTTGCGGCGCCCACCAATGATAGAAACCCCGCCAGGCCGCCAGCCGGCGCGCCAGACTGCGCGGCCCCAGGCCTTGAGCGTGCAGGCGAGCGATGGCTTGGCGGATGTGGCCCGTCGACAGGGCGGCCAGCGGCACGCCATGCTTTTGCGCGACGTCTGCCAGGCATTGGAGATCGCGGCGGTAGGCCGAGAGGGTGTGCTCGGCGTAGCGCCGTTGCGTCTGCAAATGCCGCAGCCAGGCAAAGAGTGGCGCGGCATCCTCGGTCATAGGGCCTCAGGCCAGACGATGCAGCGCGGCCGAGGCGAGCTGGCCGATGGTTTCGAGAAACGCAGTACCCATCTCGGGCGTAAAGCGCGCGGCGTCGTCGGAGCCCAGAATCAGCAGGCCGACGCTGGGGGCGTCTGCCTGCAGCCGCAGCGCCACCAGAGCCAGCGACTTGGGGGTGCTATCGAGCCAGCGGACAGCCTCGAACCCGGTGTCATTGCCGCAATAGGGCGTTTTCAAGCTATCGGCAAAGGTACGGGCGTCGTCGGAGACGGCTGCACCATAGCCGTGTTGGCCCTCGGCCGGCAGGCCGGGCAGATTCCACAGACGCAAGCCGGCGTGATCCAGATTGAACTGCTCGGCCAGGCCCAGTGTGATCTCGGCCGGCAGGCGTGCTGCGTCGGTTTCGCGCAGCAGGCGAGCCGACCAGGCGGTCACCTGCTGGGCGATGGTCTCGTTGTCGCCGGCGTTACGCACCAACTCATTGAGACGCCATTCGAGGCTGCGATTGCGCTCGCGCAGCGTGAGAATCTGCCGCTCGGCCAGCGATATCGCCCGCCCGCCATGGGGGTTGGGAACGTGCAGATTGGCGAACACGGTCGGGTGCTCATCGAAGAACGCCGGGTGTTCCTGCAGAAAATGCGCAATATCCTGCGCGCTGGGATCGTTGGTGGTCATGTCGCCTTGATGGATGCGTTGCGCTCAGCGATTCAGCGCCATGGAAAAGACCAGTTTGTCGATATCGATCTGGCCATGGAATACGGACTGGGCCGGGCCGGTCATGCGCAGTTGGGCGCCGTCCCAGGCAATGGTCAGCACGCCGCCGCGGGTTTGCACGCGCACGGGACTGTCGAGCAGGCCGCCGCGGATGCCGGCAGCCACGGCCGCGCAGGCCCCGGTGCCGCAAGCCAGGGTCTCGCCCGCGCCGCGTTCGTAGACGCGCAGCGCGATGGCGTGGCGGTCGATGATCTGCATGAAACCGGCATTGACGCGGCGCGCAAAGCGGGGATGCGATTCGATTTGCGGGCCCAGACGGGCCACGGCTGCTGTGGCGACATCGGCGACCACCTGCACGGCGTGCGGGTTGGAAATGGCCACGGTCGAGATTTCCACCTCGGCGCCGTCAAGCGGCAGGGTGTAGAGCGTATCCTGCCCCTGCGAGCGCTGGGTCAGGCCGTGGGCATCGAAGGGTAGCGCCGCCGGATCGAAGCACGTCGATCCCATATCCACGGTTACCTGTCCGTCTTCGCTTTCGTCGAGCAGAATGACGCCGCTGACGATCTCCGCGCGCAGCGGGTTCTTCTCGCTCAAGCCCTGCTCGTGCACAAAGCGCACGAAGCAGCGCGCGCCGTTGCCGCAATGCTCGACCTCGCTGCCGTCATTGTTGAAAACCCGGTAGCGAAAGTCGGCGTCGGGGCGGGTAGGCCGCTCGACCAGCAATATCTGGTCGGCGCCGACGCCGAAATGCCGGTCGCCCAGAGCGCGCGCGCGCTCCGGCGTCATCTCGATGGTTTGGCGAACGCCGTCGAGCACGACGAAGTCGTTGCCGGCGCCATGCATTTTGGTGAAGTTCCAGATCATGCCGGGATTATCACCCATTCCCAACCATCTGGCAGCCGGGCTAGTAGAGCTTGGGCGAGCCCTCGGGGCGTGTTTTGAAACGCCGGTGCACCCAGTAGTACTGGCTGGGGCAGCGGCGGATCCAGCTTTCTAACTCGCGGTTCAGGCGCGCCGTCGCATCCTCGAGGCTGTCTTGGCCGGGGAAATCGGCCAGCGGCGGGAGGACTTCGACGTGATAGCGGCCGGAGGCTGGGTCCCAGAAGTCGAGGATGGGCAGCACGGCGGCATTCCACTTGCGCGCCAATTGCGCTGTCGCGACCAGCGTGGCGGCGGGCACGCCAAAAAAGGGCACGAAGGCCGAGCCGTTGCGGCCGAAATCCATGTCGGGCAGGTAATACACGGGCCGGGCCTGGCGGAAATGGCGTATCAGGTCGCGCACTCCATCTTTGCGGCTGACAAGGAAAACCTCGTTGAATCGCATGCGGCCGGCCCGCACGATGGCATCGACGGCCGCGTCGCTTTGTGGCGTGTACATGGTCGCGCCACTGGGAACTTCCATGGTCAGGCGGGTGGCGGCGACATCCAGTCCGATGAAATGCGGTGCCAGAAGAATGACCGGCCGTCCGGAGGCGGCCAGCATATTGATGGTGTCGGCGCCACTGACGGTGACCATCTCGCGTATGGCATCGGGGCTGCCGTACCAGAGTACTCCCCGGTCGACGATGGATTGGCCCAGCGCGCGGAAGTGTTCGCGGGTCCAGCGCTGCCGCGTCTGCGGGCTTTCGTCGGGGAAGCAGATTTCCAGGTTGCGCCGCACGATATGGACACGCGATTTGGCCAGATGCAGGGCCAGCCAGCCTGCGCAGGCGCCAGCACGCTGCCGCGCTCGGGGACTCATGCCGGCGAACCAGCGCAGCAGCCCGGTCAGGGCACGGGTTTTGAAATCGGAACTCATGGGGCTGTGGGGGCGGGGGGTGCGCCGCGCGGGGTCTTATATCGGTTATAGCCCCAGAGATACTGATCGGGGCAACGGCGGATCAATGCTTCCATGCTGTGGTTGAGCAGCGTGGCCTGAGCCTGAGGGTCGTCGGGCAGCGGTTCCGGTACCCGAACAAAGTGCAGTTGCCAGCCTTGGCCACGGGGCAGGCGCTGCGCCGCGCAAAGTACGATGGGCACGCGCGTTTGCCCGGCGAGTTTGCCGGGCAGGGTGACCGTGTAGGCCATGCGGCCAAAAAACGGCGCCCAGACGCCTTCGCCCTGGCCCGGCGCCTGATCGGGCAACAGTCCCACGGCCTCGCCGCGACGCAGAGCGCGCACGAATTCGCGGACACCCTGCATATTGGCGGGAACGGCGCGTACCGCCGAGTTGTTGCGCGCGGTCTCCAGCAAAGGAGCCAGAATGGCCTTGCGCGGCGGGCGAAACATGACCGTCAGCGCGACCTTCTGCGCCAGATAGCGGGCCATGACCTCAAAACAGCCCAGATGCGGCGTGAGAAATACCGTGCCGCGTTGCTCGGCCAGGGTCGTCTCCAGGACGGCGCGGTTCGCCTCGTCAAGATGGATGCGGTTCAGACTGTCTTTTTCGCGAAACCAGATCCAGGGTGATTCGAGCATGCTCGCGCCGATCTGGCCGGCCGCGCGGCGCGCGAACGCCGCCTGCGGGTAACCCGCTTGCGCGGCATTGGCTTTGAGGCGCTGCCGGTATTTGCCTGGCCAGGCATAAGCCAGCTTGCCCAGACTCCGCCCGAACGCCTGCAGTACAGGCAGCGGCAACAGGGCAATGAAGCGGAAAAAAGCGAGCAGCATGTAGTCGTTGTCGAAAACGGCGCGGCAGGCCCGTGGGTCCGTCCGCAAAAACGCTACGGCCAGCAGGGTTGCTTCGCCCGGATACCCATTTTCGCCTAAAATGCCTGAAGTCGCTGAGTTAACCGACAACTTGCGGAGCGACGTTGCAGCTTGTGCTGCTTCAAATCCGCTAAAGCGTCGCGCCCAGATGCCCTTCTTGCCAGGAAGATCCGGGGCGCAACGCGCCTCGTTCAACTTGAGGGCCGGCTTTCGGCCGGACATGTACGTAAGGACGCATCGTGGCTAATAACGATTTTCTCTTCACCTCCGAGTCGGTCTCGGAAGGCCACCCCGACAAGGTCGCCGACCAGATTTCCGACGCCATCCTCGACGCCATCTTCACGCAGGATCCCAACGCGCGGGTCGCAGCCGAAACCCTGTGCAATACGGGTCTGGTCGTGCTGGCCGGAGAAATCACCACCAGCGCCAACGTCGATTACATCCAGGTCGCGCGCGACACGATCCGCCGTATCGGCTACGACAATACCGACTACGGTATCGACTACAA
This sequence comes from Bordetella holmesii, assembly GCF_020735985.1. Classification (NCBI taxonomy): domain Bacteria; kingdom Pseudomonadati; phylum Pseudomonadota; class Betaproteobacteria; order Burkholderiales; family Alcaligenaceae; genus Bordetella; species Bordetella holmesii. The sequence continues at coordinate 3,577,288 of NZ_CP085973.1, forward strand.
GGGTTGCGCGGTGCTGGTCGCCTATGACAAGCAGTCGCCCGACATTGCTCAAGGTGTGGACCGCAGCTCCGAGGACTACCTCAATCAGGGCGCCGGCGACCAGGGGTTGATGTTCGGCTACGCCTGCGATGAAACGCCCGACCTGATGCCCGCACCGATCTGGTACGCCCACCGCCTGGTGCAGCGTCAGAGCGAGCTGCGCAAGGACGGCCGCCTGCCGTGGCTGCGTCCCGACGCCAAGTCGCAAGTCACCTTCCGCTATGTCGACGGCCGTCCGGTCGAAGTCGACACCGTGGTGCTGTCGACGCAGCACGCGCCCGAAATCGAGCAGTCCGCCATCCACGAGGCGGTCATTGAAGACATCATCAAGCCTTGCTTTCCCGACGGCCTGATCACGCCCAAGACCAAGTTCCTGGTCAACCCGACCGGCCGCTTTGTCATCGGCGGGCCGCAAGGCGATTGCGGGCTGACGGGCCGCAAGATTATCGTCGACACCTATGGCGGCGCCTGCCCCCACGGCGGAGGCGCTTTTTCGGGCAAGGATCCGTCCAAGGTGGATCGCTCGGCGGCTTACGCGGCCCGCTATGTGGCCAAGAACGTCGTGGCCGCCGGCCTGGCGCGTCAGTGCCAGGTGCAGGTGAGCTATGCCATCGGCGTGGCCGAGCCCATCAACATTACGGTTTACACCGAAGGCACCGGCGTGATCCCCGATGACCAGATCGCCAAGCTCGTGCGCGAGCACTTCGATCTGCGCCCCAAGGGCATCGTCAACATGCTCGATCTGCTGCGCCCGATCTACACCAAGACGGCCGCCTATGGCCACTTCGGCCGGTCCGAGCCGGAGTTTTCCTGGGAAGCCACCGACAAGGTTCAGGCACTCAAGAAATCTGTCTGAGGTGCTGCATGCAAAACCCCCTGGCCTTGAGTCAGGGGATTTTTTTGGGCAGTACTACTTGCGTTTTTCGTCGGCGCGCAGCGTCAGCACACGTACGCCGTGAGCCGTGACAGCGACCGTGTGTTCGAACTGCGCCGAGAGTTTGCCGTCCTCGGTCACGACGGTCCAGCCATCATCTTCGGTGCGCACGTCTGCACGTCCCTGATTGATCATGGGCTCGATGGTAAAGACCATGCCTTCACGCAGCACCAGGCCCGTGCGTGGCCGGCCCCAATGCAGAACCTCGGGCGCTTCATGCATCTCGCGGCCTATGCCGTGTCCGCAATACTCGCGGACCACGGAATACCCATGCTGGCGTGCGTACTGCTCGATGGCATGGCCTATGTCACCCAGCCGGGCGCCGGGCCGCACGGCAAGAATGCCACGCCACATGGCTTCGTAGGTTACCTGCACCAGACGTCGAGCCGAGGGCTTGACCTCTCCCACCAGATAAGTCTTGCTGGAATCGGCGATATGGCCATTTTTCTCCAGGGTGATATCAAAGTTGACGATATCGCCATTGCGCAGGACATCGGCTGTCGACGGCACGCCGTGGCAGACGACCTGGTTCGGTGACGCGTTCAGCGCATAGGCATAGCCATACTGCCCCTTACTGGCCGGCCTTGCCTTGAGCTCCTGCACAATGAACTGCTCGACAAGGTCGTTGACCTGCATGGTGGACATCCCGGCCAGCGGCAGCGAGTCCAACCGACCGAATACGGCGGCCAGTAGCCTGCCCGACTCGGCCATCAGGGCGATTTCGTCCGGGCGCTTGATCATGCTGCGGCCTCTTGCAGCGCAGGGGTTTGAACCCCGGCGGCACGCAACTGACTAGCGAGTACTTCGTTAAAGGACAGCGCCGGGTTCAGCTCGCACAACATGCCGATCTTGATCCAGAACGCGGCCTGTGCATTGATGGAGCGGCATGTCACCGAGCTGGCCTTGCGGATCTGGTCGTGCAATTCATCGTCGATGTTTACGATGCCCATCGGTTTCTCGATATATGATTCATATATAAATCATATTATCATTAACACGGACTCGGGTTCATCCGTGGGCCGCAGGCGAGGGCGGGCAGGGGCCGGCTCTGCTCTGTTGCTCCTGGATCTCTAGCTCATAGGGCCGCGACTGGGGGCTTTCCAACGGTGGCGTAATCGCCAGTCGGCGATAGGGCTATGCAAAAAGGGACATAGGCCCGGTGCTAAGCTTGCGCCCATGAGTAGCCGTGAAGATCCGACCGAACCTGCCCCGTCTGGCGTTTTTGCCGCCACCGACTCGCCCTGCGTGGCCGTGTGCTCCACATTGTTTGACGACATTTGCCGAGGGTGTGGCCGCACGGCCATGGAAGTCGCCAACTGGGTCTTCATGACCGAAGAAGAAAAGCGCGACGTCTGGGTGCGCATTCGCGCTCAGGGTTATCCCCGGCGCAACAACTGAGCGCCTGTCTTGGCCCTGTCATACGTGGCGGGCCTAATCGACCCCATCGTCTCCTTGGGGTTTTGGCATGCGTATCGCACTGGTAACGGATGCCTGGCATCCACAGGTCAATGGCGTGGTTCGCACCTGGACGGCCATGTGCACGCTGCTGCGCGCCTGGGGTCATGAAGTCCGGGTCATCAGCCCTGAAGGCAGTCGCACCGTACCTGCGCCTTCAGAGCCGGACCTGCGGCTGTGTCTCACTCCCCGGCGGCAATTGCGGCGCCTGCTGCAAGGATGGGTGCCCGACGCCTTGCATATCGCCACCGAAGGCCCGCTGGGCCTGGCCGCGCGCAGCATGGCGCTCAAGCGCGGCTGGCGGTTCACGACCTCGTTTCACACCATGTTCCCGGATTATCTTCAGGCGCGCATGGGGATACCCGCGGGCTTGCCGTGGCGATACATGCGCTGGTTCCACCGCCCTTCTCAGCGCGTGCTGGTGCCCACGCCCACGGTGGCTGATGTCGTCGCCGCGCGCGGTATCGGCAACCTGAAAATCTGGTCGCGCGGTGTCGACGCGACGCACTTCCAGCCGGTGGCTTCGGAATTGCTGGCCCATTTGCCGCGTCCGATCTGGCTGTCCGTCGGGCGCGTAGCGCGGGAAAAGAACCTGGATGCCTTTCTGGCGCTGGACCTGCCGGGCAGCAAGGTGGTGGCCGGCGCTGGCCCTGACCTGGCCCGGCTGCGCCGCCAGTTTCCCGAGGCCCACTTCCTGGGCGCGCAGGGCGACGCGCAATTGCCCGAGCTCTATAGCGCGGCCGATGCGTTTGTCTTTCCCTGTTTGACCGACACCTTCGGGCTGGTCATGCTGGAGGCCATGGCCTGCGGCACACCGGTGGCCGCCTTTCGCAGCGAGGCGCCCCTGGCTGTGGTGCGTCAAGGCCAGACCGGCGTGCTGGACGACGACCTCGCCCGCGCCTGCCTGGCCGCGCGCCAGCTTGACCGTCGTACGGTGCGCGACTGGGCGCTGACACGCAGTTGGGATGCTGTGGCGCAGGATCTGCTCGCTGCGCTGGTGCCCATCGATGGCATGGCAGCGCAAAGTACGCCTGAACAAGCCCTCGGCGTCTGATGCCCGCCGCATGGGGCTTCCCGCCTGCTTGTCCGACCCGCTACAATGCCGCTCATCCTTGAGGAGCGCTGCGACGAAAGCCGGATATACGGCTCGCCAGGCTCAGGGATCGTGTCCAGGCGCCGCCCCATGTGCGGCGCTTTGCAACGGCGCTCACCTTAGCCGCTAGGCCGGCAGGGTGATGGCGCCATGGTTTCATGGTTCTTCACGTCGGTCGGCCAGTGTGCGCCGTTCATCTTTTTTACGTGGAGATCTACACCGTGAACGCAGTGTCCGATAAAGGCTTTTCCGATTACATCGTCGCCGACATGGGTCTGGCAGGCTGGGGCCGCCGTGAGCTGGCCATCGCCGAGACCGAAATGCCGGGCCTGATGGCCATTCGCGAAGAGTACGCGGCTGCGCAGCCCTTGAAGGGCGCGCGTATCGCCGGCAGCCTGCACATGACCATCCAGACTGGGGTGCTGATCGAAACTCTGGTTGCTCTGGGCGCCGAAGTGCGCTGGGCGTCGTGCAACATCTTCTCGACCCAGGACCACGCCGCTGCCGCCATCGCCGCAACGGGCACGCCGGTGTTCGCCATCAAGGGCGAGACCTTGCAAGAGTACTGGCAGTACACCCACAAGATTTTCGAGTGGCCGCAAGACCGTCATGCCAACATGATTCTGGACGACGGTGGCGATGCGACGCTGCTGCTGCATCTGGGCACCAAGGCCGAGACCGACATTTCCGTGCTGGATAAACCGGGCAGCGAAGAAGAGCGCGTGCTGTTTGCCGCCATCAAGGAAACGCTGGCGCGCGACCCGAAGTGGTACTCCACCCGTCTGGCGCAGATCAAGGGCGTGACCGAAGAGACCACCACGGGCGTGCATCGTCTCTATCAGATGTCGCAAAAGGGTGAATTGGCCTTCGCGGCCATCAACGTCAATGATTCGGTCACCAAGTCCAAGTTCGACAACCTCTACGGATGCCGCGAGTCGCTGGTCGATGGCATCAAGCGCGCCACCGATGTGATGGTGGCAGGCAAGATCGCCGTGGTTGCCGGCTATGGTGACGTGGGCAAGGGTTGCGCCCAGGCACTGGCTGCGTTGCGCGCACAAGTGTGGGTCACGGAAATCGACCCGATCTGCGCCTTGCAGGCTGCCATGGAAGGCTTCAAGGTCGTCACCATGGAGCAAGCTGCTGCGCACGCCGATATCTTCGTCACCGCAACGGGCAACTACCACGTGATCACCCGCGCCCACATGGACGCCATGAAAGATCAGGCCATCGTCTGCAACATCGGTCACTTCGACAACGAAATCGACGTCGCCGCGATCGAGCAGGATTGCCAGTGGGAAGAGATTAAGCCTCAGGTCGACCACGTGATCTTCCCGGACGGCAAGCGCATCATCCTGCTGGCCAAGGGCCGTCTGGTCAACCTGGGTTGCGCCACCGGCCACCCCTCGTTCGTGATGTCCTCGTCGTTTGCCAACCAGACGATCGCACAGATCGAGCTGTTCACGCGCAACGAGCAGTACACCAGCGGCCAGGTGTATGTACTGCCCAAGCATCTGGACGAGAAGGTCGCCCGTCTGCACCTGAAAAAACTCGGCGTGAACCTCACCACGCTTTCGCAAGAGCAGGCGCAGTACATCGGCGTGCCGGTCCAAGGCCCCTTCAAGCCGGGCCATTATCGCTATTGATTGCAGCGATGTTGCACAATAGGGGTGGCTGTTGAGGCCACCCTTTACTAAAGGAGATCGATATGACTTTGATTCTGGTCTGGGTTCTGAACGCGGTGGCGCTGCTGGCCGTGGCGTATCTTTTGCCTGGCATTGCCGTGGCCAGCTTCGGTTCGGCGCTGTTGGCCGCACTGGTTCTGGGCTTGTTGAACATGCTGGTCAAGCCTGTATTGGTCGTGCTGACGTTGCCTATCACTATCGTCACGCTCGGTCTCTTCCTGATTATCCTGAACGCTTTGTTGTTCTGGCTGGCCGGTTCGATTCTGCGCGGCTTCCAGGTCAACGGCTTCTGGTGGGCCGTGGCGGGTGCGATTCTCTACAGCATCATCTCGGGCCTGCTGTCCTATCTGATACCTTGATGACTGACACAACCTCTCCCGCGTTCAGCCTGGAGTTTTTCCCGCCGCGAGATATCGCGGCCCAGGAAAGGCTGGTGCGCGCGGCCAAGCAGATGCTGGCGATTCAACCACGCTATGTCAGCGTGACTTTCGGCGCGGGTGGCTCCACGCGCGCCGGTACTGAAGACACCGTTCGCACGTTGACCAACCTCGGCTGCGATGCGGCGCCACATCTGTCTTGCATCGGTGCCTCGCGCGAGCAATTGCGCGAGATCCTCAACAATTACCGCCAGGCCGGGGTGCGCCGCGTGGTGGCTCTGCGCGGTGACTTGCCCTCGGGAATGGGGGGCGATGCCGGCGAGCTGCGTTATGCGAGTGAACTGGTGCGTTTCATCCGCGAGGAAACCGGCGATTGGTTCCACATCGAAGTGGCTGCCTATCCCGAGATACATCCGCAGGCAGCCAGCCCCACGGTCGACCTCGACCATTTCGTGGCCAAGGTCCAGGCCGGCGCCGACGCGGCCATCACGCAATACTTCTTCAACGCCGACGCCTACTTTGACTTTGTCGACCGGGCGCAGGCGCGTGGCGTGAGCATTCCTATCGTGCCGGGCATCATGCCCATCACCAACTACAGCCAGCTTTCGCGATTTTCGGAAATGTGCGGCGCGGAACTACCGCGCTGGATACGTCTGCGACTGGCGGAGTTTGGCGACGACAAGGCGTCCATCCGTGCTTTCGGCCAGGACGTGGTGACCGAGCTGTGCCAGACCTTGCTGGATACCGGCGTGCCGGGCCTGCACTTCTATACCCTGAATCAATCAGAAGCGATCCTTGGTATCTGGAAGAATCTGCAGCGCTAGGCAATAAAAAAACGGCACCCGAACGGGTGCCGCCTTCGGGCCGGCGTACAACCTTATTGAGGTTCGATGCCGGCTTTTTTCATCATGCCGCCCCACTTGGTTGTTTCCGACTGCAGCCAGCTATGCAGTCCCTCGGGGGTCTGCTTGGCCGCAGGCACGATCTCGGCGCCCAGTTCATTCATCTTGGTGGCAAACGCCGGATCCTTGAGCGCAATGCGCAAGGCTTCGTTGATGCGGTCGATCTGGGCTTTAGGCGTGCCCTTGGGCGCGTAGATGCCATGCCAGACCATGACTTCGAATCCCTTCAAGCCGCTTTCCTCCAGGGTGGGCGCATCCGGCAGCGACTTGATGCGCTCCTGCGTGGTGACCCCGTAGAGTTTGACGCTGCCGCCTTTGATCTGCGGAAGCGTTTGCGTGGTCTGATCGCACAGCATATCCACCTGTCCGCCCAGCAGGGCGCTCATGGCAGGCGCCGTGCCGGCGTAGGGGATTTCCGTGAACTGTGTGCCCAGGGCATCCTGTAGCAGCGTGCCGCATAGTTGCGACACGGCGCCCGGTCCGGCATTGGCGAGGTTGATTTTGTTGCCGTTGGCGCGAGCATAGGCGATGAAGGCGGGCATGTCGGCGGGCGGCAGGCTCTTGCGGCCCATGAGCGTCATTGGCACATCGGCGACCTGGCCGACGTACTCGAAATCCTTCAAGGGGTCGTAGGGCAGTTTCTTGTACAGTGCCGGGGCTGTAGCCATTCCATTGTGGTGAATGAGCAGCGTATAACCATCTGGCTGGGCTCGCGAGACAAACGAAGGACCGAGCGTGCCGCCGGCGCCGGTGCGGTTCTCGACCACGATGGGCTGGCCTAATGTTTTGCTCATCGATGCGCCCAGTGAACGGGCCACCACATCCGTGGGACCACCGGCCGCGAAAGGCACGACCAAAGTCAGGGCGTGCGCGGGGAAATTCTTGTCTTGGGCATGAACGCTCATCGAGAGCAGACCGCCCAGGGCCAGCAGGGCCGCACGGCGACCGACGGGGGTACGTTTCATCAGGGTCTCGCTCCTTTTTTTGTGGCCGTCACCGGCAGCGATCCTTATGAGCGCGCTGGCCGTGGCGGTAACCGCATAGTGTGCGTGGCCGCAGCCCACCTGGGTATTCGTGATTCTTGAAAGCCCACTTCGGCATGGCGAAACCGCGTCAGGCAGAGCGCCCGTCCGATATTGGGCATATGCGCTACCCATGCCGGGATACGGGTGAGAGCATCGGGCTGACATTTCCATGTCAGCTCTGTGCCAATCCGGTGCAGCTCATCAAGGAGTCCATTAATGTCCTCTTCCCCCGTCTACCTGAAGACCATTGCCGCCCTGGCCACGTCGCTGGTGGCGTCGATCGCCTCGGCCGAAGGCGCGGATCAGTCCTGCGGCGCAGGCGCTTGCGGCAAGAAAGAAACGTCTCAGCCTAAGGGCGATACTGGCAGCAAAGACAAAAATGGCCAGCACACCGCTGGCAGCAGCACTTCTTCCACGGCAGAGCAGCCGGATGCCGGCTGCGGCAAAAAGGATGCTTCGTGCGCCAAGCACTAGCGACTCCCCACGTCGGTCTTGGTTACCGGCGTGAAATGTCCACGTGGGATATGTCCGCCGTCCAGGCGGACTTTTTCGAGGTAGTGCCTGAAAACTGGCTGCGCCGCGATCGGGCGCCATTGCATCGGCTATTGGCCAGCGGCCGCAGTATTGCCTTGCACGGGGTGTCGCTCAATCTTGGCGGAGACTCGGCGTTGGATCCAGGATTTCTGCGTGCGATCCATGCCTTGATGCAAGAACTGGGCAGTTGCCATTACTCCGATCACCTCGCCGCCAGCGGTGACGCCCATCAGCTCTACGATCTCTTTCCCATCCCCTTCACACAAGCCGAAGTGCGGCGCGTGGCCGATCGGATACGCCACGCGCAGGATATCCTCGGTCAGGCCATGGGGGTGGAGAACAGCACCTGGTACACCAACGTCGGCGAGATGTGCGAGGCGCAGTTTCTGGCCGAGGTGGCCGACCGGGCGGATTGCGCCATCGTGCTCGACCTGAACAATATCGACGTCAACCACAAAAACCACGGTGGCCACGACATCGAAGGGTACGTGAGTCACATCGACCTGTCGCGCGTGAGCTATCTGCATGTGGCCGGTCATGAATTCGACCCGCGGTTTGGCATGTATGTAGACACCCACAGTCGCGGGGTGTCCGCGAGCACCGCGCAGTGGGCTCTCCGTCTGCATGAGCATCACGGGCTGCCCATTCTGCTGGAATGGGACAACGACATACCCGGCGTGCAGGAGATCAATCGGGAGCTCGAATGTCTGCAGCGTTTTATGACTACGTCAGAGGTCTGACCGATCGCGTGCCACCGGGTTACAGCGTCGCCGGCATGCGCGTCTACCGATACCTCGTTTACCTGGGGGCCAGCCAGATGGTGGAGGCGAGCTTTCCGGGCTTGCGACAGGGCCTGGGAGAGCCGGCCTGGCGTGCGCTGATCGAGGGTTTCGTTCGCCAGTCAGCCTGGACGTCGCATTTCTATGGGGATTTACAACATGAGTTTCGGGAATTTCTTGCGCGCACGACAGCTTGAGCCGGCCTTGGCGCTTCTGTTGCTGCGACTGTGGACAGGCCTTGAGTTTGCTCGGGCGGGGTGGACCAAACTGAGCGGCGGCCTGCAGGCGCCAGCCTGGTTCCGCGGATTGGACTTTCCCGTGCCACACGTCTGGCTACCCGCCAACCTGAACTGGGTCAGCGCCGGCGTGCTGGAGTTGGCGCTGGGTGTGGCGCTTATCGTCGGCCTGTGCACGCGCTGGGCCGCGGCCGCGCTGATCTACATCGTTTTCGTTGCCGTCTATTCGGTGCACTTCGATCTCGGCTGGGCGGGGTGGAACCAGATCGAAACCGATGAGGGATTGGGCTTCAAGGTGCCGCTAATGCTGGCCTTGATGCTGTTTGCACTGTTTGCCTGCGGCGCGGGTGACTGGTCGCTGGACCGACGCTTGGGACGCTGCAGGCAGCGGCGAGGCGGCTAACTGTGAACTGTCAATAGGTTGTATTCGTCCAGGTTGAGTCTGGAGATGGGTACAGCGCGCCCGATGCCTTGGTGGGGTCGATGCCAGTTGTAGTGGTGTAGCCAGGATTTCATGGCATCGGCTCGGTGTTGGGAGTTCTGGTAGGTGTGAGCGTAAGCCCACTCACGCAAGGCCGACTGGATGAAGCGTTCGGCCTTGCCATTGGTCTGTGGGCGGTAAGGTCGGGTAAAGCGGTGCTTGATGCCCAGCTCATGGCACAGCGCGGCGAAGGCGCGGCTGCGAAAGGCCGAGCCATTGTCGGTGAGCAAGCGCTGGATGGTCACGCCCAGGCGCTGGTAGTAGGCCACTGCGTCCTTGAGGAACTGGACGGCGCTGGGGAAGCGCTCGTCGGGGTGGATGTCGGTGAAGGCCACGCGGGCGTGGTCATCGATGGCCACGAAGACGAAGTCCCAGCCGGCCCCCTCAACGGTATCGCGTCGGTTGCCCGTGACCCGGTGGCCAGGGCGCTGGATACGTCCCAGCTTCTTGATGTCGATGTGCAGCAGATCGCCGGGGGCCTGATGCTCGTAGCGCACCACCGGCTCGGCCGGCTCCAGGTCGGCCAGGTGCGACAGACCGGCGCGGGCCAGGACGCGGCTGACGGTGCTGGCTGACACGCCCAGCGCCTGGGCGATGCGCGCTTGGGTCAGCCGCTTGCGGCGCAGCTCCACGATAGCCAGCGCCTTGGTCGGCGCAATCGCTCGGGGCGAGACCGTCGGGCGCGAGGACGCATCGGCCAAGCCCGCCTGGCCCTGAGCCAGGAAGCGGCCCAGCCATTTGCGCACAGTCGGCGCGGTGACCCCATAGGCGCGGGCCGCTTCAGGCACACAAACTTGATGGGCGATCAATTGCTGGACCATTTCGAGGCGACGTAGGAAGGTCAATCGGGCATGCTTATGGGTGTTCATCCGGCCGGGCTCCTTGAGTGAACTGGGGGGTTGGCGATTTCCAGTTTCTCAAATCCGGTTCGGATGAACCATGCATACAACCTATTGAATCTTCACAGCTAACTGGCTTGCCGTGCATGGACGCCCTGGGCCAGCAGCTGCGGCGCTGCGTAAGGCTGATCGGCCAGACCGGCCGGGCGCACGCGCATGGGCTGGTGCACACGATGCGCGGGCACAAGGGAGTCGGGATCTTCCGGCTGGCTCCATAACGGGTCCGGGATCTCAGCGAACACCTGGCGCAGCCGCTCTCCCCAACTGCCACGGATCATTGCGAAGTATTCGTTCTGCTCGTCGATGCTCGCAAAATGGGTCACCTGCAGCGACCCCGACTCGTAGACGAGTAGATCCAACGGCAATCCGACCGAGATATTCGAGCGCAGTGTCGAATCCATCGAAATGAGTGCGCATTTGGCGGCCTCATCCAGCGGAGTGTCGGGCTGCAATACGCGGTCAAGGATGGGTTTGCCGTATTTGGCTTCGCCGATCTGAAAATACGGGCACTCCGGCGTGGCTTCGATGAAATTGCCTGCGGCATAGACTTGAAACAGGCGGTATGGCGCAGCGCCGATCTGGCCACTAAAAATCAGATTGATATTGAACTCCACGCCTTGCTCGCGCAAGGCCTCGGCATCGCGTTCGTAGACCAGTCTTACTGCTTGTCCCACGCGGCGAGTCGCTTCGAACATACTGGGGACCCGCCATATCGAGTCCGGGCGTCGGGCGTTTTCTTCCGCCAAGACGTTGAGCACGGCTTGACTGATGGCAAGGTTGCCGGAGGTCATGAGCACCATGACACGATCGCCTGGCAGCTCGAAAACATGTAGCTTGCGAAAGTTGCTGATCTGATCGACGCCGGCATTGGTGCGCGAGTCCGATAGAAAGACCAGACCCTGGTTGAGTTGGGCTGCGATGCAATAGGTCATGGGGCAGGGGCGATAAAGAGGGATGGCGGGGCTTACTGCTGATGGGCGGCCTGGACCTGAACCGAGACGCTCATGACCTCGCCTCCGCCGCCATTGCGCACTCCGCGCACGGGCGAAGCGGAGTCATAGTCGCGGGCCACTGCCAACCGACAGTGACAATCCGAGGCAAATTGCCGGTTAGTGATGTCCACGCTGATCCACCCTTGGCCGTCAAGCCAGACATCGACCCAGGCGTGGCTGGCAGCGTGGGCGGCCTCAGTATAGAGGTAGCCGCTGACATAGCGTGCCGGCACGCCCAGCCCGCGAGCGCATGCCAGGAAGAGGTGGGCGTGATCCTGGCAGACTCCATGACCCAGGCGCAGGACGTCACCGGCCGCGGTGCCGACGTCAGTCGTGCCAGGCTCATAGTGGACTCGGTCGCAGATAACGTCGGCCAGCTTGAGTGCATCTTCGGCCGTTCTCAGACCGTGTGGTAAAGCACCGCGCGCGAGTGCCCGCACGGGGTCGTTGGGTTGGGTGAGTGCGGTGGGCACGCAGAAGGCCTGCAAGGGAAGGCGAGGTTCTTCCTCGGGCAGTCGGCCTTGCGCGAGCGTGTCGATCTCGATGTGGCCGGTTACGCGCAGTTCAATCTCTTCGTGCGGCCGGGTCATCGTCAGTGTGTGGGTGATATTGCCGAAGGCATCGACCTGTTCCTGCAAGGGCGCGGGCGCGTCGATGAACCAGCGCAGTGCACGCTGATGTTCGTCCTGCCGGGGGGTCAGACGTAATACCTGGATGCTGTAGCTCACCGGCGAGGTGTAGCGGTAGTGCGTGATGTGGCGAATGAGGTGTTTCATGCTGGCTCCGGTTTCAGGTCGACAGCGGCAACAGGAAGTCCTGACTGATGCGGTTGCCCAGGTCGTTGATGCGTGCGAGAAAGGTCTCCAGAAAGCCGTGCAGACCGCTGCGCAGAATATCCTCGACGTGCCCAAACCGCAGTTCCGCGCTGAGCATTCCGGCGTGCCTTTCGGTTTGCGCCGAACGTTGGTTGGCGACCCGGCCGAGGTTGTCCGCCACTGCCTGTGTCGAGGCCAATAGCGAACGCGGCATGTCGCCGCGCAGGATGAGCAGTTCGGCCACGCGCTCGGGAGTGACGACGTCGCGGTACACTTTGCGGTAGACCTCAAGGCCGGAGACGGAGCTCAGAATTGCCGACCAGCGGTAGAACTCATTCTGGGGGCCGTGTTCGCCTTCGTGGAATTTCACGTCCAGCAGCCGCGCGGTGTTGTCGGCACGCTCCAGATGCATGCCCAGGCGCAGGAAGCACAGCGCCTCGTCTTCGAGCATGGTGCCCAGGGTCACGCCACGCGCGACGTGGGAGCGGAATTTCACCCATTCGAAGAATTCGCCTGGATTGCGCTCCGGCAGCCCGGAGCCGAGATGCTTTTGCAGCTCAAGCCAGGTGCTGTTGTAGGTTTCCCAGAGTTCGGTGGTCAGGCTGCCGCGTACGGCGCGGGCATTCTCTCGTGCGGCGCGCAGGCAGGCATGAATCGACGAGGGGTTGTCCGGGTCGCGCACCATATAGTGCAGCACGCTGGCCGGCGTGAGCTCCTCGTGGCGCGATTCGTAGTGGCGGTGCAGTTCCGAGATACGCAGCAAGGCGCGCCAGGAGTTTTCCCGGCTCAATGCGTCCTGAGGCAGCAGCGACATCTGAAGATTGACATCGAGCATGCGCGCGGTGCTTTCGGCGCGTTCGATGTAGTGGCACATCCAGAAAAGATGGTCGGCGGTTCGGCTCAGCATGATCAGTCTTCCAGTACCCAGGTGTCCTTGGTGCCGCCGCCCTGGCTGCTGTTGACCACCAGCGACCCCTCGGTCAGTGCGACGCGGCACAATCCGCCCGGCACGGTGCGGATATCCTTGCCGCACAGCACGTAGGGGCGCAAATCGACGTGACGTGGTGCCACGCCGGATTCCACGTACGTGGGAATCGTCGACAACGACAGCGTTGGCTGGGCGATGTAGTTGGCCGGGTGGGCTTGTACTCGCAGTTTGAAGTCGTCTATCTCTTGCCGGATGGCGCATGGACCGACCAGCATGCCGTAGCCGCCCGCACCGTGCACCTCCTTGACGACCAGTTCGTGCAGGTTCGCCAGGACATGCGAACACTCATCGGGACGGGCGCATTGCCAGGTAGGCACATTGGACAGAATCGGCTCCTCTCCCAAATAGAAGCGGATCATCTCCGGCACGTAAAGGTAGGTGGATTTGTCATCGGCGATTCCCGTGCCTATTGCGTTTGCCAGCGTGACGCGTCCGGCGCGGTAAGCCGATAGCAGACCCGGTACACCGAGCGCAGAGTCGGCGCGAAACGACAGCGGATCCAGAAAATCATCATCCAGCCGCCGGTAGGTCACATCCACCCGGCGCGGCCCGCGCGTGGTGCGCATGTAGACGGTGTTTTGCTCGACGAACAGATCCTGGCCTTCGACCAGCTCGACACCCATTTGCTGTGCCAGAAAGGCATGTTCGAAATAGGCCGAGTTGTACATGCCCGGCGTGAGTACCACGACTGTCGGATCGACATTGCCGCCCGGCGCGACCTCGCGCAGATTGTCTAGCAACAGGTCGGGGTAGTGGGCCACGGGCCGCACCTTGTTGCTGCCGAAGGCCTCTGGCATCAGACGCATCGACATCTTGCGGTTCTCCAGCATATAGGACACGCCGGACGGTACGCGCAAATTGTCTTCCAGCACGTAGAACTCACCTGCGCCTGCGCGCACGATGTCAACGCCACGCGACGTGGCAGTAGATATCCTCCGCCACATCGATATCCTGCATCTCAGGCCGGTACTGCGCGTTGAGGAACACTTGTTCGGCCGGAACAACGCCGGCACGGACGATGTCGTGATCGTGATAGATGTCGTGGATGAAGCGATTGAGTGCGCGCACACGTTGCTTCAGGCCCGCATCCAGACGCCGCCATTCCTGCGCGGCGATGATGCGCGGAATGAGATCGAAGGGAATGAGTCGTTCGGTGCCGGCCGCGTCTCCGGCCATCGAGAAGGTGATGCCCACCCGGCGGAAGTTCAGATCGGCTTCGATCTGGCGCGCGGCCATGATGTCGGGTGCCTGTCCGTCGAGCCAGTAGGCATAGTTTTCATAATGGGGACGGACGCGACCCTGGGCGTCGAACATCTCGTCAAAAGCAATAGCCAGGCCGTCCTTCATGGCGTCTCCTGCAATACACGGCCAAGGCGGCCGTGCGTTTTACAGAAGCTGACGCAAGCCCCGTGCCAGCTCTGACGGATTCGCGCCGACGGGTATGCCTCCACTGGATCCGAGAAATTGCGGGGTGGCCGCGGGCTGAAGGAGTACAGCAGGCCTGGTTTTGACGCTCGGCCTGACTGCACCGCGGCCACACGCACCAGAAAAGGTGCCGGCCGTTGCTTCAGAACGGTGCGTTCAGCGCAGGGTGCGTGAGAATACTGTGCCTTGTCCGGCGGACAGGCCGCCGGTTTCCAGCGGTGCTTCGGGCACCCAGCCGGATGGCGTGAGCACCGCAGCTAACGGAATGTCGTGCGCAGCCGGCGTGTAGTCGGAGGGCAGCAGCCCTTCATCCCAGGCAATGCCGATGGCCGTGTACGGGTGGCCTGCGGCGGTGAGCGCGGCCAGTGTGCGGTCGTAATAGCCGCCGCCATAACCGAGGCGCTCGGCCTGGGCGGTATAGCCAAGCGTAGGCACCAGGACGACATCCGGCAGGACGATGGCCCCGGATTGGGGCTCGGAAATGCCATAGGCGCCGGCGCGCATGGGCTCGTGCGGCAGCCAGCGGTGAAACTCCAGGGGGCGGTCGGCGCCTTGCACGACCGGCAGGGCCACCGTGATGCCGTTGTCGGCCCATTGTTGTAACAGAGGGCGCAGATCTGGCTCCTCGGCCATGGGCCAGAAGGCGGCCACGCTTTGCAGCGGCCGGCCCAGGATGGCGCTGCGCTCGCGTGCTACGTTGAGCCACGTAAACAGCCGGCCACGCATCAATAGCGCGCTGCGGCTGCGTTGGTTTTCGGGTACACCGGCACGCAGGCGGCGCAATCGCGCGCGCAGCGTGACTGCGGTATTCTCTCCAGTATTTGGGGTCTGCATGCGAGCGGGCCTGGTCTAGCGTTGTGAGACGTGAAGGGGCGGACGGTGAAGCCTACAGTAATAGCGGGGCGTCAATCCCAACGGTATCAGAATTCATTCGCAGGAGGCAGCCTGCAACGTATGTTGCCCTTGCTGGCGTTGCTGGCCGCGGGATGTGCGCCTGTCGATGCGCAACAGCGTGCTGACGTGCCGCCGCAAGGCCTGCAGGCTTCGCTCGGCCAGCAGCAAGGGGCACGGCCCATCGCCGTGCCGTCTGCCGTGCTGGCGGGTCTGCCTGCGTCTCCGGAGTCCAGCGCCCGCCAGGCCGTGGTGGCGGCGCGCGAAGCCGTGGCGCGCAAGCAGTGGTCCGTGCTCGGCGCTTTGGTGCCACAGGCAGACAGCGATGTGCTGGGTGCCTATCCACAATATTGGCTGTTGCGTTATCAACTGGCCGTGCCGCCCAATGGGGTGCGACCGAACCGTCAGCTCGAACGCTTTCTGGCCGACAATTCAGGGAGCTATCTCGAAGACCGCTTGCGCTCCGATTGGATATTGGCGGCGGCGCGCAGCGGAGATTTCGAGACGGTGCGCCGCCTGGCTCCGGCCAAACCCGGTAACGCCCAGGTCAATTGCGCCGTGCTGGACGCCCGTCATATGACGGGCAAGCGGGTCAGCGCCGAAGAGGCCTTGAGCGCCTTTAGCCCCGGTTCGGCCTGCTGGGCACTGTATGACCAGCTCGTCGCCGATCGCATACTTGGCTGGGATGAGCTGCTGCCCCCATTGCGCGATGCCATTGAAAGCAATCGGACCACCGACGCACGCAAACTGGTGCAGTATTTGTTTGAGCCTCGGGACGTCAAAACATTCGACCTGATGATGCGTGACCCCATGAAATGGCTGGTGCGGCAGGGGAAAACGCCCGTGGGCCGCAACGAGAAAGAGCTCGTAGCGCTGGCGCTGGCCCGCTTGGCGCGATCCGACATCAGTGTGGCCGACTCCTATCTCGAGCGCGAGTGGGCGCGTCACCTGCCCCGTTCGCACCTGGCTTGGGTGCGGGGGCAGTACGCGCTGGTGGCCGCCACGGCATTGGATCCGCGTGCCTACGACTGGTATCGCGAGGCCGGCCACATTCGAATGACGGACAACAACCATGCCTGGAAAGTGCGCTCGGCGCTGCGGCAGCAGCGCGTGGACTGGAAATGGGTGGTGGCCTCGATAGACGAGATGTCGCCCGCGCAACGCAATGAAGAAGTGTGGGTCTATTGGAAGGCACGCGGTCAGGCCGCACAGGGCCATGCCGCTGAAGCGCGCCGCGCCTATGCCCGCATTGCCGATCAGTTCAACTTCTACGGCCAGTTGGCCACCGAAGAGTTAGGCCAGCGTATCCAGGTGCCGCAGCAAGCTGCACCTGTCACGGATGCGGAAATCCGCGCCGCGCGCGCCAATCCTGCCCTGGTGCGGGCCATCCATATGTTCCGGCTGGGCTGGCGCGCCGAGGCGGTGCCGGAATGGAATTTCGCATTGCGTGGCATGAGCGACCGTCAGTTACTGGCCGCCGCAGAGTTGGCCCGAGCCGAAAGGATATACGACCGGGTCGTCAATACCTCCGAGCGTACGGAGCGCGAGTTTGATTTTTTGCAGCGCTATATCGCGCCCTTCGAGGGCCGGGTCTCGGCCAAGGCGCGTGCGCTGGATGTGGATCCGGCCTGGGTCTACGGCCTGATACGCCAGGAATCGCGCTTCATCATGGACGCGCGCTCGCATGTGGGCGCATCCGGCTTGATGCAGCTCATGCCGTCGACGGCCAAATGGGTCGCCGGCAAGATAGGTATGACCGACTTCACCCCGGCCAGTGTCAATGACTTCGACGTCAATACGGAGTTGGGCACGCAGTATCTGAATATCGTGCTACGCGATCTGGATGGATCGCAGATGCTGGCCAGCGCGGGCTACAACGCCGGCCCTGGGCGGCCGCGCAATTGGCGGGCGACGTTCACCTGTCCTGTCGAGGGTGCTGTATTTGCCGAAACGATACCGTTTACGGAGACGCGGCTGTACGTCAAGCACGTCATGTCGAACGCGGTTTATTACGCGGCCATGTTCACCGGCCAGCCTCAATCACTCAAAGAGCGGCTGGGCAACGTGGTGCCGCCCGCAGCCGTCATGGCAAAGTCCCAATGAGCGCAGTCGAGGACGCGGCCACGGCCGGCCTGGAGGTCTACATCGTCGGCGGAGCCGTGCGGGATGCCCTGCTGGGCTTGCCGGCCGGTGATCGCGACTGGGTGGTGGTGGGCGCCACGCCGCAAGACATGGTGCGGCGCGGTTTCATTCCGGTGGGCGGTGACTTTCCTGTTTTTCTCCATCCCCTGAGCAAGGAGGAGTACGCGCTGGCGCGCACCGAGCGCAAATCCGGTCGCGGGTATAAGGGTTTCACGTTTTATACCGGCACGGATGTCAGTCTGGAGCAGGATCTGCGCCGGCGCGACTTTACGGTCAACGCCATGGCGCGCACGCAGCAAGGTGAGCTGGTCGACCCGCTCAATGGCCAGGCGGATCTGCGCGCCCGATGCTTTCGTCATGTAGGCGCCGCGTTCGCGGAAGACCCCGTACGTATTCTTCGGCTGGGGCGTTTTGCCGCCCGGTTCGCTGATTTCAGCGTAGCTGCCGAGACGCAGGCGCTGTGCCGCCAGATGGTCGACGAGGGCGAGGTCGACGCGTTGGTGCCGGAGCGTGTCTGGAAAGAGCTGTCGCGCGGGCTGATGGAGGCGGTGCCTTCACGCATGCTGCAGATCTGGGATGCGTGTGGAGCACTGTCGCGCGTGCTGCCCCAGTTGCGCCAATGGCACAGCGTTGCAGGCGATCTTGATGCAGCGGCGCGGCGCGGGCTTGCGTTGCCAGGGCGCTATGCTTTGCTGGCCCGGCTTAGCCCGGAGCGCGAGACGTTGGCCACCAGGCTGCGTGTGCCCGGGGACTGCGCCGATCAGGCGCGTTTGTTGCCGCTCGTGCTGCAGGCGTTGCCGGCGGCATCTGCGTCCGAGCGCCTGGACGTCATCGAGCGCTGCGATGGCCTGCGTAAACCTGATCGCTTCCTGGCCTTGGTCGAGGCGGCCAGTGTGGTGAGCCAGGTCGATATCGCCCCATGGTCGCGGGCGCTGGCTGCCGTGCGTGGCATAGATGCTGGCGCCATCGCCAGACAGTGCTCAGGTGATGCCGTGCGTATCAAGGCAGCCTTGCGCCATGCGCGTCTGGCGGCTCTGCAAGTCGCCGCCTGACCCGGTGGCGGGGCGGGCTTACAGCGTGTCGCGCCGGTCGCCGCGTGCAAAGCCGATGGATCCGGCGGGGACATCCCGGCCGATGGCCAGCACTTTGAACAGCTCGCCCATCTCGGCTTCGGAGAGCAGCTTCTGCACGGGCGCGGTGGCTTGTGCATAGGCACGGCTGTCGGTGGGATCCAGTCGGCCCAGCAGATCCAGCAGTCCGGCATTCATGAGAAAGCGGGCCTGAGAGGTGTAACCCAGCACCTGCAGGCCTGCGTCCAGCGCCGCGTCGGCCATGGCGGTGAAATCCACGTGGGCCGTGATGTCCTGCATACCGGGGGCTACGAAGGGATCGGCGTGCGCATGATGGCGTAGATGGCACATCAGCGTGCCGCCGGCGCGTTGAGGATGGTAGTACTCGCGTTGAGGGAAACCATAGTCCACCAGCAACGCGGCACCCCGTTTCAGCCAATGGCCCATCTCGCGGACCCAGGCCTCCCCTTGCAGATTGATTTCGGATACATAGCCTGGCAACGCGGGCAGGCGCGCGGCCAGGGTACGAGCCAACGCCGGGTCGGCCGGCCGGTCCTGCCAGACAAACCCTTGCTGCCAACCGACGCCGCGTTCGAGCACCTGACCATCTTCTGCAAAATGGAACAGCCGCACGGGCATGGCGTCGAGCACCTCATTGGCCAACACTACGCCTTCGAAACTGTCCGGCAGGTGGTCCAGCCATTGCACGCGGGCTCCCCTTGGTGCGAGCCGGCGCTGCTGGCGGGCGCGCAGATCGGCCGAAACTTCCACGATGGCGTATTCCACCTGTATACCCAGCCGGTCGAGCTCGGCCAACACGCCTTCGGCCAGCGCACCGGAGCCGGCGCCGAACTCGAGGATGCGACTCGTGCCCGTGGCCTGCAGCCACTGCGCGGCCTGACGCGCCAGCGTGTAGGCATATAAAGGTGTCAGCTCTGGCGCGGTGACGAAGTCGCCGCCAGGTTCACGCGCGTGGCCGGCGTTGGAGGCCAGCTTTACCGATCCAGCCGTGTAATAGCCCAGGCCGGGAGCGTACAGGGCCAGGGCCATCCAGTGGTCGAACGACAGCCAGCCGCCTAATGTGGCGATATGCTGACGCAGGTGGTCCACGACCAGTGCGCTATGTGCGCTGGCCTCGGCATCCAGGGCGGGTAGGGAGGAGGGGCGGGTGGATCGCATGATGCTATTTTCCCACGGGGGCCCGGCGCGTGCAGTGAGGCCACGCCAGGCGAAAAAAAGTTCATCGAGGAATACCGGGGAATGCAGACCGGATCTTGAGGAAGAAGTACTCCTGATCGCGGTAGCCGTAGGCGCGGCGCTTGATGACTTTGATGGTGTTGTTGATGCCCTCGACGATGCTGGTGTTGAGCCGGTGGCGACAGCGAGACAGAATCCCGTGCAGATAGGCTTTTAGCTTGAGCGCGAAGTGAGCCAAGGCGGCGATGCCGCTGCCCTGAGCCTGTTGCAGCCAGTGATCCCATGCCTGGCGGGCGTAGCCGGGGTGTTGGTAGAACCACAGCTGTTTGAGCTCATCGCGCATCAGATAAGCGGTGAGCAAGGGCTGGTTGGCCTGGAGCAACTCGTCCAACTTTACCGATTGGCACGGATCGAGGTTTTTGCGATTGCGCAGCAGTAGCCAGCGACTGGACTTGATCACCCGGCGGGCCGGCTTGTCGTGCCGCAACTGGTTCGCTTGGTCTACACGCACCCGGTCTATCACTTCACGGCCGTACTTGGCCACGACGTGGAACAGGTCGTAGACGATCTCGGCGTTGGGGCAGTTGGCCTGGATCTCCAGCTCATAGGCCGTCGTCATGTCGATCGCTACGGCCCGGATCTGCTGGGCAACTCCTGTTGGCAGTTGTTCGAAGAAGGCTCTGGCCGTCTCGCGCGAGCGGCCATCACCGATCCATAGCACCTGACGGCGGATCGGATCGACAACGACCGTGGCATAACGATGGCCCTTGTGTAGAGCGAACTCGTCCATCGCTAGGTAGTGGATCTGGCTCCAGTCCGGCTCTTGGATCGCCCGTCGCAGCAGGGCCTTGTCCAGCGCCTTGACCGTGTGCCAACCCAGTTGGAAGAAGCGCGCCACGGCCAGAATGTTGCTGGACTCAAGCAACTGGCTGACCGCCTCGGCCAGCCGGTCGGTCACTCGCTGGTAACGGCCCAGCCAGCTCAGCCTCTCCAGATGCGGTCCACCGCACTGCTCGCACCAGACCCGCCGACGCGGCACTACCAGCGTCACTCGCAGCGCCATTAGCGGCAGATCCCGCACCCGGCGCGTGGTCGTCTCATGCACCTGCCGACATCGGTTGCCGCAGTGCTCGCAGTGCATCGTTCGCGCTGAAGGCTTCAGGTAAATCGTGACCGTCCGGCTCTCACCTTCAGGCCACACGACCCGCTCCACCCGATAACCTTCCCACCCACCCAACCTCTCGATCGTCTTGCGGTCCAGCATGATCCCGGCCTTGATCCTTGAAAAATCAAGGATCAAGCGTAACGGCAATCAAGCACGGCTCCACGCTATTCCGCGATGAACCAAAAAAAACCGGGCCCTGCACGGGCCCGGTCTTCAGGGTGGCTAGTGATCAGCCGCGGCGGTCGCCGGCCGGCTTGCTGAAACGCTTGCCTGCAGCGGCGCCCTTGTTGTCAAAGCTGCGCTGGGGGCGGTCGCCGAAGCTGCGCTGGGGACGATCACCGGCGTCGCGCTGGGGGCGGTCGCCGAAGCTGCGCTGGGGACGATCGCCGAAGTCACGCTGGGGACGGTCGCCGAAGCTGCGCTGGGGACGGTCACCGGCGTCACGCTGGGGGCGGTCGCCGAAGCTGCGCTGAGGACGGTCACCGAAGTCGCGCTGGGGGCGGTCGCCGAAGCTGCGCTGGGGACGATCACCGAAGTCACGCTGGGGGTGGTCGCCGAAGCTGCGCTGGGGACGATCACCGAAGTCGCGCTGGGGACGGTCGCCGAAGCTGCGCTGGGGGCGATCACCGAAGTCGCGTTGGGGGCGGTCGCCCTGCGGACGGTCTCCTTGCGGACGATCGCCGAAGCGGCGCTCGCCAGGGCGCTTGTTGCCACCAAAACGCGGGCCGCCGCTGCTGGGGCGGGCCGTGCGTTGGGGTTCCAGACCAGCGATGGTCTCGGGTGCAATGGTCTGACCGATGTAATGCTCGATACGGCGAACCTTGTGGCGCTCGGAGTGCACGGCCAGGGTGTAGGCCAGGCCGTCGCGTCCGGCGCGGCCGGTACGGCCGATACGGTGCACGTAGTCTTCGGCCTGCAGCGGCAGGTCGAAGTTCACGGCGTGGCTGATGCCTTGGACGTCGATGCCGCGAGCGGCGACGTCGGTAGCCACCAGCACGCGTACCTGGCCACGTTGCAGCTGGGTCAGAGTGCGGGTGCGCTGGCGCTGGTTCATGTCGCCATGCAAAGCTGCGGCGGCAAAACCTTGTTCGGCCAAGCGATCGGCCAGTTCATCGGCACCGCGCTTGGTGGAGGTAAAGACGATGGCCTGATCCAGGCGCGTGTCGCGCAGCAGGTGATCCAGCAGGCGCAATTTGTGCGAGGAATCGTCGGCGTACAACAAGCTTTGCGTGATGTTGGCGTGCTTGTCGCGATGGCCCGAGATTTCGATACGCTCGGGCGAGCGCATCATTTTTTCGGCCAGGCGAGCAACGCTGCCGTCCAGGGTGGCCGAGAACAACAGCGTCTGACGGCTTTCCGGCAGGCGCTCAATGATGGTCTCGATATCTTCGATGAAACTCATGTCCAGCATGCGGTCGGCTTCGTCCAGCACCAGGGTGTGCACGGTGTTGAGCTTGACGCGGCCAGCCTTGAGGTGATCGATCAGGCGGCCGGGCGTGGCCACGAGCACGTCGACACGACGCGACAGCGCCTTGAGCTGGGCGCCGTAAGGCACGCCGCCGACGACGGTGGTCGCGCGCAGGCCAGGCAGGTTGGCGCCATAGGCAGCCGTTGCGTCAGCCACTTGCAGAGCCAGTTCGCGGGTTGGGGTCAACACCAGGATTTGCACGCCCACGCCTTTGTTGGGCGACATGTCGGCAACGCGGTTCAGGGCAGGCAGCATGAAAGCGGCGGTTTTGCCACTGCCAGTCTGCGAGGACACCATGAGATCGGCACCGGCGAGGGCGCGCGGAATCGCGGCGGCCTGCACAGGAGTGGGCTCGGTAAAACCAGCAGTTTGCAGGGCGGAGAGAATGCTGGGCGCCAGGCCCAAGTCTTCAAAAGACATAACTTTTCCTTGCCGCACAGGACGGCGCAGATGCATGGGCGGCGGGCAGCATTAATCAGCCCCGGGACCAGGCAACGGTTGATGGAAGCATCGTGCCGACCGAATCAACCGTGCGCGTAGTGCAAGCAACCAAGAAGGGCCTGCGGGGCGAAAGGAAAGAGGTCAGGAATCGATGAAGTTCGGCATGGGGCCCGTTACGGGCATCGACTGCATAGCGCCTAAAGGCGAGGAAAAATGCCGAATCTATTGGTGCAGTGCGGCGATCATAACCGAAATTCCGCCTGGCGGGGGTTTTTTTTGAAAGTTCGGGTCCAGTCAATCAGGGTTTGACCGTGTTTTTCCAGCCATTCGTTGGTCAGGCGGAAGTGTCCGCAACCGATGAACGGCGCGGGCGGTCGCGTCGCCGACAAGGGCGAAGGGTGATTGGCCGTGAGCACCAGATGGGGGTGGCCTGGGGGCATCAACGCCGCCTTGGCCTGGGCATGGGCGCCCCATAGGAGAAAGGCCTTGGGAACCGGATCCTGCGCCACGCGAGTAAAGAGGGCGTCGGTCACCGTTTCCCAGCCCTTTTTCGCGTGCGATCCGGGTTGGCCGTCCTCGACGGTCAACGACGTGTTTAAAAGCAACACTCCCTGCTCGACCCAGGGACTCAGATCATGGCCTGGAGTGCCGGACAGGGCATAGTCGCGCCCGATTTCCTTGAACATATTGCGCAGGCTGGGCGGGCATTTGCAGTCATCGGGCACCGAGAAGGCCAGACCCTGCGCCTGGCCCGGGCCATGATAAGGGTCCTGGCCCAGTATCACCACGCGCACCGCCGATGGCTGCAGGCAGCCCAAAGCACGCAGTGGGGTGGCGGGATAGACGGTGGCGCCTTCTGCCAGCCGTGACTCCACATGCCCGATGATGTTCTCCAGCGCCAGCGCGACGCGGGGCGGAGCCAGGGCCCGGGTCCACTCGGTGGGCAGATCGGCCACCTGGGCGGCCAGAGTGTGGGCAAGCAAGCGATTGTCGATAGCCATGACGGCGATTGTTGCACAAGCCTCAGGCCGCCAGCGGCCAGGTTTGCAGATAGCGGCGCAGGATGCCGGCCGAATAGACGCTGGCGACGTCGCGCAGAAACTGCAGGAAATCGATGTCCGCTTGCGAGTCCGCATGGTCGGAGATGGTACGCAGCAGCGCCCAGGGAACGCCGAACTCATGGCAGACCTGGGCCACGGCCGCACCCTCCATCTCCACGCAGAGGGCGTCCGGCAAACTGGCTCGCAGGTCGGCGCCGGTGACAGCATCGCCGACGAAACGATCGCCGGTGGCGACCAGGCCGCAATGCACGCGGCTGCCGCGTCCTTGCACGAAGTGTTCGGCGCACTCGGCCAGTCGGCGACTGAGCTGGCCGTCGGCGTGCAAGCGCGTCACGCCCAGCAAGGGCACCTCGTAGCGGGGAAAGAGCGGGCGTGCGTCCATGTCGTGCTGCAGTGCCTGGGCACCGATGACGACATCGCCCACGCGGACCCCTGAATGAATCCCGCCGGCCACCCCGGTGAAAATGACTTGGCCGATCCTGAAGCGTTGCAGCAAGGTCGCCGTAGTGGCCGCCGCCGCCACCTTGCCCACGCGGGTGAGCGCAATGACGCATTCGTGGCCGTGCAGTACACCTTGGTGGTAGTCGCGCATACCGATGCGATGCACTTGGGCGCCGGGGGCCATGGCGTCGATGAGATCGCGGATTTCGTCGGCCAGCGCGGCCAGAATGCCTATAGCGATGATGCTCTCCTTGGAGTGTGGAGCGAGAGCATAGCCATGCCCGGCGTTCTTTGCATCAGGCGTTGGCCCCATAACGGCTGGGGGTAACGCCGAATTGCTCGCGAAAAATGCCAATGAAAGCGCTGGTGCTTTCGTAGCCCACGGCCAGAGCCACCTGCGTGACGGCTTCCCCCTGGGAAAGCAACTCCAGCGCGCGCAACATTCTGGCCTGCACGCGCCATTGGCCCAGTGTCACGCCGGTTTCGGCTCGGAACCGGCGCATGAGCGTGCGCTCTGACATGTTGCACTCGCGGGCCCAGGCATCGATGCCTCGCCCATCGTCGGGAGCGGCCAGCAGCGCATAGGCCAGGGCCAGCAGGCGTTCGTCATGTGGGAGAGGCAGCGAGAGCCCTTCGGCGTCGACCAGCGCCAATTCGGCGGTCATGACGTCGAAGAGGCGGTGCGCACGGCTGTTGGCCAGGGCGGTGCCCTGTGTCAGGCGCAGATATAGCGCCTCGACCAGGGGCGTGGCCCGCCAACTGCACGAGGTCGATGGCAGGGTGGCGCAGGCATGGGCGCGCACGAACATGGCGGTGCCGCGCGCGCGTCCGAACCAGCGTGCCTGCAACTGCATGCCTGGTGGTATCCAGGCCAGTTGGCCGGGCGTCATCGAGCTGAATGCGCCACCGCTGTGCATCACCATCTGGCCTTCCTGCACCAGTAGAAACATCCCATCGATATGGGATGTGTGGCAGCACCTCCATGCCTTGGGGCTGACGTTCGCTCAGGACATGGTGGGACTCGAGCAATCAGCGGGGATCGGAGGGCAACGGCAGGTTGGCGGTTTTGCGCAAGTTGTTGACGGCTTTTCGTTAGTGCTCGTTGATGAAAATGTACATCATTCTCATTGTCTTGGCTTTCGCGGGAGAATCAGATGGACCAGACACCACTGCATCGTACGGGCATGAAGGCGACGTATCCGCGCCTGAAGATTCTGGATATGTTTCAGCGGTATCCGGAGCGTCATATGAGTGCCGCGGACGTGTATCGGCAATTGCTGGGCGAGCAGGTCGATATCGGATTGGCCACGGTGTATCGGGTGTTGGGCCAGTTGGCGCATGCGGGCTTGCTGGCGCGGAATCAGTTCGATGCACAGACCAGCGTTTTCGAACTCGCTGCCAAAGGCCAGCATGATCATCTGGTGTGTACGGGATGCGGCACGGTGGCCGAAGTCAGCAACGCGACGATTGCCGATCAGGCCAGACGCATTGCGCAACGCCATGGCTTTGCACTGCAAAGCTACAGCCTCGCCCTCTATGGCCGCTGCACGCAGTGCCGCAAGGTAATCAAAGGTGTATTCGAATGAATCCCGATCTTTTTCAATACCATGATCTTTCGCAGTTTCCGTTGGTGCTGACAAGGCATTTCGGCGCGCCTGCCGGCTATGCGCAGATATGGATCAAGGAGATGGAGCAACTGGTGTCGAGCCCCGAGCCCTTCGTGCTCGTGACGCAGGACCTGGGCACGCCGATCTCTCACGACGACCGCAAGAAGATGGTGCAGTGGCAGACTGAAAATATGCCCAGGATTCGGCAGGCCAGCCGTGGATATATCGCGGTCAAACCGGATATCTCGGGCTACGAGCGCGCGTGCAAGCAGGCTGAAAAAATGACGCGGGCGTTTGATTTCCCGTTTGTGGTCGTCAATAGCATGGTCGAGGCCCGCGCAGCCGCGCGCCGCTTAATGGCGGGGCTGGCCTGACGCGCTGGGGCTGTTTGACCGCAGCAGCAGATAGCCCGCAATCGCCGAGCACAGCGTGCCTGTCAGCACGCCAAGCTTTGTCGCGTCTATCGTGACCTGGCTGTCAAAAGCCAATGCACCGATGAACAGGCTCATGGTAAAGCCGATGCCGCACAGCAGGGCCACCCCGTAGAGTTGCCGATAGTTGGCCTGGCGCGGCAGGCTGGCAATGCCCAGTCGGATGGCCAGCCAGGAAAACCCGAAGACCCCTAATTGCTTGCCCAGGAACAGCCCTGCCGCGATGCCCAGCGGTACGGGCGCGGTCAGGGCGTCGAGCCCCAGCCCCTGGAAGGATACGCCTGCATTGGCAAACCCGAAGATGGGAACGATGAGCAGCGCGACGGGATGATGCAGGCGGTGTTCAAGCTTATGCAGCGGGGAGGGGGCTCCGTGGCGGCGCAAGGGGATGGTCAGCGCCAGCGCCACGCCTGCCAGTGTGGCGTGTACCCCGGATTTCAGGACGAAAAACCACAGCAGCACGCCCAGCGCGAGATAGGGAACGAGCGCCAGGACGCCCAGTCGATTGAGAATGATCAGACACAGTACCAGGGAGCCTGCCATTGCCAGCGCGAAGGCGTTGAGCTGGGCGGTGTAGAAGAAGGCAATGATGAGGATGGCTCCCAGGTCGTCCAGGATGGCCAGCGCCGTCAGGAAGACTTTGAGCGAGGTCGGTACACGGCTGCCCAGCAGGGCCAGGATGCCAAGCGCAAACGCGATGTCGGTAGCCGCGGGTATCGCCCACCCGCGCAGCCCCTGCGGATTGGCCGCGTTGACGGCCAGATAGATGAGCGCGGGGACCAGCATGCCCCCGGCGGCGGCCACGCCAGGCAGGACGATGCGCGCGGCCCCGCGGAGTTGGCCGTCGAGCACCTCGCGTTTGATCTCCAGGCCCACCAGCAGAAAGAAAACCGCCATCAGGCCGTCGTTGATCCAGTGTTGCACCGTCTCGCGCAGCATGACCGGCCCGACGTGCACACCCAGTTTGGTGCTCAGCCAGGAAAAATAACTTCCGGCCCAGGCCGAGTTGGCCACCCCCAGCGCCAGCAGCGCCGCCAGCATGAGGAGGTAGCCGCCCAGCGCTTCGGAAGCAAAGAAAGCGTGCAGAAAAGATTTGGGACGTAGCTGGAAATGCGGCACGGCGTTCGCTTCAAATGAAAAAGGCGGCCTGCAGGGGCCGCCTTTGGCTCAGCGGATAACGGGTTGAATTTTAGCTGAACGATTAGGGCGAGTTGAGGTGCCGTTTCAAATGGGAAGGGTTTACTGAGCGTGCGCGGCCTCAGTGCCAGAGCAAGGCGTTCATGACTTCGGTTACGCGGTCCCGGTAACGATGTAAGCGCGCCTGCAAGTCCTGTTGCCGAGTGAAAAACTCGGCGGGCTCCTGGCCGGCGGCGAACCGCGGCGGCGCCCATATGGGGCTGGGAAAGTGTCGGTCCTCGTGCCAGCGCGGGATGACGTGCCAATGCAGGTGGGGCACCATGTTGCCCAGCGCGGCGAGATTGACCTTGTCCGGGTGCAGCGTGTCGCGCTGTGCCTGCTCGATGGCGTAGACAGCGCGCATGATCAGATCGCGGCCATGCGTGGACAGGCTGGTCATTTCAGGCAGATGGGCGTTCCAGACGACGCGGGTAAAGCCGGGATAGTCTGCCTCCTGCGCGTCGATGATACGCAGGTGCTGGCCTTGCCAGAGCAGTTCGCCGCCAGTGCTCTGGCATAACGGACATTGGGGGTCGCGCGCGCTCAAGCCATCACCTTGCGATACTGAATGAAACCGGGACGGTCCGCGATGCGGTCGTAGAGCTGTATGGCGGTGTGATTGGTTTCATGCGTGAGCCAATAGACGCGCGCGGCGTTGTGCGCCTCGGCATCACGATAGACATGTTCGATCAGTGCGCGTCCGGCGCCCGTGCCGCGCACGTCTTGCGCCACGAAAAGATCCTGCAGATAGACATAGTCGCCTGCCGTCCACGTGGAGCGATGGTAAATCCAGTGCACCATGCCGACGGCTCGACCTTGCAGGTAGGCGAGTGCGGCGTGCATGGGCTGGCCGGCGTCCAGAAAGCGTTCCCAGGTCAGGCGGGTCACCGCGTCGTCGATGGTCACGTTATAGAAGGCCTGGTAGCCCTTCCACAATGGCAGCCAGACGTCGAAATCGGCTTCGGAGACGGGACGGATATCAAGAGCGGTCATGGGGTATCTCTTTCAATGAGGGGCCGTAAAGAAGGCTAGATGTGAAGATTCAATAGGTTGTATGCATGGTTCATCCGAACCGGATTTGAGAAACTGGAAATCGCCAACCCCCCAGTTCACTCAAGGAGCCCGGCCGGATGAACACCCATAAGCATGCCCGATTGACCTTCCTACGTCGCCTCGAAATGGTCCAGCAATTGATCGCCCATCAAGTTTGTGTGCCTGAAGCGGCCCGCGCCTATGGGGTCACCGCGCCGACTGTGCGCAAATGGCTGGGCCGCTTTCTGGCTCAGGGCCAGGCGGGCTTGGCCGATGCGTCCTCGCGCCCGACGGTCTCGCCCCGAGCGATTGCGCCGGCCA
This sequence comes from Bordetella holmesii, assembly GCF_020735985.1. Classification (NCBI taxonomy): domain Bacteria; kingdom Pseudomonadati; phylum Pseudomonadota; class Betaproteobacteria; order Burkholderiales; family Alcaligenaceae; genus Bordetella; species Bordetella holmesii. Next base: position 3,606,387 of record NZ_CP085973.1, read on the forward strand.
AGGCGCTGGCTATCGTGGAGCTGCGCCGCAAGCGGCTGACCCAAGCGCGCATCGCCCAGGCGCTGGGCGTGTCAGCCAGCACCGTCAGCCGCGTCCTGGCCCGCGCCGGTCTGTCGCACCTGGCCGACCTGGAGCCGGCCGAGCCGGTGGTGCGCTACGAGCATCAGGCCCCCGGCGATCTGCTGCACATCGACATCAAGAAGCTGGGACGTATCCAGCGCCCTGGCCACCGGGTCACGGGCAACCGACGCGATACCGTTGAGGGGGCCGGCTGGGACTTCGTCTTCGTGGCCATCGATGACCACGCCCGCGTGGCCTTCACCGACATCCACCCCGACGAGCGCTTCCCCAGCGCCGTCCAGTTCCTCAAGGACGCAGTGGCCTACTACCAGCGCCTGGGCGTGACCATCCAGCGCTTGCTCACCGACAATGGCTCGGCCTTTCGCAGCCGCGCCTTCGCCGCGCTGTGCCATGAGCTGGGCATCAAGCACCGCTTTACCCGACCTTACCGCCCACAGACCAATGGCAAGGCCGAACGCTTCATCCAGTCGGCCTTGCGTGAGTGGGCTTACGCTCACACCTACCAGAACTCCCAACACCGAGCCGATGCCATGAAATCCTGGCTACACCACTACAACTGGCATCGACCCCACCAAGGCATCGGGCGCGCTGTACCCATCTCCAGACTCAACCTGGACGAATACAACCTATTGACAGTTCACAGCTAGACGTGCTGCTCGAGCGTCTCGACGATGTGACGCAACACTTGCAGGCGCGCATAACGTTTGTCATTGGCGGGAATAGCGTACCAAGGGGCGTGCGGCAGATCTGTGCGCGCCAGCATCTCGTTGGTGGCTTGCGCATACTCCTGCCATTTTTTTCGGTTGCGCCAATCGTCGGGCGTAATCTTGTAGCGCTTGAAAGGTGTTTTCTCGCGTTCTTTGAATCGCGCGAGCTGCACATCTTCGGTGATGGCCATCCAGAACTTGATCAGGATGGCGCCGTTGTCGGTGAGCTGGCGCTCGAAATCATTGATCTCGGCATAGGCGCGGCGCCACAGCCCGGGCGGAGTGAGTTTCTCCACTCGCTCGACTAAGACCCGGCCATACCAGCTTCGGTCGAAGAGGGCGATGCGGTTCTGGCGGGGCACGTGGCGCCAAAACCGCCACAGATACGGGCGAGCCAATTCATGGGGCAGGGGCGCGGCGATGGGCGTGATGTCGTATTGTCGGGCATCGAGCGCTTGCACGACACGTTGGATGGCGCCGCCTTTGCCGGCAGCATCCTGGCCCTCGAAAGCCAGGATGAGCGAACGTTCGCGGAATTTCTCGCTGCGCACGGCACGCGCCAGCCGTCCTTGCAGCAGGCCCAGCTCGCTGTCGTAGTCGTGCTTGTCTTCGTGCGCGTCGTAATCGAGATCGGCCAACCGGTTGGCGACCGGCCCGAGACGGGGGCGATCGAGGCCGGCATGCGCAACCAGGGGAATCGCGCGCCGTTTCATGGTGGCCAGCACGGTTTCGGTAGTGCGTACCACGCGCAGGTGATCATCGGCACTGGGAATGACGACCCAGGGGGCGTGATCGACGTCGGTATGGGCCAGGGCAATGTGGGCGGCGTCGCAGATGCGATCGTATTTCTTGGCTACGCGGTAATCGTCGGGCGAAACCTGCCAGGAGGTTTCCGGGCTGGATTTCAAGCGCTTGATCCGCTCGGTCTGCGCCTTGGCCGACAGGTGATACCAGAGCTTGACGATCTGCACACCTTCGGTAGTGAGCATGCCTTCGAAACGGCGTATCTGCGCGGCCAGCGCTTCTACGCGTTCAGGCCGCGCCTTTTTTCGATAGCACTCACGCAAAAGGCGGACATACCAGGATCCGAAGACGATACCGGTCTCGCCTTTGGCGGGCATGGCGTTCCAGTAGCGCCAGTAGGGCGGGAACTCGGCCTCGACGTCATCGGGCTCGCCGAACGCCAGAGTGTGGATATGGCGCGGGTCCATTCAGTCGTTGAGCAGATTGATGGTCTGCCCTTTGCCCGCGCCATCGATGCCGGCGACCACGATCAACAAGCTGCGATCGGCACGGTTGAGCCGGTCATATTGCGCTTTGAGCAAGGCCGTTCGTAACTGGTGTTCGCGTGCCTTGTAATCCTCTTTGGCAAGGACTGGGTCGGCCTGCGCTTCCATGAACATATTTCCGGCTCCGGTCTGACTATCGACCGGTCGATGTTGCGGGATATTGCCTGCCTGCGCAAGCGCTTACTAAAGGCGGTTGAGCGGGATTTTCAGGTAGCGGGTGCCATTGTCATCAGGATCGGGCAGTGCGCCGGCTCGAATATTCACCTGGATGGCTGGCAGGATCAGGGTTGGCATCGGCAAGGTCGCGTCACGTTTTTGCCGCATGGCGACGAAGTCAGCTTCGGCCACTCCGTCGTGCACATGGATATTGGTGGCGCGCTGCGCGGCGACCGTGGTTTCCCAGGCCGCGACTCGTCCATCCGGAGGATAGTCATGGCACATGAACAGGCGGGTGGCCGGCGGCAGCGCCAACAACCGGCGGATGGACCGGTAGAGCAAGGCGGCATCGCCACCCGGAAAGTCGCAGCGGGCCGTGCCCACATCGGGCATGAAAAGCGTATCGCCCACAAATACGGCATCGCCGATCTGATAGGCCATGTCGGCTGGGGTGTGTCCGGGTACGTGCAGCGCGCGGGCCTGCAGGCTGCCGATGGCAAAGGTTTCGTCGGGCTGGAACAGATGGTCGAACTGACTGCCGTCGGCGGGCAGATCCAGATTGAAGATAGGTTTGAAGGCGGCCTGCACCTGCTGTATGGAGCGGCCGATCGCCAGCTTTCCGCCCATGTGATGCTGCAGATAGCGTGCCGCGGACAGGTGGTCTGCGTGAGCGTGTGTCTCGAGGATCCACTGGCACTGCAGGCCCTGCGTCTGGATGAAGGCCATGATGGCATCGGCGCCAGCGGTAGACGTGCGCCCGGACTTCGGGTCATAGTCCAGAACCGGATCGATGATCGCGCACACGCGCCCATCGTGCACGACATAGCTGATGGTGCCTGTGGTGGAATCAAAGAAGGCTTGGGGTTGCATGGCGGCTCCCGACAACTAATCTACTCAATGATATTCTATAAAAACATATATTAATGTTCCGGACCTCGCAGCCCATGCCTGCTTCTGTCATCGATGTCGATCTGCCGGCGCTGCGCGCCACGGCGGCTCATTGCTGTGCGCTGTTGAAGGCGCTGGCCAATACCGACCGCCTGCTGCTGCTGTGCCAACTGGTCGAGGGCGAACGCAACGTCGGGCAGCTCGAAGCGCTCACCGGCATCCGGCAACCCACGCTGTCTCAGCAATTGGCGGTACTGCGCGATGAAGGCCTGGTAGGCACGCGGCGCGCAGGTAAATATATTTACTACAGCATGGCCAGCCTTGAAGGCCGACAGGTCATGCAAACCCTTTCCGGCCTGTACTGCAGCCGGTCCCTGGAGCGTGCGCAATGAGCATTGCATGGCAATCCTTTACTCCCGGCACTGCGCTGGCCGGCGGGGTGCTGATCGGCGCGGCTGCCGCCTTGCTGATGGCTACGCTGGGTCGTATCGCAGGCGTCAGCGGCATATTGGGTGCGCTGGTGCCGCCGGCTGCCGGCTCGGCCTAGCGCGTCGCTTTCATTGCCGGGCTTGTGCTGTCGCCGTGGCTCTACGGTATCTTTGCTGATGTGCCGGCGTCCCGATTTATCTCCAGCACACCAGCGCTCATTCTGGCAGGTTTGCTGGTCGGGTTCGGCACCCGGCTGGGGTCAGGCTGCACCACGGGGCACGGCGTTTGCGGGCTGGCGAGCGGCGCACCGAGGTCCGTGGCTTCGGTGCTGATTTTCACGGTGACGGCCATGGCGGTGGTCGCCGCCGTGCGTCATCTGTCAGGGAGCTGATATGCATCTGGTGTTTGCGCTGGTCTGCGGACTGCTAATGGGCCTGGGGCTGACGCTGTCCGGGATGACGGACCCGGCCAAAGTGCTGGCCTTTCTGGATATCGGCGGGCAATGGGATCCCTCCCTGGTCCTGGTCTTCGCGGCGGCGATTGGCGTGACCGCGCCGCTTTTACAGACGCCTGAAGCGCCGGGGGAAAACGATCACCCTTGGCGCCCCGTTGCAATGGCCCACTGCCTGGAAGATCGACACCCGGCTAGTGTCCGGCGCGGTGATCTTCGGACTGGGTTGGGAGCTGGCGGGCCTGAGCCCTGTCACGGCCGTGCTGACCGCCTCCCAGGGTTATGACGAGGCGCTCACGTTCGGGCTGGCGATGGTGGTGGGCATGGGAGCCTTTTCGTTCTGGCAAAAGCCTACTTCAGAACGCCATCGATGACATCAGCCGTGGCAAGCGGCCAGCGCGAAGGCAGTTGTCATTCATACGTGCGCAGATCGTCGATGACTTTGCCGTCGTTGGGCAGCCCTGCGGGCTCGGCGCGTACGATGTCCGCCCGCAGCTTGGTGATGTCGCGCACCGAGGTGGCCAGCCGAGATGCTGCATCGGTGCCCAGGGTGGCGGCCTCGACATGCAGCACCATGTGTTCAGCACCGGTGGTTCCAGATATCACCAGACGCGCCCGGCCCACTTCAGGATGGCGGCGCAGGACTTCGGCCACCTGCGAAGGATGCACAAACATACCGCGAACCTTGGTGGTCTGGTCGGCGCGCCCAAGCCAGCCGCGGATGCGGGTGTTGCTGCGTCCGCAGGGAGACGGGCCCGGCAAAACCGCCGAAAGGTCTCCTGTCCCGAAACGCACCAGCGGGTAGTCCGGGTTCAGCGTGGTGATGACCACTTCTCCCACTTCGCCATCCGGCACGGGCTCTCCCGTGCCAGGACGCACGATCTCCAGGATCAGGTCTTCGCCCAGCACCAGGCCGTCGCGCGCGCTGGTTTCGAACGCAATCATGCCCAAATCCGCGCTGCCATAGGCCTGATAGCCGGCGATGCCGCGGGCAGCCAGCCAGTCACGCAGTGAAGGCGGAAACGCTTCGCCCGAGACCAGGGCCCGCTTGAGCGAGGTCAGTGGCAGGCCAAGTTCGTCAGCCTTCTCAAGAATGATCTTCAGAAAACTGGGCGTGCCGGTGTAGCCCGACGGCGCCAGGTCGCGGATCGCGTGGACCTGCTGCTCCGTCTGCCCGGTGCCGCCGGGAAACACCGTGCAGCCCACAGCATGAGCCGCCGTCTCCATCATGGAGCCGGCTGGTGTGAAGTGATACGAAAAGCAGTTGTACGCCAGTTCGCCGGCACGAAAACCCGCGGCATACAGGGCGCGCGCAAAGCGCCAGTAGTCCGGGCGGGCCGTTTCGGGCTCATAGATCGGCCCGGGCGAGGCAAACACCCGTACCGCCTGGCCCCAGCCGACCGCGGCAAAGCCGCCCAGGGCCTTGCTCGGGCCGTCTGGCGCATCGCTTGTCCTGGCCTGCTGCTGCAGTTCCAACAGTTCGTGCTTGCGCAGCACAGGCAGGCCAGGGCCTGACGACTGTCGATGCCTGCGGCATCGACGCCTTTGAGTTGGGCGGAGATGGCCGGTGCCCGCGCCTGGGCATGCGCAATCGCACCGGGCAGGGCCTGCATCAAGGCGCGCTCACGTGCGACCGGGTCGCGGGTTTCCAGGGTATCGAAAAACTGAGACATGGGTTGGCACCCTTGCTGTAGGGGATCGGATCAGGCCAGCCAACGCTTGCGGCGGCGATAGAACTTCTGGTCGCGGAAACTTTTGCGCTCTCCGCTGGAGATGCCGAGGTAGAACTCCTTGACGTCTTCGTTCTGCGCCAGGTCGCTGGCCGCGCCATCCATCATCACTCGACCGTTCTCCAGGATGTAGCCGTAATCGGCATAGCGCAGCGCAATATTGGTGTTCTGTTCGGCAAGCAGGAAACTGACGCCTTCGCGCTGGTTCAGGTCGCGGACGATCTCGAAGATTTCTTCGACGATCTGCGGAGCCAGGCCCATCGAGGGCTCGTCCAGAAGAATCATGTTGGGGCTGGCCATCAGCGCGCGCCCGATGGCGGTCATCTGCTGCTCGCCGCCGGAGGTGTAGCCGGCCTGGCTGCCGCGTCGCTGCTTGAGTCGCGGAAAATACTGGTAGACGCGCTCAAGCGCGATGCTAATGTCGCCTCGGGAAAGCTCGCGTGTATAGGCCCCGGTCAAAAGGTTTTCTTCGATGGTCAGGTGGGCAAAGCAATGCCGGCCCTCCATGACCTGCACCACGCCGCGCTTGACCAGCTCCGCGGGCGAGAGCCGCTCGATGCGTTCGTCGCGATACTGGATGTAGCCCTTGGTGACGTCGCCGCGCTCGCCCTTGAGCAGATTGGAGACGGCACGCAACGTCGTGGTTTTGCCCGCGCCATTGGCGCCCAGCAAAGCCACGATCTTGCCTTCTGGCACGCGCAGGGACACGCCCTTGAGCACCAGGATGACGTGGTTGTAGATGACCTCGATGCCGTTGACATCGAGCAGCACCTTGGAAGGCGGAGTGGGGGAAGCGACAGTCATGGCTGTTCCTGCAGGATAAGAAAGGCCGCCAGCCGGCGCTGGCGGCCGGTGCCTATCAGTCCTCGCACTTACGTGGCGTGATCTTCTTTTCCTGCGCGTACTTGGCAGCGGCTTCCTTTACCAACGGGTCGACCACCGTCTTGTCAGCCTGGTACCAGTCGGAGACGACGTTGAACTTCTTGCCGTCCCACTGCACGATACGGGCCCAATCATCGCCCATATGGTTGCTGCAGCTGGTCTTGACCGGACGCATGATCTCACCGAAACCGAGCTCGTTCAGGCGATCCTGGGTAAGGTTGAGATGCTCGAAGCCCCAACGCACCTGCTCGGGGGTAAGTGCCTTGCCTTTGCCGAACTTCTCCTGCGCAGCGCGGATGGCCTCGACTTGCAACATGGAAATGATCATGCCGCGTGTGTGGGCGATGGTCCCCAGGGTGGTGTTGCCGGATTTGTCGGCACCCTGGCCCTTGTCGTAGACGTATTTCTTGAGATCGTCGTAGACCTTGCCGCTGCCGGCGCTGTTGTGAATCGTGATGGCGTTATAGCCTTTGGCGACATCGCCAAGATCCTTGACGTCGCCCTCTGAACCGGCCCACCAGATGGCATACATCTTGTCGCGGGGATAGCCGCTTGCCTGCGCTTCGCGGATGGCAGTCGGCGTCATGATGCCCGCGCTCCAGAGCAACACGTAGGCCGGGCGCTGCTGGCGGATCTGCAACCAGGTGGATTTCTGTTCCACGCCGGGAGCGGTGACCGGGTAGAGCAGCAGTTCAAAGCCTTCCTTGGCAGCGCGTTTCTGCAATACCGAGATCGGCTCCTTGCCATAGGGCGAGTCGTGATAGACCAGGGCAATCTTCTTGCCCTTGAGCTTGTCCATGCCGCCCTCTTTCTTGGCGATGTCCTGGATCATCACATCGGCGGCCGTCCAGTACGTACCCAGCAGTGGGAAGTTCCATTCGAAGACGCTGCCATCGACCGATTGCGACAGCCCATAGCCCACGGTCTCGACCGGCACCTTATCCACCATGGCCTTGTCCGTCACGGCGAAGGTAATACCGGTGGACTGAGAATCAAAGCCCGAGGCACCCGTGCCTTTGTTCTTCAGCCGTTCATAACACTCCACGCCACGATCGGTGGCATAGGCAGTTTCGCACTCTTCGTAGGCGATCTTCACACCGTTGACGCCGCCGTCGCGTTCGTTGATCAGCTTGAGGTAGTCCAGTTTGCCGTCGGCCCATGGAATGCCCAGTGGTGCGAACGAGCTCGTGCGATAAACCAGCAGCGGCACGAATTGTTCCTCGGCGGCCGCCGCCGGCGTTGCGATGGCGCTCAGCGCGCCGGTTGCGGCCATCAACGCCGCGGCCAATTTCAGGTTAAGACGCTTCATCTCCATTACCTCCTGCGTGGTGCTTGCTATCGAACACCGGGGTTGGCCCGGTCTGCAGCCGGGTTGTTGAGAGCGCGGGCCCGTTGGGCCCGCGCCATTTCAATGCGGGAACGGCCAGATGCGAAGTTTCTCCTTGCCTATGCTCCACAGGCGCGCCAGGCCGTGGGGTTCGGCAATCAGGAAGAACACGATCAGCGCGCCGAACACCATGTGCTCGACGTGTGCTGCCGTATCCACTGACAGTGACAGGCCAAGAATATGAGGGATGTTGGTCAACGCCACGGGTACGAGCACGATGAAGGCCGCTCCGAAGAAGCTGCCCAGAATCGAGCCAAGCCCGCCGATGATGATCATGAACAGCAACTGGAAGGAACGGCCCAGGTCGAAGGCCAGAGGCTCCCAGGAACCCAGATGGATGTATCCCCAGAGCGCGCCGGCCACACCGACGATGAAGGAACTGACCGCGAAGGCCGACAGTTTGGCGTACATGGGCCGTATGCCAATGACCGCGGCGGCCACGTCCATGTCGCGGATGGCCATCCATTGGCGGCCGATGGCGCCACGCACGAGATTCTTGGCCAAAAGTGTGAACACCACGACCAATATGAGTACGAAGAGGTATTTCTGCAGCGCGCTTTGTACAGGCATCCCAAAAACTGTCAGCGGCGGCACGGAGACGCTTCCCGAGGCCGAGTAGTTGGTGAAAAAGGGAATCCGCAGGAATGCCCAGTCCACGAAGAACTGCGCCGCCAGCGTGGCCACGGCCAGGTAAAGGCCCCGGATGCGCAGGCTGGGGATGCCGAAAATCACGCCCACCAGTGTGGCAAAGCCGCCGCCGATCAGAATCTGCAACAGCAGCGGGGAACCGGGAAAGCGCACGCCGATGTTCCAGGCGGCGTAGGCGCCTACGGCCATGAAGGCCCCTGTGCCCAGGGAGATCTGGCCGCAGTAACCCACCAGGATGTTCAGGCCGACTGCTGCCAAGGCGAGGATGAGAAAGGGGATCAGGATGGCGCGCATCAGATAGTCGCTGACCAGCAGCGGTACCGCCACGAAGGCGACGGCCATCAGCAGCCCGAAGAAGATACGGTCCTGCCGAATGGGGAATATCTGCTGATCGGCGCGATAGCTGGTCTTGAACTGGCCGTTTTCGCGGTAGAACATGATGTCTCCAAGCTAGGGTGCTAGACCCGGTCGATGATTTTTTCGCCGAACAATCCTTGCGGACGGAACAGCAGGAAGACCAATGCCAACACGTAGGCGAACCAGATTTCTATGCCTCCGCCGACCAGCGAGCCCAGATAGACCTCCGACAATTTTTCACCCACACCGATGATCAAGCCGCCCAGAATGGCGCCCGGAACCGAAGTCAACCCGCCCAGGATGACAACGGGCAAGGCACGTAAGGCGGCCGTCGACAGTGTGAACTGCACGCCGAATTTCGACCCCCAGATGATGCCGGCCACCAGCGCCACCAGGCCGGCCACACTCCAGACGATCACCCAGATGCGGTTGAGCGGAATGCCGATGGATTGCGCGGCCTGGTGATCATCGGCGACCGCGCGCAGTGCCCGGCCGGTGGAGGTGAACTGGAAAAACAACGCCAGGGCCGCCACCAGCAGCGCGGCGATGAGCGCGGCAGTCAGATCTTCGAGATTGATCAGCACGCCTCCTTCGAAGACCGAGTCCAGTACGAGCCACGGCTCCTTGGGCATGCCTACATTGATGGAGTAGACCGAACTGCCAAACGTGATCTGTCCGAGACCGTCGAGAAAATAGCTGATGCCAAGCGTGGCCATGAGCAAGGTGGTCAGGTCTTGGTTGACGAGGTGTCGCAGCACGAAACGCTCGATCACCACGGCCAGCAAGAACATGATGGCGGCGCTGACGATGAAGGCCAGCACATTGGCCAGCAAGAGGTTGTCAAAGCCCAGCCAGCGCGGCAGCCACTCGGAAAATCGCACCATCGATAGCGCAGCCACCAGGACCATGGCGCCCTGGGCGAAGTTGAAGACGCCCGATGCTTTGAAGATGAGCACAAAGCCCAGGCCGATGAGCGAATACATCATGCCGCTCATCAGTCCGCCCAGAAAGGTTTCGAGAAAGAATCCCATGTCGTATCCCGTCCGTTGAGCCGTGATCCACGCCGAGATAGGCGCGGATCACATCAGGATTACCCCGCACTTGCTCGGGTGTGCCATCACCGATCTTCTTGCCGTAGTCCAGGACGACCACCCGATCGGAAATATCCATCACCACGCCCATGTCATGTTCGATCAGAACGATGGTGGTGCCGAATTCATCGTTGACATCGAGGATGAAGCGGCTCATGTCCTGCTTCTCTCCGATATTCATGCCTGCCATGGGCTCGTCGAGCAGGAGCAGGCGCGGCTCCATGGCCAGCGCACGGCCCAGGTCCACTGGCTTCTGCAAACCATAGGGCAGGCGGCCCACGGGTACCTTGCGATAGGCCTGGATCTCCAGAAAATCGATGATGTTCTCGACGAACTTTCTGTGCTCGATCTCTTCGCGTTCGGCAGGCCCAAGCCGCAGCGCCTGGGATAACAGGCCGCATTTCATGCGCAGGTTGCGACCGGCCATGATGTTATCCAGCACGCTCATGCCCTTGAAGAGCGCGAGATTCTGAAACGTCCGTGCAATGCCCATCTCGGCGGCGCGGCGCGGGTTCATGCGAGAGAAGCGTTCGCCGCGCAACGTTATGCTGCCCTGCTGGGGTGTGTAGACACCGTTGATCACGTTGAGCATAGAGCTCTTACCGGCGCCATTCGGCCCGATGATGGCGCGTACCTCGTGCTCTCGCACGTCAAAAGAGATGTCCGTGAGCGCCTTGACGCCGCCGAATGAAAGCGAGATGTTCTGCATGTTCAGCAAGACGTCGCCTATCTGCTGGTCGCGGGTAGTGGTGCTCATGATCAAGCGGCCTTGGCGGTGATGGCAGGATAGGTCGTCGCTGGACTGATGCGCAGGTCGGCGGAAATCTTGCCGCTGCGGCCGTCTTCGAACTTGACCTCGGTTTCAATGAACTGGCGGTCCTTGTCGCTGTAGAGCGCATCGATCAGCACGCCATACTTTTGGGCGATGAACGCGCGACGAACCTTGCGGGTCCGCGTGAGCTCATCGTCGTCCGGATCCAGCTCCTTGTGCAGGATGAGAAAGCGATGAATCTGCGAGGCTGCCAGCCGCGGGTCGGCGGCCAGGTCGGCATTGACTTTCTCCAGGCACTCGCGGATCAGGGCATAGACTTCATCCTTGCCGGCCAGATCGGTATAACCGGCATACGCCAGACCGCGCCGTTCGGCCCAATTCCCAACGGCTTCCAGGTCGATGTTGATAAAGGCACATGCGTGCTCGCGATCGGCTCCGAAGGCTACGGCTTCCTTGATGTGCGGGAAGAACTTGAGCTTGTTCTCGATGTACTTGGGGGCAAAGAGGCTGCCATCGGCAAGTTTGCCGACATCCTTTGCGCGATCGATGATTTTCAGCTGCCCGTCGCCATCCAGATAGCCGGCGTCGCCGGTGCGAAACCAGCCCTCGGCGTCGCGGGCCTCTTCGGTAGCGGCCGGGTTGCGGTAGTACTCCTTGAACAGCCCCGGGCTTTTGACGAGGACCTCGCCGTTGTCGGCCACCCGGATCTGTACGCCTTCGACAGGAGGGCCTACGGTGTCGTCACGTACTTGCCCATCGGGCTGCACGCACACAAAGACGGAGGTCTCGGTGGAACCATACAGTTGCTTGAGATTGATGCCGATGGATCGATAGAAGACGAAGAGATCTGGTCCGATGGCTTCACCTGCCGTGTAAGCCACACGTACACGGTTCATGCCCAGGGCATTGCGTAACGGGCCGTAGATGAGCAGATCGCCGAGTCGGTAGCGCAGCCTGTCCCACACCGATACCGACTCACCATCGAGGATGCGTGCGCCGACCTGGCGAGCCAAGTTCATGCAGGCGCCAAACAGTTTTCGCTTGACCAGGCCGGCGTCTTCCATGCGGATCATCACGTGCGTCAACAGACCTTCGAGGACGCGCGGCGGAGCGAAGTAATACGTAGGTCCGATATCGCGCATATCGATGGACACCGTATCCGGTGATTCCGGATGGTTGACAGTGAAACCGGACACCAGAAGCTGGGTATAGGAGAACATGTTCTGGCCTATCCATGCGGGTGGCAGATAAGCCAGAACATCTTCCTGGTCGGTCAGGTTTTCCATCCGCGCCACGGCCTGGGCCCGGTCGATCAGAGCGTGATGAGTCAACACTACGCCCTTGGGCTTGCCCGTCGTTCCTGATGTATAGAACATGGCCACCGTGTCGTGGGGCTGCACGGCGTGCGCGGCCTGCAGATAGAACTCGGGATGTTCCTGGGCGTGCTGGCGACCGACGTCTTCGAGCGCTTCATAGGATTGCAGCAGGTCATCGTGGTAGTGACGCATGCCGCGCGGATCGTCATAGACCACGGTGCGCAGTGCCGGGCATTGCGCGCGCACTTCCAGCATCTTGTCGACCTGTTCCTGGTCCTCCACAACCACGACGCGGATCTGCGCATCCTGCAGCACGTAGACCATTTCCTGGGCCACTGCGTCCTGGTATAGCGGTACCGGGATCGCGCCCAGTGTCTGCGCGGCCATCATGGCGATGTACAACCGGGACCGGTTCTCACCGATGACGGCGATATGCATGCCAGGGCCGATGCCCAATGCGGCCAGGCCATGGGCCAGCAGACGCACGCGCTCGGCCACCTCGGCCCAGCTCAGGGTCTGCCAGATGCCCAGATCTTTTTCGCGGATGGCCGGGCGCGATGGGCGCACACTGGCGTGTTCGAGCAGAAGCGCGGGGAAGGTCTGCGCTGCCGCCGGGCGCGCCGGGGGCTGGGGATGTGCCACGTTGTCTCCTCCGGTTTGGGCGAGCACGGCTAGCGTTATGAGCTAGATATCCCGGCGTGCGCTTGACCAGTTCGTTTTAGATTTACGGCAGGACTTAAGGTATAAGGTTGGGTCGCCTTCAACTGTCACCATCGCGACATTCACGGTTTATTTAGGGTATTCCCGATGCAGCTAGCCGATTCGCTACACCTTGCCGCAGCCTGGTTTCGCGTGCTCGAAAGCGAACAGCGCGTGCGCGTCGAACGCGACATATCCGTGCAGCACGCGATTGCGGGAACGATCATAGAGCGCAAAGGCCAACTCGCCCAGGCGTGGATAGGGGTGCTTTCCGGCTTGGTGAAAGTATCGGTAGGCAATGCCGAGGGCAAGGTCGCCTCGTTGACCGGGGTGCCAGCCGGGGGCTGGATAGGCGAGGGTTCCCTGCTCAAACGCGAGGTTCGCAAATACGATGTGGTGGCATTGCGTGACTCGGTGGTGGCGCGCTTGCCCGCGGCGACCTTCGACTGGCTGCTTGACACCAGCATCCCCTTCAATCGTTATCTGCTGCACCAACTCAATGAGCGCGTGGCGCAGTTCATCGGCAAGGCCGAACACGACAGGTTGCTGGATCCGGACGCCCGGGTGGCCCGCTGCCTGGCCGAACTGTTCAACCCTTTGTTGTACCCCGGCATGGGCATGCGCCTGGCCATCACGCAGGAAGAGGTCGGCTATCTGGCGCGCGTCTCACGGCAGCGCGCCAATCAGGCCCTCGGAAAACTCGAAGAGGCAGGACTGCTGAAAGTAGAGTATGGCGCGGTGCGCGTGATGGATCTGGATGGCTTGAAGCGCTATGGTGCGGATGCCGCGGCCGTCGATGAAGAGTAAGACCCGGGCGGCGCCAGGATCGGCGCCGCCCGGGTAGCTGAACCGCGTCAGTGCCCGCCACCCAGATAGGCGGCCACCACCGCCGGGTCATGTTTGAGCTGGTCGGCGGGTCCGTGCACCGAGATGCGGCCATTTTCGAGCACGTACCCATAGTCGGCCACATTGAGCGCGGCGGCGGCGAACTGCTCGACCAGCAGCATGGTCACGCCCTGCTCCTTCAGGCGCGCGATGATGCGAAACACTTCTTCGACCAGAATCGGCGCCAGTCCCATGGATGGCTCGTCCAGAAGGACGAGTTGCGGATTGAGCATGATGGCGCGCGCCATGGCCAGCATTTGCTGTTCGCCACCGGATAGTGTGCCGGCCAATTGATCGCGGCGCTCTTTCAGGCGAGGAAACAAATCCATTGCCCGTCCCAGATCGGCCTGCACATCGCCGCGCGGGCGGCTGCCGGTCAGGCGCGGAAACGCGCCCAGCAACAGATTGTCGGTCACGGACAGCGTGGGAAAGACGCGCCGGCCCTCGGGCGAATGCGCCAGGCCCAGGCGTGCGATGCGAAAGGACTCCTGGCCGGCGATGGAGCGTCCCTCGAGGGTGATCTCGCCTGCGGTTGGCCGGATCATGCCCGATAGGGCGCGCATGGTGGTGGTTTTCCCCGCTCCATTGGAGCCTATCAGCGTCACCACCTTGGCTTTGGGAACATCCAGGCTGATGCCATGCAGCACCTTGACCTTGCCGTAGCCCGCTTCGAGATTCTTGACAGTAAGCATAGTGAGATCTCCAGGGCGTCAGGCGGTGGCGCCGCCCAGATAGGCTTCGATGACCTTGGCATTTTGCTGGATCTCGGCAGGCAGCCCCTCGGCAATCTTCTGGCCGAAGTCCAGCACGGATACCGTGTCGCATACGCTCATGACCACATCCATGTGGTGTTCGATCAGGATGAGGGTGATGCCGTGATCGCGCACCTTGCGGATGATGACCAGCAGCTCGGCGATGTCGGGCGCGGTCAGGCCGGCTGCCGGCTCATCGAGCAGCAGTAACTGTGGGTCCAGCGCCAGGGCGCGGGCAATCTCCAGCAAGCGTTGTTTGCCGTAGGGCAGGTTACGTGCTTCTTCGCCTGCGAGGTCGCTCAGACCGACAAACTCGAGCAGGGCCAGCGCGCGTGCGCGCGCCTTCTGCTCTTCGTGCTTCCAGCGTGGCGTATGCAGCGCGACACTGGCCAGCCCGGTGGTGAAACTGTGATGCAGACCCACCAGCACGTTCTCCAGCGCTGTCATCTCGCCAAAGAGCTGCACGTTCTGGAACGTACGCGCCACACCGTTGGCGGCGATCTCAGCAGGTGTCATCCCCACCAGCGACCGCCCGGCGAACGTCACGCTGCCGGCAGTGGGGAGATAGATCCCGGTGAGCACGTTCATCATGGTGCTCTTGCCTGAGCCGTTTGGTCCGATCAGCCCATGTATGGTGCCGCGTTTGACGTCCAGGTCCACCTGATTGAGCGCCTTCAAGCCCCCGAACTGCATGAGGATGCCTTGGGCCTGCAGCAAGGTCTCGACCGGGCCGGCCGCCGCCGTCGGGACGGCGTTGGCGCGCTCGGCCAGTTCTGAGCTGACCGAGAGCGCCTTGCGTCGCGTGGAGAAGAACAGGTTGCGCACAAAGCCCACGATGCCGTCGGGAAGGTAATAGACCACGAAAAGGATCATGACGCCGAAGATGCTCAAGCGCCAGTCGGTGACGGCGTCGAGCCAGTAGGCAAATACAGCCAGGGCAATGGTGCCTGCCACCGGCACCGCCACGCGACGGGCGTCGGCCTTGCCGCGGGCCACTGCCAGCGCACTGCCCCCGGCCACGAGAACGGCGACGACCAGCGCGATGATGCGGAAGGTCTCGATATCATCGAGCATCTTGGGCAACAGGACGATGATGGACGCGCCAAGAATCGCCCCGGTGCGCGTTTTTCTGCCGCCCATGATGATGGCCAGCAGAAACAGGATGGTGAGTTCGAAGTTGTAGGTGTTGGGCGAGATGTACTGTTCGGAATAGGAGTACAGCGCGCCAGCCAGGCCAGCGAACCCCGCGCTGATCACAAAGGCGATCACCTTGTGCCGGTAGACCGAGACACCCATGCAGTCCGAAGCGATCGGACTGTCGCGCAAGGCTTCGAACGATCGGCCCAGGTGCGATTTGAGGATGCGATGCACCACGACGAGCGACAGCACCAGAAGCAGCGCGACCAGCCAGAAATACTCCTGTTTGTCGAGGATGTGGCTGCCGAAGGCGGGCTTGTTGATCTTGATGCCCAGCGGCCCCTCGGTGAGGAAGGTCATCTCGTTGATGAGAATCTGGATGATGGTGCCAAAAGCCAGTGTCACCATGGCCAGGTAGGGGCCCGTCACGCGCAAGGCGGGCAGAGCCAGCACGGCGCCGAACGCGGCCGCGATAATGATGGCCGCCGGCAGCGTGATCCAGATGGGCATTTGCAGGTGAAAGACCAGGACGCCTGCCACATACGAGCCGATGCCGAACAGGCCGGCGTGGCCCAACGACACTTGTCCGGTGTAGCCCACCACGATATCGAGCCCGAACAGCAGGATCGAGTAAATCATGATGGTTTCGAGAAGGTGCAGATAGTAGGTGTTGGTCACGCCCAGCGGGATGGCTGCCAGGCAGGCCAGGGCCACGAGGGCCAGGACTCGGTGCAGAGGTTTCATCAGCGTTACACCTTCTTGATCGCGGTCTTGCCGAACAGGCCGGCGGGTTTGAAGGTCAATACCAGCAGCAGAAGAACCAGGCCGGGGACATCCTTGTACCCGGTCGACAGATAAAAGCCGGTGGTGGTCTCAGCGATGCCGAGGATGAGGCCGCCGACGACTACCCCCATGCCGCTGGACAGGCCGCCGATGATGGCCACGGCGAAGGCCTTCAGGCCAAGAACCGCACCCATGGTGGCGCCCGTGAGGGTCAGTGGTGCGACCAGCACGCCGGCAAAGGCGGCGGTCAGCGAGGACATGGCGTAGGAGAACGTGATGACCAGGCCGGTGCTGATCCCCATCAAGCCGGCGGCATCGCGGTCATTGGACGTGGCGACGAAGGCCTTGCCGTAAATGGATTTGCGATTGAAGAGTTCGACCAGCAACATCATGGCCAGCGCGCCGAACACCACCAGAAGCTCCATGGGCAGAACGTTGGCGCCCATGATTTTCATGGGTGCCTCGGGCAGGGGGGATGGGAAGCGCAGATCGTCGCGGCCCCAGATGTTTTCGGCCACATTGCGAAAAATAATGCCCAAGGCAATCGTGGCCATGATCCAGCCGAATTCGGAACGTGTCTTGATAGCTGGACGTACGCCGACGCGCTCGACGAACATGCCTTGCAGGAACCCGAAAACGCAGACAATGGGGATCATCACCCAATAGTTCACGCCCAGGCCGACGAGTGTCAGTCCGACCAGTGCGCCCAACATGAGCGCTTCGCCCTGGCCAAAGTTAAGGGTGCCGGAGGTGGCAAACGTGAGCTGATACCCGAACGCGATGACGGCATAAATCATGCCCAGCGCGATACCGCTGTAGATAAGCTGTAGAAGAATCATCATGTGTGCGCAGTAAGAATCCCGGCCCGCGCGCCGAGCGGATACCGCGCGGGCCCCGGGTGGGGCCCGCGCTGCGGTGAACAACGTATGGATTACTGGGCCTTGACGACCCGGCCGCCCTTGACTTCGCCGATCACGACTTCTTTTTCGGTGATGGCGTCGTGGTTGTCGTGCGTGAAGGGCTTGTTGTAGGTCATCACCACGCCTTCGACGGGCGTTTGCAGGTTCTCGAGCGCTTCGCGCACCTTCGGACCGTCGGTGGTGCCTGCCTGCTTGATGGCCGCGGCCAACAGGTAGATGGAGTCATAGCCCTGAGCCGCCGACACCGGCGAGTCGATGCGGTTGTTCTTGGGCTTGAACTTGGCCAGGTAGGCGTCGATGAACGCTTTGCGGCGCGGTGTGTCCGGATCCTGGATGAAGGTCTGCGGCATGCGCGCACCCTCGCCATTGGCGCCGGAGTTGTCGATATAGTTGGCCATGGACAGCGTCCAGCTACCGATGATGGGCACCTTCCAGCCGAGCTTGGTCATGCCGTTGGCGATCTGAGCCAGCTCAGGGCCGATGCCGTAGGTCAGGATGGCCTGTGCGCCGGCTTCCTTGGCCTTCAGAAGCTGGGCGGTCATGTCCACATCCTTGATGTTGAACTTCTCAACGGCCACAGGCTTGATGCCCTTGGCCGCGAGGGCTTTTTCAAGGTCTTCACGGCCGAGCTGGCCATAGTTGGTGGAGTCGGCCAGGATGGCGACTTTCTTGAAGCCGCGGCGACCGACGGCTTCTTCGACGATCATGGGCGCCTGGATACTGTCATGCGCTGCGTTGCGGAACACATAATTGTCGGGATATTCGGGTGCCTTGAACTGATGCGTGATGACGCTGCCAGTGGCCACGTTGTTCATCACCGGGATCTTGGCGTCCTGATAGAAACGCTGCGAGGCCAGGGCGACCCCTGTGTTGATATACCCGACCGAAGCCGCGACGCGCTCTTTGTTGATGAGCTCCTGGGCGATCTGAACGCCACGCTCGTTTTTGGCTTCGTCATCGCGTTCGACGCCGACCAGTTGGCGACCCAGCACCCCACCGTTTTTGTTGATTTCCTCGATGGCCAGGCGTACGCCATCGCGCATGCTCACGCCCATGGAGGAGGATCCTCCGGTGTAAGGGCCCGCCACGCCGATCTTGATGGGATCGGCGGCATGAGCCCCGGCCGAGAGAGCGAGCGTCAAGGCACCTGCAAGCAGCTTCAAGCGAAAGTCCATGTTGTTTCCGTTGAGTTTGGTATATGGACTTCCCACACTAAATCGAGTTGGGGCGGTGGTTGGTCCAACTGCGAAAAAACCAGCTCATGCGCCACTCGTTATCGGATTGTGGGGCGCTCTGCGTGCAAGGTACTCTGGTCTTGAATGCTTACGCGAAACTTATGTTTTCGGTCGATTCCAGGTAAATCCCTAGAAGAAAAGGCGGCCATCGGAGCAGAATTCCGTTTGGGTGCGGAATTATTTTCCGGTCAAGGATCAGAGGCGCGCAATCCGGGCGCATACGGTGGCGATCCTGGCAGCAAAGGCGCGCGCGCCGTTTTGTAAGGGACGGCGTTGCTCATAGCAGAGGTAATACTGCAGATTGCCGCGCGAGCGCACGTCAAAAAGCCGCATGAGCTTGCCTTCATTGAGCCATTCGGCAGCGAGCGTCTTGCGCGAGAGCGCGACACCCTGGCCGGCATGAGCGGCCGCCAGCACCATGCCCAGGTCCACCAGCCAGACGCCCTTGCTGGGTTCGGGCCAGTCAAGACCTGCCCGGTCGAACCACGGGCGCCAGGGCTCCATGGGGCAGCGCAGCAAGGCCGCCCGGGCCAAGTCTTCGGGCCGTTCAAAGGGCCCATGACGCCGAGCGTACTCTGGCGTGCAGACCGCGAAAACCTCATCGTCGGTCAATTTCTCGACCTGCAGGCCGGGGTACAGCCCGTTGCCAAAGCGTATCCATACGTCGGCATTGGGCGGCGAGATTTCCAGATACGGAACAGAGAAGAGAATTTCGAGATCGACTTGCGGGTGGGCGTCGGTGAACTCGGGCAGATAGGGGATGAGGACCTGGCGGGCGAACGTGGGGGTGGACACCACGCGCAGCAGTTCGGTGGGTGGTTCGACGCGTGCTTTCAGCGTGGCGGCTGAGAGCTGGCCCAGCGCGCTACGGACCTGCTCGAGATACTCGCGGCCGGCAGCCGTCAGTGTGCCGCCGTGGCGGCCACGGACAAACAGCACGGTGTCGAGCTGGGCTTCCAGTGTCGTGATGCGCTTGCCGATAGCGCTGGCGGTCACACCCAGCTCCGAGCCGGCGGGCTCGAAGCCGCCCAGGCGAGCAGCAGCCTCGAAGGCCTGTATGGCAGCCAGGGAGGGCAGACGTGACTGTCGGGTTCCGCGCATGGGCCTGAGGGCCGCGCCGGCGGCCGGGACAGAAGAGGAGTTTCATTATATGGAGTCTGTCAGCCGCCCAGATCGACGCGGGCCAGGGAGTAGGCCAGCGTCAGCATGACGACGGCGATCAGCGCATCCAAGAGGCGCCAGGCGCGCGCGTCGCTGAAAACGGGGGCAAACAGGCGCGCGCCCAGGCCCAAGATGGCCAGCCAGAGCACCGAGGCGGTCAAGACACCGACGGCAAAGGCCAGGCGGGCGTCGGCAAAACCGTGCGCCAGCGAACCGACGACCACCATGTCCAGCCAGAAATGTGGGTTGAGCAAGGAGAAGGCCAGCGCGCCCAATAGGGCCGCGCGGCGGGAGGGGACGGCTTGGCGGCACTGCGCCAGTGGCCCTGCCCGCCAAGCCCGCCGCGCCGATTGCAGTCCGTACCAGGCCAGAAACGCCACTCCGAACCACAGAATGGCCTGAGTCAGACCAGGCACCCATTCCGTCAGCCGTTGCAGACCCCAGACGCTGCCGAAGATGAAGACCGCGTCGACCAGCGCGCAGGTCGCCAGCACGGTCATGACATGGGCACGCATCACCCCTTGCCTGAGAATGAAGACACTTTGGGCGCCGACCACGGCGAACAACCCCAGGCCGGTGGCGGTGCCGCTGGCCCAGGCGCTGAAAAAGGGAGGAAAAGTGAGCGTGAACATCGTTGCAGCCTGGAATGAGGGCCGGCCGTAGTCGGCGCCACGGCCCGGATGCGTGCATTCTGACTTGCCAATAATATGAAATACAGCTAATTTCCTTAAACTATATTAAGCAAAACTTAATACATAGCATCCCATGTCCCGACTATCTCGTCCTTGTCCTGTCCGTGTGGCGCCATGAAGCTCGATCACGACCACCTGCGCGCGCTGGCCGCTGTGGTGCGCGAAGGCAGCTTCGAGCGTGCGGCCTCCGCCCTGCATGTCACGGCGTCGGCGGTCTCGCAGCGCATAAAGACGCTCGAGGACCGCAGCGGCCGGCTGCTGATCCAGCGGACGGTGCCAGCACGGCCGACGCCGGATGGCCAGGTTCTGGTCCAGTTGGCCGAGCAGACGGCCTTGCTCGAGCACGATGCGCTGCATCGTCTGGGCGTAGCCGAGGACGAAATCACCCAGGCCAGCATCCCCGTGGCGGTCAACCATGACAGCCTGGAGACTTGGTTCATCGACGCTGCGACGCGATTTGCTGCCCGATCGAGTGCAACGCTGGACATGCAGTCCGAGGATCAGGATCACACTGCGGCGCTCCTGCGCAATGGCACGGTGCTGGGTGCGGTGACTACGCTGGCCGAGCCAGTGCAGGGCTGCCGTATTCATCCGCTTGGCAGCATGCGCTATGTCGCGACGTGTTCGCCGGATTTTCTGGCGCGGCATTTTTCAAGCGGTGTCACTGCGCGCACGCTGGCCGCGGCTCCGGTGCTGGTGTTCAATCGCAAGGACGGGCTGCAGGCACGTTTTGCGCGCCGTATCATGCGCAGCCACCCCTGGCAGCCGCCGGTCTGGTGGGTCCCATCGAGCCGGGCTTTCGTACAGGCGACGCTAGACGGGCTGGGTTGGACCATGAATCCGCTGCCGCTCATCAAGGATGAGCTCGATAGCGGCCGTCTGGTGCCTTTGCGCCGCCGGGCCTGGGAGGATGTCCCCATCTACTGGCAGCATTGGCGGGTAAACTCTCAAGCCATGTCGGTCCTGACGGATTCCGTTCTGGCCGCTGCCCGCGCCCTGGTGCGCAAACGTCAGGCACAGGCTGTGCAACCCGCCGGCAGCTCGCCGGTATAGCTTTGGAGTAATGCGATGACTCTGCGTAAGTTCGTCTTTGCCGCCGCCTTGGCGCTGACCGCGGGCGCGACGGCTGTGGCTGCTGATTACAAGGTCGGCCAGATCGAGGTGGATGATCTGTGGGTGAGAGCCTCGGCTCCTGGACAGGAAAATGGCGCGGGCTACCTGGAGATCGAGAACGACGGCAAGATGGCGGATCGCCTGGTGTCGGTGTCTTCGCCGGCGGCCCAACGGGTCGAGTTGCACACGGTCAAGAATGAGAACGGCATGGCACGCATGCGTGAAGTCGAAGGCGGCATCGTGGTGCCGGCCGACGGCAAGGTCGAACTGCGGCCGGGCGGCTATCACGTCATGTTTCTCAAACTCAAGGCGCCTTTCGCCGAAGGGGGCAGCGTGCCTGCCACGTTGACGTTCGAGAAAGCAGGCGAGGTCAACGTCAATTTCAAGATCAAGGCGGTCAGCCACAACGCGGGCATGAGCCACGGTCACATGAGTCATTGATCGGCACACGCCGCCACGCATACCTACAGGCCTTCGGGCCTGTTTTGTTGTGGCCGAACGGATAGTGTTGCAACCCGGCAAGTCCTGCCCCCCGCGCTGGCGGCTCGTTTGATCCGATTCAAGATGTCTCTCCAGGCGTTTTCGTGGCCTTGCTTCATTGTGGGGGGTTTCCGCTGGCGGGCCGATCCTGGCCATGTTGCATCGTTACTCCTTTCTTGCCCTCGTGTCCTGTTGCTTATTGCGGAGTACAGGACACCATGGAAGTTCGTCACCCTCTTGCCTTGTGGTCGCTGCTGGCGGCCGCGCCTGTCATGGCCGACACTGCTGCCGGCGCGGCGGCTCCCGTGCCGGCCTGGCAGCTTGAGACCATCGTCGTCGAAGCCAACGCCGAAGCCGAGTCGCCGTCTACGGATGTACGCAGCGCCAGTCAGATCAGCCGCGACAATGTCCTGGATGCGCGCGACTTGGTGCGCCATATCCCGGGGATTACGGTATCTGAAGGCGGGCGCGCCGGTACCAATGGCTTTGCCATACGCGGGGTGGACGGCAATCGTGTCGCCGTCACCGTCGATGGCGTGGCACAGGCCGAGTATTTCCTGCCCGAGGTCTATCTCGGCTATGGGTATCTCAACGGCAACCGCAATAGCGTCGAGCTGGAGCACATGAAGCAGGTGACGCTGCACAAAGGCGCGGACTCCTATTCGTCCGGCAGCGGCGGTATCGGTGGTTCCGTGCAGTTCGTGACCAAGGACATCAATGACTTCGTCGATCCCGGCAAGACGGCTGGCGTCTATAGCAAGCTCGCCTATGCCTCGCGCAGCCGTCAGTGGCTTGGCGTGGCCGGTGCCGGGACGCGCCTGGGCGACCTGGGGACCAGCTTCTTTCTGCAATACACCCGCCGCGGGGGGCATGAGATCATGCACCACGGCGGCGGCGCGGATATCGCCGGCCGAAGTCGCGGCCGCCCGGACCCGGTTGACGCCACGACACAGGCTTGGCTGAGTAAGCTGGATGTTTGCGTGGTGCGTGGCCATTGCGTGCAACTGTCGCACGATGAACGCGCTGAGCGGCGCTTTACTGACGAGAAGTCTTACGGTGCGTTCGGCCAGACCCGCCAGGCGTGGGACAGCTCGCCTTACAGGCGGCAGGCGCTGGTGTACCGTTGGATCCCCTCGGATGGGCCCCTCGAATCCCTGTCGGCAGGCCTGCATCTGCAAAATGTCCTGCAACGCGCCCTGACGGAAAACCGCGATATCAAGGATGGATTCCTGGATCAGCGTTACGACCGGCGCACGACTCAGCGTGATCGGCAATGGCGGCTGGAGGCGGCCGCGCGCGTTTGGGATACTTCCTGGGGGCGGCACCGGTTCTCGGGCGAGCTGGCCTGGACGCAGCGCAGGCTGAACAACGACAACACCGATCGCTTGTTCTTCAAGAACTCCGCGGGCGGGCAAAGCAGCTATAGCATCGTTGATCCGGTACGCGTGCGCAGCCTGAGCCTAAAGCTCAAGGACAGCTTCGCGTTCGGCCCGCTGTGGCATGGCGAACTGGGATGGCGGGTGGATCGTTACGCGCATCAACCCACCCCGGGCGTGGCGCCGAGCTACGGCCTCGACGCGGTGGGGCGGCGGCGTTTCTCGGCGGGGAGCTGGTTTGGCAATCTCAGCCACGAGGTGACGAGTCATCTGCGTTTGAGCTATGCCGTTTCGCAAGGTTTTCGGGCGCCGTCGGCCCAGGAGTTGTATTTCCGCTTCCGTCGCGGCTTTAATTACTTTCTGCCCAATCCGGGCCTGAAAGCCGAGCGGGCACTGAATCAGGAGCTGACTTTGACCGCCCACGGCGATGTGGGCAACCTGGCCGTCGCGCTGTTCCAGACGCGTTACCGCGACTTCATCGAAGAGCGGCACACCACGCGCGAGGTGCCGAATCCGTTTTACGAGCCCTTCAACCCCTGGGGTATCCCGCCGGTGCAGATCGAAGACTACTTCCAGCAGCAGAATATCGACCGGGCGAAGGTATGGGGCGTGGAACTCAAAGGGTTACTCGATGCGCACACGGCCTTCGGCGCGCCCAAGGGATGGGGTATGGATGTCCGTGCAACCCTCACGCGCGGCAGGACAAGCCTCGGAGACGGGTTGCGGGCGCTGCAGCCCTTGCAAGTGGTGGCGGGGCTGTTCTACGAGGCGGCCTCCTGGGGGCTGCGAGCAGACCTGGTACATCATGGCGCCAAGCGTGAACGTGATACCTTGCGCACCACTTATGGGGCCCGTGGCGCCGTCAGAGAGCCGTCAAAGTATCTCAGCCAGGCTGTGTATCTGGTGGATCTGAGTGCCTACACGCGTCTGGGCCGGCACATGACGCTGTCGGCCGGTATCTACAATCTGTTCGACAGAAAGTACTTCCGCTGGGACACGCTGCGTTCGCTTGCGTCTTTCGGAACGACGGGCCGGATCGACCCCGCGGGCGAAGGCCTGAATCGCTACACCGCGCCGGGGCGCAATGTAGCGGTCAATCTGGAGATACGTTACTAGGCTATTCGAGGTGGATATTCGCCTTCTTGATGACCTCGGCCCAGGTGGCGCGCTCGCGTTCGGCGTAGGCCTGGAACTCCTTCGGACTCATGGGCATGGGTTCGACGCCCATGTCATTGAGTTTCTGCGACACGGCGGGTGATCTGATGGTTTTTTCCAGCTCGGCCGAGAGCTTGTCTTTGACCGGCTGGGGCAGCCCGGCCGGGGCAACCAGCCCTTGCCAGGCATACGCGGTGAAGTCTGGCACGCCCTGCTCGGCCATGGTGGGCGCATCCGGCAACGCCTTCAGGCGCTCTGGAGTGGCCGCGGCCAGCACGCGCAGTTTGCCTGCCTTGACGTTGGGCAGGCCGGCGGCCAGATCGATGAACATGACGTCGACTTGGCCGCCCAGCAGATCCTGGATGGCGGGCGCGGCGCCCTTGTAGGGCACGTGCAGAAGATTGACGTGGGCGCGTTGTTTGAACAACTCCAAGGCCAGATGGTGGGGCGAGCCGGCACCGGCCGACGCGGCGGTCAGTTTGCCTGGTTCTTTACGTGCGGCCTGCAGCACGTCTTCCACCGTTTTGAAGGGAGAATTGGCGTTGACCGCCAGCAGCAGCGGAAAGCGCGCGATACCCCCGACATAGCTGAACTTGGACGGGTCGTACGATAGCTTGCTGTAAAGCGAGGGGTTGAAGGCCAGCGTGCCTGTGTCGGCCGTCCCGACCATATAACCGTTGGGCTCGGCCTGGGCGATGGCCGTCGCGCCGATGATGGTGGCCGCTCCCGGGCGGTTTTCGACCACGATGGTCTGGCCCAGCGGTTTCTCCAGCCCGCTGGCTACGCTGCGGGCGACGACGTCGGCGCCGCCGCCGGCGGGATAGGGCACGATCCAGCGGATGGGCTGTGTCGGCCAGCTCTGGGCCGAGGCGCTGGTGGCAATACTGAGGACGGCAAGCGCCAACAGGCGCTTGGCATGCTTGTGCATGACGTGTCTCCTAAGCGGGGAAATTATCGTTATGAGGCGCGATGCCGCGCCCTTACGGGCCCATTATGCCGCCACCCCTGCCGCCTGTGTGGCTTCAGGTGGCATAGTGGCGCGCACCGAACAGGGTGCTGCCGATACGGATTTCGGTCGAGCCCTCCTCGATGGCGAGTTCGAAATCCGCGCTCATCCCCATGGACAGACGTGCCATTGGTAGTTGCGGTGTCGCCACGGCGTCGCGCAATTTGCGCAGCCGGCGGAAGCAGGCGCGCACCGCCGCGCTGTCTTCGGAATGGATGGCCATGGTCATCAAGCCCTGCACGCGTAGCGCCGGGCAGGACTGCTGCAGATGCGACAGCAGGGCGGGCAGTTCCTCGGGGGGCAGACCGAACTTGCTCGGTTCGGGTGAGGTTTTTATCTGTATCAGGACATCGAGGCTGCGGCTGGCGGTTTCCAGCCGGCGCTGCAGGGCATCGGCCAGTTCCAGACGGTCCAGCGACTGGACTTCGGCCACATCGCGCACGACGTCTTTGACTTTATTGGTCTGCAGGTGCCCGATCATCACCCAGGACAGGCCCAGCTCGGCCAGGGGATCGGCCTTCTGACGGATCTCCTGGGTTTTATTCTCGCCGAAGCGGCGTAACCCCAGGGCGGCCGCCTCGCGCACAGCCTCGGCGCTGAAGGTTTTGCTCACTGGCAGCAGTTCGACGCAGCCGGCAGGGCGGCCTGCACGGTCGCAGGCCAGGGCGATACGTTGTTCGATGGCGGCCAGGCGTGTGGCCATGGAATCGGTCATGCGGGGTTCTCGTGGTTAGCGGGGCCGTAGTAAGCCATAACGCTATAGTTTAGGTCGGCTGCGGCGTCCGGACGACACCACTTTGCCGGACATGGCTTGCAGGCATAGAATCAGAAGAGCACTTCATGTTTCAACAATTAAGCCATCGTTGCTTGGCGCTTCGCAAGCGCGGCCAGGGCCGGCCGTGCCGCCATGTGACCTGGATCGCCTACGCCCCGCTCCCATGTCCCTCGTCACACCCGAGTACGCCTTTGCCCCGCCGTTTCAGGCGCCCTATATCCCCCCCATACGCTCGCTCATGCCTTACGCTCTGCGTGCGGGTACGATTTCCATGGCGGGTGGCTACCCGGCTCAGGAACTCTTTGACGTCGAGGGGCTGTCCAGCGCGTCCAATCAGGTGCTCACCCGCCTGGGCACTTGCCTGCAGTATTCCAATATCGACGGACAGGCGAGCCTGCGCGTCGAACTGGCCAAGCTGTCGGCCGAACGCGGCTTGCAATGCGATCCCGACACCGAACTGGCGGTCACCGGGGGGTCGCAGCAATCGATGGCTCTGCTGGCTCGGGTCATGCTGCAAAAGGGTGACAACGTCATCATCGAAAGCCCATCCTTCCCGAACTCGGTCCAGGCCTTGCTGTACACCGGCGCCAACGTACACACCGTTGATTCCGGTCCGCAGGGCATCGACGTGGATGCCCTCGATGAGCTGGCTGCGCGCGTCAAGCCCAAGATGGTGTGCGTGGTGGCGTCGTTTTCCAATCCCTGCGGCGCGACCATCAGCCGTGCCCGGCGGCTGCGTTTGCTGGAGCTGGCGGCCAAGCATCGCTTCCTGTTGGTGGAGGACGATCCTTACGGCGAGCTGCGGTTTTCGGGGGAAAGGGTGCCGCCCATCGCCGCGCTGGCCGATGCCGAACAGCGCAAATGGGCCGTATACATATCCAGTATGTCCAAGACCATGGCGCCGGGCTTGCGGATAGGCTGGATGGTGGCGCCCGCTGAGGTGCGCCGCCGCTGCGTGAGCGCCAAAGCGGCCGATGACATGGCCTGCTCGGCCTGGATTCAGGAAATCGTTGCGCAGTATTTGGCCGATGGGCACTACGCCCGCCATGTGCCGCGTATCCGTCAGGCCTATGGCCTGCGCTGTGATGCGCTGGCCGAGGCGCTGAGCCGCGAGTTGCCCGGCAGGGTCGTGTTCTCCAAACCCGAAGGCGGGATGTTCTTCTGGGCGCGGCTCAATGGCGACATCGACGCCACGCGTCTGTTGCCCTACGCCATCGAAAAAGAAGTGGTCTATGTCCCGGGCAAGGCCTTCTATCCCGATGAGTCCATGGCGGATATCTACGCCATGCGGATGTCGTTTGCCACGATGAACGAAGCCAAGATCGCGTTGGGCATCCATCGCCTGGCCCAGGCGCTGGCCGCCTGCGAAGCCAACGAGCCGGTGTCGATTTCGCTGGCGGCATGAAAATCCCGCGGCCGGCTTAGGCCTTGCGGCTATATCGGAACACGCGCAGGTTATTTTGCCGGCGCGCCCGTTCTCGGTACGCTTGCGGACGTTTCGGCGCCGACCGCGCCATGCTGGGTAACGAGAGGAGTACGAAATGAAGATAGCAGCTCTGGTGGCGCTTGGCGCCCTGTCTTTGGCTGGCGTGCAAGGTGCGCAAGGCGCCACGCTGGACGTGGTCAAAAAACGTGGTCAAGTGGTTTGCGGCACGACCACGGGTTTTGCCGGATTTTCGGCACCTGACGCCAAGGGCGTGTGGCAGGGGCTGGATGTCGATCTGTGCCGGGCCGTGGCTGCAGCGGTTTTCGGCGATGCCGACAAGATCAAGATCGTGCCGCTCAACTCCCAGCAGCGTTTCACGGCGCTGCAGTCCGGCGAGGTGGATGTATTGACCCGCAACACCACGGTGACGCAGCAGCGCGATACCGCTTTGGGCATCACGCATGCCGGCATCAACTTTTATGATGGTCAGGGTTTTCTCGTGCCCAAGAAGTTGGGAGTCAAAAGTGCCAAAGATCTCAATGGTGCCACGATCTGTCTGCAAACTGGCACGTCCAATGAGAACACCCTGGCTGACTGGGCGCGCGCCAACAAAGTCAGCTACAAGCCGGTTGTAATCGAAACGTTCAACGAAGTCGTCAATGCCTTTGCGTCAGGCCGCTGCGATGTCTTTAGCACCGATGCCTCGGGACTGGCTTCCATCCGTATCTCCAAGCTGGACAAACCGGATGATTACGTCGTGTTGCCCGAAATCATCTCCAAAGAGCCGCTCGGGCCTTTCGTTCGCCAGGGAGACGACGCGTGGCTGAATGTGGTGCGCTGGACGCTGTCGGCCATGATCGAGGCCGAGGAGTACGGCCTGACCTCGGCCAATGTGGACGAACAGCTCAAAAGTGAGAACCCAAATGTCCGGCGCATTCTTGGTGTGACTCCGGGCGCAGGCGCCAACATGGGGTTGGATGAGAAGTGGGCCTACAACATCGTCAAGCAGGTCGGCAATTATGGCGAGAGTTTCGATCGCAATGTCGGCAAGGATAGCCCTCTGAAGATTTCACGAGGCCTGAACTCGCAGTGGACGCAGGGCGGCCTGATGTACACGCTGCCCATACGCTGACGGCCTGACCGTGCCGTGCGCTGCCTTACCGACGCAGCGCACGCGCACTGGCGCTGTCCGCAACGGTCAGCGCCGATAGAGCTGAGCAATCTTGTCGAAGGCGGCTTGCAGCTCGCGGGTACCACCCTGGAACACCACCGGGCGGCCCCGGCGCGTCAATACCACCAGACGTTTGGAAAAAAACCAGGGCACGAAACGGGCGAAGCGGATATCCTCCCAGGCGACTTCACGCCGGGTGAACCAGCTCTGATGTAAGCCCTGATCGTTGATCGTGGTGATCGACAACTGCATGAACCACGACACCAGACCCAGGCCCAGAAAGCTCAGCCCGACGGTCACGGCAAGCAGCAGGTTGAGCTGGCCTGGCGGCAACTGGGCCGCACTGCTGAACAGCTGAACGCCCAATGCGGACAACAGTATCCAGGCCAGGATGCGAACCCAGTCAGGCCAGGCCTGGCCGTTAAGGGGCAGCGGGCCGATCTCTTGCAGGAGTGCGGCCCGTGCTGCGGGCGATGGCGCGGTTGCACTCATGGATGGCCTCAGGCGTAAAACCTGGATTCTACGCGGCCTGCACGTATCAGTCTTGACGTTTCGCAGCAATCGCGTTGCCGGCGCGGCTGGAGCCGCGGCGACCGAGGTGGGCGGCCATCCATTGGCCGATATCTACGACCGCATCGAAATCCACGCCAGTGTCGATATTCAGGCCACGCAACATATAAAGCACGTCTTCGGTCGCCACGTTGCCGGTGGCGCCCTTGGCATAGGGGCAGCCGCCCAGGCCGGAGACCGAGCTGTGGAAAATCGTGATGCCGGTTTCCAGGGCGGCGAGAATATTGGCCAGGGCCTGGCCATAGGTATCGTGGAAATGGCCCGACAGCCTGGCGGGATCCACGATGGCGCTGACTGCGCTCATGACGTCGCGCACCCGCTGCGGTGTGCCTACGCCGATGGTGTCTGCCACGTCGATTTCGTCGCAGCCCAGGGCCAGAAAACGCCGTGCCACGTCCACGACATTGGCGATCGGCACGTCGCCTTGATAGGGGCAGCCCAGCGCACAGCTGATGCTTCCTCGCACACGCACGCCTGCGGCACGGGCCGCCTCGGCCACGGGTTCGAAGCGAGCAATGAACTCCGCGATCGAACAATTGATGTTTTTCTGCGAAAAGGCCTCGCTGGCCGCGCCAAAGATGACGATTTCGTCGGCCTTGGCAGCCAGCGCGCCCTCGAGGCCTTTGAGGTTGGGCGTCAGGACAGAGTAGATCGTGCCCGGCTGGCGTGTAATACGTGCCATGACTTGTGCGCCGTCGGCCATCTGCGGCACCCATTTGGGCGAGACGAATGACGCCGCCTCGACATTGGGTATGCCCGCCAGGCTCAAGCGATTGA
Source organism: Bordetella holmesii (assembly GCF_020735985.1). NCBI lineage: Bacteria > Pseudomonadati > Pseudomonadota > Betaproteobacteria > Burkholderiales > Alcaligenaceae > Bordetella > Bordetella holmesii. The sequence continues at coordinate 3,636,684 of NZ_CP085973.1, forward strand.
CCAACTCTACTTTGATGTCGGTTGGGACGAACGCTTTTTCGTTTTGCAGACCGTCGCGGGGCGAGACTTCGACAATCTTGACGCGGGAGGGCAAAGGCATGTCTGTTCCTGAGGATGCGCGATTCGGGAGGTAATCAAGTTTAGATCAGCGCGGACGAGCCGCATAGATGGCTATCGAATGCGCTGATAGCGGCCATCGTCCATGCGCGCCACCCAGCCCTGAACTTCGAGTTCGGTGAGCTCCACGGCCACCTCGGCGGCAGTCGTGGCGCTGAGTTCGGCCAGCGCGTCAAGGCTCAGCGGATCGTAGCCCAACGCGGCAAGCAAGGGGCTGGGAGGGGGCGTGTCGGTGGGGGACTGCGCCCTGCTGCGGGGGCGTTGGGGTGAGCCGAGCTAATCCGTGATGTCCTGGGCGGTTTCGACCAGCTTGGCGCCTTGCCGGATGAGAGCATGGCAGCCACGCGACAAGGGTGAATGAATCGAACCCGGAATAGCGAAGACCTCGCGGCCGCCTTCGCCGGCCAGCCTGGCGGTGATGAGCGAGCCGCTTTGACGCGCGGCCTCAACGACCAGGACACCGCGCGCCAGTCCGGCGACCAGGCGATTGCGCTGCGGGAAGTGATGAGCCTGTGCGCCCGAGCCCAGAGCGAACTCGGACACCAGGGCGCCGCCTGCCGCAATGGCGTGAGCCAGGTTACGGTTGGCGGTCGGGTAGATGCGATCGATGCCTGTGCCCAGAACCGCCACTGTGCCGCCGCATTCCGGGCCCGCTGCCAGCGCCCCTTCGTGCGCGGCGGCGTCGATGCCCAGCGCCAGGCCGCTGGCCACGCACCAGCCATGCGCGGCCAGATGGCGGGCAAATGCACGTGCATTCTGCGTGCCAATGGGAGTCGCATTGCGGGCGCCCACGACGGCAAGCGTGGGGCGATTGAGCAGTTGCGGCCTGCCTTTGACATACAGCAGCACGGGCGGGTCGGTAATACTCAACAGCGCTTGCGGATACGCAGCATCTCCAAGGGTCAGCAGGTAGTGGTCGTCGGCCTGCGCCCACTCCAGCCCGCGCTCGATCAGATCTTGCAAGGGCGGCGCGGCCTGGGTGGCCAGTTGTATCGCCAGGGCCTGGGGTAATTGCCGAGCCAGCGTGCTGGCGCTTTCCGCGTAAAGCACCTGTGGCAGGCCGAAGGCGCGCAACAGGCCGCAGGCCGTGACGGGCCCCACGCCTGGCTCCAAGGATAGCCGTAGCCAGGCAGCGAGTTCTTCAGGGTCGTGTTGCAGGGGCATGGGAGGCGAAGCAGGGTCGGAAACGATGCAGTCGCAAGCGTAGCAGGCCAGTCGGGCAGACGGCGTGCCCGACATATCGCACCTTGTCCGGCCTCAAATGACGCGGTGCTCGATGGCGTACCTGATGAGCTCGGCCTGGCCTTCTATGCCCAGCTTGCGTTTGAGATTCTGGCGGTGGGTTTCGACCGTGCGCACCGACAGATTGAGCGCCTGGGCGATCTGTTTGTTGGCTTGCCCTGCACCGATGTGGCGCAGAATTTCGCGTTCGCGCTGCGTGAGCAGGCTGGCCGGTGCACAGCTCTGGGCCAGTTTCATGGACACGCGCGCGCTGAAATAGTTGCGCCCGGCCATGACGGCTTCAATCGCGGTGATGATTTCTTCGGCAGGTTCGTCCTTGAGCAGATAGCCGCGCGCGCCGGCGCGCACGGCCTGGAGCATATATTCCACGTTGTCGTGCATGTAGAGGTCCAGCAGCACCAGGTCCGGGAGGTCTTCGCTGCGGCAGCGCGCCAGCAGATCCAGCGCGGCCTGGGCATGGTCGGCCTCGCCGACCACCAGGAAAGCCGGATGGGACTCCAGATGCAGCTTCAGGCCATCGCGCACGAGGGCATGGTCGTCGATCAGCAGGATACGCGTGGGACTCATGCAAAAGTCTCTTTGTTGGCGGTGCGGGGCAGCGTGGCATGCAAGGTGGTGCCCTGCCGGCCGCTCTGGATGTGGAGTTCGCCGCCGAGGGTCGCCATACGCTCGGTCATATTGTGCAGCCCGATGCCGTCGCGCGGGTCGTCACGCACGGCATGCAGGTCAAAGCCGCGGCCATTGTCATGGATGATGAGTTCGGTTTTATCGACAGCGTAACGCAGTCGTATGTCGATGCGGTTCGCTTGGGCGTGGCGCAGCGTATTGGCCAGGGCTTCTTGCGCCAATCGAAACAGCGCCGTGGTTTGATTCTCCGGCATGGGCTGCGGAGCGCCCTCGATGTGCAGGTGCGCGCGCACCGCGCCTTGCGGGGTCTCCCAGGACTCACGCGTCAGATGCTCCAGAGCCGCCGGCAGGCTCAGGTCGTCGAGCAGGGTGGGGCGCAGGTTGTGCGAGATGCGCCTGACTTCACCCACGGCGCCGTTGAGACGGCCAAGCGCGCCTTCGAGCAGCGGGTCGAAGATCTGAGGGGCGTCGGCGGGGTTGCGCTTGAGCCGTGTGCGCGCGGCTTCGAGTTGCAGCTTGATGGATACCAGCAGTTGGCTCAGGCCATCGTGGAGTTCGCGCGACAGCCTGGCTCGCTCGTCTTCCTGGCTTCGCACGACCTGTCGCGCCAGCAGACGCAGCTTGGCATCGGACTGACGCTGGTCGCTGATATTCAATGCCAGGCCGCAGACGGCGACAAAGATCAGGCAAAAGGCCGATATCCCACCCACCCAGCCGATCATTTCGCTGATACTGCTTTGCACGGCGGCATCGACCTGGCCCAAGGTGTGCTGCACGTCATCGATATAGATGCCGGTGCCCAGCATCCAGCCCCAGGGCTGAACCTCCATGACATAGCCCAGCTTGCGCACCGTATCGTGCGCGGAGGGTTTTTCCCACAGGTAGCGGATGGGGCTGCCCGCCGGGCCCCCGGCATGGGCGGCGGCCAGCAGCTCCTGGATGACCAACGTGCCTTCACGGTCGCGCATATCCCACAGGTTTCGGCCCACCAGTTCAGGCTGCCGGGGATGCATGAGGCTCACCCCATCGAGTCCGTACACAAAGAAATAGCCGTCGCGGTCGAACTCCATGTTGGACAGCGTCTGCAGCGCCTGGGCCCGGGTCTGGGGCGTGTCCGGTGCCGCCAGCAAGGGAGAGATGGCGCTGTAGGCCAGCCGGACATAGTGACGCAGTTCGGCTTCCTTGGTGTCGATCCAGGCCGCGCGCAGCACGTCTTTCTGATGGCGCGCCAGCTCCAGCGTCTGCATGGTGATGCCCAGTGCGATGGCGCTGACGGCCACCAACAGCGGAACCACGGCCAACAGCAGAATTTTGGAACGGAGTTTCATAGCGGACGCGCCGAACGGGGGTTGATTTTTGGCGCATTTTCGCCGAGATTGAGAAATGCTTTTGGGATTGATGTGTCCCTAAAACTACGCAGCAATACGTAGTCTGCCTGCGTAGTGGCGCGCTTGTTTGCGATGTTCAGAATGGAAATACTATTGGCCGCCCGCATCGGGCGGACGGCTTATCGGCCGCCATGACAACACAACAGGCAAGGCGGACCCGCCCGAGATCGACAGATCACGATCAGCCTGCAGGAGGAGTTCTATGCAAACCAGTAAGGGACTGGGCCAACATTTGGTCTGGGTGGCCGTGACGATCGTGGGCGCGTTCGCGCTTGGCACCGTCGCTCTGGCGCGTGGCGAAACCGTCAACGCGCTCTGGGTGGTGATTGCCGCCGTCTGCGTCTACCTGATTGCTTACCGTTATTACAGCCGCTTCATCGCCGACAAGGTATTCCAGCTCGACGGCACGCGTATGACGCCGGCCTGGAAATACAACGACGGGTTGGACTATGTGCCGACGAACAAGCACGTGCTGTTTGGCCATCACTTCGCGGCCATCGCCGGCGCGGGTCCTCTGGTCGGCCCCGTGCTGGCCGCGCAGATGGGTTATCTGCCCGGTATGCTGTGGATTCTGGCGGGCGTGGTGTTTGCGGGTGCCGTGCAGGATTTCACCATCCTGTTCATTTCCACGCGTCGTGGCGGCCGTTCGCTCGGCGAATTGGTTCGAGAAGAGCTCGGCACGGTGCCTGGCGTGATCGCGCTGTTTGGCGCCTTCATGATCATGGTCATCATTTTGGCCGTGCTCGCGCTGATCGTGGTCAAGGCGCTGACCCATTCGCCTTGGGGCACCTTCACGGTCGCCGCGACCATTCCCATTGCCATTTTCATGGGCATTTATCTGCGCTACATCCGGCCGGGCCGGATCGGCGAGATTTCCGTGATCGGCTTCGTGCTGCTCATGGCAGCCATCATCTTCGGCCAGAACGTCGCCGATAGCCCCACCTGGGCTCAGCACTTCGATTTCGACGGCGTTGGCCTGACCTGGGTGCTGATCGGTTATGGCTTCGTGGCCGCCGTGCTGCCGGTCTGGCTGCTGCTGGCCCCGCGCGATTACCTGTCGACCTTTTTGAAGATCGGCACGATCCTGGCGCTGGCTATCGGTATTCTGATCGTGGCGCCCGAGCTGAAAATGCCGGCACTGACGAAATTCGTCGACGGCAGTGGTCCGGTATGGTCGGGCAATCTTTTCCCCTTCCTGTTCATCACCATTGCCTGCGGGGCGGTGTCGGGCTTTCACGCGCTGATCTCCTCGGGCACCACGCCCAAGCTGATTGAAAACGAAACCCAGGCCCGCTATATCGGTTACGGCGGCATGTTGATGGAGTCGTTCGTGGCCATCATGGCCCTGGTAGCCGCGTGCGTGATCGAGCCGGGCGTCTATTACGCCATGAACAGCCCGGCTGCTGTCATCGGCACTACGCCCGATCAGGTCGCCCAGGTGGTGTCGAGCTGGGGATTTGTGATCACGCCAGCCGAGCTGGTGCAAACCGCCAAGGACGTGGGCGAGAGCACCATCATCTCGCGCGCTGGCGGCGCGCCCACGCTTGCCATGGGGATGGCGCACATTCTGCACCAAGTGTTGGGCGGGCCGGCCCTGATGGCGTTCTGGTATCACTTCGCCATTCTGTTTGAGGCGCTGTTCATCCTGACCGCCGTCGATGTCGGCACCCGCGCCGGCCGCTTCATGCTGCAAGATCTGCTGGGCACCTTCGTGCCGTCGCTCAAGCGCACGGAGTCCTTGCCGGCCAACCTCATCGCCACCGCGTTGTGCGTGGCCGCATGGGGCTACTTCCTGCATCAAGGCGTGGTCGACCCGCTCGGTGGCATCAACACCTTGTGGCCGCTGTTCGGTATTGCCAATCAGATGCTGGCTGCCGTGGCGCTCATGTTGGGAACGGTGGTCCTGTTCAAGATGAAGCGCGACCGTTATGCCTGGGTCACCATCTTGCCGACCCTCTGGTTGCTGGCTTGCACGTTGACGGCGGGGTGGCAGAAGATCTTCGATGCCGACCCCAAGGTGAGCTTCCTGGCGCATGCCGCCCGCTACAACGCGGCCATCGCCGAGGGCAAGGTGCTGGCTCCGGCGAAGTCCCTGCAGGAAATGAGCCGCGTGGTCATGAACGACTACATCAACGCGAGCCTGTGCGGTATCTTCATGTTTGTGGTGATCAGCGTGGTGGTCTTTGGCATACGCTCGGTGATGCGTGCGCGCGCCAGCAGCCAGCCCACTGACAAAGAGACCCCGTATCAACCCATGCCCGCGGCACCTGCGGCGAGCTCGCACTGACAGGGAGGCGCTTATGCTATTTACCAATATGGGCCAGGCAGCCAGTACCGCCGGTCGTTATCTGGGCCAGACTTTGCGTCTGATGGTCGGCGTGCCCGACTACCAGAACTACGTCGACCATATGCGCCGCACCCATCCCGACCAGGAACCCATGACCTACGAGGCGTTCTTTCGCGAGCGCCAAAGCGCGCATTACGGTGGCGGCAAGCGCATTGCCTGCTGCTAAGCGCTGAGATCTGAGGGCTTGCGCCAGGAGGGTCCGTCACGAGGGTGTGGCAGGCCGGCCTGGCGCTTTTACTTTGCGCATCACGATGTGTGAGCAGATCTCTCGCACACCATGGCTGCGGTTGAGTTTATCGACGACAAAATTGGAAAACGCAGCCAGATCCGTGGTGCGCACGTGCAGGATGTAGTTGCTGGCGCCGGTGACGATGCTGGCTTCGTGCACCTCTGGCCAGCCTGCGAGCTGCTCCACGAAGGCTTCATGCCAGTGCGGTTGAGACTGATCCAGGCTCACGTGGACGATCGCCTCGAAAGCCTGCCCGATATGGATGGGATCGATGCGTGCCTCATAGCCGAGAATGACCCCTTCCTCCTCCAGGGTGCGCAGCCGGCGCAGGCAGGCCGAAGGCGACAGCGCCACCCGGTCGGCCAGATGCTGGTTGCTCAGGCGTCCCTCTTTTTGTAATAGCGCGATGATCTTCAGATCTATCGTGTCCAGAAGCATTTTTGCCAGTTCCTGCGGTTTTGTCTCCGATATGCCGAATAATCGTGCATAACAGGCCGGAAGTCATGGGGATTTTGCAATGCAGCCCGCCGGGGGCACTGCTAGTATGAAACCTCTCTGAGTTTTCTTCTGCGGACCATCAATGCAAACCCGTGACGATTGCGTAGCGGCCGATCGTGCCGATATCCTGGCTCCTCTCAAGGCGCTGTTTGAGCTGCCTGCCGGCGTGCTGTATTTCGATGGCAATTCGCTGGGTGTCAAGCCGCGTGCCGCCGACAGTCGCGCCGCTGCCGTGGTGGCTCAGCAATGGGGTCAGGATCTGATCCGCAGTTGGAACACGGCGGGCTGGTTCGACCTGCCGGTCAGACTCGGTGTCAAGCTGGCCCCGTTGCTTGGCGTCCAGGGCCAGGAGGTCGTGGTCACGGACAGTACCTCGCTGAACCTGTTCAAGGTGCTGGCCGCGGCATTGCGTATTCAGCAGGGCCGCAAGGTCATTGTTTCCGAACGCGATAACTTCCCCACCGATCTCTACATGATCGAGAGCATGATGGATTTTCTGGATCGTGGCTACGAGCTGCGATTGATCGATGAACAACTGTCGCTGGAAGACGCCCTGGACGATGACGTGGCCGTCGTCGTGCTCTCGCACGTGAACTATCGCAGCGGCGCCATGTACGACATGGCGGCCGTCTCCGAGCTCACCCACGCCCATGGTGGGCTAGTCATATGGGACCTGGCGCATGCCGCCGGCGCGGTACCGTTGGCGCTCGCGGCCGATGGTGCGGATTTCGCCGTGGGCTGCACCTACAAATATCTCAATGGTGGCCCGGGCTCGCCCGCCTTTCTCTGGGTGGCTCCGCGTCATCACAATACCTTCTGGCAACCGTTGTCAGGGTGGTGGAGCCACAAGCGGCCGTTCGCCATGGCGGACCGTTATGAACCGGCCGAAGGGGTGCGCCGCTATCTCTGTGGTACGCAGCCGATTACGTCACTGGCGCTGGTCGAGTGCGGATTGGATATCGCCGCGCAGGCCGACATGACGGACGTGCGCCGCAAGTCGTTGGCCTTGAGCGATCTGTTCATTGCGCTGGTGAGTCAGCGGTGCGCGGACCATCCCCTGACGCTCATCACGCCGCGGTCTCAGGCTCGGCGTGGCAGCCACGTGAGTTTTCGGCATCCGCAAGGGTTTGCCGTCATGCAGGCGCTGATTGCCCGCGGGGTGATCGGCGACTATCGCGAGCCCGAGGTGCTGCGCTTTGGCCTGACGCCGCTCTACGTGGGCTATGCGGATGTGTGGGATGCAGTAGAGATCCTTCGCGACGTTCTGGACACGCGTGCCTGGGATCAACCGCAGTTTCGGCAGCGCGCGGCGGTAACTTGAGGGGCGGTCTTTAAGCCAAAGTTAGTTTAAAACTATTAGATATCCAGTTTATGATGAACTATCATATGGATCTACGCATTATTGTTCGGTAGTTTCGACTTTTCCATGGCCTTGCTTCCCATCCTTCGTTATCCCGATCCACGCCTGCACAAGGTGGCCAAACCGGTCGCGGTCGTGGATGACCGCGTTCGCCAGCTCGTCAAAGACATGGCCGAAACCATGTACGACGCGCCCGGCGTCGGCCTGGCCGCTACGCAAGTCGATGTGCACGAACGCATCATCGTCATCGATGTTTCTGAAGACGGCAAAGATTTGTGCGTGCTCATCAACCCGGAAATCACCTGGAAAAGCGAAGAACTGCAGGTCTACGAAGAAGGCTGTCTGTCGGTGCCCGGCGTCTATGACGAGGTCAAGCGCGCCGCCCGTATTCGCTGCAAGGCGCTCGACGCGCAAGGCCAGCCGTACGAGTTCGAGGCCGATGGCTTGCTGGCGGTCTGCGTCCAGCACGAGATCGATCATCTCGACGGCAAGGTTTTCGTCGAATATCTGTCGGTGCTCAAGCAGAACCGCATCAAGACCCGCCTGAAGAAGGCCGAGCGCGAGGCACTGCGCGCCTGATAGCGGCTTGCCGCTTCAGCCTGGGCCCGCCTGTTGGCGGGCTTTGTATTTAGCGCTGCCGGTTCCACAATATCGCTTTGCCCCAACTCTGGAAATCTCACCATGCGTCTCGTCTTTGCCGGCACACCTGACTTTGCCCGCCAGGCCCTCCAAGCCCTGTTGGCGGCTGGCCACGATATCGCGCTGGTGCTGACGCAGCCTGACCGGCCGGCCGGACGTGGCTTGAAGTTGACGCCAAGCCCGGTCAAGGAAGCAGCGCTTGATGCCGGTATCGAGGTGGCCCAACCACGTAGCCTGCGCCTGGACGGGCGCTACCCGGACGAGGCCCGTGCCGCGCAGCAGCGGCTGCGCGACATCGCCCCGGAAGTGATGGTGGTGGCTGCCTATGGCCTCATTCTGCCGCGTTGGACGCTGGACCTGCCAGCCAGGGGCTGCCTGAACATCCATGCCAGCCTGTTGCCGCGCTGGCGCGGCGCGGCTCCCATACAACGAGCGATCGAGGCCGGTGACGACCGTACGGGCGTGACCATCATGCAGATGGACGAGGGGCTGGACACTGGCGATATGCTGCTCGAGCGCATCGTGCCTATCGGTGCGCAGACCTCCGCAGCCGTGCTGCACGACGAGTTGGCCGACGCTGGCGCTGCGGCCATCGTTGAGGCACTGGCACAGTTGGACGATCTGCGGCCCCGCAAGCAGCCCGCTGAGGGCGTGACGTATGCCGCCAAACTGGAGAAGGCCGAGGCGGCCCTGGACTTCGAGCAAAGCGCGAAGACACTGGAGCGACGCATCCGGGCGTTCAACCCCGTGCCGGGCGCGAGTTTGCGGTTGCCTGGGCTGGCCGAGCCCGTCAAGGTGTGGCGAGCGCAGGCTCTGGACGAGCAAACCTGCGCAGCGCCGGGCACCGTGGTGCGTGCCACCCAGCAGGGTATTGACCTGGCGACCGGACATGGCGTGCTGCGCCTGCTCGAACTACAGAAAGCAGGGGGCAAGCGTCAGGAGGTCGATGTGTTTGTACGAGGCTGGCAGCCGAGTCAGGCCGGAGCATAGTTGGATTCTTTTCCAGAAAAATAAATTTTCCATAAATCAAAATAGCTATTCATCTGGGCAGCCAGGATTCCTGTCGCTGCTCCAGAAGAAGATATACCCAGGATACAAACACATTTATTCGCCGAGCGCGAAAGTGTGAAGATCCGGCGGCCCTGCAATCACCCCGCCGACATAAAAACCACCAACTCCTGATTTGCTGGCTCGGTGAGTGTGAAGTGCCGCCGCTAACGACGGCCGCGGCTCCAGCCGCAGGTTAGTGGTGGCATCCCTCGCGATTTTTCCCGTGCCACGGCGAGCTCTGTGGCCCGCTGTTTGCGATTGCTCGGAAATCCAGTATTGGCTAAAAAATAATTACTAAAAAAGTAAAGCCATTATTTGATACATAAAGTAATCAATTGGTTTGTGAGTCATTTGTTGTATTAAATCTTCAAAAACAGCAAAATCACGATTGCTGAATTTTCCCTGAACTCAGCGGGTTGTTTTAAAAGTTATTAGTTTTCATATTCCCGCCTCGGGCCACGTAATCAAATTTTGGTACATATATGAAGCCTGTAATGACCCCAGTTTCGACTCTGATTTCCTTGACTGCGCTGCTGAGCGGCGTCGCTCACGCCGAGGGTGGGGCGCGTGGTGATAACGGTCAAACCAGTCCGGCAGCGTTCATTTTGTATGGTGGCCAGGCATATGGAGCCAGTGGCGGTGATGGGGCGTTACCGGGAGCAGGGTCCGCGGCCGCGATAACGGGCCGCACCATCACTATCGGGCCTGCAGGTTCCACCGATGTGGTGTTGAGCGGCAGTGCAGGCGCTGCGGGTGGCAGCGTCTATCGATCAGGGGGCGGGGTCGGAGGTCTGGGCGGCGCATTGGTGACCGGTGGGATCAGTGAGGGTGGTGCGGGCGGAAACTCGGCTGACGCAAACGGCGGCAACGCAGGCGCGGTAAGTGGAAACACCGTGACGGTCATTGACGCGCGCTTGACGGGCGCAGCAGGCGGAGACGGCGGGAGTGTGCAGACCTCCGCATCGTTGACAACCGCGTTAGGCGCCGGCGGCGCAGGAGGCCACGGCGGCGGGTCGTTCTTTGGCGGAATCAGCACCGGCGGAGCCGGCGGTGGCGCGAAAATCGACACGATGGATGTACACGCCAACGGCGGCAATGCCGGCGATGTCGTCGGCAATACTGTCCTTTTGACACGTGTGCGGGTAGATGCTGCCAGCGCAAATGGTGGTAATGGAGGGGGCGTTTCCGCACCGGGCTCCTCAATCGCCCAAGGGGGAGGAGGGGCGGCCGGACTCGGGGGAGGCTCGGTGGTTGGCGGTGTCAGTACGGGCGGAGCCGCAGGCGCGGCGCATACCCTTTCGTTTTCTCCCTCTTTGCCTCTGGCTAACGGCGGGCATGCCGGCGCGGTGAGCCAAAACACCCTGCTCCTCAATGACGTGCAACTGATCGGAGCCGCCGGCGGTGATGGCGGCAGTGTTTCACACGGTGCGATGTCATCTGCCGAAGGCGGCGGTGGCGCCGCCGGGCATGGCGGAGGGTCTGTCTTCGGGGGGATAAGCACGGGCGGCGCAGGAGGAAGCGCCGAGACCTCCAGCAGATTTTCGTCCAGCGCAAGAGGCGGCAATGGGGGAGATGTCAGCAATAATGTGGTGTCACTGAACAATGTAGAACTGGTGGGCGGCGCGGGCGGCTCAGGTGCGCAAGCCGCGGCAGTCGGCGGCGGTTCGGCGGACGGCTTTGCGGGCGGGTCCGTATTCGGCGGTATCAGCACGGGCGGAGCGGGTGGAGAGGCCCTTCTTATCGGATTGGCTGAGGTCTCGGCGCCCCTGACCCGTTCTGGCGGCGCTCAATTCACCAATGCCAGCAGGGGCAACGGCGGTAATGTCACCGGCAATCGCATCACACTGTCTGGCAATACCTCCATTACCGGCAACATCTACGGAGGCGTGAGTCAAGGCGGATCCATGGGTAACGATGGTGTCGATGGGACAGGTGGGCTGGCCAGCGGCAACGTCGTGACGCTGTCTGGCAGTCAGCTCAAGATTGGCACGCCCGCCAGCGGCGGGTCCGTGTACGGAGGGTTGAGTATCAATGGTGATGGTACGCAGAATACCGATCCTGAATATGCCAGCTTCTATCAAGGCAACACCCTCAATCTGGTTGCTTATCGTGGCTCGGTCAAGTCGGTGCGCAACTTCGAAAATTACAATTGGGTGCTCCCGCAGGATGTATTTGGGGGTGACACCCTCATGACCATCAATAACCCATCCGACCCCGCCTACAAGGTTGAGTTAAATGGCACCAAACACCTCGTCGACGTTCTGGCCAGTGGCAATCAACTGAATGCGGGTGACAAGGTTGTCCTGATCAACAAAGCTCAGGGGGCTCCGGAGCTGTTGAACAATCGGATCGAACAGGGATTCTTCGTTGTGTACGACGCCAGCATGGCCGTGCAGAACGAGGAGCTGGTTCTGACCATTCAGGGTGTGGTCGATGACAAGCCGGACGGCAAGGTCAGCCCAGAGTCAGAGGCCTTTTTGCAGGGCCGTGCTGCTCAGCTTGCCTTTGTGGATCAGGGCGCCGATATGATCAGCGACTACGGGATCAGTTCCGCGCGCGCCAGCCTGAGCAAACAGAGTGCCAATCTGTTTGTCGTCGTCGACGGAGGATCAAGCCGTTACAAGACCGGAGGTCATGTCCGGATTCATGATTTCAAACTGGCTGTCGGTGCTGCCAAGGCCTTTGAACTGAAGGACAAAAGCGCAGGTATGGTGGGCGTCTTTGTCGAGCACGGCGACGGTCGGTATAGCAGCAACAATGATTTCGGCGCTTATGGCGAGGTCGATGGGTCGGGGCGCTTACGTTATAACGGGGTGGGTGCGATGTTCCATGTGGACGTCGCGGGCACGGGCGGTGGCCAGGTCGATGCCACACCCGATATCTTCGACGCCAGGCACGGCCTGTATGTCAATGCGGCGTTTCGTGTCGGTGACGCCAAGGTGGGCTTTCGCACCGATGACCTGGTCAACGCAAATGGCGAGAGCGGCCGCTACGACTCCAAGTCGAGATATATGACCGCCATGGCGGGGACGGGTTATGTATGGGCCCTGGACAGCAAACAAGCGGTGGATTTCTACGGGCGCTACACATGGAGCCGACTGAATGCGAAGGATGTCCAGGTCGTCGATGAAGACATGAGTTTCGGCAGTGCGCACAGCCAGCGGCTTCGCGTCGGGGCTCGCTATGGGTACGCGTATGAAGAAAACGTCATTCCCTACATCGGCCTTGCCTACGAACGTAATTTCAAGGGCGACGTGTCTGGCAGCGCCTACGGCTTTACGATCAAAGAGAATTCACTGCGGGGAAACACGGGCATTCTCGAGCTGGGTGCGATGGTCAAGCCCATGGGCGTGAATGCTCCCTTGTCCGTGCATGTGGGTGTCCAAGGCTACGTGGGCCAACGTGAGGGCGTATCTGCGGCCGCCAAGGTGCGCTACGTGTTCTGAGGCCGCGCGTAAGAGAAACTGGCTGCGGCCCGGGCGGGCCGCAGCCAGGGCCAAGACGCTGGGCGTGATCTCAGTACAGCGTCGCGCGCAGGCGCTGCGGCAGGTCGCGGTCATAGACCCGGCCGTCTATCGTGCCCGCGCTCAGGTCCGCCAGAATGCGCCCTGTGCTGGGCAGCGCGTCGCGGGATACCTGCGTGGCGGGGTCCCACAGTCCCGAGCGTACGATGGCCCGCGCGCACTGAAAGTAGACTTTTTCCACATGGACAATGAGCACGGAGCGTGGCGCCTTGCCGTCCATGCTCAGGCGCTCGAGCAGTCGCGGGTCCACGCTGATCTGCGCCTGCCCGTTGACGCGCAGCGTCTCGCCGATGCCAGGGATGAGAAAGAGCAACGCCACACGCGGATCCTCGAGCACGTTGCGTAAGCTGTCGATGCGATTGTTGCCGCGCCGGTCGGGCAAGAGCAGTGTGCGGTCGTCTTCAATGGTCACGAAGCCGGCCGGGTCACCGCGCGGAGAAGCATCCAGGCCGCCGGCTCCGGCCGTCGCCAGGATGGCGAATGGCGCGGCTTCGATGAAGGCGCGGTAGTGCGGGTGCACATGGTCGGCCTCCTTGGACAATGAGGGCGCGGCGGGCTCGCCATAGCGCGCGGCAAGTTCCAGGGAGTCAGTGATGAGATAGCGCGGATCCGGGGTCATCGGGCAAGGGGCTCAGGCAGGCAGAAGAGAGCGTGCGAGGTCGCGCACATCATTGAACACGAGATCGGGGCTGTGCTCGCGCAGGGTGGCTTCGGGGTTGTAGCCCCAGGCGACCACGCCGCTGGCGACGCCGATCTTGCGCGCCGCTTCGATATCGCGGATTTCGTCGCCGATCAGGATGGCCTGTCCGGGCGGGATTTGCGTGTCGCGCAACAGATGCTCCATCTTCGTGGATTTGCCGAACAGATCCGTGCCGCAAGCGTAGTCGGCGATCAAGGCCGTCAGTTGCGGACCCAATACGCGCTGCACATTGGCCGTGGAGTTGGAGCTGACGACGGCCATGCGCGCGCCGCTGTCATGCACAGCGCGCAACATGGCGTCCACACCGGGAAAGAGGGCGACCCGGGGCATGGCATCTTCCATGGCCTGGCGCACGAACGTGAGGATGGCCGGCGCTTTCCACAGAGGGATGCCCAGTTGCTTCATGATCTCGTAGGCGCTGTGCTGACGCAGGCGCAGGCGCTCTTGGGCGTCGGGTTTGCGAAAACTGAATTTCTCGGCCACATCGTGGAGGATGGACTCCATCCACGGCAAGGTGTCGGCCAGGGTGCCATCGAAATCGAAGGCGACGAGCGCGTATTTCATGGGGGCGTCTGGGTGGCGGGCGAGGTCTGGTGGCGCAGCCAGTGCATGACCGGCGCCAGCGCTTCGATCGGTGGCGCGGCCGATACAATGCGTTTGGCATCGGTCCACGGGTAGGGCAGATGCGTCAGCCAGCCCAGCACGGCAGGTTGTGCTGCCGGGGGGAGGACCTCCATGACGTCGATGGTGATACTGAGCTGACGCGCCAGATAGGGTTCGGTCTGGAATAGCCAGTCATAGCGACCCGCGCCAACCCGTACCGAACCGTTGGCCTTGTCCGTCATCCCGACGAACCAGTCGCAGGAAAATCCTGTCAGCGCTGGCGCCTCAGGGGGCGACGTCAGATAGAAGGTAAAGACGTTTTCGTACGTTTGGCCGAATTTCCTCACCAAGGTGTCGGTGATGGCTTCCAGTCCACGCGCCTGCGGCGGAAATGCAATGGCTTGCGTGTTCAGACGCATCTCCAGCAGTGCGTCGCCGGCAAAGGCGCGCGCCATGTACCAGGGCCGGTTCTCGTCCTTGGCATGGAAGTAGTTGCGCAGGCAGGTGGCTGTGGTCGAGGCGGCGGTCTGGGTCATGATAGGCGCGTCAGTTTTCGTCCGGGCTGATCCACTTGGATACGGTGGGCGGCTCGTAGGTGGCAAAGCGGTCCAGCAGTCTGCCGGCATCGCTGTCTATGGCAAGCATGTTGCCCGAATTCACGCCGCCCAGCATGGCGTTGACCTTCTCGTTGTCCACCAGTTCGTTGGTGTTCTGGATGGCCTTGGGCGGTGCGCCCACATCGTCGCGTGCCACGATGACGACCTTCTTGCCCAGTACGCCACCGGCGGCATTGATCTCGTCGGCTGCCTGGCGGGCGCCGGCAAGCGCAGAAATGCCGAAATCCGCCGAGCCAGTGGCCGACATATCGCTGTTAAAACCAATCTTGATGTCATCGGCCAGCGCGCTGGCGCTGGCCAGCAAGGCGGCGGTCAGGACAAGAGCCTTGAACGGGTTGTTGTGTTTCACTGCATTGTCTCCTGGGCTTACCCCTTATGTGGGGAGCCTTAACGATCGGAACTGCTTGAGGGTCAGGACTGCTTGATCAGATCCGCAGCCTTGTTGCCTATCATCATGGTGGCCGCACAAATATTGGCCGAAGGCATCGCGGGCATGACGGAGGAATCAACGACGCGCAGATTCTGCACGCCGTGAACACGGAGTTGGGGGTCGACGACCGCCAGACGGTCACCGGTCGGGCCCATGCGGGCCGTACCGTTGACGTGATAGGAAGAGACGCCGTAACGGCGGGCGAAATCCAGCAGTTCGGTGTCCGACTGGCACATGGGGCCAGGCAGCGCCTCGCCATCGAAATAAGGTGCCAGCGCCTGCGACTGCAAGAGGCTGCGCGCCAGGCGGATGCCGCGGACCAACGTGATCTGGTCGTCGGGGTGGCTCAGGTAGTTGGCGCGGATGAGCGGGTCCTGCATGGGGTCGTTCGAGCGCACGCGAACCTGGCCGCGACTTTGCGGCCGATGCTGCCAGACGCCTGCCGTCATGCCGGGGAAATCATCCAGCACGCCGACATAGCCTTCCTTGTAGCTGGCTGGCGTGAACACGCCCTGCAGATCCGGCGCGTCCAGCTCAGGCAGAGACTTCCAGAAGTAGTGCAGCAAGGACGGGCTCAACGCCATGATGCTGGAACGCTTGAGCAGCCAGCGGCTGACCTGGCCGACGAGGTTCAGGCCCTTGACCAGCTCATTCATGGTCTGGCTCTGCTTGACCCGAGCCACCACGCGCACCGAGTAATGATCGCTGAGGTTCTCGCCTACGCCAGGCAGATCGCGAACCACCGGGATACGCATTTCACGCAGGAAGTCGGCCGGACCCAGGCCGGAGAGCTGCAGCAGTTTAGGGGTATTGATGGCGCCGCTGGCGACGATGACTTCGCGGTTGGCCCGTACGCTGCGTGTTGCGGCCGGGTTGCGCGGGTCGCAATAGGCGACGCCGACCGCGCGATTGCCCTCGAACAGCACCTGCGTGGCTTGGGCGTGCGTGCGTACGGTCAGGTTCTTTCTTGCCATGGCCGGACGCAGGAAGCAGCGAGCCGTGCTCATGCGCCAGCCACGATCGATGGTGCGCTGAAAGTAGCCGACGCCGGCCTGGCTGGCACCGTTGTAGTCAGGGTTGCGCGGCGGCCGTTGGTCAGGTCAGTCGGCTCGCTGGAGAACTGCCAGGCGTACTTGTTGTTGAACACCGCCTTGATGAAGCCGGCCGGGATGTGCAGCCACGGGCTGTGATCCGGCGGGCCGGCTTCCAGCACGCAAACCGTGGCGCCGCGGGCGCTCAAGCGGTTGGCCAGGATGGCGCCAGCCGCGCCCGAACCCACGATGACATAGTCGTAGCGTTCCGCATCCCGCAGGGACGATTGCTGTGCTTGATTCATGGCGGTTTCAGCGCGCGGCGTTGAACGTCTTGCCGGCAAGGCAGACGTATTTGATTTCCAGAAACTCTTCGATGCCGTACTTGGAGCCTTCGCGTCCGACACCGGATTCCTTGATGCCGCCGAACGGGCCGACTTCATTGGAACCGGCCCCGGTGTTCACGCCCACGATGCCGTACTCCAGGCCTTCCATGACGCGCCAGACGCGTTCCAGGTTGGCAGTGTAGAAATACGCGGCCAGACCGGATTCGCTGTCGTTGGCACGGGCCAGGACGGCAGCTTCATCCTCGAAGGTGCTGATGCCGACTACGGGCCCGAAAATCTCCTGATGGGCGATGTCCATGGCGTCGGTCACACCGGTCAGCAGCGTGGCTTCGTACAGCAGGCTGCCCTCGGCTTGAAGCTTGCCGCCGGTCAGGATGCGGGCGCCCTTGGCGCGGGCATCCTCGACCAGGCCGCGCACTTTGTCCACGGCGCGCTGGTCGATCAGCGGCCCAAGCGTCACGCCGGTTTCGAGGCTGCCGCCCAGCTTGAGCTGGCTGATTTCGGCCTGCAATTTGTCCGTGAACGACTGGGCTACCGACGTGTGTACGTAGACGCGATTGGCGCAGACGCAGGTCTGGCCGGCATTGCGGAACTTCGACGCCATCAGTCCTTGCACCGCCTCGTCCAGATCGGCATCTTCGAACACGATGAAAGGCGCGTTGCCGCCCAGTTCGAGCGAGAGTTTCTTGATGTTGGCCGCGCTTTGCTGCATCAGCAGGCGACCGGTCTGCGTCGAGCCGGTGAAGGTCAGCTTGCGCACTTTGCCGTTGCCCGAGAGCTCGGCGCCGATGGGAGCAGGGTCGCCGATGACCACGTTGAGCACGCCGGGCGGGATACCGGCCTGCTCGCCTAGCCAGGCCAGCGCCAAGGCGGTAAAGGGGGTGAGTTCCGACGGCTTGAGAACCACGGTACAACCGGCGGCCAGCGCGGGGCTGACCTTGCGCGTGACCAGGGCCGACGGGAAATCCCAGGCAATAATGGCCGCGACCACGCCCACGGGCTGGCGAATGGCCATCATGCGCTGGTCGCCACGCGGAGTGGGCAGCACGTCGCCGTAGACGCGTTTGGCTTCTTCGGCAAACCATTCCACAAAGGACAGGGCGTAGTTCAACTCGCCGCGGGCTTCGGCCAGGGGCTTGCCCTGCTCCAGTGTCAGCAGCAGTGCCAGATCGTCGGCGTTTGCTTCGATCAGTTGCTGCCATTTGCGCAGAATCGCGCCGCGCTCCTTGCCGGTTTTGGCTCGCCAGGCCGGCAGTGCGCGGTCGGCCGCTTCGATGGCGCGCGCGGTTTCGGCGCTGCCGAGGTTGGGAACGGTTCCCAGGCTGCTGCCGTCATGCGGGTTGCGTACGGTAATCGTGGCGTTGCTGTCGGCGTCGCACCATTGGCCGCCAATATAGGCTTTCTGGCGCAGCAGCTGGTCATTCTGCAATTTCATGCTGTCTCGTCTTCCACATCGAACTTATCGCCCCATGTCGGAGACATCAAGGCCATTTTGCGGCGAGTCTAGCAATGGCGCCCGAGACGGCTAAAGCAGTCTTTAACGATGCCGCCATCGCCAAATGCGATGGCGGCGGCGGCCGTGGCTAAAATGAGCGCCGTCACCTTTTCCGGGCAGGCCTTGCATGCGTCTCGATCCCACCTCTCTCAAGCTCTTCATCAGTGTGGTCGAACTGGGCACCATCGCGGCTGCCGCCGAACAGGAGCATATTGCCGCTGCCGCGGTGAGCAAACGCATCAGCGAGTTGGAAGAGAATCTCGGCATACGGCTGTTGACGCGTACCAATAAGGGCATTCACCCAACCCCGGCAGGCTTTGCACTGTCGACCATGGCGCGGCGCGCCTTGCACGAGCTCGATGAAGTGGCTGTGCGCATGCGTGAGTACGTCAGCGGCCTGCGGGGTTTTGTGCGCGTGTTCGCCAATATTTCGGCCATCACGCAATTCTTGCCCCGCGATATCCGGGATTTTTTGGGCGAGTATCCCAATGTCCAGGTGGATCTCGAAGAGAAGATCACGCCAGCCATCATCAAAGCCGTCGCGGAGAACGCCGCCGATGTGGGGATTTTTTCCGGTACGGTGCCTGACCACGATGTAGAGATTCTTCCCTATCGGGAGGACATGCTCGCGCTGGTGGTGCCGGCCATGCATCCCCTGCAAGCCACGGCTGGCTTTCGATTTGTCGACGCGCTGGAATATGACTTCATCGGATTGCATCGTGGCAGTGCCATCAATCGCATCCTCTCGCACGCGGCCAGTGGCGCCAAGCGCACGGTCAAGCTCAAGGTTCAGGTCACCGGTTTCGACGCGCTGTGCTTTATGGTCGACTCCGGGCTGGGCGTGGGCGTGTTGCCGCTGGATCTGGCTCAGCGTTACGCGGCGATATTCAACATCCGCATCATTGCCCTGACCGAGCCCTGGGCGCGTCGCAAAATCCAGATATGCGTGCGCGCCTTCGATGCCTTACCCACGGCAGCCAAGCTATTCGTCGATCATCTGAGCAGGCCTCAGATGTGAGGCCTGCGCTGCCATCGCGGCGGCGATGGCAGGGGGGGTCAGATGCGGTTGGCCCAGAGGTCATACTCGTCGGCGTCGGTGACCCGCACGCGGACCATGTCGCCTGGTTTGACCGGGGTGTCGGAGGATACATACACGCAGCCATCGATCTCGGGCGCATCGGCGCTGGACCGCCCCACGGCGCCATCTTCGTCGACGTCGTCGATGAGCACATCGATCTCGCGGCCGATACGGGTTTGCAGGCGGGCGGCGGATATGGCTTGTTGATGCTCCATGAAGCGCTCCCACCGCTCTTGCTTGACCGCTTCAGGGATGGGGTCGGCCAGCGCATTGGCCGGAGCGCCTTCGACCGGCGAATACTGGAAGCAGCCCACGCGATCGAGCTACGCCTCGGTCATCCAGTCGAGCAGGTACTGGAAGTCCTCTTCGGTTTCGCCGGGAAACCCCACGATGAAGGTCGAGCGTATGGTCAGGTCCGGACAGGCGGCACGCCACTGGTGGATGCGCGCCACGGTTTTGTCTTCGAACGCGGGCCGTTTCATGGCCTTGAGAATACGTGGGCTGGCGTGCTGAAAGGGGATATCCAGATAGGGCAGCACGCGCCCGTCGGCCATTAGCGGGATGATGTCGTCGACGCTGGGGTAGGGATAGACATAATGCAGGCGGGTCCACACGCCCAGCTCCGAGAGGGCATCGCACATCTCGGTCATGCGGGTCTTGACGGGACGGCCGTTCCAGAAGCCGCTGCGGTACTTCAGGTCCACGCCGTAGGCGCTGGTGTCCTGCGAGATGACCAGCAGCTCCTTGACGCCGGCCTTGACCAGGCGTTCGGCCTCGTTGAGCACGTCGCCCACGGGGCGGCTGACCAGATTGCCGCGCATCGACGGGATGATGCAGAAGCTGCAACGGTGATTGCAGCCTTCGGAGATTTTCAGGTAGGCGTAGTGGCGCGGCGTGAGTTTGACGCCTTGAGGCGGCACCAGATCGACATACGGATTGTGATCCTGGCGCGGGGGCGCAGCGGTATGCACGGCGCGCACTACCTGTTCGTACTGCTGTGGGCCGGTCACGGCCAGCACGCTTGGATGCACGTCGCGGATGACCGATTCTTCCACGCCCATGCAGCCGGTGACGATGACTTTGCCGTTCTCGGCCAGGGCCTCTCCGATCGCGTCCAGCGACTCGGCCTTGGCGCTATCGATGAAACCACAGGTATTGACGACCACCACGTCGGCATCGTTGTATTCGGGCGTGACCTCATAGCCCTCGGTGCGCAACTGCGTGAGGGTGCGCTCGGAATCCGCGAGCGCTTTCGGACAGCCCAGGCTGACAAAGCCTACGCGCGGTGCGCGCCCGTCGGTCCTGCCCGCCGGCGCGGCTGTGGCCAGCGCCGGGTTGGGATCAGCCGGCTTGCCTGCGGGGCTGTGGGGGCCTTTTCCGGCCCGGGATGTTTCCAGGATTTCCAATCTCGTTCACCGTAGATGCGCGCGCGGCCGGTGGCCGCCTCGCGGAGTGTTTTCAGGCCATCTCGTCCGTGGATGGCAGGTCGCGCAGGGTCTCCGGATGGAGAATCGCCACCCGCAGCAGGGTCTGGGCCGCACCCGACGGGTGGCGACGGCCTTGTTCCCAATCCTGCAGGGTGCGCACACTGACGCCCAGCAACTCGGCAAAGTCCGCTTGCGGCAGACCGACACGATTGCGGGCTTGACTGATGCGCGACGCCGGCCACCGGGCGCAACGTTGCGGCGGGGCTGCTTGTTTCATGACGTGATCTGTTTGCGGGCAGGGGAAAATGCCCCCGCGGCCTGGGCCGCCGCGCCCAGGGGCGGCAGCCGAAGATGCGAGATTATACGGCAATGCCGTAGCCGCCGGGCGTGGGACGTCACCGGTGCCGGGGCTGTTCCTGTGCAGGATTGGCGCACCCGGCTTCAGCCGGGTGCGCGATCAGCAAAGATCGAACTCCAGCTTCACGAATTTGGTGGGAAACTCCAGCCGCGCGAAATAGATGAGGCGGGTGTCGTCACAGGCATAACGGCGCACCTCGGCCACGCTGTCGCCGACATTCAGGTTCAGCGCGCGGGCGGACTGGATGCCCGCATCCGCGATGGTGATCTTCTGCCGTGCTTGACGGATCGCCAGACCAGGAATGCGGGCAATGACCGAGGCCGCGGCCGCCTTCAGAAAGGCCGCCTTGTGCTGCTTGAATAAATCGTCGGCCAGATAGACCTCGCTGAAGCAGTAGGGCACCCCTTCTTTGACATGGAGCCGGCACAAATGACGGTAGGCCTGGGCATAGTGCCCGCCAAACGCCATGCCGAGTTCAGGCAGTGAGGCAATCGCGTCCTTGCCGTCTGTGATGCTTTCCGTGCCCAGCAAATCGCTCAGGGCGACGGTTTCTTCCCAGTTGGACGGGATCTGCAGTTCGGTCACACCGGGCAGATCGCTGCGCACAAAGGTGCCTTTGCCTCGTCCGCGCCGGATGTAGCCTTCCTCCTCGAGAATGCCGAGGGCATTGCGAAGCGTCATGCGCGCGACCCGATAGTGGGCCATGAGCTCTTCCAGCGAAGGGATCTGCTGATCGGGCAGCCAGACCCCTTGGGCGATGTTGCGCCGGAATTCTGCCGCCAGTTGCAGGTACAGGGGCAGTTTGCTTCGGGACAGGACTTCGGACGCGTGGGTTTGCGGCATGGAGGGGTTGGCCATGGCGGGGCTATGTCGGAGGCGGGTGGCCGTCCAGCGTGGATTGGGCTTGCTGGCGCAGCACGTGCTTTTGCACTTTGTTGGAGTTGGCGCTTTGCACCACGGGGAAGTCCTCCACGAAGATCACGCGATGCGGGACTTTGAACTTCGCCATGGAGGCCTTGCAGGCGTCAATGATAGCGCGCTCGTCGGTCTGGGCCGTGGCCTGCCGCCACACGAAGGCGACGGCCACCGTTTTGCCTTGCCATTGCGCGCCGACGACTTGCGCGCCAGCCACCCCCGGCACCGCCTCGATGAATTGTTCTATTTCCAGCGGGGACACGAGAAACCCGCCAAGCCGCAAATGGTCGCCGTCCCGGCCCTGGAAAATGAACATGCGCTCATCGACCGTGTATCCTAGATCGCCCGTGCGGAAATAGCCGTCGGCACTGATGGCCTTGCGGGTCGCCTCGGGGTTGTCCAGGTACTCGGACATGATGCTGGGCGCTTTGATCTCGATATGCCCCATGGTTCCGTGGGGCAATACGGATCCGCTGTCGGGGTCGATCGCACGCACACGGCCCTGCGGCGACGAAATGGTGCCCCCGGCCACCCGGCGGTGAGCCCAGTCTGTCTGCAACGTATGCCCGGCGACCAACGCCTGAAGCTCGCTGGAGCCGTAAAGACCTGCGATGGGCAGGCCCGCCTGGCGTGCTCGTTCGGGCAGGTCATCCATGGCGGGCGAGAAGCTGGCAAAGCCGACATAGCGCAGGGAAGGATAGGGCTGCGGCTGATCCGCGGCCTGCCGCAGGATGTGGTCGATGAATTCATTGTTGGCGAAAGTGTGGGTCACGCCATGGTCGCGGATCTGGCGCGCCGTGGCCGACGCGTCGAATACCGCCAGCGAGACCAACGTCGCACCCTGCGTCAGGCCGCCCAGCATCGTGGAAAAACCGAACGCCCCGCACAGGGGAGAGGCCAGCAGCACCGTGCTGTCGGTGTCGATGCCGAAGGCTTGCGCGACGATGTGGCCGTGAGCCAGCAGGCCGGCCTGCCGATGCAGGACCAGCTTGGGCGCGGAAGTCGTGCCTGACGTGGTGTAGACCAGGGCGCCGTCGCTTTCCTGGCCTGGGTCCTCGATTCTGGCAGGGAGCACGGCCGGGTTGGCATCGAAGGCTAGCGGTGCGGGCAAGGTGGCAATGGTAGCCAGGGCCTGGCGCTCGCCGACCGCAATGACGCCGCGCAACCGGCCCAGCGTGGCGGGGTCGATATGCCGGAGGATATCGACGAAGGGCAGGCCTTTGAAGTCCGGCCACATCGCCAGCCAGGTGCAACGGCCCCGCTCCAGCAAGTGGGCGACTTCGTGCTCGCGAAAGCGCGTATTGACCGCGACCACCGTCATTCCCAGCCACGCGCAGGCCAGGAAGGTGATCAGCCACTCCATGCTGTTGGGCATCCAGAGGGCCAGCCGTTCGCCGCGGCGCGCGCCTTGTTCGTGCATGAGGCCGGCCAGGCGATCCACCTCGCGCAGCAGCCCGGCATAGTCCAGCGCACGATCCTGGTCCTGGTAGGCAATGCGTTGCGGGGACCGGGCGGCATGACCTTTGATGAGCGTATGGAAGTCCATGGGGCGGGTCTCAGATCGTTGCGATCGGCGTGACCGGCGAGCCTACGGCGCCAGGCAGTCGCAACGGCGGGGCCGTCAGCAAGAAACGGCTGCGTCCCGCGGCGTGCAAGGCTTCGGCCAAATCTTTCAGGTACCAGAGTTCGGCCAGGGGCAGCCCGAGCTTGAACAGGCAATGGTGGTGCAGGGGAAGCAGCGATTTTTTCCCTTCGCGTTGGCGGGCGGGATAGGCTTCGACCGCATAGTTGTTGGCACAGATGGCGGCGATACCGCTGTCGCTGATCCAGTCCAGCAGGGCCTGGTCGGCGCCATCGAGCACGCAGCAGGCATGATGCAGCGCCTCCGGATCGGGGTTGCCGGCCATTTCGGAGATGAGCTCGGCAAACCCCGTGCGCAGCACGAGCATGTCGCCACGCTCGACCGTCACGTTGTCTTTTTGCATGACGTCCATGAGCTCGCGATGGCCGATCAGCTGGCGTTGGCGGCCATAGTGGCGCGTGAAGTCTACTAGTACGGCGCGGCCCTGCATGCCTTTGACGGCGAAATTTTCAATGCCCAGCTTCAGCGCTCCCATGGCGTGGGTGCCGCTGCCGCAGCAATCTGTGTGGCCGTCGTCAGCGGTGCTGGCGTCCAGAATGTCCTGACCCGCCTGGTAGCCGTTGTAATAGACCTTGCGCGGCTGGCCGCTGCCATCGGTGTCGAAGTAGGCCCCCACGTGCGCCAGCGCATCCCACTGCGTGGAGTACTGCAGGGACATCACTACCTGATCGTCGCTAAGTACATCGATGGAGGATGGGTCGAGCTTCTCCATAGGGAAGTTCATGTACGGCACGCCATCGCGCTCGGTGCCGCTCAGGCGCGGCGGTTTGCGGCGCGGATTGAGCGCCATGCCCCCAGGCAGGTCCAGCGGCAACGACAGGCAGAAAACGGTGCCTTGCCGAACCTCGCGAATACCTTTGAGAACCTGCTCCTGACCGATGAGATTGATTCGTCCAAGTTGATCATTTTCGCCGAAGTCTCCCCAGGTGGAGCCTTCCGGGCGTTGTGTCCAGCGTTTCATATCGCGTCCTTTGTGTCGGGGGGGCAGGCCGTGCCTATGGTCATTCCGCCGCAGACCATATGGGTCTGGCCGGTGACAAAGCCGCAGCGCTCATCCATGAAATAGGCCACCGCGTGAGCGACGTCCTCCGGTTTTCCCATGCGGCCCGCAGGGATGGCGGCAAGCAACTGGCGGGTGCGCTGGGCATCGTTGGCGCCCGCGAAAAAGTCGGTTTCTATAGGGCCTGGCGCAATCGCATTGACCGTGATGCCGTCGGCCGCGAGTTCCAGTGCCCAGGTCCGGGTCATACCGATGAGTCCGGCTTTGGTCATGCTGTAGACAGTGCGCTCGGCCTTCCCCAGCGCGGCGCGCGATACCATGTTGACGATGCGGCCTTGCCCCCGAGAGCGCATGCCACGCGTCACCGCCTGAGTAAAACGCAG
Source organism: Bordetella holmesii (assembly GCF_020735985.1). Taxonomy (NCBI): domain Bacteria; kingdom Pseudomonadati; phylum Pseudomonadota; class Betaproteobacteria; order Burkholderiales; family Alcaligenaceae; genus Bordetella; species Bordetella holmesii. The sequence continues at coordinate 3,661,731 of NZ_CP085973.1, forward strand.
TGCTACGTCGACATTTAGCTGCACGGCGCGGTAGAGGTCTTCGCTGCGAACATCGTCGAGCTTGCCGGTCGGAACGAGACCGACGTTATTGACCAAGCCATAGAAAGGTTCGCTGTCGGCCAGGCTGGCCAGAAACGCGGTCACCGCGTCGGTGTCGCTCAGATCGACGGCATGGAAAACCATGCCGGCAGGCGGATCGGCCGGTGGCGTACGGGCCACTCCCACCACGGCATAGCCGTCGGCCGTCAGGCGTTGGCAGATGGCCTTGCCTATCCCTTTGCTGGCGCCCGTCACCAGCACACGCTTGCTGCTCACGTTGTCGTCTCCTTGCAGGTCGCAGCCTGTCTGTCTTGTTGTCCAGGGAGCTTATCCGCCGCAGCCAAAAAAAGCATTAGTATAAACATCTATATATATGATCTTTTAACCATGCGAAATTATTGGTTCATCGAGGAATACCGGGGAATGCAGACCGGATCTTGAGGAAGAAGTACTCCTGATCGCGGTAGCCGTAGGCGCGGCGCTTGATGACTTTGATGGTGTTGTTGATGCCCTCGACGATGCTGGTGTTGAGCCGGTGGCGACAGCGAGACAGAATCCCGTGCAGATAGGCTTTTAGCTTGAGCGCGAAGTGAGCCAAGGCGGCGATGCCGCTGCCCTGAGCCTGTTGCAGCCAGTGATCCCATGCCTGGCGGGCGTAGCCGGGGTGTTGGTAGAACCACAGCTGTTTGAGCTCATCGCGCATCAGATAAGCGGTGAGCAAGGGCTGGTTGGCCTGGAGCAACTCGTCCAACTTTACCGATTGGCACGGATCGAGGTTTTTGCGATTGCGCAGCAGTAGCCAGCGACTGGACTTGATCACCCGGCGGGCCGGCTTGTCGTGCCGCAACTGGTTCGCTTGGTCTACACGCACCCGGTCTATCACTTCACGGCCGTACTTGGCCACGACGTGGAACAGGTCGTAGACGATCTCGGCGTTGGGGCAGTTGGCCTGGATCTCCAGCTCATAGGCCGTCGTCATGTCGATCGCTACGGCCCGGATCTGCTGGGCAACCCCAGTTGGCAGTTGTTCGAAGAAGGCTCTGGCCGTCTCGCGCGAGCGGCCATCACCGATCCATAGCACCTGACGGCGGATCGGATCGACAACGACCGTGGCATAACGATGGCCCTTGTGTAGAGCGAACTCGTCCATCGCTAGGTAGTGGATCTGGCTCCAGTCCGGCTCTTGGATCGCCCGTCGCAGCAGGGCCTTGTCCAGCGCCTTGACCGTGTGCCAACCCAGTTGGAAGAAGCGCGCCACGGCCAGAATGTTGCTGGACTCAAGCAACTGGCTGACCGCCTCGGCCAGCCGGTCGGTCACTCGCTGGTAACGGCCCAGCCAGCTCAGCCTCTCCAGATGCGGTCCACCGCACTGCTCGCACCAGACCCGCCGACGCGGCACTACCAGCGTCACTCGCAGCGCCATTAGCGGCAGATCCCGCACCCGGCGCGTGGTCGTCTCATGCACCTGCCGACATCGGTTGCCGCAGTGCTCGCAGTGCATCGTTCGCGCTGAAGGCTTCAGGTAAATCGTGACCGTCCGGCTCTCACCTTCAGGCCACACGACCCGCTCCACCCGATAACCCTCCCACCCACCCAACCTCTCGATCGTCTTGCGGTCCAGCATGATCCCGGCCTTGATCCTTGAAAAATCAAGGATCAAGCGTAACGGCAATCAAGCACGGCTCCACGCTATTCCGCGATGAACCAAATTATTGGCGTCGCGTCTGTGCGACGGCTATCCAAAAAGAAGCGGCAGCAGCCGCTCATATAACGGAGACAAACAGAAATGAATCACTCCCTCTTCAAGCACGCGGTGGCCTGCGCCTGCCTGTCGATTCTGGGCTCTGCCGCGCTGGCGGCAGGCTATCCCAGCAACCCGGTCAGTCTGGTCGTGGGCTATGGCGCCGGAGGTGGCACCGATGTCTGCAATCGGGTGCTGGCCAACGATGTCGGCAAACAGCTCGGTCAGACCGTGATCATCGAAAACCGGCCCGGCGCGGGTTCCTCCCTGTCGGTGAGCTACATCACGCGTCAGCGTCCCGATGGCTACAGCATCGCGTCGCTGTCGACGGGCGGCGTACTCAACCAGGTGCTCAACCCGGGCAATAAATACGATGTCACCAAGGAGCTCACCCCGGTGGCCATGGTGGCGCAGTACCAGGTGGGATTGCTGGTGCGTGCCGATTCACCCTATAAAACCCTGGCGGATCTGATCGCGGCGGCCAAGCGCGGCAAGACGGCCATGAGCTACAGCACGGCTGGCATCGGAACGCCCCAGCACCTGACCACGGAGCGGCTGGCCCAGGCGATAGGAACGCAATGGGTGCATGTGCCATACAAGAGTGGTCCGGAGTCGATCTCTGCTTTGCTGCGAGGCGATGTGGATTTCATGGCGCAGACCGCTGAATGGGTGCCCTACGTGCGCGATGGACGCCTGCGGTTGTTGTCGGTCTATACCGACGAACGTATGCCGGGCTTCGATGCCCCTACGCTCAAAGAGCAGGGCTACGACCTGGTGGCGCCGAGTCTGTTGGGCATTGTCGGACCCGCGGGCATGGATGCGGCCCATGTCAAGCGACTGCAGGATGCGTTCGACGTCGCGACACGGACCCCGGAGTTTGCCAATTGTGCCGATCAGTTCGGCCTGAAGGTCGACTTCCGCGATGCCGCGGCCTTTGGCCGCTATGTCAACGACACGCTGGTCGGCTGGACGCCGTTGCTGCAGCAGTTTGCAGGCAAGGAGTAAGTATGTGTGAACGGCAAGCCTGGGATTGGTTGCAATGGCCCTTTCTGCAGGAGCGGCATCGGGTTCTGGCTCAGGAACTTGAGCAGTGGTGTCAGACTCACCTGGTGCGGCTGGATGAAACGGACGTTCTTGGCGCGTGCCAGCAATTGGTGCGCTCGCTGGGCCAGGCCGGCTGGCTGCGCTACAGCGTACCCGGCGGCCCTGACGGCAACTTGGGCGGCGCCTTGCCCGGCCTCGATGCGCTGAGTCTGTGCGTCATACGCGAAACCCTGGCGCGCCATCATGCACTGGCGGACTTCGCGTTCGCCATGCAGGGGCTGGGCAACGGGGCGATTTCGCTGGCGGGCAGCCCGCAGCAGCAGGCGGCGTATCTGCCCGCCGTGGCGCAGGGCCAAAAAATTGCCGCGTTTGCCCTTTCCGAGCCGGAGGCGGGCTCGGACGTGGCCGCCCTGCAGTGCCGCGCCCAGGCCCAAGGCGACAGTTATCGGCTCGACGGCACGAAAACCTGGATCTCCAACGGCGGCCTGGCGGACTTCTATTGCATCTTCGCGCGCACGGGTGTCGCTGGCTCCAGCGGCATTTCGGCGTTTATCGTCGATGCCGATACGCCGGGGCTGGTGGTACAGGAGCAGATCGATGTGATGTCGCCGCATCCGTTGGCGACACTGCAGTTGCAGAATTGCCGGGTGCCGGCTCACCAGAGGCTGGGCGAGGAAGGGCAGGGCTTCAAGATAGCCATGCGGACGTTGGACGTCTTCCGTACCTCGGTGGCGGCCGCCGCCGTGGGTTTTGCCCGCAGAGCCCTGACCGAAGGATTGGCCCATGTCCGGCAGCGCAAGATGTTCGGCCAGACGCTGGCGGATTTCCAACTGACGCAGGCCGCGCTGGGCGATGCGGCCACCGAGATCGATCAATCGGCGTTGCTGACCTATCGGGCGGCCTGGGTGCGTGACGTTCAGCAGCGATCCTCGACCATGGAGACCGCGATGGCCAAGATGGCCGCCACGGAGTCGGCCCAGCGGGTCATTGACCGGGTCCTGCAGATGTTTGGTGGCAAGGGCGTAGTGCGTGGCCATATTTTGGAGCGGCTGTATCGTGACATCCGCTCCTTGCGCATTTACGAGGGGGCTACCGAAGTACAGAAGCTCATTATCAGCCGCGAGCTTTTGCGCGGCTGACCGGGCCGGATCCGGCCGCCGCGGACGATCCCGGTGGGCCGGGTGAGCAGCGCAGCGCGGCGAACGGCTACCATAGCGGTTCTGCATATGGAATTCCGCATGGCTTCTGCTTCCGAATCGGGCAATCTGGCCCCACCCTTGTCCGCCGTTCTTTTGTCCGCCGCAGCCGCAGTGCAGGCCGTTGACGAAGGCCGTTCTCTTACCGATGCCCTGGCCGACACCGAGCCCGGGCTACGCCCGGCCACTCAGGCCGTGTCGTTTCATGCCATGCGCTATATGGGCTGGGCCGATACGATTGCCAATCGTCTGGTGCCACGCGAGCCTGCGCCGCTGGCCGGTGCGTTGCTGCGCGTGTCGCTGGCCTTGCTCAAAGAGCCGGACCAGCCCGGCCAGACCGTGCCCGGTATGCCGGTCTATGCGCCGCATACCGTGGTGGATCAGGCCGTGACGGCTGCCGCGAGCAACCCGCGGCTGGCCGGATTCAAGGGTTTGATCAACGGCAGTCTGCGGCGATTCTTGCGCGAGCGCGACACGTTCGCGGCCGAACTGGCCAACGATCCGGTCGTGCGCTGGAATCATCCTCAGTGGTGGATCAAGACGCTCAAGCAGTTTTATCCCCAACAATGGCAAACCTTGCTGCAGGCCGCCAACGTACCCGCGCCGCTGACCTTGCGGATCAACCGCAGGCGGGCCAGCCGGGAGCAGGTGATCGAGGCGTTTACGGCTGCCGGGATCGCCGCGCGCCCGACCGGCGAGTTCGGGCTGGTGGTGCTCGAACCCAAGCCAGTGACCCAATTGCCGGGCTATTCGCAAGGGTGGTGGTCGGTGCAGGATGCCGGTGCGCAGTTGGCCGCGCCCTTGTTGCCGCTCGCCGATGGGATGCGTGTGCTCGATGCTTGCGCCGCTCCTGGAGGCAAGACCGCGCACATGTTGGAAATCGCGCAGTTGGATCTGGTGGCCCTGGATAATGACTCGCGCCGCCTGGAGAGGGTCGGACAGAATCTCGAACGTTTGGGCCTGCATGGTGCGCAATTGCTCACCGGCGATGCGGCCAACCCCCGTAGCTGGTGGGATGGCAGGCCCTTTGATGCGGTACTGGCGGATGTGCCGTGCACGGCCTCGGGTATCGTCAGGCGTCATCCCGACATTCGCTGGCTGCGCCGCGCTCCGGACGTCGCTCGCACGGCTGCCTTACAGGCCCGGATCGCGGATGCTTTGTGGGAGGTGGTTGCCCCGGGCGGGCATCTGCTTTATGTGACCTGCTCTATTTTTCCGGCCGAAGGCCAGGCCCAGGCCCGGGCATTTGCGGCTCGTCATGCCGACGCCCAGGCGCTGCCTTCCCCGGGCCAACTGCTGCCAGTTGCGGTGAATGCAACACCCGAGTCGCAGCATGATGGTTTTTTCTATGCCTTGTTTGCCAAGCGGCCCTGAATCGCCAAGAATAGGGACATAGCATGCCCCTATTGAAAGTCCATGATTGTTCGTCTAATTGTCGCCTTCTTGTTGGCTATCGCCCCTTTTTGGTTTGGAGAGGGAGGGCGGGCATTCGCCTCCGAACCGGCGGTCGAGACAATAGACCCGATCATTCAGGACGGGCGGCTGGCCATTAATGCGGATGTCGACTTCCCCCTCAATGACCAGCTGCGCGATGCCGCGCAGCGCGGTCTGCCTTTGTATTTCACGGCGGACATTCAGATAACCAAGGCGCGTTGGTGGTGGTTTGACCGCAGCCTGGTCGACACCAGCATGACCTGGCGGGTGAGCTACAACGCCCTCACGCGCCAGTGGCGCGTGGGGCAGGGTGAGCTCTCCCTGAACGTGGCCTCGCTTGACGATGCCATGGATGTCGTCAGACGGATCCGTGATTGGCGCCTGGCTGACTCCTCCGAGTTCGAGGCGGGCGAGGTGTATACCGGTCAGCTACGCGTGCGTCTGGATACGTCCTTGCTGGCGCGTCCGTTTCAGGTCAATGCGTTGAACAGCAGCGCCTGGGCTGCCTCGACGCCTTGGCGGGAGTTCTCCTTCACCCTCACCGCGCCCGCGCGGGATCCCTCATGAGAGTCTTATTGCGGCTGGCCTTGATCGTCGGGGCCATCAGCGGGCTGTCCTTGTTGGGCCTGCTGGTCTGGTCCACGGGCAACGCATCGCGCCTGGCGCGGTATTACGACGTTTTACTCATCCTCAACGGGGTGTTCGCCCTGGCGCTCTTTGTCTGGGTGGTGGCACTGACCGTGCGCCTGGCACGCCAGATACGGCGGCGCATGTTCGGCGCCCGTCTGACGGCCCGTTTTGCGTTGGCGTTTGCCCTGATCGGAGTGGTGCCGGGCGCGCTGATCTACACCCTGTCGGTGCAGTTTCTGTCGCGCTCGATCGAGTCCTGGTTCAACGTCCGGGTCGACAGTGCACTGGAAGCCGGCCTGAATCTCGGGCGCGCCGCCTTGGACTCGCAACTGGCTGACCTGGACGCGCGCGCCCGGGCCATGGCCTCCGAACTGAACAATCTGCCGGACGCCGACATTCCGCTGGCCCTGACGCGGCTGCGCGAGGGCAACGGCGTGCAGGAGGCCCTGGTCTTTACCGGCAGCGGCCGGCCCCTGGCGTTTTCGACCAATAAGTTCGGTCAGCTGGTCCCGCCAACGCCGCCGTCGACCGTCCTGAATCAGCTTAAATTGGCGCGAGGTTATTCGGCCGCCGAAGCCGACGACCCTGGCGTCGCAGGCGCCGAAGACGGGCTGCATCTGCGGGTGGTGATCCCGCTGAATACGCCGGTGCGCTTTGACAGTTCGCTGGCCGGGGCCGGGGAGCCGCGCTGGTTGCAGTTGATGCAGAATGTTCCCGAGCAGATCGCGCGCAACGCCAACCGCGTGCAGCAGGGTTTCCGCGACTATCAGGAGCTTGCGCTCTCGCGCTTGGGCTTGCGCAAGCTCTACGGCATCACACTGACGCTGGCGTTGCTGTTGGCCGTGTTTGCGGCCATTGCCGTGGCATTGTCGTTGTCCAAGCGCCTGGTGCGCCCGTTGCTGTCGTTGGCCGCTGGCACGCAGGCCGTCAGCGTGGGCGACTACCGGCCCCTGCCCGAGCCGCCCGCGCGCGACGAGCTCGGCCACCTGACCCGCTCCTTCAATGCCATGACGCGCCAGCTCGACGAGGCGCGCCAGATGGTCGAGAGCAACCGGCGTCAGCTCGAGCGCACCAACGTCTATCTCGAAAGCGTGCTGGCCAATCTGTCTTCCGGCGTATTGGCGTTTGACGAGTCATTCCGTGTCACCACCGTCAACCAGGGCGCGCAGAACATCCTGCAGGCGGACCTGCGGTCGGTCATCGGGCGCCCGCTGGAAACCGCCGACGGCATGTTGGCCTTCGCGGGCATCGTGCGCGAAGCCTTTTCGGCGCATGAAGCCGTAGGCTCGGAGCGGCAGCACTGGCAGCAGCAATTCGAGATCACGCCAGGGCAGGCCGGCGGGCAACCCATCATTCTGCTGGCGCGCGGCACACATTTGCGCGTGGACGAGCGTGGCAATGGCTATCTGGTGGTGTTTGACGACATCACCGAGGTGATTTCCGCCAACCGCACCATGGCCTGGGGCGAGGTGGCCCGCAGGCTGGCTCACGAGATCAAGAATCCCCTCACACCCATTCAGCTATCGGCCGAGCGGCTGGCCATGAAGCTGGCGGCTCATCTGCCGCCGCGCGAAGCGCAGATGCTCGAACGCGCCACCAACACCATCGTCAACCAGGTCGGCTCGCTCAAGCAGATGGTGGATGACTTTCGCGAATATGCCCGCACGCCGCCGGCAGTCATGCAGCCCATCGACGTCAACGGCCTGGTGGCCGATGTCCTGGCGTTGTACGGTTGGGATCCGATGGACGGGCAGGTACGCAATGGCGGCCCGCGCCTGGACGTCGAGCTGGCCGAAGGTTTGCCTGTCATCGAGGGAGATTCGACCCAATTACGGCAGGTCATTCATAATCTGCTGGCAAATGCCAGGGATGCGGTCAATGAAAAAGGCGAAGACGCTCAGGTCAAGGTCTTGACCCAACTGACGCGTATTCCTCATTCGGATGGGTCTGAAACTGCCGCGGTCCGGTTTACGGTGGCAGACAATGGCCCGGGTTTTCCGCCGCAGGTGATGCAGCGCGCCTTTGAACCTTATGTCACGACCAAAGCCCATGGCACTGGGTTAGGATTGGCAATTGTGCGTAAGATCGTGGAAGAACATGGCGGGCGCATCGATATTGCCAATCGCAAGGAAGGCGGCGCGAGGGTCTCTATCTTGTTGACCCGTTTGGCGAGTTCGTCCGATACTATGGGCGAGACCTTGCAACAAAAGCATAATGCGGATACGCAATAGGTGAAAGGTTTATGGCCAGAATTCTGGTGGTCGACGACGAAGTTGGCATTCGCGAACTCCTGTCGGAGATTCTTTACGACGAAGGACACACGGTTGAATTGGCGGAAAACGCGGCGCAGGCCCGTGCCGCACGATTGCGCTCGCGTCCGGATCTGGTCCTGCTGGATATCTGGATGCCAGACACCGATGGGGTCAGCCTGCTCAAAGAGTGGGCCTCCCAAGGTCTGCTGGATATGCCCGTCATCATGATGAGCGGGCATGCCACGATCGATACGGCCGTGGAGGCTACGCGCATTGGCGCGATGGACTTCCTGGAAAAACCCATCACGTTGCAGCGTCTGCTCAAGACCATCGCGGCCGGCCTGGCGCGTGGGCGGTTGCCTGCGCCCGCCTCGGCCCCCGTGGTTCATGCCACCCCGGCCATCGCGCTCGAAGACGAGCTCGACCCTCCCGTGGCCCAGGCGCATCCCGCCGTGGGCGAGCCAGCGTCGGCCAATAATGGGCTGTTGGGCAGCATTTCGCTGGATCAGCCTCTGCGCGAAGCGCGTGACGAATTCGAACGTATCTATTTCGAATACCATTTGGTGCGCGAGAATCACAGTATGACCCGCGTGTCCGAGCGCACCGGGCTGGAACGTACTCACCTCTACCGCAAGCTCAAGCAACTGGGCATTGAATCCGCGCGCAAGCGAGGCTCATGAAAATCCTCATCGTAGGCGCCGGCCGCGTTGGTACCAGCGTGGCCGAGAACCTGGTGTCCGAAGAGAACGACATCACGGTGGTGGACGTTCAACCCGGGCAACTGGGGTATCTCCAGGAGCGCTTCGACCTGCGTGTCATGGTCGGTGATGCGACCCAGGTTTCCGTGCTGGAAGCCGCCGGCGCGGCCGACACCGATCTGCTCATCGCCTGCGCGAAGTCTGGCCCGACGTCACGGCCCGTATCATCGACGTGCTGCGCGACGGTCGTCCCTTGCATGCCGGTCTGGGGACGGTGATTGCGCCGGGCGACGAAGTCGTCCTGGTGGTCGACAGCCGGCACGCGCGGCGCGCCGTGCGGCAATTGCGCGAAGCCGAGAAGTCCGTCCATCGCGTCATGATTGCCGGTGGCGGCAATATCGGCCTGCGCCTGGCGCGCCAGTTGGCCGACGAAAGCTATAGCGTGCGCATCATCGAGCGCAACGAAAAACGCTGCGAGTATCTGGCCGCCGAATTGCCTTCCAATGTGCTCGTGCTGCATGGCAGCGGCACCGACGAGTCCCTGCTCGAGCGAGAGAACATCCAGGATATGGATACCTGGCTGGCGTTGACCAGCGACGATGAGGACAACATCATGTCTTCGCTGCTGGCCAAACGCATGGGCGCGCGCAAGGTGATCTCGCTGATCAACCGGCACGCCTATGGCGAGCTCATGCAGGGCAGCCACATCGACATCGCGGTGTCGCCGTCGCAGGCGACTATGAGCGAGTTGCTGCGCCATGTTCGCCGCGGCGATGTGGTGGCCGTGCACCGCCTGCGCCAGGGTGTGGCCGAGGCGCTGGAGGCCGTGGCGCACGGGGATCGAGCGACCTCGCGGGTGGTGGGGCGTCGCGTGGGCGACATTCGCTTGCCCAAGGGCGCCAGCATCGGCGCGCTGGTGCGCGAGGATGAAATCCTGCTGCCCGATGGTGACACCATGATCGAAAGCGATGATCACGTCATCGTGTTTGTGCCCACCCGCCAGCAGATGGCGCGGGTGGAAAAACTGTTCCAGGTTTCGGCATCTTTCTTCTGAATCACGCCCTTGGGGCTACGACCCGATCATGAAGCGTTTGCTGGCCACCTTCTATGTACTCGGTTTGACCATGGTGGTGTTCGCACTGACCATGCTCATCCCTCTTGGGGTGGCCTGGCTTGGCGAAGATGCGGGCCTGCGCGCCTTTGTCGAAGGGTTCGGGCTGGCCATGGGCATAGGCACTGGCGTCTGCCTGGCTGCGCACCGCTGGCGCAGCGAGTTGCACGCGCGCGATGGTTTCTTGCTGGTGTCCATCGTCTGGGTGGGGCTGCCGCTGTTGGCGGCCATTCCATTGCTGCTTTATTACTCCCAGATAGGCCAGCCGCTGTCATTTACGCATGCCTATTTCGAGGCGATGTCGGGACTGACGACGACGGGGGCGACGGTGCTCACCGACCTGAACCACCTGCCGCCATCCATCAATTTGTGGCGTGCCACGCTGATCTGGATCGGCGGGATGGGCATTCTGGTATTGGCGGTAGCCATCTTGCCGCTGCTCGGGGTGGGGGGGCATCAGGTGGTGCGCGCCGAAACGCCCGGCCCGATGAAAGACGAGAGGCTCACGCCACGCATCGCCAGTACGGCCAAAGCGCTTTACGCCGTCTATTTTGGTTTCTCCATCCTGTGCTTTCTGGCGTATCGCGCGGTTGGATTGTCGTGGTTCGATGCCTGGGCGCACATGGCCACGACAATGGGGCTGGGTGGTTTTTCCACCTATGACGAAGGTTTCCTGAAATTCGATTCCATTCCGGTCGAATTGGTGGCCATCGTCTTCATGTTGATTTCCGGCATAAATTTCGCCACCCATTTCAATGCCCTGCGCCAGCGAGGCTTCCGGCCGTATCTGACCTGCCCGCAGACCATTCCCTATCTGGCTGTGGTGCTGGGCGCAGGGTTGGTGATATCGGTCTATCTGTTCTTCAAGCATGTGTATACCGACCCGCTGCAGGCGCTGCGCTACGGCATGTTCAACACCATCTCGGTGGCTACCACCACGGGTTATGCCAACGCCGACTACGGCGCCTGGCCATTGTTCGCGCCGTTGACCATGCTCTTGCTGTCGGCCTTCGCCACCTCGGCGGGTTCCACGGGCGGAGGCATCAAGATGATCCGAGTGATCCTGCTCATCAAGCAGGCCCGCAACGAACTGGTCACCATGCTGCATCCGCATGCTGTCAGTCCGGTGCGAATCGGCAGCCGCATCGTGGATCAGCGCGTGATGTTTTCGGTGCTGGCCTTCATGCTGGTCTATGGCCAGTCCGTGGGGGTGCTCAGCAGCCTGCTGCTGCTCTCCGGCCTGGACCTGACCACGGCGTTCTCGGCCATCATGGCCATGATCAACAACACCGGTCCGGGCCTGGGTGTACTGGGTCCCATGGGGCACTATGCGGTGTTGAGCGACTTCCAGATCTGGATATGTACCTTCGCCATGCTCATCGGGAGGCTGGAATTGCTCACGGTGCTGGTGCTCTTTACCCCCTGGTTCTGGCGTAAATAGCGCCGGCTGGCCCTCCCTGTCAGCTTCGTAACTAGCGGCAAACGCTTACCTCCAGCGGCTTTTGTCACTGCGCTTTTATCCGGGGAAAACCCCGTATTCGGGTTTTCCCTTTGCCGGTTTTCAGCCAATGCTGTTGCGGTTCTGCACGTGTCATGCTCGCCAAACCCGCGCCAATGCTTGAGTGTGAGTGCTCGCTATCATTGGCGGCATAGAGCGTTTTGCGTGATGTAGCCATGTCGCTGATAAATGTCACGAATTTCAATCTTTTTGCCACAAACTCGCGGCTATCATGCAATTAATAGATGCCGTCACACACCCCCCGGGCCACCTCCGGGCTTCAAGGTCAAACGGCGCATCCCTCAACAGCAATCACAAGGAGCCGGAGATGGAACAAATTCCGTTCGTTTCCTCGTCCCCCAACACCTTGGGTATTGAGCTGGAACTCCAATTGATAGATACCGCAAGCTTCGATCTGACGGCAGCTGCCGATGAGCTGCTTGCCCAGCTGGCCAACCACCCGGTGGCCGATCGCGTCAAACCTGAAATCACCCGCTCGATGATCGAGCTGAATTCTTCGGTGCACGAGCACCCGGCTGGTCTATTGGCGGAAATGCGCGAAATGCGCGAAATGCGCGATGCGTTGTGCGAGGCTGCCGACGCGGTGGGTGTGGGCGTCAGCGGCGGGGGGACCCATCCGTTCATGCGTTGGCAGGAATGCTCCATCTCCGATACCCCGCGCTTTCAGTACCTGGCCGAGATGTACGGCTACCTGGCGCGGCAATTCACGGTGTTCGGCCAGCATATCCATCTGGGCGTGCCCTCGGGCGATGCCGCAGTGCGCCTGGTGCATGGCCTGTCGCCTTATGTGCCGCACTTCATCGCGCTGTCGGCGTCTTCGCCGTATCGCGAGGGCGTGGACACGCTGTTCTCTTGCGCCCGGCTCAATGCTGTCAATAGCTTCCCGCTGGCCGGCCATATGCCGCCGGACGTGAGCGATTGGTACCGTTTCGAGGCGCATCTGGCCGAGTTGCGCGAAAGCGGGCTGGCCGAAAGCATCAAGGATCTGTATTGGGACATTCGCCCCAAGCCCGAGTTCGGCACGGTAGAGATCCGGGTGTGCGATACGCCGCTGACAGTCGAGCGCGCATGCCAATTGGGTGCGTTTGCGCAGGCGCTGGCGGTGCTGCTCAGCCGGGAAGCCCCCCCTCCCACCAAGGCCTGGCTGGCCTACCGCAGCAACCATTTCCAGGCTTGCCGGTTTGGCCTGCATGGCAACTACGTCACGGCTGATGGGCAGCGCATGCGTCTGTCGGACCATATGAAGCAGTTGTTCGAGCGCTTGACACCCGTGGCGCAAGAGCTGGGCACCACAGACATCATCCATGCGTTGCGCGACGAAGTCCTGCGCGGTGGTAATGACGCACGCTGGCTGCGTAGCCAGTTCAACCGCAGCCGAGAATTGCCGGCCATGGTCGAGGCGATGACGGGCGCATTTCGGGGCGAGCAGGCCGAACTGCCGCGACCGGCCGATGCGCTGCGCCGCCGCATCCGCGCCAATTCGGAGCCCGTGGGTTCAGCGATGACGCCCACGGATCCCGCCACGATGTGGCCGGATCGGCTGCACTGAGTCAGGGGGGCTAGCTGCCGGCGCGCCGTCCACCGATGGCGTCGATCGACAGGCGGGTTTCGCCGGGAGCCGTGCGGTGCGCGGCGGCCCGCCAGGCATGGCCGTAGGCCACTTCTATGGTCAATGAAATCCGCCCGTCCGCGCCGCGTTGGTTCTCCAGCGCAGCGCACAGGCGTTGCCGCCAGGCTTTCGTGGCCAGTCCCGCGCGCCTGCCGCGCGCCGGATTGCCGCCCAAGGCGTGTACGTCCTGCAGCAGTTTCTCGGGGGTCGCGTAAGTCAGGGTCAGGATCTCTTGATCCATGACGGGATCGGCGAAGCCGTTTTCAACCAGCAGATCGCCAAAGTCGTGCATGTCCACGAACGCCGGTGTGGCTGTTTGGAGCCCGGCCGTCTCCAGCGCGCTGCGCAGCTCCTTGAGCGTTGCCGGCCCCAGACAGGAAAACATGGCCAGGCTGCCTGTGCGCAGGATGCGGCGCCATTCCGCCAGTACGGCGTGAGGCGCGGGATGCCAGTGCAGGGCCAGATTCGACCACACCAGATCCAGTGACTCAGGCGCCAGGCCGGTCTGAGCGAGATCGGCCTGCACAAATTGGGTGGACGGCTTGCCGCGGCCGGTGAGTTTGGCCACCAGAGCGGGAAGCCCGGCCGGCTGAAACCGTTGACGCGCGATGGCCAGCAGGGGCGCGCAGTGATCCAGGCCCGTGTAGGCAGCCTGGGGATAGCGTTCACGCAGCAACGGTAGATTGTCTCCGGCACAACAGCCGGCATCCAGCATGGCTTGCGGCTGCAGCCGGATATATCCCAGGCGACCTAGCATGCGCCGGGCAATTTCTCCGTAGAGAAACTGCGCCTCTGACAGATCGCCGCGCCGGGCGAATTGTCGACGGACGTCCACGGGGTTGACGGGCAGATCGGGCAGAGAGCTAGGCTGAGACATAGGCATGCAGTGACGTGCGGCGGGCGCGCGCCGGTATGTTGAGATGGCGGACATACGCGTTCGCCGTCTACATTATGGCCCATCCTCCCTCTGCCCCCCGCTTTAAACCCTGCCGGCTCTCATGGCGTTTGCCGTGTGCCTGCCCGTTGTGTGGGGGCGCTGCCCGTGGCGGATGCCTGTGCCGGGCTTGCGTGCACGATGTCACCGCCTCCATGCGCGGTCCGGCCGCCCGCTGTCCGGTTTGTGCCGCCCGCTTGCCGCAAGCAGGCGGGCCCCTGTGTGCGGCCTGCCTGCGGCGCCAACCACGGTTTGGGCGCTGCGTGGCGGCATTTGACTATGCCTTCCCTGGCGATGGCTTGGTGCAGGCGTATAAGGGGCAGAACCGTCTGGTGCTGGCGCGGGCGGTGGGCGCGCTTATGGTCTGCGCCTGGCGCCGACGCGGTGTCGCCGATCCGGTGGTGCTGGTGCCCGTCCCGGCTTCGGCCGCTGCCTTACGGCGGCGCGGCTTCAATCCGGCCGCCGAACTGGCCCGCGTCGTGGCGCAGCGCCAAAACCTGGCGTTGTGCCGGCAGGGGCTGCGCCGGATGCGGCTACGTGCCCCGCAACGTGGCCGCATCCGGCGTGACCGCTGGCGTGGCCTGCGTGGCTTGTTCGCCGCCGACGCCCGTCTGGCTGGGCACGATATCCTGTTGATCGACGATGTGGTCACCACGGGCGCCACGGCGCATGCCGCGGCACTGGCTCTCAGACAGGTCGGAGCTCGCTGCGTCGGCATACTCGCGGCAGCCCGTACGCCGGCGCCAGGCTGGCACAATACGCCCTGATTCCCGTTCGGCCCTCCCTATTGCCATGTTCCACGTCATCCTCGTCTGTCCCGAAATTCCTCCCAACACCGGCAACGCCATCCGGTTGTGCGCCAATACCGGCGCGCAATTGCATCTGGTGCGGCCCCTGGGTTTCGAGCTCGATGACGTGCGGCTGCGCCGGGCAGGTCTGGATTATCACGAGTGGCAACCCATGCAGGTGCATGATGAGTTGCCGGTGGCCCTGGCGGCCACCGGTGCACCACCCGACCGGATATTTGCCATGACCACGCACGGAGCGCGCAGCGCTGCCGGCATGGTTTACCAGCCGGGCGACGTTTTCGTGTTCGGGCGGGAGACCGCCGGCCTGTCAGACGAGCATGTGGCGCTGTTCGCACCGGCGCAACGGCTGCGCCTGCCCATGCGGCCGGGCCAGCGCAGTCTCAATCTGTCCAATGCCGTGGCGGTCACGGTGTTCGAGGCCTGGCGCCAGCAGGATTACGCCGGCGGTGAATGACACAGGGGCCTCGCGGCCCCTGTGTACGATCAGTCCAAAGAAAGATTCAGCGTTTCGATGACTTTGTCCCACCGCGCTTTTTCTTCACGCATGCGTTGTGTCAACGCCTGGGGTGTGGAAGGCGCCGGCGTGAAGTACTGCAGCAGCATCTGCTTGCGCACCGCCTCGCTGTCGATTATGCGGGCCAACTCACTGTTGAGCCGCTCAATGATGGGCGTAGGCGTGCCGGCAGGCGCCAGTATGGCGTTCCAGGAAATTGCCTCGAAACCCGGATAGCCCTGCGAAGCCATGGTCGGAATGCCAGGCAGTGCCGGGCTGGGCTGCAGACTGGTGATGGCCAAGGCCTTGACCCGGCCGTCCTTGGCCTGGGGCATGGCAATGGCCGGCACCATGAAACCGGCTTGGACGTCACCACCGATGATGGCCGAGATGATTTGAGGGAAACCAGCGTAAGGGATCTGCGTCAGGTCGATCTTGGCTTCCTGTTTGAACATCTCCATCGCGAGGTGGGCGGAGCTTCCCGGGCCGACCGAGCCGTAGTTCCACGCACCACCGCGTGCCTTGGCCAGCTTGACGAACTCCTGCACGGTGTCCACGCCCAGCGTGGACGGCACGGTCAGCACATTGGGGCTGGTGGCCACCAGCGTGATGGGGGCGAGGTCTGTCAGCAGGTCATAGCCCAGCGTGCGCTTGTAAAGGGTGGGGGCGATCACCAATGGGCCGTTGATGGTGTAGAGCAGGGTGTAGCCATCCGGCTTGGCCTGTGCCACAAGACGCGTGCCGATGTTGCCGCCCGCGCCCGGCTTGTTGTCCACGACAATGGATTGCTGCAAAACCTGTGAAAGCGGCTCGGCAATCGTGCGTGCCAGCAGGTCCGGCGAGGAGCCCGGCGGGAAGGGCACGACCAGGTGAATGGGGCGGTCAGGCCAGGTGGCGTGGGCGGCAGCCAGCGGCAGCAGAATGCTGGCCAGCCCCAGACCGTAACGCAAGCGGCCGATCAGGCGTGCGAAAGACATGGAAGGCTCTCCTCGGGGTTTTTTGTTGTGTACGCGCGTGGATGGGGATTGCGAGGCGCCCCGTATCAGGGGCTTGGTTCTTTATGGGAAGGATCCGGACTCTCCGGGCGCGCTTCGCGGGCCAGCAGGGCCGACACGGCAGTCATGGGAGCTACGCCGTCGAACAGCACAGCGCACACGGCTTGCGTGATGGGTAATTCGACGTCCAGCGAACGCGCCCGGTCCAGGGCTGCGCGCGCGCAACGCACGCCTTCGGCGGTCACGCCGCTGGCCAGAATGTCGGCCAGCTTGCGGCCGGCGCCGATGTCCAGCCCCACGCGGCGGTTGCGGGACAGTTCGCCTGTGGCCGTCAGCACGAGGTCGCCGAGGCCGGTCAAGCCGGCGAACGTCTCGGCCCGCGCGCCGAGCGCGGCACCAAAGCGGGCCATCTCGGCCAGGCCACGGGTGATGAGGGCGGCGCGGGCATTGGTCCCCAACGCCAGACCGTCGGAGATGCCGCAGGCCACGGCAATGACGTTTTTCAGGGCACCGCCCACCTCCACGCCCACGACATCCTGGCTGGCGTAGACACGCACGGCGCCGCCGTGCAGGGCCGCCGTGGCCGCGCGGGTGACGCGTGCATCGTCGCTGGCCACGGTGAGGGCAACGGGCAGGCCCTGGGCGACTTCGCGGGCAAAAGAGGGGCCGGACAGCACGCTGCAGGCCAATCCAGGCATGCCGGCGGCGGCCTGGCGTGCGATCTCGTGCGGCAGCCGCGCCGTGCCGGTCTCGAAGCCTTTGCAGGTCCAGACGATGGGGGTGCGGCCCATGCCCAGGGCCGGCAGGCGCTGGGCCAACTCGGTCATGATGCCGCTCATGCCGGCCACGGGCACGCCCAGGATGATGAGCGCCTGGTCGGGATCCTGCCCCAGGAAGGCCAGTGCGCGGTCGAGTTCCGCGCTAAACGCCAACGTGGCCGGCAGCGCCACGTCGGGGAGATATCGGGTGTTTTCACGCCGGGTCTGCAGATGCTGCACCTGGGCGGGGTCGCGAGCCCACAACAGTGTGGGGTGGCGGCGAGCTGCCGCCGCGGCCAGGGCCGTGCCCCAACTGCCCGCGCCTAGAACGGCTGCGCGCAAGGCAGAAGAGGGGTGACGGTCCATGGTGTCAGGCGGTTACTGACGGGTGGCGCTGGGCGGCAGGATGATGCCGGATTCGGCACCATTGACCTGGCCTTCCTGCTGCTGGGCCATTTCGGCCAGGCGCTGTTCGTACAGCGCCTGGAAGTTGACTTCGGTCAGGTGCAGTGCCGGCAGCGAGCTGCGGGTGATGGCATCGGCCACGTTGGCGCGCAGGTAGGGATAGAGCATGGTCGGGCAGACGATGCCCAGGATGGGGTCCATCTGTTCCGGCGGGATGTTGGACAGTTCAAAGATACCGGCCTGGGTGCCTTCGACCAGATACAGCACCTTGTCGTTGACGCGGGTGGTGACGGTGACGGTGACGGTCGATTCGAATACCGTCTCCGCCAGGCGCTGTCCGCCCACATTGATGCTCACTTCGACAGCCGGGCCTTCCTGCTCCAGGAAAATGTGCGGCGCGTTCGGCATTTCCAGCGACAGGTCTTTCAGGTAGACGCGCTGGAGGTTGAAGGCGGGCCCTTCGGAGCCGGCTTGCTGGGTGTCTTGGTCCTGATCGGCCATGAGATATTCCGGTTTTAGGGTTGTAGGACTTGAGGAAAGCCGTTGGCGGTTGTTGCCGTCAGCCGTTTAACAAGGGAAGCAGACCGCCAGAGCGGTCCAGTGCCTGGAGATCATCGCAGCCGCCCACGTGGGTGTCGCCAATGAAAATCTGCGGGACGGTGCGGCGGCCCGTGCGTTCGATCATGACGTCGCGCTGGGCGGGCTCGTGGTCGATCTGGATTTTCTCGATCTCGGCGACCCCGCGTTGACGCAGCAAAGCTTCTGCCCGGGCGCAGTAGGGACAGTAATCCTTGCTATACATAACAACTTTTTGCATGGTTTTCCTCAATCGAAAGCAATTTAGGACCCGCCTGAGGATCACAGGCGGCGCAGTGTCAGCCTTTCTGGGTGACGGGCAGGTTGGCGGCGTACCAGGCGCGCATGCCGCCGTCGAGTGTCTTGACGTCGGTCAGACCCAGGGCCTTGAGGCGCTGGGCGATGCGCGGCGAGGTACGGCCCTGTTCGCAGACCAGGATGAGCGGCTTGTTCTTGGGCAAGGCGGCGGCTTTCTTTTCGAGGTCATCGGCCGGCACGCTGCGCGCTTGAGCGATGTGGCCGGCCTGGAACTGCTCGGCCGCCCGCACGTCCACCCAGACGGCGTTTTGGTGGTTGACCATCTGAATCGCCGTGGTGGTATCGACTGCCGAGCCGCCACGGCCCTTGCGCAAACCACTGACCAGAAGCATGGCGCCGGAGGCCAGCGCCACGACGACGATGAAAATATTGTTCTTATCGAGCAAAAATTGCAGAAAATCCACGAGACGTCCTGAAGTGCGGCGCCTTGGACACCCGGTTTTTCGACGTTTGGCGTCGGGCCGGGTGGCTTTCGGGCCTGATGGCGACGGACCGGCAGCATACCGCGCCGGGAGGGCTAAGCCTGAGGCAAAATCACTCAATTATAAAATGAGCCTATTGTTCACCTCCAACCTGCGCGATTTGCGCCTCTGACCATGTACAAACTTGTCCTTATGCGCCACGGCGAAAGCCAGTGGAATCTGGAAAACCGCTTTACCGGCTGGACCGATGTCGACCTGACCGAAACGGGCCGGGAGCAGGCCCGCAAGGCCGGTGAGCTGCTCAAGCGTGAAGGCTATGTGTTCGACCTCGCCTACACGTCGGTGCTCAAGCGCGCCATCCGTACGCTGTGGATCGCCTTGGATGCCATGGACGCCATGTATACGCCGGTGGGCGTGAGCTGGCGCCTCAATGAGCGCCATTACGGTCAGCTACAAGGCCTGAACAAGGCCGAAACCGCTGCCAAGTTCGGCGACGAACAGGTCCTCATCTGGCGCCGCGCCTATGCCATCGCGCCCGAGCCGCTGGACCTGGACGACCCGCGCCATCCCCGCTTCGACAGCCGCTACGCCAAGATTGCCGCCGAGCAATTGCCCGCCACCGAGTGCCTGCAAGACACCGTGGCTCGCGTGCTGCCCTTCTGGAACGAGTCGATCGCGCCGGCCATTCGTTCGGGCCGTCGCGTTCTGATCGCCGCCCACGGCAACAGTCTGCGTGCCCTGATCAAGCATCTGGACAACGTCTCGGACGACGACATCGTCGGCATCAACATCCCCACCGGCCAGCCGTTGGTCTACGAGCTGGACGAGAACCTGCGCCCGATTCGCCATTATTATCTGGGTGATGCGGCCGAGATCGAAGCGGCAATGGCCGCCGTGGCCGCTCAGGGCAAGGCAAAGAAGGACTGATTGCATGCGGTTCGCAGCGGGTTTGCTGGGTTTGGCCGTCGCGGCGTGGTTGCCGCAGGCGGCGCAGGCGGCATCGGGCGATCTGGCCAGCCGGCAGACAGAAGCCGAACGCCAGCAGGCCGCGCTGCGCAACCGTATCGATGTTCTGCAGAAGACCCTCGACGAGCGCGAGGCGGCCCGCAAGGAGGCTGCCGATGCGCTCAAACAATCTGAATCGGCGATTTCGTCCATCAATCGGCGGCTGCGCGAGCTGGCCGACAGCACGCGACTGGCCGAGGGCGACCTGACCTCTCTGGAAAAACAGATCGTCAGCCAGACCGAGGTCCTGCATCAACGGCGCACCCAGCTCGCCGGCCAGTTGCAGGCGCAATACACCAGCGGCCTGTCGCCCTGGACGGAATTGCTCTCCGGCGGCGATCCGCAGGAGCTGGGCCGCAATCTCGGATATCTGGAGTACGTCTCGCGGGCCCGTACCCAGGCCGTCACCGAGGTACGCCGGGATATTGACCGGCTCGCGGCATTGCAAAAACGCGCTGACGCCCGGCGTGCCGACCTCCAGCAATTGACGACGGAGACGTCCAACGAAAAAACCGCGCTGGTGCAGCAGCAGAAAGAGCGCGCGACCTTGCTGGCGAAATTAGAGGGGCAGATCGAGGCTCAGCGTGCCGAGGCCAGCCGCCTGGGTCGGGACGACCAGCGCCTGACGCACCTGATCGATGACCTGGGCACGGCCATCGCCCGGCAGGCCGAAGAAGAGGCTCGCCGACGCGCGGAAGAGGCCCGGCGCCGCGCCGAAGAAGCTCGCAAGGCTGAAGAGGCGCGCAAAGCGGAAGAGGCGCGCAAAGCCGAGGCGGCCCGCAAAGCCGAGGAAACCCGGCGCGTGGAGGCCGCACGCAAGGCCAGGCAGGCCGCAACCGACGCGCGCCGCAGCCAAGACGCGCAGGAAGCTGCGCGTGTGCGCGAGCAGGCCGAAGCGGCGCAGCAGCGCGAGCGTCGCGCCGCCGTGGTGGCCGATCCGGAAGGCGCGGGACTGAAGCCCGCCGAGGGTTCTCACCCACGTCTTGTCGAATCTCGTGAACCTGTTGCCCCCAAGCCTGTCCAACCTTCAAGGCAAGAGGTCGAAAAGCCCGCCACCGAGCCCCAGGCTCCTGTTGCGCGCACCGCGCAGGCCACGCATGACGATGCGCGTCCTCTGGTGGGCGGCGGGGGTGGGTTGCGCAAGGGGTTGCCGGCGCCGGTGCGCGGGCAGGTGCAGGGCCGCTTCGGGGTCAGTCGCCCTGATGGTGGTGTCTGGCGCGGGATCGTCTTTCGTGCCCCGGAGGGGACGGCGGTTAAGTCCGTTGCGCCCGGTACCGTGGTCTACGCAGAATGGCTGCGTGGCTTCGGCAATTTGATTATCGTGGATCACGGCCAGCAGTACCTTACGGTCTACGCTTATAACCAAAGCCTGCTCAAGCGAGTGGGCGACCGTGTAGCAACGGGCGATACTATTGCTACAGTGGGGGCTACCGGTGGTCAGGTTGAATCGGGCCTATACTTTGAAATTCGCCACAGTGGCGCCCCGGTGGATCCAGCCCAGTGGCTGGCTCAATAAATCGGGCATCAAAATCAGGATGTGTGCATGAGCACTCGCAAGTTTCGCGGTTTCGGTCTGGTCGCCACGGGTGTCGTGGCAGGCGTACTGCTGAGCGTGGGCGTGACCGCGGTCGCGCAGCGGGGCAGTCCCTTGCCGCTGGACGAATTGCGCCAGTTGACCAACGTCTTCGCCGCGATCAAGAACAACTACGTCGAACAGGTCGATGACAAAACCCTGATCAGCAACGCGATCTCGGGTATGGTCTCCAACCTTGACCCGCATTCGGCCTATCTGGACGCTGACGCCTTCCGCGAAATGCAAACCGCCACCCAGGGCGAGTTTGGCGGTCTGGGCATCGAGGTCGGCGCCGAAGACGGTTTCGTCAAGGTGATCTCGCCCATCGAAGATACCCCTGCGGCACGTGCAGGCATCATGGCCGGCGACCTCATCATCAAGATCGATGACACGCCGACCAAGGGCATGTCGCTCAATGACGCCGTCAAGCTGATGCGCGGCAAGCCCAAGTCGACCATTGCGCTGACCATCATGCGCGCGGATCGCCCGCAGCCGATCGTGATCAAGATCGTTCGCGACATCATCAAGGTGCGCAGCGTACGCAGCAAGATGCTCGATGACGGCGTAGCTTATGTCCGTATCGCACAGTTCCAGGAAAAAACCGGTCCGGATCTTGCCCGCCATCTCAATGAGCTCGGCGCCAAGGGTGCACCCAAGGGCCTGGTGCTCGACCTGCGCAACGACCCGGGCGGCCTGCTCAACAGCGCCATCGGCGTGGCGGGGGCGTTCCTGCCGACCGACGCGCTGGTGGTGTCCACCGACGGCCGCACGCCGGATGCCCGCCACAAGTACCTGGCTACGCCTTCCGAGTACTCGCGTGGCGAAGGCAACTACCTGAATGACCTGCCGGCCTGGGCCAAGACGGTACCCATGGTCGTGCTGGTCAACGTCGGTTCGGCGTCGGCGTCCGAGATCGTGGCGGGCGCCTTGCAGGATCACAAGCGCGCCAAGGTGTTGGGCAATCGAACGTTTGGCAAGGGCTCGGTGCAGGTCATCCTGCCGTTGTCGGAAACCACGGCGGTCAAGCTCACCACGTCGCGCTATTTCACGCCGAGCGGCCGCTCCATCCAGGCAACGGGCATCGAGCCGGATTATGTCGTCGCCGACACGGCCGATGGCGATCTGTTCCGCCTGCCACGCGAAGCCGATCTGCAGCGCCATTTGTCCAACCAGCAGAGCCCGAACGCTGAGGTGAAGTCCGATCCCACCGAAAATCCGGACTCGCCGGCAGGCAAGGTGTTCGAGTTTGGCGGCAAGGACGACTTCCAGCTGCTGCAAGGCATCAATCTGTTGCAGGGCAAACCGGTCCAGAAGGGATCCGCCCGTGCCCAGGCCAAGGCTGACATCAAGCCCAACGCGACGGGCACGACCCAGCGCCTGAAGATCACGCCGTCCGGAGTCGAACCCGCCGGCAAGAAATGAACGATCAGCAGCTGCTGCGTTACGCCCGGCATATCCTGCTCGACGATCTTGGTATCGAAGGGCAGGAAAGCTTTCTGGCCGCAAAGGTCCTGATCATCGGCGCGGGCGGGCTGGGCTCGCCCGCGGCGATTTATCTGACCACGGCTGGCGTGGGCCACATCACGCTGGTCGACGACGATATCGTCGAGTTATCCAATCTGCAGCGCCAAATTCTGCATACCACGGCCAGTCTTGGCCGCCCCAAGGCCGAATCCGGCCGGGATATGCTGGCGACCTTCAATCCCGAGGTCGAGGTCCGGGCAAGGGTGGAGCGCCTGCACGGCCAGACCCTGGCCGACGCCGTCGCGGCCGCCGATATCGTGCTGGATTGTTGCGACAACTTCGCTACCCGGCACGCCATCAATCGTGCCTGCGTGCAGCATCGCAAGCCCCTGGTGTCGGGGGCAGCCATCCGGTATGACGGCCAGATCAGCACCTATGATCTGCGTCGCGACGATGCGCCCTGTTATCACTGCCTGTTTCCCGAGTCGGATGAGGTGGAAGAAACCACCTGCGCCACCACCGGTGTACTGGCGCCTTTGGTCGGCATCATCGGCGCCATGCAGGCAGCCGAGGCCCTGAAACTGGCAGCCGGCTTGGGCCAGAGCCTGGCTGGGCGTCTGTTGCAGTTGGACGTGCGTAACATGCAATGGCACAGCGTCAATGTGCCCCGCGATCCGGAGTGCCCGGTCTGCAGCCATCGGTAAGTGGCCCTTTCTACATCACCCAGCCCGGCAAAAGTTATCAGATAACCTGAATTCTTGAGGATATAATCTGCCGATGCAAACGAAGACGCTGACCGAGCAGGTAGCCTGCCAACTGGCCGACGAGATCGGGCGAGGCGACTACCCCGTGGGAGAGAAACTGCCCTCCGGGCGCGCGCTGGCGCAGCGCTATGGGGTCAGCGCGGCGGTCATTCGCGAGGCAACCGAGCGCCTGCGCAGCCAGGGGCTGGTGCGGTCACGGCAGGGGTCGGGCTGTACGGTGATTGCCCGGACCCGCGTGCAGGGCTTTGAGCTGCCGCTGGAAATCGGGCTGGACCGCGTCGCGCTGAGTGCCGTCTACGAGCTGCGCATGGACCTGGAAGCCGGCGCGGCGGCGCTGGCGGCCCAGCGCCGAGATGCCGCAGATCTGCAGGCCATGCAGTGCGCGCTATCGGCTCTCGAGCTGCACCTGGAGGATCCTGTGCAGGGCAGCGAGCACGACGTAGCGTTTCATCTGGCCATCGCCCGGGCCACGCATAACGAGCACTACCAAAGGCTATTGCATTACCTCAATCTGCAACTGCGTCAGGCCGTCTCCGCCGCGCGCGCCAATACGGCGCGTCAGCAGGGCCTGCCGCGCGCGGTGCATGGCGAGCACATCGCCGTCTTCCAGGCCATTGCCGCAGGCAACGCCGAGGCCGCCCGCCAGGCCGCCTTGCTCCATCTGCGCAATGCCTCCGTCCGCCTGCAACTCGACTTCTCTTTGACAGCCTGAACCATGAGCCAGAACAGTTTTGCCGAACGCCTGACCACTTCTTTGGGACCCGATGTGGTCCTGACCCGGTCCGATGATATTGCCCCCTGGCTGTCCGATTGGCGCGGCCTGTACAAGGGACGGGCGCAAGCGGTGGTCCGGCCGCGTACAACCGAGGAGGTCGCGCGCACGCTTGCAATGTGTCAGGAGGCGGCAGTGCCGGTGGTACCACGCGGCGGCAACACGGGTCTGTGCGGCGCTGCGACACCGGATGCCTCGCCGGCCAACGTGGTGCTGAGCCTGGACCGTATGAATGCCATCCGGTCCATCGACACCACCGCCAACACCATGGTGGCCGAGGCGGGCTGCATCCTTGGCAATCTGCGCCGCGCCGCGCAGCAAGCCGGCCGTCTGTTGCCCCTGAGCCTGGCAGCCGAGGATTCCAGCCAGATCGGTGGCAATGTCGCCACCAACGCCGGCGGCGTCAATGTCGTGCGCTATGGCATGATGCGCGAACTGGTGCTCGGCTTGGAGGCGGTGCTGCCTACCGGCGAAATATTTCATGGCCTGCGTACGCTGCGCAAGGACAATACCGGTTATGACCTCAAGCAGTTGCTGATCGGTTCGGAGGGCACGCTGGGCGTGATCACCGCGGTGGCCCTGCGTTTGTTCCCGCGTACCGACGTACGTACCGTGGTGCTGGCTGCCGTCGAGTCGCCCGCGCAGGCACTGTCTCTCTACGAGCTTCTGTTTCAGGCCTGCGGCGCACGCTTGCAGGCGTATGAGTTTTTCACCGGCGATTGCCTGGACCTCGTCTTGCGCCACGCCGAGGGTGTGCAAGAGCCCTTTGCGCAGCGCTATCCCGGCTATGTGTTGATGGAGTTGGCCGACACCGAGGATGAAGCCGCGCTGACCGCGATGCTCGAGAAGGTGATCGGGCAGGCGTTGGAGGACGGTTTGTGCCTGGATGCTGCCGTGTCGGCGTCGATGGCCCAATTGCAGGCGCTGTGGAAGTTGCGCGAAGAGATCTCCGAAGCGCAGCGCGCCGATGGGCCGCATCTCAAGCATGACGTGTCACTGCCCATCGAGAGGATCCCGGAATTCATGCAAACTGCCCAGCAACGTGTGCGCGAGCTCGATCCCGGCATCCGTCTTTACATTTTTGGTCACTTCGGTGACGGAAATCTGCACTACAACCTGTCGCGTCCGTCGGGAGCGCCTAAGGAGTGGGCGGCGCAGGACGGTGGTCGTGTCACTGACGTGGTGCTCGACGAGGTCCATCGCTATGGGGGCAGTATCAGTGCCGAGCATGGCATCGGACAGCTCAAGCGCGAGCACTTTCTGCACACCAAGGATCCGTTGGAATTGCGGTTGATGTCGGGGATCAAACGCCTGCTCGACCCGGCAGGCATCATGAACCCCGGCAAGCTTCTTTAAGGGGGCAACTCCGGGGCCGCCCTGAATACGGGGGCCCCGGAGATGTGTTAGCTGGCAGGTGTCTCCTTGCGGGTACGCCACAGCGAGTAGAGAATGCCTGCCGCGATCAGACCGAAGGTCACCGACAGGGAGAACGTCGCCGGCACCTTGCCCACCAGGCCGTGCAGGAAAATCTTGCCACCGATGAAGACCAGCACCAGCGCCAGCAACAGCGGCGTGGCAAAACGGACGTTGCGCTGCGTGACAGGATCGGTTTCCACCACCGTGAAAGCACTTCCGCGCAAACCGTCGGTCACGCGCATGCAGCGCTTGAGGAACTTCAGAATCGCATTGTTCTCGATGTCGGGCGTGTCATCGACCATGCGCCACATCTTCAAGCCGGTGTAGATCAGGAACGCGCCGAACACATACATCACCCACCCGAACTGGCTTACCAGGGCTGTGCCCAGGCCGATCATGATGGCTCGCAGGAT